>CAVWVI010000001.1:0-578263 GCA_963758495.1 Oligoflexia bacterium
CCGAAAAAGTGGACACTTTTTACGCAGCTAGAGATGCCTCGTATTGGACAGGCGTCATATATCCAATAGAAGAATGAATTCGTTTTCTGTTGTACCAGACTTCAATGTATTCAAAAACTGATTTCTTCGCCTCTACGTGAGTTTTGTAACACTCCCGATATACTAACTCTTTTTTTAGCGTAGCAAAAAAACTCTCAGCAAAAGCATTGTCCCAGCAGTTTCCCTTTCTCGACATACTAGCCCGAATATTCAAAGTAGCAAGTTTGCTGCGATATTGATCGGATGCATACTGGGTCCCCCGATCAGAGTGACTCAATAGCTGCCCTTTGATAAAACCTTGTCTCCCAAGAGCCATATCTAGGGCCGACTCTATCAAGTCAGTTCGCATATGATCGTCAATTGAAAATCCCACAATTTTTCTTGTATAGAGATCCAAATAGGTAGCGAGGTAAAGAAACCCCTGCTCTGTGGGTAAGTAACTAATGTCACTTGCCCATAGCTGATTTGGAGCAGTGGGATGCGTGGACACTTCCTCTGTCTTGAATACTCGGTCTGCTATTGGATTATCATGGTTAGAATCAGTCGTACGAACTTTAAAACGACGCTTAATTAAACCAGAAATTCCAGCTTTTTTCATAAGATTTCCAATTCGGGTCTTGCCACAAGATAGTCCTAGATTTTTAAGATCCGCCTTAATACGAGGCAGCCCGTAAGTTCCTCGACTTACCTTATGAATCTCTCTTATGTGTTTTATCAAAACGTCATTCGCTTTTTTCCGTTCGGACTCTGGGCGATCAAGCCAAGCGTAGTAGCCAGATCGGCTGACTTCTAGAACCCTGCAACAAAGTCTAGCTGGCATTTTTTCGCGTACCATTGTTTCGACCAATTGGAATTTTACTTCAGATGGTCCTGCGAAAAAAAAGCTGCAGCTCCTTTGAGAATATGAATCACCTTCTTTTGCTCAGCCGTCTCGCGTCTCAACCTCTGGAGCTCATCCAACAGGGCTTCACCTTCACTAGAACTAGCTTTAGAACCCACAGGATTGAATTTCTTTTTCCACTGATGGAGAGCGACCGTTGAAATGCCTAACTGCTGTGCGGCTTTACTGACTGACCCAAGGGTCTCAACCAAGCCAATAGCCTGCTGTTTAAACTCAACTGTATACTTACGATTTTGCACTTAAACTACCTCAATCGACACCTTGTTTATCATAAAGCTGCGTGTCCATCAAATCGGGGTAGGTTCATCATTTGCTACAAGCATTTCGTTAATTTGGAGAAAAGTATCAAAGGATGACAATACTCGAAGTTTATTGAGTACAGTATTGTTAAATACACAAATTACGGACAATAACAGCATTGATAAACTGTCAGAGATTAATAAGGCCGAGGCATTATCGTTAGCTGCAATAATGAATTTCCCGTTTGGGCTGACTTCTATGTAAAAACAAGAATTACCGTCAATATTACCAAAGACACCCTCTTTTCTTTACCTTTGCCGAACCTGGCTTCATGCAATGTCCAAGCCGCTGGGTATTTGTATGGCTATCATATTATGGGAATTTCCAAGAGCATTCTGAATAGACTTTTTTCGGTAGAGTCGGTTAAATTGGCTGAATCCCATTTAGGCCGAAAAGTAGAGACGTGGCAGAAAACACTAGCTGTTATCGATGTATGCTTACAGGAGGCGTACAAAGTGGATCGTTCGTTGATGTGGGAACTGTTGAATCACAGATTCCGAGGGTTTCTTCACAGTAATCCCGAGTACTTCAATGAAATGCAGGAACACATTCAAAGTGACGGTCGAAAAAAGAAAACAGCAGCATAAGGAATACCTATGACCACGCTTGGTAAAGACGCTTTCATATTTTCACTTGCTCTTGTCGAGCTAGAGTTTTTCCCGACTGTTGTCGAGTTAGAGTCAGGAAAAAAAAAGAAATTGTCTCATACAGACTTTGCTTTGCATGTGCGTTAATACCCTCGCACCGGAATGGTTGAGTAAGCTTACCTCCGACGAAACCATTGATAAAGATCGTTTACTTGAGGGTTCATTTCCTAAGGAATTTCTATCCTATAGACTGGGTAGACGTGTGGGGACTCAGCCTTCAAACGGGAACTTTCTCCGTTTTGAATTTTCAGATGAAATGAGACTTATGAAGTAATCGCTTTATTTTCTAGCACAAACGGACAAAAGAATAGACTTCCCATTAAAATTCGATTTTCAAAAAAATTCATAAGTGAAATGATGCCATTTGAAATGTATAGAGAAATGGTTGCTAAAGTACTGTCAATACACATTAATGAGACCTCGCCCCGAGAAATTAAATACGGCGAAAGATCAGACCTATGACACTCTTTTGAAACACGGTTTTCAAGATTGGGCCAAATTGACCTATAAGGAACTGTTTGAAAAAGTGAAAACGACCTTTTAGCAGGAAATGCAAACAAGAGAGCGCTTAATTTTTTGGTAGGTTACAGTGATGATCATAAGAGTGTATGTAGGCTTGTAGAAGATGAAAAAGAAGAGTTGTGCGACTAAATAGATTATTGGTGCTGCACTCTCTTTCAAGAGTGGAAACAGAAATAAGTTCGAAGGCCTTGTCTAGTGCCGATGCGTATCTTGCATTACTTTTGGATAGCTTCAGTTTGGAAGATTCGACCGGTGAAAAAAAGACGACCGGACGAACCGAAGTCAGTAAAGGGGTTCAATAAACTAGTTTTCGGTGCTCCTGGTACCGGGAAGAGTTTTGATCTCCAAAAGGACCATCCGCAGGCTCTTCGAACCGTGTTTCATTCGGAATATGCGAATGCTGATTTTGTGGGAATGTCTCGCCCTAGTGCGGAACCAAGAGCAGACGGAACATCTGCAATTGTTTACAAATTTGTTCCTGGTCCTTTTGCAAAAGCTGTTGTGGCAGCAATTGAGGAGCCTGGAAATCTTGCTGTGCTGGTAGTTGAAGAAATTAATAGAGGAAATGCTGCAGCAATTTTTGGTGAGATTTTGCAGCTTTTGGATCGCGATTCTGACGGAAAGAGCACCTATTCTATTTCCATAGACGACGCATTTCACGAATATCTTATAGCTGTCTTAGGTGATAAGGCGCCCTCTCGGAATAAATTTAGGATTCCTAAGAATTTAGCGATAATTGGAACAATGAATAGTGCAGATCAAAGCGTGAATCCTTTGGATTCTGCCTTTAAAAGAAGATGGAACTTTGATTACAAGCCATTAGACTTTGAAAAGTGCTCGCTTAAGAACGAAATGGTTCAATATGGTGGTAGATCGATAGAATGGAAGAAACTGGCCTTGGCTCTAAATCAAGCTTTGCTTGATGCGGGGTTTCCGGAAGATCGATGTGTTGGACCTTACTTTTTACATGAAGGTGAACATGGAGACAAGGAGCGAGTCGCTAATAAACTCATTCATTATCTCTACGAAGATGTTCTCAGGTTTGAAGAAAATAAATCTTGTATTTTCAGAGTCAAAAATGCTGTTAAAGATGTGGAGTTGTCTTTTCAAAGTATGAAGGCACTCTTTGTAGAAGGGCAAAAAATTTTCAGCGACAAGATAAATATAGAGCTTTTTGACTCTTCAGTTTCGGAGTTTCCAGTCAAAAACACCCAGAAAGCGAAGGATAGTGGTGAAAAGGCCGCTTGAACCTAACCCCATTGTGTTGGTTGATGGGAATCCCCTTCCTACGAATATTAAGTTCTTCAATGAGCTTTTGAATTTTTTGCGTTATAATGGCTTAGTTTCTGGTAGAAATAGTATTGAACGCGTTGACTTTTGTGGCCTTGTCCAAATACATGATCAGTTATTTCTTTTTCTTCCAAAAACTCTTGATCCCCATCTGTCACAACAAACTCTATCGCAGTTCAAGCTCCTTTTAAGAGTGCTTCGAAAGTATAGTCGCTCCGAATCAGAGGAGATAGCTGAGTCTAAAGGTGGGCTGATAGGTGAGCACGCGACTTTCGATTTGGCTTGGAACATCCTTGAAGATTGGGGTCGATATGGCTTCTACAGACCAGAGCAGAAACAAATTTTATTATATAATCAAGGAAAAATAAATTGGTCACGGACTATCAGGTCAGTGGGACCAATCTATTCGAATGAAGGCCCAATTTATACTGAGTTCTATAGAAATATGTCTGAACAACATCACGAGAATTTTATAAGGAAGCTGCACAGGTATGTTGTTACACGATGCTATAATCAGTTTGGGTGGCTTCAATCTGGGTCGATTCCAGAACTTTCAGATTCTGATGCCTTAGAGTTTAAATATAAGAAGCAGTTTGCAATAGCCCAACTTAAAATAGAGCGAGGTAAGACCAGTTCTGACAGGAATATGCGCCTATTTGATCTTATTGAAGTATTTATTCGAACTGAGGGAATGAAAAGTAACGAGATTAAAGCGGCTTTTGGGTTGAACTCATTTTGGAGAGTGTGGGAGAAAATGTGTGCTGAAATTCTGGGTAACGACTTAAGGTCTATTGCCAGCATTCTTCCTCAGCCGGAATATCGAACTCCTGATAAGCGCTTCACAAATACTGCGTTTGGAGCAATTGAAACGAGAACGACTCAGAGGCCAGATATTGTGTTAGTTTCTAGCGATATTGTTGCTGTGCTAGATGCAAAATACTACGATACAAATCATTCGATGCCATCGTGGCCTGATCTGGTTAAGCAGTTTCTATATGCGAATACTTTGAAAACTGTTTTTAATGATAAAAAAATTTTGAATATTTTGATCTTTCCAGGAAAAAGAGAAGTAGTTCCGGAAGCACTGACGTCTGCGCCCTTTGCAGCACTTTATTCTGATGGAAAGATGCTAAATGTACTGGGTCATGTTTTTTGCCTTTGCTGCGATCTCGAAGATTTTATGAGAAAGTATGTGCATGGTATCTCTGGATTTGAATTGAAAGAAAGGTTGCTTGAACTGGGTCGGTCGCATCAAACTGGGGATGATAAATTAAAGGAAACACATCCGGTTGAAATGCTGAAGACAAAGATTAGATGAATAGATCTTGGATTTTCTCTGGCTGAAGATCCCGAAATCAACCAATTCGCTCCAAGTTGTAAAAACAGAGAACTCTTGTCTGGATGGGTAGGTCTTGTCTTTGGAAAAAAAGCCCCGGACGGAACACTGAACAAGGTTTACGAGTGCTAAGAGGAAATGATTCGTTGCAAAAAGCTTATGCCCCACATTTTGGGGAAGACCCAGATCACCGGAGAGATTCGAGGTGATTTTCTGTGATGTTCTTTCGAAGAGACTTAGCTAATCCAATGATTGAGGACGCACCTCCGCCCTCTTCCGCCCCTGACTTTTTTTCGGGAGCAGGACCAATGAGACACGCCCATTTGTGGGATGTGTGGGGGATGACTTCGGTCCCAAAATCGTTAGCCAAAAGCTAGCCAAATTTTAGCCAATTCGGGTAACGTCGGGACATTTCGGGTAATGAAGAAGCAGTATGGACTCGTAAAACTACAGGGAAATGTTCTGAGTGATATTAAAAAAAAAGCACCGTTTCGTAAGAAACGGGGCGAAGTTTATGGGGTGACTGTCGGGGATGGACCCCGTTTATTGGAATGTAACCGCGAGAAGTATTATTCTGGGATTCAATGTAGTGGCTTGTCCCAGAATGCTATGGATACATCATATGAAAATCACATTCGAACCATTTCAAGAAAAGCACTTTGACTTACTGGTGGAGTGGCTCAAGGCTCCTCATGTGAGGCAATTCTGGAGCGAACCCGACGACGAAATGGACTGAAAGGAAAAGATCCTTTCAAAAAGCTAAACCAGAGGGGAATTAAGCCGCAAATGATTCTGCTTGATGAGAGGCCGGTTGGCTACATTCAGTCCTACCAGGCATCTCAAGTCGGTGGTGGCTGGTGGCCTGGAATTGACAGTTGTGTTTTTGGTATGGATCAGTTTATTGGAGATCCCTCTCTTGTTGGGAAAGGCTTGGGTCCAAAATATTGCCGAGTTTGTCAGGAAGCTTACGAACGACATTCGAGTCAAGGAAATCATTGCTGACCCGGATCCCTCGAATTTGAGAGCAATCAAGGCTTACGAGAAGGCGGGTTTTATTTCAGTTGGAGTTATTTCAACTCCGAACGGTCAGGCTATGTTGATGAAATTTTATTTGAAACGCTGGAAGTGATGATGGCCGCGAACAAAGATCTAGAGTTTTTAGATGAACTGATTTGCTCCCTGAAAAACACAAAAGGAGTAGTGGGAATTGTTTTAGGAGGCTCACGCGCCAAGGGGACTCACCATCCCGGATCTGATTTTGATCTCGGACTATACTATGATTCTGAGACTCCCCCACATATTGGCGAACTCTGCCAGGTGGCAAGAAGGTACGACGATCGAAGGCAAGATGGTCTTCTCACTTCATTTGGCGAATGGGGTCCATGGATAAACGGAGGAGGGTGGCTCAAAGTCAAATCCATGCAAATTGATCTCCTCTATCGAGACTTATCAACGGTCAGAACCGTGTTCCAAGAGTGTCTGAATGGCCAGGTTTCGATTGCCTATCAGCCGGGCCATCCGCATGGCTTCGCGAACTCTATTTACTTCGCAGAGATTGCTCATTGCCAGATACTCTGCGATGAATCGGGCATCATTTCCGAGCTGAAGGCCCAAACAATCTCGTATCCGATAGCGCTCAAGGAAGGCACCATTCAGAAATTCTTATGGGAAGCAGAATTCTCGTTGGCGGGAGCAAAGAAAGGAATTCCTTATTCAGATGTCTCATATGTGGCCGGTTCCTGTTGGCCGTGTCGTGCCTGAACCAAGTTCTGTTTGCTTTGAATGAGTGTCATTGGATGAATGAAAAGGGAGCCGTGAAGTCTATTTCATGTTTCCCCCTCTCACCGCCCGGTTTTGAAAAAAGAGTGAACAGTGCATTTTCCAAATTATGGCCGGGTCGAAAGTACCTCAATCATGGGATTAAAATACTTACTGAACTGCTTCAGGAGACCACTGCGCTCGTAAAGGGCCTTCAGGGGAAGGATGTCCTTACTGAGACATAAGTAAAACTTCTCAAAGAGTTCTCCTCAGGAATTTTGGACAAAAAAATACCCTGAATGGAAAAATCCATTCAGGGCAATAATGAAACTTAGAGGGGACCACAAGACGCACCTCCACCTTCTTCCGCCCTCGAAAAAATTTCGGAAGCAGGACATCGCAAATAAAAAAATTTCGCCAAAGTTTCTCAAAAATTAAGTCAGGCCACGTTGGGCCCAAGTTAGGCCCAGAGTTGGGCCCAGATTGCGAAATGCGATGAAATGTTGTGGAATGGTTTGAAGCACGATGAAATGCGGTTTTTTTCAAGAATTTCCGGGCTTTGTCTTCACTTCAGCCGCGATCTGTTTGTTTTCAGTTGGTTACGATTTATTTGGTTTTTGGTGGGGTTTATATTGGAGGTGACGTCCGGGCTCGAACCGGAACAAAACGGTTTTGCAAACCGTCCCCTTAACCATTTGGGTACGTCACCCCTATAAAACAGACTTTAGACTTTTACTTGCTAACAAGGGGGAGGCCGCTTTGTCAACGTAGGAATTCTATCAATTCAGTTTTCGCACCCAGCAGGGGGCGGAGGTCAAACTCCTCGCTGATATTTTCCCCAAATAATCTTGTGAAGCTGAAATTGTAGCCGGACATTTAAACGATCTTCTAAGATGCGCTCAGCCAACCACGTAATATTCATGTCTGCCGAAGATCCTGGGGAGTCTTGAGCCGCTACAACTGGGGAGAAAAGAATTTCATGGGTGGGAATTCGGCCGCTTTCAACGATCGCTTTAGCCCACGAGTAGTCTTCTTGGGTTCCAATGACAAACTTCACCTCATCGGTAGGCTTTAAGTGTTGAAGGTTAGATTCAAAATTTCCCCGTGCCATCCCGCTCGAGGGTGTTTTGATATCCATAATAATTCGGGCAGTTTTCGCTACAGGAGCGATGGAGACTTCTCCGTGAGTCTCGATACTTACTAGATAATTTTCAGCTTGAAGCGCCTCCACTAAGGTGGGTGTCTGCCTCTGGATGAGAGGTTCTCCTCCCGTGATGAGGGCATGTTTGACTTGGAAGGGGCGAATGGACTCTACAACTTCGGATATCCTCATCCTCGTCCCACCTTTAAAGGCATAGGTTGAATCACAATAGGAACATCTTAAATTGCAGCCAGTGAGTCGAATAAAAGCAAAAGGGACCCCTATGAGGGAAGTTTCGCCCTGTAGGCTATGGAATATTTCAGTAACAAGTAAATCTTGGAATGCCATTGTGGACGTATCCTATCATAAAAATGGCGAAGCCCCAGCCCCATTCATGTGGCTAGAGCCTCGTAAGATGAAGAGAAGATCCTTTTGAGGACCCACTTTGAATTTACTTCGTGGACCTGCTTGGTCCCTCGTTCGTGCCTTACTTTGGCAACCCGGCTAACAAGAGCTGTCGGGGTATTCAGCTCGTAGTCCCGTGGCTTTGCGTCCCGGCCTTTCGACCGGTTTGCCTTTTTCAAAGAGGGTTATAGTTAACCCAGCTCTTCCAACGGTCCCTCCTTGGTCCTAAGTTTAATAGTTATTAAATGATTCATGTTTTGATTCTTTATATTTACTCCTGCGTTCATTCATTAAACTGCAACAAAATAAATACGTGAAACTATGACTTGGGGGTATGATTCAGTAGTATTGATCTATGTTTAAATGATAAAAAAGATCAACACACCCGCCCATTTCATTAAGAATAACGCATGGTGTTGTGAGTTGCAAGTCTAATTTATTATCTAGCTGTATTGACATATGTTTTTTAAATATTACTGATTGTCTATCTGCATTGACTTTATTGATTGGGAGGTAGGAGTGAAGAAAATAATAGTCATATTATTATGTATTTATTTTAAAATAAATTACGCCTATTCGTCCGAATTTATAGACGAAATAGAAAAAGATTACTCATTACTTTCTATTGGGAATTTGAGTGTGACAAACACCAAAGGTGATATTCACATTGAAGGTAAAGCTATAGATAAGATTAAAATCAAAATTAGAAAAACGGCAATTGCTGAGAATTCGGAAGCAGCGAAAAAGCTATTTGAATTAGCTGATTTCCGCTACCAGGCGTCTGGAGGCGGTAATATAGAGATATCTAGTCAATATAATAAAGAATTGAGTATCGAAGAGCGATTGCATGAAGGCGAAAATACGAAAATTCATTCTGATATCTACATCTCTGCTCCAGCAAAGTTAAAATTAAAAGTTTGGTCCATTAATGGAAAAGTAATTCTAAAGAATTGGCACTCTGGAATTTCCATTCGCTCAAATAGTGGAACGCTACAATTAGAAAACTTAAAGGCCGATGAAGTTTCGATCCTTTGCTCTTCTTGCGCAGCTGATTTAAAGAATATAAATGCATCGATTCGGTGTATGGCTGGAGCTGGGCAAATAAAATTAAATAATGTGAGTGGGAAAAATATTTATATAGAGACAAGTTCTGGTCCGATTCATCTTTTAAATGTTCAAGGTGGACAGCTCTATATTTCAAAATCAGGACCTATAGAAGGACAAGTATTAAATGGAAAAATTGAATTTCGTGCCCAAGAATCATCAGTCCTACTTCGTGAGGTTTCGGGCTCCTTAAGCGGAGCGGTAAAAACAGGAGACATTACGGCTACAGTTAAAAATTGGGTTTTCACAGACAAAGCATTAATTGAATCCCTTAAGGGTGACATCCGTCTTACTCTGCCTAAAGTCTTCTCTGGGGACATAGACGTTTGGAGCATTCATGGCCAGGCTAGCGTAGATTTCCCAACCACGAGCATCCAAGAATCGCCCAATTCTTCCAATTCCGCAGCAAGTAACCTCAATCATATCGTTGGAACTGTAAAAGACGGCGGAGAACTTTTAAAAATATTTACTACAGACGGTAATATCCATGTTTTTAAAGGGAAATTATAGGGTGTTCATTTTTTTTGATCTTTTTTTAAAAAAACCTATTGCCAAGTAAACGAAATAGCGATAGACCCAGTTTCACTCTGAACGCGAGTGACTCTGACGAAAAAACGAAGCAGTGAGCTTTGGCTTTCTGTTTTTGATTTTAGATGAGATAGATCTTTGACAAGATGTGATGAATTTTTTGAAAGAGAAAGTGGGGGCGAGTAGGCAGGCAGCTCTATCCTGATCGGCAAGCGTAAGCGAGCGGATTAGCAAGATAGGGTGATGTCGAAAACTCCGAATCAATATCTTTGAAGCAAATAATAACTTACGAGCGCGTAATGCTTAGGCATTATATATAGAGAAATTGAGTCGAAGGATTAAAAACTGTTTGATTTTAACTAGGACCTACGCTGAGGAAACGAGGCGTAAGAGACCTAGTCACAAAAAGTAAAACATGAGAGTTTGATCCTGGCTCAGAGCGAACGCTGGCGGCGTGCTTAACACATGCAAGTCGAACGTGAAAGGGAGCAATCCCAAGTAAAGTGGCGTACGGGTGAGTAACGCGTAGGTAATCTACCCCAGAGTCTGGAATAACCTGCCGAAAGGCGGGCTAATACTGGATAGAGCGATGGAATCCGTAATTGGGTTTTTCGGGAAAGGGAGGAAGCAATTCCCTTTGCTCTGGGATGAGCCTGCGTCTCATTAGCTAGTTGGTGGGGTAATGGCCTACCAAGGCTTTGATGGGTAGCTGGTCTGAGAGGATGATCAGCCACACTGGAACTGAAACACGGTCCAGACTCCTACGGGAGGCAGCAGTGGGGAATCTTGCGCAATGGACGAAAGTCTGACGCAGCCACGCCGCGTGAGTGAAGAAGGCCTTCGGGTTGTAAAGCTCTGTCGCCCGGGACGAAAATCTAGTGAGTGAATAGCTCATTGGACTGACGGTACCGGGAGAGGAAGCACCGGCTAACTCCGTGCCAGCAGCCGCGGTAATACGGAGGGTGCAAGCGTTGCTCGGAATTATTGGGCGTAAAGGGTAGGTAGGTGGTCTCATTTGTCTGGGGTGAAAGCCTTGAGCTTAACTCAAGAAGTGCCCCGGAAACGGTGAGACTAGAGTCTTGGAGAGGGTCGTGGAATTCCCGGTGTAGCGGTGAAATGCGTAGAGATCGGGAGGAACACCAGAGGCGAAGGCGGCGACCTGGACAAGTACTGACACTCAACTACGAAAGCGTGGGGAGCAAACAGGATTAGATACCCTGGTAGTCCACGCTGTAAACGATGGGTACTAGGTTTGGTGGGTCTTGACCCCCGCCGAACCGGCGCTAACGCAATAAGTACCCCGCCTGGGAAGTACGGTCGCAAGACTAAAACTCAAAGGAATTGACGGGGGCCCGCACAAGCGGTGGATCATGTGGTTTAATTCGAAGCAACGCGAAGAACCTTACCTGGATTTGACATCTCCTGACAACCGTAGAGATACGGCTTCTGTAGCAATACAGCAGGAAGACAGGTGCTGCATGGCTGTCGTCAGCTCGTGTGGTGACATGTTGGGTTAAGTCCCGCAACGAGCGCAACCCTTGTCCTTAGTTGCCAGCATTAAGTTGGGCTCTCTAAGGAGACTGCCGTGGTTAACACGGAGGAAGGTGGGGATGACGTCAAGTCCTCATGGCCTTTATATCCAGGGCGACACACGTGATACAATGGACGGTACAGAGGGACGCCAAGAGGCAACTCGGAGCTAATCTCAAAAAGCCGTTCTCAGTTCGGATTGGAGTCTGCAACTCGACTCCATGAAGTTGGAATCGCTAGTAATCGCGGATCAGCACGCCGCGGTGAATACGTTCCCGGGCCTTGTACACACCGCCCGTCACACCATGGGAGCTGACTCAACCAGAAGACGTTCAGGCTAACCGTAAGGAGGCCTCCGGCGAAGGTGGGGTTGGTGACTGGGGTGAAGTCGTAACAAGGTAGCCGTAGGGGAACCTGCGGCTGGATCACCTCCTTTCTAAGGAACATTTCTCACGCAAGTGACGAAACATTCCGGTCAAGTCTCATTTACTTTTTGGAAGTTTTAGGATGACCAAAAATTTTATTGAGATTTAAAGTCCTCTCTTCTCCATTTTCTCTTTCAAGCGATTCACCACATCAGTTTTAATTAGCAATCTGGCTGCGATCCAGCGGGCCTGTAGCTCAGTTGGTTAGAGCACACGCTTGATAAGCGTGGGGTCGGAAGTTCAAGTCTTCCCAGGCCCACCAAGATTGTTAAGAATGATAAGTTTAGCCAAGGAAGTAATTCTTTGGGTCACGGGCAGTGGATTTATCCAGGGTCAGTGATGAGGGATCTTTGACAACAGAATAGTACAGTTAAAATAAAGTGTGATGAATGGATTAGACTTTTTAACGAAAGTTTATGAAGTGGCATCACGCTCTCATGAATAAGAAAATGCTGAAGGAGCTTTTTATGGAAGTTAAATTTCATAAGAAGTTAAAATGTATACTGATAGAAGGAAGTCGAAGGAAAGCTTTTTATTTTTTAAAAGGAATAGGAAGAGTTCACGAGATGGATGGAAATCAGGAACACGAACAAAATATCTGAACAAAGAAACGAGCGAACCGAATAGATGGATTCGAGACGACTTTGAACTGAAAAATCTGAATGGAGCGAAAGTGAAGTGAGGAGATTTCAGAGATCTGCGAATAGGCGAAGAGTAGAAAAAGTGAGCTAGGCAACTAGGTCATTGATTCAAGCTAGAAATGATAAGCGACTCAGGGCACGAGGTGGATGCCTTGGGACATGCTGGCGAAGAAGGACGGTTAAGGCCACGAAAGAGTACGGTGAGCTGCCAATAGAGCGTTGACCCGTACATGTCCGAATGGGGAAACCCCGTAGGAGTTATGTCCTATGATCCTAGTCTGAGTGAAGTAGGGCTAGGAGGCACACGGAGGGAATTGAAACATCTCAGTACCTCCAGGAAAAGAAATCAAGTAAGAGATACCCTAAGTAGCGGCGAGCGAAACGGGTACAGTCTAAACCATTGAACTTGTTCAGTGGGGTTGCGGGACTCCGATGTGAGACTTAAATTGATAATCCAATGCTCTGGGAAGGGCAGCCAAAGAGGGTGATAGCCCCGTCGATGAAATCAATTTGAGCTCTAGGAGTATCCCAAGTACCATGGGGCTCGAGAACCCCTGTGGGAATCCGGGTGGACCATCATCCAAGACTAAATACAAGCATGTCACCGATAGCGCATAGTACCGTGAGGGAAAGGTGAAAAGAACCCCGTTGAGGGGAGTGAAATAGATTCTGAAACCCCGTGCCTACAAGCGGCGGGAGGGCTATGCTCGAAAGAGAAATGCCTGACCGCGTACCTTTTGCATAATGAACCAGCGAGTTAGTGTCGGTCGCAAGGTTAACCCGTACAATAGGGGAAGCCGTAGCGAAAGCGAGTCTGAATAGGGCGAATGAGTGTCCGGCACTAGACCCGAAACGTGGTGAGCTAGGCATGACCAGGTTGAAGCGTCCGTAACAGGGCGTGGAGGACCGAACCGGTAACCGTTGAAAAGGTTTCGGATGAGTTGTGCTTAGGGGTGAAAGGCCAACCAAACTACGTGATAGCTGGTTCTCCCCGAAAGCTATTTAGGTAGCGTCTTATGGAGAGTCACTGGAGGTAGAGCACTGTATGGGCTAGGGGCCTTACCGGGTTACCAACCCCTAACAAACTCCGAATGCCAGTGAACTTTACCCCATAGGAGGCAGACGGCGGGAGATAAGTTTCGTCGTCAAAAGGGAAAGAACCCAGATCGCCAGCTAAGGTCCCAAATTTTACACTGAGTGGGAAAGGATGTGACATTCCCCAGACAACCAGGAGGTTAGCTTAGAAGCAGCTATCCTTTAAAGAAAGCGTAATAGCTCACTGGTCGAGGAATGTTGCGCCGAAAACGTAACGGGGCTGAAGTGTAGAACCGAAGCTGCGAATGCGAGAAGTCTGCGGATTTCTTGCGTGGTAGGGGAGCATTGTCTAAATCGGTGAAGCCTGAGCGTAAGCACAGGTGGAGATATGACAAGAGCTGCTGCTGGTATGAGTAGCGATAAATTAGGTGAGAATCCTAATCGCCGTAAGCCCAAGGGTTCCTGCACACGGTTCGTCCGGGCAGGGTTAGTCGAGACCTAAGTCGAGGCCGAAAGGCGTAGATGATGGACATGAGGTGAATATTCCTCAACTCAGCACAAAGCGTTATTAGCTCAGTAGGGACTGCGGAAGAATTGATGAGCCGGTCAACGGTTGTACCGGTGTAACCTCGTAGGGGTGTAGGATAGGTAAATCCGTCTTACAGTTATCTCCGAGAAGGGAATCCGTGGAGGGTAATTCCTCCTAAAGTCATCATTTCTCTACGTACAAGAAAAGCTACGGAGTGAGCGTTGTGTTGACTCGTACCGGAAACCGACACAGGTGGGCGAGGAGAGTATCCTCAGGCGCGTGAGAGAACTCCAGTTAAGGAACTCTGCAAAATACTACTGTAACTTCGGGAGAAGGTAGCCCTATTGTAGGTGACTCTGATTTACTCAGAGAAGCTGAATTAGGGGGCAGAAACCAGGGGGTATCGACTGTTTAACAAAAACACAGGACTCTGCTAACTCATTCGAGGAAGTATAGGGTCTGACGCCTGCCCGGTGCCGGAAGGTCATGGGGAGAGGTCATAGGATTCGTCCTAGAAGCTTCGAACTTAAGCCCCGGTAAACGGCGGCCGTAACTATAACGGTCCTAAGGTAGCGAAATTCCTTGTCGGGTAAGTTCCGACCTGCACGAATGGCGTAACGAATTCCCCACTGTCTCGACTGGAGACTCAGCGAAATTGGAGTCGCGGTGCAGATACCGTGTTCCTGCGGCAAGACGGAAAGACCCCGTGAACCTTTACTGTACCCTGGCATAGAACAGTTGGGAATCCTGTGTAGGATAGGTGGGAGCCTTGGAACTTTGGGCGCTAGCTCAGAGGGAGGCAACCTTGAAATACCACCCTGGATTTTTGACTGTTCTCACCGTAGGTCGCATTCAACCGGCCACGGGACGATGTCAGGCGGGCAGTTTGACTGGGGCGGTCGCCTCCCAAAAAGTAACGGAGGCGCGCGAAGGTACCCTCAGGCTGAGTGGAAACCAGCCATAGAGTGCAAGAGCATAAGGGTGCTTAACTGCAAGACGGACATGTCGCGCAGATACGAAAGTAGGTTCTAGTGATCCGGTGGTTCTGTATGGAAGGGCCATCGCTCAACGGATAAAAGGTACTCCGGGGATAACAGGCTTATCTCCCCCAAGAGTTCACATCGACGGGGAGGTTTGGCACCTCGATGTCGGCTCATCGCATCCTGGGGCTGGAGCAGGTCCCAAGGGTTTGGCTGTTCGCCAATTAAAGCGGTACGCGAGCTGGGTTCAGAACGTCGTGAGACAGTTCGGTCCCTATCTGCCGTAGGTGTTGGAGAAGTGAGAAGTGCTGTCCTTAGTACGAGAGGACCGGGATGGACGGACCGCTAGTGTGCCAGTTATCACGCCAGTGGTAGTTGCTGGGTAGCTATGTCCGGACGAGATAACCGCTGAAAGCATCTAAGTGGGAAACTCTCTTCAAAACAACTTCTCCCGGGACGTAAAGTCCCCTTAAAGTTCCCCTGTAGACTACAGGGTTGATAGGGTGGGTGTGTAAGTGAAGTAATTCACTCAGCTGACCACTACTAATCGAACGAGAGGCTTATCTTATTTTTAATAAAATACCTGTAAAGGTATCGAGTTAAAATGAATTCTGATGCGAAAATCAAAGAGTTAAATCTCTTTTTTTATTCTTCCCTATTCTCAGGTTTCTGAGAAGGGACTCAGCCTTTGTCTAAAAACAGTTTTAACTGTGCTTCATTCTGTCGCACAGAGATCTCTCCCAAGTTTGGGGGTGTCTATAGCGGCGGGGTTACACCTGATCCCATCCCGAACTCAGAAGTTAAGCCTGCCCGCGGCGAAACTAGTACCGAGGTAGCTCGGCGCTAACATAGCTCGATGCCCCCATTTTTTTTATTTCTTTTGAATCTTATTTTTTTATCTAAAAATCCTAATTCCAATGTAATTTAATAATTGAATTGAGCGCTTTTTCTAGCCGCTCTAATAATCGTCCTGTAATCTAAAATTGAATGACTTCAAAACGATTGATTCTGAGATTAAGTAGTCTTGGCGATGTGATATTAGCAACCTCGGCGCTTGAAGCCATACAGGCTTCACAATCTACTGAACAATCTACCGACTGGGTTATTTCTAAAGATTATTCTGAACTCCTTCGAAACCATCCAAAAATAAATCAACTTCTAGAATTTGATCGCTCCTTAGGATTGAAAGGCTGGATTCGCTTTTGTAGGACCCTTTGGGAATCTCAATACAATGAAATCTATGACCTTCATGGAAGTCTACGGACAAAAGTGATGAAAATCCTTTTTAGAGGTTGGAGTCTCACTGAGGGACGCCATTTTCCAAAGTGGAAATCAATCTCAAAGGGTAGGTTGAGACTCTATTGTTATTTTTTATTGAAAGGACTTTGGCCTAAGAGTTTACGTCCAACTCCTTGGGTGGTTAAGTTTTCAAGGAGAGTAGGAGGTACTGGACGTGAGAAACCCGACCTGACTCATTTAATTCAAAATCAAACATTACCTCCCGAACTCATTGATGCCTCGAAGAATACGGAGGGAAAGTACCTCTGTGTGATGCCGAGTTCTCGCTGGGACGGCAAGAAATGGCCTGTTGAAAATTATTTACAAGTTTTAAAAAAATTTCCCTACCTTCCAGTCATTCTTGGAAGCAAGAGTGATAAAGAAAGTATTCATCTCGTAGAAAAGCTTCAACGTCTAGGGATTCCTTACTTTTCAGGTGTCGGGAAATGGGGCTTGACTCAGACAGCATCTATTTTGAAAAACTCAGTGGGATATCTGGGTGGAGATACCGGTCTTGCACACTTAGCGGAATCAGTAGGAGCCTCTGCAACGGTGATTTTCGGTCCCACTCAACCGGATATGGGTTTTGGTCCTTGGAGAAAGAACAGTCGCTCTATAGGAATGTCTCTCTGGTGTCGACCTTGTGGGAAAGATGGGCGATCCTGTTTCCGTATCAAACAACGGCATCTTTGTTTAAAAGCGCTTTCGGCAGAAACTGTACTTAAAAACTTAGGTGACCTTTGAATCTAGGATTTATATATTTTTTAAAAACCAGTTATAGATGGATTCAAGCTAAAGTGATTCGAGTTTATCTGTTGCCCTTTTTCTTTTCTAAAAAGAGAATTTCTGACTCTAATAAAAATGCCCTCAATCGAGTGAGTCTTTCTATCCATAGCAAAAGCCGAATCTGGTTCCACGCGGCTAGTGTCGGAGAATTAGAATCTCTCTGGCCTCTGATTGTTTCTTGCTCTGAACTTAAACATGAGCTGATTTTAACAGTCTTCAGTGAATCCGCTTTTGCTTCCTTAGCTCGTCTTCAAGAATCTATAAAGACTGAAAAATCTAAAGGGAATGGGGTTATCTTGTTTTCTGGTTACTCTCCCTGGGAAGGAGAATGGACTACCGCTCTCAGAAAAATGAGACCTTCCTTATTTGTCACTGCTAAGTATGAGGCTTGGCCAGATCTTTGGATGTCACTCAAGGAAGAAAAGGTGCCTTTAGCTATAGTCTCCGCACGCGCCCGGAAATCTTTGCGTATTGCTAAATGGTTTTGCGATCTCCTGGTGAAAGGTCCACCTCGGTTGATTTTATTTTCTTGTGTGGAATCAGAAGCTCAAGGGCTTCGAAAGCTTTTCCCCGACACCCTCAATGTGATGATTCATGTTGTAGGAGAGCCCCGATGGGATCGGGTTTATTCACGTGCTCAAATCGGAAATCCCAGGGCAAGAGAAGTGATTCAAATTTTTAAGGACTTTCCAAAACCTTGGGGAGTCATCGGTAGTGCCTGGGTAGAAGATATGAAGTTCTTGGGTTCAGCCTTAGGTCGATTGAGGGGCACGCTTTGGGTAGTTCCCCATAAAGTAGATGATGAAAACACGAAGACCATTGAGAAAATTTTGATGGATCAAGGTTTGAAACCGATTAGAACGTATGGGGCCAAGGAGTGGGGAGATCAACAGAAGCAAACCCATCAACATACTCATTTGGCTTGCGTTCTTGTGGATGAACTTGGTTTTTTATCTGAATTGTACTCAGTAGCCGATTGGACTTTTATAGGGGGTGGCTTTGGTGCTGGAATTCACAGTACAATTGAACCCGCAATTCATGGAATACCGATTGGGGTTGGACCTAGAGGTGTAGAAAAATTCAATGAGGTAGAAGAACTCATCTCTACAGGCCAATTAAACATCCTTCGTACTCAGAAAGATCGGGAGAAGTGGATTGAGTCCCTAGAGTATCAACCAGATGGTAGACCAAGTAATAAACCAAGTAGTAAAATAGACGATAAAAAAACCACATGGAAGCAGGATGCTCGGTCTCGACTCGGGGCTTCTCAAAAAATTCTCACAATTCTCGAGAAATTTATATGAGCATGGTAATCTTTTTAAAAGATGACTTTTAATTCATTCACTCTCAGTAAGGATTCAAGTGCGTTTACGTGAAAAGTACGACTGGATCGTCATGGGTAACCATCCAGGAGCACTTCTAAGTGCAGGTTTAGCTGCACGTTTAGGATTGTCGGTACTCATTGTTCCTCTTGCAGACCATTTAAAATTTACAATTTCTCATTCAGGACAGTATTTTGATCCAGAGTCGAATTATCTTTTGGGATTAAATAAGTCAGAAAAGGGCAACGGACTCATCTATGAGTGTCTGACTCGATTAGGAATCCAATCTGACGAAGAGGCTTTGACTCATCAGGGTACTCCTCAAGTATTGACTCCTGATTGTCGCCTTGTCCTCAGTGCAAATGAGAGTTTACAAGCAGAATTTGACCGCGAATTTGGGAAGCTCAATGAAGATCAGTTCGGGATAGTCTCTGCACTTAAATCTACAGAGTCTGCTTGTTTATCTTATTGGAATCAATTACCGAAAAGATTGACACTGAGTTCAAATCGAAAACCAAGCAGAATTGAACCCCTCACATTGGATGATTTACGACGTAATTTGACCAAAAACTTGAAATCCACCTTGGGTTCTATGTTATCGCCAACGATGAAAATTTCCCAAATTAAATCTATCTCGGGCACGATTCACCTGCATGAAGCCTGTTTAGGATTATGGCATTTATTAAGCGGTAATTTGGACGCTGACCCTTCCTTATTTGATTTCCTTCATATTTTAAATCTTTCAAGGACGGGTGGCTCTTATCAAGGGGGATTAACATCCTATAGAAATTTGTTAATGACTCTCTCGGGACGCCTGGGAGCTCATATCGTAACCGAGGATGAATGTCGTAGAATTTTTATTGAAAAAGGTCGTTTCCTAGGAATCCAAATTGGAAATCAAGGCAGTATGATCTCTTCCTTGGGGGGAGTGTTAGGGAGTTCCTTGGAAAAAGCTTATAACAGGATGACCGGTATTGAAAAGAATCGACTGGATCGAAATAAAAAAGGGATGAAGAACCTAGGTTGGAAGTTTTCATTGGCTCTGACCGTGCACAAAGAAGTGATTCCAAACGCAATGAAGTCGAGAGTGATATGGCAAGAGAAAGGCGCTCCGTCATTAGAAATTGAGGTAGTTGACCCAGAAAGTTATTGCATACATAAAGCTGAGAATAAAACCGAGAATAAAACTAAGAATGAAGCTGAGGATCGAATCTTATACGTCAGAACGAGGATGCCCTTTACAGAGGAAAGTTTGAAGAGCGATTTTCAGAGATTAATAGCCAGTAGGATGTTGAGGAAGACGATTGAGATTTTGCCATTCTTGGAGTTTCATATAAAACGCATTTATCCAGATTTTAGGCCAGATATTAGATCAGATATTAGATCAGATATTAGATCAGATTCTCGCTCAGACTCTAAGTCCGATTCATCCAATGAACTTTCAGAGCTTTATAATTTTACCTCCTTGGATTCAATCCCAGATCATTTAATCTTCTATTCAGGTGATGGTGTGGGTTCGACTACGGGCATTGATCATCTTTTTGTCGCGTCAGATGAGTCTTATCCCCTGTTGGGAAGTTTAGGGGGTAGCATTGCAGGAATTGAAGCAGTGTCTTGGCTCGCTCATCGTTCGGGTTTTGCCGGCCCATTTCATTAAAAAGGTCATTTCAATGATGAAAATTTTACTCTATCATCCTGTACTCTTGCCTCCAAAAGATTATGGTGGAACAGAGAGAGTCGTTCTCTGGCTCGCAAAAGGACTGATTGAAAGAGGACATCAAGTGTTTATCGCCGCACTGGAGGGAAGTCGCCTGCCCAAAGGCTGCGAGCATGTCGTAGTAGAAAAAAAAAATTACACATTAGAAAATCTTCAAGCTATTTTGCCCAAGAGTCTAGATGTCATTCATTTTATGGCACCGATTGAGGAGAGGGTGTGGCATCAGTTGCCCTGTCCCGCACTCTTGACTGTTCATGGAAATGGAAAACCAGGAGAGACATTTCCAAAAAATACGGTGTTTCTCAGTAAAAATCATGCAGAGAGGCACCAGGGCAAGGTGTTTATTTACAATGGAATTGATCCCATCGAATATCAATATGCACCAGAGAACTTAAAATTGAAGGAAAGCTGGTATTTCTTCCTTTCAAAAACAAACTGGAGCGTGAAAAATTTAGCGGGTGCTATGCGATATTGTAAACAAGCAAATGTTCCTCTGAAGATTGCGGGAGGACGGCGCCCCTATCTTCGGCGGCTTGAATGTTATTTGAGACCTTCTTTAGAGTGGATAGGACCTGTATCGGCAGAAAAAAAAGCAAACTACCTTGTGCGTGCAAAGGCTCTTATTTTTCCGGTCCTCTGGCCCGAGCCGTTTGGTTTAGTGGTAGCAGAAGCCTTGATGTCAGGGACTCCGGTGATCGCTTCTCCTCGTGGAAGCTTGGAGGAAATCATCCCTCCGGAAGTAGGCATTTTACCTCGATCCGATGAGGAATGGGTAGAGACATTAATGAAAAAAGATCTTTTATTGAATCCAGAGAGGTGCCGCCAATGGGCGCTTGAAAAATTTCACTACTCCCTCATGGCAGAAAATTACGAGAAAGTTTATCGACAAGTAGGGGGTGGCGAGTTACTTCATGTGCAATCCCCCAGAGGTGGTGATAGGAGGACTGGATGATTGTAAGGTATTCAAGGCCGGAGATGTCTCAAGTTTGGGATGATCGAAATAGATACTTAGTTTGGCTCAAGGTAGAGATGGCTGTATGCCGGGAATTGGCACATAACGGTCTTATCCCTAGAAAAGATTGGCTTGAGCTTCAAAAACAAGTCAATTTCCTCATTAAAAAAGGGGGCGTGAACCCAAAAAGAGTCATAGAACACGAAACGATCACTCGACATGATGTGATCGCATTTACGACCTCTGTTGCAGAAGAGATCGGTCCTATTTCACGCTATATTCATTTTGGGCTCACTTCGTCAGACATTGTCGACACGAGCTTGTCCATCTTATTGCAGAATACGGGCGAAATTTTATTAGCTGACCTCGATTGCCTTTTAAAAACTTTAAAAAAATTGGCAGAAAAATATAAAAAAATTCCAACCATAGGTCGCTCTCATGGAATCTTTGCTGAGCCTACGAGCTTCGGCTTAAAGTTTTTAAGTTGGTTCTCTGAATGGGAAAGAAATAGAGCGCGACTCTTGGCATCTTTAGAAGGAATGAGAGTAGGAAAGCTATCTGGAGCAGTCGGAGTGAATCCACATTGGAATCCAGAATTTGAAGAAAAGGTTCTTAAAACCTTAAATTTAAAACGTGAAACCGTCAGCACCCAAGTGATTCCGAGAGATCGACACGCTGAATTTATGACTGTCTTAGCGATCCTTGGCTCTTCGTTAGAAAGAATTGCTATCGAACTCAGACACTTGCAACGTTCGGAAGTCCGAGAAGTGATGGAAGGATTTCAAAAAGGCCAAAAGGGATCGAGTGCAATGCCTCATAAGAGGAATCCCATTTCATCCGAAAACATTACGGGCTGTGCGCGACTTCTGAGATCCTATTCCCAAGCGGCGCTAGAAAACGTAGCCCTGTGGCATGAACGAGATATTAGTCATTCTTCAGTCGAGAGAGTGATCTTTCCAGATGCGACTTTGATTTTAGATTATGCGTTGAATCGAATGGATCAAGTTCTCAACCAGCTTGTAGTCAATCCAGACCAAATTCAAAATAATTTAAAACAAGCAGGCTCAAGCATGTTTTCAGGACATTATTTACTGGAGCTGGTAAAAGTAGGTGCGACGCGAGAGCAAGCTTATCAGTGGATTCAGGAATGTGCACTTTCTTCATTAGAAGGAAAAGGCGAGTTTGTGGACTTAATTTCAAAGCATCTTGAAATTAAACAACTATTAGACAATAAAACAATACGCAAACTAGGATCCATTCAGCATCAATTACGAAATGTCGATGAAATTTACAAAAAGGCACTCCGAAAACAAAAAACAAAATTAAAAACGAAGGGTCATTCGTGATTCGCGGGATTCGACAAAAATGTCTGAACTTCCTCAGAGATGAAGAAGGGCAAGCTACGACAGAATATATTTTGATGCTTTCAATTGCCGTTATGATGGCGGTTATGGTGATGAAGAAACTGATTGGACCTGTCTATGCGAAGCTAGCAGGTGCAGTTTCAAATTCGCTTCAAAATAAACTTTTTAACACCAACTTACATGTGTTTAAAATTGGACAGTAAGATAGCAGGGGCTCCCGGTAAAAAGATGTCGGGGCCGGGCTCCTGCCCTTTTCGCGCCGATTACGTCGGCTAGCGGCATCCATGCCGCGAAAACCCCTCACTTTTTACCGGGAGCCCCTGAACATGACTGCCATGACTTGACAAGCCTATTGAGGCGATTATACTTATTATTTATGCTAAAAATATTAAATATGTCTAGAGTGACGGGGGTGGTTATCTCGCGACGGCGACATGACTTGCTTATTTTAATCAGCCTTTTTTCTATTCTATTATCCAATTCCACAAGCTATGCATTTTTTGGCAATAACGATCAACTTCTGTTTTCAATAAAATTGAATCAAACCGAAAAATCCTTGAAGATCATTCAATCAGAAAAACCTAAAAAGAAATCTTCCTTTAAACTATTTTCCAGACTTTCAAAGAAAAAGTCTCCGTTAGAAGCTACGGACCAAGATGGAAAGACACCTTTGATGCTTGCTATTGAAATGGATCAGAAAGAGATTGCGAAAGCCTTGATCATGAGAGACGTTGATCTGGATCACCGTGATAAAAATGGAGACGCTGCTCTCATGTATGCTCTTAAAAAGGGAGACATTCAGTTAGCTGGCGAAATGGTGGATCGGGGAGCGGATTTAAATTTTAAAAATAAATTAGGACTGGCTCCATTAGATTTGCTTTTACCCCAGCTCACTGTATCTCATCCTCGTTCAACAGAACTCCAAACTTTAACTGCCCAAACTTTAGCTGCCAAAAATTTAGTTGTCCGAAATTTAGTTGTCCAAAATTTAGTTGTAAAAATGCTGAAGAAAAGATCTCAGATTTCTTCGAAAATAGGGAAGGAGTGGCTTGAGAATTTCGCTCGTACTGGCAAGTTTCCTGAAGTAGTTCAAGCTTTAAAAGAAAAAGGAATCCAATACAACGGGAGTCAGAGTGTTGAGCGGTTGACCGCAGCGGACAAGGAAAATGGGGGCGAGAAAAATAAAACGAACCCATTAAAATTATTAACACTCAATTTATGGCAATTTCCCTATGGAATAGAATCAAAAAATAATAATAAGAGAGCCCATTTACTGACAGATAAAATAAATTTAAAATCAGATCAATTCGATGTCCTTACTTTTCAAGAGTTATGGTCGAATAAAACTCGAAAAGGGATCTACGACCGTATAAAAAACAAATATCCTTTTAAAGCGGAAGATCAATCGTTGGGAGCCTACGGTGTGGCTTTTCACTCTGGCTTAGCTATTTATAGCAAGTTTCCCATTCTGAGAAAAGTTCAGCATGTTTTTAAACATTACCGAGGCCACGAAAATTTTGCTAAAAAAGGAGTACTAGGAGTGGAATTGGATGTGAATGGAGAGTCCGTCTATGTTTTTACGACCCACCTTCAAGCAGGGAGTGGTGGACCTGTATTTGAGAAATACATAGATCGTGGAAAACCTTCTACAACTGAAATGAGTGCCTTGCAGTTAAAAGAAGCTAAGGAAGTGATTCAGAAATTTATCCGTAATAAAGACGCTCCTGTTCTGTTAGCGGGAGATTTTAATATTACTGCTGGCAACGAAGAGTATGACGATGCCTTGAAGGCACTCGAAAATGCGAGAGATACCTTTAATCCTTCAAAGTCAAAATATAAAGCCACCTCGTGGAATGATCCATGTGGCAAGAATAGAATTGATTACATCATGGCTTTAAGTGAAAAAGTGAAGGGGATCTCAGAAGTGGTCGATTATTTTGGCCCTGATGTCACGGATCATTTAGGAGCCATGGGTTCTTTTGATATCTCGAGATAACATCATAAATGATGACATTATCTCGAGATGATTCATTAACTCGATTGAACGATTTTCGTTAGAATTTCTTGAGCAAAATCTTTATTCCATTTAAGAGTCCCTTGTTTAGCTGTAACGATCACATGAGTTAGATTGGAAGGGTTTTGCGTCAGTTGAATTTGAACATCCATATCATTCTTTTTCCCTTGAATCGTTTGTTTAGAACCAGAGTTCTCGGTATTGACGGCTGTCGTCTGAATCCCCTCTTGTTTGAGCACATTCACAACTCGGCTATTGACATCTGTCAGTGAGCCTTTGACGTCACTTTCTGTACCTTCAGCAGTTTGAATAATTGAGCCAACGTCTGCAAATGCAAAAGTTGAAGGAATACTCGCTACGCATAAGGCCAACAAAATAAATCCTTTATTCATGGATTCACCCTCTCTTTCATTGTTTTTTCTTTTATTGAATGCAGAAAAGAAGCCAATCAGAGCAGGGAGGTCAATGCAGCGATTTGTTTTATTTTAAGCCTGGGGAATAAAAAACTTTGTTCAAAATAAAAAATAACAAACAGATTGGCTAACCAAGGGGACATTAAGGGGGTTAGGGGGGATATAAATGCTAGCCAATCTGTTTGTTACGGATAATCCCTAAAGCAAGTGTGATGCCAACGATTTGAAGATAAAATATTTAATTATTTTAGCTAGATAGCGTAAAATGATCTTTGTAAAAATTACCTAGTGAATAAAAAATATTCTAGATTATAGGCAGTTCTGACTCTGAACAGGCCAATAAAAAACGAATTGAAGAAAAAAGTGCAAATTAAATCAGGGTGTTATTTTGACGTGGCTAATCTTTAGACGCATCATGTAAAAATTTCAACACCACGCATTGTAGAGAATTCAACCCCACGCATTGCTGGTCTTAGAGAAAACCGGCAGGAAATAGAGAAAAAGTGAGGGAAAAGGTTAGGGACCTGAGGAAGTCGCTAATTTTTTTAAATTTGCTTTTTTTGCTATAAAAACTTGTTATGATCCGCAAACCTATGGAAATTCAAAAGCAAGTTACAACAGAGGTTGATCAGTCCCATTCAAAGTCAGTCCAAGCAGCTCAGGATAAATCCACTCAGGGAGCGGTCTTTAAATTAGAAGATCAAACTTCCCGTTGGGGGGGGGATTAAGCTGTGGACTCTCACCTTTGATCTCCCGGGCGAGAAGGTGAACAAACTGAGTAAACGAGTTATGGATGAGTTTGATTCTATCCTTTCTCGTCTCGAGACATTGGGGGCTGAAAATAAGGTTGAAAACAAGGCTGAAAATAGGATTGACGCTTTAGTTCTTTTATCTGGAAAAACTGGAAATTTCATCGCAGGAGCCGATATTGAGCTCATTCAGTCCACTCAGACGGCTCAAGAAGCTCAAGAGTTATCGCGCTCTGGGCAAAAGCTGATGTATAGGTGGGAAGATCTTCCCTTTCCAACGGTTGCAGGAATCCACGGCGCCGCTTTAGGCGGAGGTTTTGAGTTTGCATTAGCATGCTCTGCCATCGTCATGTCGAATGATCCGGCTGCCCGAATTGGGTTGCCAGAAGTCCTGTTAGGATTGATTCCGGGGATGGGCGGTACCATTCGGTTACCCCGAAAAGCCGGCTTGGCTACTGCTTTAGATTTAATTCTTACCGGCAAGACCCTTCCTGGACAACGCGCTTACCAGCAAGGTTTGGTTGAGGCATGTTTACCTAAGGAGAATTTTGAGGAATCAGTTCTTCGCTGGACCCAGGTCAATTTTCGTGCACTCAAAGCAGGCAAGCGTCTTGCTAAAGAGCCCAAACTCGGTGGAGTGGGTGGACGGATGGGCGGTCTCTTAGAGCACTCTCCTATGAGAACGTACATTCTTAAGAAAGCTCGTGAAACTGTGCTCTCTCAGTCCAAGGGCCATTACCCGGCTCCTTTAGAAGCGCTGGATGTCATCCAGGCGACTCAAGGGGTTTATGGTAAAAAGTTGAAAGGCTCCGAGCGAGACCTTGCCATGATTCGAGAAGCTCAGGGATTTGGTAAATTAGCTGCTACAGAGATCTCAAAAAATCTGATCCGACTTTTCTTTTTAACCGAAGGAGTTAAAAAATCCAAAGGTCTCTCTTTAAGTAATTTAGGTAATTTAGGTAATTTAGGTACTTCAGCCACTTCAGTGAAGGAACGTGAAATTGCTACGGCTGCAGTTTTGGGCGCCGGAGTGATGGGCGGAGGGATTGCCCAATTGTTTGCTGATAAAAATATTCATACTCGAATGAAAGACTTGAACTCCCAAGCTCTTTCGTTAGGGATTTTGTCGGCCTCGAAGGTATTTAAAAAGCAGCTTCAGAAAAAGAAAATCAATTCCAGACAATATCTCCAAAAAATGAATCTTATTTCTCCAATTGTAGATTATTCTGGATTTCATAAAGTAGATATTGTGGTTGAAGCTATTATTGAAAACATGGAGCTTAAAAGAAAAGTATTTCAAGAATTAGAAACTCAGGTCAAACCTGAATGTGTGATAGTCTCCAATACTTCTTCTCTCTCTGTCACGAAAATGCAGGACGTATTTCAACATCCTGAACGATTTGCAGGGATGCATTTTTTTAATCCGGTCAGCAAAATGCCATTAGTGGAAGTGATTCGTGGAGAAAAGACTTCAGATGAGGCTGTGGCAACTGTTTTTCAATTTAGTAAAAAATTAGGAAAAACCCCCATTGTTGTTAAAGATTCTCCTGGATTCCTAGTGAATCGATTATTGGCGCCTTACTTAAACGAAGCTGTTTATCTGGTAGCCGAAGGGGTGTCTATTCCTGAGATCGATCGTGTTCTCCTCAACTTTGGAATGCCGATGGGACCGATGGAGCTGATTGATGAAGTCGGGGTGGATGTCGGTGAAAAAGTGGGCCATATCCTTCATGAGGCTTTTGGGGCAAGATTAGCTCCCGCGTCTTTGAATCACAAACTAGTGAATGCTGGAAGATTAGGGAAGAAGAATGGAAAGGGTCTTTATGTTTATACTGGGCCCAAAAACACCCAGGAATTCGATCCTAAAATTTATGAAATTTTAGGCGTGACCCCTTCTAAAAGGGCTCCTGCAGATGAGGAAGTCCTTGAACGGTGTATTTTGCCTATGATTAACGAGGCTGCTCGCTGCTTAGAAGAAGGAATTGTTTCATCAGCATCTGAAGTTGATCTTGGAATGATTATGGGAACAGGGTTTCCTCCCTTTCGGGGTGGACTCTTGCGGTATGCAGATACTCTCGGCGCACGAACGATTGTAGATCGTCTCCGAAAATATGAAGCTAAATTGGGTGCTCGGTTTGAACCGGCACCTGCCATTTTAGCTCGGGCAGAGCATGATCAAAGATTCTACTGCTCTTAGACATTTATGGCAAAGTCCATGGACCGTGTGGGTTGGATTTCGTTATTTAAAGTCTAAAAAAAATTCACGTTTCTTAAGCTTTATTACTCTTTTATCCATTGCCGGAGTGGGACTGGGTGTGACGGCCATGATCGTCGTGCTTTCGGTGATGGATGGGTTTGAGGCTGAATTGAAGAAGAGAATGGTCTCTTCAAATCTCCATATATTGGTGCAACCCACTCCTCAGACTCCTGGATTTGAAGGAGGGTTTGTTCCTGAGGATTCATTGAGTTCGGATCAAATCCTGAAATGGAAAAATGATTCTGATCAACAGATTCTCAATTTTTGGCCCATAGTATCGACAGAAGCGATCCTTAAATCAGGGCGAAAAGTGACCGGTATTGTTTTTAAAGGTGTGACTCAGGATAGGATCAAGCATCTGGAGAAGCAGGTGGTGGAATCCGCTGAGCCACAAATGTTGGAGAGTAAAGAAGGGAAAGATACTGTTCGAATTCCAGGAGTTTTTATAGGGCAAGAATTAGCCTATGAAATTGGATTAGCTCCCGGAGATCAGGTGACCTTGATTTCTCCCACGGAAACGGAAGGACCCGTCGAAGGTGTGCCTCGACTCAAGCGGTATGTCATCGAAGGAATCTATCACTCAGGACTCCCTGAACAAGAACTTCATACCGTGTTCGCTCAAGAATCATCTGTCTGGTCTTTTTTAAGGCGTTCTCATGTGCTTTCGCAGTGGGAAGTCACTGTAAAAGATTTTGATCGCGCTCCCGAAATTGCAGCGCATATTCAAGCGGCGATTCCTCAGCTCAAGGTGCAAGATTGGGTGCAGATGAATTCACATCTTTTTGCTTCTCTCCGATTAGAGAGATTTTCGATGTTTATCATACTTGCTTTTATTATTGTTGTTGCATCATTTAATATCGTAACGACCTTGACTCTGATGGTGCTTGAGAAAAAGAAGGAAATTTCCATTCTAAAAGCCATGGGTGCAAGACATGGGCAAGTGGCAGCAGTTTTTCTTGCAGAAGGAATTCTCATTGGAACGCTGGGGGTCGGCGGGGGGGTTGGTTTAGGGTTTTTAATTTGCTCCATCCTTCGTCGATACGAATTTATCACTTTGCCTGATATCTACTATGATCGTACCCTGCCTGTTACTTTTGAGTGGAGCTATTATGTGATGGTCTCTTTGTGTTCATTGATGATTGTGTTAGCCGCTTGCCTTTATCCCAGCAAAAGGGCAGCCAAACTCAATCCCATTGATGGAATTCGTTTCGGATAAAATGAGCAAGTTCAAAAAGGGCCGTTCTTACTATCCCACTTTTTTAAAATCAGCATCGATGATTTCGTCTTCTCCCTTTTTTTCCTCCTTCTTGGGTTCGGCTTGTTCTTGTTTTGCTTGAGCGCCTGTTGTTTTATAAAGTTCTTCTGACATTTTATTAGCCGCAGTAGTGAGCTGGTTTGTCGAGTTTTTTAGAGTTTCTAATTCGTTGCTGTCTAAATGACTTTTTGCTTCTATCAAGGCACTCTCTACGGACTGTTTGACGTCTGCACTGATTTTGGCATCCTGTTCTTTCAAAGTTTTCTCGACCGTGTAAATCATGCTATCCAACGCATTTCGGGCATTGACTAACTCTCGACGTCTTTCATCATCAGCCCGATGAGCTTCTGCTTCCTTTTGCATCCGATTAATCTCGGCTTCATTCAGTCCGCCGGATGCTGTGATCTGAATCGATTGCTGTTTGCCCGTGCCTAAATCTTTTGCAGACACGTGGACAATTCCATTTGCATCGATATCGAAAGTCACTTCAATTTGTGGAATTCCGCGGGGCGCAGGTGGAATACCGACTAAATCAAACCTTCCTAATGATTTATTGTACTCTGCAAATTCACGCTCACCTTGTAAAACATGAATCGTAACCGCAGGCTGTTGATCTGCAGCAGTGGAGAATACTTGGGATTTTTTAGTAGGAATGGTGGTGTTCTTTTCAATCAGTTTCGTGAAAACGCCGCCCAGGGTTTCAATTCCTAAAGAAAGAGGGGTGACGTCCAGGAGTAAGACATCTTTTACTTCTCCTTTTAATACGCCACCCTGTATGGCTGCACCTACTGCGACCACTTCGTCGGGATTGACCCCCTTATGAGGTTCTTTTCCGAAAAGGGTTTTTACTTTTTCCTGAACTTTAGGCATTCGAGTCATTCCGCCGACCAGGATGACCTCATCAATATCATTTTTTGAAATTCCAGCATCATGAATACAAACTTCACAAGGTTTCGTTACTTTATCAATTAAATCGGCAACAAGAGCCTCCATTTTTGAACGAGAAAGACGCAGACTTAAATGTTTGGGTCCTGTTGCATCGGCCGTGATAAAGGGTAAGTTAATTTCGGTCTCAGTGGTGCTTGAAAGCTCATGCTTTGCCTTTTCTGCAGCTTCTTTGAGTCGTTGCAGCGCCATTTTGTCTTTTCTTAGGTCAATTCCTCCATTTTCCTTTTTGAATTCATCGGCAATCCAATTTAAAATCCGTTGATCAAAATTGCCTCCACCTAAAAAAGTATCCCCATTCGTTGCTTTGACTTCAAAAACTCCTGAACCTAATTCTAAGATCGAAATATCAAAAGTACCACCACCCAAGTCAAACACGGCTACGGTTTCGTCATTTTTCTTTTTATCGAGGCCATAAGCTAATGCCGCTGAAGTCGGCTCATTAATGATTCGCTTGACATCGAGTCCTGCAATTCGCCCGGCATCTTTGGTGGCTTGGCGTTGCGCATCATTGAAGTAAGCGGGAACCGTAATCACCGCTTCGGTAATAGGTGTTCCAAAATAATCTTCGGCTGTTTTTTTCATTTTTTGTAGGATTAAGGCTGATATTTCTTGAGGAGAATATTCTCGATCCCCAATTTTCACCCACGCATCCCCATTTTTTGCTTCTATTATTTTAAAGGGAGCAGTCTTTATAAACTCTTGGACTTCGGGTGAGCTGAACTTTCTTCCGATGAGGCGCTTGACTTCAAAAACAGTCTTTTCCGGGTTAGTAATGGCTTGGCGCTTTGCAGCTTGCCCGACAAGTTTTTCTCCTCTCTCTGTAAACGCTACAATCGAGGGCGTCGTGTTAGATCCTTCAGCATTCGGAATCACTTTGGGTTCTCCGCCTTCGAGAGTTGCGACACAGGAATTAGTGGTTCCTAGGTCAATTCCGATTACTTTTGACATAAAGCCTCCTCAGGTTTCTCCATTATTTTAAGCAAGGATGCTGCCAAGGCTTTTAGATGCGGGCAGACTTCAGGTATACTGATTCAGTCACATCGGAGATTAAGCCTATGCTTCCAGTCATCAGAACTGATTTACCTCCCCTTGTAATTGGTCATCGAGGCGCTCAAGCCTATTCTTATGAGAATACAATGGCCTCCTTTAATAAGGCACTCGATTGTGGTGTGGATCTCGTGGAGTGTGATGTTCATATGAGTAAGGATGGGCATCTTGTAGTGATTCACGATGAAGATGTGAATCGTACTACTGGCGGAGTCGGTCTTGTAGGGGAAATGACTTTTGCACAGCTCCAGAAATTAGATGCAGGTTCTGGAGAGAAAATTCCAAGTCTCCATGAACTGTTAACTTGGATTGCTTCAAAGTCTAAATTAGGAATTGCTATTGAGATTAAAAAAGGAAAAAAAAATTACCCTGAAATTGCGAAAAAAGTAGGTTTAGAGATTCAAAGTTTAAACCTTTTTGATCGTGCTATTGTGATTAGCTTTGACGCTGCGGTGATTCAAGAAATAAAAGCCCTTTTCCCGCACTTAGCGGTAGGACTTCTTTATTATTCTTCTATGCCCCCTTTGGGCTTTCCCTTGGGACTTCCTCTGAAGGAACTCTTTGAAACCGCCAAGCGTATAGGGGCGGAAGCGATTTTACCTCCCCATCAATGGATTCAAGAGGAGCTTGTGAGTGAAGCGCACCGAATGAATCTTGGCGTTTTTACCTGGACTGCCAATCGGCCAGAGGACATAGAGCGAGTTTTAAAATGTCATGTAGATGGTGTCGCGAGTGATTACCCTGACAGGGTGCGAACCGCCGTGTTGGGCCAGGAAATTTAATTAGGAAATTGAACTTAGGATGTTTCAAGGGATCGTTTCTTTCCTGCATATGAATCTTTTTCAGCCAATAAAACAGCCCAGGGCTGTAAATCCTTTGAGGCTTCAAGGATAATTCTTAATATACCTAAGAGCGGAATGCTGAGTACCACTCCCCAGATTCCCCAAAGCATCTCGCCGCCAAAAAGACCTATAAAAGTAGCCAATAGATTTAAATTCAGTTGACGTCCTAAGTACTTTGGCGTGACCCAATGGATCTCCGTAGTAGAAACCAGATAAAGAAGGAGAATCGTCAGACCTGTTTTTGCCATCGAGTGCCCCATGGCAATGGAAAGTGCGATAGGCGGTAGAATAGCTATCAGAAATCCCACAATTGGAATGAGCGTACTTAATCCTAAAAGGCATCCCAGTAGCACGCTATAATGAGAACCGAGCAGTTTTAAAATGATCGCATCGAGACATGCGACAAAGAGGGCAATTCCGATACGAGCGAGTAGAAATTTTTCGATTAATTGAATAATTTCGTCGAGGGTACGGGTATTGGATAGAAGTTTTTCTGCGCTTTTTCTTAATTGAAATCGAGACGCAAGCATGACGATTGAGAAAAATAAGATGACAAAAAGATGAGCTCCCGCTTCCGCTATGGCTTTCAGGCCATCTAGAAATAAAGAGAGGCCTTTACCCGCTTCTTCCCCTAGTCGTTCGCCTAAGTAAGAAATATCTAAGTATTCGGAAAGATGAAAATTTTGAATAAAAGAAGACGAGCCAAGTCTCAACCAGTGCTCTTTTAATGAAGCTAACAAATGAGGATAATCCCGGAGGAGGATGGCACCTTCATTAAAGAGGAGAATGATAATTCCAAAAACCGGAAGAAAAAGAAGAATTGAGCTCAGTGTAAGGGCAGCCCATTCGGGTAGCTTCTTTTTTCGAAGCTGATTCACGACGGGCGCCATGAGGAAAGCTAAGAGGGAGGCTAGAAAGAGGGGGATGAGGAATGATTTTGCTTGAGTGACTCCCCATAGGATCACAACCCAAGCTGCCCATCGTAGTGTATTTCTGGGCAGAGTATTTTTGGGTAGACTATTTCTGGGTGGAGCATCCCGGGATGGAGTTTGCATAGATTGAGTCTAGCAGACTTACTCGTTAGGTCACTATAAACTTTCTTAAGAGGAAGGGATTGGTTTTTGCTTACTGCCAAGCAACTATTGAGACATGAAAAAAAAGAGCTTAAGTATTCCTTTAGGGCTGTTGACTAAGCATTACAAGGAGTCCTGTCGCGGCGGGAATCCAAATCTTTACGGTGCGACAGGACTCCTTGCAGTGCTTGGTCTTTTCTATTTAAGGTCTTGAAGTTATTTTTTTTTAGCTTTGGTTTTAGCTTTGGCTTTCTTTTTTGGTGCTTTTGCTGGAGCGGTAAAGGGAGTGATGCTGTCCTCGACCATTTCCATTTCAACGGCTTTTTTATTCATACCGACTTTTTTAAGAAAGCCGAAGAAGGGAGTTTTTTCTCCAATTGTAAGATTTACAGCAACTTGATCGCTCTGTGCGACTTTGACGATTTCAGCAGCCATCTCTTGCACTTCGTTCATAGTGGAAAATTGAAAAATATCTCCACCTTCAGGGCGGCCAGACTCGTCAGTAAATTCGTAGCGAAAGTAAATGGTACTCTTATTTTTTTTCATCGATTCTCCTTCGATATCATTTGTAGATTGTACCCATAAATAAAAAAACCCGCTTTTGCGGGTTTACTCATGTATGAGTCCGAAGCGGAGGATTTATATTCCTGACACTTCTCAGTAAATAGTTCTTAGATGCCCTATTATAAATATAAATTTTAGTAATTGCAATACAATATTAATTAAATCCTTGACTTGAGTCCAGTTACCTATTTAATCAAAAAACTTTATTAAAGTTAACAGAGGTAAATATTACGGTGCTTGTCAGCAGCCCTAAAGGAACTGCTTACTTCGATATTTTAGAGCCATTTCAGCCTTTTATGTACCACTTATGTAAGTGTTGAGTTGAATTCCGACCCTATTAATGCTAATAAGCGCTATGTTTTATAAATTAATTATATTAATAATAACTTTGGTTTCATTCGAAAGTGCTGCATTTTGTGCAGGTCGAGGTTTGCAAACTGAGAAATTACATTCAAATAATGAATTTAATCCACATTCGGCACGTATTAATAAACTCATGAATAGAATTCATGAGGCAGAAGGTTATTGTGTTTTTAGTGACGAAATAGTCATGATTCCCGAAGATGATCATTCTGAATCACCCTCTAAGCATTCCGAAAGCATTGAGCCTTCGAACACGGTTGTGTCGAATCAACACCTAGCTAAAATTTCTTCGGCTTTTGCGTCGACCCTTTTTTCATCTTTAGTGACTTATCCTCTTGATGTCATAAAAAAGCGAAGCCAATTCAATACCTCACAACAGGGGCAATGGTTCAAAGGAAGTGGCGCTCACGCAGCTGCCATGTGTTTTTCTGTAGGGATAGGGATGTCTACCTATGAGGTATTAAAAGGTGAGCAGTGGTCCCCCTTTGCGGCTGGGGTTGTGGGTACCTTGTTAGCAAATACGACTACGACTCCCTTGTGGGTTTTTCAAGTCCGTACAGCCATGGCACCGGAGAAGCAGCCCTATAAAATCTCCCACTTTCTGAGAGATATCAAAGCACAACCTAAAACAGCCTTTCGAGGACAATATGCCAACTTGCTTTCATTGGGGCCGCAGGCTGGATATTATCACTTGTATGAAGAATTTAATGATTTGCTCAAGCGCTCTATGAATCCTTCAGAACCCCCCTCAGGGAATTCCTCAGAGTCGTCTGATGGAATGTTGAATGAGATGGGTCAGCATGCACTGGCAGCAGGGAGTGCCAGAATTCTGGTCTTGATTCCTTCTTATCCTATAGATACCCTTCGGCTTCATCGCCAACAATATGGGACCTCTTATTCTGAAATTGCGCAAAAAATGCTGACTGAGGGCGGAGTTGCCAGATTTTACCGAGGATTTTTTTGGGCTACGTTAAGAGGTGCTGCTGGAACAGCGGTTTATATGGGTTTCTATCAAAAATTGAAAAAAAACATCGAGTCTTTTGAGGTAAACTAGCGGGGCACGCATGTCTTTTATAGAGCGAGAATCTTAGGCAGCCGAATTCACAAGAACTCGAGTTTGTTCGGGGGCTTTTAGGGGAAGTTCAATGATGAAAGTAGACCCCTTGCCTAATTCACTCTCAACATGAATGCGGCCATTGTGAGCCTCAATGATTTGAGTGACGATATAGAGTCCTAAGCCAAGCCCGGAAGAATGCTTACTCGATACTCCTCTTTCAAATCGGTTAAATATTCTTTCCTGATCTTCCTTTGCGATTCCCATGCCTTGATCTTTGATGGCTACTTTAACCCTATCCTGCTCAAGCGAAGTTAAAATATGAATGGGGTGGTCTGGACCATATTTTATGGCATTAGTGAGAAGATTAATCATGACTTGCTCAGTTCTAAATCGATCCCAATGAACTAAAAGTGGATTTGATTTCTTAAATTCCACTTGGCAATTGGCTAGATTTAAATCGTTAGAAAAGCGATCGAGGATATCTTGTATGAGTTCAATGAGATCGAACTCTTCAAGGTTGAGCGTAAGTTTTCCGATGGTGATTCGTGAGATATCCAGTAAGTTGTCAATCAGTCGTGAGAGTCTTTCTAGTTGTCTATTTGATATTTGGATTATTTTCTCTATTCTTTCAGGATTAATATCACTGAGTGAGCCCGCATTTAAGGTACGCAAAAGTAATTGAATTTGGATCTTTAAAGGCGTTATAGGGGTTTTTAATTCGTGAGAGGCAATTGAAAGAAATTCGTCTCGCGTACGGATTGCTGTTTGTGCTTGTTTATATAGATTTGCATTATCGATGGCAATGGCAGCGCGATGGGCTAGATCTTCGAACATGACAAGGTCGAGTTCGTCGTAGCGATGTTCAGTTTTTCCAGAGAGGATGGTCATGACTCCTATTGTCTTTCCACGAGCAATAAGAGGAATGATTATAATTGATTGTGGAACAAGGTTTTTGAGTAAGTTTAATTCGTCTTCATTATGTGCGACTTTCCTAAGAAGTTCGTCTGAAATGGCTTCATAGTATTCCGCCTTTCTGGTGTGATGGGAGAATCGATCTTCAAGGTTTATAACTCCTAATGTTGTCTGTAAGTGAGTACCGGGCAATGTAAAATATTTTATTTGTCCAAGTTCATCTAAGACATCAATTGAATACCAGTCAGCCAGTTTAGGGACTGCAAGGTGTCCAACTTGAAAAATCGTTGATTCGTAATCCAAGGATTCTGAGAGGAGTAAGCTTGCTTCAGCTAAAAAGTCAGAGCGTCTTTTGTTTTTTTGTAACGTTTCTTCTGCCTTCTTGAGATTCCTGATTTCAAGTTGAGCTATTTGTTGTTCTCGTTTTTTACTTTCACTCTCTCGGAGTTGCTTTTCAACTTGAAGTAATTTTTTAGTTTTTCTTGATAAATCAACAAAAACGGATATTTTCGATTTTAATACATGAACATCATAGGGTTTGTAGAGATAATCTACAGCACCGTGATTATATCCTTTATGTAGATAAATCACATCATTATTGGTTGCAGTTATAAAAATGATAGGAATTTCACGAGTTCGCTTATTTGACTTGATTAATGATGCCGTTTCAAACCCATCCATATTTGGCATCTGTACATCCATAAGGATGAGTGCAGGCTCTTGATGGAGTAGATATCTAAGAGCGGCTTCACCTGAGTTTGCTTTGATTAAATTATAATAAGGAGAGCCTATAACGGCTTCAAGGGTAAGGAGATTTTCTACTCGATCGTCTACAAGGAGTATATCTATTTTATCAAGATCTGTATCAGGATTATTGCTTGTTATCATGTGTAAGAATCTCCAGTTTTGTATGTTTTCACTCAATTAGAAATTCAATGGCTTTTTTACCGTTTTTGGCCGTGATTACGCCGTAGTTTTCGCTTTCAGAGACTTCTCGTAGGGATTCCCTAATGTCGTCTTCATCTTCGATAATCATGAGCTCATGCTTAGTTTTCATCAAAATACTTATTACTGTAATCTGTTTTTTATTGAAAGAGCGTAACATTTAAATGTTTAATTTAAATGTTACATAGTTAAAAAAATAATAAATTTGTATCTAACAGCTATAGTAAGGAAAATATTAATTAATTAATAATATGTGACTTGCAGCTTTTTAGAGAGAATGTTAAATTATGAAATATTTTATATTTTTATTAAAGGGCGGCAAAAAATTAAGATAAATACTTTTCGTCGGTAAGCGAATATTTTATTAAAGAGATATGTTTTAGATGGCCAAGAAAAACAAAATACCCCTAAGTGATCTTGTGGCACCTGCAAATGAAGTCGTTCGTGTGATTAATGCAGTTGCTAAAGGAGATTTATCTCAAAAAATGTCCCTTGAGATTGAGGGTCGTCCGGTGTGCGACGAGTTCCTGCGTATTGGTACCACAGTGAATTCAATGATAGACCAGCTTAATTCGTTTGCCGCTGAAGTCACACGTGTTGCAAAGGAAGTGGGTAATGAAGGAAAGCTCGGTGGACAAGCTGACGTGAAGGGTGTTTCAGGTACGTGGAAAGACCTGACGGATAACGTCAATCAGCTTGCTCGAAATTTCACCTCCCAAGTACGTGCGATTGCCGATGTATCTACAGCAGTGACGAAAGGCGATTTGACTCGTTTGATTCATGTCGAAGCGCAAGGTGACCTTTTTCAAGAACTCAAACGTTCTAACGCAGAGCTTGAGGCTCAAGTAAGTGAATTGAATCAGAAAGCAAAGCTCCTTGAAGCCAAAAACCGGGAGGTTGAGCTGGCATCTAAGAGTGTGGAAGAAAAAGCGGAACAATTACAGCTGATCTCAAAATATAAATCTGAATTTTTGGCTAATATGTCACATGAGCTCAGAACCCCTCTGAGTAGCTTGTTAATTCTCTCGAAGGTGCTTTCTGAAAATAAAGACGGCAATCTGACGCTGGAGCAGGTTAGGTTTGCGAATACAGTTTTTACCTCAGGTAATGATCTGCTGGGTTTAATTAATGAAATATTGGATCTGTCCAAAGTTGAATCGGGTAAAATGCCCATCAATCCAAAGGAAATTCAATTGCCTAGTGTTCAAGATTATATTGAACAAATTTTTAGACATATAGCTGAACAAAAATCAATAAAGTTTGAAATTAGAATAGATGAAAAACTGCCTCAAACCATGGTTACTGATGCTCATCGACTTTACCAAATTTTGACGAACTTAATCTCCAATGCGTTTAAGTTCACTGAGCAGGGAAGTGTGGAGCTCGTTATTCATCCTGTTGATAAGTTTAAAAAGTTTTCCTCGGCAAACTTACCTTTAAATTTAAATCTAATCGCCTTTGCTGTGAAAGATACGGGTATTGGAATTTCAGCCGATAAGCAAAGTCTGATCTTTGAGGCTTTTCAACAAGTGGACGGAAACACAAGTCTTAAGTACGCTGGGACAGGTCTGGGTCTTACGATCAGTCGAGAAATTGCAGGATTACTGGGTGGCTGGATTGAGGTTCAAAGTGCTCCCTGTGCTGGAAGTGTATTTATTCTTTATTTACCCCAAGACTACACAAGGGTCGAAGTGACAAGCTCTGGACAAAAAACTCATTTGGTGTCGGACGCGGAAAGCAACCTCACTATTCCTAGACTTCCTGATGACGCAGACTTCACTGGTAAGAAAATCCTTATCATGGATGATGATATTAGAAATATTTTTGCTATTAATAGCGTTCTTGAGTCCAGAAAAATGAAAGTATTTCATGCGGAAAATGGAAAACTTGGAATTCTTCTCCTAAATCAGAATCCTGACGTCAATCTCATCCTGATGGATACGAGGATGCCCGAAATGGACGGGCTGACTGCCACTCAAGAGATTAGAAAAGTACCCAAGTTCAAGAATCTTCCGATCATTTCTCTTACCGCCAAGGCAATGAAAGGTGATCGAGAGAAGGCGATTCATGCTGGCGCTTCAGATTATGTAACAAAACCAGTGGATCCTGAGAAGTTGCTCTCGGTTATGCACATTTGGCTTAAGAATCCTAGGAAAACAGCTTAAAGAGTAATGAGGCTCTTGATGTCTTTTGCTTTTGCATAGACGGCGAGAACTTCATCGCTCGAGTTCATTTTAGTTTTGATACTCAGAGAGAGATACTTACCTTTTGATGACTCTTTAAGCGTGATTTCACATTCTTCAAACATTTTTTCAAAAAATTTGCGTGCGTCATCTATAAAGGTTTTCTCAATGATAAACTTAAATAAATAATCACACGGCCAGACATGGGTTGCGTCTAATAGTTCCTTAAAGTTTGTAGAGGGTTCAGAAGTCATTAAAAATGAATACCATACTTTTTAGATACAATCTAAAATTATCAGTTTTTATGCGAGGCGTATTTTATCGGAGTATTTTAAAGGAGTCTGGTTAAAATTTCTTAATTTGTACTTTTAATTTGAAGACGAGAAGATAGGTCGCAGGGTGAACTCATGAAAAAATGCTGCGACGAATGGCTTATGAAGCTGTTACCAAAAAATAAAAAAATAGGAAAATTTGAAGAACTCCACACTTGTCCTGCCTGTAACGATAAGCACGTCATTACCTTTGAAACCTTCGCTCTCATGGGCGGCGCAAAGACTTGCACTACCCTCACTACGGATTGGCCTAAAAGCAAATCAAAAGCCTTAAGAAAATAACTAGGGAGGGGAAGCAGTAGGGTAGGAGTAAAAATATTAATTTTAAGTTTTTTTATATGATCTTAATTGTCTTTTCCAATGTTGGACTAATTTTTTACAATTCTTTAAAAATGAGCCATCTTTATTCTCTTTAATTCCTGTTGCGTGGATATATTTTATGTCATTGTTAGCCATGCTTTTCTCCCACCCAATCTTCCCACGCCAACTGCATATCTAAAACTTAAGAAATATTAACCGAAGTAACTATCTAATATAATTAATATAAATAAGTTAAAACTGATCTCCCTATTGTAGGCCATTATCCTCTAATAAAGGTATGTCAACCCTTTCCGGGATAGCCTCTTCTTCATAATAGCTGGTTATTTCGCTTTGAGTTTGCTCTGCTTCATAGCGCTTAAGTGGCTGGGGCTTAAAACGAGTACCCCCTGGTGATTATCCTGGGTTGGACCCAGAGGGGTCTCATAAATGGGAAGTGTAAAGTAAAAACAACTTCCTTCGCCAACCTTGCTCTCTACCCATATTTTCCCTTTGTGTACTGCGACGATGCTTTTGGCGATAGATAGACCGAGACCCGTTCCCTTTTGTACCGCTTCTTTGGCTTGCCAGTATCTTTCGAAAACGTGAGGCAATTCTTCAGGGGAAATCCCTTTTCCAGTATCTGCTACCGAGAAACACACCTCTTGGCCTTTCTTTTGAGCGCCAATGGTGATTATTCCTCCCTCCGGAGTGAATTTCAATGAGTTCCCCACAAGGTTTGAGAGCACCTGCATGACACGATCGTGGTCACATAACACCTTGGGTAGATTGGGTTCTAGATCTTCGACTAAGTGAATTGATCTTGCACGAGCAATGGGGTTCATAGATTCGATGAGTGTTCTTATAATTCCCGCCCCATCCTGGGCGCTGGGGTTATTTGCAAACGATCCAGCTTTGATCTTAGTTAAATCCAAAATATTTGCTATAAGGCGCTCCATCACTTTAGCTGAATGTGCAATACTATCCGATGATTGTTTTAGGCGCTCACTTACAAGAGGATCGGTTGTCTTAATGAGGAGAAGCATTTGCGCGTTTAATGCTATTGCGCTCAGTGGATTTCTTAAGTCATGGGAAATGATAGCCATCACATCTTCTCGAGTTTGAATTGCCTCCTGCGCTTCTAGATAGAGTTTCGCATTTTCAGCCCCTAACGCGCATCGGTTTGCAATGAGTTCTAAAAAGGGAATGTCATCGCGACTCAATTTGCGACCTGAGTCGGTCATTGAAAAAGTAACTGTACCCAAAATGCTATCTCGGCCTTTCAGCGGAAGGGTAACGAAAGATGTTATCCCGATTAGCTCCACGCGCTTTTTTTGGTCCTCGTCAACGTCAAGCTGATTTAAAAGGTCTGACTTAACATCCTCGACCAAAAGAGGTTCACCGGTTTTTAAGGCATAATCCGCTGTATACCGACCATCCTTTGCTGATACAATGTGAGAAGCGAAAGTTTGCAAAAGTTCGCGAGATGACCGATGTTGCGTCCCAATTGCTTTAAATTTGAGTTGATTTTCTTCAAGTATCGCCACAACACATAAGTCAGCTATCTTCGAAGCGACAGTATCGGCGGCCAATTGGAGTCTCTCCTGATAGTTCATTGTTTCGGACAGTGTTTTGCTTAAATGGGATAAAAATGTCACTTGGTTTTCAAATGTCTTTCTTGCAGTCATGTCCCTAATAATGGCGTTAATTTGCTTCCCATCACGGGTCATGACTGGGCTAAGGTTAATATCTATTGGAAACTCACTCCCGTCTTTTTTACGGCCATAGAGATCAAGTCCAGTTCCCATAGCCCGAGCATGTGGATTCTTACTATAGGTATTGCGATGTTCTACATGGCTCCGTCTAAACCTTTCAGGAATTAAAATCTCAATAGGCTGGCCAACGAGTTCGTTTTTTGTGTAACCGAACTTTTTTTCTAATTGAGGATTTATCGAAACCATTTTTCCATTTAAGTCCGTAACAAGAATGGCGTCATAAGCCCCTTCAAATAAAACTCGATATTTTTCTTCAGATGTGGCGAGAGCTTCTTCGGCACGTTTCATTTCTTCGATGTCAGTACAAGTGCCGAACCATTCAATCACCTTTCCGTTCTCATCATGTAGTGACGACCCGCGAATCAACCACCACTTATAAACTCCATCGAAACGCCGAAGCCTGCATTCAAGCGAATAGACCCCATCGGTTTTCACCGCTTTTTGCCAAGCATCCCAGGACCGCTGTTGGTCATCGGGGTGAAATGGCTTGTTCCAACCGTGACAATAGCTTTCTTCCAGCGTCATTCCGGTGTAATCCACCCACTGTTGATTGAAATAAGTATTCATGCCTTCGGAATTGCAGGCCCAAACGATCTGTGGCATAGCCTCGGCTAATGTGTGAAATTTTCTCTCGCTTGCTTCGAGCATTTCCTTATCTTTTTTTCTAACTGTGATGTCACGAACAAATCCACGCAACATTTGATCGGGGTAGAGTTTTCCGCTCAGTTCTACAGGAAGATAACTCCCGTCTTTTTTCTTAAGATGCCATTCAGCAACCTTGGTCGCGCCAAATTTTTGGTAATCCTCCACATTCTGAAGTGCTCTGGGAAGTTCCTCTGCTGGGAGAAGATCATCGATTTTTAGTTTAAGCATTTCATCCCGGGAGTAACCCAGCAATTCAAGACCAGCATGATTGACATCGGTATAGTGTCGCTGAAGGTTTGCCTCAAAAATCCCATCGCTCGCTTGGTCTAAAATTAATCTGAATTTTTCTTCGGATTTTCTATGTTGATCTTCGGCCCGAACGCGTAATCTCAGGTTTCGGAATATCCAAATGAAGAGAAGAACAGTCAAAATTGAGAGCATACTCAAGAGCCTAATTGAATCTTGTTGTACTCTAGCAACCCGCTTGACTTTGAGTTGTTCTTCCTCAGAACGCATTTCTTCAATCATTGTACGTATTGAGTCGATAAGGTGCTTTCCACGACCGCTCTTAACTTGAGAAGGAGCGTCGGCCCCGATCTTAACAAGATGGATTTCAGCCTCCCCAAAAATTTTCCACTCCGCCTCGGTCGCCTCTATTTGATTCAAACGGTTCCCTTGTGGAGGATTGTCACGCGTGAGGCTCCGAAGTCTGTGAATCGTAGAAGGAAGGTCTGTCGTTGCTTTGTCGTATGGCTCTAGAAAATCAGGATCGCCTGTAATGACAAAACTCAGGACGCCTGTTTCGAGATCAATGATCTCCTTTTCTAGAATATTTACGTTCGCAATGACTTGATCAGTGTGATTTACCCAATTATTCAGGGAATGAAAGCGGCTAAGCTCCCAGAATAACGTCAATGTTACGCATCCCATAAGAACGAGGGGAAAAAGGAGATGGGGAGTTTTGATGTAGGTTAGCAGCCGTTTAGGCATTGCGTCTTTCCTGTAATAAGTTTCACAGAGTCCATAGAAGAGTGACAAAATGTCTCAACTTCATGACAAGAGGGCCCATCTTACACTCTGGGAGCGGTATATAGAACACCTGGTAAAAAATCAATGCCTATAGCCAATCCTGTACTATAGGAATATTGCCTATGCACTTAAAGCATAAGAAGCTGGCGACAATATGACGTTCAAGTAAACGCTGAAAGTTCATTAAAATTTATTGAATAAATATCATTTGGATGTGGATGGAATTTCTCATATTCAAAGTGAAAGCAAGATTGAAGGATTGGGAATTAATTATATCGCGATAGAATAAATAGTGGATTCGAATTCCAGCGGTTTACCGAAAGGAGGTTAAGGATGTGATGAGAGGGGGTAGAAACCTTACAATCTGCCGAATGAGGAAGAGCCCGAGTCTGATTTAGACTCACTTTTGGACGTTTCCCTGAGTGATTTCAATGAGTACTTGACTAAAATGGTGCTCAGGACAGGACTTGAACCTGCACGGGTTTAACCCCACTGGCACCTCAAGCCAGCGCGTATACCAATTCCGCCACCTGAGCAGGAAAGAGGTTTTGAGAATATTGATCAGGAAGGCTAAAAAGTCAACGGGAACTCGCCGTTTAAGCAGTTCTTTTTAAGCGAGTTCGTTTCATATTTTAAAACTCAAAACGGAGACCAAAATAGGAGGAGAGTCCCGAAATGGTAATGGGGAGGCCTACGACATTGTTGGGGGAGCTGCTGCTGAGGTTACGAAGTTCAAAAATAGCGTAACTTCTCAAGATCCCATTATTGATGAAAAACTGGGCAGCTGAGGAGGGTTCAAGGAAGTTAAGCAAGACCATCGCTCCAAAAATCGGACTCTTGACTACGGCGATACCCGAGGCTCCCGTAGTAAATTGATAATTTAAATATTCCATAGAATAGCCTGCGAAAGGAACAATGGGCTGTTCCCGAAAGAAGCGGGCTTGATATCGAATTTGCCCACCTACGGACACGATGGAAGCAGCTTGGTAGGTGACGGGGTTATTAAAAATAGGGTAAATAGTTGCTGAAGGACCGATTCCCATGACGCCTAAACTTTGTAAAAAAGCAGGTTGGTATTCGACCAAGAGTTGAAAAGCATAAATGGGATTAGTGCCTTGTTGTGATGTAAGGGCACGTCCTCCCAGTGCATTCAGGGAGGAGTTCAGTCCAATCGCCCATTGAGGTCGAAGGGTAGTGTAAAGAGGGATTCTATAATCTCGTGCAGGAAGCTCGGAGCTTAAAGCCTTTTCTTCATCTGCTGCAAAAGTGGGGTGAGCCCAAATAAGACAGGCGAGACAGATGAGGTTGCTGCCACCGGTCAGTATCAAAAACTGGGATAAGAGAAGTCTAAATTGATTCATGGTTTTATTCATAGTTCAGCCCTTATAGTCGCTCCGTTCAGGGGGTCCTGCAAAGCACAAAAAGCACAAAATAGACCATTTATTTTAACTTCGCATATCCTCTAGCTCTTTATTCCCATTCTGGAAACCTAAAACAAAAACCAAAGGTACTATTCACCTAAATAGGCTTTTCGGACTTCATCTGACGCTAATAAACTCTCTGAAGGTCCTTGGAGTACCATCTTGCCAGTTTCAAGTACAATCCCTTTATGAGCAATTCGAAGAGCCTGCAAAGCATTTTGTTCCACAAGAAGTACGGTTACGCCTTCTTGATTAATTTTTTGGATAATTTCAAAGATTTTTTCAATCACTTGAGGGGCTAATCCAAGACTAGGTTCATCTAGAAGCAAGAGATGAGGATGGGCCATGAGGGCGCGAGCAATAGCAAGCATTTGCTGCTCACCCCCTGAGAGCGTTCCCGCATTTTGCTTTCGTCTTTCCTTTAAGCGGGGGAATAAGTCAAATGCATGAGCTAAATCTGCAGGGTAAGACTTTGGATCCGGTGCAGTCCACGCTCCTAAATCAAGATTTTCTTCGACGGAGAGGTTGAGAAATATGCCTCTTCCTTCTGGGGCATGGGAGATCTTTTTTCGCACAATGAGATGAGCTGGAAGATTAGAAATCACCTGATTCTGATAAAGGATTTGACCGGATGAAGTATTTACGAGTCCAGAGATCGCTCGAAGGGTGGTTGTCTTTCCGGCCCCATTCGCTCCAATGAGAGTGACAATTTCACCGGAATGAATGTCAAAGCTAACGTTATGGAGGGCTTGAATAGCCCCGTGTTGGCCGTAATGGCCATAATGACCATAGTAAATTGACACGTTTTCTAGGCGAAGAAGGGGGTCTTGAGGGGGGGAGTAAGGAGAGGGAGAGGGAAGAGAAGAGGGCGCGGTTTTAAAACTAGGCATGAACTGCAGCCTTTCCTAAATAAGCTTCAATCACTCGAGGATCTTTTTGAACTTGCGAGGGTGTTCCTTCAGATATTTTCACACCATAATCCAAGACTGCAATTCGTTCGCAGACGCCCATGACCAGCTTCATATCATGTTCAATTAAAAGAATGGTCATATGGTAGTGATCTCGAATGAGTCGAATCGTTTGCATCAGAGAATGAGTTTCACTTGAATTCATCCCAGCAGCAGGTTCATCTAAGAGTAAGAGTTTAGCTCGTGTTGCCATGGCTCGAGCGATTTCGAGTCGGCGCTGATCTCCATAGGGAAGGTTTCGAGCGAGCTCATTTTTGCGATGATCAAGTTTAAATATTTCTAAAATTTCAATCCCGTAGTGCTCTTGTTCAAGTTCATGTTGGACGAATGAGCGCGTTTTAAGAATTGAATTCAGTATTCCGAAATGTTTTCTGGTGGGGTCATTATCCATGGCGATCATAATATTTTGGAGGACCGAAAGATTTTTAAAAAGTCGAATATTTTGAAAAGTACGGGCCACTCCTCTTCGCGTAATTTCGAAGGGTTTAAAGTTGATCAAGCTATTTCCAAAGGCATAGATTTGGCCTTCGGTGGGTTTATAAACACCTGTGAGCATGTTGAAAACGGTTGTTTTCCCCGCTCCATTTGGGCCAATCATGCCAAAAATGAATCCCTTGGGTATCTCAAGCGACAAGTTACTTACGGCTCTTAAACCACCAAATTGCATCGTCAAGGCGCTTGTTTTGAGAGCAAAGTTTTGGAGGTTTTGGAGAGAGTTTGGATCGCTCATGAGATCATTCATTAGGTAACCTCCTTGATGGCGTTTTTAGTGAGGTCCTCTTGAGTTTGACCTTTTAATTTCTTGCGGAGCCAAGGAGGCAGAAAGTCAAAATATTCCTTCGTGCCAAAGATTCCATTGGGACGGGTCAGCATGAGTATAATTAACATCAGGGAGTAAATGATCATTCGAAAATCAACATGAGTCAGTTCTTGAAGGGGGCGTAATGCTTCTCGTATGCCTGTGAGAAAGACCGCTGCGAATACAGAACCCGTGATACTTCCCATTCCACCTAAAACTACCATAATGATGATTTCGAAACTGCGATTAAAGTCGAAGGTCTGGGGATTTAAATACCTCAAATAGTGAGCGAATAATCCACCTGCAATCCCCGCGAAAAATGCGCCTATCACAAAAGCGAGGACCTTGGCCCGCGTGGTATTGACGCCCATCGCTTCAGCTGCAATTTCATCTTCTCGTACGGAGAGAAATGCTCTACCGTGAGGCGAATGAATTAATCTCCAAATGACAAAGGGTGTGAAAATGACGAAGGTATAGACCCATCCAAAGTGAGCAAGGGGTGGGATATTCGGCAATCCGCGCGCGCCTCCGACACTATCCATATTCAGAATAACGACACGAATAATTTCTCCAAATCCTAAAGTAACGATAGCAAGGTAATCCCCTTTGAGACGAAGAGAAGGGAGACCGACTAGGTATCCAACGACACTTGCACCAAGACCTCCTGCAAGCAGTGCTCCCAGGAAAAGAGTAGATGCGAGGGCAGATTGTCCAGCCTGGCCAGTCTGGAGCAGCCATTCAGGGTGTTTTGTTTCAATTGTTGTTGTAATAAACGCAGCAATATAGGCGCCCACGGACATGAAGCCCGCATGTCCCATTGAAAACTGTCCGGTGAAACCGGTCACAAGATTGAGACTGACGGCTAAGATAATATTGATTCCCGCATACATAATAATTGCAAAAAAATAGGGATCAATTTCATTAGCTATAAAATACTGAAAAATCCAAACTCCTGTTAATGCAGTAAGCCAGATAAGAAAGGTTTGAATTCCATAAGAACGTATGGAGGAACGCATGGCTTATACCTTTTCAGTTCGTTTGACTCCAAAGAGTCCTGTTGGCTTCACAAGAAGGATTAAAATAAGGATCGCAAATGCAAGCGCATCTCGATAAGTGGGTGCCCAATATCCCACCAAAAACTCCTCTGCTAACCCAAGAGTAATCGCTCCGACTACTGCGCCCGTCACATTTCCGACTCCACCTAAAACAGCGGCCACAAACGCTTTGAGGCCCGGCATGGTTCCCATGAGGGGGTCAATTTTTGGATAAGCCAGGCCCACTAAAACACCTGCAGCACCTGCTAGCGCTGAACCGAGCATAAATGTATAGGAAATAACCCGATTTGTAGGTATTCCCATGAGACTTGCATAATCGTGGTTGAAACTGACAGCTCTCATGGCCCTTCCTAAACGTGTTTTAAAAATAATATATTGAAGAATTGCCATGAGGGTAATGGCGACTAGGAATACGATCAATTGAATTGGATTTATTTTTAATTCTCCAACAGATAAATCCCATGTGGGATGAAATATTTGGGGAAAGAACTTAGGATCTGATCCAAAAAGAAGTTGCCCAGAGAATTCAAGAAATAGGGACACTCCAACAGCCGTGATTAAAACATTAATTTTTGGAGACTTTCTCAGGGGACGGTATGCAAATCTTTCAATTAAAAAGCCTGTTCCGGCACAGGTGACCATTGCTGCTACCAAGGTGATTAGAAGTGAAGAGAGAGACGAACTCTCTCCAAAATGGAGTGCACGTGCCGTGTACATGCCAACAAAGGCGCCCAGCATGTATACATCACCATGTGCAAAGTTAATTAATTGTAGGATACCAAAAACCATCGTGTATCCGAGTGCAATTAATGCATAGATACTGCCGAGTGATAAACCGTTTACTAAGTGCTGAGTAAATTCTAGCATGATTATGGATTAACCGTAGTTTGATATTTAAATAAACCATTTTCAACTTTTAAAACAACGGCTGACTTAATTGCATTTCGTTTTTTATCAAGAGTGATCACGCCAGTGACTCCAGGGTAGGAGGCTGTAGTCGCTATAGCATCTCGAATATCGGAAGGGTTTAAGCTTTTGGAGCGTTTCAAAGCATCCACTAACACCAGGACAGCATCATAGCCCATTGCCGAAAGTCCATCAGGGAGAACGCCAAAGCTTTCTTTAAATTGTGAAATAAAGTTTTGAATCTGGGGGTCTTTATTTTCATTAGAATAATGATTTGAGAAATAAGCATTGTCCATGGCTTTACCACCAATTTCGACAAGCTTGGGTGAGTCCCAGCCGTCCCCACCGAGAAGAGGTATGTTCATACCTAATTCTCGAGTTTGCCGAGCAATCATGCCGACTTCCGTATAATAGCCTGGAATCAGAATGGCTTGCGGACCTTTAGCGCGAATTGCTGTTAGCTGAGATTTAAAATCAATATCTCCAGATTCATAACTTTGGTCCAGGACAATCTGCCCCCCCCCTTTTTTGAAGGCGGTAGCAAAGAACTCCGCAAGGCCGGTGCTATAATCACTTTTCACGTCTCTTAAGATAGCCACTTTCTTTACTTTGAGATGGTCGAGCGCAAATTTCGCCATGACTTCTCCTTGAAATGGATCAATAAAGCAAACACGAAAAATGTAATCTCCAAGTTCTGTAACTTTAGGATTAGTTGAGGAAGGGCTGATCATGGGAATTTTGTTGTCTTGAGCAATGGTCGCCATAGCCAGGCTTCTTGAGCTCGATACTTCGCCCAGGATTGCTTTTGCATTGGATTGAGTAATGAGCTTTGTAACAGCAGTGGCTGCTTCATCGGGTTTACTTTGATCATCGAGAGAGGTTATTTCGAGTTTTTTCCCCTTGACGCCGCCTGCTGCGTTGACTTGCCGAATGGCAAGCTCAATGCCTTGGTGCGTTGAGATTCCAAAAGTAGCTTCTGATCCGGTCATAGAGCCAACTTCACCAATAGAGATGACTTCTGTGCCGTTAAGAGGGTGTTTTTTACAAGCGGATACTACGGCGACTATGGCTACTACGGCCGACAAAATATTTCTGAATAGGCTATTTCTAAGGATACTTCTTAAGTTTGGATTTCCCATGTAGCAGAATTCTCCATAAAAGGTTATTCAAATTGACCTCGGAATATGTAGACAGTAATATGCGGCCATAAGGTGGGTGTCAAACGAATGCAAGATAAAAATAGACGAAATGACATAGATTTTCCATACGCAATACGAAGTTTTGTCGGCTATTTAGAAGGTACTCATAAATCTACTCACACCATTAAAAATTATCAGCTCGACATCTTTGCTTTCCAAGATTTTATTCTTGATGAATATGGTGGCAAATTAATACGAGTAGATCAAGTCAGTCGTGCCGATTTAGAACGATACGGTGATTATTTGAAAAGCAAAGGATTAAAAACGAATACACGACGGAGAAAGATCCTTACGGTAACGCAGTTTATGAATTTTCTCGCAAAAAGAAAAAAACTTGCACCTGAAATGGCGCAAAAAATGCCAGCGCCTCATAAAATTGAACGCATTCCTTTTACTGTTTCGGCTACTCAATTAATGGATTCAATTCGAAAATTGCAAGAAGACACGGTCCTTGATGCTCGAAATAAGGCGCTTCTTTGGACGCTCGCAGAGACAGGCTGCCTAGTGAGCGAAGTGACAGAACTTCGATTTGAACAGTGTTTTCAGTCCTCCGAGTCCCACACATTTGTGGCTTTAGGAAAAAAAGTGAAAAGAAACATCCCCATTTCCAAGGATCTCTATCAAGTGATTCAAGGCCTGAAAGAAAGAGGTAAGGAATCGCCTTGGATTTTTTTAGGATTCAATAAAGTGGGCTCCCTTGGGTTTCCGATTACTCCTCGGGGAGTCGAAATGTTGGTGAAGCTCTATGGCCCAAAACTAGGGTTTGAGCAATTAACCCCTCGGACCTTCAGACACTCCATTATTTTAAAATGGTTTGAAATGGGTATATCACAAGGAGAGATTCAATCCCGCTTAGGTTTGAAAACCACCTATGCTTTTCGGTCTTATGAACCTTTAATTAAATCCAGCTTGGGAACCACATCCAATTTCGATAAGCGCCAATAGGAATTTTTAGGCCCGCTAGAATCGGATAGAAGTAAATAAAAAGCCCAAAGGAGGCGGCTAGAAACGCCCATTGGACCCAGTTTTGCCCTTGCTTGGAGTTCCTCTGTTGAAAAAAGTAGGCGAGCGCTAAACTGAGCATCATTCCTGCGGGGTAATAGTAATAGTAAAAAGCAATTTTTCTCGGAATCACAATCCAGCAGCCTAGAAAAATGAGATAAAAAAATGAGATCAGAAATGCCGTTCGGTTCTTCCGGGTTAGAAAATCCCAAACGCAATTGGCTAGAGCAAAAACGCCTGCCCACATCACCAATGGATTGCCCAGTAAAAGAACCCCTCGGACCCAGCGTGGGTCAGCCGGATCTCGATCAAAAGCATACCAAATGGGGCGTGTGATGAATGGCCACTGGGTCCAATGACTCATATAAGGATGGCTGTTCACCACTCTGAGTTGCCCGTCCCACATTTTGAATTGCATTGAAAATAAATCGAGAAAACTATGATCCGCTCCATCCGTAAATAAAAGTGGAATAAAGGTCAGAAGGTACACGCTCATTGGAATGACCCCCAGGGCTATTGCCCAGTTCTTCCAGCGCATTTCTTTCCATAGTTGAGGGTGGTACCAATCTTCTTCACGAGGATTTTTAAAAAAAGTTTGCCAGCTTTGGAGAGTGCGCACCACGAAGATAAGAAATAAGCAAGCCATCCATGGAACAATAGAAAACCACTTACACGCTACACTCAAGCCGATCAGAAGGCCCATCCATTTAAAAAGTCGTCGAATCTGAATGGAACTTAATTTTGAATCCCAAGTCGCACAAAAAGCCGCCAACGCCCACACCAAAAAAGCGAACATGAAAGTGTCTAGCATTCCAATTCGAGCTTGGACGTAGAGAAGCTGGTTGCAGAGGGTGATCAGGGCGACCCAAAGGGCTGTTTGCTCCTTTCTAAAGAGAGCCAAGCCTAAAAAATACATCCCCACTAAAGTAAGAGAACCGAAAAGGGTGCTCATAAAGCGCCAACCGATAGGTCGATCTCCCCAAGTGGCAATTCCCACTGCCATGAGTTCTTTCCCTAAAGGGGGGTGCTCCCAATTGTGATTTTCTTTCATTTCAAGAAATTGTTTAGCCGAAGGAACGTAATGAAATTCGTCAAAGTTAGGAGTGGCCGGAAATTGAATATTAATGAGAAAGAGAACTAAGCTCAAAAAAAAGAGAATGAAGGAAGTATTAAGAATTCGTCGGTTGATCCACACACTCAGCAGAGTAATTCTCAAAATCGATCGGGTCAAGGGTGACAAATCGAAAACTCTTCGGTAGAACCCTACTGTATGACTGAAACTTCATCCATTGGACGAAATGAGCCCTGTCCCTGCGGTAGTCGCAAAAAATATAAGCGTTGTTGTGGTGTCAATGCGGCACCTAAGCTCTCAGCACCCAAAAATCCCCCCCCTGAGATAGGAACTGAGGGTGGACCTGGGGGTAGGCATGGAGCCGGAATGGATCCTTCCATTCTTCAAAACATGGATCCCGAAATGATTTCTCAGGTTTCACAAGCCATTCAAAGGTTGCCCAAAGGGCAAATGCAGCGCTTACAATCCATCATGCAAAGAGCCATGAGTGGTAAGGATGTAGCAGCCGAGGCGGAAGCGTTTGAAAAGAGCTTACCTGTCCATTTCCAAAACATGATCCGATCCATGAGCATGTCTGCTGGATTTCCAGATATGGCAGGTCTGGGGTCTGAAGCTTCTGGCTTCCCAACCGAAATGCCCGACAATAGCAGCGGGAATAGACTCGAAGGTCCACCTGAAGGTCCAGTGGAACAGATGACCGAAGAGCAAGCTCGTGCCCTCGTGGCTCAAGCCGCCGCAGAGGGTAAAATTTCAAAAGATCAAGCACAGACCCTATTAACCTCTGCCCAAGAAACGAATCCTAGCTCAAGCGAGAAGGAAGCATCCTCTTCGAAGTTAGGTAAGTTTTGGCGAAATATTTCGGGCAAAAATTCTCCATGAACACTATGACCACTTCACTGCCCCATCTGATTGGCGTCATTCAATTACCTTCCCTTGCGGGTGCTCCCTCCGGTTCAGATCGGCACCCAGCTGATTTACTTCAAACAGCGGGGCTATTAGCAGTACGCGAAGCTCAGATTTTCGCTCAAGCAGGATTTGATGGGGTTCTTTTAGAGAATACAGGAGATGCACCTTACTATAGAACTGCGACCCCCCCTGAGACCGTTGCCAGCATGGCGATCATTGCTGCTGCCGTACGTGAAGCAGTTAAAATACAACTCGGCATTCAAGTTTTAAAAAATGACGCACAGGCTTCTCTCGCGATTGCTGCAGTCACCGGGTGTGATTTTGTTCGAATGGCATTTTCCATAGAAAACGATCCTGCATTTTTACTCCGAGAGAGAGAACGACTTTGTGGTCCTTTGACCATTTTGGCAGATTTAGCAAGTGAAGAGATAGAAGCTCTTGCTTTGAATGGGGTAGAGGGTAGAGTGATTTCAGGACGGACCCCTCCTTTAGCGACTCTTCAATTGATGAGCCAAGTTGCAAGAGAAAATAACATTCCTCTTTACTTGAGCGAGGGTGTGAGTCTTGATAAACTATCTGAACTCCGGCCTTGGATCGATGGGGTTTTGATCGGCTCAGCATTCAGGAAGGGAAAAGGTTCGGGATCTACTTTGGATTCAAAAAAAGTTCGAGAATTTGCCCGAACCTATAATCGGTCTGATCATCGGTCTGGCCGTGGGAAGAGAAGGATGGATGGTAAAGCCAAGAAGGGGCTTAGGAAAATTTCTTCTTAAAGGGTTTCAGAGGGCGAATCTAGAAAGGCCCCTTCGAAAGCCGAGAGTGAGGCGATCCCATTATTCCTTACGATTATCCCAGATGCAGGCTAGGGATGATCGGGATAACCTGGGTGAATCAACGGATGAATCTGCGAAGGTAAAGGGGGAGAGCGAGGTTCATCAAGAACTTCTTGCGCCTGCCATTACACCCACGCCAGAGATACTGGCACCTTCCGTCGAGATGAGCTCTCTTGCTCTCATTGAGAACGAAAGACAGTACTTATCCACCCAAGATATTCTAAAACCTAATGATCGACTCAAGCAAAGCATTGAAGGATTTCTTGCAGACCAGCGATCCATCCATACTCGAAAGGCTTATGGAAAGGATTTAAAGCGATTTATTAAATTCCTCCTGAGCAGAAGTCATCAAAATGGATTTGAAGGTTTGAACCGCACCATTTTAATTGCTTATAAAGAGTCTTTGATTACTGAAGGACTCGAGCACACCACGATTGATCGACACCTGGCCACCTTAAGGAGTTTTTTTAAATGGCTTGTGGATGATGGCCATCTGATGAGAAGTCCGGCGGATGGAGTTCGATTTCTCAATCCCAAACGGGTTTCCCGAACGATTGGCTTCACTGATGAAGAGGTGAAAAAGATTTTAAGCATACCAGACCTCCACACACGCACAGGATCTCTCCACTATGCAATCCTCATGATTCTATTTTATTGTGGCTTGAGAAGATCCGAGCTTTGTTCTTTAAGGACAACTTATATTGGAGAGGAAAGAAATCAAAAAATTCTTCGCCTTCGAGGTAAAGGGAACTCAGAAAGAGTCATTGTGATGATTCCGCCCGTTTGGAATGCATTAAAATATTACTCTTATATCACTCATAGAGATCTAAAAGTAGACGAGTACCTTTTCACGCCCCTTCGCAATAATAGGACCGGAAATATAAAAAAAGCAATTGATCCATCGATGATTTTTTATATTGTTACACGCTATGCGCGATTGGCAGGTATTGCAAATCGAGTATCACCCCACTCGTGTCGTGCTACCGCGATTTCAAATGCACGTGATCACAATGTGCCGGATCGAGCAATTCAAGAATTTGCGGGCTGGGCATCACCGGATATGATCACTCGCTATGATAAACGTAAGAGTTCTATTGAAAACTCCGCTGCACATTCTATCTCTTATGGTGAGGAAAGTCGATTGCCTGCCGTACCACTGGAATCTACTCCACAAAGTGAATTAAAATAAACTTGAGTTTGAGTGTTATCAAATAATACATCTTGACTCTCTTGGGCTAAAGCATTTTTACAAAGTAAAGATTTTGGGCCTACACAATTCTTTTTCCATTGAAGTTGTAATGGATTTTCTGATGGGCCATCCACATATAGACAAGCTAAAGTGGGATCTAAAGTACGACAGAGATCAATCATGGCAGAGAGCGCGCGTTTTCTGACTGAGAGCGAATGAGTCAGTTTTGTTTTTTTCAGAAATTTATGACCTTCTAAGGTCGAGTGATATTCCTTCATCATAGAAGTAAAACTGCTTTTTACGAGAGTATTTCCTAATTCATTAATGAGTCTTTGGTAATTGAGGCGAGACGAATTACCGGCTAACGGATTTTTATACTGTTCAATCGACTTCTTGAGTTGTTCAAAGTATTTTTGAGACTCCCAAGTAGTTGCAATTCCGTTTGGATTCATAATTAAGTCAGGTGGATCTGCATCTTTCAAGGTTTTAACATCAAGTTCTTTTGATGTTTTAACATCAAGTTCTTTTGATGAGATCGGTTTTCGGATCGATTCAAAGTATTTTTTTAAAGTCAGTAGGCTCCAATAGGAGTCAGTTAAAAGTGTCACTGTTTCAGGTTGATGGGTGACCGTCCAGTTAAATGAATTGATTTTATTACAAGTGAGTTGAATGGACGTAATGGCTGTTTTAATAAAGGGAGGATGTGCGTCTGGAGCTTTTAATTCCGAAATTTTTCGTTGAATACACCAAGCTTGTAATGTGTCAAACAGGGAGTAGGATTGAAGGGTGAGATCCTTTGCTTCTTTCATTTGGGAAAGAAACAAGTCGGCGCTGCTTCCTATTTCTCTCAGCTCTTTAATATCTTCCAGAAGATCGGGGGCTTTCTCTTTGATTTTTTCTATAGATTGCTCAGTCGTAAATGCGGGACCTGTTTTGAATGTTGTGTCTAAACCATTAATGATGAGGTCTTTCTCAGTAGCAAATAGAAGACACGATGTTTTTTGCATTTGTCGGTATAAACAAAGAAAAGATCCGCGTTCGTTGATTTCATCGTACTTTTGAAAGACTTCAAGGGCCTTATCGATTTCATCTCGAAAGATAGGGATATTTCCAAACAGTTGCCCTCCTGATGCAATCAGAATTCCTTGCCAGCCTCCCATGAAAAGTCCTGTGATTGTCATAATCTGACCTATCAGTTTTTGAATGACAACTTTATCGCTTATAGAGGTAATGCATTCTCGTTGCATCATGTCGGACGCCGTGAGAACGAGCATGTTGAGTGCCCCTGCCTGCTGAGTCTGAGTGTTGATCAGACTTTGCGTAGCACTGGCAGAAATTGAAGCATTAGCAATAAATTGATATTTCATGGCGTCTGAGAGTTGAGATTGAGAGGCTTTCATTCGATCATTGAGGGCGGAACATTGATCTCCTCGAGTTTTCTTTATATTAGAGACGGAATCTCTTACTTTAGTGACGAGCTCTTTCACTGCTAGAGAGAGTTCGGGTGGCATTGAGTCGAGGGGACAAGAGGAAAGCGGGTCACTGGTTGAGATGTTAGCGTATTGAATGATGGGATCGTTACGGTCTTTTTGAAATTGAATTTTAGACAAGCTGGGATCACTGGGTTGCGTAGGCTGTGGTGGAGGTTGTGCAAGCTGTGTAAGTTGCGTACTCTGTGTAGGATTATTTTGAGTGATTCCCTGATTTTGCTTCGCTACAGAACCCTTCAGTTGAGCTCGTCCAGATGCGATTGCAAAAGGAGCTGTATAAAAGAAACTACAGAAAAGAATACTCAAAATACAAAATAAAAACTTCACACTGAACCCCCGCCTCTTTTTTTGGAGGCTTCTAGGGCAGTGCGTCTACCATGGTTTTTGTTCTTAAGTACAGAAAATAACGAAACTGCTTAAATTTAGGCCTTCAGAGGAAGGTGCGTTATATGAGTCCAATTTTTATATCTTGTTAACAGCAGAAGTCCAGGGAGCGCTAAAAGGATTGCAATGAGAAAATAAGCTTCCCAGCCGACAGTTTTAGCAAGCCAACCGGTAGGTACACCCACTAGATTTCTTGAAATAGCCATAAGGCTAGTCAAGAGAGCATATTGAGTGGCGGTGAACTTTGGATTGCAAAGACTCATCAGGAATGCAAAATAAGCAACGTTTCCCATGCCACTGAAAAAATTTTCTACTGCAATGGTAGTCATCATCATTGAATAATTGTGGCCAAGATGTGCAAGTAGATAAAAGCAGAATCCGGAAACTCCTTGAAGAATCCCAAATACCCAAAGAGATTTGTGGATACCTAGCTTTGTCATCCACGCCCCTCCGAAAAAAGTTCCTGCTAATGTAGCAACCAGTCCAAATCCTTTGGTCACAGCCGCAATTTCTGTTTTTGTAAAACCCAAACCCAAAATAAAAGGTGTCATGAGAGAAAGAGTAACGACCACATCTAGCTTATAAATCGTGACGAAGGTGAGGAGCTCAAGCGCTCCTTTACGACGAAAAAATTCCACAAATGGATCGAGAAGGGCTTCCTTCAGGCTTTTAGGTGCGCGGGGTGCAAGAGCAGGTTCAGGTGAAAAAAAGCTCGTGACCAGTCCTACAGTCATGATTGCAGCCATTAAAAGATAAACTGTATTCCAAGAGTAATGGTCAGCTAAGATGAGAGCAATCGCTCCCGAAAAAAGCAGGGCGACACGAAATCCTAAGTTTGCGACGGCCGCTCCCATGCCATATTCTTGCTGATCTAAAATCTCAGCTCGATAAGCATCTACTACAATGTCTTGGCTTGCACTTGAGAATGCAACACAGACCGCAAATATCGCAATGAGCATAGGTGTATCAAAGGGATCACAAAAGGCCATGAGGACAATCGACAGGATCAGACTCACTTGTGTAATGATCATCCACCCCCTGCGACGACCCAGAAAGGGAGGGATGTAGCGATCCATTAAGGGTGACCAGAGAAATTTGAGGCTGTAGGGAAGCCCCACTAAAGAGAAAATGCCAATGACAGTCAGGTCTACATTTCGTGTAGTCATCCAGGCTTGAAGGGTTCCTCCCGTGAGAGCCAGGGGGAGTCCTGAGGAAAATCCCAGTAGACAAACGGATAGAAGACGTCTGTTGAGGAGGGTATTAAGAAATGAGTTCATTTGAATAGCGTAAACATTAAGCTTTTCAAATGTCAAAAATTTATTCTGAAAAAGCTCATCTAAGCAATCTAATTCATTATTAATGGGATTTTCGATCGTGGTTGTCCATAATTATGACTTAATGCGGAGTATTTAAAAACGGAGATTAATTTTTCACAATTAAATAAATTTAGATTAATGATTATTTTGTCTATTTTTTTATTCCTATTGTGAATATTTTTTTTTAATGTTACATAGCGAAAATATTAAAAACTATTAATGTATTTTAAATAGTGCGTATACTAAATAAAAGGTATTTATGAAAAAACTTATTTCGTTATTTATGATTGCTGTAACTCTAGGCGTGAACGTTAGCGTTAGTTACGGTATGGAAGCCTCTGTGATCGATTGCTCACCGGAGAATCAGTTCGTTTCCGAAGAACTTCAATTACCTTCATCATCGGAAGATCAAACAACTCCTCACGGTGTGTTTAATGAAAATTCAACACCACTGCAAGAAATGAATCAAAGCGAGAGTGAATTAGAACATCAGAGTTTTTGTAAGGCTTTCTTACATAGATTAGGTAATTTAAAAGGAAATTTCTCTGGTTTAAACCTTGGAAAAATTACAAAATTGGTTGTTTTAGCTACTGCAGTAGTGGGTGCGAATCATGGGACTGTATTGGCAGACTTCGGGACTTCCAGTTCAGTTGATGTGATACCTTTCAGCTCGAGCGGTGCAGTTTTTAGTGCAGTTTCTAGCGCAGCTTCCAGTGTAGTTTCTAATGCAGTTTCTAGTGCAGCTTCCAGTGCAGTTTCTAATGCAGTTTCTAGTGCAGCTTTCAGTGCAGCTTCCAGTGCAGCTTCCAGTGCAGCTTCCAGTGTAGTTTCTAATGCAGTTTCTAGCGCAGCTTCCAGTGCAGCTTCCAGTGCAGCTTCCAGTGCAGTTTCTAATGCAGTTTCTAGTGCAGCTTCCAGTGCAGTTTCTAGTGCAGCTTCCAGTGCAGCTTCCAGTGCAGTTTCTAGCGCAGCTTCTAGTGCAGCTTCCAGTGCAGCTGTTCTAGTGCAGCTTCTAGTGCAGCTTCTAGTGCAGCTTCTAGTGCAGCTTCTAGTGCAGCTTCTAGTGCAGTTTCTAGCGCAGCTTCTAGTTCGACTGATGTAGCTTCTAGTTCGACTCATATAGCTTCCAGTTCGACTGGTGTAGCTTCCAGTTCGACTCATATAGCTTCTAGTTCGACTGGTGTAGCTTCTAGTTCGACTGGTGTAGCTTCTAGTTCGACTCATGTAGCTTCTAGTTCGACTGGTGTAGCTTCTAGTTCGACTGGTGTAGCTTCTAGTTCGACTCATATAGCTTCCAGTTCGACTGGTGTAGCTTCTAGTTCGACTCATATAGCTTCCAGTTCGACTGGTGTAGCTTCTAGTTCGACTCATATAGCTTCCAGTTCGACTGGTGTAGCTTCTAGTTCGACTCATATAGCTTCCAGTTCGACTGGTGTAGCTTCCAGTTCGACTGGTGTAGCTTCTAGTTCGACTGGTGTAGCTTCTAGTTCGACTGGTGTAGTGAGCTGTCTCTGTAGCGATGGAACGAATTGTCCTAATGAAGACCTACAATCCTGCCCTAACGTGAGTCAGTCAAGTTCAAGCTGGATTGACCATAACTTGTGGATTGTGCCAGTTGCCGGTGGATCAGCAATCATTTTGGGTGTTTTGGTAAAATCATTAGTAAATTTGCCTGCAGAGCAGTGAGTCCTGCAATATTTAAAATTCACTATGCTGTCAGTGCCACTGAGTAGTGAATTAAATTATTTAATAAATATATAATTTATTAAAATGTATTAAAAATAAAAAGAGTATGACGTTCATATGAGTTTATTTATTTTTTTAGCACTTTTGAACATAGGGAATTCGTTTGCCGGAAAATTGGAGGCTGAAACAAGTCAAATGATTCATGCCGAAAATCAAAGAAAGTCCAAGCATCTGAATGTATTCATCATTGCTCATGCTGATGATTGGCAGCTTTTCATGGGTGAGAACGCCTATAAACTATTGAGAAACGATAAAAATATATTTATCTACCTCACGGCAGGTGATGCTGGTCATGATGAACCTTACTGGCTGGCTAGAGAGGCAGCGGCAATCGCATCTATTCACCATGCCCTAGGTTCTAAGGACTCATCTTCAGAAAATAAATTTGAACAAGTTAAAGTGGGCAAGATGGTTCGGAGTATTCTCAGAGTAAAATCAGAAGAGAACATGAGTTACTACCTTCGTCTTCCTGATGGATTCCATCAAGGACAGGGGTCTAAGAACTACCAGAATGAATCGATATTCAAGCTATGGCATGAAGAAGTATTACAGGTAAATACGGTCGATAAAACCCAAAACTACTCAAAGAAAGAGCTGTTGGAAACGATTCATGCAATTATTTCATCAAATATGAATAAAAATGAAAGACTTACGATTCATGGTTTGGATACCGGCGCAAACTTAATTAAAACCCACAGTGACCACTATGTTGCTTCTCAGGTCGCACATCATGTGGCTAAAAAATTCGAGAACTGTTCTGGAGTAATCTATAGCGATTATATAATTTCAGAAAGACCAATCAATTTGGATCCTCTTCAATCTCACATTAAGAGCGAATTATTCAGAGCCTACGACGATTACATGAAGCGAGAGGTTTGCGAAACGCGTTGGGACGATCACCGATATCAATCCTGGTTATATCGGTCGTATTCTCGCCAGCGATCCTGCTCTGATTTGGTTGACGGACTCTAATCCGAGCATAATCGACTTGTGACTCTTTTGAAGTGTTTACTCCGAGATTTGAAGCGAGAGTGCCGAGCTTTATCAAATAAAAAGGGAGCTTACCTATTACTAGGTAAGCTCCCTTTTTATTTGAATCAACAGGCTTTTAAAGCCTAAGAATTCAGTGAAAAATCTTAGAATCGGCTGCGTCGGCCACCAGCGCCGCCGCCACCAAAGCCACCACGGCTTCCACGATCCCGATTGCCACCACCGAAACCACCACCACCACCACCAGCGCCGCGATTTTCACGGGGAGCCATTGGGCGAGCTTCGTTCACGGTCATTGCGCGACCATTGTAATCGAGGCCATTGAGCTTAGTAATAGCAAGCTGGGCTTCTTCGTCTGAGGACATTTCAACAAAGCCGAAACCTTTGCTACGACCGGAGTCGCGATCCATAATAATTTTCGCAGATTCTACAGTTCCACACTGTGTAAAAGTGTCATGAAGAATTTGATCGGTTGCGGAAAAAGGTAGGTTACCTACGTATAGTTTTTTACCCATATGACCTCCATAAGGCTGGGAGCCGCTAAAGAGGACGGGAGCCTTATGCTCGGGGACTCTGACGCGACGAAATAATGACTGGCACAATAGCATACTAGCCTAAAAATGGTAACCAAAAATTAACTCAAGGGCTGACGAAAATGACAGAGGTCCCCTTTGGTTGTATAATTTTTAACGAAATTTAACAAAATTTAACAAAATTTTAATGAAGTCTTTACTTTTTCTCGCCCGGTAGGTTCTGAGTTCTATTTGTAGTGAGTCGAAACCTTTTTTTATCTGTCTCGTATCACACCTACTATGAAGAAGTTTTTTAAAGAAAAACCACAACAGAAGGGTGTTCGTTTGATGATTTCAAATCAGTTTTCAGTAAAATTCAAACAAAGTGTGGCAATGGCAGTTTGCTTTTTTTCGCTTTTTTTAACCCCCCTTGCTTGTAATGCGGCTGATGGGGCAAGCGGAGCATTCAATTCTTCCTCACTCAGCGGCGATAGGGGTCGGTTTTCATCGTCGATACCTCGAGATTATAAAGTGGGTGCTCTCATATACCAAGGTGTCTCCACTGCTTACGGCGATGCAGAAGCGATTTCGAGTATTTTGGATAGCCATGGAGTCTCTTATCAAGTGGTTGATTCAAATGAACTCAATGGAATGACTTTGGATGATTTCGCTCAATTCGGAATGATTATTTGGCCGGGAGGCTATGCCGGTCAAATGAGCGACAGTTTGTTTGCCAGCACGCGAGAAAATATTCGCAAAGCGGTTAATGAATTGGGAGTGAGCTATGTGGGTTTTTGCGCAGGGGCATTTATGGCAATCAGCCCGCCTGCTCAACCAGGTGAAGCCGGACCTGCATGGGGGTTGGCTATTATTCCCTCTTCAAACCTCCTTCCTTACTATCACTTAGAATATGATGGAATTGAAGATTCTATTGTGAGTGTTGATTTACCAGGTGGGAAAACTCGTTCGCTTTTATGGTGGGGTGGACCTACGCTACCAGAGGTTGCAAAGGGTGTGATTGCGCGATATTCGGACACTAAAGAACCTGCAATTACTGAAACATGGGCAGGTAAAGGGTTTGTGCTATTATCTGGACCTCATCCAGAATCTCCCGAAAATTGGCGTACAAAATTAGGCCTCTATGATCCAGATGGTTTGGATCAAGATATTGCTTGGGATATGTTTGATGCAGCACTGAAGCAGGTGCCAATGCCTGGATTAAACTAATAAGCACTGCAAGGAGCTCTAAAGGAACTACTTTATTCTATTCTGTTAATTTCAAGATGACTGAAAGCACTTCTTGATCCACATCATGCCCTAAGTCGGGGAGAGTGTGAAAGCTTCCTTTTATCCCGCGATCTCTCAATTCCTGATAAGCTTTTTTTGCTTCATGATGAAGGATGATTCCATCTTTTTCTCCATGAATGGCATCGACTTTCCAATTCACTTTTTCAGGATAAAATTCCTTGGGGTGATTACAGGACATTCCTATAGTGTGTACTACTTGTGTGATTTTACGCGCTATAAAAGGAGCTAAAAACCCACCTTGAGAAAATCCGATAATGCGAAGAGGTTGATTTTCTGCTTGGATCTTCTTCAAAAGCTCCTGAATTAATACAACACCCGTCTCTGGAGGAATTAAAGTTGTCCTAGTGCTATGATCATAAAAATACCATGCATAGGCTTCTTTTATTCCATCTTCTGTGAGTCGAGGTATAGGGAAAAATCCATTTGGAATAATAAATTGGATATGAGGTAAGCGTGCAAAAAGAGGTGCAAATCGCCGAACCATAGTGCTTGCTCGTTCTCCGTATCCATGAAGGAGAAGCCAAGTTTCTTTTGCCTCTTTTGAAGTGGGACCGATCAGCTCAGCATGGCAAGGAAGGGTTGGATTTCCCTCCCATTTAAAGGGACGTGGTTTTAAATTTTCAGTGTTCATGATTTTAATCCTTTTGCAATTTGTTCAAGTTGTTTTCGATGAATGTATTGATGGCTTCCCATCAGCCAATTCCACTGTCGTGCGGTGATAGGACCAAACCAAGGATGTACGAAGCGAGTTAATGAGTTTTGATCTCCTATCTGAGCACGACGTTGGTTCATTTCTGTTATTGCAAATGCCTCATATTGAGCTTCTGCTTTTGGCGCAGTGAGGATTCCTAGAGGTTTCACTCGAGCAATATTCGCTTCCCCTTGAGGGATTCGTTTATGAGTCAGTTCAACAATGACCTTTGCGATTTGAGACCCTACAATAACGAGATGTTCAAGGACCATTGCAGCTGACCAATAACGGGAACTGTCTTCAAGTCCTTGGAGTCTAGGTACTAATATGCAAGTAGAGAGATCCAGTTCCGGGATGGAGTGATAGATTTCAAGAATTTTTTGAGTTTCTCGGTTGAATTGCATTTCACAAGCTTTCCAAGAGACTTTCTTAGAAGCACGAGGAAGTATCCAGTAGCGCGCAACTAAGTGTTCAAGCCAGGGTAAGCCTTTTCCGGGTGCCTCAAGTTTGACTTCATTTGGGGTGGCGCGACGAGGGAGCGTTTTGGTATTTGAGAGTGGCATAGAGAGTCCTTTTTTTTGAACTATATATCCAGAAAGAGAGCAAGTCGCCACAGACTTCATTCATGAATGACTTAATTAATGAATTTACAATGAAAATAGGTAGGCTTGTCTCGGTAGTCACCCGTGGTTGTATTATATTTTCTGCTACCGTATTCGACGCCTGAGCACTGTCCACCATGTCGAATGCAATAGGTATCGCAGGTGTCAGATAAATGAGCACAGGAGGGAGTGAAGACTGCGGATAGAGTAAGTAAAAGATAAATAATTTTCATATTCATACGTTCGTTCATATGATCTATCGGTTACCTAGGAGAATCTATTTAAAATTTTTATGAAGAATTTTATAGTATATTGCATCATTGGGGGACGCGGTGCATGAATATTCAAGAATTACAGGACAAATCAAAAGTATTAGAACCAGACCTTCTTCAGCTCAATTTGTGGCTTGAGCACATCAAGAAGCATTCTATTCAATTTCTACAAGAAATCAAAGAAGCGCCTTCAAATCGTATTGAGGACAAGGACTCTCATACAAGGCCTCCTTTTTCACTCCTTCAAACCCAAGCTATGGGTTTTGAAGCCGCCCTTAATGACATGATGACCCGAATTCTCTCCAGTGGAATCGATACAGCAAATGGTAGGTATTTGGCTTATATTCCTGGCGGAGGGTTACCTTCGGCGGCATTTGCAGATTATATGGCGGCGCTGACCAATCGATTCGCTGGAGTATTTAATGCCTCACCGGGTGCTGTAGGAATTGAAAACGAAGTGACCCAGGCATTTTTAGATCTATTTCAATTTCCTGCTTCAAGCTGGGGAACTCTGACCAGTGGTGGTTCTTTGGCAAATTTAACAGCCTTATTGGCTGCGCGAGAGACTCGACCCCGCTCGGAATGGGATCAATCTCCTGTTTACATCACGGATCAATGTCACAGCTCTGTTTTCCGAGCGCTCAGAATGATTGGGCTCGATACTTCATTGATTCGAAAAGTAGCTACTGACAACGCCTATAGAATGGAGAGTGGTGCACTGAAAAGAGAAATCCAAGGTGATTTAAAAAAGGGGCTTAAACCTTGGATGGTCATTGCTTCCTTGGGGACGACCAATACGGGAAGCATTGATCCCATTCGTGAACTAGTGGAACTTAGAAATAAGTATGGATTTTGGCTCCATGTCGATGCCGCCTATGGTGGTTTTTTTATCCTAACAGAAGTATTTAAGAAAATGTCTCCCGATATTGCTCAGGTAGACTCTCTCGTACTGGATCCTCATAAAGGATTATTTATGCCCTATGGATGTGGGGCCGTCCTCGTTCGTCAAAGCCATTTTCTAAAAAAAGCATTCTTAGCCGATGCGCCGTATTTGGCAGATTTAGCAAATTTAGAAGACACTCTACAGAGATCGCCCACAGATTACTCTCCCGAACTCACTCGACACTTTCGAGCGCCGAGAATTTATCTCAGTCTCAAAACGTTCGGAATCGCACCGTTTCGAGCAGCTTTGGAAGAGAAATTGCTTCTTACAAACTATGCCTATCTAAAACTTAAAACTTTTCACTCGATTGAGTTTGCTTGCGAGCCAGAGCTTTCAGTAATTGCATTTCGTTTAAAAGGAGAGGACCTTCATACTCAGAATCTTCTCAATGAATTAATCAAAAGACGCAGAGTGCATTTGAGTTCAACGAGAATGAATGGTAAATTCTATCTAAGAATCTGTGTACTCAGTTTTCGAAGTCATTTGGAAGAAATAGATGAGTGCATCAGAGAGATTACAAGTCTTATTCTATAGAAAATACTTGATATATTCAATTTGTTGTATATATGTATCGAGTGAAAATTATTTCTTTTCTAGTTGTCCTGCTTAACTTCAATTTAGCGATTACAGCCTATGCAATGGATCAATATGAAGTTAGGGTACATTCGACTGATTTAGAAGCGAATTTAGGTCAAATCAACCACGGAGAAACTTGCTGTAAACTAGCTGAAGGTGCAATTGCGTCTGGAACTGAATGGACGGGATGGTTGTGGGCTGTAACCTTGTCCGAAGAAGCATGTGACCAAGTAGGATTAGCCAAATGGAGTACTCCTGTCGCTGCCTTCTCCATCGCGATGAACAGCCTTGCAGCACAGAAAATATACAATCCGCTCTTAAAAAAATGTTTGACCCCTCTCCAGCCCTCTATAAGGGAGAACGAAAAAAGTTTACTCAAGCCTATTCTCGCTTCAGCAACTTCTGGAATTACTTTTGAGCTAGTGGACACGGCTGTGAGTGCGGCGTGTCTGGCTGGAGGCTACTCTCTCCCTGTTACATTAACTTTAAGGTGTCTTGCTTTGTATGTTGCCGATAGAGGAGTTTTTGATGGAACCTGTGAGCTAGTGGATAGGGTTAAAACGGGGAAGTGGTTTACTGGCGCACCCACTAATTTTATAGATTCGGCTGATGTGGGAACTGCCTCTGTGTTCTATACTCTAGGCGCTGCACTGGGTGAAAGTGTATGTGAACTTTCTGATGTTTCAAATTCATGGATTAAAACAGGGATTAATTCCTGTTTTATTTTCGTTGGAACGACTCTGTCTCCCTGTTTGAGTTGGGCAGAAAAAAAATTATTGCGCCACCTTCTGCGGCAGAGTATTCCTCCTCAAGCAGAAACTTAGGATAGACTTCAAAATGAACCGATGTTTTCAATTGCTGATTGGACTTACCCTTCAAATTTGCCTCTTCCTGCCAGGAGGTACTCCAGCCCATGCTGTTATTAAGTCCGAAGGCTATCATACTTATTACTCCTCCGATGAGAGTGAATTCTCACGGCTCAATTACATAGTAGATCCTAAAGAACCGTTTAGCAGCGATTTTCACCCATTTCGGGAAATATCCAAGATCCTATTTTTAGGAGATGGCTTTGAAAAGAAGTCCGTTTCATTAGCTGAATTAGTACAGCCTTTAATTTCTGAAAACACAACCATTTATCGCACTGATATTACTTGTCCCTATGACGAAGACTTAGGCAAAATAGTTAACCGATACGTTGATCATCAAGGGAGTCTTCCATTCTCCGATAATGAATTTGGAACCATTGTTTTAAGGCAGGGATTGTGCCATTGCTACTGTCTCAAAACATCTTGTGCAGGAATTGAAAACAATCCTAAATCAATGTCCCATTTTCTGTCGGAAGTTTCTCGGGTTCTCGATAAAAAAAATCCCCATTCCATCGCCTATTTGCATGGTGCCTATTTTTCATTTTGTAAGCATCAGATGGCCTCTTATTTAAGCAACTGGGAAGATGCAATTCGAACTGTCGAGCCGACCTTTCCAAATCTGAAATATACGCTCATTCATAAATACATATACCCCTGTAAATACTGCATCAATAGACGTTTTTCTGAAGGCAAAAATACAGATGACTTTAAGTCTAAGTTTTTAGGAATAGCCGTGACAGTCTTGTGATATTATAAAGTAAAGCAGAATACTCCCAGTCATTCATTTCCTCAAAATATCGGATTTACGATGATTTGCATTTTTCCATTGAAAGGAGAACTACTTTTTGGTACATAACACAACGCGTTAAATACCTGCCTGCTTAATTATTCTTCCTGTTGATTGACTTTTAACGCAACAGGAGAATGATATGAGAAAACAAGTATTAAGTCCCTTTTTATTGATCCTTTCACTCTTCATCAATCTGACGTCGGTTTTGGCTGATGATGGTCGCGTAGGGGACATTCAATATTCGATTTTATCCGAAAAGCAGCTTCAGGAGCTTCACGGCAAAGAATGGGAACTCTTGCGTGGACAGGAGGTTCCCTCGGACTCTGAACTGAAGAATTTTTGGACAGAAGCTCATCTTCCCGATGCTCGTGGAGTTTTCTTAAGAATGGCCAACCATGGACGTCCTCGAGACGAGGGAAATCCTGACGGGCATTTGCCGATAGGAACTTATCGAGGAGATATCTTTAAGAGGCATGACCACTCCGGATGGACAGGAGAAGATACTCCCGACCACACTCACGGTCACTCTCACCCGGGGTTGTATGGCAACGGGGGCTACGATAATGGAAGCAAAGCTGGTGCCATCTGGCATGGTGCTCAAACCCAGGGGGCTTCCACTCGGCATAAGCACTCAATCCCTCATGATGGTGGGGAAGAAACCCGCCCTAGAAATATCACTGTTAACGCCTTTATTAAAATAAAGGAAACACCTAAAGCGACTCCCGCGCCCCGAGCTGAAGTGCAGACTCAGTGGACCCAAGAGCAAATCACTCAACTCCTCAATATGCCCGAGTTTAAAAATGCTTTGGCCGATGCACTTCAAAACGCGCGAAAGAATAACAAGTAAAGCAGGAGACTTCTATGCTCTTCCCTAAAATGCAAAATCGTTGGACTGCCTCATCAAGACTTGCCCGGCTTCTCGTGATTGCCAACGTTGCCCATTTTGCACTCGTTGTTCAATCCGTGACTGTAAAGGCACAGGATTCTCAAGTCTTAGAGGTAGAAGTGAGTCAGAGGTCTGGATCGACTCAGAAATGGAATTTCCCCTGTAATAATGACGGAAGTGTATCCCAAACTGGAACTAGACTCGATCAAAATAGCGAAGTTAAGGCTGTTTGGGATGAGTCCTGTAGCAAGGTCACTCTCCAGGGTCAGTCAGGTGAAATTGGGAAGAAGCAAAAAAAATCAGCCTCCCAAATTCAAGAATTAATGCTGAGATCTGCCCAGAGTGTCGAGCTGGAAGGATCTGTCTCGGTACCTTTGAACATTCAAGCTCCAGAGGTGACTATTGAAACCCATTGGTCAAGCCCAGAGCTGAATATCAGGGCTCTACCCAGTGGGGCACCCAACTCCGAGACTGGTAGTAAGAAATCCAAACAACAATCTGCAAGATCTTTCGTTCGTCCAGGAGCCGTCCTGAAAGTGGATCATTTGAGCTTGATCGATATGGATTTTGAAAACCAGGGCAGGATGGAGTCCTCAGATCAGCTTAGGATCACTCTTGCTCATGGAGCTTTTCATAATTCTGGTGAGATCGAAGTGGGTGGAGCCTTGCAGTTTGAGAGGAATGGCTCAGAAAGAGTCTCCCTCTTCCAATCTGGGGTCATCTCCGCTCAGTCAATCGAAATGGGCGACATTCTTGCTGCCATCAATATGTTTGAAAATACCGCTTCTGGAGTTCTCAAAGCCAATCGAATCTTTGGGGAATTCAAACAATTCATCAATGCGGGATGGCTAGAGAGTGCAGAAAAAATGACCCTCCTGGGAGTTGAGCTACAAAATCGAAACGGCACCATCGCTTCTGATCAGGAATTGTATATCGATTTTATTGAAATCCAAAACGAAAATGGAAAAATCCATGGCTCAAAACAAACCACGATTCGAGTGGGTGAAAAATTAGAAAACGCTTCAGGCCTAATTGGAAGCGATGGACCTACTGAACTTAATTTTTCAGCGCAAGGGACAGCCCCATCTCTGGGTAAGCTTGTAGGAAGTGAGATCTTACTCACCCTACGTCACACCAGCCCCACTGAGCTTAAATCAGGAGAGCTTTTAGGTAAGGACAGTATCTCCATTTTTTCTGATGTAAAAGTATCACTTCCTGGTGTTCAATTTCACTCGCCACTTCTGAATTTAGTAGCTCCCGATTTTGCTTTAGATCCCCTCACTCAATGTAGCACTACCGTCATTCATTGTGATCCAAAACGAAACCTTTGTCTGACTTCCGATTTGTCCAGCCAAGGTGAGATTCGTTTCTTGGAGTCTGATTATTGTCGTTATCAAAATTCTGATCAGAATGAAGTAGCCAGTGAATCTCAAGCTCTTGTATCCATGAATGCCGTTGCTCTGAAACCGCAGCTGATGATCAGTAAGCAGATGAATCACCTTGGGGAAGTCATTCAGGATCTTCAAGTCCACTTTGAAAAGGATCGAGGCTACCTCAATCAGTATACGGTTTCCATCAATTCCCAGCTCATTTCTACTGGGGGAATTCACTTTTTGGTGCCTCACAGTCGGATCTTTGTCGGCTTAGAAGATCAGTCAAGGAATGTTGGAATTTTTGCCGACTCCCTACGAGCATTTACCGATCATTTTCTCATCAAACGCGGCAATGTGAGTGCTGCGGATACTTATCTTGCAGCTCCAGGAGGGGTCACTGTAGGAGTTTTAGAGAAAGATTCCAATCAAAAGGTCAAAGCAGGAAACAAAGAGGTCCCTCTTCTTCGTAGAGGAGATGCCTTTTTAGCAACGGCTGGCGACTGCTATCTCAAAGGCCCCTTAAGTTGCTCTGGAACAATGGAGGTGGGAGGCAACCTCATTTTGGATTCGGACAAGAAGCAATACGGCTTCTCTTCAGATATCCGAGTTAAAGGCAATCTCATTTTAAAAGGAGAAGGAGATCTGAGTCTCGATTCGTCATCTTGGAAAGACTCAATATAATCAGAGCATCCCACTTGAATCTGACCACTATTCTGAGGAGGGAGTTTTTGTCGTTGATGGACAGGTCATTGGAGCCAATCCTACTGGCATTCAGCTTTATTCATCGAAATTTTTCGCAGATGAAAGTCATTCCAAGGTCAAGTTCACGCCCGTAGATTCAGTAAATGATAAGCCCATTGTGTTTCCAGGCGAGGCACAAGCTCAAGATTTTAAATCCGTACTGAGTACGAGAAAATCAGGATTTCTCCGCATAGAGGGACCTAAAACCGAAAGCATCATCTCCACCGGCGAAGTATTTCTTTTGGAGGATGAGGGTCAGTTCTGTCTTGCTGTAAAGAACCCATTCTATCTCCCCCTTCGAAATCCACTTTACGATCTTGAGATTCAAGATTTCAGATCACCTAAGTACTATCGAAACACTCAGCTTGAAACCGAACTTTCCGTACAAAATTCGAATCGATTTGGTTTTGAACTGAGAGAGAGTGCTTTTTTTAACCCGGATCAAAGTGAAGCCTTCATGAAATCGATTGAGAAGGATATCATGATTCACGAAGTTGAAGTGGGACTGACTCCGCTTCCTCATGGAAAGGCTGCTTTTAGTCTGAGTCCTGAACTTCTTTTATCACAGGTCCAAAAGGCTTGTCAGGACACACTCAAGCGCAGCTCTATTGACCCAAACCAACCCATCAACATGGATTATTTGGTCAAGCTCCATCAAAACGCTACTCAATATTTAAGAGACAGGGGCGTTTCATTAGGATCTAAAAAGCAGCCTGCTCGATCAGATGAGTTTCTAGCTCTGGCCGCGCAATCTCGCGAATCTGCTCCAGCAAACCCAATGATCTTCTATCAGGCTGTCACTCGTGAATCGGGAGTGCGCGTACTCAAGCCGATCCTCATTCTACCAGTTAAGCTTCAGGAAAAAATCCGCTCTGAACGAGAGGGTAACGTATTTGCCAAGGTTTTAGGACGCTTTGAAGCAGGCATCACAACGGAGCAGATGTTAGAAAAACTCCATGAGGGGACCGAATTAGGAGATGCATTAAGAAAAACCCTCTTTGGAAAAGGAAATATTGCCAAAGATATCGATGATGCTGCCACTCGCTATCGTGAAGAACTTGCGAAAAAACCTGCTGATCAACGATTAAAAGACGATATCCACATCGAGCACACATTCCAAAGTGAAAACATTGCAATTGTCGCTAGAGACGACCTCATGGTGGACGCAAATCAAAAAGGCAAATCCGCCGCGTTTGCCTCTCTGAATGGTGATGTCAAACTTGGATCTAAAAAGAAGCGAACGCAAACAGGATCATCTACCTTCATAGAAGAAATCGATGACCAGCGAGAATTTGACTACGAGGGTAATCTTACCATTAAAGCAGGTGGGAATATTGAAACCCAAGCTGTTAAACTCAAAGCCGGCTCAGGTAATCTGGAAGCCGGAGGATCGATCGTGGATCAAACGATTGCTCTTGAATCGAAGACGGAGTCTCACTCCGAGGGACGATCCGAAACCCGTAAAACGACCAAACATCAAGCGTCGTCGTTTCAGTTCGATAAGAATTTAAAAATCAAAGGAAACCAGGTTTTTCTTGTAGGAACTGAAGCCCAAGCAGATCAGATCAGCTTAGAGGCCAAGGAGCAAGTTCAGGTCTTAGGAGTCGTTGATGAAGAACATATTTCAGAGACGAAAGAAGAAGAAACTGGAGCATGGTTTTGGAAGGGTAAGAAAACCGAAACTACTCATACCTCTACTGGCACCTTTAAGGGAGCCCATCTCAAGTCCGCTCAACCTATCGAAATGAAGGCGAAGGAAGTTACACTCCAGGCTCCAAAGCTCGACTCTACAGAGACTCGAATTGAAGCAGAAACCGTCAAATTCAAACTTGGCAAGAACGTGAAGCACTCTTCATCGGTCAAATCGAGTGAGAACGCTTTCTGGATCAGCCAGGATGTGGGAAAAAGAACTGACGAGTCTTACAACCAACTTCAAGCCCTAGGACCCCTCAAGATCAAAGCCTCCAAAATCGAACTCGAAGAGGCACAGGGTCACGCTTTAGAATACATTGATCATTTAGAGTTTGACCGAAATCAGGTCGCGCAAATCCAAACCATCCTGGATGAGATCCACACTCATGAGCATGATTCCATCTCTGCTCCTGGACCCGCTCTCATAGCAGCTGTGGCGATTCTTTCGTCAGTGGCCACAGGAGGAGTCGGAGGAGCCGCCGTTGCAGGTTTAGGCCTTCAGGCCGCAGGAGGTGTGGTTGCTTCAGCTACTGCAGCTGCCATTTCCTCTCTTAGTGCTCAAATTGCGACTCAACTGACTCTGGGTATCCTGGCTCAACAGAGTTCAGGAGACATCTTAGGTAAGATCTTTCAGACTGACACTCTTAAGAACATGGTAACAGCCTCCGTCTCCGCAGGAGCTTTATACGAGTTAAATGGCGCTCAACAAGCGGCAAGTACCTCAGCCTTCGTAAGAAAGATCGAAGGAGCAGGAACCCAAGCCGGAATAGGCATGGGAGTTAACCTAGCCTTTGGGGAGCAAAACTTAGAAGATGCTCTTAAGAACGCTGGCGTTCAGTTTGTAGGCCAAGCATCAGGTCAAATCATCGCAGGTGAAATTGGAGAACAATTTAGGGATAAAAACGATGCCTGGGCGCGCGGTCTCCATAAACTAGCCCATGGAGCCGCTGCCGGAGGGATTGCAGCAGGTGGAGCAGCTCTTACAGGGCAGGACGTGGGTTCTGCTGCAGCAGGTGCTGCTGCAGGCGCTATGACGGCTGAAATTGTGGCCGATATTCTAAGCCAGCCCCTCAATGAGGAAGTCTACAAGGACGTTCAGGAGAAACAAGCAGAGCTAGGAAGAGAGCTGACGCAAGGAGAAAAGCAGGCAATCTTTTCGTCGAAAGTTGGAAACATCGCTCTGATTTCAAAATTATCTGGAGCTGTCTCAGGACTTCTCGCCTCAGGAGAGCAGGGTCTAAATGCAGGGCGAATGTCAGCAGGCAATGCGATTGATAATAATTTCTGGGCGACCGCAGTACCTGTGCTTCTTACAGGTTACATGTTTTATGAATGGGAGAAGAGTAATGTTCAAACTGAGGATGCGATTGTCTCAGACCCTCTGGGTGAGACGGTGTTCTTGGGGAGTGCTGCTGCAGGAACTAAGGCTATCGCCAAAGGCGCTCAGAAGTTGGCCCCTGTTGTCTCTCAAACAGTGAAAGGCTTAGTTCAAGCTGCGCAGGAATCTGAGATCATCGGTAATGAGATTGGAGCTGTGGGGGATGGCGTTGGGGAGCTTGTTACGCAGCGTGGTGGTAGAGTTGCTGGAGCTGAAGGAAAAGTTATTCCATCTCAAAGTTCAAACCCCGTGTTCAGGACAGACGGTGAGGCGGCCAAAGTAGCAAAGGACCTTGGATTCAGAAAAGTGAACGAACGAGTAAAAGGGCAGGCGATCTTTACGGATGGCAAACGCTATATCACACGTGATGTGGATGGACACAATGGCGGAGCTTGGAAAGTCGCAGATAGTGTCAAGAATTTAGGCAGCAAAAAAACTCGACAGGGCACTTTTGACGCCAACCTTGGCAGAATTGGGGATTAAAAATGACAAAAATTCGAGAAATATGGAATAAAGTATTCGAGAAGGCGCCGCCGCTGGGATATTTATTAAGACAAGCATACAACGAAAACTGGATTAGAGTGCACTATCTTCCCGAAAGTAAACGATATCCCGAAAATGCTCAAGAATGGGATGAGGTGTTTGCCAGAGGTGAAAAATTGGTCAAGAAGTGTTTTTCTAAAAAAGAAACTTTTACCGTTATTATTGGATTTTACGATGATGACAGTTCGATAACGAAGAATTCCTTTTTTCCTAGATTACAAGAGTTTGGAACGATTTTACCGCCCGATGGTAGTAGCGAGGTCAGATTCTTTTACTTTGTGTTAACCAGTGAGGATTCAAAAGTACTAAAAGATATACTTTTTAATGTAGTGAATGAAGGCATAGGACCTGTTGTTTTCTTTGATGAGAACAGGAGGACCGCGTTGGCTCCTTATGATGGCGGATTTGATATTATTTCTTATGATTCTGATTTAATTGAAGACATTCGTCATCAAATGAAGTCTTGCTTGTCCACTAGGGCAGATGGTTTGTGATCAGCATTGAAAGCAGGTGACGTACATCAAAATGTACCGCACTCACTGGTAACGGCAGTGCCTCTAAGTCTATCGCCAAAGGCGCTCAGAAGTTGGCTCCTGTCCTGTCCCAAGCTGGGAAAGCCTTAGTTCAAGCTACTCAGGAATCTGAGATCATCGGCAATGAGATTGGATCAGTTGGGGATATTTCTGGATTAAAATCGGTATCGGCTGTCGTTGAACAAAAGTTACTGGGACAGACGTCTACAGGACGAATCGTGCCGAATAGTTTAAAAGAAAAACTCGCTATGGAAGAAGTCATGGCAAATCCTGCTGGGGACCAAATAAAGAAAATCAAGATGCAAGATCCGAGGTTTCCAGTTTCGGATGGATGGGTTAAAATGCAGCAAATAATTGGGGATAAGATAACTGGAGAAGTTATTATTCATTATCTTAAGAATAATAAAACTGGTGCAGTCGTCGATTTTAAATTTAAATAGAGAGTGATTATATGAATTTTAAAGCAATATTTATCAAATATTTTAAAAATTGTGACTATTCTGATGAATGGGTTTATAGCAAATTTACTGATATTATTGCAAGAGATCTTACTCCAGTAAAAGCTTTTGAACTTATCCCAGAAGTGGTGGCTGTGTTATTAGAACAATCAGATCACGATCTAAAAATTGCATTGCTTGAACTTTTGGTGGGTTTAGCAGGAGAAACTGGTACTACTGAATTACCAAATGGTTTGATATCTAATCTTCCTCTGATTGAAAAATTAATTAATCAAGAGAACGACTACGTTAAATCACGATTTAATCAGCTTAAAAAATGGTACCGGCTTTCATAATGAATGATCATTGGGAAGCAAGTGATGTGAAAACTAATCCAAATACTGGTGAAATTCAGTACAATAAATACGGAGCACCCAAATTTAAGAACCCTAAATCAAAGTGACTTATGACAACTGAGAGACAAAAGAAAATTATATATAAGGAAAATGTAAGGAAGTACCTTCAGAAGATACGCTGTTTTACTCGGCAACCTGTAGAGGAATCCAATCTACTTTCATTGAACGAAACAATGATACTTCGAACCCGTTCAAAGGAGCGGATTGCCAAAGAAGCATATGGCTTTACAATCCCCTTCGAGGAGAAAACGTCAGAACGATTCCAAAAATATATAAATAGGCTTCAATGCGCAAATCCCTCTGGAGTATATAAACCCGCAGTAAAAGGATGTTGAGTCAATAAGAACGAAATTGTAGGAAAAAGCGAAGTTTTGATTTATGAACACTTTTAAAGTTAAAGATTTAAATATTTTGATTGGATTTAACAATCATGTCCCCTGCACGTTATTAACGGAGAATTTATTATGAAGAAAATTTTAGTTTTAATCGTTACTTTCCTAAGCCTAATTTGTTTTGGCTGCGGCAAAGATAAGACCCCCTCTGAACAAAGAGTTTTCGAATTTGATACTTCTCCGACGTCTACTCCTAATGCAACACCTACATCGACTATTTCAGGTCCTTGTGAAATTATTGGAAATATCCGTTCATTTGAAATCGTCTGCACAAAACCGATCGAAAGTTTCACATTTCATGCGAACAGAGTTGAATTAACTTACAGCGAAACTCTTATCATAATGACCCGCCTGAATGGTGTCCGTTACAATACTCACATTAAAAACCTGGGTACAAGTGTCGTTGGTAGCGAAGGTATCGTAGAAAGTCTTGATCTTACTATTAACTTTACGGACTCTACATCTACTCCTGTGGCTTTGAGCTTATAATTGTTGATTAAATCTTTGTGTGAGAAGCTTGCAATCCCTTAGGGATAGCCAAACAGGCAGAGTTTCCGTTTTTGACTGTGAAGTGACCTCATCTATGCTCTTAAAAAGCTAGGGCTACTAATTCTGCAAGGGGAGAGGCTGGCGGATGTTCTTGCTCGGAACCACTATTGTTTGGAGTTGTATGAGCAAAAAGAGGATATAATTGATCGAATTACGAGCAAATTCATTCGTAGGGACTAACTCTCTCGACATCTTGCGCCTTGAAATGGTGTGTCTTTCTGGAAAAATTGCGTGATTTAGTATAAATTCTGGATTTTCTTACCCAGAACTGGCGTTAATATTGTTGCACTAAGTAGTTTTTTCTTTGGTTTTTTTATAATCACATGACGCATAGATCACATGTCTGTGAGTTCTAGCTGTAAATCTCAATGCGCCTGAAACTTTCTCTTGTTGTTTTTCGATAAATTTATCATGAAATTCAAAAATTCTCTGGCAATCTAAGCATACGATATGGTCGTGATGACTCGTGTCGGTCAATTCGTAAAGAATCTGGCCATCTGAATCTGTCGGTCCTTCTTGGATGATTCCACTTTCAATTAAAATGGGAAGTGTTCGATAAAGAGTTGCTTTTCCTACCTCTGGGTACCTATCTTTTAATCGATCGAGTAGATCCTGTGCTCTAAAGTGCCTTGCTTCATAAATAATAGTTTTTAGAATTTTTTCTCGTGCCTCACTTCGCTTCAAGGATTTTTCAGCTACAAAAGCGTTTAACTTAACTTTCGCGGAATCAAAAAAAGAGGAAGTGTTCTCTGGCTGGTTCCTGTTTTTGGGGAGAGGGCGACCACAGGGGAGAACTTGAGATTTTGAGATTTGAGCGTTCTGAGTAGATTTTGCCATCATGGTAAAAAAGGGTATAGCATTTTTTTAGTGCTTTATCGATAGGTACTCATTACAAATAAATAGTTGAACGTTCTTTGTCAAAAGGCTTTTAAGGTTGCTGAGTTGTGGGAAACTTCCCTAGAATCACATTGTCAGAATTAAACGTGGGTTGATCCAACTTACCCGAATTCTGTAATGCTAAACGCTTTCTCAATTCACCAGAAACTTCCCTGAGAGTTTCAGAAATCGCGATTGCAACCTCAGACGAAACGTTCACTACGGTGGATCCAAAACTAATATGAACGACTCCACAACCACAAACTCGAACGTGAAACTGCTCCATGTTGGTCATGACACAGGGCACAGCATGATGAAAGCTCATAAGTTTTCTCCTCGCAATTTGATCATTCAAACCTCCTTTTGAGAAACAGACTTTACAATCAATATAAATAATGAGACTGGGTCTCAATATCGTATAAAACGTTTTGGAGGTCAATGTATATGTCGAGATTGGGAACAAAAAGAAAAGCGTGGAAGGTACAAAGAGCTCTTCTCTGTGAACTGCCCGGACTGGGAAAACCAGGAGCTTTAGAGCGTCGCCCTTATCCTCCAGGTCAGCATGGTCAAATGAGGCGTAAATTCTCTGAATATGCTTCGAGGCTCAGGGAAAAACAGAAACTTCTCTTTCACTACGGACTCAGAGAAGAACAACTTCGAAGGTTCGTAAGACAGGCAAAGTCAGGTCGTTCCTCGGACTGGATGTCTACTCTTATTGGGCTTTTGGAAACACGACTCGATAATGTTATTTTTAGATTGGGTTTTGCCCCAAGTGTTTCAGCTGCACGTCAACTCATCTGTCATGGCAAGGTACTTTTAAATGGCAAAAGAGTAAATATTTCTTCAGCACAAGTCTATCCTGGAAACGAAATTGCACTTTCCTCTGATGCCTATCAAGGAGTGGTATATCAAGTTTCGATTCGTCAGCCACGGCTTCTCTTAGCGGATTGGCTTGAACATATTTCTGAAGGCGAGAATAAAAAGGGACGACTCAAACTGATTCCAGGATCAGAAGCGATTCCATTTCCTTTAGAAGGACGTCTGGTAGCTGAATTTTATAGTAGGGTTTAATAGCAGAGTCTAATGGGAAAATGAAAATGGTGATCCTAGGTCAATCCCATGTGTATTCAAAAACGGACCTCAATAAGGTCCATTCAAAAAAGGAATAAAGCATGTATTTAAGACAATTTGCAGTGAGTTCTACATTCTTGTGCATTTTACCTCTTATGTTGATTTCAAGCTCAATGGCTCAGGCTGAGCCCAAAGATGTGATTAAGAACTTGAGAGGCTGCTTCAAGGTCACTTACCGTTTTGTAGAAGATGGTGGTCGAGATAGTCGCTTTGATCTCTGGCAAGGACAGGAGTATTTTGAGTGGATTACTCTCAAGGAGGTTGAATCCACTTTTCAGCTCCAGCACTACGGAGTTGCTGGTGGGCATGCCATGAAACACTGGCGGGAAGACTGGTCAGAGACTTCTGATCACGCTTGGAATCAGAAAGTATACAATCCCGCGGGGACGGAGCTTCGCTATGAATGCACGGCTCCGATTCGTTTCAATCAATGGCGCTGTCATGCAGGTAAAGCTGCAAAGCCTGTCATCCGAGATCGAGATCGCAATGACTATGAGACTCTTGATAGAGAGAACACCGTCCAAATGACTTCTAAAGGATGGATCCAAGTTGAGATCAACGACAAGCTAAACAAAGATGGAGTAGCAGTTTCCAACGAAGTAGGTTGGAATGAGTATTTACGAGTTGATGATTCCAAATGTGAATCTGCAAAAAAACTTGCAGGAAATTAATTCTTAAATCAACGCCAATCCACAGCGGGCTCTCTGGGGAGCCTCTGAGCCGCTCGCACGGGGACTCCCCAGAGAGCCCGCCGTGGATTGATCGCTAACTAGATTTAGAAGTAAATCGTACCTCCGATATTATGGGAATTAGAATTGATAGGTTGAGTCGTTATGGAGAATGCATAGTCTAATGAGAATTTTGGCCCCACCCATCCTAAGCCAATTCCATAACCATTTCCTCTTTGTGCTTGAAACGGAATGTTCGAATTTCTAAAGCCACCGAGTCGAAATGAGAAATCATCTAAAAATGGAAACTCAGCACCTATTTCGTAGCCTAGATTTATTTGTCCCAGATTCGTTTGTATTGAGTCGAGGGTAGGGGTCCAGTTGGGATCAATATAGAGTTGAAATAATGAAAAAATATTCAATTTTGTACCTAACGTATATTCACGGTAAAAGCCAAAGCTCGAGGCGGATTCAAAAATATTATCTGCCACAAAAGAAATTCGAAACCAATCTGTAATAATTCCAGAAAAAGAAAATGTTGCGTCTATTTTTTTTGATTCAAAATCACCTCTGGGAAGAATGAGCTTTGATCCCATTCCAATAGAGATTCTATCAAAAAACTGATGAGAGATACCCACATGAACCATCGAACTGTCATCTCGATGTGTATATCCTATACCTGATTGAATGATGGATTCACGATTTCCGTCTTGAGCTGAAATATTAGTATTATTTCCGGAGTAATCACTACTACTCGCAGGTGCATTTACGTTTCCTTCACTATATGCAAGGTAGTTCAAGCTCAAAGCGTAAGTAGATATGAAAGAAATAAAGGAAGGATTTAAATAAATGGCATCTGTAAATAGGGGACTTGCATGACCGGCTCCACCGAGTCCAACAGTTCGAGGAGATTGAAAATCCGATGCGTGCACAGAAATAAAAAAAAGAAGCCCTAGTGTAGCAATTCCTAGTATGATTAGATGATTAATTCCCTTTGATTTTACGATATTATATAAGTACATTTTTCATATATTCTAAAGGAGGATCTGTTGCCTTGCAATTTAGAAGGGTAACGGTTAAAAGTCTTTATATGGCCTTAAGGAAAATGGCATCTGAAAAAACCACTTATACAAATAGTAGTTCTCCCAGCGCTCGGGTGGGTTCATTTTTAAGAGACAAGAGAATATCTGCAGGGGTTTCTGAATGGGAAATTCTCCAATATATGCCCGACATGACTCTTAATGAAATTCGAGATTACGAATCGGGTCGTAAAGCGATTCCTGTTTCATATGTTTATGCTATGTCAAATCGACTTAATATTGCTCCACAAGAAATCCAACAGTTGCTAAAAAAGTAGTTCTCACCCTTCTGTTGGCACTTAAATTGCAAAAATCCATAAGAAATTCAAATACTCATCAAGGCAACGTGACGTTATAACGCGTCGGGCAGATTTTTAGGCAGATTTTAGTTAGTTTTTCTTAACTCAGTTATTTCAATTTTTAACCGAATAGATTTTTAATTCGAAAAGAAAACTCAAGTTATGAAAGAAAACTCAAGTTATGAAAACTGAACTGAATCAGCTAAAATACCTAGTTTTTCCTGGAGAAAATCCACAGGCTGAGTGGGAAAAGGCTTATATCGAAACTTATCGGGTATGGAGAAATGTCTGGTCAGCTACATTTCAGGATCTTGATGGAGATGGGACTCTATGTTCTGACGATATGTGTCGTCAAACTATTATTGGAAGCATTATGAGGGAAAATCAATGCGTGGGTATTGGTATGCTCCATCGGTTAGATTTTCGTTTCCCTATGGCCCGTGCTGATTCATGGTTCAAGTCTTGGCCAGATTCAGCTATCGAAAAACTGATTGCCGAAGGATCGAGTGTTATGGTGTTTAGTAACGTCACAGTAGAACCGGATTATCGCGGTGATTTAGGAAATGGACTCCGACTTCGCAATCTTATTTCATCCATGATGTCCAAGACTTTTCTATCAACCGATGCCGATGTCATGGCGGGGAACGCGCGATGTGATCGAGGAGTCAACAAGGCATGCTACCTCGCAGGAGCAACTCATATTCAACCTAGCATTCTGCATGGAGTGCAGGTTGATATGCTCGCATTTTATCGGAGTCACCTTGAAAAAGAACACCGTTTTAGTTTTGCAGATGAATTACTTTGGAAAAACAGAGTTGTTTATAGTCAATCTCAGCAGGAACTTTTGCGCAGGGCCGCATAACTAAGGAGAAAATGATGATCGATCTAATGGCACTCAATCGAGAAGAGCTGAATATAACACGTGAAATTTTTCTTAAATTTCCGTGGGAAAATCGCCAAGCTTATGCGGAATGGTTGGCTCAAACCTATTACATGGTGAATCATTCTACGCGACTAGTTGCGCTTGCTGGAGCTTACACGCCATTAGATCAGAATAATCTCCATGCTCGATTTGTAGATCATTCGAAAGAAGAGCGTGGTCATGATCGCATTGCAATCGCAGATATAAAAGCTCTTGGATACTCTATCGATGATTTCCCCTGTCTATATACTTCGGCTTGTATGTATCAGGTTCAGTATTATTGGGTTCAACATCGAGGCGCTGTTTCTTTTTTTGGTTACACCTTAGCGCTAGAAAGCATAGCTTCCGAATTTGGGCCAGAAGTTTATCGTAGAGTTTTAGCTGCTCATGGAGAAAAAGCTACGGTATTCATGAAAATTCATACAGTAGATGACGTGGGTCACATGGAGAAGGCTATTAAGCAATTCGATAATCTTAATGAACAAGAGCGTACCCTAGTTGCTGAGAATTTACATCTTTCAGCAAGTATTTATCGAGCTATGTTGAACGAAATAAGACGCGTCGCTACCCTAAAAATGGACCCAAAAGCCGCTTAAATGCTGAATAGAGAGATGTAAGCGCTAAAGGAAGTACTTACAGAGGGATTAAATTCAGATGTCGGCGCGGTAGTTCATATTTTTTTCTATCGCGCTGACTGCTTACGAGTTCACCGGTTTCTAAGAAAATGGTCGCACTCGGTTTAGAAGTCCCTTCTTGAAACAAGGGAGCGCCCCAATTCATCCCGACCGTGAGGACAAGTCGAGCTGCTGAGAAAGCCTCTCTTACCGTGTGGTTTGGAATATGCTTCAGTGAAACAGTCTTCTTGGTAACCCCTGAGAAAACATTTTCTACGAATTTAAGAATCATGGGTACAATGGTCTGATCATCCCTTGGAAATAAATCTGGCCAAGAGCCACAATAGAGCTCTTCGAGAGAGTAGCTACAGTATTGAAAAAAGCTAAAGGTTCTGAAAAGTTGTATATTTTCGGATGAATAAACTTCGACCACCGTACAATCTTCCATGTGATTAAAGAGATCCGAAGGAGGACGAAGTCCAAGCTCTCTTAATGCTTGCCAGATAAGCGCAGGTGAGTCAGTCATTTTTTTGTGCTGTGCTTTTGTATTTCTACAAATTTTTACGGACGTTTCTAGCGCATTCAATATTTCTCTTTGTTTCAATTCCGTCTGTGTATTGAATAAGGGTAATGATGCTTCGTGAAAAGGAACTAGACCTACCCCTGCTTCACTCGCGTAACCGCGATATTCACAAGATAGTTCTCGAAATTTACTTGATCGTTTTAAGGCATTAGCCTTAAAAATTGAATTAATAAAAACGGATGAATTCATTTTTATTTAAATAACATTCTATAATTATTTAGTCAATGATGCATAAGTCATTAATTTATTATTTAATTATTGTAATAAATTGTTTTAGTTTCAAATTAAGCTTTTTATTTAAATGATTATGTCTTTATTTGAATTTGAACTTATTAGACCACCTTTGATCACGAGCCTTCTTGATAATTTTTTGAATCAAAGGAATGGTCGGTTTCATGGAAAAAATGGAAAGCTCAAGTAGATCTGCTCCGCTGGGAGCGCGCACAAAGGGATTGGCGCCTTTTTCTAAAAGATATTGGACGACATCCAAATGTCCTCTTATAACTGCTTGGGTAAGTGGAGTCAGGCCATCTTTATTTAAGGAGTTGATGGCAGCTCCATTTTCTACAAGGAGTTGCACGATCTCTAAATTCCCGTAGTCAGCCGCTAATGCCAGTGCTGGCCATCCGTTTATGCTAGCTCCAGCTCGCAGTGCCTTTCTTACTGTTTCTGTACTTCCATATTCGATGGCCTTGCGAAGAGGAAAATTATCGGATTTTAGCTCAGACCAATTCGCGAGAATTTGAGAAATAGTTTCATCTTCTTTATTTTCCACTGCTCTATCGAGTAAGCCATGCTGCAAATACACTAGCTGTTCCTTTAATGAAGCCAGGGTTAGGCTTCTTTCTAGTGGATTTTCACCTAATTCTGGAACCGAATACTCTAGTGCAATGAGGGCGGTGGAAAGTTTCTTCAGATCGAGTGGAATCATTGACTCCAGAGGACGAAGAGCACATCTGGAATAGAGTGCTTCCACTTCAAGGACCTTTTCATTGAGACGATGCTCAATCTGACTGCATCGATAGTAATTCACATAAATATTGCAGTGTGGAGGTATCCCTTTGGCCTTGCGACACGAAGGATCTGAATCCACGTCATAGATTTGTAGTACTTTTTCAAAGGGCTGGATCAGGCAGGGTTTGTCTCGATTTAACCCATTTTTTGAACACGAGGTTTCGCCAATATAGACGAATCCATGAACATGCTCGAATGAATTTGCTGAGAGCTTTTTTTTGATGGCGACAATGTCTCCAGGTTCAGGTTCCTCATTCAATTTACGTTCGACACAAAAATTTGAAAGATAATAACCCCATTCGTCGGGAATAGTATGTCTTGGAACTTTCAGGAGGCCTTGATCCAGTAACGCGGCGTTATAGCAATTTGGGCCATTGCAGCCCGAGACCTGTCCGTAATAGCTTTGAATTGCTTTAGGGATAATGGGCGTGATATCTACCCGAGTAGGTGAAGGGTTTTTGGAACAATCCACTTCTAAGGATTCAGGAAATTCTCCTCGCGATAATGCCCACCTCTTAATGGCGTTAACTTCTTTTTCCAGCATTTGGCAATTCGGAGCTGTGAGGTAAATGGGGCCTTCTGGGTCGTGAAGAACCCTGATTCCATCGGAAAGCCCAAGTTGGGAGTTCAACAAAATAATCCCGGTAATCCAGGGTTTTATTCTCATCACTTCAACTATTCGGATCAATCTGAATAAAATTTGACCAAAACTTTGTCATTGTTTGAAAAAATCGCTTCTGACTTTGCGGATAGGGCACTTCCAATCGATGCTGTAATGATGCCGGCAATTGCTAACCATTGAATAAAAGACAAATGCTCCCCCAGAAACATAAGCCCTGATGCAGCAGCGAGGACCGGCTCTAAACTCATGAGAATGCCAAAGGTTTTCGCGGGAAGGTTTTTAAGTGCAATGATCTCCAAGGAATAGGGAAGAGCGCTCGCCAAGATGGCTACGCCGAAACCTAGGGGTAATATTTTAAAATCGAGTAATTGACCACCGCTCTGAACCATAGCGACTGGAAGAACTACAAGGGTTGCCACCAACATTCCCCACGCTGCTACATTGTCTCCACGAACAGAAGCCCCTGCCTTCTTTCCAAATAAAATATATAACGCCCAGCAACAACCTGCCCCCAAAGCTAAACAAACCCCCCAAGGGTCCAACATTGCGGATGCCTGAGAGAGAGGTAAAATCAAAGCAATTCCACAGCTCGCTAAAATTGCCCAAAAGAAATCGAATGCTCGTCGAGAATAACATAATGCAACAGTCAAAGGCCCCGTAAATTCAAGAGCCACTGCGATCCCAAGAGGAATGCGCTCAAGCGCTAAATAAAACAATAGATTCATACATCCAAGTGAGGAACCATACAAAGCAATAGAGAGAAATTCGTTCCAAGTTAACTTTTCTCTCCAGGGTCGGCGAATTGCAAACAGCACTAAAGCCGCCAAACCTAAGCGCAACAGAGTTGCCCCAACAGCGCCAACAACGGGAAATAATTGCTTAGCTGCCGCGGCTCCCGTTTGAATTGAAACCATCGAAATCATTAAAATAAGGATTGAGAAAGGTATTTTCTGCACTTCGTACTCCAAGTTACTTTTGAAAAAGTCTTAGCACGTTTTGACGGTTGAAAGTTAAGAGTTAAGAGTATTAATGTGGTGCCACTAGTGGGTCAGATGGCTCGGGGATGGCCATTGAAGCAGGCAACCCTTCGAGCGGCTTCTACTGATCGGCAATTTCGAAGTGGCACCAGAACCTGATAAAGCATGACGGCGTTCTCGGGATCGTTGTCTTCGGATTGCTCTTTTTCCGCCCCAAACAAATGGAGTAGGATTGTGGTTCCAGGCATGCGCCACTTGTTCAAAGTAATCGATCAAATCCTGAGGACTTTTTGGAATTGCTCCAGCTAAAGCACGGGCTTTCAGTATATTCTGAATTGATTCAGCCATATTCAGCCAGGACCCACTAATCGGCGTGTAGATGGGCATGACTCCATGGTAGACCCACCAGAGAACCATTTCCGGTGTTTTGTGGCCTGAGAGATTATCCAGAATCAGTAATATCCGAAGAGGCGGTAGTTTCTCAGGTAGAGTAAACTTGATTTGAAGTCCGTCTTGCCAGCGCTCCCAGATCGCATTGCGCTGGATTTGGGACATGTGTTGTTGCTTTTTTTGTTCAGGAGTAACAGGAGAGTGCTTAAGAATTGCCGTGAATTGCGTCTTCATCCAGGGATGCATTACTGCATTGGTGCAGCTTTCCACTCCCTTAATTCTTATTTTCCCATCTTGAGGATGAAACAAAGTCAACACCTTTGCCGTTCCACCTCGGATATATTCATGAGGAATTCTGGCTGGATGGGACTCCAATTGCCAGCTGCGGCCAGGTTGTGGGATCGCTTGAAAAGGGCCAGCCTCATCTTCACACCACAAATCTAAGCCCAACTTACTGGCTTCCGAGTACGCCGTCTCGATAATTTTTTTTTAGCAACTCGATCAATATCTTTAACTTCAACAGGGCCGTCTTTGTGCATCCGCATTGTTTTACCAGTATCTACCCAAGTTCTATTATGCTGCCAAGAATATCCATTCTCGTGAAGAGTTTTCCAAATAATGGAAGTACTCACAACTAATTGATCTCTTCTTTTGAGTGCCACTTGAAGAGTATTTAAGGACCAGGTCGCAGTCCCATCTTGCTCTCTATCTGGAGGAGTTTTAAATCGCTTCAAAATCTTTTCTTGTTCAGACGCTCCATACTGAATAGGATTCCCACCTCCATGGCGGAGATTGAGCGCCGTCATTCCCATTCGATTAAAGCGAAAGACCAGGTAAGAGACGGCGTCATTCGATCTCCTTCCTGCTGCTTGTGCAGCCTCGGAGTAAGAAAGTCCCGCCTCCACTGCCAAGAGTTCTTTAGCCCACGCAACTCGATAAGCGGGTTCTGCCGAAGAGTGGGTCAAATGCTCTAGAGCTTGATGTTCTTTTTGTGTTAGGGTTCGAAGTGCTTCTTTTCTAGCAGCAGCCATGATTGAATTCCCTCCATGACTGACTAGGATTGCCTTTTCAGTGCCAATCCTTTCTGCTCGCTTTTAGAATCAGACAACAAAATTGGCCATCCCCGAGCCATCTGACCCACTAGAACTTTAAGGGGCACAGCCATTCAGTCGTCGAGTCTCTATCAAATCATTTATTACTTCAGTATTATCCGGTTCCAATTGATGAGCCACTTCTAATTGGAGTATTGCTTGTTGACAACGATTCGCTTTCAGCAATAACCGACCTAAACCAGCCCTTGCTGCAAAAAGGTTTGGCGCATTGCTTACGATATTCTGATAGTGATGAATTGCCTGATCCCGATCCCCCAATCTCTCCAGGCAATCTCCGACATTGAGTGCTGCCGAAATGTGAGAAGAATTCATCTCCAGCGCCCGCCAAAAGTGAATCAAGGCTTCTTGCGGTTTGTTCTGATTTAAGAGCAATACTCCCTTATTATTTTCAGCCATATAGCTTTTCGGATTTATGCGCAGTATCTCGTCCAGCAAAGACTGATTTGTTCGCCAAACTGAGACCTGCTTTGAACTCAGAAAAAACCAGACGATGAGTATTCCTAAAACCCCAAATGCTTTCTTTGAAAAAGGGTTCAAGGTAGCTGTAATCAGAATAGAAAGTCCCACAAGGGAGAAGTACCCATAACGATCCGCGACTGTTGAATAGTTTTGATAAGCAAAAGGAATCACGCCCGAAAGGGGGAAAATTGGAATTACAAAAAAAGACAAGGCAAGAACAAAGATAGAACGAAAGCCTTTGTTTATCTGAATTATCCCTGCTGTTGGCAAAAGGGCCACCAAAAAAATACCCTGTTCTACTGTCAGCCCTTGCCCGAGAATAAACTCTGGAGTTCGGCCATAATCTGGCGCCAGCGAAACTGGCAAGAGGATCTTTCTCAAATAGAATCCAAAACTATCCATCATCACAAGGAAGCGGTCGAAACCCCCGTATCCTATCGTTTGAGTATATTCAGACTGAAGAAAGCGAGTGCCAATCATAATGAAAAACGTGCATAAGACCATTGGAATAAGAGGGACAAAACGGTGGTAGTCTCGGACTGAAGACCGATGTGGATCAAAGGGTGATCTTTGAGACGAGTAAAGATCCACCGCAACAAGAAGGACTGGCAGAATAAGCGCGGTAGGCTTGGACAAAACCGCTAACAAAAAAAATACATAAGTCAAAATCAGTCGAGAGCGATAGGATCTTAAAAACCTGAGACCCAAATCCTGGGTTTTGATCTCAGGCTCTAAATAAGAGAGGATCGAAAGCAGAGCAAAAGTAACCCAAATTAACTCCTTGAACCCCGACACCCAGGCCACGCTTTCCACTTGAAGAGGGTGAAAAGCAAATGCCATTGTCCCCAAGGCAATTGAAAGATAGTTCGGAGAATGGATAGAATCTGACTGGGTCAATCTCTTTATAAGTTTTGCGACAAGCCCGACATTGACGACATGTACAAGTAAGTTCAAACAAAGAAAAGGAGAGGCGATAAACTGCACAGCCCACTGTGGATAGAGAAGCTTTTGAACCAATCCTACCCATAAAGCCCATAGTGTATAAACGACAGGAATGTATAACCCATAGTACGGATGAGCCCAAATCTGATACAAGCTATTGGGCTGAACTGGATTCATCACTGGATTCATGGATAGGTGTGTGACGTCATCCCAAACCAAGAGTTCTGAAGCTCCTCGTGGAAAAAACACAATCACAGTGAGAACAAATACGAGGAAAATAGGCCATTTTTTATTCACTTTTTAAAGATTACTCGAATCCAGTAAAAAGGCAGAATAAAAATGTGAATCAACTTCCCATAAAGGACGCATGATTTCCCTTATCCTGTCGATTAGAGCTCTCAAAAATAATCAAAAATATTGAATTGCTAAATACTAGCCAGGGGCTGCTGTTGCGAGGTATTTTTATTCGCGATAACTCCTCTTATCGTGAATAAGAAGGGGACTAGAGTAGCGATTTTAAGGTATTAGCATGACTATTTTAGTCTGGTATTTTTATAGAACTGGGAAATATAGCTTTTTAGCTAGAACGATGGGGATTACTTCGCCGATGAGTAAAAGCGCGATCGTGGGATGGTACCCCTGAAATTACTACGGTCCTTAAACAGCTGGGACTTCAAAAAGCACTCAAATTGAAGCTTACCGCCAAAACCTAAGAACAGAAAAGTCTCCCTCAAAAACTAGGAAAACCTCTCCTAGGTCCTGTACTGGCCCATCTCAAGCCATCTTATTGGATTTTAGGTGGCGAAGTCGGGCTAAAGCACTCTTTACACGATGCGTTAAATCTAGTAAAAGCTTCTGCAGTGGCTGATTGCTCCGGAGATATTGAGATCTATTATGAAATTTCGATTTTTGAAAAAGAGTCTCGTTCCGATACTCCTAGTGACACAGGTGTCAAATCTAGCATTCGCTGAATGTGATGCTGAAAGAAAAGTCGTTGCTGACCTCAAAGGTACTCAAAACATCTTAGATGACGCGAGTGGGATTGTCGCAGCCGCTGGCATGGTCGCCGGCACCATTCTTTTTCCCCCGTTTGGCGGACTTTTAGGTGGATTGGGATTACCCTCAGCAGGAGAATCTCAAAATCCACCTATAATACCAAGCCAAAGACAGGAAAACGCGCCTAGTTTACATTTGCCCCCACTTCCTCCGGGTTGGCAATATGACCCGAAGTACAATCCGCCGCCCCCTCCGCCTGGCCTATCCCTCTCAATGACCGAAGCTCAGGCTCGCGGAGTCGTAAACGCAGCCAATGGTATCATTCCAATGATTGGAAACCATGCCCCGAGCCCAGCTGAGATTGAATATCAGCAAGTAAACAATGCAATTGTAAAACAGAGGCAAGACAGAGCCGAACTTGAAGAAAAAACTCGACAAATGATGGAAGAGGCAAAGAAAGCCCCGGTCGATACACTTCCTCCAACAGAAGAATTTGTCAGGAAAACTTTGGCCGAAATGGCTGCCGAGCAGAGAGTTCGACTTTCGATTAACCCAGACACCATCCCCGACCCTGAGGAATCTCAGTTACCCTACCCCTTGCAGGCACCCGAAGGACAGTTCAGAAATGAACTCATGAGAACCTACAAGGACTTGCACAAGATAGACCCCAAGGGACGCAAGCAACAGCGTTCAAAGGAGATGGGGCTTCTAAGTGTGCGTGAAGCTGACCAATCCTTTATTGAGGGTGACCATGAGCAAGCCCAGTTTTGGAAATCTCTCGCAAAGGAAGCTCTAGAACTTGCTATTGGACTGAATCCCACTACAGGCTTCGTTCAGAGCATGTACGAGCTGGTTGTGGGGAAAAGTATTGTCACCAGTGACGATTTGAGTACAACTCAGCGCGCTTTCGCTTTTCTAGGTGTGGTGAGCTTGGGAGGAGTCAAGTCCATTACTGTCACGGGCTCCATCATGAACAAAGTCTACCGAGGAGCTGCTGGGCTGTTGAGGGACAGGGCGGCGATGGAAGTTGCAGTTCGAGAAGCAGAACTGCTAGTGCAGAAGGCCGGGAACCTGATTGAAGGTTGGCAAAAGGGGCATAAGATCGTTAACATTCATACGGCTGAGCACATCAATCAGTCTGTCTTTCCTTTTTGGCAAAAGACACCACCATTTCAGTTGGGATCGAATGTTGTTGAAGGGCAACTAATAAAATCACAAAACAGTTGGGTCCGATTACATCATGCAGATAATCAAGTCGGTGGTTTTGTAATGAGGAAAAGCTCAATTGAGGGATTGAACGTAGCAGAAATAAGATCTAAATATGCAATCCCTAACAGTGTTGAACTTATGTCTGAATTTCATCCGCCAGTTGGTGCTGTATTTTACAGAGGAAATATTCAGGATCATGGTGCTGGATTAGAGGGTGCAATTCAATATTTTTTTAAAGACCCACAGCCGGAATGGTTTTTAAATACTAGGAGTTTTAAGTGATCATTTTGAAACCGAAATATACTAGTTTTTTGAGAGTAATTGACTGTGGAGATGGCTATATTTGTTTGGAGAAAACTGGGACTAACTTCCCAACAGGGACTTCAAACCTATATAAACTAGATAAGCCTGGGAACTTGGTGTGGAGCGCAGAATTTGTCAATGAATGGATGCTGTATACGAATGTAGTCATAAGAGATAGAAAACTCTTTGCCTTGAATACAGCAGGCGAGGCAGATTTAGATCCCACAACGGGAGAGCTAAGCAATTGGGTATTCACTAAGTGAGACCCATTGGGTCTTCACTCTTATTTGTTATTAGTTGAAAGGTAATTATAGATGTTAAAAAGAGGATTATTTTCAGTTGCAATTTTAATGGCTTCTTTGAATGCTTCAGCGGCCTTTGAGCCAAGTGTCTTGGGATTTTCATTTGGAGCCTCCGCGATTGGATCAGACCCAGGAATTAAATTTGAACTTTCATCTCCCTATTTTATTCGAGGTAGAACCGCACTTAATCTTGAATATGCTGGGTACGCCAGTTCATTGGAAGGGGGAGGCTTATATACTGCTTTTTACGTTGGTACGAAATCTAAAATCTATTCAAATGATTTATTAGCTTTTAACCTTAAGACTAATATCATAGTAGTCCCAGCCAGTGATTTATCTTCTAAGAGTCCCTTCGGCCTCAATTACGCAATCACCAGTTATTTCAAGTTACCGGATTCCGGCATTCAGCTACAGGGAGAAATTGGCTATAATGTGCTGTTTGGAGGAAGAGCTGATAACAGAAATGACCAATTGTTTGGCAGTGGGACTACTGTATCAATCGGCGTTGCCTACCCATTTTGAAACAAAGTTTTTTGTCATGTGGTAGTTATTTCTGGGAGGGGGACAATGCACTTTTCTTGGCCTTTTTGGGTTGGGTTTCATATTTTTGTCTTTGGAGTATTGATTTTTGATTTAGGTATCATGAACCGGAAGCCTCGCGAGATTCGGTTCAAAGAGGCTATGGCATGGAGTGCTATTTGGATTAGCCTTTCTCTTTTATTTAATGTGTGGCTGTACTTTTGGTTTGGAAAAAAGATGGCCCTAGAGTTTTTAAGCGGCTATCTGATTGAGAAGTCGCTCAGCGTGGATAATATCTTTGTTTTTTTAACTCTATTTTCATTCTTCCGCATCCCCTTACAATACCAACACAAAGTGCTCTTTTGGGGAGTTTTAGGGGCGCTACTGATGAGAGCCGCTCTTATTTTTGCCGGTATTGAGCTCATCGAACATTTTCATGGAGTGATTTACATCTTTGGAAGTTTTCTAGTTTTGGTGGGCATTAAGATGGCATTTTACAAAGAAGAGTCGCCCAATTTTGAAAATAATTCTGTCGTAAAACTCGTTCGAAAAATTTTTCCAATTTCAGATCAATTACATGGCGGTCGATTTATCTACCGTAAAGGGAAGAAGAAGTCAGTCACGCGTTTGTTCTTAGTCTTAGTTCTGATCGAACTGGCTGATTTGGTTTTTGCTATTGATTCAATTCCGGCAGTGTTGTCGGTTACAACAACTCCATTTATTGTTTATACGTCAAATATTTTTGCAATTTTAGGACTCCGTTCTCTTTATTTTGCTCTGGCCGAGTTTATGAGAGTTTTTTTCTATCTTCACTATGGAATTGCTGCGATTCTAATCTTTATTGGAAGTAAGATGATGCTAAGTGACTTTTACACGCTGCCCATTGGGGTAGTTCTGTTGGTCATTTTTTTGATTCTTCTTATCTCAATCCTTGCATCCGTAGCATGGAATCAATCGGATTAATTGAATCTATAGGGACACACCCATGACTAAAAGTTAGTCTAATAGATAATAAATAAACAAAAGTGTAAGTCGAGTGCAGTGTTTCAATAGAGCCATTTCATGACCTTGAGATTCACAACTTATTGAGAGTAAAGGTTTTAGACTTTTCTCATCCAATTGAGTGAGGAAGGGAGCTCTCTTGGAGCGGTACTTGCAATCCCAAAGTAATATTGGGAGAATCTATGAGCAAACTCAAGCTAGGAATTACAGTAGTTACTTTTTGTTTTGTAAATTTATATACATATTTAATTTATGCAAACTCAGATAAACTGAATGATCAATTATTATTAGATAATAAATTTGATATTCATGAAATAATGCAGGGGTCTAATGCTGATGGCGACTGCATCAGTAGTTCATCGCTGCTCAATTCAAACGTTTTAGATACGATAGAACACTCTCTTGCGATATCTAATGAACATCCAGTTGTTAAAGCAAAAAATAAAAACGTGAAATTTAGTGACAAAGTAAAGGTCAGATTAATGCAAGAAGCAAGTAGCGATGTTACTGAATTCGAAAGACCTCTAGGAATTATTTCAGAAGACCAAGATACAAGACCCGTAAATTTTACCAAAGAGCAGAAAAAAGCTCTTGAAGTGAGACTGATGGAGTTAGAACGAAAGGATATGGAAATTGATTATAGTGAAACTATACAGCAAGTATTAAAAGATTTTAAAAAAGTAGATATGGACCTTGAAACTTTACAAGGTAAAATAGCTGATAGACACAAATCAAGAATTTTTTCATTGGAATTTCAAAAAAAAATTGAAGGAATTCGACTGGATATTGCTGCTCAGTCAAAAATACTTCTGAGAAATGAGAATCAATTAGGTAAAATAGAGGAAGCGATGAAAAATGCGCTCGAAGCAGTTTCTGCTTTGACCGAAAAAGAAGCAAAAAAATTTGAAGCGGTGTTAAAACCAATCATTAAAGAATACATAGATAAGACCGATACTATAAAGAGTTCTATAAACTCTATTATAGATAGTATAATTAATTTAGAAATATTAGAAAGTAAGCTTATGGCTAGTGAAGAAAATGCGTATTCATCTTTGGTGAATATTTTAAAAAATGGAAGTAATTGAAGCGGTTGATTTGCGTAGTAAGTAGTTCCTGACAGTGCTTACTTTGCGTAATGATGCTTTCCTTATTTCTTTAGCGATTAATTATAAGTTTTTGTAGCGACTCTTGTTCCAAGCTTTATGAGGGTTTCTCGCCCTTCAGCGGTTTGCTGTAATAAGTCTAAATCAGGCTTCCAAAGCCCAGGTTGACCTAAGACGATGACGGTAGATCCTCCAAAGAGAAAGTAACCCTTTTCGTCTCCTCGTAAAAACAGTGCAGCCGTATCGTGAGTTTGTATAATCTTTCCAACACACAAAGCGCCTACTTCAATATAGGCAAGTTTTCCAAAATTTGTAGTCTCTAAAATAGTAACTCTGCGTTCATTTTCTAAATAAATATTTTTTTCTTCTCGGATTGCTAAAGGGCTTACAGAGTGAAGTTTTCCATGAATGGCGTAAGTTTCGAGGATTTTCCCTTCGTCTGGAAAATGAAATCTATGGTAATCTACCGGACTGAGTCGAGCTAAAAGGAGGGGGCCATTCAGAAAAGGTCTTGCTTTTTCGTCATTTCCTAACAGTGCGCCCACGGGAAGTGTACGGTCTTTAACTGGAAAAGCTTGGTCCTCTTTGATGCTCTCATAGGCAAAATACCTTCCTTCTACGAACGCAGGAAGTTCCAAGGGGATTTTCGTGAACTCCCGAACATGAGGTTTGAACTTTCGTGTAAAGAATTCATTGAAGTTAGAAAAACCACTATTTTCAAATTGCTCCATGGGGATATTAAATTTTTGAATAAATGGCTCTATTGAGCTCTTGCTCCAGCGAGAAGACTGATAAGCTCCACAAAACTGACTAGGAAGAGTTCTAGAAAATAAGAACTGATCCAGAAACCTCCCCGCCCTTGATCCATAGGTCCACTGTAGAAACTGACTTCCATAGACTTGTTCAATCTCTTCACGTGCCTCACTTCGATTCCAATATCGAATTTCATAGTGAGTGTCAGTATTTGCGGAGAGTTCTTTTGAAATAGTCAAGTTTATAAGAATGATGAAAAGAAAATTAAATACTGACAGTCTTCGTAAGTATGCCACACCTGATCTCCCGGACTCTTATTGAGCGAATGTTCAGGTGCCTGTATCAGGTGTAGTGATGATTTGTCAAATCTATCCAGTTTATCAAAAATATCAAATCACCAGGCAAGTGGCGTCAGGTCTGTGCAAAGCTTATAGCGTTGATCCCGCGTGAGGCCGAGAGTGGAAGAGAGTTCATAACAACGTAAGGGTTCGTCTGAAATGGTCGTTGCACAAAGTCTCACTCTTTGGTCATAGGTTAAGTAAAAATTTTCTGAAGCGTCAAAGCATATATTGGGGTCGGTGCTTGTAGCGACTACACATAGCTTGATTTGTTGATCATAAGTAAGACCTCGATGGAGAGAACTCTGAAAACAACGAAAAGGCGCATCAGAAATAGCTCTAAGACAGAGGGCAACTCTTTGATCAGTGGTGAGACCCGTGACTGCCGTAAGCTCAAAACAGCGAATAGGTGCGTCAGTTTTTAATCCAGTACATAGTAGGATTCTTTGAGTGTTATCTAAGGAAGAGAGAATTGGATTTTCAAAACAGTTAACACGAATACTCGCATTTGCATCTACAGATACGCTCATGGAAAGAAAAATTCCAATAAAAGTAATAAAGATTTTTTTCATATGTAAATTTTCCTTTTTAATTCAATAAATGGCTGGGAGAAGCCAAGCAATTTATATTCCAGTGTTAGAAGAGGGTGTAAATTTATTTTGCCACTTATATCCAGATACAAAAAATAGGAAAGCTCTGGATAACTCAGATCTGTTTCGTCTAATAAAATCAAATTGAATTCACCATGGAGACAATGGTTCATCAAAAAACCTGCTGCGCAGACAGAAAAAATCTTGCGCTACCCAGAGCAAAGCTTAGCGCGTTGGTCCAGCGTGAGGCCGAGACAGGAAGAGCGTTCAAAACAACGTAAGGGTTCATCTGAATTGGTACTTGTGCAAAGAATCACTCTTTGATCATAGGTGAGGTAAAACTTTTCTGAAGCATCAAAGCATACATTGGGGGCGGTGCTTATAGCGCCTGAACACAGTCTGATTTGTTGATCATAAGTAAGACCTCGATTGAAACTATTTTGAAAGCAACGAAAAGGCGCATCAGAAGTAGCTGAGTAACAGAGGTCTACTTTTTGATCACGGCTGAGACCTGTGTATGTTGTAAGCTCAATGCATCGAACAGGTGCGTCATTTCTTGAATCGCTACAGACGAGGACTTTTTGAGGAACAGTCAAGAAAGAGAGAATTGGATTTTCAAAACAATCGACACGAATGCTCGCATTTGCATCTATGGATACATTTATAGATAAAAAAATTCCAATAGAGAGAATAAAAAGTTTTGCCATGTAAAGCGTTCCTCTTGTATTCAATAACAACTGCGAACCCCATTCCCAGCAATTTATATTCCAGCATTAGAAAGGATTTTAGCGAAGAACTTCCTGCAGGAACGGATCAGTCCTGTCTCAATAAATTTATGACCGAGGTAGATTGAGACCCTACCGCAATTAACGAGAGACGGCTCGAACTCATGCACCTAACGGTCAGACTCACGTGTCAATGGAGCTTAGCGTTTGCGACCTGTGCCATTTTTTCCTCAAGGATGGGAATGAAACTTTTCATAAAATAAGAAAGCTCTGGATAACTCAGACCCATCTTTGGAATACCCCTATTATTAATCGAAAATGTGACTTCAGATTTTCGAATATTAATACTCTCAAAACCACCCGAGATTTTTCCACTCACAGAAACCGTGACTCGATATCCTTTTCTAAGAAGAAATCGATTCACAAGTGGAGTCTGAGCGATCAATTGCAAATTGAGTTGCAAATTCGGGAGCACTGGGGTGTGGAGATTTCCGGATCGGGAAAGCTTGGTTCTTAAGTCGTTGATATGTTTTTTGAAGTAATATTCAAGTTGGGCTTTGAAAAGACCTTCTATTTTTGACTCTCTATTTTCAGAGAAAGCCTTCGGATTTCTTAATTTATCTGTGCCCGTTATAGTGATGTCATTTAGATTTTGTGGAGTATCTTTGAGTAATGCTTTTGCGATCATAGCTAAATCTTCATTTGAACTCGTATTGGCTTTAGAAAAAATCTGGTTGTTCTGTTGCGATCCTTTTGTTGCAAGTTCCTCTTTGAGTCTGCTAATTTTCTCGAGAAGATGTTCTATTTGGGAGTTTTTAATATCACGCTCTTCAGCAAGCTTTTGAATCTGGGATTTTTTTCCAGTGAGATCCCATTCAAGTGCACATAATCGAGCCAGTTGGGCATCACTTTCTAATGTAGATGATTGGATTTGAAGGTCCTTTTTAGTAAGTTCCTTTTCAGCGAGATTTTTTTCGAGAGTCGCTATTTGGAGTTCTCTTACAGCGCGTTCCCGCTCGAGGGTCTGTCCAAGAGTTTCGATCTCAAAGTTCTTAGCTGCTAATTCTTGCTGAAAAAGCAGAATTTGATGATGATTCGAAGTACTTTCTTGTTTAAGTGAATCTGAAAGGTCTGGGTTATTACGCTCATCATGAGGTATTGCAGAAGCATCTGTGTGCTCTTTTACCGCTTTTAGAATTTTATCCTGATACGCTACGAGGCGAGCTTCGCAATTTTGGGTTAAAGATTCAAGCATATCTGAAATACTAAGAAATTCTTCCTGAAACCAACCCAGACTCCTCTGAAGATTCCCTGAGTCTGCACCCAGGTTTTTTGTAGGAAGAGTGGCCAGGCAAGTCTGGATTCCTTCTAATTTCTCCTTCATCGCTGGATAAGGGATTTCGCTTAAGCAGTAGCTGATTTCATTCGATAGATTAAGATGAATTGCAGCTAAATTACCGCTTGTGGTCAGAGCTGCGCCCATTTGAAATGTTTGGCCATTTTGCCGTGCAAGAGATTGAATATTTTCAATCTCGATCTTCTTGGAGTGGGCAGACGAGGAGAGCCATTTGAGTTGGGTACAGACCCGGCTCATGGTGGAGAATTGACTGAGCATCGGCGTAATATTGGCCGATACGGAAGAAGTCGAGGTGGTAAACAAAACAAAAGAGATTGCAAGTGTTGCTAGACTTCTAAATATCATAACGCATTTGCAATAGCCTATCCCGCTGTAGCAGTCAACTTTAGTCTCACTTAGGGCAGCTCAGCCGTAATTCGGAGTGCTTATGCTAACATTGTGCGCCTGCCACGAAGGATGAATTGCAAAAATCCATAAAGAATTCAAATACTCATCTAGACAAAGTGACGATGTGAACCCACTTGTCATGAAATCATCATAAAGGTAACGTCATCATGATAACTTAACTTGACCTCGTCCTTCGTGGCAGGCGCACAATGTATGCTAATAGTAGTGATGATAAATATCCTTCGGGTAGGTTGCCGGTTTACAATCAAATGCGGGTTTTAGTTCTCGTTCTAAAACAGTGAGGTCAATTTTAGAATTTTCAGGAATGAGATTGGTTAAGAGGTATTGGTTTCCTACTTGTATTTGAGTTTTAAATAACTGAAGAGTGTCTAATGCTATGCATTTTTCTAAATTTTGACCTGAAAGAATAATCCATCGAGGTTGATTCTTTTGAATTGCTGAAGATGCAGAAGCGCAACTCACAATATCCACTGACCGATCTGCATAAAAGTTGAGTACGAGTTGATAATCCATACTCGAGCCAATAGGTTCTCCTCCTGGAATCAGTAATATTTTGTCGTCGCAATGGCCATAAGATTGTATGAAAGGAATAAATTTTTTAAGCGCAATAAAAGCTTCTGGGCCTAGCGTGGTGGGAGTACAAAGTAAAAAGGCAAGGAAGATAGGAACGGTGCAGTTAAAGGCTGAATAGATTTGATCTTCAAAACGCTTGACTAATTCAATGATGGAATAAGCGGATAAAAAAGCAAGAAATGGAAAAACAGGATTATAATAATACCCCATCCGAGCACGAACCAGAGTGATCGCGATTGCAACAATAGAGATACTTACTATGGAGATTAAAACTACCGGTATTCGCCAAAGCTTTTTTCGAATGATTTCAAAGATACTGAAACACAGGAGGGGAAGCCAAGGTAGAAATCCCGTTCTGATCAGTTCAAAAAACATCCACGGGTCAGAGGCATGAGTATTATTTCTACCTCCTACTGCGGTTCCCCAGACTTGTCTCATCCAATAATCTTTAACTAAGAACCACCCACCTAGTATTCCTGTAGCTAACCAAATCAGAGAACCTAAAATGAGAGCGAAAAATAAAGAAAATAAAAGAGGTCGAATCGTTTTCTTGAGGCGTCCTTGAAGGGCGGCAACTAAGAAAGCAGAAGGAAAAACCAGGAGAACTACGGGTGTTTTGATCCAGAGTCCAATACCCGTTGCCACTCCCACCCATCTCCACTTATCTTTTTGCCAAAATATAAATGATAGAAGAACAAAAAACATCATAGGAGGGTCTAGGCTAAAAGTGGCACCTGTGAGGATAATATCGCGGGTGGTAAGAAGTAGGAGAGCAGCTATAAAACCAAAGAGATCGGAGCATAATAGAGATCCAAGGTAGAATGTGAGCAAAACACATCCGGTTGAAAAGCTGGCAGTTAAAATTCGAGCAGACCAACTGGAGGGTCCTAAAGCTCTCATAATCCAACCGTTGACCCAAAACATAAAAAAAGGATGGTCATTAAAATTAGACTCACTTTTCAAATGCTGTTCATTGGTATCCCGCATGGGAAGGTGAGGGAGAAGGCCGTGATCGGTTACATTAAGAGAAACCTTGGCGTGAATATTAGAATCGATTCCTCGAAGAGTATTTTCATAAGATTTTCCTAAGAATAAAACGAAAGAAAGAGCAATCAGTCCTATGATGGCGAGAAAAAGATTGGATTTTATCTTCATAAAATGATCCTTTTAACCTATTGTACCGTCTCCATGATGGCAAGATCTTTCACTTTAATTTTGATTGCTTTTTATCTGGGTTGCGGGGGATGTTACCTGTTGCAGGCCTGGTTGGGGTGCAATGCTGTGCTGGCATCATCACTTTCTGGGTTGATCTGTACGTTCGTGCCGCTCCCAAGGCAGTTCAATCGAAAGGAAGTCTATTCGGCGTTTTATACAGGAACCTTTGCTGGAATGAGTTCTAACGTTTTGATTTCCGGGCACTCACAGGTTTGTATTGTTTCGGTGATAGGAGCAGTCGTTTACCTTTTGGCAAAACCGTATTTAGTGGGTTTTGGTGGAAAAATGGGAGCCATCGCCTTGGGTTCATCTTTGTTCCTCATTCTGATGAGGTTATTGGGATGAGCTTATTTTATATGGTTTTTGCTTCACTCACAGGAACTTATTTTACTTATTCGCTTATTCATAAATGGAAAATGAATTCAGTGAGGGCCAGTGCTCTTTCGGCTTTTCTTTTTGTGATTTTTTCTTCCTTTTTTCCCATTCCTCTTTTGGTATCTCTTCAACCTGTTTTCTTGGGTGGAACATTCGTCGCCATGACTGAGACTCACCGTTTGAGCGAAAGAAAAGTGTTCTTTGCAAGTTTTCTATTTGCGATGATCTTTTTTTGGATCCGACAACTGGAGTTGTTGCGCTTTCATGGTGGGAATATCGGGGGGGCTATTGGCGGAACTGCTTTTGTAGCTTGCTTGATTGTTTATGGGGGGCAGAAGCTCATTCCAGCTTTTGCTCATTTCTTCAGTATATTTTTAAGTTCGGATAGTGATGTCATATAAAATGAATGAAATCTAAAAATTATTTAACAAACTTTGAGAACTTGATTCCCGGAGTTATTTCTCGTTGAATCTAGCCGGTTTTTACGTTCTTTACCCACATTAATTAAAAATCGAATTCATGGTTGTTTCGACCATTTGCTCCAACGTTCGAACATCTTGCTTATTCACTCTCGCCATCACGTTCATGCCCATCGACGTGCCTATAATCGCAGAGGCCAAAGCCGAAGCGTCTTTGACGCGAGATATTTCTCCTAGCTTTCTGGCCTTTTTGAATTTGAGAGAGAAAAAGAGCATGCATCTGCTCCACTGACTTCCGTATTTTTTTTGCCAACGCAGGAGGCACATTATTAAGGGAGATGGCAGTGTTAGCCAGAAAGCATCCACCGGGGAACTTCCGGTCAGTACAACAGCGAATTTGCTCTGCAAAAAAAGCCTGAAAGCCGACTTTTACTGAACTCGCATTAAGCAGCTTTTCAACCTTTGAAAAGGCAATCTCTTTTGCGTAGAGGTCAATTGCTTCTTCAAAAAGTTTATTCTTGTCACCAAAGGTCTCGTAGAGGCTCGACTTACTGAGTCCCATCGCTTCTAAAAGTTCCGGGAGATTCGTTGAATCAAACCCGCGGGTCCAAAATACTTCAATGGCCTTACGCAGTACTAATGTGCGGTCAAATTCTCGGGTTCTTGCCATTTCTGCATTATACTGAATTCGGACCATTTGGTCCAGAATAATCTTTACAAGGGCCACGTTTGTACTTACGATTGTTTAAAGCAAATTAATTTTCAAGGAGAATAGCGAGGCGTACCCATATTCCGCAAGTTATTCAAATGCTTTAAAACTAATAGAAGGCAGAAAAAATAATACTTATAAAGAACTATAATTAATAACCTAAAAAGGATAATAAAAATGAACGAAAGTATATTGATAACAGGAGCAAATATTGGGCTTGGGAAAGAAACTGCCCGACAGTTAGCCTTGAAAAAAGAAACAAAAAAGGTAATTCTTTTTTGCAGAAATCAAGCAAAAGCCGAGGAAGCAAAAAAAGACCTTGAGGAGAAAACAGGAAAAAAGATTTTTGAAATTGTTATTGGGGATGTTTCGGATGCAAATTCTGTAAGAAAAGCAGTAGAAAAAATAAAGGACCCTATTGATGCAGTAATTTTAAATGCAGGTGGAATGGTTGGCAAAACTGCTGCGCAAATCACGCCTTCCGGTATGAATAATTTAGCTGCGACGAATATTTTAGGTCATGTAGATCTTAGTGGATGAACTTATAAAACAAGATAAGTTAAAAAAAGCAGTGCTATTTGTAAGTGCGGAAGCTGTACCGGGAGTAAAGCCTCTCGGAATGAAACCGGTTTCAATGAAGACTTCTTCTGTAGATGAGTTTGCTGCTGTTCTTGATGGTTCATATTTTGGTAAAAAGTTCGATGTAACCCAAGCATACGGATACGTTAAATATGCAGGAACGATGTGGACGTTATCAATGGCAAGAAAATATCCTGACCTCAAATTTGTTGTTATGAGTCCCGGGAACACAAAGGGAACTCTGGCACCGGATAATCTTGCCCCAGCCAATGAGATTTATGTTGAAGTACGTAATGATGCCTATTGTATTTCCATTGATGGGAGGAATGGTGCATAAGATAGAAGTAGGTGTAAAACGCTTCGTAGATGGCATTTCGGATGAGCGATATAAAAGTGGCGTTTTTTATGCGAGTAAAGAGGGTAAGCTATCGGGGGACGTGGTTGACCAGAGCACGTTTTTTACTGCTTTGAAAAATACTACATTTCAAGATAACGCTGATAAAGCAATTCACCGGTTTATAAAATAGTAATACCGGACATACTTATTTCCGCTCTTCTTAATGTAACACCTCAATAAGTTGAGGTGTTACATTTTTTGCTGCTGTTTTATGGAAAGATAATAACGCAATCATTTGAGTATTTTTAGAAGAAGAGTAGTGCCACTTTGACCCCATTGAAACAGAAGAATGTACCCCCTTTGTTGTTTATTGAAAAATTACTGAATTCGTCTTGCACTTCATAGTCATTAATGAATAAGCTCTTCGCTAAATTTGATTCATCAAAAGGGGAGAAAAATAAGAAATGACATTCTGCTCAAGAGTTAGAATTCGCTTTATTGGAATAGTGTGCCTATTTTTAAATTTCATAAGCATAGACACATTTGCTTTTCCTGTGGAAGTTTCTGACGCACCCACTAATGACTTAGCATTGACCGTAAGCGCCATCCACAGTGCTCGCAGTTCTCTCCTGGTTAATATCTATGAGCTGACTTCTCCTGAGATTGTAGCAGCGATTCAGGAGCGAGTTCTTTCTGGAGTTCATGTTGAAATGATTGAAGAGGGGCAACCTGTAGGTGGTATCTCTGCTGCTGCAAAGCAGGCTCAAGCAAAGATTGTGGAGGCGATGCATAAAGCCAGACAAAAGGATCATTTTTATGAAATGACCTCAAAAGCTAGAGCGGCTGAGTCAGATGAAGAAGAGGATGAGGTCACCGAAAGATCTGAAGTCGTCAGAGTAAGCCGAATGAGCGAAGTAAAAAGACGATTTCGCTTTAATCATGCCAAATATATCGTCGTTGATGATCTTGCTCTTTTAATTGGTTCAGAAAACTATTCACCCACTGGGCAGCCGGTGGTCGGCAAATTAGGAAATCGGGGTTGGGAAGTCTTGATTCATGATGCTTCGATTGCTCAGGAATTTAAGAGTATCTTTTACAATGACTGTAATACTTCTCACGGTGATATCGTGGATAGGGTCATAGCAGCTCATGATTTCATGATGAGTCCATTTGCATTCAATTTCACTCCACTCACTGACGTGGTGTCTGCTTTGCGAGAAGGGGGTAGGCACAGAGGGGACATTTCACCGGAGATGCCATTTCTAAAAAAACAGCCCAATGCCTTTGAGGTTTCGACAGTATCAAAGTTGACTTCTCCTGAAACAAGTCTGTCTGGATTAGTCTCTCTTTTAGGTCAAGCCCAATCGAGTTTAGACCTTGAACTCCTGAGTTTGGACTTAAATTGGGGACAAGTAGATAAAAAATCTCCGCTATTGGATGCAATTATAGATGCGTCGCGCCGTGGAGTTCAAGTCAGAGTGCTCTTGAATGATCAGACCGCTTTTATAAAAAGAGGAGGCATTCATGGCGAATCCAGCTTTAATAATAAAAATCTGTTGACTGTGAATTATTTAAATCAGATCGCTTCTCATGAGAAATTAGGCCTTAATGCACGTATTGCGAACGTTAAGGCTATGGGTGTTGATTATATTCATAATAAGGGTGCCCTTATAGATGAAGATAAGACACTCATTAGTTCAATTAATTGGGGTAGAAATTCTATTGAGAATAACCGAGAAGCGGGTGTAGTGTTAATCAGTCCAGAGGTCCATGATCATTATAAAGCATTATTTGATCAAGATTGGAATGCGAGTCGAAATTAACTCAGCCAGTCACGCTAGTTAACATAATATTTCTTATCAGACTTATATTTTGGCTTATATTCTGGCTTATGTTTTGGTTCATACTCTGGCTCATGCTGCCCTTAACTGGATCAATATGAGCCAGCCTTACATAAAAAATCCCGGCAAGAACGATTTCTTGCCGGGACCCGGAGATAAACAAATTAAGGAACTACTTACATAAGCCAAATATCCCCAATGACGGTGGCGGATTTGTCATTTTTATCTAGGGTATTCAAGGAAAAATTCTCTTCGATCGTTCGAAGTACATTATAGGGATTCTCCTGCTTGTTTTGGGTTGAGCCCGGCTTAACCATAGGACCTATGAAAAGGGTGAAAATTTGGTTTTCTTCATCAAAAAATTCTGCTTCATCAAAGGTAACTTCAATGAGGGTTTTCTTCATGCCTTCCTGATCAGCGAGTAAAGGTTCAAGAAAGCTTTCTAGCCATTGTGCAGCGGTATCAAAATTGGTGTCATGGCCATTATGGTTCATGTTAGGGGTGAAAAATGCATAATGAGGTAACGTATGTGCTTGCCAGTCTTTATTAAATTGATCGGTTGAAACGACTTTTGCGCACCGTTTAGGGTCGTGTTGAATCGATGTGAAGCTCAATAAAGGGACATGCTTTCGTGCATAGGTCCTCTCTCGGTCTCCTAAAAAACAATGACCTGGATAATCCTCCGCGTAACTTTTCCAAGTGAGTCCTTTTGCCTCTAAAAGGTCGGCGATCGTTTTTTCAGTCAGGTTTTTTTGAGAGTCTGAATGAATACCAAAAGTACTCCCTGCGACCATAGCTAAATAATTAGGATAAGAGGGATGAGTGATGGCATTGAAGTGGGTAAATAACGCACCTCGATTGATGAGAGTTTTAAAATAGGAATTTGTCACCGCATCTTCATACCCAGTATTTTCAAGAACTATGGTAATGATATGGTCAAATACTTTTCCTTGAGGTGTAAGGTCAGTTGGATGGTTTGCCATAACAAGACCACACGGCAATGAACCCATGGCAATCCATAATCCAAGCTTAAAGAATTTCATAGTTTCTCCTTTGGAATCGTTTTGCTAAGTTAGAAAGTAAATATAAATAAGAGAAATAACAATGGTAATGATATTTTTATTTAGACATGGTGAAACAAATTGGAATGTAGAAGAGCGCTTCCAAGGACATATTGATATTCCCCTGAATGATAAAGGTCGCGAACAAGCTCGTGGATTAATTCCGATTTTACGTAATCATGCTATCGAAGCAATATTAAGTAGTGATTTAAGTCGGGCGTTAGAAACTGCCCAAATTATAGCTGATTCATTAAAAGTTCCAGTTTTCACGGAGCCTAAGTTGCGTGAAGCATTTTTAGGTAACGCACAAGGTCTTACTCGAGAGGAAATTGAAAGTAAATTTGGTATGGAACTCGCATTTCGTTGGCGATCTTCTCATCTCTCGGATGCGGATGTTTGTTATCCGGGAGGAGAAACAGGCCAGGAAATTATTGATCGGACTTTAAATTCCTTAGAAAATTTTTTAAATTCTAATAATTTAAAAATAATCGGAGTTGCCACTCACGGGGGGGTGATTCGAAGAATCATGCAAAAACTCCTGCCTCCCAACTCTCCTTCCGTGCCTATTCCTAATGGAGTCATTTATCCTATTTATTACGACCGCAGGCAAGGCTTTAGGTTATCGGTTAGCGGTACCTAAAGGAACTCCTTACGTTAAAGTTTAAAAACTAAACGGATCTGTCATTCCATGAGGACGAATTTTCTTAGGAGGTTGTCTCACGGAGAAGGAATAAAGATTTCCCGCACCCGATAATATATAAAGCTTTTGTGTAAGAGGATCAAAGGCTGGAGAGCCGGTGAAACCACTTCCATTGCCTACATTATATCGGTAAAGGCCCTTCCCTGTCATTTTATCTAAGACGTACAAATATTGATAACTGGATCCCACGATAATATAACGGTCAGTCATTGCTAATTGAGTCGGGACTCCGTGATCTAACTCAAATTTCCAGAGTACTTTTCCGTTACTTTTCTGAAGAGAATAAATATTTCCGTCCGATGAGGGGAGAAATAAATGTTGATCATCGATCACAACATCTTTACTTCCTCCTGCGTCAAACCGCCAAATCACTTGGCCATCCACACTTTTTAATGCATAGAGTTGCCCATCGTAAGAAGGAATATAGACGATGCCATTCTCAAGAGCGGGATGAGCGTCTACATCGTTGAATCGGCTTTCTGAATGAAGTTTTCGTTCCCATTTGAGTTGTCCTTCCTCTAAGGAAAGGGCCACTAAAAAGCCATCACTTAAGCCTGTTAAGACTTCGTTCCCATTCACAAGAGGTGCTGATGCACCACGAATGGTAGTCGAAGCTGAGGATCGTCTGCGATAGTGCCAAAGCCATTTACCAGTTCCTGCATCAAAGGCATAAACCGTGTCATCGGTCGTAGTTATGAAAATACGACCTCCCTCAACGGTGGGTTTAGAAATAATAGGATTTCGAACATCGTATCTCCAGTTAACCCGACCATTTTCTAGATTTACGGAATAGAGAAATCCATCTCCCCCACCAAAATAAACATTTCCATGGTCGACCGTGAGCTCGCTTACAACTCCATTCTGAATGGGAAGAACCCAGCGTTGTTGATTGAGTGAGGGGTAGAGAGAAATAATTCCTATGCTGCTATTGCCAAAAACTAAAGTATTATCAACAATCACCGGATTGGAGTACTCAGTTCCCCGATCTCCCATGTCAAATGAACTATGAGTGGGTAAAGTCCATTTTCTTAAAAGGATATGGTTATCTTCATAGAGTTCAGGATGGAGTTGCGGTCCTGAACACCCTGAAGTCAATAAAGAGCCCATAATCCAGGCGAAAAAATAGATTTTGCTAAAGTTGATTCTTAAGAACTTCAGCAGACTTGGAAAATTCAGTGTTGGGTAAATCGATAAGGATTTGGTCATAGGTGCTCCGAGCCTTCGGTGTATCGTGGACTGCTTCATAACCACGTGCAATTCCCATTAGAAGATCGCCTTTGAGACTCCCCTCGCCTAGATTGATTGCTTTTTGATAAGTTTGAATCGCTTCTGCTGGTTTACCTAAATTTTCTTTAACGTAACCTAACGAGGATAACGCTAAAGCCTTTTCAAAGTTCCCAGGTGCCGTGTCTACCGCTTTCTCATACCAAGCGTGGGCTTTTTGATAGTCCCCATGGTTGTAGTAAAGGTCAGCTAATTTAAGTCTAGCGTCAAAGGCCGCGCGAGTATGACTAAAGCTTTCTTCTACCGCTTTGAGTTCTTGGATTGATTTTGGAAACTGCGCGTCAACATCCATCCTTTTAAAGTCAACGGATGGAGCTTTGGGTGCTCCCTGAGGGGAGTCGGTTCCCACTGAGGGCGTGAGTGCCTTCATTTCAGTTGCTAATGTTTTTTCCGCCAAATAAAGGCCATTTTGAGCCTTCTCAGATTTCGAATCCATGCGATTGATCAAGAGGGTTGTCAACAGACCTACGCCGAAGAGTGCTCCAATGAGAATTGCAAACAGATTTGCGTTTCTTACCAAACCGCTAAAAAAGCGAGAGAGCGCCGCTAAGAAGCTATCTGGACGTTTTAATGATTTCCGATCAAGACCCGAATTTGATGAATAATAGTGTGATCCCATAGGACTGGTTGTCGCATAATTGAGAGGGAGTTGTCAAAAGAGAGGACGACGGTTACGCTAATAAAACGACAAAAGGAACTATTTACAAAGAATCTGAACAAAGGATGTCCATTGAGAACCCTCATTTTAAACTTATGGATCGGGATTAGTTTCATCAGCTTGTATGCTGGCGACTCGTTTGCGCGAGATATGCAAGGACGCATGGGGATAGGCTATAATGCAGAATTTGCCAATGCCTATACCAGTGGATTTCGAGCGCCTGCAGTCAGTGCCAAATATGGACTTTCTCGTGATTTGGCAATCGAAGGAGTGGTTGGCTTTGCCTCTCTCAGTCCTATCAATACAGTCTTAGGGGTTAAAGGTTTTAAGAACCTTTTTTATGAACCTAGCCTCAATTTTTACTTTATGTCGGGATTGGGGTTCCTGGGCGAAAATGGACAGGGGGGGGTTGAGGTGATGGGAGGGTTTGGGGTTGAGTATTTTATTCCCGGCGTAGACAGCTTAGGCTTTTCTATGGAGACAGGGATCTCGTTGGATAATGGAAGTGGCACCTATGCTCTTAAAACGTTAGGGGTCAGCTTTTTAGATGCAGGGATTCATTTCTATTTTTAAGTGAAAGCGGATCGGAGAGCGGGTAAAAAATTGAGTTTATGCACGATGCGGCAAGCAGGAATTGTAAAACCGATCATGAGGGGCATTTGGAGGAGCATATGGAGGGGCATCCTGCTCTGCCTGATCTGCTTCAGCGTTTTTACTAAAACAGGATTTGCAGCTCATTCTTCTCATGATTCTACTCATGATCAAGGGGGGCAGCCAGCACAACCAGGAGAAGGCACTCCTTCAGAAACAAAGGCCGATAAACCCGAAGAAGAAGACTACTCTTCTACTCCTTTTACAGAGTTTGGTGAATTCAATGAGACTGGAGATGAAGAGGCGGATACAAAGTTCTTTCAATATGGAAGGCTCTTTGGGGCAAGTTTAGGAGTGGGGTTTGAATTTATAGACGGTTATCGGGGAGCTCTCTGGAATGGTGGGTTTCCTGCAGTAGACTTCAAATTTCACTATTGGTTTGATTTTAACTTCGCGCTGGACTTAGGATTTTATACTGCTTCCCATTACTTTGACTCAACGTCGCCTGCACAACTAGGTCATTATGACACGAATCTATTTAGTGTGTATCTCGATGTAAAATATTATTTTACGACTACCAACTTAAGTGCTGCACTCAGTTTTGCAAATCCTTACATCCTATTAGGAGTGGGATCATTCACGAAGACCCAAACTAACCCCACGGTGGGTACTCCTGATGTAGATACAAGCTTGGGCCTAAACGCTGGAGCGGGGCTTGAATTTATTTTGTCACCCCGAAAAACATATTTTGAAATTGAAGCGAAAATCCACGTGGTGAGCTTCAAAGATACTTATACTTCGAATTTTACATCCATGAATCTTCCTAATTTAACCGGAAATTTCTATACGGTTATGGGAAGTATTCTGTTTACGTGGTAGCTTTTTTACTCTTACCTTCAATGAAGCGAAGTCGAATCGGGCTTCCCATGAATCCCCATTTTTCTCTGATGCCATTCACTAAATGTCTTTTTAAACTGAAGTGAATTTTATCTGGATTGCTGACATGGCAAACAAAGCTGGGGGGGTTACTGCCAGATTGATGACAAAGGTAGAACTTTGCATTCATCGGATTATTTCTTCTTGTTTCTTCTCTGACCCATTCCGTAAACTCATGAGTGGAAACTTTTAAATGACGTTGGTGCATGATTTCTTCAAGCAAGCTCCCTAAGTTTTCCAACCCTTGTCGTTCAAGTGCACTAATAAATAAAATGGGAGCATATTTTAGATAGGCCATCTTGCCACGGATTCTCTCGGCAGCAAGATCCGTCGTGAATTTCTCATTGCCTGATTGTGTATCCCATTTATTCATCACGAGAACAACGCTACAGCCCACCTCTTCAATTAATCCACCGATTTTCTCATCCTGGTCACTGATTCCCTTTTCACCATCTAAAAGGAGAAGGGCTATGTCGGCTTCTTCTAATGCTTTTTTAGTCTGTACAACGGATAAAACTTCGACGCCTTGCTCGGTCTTACTCTTGCGGCGAATTCCAGCAGTATCAATAAATAAGAAGGGTTTGTCATTTAAAGTGATTAAAGAATCAATTGAGTCCACCGTAGTCCCAGCAATGGGACTTGTGATCATGCGGTTTTCACCTAAAATGGCGTTCACCAATGTACTTTTGCCCACATTGGGACGACCCACTACCGCAATTCGAGGGGGACGATGACTTTTCTCTCCGACTTCCGGTACAGACGGTACAGGAGGGATCTCACCGTCGATTGAAAAGTTTACGAGCTGCGCAATCACATCTTTTAAGTCGTCAATTCCTCGGCCATGTTCTGCAGATATCGTTAGGACTTGATTTAAGCCTACACTGAAAAAATCGGCAATCCGGTCTTCATGAGCTTCTGCATCGACTTTATTCACCACTCCAATGAGAGGTATCCTTTGGGTAGCACCCGAACGATTGAGCTTTCGTAAAAGTTCTTCATCCAGGGGAGTGAGTCCTGCTTGTGAGTCAAAAAGAAAAAGGATGATATCGGCTGTTTCCAAGGCAATTTGAACTTGTTGTTCAATCTGTTCGGAAAAGTTCTCGCCACCGAGCCCACCCGTATCCGTGACGGTTGCAAAAAAGTGCCTTCCACCGACCCACCACTGAGTTTTCTCTTCTTGGCGATCACGGGTTACTCCGGGAAGATTATGAACCAATGCACGGCGTTTGCCAATCAGGCGATTAAACAACGTACTCTTTCCCACGTTGGGGCGACCTACAATGACAATACGATAAGACTGTAAAGTCATGATTTATTCCTTAAAGGCGGAAGATTGTAACCGATTCTTCGAAGTGTTTCGGCATTTCGGCTCCAGTCTTTGAGAATCTTGACTTTGAGTCCGAGAAAAATTTGTTGTCCGAGGAAATCTTCAATTTCTTTGCGGGCAGATTGGCCAATTTCTTTGATTTTCTTACCCCCTTGGCCGATCACAATTCCCTTTTGGGAATCACGTTCGACGTGAATCACCGCTTCAATTCGGGGGGCTTAGAATTTTCATCAAAATTTTCGATTTCAATCGCACAAGAATAAGGGACTTCATCTCCAAGAAGATAATAAAGACGTTCCCGTATTTTTTCGGCAACAAAAAATCGGATAGGACGATCTGAGACTTGCTCTGGATCGGGATAATAGATCGGTCCTTCAGGAAGAAGGGACCAACTTTCTTCCAAAAGCTCTGTGAGACCTATTTTTGAAAGACCTGAAATTTTTCGACTCTCTTTTAACGAAATCCCTGCCTCCTGCATGGCTAGCAAGAGTGATTTTTCAAAAGCCTCCAATTGAGGAGGAGGAATTTTATTGGCTGCCCAGTCCATTTTATTCATGAGCAGAATAACAGGGGCTTTGGCTCCTTTAAGTAGATCGATGACTACATTTTCATGATGAAGGGTTGAGTTTGGATCTACGAGATACCAAATGAGATTGGGAGAATCGATTGCTTGCTTGGCTTCATTAACCATATAGGCATTGAGGCCACCCATCTTCGCGATGTGAATTCCAGGGGTATCAATAAATACAATTTGACCTTGAGCTTCAGTAAAAATCCCAAGAACTCGATCCCGAGTTGTTTGGGCTTTCGGAGTCACAATTGAAATTTCAGTTTGGAGAACCGTGTTCAGTAAAGTAGACTTTCCTGAGTTAGGTCTCCCAATAATTGCGATAAAACCAGATTTAGACATTTAACCTACTAACCTACAGTCATAATTGCAGTACGCGCGGCATTCTGTTCCGCATCTTTTTTTGAAGAGCCCGTGGCTACTGCAAGTGTCTTACCATTCATTCGAACTTCAATCTCAAATATTTTCGCGTGATCGGGACCATGAGATTCAATGAGATGATAAGTGGGGGTTACCTTCCAACGAGCTTGAACTATTTCTTGCAGTTGGGTTTTATGATCATAAAACGCCATGAGTTCGCGTTCTTCCATAAAGAGAGGAGCAAAAATATGTCTTACAACAGGATAAACGGCATTAAATCCACCATCCAAATAGATAGCCGCAATCAGTGCTTCTAACGTGCTGGATAAAATGGATGGTTTTTCGTTTCCCCCTGTTTGGGTTTCCCCTTTACCCAGGCGAACGTAGTTTTGTAATTGAATTGACTTAGCAAGTAATGCCAGTGTCTTTTCATTCACTACCGCAGCCCTCATTTTGGAGAGATGGCCTTCATTTGCATTGGGAAAAGATTCAAGCAAGATATCAGAGACGATCACATCGAGAATCGCATCTCCTAAAAATTCCAAACGCTCATTATCTCGTAGCGCAATGGGTTTTTCTTGAAAAAACTCATGTCCATACGATTTATGGGTAAGGGATTGTAAAAGAACCGCACGGTCCCCGAAATTGTAGCCCAGATGCTCCTGTAGCCTCTCCAACGTCATATTTTTTATGAGATCTCCTGCACCGTGTCTTACAATACTAGTCAAATACTGTCAACCAATTTTGTTTCGAAATACAAAAAAACTACCTCGGTTTCTAAAAATAAAAACTTCTTGGGTTGCCTGCTTAAGTTGAGATATTCATTTTTATAGTACAATTTTTGATTTTGTACTGTTCTATCCGGGGGGAAAATGGAATTTCTTAAATCAGTTCAATCACTTATTCTCATTTGTTCATTTTTTGTGTTCAATGCAAACCGGGGTTGGGCTGAGGAGGCAACCTCAAATTTAAATTCAAACTCAAACTCAAATTCAGAATCGGTCGTGATTTCAATTCTGCATACGAATGATCTCCATTCTCATTTTCGACAAGAAAAGGGTTCTCAGGCACTCGGGGGAGTTGCTCGTTTAAAAACGGCTATCCGTCGCTTGAGGAATGATCTACCTCATACTGTCTTGGTAGATGGGGGGGATTGGTCAGAAGGAAATATCTACTACAATGAGAATGCTGGGATTGAGTCCGTCAAAATGATGGACCGATTAGGTTATGATGTTGCAGTCGTTGGAAACCATGATTGGCTCAATGGTCCAGATACTCTTTTAGATACATTGGTCAGTGCCGAATCCAAGACGCAGTTTGTTTCAGCAAATCTGACCACGGATCAATTCAGTCGTGAGCTAGAATTTCAGAAATGGGTACATCCCTATGTCATTCGAGAAGTCGGGGGGGTGAAGATCGCTTTCATTGGTCTCTCTACTTTTGAGCTGATTTACAATCAGTTTATGGCTCCGATAAAAATATTTGAACCCTTACGAGTCGCTCATAAAATTTCCTCGGAATTAAAAAGTCAGGGCAAAGCGGATGTCGTCATTGTCATTTCGCATAATTCAATTTTAATGAACAAAGCTATCCTTAAATATGCGCCGAAGGTGGATTTGGTCATTGGAGGTCATGATCATGTTAAACTCACGAAGCCCGTAGAGGTCAGTCGATGGCCTTGGGGAAGTGGTAAGGGGTGGATTGTTGAAACGGGTTCTTGGGGACGCTATTTGGGCCGTGTCGATATCAAGGTCAGTCCTGGCAAGAAAGTAGAACTGCTGAACTATCAACTGACACAGATGGATTCATCCATTCCTGAAGATCCAGAAACTCTTACCGCAGTTGAACGTTTAGAGGATCGTTTGGAGCAACGGTACGGACCTGTTTTTCATGACGAGATTGGAAGAAGCGAACTTGAACTGAACCGCACAGGAATTGAGAATGGGATTGGAAATCTGGTGACAGATGCATTTCGTCAAGCATCGCGAGCCGATTTCGCCATGGATAGCACTCGGTTTATTTACGGAGAACTTCATGCTGGCAAAATCAATACTGCTGATGTCATTAATGCAATTCCAGCAGTCTATAGCCCCATTACTCAAAAATCATGGACCCTTCAAGTTCTTCCGATGTTAGGTAAGACGGTCAAACGGATTCTCTATTTAATATTTGCGACCAATAAACTAGCCTCTTATGGGTTAGTGAATGTTTCAGGATTAGAATTGACCTACGATCCCTTGTTTTTTATGAATCAGTATCAAAGTAGAATTCAAAATCGTTTTGATCGTTTTGATTTGTCTGCTCGGTTTCAAGGTGTTGAAGAGGGCTTTAACTCAGGTGTGAATCCAGACTTTGATCCTGAATCAGATCCTGGATTGGATCCTGGATTAAGTGATGATGAGGGTGTGAGTCATTTTTCAGTGGGTATGGAAAGTTTTAAAGTACTCAGTAATCTTCGAATTCAAGGTCGTCCCCTGAATGAGAAAGCGACCTACCGAGTCGCATTGGGAAATGGACTGGTTCAGGCCATTCAATTCCTCAACTCCTATCTACCTCATCTTATTTCTTTAGACGGCCTGGAAGATACTGGAGTTGAGAATTGGAGAGTGATTTCAAATTATATTCGTGAAAAATCAGTATTAAACCGAGAAACAGTACCCATCGGAAATCGAATTCGAACTCTTCAGCCTGATTTAGGCATCCTTTCGGATGATATGACTTGGGAACCTTTAAGAATGACGGAAAAAGGAGTCATTGCTCGGATTCGAGTTCGGGTGAAAAACTATGGCACAAACCCCTCCCCTCTCGGCACTGCCAATGGCGGGCCTAAGCTCCATCTTTTAATGAATAAGAATGGTGTGAATTACTCAATAGACCCAGAATATACTGAAATTGGAGCGTACCAAATGATCAAACTCCTCAATTCAGGCGAATCCCAGGTTTTGAGTTGGGACGTAACTCTTCCTGAACAGCAAGGGCTTTTTCCTATTACTGCAAAAATCGAGGGAAATTCTACTGAGAATAATCATGCTAATGATGAAGCAACGCTTTGGCTGAACTGAGAGTACTTCGAAAGACGGAGTGAGGGGCTTTGGGTCGGGGGAGGTATTCCTCTTTCGTGTGGATTGAACCAGTCTACCTTTAGTCAGGCTGCAAAAAGAAATTCGATCATTGATCGTTATTCCATTAATTACGGCTATTGCGCACCGCAGTTAAACCAAATTCTCTAATTTTTTTGTATTAGTCCTAGTTGTGCTTGAAAAGCTCAACTTAAATAGCTTATGCGGGTTTATGCTAGATTTAGCTAAGTTTATTAGCTAAGATATAGGGTATGAGTAAAGTTTCTGTGTGGAAAGCGAAGACAAATTTGTCAAAATTAATCCAGGATGTTTTGAATGGGGAGGAAGTGATTATTGCTAATCGGGACAAACCTCTTGTAAAACTTGTTCCTGTAGAAAATAAAGAGCGGAAGAGTCTACTGGGTTTATTTCAAGGAAAAATTTGGATAAGTAAGGACTTTCAAGAAATTCCAGAAGGTTTTGAGGATTATACGTGAAGCAAAGTATATTGTTAGATACTCAAGTCTTTATTTTTGCTTTGACTTCACCTGACTTAATTCCAAATAAAATAAAAAGGATAATCTCCAATCAAGAGAGTGAGTTTTATTTAAGCATGGCTAGCATTTGGGAAATGGCGATTAAGGCCAGTCTGGGGAAACTTAAGTTTGAGGGGTCAATCAAAGACATGGTTCAAACATCAGTGAAAGAAACTGGTCTTGAAATTCTTCCTATTAAGGCGGAACACATTTACCGCATTGAATTAATGCCATTTCACCACAAAGACCCTTTTGATCGAATTATCATTGCACAAGCTATGGTCGAGAAATTTTCAATTATGAGTAGTGATTCGGCATTTGATGACTATGAAGTCAAACGACTTTGGAAGTAGCGCCTTTTAATGGTTTATGAACGATGAATTATTTTGAATACTCTCTCCCAATTTCAGTATTCTCTAAAAACCTCATTGCTTCACTTTTTTTCAGACATACCTACCCACAATATAATGAGAAATTACCCAGATCCTACAGAAATCGCCTAAACCAGGGCTTGGTCTCTCAGCTTTCTGTAGGTTTGGTAAATTTTGAGTGGGACCAATGATCTGTGAAAGATTAAAGTTCTCTCAAGCCCCCCTTCGCCAGCCGGATAGCGATCCCATGTTCACAGTACAGGCTTATCTTGGGAATACCTCACCCGACCCTAAGCCCCTCCACTCCGTCTTTCGAAGTACTCTCAGTTGAATCTTGATGTTGTCCTCGTTATTATTCATGATTTATGAACGATGAATTGTACTGATAGCCTACGCCGTAGTCTCCGCTTGGAGAGCCATGGTTGTCGTGAATGTAACTCAGGAATTGAGTAGATACGACAAGCTCGCAGAACCAGATGACAGCAAGAGCTTGGGTCGCCTTCTTCGTATTGCCCTGAGTATCCTGAGTATCCTGGATATCCTGGGTATTACGAAAAATGAGTTGAGCGAGCCATAAAAACTCTAAGGGAAAAGTGATCAACATATAATGTCGATAAATGAATACTCCTAGGAGCGTGATGAAAATTCCGTATCCCCACATACCGGCGCTTCTTAAAAAGTCAGTTTCAGATGAGCTTCCTATGAATTGCGCTTTCCAATTTAAGGGATGTCGCCACGTTTTTATAAAAGCTTTAGAAAGAATGAAAACACCTAAAGCCAATAGGATCATATGAGCTAAAGCCACCAGATAGGTAGGTTGATCTGAAACCAGAGGATAAGAAAGAAACTGGGTAAATTCCCTTTCTCCCAAGCTATACCAGACTCCTAATCCAAGTGGGTCGGTGATCCATAATTGCCAGAAACTCGAAGTCAGGAGGGGGTGGTAATCTAAGTGAATTAAATAGCTAAAAACTGAGCCATTTCTGGGCTGCTCAAACATATAAATCAGCCACGGAATGAGAGGGATCAAGCCGAGTAAGCCTCCTGAAAGCAAGGCCCTGTAATGGATTTTCTTATTTACTTTGAGGTCATATCCAAAGAAAAACGTCCAAAAAAAGAGAGCGCCCGTGAAAAAAAAGCCCGTCATATGAATTTGTCCAATCAGGACACCGATTAACCCCCAAATGAAGGCACCCCAGATTTTATCTCGGCGCCACCACCCCATAATCAGTAAACAGCAGAAAATAGGGAGCACACTTTGAGCCCAAATTTTTCGTTCAAGGATGATCATAAATGGATTGACCGATGCGAGAGCAATGGCCCAAAACCATTCTGGCTTCTGTTCTCTGGGAACGGTTTTGATGGCAAATACGGTAAAAGCGATCAGGGCTAGGATATTGAGGATTTGAACTCCTCTCGCAAGTTCTGGAGGGGTATCGGCAGATATGATTTTACTGAGAGCTAGAAATACCCAAATACTCATCCCAGGATTTCGGGTGCCCACACCTGACGCCATACCTAGCGCAGGAAGGGGCTCTACTACCCCTACCCTTTGAGTTCTTTCAAACATGAAGTGCTCGTCATACTTGTATTCTATATCTGCACCCCACATCACTCGGAGGATAGCTCCGATAGTCAGAGTCAGGGCCAGAAAATACTTCCAATTTCCAGATAAATTTTGTCCAGATAAGCTTTGTCCAGATAAGATTTGTCCAGATAAGATTTGTGATGATAAATTTTGTGCTTCTTGAGATTCTATCTTTTTAAATATTTTGAGCATCCCATTTCCGAACGTGAAAATAGGAAAATCCTGTGGTATCCACAGGATTTTCCAAAAACAGCTAAGATTTTTCTACTTTCAGTTACCTACTTTGCCAGAGCCAAATTTCGGGTGATTCTTTTTGCATGCCGCTATGATCGAGGGATCAATGGATGGAAGTGGGAGGACCGACTTTTTGGCGGTAGTTCCTTGCACTACGGGATCAATACAATCCATCCATAGACCTTTGCCCTCTTTGGCTTCGCCTTTCACGAATCCTGCTTTCTCACAAGCTTCTTTAATTTGCTTGCAGGGACCTTCATTCGCTCGGGATAAGGGTCCTGATGCCAACAACATAACCGATAATAAATAAATTAAATTTTTCATGACTAAAATTCTAATTAAATAGCTCAATATGGCAAGTGAATAGTATGACTGTTGTAGGCAGCCAGCTATGAAACCCGTCCCTCACAAAATACCTCACAATGATCTTAATAATGAGGTGGCCTTAAAGGAACGTAATGCATCTCATCCACCGTGTCATCATGCACTTCACCTTGGTCATTTTTGTGTTCTTCATAACGAGGATGGTTTTTATGATTCCCAAAATTCCAATGCCAAGGATTTTTGCATAGAGGACATTCAATTCCATTACATCCATCGATTCGGTGAACCACTTTTCCACAGTAATAACAGGGGCGGTTCACGGCGCCACTCTGTGTGGCCCCACTCATGAATAGCTCCATTTCTTCTTTTTGAGCCTTTTCAAATTCTTGGCAGGGGTTAGCGTGATCTTTCCCACATTGCAGGTACCCTTTAAAATCACAGAGTAAGCAAATATAATAAATCGATTCTTTGGGGTTAAGAGGATCCAGGATCGCTCCTCCTGGACAATCGACTCCAGGGCAGGGAGTATAATCCGGATTCATTTTGTTAAAATTGAGAACTTGCCTTTGGGTGACTCGGGTCAGGGTTTTTTCATCTAAGCCAATATTTTTGAAAAAAGAAAGCTGGGTGATCTCTTTACACTGTGGACAAGTACTGAGTTCAGCTCCTCCTCCTTTGAGTTCACATTCTGCATAAAACTGGGCACACTTCAGACAAAGGACACACGAACATTCAGCAGGTCCTGTCTCACACCGCACTGCATTTGTGCCATCCGGTGGGCCATCCCGTAAATCATCTCTACAAACAAGACAGGACTGTTCTACTTGCTGTTCCATCTGTTCCATCTGTTCTGGCTGTTCCGATCTATGATGACGGAGCAGTGTCATCTCATTTTCTTTTTCCTGATAATAAAGCTCTTTGCCTTGAGATTGAATGCGTTTGAGTAAGAAAGCTAACACACGAGCGCTTTTTGAATGGGGATCTTGAGCTTCCACCTCTTTTAGATCCTCCAGTAAATTTGCTTTCAGTGTTTTTAACTCACTGCTTTGAGTGGCCTTTGTCAGTTTAGGAAAATAATAAAGAAGATAATAAGGGGGGGTCATTAAATCACGAGCATAAAATAAGGCGGTCCTGCCTTTCTTATTTTTAACTTCTGGATCTGCTCCATTTTTCAGGAGAGTTTTTACAATTTGAGTACGGCCCTTAACGACTGCCCAGATGAGAGCGGTGTTGCCATAATGATCTGTATGATTTAACTCAGCTCCGTGTTTGATTAATAATTTTGTAACCTTGAGGTTGCCCTCAATTGTGGCCCATAAAAGAGCAGTGTTGCCATAATGATCGATATGATTTAGGTTAGCCCCATATTGAATGAGGATCTTTACAACCTCAAAATAGGCATAAAATGCTGCTATGTTGAGGGCACTATTGCCGTTCGTATCTTGCTCTTCAAGATAGAGTTTCTGCCTACGGTTTACTTTTTCCTGGAGAGCCGCTTCATCGCGATTGATCCAATAAGCCAGGGTTTCCGTCCAAGTAGGGTGAGAGATTTCGCTCAGGAGTTTTACTATCTTCCGTTGAGGTGAATGTCTTGAATGCACGAGCCAGATCAGCTTAGGTTCTGTCGCATAAGACAGATTCAGTGAAAAAGCCAGGAGTGTGGAGATCACAATGAATCGACTCATCAAGAATCGCTTAAGCTAGAACACACGAAAGCCACATCATTGGCTTTTGAATCAATCATCAAATCAAGAGGATTCACTGAAATGAGTTGATTTCGATGAATGGATTCACGAGCAGGAATAAGGATTCGAAGATAATTAGGCGTGTAACCGGCAATCCATTGATTCTCTCCTTGTTTTTCCATCAGGACTTGATTGAGTTTAGAGCCACTCGAGGAATCTTGAGAGGAGCACTGCCTTAAAATAGAGCGGTAATGTTGAGTGAGTCGCTCCATACTGAGCTGGGTGAGTTTACGAGCCCTTTGTACACGGGTAGCCTGAGGAACTGAAGCGGGTAATCGGGTGGCTGGAGTCCCTTCCCTTTCGCTATAGGGAAAAACATGCAGTCGGGTCCATGGAAGAGTAGAAAGTGCTTGATAACCCCATTCAAATTCTTCGTCCGTTTCTCCAGGAAATCCTGTGATCACATCCATCCCTACAAAAACTCCTCCGATTGGAGAAGGAATTTGAGCAATTTCTTCGAGGCAATCTTTCACTTCTTCAAAACCGTAGCGTCTTTTCATCAGGCGTAAAATGCGACTGTGCGGACTTTGAAGAGACACATGAAAGTGTGGACAAAATCGAGGATTCTTTTTCATCAACTGGAGAATCTGCGGCGTGATTTCGGTAGGATCTAAGGAACTGACTCGGATTCTCTCGAGATCGGTTTGTTCAAGAATCATTTCAAGCAAATCACCTAATGCAGGTTGAGAACCCCAATCCATTCCGTAATCACCGATGTTGGTCCCCGTAATGATGACTTCGCGAATCCCTTGCTGAATGAGCTGACGGATTTGCTCAATCAGCTCTCTGGGTCTTAAACTTCGACTCGGCCCTCGACCGTAAGGGATAATACAATAAGTACAAAAAGAGTTACACCCTTCCTGGATCTTTAAAAAAGCCCTTGTTTTGCTGGATTGCCCCTTTAAATGAGTGGGAGGGGTCTGAAATGAATCTATCGCGGGAGGCCATTCCCGGTCCATGGGATGTTTGGAGAGTAGTTGTACATATGATTTTGTAGTTCCAAGGATTTCTGGGGTTTCGGGTAAGGGGGAAGATGGGCTGAGGATATGCGAAGGTAAAGTAGAAAGAGAATTGACCTGATTGAGAACTAAATCAACAAGCCCCGGTTTGTTTTGATTTCCCACGACATAATGAACACCCGGTGATTGTGCTAAACTCTCTGGATCCACTTCAGCACCACAGCCTGTAACCACTACGACTGCGTTTGGATAATCCTTGGATAGCTTTTTAGCCATCTTTCGGCTTTGTCGATCCGCTTCGTTCGTCACGGTACAGCTATTGACAATACAAAGCTGGACTTGCTCCTGACTGCTATCGCTCCCTTCTCTCGGCAACCAACCCCGATTTTGAAGGTCATCCTCAATGAGTTGACTGTCGGAGAGGTTGGCTTTGCAGCCTAAAGTTTTGAGAATATACTGATTTTTTCTCATCTTTTTTTTCTATAAAACTTTTACATAAAAATTTTATGTAATATTTATTTTTATCAAGCGTTTTTTAGGCAACACCGACTTCAGCGCCCATACTTTCAATAAAAGCTCCGCCTAGAGTTTCATTGCCTTGGTAGAAAACAATGGCTTGACCCGGTGTAATGGCTCTTTGCGGCTCATCAAATTCAACATGAATTCGATTTCCTTCAAAGCAGGTCACTTGGCAAAGTGCTTCTTCATGACGAGAACGAATTCGAGCTTTACAACGAATCCCATGGAGTTGATCCACAGGACAAATCCAATTCATATCTGTAGCAACTAAAACACTATTGAAGAGGTGTTTTTCCGGGCCCACAATCAGAGCCTGGTTCTTGGTATCAAATCCCACTACAAAGTATTGATCAGGATTTTGAACTCGGAGTTGAAGACCTTTCCTTTGACCGATTGTATAACGATGAAGTCCCTCATGAGTTCCCACAATACTCCCGTCAACGGTGCGAATCATGCCTACCGGACGAAGGGGGGATGCCACTCTTTTTTCAATAAACTCTTTATAGCCCTCTTGGCCGATAAAACAAATTTCTTGGCTATCTGCTTTTTGCGCTACTGCAAGACCGTATTCTTCAGCTAATTTTCTGACCATCATTTTAGGAAGGCTTCCTAATGGCATTAAGGTTCTCTGCAAAGCTTTTTGAGTCAAACCAAATAGAAAATAAGTTTGATCTTTATGAGGGTCCACTGCTTTTTCGAGGTGAGCAAGATGCGTCGTAGAGTCTTGAATGACTTGCGCATAATGTCCCGTAGCTACCCAATGGCAGTCCAATTCATCGGCTTTTTGAAAAAGGTAATTAAATTTAATTTGATTATTACATTGAACGCATGGATTTGGAGTGCGATTCTGTAGGTATTCATGGACAAAGTAATCGACTACTTTATCTTTAAATATATCTTGTGCATTAATGACGTAATAAGGAATATCAAGCTTATCACAAACTCTTCGTGCATCATTTGAATCGATCAAGGAACAACACCGGCCTCCAAATCGTTCTAAATTCGCTTCACCATGATCCCAAAGCTGCATATGCACACCGACCACATCATAACCTTGGCACTTTAAAAGTGCCGCGGTCACAGAGCTATCGACGCCTCCGCTCATTGCTACTAATACTTTTTTCGACTCATTTCCTGACAGCACGATTCAACCTCTCTTTTTTTCTCTATGGGTTTTCATTCGGGTTACAATTCGGTCTAAAGTCGAGACAAACCCTTCTAAAAGTACCCAATCCATCTCATCTACAAGGGAAACCCTAATAGCAGCCATCGCCTGAGCTTTGGTTCGGCCCATAGCTAATAGCACATGAGAAGGTTCAAGAACACCACTTGCGCAAGCAGATCCAGAACTCACTGAAAACCCAGCTAAATCTAAGGCCATAATCAATCCATCACCCTCGATGCCCTCAAAACTCAAATTCAACGTATTGGCTACGCGAAGGGCATCTCCTCCATTCACTAAAGTTCCAGGAATTCGCTCGCAGATCGCTTCTTGAAGTCGATTTCGCAAAAGAGTCACTGGAGGAGCCCATTGGAGTGGGTTTAAGCTCTTTGCCGCAGCACCTAGGGCAATTAAACCCAAAACATTTTCTGTTCCACCTCTTCGTCCCTTTTCTTGCTTACCAGGAATGACCGAATAGGCGGGATTTCCCTTACCTAGCCAAAGAATTCCAGTACCAGCAAGACCCCCAATTTTGTGGCCAGAAAAAGTGACAAATTGAGCGTTTAGCCCATCTAAATCAATAGGCAGCTTACCCCACGCTTGTGCCCCATCTAAGTGCAAAGGAAGAGAAAGGGATCGAGTGAGTTCTGCTAATTGTGCAACAGGAGTCATGACTCCGGTCTCATTATTCACCCAAACAGAGCTAACTAACGCTGTTTCTGGCCTCCTTAGGCTTTCTAAAGCAGCCACTTGGGGTATTCCATTCGAATTCAAGGGGAGATAGCTCACACTTCCGCCTCGACGCTCTAGCCATGCTACCATTTGCAAATTGGAGTCATGCTCCACGGGAGTCGTGATCCAATGAGGTCGTTCTCCTTTTATGAGTTTAGGCTCCAATACTGAACGAATAGCGAGTTGATTTGCCTCAGTTCCTGAGGAGGTAAAAACCAACTGCTCTGGATCTGTTTTTTGGCCTAAAGACAAAGCAATTCGCTCTCTTGCTTCTGCTAATGCCCGTTTAGCTTGTCTGCCATGAGAATGAATACTGGAAGGGTTGGGGATGAAAACGCTTTCCTTTAAAAAAGGGAGGAGCGCCTCCAAAGCCGATGGCTTCAGGGGCGCTCCTGCGTTTGAATCAAGATAAATCGCGGTCCTTGCCAACATTGGGTTGATTGCTTGGAGCTTGGAAATTTCCCATGTCCAGCATACTGTCAGTAGCTTTTGGAAGGTCTTGAGAACCACGGGCCTTACGAATCAGATCGCCTACCGAAGTAGTCGTCAAATATTCTTGCATAATCAGCCCTAAGTTTTCAAAATAAGTTTTAGTTAAAACAAATTCAACGGTATCGCTTTTAGCATCGCCGGTTCCGACTAAATCCCGAGCAGGATTAATATTTTCCCCGACACTGACCAAAACATCCCGAATCGAAATTTCATCCATAGAACGGGAAAGAACATATCCCCCACCAGGCCCACGCACGCTCTTTACAACCAATCCTTTACGTAATCGGCGAAAAAGCTGCTCTAGATAATGAAGTGAAATATTTTGACGTTCTGAAATTTCTTGAAGACGCACAGGTCTTCCATTTGAATTAAAAGTAAGATCTAAAATTGCTCGGACTGCATATCGTCCCTTTGAAGTTAAGCGCATATATTTTCTCCCTGTTCCTCTCACAAATCCTATATGTGGGTTATCATGTCATATCTTACACGTCAACTACTAAACCCCAAATTCCGAAGTTTTTTAGTCACTCTCTTTGATCAAATGGGCGCCCAGATTCGCTCCTAAGGTTTTAAAATAAATTATAGTTTTCTCTCTAAGTCACCGAAAAGATAACCGAAAGATAAGAGGAAAGGAACGATTACGAGGCATTCACAAGGCATTCTATGACTGACCCCAAAAACCCTAAAGACGATAAAACCAGCTTTACGATTGAAAATGACCGATCCCAAATCATGGATATGCCTAGTGTTACTAAACTTTTAAATAGAAAATCACTCGGAATTTCAAAACAGCCTCTGCCCCCCGCCCCCCCCTCTCCTCCAAGTATCACTGACTCCGTCATACCTCCCGTCATACCTCCCGTCATACCTCCCGTCATACCTCCCGTCATACCTCCCGCTCCCGCCCCCACTCCCTCACCTCCAACCCAAGTCCTCAAAGTTCAGCCAGCTTCCCGAAGATCGTCGGGATCGACTCAAAAGTTAAATCTTTGGGAGCCCCAAATGCTTCGGGTAGGAACTGACCCTTTGGGTAAAGGGATTGATCTGATGCTTCAAAGAGGAGCAATCAGTGCATTATTTCTTGCCCTGTCCGCTCCCCCTATAGGCTCTCCAGTACCTCTTTTCGTAAGCACTGCAACCGTCCTACCTCAGGATAGACTCAGTATTTGGACGGGCCTCAAATGGGATCCAAGAGTCGTTCCAGAAATGTGGAATTTCTATATTCGAAGTGGATACGTAGAGCTTCCTCCCCCGGGTGCAAATACCCATCAAAACAGTCATCGCAATATCGTAAGATTGGCATTTGGGATCACGCACCCAGAATGGCTTTTACTGGTACAAGTCGGACCTTCCCATCAAAGTCGAGGGGTTGTGGCTTTTGTGTCTCATCAAAGCCTATTACCCTCTCTCAGCGAAGCGAAGCCCTTCCTCAGTGCGCCTCTGCCGAAAAATAGCTAACTTCTCAAAAGGACACACACGACGCCATTTATACGTAACGCACTGCACTCTTTCATCGTAAGTGTTCCTTTAGGGCTCCTTACAGTGCTTATTTTTATCAATCAGCTCATTCTCGCAATTCGGAATTGCCAAAGTATAAGGACTTGTGATGAAAAGGAAAAGCATGCTGACACCCATAAGAATTTGCTCCAGTGCTGAAATGAGAGAATTAGACCTTGTAGCTGAAAGAGACTACGACATTGAAGCTCATTTACTGATGGAAAATGCAGGTAGAGCTGCCGTTCAAATTCTGCTGGAAAGATTTCCAAATGCAGGAAGAACGACTGAAATTTTGATTTTTACGGGTAAGGGAAATAATGCTGGAGATGCATTTGTAGTTGCCCGCAGGCTCCTTTGCTTAGAGCGAAAAGTGAGAATCTTTCACCTGCAAGGCGAAGTGGGATATAAAGGTGCAACTCTAAAAAACTTTCAAATCTTGAAAAGAATGAAGGCGAAGCTCACTCACCTAGAGACTTCGTCCGATCTTCAAGAGTTTTTTCAAAGCTCCTCTGGACCTTTCACCCTTATAGATGGAATCCTAGGAACTGGATTAAAGTCGCAGCTCGAAGGAATTTTTTACGAAGTAGTCGAAATCATCAATGGCCTGAATTCCACTGAAGTCGTCGCTTTAGATATTCCAACGGGAGTGAGCGGTGATACAGGCGCAATTCAAGGTACATCGATATTAGCCACCCTGACGATTTCATTTGGTTTCCCCAAATTAGGTCATTTTTTGCCACCAGGTGCTGCACGACGGGGAGAACTGATTAACGTAGATATTTCCTTGCCACCCAAATTCCGAAGGGAAGGCAATAAATATCTACTGATGAAAAATCCTATGAGTGCTCTTTTAAAAGAGCGTGATCGATACGGCCACAAGAATTCTTTTGGCCATACTCTCCTTGTGGGTGGAAGCCCAGGCCGTCTGGGTGCAATTTCTATGGCAGCTCGGGCTTGCCACAAAATGGGAACAGGATTAGTCACTGTCGCAAGTTGGTTAGACGGTTTTGAAACTCTTCTCAATCGACTCCCGTGTGAAACCATGGCTGTGCCACTTCATTTAGAAGGTCCAGACTATGAGCTCTATAAAAAAAGCCTTCCTACTTATTCAAGCATTGTTTTGGGACCTGGCATGGGCTTACGCACAGATGGAAAGCAACTCATAGAGGAACTGCTCAGTTATTACCCTGGACCCCTGGTGATCGATGCAGATGCATTGAATTTAGTAGCCGATTACAAGCTTCATCAACAGCTTTTAGATCGCGGTGCTCCCACGGTCTTGACTCCTCATCCAGGGGAAATGGCAAGACTCTTAGGAATCAGCAAAGAAGATGTTCTCGCTGATCCTATTCAAGCCGTACGGAATGCAGTCGAACTCACTCATGCAATTGTACTTCTGAAAGGAGCAGCGACGTTAATTAGCTCCACGGAAGATATCCTCTATTTAAATCATTATCCAAATGATGGAATGGCGACAGCCGGGAGCGGTGACGTCTTAGCGGGAATGATCGGGGGATTACTGGGTCAAAAAATGGACCCATTCCAAGCCACTTTGCTTGGAGTCTATCTTCATAGCTTAGCAGGAGATATTGCAGCCCAAAAATTTGGACACCGGAGCATGACCGCTCCTGACATTATTGAGAATATTGGAAATGCCTTCAAAGACCTTAAAGCCGCAGAGCTCTCCATTCCTATGGAAGGCCGCATCAAACTGCTCTGAGACAGAGCTTTCTGAAATTGCCTTGAGTTTGGCTCAAGAGCTCAAGCTAGGGGATCGTGTATTTTTAGAAGGCCCTATGGGAAGTGGGAAAACGACCTTGACTCGATCCCTTCTTTTGGGATTGGGAATCCATCAACCCCCTGAAGGCAGTCCTACTTTTGCGATCGCTCATGAATACGAGGCTCCTATCGGAGGAATTATTCACATTGATTTCTACCGAATTCACTCTGAATATGAAATCGATGAAGCCGGTATCTCCTCTTATTATTGGGAACGTCATTTAATTGTGATTTCGGAATGGATTTCATCCTGGCCTGAATTTTCCGATCGAGTTTCAAAAACTGGAAGGACTTGGCATGTGTCACTTTCCTTCGTGCCAGAAAGTGACCAGGCACGTGAGGTCCGTATTCTGCGCTCAGAAGTAAAATGAAGTAAAATGAAGCAAAACAAGGTAGTTTCTTTACAATGCTTACTCTAGCGGTGACCACGCACTTGAAGTTGAAACTGATGAATAGGCAGAAGCTTGCTCAGAAAAGGTGTGATGTCATCATAGACATCGTTGAAAGGGATTTTATCTTTTGCGGGTAGCGCTAAAGCTTGAAAATGATACTCAAGAGGCTTATTGGTGAGAATGCCACTATCGATGATTTCCGCATCAGTCCCAAAGCTTGTGAGTTTACTATCCTTGAATCTAATTCGGTCGATCCAAACTCGATTGGATAAATCTTTGGCCATGTGCCACTCCACAAGCCTTCCATCCAAGTGACTTTCAAATACTTGAACTGTGACGTCATTGCCTTTAATTTTATCGCCCGCTCTTAAAGTTCTACTGGGGTCATTTTCTGAAAGAAGGAGGTGTGACGTCTGGTATGTCCTTACAGGTAGAGTCTTGAAGTCAGGGAAAAAGTCATGCAGGGGCTGTTTGTGATCGACTCCTGCAGGCCCTGAATGCCCTGAATAAATCATATCTGAGATCTCTGCATTGACTTGATCTAGGTACTCGTCGAAGTTGGGTATGGACTCTTGATCTCTATAAGTTTTATCAAAACAAAATCCAGGACGGCATTTTTGAAAAAAGGATAAATACCCCTTGTCGTCATAAAAGTGAGACTCTTCTTCAAAGCTAAATAGAGCTTTGAATTTTTCATTATTCTGATCTTCATATTTGTTTGGATCAAAATACTTAAGTACCTCATAGGCACTCTGATCTGAGCACTGCATTACAGTATTATCGAGTGAATCATCCAAAAACCGAAAAAGGGTCTCATCTAATTTAGTTTGCTGGGTATAGTGAAACCGAATTTCACTTAGTTTCCCGTCATTTTGAACTAAAATAAATCCTAAATTTTGGTCTGCATTTTTGTCTGAATTTTGAAACGTCAATTGATGTAATGCTACTGCCGTCTTGTAGCCAAATTTTCCAAAGTAGCTACTATTTATATTTGTTTTATTTAGAACGATATAAGGGGCGACCCGCCAACCTCCGTCAGAGAAAGACTGATAAAGGAGCCGCGGAATAACTGGTTTACCTGCAACGGCTTCATACATAATGCGGATAGGATTTCTATTACCGGTAATAATCGAAGAAAATCCAAAGTATTTGTCTTTTATATGAATGACTTCCTTTGGGTTGGGGCGGCATTGTTTCAGTTGCAACAAATTGAAGGTGGTTTGACTGGGTGAATACCATGCTCCAAACCGAGCTTGAATTGCAGTGAGTGCCGCTACAACGGCCTTATGAACAATGGGACTTGGATCCTTTAACGCCACGACCAAGGCAATATGAACCCTGAAATCACTGGGTATGATTTCACCCAATATCCATGCAGCATGATACCGAACCCGAGGATTCTCATCTCTCAAAGCCTCAACTAACGCAAGTTGAACCTTGGGATGACTGGGCTTGAGGTGACCCAATGCTGTTGCAGCAGCATCCCGAACATCAAATCTCTGATCTTTCATGGCCTCGACTAGCGCAAGTTGGGTTTTGAGGTCACTGGACTTACTGCGATCCAACATCCTTATAGCATAATGCCGAACTTCGGGACTCTGATCTTTCAAAGCATCGAGTAGCCCCACCGCCGAGGATAGGTTGCAAAAAAATAGGCTGCAAAGAAAAATAATCCCTGCATGAATCGTTAGAACTCGTTTTAGAATGATCAAGGTAATCCTCAAGGAGCTTGAATTGCAGAAATCATTTCCCTCACAGCTTGCTCTAATCCTACAAAAACAGCCCGACATACAATGGAGTGACCAATATTATATTCTTCAATCAGAGGCTCTCTCTCTTCTGATTCCAACTCGACAACCGGTCTGACATTGATGAAGTCAAAACCATGCCCGGCATGAACATGAAGTTTGAGGCTTCGCGCTAAAAGGGCTGCCTTTTTCAGACGCTCCAGCTCGATTTGTGCGCGACGGACAGAACGAGCGCCAAAGGCTCCTTGTGATGCAAGACAGAATTGACCTGTATGGAATTCAATCGCATCAGCACCTAATTGATGACTGAGTTTTACGGCTTTAAGATCTGGCTCGATAAAACAACTCACTCGGATTCCCGTTTTACGGAGCTCCGTTATGGCCGACTTGACTTGTACCTGGTATTTCTTAATATCAAGCCCTCCTTCAGTGGTGAGTTCTTGCCTTTTTTCTGGAACAAGACAGACCCAATCTGGAAGGACCCGTTTTGCAAATCGGACCATGGCAGGCGATACAGCCATTTCTAAATTCAGGAGGACGTTTAATTCTCTTCTTAAAAGTCGAACATCTTCATCTTGAATATGTCTGCGATCCTCTCTTAAATGAACTGTAATCTGCTCTGCGCCACCGAGTTCTGCCGCCCGAGCTGCGGCAAGAATATCCGGATAAGGAGTGCCTCGGAGTTGGCGTAATGTAGCGATATGATCAATATTCACTCCTAGACGAGGTGTCTGATTCGTACTCATAAATTCTTTCTTTATCCCAATATTCTTTGAATGCTGGAAGCAATCTTTCGAGCCAAATCCTGAATCTGCCTCGAATCCTCACCTTCAACCATAACTCTGGCAAGTGCTTCGGTTCCAGAGTAACGAACAAAAACTCTCCCTTTATCATTCAAAACTGCCTGCGCACTCGCAATTGCTTTAGCAATTTCTGGATGATTTTCAAACGGCTCTTTGCGAAAAACTTTGACATCTTCTCGGACCTGAGGAAAAAGTCTAATTTCCTTTTTTAATTCTGAAAGAGGTTTTCCAGTTCGACGCATAGCCTCTAAGACCTTCAACGCAGCAACAATTCCATCTCCCGTCGTGGATTGATCTAGAAACACCACATGGCCTGATTGCTCTCCACCTAAATTGAGACCATTCTTACGCATGGTATCGACTACGTAACGATCCCCCACCTGTGCACGGACCATTGAAATTCCATGCTCTCGAAGAGTCAACTCAAGTCCAATATTAGACATAGGAGTAGTGACGACTGTATTTTTTCTTAAAATTTGTTCTCTTGCCATCTGGATCGCACATAGGCCAATAATTTGATCTCCATCTACGATTTCCCCATTCTCATCAGAAAGGATACAGCGATCTCCATCTCCATCGAGTGCAATTCCGATATCTGCTCGATACTTGACAGCAGAGTAAGCAATCGCCTCTGGATGGAGAGCACCACATTTATCATTGATATTTAAACCATCTGGACTTACGCCCCTTTTTATCACTTCCGCGCCTAACTCCTCAAAAACTAAAGGAGCTACTTTATAGGCCGCGCCATTTGCGCAATCTAAAACAATTCGCACCCCTACCAAATCAAGGTCTTTTGGAAATAAGCTTTTTAAAAATACTAGATATCTTCCATGAATATCATCAATACGATAAGCTTTTCCCACTAAAGAAGCGGTAGGACGATCTTTATCTAATTCAGTTGAAAAAACCAGTCGCTCAATTTCTGATTCAATTTCATCTGGAAGCTTATAGCCATCTGCGGAAAAAACTTTAATGCCATTATCGTCATAAGGGTTGTGCGAAGCCGAGATCATCACTCCCGCATCTGCACGCATGCTTTGCGTCACAAATGCCACTCCCGGTGTAGAAAGGGGACCAATCAAAATAACATCTGCTCCCATGGAACAAATTCCCGAGGCCAATGCTTGCTCAAGCATATAGCCAGAAAGCCGAGTGTCTTTACCTATCACAATTTTAGCTCGACGCGCATGCTTCGATGATTCTTGAGGTCTGAGAGTGAGTATCTGAGGATCCTTTACGATTGCTTTCGGATTCATTCTGAGAACATGTGCAATTGCTCGACCCACTGCCATCGCAATTTCACCGGTCATAGGATATTCGTTTGCCAGCCCACGAATTCCATCTGTTCCAAATAGCTTTTGATTCATCCGAAAATCCCTCTTCTTTCATTCATTCAAAATACTCAATACTTAGATTTTTATATTTAATAAAGGACTACATTCACATGATCTGGAACCACCTTCACTAAACTGATATTTTTAGGTAAGCTCACTTTCACTGGCTCACTATATTTCCCTTTTGCTTTTCCATTTAAATCTACTATTCCAAAAATTTGATTATGATCTATGCTCTTCATATCTTCCGGAGATGCTCGAACCAAAATCGTAACATCTTTTTCCTCTACTCGTGCTTGATAAGAAGACAAAACATGAACGTCCACATTCTTAATTCTGAAATTAGCAGAAATGGCCTCTATTTTTATAATAGCTCGAGGCAACTCCCCGTCCAACTGAACATTATTTCGAGATAAATCTACAGACACTTCTTTATCTAAAGACTCAGTTAAGTGAGAAACATCAATGGGCAGGGTGGGAATTTCAGTAAGACCATCGATTCGACTTTCCGCACCTCGCACTCGAAGCGTTTCAGGCTTAATTTCCGCTTTTACAATTCGATATCCTGGAGGTGGCGTGCCTTGGAGTTCCATATGAATAGGCACATCTCTACGCTTGATATACTCGAGTTTAATGAGGATGGCTGTGGGATTAATCGATAAAACTTTAACCCCAATAGGCACACGAATGTTGTCAGAAAAAAATCGATAAGTGACTAAAGCAGGTTTTGCACCTGTTAAATTGACTCGTATAGGCTCTTCTCTACGATCGAGAATACTTCTTAGAAAAGCCTTAGGCCCTGATAACCGGAATGCAATTCGATCTGGAATTTCATTGGCAGGAACAATGTCAGCGGGGGTAATGACTTCCAAGGGAACTTCCTTGGTCACTTCCACACTCCTCGAACCCAATACAATCACCCAAAGAACCAACGCAATCACAACGGAAACCACTTTGGTACCAAAGTTAGCTGCCACCAGATTCCATATACGCTCAAAAAGTGTTCCCTGTCGGATCATCTTAATCTTTCCTTAATCTTCTTTTCCTTAATCTTCATGAGAATCTCTTTGTTGGGCAGCTTGAATCCAGCCTTGTAATCTTTTGGGGAGAGTCATTTGACTCCGCGACAAATCTAATAAGGCAGCCAAACTCTGCTTAAGTTCTTGTTCATTTAAGTTGGTCGTAATTTTTCCATTTTTAACGAGATGGGCTTCTCCGGCCTCTTCAGAAACCAGAACAACAATCGCATCTGAATCCTCAGTTAACCCTAGAGCAGCGCGATGCCGAGTACCATAGCGTTTATCAATATTGGGGTCTTTTGAAAGGGGCAAGAAACACCCTGCCGCTGCAATCCTTCCTCCTGTAACAATAACAGCCCCATCGTGAATAGGAGAAGTAGGAACAAATATCGCGTAAAGGAGTTCCGCTTTGACACGAGACTCCAAACACGATCCCGTATCTATGAAATTCTTCAGTCCAGTTTCACGCTCAATCACGATGAGTGCGCCAATTCTCTCTTTAGCTAAACGAGTTGCCGCACGTGCAATATCATCCACCATCTCTCTTTCCTCTTCAGCTGAGGCACCCGAAAAAAATGGATTTTTTCCTACATGTGTAAGAGCTCGCCGTAAATCATCTTGAAAGAGAACAATCACGATTAATATGAGGTAATCAAAGAAATAAGAAAATAGCCAATGGGTGGTAAAAAGCTCGAGCATGGAAGAAAGGTAAAATCCAATACCCAAGATTCCTAACCCCGTGAGCATTTGCATCGCACGGGTGCCTTTAATGAGGAAAAGTATCCTGTAGACTATAAAAGCCACGATCCCCACATCCAGCAGATCAATTAACCTCAGGCTGGATTGAAGATTAGCAAGCAGGTCTCCCACTGAGTCGTTGGTGCCTACGCTCTTACTTCTGTGCTGATTTTAAGCAGGCACAGGGGCTGGCGCGGCTCCTCCTCCTGTTCCTGATTCTGTGCGACCACCCGTACTTGAGGAAGTGCTCGCAGTTGGGGTATTACCAGAAGAGTCTACTACGGCAACTGCAGGCCTCTCAATTTTCAAACCATTCACAATACGGTCTACTTCAACACCATCGAGTGTTTCATATTCAAGAAGGGCTTTAGCCAGTTCGTGAAGGATTGATATTTTCGAATTTAAAATCTCTCTCGCTCTTTTATAGTTTCGTTCAACAATGTCTCTGACTTCGCGATCAATCGTCTGAGCAGTCTGTTCAGAGTAATCTCTATGTTGCGCAATTTCTCGACCTAAAAAGATAGCTTCTTCTTTCTTACCAAAAGTGATCGGCCCGAGTACATCACTCATTCCCCACTCACATACCATTCGACGTGCAAGCTCAGTAGCCCGTTCAATATCATTGCCCGCACCTGTCGTGATCTGCTTGAGAACAATCTCCTCTGCTACTCGTCCACCCATCAAAAATGCAATGTTATTCTCAGCGCGTTCTCGAGAAAGACTGACTCGATCTTCTGTAGGAAGTGTTTGCGTCACTCCTAATGCCATACCTCGAGGAATAATCGTTACTTTATGAATGGGATCTGTGCCAGGCATCATCTTGCCAACCAAAGTATGACCAGCCTCATGATAAGCAGTTGTCCGTTTTTCGTTATCCGTAAGAACCATGCTTTTACGTTCAACGCCCATCAATACTTTATCTTTAGCATGCTCAAAATCGGCCATTTCAAGAAATTTCTTATTCACTCGAGCTGCTAAGAGTGCAGCTTCATTCACAAGATTTTCTAAATCCGCTCCTGAAAAACCAGGAGTTCCTCGAGCAATCACGAGTAAATTCACATCTGTGGACATGGGAGTCTTACGAGTGTGAACCTTTAATATAGCCTCACGGCCCTTCACGTCAGGAGCTGAGACGACCACGCGTCGATCAAACCGACCTGGGCGCAATAAAGCGGGATCCAAAACATCGGGACGATTGGTGGCAGCGATTAAAATCACTCCTTCATTACACTCAAATCCATCCATCTCTACGAGTAATTGATTTAGAGTTTGTTCACGTTCATCATGTCCGCCGCCTAAGCCCGCTCCTCTGTGACGACCCACAGCATCAATTTCATCTATAAAAATAATGCAAGGTGCATGTTTCTTCCCTTGTTCAAATAGATCTCGAACTCGAGAAGCGCCCACACCTACAAACATTTCTACGAAATCGGAGCCAGAAATCGAAAAGAACGGCACACCTGCCTCACCTGCAATGGCTCTTGCTAAAAGAGTCTTTCCAGTGCCAGGAGGTCCCATGAGTAAAACGCCCTTTGGGATTCGTCCGCCGAGCCGAGTAAATTTTTTAGGATCTTTTAGAAACGCAATAATCTCGTCGAGTTCTTGTTTAGCTTCCTCTACACCAGCGACATCTTTAAAAGTAACTCGATTATTGGATTCAGTGAGAAGTCGCGCCTTGCTCTTCCCAAAAGACATGGCTTTCCCCCCCCCGACTTGAATTTGTCGCATAAAGAGAAAAAAGAACACGAAGAGCAGTAGCATCGGGAACCAGGAGATCAATACCTGTTGCCAAATAGGAGTTTTTTCTGCGCGCTCGTAATTGGGAATGATATTATTTTTTTCAAGTATATCAAAAACTTTTGCGTTTTCAGTATCCCCAATAGTCTCAAAATACTTACGCCCCTCTGGACTTGCATCCTTAAAGGCACCCACGATCAAGTTATCAGCTTTAAAAGTGACCTCGGCCACTTTGCCTTCCTTGACGTAAGATATAAACTCACTAAATTTAATTTCCCTGCGATGTCGATTGCCAGTGTCAAAAACTTTGAAAAGGCTGGCAAATAACAAAATCAAAACTAGCCACAGGGCAACGGTTTTCTGCGATGGCTTCATTTATACAATCCAATCCTCTCCTACTATAAGAGTAGCACATGCCTTATTAAAAAATCAATTTGAAGAAATGGATACTTTGACTCTTTTCTACAACATTCCAGCGGCTTAGAATCACCCAAGTATCGATCACTCCTGATTTGCATGAGAACCCTTGATTTCTCTCAACTTCTTGCGTTTAGGGCGAGGAGGTTCACGAACTAATCGCCAACCTCCTGGTAATTGAATTTCGCCGCACTGGGACTTCTTTGCAACCATTTTCTCAATAATCATATCAAGATGAGGACGCCGAGCCTTCAATCCCAACGCCCTGAATAGAGTTTCGGGGGGTAGGATAGAAAACTCATTGCTACTTTGGTTCTGCGCATTGAGTGCCAATTTAACAAGATGCCCGATAGCTCTCGGGAAAATTTTCTCAACTTCTGGCATCAACGCTGCTCGCATTCTAGCACGAAGAAAACGACTCGAAGAATTCGTCGAATCTTCGCGATAAGATTGCCCCACCTCTTCTAAATAAGCCTTAATTTCCTTTTTTCGAATTTTTAAAAGCGGGCGATACTCGACACCATGATGAAAAACGATACCTCCACCATGAGTTTGTGCAGCCCCAGTAAATAACCTCCAGAGAACGGTCTCCGCTAAGTCATCCGATTGATGGGCGGTAAACACAGGCGCATCTAAGCGTTTGGACTCATGAGCAAAGATTTGTTTTCTCGCATCTCGGGCCATCTCTTCCCAAGACCTCTTGGACTCTGGAGCAGGCGAACTTAACCTTCTACAAAGGACAGGGATATTCCATTGAGATCCCAGCTCTTTTACAAAGTCTTCATCAGCATCCGACTCTTTACCCCTCCAGCCATGATTCACATGAAGAAGCGTCATTTTCGATCGAGGTACGATCCGACGACCAAAATGCGTTATTAAATGAGCCAATCCGACCGAATCGATCCCACCTGAAGTAGCGATGAGGATATGCGAAGTTAAAGGAAGTTCGATAGATTGACTCCTTAAAAATGCAATCACTTCACGAATCAGACGACCCCCTATAGGGCCTGGTTTAGGGTAATGACCCGAATTCAGCATGGGCTCACCATTCCCTTTTCTTAAGAAAATTGCAAGCCCAGCGTCTAAAATGAAATTCTAGAGTTGATCCTAGGAGTAATCGAAGGTATGAATCTCATTCTCAATTTGAATGAGTGTTTGTATTCGTCTTTAGTATTTATTTTTCGTATTCGTCAGAGGCTGGGTAGCTCAGATGGTTAGAGCGCCGGATTCATAACCCGGAGGTCGGGGTTTCGACTACCCCCCCAGCCACCAACAATTCTAGATACTTAGCTCACTTTTGACACTAAAAGATGGTTAAGAAATAAAGATAAAAATGGTTAAACTTTAGCCACGCTATACCCGAAGGGTTTAGCGATGTGGTCTCTACTCAAAGACAAAAACAAATTTGTAATTCGGAAATGGCAGAACGGTAAGTTTCTTAGGTTGCCAGTCAAACAATACAAACACATTCGAGAAGACGAAAAGCAATTAAAAGAATTTGTTGATAGGCTCAATGCACCCGAGCGGGTGAAAACCGCTGTAAAATGGAAGCACGCTTTCATAAGCCCTGAGCTGCTGGACGAGTACAAAGAATTCTTGATGGCGCAGATACCCAACCAAGAAAACGCGCTCACTAATTATCACTACCTTATAAGTTATGGTCTCAATTTCTTTGTGGGGCGGCTAAACATAGAAAACCCAATCGACTGGTTTAAAGTTCATAAAACTCTATGGGCCAAGTTTCTCACTTCGAAAGATGCACCCCGTTCGGTAAAAACAAAGAGAACGATCGTTCAAGAAATGAACCGCTTTAATAAGGTGGCTTCATGATCGACGGCCTACCGAGGTTCCGGCCAGTTTAAAGTTTGAGCCAATTTCAAAAGCGAAGTTTAAAGAGATTGATGCCGAACTTAAAAGAACAGGGCAAAAAATTGAGGGTAAATATATAACTCAAGCCCACTGGAAAATAATTGAATCATCTCTTCCCACTGAAATTAGGTCTGTGGCTTTAATAAGTTACTACTATGGTTTGAGACGGTCAGAATCGCTTGCTGTAAAATTAGAAGATATAAAAATTAAAAATTTAAGAGTTTGCCAACAATTAGTGACCGTTGAACCGACATATAAAATTTTAAAAGGTCATGAAGAAAGATCTGTCCCCCACTGGTTTATAAAACCGATCGAGCTTTACACGATTGTACAAGAAATACAGATAATTCATCCCGATTCAGTTACCGAGTTGTGGGGTGATCTAATGAAAAAACTCAACATGAGTTATCGGTTCCATGATTTAAAGCACAGGTTTGTAACTAATTGCTGGAAATTACCAAATGTAAAACCACGCGACATACAAACTGCGGCGGCTCACAAAAGCATTACGACTACAATGCGCTACTCTCACATAGACACGACTGACAATGAAACGTTTATCGCCAGAAGCGAGTTAGGCACGTCCCTTGCCTCTATCCACCGCATGAAGTTATGTACTTAGAGAGGTTTTTACCCGACAGACCTGAAAAATAAACTAAATTACACTTTGCGGCTTCCGAACCTGTTTCAAGCAAAATATTAACTACTTAAATCTGGCGGCAAAAGTTCTTACCGGCTCGCTAAATGGAACCTGAGCTATTTCATTGTAGTAAATTTACAAATATCATAACAAATCAAATGGTTATGATATTTTTTAAATAAAATGACTTTTATAAAACATTTATATACAAATAGGCTTTAAAATGATACTGATGCTTCATCTGTTTTTAGAAAAATCCACACCCTGATTATTGGTGGGACATTTTTGATATTTGATCCGAGTGAAATTATGAAACTAGTAAGATCATTAAGTATATTAACTTTAGCTACTTTGGGTTCTTTAGCAGTAGAATCTATCAGCTATGCAACCGAAAAGGCGCCTTTAACCTTTCGGGATAGGCTCAAACACCTATTCGCTTGTACCCACCACATAGAAGATGACCAGCACTCAGAAGAACCTCAGAATGTAATAGAGACCCCCTGCGTAGTAAGTGAACTCGTGAACCCAGTAGTAATAAAACAGAAATCACAACTTGAAAAACTAGACTTGGATTCATTTGACTATATGGCTCATTTTTTAGACCCGGAGTCTTTGGACCATCTCTCTCATGCAAGTCACAGTCTTGAAAGTACAATCAATCAAGTAAAACCTCTGCTTAATAAAACGAATTTATTTAAAACTATCAATGAATCAGAACTTATGGAGATTAAGTCATGATGCAGAAAGAGTACTTAAATATAATGAAACAGAAAAAGTAGCCAGAACTGATAGATGATGTGAGATTGGATTTCCCAATATAGCGTTGAATTTGCTCTCTTGAAGAATAATGACCCAGAATTATTTGATCGAATTGCTTATCATCTCAGATCCACTTTTATTAAAGTATTTAATAAGGTATTTCCGATTGCAAAAAAATTAAACAATCAATCATCACGACTTAAACTTCTCCGAGATCCTGACTAAAATTTCAGAGATTTCTCCTCATGTAGAGAATCTCATCATAAAAGAACTTGAAAAAGACCATATAGTGGATAAAGCTGAAATTTACAGATTTTTAGCTCACATACCATTAATCGAGATTTTCTTTTTAAGTGTCTTGATTTAGTTAGAGAATTAAATATTGAGGAAAATATAGATAATTATCAAGAGCACTCCCATTTGAAGCCAACGCATCTCTTAAGTCTATAAAAAAGAAGCTTCTTTATGGGGTAGCGTTTAACCCTATTTCTGATCAAGAAGTAATGGATGAATTATTTAAGCTTCTACCAGAGACTCTTGAAAAAGACACCAATCTAATTCAATTTAAATTATACAAAGAAAACAGGGGCACTTTAAAAGCTTATAGCTGGTCTGGGGTCACGTCGTCTCTGATTTTTAGATTTACACCATCAAAGCATAAAGTTTGTACTTCCACAGCTAACTAATCTTGGAACGACCATTCTAAAAATATTACTTCTATTAACTCGTTGTAACTAAAGAACGTGGATTGGTCACAACCCCGTTATTTGTATTTTTAGGAGTTTCTTCATTAGATGCTATTGAACCAGAGCTTTCATTATCTTCATGAAACTTTGGAGTTAATATTGGACTCTGTAACTTGATTATTATTTAGATCTATCATATTCATTATTGAGTGCATTTAGTATTTCCAAGCTTTCATCCAGCGTATCATAAGCCGCTACAGGTTGCGCTCTTCTCTCGCTTTCATCACGCTTTAGATCATCTTTAGTAGCTCTAAGAGCCATACTACTCTCATCTGGCATCATTTTCGGAACTATTTTAGAAAATACAAATGGTGACTGTATAGGATTGGGTAAATTTGTTACTTGCGGTTCTGACTCTGGAATTTCGCTTGCCTTCTTTAGATTAGCAATCTGTATTTTTAAATTTTCAAGATCGGTATTAATTCGTACTCGCGTCGCGTTTGCAATGGCTTCCTTTAACTCCTGTTCTTGATTGTATCGATTTATTTTTAACTGAATTATTTTTTTATTATCTTCTGTGGCTTTAATTGTAGAGGCGCTTAACCCATCCCCGTTTATGTCAACATTTTTTATATTTTCATCATAGCCACTACTACCAATACGTTTTTGTATTGCTGCGATTTCTGTTGCTGCGCTTTGATCACCTAAGCGGCCAAGTGGATGTGTTTCTTTATGTTGCTTAATGAAATCCTCAGTTTTTTTATTTTTTGTTTGGGTTTCATCATACGGATTAACGTTATTATCAATATTATTGTTTACAATATTTAAATGTTTATCAAGATGTTCGAATTGTATTTGTCTAACCTCGTCAGGTCCAAGACCTGCCTGGGACCAACCCGCCTCAGAAATAGCATGAATACTCTGTTTTCTATTCAGTTCTTTGTTGAGTTGAGCATTTCTTTCTTCAAATGCAGTGTTTGATTTTTGTTGTGTTTTATTCAGCCATTCTGATGCTTGATCTAAGTTTTTTATAATACTTTTATCGGTCTGTGTCTGATCTGCTTCGTTATTTTTATATTCTTCTTTAATTGAATTGATAGTTTTTTGATTGTGTTCAATGGATGTATTTACGACCTTTTGATAAACTTTTTCCTTTTCAATGAGGACTTCTTTTCCTCTTTCTGGGCCAAGCACCATGGTTTGCATGAAGCTTCGAGCTGTTTGAGCACCTCCAACAGCGTCTAATGCAATACCTCCATTTTCAATGTCCTTTTTTAAATTTTCATCCAAACTCTGATCTTTACCTAGACTCGCCCCAGTTGTGGCACCATATACCATAGAAGAACTAGCCAATTCTTTTACTGTTTTATGTTTATTTTCATTCTCATGTAATTGGGTACTTAAGCCACGGACGGGGTTACCTACTTGTTCTAATCGTTTTTCTCGTCCTTCCCCATTCTGATAGAGCATTCTATTTTGAATATTTTCATCCATGACTTCTGCTGTTTTACCAGCAGCACTACCAAACACCTGTCCAATTACAGGTACAGGAGCATGAGCCAAACCAATAGCTGTCAAGCTTGCCCCAGATGTCAGACCTTTTGCACCTTTGGCTATAACAGGGTCCATATTATTAGGAATAAATGACTTAATCGCAATACTCCCTTTGTTCTTAGATGCACCTTTGGCAGAAAACTGATTTCCATTTCCAGAAATAGGAGAAAGTGGCGGTGAAAAATCAGATTTACCATTTAAAGAAGGGGTGTCGCGCTTGGATTCCTTATACGGTGTCGTTGAATGTTGCGAAGAATGATTGGCTTGGGAATTACCGTGTGAGTGAGTAGCAGATAACTGCGACAGCCCACTGGAAGCTGCATTTACAAGAGTCTCCACTGGATGGAATGCCTTATGAACTACTTTATTAAAAGTGTCATTTTTTCCATCGATATGTTTTTCATGATTGATTAACTCATGGTCTTCCTTTGCTTTTTTAATCTGACTTTGCCCCTCTTCTCTTATTTTTACCATCTCACTGGTCGCTGGAACACGTTTGTATTTTCTATTATTTAAAATATCTTTTGCTTTGTTTCTTATCTTTTTCATGTTTTCTATTTTTTGCTTTTGTTGCTGTAATTGCTCGGGAGTGAGAATAGTAGCCAACACGTAAGATGAAGTGAACAAAAGAAGAAACATTAATAAACCCGTAAAACGGAAAGGCTTCATAAAATCGCCCTACTCCATATATGCATAACTGCTTTGTACACCATTATTGTAGCATAATGCAGGCGACTATTAATGGAGTTAAGATAATTTAAACATTCGCTTTTAATGCCACTCAAGTAAGTTACTTAATAACATGGCAACTATCTAATTTAGATTGAATTTGGTTGGGGTATAAGTCCTCTGAAAAGCTTGTCTTGAAATATATGAACCCCCTCAAAGAGCTTAATTCTCAGTCCAAAATTTGGCCCAAATTTGGGTCCATTTTCAGGTTTTCCGCCAAAAAGTAATAATCGTTGGTTTCTTCCTTAAAAGTCGAGTCCTTGTGCGTGCTGCACATAGCGTCTGAATCACTCAAAACTAATGATATAGGATCAAGAAGGCTAGTTTCTTTCTAAATCCACTCAAAACACCTTCACTAACAACTTGACCCAATTAATGCACTTAGCTATACCGCGAGGCGGTATAGCAACCAAGTTCATAACCCGGAGGTCGGGGTTTCGACTACCCCCCCAGCCACCAACTGAGTTCAACAATTGAGCGGGTATTTAGACGAACTACCCAATCAGCGCAGTTGATCCTCTAAAGTCCCTGACTTCCGCTGCTTTAAATGACATTTTAGGTATTTCAAAAATCTGCAGGGCGGATCATTCCTGAATTAAACCATGAAGCGCTTTTTTGAATGTGCCTATTGAGAACAGGTCGCTTCGACTAGGTATATATTTCTCAACAATTCCCTCTGTTCCAAACTCAAGCACATAATTGAGAATATCATGCGAAACAATGAAAAGTGCAGAAAGTGGGCTGATATGACCGTGATAAAGCCCTCTTGGAAATCCAGAACCATCGGGCATCTCATGATGTTGGATCAAGATGGTATCCACGTCGGGTGGAATGTCATGAAACTGTTGAGCATATTTAGCGGCTTGGATCGGATGTTGTTTAAAAATAAACATTTCTTTGGATGAAATTGAGAAAACTCGATTTGCTTCTTCTAGATTTTTTAATGAAGCAATAGCGTTATCTTGAATAGGTAAGTCATGAAGAAAAGAAGCCAAGGTCAGTTTCAAGAATGTCGGTGCAGAACTCCATCCAAGCCTGAGAGCAAGAGCAATATTAATATCCGCCAACATCAAGCTATGCGTGGTCAGGTATTCGCCCTCGTGCTTTTTTAGTAGAGCCAGAATGCTTGAAAGGTGTGGCTTAGTTCCTAAGACTTTAATCGTAATATACGCAATTTTTTTAGTAAGCTCCTGTATTTGGGGAGTAAATCCAAGCTTGTCCACAAGATTGTGAATCATACCCAGAGCCTCGGTCGAAGCTTGACGTATTTCCTGGGAGTTGCCTTGAGCCTCTTCAGCCAACTGCGTCAAGGTGACTGTCTGTTTTTCGACCCATTCAGAAGCCTGCGATTTATAAATATAAAATGATTCAATTTTCTTTTTTTTGACGTACTTTTCTAAGTCTTCACTCGTAAAACTATCACCCTCTTTAAAAAGCTTACAAAACTTATTATGGCCCAGCCTAATAAAAACATCTGATTCGATAAGGGATTTATCCAATAATAACTGGGCTGAGATTTTAATAAAATCTATATCCAGTGTTTTAAAATCTTTAAAATAGCCTTTTTTTATAATGGCTTCGATCGACTTTAAGAACTCTTCAGAAATATTTTCCCTACCTATGGACTCAGTGGGTCCAGTTCTCACTCTTAAACTTTCACTCACCTTTTCTTTTTTATCACTGATCATCACACAAGGAACCTCTTTACCAACGGTGACTAAACAATTCAATAACGCTAATCCCTTTGAATAATAATCACAGATGATAAGATCGACTACCTCATCCCGATTTTCTAGAGTTTCAATAAACTGCTGAAATGAAGAAAACTCAACAACAATAGAAGATGGAAACTTCTCATCCAAAAGCGGGAGTAAAATATCTCGAACTTCTTTCTTCTCTTCAGCTAAGAATATGTTCATAAAATTACGAATTCTATAGTTTTTTAAAGAATTTTTAAACTCTTTCTATAGACATCTTACATTCAATCGGAAGAAGTGCGCTGAATATTGAGAGTCATTAATGTAAATTAATGTAAATTAACGTTAATTTTGTAAATTGCGTAATTCACAAAGAATCTTTTTAACTCGCCGTGTCCAATCTCATTCTCTCTCTCTAAACTACTTGTCATTAGAACAGATGAGAACAAATTAGAACAGGTATACCCTTTGCTCTTAACTTATAGAAAAAGAAAAGGGAAAGCACAATGGCAACACAAAGGGTATCAACACATCGAACAAACGCAATACGCCATAGACACGAAGCTTCCAGTATGACTCGAAAGTTATCCACTCAGCTCAGTACTAAGCTGAGTCAAGAGCCATGGCCAGTCGTAGGAGCTACTTTTGCTGGAGTTACGGGTATAGCACTTGCGATGATGATGGGTGTTGGAGAAGTCGCATGAGGAGCAGTGGCTGCGTATGCAGCATTTCGTGTGCTTCGTTATCGTCGTATTTAACACAAATTGACTAACGACCCGCCATTCATCTATTCTTGTTCTAAAAGGTCTCAAGAGGATAAATTTTTTGGAACACGAAAACACCGCATCTACCTACGCTCACCCCTCTTCTTGGTGGAGTCCTCTACGTTATTCAGTTTTTAGAGCGTTATGGATAGCGTCAATTGCCTCAAATATCGGCACATGGATGCAAAATGTAGGGGCAACTTGGATGATGACATCACTTGCTCCCTCCGCTTTTATGGTATCTTTGGTCCAATCTGCAAATTTTCTCCCCGTTTTTCTCTTAGGACTTCCTGCTGGAGCGTTAGCTGATCTCATAGACCGTAGAAAACTTCTTCTCATCACGCAAACCTGGATGCTGGTTGCTGCTGCTCTACTTGGAATTCTTACGCTTTCTGGGAACCTATCACCCTGGTCTTTGCTTGGACTGAGTTTTTTTCTAGGTCTTGGGGCGGCGATGAATAGCCCAGCCTGGCAAGCTATCATCTTTGAAATGGTTCCAGCCCATGAACTCCCCCCCGCTATTGCATTAGGAAGCGCCTCTTTTAATGTCGCACGTGCCGTCGGACCTGCACTCGGCGGCTTCGTCGTCGCCGCTCTGGGACCGGGAGCTAATTTTATACTCAATGCGATTTCCTTTCTCACCGTGATTCTAGTTCTCTATCGATGGAAACGAAAACCCATTAAAAATCCTGGCCCTCCAGAAAATCTAGCTGGAGCTATGAAAGCAGGATTGCGCTATGTTCGACACTCCCCTTCTTTACATCGAATCCTCATCCGAACACTTGCCTTTGTCACTCCCGCCAGCGCAATCTGGGCACTCCTTCCAGTAATTACACACAATGAGTTAAAAAGCGGTCCAGGAACTTATGGGTTATTATTAGGATGTCTCGGAACAGGTGCCGTCTTAGGCACCTTGGTTCTACCCTATTTTCGTCGTGCTACCTCAACGAACCGATTGATTGAGGTTATGATTTTTTTGTTTGCAGGGACCACCCTTACGGCGGCTTGGGCTCCACGCAATTTCCCTTTACTCGTTCTTGCACTGCTCATCGGAGGAGCTGCATGGCTTTGCACCCTTTCAACTCTGAATACTTTAATTTCAATCTCTGTTCCAGAATGGGTTCGAGCACGAGCTCTTTCTATTTACTTACTCATCTTCTTTGGAGGCATGACAGCAGGAAGCGCATTTTGGGGAATCATTGCTTCAGAACTGAGCACCTCCACGTCCCTCACATTAGCTGGCATATGCTTGTTCTGCAGTCTCGCTTTAAGTCGCCCCATTCGACTCGTTGAGAATCCAAAGGAATTGAATCTGAATCCAGCTCGAAGCTGGTCTCACCCCTATCCTCGGGCTCCAATAATGTCTCCCCTCCTCACTCCACGGCTAGAACAGAGACGAGTTTTAGTTACGATTGAGTATCAAATTGATCCGTCACAAGCTCAACACTTTGTGGCCGCTATTACAAAGGTGAAGTTCATCCGTAAACGCAATGGTGCCTCTCGTTGGGATTTATTTCAAGATACAGAAGTAGCAGGACGTTATTTAGAAGTTTTCTGGGTCGACTCATGGGCTGAACACTTACGTCAACACGAAAGAATAACGGTATCTGATCAAAGCATTACAGACGAAGTCAAATCTTTTCATATCGCTGCCGAACTCCCCAAAGTCACTCACCTCGTCTCAGCGATTCATTGATTTTTTTGATGAGTTTTAATGAACCTTAATGATTCCTGTGCAACTTCATAAGAAAATCCTCGTCGTATCAAAGCCTGATATGCACGATTTGCTTCAGCTCGATCCTCTGCTGCTCGAGGATACTTGCGTTCTAATACGGCCTGAGCGGCCTGTAATTCAGTCATTTGACCGACCTCTTCGGATACTGCCTTCACCTCACTGAGTTCAAGAGAAATCCCTTTTTCTCGCAATTTCTGGCGAATCACTTGAGGTCCCTTGCCGCGCGAAACCTGAGCGCGCGTCAGCATTTTAGCAAATCGCTCATCACTGATGAGATTTGAAGCCACCAGATCAGAAACGACGTGAGAGGCCACCTGAGAGGAGACTCCCTTTTTAATCAAGTGCCGGTAAATATCTTTAGCAGAGCACTCCCTTCGGTCCAACCTTCGAAGTGCATACTCTTTTGCTGATTTGTCAGGGTCTTTTTCTAACGGTGTCATCCAAGCCAATTTGCTTTAGAATTTAGCCTGAGTCACTTTCAATATTCAATCCCATAAGTACTGTAACGAGGTCCAAAAAGCCCCTCAGTCCGGCATAAGATAGTGCCATCCGTCTTTACTCCGCAGATGCGAGAACCACTATCCTCAGAACCACCCACAGAGACTTGAGTATATGCACCCGGGAGAACTAAAGCTTTACCATCAATCCGAGAGCAAGAGATAGAGCCATCTGTCTTTAATCCGCAGGTGACAGCATTATTCGTAGAGACTTGAGTATAAGAGGTACCAGAAGGAACTACGGCGTCACTCCAACGATACTCAAACCAACGAGGCTGCTTTATTATATACCCTACCCCCCAGCAAGAGATAGAACCGTCCATCCTCAATCCACAGGCATGGTTACAACCTGCAGAGACTTGCGTATAGGTGCCAGCAAGAATATGAGATTGGCCAAAAGAATATCCCCAACAGGAGAGAGATCCATCCGTCCTTAATCCGCAGATGGAATTAGCACCCACAGAGACTTGGGTATAAGTACCAGGAGGACCATCATGAGTTCTGTAATAAAAATTATCACCCCAGCAAGAGATAGAGCCATCCGTCTTTAATCCACAGGCGTACCCCACACCCGCAGAGACTTGGGTATAGGTGCCAGTAGGAACATGCGTTTGACCATGCCAATTATTCCCCCAGCAAGAGATAGAGCCGTCCATCCTCAATCCACAGGCATGGTTACAACCTGCAGAGACTTGCGTATAGGTGCCAGCAGGAACATGAGTTGGGCCATAAAGATCATCCCCCCAGCAAGAGATAGAGCCATCTGCTTTTAATCCGCAGCTGAAATTACTACCACCACATGGAGATACAGACACAGATACATAATAATTATAGAAGTAGGAAGCTACGATTTTTGCCAAGTCAGGAATAAGAGGCGTTTTCTCATCCAATATTTTCAATACTTCTATTGAATCCTCTTTATGCATGATCTTTTTATGTGAAGCCCCGAAAGCAAAACTTACCTGAGTAAGGAGGGAACAAAAAAAAATAAACAATACAGATTTATATTTTAAATATTTCTTCATTATTAAGTCGTAAATCCTAAAAAAGAATCAACCAATAAAGACTCTTATAGAGAAACTACTCCCTTATGTCCATTTAATAATAAAAGCAGAGACTTTCCTGCGAATCGTCTCTGAAATAATACTAGTCAGGAGCAGGTTCATCTCGCAAGTTTAGGAATAATTAATAAACCAATAAATACCGAGTTGCAATTCCTGTTTCATCGGACATCACATAGCATAACCCATGATCTTTACAATCCTTGCTTTTGACCAGTTCACAAACTAACATAGTACTGAAGCCCTGATTATACTGACTCTTTGACCAAAGAGGGTGAGCTTGGCAAGGACTGTAGTGTGACGAAGTCCCGAAGTCTTTAGCAAAGTACACCCCAGCACCGTGAGCTTGTCCTGACAACATCAAAGCCGTACCACTCATATTTTTAAGAGAACTCCTCACAATCGCGTGCCAGTTCTCACCCCTTGATCCATGAAATACGTAAACACTCTCATTCTTTGATTTTAGATCTTGAAATAGCTTCTCCCTTTCTGGCGGATTCGAGACAAACTCAAAAATTTGTTTAATGGAAGGGAGCTTCGAGTCTTTAATCTCCTGGGTCACTTGACTCATATCTATAGGCTTTAGGTATGAACGGTTTGTGAAAAGAATCCACCTGAGTAAATAATACGCCTTAGGATCAATCGCATCTAAAACTTCCTTCAGGGGTGCCTTCGTATCCCGCAGCTCCTGAGTAGAAGGCAATTTGTCTAGAATAGTCAAAATGGCTTGATAATCCCGTTTTTTATCTTTCAATTCCTTTCCTTCTCCAATAAGAAACTCAGGCGGAAAAGGATTAAAAATCTGATCTCTGCGAGAAGAGGATGCGACTACATAAGTCATGGATATCAGTAAATCCGTGGCTTCATTTGAGTTCAGTAATTCGAACTGAGGATCACTCCCTAGCCCTAACTCAGAAAACTTCCACTGGCACAGACTGTCCTGACAAGGAATCAGCTTAACGCTGGGAGCCTCATGTAATTTCCCACAAAGAGGACAATAGCTAGTGCTGTTTTTAATTCTCTCTTTTATAAATTCAGCAACATCAACCATGAAGTTCTGAGTCTTAAATTTTTTCTCTTTCCAATAATCTTTGATGAACTGTTTTAGAAAAAAGCTGAGTCCATGAGTCAAACCCTGAGCTTCTTTAATTTTAATCTCGGGAATTGTATGTTCATTGCTATATCCACCAGGAAATGTGAATTTAACTTCAATCGTATCACTTCTAGTGAGTGACATCCCCTGAAGAATGTGCTCTGGAACTTCTTCTAACGGAAAAAAGAGCGTAGAGATATGCTCTGCAAGTTCATCATCATGAAAAATTGAATTCAGTTTTTCTAAATCATTTTTGAATCTATCTTTTACAGGATGACTTCTAAGTACCACCTCGGGTTCTGGTTCAGCTCGACTGGATGCTTCGAATTGACCGGAATCATCCTCTTCAACGTTTTCAACATTGCCCCAATCAGTGTCACTTTCGTTCCATTTTTCATCCTCTGATAATTCCGCCAATGAACTTGTCGATAATTCTTCGGGTAATTTGTCTTGTACTTCTCCTGGCACTTCTTCTGGTAATTTTTCAGGTATTGCCTTGGGTGGTTTTCCAGTTATTTTTCCAGATAATTTTAAAAGAGATGACTTAGCCTGATGAAATTTTGAGGGTGATTCAGATGCGATTTGAACAGAAGAAGAAATCACTTCAACAGGTGGAGGAAATACTCCTTTTGAGGCAAGCTCTTCTTTGACTCGACTCAAGTAAGTGGGGTCTGGCCAGCCATGGGCGGCTGCGCCCCCGGATTGCTGACTTTTCATATGAATTCCGTTATAAGTGATCACGCCCTCTGCTTGACGAGTTAAGCTTCGGCCAATGGTAAAGAGGAGCTTGCGATCCCATGCTGTACGGAAAAGATCCAAGACTTCTCGGCCTTCGACTGTATCAGGCAGGTAGGCCTGTCGACTATCTCCATAATAAAACATTCCCGGTTGCGGGTGATGTGGACCTTGGTGACCACTCGGGAAAGAAAAAGAAATATTCCAGCTTCCATTTCCAGCATAGCCAGGCAAGCTTACCCTGGACTGGGTCACTGTCATGGTTCCATTCGGGGCGTCCCCTATCTGAATCCCATAAATTTTATTGCAAACAGGGCACTTGGGTTTTAAATCAAGAGCTTTTTTTACGCAATTCTTATGAAAGTAGTGACCTTTTTCACACTGTTTTAACTTATAAATAGGATCATGCGCTGAAAACTCGTCATAACAAATGCTACAAGTCTCTTCTTGGTTTTGATCCTGAGGACTGACACGCAGAAAAGTGTCTTCACTCATTTTTGGGTTAATTTTTTGGCTAATCTTTGCTGCGTGAGTTGAAGTTGAACCAGAAGAGGAGCTCGAATTCGGATCGACTCTCCTCATGGGGTTCAAGATTTTAGAAATTAAATCTAACTGTGAATTTGTACTAAAATCAATCTCATACTGCCCCATGTGCTGAGAAAAAAAGCCTGCAATGGGAGTAATCTTATCTTTTCCAGCATTAAAAGCGTCTTCCAGTTCTTGAGCAGCAATTTGATCGTATTTTTTCCAACTTTTACTACCTTTATCGTACCATTCCCAGTCTGCCGCAAAAGCAGGTATACTTAAGAAGTAAACAGATAGTAAAATATAAAAAAAATTTAAAATTATTCGTTTTTTCATAAACGATACACTATTTTTCTTAAAGTGCACTCATGGGCTGATTGAGCAAGTGAAGATCTGTTTTGCATTGAGCTAATTCTTCCTGAATCATGAGATGCAGCTGCGAAAGCGCATCAATTTGAGTCTTATTCGCAGTACGGTTTCTGTCGAATAATAGCTTGATTCTATCGCTATTCACTTGATCTAATTTAGACTGAAGTTGAATTATTTTAGATTCAAGTTCATCCTGCTTTTTAATATCCGCTTCGAGTGCCAGCAAGCCATTACTTTGCTCAAGATCATTTGAAATAGTAAGCAAGCTGTTGGCTCTTTCTTGAAAGTTCAAATTTTGTAAATGAGAATCATTAGTAATCTTAAGCAGTCTATCGGTCCGATTTTTTAGATTCTCCTTAGCCTTTTTAACGTATTTTTTAATTTCTTTAGCCAAATATTTGTCTTTTACGACTCCACCCATTCGAATAATCAAATAGTCAAGTGGGTTTCTTCCTATTTTCTGTTTACTCCATTTAAGAGCGTCTTCAACTAATAAATAGCCAGAGGAATTTTTAGGTTTATTAAAAAAATCTTCCATTAAATTATCGGCTTGTTTATGTATTGGACGTTGATGACGAAAAAAAACCATACCATTATAAGTAAAAGTATAAGTATAAGGGTAATAAGTGAGTGGAGGCCTTTGACCTACGAGGCGGTTGAAATCATCACTTGAGGAAATATAAGTTAATCGTCCTGTTTCAGAATCTACAGAGTAGCGACTGCCACCTATGTATGCGGTTTTTCCATTCGGATGAAAAACCATATTCTTATAATATAGATGACGCCTAAAACCATAACCTGGGGAAATATGAGTTAATTGTCCTGTTTCAGAATCTACAGAGTATATATCGTGATCAATGTATGCAATTTTTCCGTTCGGATGAAAAACCATACCACAATAAGTAGTTAGTTGACCTATTGGATGGTAAAAACTATCACCTAATGAGGAAATACGAGTTAATTGTCCTGTTTCAGAATCTACAGAGTAGAGATCGCGACCCGTGTATGCAAATTCTCCATTCGGATGAAAAACCTTACGACAATAAGAGTGAAGACCTAGAGTCCTTTGACCTGTTTGGTCGTTAAAACCACCACCTAATGAGGAAATACGAGTTAATTGTCCTGTTTCAGAATCTACAGAGTAGAGATCGCGACCCGTGTATGCAAATTCTCCATTCGGATGAAAAACCATACCATCATAATAGTAAGGGTCTAGGTTCCTTTGACCTGTTTGGTCGTTAAAACCACTACCTAATGAGGAAATACGAGTTAATTGTCCTGTTTCAGACTCTACAGAGTAGAGATCGCGACCTATGTATGCAAATTCTCCATTCGGATGAAAAACCATACCATCATAAAAGCTAGGAACTAGAGTCCTTTGACGTGTTTGGTAGTTATAATCAGGACCTAATGTGGAAATATAAGTTAATTGTCCTGTTCCAGAATCTACAGAGTAGAGATCGCGACCTATGTATGCAAATTCTCCATTCGCACTAGCGAAGGTATTCCCTAATAAAGCTCCAAAAATTAGAACTACAATAAAGTTAAAAAATAGAACACTTAAATTTTTTTTCACTATAGACAACATATCTGCAATCCACATCACAATAATTAATCTAAATCAAACCAAAAGATTCAATGATTTTAAAGAAACTCTGATACCAATTACTCATATTCAACCAGTGCAATCCACTCCCCTGCTTTGGGCGCTACCACCACGATACTCCAAACTTTTCCACCTCCACTGTAGAACTGCACACTGGTTACTTTGGACTTCACATGAACTCGACGTCGGGTGGCCTTAATTCTTAAATCTTTTCCAGCAGCAGAGAGCGTAATTTCACCTGCTTCAGAATTTAAGCTCACCCAATAGTCATTAGGTGGAATCATGATATTTCCAGAAGTCGCATTTCTAACCACTTTAATCCTCACCCCAGCATCCCCCCTCTATCCTGACTTGGCAAAAATCGCAGAATCATATCTATATAATTATTATGTATCTATAACTGTCGGAACAAATATAAGCTGCGGATTAAAAGCGGATGCCTCCATCTCTTGCTGGGGGGCAAATGGCGATAGGCAAATCGATGCCCCTACTGGTACTTTTACCCAAGTCTCTGCAGACATGTTTCATACCTGTGGATTAAAGACGGGCGGCTCTATCTCTTGCTGGACAACTGATGGAAGAGGTCCGTGGCATGTTCCTTTTTAGATGACTAGTCGCCTCGACTACGAAACGCGCACATATTGCAAAAGAAACTCCGATGCCGATTACTCATATTCAACCAGCGCAATCCACTCCCCAGCTTTGGGTGCTACCACCACGATACTCCAAACTTTTCCACCTCCACTGTAGAACTGCACACTGGTTACTTTGGACTTCACATGAACTCGACGTCGGGTGGCCTTAATTCTTAAGTCTTTTCCAGCAGCAGAAAGAGTAATTTCACCTGCTTCAGAATTTAAGCTCACCCAATAATCATTAGGTGGAATCATGATATTTCCAGAAGTCGCATTTCTAACCACTTTAATCCTCACCCCAGCATCCCCCCTTCACTGCTTTCAGACTAAGGAACTACTTAGTCGCGGCACCGACTACTTAAAATTCATTTCAGTTGCCAATTTAAAATTTCCACCTTCAGTTATTTTAAATACCACTGCCGACTTCACCGCATTGCGATCCGGGCCAATCGTAATTTTACCCGTGATCCCTTCAAAATTTTGAGTCGCAGCAATCGCATCTCGGAGATCTTCAGACGAAGGCGATTTGGCACGCTTCAGCGCATCCCCTAGAAGTCGCGCAGCATCGTATCCGAGGGCAGCCAGACCATCTGGAGACCTTCCCCCAAACATCGATTGATAACTCTGGATAAACTTTTGGACATGAGGTGCGGGATTCGTTTTTGAGAAATGACTTACAAAATAAGATCCACTCAGCGCCTCTCCCCCAATTTCTTTCAACTGAGGAGAATCCCAAGCATCTCCACCCAGAAGAGGAACGTTCATCCCTAATTCCTTTTTTTGACGTGCAATCAGGCCTGCTTCCGTATAATGACCGGGAACCAAAATCAGATCGGGGTTCATGGCACGAATTGCCGTCAACTGCGACTTAAAGTCAATATCTCCTTCACTATAACTTTGCCTCATTACAATGTGTCCACCGGACTTTGTGAAAAAATCCGAAAAAATCTTTGCCGAATCTCTACTATAATCACTTTTTACATCTTCAAGGATGGCAACTCTTTTCGCGAGAAGGTGCTGAGTTGCAAAATCAGCCATCACTTTGGATTGAAACTGATCTACAAAACAAACTCTGAAAATATAATCTCCCTGTTGAGTCAGCTTAAAATTAATGGAAGAGGGGGAGATCATGGGAATTTTATTATGTTGTGCAATTGGAGCCATCGCAATACTTAAAGTACTTGCGACTTCCCCTAGCACTGCATGCACGCCTCGTTGATGGATCAATTGAGTGATTGAAAGGGCTGCTTCACTGGCCTTCCCTTGATCATCTAAAGTAATCAGCTCTAGCTTGCGCCCATGAATCCCTCCTGCGGCATTCAGCTCTGTAATGGCAAGTAAGATCCCATTATGAGTCGAAGTCCCAAAAGAGGCCTCTGAGCCGCTCATACTTCCCACTTCACCCACCCTGATTGGTCCCGATGAAGAAGATCCCAGATTCGAATCTCTCTGTTTCTTGCAACCCACTGTGCCAGTCACTATTCCACCTAATGCTCCACCCAATGTGACAACGACAAGAAGAACTTTAATCAATAATTTAATGTTTGAACACATCCTTCAAATCTCAAGACTTTGCTCTTAATTTGCTGTGTTTAATTCCATAGCCAAAATAAATGACAAACCCAATCAATAACCAGATCAAAAGTCGGATCCAAGTGTCATAGGGTAAGCCAGACATGACCCAAAGGCACGCTAAAGCCCCTGCGGGAGCAACTAGCCAATAGACAGGGGTTTTAAAGGGCCTTGGAGTATGAGGATGCTTGATTCTAAGAATGGGAATCCCTACGCAGACTAAAACAAAAGCAAGTAAAGTACCAATAGAAACAAGTTCCCCCACGACACTCATGGGTATCAGTCCAGCACAGATGGCTACAAAACAACCCGTGACTATCGTCGCTAAATGGGGAGTGGAATGCTCGGGATGAAGACGATCAAACCAAGGTAATAAACCATCTTTTGACATTGCGTAAAAGAGACGAGTTTGCCCCATCATCATCACCAAAATGACTGAAGTCAAACCAGCGAGTGCACCGACTTTGACTCCAAAAGTCAGAAATTTTTGAACTGCCACAGACCAACCATGTAAAACTACAATTCGATCTACACCTACAGCAATGGGATCAGGCACCCCTAATTCTTTGTAAGGTACAACCCCCGTAATCACCAGTGCCATCAGAATGTACAAAGCAGTACATCCTAGAAGTGAAACTAGAATGCCAATGGGAAGATCTCGTGTTGGATTCTTGCACTCTTGGGCAGTCGTAGCTACGGCATCAAAGCCAATATAAGCAAAAAATACAACTCCTGCTCCCGTGAGAACCCCAGACCAACCGTAACTCAAAAACTCATGACCGTTCCTCAATGACATTCCTGGGAGAGGCACGAGTTTACCTAAGCCGGTGGCAGCCCCATTCGCAATCCAATGGACAGAATCTACGACCGACCAGCCTAAAATCACAAAGCAGAGAATCGTGGAAATTTTAACAAGGACGATCAGGTTGTTGATCAAGGCACTTTTTTGCATACCTCGATACAATACCGCAGTGAGAAGTACAGAAACGAGGGTAGCTGGAAGATTCCAAATCCCAAAGGCTTGAGTGCCATCGATTAATGTCACCGTTTCCCATGGACCTTTCGTCCACAGAATCCATGAATCAGAAAATGGAATCCCTAGAGTTTTATGCAAAAGAGAGAAAAAATAACCTGACCAAGAGGTTGCTACCGTAACAGCGCCAAATGCATACTCTAATACTAAGTCCCACCCAATAATCCAGGCGATAAACTCTCCCATGGTAGCATAGGAATAGGCGTACGCCGAGCCAGAGACCGGAACCATCGCGGCCATTTCTGCATAACAAAGACCTGCAAGAGCACAAAGAACCGCCCCAATCACAAAGCTGTAAACAATTCCTGGTCCTGCATAATAAGCAGCAGCCGTTCCCGTAAGCGAAAATATCCCCGCGCCAATAATAGCGCCCACCCCAAGCATAACGAGATGAAAGGCTCCCAGCGTCCTTTTCAATCGATGCCCACCCACTTCGGCAGAATTCGGATCACCTGCATCCGCAATTAAGCCTTTCAGGTCTTTTTTAATAAAAAGATTTGCCATCTAAGTTCTCCTAACATAATAGAAGTCACTTTAAGTCATAGTCGAGTTAGAGGGCGGTGTACAGCTAGACTTTTAAATCAAGTTTCACTCTACTCAAAACTCCACTCTACTCTTAAAAATTCGAAAGCTTTCTCATTTCCTTTATGTTGTTATCAATTGCAAGATGGGTATGTATTAAAAGATGGGTATGTATTGGACAGCACTCTTTAGAACAAAATCTATTCGCCAAATTACGCGCGAGATCGATACTCAACACGATCAAGCTCTAGGCTCACTTCAAAAAACCCTCGGAGTCTGGGACCTCACTGCTTTTGGGATTGCCGCAGTTTTAGGGGCGGGTGTATTTTCTACTATTGGAAATGCGGCTTCCACAGGCGGTCCAGCTGTCGTATTTTTATTTATCTTTACTGCAATTGCATGTGCTTTTTCTGCCCTATGTTATGCAGATTTCGCGTCTGCCATTCCTGTTGCCGGCTCTGCTTATACCTATGCCTATGTTTCTTTCGGTGAGCTATTCGCTTGGATTATCGGCTGGGATTTATTGATCGAATATGCCATCGGCAATATTGCTGTGGCAATCTCATGGAGTCAGTATTTTACGGGAATTTTAGCGGGCTACGGAATTTACTTCCCTAAATACCTCACCTTAGACTTCTTGAGTGCCTCTCGCGCCTACCATCAAATTCACCCTCAAATTCTGAATGGTTTGAGTTTAGCTCAATTGACCGCACAAGGAACTCCTTCTTGGGTGATCAAAGGTTATGAAGCTTGGATTTCAGCTCCTCGACTCTGGGACTTTCCCATCATCTGTGACCTACCCGCTCTTTTTATTACCGTGGTCATTACCGGGATTGTCTATATAGGAATCCAAGAATCAAAACGGACCTCTAATTTTTTAGTTTTTTTAAAAGTCTTAGTCGTTTTACTCGTCATTTTAGTAGGTGCTACTTATGTAAAACCGTCCAATTGGATTCCGTTTGCTCCAAATGGGCTCGGAGGAGTACTTAAGGGAGTATCAGCCGTCTTTTTTGCTTATATTGGCTTCGACGCGATCTCCACCACAGCAGAAGAATGTAAAAACCCCCAGCGAGACCTTCCTCGTGGAATGATTTATGCGCTTTTGATCTGCACTCTCTTGTACACTTTAGTGGCTCTCGTACTCACGGGTATGGTGAATTATAAAAGACTTGCGGTAGGAGATCCCTTAGCTTTTGTCTTTGGACCCGAAGGGGTCAATCTTCCTTGGCTCTCTGCTGTAATCGATATTTGCGCGCTCGTTGCACTCTCTACTGTTCTTCTTGTTTTTCAGATAGGGCAGCCTCGAATTTGGATGGCTATGAGCCGAGATGGACTTCTCCCTCCTTTTTTTTCATGGATCCACCCCAAATATAAAACACCGTGGGTTTCAACTCTATTCACAGGTGTTTTGGTTGCCGTACCTTCGTTGTTTATGAATTTAACTGAAGTCACTGACCTGACCAGCATTGGAACCCTCTTTGCATTTGTTCTAGTTTGTGGGGGGATCCTGGTTTTAGACTTTAAAGATAAAAAAAGGGAGCGGAAATTTAAAACTCCTTATATCAATGGAAAGTATATTTTTCCTCTTCTCATGCTCGCGTCCTTAGTGGGTGTCCTTTATTTCAAACCTAATGAGGTGCGAGACTTTTTTAGCCTTCACCATCCCCTTGACCCAACCCTGCACGGATGGGTGGTTTTGAAACACAAAATTCCCATTTGCGTGTTTTCAGTCGGTATGGTGATTCTCTCCTATTTGACTTTCACTTTTGATCTCTCCCTGATCCCCGTCCTCGGTCTTTCTAGCTGTGGTTATTTAATGACAGAACTCGGAGTTACGAATTGGCTTCGGTTTGGGATTTGGCTGATTGTAGGATTTTTTGTCTACTTCTTTTATGGAGTGAAACATAGCAAACTCAGAGAAACGCCCTACTCAATTTAGCTACTCAATCGAGTTGACTTAGTTTTTAGCTAGTTTCAAATTTTTTAAAAATAGGTTAGAGCATAGGACTATATGCGAATGAGTCAATTAGTCGGAAAGCGAACCAAAGAAACTCCAAAAGACGCCCAAAGTCCAAGCCATGTGTTTCTCATCAGAGGTGGATATGTCCGGCCGGTTTCTGCCGGAATTTTTTCGCTTCTACCTCTCGCCAGGCGAATCACCCAGAAAATAGAGAAAATCATTCGCGAAGAAATGAACGCCATCGACGGGCAAGAAGTACTGATGCCTGTCGTTCTACCTAGGGAACTTTGGGAAGAAAGCGGGAGGTATCAGTCTGTCGGTCCAGAACTCCTCCGTTTTAAAGATCGAAATAACAAAGACATGCTTCTGGGTATGACCCATGAAGAAGCAGTGGTTCATCTGGCACGAAGTGAAGTGAATTCTTATAAGCAGATGCCTTTTATGCTTTATCAGATTCAAACTAAATACCGCGATGAAGCACGACCTCGCGCGGGACTCATCCGTGTACGTGAATTTACAATGAAGGATGCCTATTCATTTCATGCCTCTGAAGATTGCCTAAAGAGTTATTATGATCGTGCTCATGAAGCTTATGTAAAGATTTTCAAACGAATTGGACTAAAAAATGTTGTGTCCATCGAATCTGACACAGGCATGATGGGCGGAGCCGTCTCCCATGAGTTCATGGCCATAGCGGACTGTGGCGAAGACACCCTCTTCGTGTCACCAGGCGGTGAATATAAAGCCAATAAAGAAGTGGCAAAAACTGCTCTTCAATTTGTTCAAGAAACTGCAAAACCTCTAGAGAAAGTTCACACCCCACAGCAAAAAACGATTGAAGAAGTAGCCTGCTTTCTCCAAGTAAAAACGAGTGAAACTGGAAAAGCAGTATTTTATGCAGATGATCAAGACCATGTCTACTTCGTCATGATTCGTGGCGACATTGAAGTCAATGAAACTAAACTGAGAAATCATCTCAAACTCAAAGAACTTAAATTTGCTAACGACGAACAAATTCGATCGATTGGAGCTATTCCAGGGTTTGCGTCCCCACTCAATATCAATCCCAAAAATACTCGGATGATCTTCGATCCATCAGCAGCCGAATCCTCAAACTTAGTCGTCGGAGCGAATGAAGCGGATTACCATTACACGGGCTTTAATTTTGTGCGTGATATGAACTCTTCCAAAAATCATATCGAAATCGTCGACATTGCAGCAGCCAGAGAAGGTGACCCTTGCCCGATCACGGGACAGCCCCTGATCGCTGCTCGGGGTATTGAAGTTGGAAATATTTTTCAACTAGGAACGAAATATTCCGAATCCATGAATTGCACGTTTTTAGACCAAAATGGTAAGTCCAAGTTTATGGTCATGGGCTGTTATGGAATTGGCGTCGGTAGATCTATGGCTTCAGTGATAGAGCAATCGCATGATGAGTACGGTCCTATTTGGCCCTTAGAAATAGCGCCTTATCACGTCCATATTTGCGCACTCAATTTCAATGATCCGAGTGTGAAAGAAGCCGCAGAGAACCTTTATAAAGAACTGATCCACAAAGGCATGGAAGTTCTTCTTGATGATCGAAATGAAAAAGCAGGTTTTATATTTAATGATGCTGATTTAATTGGCGTGCCCTTCAGAGTCATCATTTCTCCTAAGACCCTTTTAACAAATGAAGTAGAGTTAAAATCTCGAGATGGCGTAATCAAAGAAAAACTACCTCAAACGGAAATCTGTAAAAGACTTGAAAACCTGGTTTCGGTAATAAAACGGTAGAAATCATTTTGCACTGCAACTACGACTGCGCTGCGACTTGAACTCAATCCTTTAGGGGCTGTTGACAAGCACTGTAAGGAATCCTATTGCGCCGTAAAGATTTGGATTCTCGGCGCAATAGGATTCCTTACAGTGCTTATAACTAGTGCTTGTTTTAAACTCTGCTTCACGAGTACTATCCGTTACCCATGATGGTGCAAAAATACATAATATGGGTGCTGCTATTATCCAGTCTCAGTCTCACTTCCTGCGCAAGTTCGCCCCCCGCAGGGCTCGTGAGGTCCGCAACGCCGGCGGGAAATGATACTGAAATTATTTTATCTAAACTCACCGCAGCAATGAAAGATCTTGACGTAGATCGGTACCGTCAACTGTTTTCACCTCGTGTGATTGAAGCCTATCCAAAAGAGGTGGTCATGAGTCACTTAGTGAATCTTCAATCTGATTACGGTGAACCTCTTAAAATTAAACGGAGCGCAGTAAGAGAGGGTGCCTATGTCATTCAATTTGAACGCGGATTACTGGATGTGAGCTTGAGTCAGGATGAAGAGGGGCTACTCACGGGGTTATTATTTCAACCTCAACGAAAGGTCATTCCCGTACCAAAGCGAAATGACATAAAATTTAGAATGCCTCTAGAAGGGCCCGTTTCCATTGCCTGGGGTGGTGATTCGGCAGATTTAAACCGTCATCATGATTCACCCATTCAGCAATTTGCTTTGGATATCGACGGAGTCGATAAAAATAATAAGACTGGAGTCGATAAAAACAGTAAGACTGGAGTCGATAAAAATAGCAAGACCGGGATCGGTAAAAACACTAAAACTAAAAAAAGGGCTCACGCCAAAACGAATCAAGATTATTACTGCTTTGGACGAAACGTTGTGGCCCCCGCAGATGGTGTAGTGACAGAAGCCATTGACGGAATTCGAGATAACAACCTCGGAGAAATGAATCCCTATATGGCCTTAGGGAATGCCATCTTCATTAAGCATGGTGATCATGAGATCTCTGTTTTAGCACACCTTAAGCAAGGAAGCGTGCAAGTCAGGCGTGGACAAAAGATCACGCAGGGGCAGATCATTGCACGTTGTGGGAATTCTGGAAACTCAAGTGAGCCTCATCTCCATTTTCACTTACAAAATACAGACGTATTTCAAAATGGAACAGGAATAAAAATATTCTTTGACCATTTAACAAAATTATCAAAAAAGGGGGTACAGAATCTTACGAATTACTCACCCATCCGTGGGGATGTTTTCGGAGAGAACTAAAAAGTATCCAGACGATTCCTTTCAGGCCACATTTTTATGATCTGTATCTGAGTCCTTCCTTTGCATTGAGGAAGTATTCCTTCTTCGAGATACGAGATGGTAGATTCCTAGCACAACAATCGCACCCAAGGTGGCTGCAATAAATCCGGCACCTTGACCTGGGGCATACCACCCCATCGCTTGCCCAAACCAGCCACCCAAAAGTGCTCCCAATATTCCTAAAATAGTCGTGCCAACCAAGCCGATTGGGTCGCGTCCTGGCATGATCGCTCTTGCAATTAAACCCACTACAAATCCAAATAGAATCCATCCCAAGATGCCCATGATTCTTCTCCTTGATTGGAAATATTGAGTTCCCACGTAAGTCATTATCGAAGTAATTAGCGGGTTAAACTGCAACGAATATGCCCTGTCTTAATTATTGCAGCGTTTTAAAAGAAAATGCTCAACGTCATCTTGGGCAGTCTGGACTCTTTGAGAAAAGCTCGTCTTCATCCATGAATTTTTTATCCAGGATTTATTTGACGCAGCAGTCTTCATTCGACTTCTGGAATTGTCACAAGCCATCTCAGTAATCTCTTGAAACTCTCTGAGTAACGCTAAAGGATAGGGAGCATGCCCGGTCGATGAGTAAAGCGTAGGTGCGTCTGCAGATAGATAGGGAAAAAGTTCAAATTCATCCTTCAATTTATTATGAAGATCCACTTTCCATTGTCCGACTCGATAAAAATCACGGCGCACTCGATCCCGATCCAACTCATTTCTTCCTAAATCCTTTCGATAACGCTCACAGCGCCTAAAAGGAACCTTCAGGAGCTGAGCCATCTCCTGACCTGTTTGACACTCAGTCACCACAGCGTCAACCTCTCCTCCCTCCCCTTCAATCGCTGCATAAATATACTTTCCAGGTGTCAGCGTGGGATCATAGGGATCAAATCCAGGTCGTGAAGTAGCATGTACCAACTCATGAGCCATGTCCAATGTCAGTTCGAATTGAGACTGGTCTTTCCGTAAATAAATAGTGATTTCCCGATCACGATCTTCCTCCCCGGTCTTTGGATTATAATGGCGAGTCAGTATTGTATCGGTACGGGAGGCCTCACCCCACTTAAATTTCTCCAACAATTCCGATAGATCGGATAACTTCCAAAGTTGCTGCGCCTTTTTCACTAACGACTGCCCCGTAGGAACTTGTGTAAGTAAATTCAGGGCTTGTTGAAGACGGTTTTCAATTTCTGCACCGTAAGTGGACCTATCCCCCAAAAACAATAGGCTTATTCCTAAAGCAAAGACATAAACCCTCAAGTACCGCTGGAGATTCACTTTGGGTGGAGCTATACCCGTCATATTTTGCCTATCGGCTTTTCAACAGGGTTCTAGAGGGAATTTTGAGAGAAATTCAAGAGGAAATCACAAAAGATATAAAAATAGATTTTACATACGCCTAAAAACAAGGATATGAACTTCAAGCTTCTTATAACCTAAAGACAATAAAGTTTTAAAAGAATGAGAGAATTATGGTTTTTAAAAAAATTCTAATCTGGACTATCGTTTTATCTTTTGCTTTCGCGAACGCAACCTACGCAAATCCAACGCCTTCTCTTACAGAAGGAAATATTGTCGCTACCGCTGGACCTGCCCAGTTTACCTACTCTACTCCGAATTGTGTACAAGGCGCAGCCTTCTTGGGTGTTTTTGGAATAGTATTGGCAGGAACTTGTGGATCTACTAATCCACTCTTTATTCTCAGTGTCCCAATAGGTTGTTGCGCTGGGGGGTGTCTGGCGAATTCATTCCAGCATGAGCCTCCCTATTGCTGTCAGTACAATCATGAATGCGAACTTAACCTAAGCTACCCTGCTGCTGGCCCTGTACAGGAAAGAATGACTGAAAAAGATGACTCTTGCCAGATTTGTCTGGAAAGGTTTTCTACCTCAACAGAAGGAAACAATCAAACTAACCGTACAATCGTTGTCATTACTCCATGCAAACATAAAATATGTGAACGGTGTTTCAAAAATATTTTAAAAGGCAAATTCAAAGCAAAATGCCCTCTGTGCGAAAAAGAAATTCGTGCAGGTGACCAGGTAATCCTTTTCCAGGCAGTTTCGGCCCATAACACTCCTCCTCCTGCTTACACTCCGAGTGAAGCCGCTGCAGATCCTTCAGCTCCAGCTCCTTCAAATGAGGACAACTCTGTTGGCAGTAACACTCCTGCTCCCGATTACTCTCAAAGTGATACCCATAGTATCAGTATCCAGCCCTAATCTACTCCCTCCGATTGATTGTGAGTGCTTTCACAAAGAGACAGCACTCACAACGAATCGGAGGGGAGAATGGCCTTCAAAGGTAGGGGGCAAACCAATCTTCAGATGCGTAAACTGGGATCGATCAATTTTAAATATAAATAATATAACAATTATATTTTGAGATAGGTAGGCTCTTATTATCCATGTGCTCATTCCCTTCGTTTTGAGCGTATCGTATCAAATCGGTCTTTAAGCTCCGTGGACTGTAACTTAAATTTCTTAGGATTTTTATCCCTCAATATTTCAAGATTCTTTTTTTTCCATAGAACCGAAGGTAAACTCTCTACACCCGAAATTTTAAGTTTTGAATAATCGGCTCGCAATTCAATAAACGAAATCAAAAATCCCCTTTCATCATCGGTCAAAGAACCGTGAATCCATTCAATTAATTGATTACGAGCCGAATAGAGCATATCTAGCGTCACTTCTGAGTCGCTCATATCTTTAAACTGACTTTCGTAGATGTCTTTAATATCAAGTAGCGTTGGAACTAAAACTTCGTGCAATGGTCGTCCTCCACCACAAAGGTAGACTAAAAATAGCCCTCTGACTTCATCTGAATGCATCTTATTTTTAAACATGTGGTGAATGTCGAAAAAGTCCCTTGGGTGTTGACGATCAAAGGCCGCGCAGATTTTTCCCGCTAAAATCTCGTTTCGATCCAAAACAAAAGCTTCCTGTTCGGTTTCAAATAAGTCTTGGGCACGCTTTACAATTGACTGTATTTTTGGCTACTTTAATGTTGTTCGAATCACTAGATTCGGCTCGATAGTCACCGATAGGCCTTGGAAAAAAACAGTCATTTTGCTTGTGAGTATTGATCCTAGTGGACTCGTCTTTTGAATCTTGGAACCGGGAATACTTTTTTCAATTCGATTTCCTAAAGAGGAAAGACCGTCCGAAATAGCCTGAAGCGCCTCGTCTCTGGAGTAGTCTGGCAAAAATACAAGATCGATATCGACGGATAGTCTGGGTAAATCGAAAATGAAAAAATTGAGAGCCGTTCCACCTTTTAGGGCAAACTCTTTCTTCTCTTTGAGCGACGCTAGACATCGAAGCATAATAAGAGAGGACTATCGCGAAATCAAAAAAACACTTAAAGGAGACAATTTTTATTTAAATTATAGATAAATAATATAAAAATATATTTTACATACGTCTAAAATTAAGATATGAACTGAAAACCTCTTATAATCTAGAGGTAATAAAATTATTAAACAAATAAAGGAAATATGGTTTTTAGAAAAACTCTAATCTGGACTATCGTTTCATCTTTTGCTTTTGCGAATGCAACCTACGCAAATCCAACGCCTTCTCTTACTGAAGGAAATATCGTCACTACTACTGCTAGGCATTGTTCCTCCAACTGGACCCAGGAAGACCTGCACGGTTGCCTATGCCACACAGGCATTGTGAGTGCTACAGCAATACCGGCATGGATAATGGCACCTTGTACTCCACTATCTATCATCATGACTCCAATTGCTTTTTGCTTAGGAGCGTCTGTGGGAATATTAAAACTGGAGAAATGTTGTTATGAGTACACAAGTGAAAGCGAACTTAACCTAAGCTACCCTGCTGGCCCTGTACAGGAAACAATGACTGAAGAAGATGACTCTTGCCCGATTTGTCTGGACGAGTTTTCTGCTCCAACAGAAGGAAGCAATCAAACTCCCCGTAAGATCGTTGTCATTACTCCATGCAAACATAAAATATGTGAACCGTGTTTCAAAAAGCTTTTAAAAAGTGAACTCACAGATCGATGCCCTGTGTGCCGAAGAAAAATGAGTGCAGGTGACAAGGTAATCCTTTTTCAGACAGTTTCGGCCCATAACACTCCTCCTCCTCCTGATTCCACTATGAGTGAATCCGTTGCAGCTCTTCCAGCTTCAGCTCCTTCAAATGAGGATGACTCTGTTGGCAGCAACACACCTGCTCCCGATTACTTCTAAGTAATATCCACAGTATTCAGGCCTAATCCGTTCTCTCCGATTCATTGTGAGTACTTTCACGAAGACACAAGCACTCACAATGAATCGGAGGGGAGAATGGTTTTAACACTTTAGAGCCTGACAAGATAATCGCTTTCAGTTGCAATCGAGAGGGAGGATTCCGCTCCGACTCAGAGCAGCTTTAGAACTAATCTGTTTTAATTTCAAAAACTTAGACACCTACCACAGAAGCAAAAGAGATAATTTTTATATAAATTTAATAAAAATATAAAAATAAATTTTACATATACTTAAAATAAGTATATAAACTTCCTATAATCTAAAGATAATAAATTTTTAAACAAATGAAGGAAATATGATTTTTATAAAAATTCTAATCTGGACTATCGTTTCAACTTTTGCTTTCGTGAATACAACCTACGCAAATCCAGATCCTTCTATTACTCAGGGAGATATCGTCACTACAACTACTAAGCATTGTTCCTACAACTGCTTATATCCAGAGGAAAGTACGTTTGCCCTCAGGGCAGTATGTTGCACTCTTGGAGGCATGGCAGGGTCTATCGTAACTGGCGCAATAGGTCAAGCTATAGGAGTCCCACTAATGCCTTATGCAGCTGTCTTTTTTCCAATAGATATAATTACAGGTGCTTGCGGTGGATGGCTTTTGAGTGGATGTAAGATCACAACTGAAAGCGAACTTGAGTTGAGCTACCCGGCTGGCCCTATACAGGAAAGAATGACTGAAGAAGATGACTCTTGCCCGATTTGTCTGGAAAATTTTTCTATTCCAGCAGAAGAAGGCAATCCAACTTCCCATAAGATCGTTGTCATTGCTCCATGCAAACATAAAACATGTGAACCGTGTTTCAAAACTCTTTTAAAAAGCGAACTCACAGAAAAATGCCCTCTCTGCCGAAGAGAAATTCTTAACGGTGACAAAATAGAAATTTTTCAGTCAATTTCGGCTCCTCATTTGCCAGGTTTACCCAATTCGAAAGATCAAAATGAAGCCTCTGCACGTCCTTCAACTGAGGATGACTCTGTTGGTAGTAACACTCCTGCTCCCGATCACACTCTGATTGTTACCCCATAGTATTCAGCCTTGATCTGTTACCTTTGTCTCTTCACCCTAGATCCAGCCCCCCAACGATTGATTAAACAATCGCCTACTTTTTAGACAGTTATCCCCTACAACCCTAGCAGCTGAACCGACTAACGTATTAAAATTACAAGACTTTTTAAAAAACCTGAAGGCATAGACCTTGCTTTATTTAAGCTACAAGCAGACGTCTCCACATTGGCAAATCACTGTGATATGGGAAGTAGCGAGAGAGACGTGGCATGAATAAAAAAATCGTTTTCGGAAGGACCAAAAAAGAAATATGCGTCGCTCAAAATTAAACTTATTTATCGTCGCAAGCCTCATTACTTTAGCCCTTCCGGCTTTTGCTCTAGTCGATCCCACCCTTGACCAGACTCAGAATCTGCTGACTACCCAGTTAAAAAATTGGGGTTTATTCAACTCCCAAGAAAAATCAGACATCCGCGCTCTGGATGCTTGGAAGATTGAAGAGGGAAATCGAAAGATTATTGTTGCTGTGATTGATACTGGAATCGACCCAAAACATAAAAACTTATCCAATAACCTCTGGCATGATCCTCTTGAAAAACAAGCTGAAGTCTACGGTTGGGATTTCGTGACAAACAAATCCAATCCTCTTGATCTTCATGGACACGGGACCCATATCGCAGGAATTATTGGCGCCGTCACCGATCTGGATACAGGCGTCAGTGGAGTTGCTCATAAAGTTTCTATTATGTCCGTTAAATATTATTCTGAAAATAGTCCTGGGACAGTTAATTTAGCAAATACCGTTCGAGCGATTAATTATGCAATTAACCATGGCGCCCACATTATTAATTACAGTGGCGGCGGACCAGAATTCTCACTAGAAGAAAAGGAAGCGATTCAACGGGCAGAAGCCAAGGGAATTCTTTTCGTGGCAGCCGCAGGAAATGAACATCGAGACACAGACCATAAAGAAAACTTCTATTTTCCATCTTCTTATCGTCTCAGTAATATTATTTCAGTGGCTGCTACTGACTCACACAATAATCTACTCCCCTCCTCTAACTGGGGAAGGCAAAATGTCGACGTCGCAGCACCGGGTGGAGATATATTAAGTACTCTTCCCAGAGATCAAAAAGGAAAAGAACAGGTAGGAAGAATGTCAGGCACTTCTCAAGCTACTGCATTTGTGACTGGAACGGCCGCACTCCTTTTATCTCAAAACCCGAAATTAACTCCTCAAAAGATTCGGGAAATTATTATGCAATCAGTAGATCGCATTCCTGGACTTCAATCAAAAGTAGGGAGCGGCGGACGAATTAATGCTTATCATGCTCTTCTCACCCTCACGAATAGAGGTAAGAAACCCGATAGTGCACCTCTCATAGGTTCTAAGATAGCTGCTGAACGCCCTTTTTCCCTTCACAATTTATTTGTGGATTAAATTCATAAGCCTTCTTGCCTGTGGTCTGAAAGGCTTAAAAATTGAGCAGCTGACATTAAAGATCTTACGGGTTAAGATCATTATTTATAAATGACGACACTCACTCAAACAAATTCTTTGAAAAAATGGGCCCCCGATTGGCTCACCTTTCTTTCAGCAGTTCTGATCGTAGCTTCGTTTCCACCCTGGAATCTTTGGCCACTGCTCTGGGTCTGTTTAGTCCCTTGGTTTGTAGTTCTCAAAAAATCTAAAACACCCAGGGAAGCTACCCTCCAAGGAATCTGGCTTGGTTTTTTTATGACCCTCGGGGTTTCTTACTGGGTCGGGTACGTCCTTCAAGAATTTGGTAACTTACCCTGGCTCCTCAGTTTCATTGGACTCTTGATTTATTGTCCCTTTGGACATCTTCAATTCCCGTTGTTTGCCTGGATCTTTAAAAAATTAGAGGCTTGTGAACTAAGACCCCATGAAAATAAAATCAAATCTCTCTTTTTCGCGCTGACCTTAGCCTTCACTTACACAGGAGTAGATTGGCTTATTCCCAAGCTTTTTATGGATACATTAGGACATGCCCTGTACCTAGCCACTTATTTCAGGCAAGTAGCAGATCTAGGTGGAGCAGGTCTTCTTACTTTTATTCTATTCTTTTTTAATTACTCAGTTTGGATGGCATTCCAAGAGCTGAAAGAAAAAAGACAAGTCAAGCTTTCCCCCCTACTCGGCATAGCGGTTCTCATCTGTGCCATGGGATGGACCTACGGTTTTTATCGCTCTCACCAAGTTCGAGAAGCAATCGCCCATGCTCCACGGGGTATCCAGGGTGCTGCAATTCAGGGAAATATCGGTGATTTTGACAAAATTGCCGCAGAACGAGGTGTAACAGGCGCAGCCAATAAAGTGATGGATACTTTTACTCGCCTCACTACTGAGGCACTTCATATGCATCCCCGTCCAGACTTCATTGTTTGGCCGGAGACATCTTATCCGTCAACCTTTCGGACACCTCACTCTCTGACAGAAGCTCGACTCGACCAAACCCTTGAAGACTTTTCAAGAAGCTTAGATATCCCTCTCCTATTTGGTGGCTACGATCATGCAAATGGAAAAGATTTTAATGCATTCTTTTTCTTAGCTTCCGATGGAAGGCTCCAAACCTATCGTAAGAATATTCTCCTTCTTTTTGGAGAATACATTCCAGGCGCAGACTCCTTAAGAATTCTCAAAGATGCCTTTCCTCAGGTAGGAAATTTCGGACGAGGAATCGGCCCAGAAGTTCTCAATATCACTACAACCCATCCGGCAACGGGAACCGTTTCGATAGGACCTATTATTTGCTATGAAGCCCTTTTTCCCAATTATATCATTGAAGCGGCCCGGAACGGAAGTGAGCTCATCATGAATATTACCAATGATTCCTGGTTCGGCTCGTGGGGAGAACCTCAGCTTCACTTAGCACTCTCGACCTTTAGAAGTATTGAAACCCATCTCCCCATGCTCCGCACCACGAATACAGGAATATCCGCACTCATTCTCCCCGATGGAGAAATTACCCATCCGACAGAACTAGGAGTTCAAAAAATTCTCAATGTATACATTCCCCTCATCGCTCCAATACCCACACTCATCAAGGCTTGGGGCGATTGGTTTAACTCATTCTGTCTTGGAATGGCATTTCTTGGAATTTCTATGATGAACTTATTTAGAAGGAAAGAAAGTAAAAAAAGCCAGTCAGTAGTAGAAACTTAAATTAGTGGACTTGGTGCTGTATGGAATCGTTTGAGTGCGCCCGGCCCAATTCTTGATGATCTCTACGGTAGTTTTCGACAAGCTTAGAATCGCGAGTCGGAAAAGATTCCAAGATTTCAATTTCTTCTGCGTCTTCAGTTTCTCGCGCTACAATGATGTACCAAGTGCCGGGATCCTCATCTACACAATACCGAATAAAGTGAAAAACTTTGAGCGTAGACTCGTTTTTCTTTTTAAGGCTCCAAACTTCATCGGGGTCGCTCAGCGTCTTTTCAACATACATATTATATAATTCAAATTCGTTATTCGGAATATCATCAGACCGTCGTTCCTTTTTAAGTTGAGCGCGAATCGTTTCTTCCTCAGTCCACTCATCTGCTAAACCATCTATCGCTTTGGATGAAAGTTCTTCAGCCGAAACTGCTGTCGTAGCCATAGATTGACGAGCAGTGGGAGGCTCCCCTTCCTTGAGCTGAACTCGTTCTCCTTTTCGATAAAGATTAGCCATAGCTGCATTGCGAGTGGCAAAAGCCAAATAGAGGAAGCTAGGTTCGTTTCTGAGAAATAAACAAATACAAATGCACCAGATCCGCTTACTTTCTGGCTGGAACTCCGAAATCAAAGTATAGCGATAATCTCCTGTGAGCGTCTTTTCTCTCCAAATTTCATCTGGCTCTTGTAGAGTAATCCACCTTAAATGAGCCAAGCTCTGACGCTCATCATTTGAGAGATCTCGAGGTGAAAGTCGTTTAAAGTATTCTTTCTCCAATCGTGCTACTTCAGGCGAAAAATAGTTTGCTATACAAGCCTCAGAACAGAAAATGCGACCTATTTCTTCTTCAACAAAAAGGGCTCGCTCTGCACCACGCAGGTCTTTAGAGCAACTTTGGCACATCTCCTTCGTGCTTACTGCTGCGCGTAACGACGAAGCAAGCTTGTTGCTGCCCCGAGCTTTTTTTCGTCTTTCTATAGGCTTCTTATTAGATACACGCTTCATTCTTAAATTGTACCTGTACATTCCGCATAGAGTCAAACGAACACAGTGTTAAAATTGACACCCTGGCATTTTCTGCAATCTTGCATCCAACTGTCTAGCCGCATATCCTAAATGTAAGCAGTTTCTCAAGGATTGAGAAGCCCACATAAACCTAGGAAGGGGAATTTCCTTTGATTTACATATCTAAAAACCAATTGGGTCAAGTTGAGTATTTAATCGGTCAATCCATTCAAGGAAACCACGTACTTTTTGACACGGAAACAGTGCGTAAAGTTTTTTGGAATGCAAAGAATACTTCTTCTATTCCTGTCACTGAGGAAGATGCTTATGCAGTCGAACCTCACCTGGAAAAACTCATTACTCTTCCCAGTCTTGCGGAGAAACGTGCTTATTTAGAAAGATTAGATTCTTCTACTTTTGAAAAAGTTTTAAAAACCTATTTTAATATTGTTGAAAATAATATTTACGAAAAAATGGAGATCAAGCATTAATGGAGATATCTCCGCTCGCCAAGAATACTCAAAACATTAAGTCATCATTCTTAAATGACTCCAATTCAGCACGCCCCACTCCTTCGCAGGAACGCGAGATGATTGAGCAACAACAACAATCTCAACTTGACCTCAATCACATTAGAGATGCTTACGAAAAGCAATCCGAAACGGAGTCCGCTCGAAACGATGACGCTCTGGAGACTCAAAGAAATCGAGGCTATGAAAGACTTCGAGATTTGAAACGAGCTCAACAAGCGGAACTCAGTCAAATACGAAAAAGGGGTGAAGATGAAATAGCCCAACTGAAAGATTACTATCAGCACAACACGACTCAAATCGAAACTAAGGGTGAGCAAGATTTAAGAGAATACCAAGATCACGAAGTTCGTAATTCTGAATATCAAAAAAAAGTAAACGAAGAACAAGCTCATGAAATCAAACAAGAATACGATCAAAAAACAAACCAGCTCATTAAAAATTCAGATGAACGACTGAGCACCCTGAATGAAGCGAATCAAAAGCGCTTTGAACAAAACAAAACTTCCACAGAAACCGCCTATTCTGAAGCGGAACGTAGCGCAAATGAAAAATTCCAAAATCTCACCCGACACTATGACCAAGTCTTCAATGGTATCGAAACTCATGCGGGTGACCAAATTCAAAAAATTAGACGTGATACGGCTGATAAATTGTCAGCCTATGAAACACGACAAGCAGATCCATTTTATAAAATGATGGATATTCACGCAAAATTGGAAGACAACGAAGATGCATACGTCTTAACTGCAACTATTCCTAGACATGAACAAGGGCATATCACTGCCACCCTTAAGGGCGATAACCTAGTCATTTCTGGAACGAGGCAAAATCAAGAAAACCAAGTGATTTCACCCGGGCATACGGTAGGTTCGGAGTCGTTTCAAACCTTTCATGAGAGTTTCCCACTCTCTTGGCCTGTAGATGCGCACCGATTAACTCGTGAATTTGACGAAGATCAGGTGATTATTCGGGTACCTAAGAAAGCTACTTACGTAATTAAGGCTTCCACACCCAAGACTCCTGATAAAATTCGAGTTGTCCCTCCCTATTTTCCAGAGAATCTTCCAGGCTCACATTTAAGCCATCCAGGAGGGGAAGTAGGGAACTCAGAAGACGAACCACCTACACCTAGGGTTGCCCTTCCAAAGCCTGGCTCCGGAACACTGACTTAGATCTTTCCTATTCTAAATTTTTTAATCTTGAACTAGTTCTTCCAATTCCTTCAGGACAAAACGAAATCGGGCATGAAGCTCCTTCAAAGCTTTTAAGTTCTCCTTGATTCCGTTCAACATGACCGGGGCTCTACTTGCCGTGGCATTTTCCGTGGTCATCTCTTCAGACATTTTCGTGGTATTTTCTTCAGTCATTTCTGTAGCAACTTGAGAAATCTCCGTCGGCTGAGCCAGCAAAGGTGCACGAGTGGCGTTCGGTGCCACCTCACCTTTCCGAACAATTTCATTATATACGAAAGGTCTTATGGTAGGCATATTTGAAGTAGGATGGAGTAAATCCTGTGCTTTAATAATCACCGATTTTACCAAAGATTTTGAAAGGGGTTTTTCTACTTTTTTATCAGAACCAAAAATTTGATAAAGATTCGAATGAACAAATTTAAACTTCGGGCTATTATCTTGATTCATTGACATTACATGAACTCCTTTAATATCTACCGTTTATATACCGCTACTTCCCTAGTATGTAGCAATACAAATGCCATGAATAAGCACCTCTCCAACACCAGCGATTCCCGTCGAATTAATTAATAAATACATATCATTAGTAGATTTACAGAATGTATTTTTTTGAGACGTGAGTGCCTAAGGAGTAGACATCTGATGACAAGTAACTCCATAAATCGGAACGGTTTAGCTCGGATTTATATTTTGATAATAACGAAACAGAGAATGACCACGGAGAGAATAGAAGCTAGGGACAAAGACATCATACTTTTAATACGCCTTCATTCACTACCTGTTTTTTAGGAAACACCTGAACAAGCGCGATCACGAGAATTGCAAATAATGCGGCAATCATCAGAACAATAATTACTGAATTCAGATAGGCCAGAACGGGCTGACCCTTTTTCGCCATTGGCAGGAGATTTTGAAAAATAGTTTCAATACCTGCAGTCACAGTAGTCGTAGCCACAAAAGAAAGTGGAAGAAGAGTCGCCCACACGTACCTTACTTTTCCGGAACGGACAATCCAGACTGATCCAAGGGTCAAGGCAATCGACGCCAATAACTGATTCGCTACTCCAAAAAGTGGCCAAATCGTCGATATATTCCCCGTCCAGATAAATCCTCCCCAGGAAGCAACTACAAGAATCGAAGCTAAGACGGTTCCAGGAATCGACTCTGTTCTTCCCCATGATGCCTTGAGCTTTCCAAAAAGCTCTTGGACCAAAAATCGAGCAACCCGAGTTCCAGAGTCAATCGTGGTCAAAATAAAAAGAGCTTCAAATAAAATCGCGAAGTGATACCAATAAGCCATCCAATTTTTGAGACCGGGTATATTTGAAAAAACCTGAGCCATTCCGACTGCCAACGATACAGCTCCACCCGGTCTTCCAGCTACGGACTCTCCCACCTGCTGTGAGAGTTCCGGCAAATGAACCACCGACATTCCCAATTGCTGAAAGTGGGCAGGTGAGACATTAATAGCAAAATAATCCTCTGGAAATAACGCTGAGGCCGCAACGAGAGAAATCAATCCGACCCAGCCTTCACAGAGCATCGCTCCATAACCAATCCTCCTGCAATCACCTTCTTTAGAGATCATCTTAGGAGTAGTTCCTGAGGCAATCAAAGAGTGAAATCCTGAGATTGCCCCACATGCAATAGTAATAAAGACAAATGGAAATACTTTTCCAGGCACAATCGGACCACCGCCACCTGCGAATTGGGAAAACAGGGGCATATGGAGTTCTGGATTCACGATGAGGATGGCTATCGTCAAGGCTCCAATAGTACCCAGTTTCATAAAGCTGGAAAGGTAATCTCTCGGACAAAGCAACAGCCAAACGGGTAATACGCTAGCGACGAATCCATAGGATGCAAGTGCGATAATCAACCCCTCGCGGGAGAAAGTAAAATACGGAGCTAAGGCGCTACCAGGAACCGCTCGGCCGAAGATGACTGCGGCCAACAAGGCTATCACACCGAATACAGTCGCTTCACGGATACCATTTTTTCGAATATAACCTGTGTAAATTCCCATCAGCAAGGCAATCGGAATGGTGGCGGCGAGAGTGAAAGTTCCCCAGGGACTTGATTCCAGGGCATTCACTACCGCCAACCCCAAACCTGCTAAAGCTATCGTTACAATAAATAGAATTACCCAACCGATAATCCGCCCTGCCCAATGTCCCATTTCAGCCTCTGCAATTTGGGCAATACTCTTTCCATCATGACGAACACTGGCCACCAAAATAACAAAATCATGAACGGCTCCACCGACCACTACACCGATCACGAGCCAAAGGTAGCCGGGTAAAAATCCGAATTGGGCCGCCAAGACGGGTCCGATCAGGGGGCCAGCTCCTGTAATCGCGGCAAAATGGTGCCCAAATAAAACCCAACGATGGGTGGGGTAGTAATTTTGCCCATCAGAAAGTCGATGAGCGGGAGTGGTTCTGCTATCGTCCAAACAAAGTACCTTTGCGGCCAGGAAAGCGCTATAATATCGATAAGCGATTGTGAGTACACAGAGAGCCACCAAAATAAAGGGTAATGCCTTCATAAATTTTATTTTTCCTGTCTAAATCTGTCTTTGTATCAACTTTAATATTGGCTTAATATTGGCTTAATATAGACATTAACATTGGTCTTAATGTCTATATAAAACATGAAGACATTGAACAATATACTATTTAATTTCAAGCAGATAACAAAACAAGAAAATACTATATAAATATTATTAATTTAATATTACAATAGAAGACAAATGAGATTCTTTTTTTTTACCTTATTCGCAGTGTCGATCTTAATTTCCAGTCAAACTTCTTGGAGTGATGCCAATATTAATAACGATGGAAATAATAATGGAGACAATGACGCAGGGGTAAATATCAATGCCCCACTTCCCCTGATGGCCGGTCCTGTAGATCAACAAGCATTTCAAGACCATCAAGAGTTAGTTAACGAATATATAAATTCTCAAAATATTACAAATGAAGAAACTCGAAAGAAACTAGAAGATTACCGAAATGCAAATAATGTAATAATTCCAGCCGATGATAATCAATGGTATAACTATCACAGTAAGGTTGCAGACACTTATGCAGAAGTTCAAAAAAACATTTATAAAAACCAACCGTCTGAAGCTAATATGAAAATGGCAGAAACTGCCATAAATTATAGTAACTATCTTCGTAATCCCTACAAATCAACAAGCCCTACGAAAAGCGCCGAACTCTTTAGTCATATGGCAGTACAGTATACTGCTAATATCCCCGATGATCATCCACTGAAGAGCCCTACTCAAAAGTATGCCCAACAGTCCATCGAGTATCATCAGGCATTACAAGCTGGCGCCTCTCCCCAGGAATTAAAAACTAAACATGATACGCTAATGAGCACGTATCATGGCTTATTGGCAGCAACTCACGCTCAGGGTAGTAATATTAGTAAAGATGAAATCAAAAAGGATCAAGAACAAAAAATGAATCCTGTTGTGAATGCTACCCAAACTCGAGACGAACAAGCTACTCAATTAACCCAGAGCCAAGGTAATTTAGAACCGGGTCAAGTTCAACCTCAGCAAGAAAGTCGAAAAACCAGACCCAATATTGTGAATGGTAGGCCCGTACGCCTTCCACCTCTCACTACAAAACGCTCTGTTCAGGATGCAAAGTTAGCCAAAAGTCAGCAAGCTCTCCAGGAACGAAAACTAAATCCTGATTTGAGTGCTGCTCAAGCTCGTGAAGAACGAGATGCTCAATTAACTCAAAGCGCAGCGAAGTCTGAACTCAATTCAAAGTTGGCCAAAAGCCAGCAAGCTCTCCAGGAACGAAAACTAAATCCTGATTTGAGTGCTGCTCAAGCTCGTGAAGAACGAGATGCTCAATTAACTCAAAGCGCAGCGAAGTCTGAACTCAATTCAAAGTTAGCCAAAAGTCAGCAAGCTCTCCAGGAACGAAAACTAAATCCTGATTTGAGTGCTGCTCAAGCTCGTGAAGAGCGAGATGCTCAATTAACTCAAAGCGCAGCGAAGTCTGAACTCAATTCAAAGTTGGCCAAAAGCCAGCAAGCTCTCCAGGAACGAAAACTAAATCCTGATTTGAGTGCTGCTCAAGCTCGTGAAGAACGAGATGCTCAATTAACTCAAAGCGCAGCGAAGTCTGAACTCAATTCAAAGTTGGCCAAAAGCAGAGAAGCTGAAGAGAAGGAGAATCAACAGAAGATTGAAATAGCAAAGAATAGCAAAAAAGAAACTTTGGCAGAAACTGAGAAGACCAATAAAATAAATGATCTAAATGCACAAAATAGAAAAAAAGACACCGAAACCTTAAAACAACAGTTGGCGGATACGAAGCAAAAAAATATTCAGGACATAAATGCTCGGCATGCCTCCATTATAAAAGAAAATGAGAATGCTAAAAAAGTGAAGACGGCCCAAGCCAAAAAAGCTCTCGAAGCGAAGAAGCAAAAGATCGCACAAAATCGGATTGCTTTTGAAAAAGCAAAGGCTGCCGCTTTAAAAGCACAAGAGGCAGCGGCTAAAAAAGCTGCTGCAATCAAGCAAATGAATAAAAACAAATGGAGTAATCAGCAGAGGAAAGATGATCTTGAATTTTCAGCTTATAAAAACACTAAATATAATGCTCCTTGATATGTAAAAGCCTTGCAGGCTCCACATGAGGTCCGTCGAACATATCTACAAAGGTTCTGAAGCTATAGAAAGAAATCTTCGTTTCACCGCGTTTGTCCACAAGTTCTCTTGCGAATTCGGCTTTATAGGGCTCACCCATGTCGCTGATTCGCTGTAAGGGAGAAGACTATGACGAATTTTAAAAAGTAGATCAACATGGGACATGACACACCACCAAGTGCTTAAAATTCATTTCGATTGAGCATCTGACAATACTAAACAGTCACGCGGTTTCCGTTGCGCTTCGTTGAGACCGTAGTGTCACCAAATCATGTCGAGGCATAAGTTGTCTTAGTGTGAAGTGTAATTGAATATCCATCGGGATCTTTAAATGTAAAAAAGCGGCCGAATGGCCCATCTTGAATTGGTGTAAGGATAGGCACGCCCGCCTTTTGAAGACTCTCATAAAAAAAATCGGCATCTTTACAAGCTAGCCAGATTGCGACACCCCATCCAAGCTGTGAAGTCGCCGACAGGTCAATTGCTGCTGTCCTAATTGCAAAAGGAATTGGAGAGGTCTTGAATACTACTGCCCCGGGAGGACTTTGGTCCGCGGCTAATAGATTTAAGTGCTGCATGTAGAAGGCTTTTGAGATTTGGAGATCTCTTACCTGAATCGCGATGAAATCTGGACCAATTAATTTCGACATAACCACTCCTTGAAGGGTAATCAGGGACCTGATATAATAGTCGTATAAGGGGCCTGATATGTCAAATAAAACCACTTCGCCTGCTAAAAAGCGGTTAGGCTATGAATTAAAACGGGCTCAGCAGGCTCTCCGCAACCGAATGGATGCTGTACTTCGACCAATGGGTCTAACGACCGCTCAATATGCGGTTCTGTCGGCGCTTGAAAAGGAAGATGGAGCTTCCAATGCTGATTTGGCAAAAGCTGCTTTTGTAACTGCTCAGACCATGCATGGAATTTTAACTAATATGGAGCGAGACGGATTGATCAAAAGAGTAGACGATCCGACTCATGGAAAAATATTAAAAAGCCAACTGACTATTAAGGGGCGAGATACACTAGTGCTTGCACATAAGATTATTGGAGAGATAGAAACAATCTTGATAAAGACCGTTGGAAAAGATGAAGCTGATAGGATGGCTGAGGTACTTTCAAAGTGTGCCGATGCTCTTGGGGCCGAAAAGTAGTCATTTTAACGATAATCATGACTCCGCTAACTAAAAGTAACCAGACTCCCAATCAACTTAATCCCGAAATCAGCGCTCGCTTTTGTTTTAAATTCCTCGAAATCAATTTTATATTGTGCGCCGTCCACAAAGGATTAAATGATATTAAATAGCAGCGCCGGCTAGCGCTCGGTGATAAAGGACTTGGTCTGAGTAAAATAGCTTCCACTCTCGGTTCAGCTTGATCTGTTTTAACGTCTTTTTAATGTCAAAAAACTCATGAAACTCCAATGGCGTCTTTGTTAAACCAAGCGACATTGCTGGAGTATCATGATTTGATTTCGGGTTTTTTTTATGACGTTTTACAAATTGGGTTCGGAAAAAATTTTTCCAAACCATGAAAAGAGTGTATTTCCCAACCATGCGTGCGTGTTTTTTAGCAAAGCAGATGGTTTCTCGACTGAAAGCTCCTATATGTTGGCGGATCAACAAGTCTGCGTGATTTACACTAAAGAGGTAGTTTTGAAAATTTCGAGTTTGCTTAGATGAGACTCTGACTTGTTCGATTTTAAAGCCCTTTAGGTCTTGCTCAATAGCCCTACGATACTGAAAGTGCTCATCCGAATAAATTAAAAAGGGTCGAGCTGGATCACCCCTTTTTTCATAGAGTCGAGCAAAGATTTCCGCAGTGCTGGTTCGAATTGCTTTTGGAGGATATCGGCCTTCTTCCTCTTCTTTCAGTCGTCGGACTTGCTTTTGTCGGGGAGACATCCTTCCTTTTCGATTGAGTGGAGCAAAGTTGAAGTCGTAAATAAACAAGGATTCTTTGCCAATCGCTTGCTGAATATGATTCGGGTCATACTGACTTTTAGCAAAGGCTTCAAGACCATCATAAACTATGGGTTCAGCTATTTTCAGTGTCTGGGTTCGTTCTGTTTGTTTAACTAGCGCCCACTGAACCAGTTTTCTCACTCTAAGGCGAATGAGATGCTCTGAAGTCTGCAATCTTCTTGCAATTTCTCGATTGGATATCCCACATGTGATGTAACTGAAAATCTTGCAATTCAAACCGGGCCTCCTTTCACGGAAGTCGAGCTTGAAGTACGTATATCGAAAATTTCTCTTGCAGGAACAACATCGAAATTGCCGAACCCGGTAAGGATAACATTGAGTTTTAGCCCAACCATTGGAATAGAAAAAAGGCGCTTTCTGGTCTTCCAATTGGAGATGAAAAGGACATTTTTCATTGGGGCAATACGGAGGCTGGAAACACTTTTGTCTGAGAATAAAAGGATCTTCTTTCATGAAGCCGTTTTTTGCAGGACTTCAGCCTTTGCTTCAGCTCAAACAGTCGTAAATTCTCATTTAAATTCAATCCCCTCGATCTTCCACTCATTGATGGGACAATTCGAAAATCCTACACAATGATCGAACTCTGTACCCAAGCATTCCGAGGAGGGCTGAATCCCATCCTATTTCAGCGGCGCACAATTAAACAAAAGCTGCATGACTTAGGCAGGCATCGAACCTGCAAAATAGAAAACCATGAAAATTCTAATGGTACTCACTTCACACGACCTACTCGGAAACACAGGCCGAAAGACCGGCTTTTGGCTGGAAGAATTTGCAGCCCCCTACTACGTATTTAAGGACGCCGGCGTCGACATCACATTAGCCTCGCCCAAGGGCGGACAGCCACCCATCGATCCAGTCAGCGACTCACCGGATAAGCAGACGCCTGCACAGAAGCGCTTCAAAGAAGACAAGGCCGCGCAGCAAGACCTTGCCAACACCAAGCGACTTGCCGATATGAAATCGGAAGACTTTGACACTGTTTTCTATCCCGGCGGACACGGTCCCATGTGGGATCTTGCCGAAGATGCCTCATCAATAGCTTTGCTCGAGTCTTTCTATCATTCCGGAAAACCCATCGCCTTGGTTTGTCATTCACCGGGCGTCCTGCGTCACGTGAAGTACAACGGCGTGCCGCTGGTGAAAGAAAAGCACGTCACAGGCTTCACCAACGGCGAGGAGGAATTTATGCAGCTCACCCACGTCGTACCGTTCCTTGTCGAAGATGAGTTGCTTCGACTCGGTGCGATTTTCGAGAAAAAAGCCAACTGGGAATCTTTTTCGATCGTCGATGGACGCCTGATCACAGGACAGAATCCGGCGTCGTCGACCGTTACGGCAAAGGCGCTTCTTGAGCAATTCGCGAAAAAAGCTGCCGCATAGGGGGGAGCATGGGCAGCACTAAAACGGTCATTGTTACGGGTGCATCGCAAGGAATTGGTGCTGACGTCGTCAGGGCCTTCATGGAGCGCGGCGGCTATAATATTGTTGCGACCTCCCGGAAAATCTCGAGTGCAGGGACATTCAAGAATTCCGATCAGCTGCAATGGGTCGACGGCGATATCGGACAGCTAGACACCGCCCGACGAATCGCCGGCACAGCGTTGGATCGCTTCGGAAGCATCGATGCACTCGCAAACGTCGCGGGAATCATGATCGCGAAAGCCTTCACTGATTACACCCCGGAGGATTTCAGACGCCTCGTTTCAACCAACCTCGAAGGCTTCATTTACCTGACCCAGCTCTCGATTCTTCAGATGCTGAAGCAGAAATCCGGAGGAAGCATCGTAACGATTACAGCCTCCCTCGCCGATCACCCAATGGCTGGCCACAGCGCATCGGTTGACATGATCACGAAAGGCGGCCTCAACTCGATAACACGATCGTTGGCCATGGAATACGCCAAGCAGGGAATTCGGGTGAACGCAGTCGCACCGGGAACCGTGCGCACTTCTCTTTCCAAAGGCACGCCGGAGGATGTCCTACGGTCGGAGTCACCCATGAGAATCGTCACAGAACCCAAGGAAATTGCCCAGGCGGTGCTGTTCCTCACGGAGTCACAGACGATCACTGGAGAGGTGCTTCTCGTGAATGGTGGAGCGCACTTAGGGCGTTGGTAAGCGCAGTCGTGTGCTTCAGCGGAGGCCGGCCGCGACGGACTACCTGGCCCCGAACCTGCACAGCAAGAAAACATATGAGTCGGTTCGACGCAATTATTCTCGGCGCCGGTCAGGCGGGACCGCCATTGGCAGGCCGACTGACGAGGGCTGGAATGAAAGTCGCTCTTGTGGAGCGAAAACTTTTTGGGGGAACTTGCGTCAATACGGGATGCACACCGACCAAGACATTAATCGCGAGTGCTCATGCCGCTCAGATGGCCCGCCGAGGGGCTGAATTCGGGGTTGTTCAAAATTCTGAAGTTCATATCGACATGCGACGGGTGAAAGCGCGCGCGGATACAGTCTCGGGTAACTCACGCAAAAGCGTAGAAAAATATCTGCGAAACATGAAGGGCTGCACTGTCATCGAAGGACACGCCCGATTCGAAGGGAGTGACAGTATCCGCGTCGGCGCCGATCTGTTGACCGCACCTCGGATATTTATCAATGTAGGCGGGCGGGCGAATGTTCCCGACATGCCGGGGATTTCAGAAGTTTCTTTCATGACCCATTCCTCTATTCTCACGTTGGATCGCGTACCGGAGCATCTGATCATCGTGGGAGGAAGTTATATCGGTCTCGAGTTCGCGCAGATGTATCGGCGTTTCGGCGCCCGTGTGACGATCGTAGAAAGAATGCCGCAACTTCTCTCACGGGAGGACGATGACATAGGTCAGGCGATCCGAGAAATTCTGACTCGTGAAGGCGTTCAAGTTCGCACCAGTGCGGAGTGCATCTCTCTCTCATCACACCAGGGCAGGATCGAAGTCGGCCTCCACTGCACGACAGGCGAACCCAATCAGGTCGAAGGGTCACATTTGCTTCTGGCCGTCGGGCGTCGACCGAACACCGATGATCTTGAACTGCAAAAGGCCGGAGTCGCCACCGACGCTCACGGGTACATTACGGTTGATGACAATCTCAGTACAAACGTCCCAGGGATTTGGGCGCTGGGTGACTGCAATCGACGAGGAGCCTTTACTCACACCGCTTATAACGACTTCGAAATCGTCGCTGCCAATCTCCTCGATGGCGAGCATCGGCGTGTGAGCGACCGCGTCTTCGCATTTGGTCTTTATATCGACCCACCCCTCGGGCGTGTGGGTATGACCGATCGGGAGGCTCGCGCAACGGGACGTCCTTTGCTCATAAATAGTATACCTATGTCCCATATTGGCCGGGCCATCGAAAAGGGCGAAACCCAGGGCCTGATGAAGATCAACGTGGATGCTGAAACACGAAAAATCCTAGGGGCTGCGATTCTCGGAGTGGGTGGTGATGAAGCCATTCATGGAATCCTGGACATCATCAACGCGGGCGTCACATGCGACGTTCTCGAACGTGCGGTACCCATCCATCCGACTGTCTCCGAGCTGATCCCGACTTTGTTGGGCGGCCTGAGTAGGGTGCGGATTCAAACGCCGCGCCTCGCGGTAGGTTAATACACTTTAGTCTGCTTTTTTCTTCTTTTTAAAATTCACCTGAATTTTTAAATCCACTTCATGCTTGGATAGCAATTCTTCCAGGAGCGCAGCGGGGTCGATTCGCTCCAGTACTTGAGCCATCATCTCTTTAGAAAGGCTCCTCAGAAATTCATCACGAGTCTTACTTGCAGAGTCTAAAATACCCGTCAGCAGCTCTTTAGGAAGTTTAAAATCTGCTACAAGTCCTCTTAAGCTTTCTTCCGTCAGGAAAAATGCGCCGACCCCCACGGTCAGGATCTTTTTCATCATTTCTGTAGCTTTAGATTGTAAATCTTCCTTCATTAATCAAGTAGCTCCTTAGCCATTCTTAGCCATTCTTAGGTATTCTTAGCTTGCTTCTCAAAGCTCTTCACCATACCGGGTAGATTTCCCTTCACCAGTCGGTTCAATACAAAACCTGGAACAGGAATTTTAAATTCCACATCGAGTGCATAACGGACGTCCGTTTTTTCTCCAGCCACTTTTTTAAGCTCCCACTTTCCATCATTCTTTTTAAAGAAATTACTTTCTACCAAATTCCACTCAATGACCCCTTTTTCAGCGTCTTCTTTATGATCCAGAGTGTAGCTTAAACTTTTGGACATCATGTCTACATGGTACACGACTCGAACGTTACCATCAGAACGTTTTTCCACCTTCACAGCAGTACACCCTTCGACAAATTGGGGATAACTTTCATAGTTGGTAATAGTCGAAAATAATTTTTCTTTATTTACAGTCAATACTTCATGAAATTCAGCTTGTGCCATCTTAAATACCTCTAGATTTAGATTTAATATTTGGGCTTACGATCAAAATGATGTTCCGCGTGAATAAATCTCACAGTACCCGACTCAGATCTCATGACGACAGAATGAGTTCTTGCTCCACCCCTAAAAAAACGAACACCATCCAGAAAAGTTCCTTGGGTCACGCCGGTCGCACAAAACATGACATTGCCGCTAGCTAAGTCACTAATTCCATAAATACGATTGAGGTCCTTAATTCCCATGGCTTTTGCTCTTTCACGCTCTGATTCAGTTCGAAAGATCAATTGTCCTTGAAAATCTCCACCCATACACCTGAGTGCTGCTGCTGCAATCACACCTTCGGGCGCCCCCCCCGATCCCATGAGAACATCAACACCGCTTTCTTTTTTACAGGTGGCGATCGCTGCAGAAACGTCACCGTCTCCGATCAGCCAAATTCGAGCGCCAGTACTTCTCACATCTGAGATCAATTCCTCATGCCGCGGACGATCCAAAATAATCACGGTCAAATCTTCCAACTGACATTTCTTAGCTTGGGCAATATTCCTGAGATTCTCAATAGGGGTCGCCTTGAGGTCAATGGCGCCTTTGGCGTCCGGCCCTACCGCTATTTTCAACATGTACGTGTCAGGTGCGTGTAGAAATTTACCCTCTTCAGCAATGGCAATCACAGAAAGGGAATTATTTCCGCCTCTAGCGCAAATCGTCGTACCCTCCAAAGGATCCAAAGCCAGGTCAAGTTTCGTATCCCCGCCCTTTCCTACTTTTTCTCCAATAAAGAGCATGGGCGCTTGATCTCTTTCGCCTTCTCCAATCACAACCCGTCCATCGAACTCAATTGAGTTCAACATACTTCGCATGGCTTCAACCGCAGCATGATCAGCAGCTTTCTCATCACCCCGCCCCATCATCCGGGCACTTTCCAAAGCGGCTGCTTCAGTCACACGAACAAATTCTAATGCAAAATTTCTATTCACTGTAGGTTACCTCTCAAAATGACGTACACACCAACTCTTTAGATCCTTAGAAAGGTTAGAACTCAGGATGACAGTTTTTGCAATGCTCAACTTATGGGGATCGGGTACGGAGTCTTCTTCAAGGAAAAGAGTTTCAAACCTAAAGATACCTCTGACTTCACTGGGCGCCTGAGAAGTATGAATTGACCCCGTAGACAAGCCGTGCTCTTGCTCCCATTTGATGAAGCTATGTAAAACATACAAATCCATTTCACTATATTGCCCATCACTGGCACGCCTTAACAACAGATCGGTTTCCGAGGGCCCATGATACCAAAGTAGATTCATCTCGGAGGAAGGAATGGGTTTCAGCTCCGCACCCAAAAGGGTGGGATCTAAATACTGAGAAATAGCACCAGACACTCCGGGCGGTAAATCGATAAACTCACAACCCACTCGATCCTGATTTAAATTTCGAACTCGCGCTTGAACTCGATATTTCTCTCTCTTTAAATTTAAAAGTCCTTCAAATAAAAGTCCCACCGTAAAAAATCGAATATCCTCACGCTCTGAAAACCAAAGCCCCATCCCTTTTTCTGAAAGATCTGTCACTGAAAAAATTCGATTTTCCACAGCTAACTTAAATTGTTCAGACCCCAAGCTCAGACGCGCCAATTTACGCCGCTCCTGTCCATCATGGATAGAGTTTCTAGATATGACTCCGAGGTTGTGGGAATTCTTGCTGCCGCCCATTACCAGCTCCTTTTTCTATTTTTTTTTGTGCTTCAATCAAAGACCTTAACCGTCTTGCGGTATATTCAAAGACAATCTCCGCACCTCGTTCAATCACGAACTGAGGTGGCCAATCGTAACCTAATTGTTCACCCTTAAAGTAAACAACCGTTCCTTTCTCTCCTAATGATTCAAAATAGATATCCCCTGCTAAGCCCGTAAAATGTCCACCTACAACATTATAATGAACCCATCGATCCATCATTTCGTCAAACAAAACCTCTGAACGAAGCCTAAACTTCCAAATTCCACCTTCAATATTGAGAATATGGTTTTTATCGGAATAAGTCGCACTACTGACGTAAGGGATGACTTGAGCATAAAGAGCATAGTTCGTAATCACCTGTCGAACTTGTTTTAAATCCGCTCCAACGAGCATCCCAGCATAAAAGGAGTATTTTTTGATCTCCTGATCGTGCACCGGGTTTAGACTCGCATTCACAATGATTTCTTTGTCTTCGATCAACCTTTTCCAAAGGGATGGTTTAATTTGAGTCGCAATGGAGGGCGGAGACTTTGATGCATCGCACAAACCTTTGACGCCCGGAAAAAGCAATCCTAAACTTAGACTTACGCTTAGAGCTGCACTTAAGCCTGTACTTAAAGTGACACGAATACTTCTTATGTTGCTGATAAACTTCCCCCATTGAGTCATTAAATATCATTATAAACAAATTTTAGGTGTTTATCCTAGACAAACCCCCCCAAACCCAAATAGTTATTAAAGAGTGCAAACTCAAGATGACATGACATTTAATACCGCGCCCAACCTCCTCACACTTCTGAGGATTATTTTTGTGCCGATCGTAGTTGGGCTTCTCTTCTTACATGAACCTCGATGGGATGTAGTGGCTGCTTTTGCCTTCGGAATCGCTAGTATTACCGATTATTTTGATGGTTATTTGGCACGCCGCTCAAAGAATGAAACGATATACGGCAAACTGATGGATCCCCTTGCCGATAAGTTTTTAGTAGTTTCAGCGCTCATCATGCTTCAAGATATCGGCAGAATTCATCCCATTGTCGTCATTCTTCTCATTTGCCGCGAAATGGCTATTACAGGTCTACGAGCCCTTGCCAGTGCTGAAGGAGTGATTATTGGAGCCTCGGCAACTGCTAAGTGGAAAACTGCGACGCAAATGGTAGCGATCCCCTTTATCATGGCTCGATCTGCCTTCTTAGGCATTCCTTTGGAGGGAATAGGGAATCTCCTTCTCTACATCTCCCTGGGAATCAGCCTTTGGTCAGCAAAAGACTATATTGTAGATTTTTTTCATGGACTCAAAGAGGCTCGTAAACAAAAGAATAACGAGCGAAAACAAGCGCGCCAGGCTCGCCTCGATTCCAGGGCAGTTCGATTTGCAGCCAAAGCGAAAAAAGCTCGGCAAAAATTAGAATAGGCTCTCACGGCTCGAACCCTCCAGTTCAGCGAAGGCCATAGATCTTCAATATAATTAAAATTCTTTTTAAAGATCACTTGACCGGAAGGGTTGAGACGGTTAAAAGATACTTTCTTGATGATCATTCTTGATCTAAGATCTTTTAAAAATGGGCGGGCTTAGCTCAGTTGGCTAGAGCGCCACGTTGCCAACGTGGAGGTCGAGGGTTCGAGCCCCTTAGCCCGCTCCAATTTTTTTAATCAAATCAATAAGTTGCTATTTATCAGTAAAACCGAGTCAGTCCCCTAAGCTCAATACACACCGAACTGAATTATATTCGCTCCGAGGCTTTTTAACTACAAAACCATACTCACCATTGTATGCTAAAGCATTATCGAAATTGCCTAATCGAATCGACGACAACCAAAACCAATTCTTATAAAGATCCGGTAGGAATTGCGGAATATAATCCGTTGGATAACCCAAATCTTTCGCTAGCTTTTCAAAGTCTTCTCTCCTCGGGAGCCGAGCACCTATCAAATGACAGTAACGTTCTGCATCGGATTGGTCCATCATGTAAATGGCATCATTTTTACCTTTCACAATGTCCCCCCAAATCAATCCCGTTTTTTCGTCTTTCCACGCTCTCCCCAGTTTAACCAGAAGAGCAGAATCGGTGACACGAGTGTATTTGACTTGAGGCTTTCCAATGGCATGCTCTGGATCCCCTAAAGGATAGTCATAATTGGATAAAATGGCGTTGATTTGTAGGAGCTTAGAACCATTGTCAACAGAAAGTCGATCTTTCAGTCTTTTAGCTAAAGGAAAGAGGAAGGTTAGATTATTTGCAATAATTTTCTTAAATGCTCCTAATTTTCCATCCTCTCTCGATAAAGGAAGCCCATAAATTAAATTCTGAACCACCTGAAAAACCCTATAGGGATCGGCATGGTGCTTGGCTTGAGTAGAATACTCCATTTTATCCCAAGCTTTTGAACTGGAGAACCAATTCAGAAGAGCTAAAGATGGGGGGTTTTCTGCCTTGAACACAAACGGAATCATTTGCTCAGCAACTGGATCTATCCAACTCTCTTGAGTTTCCTGAATATCCTGCAAGATAAAATGATGGGGTCTGAATTGCCAAATAAAACTAGGCTTATTATTGATACTAAATTCAACATCTATATCGATCTCGAGGTCATTAATTTTGGATTTATTTTTTATTTTATATTTAAAATTAAAATTAGAATTACCGATAATATTCCAACTCAGCCTAAACCCATCTCTTGAAAGAACTTGGCAAAGGAGATCTAATTGAGCTGCGCGCCCTTTGGCTTGTGTCATTGGACTTGGCTCTTTGACTTCACCATAATAGAGCAATCGATCCAATAAATTCATGATATTATCGAAGCCAAAACCACCTGAGCCCAGAGAGGTGATCTCACACTGAGGCTCCTCAGGGGGCATTTTATAAACGACTCCCTCATGATTGGAAGCCACTAATTCACTCCACTCATCTCTCGCTTGCTTGCTCAATCCTTTGGCAGAGTCACTATATTTTTTATAAAAGGAAATCAGATTTGGATAGATTCTAAGAGTTGAATTCTCCTGCAGCAAGTAACCTATATCGAATTTTGTGTTCTTCTGATTATATAAAATAATATTCAGAAAATTCCTAACTGAAGTCTCGCCACAGTCTGCGTACTTTTTAAAAAGCGAATCTGATATACTTGAGTGCCCCACAGCATCAGGAGAGAGCATTAAAGGAAGAGGTTTATGAATGATGTTTTCTTGCTGCGCATAGAAAACAAGGATCTCTGGATGCTCTATTAAATTTGTTGCAACCTTTTCAGGATTTCTTGCCACAGAGGAGGGGTCAAAGTCTGAGCTGAAATACTGCTTTTCAAGAAAGCTCGTTTGCTTAACATAATCATTAAAAAAATGAGCATCTTTTAAAACATGTGACATCCCCTTGAAGAGCCTTAAAAAGTCTTGCTTTTCATTCCCTTTTTTCCAAAAAAAGGCAAGAAGTGCATGTTCAGTCAGGTGCTTCGGGTATTGATCGGAAAAACCTCGAGTTTCTTTCAATGACTGAACGATCAGGTTCGCAAGAGCTTCAAAATCTTTTAAATCCCCCCTTCCAGTCTTAACATTCATCTCTTGAAGGAATGCAATCTGCTGATTGAGCTTCTTCTGATTCTCAAAAGACTCTTCAAGAGCGTATTTTTTTTTATTTCGTTGAAGCGCAGCAAGCTTTTGATTGCGGTATTTTTTTGGATTCAAAGACTCAAATAAAACATCCTGAAGATCAGACGTGAGTTTTTTAACTGCTTCGCCTTTATCTTCTTCATTATGGATCGAGTCCGATAGCAAATCCGAGTCTACAACCTTTGAAATGATTCCCAAAACTTTTCCAATCGTACTAGGATTCAGGTGCGATACAGGATCAGAATCGACCTGATTAGGTACAAAACTCACTCTATCTTGGGATGGGAATAACCTTTGAATCAGCTCTGCCGTGGCGTCTTGTGGGCAATCGTTGTTTTTAATGAGAAGTTCATGAATCCGACTCGCCTTCTCTAAGCAATCAAAGCCTTCTTTTTTCGGTCCATAGTTTCCATAAAATCGCCTATTTTCGAGTGCCTTAGTGGCTAGTAAAGTAAATCCATAAATAGGAGAAAGGTACTCATATTCGGGTCGAATCAGATCGTGAACCCCCTTCATTTTTAGATATTCAATTTCGGCATAAGAGCTCTGAGGTACCCCACAAAACAACCCAAAAACAGTAACACTAAAAACAATCACGCCAAAAATAGTTTTGTACATAACCCGATTGTACTTTGGAGTTCATTGATTGTCTTACAAAAGTAAATGGATCATCCTGACGGGAGGCCTTTGAGCCTTAGAAAAAATCTGCTAAGGTCGTCGCATGACCTACCAGCTACGACCTCAACAGCTCATTGATGCGTTGAATCAGAAAATTCTCGTCGCAGTTACACTCATTATTCCAGCTAAGAACTCTTCACATACCCTTGAGTCTACGGTGATTCAAGCTCATCACTATTTGACTCATCGATTTCCTCAATCCTTTGAGATCATTATAGTTCCAAACCCCTCTAAAAATGATCTTGAGGATCAATCTCTTTTTATTGCAGAGCAGCTTGCCAAAAAGCTTCCTTTCGTCAGAAGTTGTCTTCATACAGGTCCCGTAGGAAAAGGCGCGGCGATTCGAACTGGTTTTTTAAATTCTCGGGGTAAATGGATTTTTTTCACAGATGCAGATCTTCCTTATGATCTCAGCTTTTTTGATGAAGCGGCAAAACTACTGGAATCAGGCTTTGATTTAGTCAACGGAAACAGAAGACTTCCATCCAGTCAGTTCCACGTTCCGGTCAGTCTTCTTCCTCTCGCTTATGGGAGACATCGCTTGGGACTCGGATTCAATCAGCTCGTTCGTTGGCTATTCCCCATTACGACAACAGACACTCAAGCGGGAATTAAAGCCCTTTCGAGAAGACTCGCCATTCAATCATTTTCTCGTCAAACTTGTCCTGGCTTTCTTTTTGACTTGGAACTTTTTTTAACGGCTTATGGTCAGGGGTACTCTCAAATAGAATTACCCGTAACGCTGTATTTGAATACGGAAAAAAGTACTGTTAGAATTTTAAGAGAATGCTTACTTGTCGCAAATTGGCTCATTCGCATAGCGTGGAAAAACAAAAGAAACTATTATGGACACCCCATGGCTCATAAAAAGAAAATCATGGCTCGATATCAACAAGCTTCTCTTGGAACAAGACTTTTTCTTTTCGCGCGCTGGTATCTCACTCCCTACTCTCGAATGGCTGCGCACCTTCCTGTGCAGGGTAACGTTTTAGATTTAGGTTGCGGACATGGACTTTTTGCCTTAGCGGCGGGGATGCGATTTCCTTCACGGAAAATTCTTGGAATTGATCATGATCCAGAGAGAATTGCACTGGGATCACACGCCATTCGTGACTTTCCTAATATTCGCTTAGAAGCTGGAAGTATCAGTCAGCCCCCTCAAAGCTCCACCCTTTATACTGGCATCTCCATGATTGATGTGATGCATTATTTTGAACCCGAAATTCAGAAAAAACTATTAAAACAATCTTTTGAACTATTAGAAAAAGGAGGAACTCTTTTAGTTCGTGAAGTGGATCCTAACGGAGGTATGACCTCCTATTGGAATCGTCTTTATGAAAAGATAGCCACTCGCATTGGATTTACCCGAGCAGAGAAGAAAGGCCTCCACTTTCGTTCTCAACAGGGATGGAAGAACCTCTTAGAGACGATTGGATTCAAAGTCAACTCCGAGCGTTGCAGTAGCTTGCTTTTTGCGGATATTTTATACATTTGTGAACGACCCCATGAATCGCACATACAATAACCTCAACCATAGCTTTACCCATAACTTCACCCATACCTTCAAAAGAAGGCTGCCAAAATTAGCCGTCTTCCTCACCTTCTGTCTCGCACTGATCACCCTCCCTCTCTACGCCCTAAAAATCAGCCAGAAGCAAGGCTACACAGATTTTGATGTCTACTACCGAGCGGTAGAGCGAGTCAAAAACCTCGCCTGGGATCAAGTTTATAATTTAAAAGATGGGGCTTCGCCATTTAGATATGCACCTCTTTTCATTCCTTTTTTTCGCCCGTTCGCAGAGTTCACTCTCCCACATGCACGTTTAGTGTGGTTTTTCCTTCAATACTTTTGGTTCGGTTTAGGCTTTTACTGGATTTATCGCAGTCTCAGACTTTGCCTCAATTCTCGAAACCCAAAAGAGGCCCTGACGATCTCTTGTTTAGCACTTCTTTTTATATTTAGATTTTGTTTAGATACATTTACCATTGGGCAAGTTTCAAGTTTAATGTTTTTAGGGTTCTGTGGAAGTCTTTATGCTTGGCTACAAAGAAGCCCTATCCTTGCCGCAGCCGGACTTCTGGTACCGACTCTTTTTAAAATAGGACCCGGATTTCTCTTCGGAGTTTTCGCTGCCTCTAGACCTCCAGAAAAAAAGCGTGTTGCAAAATCTGCTTTAACCCTGACTTTAGTCATCACGGCTTTTTCCTCACTTACGTTAGGGTCTTGGGATCTCAATCGGAAACTCTGGTTGGATTGGAGTACGATTGTCGCAAACGATTCCGTCTATTACGATGCATCTCACTATGGGAGCCAATCTCTCAAAAGTGTTTTACTTCGCTGGGCACAAAGAGGATGGATCACTCTATCTACGGCACATCAATCTTACGCGATCTTCAGTGTCTTGATTTGTTTGGGCGTTGCCCTATTTTGGCTTCTCAGAAGACCACGCACTCTCTATGGTCGTGGATTATTTTTCTGCCTAGGCTTGTTTGTCTACCTTTGGGTGATGCCTGAAACATTTAAATATTCTCTCACCTCACTGGCAATTCCTGTGGCTTTTTTATTTGCGGCGTCTCCCAAAAGTATTTTTAATCGGTTTGCACTGATCTTTGGAATTATCACTTTATCCCTCGGTGGAAAAGATCTAGTCAGCGATTCCTGGTTCTTTGACTCTCAAATTTACTCGATACCTTTTCTCGCTACGGTATTTCTTGCGATTGAGATCTTTCGATTAGCTTGGCAAAACTCCTCACCTTCGTCCACTGGACGATGGATCTCCGACGCATGGAATTCCAGTAATCAATCACCAGGCCCCTGGGCGTCACCGCCTCATGCGATCCGAAGTCACGAGGTCTCACTTCTCATCCCCATTCCGCTCCAGAAGTCATCCGCCATTAACTTGGATTTGCTGGAAAAATTCGTCCAGGATTTTCATGCACTTCTTAGAACAGAATCTGGCAGTCGTTTTGAGATTTTATTTATCATTTATGGAGATTGCTTCAGTCAGCTCAATCCCATTTATCAATATTTAAAAAAAGTATCTGAAAAACTCGATTCCATTCAACTTCTGATTCATCCCGAAGTCCGAGGTCGTGGGTCAGCACTTCGCGCCGGATTTTTGGCTTCCAAAGGAAAACGAATTTTCACTTCACAAATACAGCAACCCTGTGATGCTCGATTTTTTAAAGAAGCACTCCACTTGCTGAATTCAGGTTTTGACTTAGTTCGAGCCAATCGTCGACTTTCTGAAAGTCAATTCCAAATTCCTGTAAGACTCTTGCCGCTGGTTTATGGTCGCCATCGCTTAGGCCTTTTATTCAATCGACTGGTTCGAGCCACCCTTCCCATTCAGACCACAGACACTCATTCCGGCACTTGGGCGATGTCCTGGAGACTGGCTATCGCTGCATTCAGCGTACAGACTTCTCCAGATTTTTTATTTGATATAGAACTCAATCTCAGCGCATTAGGTCATGGATATCGTGAAAAAGACTTACCCGTTTCTCTTTCGTTAGGAAAAGAAAAATCATTTCAGCAGATGATTTTAGAAACCTTCAGTATCCTGCGAGGACTTCCCGTTTTAGCTTGGCGCTTTCGAAATGGCTGCTATGGCCCGTTACCCACACCTACTGGAATTACTGCAGATGATTGGGGCCTATCACCCGAAATTAATCGAAGTATTCTCGAACTCGCTCAACTCGGAGTCATACGAAGAGTTTCAATAATGGCTCAGGGTGCCTATCTCCAAGAGGGTCTCAAAGAACTCTGTTCACTCAAAAATATTGATTTAGGATTGCATTTCAACCTCACTTATGGAAAGCCATCCCCCCAGAATCACCATGTGGATTCAAGGCTCCTAGAAAATACGGGGCATCTCAAAGGCTGCTTCATCTCCTCTCCTCAAAAGTTCATGCTCCGGTGGCTTGGGCTTCGAAGCCTTGCCAAAAGTCAGGTCAAAAATCAGGCCAAAAATCATGTTCGCACAGAACTCCAATGCCAATTGAAGAAGCTACAGAGCACAGGCATTCAAATTCGCTATTTAGATGGCCACCATCACATCCATTTGGTCCCAGGTTTAATCGACTCGATTGCCGATCTGATTCAAAATGCGGGAATTCATCAAATCCGCCTTCCCTATGATCTGAGCCTCTGGCGAACTGCTCAGTTCCCTTTGATCTTTTTATCCTTGTGGGCTCGTTCAAAATTAATATTTTATGGTTTTCAGTCTCTTCCTTGCATTTATCCTCAACACCCTGTTTTTCAAGACCAAGGCCTCTTACGAGCACTCTTGATAAAAAATCCTCACTCTGAAGTGATTGTTCATCCAGCAAGAAAGAATGATCTGGACCAATTGGAATTTCCGGACTCTTACACAGAAGGACGCGTGATAGAATATCGAGCTTTAAAAATGTTAAGCACTGATCGGTAAAAAGCCCATGAAAAAATTTAAACTCACTCCCTCTTGGATTACTTTCCTTTCACTTGCACTTTTTGCAGGTACAATTTTACGTCTGATTTATGTCAATGACATGGAATATAAGGAAGATGAGGAATATAACTTTACTCAATCTCAACTCATAGGAACCACCCAACCTTGGCCTTGGTACGGAATTCCCTCTGGAGTCTACTTAGTGAATCCTGGAATGAGTATTTGGGTATTTACTCTCTTAGCAAAACTTTTTGGAATCCACCAACCCACTTCCTTAGCTCATGCCGTTCAACTCTTTGCACTTCTAGGAATTTGCCTCGTCATTCCTTTCACTTTACGATTTGTAGCAGACGAAGAAAAAAGAGACTGGCTTTGGGCTTATGCTTTAGCCATGGTGAACCCTTTTTTGATTTTGTATCAAAGAAAACTTTGGCCCGAGCCATTCCTTCCCTTCTTTACGATGCTCACGCTCATGGGATGGTGGAAAAGAGATCAGAAATGGGGAGCTTTTCTCTGGGGGATCATTGGTGCTTGCCTTGGGCAAATCCATATGAGTGGATTTTTCTTTGGGGCAGCGCTTTTTCTCTGGACTGCCGTGTTCGGTAAAAGGCTCAAAGTCAAAGCTCAGGAAACTCGGTGGAAATGGTGGCTCATTGGATCCACACTCGGTGCTCTGCCTCTCATTCCATGGCTCTCCTATATCCTTCAACATCCGATTCATGGGAGCATGAGTGCAGGTTGGAATGAAATCATTCAGTTCAAATACTGGGCTTTTTGGATCACCGATGCCTTGGGACTTCACCTCGGAAATCCTCTCGGCCTCCTTCGTGGCCCTCAGTTGTCACAGATTTCAGATTTTATTCGTTATCCGATCCTCTTTGAACACGCTACTTATCTCGTGGGATTAGCTCATTTACTCACAGCCTTCCTAGCAGTTTGGATTTTCAGTCGATGGCTCAAGTCTCATAGAGTATCCGGTACAGTATCCGGTACAGTATCCGGTACAGTATCCGGTACGTTATCTGGTTCCGATTTTGAGATCATCGGATACAATTCTGAGACTGCTTTCGTGCAAAATTCAGCGCTCTGGGGATGTGGGATTCTCTTGACCCTCACAGGTGTGGTCATCCGTCGTTACTATATGACAATTACCTTTCCTCTTGAATTCATTTTCTGGGTGCGCATGGCCCGTACAGATACAAAACTAGGTCAAAAACTGCTGACTGCCTTATGGATCTGCGAATTCTTGATTTCAGCCCATTTCGTCGGCTATATTCATGTCAATCAGGGTTCGATCGATGGGGATTATGGAAAAGCGTATCATCTGATCAAAAACAATCATTAAAAATGGAAAATAGAAGCTCATTTTAAGGCTTTTCTTTGCAATCACTCAATCTTTTCCCTTGACTCCTCTAGGCACAAAGTTAAATTTAGATCTATAAGGAGAATAAGTATTTCATGGCTAAAAAAAATAGTAATAAGAAATTTAACGTTTTGAATTCACTCTACGAAGGCGTGCTCAGCATTGCTCAAGTCACCAAAAAGGGTGAAGTCAGAATCAAACGATCTGACCTTAAGAAACTGATTGAAGATACATTCACAGCAGGCGCTAAAAAAGCATCTTCTGGCGAGCGCATTCGTTTCCCTGTCATCGGCGCTTTAGTACGTAAAGACGTAAAAGCTCGTAAAGCTGGAAAAGGAAAGAATCCTTTCACTGGCGAAGACATGACCATTAAGGCACGTCCTGCTACCAAGAAACCTCGTTGGTCCTTTCCTCGTTCATTGAAAGAGACCTTTGCTGAAAAGAAAAACTGGTAATTCGTTTAGCGTCTGAACTTGATCTGAACATTCAGTTCAATGTTTTTGGGATTCTCCTCGCCGTCGTAAACGGCGGGGATTCCTTTTTAAAAAGAAAAATCGAACACTACCCTCTTCACTTGACCCTTAATCTTTGTCCAATCCACCGGAAAATTTTTTCTCTGTAATTTACATTGAGCCCATCTTTCCCATTCAGAATCAGGACTATCCAGTTGTGGGTTTGCAATATCTTGATTTGCACCTGCTAAAACAGCATAAACTTCTGGGGGCTGAGACATTTCCACAATCAATCGCTGAGAAGCACCTGCATAATGGCTAAAATGATCTTGCATCCATTCAGAACTTCCTGGGTTGACTGAAAAGTCATCTCCCGGAGTACTGATTGCTTTTACGCGAAAAAATTCATCACCCGCAAGATGTCCAAAAGAATTCAAATGCACCTGACCCCAACTCAATAGGGTCTGATTTTTCATAAATTTTAAATCTTCTAGCGCAAGTAAAAAAGAATCGTAAACGCTCGTTTCAAAAGCAGGCTCGATCGGTAAATTTAATTTACGATAAAGTGCATTGATATTGACTTGTAGATCATCATTCAAACGATTCATCCATCGACGATAGAGGCCGCAAGCAACGCACTCTCGATTCGTTTCATAGTTCCAGTTTTTGAGTACATCCAAAGCAGGGAGTATCACTGTTTTAAGATCTGAAGCAGCGACTTTCTTTTCCAAAATCGTAAGGAGCTGAGGAAGTACAAACCGTGCATCCACCGCCTGGACATCGCACTGAATTCTCTGGGAAGACGCCAAATTATGAAACTTCGTTTTTTGAAGTAATTCTTCTATTCGAAAGGCTCTGAATCCAAATTCATGAGCTTTGCCTTGACTCCAACGGGCATCTTTAGGCCATTGCTGATTATTTGCAGTAGCAATATATCCCCGAGCAGGATTGAGAGTATGAGGCATTTCAGAAGGAGCTAAAGGGTGAGTCAATGCCGGGGAGTTTTCAATTTGTTCTAAAGTTTCTACAGGAATACCAAAAGAATCATTTTTCTCCTGACGAGGAATTCGACCTACAGCACGATAACCCACGCCACCTTGATCATCTGCTAAAACAAAATTCCAACTGGGCACACCCACTTGAGAAAGAACTTGATCTGCCTCAGCTACTGAGTGACTCTTCATGAGATCAAAAAAAGGAGTTATTTCCTTTGCAAGTAGATCAAACCCCGTCCATTGCAATACCAGTGCTTTTTCAGCAGAGGAAGGCAAAGGTAGAATTGGAAAACTCTTGGGTGTTCTTCGAAAAGATTTAAAGAAAAAAGGTAATTTAAACTTCCAAACTTTAACCCAGATGACCGGCCAAAAGGATTGAGCTTCATTTTTCCCTTGGAGTTCCTTCTCTGAAACGGCCACCAAGCGCGCTGCGGGTAAAAAAGAATTAGTCAGTCCCCAGCTCAAATGTAAGTTTGCACCACTCGCAATAAAAGGGACTCCTGGAAAAGTAGCCCCTATGGCGTTGATATCGCCAGCATCTAAATGAATCCAATGCCAAAATGCAGGACGTGTGAGGCGAAGATGGGGATCATTTGCAAGCCAAGCATGATGTGACTGACTTCTACGTGGACTGATCACCCAATTATTACTCCCCGTCCCAGGCCCTTGCCAAACAGAGGAGAGTTGTAGGTAGGACTCAGTCGTGAGTAACTCCTGGAGCGCAATTGACTCCGGGACAGAGTGCTGGTTTTGGGATTGCGTTTTAGACTGATTAGGTTTTTGAGAAGAAGACTTTGGATATTCCCCTTCCTTTAATATCGAAGTATCCCACGGAAGATCAATTGGATTGAAAAGTGAAGAAGCCTGATCACCCTGTTTTTCTTCCCATTTTCTTTGATCTAACTGAATTTGAAAACTTCGCCGGGTTTGATCAAACGATTGAAGCAAGATTAAGCTTAAAGAATCTTCTGGACTCCAAGGTTCTGGAAGATAGCCCAACTCATTAAATTCATACACACCTCGATCCACCGCCTCTTTCATGCCTTGATTCGCTCCCCGAGCGTAGGCCTGAAAAATGCTTTGATCTTGAGGATTCATCTGTTTAAAGATCGCTTTTGCTTTCTCTGGCAGATTTAAAATCCGCAAAAAGAAATCAGACCGAAAGGAACTCATTCCAAAAAACTCAGCTTTGCGCCCCTGAACCGTTTTTTTAAAGAAATCCATTTCCCATGCACGGTCTCTGCCATGGATATAACCCAAACAGGCTATACCCGATAGAGTGTCAGCAGCATGGATATGAGGAATCCCTTGCTCATCATCCCAAATTTCGCAACTCGCAGGAGTCGATCCAAAAGTAGCTGTGGAAAAATAAGGCGAAAAATAAAACCCGAAAAACCCTATAAGAAAAATCGTTAAACTCTTTCTTAAGATTCGATGACCTTCCACCAACGCCCCCCCATTCGATGAGGTATTCTATTTGTTATAATCTGCCCTATAATAGCAGCTGTGACCGTAGGTCTTTCTAAATGAATACTATGTCCTATGTTACGCAGTACAATAGCATGATGTTTTTTATTTTCATCTTGATGTAAACTACGAAGCCAAGCTGCTGAACAACGTGCCGGAATTAATGTGTCTTTCTCACCCCAAAGCAACCAAACCTTTGATTTAATTTGCTTAGCAAGAGGGTCTAATGCATGATCTTCTCGAAACGTTGACATAAATAGCCGAATATCATCTCGTTTGATAAACCTTCTAAAATCAGGAACGATCCAAGAAAACCAGCGAGGCTCTTTTACAAAAAGATGGGGCCGTAGTATTTTAAAGCCCTCTTCCTTAACTTGATTAAAAATCGCTTTCCAATCTTCTTTAGTCGCTTCATCACCAAAGAGGCCAGAGGGGTTAGCCAACATCAGAGTATCAGGACCTGAATAGTTTTGACGATTAGAAAGAGGCCTAACCCCTGTGCCACAAAGCACTGCATAATGCGCAACCATCCAAGCCCCCAACGAATGACCTATAATCGTATGAGGCTTAAGCGAATCCAAAGTATCATTGAGTACAGACATCATGAGATCAAAGGAAGGAAACGCTTTCTCTTTTGAAAGAAAGCCTCCAAATCCAGGAAAATCGACTAAAATCACTTCATCAAAAGATTGTTTTAAAACCGGCTGGAGCAAGCCAACAACAATAGCCCAAGAAAGCGGAGAATCCCCAAACCCAGGAATTAAGACAAATCGTTTAGGATAAGCGTCTTTTTGAGGTTTTTTTCTCAAGACCTTTCGCCAATAGCCCAGCTTGACCTCTCCATTTCGCCGAGTCTCCCATTGATAACCTCTCATTTTAAAGTAGGCTTTAGCAAGCAAGTGAAATGCCTGCAAAACAGAGACGTTTTTTGGAAATGTAAAACTTCGTTTTTCTATCTGATTCAGTTCCTGAGACATGTTATTTTTCTTTATCAAACATTTTTACAAATTGGAAATTATGCTATTTCCTTTTGCATGATTTCCTCCCAAAGTCGTCTGAATATTGGCCGCCGTAACCTCTTTTTATTACTTAACTTTACACTAGGCATCCTCCCTAGCTTTGCCTTTTTTAGCTGGATCGAGCGAAATGCAAGTCTACCTTGGATAGGCGTCTATTTTAATTGGCCATGGGTTTCTCTTGCCCAAGAATCCTTATTCATACGAAGTGCCTTGAATATTACCCTCTTTCTTTTTTTTGGCATGATTCACTCCCTTTTCGCACAACCCCAAGTGCACCGTTTCTTAGAAGCATGGGTTCCACCTCAAGCACTCAGAACAGTGTTCATGATGTTAACTGGCATATCTCTTATTTTTTTAATGGGTTTTTGGCAAAGCACAGGCATCATTCTCTGGGTACTTCATCTTCCTCAACCCGTACTCACTCTTTCATCTCTACTCTTATTCTGGTTATTCATGGGGGGATGTGGAATCATCCTCAGTCAGTTTGATACCTTCCACTTTTTAGGAATTCGCCAACTGAGTCAAAGTAAACAAGAATTGAATCATACCAGCGGAAATCAGACACTCAATCAGTCTGGGATTTATAAATATGTCAGACACCCTATTTATACACTGACTCTTTTAGCGATTTTTATCACACCCATCATGAGTCTAGATAGAGCACTCTTAGGGTTTGCGATGGGCCTCTACTTGATGGTAGGCATCCCCATTGAAGAAAAAAAATTACTCCTCCTTTTTGGAGAGGCTTATCAAAACTATCGTAAACAAGTTCCAGCATTAATTCCTAAGTGGAATCACTTTACTTTCAGAAATAAATAAGCAACGATCTCGAACATGCAACCTATGCCCTTTCGTTCAGATCAGAAATTGACTCAGGTGTTAAGTCAACAAAAGTTCACTTTATCTGCTGAAGTCATTCCTCCTCGGAATGGTTCTGAACAGCTCAAAGTTTTTCATCAAATTGAAACACTTATCCAGAATGGAGCACAATTTCTAGCCGTTACAAAAGGAGCAGGAGGAAGCCTCCGTGGAGGGAGTTTACCCATCGCTCAAGCGATTAAAGAAAGATTTGCTGTTCCTTGTATTGCGCATTTTACCTGTCGAGACCTCACTCCTTCCGAAGTTGAAAATGGTTTAATGGATCATCATTATTTTGGAATCCGTAATATCTTGGCCTTACGAGGAGATCCACCCGATGGACAACCTTTTTGGCAACCGAGAGAAGGAGGGTATAATTATGCTTATCAATTGATTGAGCAGATTCGTAACCTCAACTCGGGAGTTTATTTACCACGGCTCAATGGCCCCAAAACGGACCACCCAGAAGCTACAGATTTTTGTATCGGCGCTGCCTGTTATCCAGACTATCCTCATGAAGAAGATCGAATTCATTTTTTTCGAATGAAGGTGGAGGCGGGTGCTGAATTCGGCATGACAGACATGTTGTTTGATCCCGATTCCTATGCTCGCTTTATCGATTTGTGCCAGAAACATCGAATTGAAATCCCGATTTTGCCTGGTACACGGTTTTTAAAAACTCGAACCCAAGCACTTCGAATGGCTGAGAAGTTTAAAACCAAGATTCCCACTCCAACTTTAGAAGGACTCGCAGAAACAGATGGCCCAGACGCAATCGCAAGGGGTCTCGATTTATTTATGAAGATGACAGAACGCCTCCAAAAGCTGGGAGCACCTGGAATTCATCTCTACGTTATTTCAGATACAGCAGGAGCATCAGCAACTCTTCAGCAGTTAGCAGAACGATATCCAAGGCCTTGAGTTGATAACAATTCGCCTTCCATCGGAAACCATTGCAAAGCTGAAATCCATGGCAACAAAGGAAGGACTACCTTAGCAATTGAGGTCATATTCGAGGCACTCCGGGCGACTTAATGGAAGTGCTTATTTTTTTCGGGTGAGGCTGGGCGTGCGATGTATGTCCTATAAATCGCATGACCGCAGAAGTGCATTGTGAATTTTTATTTTTAAAGACAGCTCTGCTGTACCAATGCTTTTACCAGTTACTTCCCGCGTCGGAAGTGAACCTGAAAAAAAATGAAGGGACACTCATTTTTCGCTTGCGACCCTGACGCAGAGGGAAATTTAAAATCCAATCATCTGTCCCAGATCTGAGTTAAAAGAATAGCGAGACGCAATAAGGTGCCTCACAGTGGGAGCCAGAAATATCGAGTATGCCCCGGGATTATCAGATTTTTGTAAGTGCATAAAAATCGATTAAACGCTTAAAATTCAGCCCAAAATTCTGTGTTAAAATACTTTTCACGTATGGAAAAACTTGAAGTATTTCTGGAAAATGTAGAACTCAAAAAGCTCACCGATCAACAACTCCATCACAAGATGGTATGGACTTCTCAAAAAGAGCGAGAAATCACCGCTCAGATGATCAGCATGATTGCTGAAGCTGCAAAGAGGAGATTTTATCTCGACTTAGAGTTTGGAACACTCTTTGACTATATGACCATTGGTTTACATTATAGTGCAGCAGCTGCACAGCGAAGAATCAGCGCTGCTCGGATTACAGTGGAAGTCCCCGAAGTTAAAACCCAGATTTTAGATGGAAGTCTGACCCTTTCTGCGCTGGCGCAAGCAGAGAAGTTTTTCAGAAATGAACAAAAGAATGACCACACCCTCAACTTGGATGAGAAGAAAAACGTCCTACAACAGCTGAAAAATAAGAGTTCAAGAGAAGCAGAAAAGACGTTACTCCAGATGTCCTCCGCTCCTGAGCAACTGCAGCCTGAAAAAATAAAACCTATGAATGCTGAGTTGAGTCAGATCACGTTCAATGCCAACTCAGAGTTTATGGCGCTTTTGGGGGAGTCCCGTGGATTGCTCGGGCATCAAATGCCAGGCGCATCGATTGCGGAAGTCTTAGCTGAGATGATGAAGCTGGGCCTGAGCGAACTGAAAAAGAAAAAGTTCAAAGTGAAGTCCACTGTCGAGTCAGTTCAAGTAGCCAAGTCGGAAGAAGCAGAAACTGTAGAAGTGACTTCCCACGCCGGAAGTGGAGTCGCTTCCACGGTATCTCATGATTCTGAATACATCACCCATGAAGTCAAAAGAACAGTCTACCAAAGAGATCAAGGTCGTTGCGTGGTTCTCAATCCCAGGACCGGCAAACCTTGTGGGAGTATGACATTTCTTGAATATGATCACTTTCCAATCCCGCGAGCCAAAGGTGGGCCTTCGACGGCATTGAACTTAAGACTCAGCTGTAGGACTTGCAACAGACTGCACGCAGTGCAATCCTATGGAAGAGCACATGTTTTAAAATATATGGAATCACCCGAGACTCAATTCATCAGGTAGAAGCTCGCGCAAGCTAGAGAACAATTGATCGAACTCCATCACGTCGCACGGAGTGCCTCGAATATAATCTAAATTCCGGTGGCGGCCGCACTGGTTTGAAGTCTACCTTAAAAGAACCTTAACTTTTGCTAACTTTACATGTGCGTCATTTTTGCTAAGACGCGCACTAGGAGCAGCAGAAGCTGGAATGAGTAATGAGAAATTTTAAAGTTTTTTCTGCAAAGAAAACCGGGATTCCCTTCGCATTGACCTTATCATTTTTAGCAACCTCTGCGTTCGCAGATTGCGAAGTTGAAAAGCAAGCACGAGATGCTTTAAAGGGGACACAAAATACCTTGAACCAAGCTTCAGCTTGGACAGTGATTGGCGGGATGGCTGGCGGTGCAGCAATAGGTGGTCCAGTAGGTGCACTCGGTGGTCTTCTGGGAGCAATACCAGGACTCTTCGGGAAGATAAATAATGACAAGTTAAACGCAGCTGAGGCTCGTTTGAGTGAATGCCTGGGTGCGATTACTAGAGCTAATATTGTGGCTCAGAATAGAGCCAAGTCTAACGCGGAACTATTGAGCGACCTGACTCAATCTATTAATAGAAGCTTTACCGAGCGGAAACAGGAAATAGACCACGAATTTAATCACGGTGTTCAAGGACTAAATAATCGAGCTATAGAAGAAGGTTTAGATCTTGAAGACAATGAAGTTCGGCAACGAATCACTTTAGTGATAGATCAATTAAGAGCAGTGCGTGATCAACAGCTTGCAAAATTGGACGAGCAACGAATTTCTGAGCTTTCCAAGCCAATTGAATCGGTGACGGCTGGGAGAAAGTTCAGCTTATAGATCAACCACGCATGAACCGCATCTATGTTAATCGGACTGAAGGGCCGCAGAAGAAATATTTTGGTTATGTCCGGCAAAAAGATCGTTGTGAGGTATACAAACTTTATGACAATGACAAATACTGTACTGTCACCGATCCCAGCCAGATGAATCGATTGGGTGGTTTTGGTCAGGTCCGAGTGATTAATGACTCCTTAAATGTTCTAAAAGGGTTCACGTATACAGGCAGTTGCGCAGGATAATAGGAAAAACTTATGAAAAACCTTATGAGTTTGCTTCTTATTTTGAACTCAGTCGCTTTCGCTGGGGAAGGTGGCACAATCACTACGACTATTGGACTCTCTTTGCCTCTTGGTCCTCCTGTGAGCGGTAATCCGATGAGTGGGATTATCGCTGGTTTGTATAACCGTGGACCTGATCCAGTTGACGCTAATTTCAAAAACGTAAATAATACGATTGCCCAGCAAAGTGCAAACACTGCTCAGATTAACGCTTCTACAAATCAGGCAGATGATTGATCTGGATACGGTCTTTATTAGGGAGCTTGATTAATATGGAAGAAATAAAAGATGACTATCTTTACGATGAGCAACACATTTTTAGATTGGTTCCAGATCTAAAGTTGGTTAGCAAAGTAGGACGAGGAATGTTTGAGGAGTCGCTTTATTTTTCAGAAGAGAAGAAAGTTTATTTTGAAAAAGGAGCGTTTGGGACTCATGATGCTGTTTGTTTCAAAAAAAGTAAAATAAAAGATCTCGAAGAAGCCAGAAAATGGCTGCAGGATATGACGGAATACTGGAAAAAAACTTGGCCCGGAATACCTGCCTAATAATCGACATAAAAATTCATGATCATTCGGGAGAAGGAGATTTAGACCCATCGAATGGGAATACCAGTAATTGGGTCCTTACCAGATGATTGCTGAACCAATGAATATTAAAGGTGTAATATGTTTAAAAAATTATCAGTTATTTTATTATTTTGCGTATCGATAAACTCATGGGCCGCATTTGAGCCTAGTCTATTGGGCTTGACCGCTAGCCTTTCTTCGATTGGGTCAGACCCTGGGTTCAAGATTGAAGCAGATAGTCCATTCTTCATCAAAGGCCTCTCAGCATTGAACTTGGAGTACGGTCGTTATTTTTCGTCTTTGGCAGGAGGAACCACTTCTTACGGCATCCTTCAATTAGGCGTAAAAAGTCGCATTTACTCCACAGAGCTCGCCTCAATTTATCTCAAGGGAGGAGGACTTTTTATCAATGGCGATTCCCTTTCCAGCAGCAGTTTGACCGGCCTTAATTACTCTGCTGGTAGCTATTTCAAGATTCCGGAATCGGTCATCCAATTGCAAGCTGAAATAGGATACAATTACCTGTTTAGTGGCAATGCAGATAAATTGAATGGTCAATCATTTGCTACGGGTGGTGTAATTTCGGTTGGTTTCGCCTACCCATTCTAACCAATCCGACTGGATTGATTTATAATGGCGCATGACACTTCCTTCAAAATCAATCGCTTTTCTAAAGGCGATGAGGAAGGGAGAGGATTTTCGTGCGGATTTTTTCAAACTCTTCCATAAACTCATGATTCAATTTCAATAGATGAAAGGTTCTTTCCGCTATTTCATATCCAGCACGAACATCACTAGGAAAATGAACGCCCAATATCATCCGTCCTCTCCCAATGTCTTCTGCTCGGTGCATGATCTTTTCCTTGCGATTCGGAAAAAGTTCTGAAAGAGCCAGACCTTGAATATAGGCTGCCGCTGCGTGTCCACTGGGAAATGAGGTTCCGCGTGCGGCAAGTTTCCCTGCGCAAGGCGCGATTATTTTGGGTTGACGCAAATAGGGTCGAATTCGATTCGTCTTTTCCTTTAGAAAATGAACAGGTCTATCTACTTCGGTAGAAAGGTAGTTTAAGAAATGTTCCACTATTAAAAATTCAGAGGGAGTAAGAAGCCTACCGGAGTCAGGCCCAAAAAATGCTTCTGCCGACCAGGTTGCTTCTTTCCTGGCTTTTGCACAGTCGCCGGATGATCGTTCTTGCGTTATTTTTTTTACATCATCAATGTCTTGAGTTTCATCCAGGGGAACGCGAATATTGTTCAGAATCTGATCATAGTCGGCTTCTGTAATAAATGCAGCCTCTGCACGGGTGATTTGGATAAGCTGGCAGCTTAATAGTATGAGTATTAGGGCGAAGCCGCCGTTAAATAGTTTCATTAAATCCCCCTTACTTCACCTTTTTCTTTAATGTCATTTTCTTGTGCCCGAGCCCAAGCTCTCCACTCAGTTGATTCAGATGATCCCCATTCTGTTTGTCCTGAATCTGATTCCGCTGCATACTTTCTATGAAATCCAGCACGATGGATCTTCCCAACTTCTTGTAACCTTTTAGGATCTTCTTGAATTCATTCTTGAGATCGGTGAATTTCTTTTCGGTCCATAGCTGATGCAGAGTTTTCCATAAAACCATTCGTTCATGGAAACGATCCAGCTGGGAGCTCTGAGAAATGAAAGCCTTAATGTCTTTCATTCGATTCAAAGCCTTTGCTTTGTCAACCTGCCCTCCCAAGATCCCGTCGGATACCGTAGGAGACATCGGGGTCCATATTCCCGATTTGTCCTTTTCGAAATGGTCTCCTGAATGAAAAAACATGGGAAAATTTTCAAACTTACCCACCAAATTCCATTTCAGTATGGAAGGGTCAACATTTTCGAAGAAAGGAATGAAGGAGGTCAGGAACACTCGAGTCGAAGGAATTTCAGGATTGTTCGAGCAGAGTAAGTGAGTCTTGAATTGATCTGCATACTCTTTGGAATACAAATTGATAATTTTCGCTGAAGCGGAGCCGGTGAATCCCGTATCCACAAATAAGAAGTGCTGTTTTCTCTTAAGAGCACTTTCTGAAATACCTTCTTGCTCCAGGTAATTCTTCATATTCGGATCTTTTAGAATGGAGCTGGATGTGAGGATCAGGTGAATCCTGGCTTCATCAGGAGTACTGGAAGTGAGTGTAATGGCCGTATCATAAAGAAACTCCGCATCCCGACCCATAAAATAAATTGAATAATCCGGGTAAATGCAGAGGATCTCCGCAACTGCTTCCAAAGAGCCTAGCTTTAGCCCTTCTGACTCCACATGACTGAGAGAGCCCCAGTGCTCATTCTCGCTGGTGCTTGAGTCGGAATGATCTGAACTCAGAGGGATATTGCGAATGTCAGGACGTCCTGAGTAGGCCTCAAACACAGGGAATCCAGCGCAAATCGGATTGGCTACAAATAGTAACGCGAACAAAAGAATAGTAACCTTTGGGCAGAATGGTTTCATTCTAAATTAAGTATACGTGGGTTTTCGTATACCAGGCAACTATTCCTCCAACGACCTTTCTGCTTTCCTATGCCCCGCGTTTTGGGGAAGACCCTGATTTTCTCAAAGATCTCAGCTGCTTATTTACTTTTAAAATTAATTTCTTAAGAACTTTTCCGGAAACTTCCGGAACTTAAATTGGTGCCGAGGACCAGAATCGAACTGGTACGGCCCTTTCGAACCGCAGGATTTTAAGTCCTGTGCGTCTACCTATTTCGCCACCCCGGCAGATGACTTAACGTTTGATAGAACCTCTCATATCATGGTCTCTGGCTTTTCAAACGACTTTTTTACCAATTTTTGGCGAAAAGGGCTGGAGCCGACCCCGACACCTATTGACTGGGAACCCTGCTTATTTGCTCTCCATCTCAAAGCTACCATCCCAATCTAGAGCAGGAGGACTCTCCTGATAGTGTCGGCATCGATCCAAATAGATTTCGCAGGGACCATCGGGAACTTCCTGATTCGAAGCCAAGAGTCGATTCGCCGCCTCAAAAGTTTGAATGGCTTCAGTCCACTTACGCAATCGATAGAAGCCCCGTCCTTCTGCAAAGAGCTTGAGTCCTTCAGCTGAATATTCTTTTTCGAAGAGCTGAACTAACTCGACTGCGATTTTTTTACCTTTAACTTTCACTTCATCCAAAACTCGGTGCGGTAATACTTCATGATTCGACTTCTGGATCGAGTCCAAAGTAAACCGGGTCGTTACAATGGCTACCCCATATTTTTTTGTCATCCCTTCCACACGAGATGCAAGATTAACGTGATCTCCAATTACGGTATACTCAAAGTTTTGTTCCGAACCCATGTTGCCCACATTGACGACGCCAGAATTAATTCCAATCCCAATATTCACTTCAATTCCATATTGAGACTTAAAACGTGCCGCATTACTTTCCAAAGCCTTCATCATTTCAACTGCTGCTTTGCAAGCATTTAACGCATGAACAGACTGAGGCAAAGGGGCACCCCAAAAAGCCATCACAGCGTCACCAATATATTTATCCAATGTTCCTTGATGCTGAAAGACAATGCCCGTCATAATTCCAAGATAGTCATTCAGAAAGGAAGCTAAAGCTTTCGCATCCATTTTTTCAGAAAAGGTCGTAAAACCCCGAATATCAGAAAACAGAATAGTCAATTCTCGTTTCTCACCTCCTAAGGAAAGCTTAGTAGGATCTTTCAGAATTGAATCCACCACTTCGGGGGTAACATATTTTGCAAACGCCCCCCGAATGAATTTTTTATTTCTTTCTTCGATGATGTATTTACCAGCTAAAGTCAGGATAAATACCGTACCCATTTCCAAATAAAGGAATGAGGTATTTAAATTATAATTGTTTGTAAATAAATATTTAAAATCTAAATACCAGAGACTTGAAAAAGATCCTGCAAAGAGAACCAAAGCAGGTACAGCATCCAGTCGCTCAACACCAAAAGCAAATAGACTCACTCCCACAATCATAAAGAAAAGGACCAAAAACGACCCATTCCCACTTGCCCCTGGAATCAGTGGGTCACCAGATAAAATATTATCCAAAATATTGGCATGTCCATCCACGCCGGGCGCATTAGATTCAAAGGGAAATTGCCTCATATCGTAAACACCGATTGCTGAAAGACCAATGATTACATAGGCATCTTTTAAAACTGCTGCCTTGGATAAACCCGTAAGTTTCTGATTGAGTGGGTCTTCAATCGTATCTTTATCACTCACAATGTCCAGTGCCGGCACATGGGGAAACATGACACTTGGACCTCGAAAATTAATTTGAAGCGCACCCAAAGGTGTAACAGGAATGGTCTTCCCTGAAGATGCAAATCCTAGGGTCTTCACTCGAGCAGTATCGTCCAACGTGACCTGCAATTTTTCATTCAACCCCACTCGTGCCATATCTAAGGGCAATGAAGGATGAGGCTTGCCGTTTGCAAAAACCAAAAGACTGGTGCGCCGGATATATCCATCCGAATCTAGAAAAGCATTTAAGAAACCAGAGTATTGTGCCGCTGCACTATACTCTTGAATATTTGTAATGGGCGTTACAAAGGAAACAATGGGAGTTCGAGTCGGATTAAAATTTTTGGCACTGAATTGATCAAAAGAAAATTTATCAAATCCAGGAGGAAATTGACTGATTGCTCCAGGGTCAGTCACAGGACAAAACTGCGGCTCCTCATAGAGCGGTTGACATTGAAGTTCCGTTACCCAACCCAGTACTAGACGATTCCTATAACGACGAATGACTTCTTCGAGCTGATGATCGGTCTCGAATTTGGTGATCACGTCGTCGCTTATTTTTCCTTGTTTTAGAAGCTGCCTTAAGTCCTGCGGCACTCGAACGTCTGCTTCTGAAAAGATCATATCTAGACCTACAACCTTGGCACCCGCTTGAAAGGTCTTCTCAATCAAATAGGCCATCACATCTCGATGCCAGGGCCATCGCCCCAAGGTCTCCAAAGCAGGACTATCAATATCCACTACGACCACTTTATTTTTAGGGGAGATGGGGCCACGCGTTTTAAACTTTAAATCTGTCATGACATTGGTAGCACGACTGAGTGCAGGAAAAACTTTTTCCCGCATGAAAGCATTTTCTAAATCGCCTCGAACACCCAGCTCAGTCACCCAAAAACAAAGGGAAAAGAACGTTACGACGGGTAGCTGTATTAACCAAAGCTTTTTCTTCATTCTGATGAGTAAGCAGTTCCTTTAGGGTTGTTGACAAGCACTGTAAGGAGTCTTGTTACGCCGTAAAGATTTGGATTCCCGGCGCAACAAGACTCCTTACAGTGCTTACGATTAAAGCCGCATTTCAAGACTCGAGTAAACTGCTCTTCCTGGTCCGCCTGGCATAGTATTCACTCCGGGAGTATAATAAGTTGGAACATAATAGGCAGCATCCAATAGATTGGTTCCATATAAGGCCAGTTTCATATCAGGTGTAGAGCTACTCAAGGAAAGAAGCTGTTTCAAATTCAATGTCACATTTGCCGTTAAGAGATTATAGGCAGTTGATGCAGGATTTGTGACCAAATTGGCTGGAAAAGCAATCGCGTTACTCCCGTAAGCAGTGATATAGGAATCAAACACGCCCAGAGAAACTGACTTCAGCTCATACCCCACTCCCGCCTTTGCGATCCAAGAGGGTGTGAACGAGACCCCGGTATTGCCATTTCCATCATTACTTTCTTGATAGGTAAGAGAACCTAGAAAATAAATATTACTGGTAGGTAAATATTTGGATTCTAATTCCATGCCCATTAAATTTAACTGCTGTGAATTATAATAAGACCTGTTAGTCGCACTTCCTATTTGTGGTTCTTGAACAATTAAGCTGGACTGATGACTATAGAAAAAACCGAGAGAGGATTGAAAACTGGGGTGATTATAAAAGAATTGAAGGTCTGCTGTATCGATGAATTCAGGAGATAAACTGGGATTACCTACCACATTGATACCACCTCCCAGCGGGATACTTGCATCTGTTTGAGGAGGTGTAGGAGCATTAAATGCTTGTCCATAGAGTGCCTTGAGTCCGAATTCAGGTGTAAAATGAGCCACAGCACCTAAACGTGGCACAAAGGAACCTGTATAAGGGGTTTGATTGAATTGAGCGCCCGCAATCAATTTAAGACCAGGGGTGAGCTGGTAGTCGAGCTGAGAATAAACAGCATACCAATATTGGACCCAGGCTAGATTCAAGTTGTCTATTTCACCTGACATTCTGTTGATGACCACTCCTGAAACCAAATTTAAGTTGTCTATCAACTTTCCTCGAACGGTGGTTTCCCATCGACTATCGTTCGTTCTATATTGATTGATAGCAGTGGGATACCCGAGAGGTTGATTGACTGATGACTTCAAGAGTAAGTCTGTGTATCCCCCGACATTGGAAATATGTGTTTCTAAGTTCCAATTTTGAGCTAGGTCTAATTTATAACCTAAATCCAAAAAGAATTTAGTATTACTGATCCATCCCGCAGCTCCATCCGTAGGAAGTCTCCAGTCGTATTGATTCGTGTGGCCGTAAAAAGTAGAAAGCTCCAGATTCTTATAAGCAGCGGTGGTGGTGAACCCTACGTTTCCATGTTGGTAGGCATTCCCTGAAACATTGTGTCCGGTTACAGAGTTAGCGCTTAATAGCCAGCCGTCTGTGTCTAAATATTTCAAGGCACTACTCACTCTTAAACCCGTTTCATCTGACTGAAAGTTTGAATAAGCTTCCACTGCTTTCGTATTAAAAGTGCCGTATTTGGGCGCAACCGATAAATGAACCCCTTGATCCTTTTTAGTGATAATATTGATCACACCAGAGTATGCATTGGTGCCGTAGAGGACTGAGCCGGGTCCTTTTACAATTTCTATCTGCTGAATGGCTGAAATTGGAAAAGAAGAATAAATAGCTTGATTATAGGCTCCTACATAACTATCTCGATTGATAGGATTCCCATCCATCAGGACAAGCATATGAGTATCGAATCCTCGGGGGGTATCTCCACGAACCAGAATGGTATTATTATTGGTGAAGGTCTCATAGATAGGTAAAACACTTGCGACACGGGAAAGTAACTCCGTCAAATCATTTGCACCAAATAATTCTATTTCATGTGCTGTAATAACGGACACGACTCCGGGGGCGTCATAAGAGTTCTCGACTCGCTTAGAAGAAGTCGTTACATTAAGATTCATAAGATCTTCTAAGCTGAGATCCGACACACTCCCTTTACCAGCTGGAGGAATCAATACATCCGAACTCTCGATTTTATCGTTTGCCCCAGCAAAATGAACGCTGGAAAATACAAGCAAACAAAAAATAAACAATGAAAAACCTTTGCGAATAAGGCCCAAGAAATGACACATAACATCCCCCCAAATTATAATACTCATAATTCGTATCAATAATATTTTCTATTATTTAGAGGATAAGCTTATGGGTCTTTTTATAAGTCGTCAAATAATAATAATAATAACCCTGACAGGAGAGTTAAACCGTAAGCACTCAAGGAACTACTTACTTAAGCCCATCCTAAAATCAGTGGGATACTTCTCGGACAACAATCCCAAAAGACTTGGACCCTAAATGATTCGCCACTCCTGGTTTTATAACTGAGGACAGAGGAGTTATGGATTTAGGTTGAGCTTGAGACTTCACCTGAGGCTTAAATGAATGCTTAGACTTAGACTTAGGCTGAGGCTTAGGTTGAGACTTAGGCTTGAAAACCGTAGGTTGACTCGACCTAGATTGAGTAGGCATAGATGGATACTCTTTATTCTCTATCAGTTTGACATGAGTAGTCTTCTCAATCAGTCTAGAAATATCCTTCCATAAACCCCTTTCCTCCGGGGTCACGAGAGATACTGCTTCGCCCTCTCGATCGGCCCTTGCGGTACGACCGATACGATGAACATAATCCTCAGGCACTTGCGGCAAATCATAGTTAATAACATGGGCAATATGAGCAACGTCGATTCCTCTGGCTGCGATATCGGTGGCTACTAAAATTCTGAATTTTCCATCTTTAAAACCTGCAAGTGCTAAATTTCGCTGCCCCTGACTTCGCCCTCCATGAATCCGACTTACTTTATGGCCATATCCTGTTAGAAAATGAGCCACACGATCCGTTCGAGCCTTAGTGCGGGTAAAAATTAAAACAGATCCTTGTCTTAAGTTCAGCTCATCCATCAAAACATCATTCTTTTTTGTGACTGTTGTATGCACTATGGATTGAACGATTTTCTTAGCAGGTTGCGAAATAGCACCTACTGTTACACGAATAGGATTTCTAAGATATTTTCCTGCTAGTTTTTGAATATCAGGAGGAAGAGTTGCCGAGAAAAGCAAAGTTTGTCTGTCCTTCGGTAAAAATCTTAAAATTTGATTGAGTTGCGGAGCAAATCCCATATCTAACATTCGGTCGGCCTCATCTAAGACCAAAATCTCTGTATTCATCAAAGCGAGGCTTCTTCGACTCAGGTGATCCACCAAGCGTCCAGGTGTTGCAACAATAATTCTAGGCTGTCTTGAGATACTTTTGAGCTGAGACTTCATCGAAGTCCCACCTATCAGAAGCACACTCTTGAGTTCAGGTGTAAAATAAGTCAGCTTCACTAAAACTTCTTGAATCTGGGCTGCCAATTCGCGAGTAGGCACTAAAATCAATGCAGTTTTACCAGGAGTTTTAAGTAACTTAACAATGATAGGTAAACTGAATGCTGCTGTTTTGCCTGTTCCAGTCTGCGCACACCCGATTAAATCTTGATCCGAAAATACCACAGGGATAGCCTGAGCTTGAATAGGTGTAGGCTTCTCAAACCCCATCTTCATGAGTGCTTTATCTAAAGCTTGCGGCAACTGTAACTCTTTAAAACTTTGCAGAAAAACTCCTGTACATCATATCATTATAAGAAATATTTTTATGTTTAAATTTGAAACCATCTAAGAATGTCCCGTGTTTACGCGGGAGTTCTTTAATTTTTACACAATAACATACTACGTCAGAGATAGATATTAAAAATACACATGATTTAGCGACTCATCTTCTTCCAAAAGTCATTCACGGCTGCTTGAGCCTGGAGACATTGATTTGTAGTTAACGCTGTCGATGAGTCATAAATAACCGGATTCATTACATCTAAAGGATCATTGAGATGACCTAAACTCAAATAATGCCCCAGCTCGTGAGCTACGATATTAGCAAATGTGCCTACAGAGGATTCCATCACCACCCCATAGACCCCTTGCCCCGGCATATTGGTCCAAGCATTAGCAGTTGATTTTCCTAAAGAGCCTGTACGATTCCATCTTCCGGTAGTCACAATGAGAAACTCAGAATCACTTTGAAAGGCACTTCGAATCTTATCCAACTCAGAAATATCCCGAGTATTGAACTGCAACCGATAGGCTTCTGAATCTACAGCCAAGTACTGATCCATTTGAAACTCGATATTGCAGGCATTCCATATAGAATTTATCCCATCGATGTTATCCAGAGATTGCTGCTCACTTAATACTGGAACGCCCGTGTTCGATTGATAAACGACAAATCTTAATCCTATGCAAAAATGATTGGGATCAGACGAATGGCATGGCGATCCAATCTGAGACGAACGAGAACTTGGATCTGAACGATGAGCATTTCTATCATCTTGATCCAGCACAATACCTGGTTTTGATAAAGCGCCCTCGCAGGCATCTAGACTCAATAAAAGAAATAAAAAAGCAAAAACAAGAATATCCATTCTTGGATATTTCACCCCTATTCTTCCTCCGTAAATACGACCTCTTGGAAAATCGCTTTGTGAGTTATACGAAGCAGGTAAGAATAGGTTTCAGTTAAAAAAATGGTTCGGGCGATTGGGATTGAACCAACGACCCCCACCGTGTCAAGGTGGTGCTCTCCCGCTGAGCTACGCCCGAACATGACGTATTATGATGAATTCCTTCATCGGAAATTGGGTTATAGCTTCGCTGAGTCCGGCAGTCAAACCAAAATCTCTGGTACGCCTCTAATATCAATAACTCTCCTAAGGTTTGAAATTCAGACTCTGACTGTTCTTTTAATAGAAAATCCACGGGGGCATCCAACCCACAGGGACGCAACCCTTTAAAGCTAGTGGGTGTTTTAAAACCATTGACAGCCAATCCATGTAAAAGAACTCCATTTTCAACATGCACGCCGACCGCAGCAAACTTTCCCTGGTCGGTCCAAACGCCCATTTCGCTACCCTCACGGATATGGGCACCTGAATCATAAGACCGCCCTACATCTAAAGCAACCTGAAGCAGGGTTTCCACTGCCTTACGAACTCCACGAGGATCTCCCGTGAGCTTTTCGATGTGATCCACCGGAAAAAGAATCCACTGCCCAGGACCATGATAAGTTGCTAATCCCCCTCGGTCACTCCAATGAACGTCCATGGAAGGGTCCAAAATATCCCCATCTGGAGTTCTACGTCCTCGCGTGATCACAGGGGCCACTTCCGAAAGAAGAAGCACCCCTTCCCCACCCTCTCTCACTCTTGCTGCGATCTCACGTTGCCTCAAATCGAGGGCGGAGTAAGTCCACAGAGAGTCTGCTTGATGCCGTCTAACCTCCACAGGAATCGGAACATTAGTAGAGTTGAACAAGGTCACCTTCCCTGAAATTTCCACCCGTATGGACTTCACTTACCGCTCCATCAGGCCCAATAAAATCCACAATCTCAAGAGTTCCTTTTAATTGACCTTGTGAACGCCCCAAATAAGCGCCCGTGACCGGATCATAAATATCCTCACCTGGATTCAAAACGCGTAAAATATCTCCCCCGATCAAACCAGACGTTCGGCCTGCATTCACATAAAATTTAGGTCCAATCACTTTCGCAATTCGTCCTTGCCAGGTCATTTTTTCGATAGCCCTTAACACATCAGGAATCACCCCTGCAACAGCTTCCCGAACTGCAGCCTGAGCAAGGTCAAACCTAAATGCTGGAGTGTCTGGAGTCGGATAGGATGAATCATAAGTTGAAACGCCGCTGCTGGATGCTTCGCCAGATCGAGCTGCAGCAAGAACTTCACGCCCCCCCTGAACATCAAAGACTTTGGTTTCTAGAGACACTGCGAGTAATGATTGTTTTTGATGAAAAAATCCTATGTCGTCGCCCTTTTGCCGAAAAACCACCTTGGTGATTCTTCCAATGATTATGATCGTAACACCCATTTTTCGACCTTCTGCGATCAGCTGTGCTACTTTTACCTGCTCCCCTTCAACAAAATCACTTGTACTCAGAGTCGTTTTTACATCATGAGGAAGAATGACCCGCTGAGAAATCAAAAGTGCGCGTTTTAATTCATCCGCTGCAAATTCTCCTATTCCATCTTGCCTGACTGGGGTGTCATTCCAAAAACCCAGTATCATGACCCTTTTTTTAGGCTGGCCCAGTAACTCCACTTTTTGCGTAGCAGTTAAACTTGCCGTCCCCTCATAGTAATTCTTGCTTCCATCTATTCTTCCAAATTCTTCTTCATGAAGAAACTGGTGCGAACGCTGACATGCAGTCCCTATAAAAACGAATACAATAAAACTCCAGCTCAATCGGGATTTTGAATTGCTTTTCATCATTTTTAATGTACCACCACTTTCAATGATGGATCCTTCTCTGAATCAAGAATGACTTTCTCCATCTGTTTTTTAAATTCCTCATTCTTGCTTTTCAAATAAACTGCAAATACGACTCGCCCCTTTGAAAACTGTCGTTCATCAATAGAAGAAATATCTTTCATTAGGTCAGTCGCTCTATTTTTAATCCGAATGTATTGTGCAAAATCTTTAATTCCAGAAACTTCAAGTAAAGTTTCCTCCTGCCCCTCTAAATCTGCAACCGATTGCTGCAAGGCAAACTTTGCGCCTAACTCTGTAAAAATATCCCCCATTAATTTAGCAGTAGCTCCGTCAAAACGATCAGATTCCTCCAATTCCTTTTGATGATTTTTTATGGCATCGGTCCCGAGCTGGAGAGAAGTTCGAATGAAATACCGTTTTTCATCCGGGTGTAGGCTATCTTCCATATCTGTAGGTAAAACGCCCCAAGTGAGAGTAAAGGTAGCTATTGGGTTTTTCGGTGAATTTTTCGGTGAATTTTTCGACGAATCTGGCGATGACACAATGAATCCACGTCGCTCCAAGGTGGATTGCACTAACATCTTTACATCTGCAAAACTCTCCATACACTTTGAGCAGCTCGTATCTGGCTGAAAGAGGACAGAAACTTTGGGATCTTTTTGATCTAGAAATTTGGGACCATAAAAAAGAAGATAACGCTTCAAGCTATCATAATCGACTTTTACTGTAAGTCCCTGACCGGACCCCCTATAATCTAAAATGAATCTTTGATACTGGGGAATTACCTCATTTTTATAAAGAAGCTTTTGCCAAGACTCAAGTTCTCCTAATTTAGGTTCAGCATCTTCCAATGCGGCTTTCAATTGGCTCTCAACGGACCGAGAAGAAGGCTGAGAAAAAGAGGGCTCTGAAAAACTAAAGGGTGACAAAACAGTCAATCCAAACAATAACGATATGACGACCCAAGTCAAAAAACAGCTACTTTTTCCGTTCATGAGACTAGTTTAGCGCAGTTATTCTAATAATTTGTTAAAAAAAGCTCTTGAGGATGTTACTTTAAACTCACTACGTCTTTGCCAAATATTCGATTAATGGATAAAATCATTTGAGGAGTAGCCGCCACTCCTAATGTTTTAGGAAGTTCAAGGCGGGTGCTAAAAGTCTCATCTACAAACTCAATTCGAACAGGGCATTTACCTCGGCTATGAAGAAGCTGCTTTTTCAATTCCCTGAGCTGATCTGCACTGACCTCTTGAGGCGCAAGTTGAATCACGATTTGCTGTACCCGACTCCGATGAGCTTCTGTAGCCCATTCGAGCGACTTGACCAATACTTTAGGAGCATCTTCTCCAAACTCAACTTCTCCCGTGACTATGACCGGCTCGGCCTCAGTCAAGGCTCGTTTTAAGAGCTCTTGAACAGCAGTATAAGTATCAGGAAAAAAGACCACTTCTACCTTGCCATTCAAATCCTCTAACTGAGCAAAGGCCATGCGAGAGCCTTTTTTGGTGGTCACTTCTTTAATTTCTCCCAAAAGCCCCCCTAGTTTGACTTCTGTTTTCGGCGCGCGATACCGGCCTCCACCGTAAGGCTCGCCCCAATTCGCACCATTGGATGCTGCAGAAGATGATGCAGGAGCTGACTTTTTGATTTGCTGCTTTTCTATTGCGACAGCCTTTAGCTTTTCAGTACTCCAACCCAACCATTGTTCACAGATTTTCTGCCAACCATCCATGGGGTGCCCAGACACGTAAAAACCCACGACTTCTTTTTCAAGAGTCAATTTTTTTGAAGACGGCCAATCTGCTTCTTCTTTAAAAATCGCGTTAACTGGAGTGAGTAACTTAATTTCATCTGACGAAAAAGAATCAAATAACGAGGATTGTCCTAGCTCCCTTTCTTCCTGTTCATCACCTGCATGCTCAAGAAGAGCTTCCAAAGATGCAAACAAACTTGCACGATTCACTTCCGCAATCGAATCAAATGCTCCAGCCAAGCAAAGAGCTTCCATAACTTTTTTATTTACTTTACGTGTAGAAACCCTTTTACAAAAATCAAGTATGCTTTTAAATTTACCATTTGTACGTGCTTCGAGAATCGTATCCACCGCAATACTGCCCACCCCTTTTATAGCTTCCAACCCGAAGCGAATGGCTTTACTAGATTCAGATTTTTCTTTTGTCTGGACCATCTCTACGCTAAATCGCTTTTGAGAAAAATTGACATCAGGCGAAAGCACTGGAATCTGGTGTTGACGTGCGTCACTGATGTATTTCGTTATTTTGTCAGTATTATCCATTTCCGTCGTAATTAACGCAGCCATGAATTCTGTTGGATAATGTGTTTTTAAATAGGCTGTTTGGTAAGTCAATGCTCCATAAGCTGCCGAATGAGATTTATTAAAACCGTACTCAGCAAACTTTGCCATTAAATCAAAAATAGCTTCGGATTTCTCTGTTTTCAGTCCTTTCTCTAAGGCTCCTTTCACAAAGATTTCTCGATGTTTTGCCATTTCTTCTGGCTTCTTTTTACCCATGGCACGTCTCAGTAAATCAGCTTGACCCAAGGAGTACCCTGCTAATTCACGCGCAATTTGCATCACTTGTTCTTGATAGAGAATCACACCATAAGTATCTTTTAGAATCGACTCCAATGCAGGCACATCGTAAACTATAGATTTTCGACCATGCTTACGCTCGATGAAATCGTCCACCATCCCTGACCCCAGTGGACCCGGACGATAAAGCGCATTGATAGCAGTCAGATCTTCCAAAGACCCCGGTTGAATCCGTGTGCAAAGATCTTTCATTCCGGAGCTCTCTACTTGAAAGACCCCATCTGTATCTCCAGAGCTAATCAGACCAAAAACGCTCGGGTCCTCATAATTCATTTGCTCTAATAAAAAGGAAGCCTCCGGAGTGCCAGGAGTTGCGACGAGTCGAACCATTTTGATCGCATTATCAATCACAGTTAGGGTCTTCAAACCTAAGAAGTCAAACTTAATGAGTCCAATCGCTTCAGAAAAATCTTTATCAAACTGGGTTACTAAATCTCCATCTCGACCCACATAAAGGGGACAGTAGGAGACCACAGGCTTTTCAGTAATAATGACACCTGCTGCATGAATTCCTGCATTACGATAAAGACCTTCAAGCAAAAGCGCATATTGAATGACTTGAGAAATTTTAGGATCTGCCTCCATTCTCTCGCGAAGACGGGGCTCCATCTCCAAGGCTCGCTCAACAGTAATATCAAGCTCATCTGGAAGCAGCTTAGTCAGCTGATCAGTCTCCGCAAATGCAAGACCTAAAACTCTTCCTACGTCCTTGATAACCGCACGAGCCTGAAGTTTTCCAAAAGTAATAATTTGGCAAACTCGTTCAGCTCCATATTTTCTAGATACATAATCAATGACTTCACCGCGTCGATCTTGACAAAAGTCGACGTCAAAGTCAGGCATGCTGATTCGTTCAGGATTAATAAATCGTTCGAAAAGTAAATTAAATTGAAGCGGATCAATATCCGTAATTCGAAGAGAATACGCCACCAAAGAGCCAGCACCTGATCCTCTACCTGGCCCTACCGGGATTCCATTACGCTTTGCCCAATTGATAAAATCTGCGACGATGAGAAAGTATCCCGAGAAACCGGTTCTCACAATCATCGTTAATTCGCCTTGGAGCCGCTCTTCATATCTTTTTTTCAATTCCGGCCAATCCAGCGTTTGAACTTTTTTCTGAAATGAAGGTTCTTCAAACCTGACTTTGAGTCCTTTCTCAGCTTCTTCTCGAAAATAGGCAACAGGATCAAATTCTGTACCCTTTTCTACATGGTCAGGAACAAAACGTGGCAAATGATAAATGGGTCTGCCTTTTTCATCTTTGAATTTAAACTCAAGATTGCAACGCTCAGCAATCACTTGGGTATTATCACACGCTCTCGCAAACCTCTCAAAGCGCTCCCGCATGAGGGATTCGGACTTGAGATAATACTCAGAAGGTACAAGGCTCTTGGGTCTATCAAAATCTAAATTTTTTCCATGCTCAATACACTGCAAAACTTCATGAGCTTCAGAGTCTTTGGGCTCTAAATAATGACAATCCGTAGTAGCCACGCATTCCACACCATGGCGTTCGCCCCATTGACTGAGAATTTCATTGATTTGCTGTTGTTCTGGAAGCGGTGAATCTTGAAGTTCTAAATAAAAATCTTCACCAAAGCGTTTTTTAAACCAAAGAAGAGTTTCAATACCTGCAGCTTCCTCACCTGTCAGAGCTTGATAAGGAAGTTCTCCTCGAATACAGCCTGATAATACAATGAGTCCGTCGCCGTATTGATTTAATAGTTCACGATCAATCAAAGCCCGTGGACCTGCTGGCTGCCCCTTTTGAGGAGGAGGAGCTTCAGCGTAGGAACGAGTCACCATTTTACAAAGATTTTGATATCCTTCTAAATTTTTACAAAGAAGTACGAGGTGATGAAAGCGCGGAGTCAGATTTGCCTGAGCTGTGATCGCAGTCTGTTGAACGGCTGTACGTCCATTGGGAGCGTAGAAAATTTCACACCCGACAATAGGTTTCACACCCGCTTTTTTTGCCGAAAGGTAAAAATCAATGGCCCCAAAAAGATTATGGGTATCCGTAATCGCTACGGCGGACATGCCTAATTGAGTTACTTTCTCAAAAAGCGATTCTATATGAATGGCACCCTGTAAAAGACTATACTGGGTGTGGACATGGAGATGAACAAAGGGCATTCGGTCTGCATACCGAACCCAGCTCCGAAAAACCATACGCAATGCATTAATTTTTTGTTAAATCGAGTTAAATCTAAATGAAATTCATTGTGATACTGTGCAAAGGTCAGCTTCCTCGAATCACTGCGACATGAGGAGTGTATAACAGGGCGAGGTAACGTTTTTCGCCAAAGACTTCCTCCGCCTCCAAAACTGCTAAGGTTTGCCCCGGATGTGGTAGGGGTGCATCCATTGTGACATAAACTTTCATTTGCTTACGGTCTGGAAGTTGAATAATCACCGTTCGAAGGCAATAAAACCAACTAAATAAATCTTGAGGTCCTTGTGCAGGATCAGTGACTACACCTCCTAACTTAACCTTGCCTTTTTCTATTTTTTTTCGAGCATTCAGGTAAGTACTTGAAAGACTTCCAAATACGATGAAATAAAATCCTAAAATCAATACTCCCGGCAATGCACCTATACTTCCAGTGCTCAACAGTCTGTTCCAATAATCTCGACACTGCTTTCTTTGAAAATCACTGACCACCTCTCCTCTTAATAAACATGAATGAGGAATTTGAGAAAGGTCAGATCCTAATGTCTGATAATAACGAGGACCTAAACAGAAAAAAGCGATTAAAAACAAGCCAAGCGCCGGACCCAACATCCGAGCCAAAAAAAGTTTTTTTGGAATGTCGTTAAACGGTGTTTGTGCCATTTCACTCTTAGAATGAGTGATTTAAGATAAAATATCAATACAACTCAATACAACTCAACACAACTCAATTATTAAAGTTGATTATTTAATTTCTATCCTTAGTGTATCTAGACAACTTCAAACTCAAATGATATAAACCGTCAAATATTAATAACCACCCAATTCTCATGGAAGGTTCAAGTGTTTAAAAAAACTTTATTATCATCTATTATTTTACTCATCTCTCTCCCTTCCTATGCAGGCATATCCAGTCAACTCATCTGGAAGCCTTGGGCTCCACAAAATAAAGACAATACACTAGAGAAGCCCTTGCTGAGTAACTCAAGTGAAAGTGACTCAAGTGAAAGTGACCCAAGTGAAGATGAAATTAAATTAGATCATAGTTGTCCGAAAGGATACGTTCTGGTCCCGGGCAACCCAGACTATTCCACCCCGACACCAGGTAAAGATTTTTGTGTGATGAAATACGAAGCGTCGAAGAAGAGACTATTTGGCGGAAAGAGAAAAGCAGTATCCGCAAAAAAGGTGCCCTGGGTATGGATTAGTCGCTCAGAAGCGGAAGCTGCATGCGAGGCTAACGGACCAGGATATCATCTCATCACAAATTCTGAGTGGATGACCCTTGCAAGAAACATTGAATCCACACCAGCAAACTGGAGCGGTGGAAGAATAGGTAAAGGAGTTATACCCAGGGGAAAGAGCAATTCTTATGTTCCTTCAGCACCCAGTCACGATGAGAATCCCTATTTTGGAACATCCTACCCTGATGATTGGACCCATAAGAGAACCCATGAGTTAAGCAATGGCGAAGTCATCTGGGATATGGCTGGGAACGTATGGGAATGGGTATCGGATCGCCAGACAATGAATCAGACAACAGAGGGAAGAGATCTACAAGAATATACAAGTACCGTTCACAATAGAGATAAAATCCAAATGCCAAGTTCCATAGCTGACCTGCTGCGGCGGGATGGGAGTTGGCGCAGTGATGGTAGCGCTGGAATCTTCCCTGCGCTTCTGTTCCCTGCGCTTCTGTATGATTTCACTTCTGACTCGGGCACGGATGTCGGATTTCGTTGCGCCGTCGCATTGCCGTAGTTTGTGGATTGAGCAAGACAGAATAGTGATTAAAGAGCAATATAGCCAAATGAGTCACAGTGGAATTAAAAATAGTATAAAATTAAAACTAATCAAATTGAAAAGTTTATCGCTAGTCATGTTATCGATCTTTGCTTTTCAGGGAGCTCTGGCAGGACCAAAATCCTGGAAGTCTTGGGCACCACAAAATAAATACAATACACTAGAGGAGCCCTTACTGGGTGACTCAGGTGAAGATAAATTTGAATTGAATACTGACTGTCCGGAAGGATACGTTCTGGTCCCGGGCAACCCGGACTATGCTACCCCAACGTCGGGTAAAGATTTTTGTGCGATGAAGTACGAAGCGTCTCGCGAAGGAAACACTGCGAAGTCAAAATTAGGGGCGTTGCCTTGGGTAAATATCACTCGTGAAGCTGCGCTAGCCGCTTGCGCCAAGAATGGACGAGGATTTCACCTGATCACAAATTCGGAATGGATGACCATTGCAAGAAATATTGAAGCTACTCCAGAAAACTGGAGCGGAGGTGCTGTGGGAGTAGGACAGTTGTCTCGTGGTAATAGTGATTCGCACGCAGCACTAACTGCTAGCTCGGATGATGATTTTTATTCTGGAAAAAATCATAATGACTGGACTCATAAAAGAACGCACAGATTAAGTAATAGAGAAGAGATTTGGGATATGGCAGGGAACGTGTGGGAATAGGTATCGGATCATCTGACAACAGAGGGGGGAGGTGTACATGAGTATAACTGGCTTCTCCCAGCTCAAGATAAAAATGTCCTAGAATATACGAGTACCGTTCTCTCAACTCAAGATAAACACCATTTTGGACCTGCTGGTGCATATAATTCGACTCACAATATAGGTAAAATCTACGCTGGAAATACTGGGGCCGTCCTTCGGGGTGGTAGTGGGTTCAATGGTGACTACGCTGGGGTTTTCGCTGCGGATCTGCGCATCCGGCCATCTCTCTCGAGTGATAACGTCGGGTTCCGCTGCGTGGTCGCATTGCCGTAACTCGTAAGCACGCACAGCACAGCCACTGGATCCTGTTCAATGCTTTTAACATCCATGTCTGTTAAGATACAAAGTCCACTTTTCCACTACCGAGGCTATAGATCGAACGAACGATCTTCACTTGACCTCCGTTAACGGCCTCCTGGACGATTTTGGAACGATTCAACAGTTCGGCTGCAACCGCGGATACATTTTTTTGCACGGCGAATTGAGGCGTGAGATCTGAGCTGGCGGCATCTTTGGATATAACGAATCCCAAGTTGCTGCGGATTTCCCGAATCAGATGACTCAAGCTCGGTGAGCCCGCCTCCTCAGAAGGCAGCCCATTTAAAGCCTCTTGGATTGCTCCACACGAATCGTGTCCCATGATTACGATCAGTCGAGAACCCAGGTTTGAAACCGCATATTCGATGCTGGCAATGACGTCCTCGTTCAAAATATTGCCCGCAACCCGAATCGTAAACAGCTCGCCCATATCCTGATCGAAAATCCGTTCAGGAGGAACCCGCGAGTCACTGCATGAAAGGACTATCGCATCTGGGGATTGGCCCTCTTGATGGACTGCCAAGGTTTGATCATCCATATGGAAATGTGTGGCTTGGTTCGAGAAAAATCGTTTATTGCCTTCTTTGAGGTCTTGCAAAGCGGCTTCAGGCGGACGCCCTCCTGAAGCTCCACAAAAAGCGACCATGAGACTAGCAAGTGCAAGGAGATTCTTTGATCGACGTAACATGAGCTTTCGTTTCCTTATGAGTAGTAGATGCAAGTTCGCGGGGAGTCATCGTGTGCCGGTAAGTGATGTGGCCTCCCTTACCAACAACTCCCCCAAAGCATCGATGACACGAAGGCAATGTTCACTTATTTTTTAATTAATAATTATTTACATAACTTCATAATTTTAAAAGAAGTATTAACCAAGGATTTAATCTACTTAAATTAGAACAAAATAATAATTGACAATAACAATCAACATAATGTAGAACTTCGTACAAAAGAAAATAGATGGGATGAGTTTGCCACACAAAACGCAAATGAAGCCAAAAGAGCAAATAGCCAAATTGGCCAATTTAGCCAATTTAGCCAATTTAGAATGAGAAATAGTATGAAATTTAAATTAATTAAATTTAACAATTTATCGCTAGTCATGTTATCGATCTTTGCTTTTCAGGGAGCTCTGGCAGGACCCATAAGGATCTATTACGATGAAATTGAATTGAATAATGGCTGTCCGAAAGGATACGTTCTGGTCCCGAGCAACCCGGACTATACTACCCCAACGCCAGGTAAAGATTTTTGTGTGATGAAGTACGAAGCATCGAAGTTGAAAAATGAGAGTGGCGAAAGGGCGGTATCAGTCAAGAAGGTACCCTGGGTAAATATAAATCGTACACATGCGATAGCTGCATGCGCGGCTAACGGGCCAGGATATCATCTCATCACAAATTCTGAATGGATGACAATTGCAAGAAACATTGAAGCTACTCCAGAAAACTGGAGCGGAGGAAGAATAGGTGAAGGAGTTCTGCCAAGGGGAAATAGTAATTCAGATGAAGCTGAAGAAGCTGTAGCTCCAGGTAGAGATGACAATTCCAACCTTGGGACAAATTACTATGATTGGACTCATAAAAGGACGCACACATTGAGCAATGGAGAAGTGATTTGGGATATCGCTGGGAACGTATGGGAATGGGTATCGGATGACCTAAGAACAGAACAGGATGGGGATGGATGGCACGAATATAACAACGCTGCCCATTTCTCAGAGGGGAGTCAGAATCAATTATTTTTTGCCCCCCTCGGTTCATATAGCTCGACGAAGAATGTGGGCAAAATCTACATGTCAAATCCCGGCGGGGCCACCCTTCGGGGTGGTTACTGGGACGATGACGCGTACGCTGGAGTCTTCGCTGTGAGGCTGTTCCATTCCGCATCTGACTCAGGCACGGCAATCGGATTCCGTTGCGCTTACACACCTCAGCACCTCAGAAGTAGGCTTTAGCAAGGATGGGCACGCATGTCGGGTTCTGCTGTGCCGTAGTTACTGCGCGCCCTTCTTGCTTAATCTAAGATTGTGCGCCTGCCACGAAGGATGAACTCAAGCTAAGTCATCATGATGACATCGCCTTTATTAATGACTGTATGGTGAGTGGGCTCATATCGTCATTTTGCTTGGATGAGTATTTGAATTTTTTATGGATTTTCGCAATTCATCCTTCGTGACAGGCGCACAATGTATTCTTAAGGAGGATTTATGAAAAAAACAAAACTGGGCCAAGAGCTTGTTCAAGGACTCAAAGAAGCCATTGCTTATGAACGTGGTGAAATCACTTTAAAGACCCACACTGTGGAGATACCAGATTCGCCTCCAGAATGGTCTACGGAGGATATTTCTCGTCTTCGAGTTAAAAAGCTTCGAGTAAGCCAACCCATTTTGGCTGCTTATCTCGGAATCAGTGCAGCAGCATTACGAGCATGGGAGCAGGGTTTAAAAAAACCTTCTGGGACAGCACGACGCCTCCTGCAAGTGATCGATCGTGCTCCACAGCAGTTCCTTCATTTAATTGACACCCCTTCTCCACGTCTTAAGACCCGATAAAATCTCAACCGGTAAACTAAATCGACTAACTGGCGAGGTCACCCTTCTTCGGGGCAATTCCTGGCCTACACACCTTAAAGCCTAAATCTAGAATGAGACGACACACCGAACCGCTTTTGGACTCGACCGATCCTCGAAGCCAACTTGACCCTGATCACCATCAAAGAAGTACGCACCTCGAAAAGAACTCGATGACTCACGGGTTGACGACCAATACTCATAACCCTCGAGGTTCGGCAAACTATGAGGATGGTATCCATCAGGAGTTCCTCTCCCCAAAGCTCTCGTCCAGTCTTCCAGTTCTCGTTGACTCGGCAACCTCGCTCCGCTCGATCTTTCGGAGCTTGCCCACCACTGCTGCCACCACGCCTCAGGAATAGCAAGTGATCGGCAATAGTTATAAGCTTGATTCTGAGTCATATAATGAATGGATCCGTCCCGTTTCTTCACGACATCGCCAATCATTAAATCCCCCTGTCTCCAGATCTGCTCTCCCAGAAATGGAATCAACTCAGGATGATCATTCACTTGTGTAAAGGGAATAATGGCTCTCTCTGAAGAATAAGGTGAAGATTGAAGTGATGACTGAGGTATTTGCAAAGTCTGATGCGTTTGCTGGGACACTTGAGTCAGTTCATCGCGCGAAGGAATGGGCACTTGACGACCGCTCGACTGAGAGAAAAACTGAAGTCCTTCATTTTTTAAAATATGGATTTTATTTACAGAAAGAGGATGTCTGCAAGTGGGGCATGTTTTACTGATTCTCTGCCACTGATCTAAACATGCTTTACAATAACTATGACCACACTCAGTCAACGCGATCTCTCCCAATCGGTCATTACCATCGGCAAGCTTTGTTTTACCTTTGTCGCCCAGAGCTTCACTACAAATGGCACAGGAGGAAGAAAAAAGAGTGGCTACGGAATGAAGAATCGGATTAGCCTGATCATTGGAGCGATCATTGGAGCGATCATTGGAGCAAGATGAGTGACTCGAATGTGTCAGGAGCAGTTGACCCACTAGCGCCATGTTACCGAATGCGAGAGCAGTTCGAATTTCTTTTGTATAATCAAATCGAGATGACGCCATGAGCAGTTGCATCGCCTCAGAATGGTGACCTTGAGCGGCCAAGAAATAGGGAGTGACTTGCTTTTGATCAAAAACAATACCCTGAGTAGGGTCGGCGCCGTAATGCAAGAGGAGCTGAACCATTTCTCCGTCCCCCTTTGCGGCAGCCACAGAGAACAAATTCCATCCGTTGGCGACTCGTTCATGAAGATCAATTTGTTCCTTCTTTTGAGGGTCTTCGAGGATCTGTTGAACTTTTGCCAAATCAGAACTTAAGATAGCATTGATGAGTTCGGTTTGAGCAGCACCGCCTGAATAAGCAGAACTGCAAAACAAAAACACGATCCAATTGAAGATAAAATTTGCTTTGCTTTTTTTCACTTTTCGTTCTCACTTTTTTCGCCCCTACTCTCTTCGGGCTCATAATGAACATCTGGAGAAACCGCGTATTTTCCCATGAATTTACGTAAGATCTGGTAATCTTTAGCTGCCACTTCTGGATTAATATCCACCACACCCTCAGATTGCTGTAAAAGGGCTTCATGGCGCACTTTTTGAAGCATCCGAGTGGGAATAGGAATATCAACAAATAGACTCTCCCGTTTCAGCCACTCTGCATATTTTTTAAATTCTTGAATTCGATTTGGATTGGTTTGAGTCAAATCAAATCGGGATACTTTCCCATCATGGCTAAAAGCTACGTAGATATCATCAATGGGATTTAATCCAAAATTCGCTTCGTCGCCGTGCTGAATAATACTATTTTTGTTTTTAGAATAGCGTTGCCAAAGTAAATTAATTTGTTCCCGAATACGATCACTAAACTGAGTTCTGTACCCATTGATCAGATCATATTTCACGGGATGTGGCTTCCCTTTGGGCTGGCCTATTAAAACCAAATCTGTATCAGCCGTAATTAAAGACCCCCCCTTGGCTGCCAATACCCAAGCGGTATTTTCAGGATAAGAGGAGGGGTTATCCCAGACTACCCACTTGGCTTCGCTTGCACGCGAATCAGTATAAATGACAATCTCTTTCTTGTCTTGTCTCACTCGAGTGACAGGCTGCTTCTCAAATTGCACCTTTCCCATTCTGGAATCCACCTGAATGAGCTGAGTCATCATCTTATTTTCAGCTTCTACTCCTTTTTCTAGGTCCAGCTTTTCCATTTTGCAAACTTCTGGAACCTTCACGCACGGAGTTTTTTCAAATTTTCTTAACTTATCGCCTTTTTTCCCAGCTAATCCATTATACGGAATCAGCCCGTTAATAGACTCCATAATGGAACTCTTATTTTTCACCCTCATAGGCTTTGTATCTAATCCGTTTTGCTGCAAAGCTTGAGACACCTCGGATGACTCACGGTACACAATCGGAATTTTATTTTCCTGTGCGACCTCTTTAAATACTTTTGTGACATTCAATTGATAAGCTTTTCTTGCAATCTCGAGGGCAATCTCGAGAGCGGCTTTCTCGTCTATTATAACTTTATCAGGTATAACTTTATCAGGTATAACTTTATCAGGTATAACTTTATTGGGTCTATTTTTACTGGTTATATTTTTATTGATATTTATATCGATATTTTTATCTATTTTTTGAATATAATATTCAAAGTCTTCTGGGCTCAGCTGAGTGAGATTCAATAAAAGATGGCTCTGATCATTCACACTTAAAGATGCACTTAAAGCTTTTACCTTCTCCAGCGTCGCATCTCCTTTGTTGCGATCCTTGCTGTTTTTCTCGCTATTTCCCTGAATGAAAGTTTTATAATTATCACTTCTCAAAAAGGATTCTTCGATATTTTTTTCTTCGATATTTCTATTGATGGAATCGTACTGAAGGCTAGAACAAGATACGGCACTGAATAAAAATGCGCTGATTAAAACCGAAGAGAAACAACCCAAAACAAATCGTACTACCATTTGAATTTATTCCCATTCAATCGTGGCGGGTGGTTTTGAAGAAATATCATAAACAACCCGATTCACTCCTCGCACTTCATTGCAAATCCGAGAAGAAACATGAGCCAAAAACGAAGACTCAAATGGATACCAATCTGCCGTCATTCCATCCGCCGAGGTCACTGCCCGCAATGCCACAACATGATCATGAGTTCGACCATCTCCTTGCACTCCCACACTCTTAATGGGTAAGAAGACTGCAAAAGCTTGCCATATTTTATCGTAAAGCCCTGCTTCACGAAGTGTTTTAATAAAAACCTCGTCCACATGTCTTAAAAGATCGAGCCGATCTCGAGTGATATCGCCTATCACCCGAACCGCAAGCCCTGGCCCTGGAAATGGATGCCGATTTAAGAAATCTCCTGAGATTTCCAGATGACGTCCTAATACTCTGACTTCGTCTTTAAATAACTCTCTCAAGGGTTCGATCAGCTGAAAGCGTAGATTTTCAGGCAATCCACCTACATTATGATGGGATTTAATGGTCATTGAATGTTTATGACCTGGGCTCGATTCTACCACGTCAGGATAAAGCGTTCCCTGAACTAAAAACTGCGGTAGTTTTCCGATGGATTGAAAAATCGTTTGTGCTGCTACTTCAAAACTTGCAATAAATTCAGCACCAATAATTTTACGTTTCTTTTCGGGATCTGAGACCCCTTCCAGTTTTTCTAAGTAACGTTCTGTATGATCCAAACAAGTGACAGGAAGATGAAGTTTCTGTGAAAAAAGCTCCATGACTCGTTCACGCTCTTGATAACGCAAGAGTCCATGATCTACAAAAAAACAATGAAGCCGATCACCAATTGCACGATGAACCAGCGTTGCAGCAACTGCAGAATCAACTCCACCCGAAAGTGCGCAAATCACATGATCCTCAGGCCCCACTTTTTCCCGAATCAATGCAATTTGTTCATCCAGTACCGAACCCATATCCCAATCGGGACAGATGCCCGCTCTATCCACTAGAAATTTTTTCAATAGATCTTTTCCACCCTGAGTATGAGTGACTTCGGGGTGAAATTGAAGAGCATAAATCTTTGAGGCCGGGTTCTCCATTGCCGCAAGAGATCCAGAAGCACTTCTCGCTACGATATTAAAACCAGGTGGAACGACTTCAGTCTCATCCCCATGACTCATCCATGCGGTAAAAGAACATTTCTCCGAAAAAAGGGAAGAACCCTCTACTGTATGGACTTCCATGCGGCCATATTCACGAACTTGAGCTTTCTTAACTTCGCCTCCCAGAGTTCGTGCCAGAAGTTGCATCCCATAACAAATACCCAAGAGTGGAATTTTTTCTTCGGCTTGATAACTGAGAAGTCCCTCTGGCAATTGAGGAGCACCGGCATCGTAAACTGAAGACGGCCCCCCCGATAAAATAATCGCACGCGGCGCAAGCTTCTGAAGCTGAGATAATTTTGTATCTGCAGGTAAAATTTTTGAATAAATGCCTAACTCGCGTACTCTTCGAGTGATCAGTTGGGTATACTGAGAACCGTAATCTAGAATGAGAACAACAGCGTGAGACTTCATCATTATTTTACCTTATTATTTCAGCTTATTATTTTGCCAGGCCTTATCGGGCCCGCTCCAACCTATAATTAGGCGCTTCCTTAGTGATATCGACATCATGAGGATGACTTTCTGCCAAGCCACTATTAGAAATCCGAATAAACTGAGCACCTTCTTGGAGTTGAATGAGATTGGCTGCGCCACAATACCCCATTCCAGCTCGAAGTCCTCCCAAGAGCTGATGAACATTAAAGGAAAGACTCCCACGATAAGGGACGCGACCTTCAATACCTTCTGGAACTAATTTTCCAACTTCATCGACTTCGTTTTGAAAATAACGATCCTTAGATCCTTGTGCCATAGCACCTAAACTTCCCATGCCACGATACACCTTATAAGATCTCCCCTGATAAAGCATCATTTCCCCTGGAGCTTCATCTGTACCCGCAAAAAGTGACCCAATCATGACTGCTTGAGCCCCTGCCGCAAGGGCCTTGGTAATATCACCACTGTATTTAATTCCGCCGTCCGCAATAATGGGAATATCATAAGCCTTGGCCACTTCTGCAGCACGAGCCACTGCAAAAAGTTGAGGAACTCCAATCCCTGCCACCACACGGGTGGTACAAATCGAGCCAGGACCAATCCCTACCTTCACCGCATCAGCACCTGCTTCAATTAAAGCTTTGGTTCCATCTGCAGTGGCAACGTTGCCACCCACGATATCCACCCGTCCTTGAAACCGTTTTTTTAGATTGGCTACTGCATCGAGAACTCCTCGGGAGTGCCCGTGCGCACTGTCTACAAAGAGAACGTCTACACCTGCTTCAACCAATCCAGCAGCTCTATCCATACTATCGGCACTGACGCCGATCGCAGCACCCACCACCAAGCGCCCGTATTTATCTTTATTCGCACGAGGATAGGCTTGACGTTTTTGAATATCCTTAATGGTAATCAATCCCTTTAAATATCCACTCGGGTCTACGACAGGCAACTTTTCTACCCGATTTTCTTTAAGAATTCTTTTCGCTTGTTCTAAGGTAGTGCCTTCAGGGACCGTAATCAAAGGAAGCCGAGTCATTCGTGCTTCCACTGGCTGTGTAAGATCTTCTTCAAAACGCAGATCGCGATTGGTGAGAATTCCAACTAACTTAAACCCAATTGAATCCTTCACGGTAACGGGAACACCTGAAATTTTAAATGTTCTCATCAACTCAAGCGCCTGAGATATTTTTGCGTGGGGTTCAATCGTAATCGGGTCTAAGATCATTCCCCACTCGCTTTTTTTAACTTTCTCCACTTCAAAAACTTGATCTCGAATTGAAAAGTTTTTATGAATCACCCCAATTCCACCTTCTTGAGCCAGAGTAATGGCTGTCTTACTCTCTGTGACCGTATCCATCGCGGCAGATAAAAGGGGGATTTGAAGTGCGATACGCCGAGTCAGTCGCGTGTTGAGCGCTACTTGCGAAGGAAGAACCTCAGAATATCCAGGCAAAAGCAGCACATCATCAAAGGTCAGAGCTTCATCTAAAATCTTCATCGCGAATCTCCTCCTTCAAAACTACGATCAAAATCATCTGAAAAACTTTCCAAATCTGAATTACTGAGGCCCAAACGCACTGGCCCCGGTACATACCCATGATATTCGATTCCATCAGCCACATAGTTGGCGGCACTCTGAGGCAGAAATTCGAGTTCTTCTTTTTTAAGAGGTCGAATCACTTTCCCAGGACTTCCCAGTACAAGACAGCCCGGTGGAATTTTCATATTCTTAGTAATGAGTGTCCCAGCACCAATCAAACAATCATCCCCTATTTCTGCATCATCCAAAATAATAGTGCCCATTCCAACGAGAACGCGATTTCCAATCGTACAGCCATGAAGGGTCACACGGTGACCTATCGTCACTTCATTTCCAATAGAAAGAGGACTCTTTTTTCGAGTCACATGAAGCATGGAATGATCTTGAATGTTTGAATTGGCACCAATTCGAATTTTGTGAACATCACCCCGAATCACGCACTGAAACCAAATACTCGAATGGTCCCCAATCTCAACGTCGCCAATGACATCTGCAGAAGGAGCCACAAAAGCAGTCTCATGAATTCTAGGCCATTGACCGCGGTAAGGAAGAATCATAGCAGTGCCTCATTGACCACTTTTCCTTCTAATGAAAGGCTTGTGGATCGTATAATTTTTACGTTCACTAATTGACCTATTAAAGTGCGTGGAGAATCCGCAACAAAGTTTACGACCCGGTTACATGAAGTTCTTCCAGACCACACTTTGGCTGTTGAGTTCGGAGCAAGCTCCGAATGATTGATCAGTAGCTTTTGGTTCTTTGCTTCGCCCTCTACGAGGATTTCCATCACCTTGCCCATCCGAGAAGCATACCGTTTTTCAGAAAGGGTGAGTTGGTGGTTTAAAATACGATTGAGCCGTTCACTTTTCACTCGGGTAGAAACATCATCTGGCAGTTTCGAGGCGCGGGTTCCAGGCCGGGACGAATAGGCAAATGCATAGATATTATCAAATTGAATTCGATCTAAAAGTTGAAGAGTTAATTCTACATCTTCTTCAGTTTCTGTTGGAAATCCAGTGATCAGATCAGTAGACAACCCAACATCTGGAGCCAGCTCACGCAACCGATCCATTTGCGAAATGTAATTTTCAATTTGATGATGCCGGCCCATCTTTTGAAGAATCCGATTCGAACCGCTTTGAACAGGAAGATGAAGATGAGCAGCGAGCCGAGCCACTCCCCCTTTTTCGACCGGTGCATAACATTCGATTAACTCGTCACTGAAATCTAAGGGATGACTGGAGGTAAATCGAATTCTTTTGAGTTTTTCACAACGAGGATCTTGATCAATCGCTCGCAGAAGTTGAGGGAAATTTTCTTCCCCCGCTCGAGGACCTACTTTACCAATCACATTATGAAGCTCTAAAGGTTCTCTATTTTTGACATTTAAATTCCCTTTTCCAAAAGAATTTACATTCTGACCCAATAAAGTAACTTCTTTTACTCCTGTCGCGACCAGTCTTGCGATATCACTGACGACCTCATCAATAGTCCGGGATTTCTCTCTCCCACGAGTAAAAGGAACAATACAGTAGGTACAGAACTTATCGCACCCCTTCATAATGTTAACGAAAGCCTGCGCCTTGGCACCCTGAACTTTAGTCTCTGTGGAATAATCCATCGATTTATCAAAATCGGCATAGACTACATGTTTCTCACCTTGACTGACCCGATGGATGATTTCTGGTAAGTTATCAATCGTATCTGTCCCAAAAACAAAATCGATGTAAGGTGCTTGCTTAAATAACTTTTCTTTATCCAACTGCCCTACGCAACCGCCCACTCCTATGATAGGGCCACCTGACCGTTCTTTTTTAAGAAACTGAAGTTTTCCTAAGCTCGACAGGGCCTTATGAACCGCTTTCTCACGGACCGTACACCCATTAATGATAATAACTTGCGCATCCTCTGCCGCTGGGACAGGGACTAGCCCCTGCTCGCATAAAAGGGCGGACATCCGCTCTGAGTCTGCAGCATTCATCTGACAACCAAAAGTCTGTATATAAAACTGTTTATTCATGGAATGTGCTGACTCTATACCTCAAAACTAAGCTCTCGACTACCAAGTAAACAATTAAGCTCGCAGTTAAGCCCACACCTTTTAAGATGGCCCAGTGGGCGGTTGACCATTTCAAGGCAGCCCAAACCGCTAAACTGGCATGAAATGCGAAAAAAAGACCTAGCCGTAGGGTAAGTCCTGTAAATGCCCGCTGCAAGGCCTTCCCCAGACCCGGTCTGAGCACATTTAAATTTGAGGGAAGCCCCCCCTGTTTTTGAACTAATGAAAATAAAAAAGGTTTTCCTAAAATCACCGAACCCCAGAGAATGAAAGCAATAATCACTTCGATGAGTGCTGGCTGGAGTTTAAACCACAGGCCTTCTTGGGTGATCAAAGAGATGCCACCCAAGAGAATCAGCATCCCGTTCCCACCCCAAGTGATCGGGTCCACCCGCTTCTGAGAATGCCATTCCCAACAAATTTCGCCTATCCCAAAGACCATGCCAGCTACCAGGCCCCATAAAGTTCCGTAATAGTCCTCAATCAGGGCAAAAACAATAACGGGAAGAACACCCCCCAAAAAGAGGGACTTAAGCTGCTGGGCCTTTGTATTTTTCACGGGATTTTTTCACGGAAAGTCATTTCTAATCGGGTCTAGTCGTGAATATCGAATTCCTTTAAATCGGTGCTGTCTTGAATTTCAATTTTGACAAGCCAACCTTCTTCAAGTGGATCCTCGGACACCATATCAGGATCTGCTTGAGCCGCTTCATTGATCTCATGCACAATCCCAGCAGCCGGAGTCACCACTTCTAATTTGCCGTTAGAACCATCTACTGTAACTACAACATCCCCTTTATCAAAATCGTCACCTTCATCGGGAAGTTCAAGGACTTCTACGTTGCCTACTTCTTCAATCGCAGCATTCGTAAGACCCAGAGTCAAAAAAGATCCTTTTCGACTGAACCAAAGTTTGCCTTCTAAAAACTCGCCATTTTTCGGTACGGTATTTGACATTCAATTTATTCCCCTTAAAAACAAAAGAGACCCCACTCTGCCACGACCACAGATTCCAAGCAAGTGCGGTTTTTACTTCTTTCTCCTGTTGCGTCTAATGCGTAAGTAGTTCCTTTAGGTGTGTTGAAGAGGCGTCGGCAAAAAACAAATGGGTGTCATAAGAAGAGGGCCAAAGTCCAATGAACTCTTCAACTTTTAACACAGTCTCTTTGTAAGAAATTTTTGAACTTTGATAGGCTTTTCTTGCTTCTGCAGCTTCCCATTCTCCTTGGTGTGCGCTCATCCAAATGGGATCTAAATCAAAAGATCGTACTAAAGTCTTCGAATGCTCAAGTAGCTCCGTGAAGTTCGCAAAGCGAGAAGGAAGACCCCACCTGATGCAGGGATTTTCAGAAACAAATGGAAAGAAGAAGCAAAACACCACTTTTTCATGCCGTTTTAATGGCTGTCTTAATGAATGAAGTTCCCTGAAGTCCTTGCCAAATACTTCGACCTCTCGACCTTCTTCTCGTAACTCTGAAGCATAGGCACGAGCCATATCGATACGTCTAAATAGATTCCAGTATCTTCGTGCTCCGTCTACTTCTACCCCGCTCAACTTTGCTAGTGGAAAATAGTCTGACAAGGCTTTTGCGTAAGACCAATTTCTACAGCCAATATCTACACATTGACCGATTTCTTGAGCTAAGGCCCTGGGAATGACTCGAGATAAAGCAAGTTCATAGTACTTTCTTTCCTGAAGTAAAAATTTGGGATGACTTGTTTTAGGAAGTCCCTTGCGAAGAGCAAATCTGCCTAAGTATTTCTGACGTAAGATGAATTGCAGTTCTTTTAATGAATCCAGCAGCAAATTTCTCACTCCTTGATTTTCATTGTGCGCCTGCCACGAAGGATGAATTGCGAAAATCCATAAAAAACTCAAATACTCATCCAAGCAAAATGACGATATGAGCCCACTCACCATACAGTCATCATAAAGGCGATGTTATCATGATGACTTAGCTTGAGTTCATCCTTCGTGGCAGGCGCACAATCTAATCTAATTAATAAACTAATAAAATCAAGTAACTAAGACAGAATAAAACATTAATACTTGATTTATTGACTCAGGATAAGAAAAGGCTCAAAATAGATCTTACAGAGGAATTAGAATGCTCCAAGAACTCGCTTTATTATTCATTTTTTTTCTAATGAACGGTGCTTTGGAAAACCGAGCCCTCAGTATTGACTCTGGACTCATCCCACCCCCTCCACCTGCCCCATCGGAAAACAATGTTCAATTATACGGAGTCATACCACCTCCCCCAGCAGCTCCTTCGTCAGCAGATCCAGCCAATTCAAATACTTTACCCACAAATAACAGCCCAGGCGATGCAGCTACCCATAATGGTGCTGCTGCCAATCAACCAGAAGCAGAAGCTAGCCCCATTAGCCCCGCATTACCCCCTGGAGCACCCGATCCCAATCAAGACTCTACAAGCAAAGAATCTCATAAACAACGGGGCGGTACGCCTCGCTACAATATCCCCATTGATCCCACTTCAACTGATCAATGTGCGTACTCAGATACAATAGATAACAAGTACGCCTGTAGCAGCACGCATAATTTGGTCAATACAGCTCAAATGATGAACATGATGGGTCAAATGACTACATCAGCGATGACTTCTTCTGCAGGTCAAGATGCACAACAACAAGCTTACAGTGGGGGATTGGCCAATGGCCAACAAGCCTCTATGGACGCTGCTGCTGATCTTCAAGAAAGAACGGGAGAAGCGCAGATGGGCTTGGGAATCATGAATGGTATGCTCGCAGCTTATGAGCTTAAAAAATCAAGAGATCATAAAGCTTTTGCAGCACAGCTTCAAAGTGGAGGCAATGCAAATGCGAATAATCTGGAGATACAAGGACAAAAAACCAGCACACCGACTGTCGTAGATGGTGGCCTCACCCAGGTAGGAAAAAGTATTTTTAATTCTTATGACATGGGAGTCAAAGTACAATCAAGCGATACAGATGCTGATGGTAATCTCACTGGCAACGTCGCTAAAGGTGCAGTGGTCAGAGCCATGAAGCAAGTAGGCCAACGTGCCGCATCAGAACAAATGGAAGCAGCCTCGGCAGCAAGCATGGGAGCAATGATGACAGGAATGAGCGCAGCAAGCCAGGCTGCAAGCGCTGCTATGGCTATTCAAGGTGCGCAAGAGCTGAGAAGTCAAGCCAATGCTTTGAATGGGTCATCTTCAACTGGCACCTCAATTGTTCCCCCTAGTTTAAATGCTGGAAGTGCCGCTACGAGTGGTGCTCCTTCTTCCGCAATGGCTATTACGGGAAACGGAATCAATCCTAATACTGCTGCATCACCCAATCCTAGCCCTACTCCCGCAAATAATAATCCCAACTTAGGAGGCCCTCTCAATACGAATCCTTTTCCATTGGGCGTACCGGGAGGTCCAACACCGGGAGCCTATACAGCAGCACTACCTGAGTCAGCGGGGGGTGGAGCAGGCGGAGGAATTGATGGAGGTGGAAGCACGAGTCCCGCAACGGCAACCTCAGAGGACCCTCAAGCTAAAGCGGATAAAAATGATGGCGCAGGTTATGAATCAGGAGCCACTCTTGCGGGAGGCAATGGTGGAGGAGGAAAAGGAGGAGACAGTGGGCCCGATCTTTCAAAGCTAGCAGCCCTATTTGGTGGACCTAAAGAAAAAGATCTTCCTTCCGCAAATGGGATTCTTGACTTCGGAGGGGGCAAAAACTCTCAACCAGGAAGTGGTAGTTTCCCAGCATTAGGGAAAGAGACCGATATTTTTAAAAGAATCCATGAAACGTATCAGACTGAACAACAAGGAAATGGAAGACTCAGCAATCAATTGAGAGCTGGAGGATAATTTAAATGTTCATAAAGAAAAAAAAAGTTCATTTAAATTACATTAATAATATATTTTATTTATTTAATGTATTCACACTCCTCACTTCATTTTGTTTCAACTCAATAGTGACCCCAACCTATGCCTTGGCGAACACTGATCCCTGTGCAGGGGTAAACACGAACACCACTAACCTGAACCCAGATAGTCAGTTAGCCCAAAAAGGTCAGTATTGCCAAGCCGCTCAATCTTACGATTCAGCTTCAAAAACAGATAAAATTTTAATGGCAACCTGGGCAGGGGTAGCTGGAATCTGCCTCATTCAGTGTGCTAACAAAGCGGCAGTGTTATCCGCTTATCAAGTATGTACGGTTGCACAAGCAGGAGCAGGCATTACCGAAGGAATACTCACTAAAGATTTGGCCAACACGTTTCAATCCCTCTCGGGTGTTGGAATGACATTATTGATGGGTAATCAGAATTCCGCTGGTGCCAAAACTGCTGGAGAAGACGCAGGAAAAACAGCGACAAAGTCAGCGGACATTATGGCTTGCATGGATGCCGCGATGGCTGCAGTCCAAGTCTATACAGAACATAGTGCCATGGTCAGTGACTCAAATCTGGCAGCCCAAAATCGAACGTATGCAACTCAAATTCAAAATTCTTCGGCTAACTCGAATCTCACAGCGAGTCTGAGTGGCGCAGCGGCAACGGCCACCACCCTTCAAAATACTCTTCCCATAAGCACCACCGGAGGTGGAGGCGCTGGAGCTACGGCGAGTTCGGGCAGTGCTGCGGCAACTGCCTGTTCAGGCGCATCCTCTTCGAGTGGTAATACCAGTCTCCTTGAATGCGCCGTAGCCAGTGATTCAAACCTTCCAGGCGGGGTGAATTCTTCAAATTTTGCAAATGATTTAAAAAATAACGGTATAAACTTGGGAGATTTAATGAATAAATCCCCCGAACAAGCATTAGCAACTGCGGCGATGGAGGGTGGTTTTAATCCTGAACAATCCACCGAAATTATGGCTGCCCTAGATACCTTGGATCAAGGCATGATGGCAAGTGATGATACCCCCATGGATACTGCTGGCGGATACACCGCAAGTGGTGGGGGTGGCGCTAAAAAAGGCAACGAAGGAGATCCCGCCATGAATGCTCTTTTAGATAGCATGATGCAAAAGTTTGGCATGAAAAAGGGACAAAAACTAGAAGAGCACTTAGACGGTATGGGCACTGTGATCTATGCCAATAAAACACGATCACCCGCTTCTATTGTTGAAGATAAAACGATCAGCATCTTTGATCGAGTCTCATTCCGATATTACTTTTTTGGTGAAAAATTGGCAAAAATGGGAAATTAAGGATAAAAAAACCTAGATTTAAATTTCATGGGTTTTTATTTTTATCATTTGATAACCCATTTAAAGCTCGATTAAGTGGAGTTACCCATTCGAGTTTTACAACTTTATCTTGAGACTGATTAATTTTTGAAGAAACAATCTGAAAAATGGAATTTTTAGAGTCTGAATGCCATATATCCAACGACGAAGCAGTGGTTGCAGCAGGCTTTCTTTCAGAAAACACCACTTCTTTTCCGGAAGCGGCGGCTGCAGGCTTTTCCTTATCAGCAAATAATTTACTCAAGGGATTATCTTTTTTCCCGGTGTCTTTAGCTGCTCCGCCCCCAGAGTAACCCCCTGTGCTGTCTCCAGAGTAAGAAATCCCCCCCCCCAGAGCGGCGGCGTCGATGTTTTTTAAACTCGCTGCTGCGTCTCCGGTGAGTCCCAGAGCAGCACTAATTGCAGCACCAGGTGGCATGGAGGATAAATTACTAGCTAAAGCGTCCATACTGGTTCCCATACCCTTCAGGGCATTTGGGAAACTGCCATCATTAGGGATGGCACTAAAAACCTTACCCAGCGGCCCTGCAGTCGCTGCTGCTAGTTGTCCTGAGGGGAAAGCTGTGTCATTACCTGCCACTGCGTCCGCAGCACTCTTATTATCGCCCACATTGACTGCATTTTGAGTCATTGTAGTGGCCGCAGGGCCTCCTGCAGAGTCCCCATTGATATAAGATCCAGATTGAGATGCTATTGCAGCACTGGCGTAGGATTGTATGGTGGTACATTCTTGGGCGACGCTCTGGTCTATCTTTGTTTTGTTTTCGTATTTTAGGGCGGCGACTGTGACGATGAAAGCTGCGTTGGCGCACGCAAGTACCTTTCCCGCAACTGTATTTTTCAAACCCGCTGCAGCTTTTTCTCCTGCTTGTTTTGCCGCCAAACTTGCTCCTTCTGAAGCCTGTTCTGCAGCATTTGCGGCCTCTGCGAGATCAGCAGCTTGTTTTGTCGCTACTTTTGCCGCTGATTTTGCTCCTTCTGAAGCCGATTCTGAGGCAGCATCTACGCCGGCATCACTCGCTTTTTCTGCCGCTGCTTTTGCCGCTGATTTTGCTGCTACTGAAGCCTGTTTTGCGGCATCTGCGGCACCTGCGGCATCACTCGCTTGTTGTGCCAATGCTTTGGCTGCAGCACTAGATGCCCTTCCAGCCCACGCTGCGCCGGCCCCCATGGCCGCACCCCCTGCCGCCCCCACCGGTGCCATCACTACACTCGCTTTGGCAAGTGAGTTATTATCCCAGAATTGGCTGAAGTTATCACCACTGATCTTAATATCGGCTGCAATTTCAACCGCTATTGATGCCAGGGCTGATCCCATACAGGCTGCTCCAGCGGCCGTTTGTCCTGCGCCTGTCACATCAGCCATTTCTGCAACGCAAAGTCCGGTACAAACCGCAGCAGAAGCTCCGAAAGCATAAATCGTATTCATTTGTTGATTGCTAGCGCTTTTGAGTTCGCTCCATGCGGAAACATGGGGTCCAACGGCCTGCCAGTCAGAAACAATTTGACAGCCTGATGTTCCAGCGGGAGCATTCTGGCATTTACTCAAGCTAGCCGCAATCTGATCGCAGGTCATGGTTGACGCGGGTAAGGTGGCCGGATCTGAGTAACTTGAATAAGAAAAAATACTTATTGGGAAAATCAATAATAATACTTGAAAAATGACCTGAAGGTAGAAGTTGAGAAATCTATATATCATGCTACTTCTTCGGAAGAAATCTTGATTTAATTGAGTAATTTCTGCGCTTCGTGCGAGGTTCTGCGTTATGTCAGGTTTACAATATGAGACGATTTTATAAAATACTTGCCCAGTCAGTAAAAATAGGGTTCAAGAGGCTTGCTTTAGCTATCTAAGAGCGGTAACACTACCCGTACAACCGGTCTATTTGAAAAATGGGGCATTAGCTCAGTTGGTAGAGTACTTCCATGGCATGGAAGGGGTCAACGGTTCGAATCCGTTATGCTCCACCATTTTTCAAGTGCCTAAAATCATTTAGAAAACCATGTAATAAAATCGCCTTTTAAGGAACTGCTTACAATAGACAAAAAGCTGAACATGGGTACTATGCGACTATTCAATGAGAGCCATGAAGAACTTAAAGTTTTGAAAGATACCCCTCGATTTTTAAAACGGCTAAAATGGGATGGTTTTTGGGGTTTAATTTTATTACCTCTCCTTTTTCAAATTTTTCAAAGCATGGATGTGAATGCGGCTCCTCATCCGGATGAGCCAGTTCAAGGAGAGGGGGACACGGCAGAGTCTATTCTTTGGGCAGCCAAAAACCAGAGAGTTTCTTTAGCCAAAAAGTTGCTCGATCATGGTTTAGATCCGAATTATGCTGGCGAAAACGGCGAGACTCCTCTGATGTGGGCTTCAATCCATGGTAACGTGGAGCTACTTAACGATCTATTGAAGCATGGAGCAAATTTAGATCAAGAATATTCAAATGGATTCAGAGCCCTCGCATACGCTACATTTAACGAACACCTTGAAGCAGTGAAGGCACTTCTGAACGCGGGGGCAAAGGTAAATGCGGCAGATGACGAGGGAATGACCGCACTTCATATTGCAGCGGGTGTGGGTTCCGTTCCCATCACTCAAGCCTTGTTGGAAAAAGGAGCCGACCCTATGCAAACTAATACGCTAGGACGGACCCCCTATTATTATTCAAATATAAATTACTGTAAGAAACTAAAAGTCCTTTTTCAACCACTCCCGAATCTCCCGGACGTAGAGAGATTTCGAAATCCAGAGCTGCTGGAAGAGCTGGACCAATCCGATCATGAGACTTATCACCAGCATCCGAACAAGGTGGCGGAGCTCTTGTTTAAATATGGAGCTACTCGAGTCGCTGAAACAGGAACTTTAAAGAAAAAGACATTCATTGATTCACCTTGTCTCGACATCACGAAAGCAACAATCAACAGTTCAGACCAGCTGAAATCATTGTCAGAATTTATTAGTAAGATTTCTTCTGGTGAACTTTCCGATTTAGCGACGACTCCTTTGATGGCCGCTTCATATATGGGTAAATTACAGTTCGTTAAGGATCTCTTGCATCACCATGGGGTAAACTTAGATCAGGAAAATTCAACTGGTTCCAGAGCCCTCTCATTTGCCGCACTCAATGGACACATTGAAATCGTACAGGAGCTTTTAAATGCGGGCGCGGATATGAATCATATCAATAAAATAGAGAAATCTGCTTTATACTACGCTTTGCTCAAAAATACGGATGATCATGAGACACTCAATAGAAAAGAGGCAGTAGCACATCTCCTTTTGGATTTGGGTGCCGAGCACCCTTCAAATTCTCACTGATATGAGGCCCCATCCAAAACTCCCTTCTCGTATGGGGGTAACTCTTCGAATGAAGGTAGCTCAAAGCTCATATTTTGAGAAACATTTTGAACATCACCCATGAATTTCTCAAGTAAGTTAAATTGAGAAACGGGAGATTTCGCAGCATAGCATTGCCAATTCGTTTTTTTGGCTTCTACAGTGAAATCGCGGTGATATTTTTTCTCATGTCTTTTCAGATGGGTATACATAGGGAAGACTTTTGTACATCCAGGAGCTAGGCATTTAAAAAAACCCTTTCTATTTGAACTTTTTATGAATTCTCTTTTACTCTGATGCTCTGAAGAAATAACAGGATTTTCATTGTTATCTACCGCAAGAACTTCACTCGTTTCTGCTCGCGCATTTAGACCCGAGAAAACTACAAGACCAGCCAATAAAACATAATTTATTTTATTCATACTTACTATACAATAAGCAACTTCGATGCCTAATATTTATCTAAAAATAACGAATACATAAAGAAATAAGAGACAGATCAGATCTCAATATAATCTCTACAGATGGCAAACTGCTTGACAGGTTATAAATTTATTTAATTTAATAACTAACTATAACATAGAATTTGCACTTCCAATCCTCCTACCAGGAGGACATCCCATGACCCAGCACATAAGAAGATCATTTATTTTTAATTTAAAAATGCGTTCCAACCGGGTGGCTCGATTTCAAACTCAACTCGCAATTGCTACCTTAGTCGCTTGCTTTTCCAGTCTATCTGTTCATTCTGAAAATAATAATACTCAGAATTCGAGTCAACCCCAGGTGCAAATGATTCAAAATATCTTAAATCATCCAAACCATTTCTTAGGAAAGAAAATTACCTTAAATGGAAAGGTAGAACGAGTTCTGGACCCTAGAACCTTTGTAATGAGTGCAAACGAAGACTCAAGTCGGCGGATTCTTGTCGTAACAGCAACTCCCCGTATTTACCGCGCTGATCAACAACCAGGATTACTAGGGCCTCCCTTGCAAGATGATGAGAAAGTACAAGTCACGGGTAATTTACAAATGCTGATGGTAAGCACTGTAGCAGATACATTGGGTCCTAAAAAAGGCCAGGAACCACTCGAACAAATCACAACTCGGACTCCAGTGGTTGTCATTCAATCAGGCACACTTCATATACAAGAATAATATGTGTATTTTCAAATAGTTATATAATAAGTTGTAAACAATTGTAAAGATTTGTAAATCACTGTAAAGTAGATCATCCCTGACTTTCATTTCGGACTCGAAGGTGAATGAACTTCAACCACTTGCTGGAGTTTATGACTTGAGGCGAATCCAAGGCATCGATGCCTACGGAGTCATGACATTACTTTGCTCCATCAAGGCACACCTCAAGGAGTCAAACAAAAATAGCGTATATCTTCTTGTAGATGACACGCCATTTTGCAGCTATTTGGATTCCATAGGCTTTTTCACAGAAGTAGAGCGAGCACATGCCGGGCGCGTTTCATGGGATACCTCTGCGATAAAAAAAGTAAATATGACTCGGTTTGCCGTTATTCTTCCGTTGCACCTCGTCGGGTGTAGAGGAGCTGAAAAGAAGCTTCTGGACGACCTATACGACCCTCTCCTGAGGCAAGGGTTTTTGGAGACCTCATGAAAGAAGTATTAATGAATAGATTTGGTAGAACTCTTACAGACCGTGAATACGGGAAGAGCGTTGCAAATACTCTGGTGCAAGAAAATGAATTTCCGTTAACGCTTGATTTCAGAGGAGTCATGTCACTGGGGTCGTCCTGTGGAGATGAGATTCTAAGTGCTCTCACACCAAAACAAAACTCCACCGTTCAAATAATAAACGCTAATCAAGCCATAAAGTCGTGTCTTCAGAAAGTGGCTGAAGATTTGAAAGTTACAATCAAGTTTTTAGGTTAATCCTAAAAAAAATAGAATCAGCCTTCAGGCTCGTAACCTAAAGGCCTTCAATTCCGCTACCCTCTTCCACTCGTTTTTCTCTTCGTCCGTAGAAGGCACATGCTGGACCACAGAAGTAGATTTACCCAATGAATCTACGGCTACCAGATTAAAATATCCACACGCCGCATGTTCACTCGTTTTTTGAATTGGATCTTCTGAGAAAAGATCCACCTTGACAGTGACTGAGGTATTTCCAGTGTAAACAATCTGCCCCTTTAGATCGACAATGCTTCCCACCTTGACAGGAAGAAAACAATCCACTTGGTCGGCCCCTACCAAAACCACGGATTGATTTGAAAACCGAGTAGCCGTGAGAAAAGCTGCGCGCACCATGAGCGCCATCATATTTCCGGCAAATAGAGTTCCGTAGTGATTGGTTGCATCAGGAAAAACAATGTCTGTCATCCGAAGGATTTTGGGATTTCTACCCTCAGAGTTTTTATCCTTAGAACTTTTATCAGAACTTTTATCGTCGAAACTTTTAGCGAAACTTTTGGTGTCGAGAGAACCTGCCTTTTCCGCTCTCTCTAATTCAGCGTTACTCACCTTCGATCACTTAACGGGATGACCTGACGCTGAGCAGGTCCGACATACTCGTTCAGAGGTCTAATAATTCGATTATTGGCAGCTTGCTCCATAATATGAGCCGACCAGCCTGTCGTTCGAGCCATCACGAAGATCGGTGTAAAGAAGTCAATATCGAAGCCCATCATGTAATAGGCTGGCCCAGCAGGAAAATCGAGGTTGGGATAAATTCGCTTCTTCTCTACCATCACTTTTTCAAGCGAATTGTACATCTGCATCCACTTCTGCTCACCCGTAACATCGGCCATGACTTGTGCATATTTCTTCATGGTGGAAACTCGGGAGTCACCCGACTTGTAAACACGATGTCCGAATCCCATGACTTTCTTCTTTTGAGCTAAAGCGTTGAGCATCCATTGCTCTGCCTTGTCCGGGTCACCAATTTCGATCATCATGTGCATCACCTGTTCATTGGCTCCACCGTGTAACGGTCCTTTCAATGCGCCAATCCCCGCAACGGTCGCAGAATAAATGTCGGATTGAGTAGAAGTCACCACTCGTGCTGTGAATGTCGAAGCATTGAAGCTGTGTTCAGCGTAAAGAACCAACGATGCGTCAAAGGCTTTGACAATCTCTTTCCGTGGCACCTTCCCAAAATACATTTGAAAAAAATTCTCAGAAATAGACAAATGGGCTTGAGGCGGGATGAAGCTCAATCCACTTTTAAAACGGTGGTGAGCAGCAATCAAGGTCGGGATCTTCGCAAGGAGCTGGATCGCCTTGTCTCTATTGGTTTCTGGAGAGGAATCCCAAGTGCGAGGATCTTCACAACCCAAAATGGAAACTGCTGTACGAATAGCATCCATAGGATGAGTACTTCGAGGAAGAGATTCGATGGCACGAAGAACTGTTTCAGATACCTCACGATAGCCGCGCTCTTTTTTTGAAAAAGCGGCCAGTTCTTGCTGATTTGGAAGCTCTCCATAATAAAGAAGGTAGGCTACTTCTTCAAATGAACAACTTTCAGCCAAGTCCTGTACTGGATAACCTCGATAGATCAGAGAATTTGTTTCTGGATTCACTTTGGAAATCACAGAAGTATCTATGACAGCACCTTCTAAACCCTTTTTAACGTTCATTTTCTCTGGTTCTGGAACGTAATCGGGATTGATATAGTTTGTCACAAAAATTCCTTTCTCTGAATGATCTACTTGAATGATCCATTTGGATTTTGCCGAAGCTTAATCTGTATTCAACCCGGACGTTAATTCAAGTCAGCCTGAAATGTCAACGAACCACTTGACGTATTTAAGAGTTCTCAGCTACGGTCGATTCAATTCTGACCTGCGGCAGAAATTAAAGTGGCATAAGAAAGGAAAACCGTGAAGATACATCAAATTCGGGTACACCCCTCCAAAGAAAAACTAGAACGCAAAGACCAATTCGCATGGAAGCTCGCCGAAATCTCATCGGACTCTGCTCCTATTAAAACCGACGTTCTAGACATGGTGATTAATCGAATCATCGACAATGCGTCGGTTGCGATCGCTTCCTTGAACCGCCACCCTGTTGCTTCAGCTCGTGCCATGGCCTTAGCCCACCCTAGAAGCGGGGGAGCAACCGTTTTTGGAATGCCCAATGATCAGAGATTTGATTGCGAATGGGCAGCTTGGGCGAATGGAACTGCCGTTCGAGAGTTGGATTTTCACGATACCTTCCTTGCCGCTGATTACTCCCATCCAGGTGACAATATCCCTCCCATCTTGGCAGTTGCGCAACAAATGAACAAATCAGGTCAGGATCTCCTAAAAGGGATTGTCACGGGCTACGAAGTTCAAGTGAATCTTGTAAAAGGGATTTGCCTTCACGAATTTAAAAAAGATCATATCGCCCATCTCTGTCCTGCACAGGCAGCTGGAATTGGAACTTTGCTTGGGCTTCCAACCGAAACGATTTTTCAAGCCATTCAACAGGCCGTTCATGTGTCCTTTACCACGCGCCAATCGCGTAAAGGCGAGATTTCATCCTGGAAAGCCTATGCTCCAGCCCACGCTGGGAAGCTTGCGATAGAAGCTGTGGATCGCACTATGCGAGGCGAAGGTGCACCTTCACCCATCTACGAAGGCGAAGACTCTGTGATCGCCTACATGCTCAGCGGAAAAAACGGCCGATATGAGGTTCCTCTTCCACAAATCGGCGAAGAAAAACGGGCGATTCTGGAAACTTACACGAAGGAGTATTCCGCGGAGTACCAATCACAGGCGCTCATTGATCTCGCTCGAAAAATGAGATCGAAAATAACAAACTTTGATGACATCCAAAATATCGTCATTCACACTTCTCATCACACGCATTACGTCATCGGGACAGGTTCCAATGACCCCCAGAAAATGGATCCCACTGCTTCTCGAGAAACCTTGGATCACTCGATTATGTATATTTTTGCGGTGGCTCTTGAGGACGGCACTTGGCACCATGTGAACTCCTATGCTCCGGAACGTGCAAAACGCGAAAGTACAATTCGACTATGGAACAAAATTTCTACTCTTGAAGATCCACAATGGACGAAATGGTATCATGAACAAGATCCGAATAAAAAACGGTTTGGTGGCCGAGTGGAAATCACCTTTAAAAATGGCGAAAAACAAGTAGATGAATTAGGCGTTGCAGATGCTCACCCTGCTGGAGCAAGACCGTTCAAACGTGCTGACTACATCCGAAAGTTTGATACCCTTACCAGTGGGATTATTACGAAGAGCGAACGAGATCGATTTATTTCACTTACGGAAAATCTATCCGACCTTACATCAGCTCAAGTGCAACAACTCAATATTCAGATTGAAACCGATCGATTGAAAAATCATAAAAGAGACAAGCAAGGAATTTTCTAATGCTATTTCCTGAACTGACCCCTGCTGAAAAGCGAAAAAGTTTTCGTACAGAACTCAAGAGTGGAAGACTCCTCCAATTTCCTGGTTCTTGGTCACCTCTTGTGAGCATGGCTATTGAGAAGCAAGGTTTTGATGGGGTTTACATTTCTGGGTCAGTTCTCTCCAATGATCTGGGATACCCAGATATTGGCCTCACGACTCTGACTGAAGTCGCACAGCGTGGGCGGCAGATCGCACGAACCACGAAACTTCCGACCCTGATTGATATTGACACAGGCTTTGGAGAACCCATGAGTGCCACTCGCACCGTTCAAGAAATGATTGAGATGGGTCTTGCAGGTTGCCATATCGAGGATCAAGTGAACCCAAAACGATGTGGTCACTTGGATGGCAAGGCATTGGTGAGTCGCGAAGAGATGGTTCGAAAAGTAACAGCGGCAGCGCGTGGAAAACGTCTCGATGAAAATTTTCTACTCATCGCTCGCACAGATTCCCGTGCAACAGAAGGTCTTGAAAAAGCGATTGAACGATCCAAAGCCTACGTAGATGCTGGAGCGGATTGTATTTTTATTGAAGCACTCGAAAACGAGAAGGAATTTGAGATTTTCAGAAAAGCGATTTCTGTCCCATTACTTGCAAATATGACGGAATTCGGGAAATCCAAACTCCTCACTTATGACCTGCTTTCAAAGCTGGGCTATAATATCGTGATTTATCCAGTGACCACTTTCCGCTTGGCGATGAAAGCAACTCTCGATGGACTTTCTGAAATCAAAACCAAGGGAACTCAAGAAGGCCTCTTAAATCAGATGCAGCACCGCAAGGAATTGTACGAACTGTCTCGGTACGAGGAATATAATTCCTTCGATCAGAGCATTTTCAATTTCCATTTAAAATGAAGGCACTTACCTACGGACATGAAGCTTCAAGCCATCTTTCACAGCGTACTTGAGTTCTGGAATAACATCCGCATCCATAACTAAAGTATGAATCCAATTATGATAATTCCCATCAGAATGGTTTGCCGAAAGATTTCTAGCCAATGTACCAGCCACCAAAGCCGCGGCAAGATCGGTTGAACTCTCTCGATCGTGACCGAGTCTAGGTTCTTCAACAGGAATATTTTCCGCAGGAGCTGCAATCTGCACCAGTGATGAGTCGTAATTGGCCTGCTTGCCAGGAACTTGGATTAATTGATTTTGAGAATCTACGCCCGTCACAACCATCACATTGTCATAGCTTTTCGAAAGTGCCGCTGGATAAGAAGGGTGCAAAGACAAGGATAACCCTTGATCCCCTGCCGACGTTACAACCACGACCCCATGCTGTTGAGCATAGGCCACTCCCATTTCAATCGCCTGGGATAAAATCGGAGTATTCCAACCACAGACAATGATTTCCGCTCCATGATCTACAGCATAAATAAACGCAGCATAAATAGAAGCCGAGCTAGTGATTCCCCAAGGATTAAATACCTTCAAAGGCATCACCTGAATCTGTGGCGCCACAGCGGCAATCACACTTGCAACTTGAGTTCCATGATAACTATCATCGTAGGGTTTTGAATCTTGAGAAATAAAATCCCATCCATATCGATCCATAAAACCATCTGCATAGGTTGTAGGAACTGAATTCAACCAAAGAACATCGTGAAGTGTGGGAGAGTTATAATCCATTCCAGAATCTATGACTGCGATGATTGGCGCTGGATTCTCCAATGTTCCTTGACGCATTTCTGGAGCGTCCAGAAGCCCGATGGATGCCGCCCATGGCTCCTGGTTTAAACTCAACGGTTTCGCTAACCCAAGTCCATCTGCTTTTTTGTGATAAATTTGATCATAGCTAAAATATCTCCAAATTCGATAAGGTAATAAAACGGCTTCGGCTAAACTTTTTGCAAGGGCTTGTGCTCGCGTGACGGTAGGAACTAAGCCAGTTAAATTACTAGGTGGAATAATTACAGGAGCGAGCACAATCGACTCTGATGTCATGGAGAGATCCGAAGCTGTTTTCATTTTTAAACTTAAAATATTGAGGGTATCTGATTGCTGAGCTAATGACAGAGAAGGCAAAGCTGAAATCTGACTGTACATATCTCCGACCTGCACTGAGGTGAGGTTTCCTCTTAGCAAATGCGCCGTGGACCCATTCAATTCGCTCGAATCCACTTGAAGGATATCATCCATGTGATTCAGGTTTTGATAATAAACTCCTACTGGAATTTCAGAATTTTCACCTGTCCCTAAAAGCACTGTTCCATCAACAAGAACTGCATCGATTTTGGCTAATAACGGAACTTCCGAAAGGCCACGATCAATCGACTCAATGGCTTTCGAAAGCGCGCTTTTTACAACCTGATTCATTGCATCTCGACGAGCTACGGAAATTCCAGCACTATAACCTTTATAAGCTCCAGCAACATCAAAGAAAAATCCATTGCCTTTCACCTGAATTTCGTAAATCTTCGGAGCATTGTCCATCGCCTTCTGTATTTCTACATTCAACCGAAGTTCTGAATGATAGGATGCATATTTCACATTTAACCAGGCATAGAGAATATCAATTTCAAAACCATCTCCTAAATCTAAGCCTGCCTGTGAGTCAACGGGAAATACCCCCTTACTGTCAAATCGACTCCCGAACCAATTTGGACTACCCCAGCCCACTCTTAATGGAAATTCATTTTTAAATGTTCCATATCCGTCATTGAAAGGGGTTCTAAAGTTTTCGTTCAATCCATAAAACATTCGATCGCCAAATGATCCCGTTTGAAAACTAAGAGCCGTCACTCGAATTTTTACCGTCGCATCGGGTGAAACACTTTCTACCCAATTATAATCCAGGGCTCTGTAATTGGATGCCTTGTCGATTGTATCAACCAAAATATAACGTCCTGAATTAATAAAATAGGTTGAAAGCATACCTTGAAAATCTTGACCAAAATCATGCATGGATTGATCCGGCATCTCAACTTGAACATCCTGAATGGGAATTAATTCTATCACTTTTTTTCCAGTTTTGACTGCTGTCAAATCAGTGGGCTTTTTCCCTGCCGCTAAAGTTGATGTGAGGGGAGATAAAGTCGAGATCAATCCGACAACGAAGACCAAAAGGGGAGAAATTTTCATTGTGCGCTCACGTTTCTAATCATCACAAGGTCCCCCACTTGAACTCCTCGAGTTGAAAACACTTGATCCACACTAGCGGTACTTGATACTGTATCCGCCATAATCGTATGCACATAAGCAACAGTTTGAAATACGTTACAGGTTCCAGTGGATGAGGCATCAACTGGAGCATAGATCTCAAATGATTGATTTGGATAAATTTGAAATTGAGAACCTGCATCGAAAATCAGCGTACCAGCAGAAGGAACCACTTCCATAACACGAGCTTGCCAAGGCAATTGATTTACTCGGGGTGATTGGGCTAACTGACTCATTCCATTTAACATAATAGAACGTATTGCAGCACCTATTGGAGTGTTATATAAAACACTTGGAGCAGTGTTAACCATAGTAAAATCAACCACCATAGATAAATTAACCCCCGCTGTTAAATGCGTAGAAGTGGAGGCAGCAACTGCAGAACAGCTACCGCTGATACATTCCCAGATGCTAAAATCCATTGAAATGGTGCCAATTTGAACACTCACCTTACCTGTAATATTTGTAATAGCGCCAATTGATCCTGTGGGTGAAAAACCAAATGAAACCGAGCCATCTCCTACATCCAACTGAAAATTGGTGACGGAAGAACGAAGCTCTAAATGAGAATCACAAGGGTTGTTTTCAAGAGAAACTACAGGTGCAAAATTAGAGCTAGAGGTGACTGCTGTATTTAATATGGATTGTAGATCTAACGATAAATCCACTGCAGACCCATTGGGTAATTGGAAAACTTTTGTGCCGATTGGCTGAACCACCACATTTCGAACTGGATTCGGTGTCGTCAAACTAGGGGTATTTGATATCGAGCAGGAAGGTACACTCAGTTTCTTGGCAGCAGAATAAGCATTTTGAATAAAAACAGTATTGATTGTGGTTAAAAATACTGAGCCAAAAAGGACACACAGCTTGGTATAGTTCTCAGATTTCATTGAGAGTTCCCTTTCTTATTTTTATTTTAATTTTAATTTTTATCTTTATTCTTATTGGGTGGGCTTATCTGTAAAGTATTACTAAATCGTAATAGATTTGACACGTATAGTCAACTCATAATTCGCCTTAAAATTTGCGATATAAGTCATTATAATTTAATATTTATTTTTTATATTCGCCTAGAGTCGACTCTATTCATCAGTACCGCCAGTCATTCAAACCTAGCGAGTTTGCTGTGGCGTCTCGTATTGGTTATTTAAAAGTATGATTTCTACTCTACGATTTTTTGCTCGATCCCACGGTTCTTTTCCCTCCGACAGGGGACGGAAATGAGAAAAGCCTGCTACTTCTAGATGAGTAGGATCAATATCGAATTTACTAATCCAATATTTTGCGACCCAAGCTGCACGTGCAGAAGAGAGTTCCCAATCACTTGCAAAGACTTTTAATCGCGCTTCTGCGGGATCAGTATGCCCTTCCAGTCGAATCAAACGTTTCGTCTTCGAAACGACTCGTCCAATACGATCTAGGACAGGTCTCAAATCTAAACGAGCCTCAACCGCCCCCTCATCAAAGAAATCTTTTGTCGCTATTCGGACAATAAGACCTTTGCTATCGTATTGCATTTTTAATTTCTCTGAAATTTCGGTTGCACCCAATTCTAAACTCATTGTTTCTTCAAGCAAATCTCGAACTTCTTGAAGCTCTGGATCAGGGTCCGCAGCGGTATTTGTTTTGCCAGCAGGTAGATCTTGCATTCTCCCTACCGGAGAATTAGGAACCTCAAAGGGGTTAGCGGTATTACCCCCTGAAGTGCCCCCCAAGTCCACCATTCCCGCTGGTCCAGCAGCAAAAGCCCGCTGAACTCCTGCAGAAAATTGCTTAAACTTGGCCATGTCTGCTTGTGAAATTGCATACATAATCACAAAAAATGCAAAGAGCAGTGTAATGAAATCTGCATACGAGACGAGCCATCTTTCAAGATTTACATGTTCTGGATGTTTTTTCTTCATATTTTAATTTTACGCCTTAGCAGGATGCCCCCCCGAACGACGATGATGCTCTTCCACAAATACTTCTAGTTTCTCTTGAAGGAAGTGGGGGTTCAAACCTTCTTGAATTCCTACAACTCCTAATTTTACGACTTCTTTAGTGAGCATCCTTTGTGCGGCCTTACGCTTCATTTTTGTGCCCCAAGGAATGAAAAAAAGATTTGAAATACCCACCCCATAAACTGTGGCGACGAACGCCACTGCAATACCTTCACCGATTTTAGAGGGATCATTCAAAAGCGCCATAACGTGAATCAAACCGAGAACGGCACCGATAATTCCGATAGTAGGTGCATAACCCCCTGCACCCTCGAAAACTTTTCCAGCAGCCTCTTCTTCTTCAAAGGCTAAAAAGATCTCTGTTTCAATGATTTCTTTGACAGTATTAGGTTCAAAACCATCGATGACATATTTAATCGTTTTTTTAAATAATTCGTTTTGAATACTATCGCGCTGTCCTTCTACTGCAAGAACTCCTTCTTTACGAGCAATAGTCGCAATTCGAATAATTTCATCAATGGTTGGCCTAACGTCGAGATTTACGTTGATGTAAACAGAAGGAATCATGGCAAAAGCTTTTTTTACATCTTGAACCGGAAACGACAAAAGCATGGCACCAATAGTACCAGACAGAACAATGAGCGCTGCAGTGCCCTGCATAATTTGCCCAATGTGTCCTCCTTCAAGAATCTGACCTCCTAGAATACCGCAAATCCCCATCAGGGATCCCATCACCGAAGCTAAATCCATCGCATCTTCTCCTGATCTTTCACTTCATTTCCTCTCTAGGAGGTGGCTCATGGTAGAGCTGCTGACGATAAGTCATAGTAGCTCGGATGACAGCGTCAACGTCTTCACGAACCATGAGCTTTTCACCTACAGTCAAAGTAATGACAGTGTCTGGCGTGGCTTCGATATACTTTATCAAATCACAGTTGAGTATAAATTCTTTGCCATTGAATCGAGTTAGCCGGATCATAATTGAAACTGTCACCTTCCCCAGTTCATGTATACTTTAAGTGTAACTCTGATGAGCTAGGAGTCAAATGAGTCAATCAAATATAGATGTACGAGGGTATACCAGCTTTAATCGTCCCGTCTCAAGGCAACTTCAAGTCCTTTCGATCCTCGTCGATGGATCTATTGTTCTATTTATTGGCCTAGTCGTACTAGAATTATTGAAGATCACACCTCTTCCAAAAATGAGTCATGTAGTGCTATGGATCTTCTTGGGCGCTTCATACTGGTTTCTTCAAAAAGGTCTATTTAAAGTAACTTTAGGCGAACGTTGCTGGCAAATCAGACCCAAGGGAACAAAACTCTACGAATGTGATTATTTAAAGCCTGCCTCTATTTTCATGAGCTGTCTTTTAACTACCTTCTCGATTCTCATCTCTTATTCAACCTTCAAGAAAATCGTATTTCAAAATCCAGTCTGGCTCTCCGCGTCCTTATGGAACTTCGAGCCCTTCATCCCTTCTTCCAAAGATTGGATGGTGACTCCGTTTTTTTATGTCATGGGTGGGTGGCCAAAAACATTCAATGGCAAGCCCATTCTTTATTCACTCCCTTACGAGAAAGGCCCTCCTTCAAGATTTATTGGACATACTGTCGCTTATTGGGATGCTCCAGATATTAAACTCGTTTTGGAAGGCCCAAAAACCCCAGACAAAGCTGGGAGTCAAAAGGAACTCAAAGAATGTATTCTGGGTCATGCTTTTCCTTCTACTCACTCTATTTACTCTCTTGATTCGGCTTATCATTGCATATTTGCACGCGAGCAAGCTCTCACCCGACATATTAAAGAGCTTGAAGCGGCTCACCCTTCTTCCTGGACGCTTAAATGGTTTATGGTTAATAATGCAATGCTACCCCCCGAAGATCGGCCTCAAGGAATCTATTTGAGTGCTTCAGGTGATACCTGGACTCAAGATCGCTTTATCCTGATCAACTCTCAGGGAATTCACCAAACCCTCATTCTAACTCGACCCAAAAATGAATCCGGAAGCCTCGCCTTTGATCTCATACAAAAAACGGTGAGAAGCTTACGCAGCTTTAAAGAACTCGACCCCGGTCGAGCCTGGGTCAACCAAGAGCTTGAAGAAGTCCGCCTTCGAGAATTACAAACTAACCAAGACCCTGTTGCGCTTACAGCAAATTTAGCAGAAATTCAAAGCCTCCTTATTTCTAGAATTTCAGTCGAACCTGGAAGCTTTGACTCCTATTTTCATTTAGCGGGAACTTCCATGATACTACTAAAAAGCTTGAACGCGAGTCGCGAGAAAAAGCTCTCCATTGCACTCCAGAACCTCCAAAATGCTTACCATTTTGCTCAAGACGTTGCCCCCGCTGATCCCCGAATCAATCTCATGCAAAATCTTATAGTTGAGGCTAAGAAGTTTTAGCGAACTTCAAACCAGTGCGGCCGCCACCGGAATTTAAATTATATTCGAGGCACTCCGTGCGACGTGATGGAGTTCGATCAATTGTTCTCTAGCTTGCGCGAGCTTCTACCTGATGAATTGAGTCTCGGGTGATTCCAAATATTTTAAAACATGTGCTCTTCCATAGGATTGCACTGCGTGCAGTCTGTTGCAAGTCCTACAGCTGAGTCTTAAGTTCAATGCCGTCGAAGGCCCACCTTTGGCTCGCGGGATTGGAAAGTGATCATATTCAAGAAATGTCATACTCCCACAAGGTTTGCCGGTCCTGGGATTGAGAACCACGCAACGACCTTGATCTCTTTGGTAGACTGTTCTTTTGACTTCATGGGTGATGTATTCAGAATCATGAGATACCGTGGAAGCGACTCCACTTCCGGCGTGGGAAGTCACTGCTACAGTTTCTGCTTCTTCCGACTTGGCTACTTGAACTGACTCGACAGTGGACTTCACTTTGAACTTTTTCTTTTTCAGTTCGCTCAGGCCCAGCTTCATCATCTCAGCTAAGACTTCCGCAATCGATGCGCCTGGCATTTGATGCCCGAGCAATCCACGGGACTCCCCCAAAAGCGCCATAAACTCTGAGTTGGCATTGAACGTGATCTGACTCAACTCAGCATTCATAGGTTTTATTTTTTCAGGCTGCAGTTGCTCAGGAGCGGAGGACATCTGGAGTAACGTCTTTTCTGCTTCTCTTGAACTCTTATTTTTCAGCTGTTGTAGGACGTTTTTCTTCTCATCCAAGTTGAGGGTGTGGTCATTCTTTTGTTCATTTCTGAAAAACTTCTCTGCTTGCGCCAGCGCAGAAAGGGTCAGACTTCCATCTAAAATCTGGGTTTTAATTTCGGGGACTTCCACTGTAATCCGAGCAGCGCTGATTCTTCGCTGTGCAGCTGCTGCACTATAATGTAAACCAATGGTCATATAGTCAAAGAGTGTTCCAAACTCTAAGTCGAGATAAAATCTCCTCTTTGCAGCTTCAGCAATCATGCTGATCATCTGAGCGGTGATTTCTCGCTCTTTTTGAGAAGTACATACCATCTTGTGATGGAGTTGTTGATCGGTGAGCTTTTTGAGTTCTACATTTTCCAGAAATACTTCAAGTTTTTCCATACGTGAAAAGTATTTTAACACAGAATTTTGGGCTGAATTTTAAGCGTTTAATCGATTATTATGCACTTACAAAAATCTGATAATCCCGGGGCATACTCGATATTTCTGGCTCCCACTGTGAGGCACCTTATTGCGTCTCGCTATTCTTTTAACTCAGATCTGGGACAGATGATTGGATTTTAAATTTCCCTCTGCGTCAGGGTCGCAAGCGAAAAATGAGTGTCCCTTCATTTTTTTTCAGGTTCACTTCCGACGCGGGAAGTAACTGGTAAAAGCATCGGTACAGCAGAGCTGTCTTTAAAAATAAAAATTCACAATGCACTTCTGCGGTCATGCGATTTATAGGACATACATCGCACGCCCAGCCTCGCCCGAAAAAAATAAGCACTTCCATTAAGTCGCCCGGAGTGACTCGAATATGACCTCAATTGCGAAGGTAGCCCTACTGCTTGACGTCTTTGTGAACATCTTTGACCTTGTGATTAGGCAATCGCCTTGAATCGTTCAGGAGGTTAGGAGGAACTGAGCTTGCCATGCAGAAAGTCCGAAATAACCTGGTGCGCAAACTGCCCATTCTTTGACATATAAATCCCCGCGTCTCGTTCCATGAGCCCCTCATTCCCTGATATGAATCAGGGACTTAGATTATCTAGGGGGGTGACATAGAATTAAGTGGTGACAGAATCGATAATCACAAAACATTAAGGTTTTTAGCATTTGCTGCCGACTAACTATAAGAGAAGTATAGATTTTTAGCTGTATCATTAAATATTTATTACATAATTGTAAAATGGTAAAATATTCCTATGGCGACTTCTAATGACAGCCGACTCTCCTACCCCGCAAAAATCGCACTCGTGTTGTGCTGGACCCTACTTACCGGCTGCACACTCCGTCCCTCTTTCTCAACATCCACCGCCACTTCCACCACAACAGCGACCCCGACTCCCACGATAGCCACGACTTCTTCGACGATTCGTGCAGTACAAATTTTATTTCAAAGCTCTTCTACGGGTAGTTTTGATTCAACCTTCCCCTCAACAAATCCCTCTACTTTACCCGGCACTCAACTTTCCAGTGGAAGTCCTCCTGGTGCGGGATCAGGACTCCAAGCGCAGAGGCTCTTTAGTCCGTCTAATCAGACTCTGATTGCCAGTGGAGGCGCTAGCTCAAGCACTTGGCCAACCTGGCTTACTTCTTTTGAAATTGGACTGAGCGGTCCTTCAAATACATCTGCTCCCAATCCGAACTGTGCCAACTTTGCAAGTTCGACTGAAGCTACTTTACTCAACTGCCAAATTGTACCCACACCGGCGCCTTCTCCCTATGCTGAATGCGGAGCACCGGCCAATCAATTCCGAGTCAGTGAAGTTGATTGCCCCCTCCAGAGTTCAACATTGGCTGGAAATGGCGGGCCATCCGACGGAATTTACATAAGAGCGCAATTCAATCGGAGTACCACAACTCTCGGGCCTACAGAAAATATTCTAGTAGTGATTTCTTATTCGGCTTCCAGCGTCAATCCAGCCCCTCCAAACCCTACCAGTTGCTTTTCCGGTGGCATATTCACTCCCCAAGCCTGTTCTGAATTTGTTTGGCAAGCTTATCTCAAGCACTATCCAAGTGAGACTGGAATTCAACCCTTCTTTCTCCTAGTGCCCCCTACTTTTGCTTCAATCATCAATGCAACCTCAGGCGGCCCCCAGGGTTCTGGAACTGGAATCGCTACCAAGCAGTTCATTTTACCTTTAGCAGGAGATTCTACTTTGACGACCTTGCAAATCAGTCGTACCCAACCTAACTCCACGCCCAGCAATCTCATCACTTATTGCACACCAAGCGGGGGTAACCTACCTGGAGATTCGCCTCTTTGTTCTGGAATGGTATTTTATTCAATGACGTTTTATAGGATTTGACCATGAATTTTACTATAGAATTTATTGAAAGATCCATTTTGATTGTTTTCGTAAGTGTTCTTTATGGCTGTGCACAAAATCTAGTACCGAGTTCAACCTCTTCAACAACATCTTCCCCGCTCACTCAGCAGAATAGTACAGCCGCCACTTTGACTCGGGCCCAAGTCAGCTTTAATTATCTAGATTACTATACTTTATCTTCTCCCAATGCCTCAAACTGTGCCGGAGATGTAAAAAATTATTACGACCCACTGACCCTGACCAAATTTCAGCCCAACGTTCTCAATACTGCGACCACGATTCAACCCACATTTATCAAAAATGTCTCCGTGGACATTACCGATTCAAATGCGGATGAATCCACAAACCTTGCTTATAGTTGCTCCTATGGAAGCGGTTCAAACGCACCGCCAGTTTCCCAATGCGCTACGTTCGACTATGGCGCTATTGGTGGCATTTCGTCAGCACTGGGAGGATCGCTCTTACTTTTAGGAGGCCTACATTCAGCCAATTATGCGGACATTCAGAACACAAATTCACATGGTTTTACTGTGGGTTGTGGAATGATGGGTTCAAATTACAATCAATGTATCAATACATCTCCTAATGTATCTTCTGCCTATGCCTTAGGGGTCAATTCTCTCTCGGCGGCAGCAGCTGGCACCTCTCTTTCCCCTGGACTTAACTCTGCAACTGGCCCCATTTCAACTTGGGTTAATTTGGCTTCCAATTCAACTTATACTGGACCGTCGGGATCGAGTGGCGCTTCACTGGTCTATAATGCTATTTTACAACGGTTATTATTCTTTGGAGGATCCATTCCAGTTTCAACATTAGGCTCTACTTCTTTTGGCACCACCACTTATGACACTTGGATCTATGACTTAAGAACTCAAACTTGGATTCAGATTTCTACCAATGCCGTGATCAACAGTAATTTACTTTCGATTGCCGACAATGACACTTCCACTTCACCTGCTACCCTTCGACAACTGGCAAAGGAGGAACAAGGCCGTGCTTTATTTGGCTACGTAGCAGCATCAGGAATGTCCATTTCCCAACTCAGTACATCGGGCGCGGGATTAGGATTAGTCAGCGGAACCGGCGTGGACACGACCGATCGGATCATGATTGTAGGTGGACTTGGCCCTTGCTATAATAATCTTTGTTCCGATACTCATAAATTTAATCCGACCTACAGTCCTGAATATTTTGATACACATGTGCCCAGTAACAATATAGCCACACCTTCAACGACTCCCCCTAGACCTACACAATGGATAGATAGTTATTCAGACCAACTGGCAAGTAATTCCAATACGGCTTCGCTTTACACTCCCAACACTTGGCCCCCTCCCACTCCTACCCCTTCACCTTCTCCTACTCCCACACCGACACCCTCGGCGTCGCCCACCTATCCTGTGGCTTTGTCCTTCGGAATGGTGGCTTTGAATAATAACTTCCCAAGCAGTGCAGGAACAGGGGCAAGCAACTTAGCGCAACCGACTTATCCTGCAGTCAATACCCCAGGCGCGGGTTACCTTGCAGTCGCCGGCGGATTTTATGGTAACGCTGCATCATCTGCAAATTTTAACTTGCCTTCCGGGATCTGCACCTCGATTCAACAATGTGGTGGAATGCAGTTTTTTCTTAAATGGTTGGGCGCCGGAAACAATGCGAATGAAAAATCCGCATCCAACTTTTCTTTTGCCACCAACTTCATAGACATTCTGAATAATCAAATTCTTGGAACTGAAAATACCCCTGGAGAATGGGTTTCAGTCAACCAGGCAAATGATCAAACACCGTGGTTTGGTGGGGGAGTTATGCTCAAAGGCATTAATATCCCCACTGGCACCGTGCCGACACCTACTCCCACCCCTTACCCAAGTCCAACATCAACCATTGATCCCAGCGCACTCAATCAAGTCGTTTACTTCGGAGGTGCGGACTGCCGAAATTACATGACTGACTCCACACTTTGTCCGAATTGGCCTAGCCCGGGAAACGTGGGCAAATATTGGATTTTTGGCATTGATCCCGCCTATACTTTTTCTTCGGGCATGCCCTCCCCAACTCCCCCCACCCCAATGACTAGCAGTGTTCCAACTACCGTTACCATGGGTGGAACTGTCCCCATTAACGCCGGTATGGCAGCAGCCAGAGGTACAGACCCGAATGGCAATCCCATTATCGTAGCTTGGGCAGGAATGAAAGCACCTACTCAAATCGACAACTCGGGTCACATTTACTACCTCTATAATAACAACGGCGTACCCACTTGGGCTTCTGTTTCATCCACGACACCGCCTGCTGGAGTAGCCAATGGAGCAATGGTATTTAGCCATGTAACGGGTAAATTTTATCTTTTTGGAGGATATAATCCTACGACTGGCACCAATGGCGACACGTGGGAGCTTTCTGTGTCGGGTGCAAACTGCGGAGTCGCCACCACTGCCTCTTGCATTTTTTCATGGACCCCCCTCAATCCAACCCATGGGCTCACCTGTTATCCGAATTGTCCTCCCGCTCGAAGGTCACATCGTATGGTGGAAGCGAACTACAATTATTTTAATGCTCCTTTCGAACCCACATGCACCGCCGCTACCACTCCCTGCTCTTTTGGAATTTTTATGGAAGGCGGAACTTCAACAGGAACGTTTCCGCTCTTCTCTGATCGCTGGATGTTCGATCCCACTGCCAATGGGGGAGCTGGCCATTGGCAACTCGCGGGAGACTTTCCTCCCCGAGTTCTTGCTTCAATGGCAAATGTTGATTATCAGCCTATTAATTCAAGCACTCCTGTGCATCGAGCCATCTTATTTGGCGGCGAGACCGGTATGCAGGACCCCGTAATGGCCACAGGTTATAATGGCACGAGTTATTTTGTACCTCCGACCTTAGGCGACACCTGGATGTATGACTATAGTAATAGTTCGTGGAATTTAGTCTCCTTGTATGGACATAGGTATCAAGATGGAACAACACTGACTTCTCTTTCTGAAATAGAAGCAAGAGCTTCGTCCTTAGAGAGTGATACCAGTACTCAAATTTTTTCACCGCCCCCTACCTCGGGAGCAATCATGGTCACTCGAACGCTCTCCAAGGCTAACCATCTTTCAACGGATGCGGCGAAGTCTCTTCTCATCCCCGAAGTATTTCTGTTCGGAGGCCGCACGAAAGAGGGTCACTATAATCTTCTCAATTCTGTTTATAAATTTTGCGCCGGCAGTACAGGTGAAAAACCCTATCCTAATAGTTTAAATGGCACAGTGGTGCCTGGACCCGACGATGCCAGTTGTGATGCTTACGATCCTACTTCAAATCCCAATTCTCCGAGTCCAATTTCAGCCTATACCGGACGCTGGCTAGTTAAAAAGCCAAATGGCAAAGCAGGACTAGACACTACCCAAGTAGCATCCTACATGGGAGCAGGTGCATATGATTCAACCCATGATTTAATTATCCTCTATGGAGGTTTACAACCTGCCAGCAACTACTCTAATGAGGCTGTCACAGACACCAGTAATAAAATGATTAATAATATCTCACCTGCGGCCTCTACTCCAACTCTTTTGGAATATACACCACCCTCCGCAGTGGAATTGGGCAGTAACACTGCGCCATTTAATGGTACCTGGAGCGCGGTACCGTCCTGTGCGGAATCACCCCAATTGCCCACAGGCAGGTATGCACACTCCCTTGCTTATGACCCTCACAATCAAAACTTGATCATGGTCGGTGGACTGGATATTAACGGTAATCCTCTGATTCAAACTCAAACCTATAAAGACGGTACAATTTATACGATACCTGAAATATGGACTGCCACGCGAATCGATAGTGCCCAACCCAATGGACAGCCAGCTATCGCCAATGGCCCCTTTCCTTGTTACTACTGGTCACAAATTACACTCTTTGGAAATTCAATTGATATTCCAGCTCAAACACCCCCGTATTCGGGCCTTGCCAACGCTGCAAGTGTGCTCATACCCTCTACTGGCTATAACACTGGTTTTTACACTACATTTGATAATGTTTGTGCGAATACCGGACCCATTGCCAGTGCAGATCCTACTGTCAGTAAACTTCTATCAGGAGGAGCTTATTTTGACATTGATCGAACACAATTAGGAAGTAACGAAAACCTGATTCTGAATTTAACGTTTATCCCACTGGGGATAAAAAATACCGAACCCAATCTCGCTTCTCTTTCTACTACAGAACAAGCGGTATTCAGAATCCATCTTATAAAAACGAATGAGGCCACAGCGGTCCTTCAACAGCGTCTCCAGCCACGCGATTTACTCTACTCTTCAACGGATCAATATCCAGAAATTGCTCAAAACATCACGGTGCTCACACCGCCGGTTGGACAAATTAGACAAGAACAAGTCTACATCCCCCTCTCATTTAACTCGACAATCGACCGAATTCGAATTGAAAGATACTCTGGAAATGCAATCCTCATTAATGCCAGTTTATATCGCCTAGGCCAGCACTAAAAATATGCCAACTACCTAGAGTCTAAATGCTTATAAAATCAAGCAATTACACTGTCTAAATTTTTTTCACTGAAAATTTTTTATACAACGATAGAATTTTTCTATTAAATCAAATGATTTTAAATACATATCATTAGCAACTTATTTTTTTATTATTTTGTGTTTAACAAGTATACACCCACCACCAGTTAAGTCACTGAAACAATGTTATTTTTAAAGATTATTTAACAATTTGCATGAAAATTGCAGCTCCCTTACCTTATAAGGAGGCATTATTGTGAAGCCATGGGAGACCTCCCCTACTAACAGGGGCCGAATTCTATTATTAATTGTCACGAGCTGTTTCTCAGCCTGTACAAATAATCTCAGTTTAGGCACCGCTTCGAGCACCTCTCAACAGACAGTCGTACCTCCCACTACGGGAACTACAACTTCAGGCGTTCTGACTATCAGTCGAGTCGTTAAAAACGCAACAACCCCAAATAAGACCGTAGACATCGTGGGCGATGGCACAAACGCCATGGGGAATATTTGTGTCCCCTCCGATGGGAGTAGTCCACTGGTCACCACAAGCACCACGGTTTGTAATTGCACTTTCGCCTACAACACCACCCTGGAGCCTAATCAATCTATCGATGTTCCAGTCACTTATCATGAAACCAATTTACTTCGCTGTAATTACAATACCCTTCCCTCTGATGTCACTTCTTTCAACCTCTCCATTCACCTCACCAGTTCCAATAGTTACAGTAATGTTGTTAATTTCAATCTCGCGACGGGCGGCACCACCTTAGACCTGACCAATCCAACTAGTTTCACCACACCCATTCGATATCAATGTCGCGATATTGTAAATATCCTGTATAGTTTAGATTCAGGGGGTTCTGGAATTTATGATCCATTTCAATCCGAAGATCCACACATGACCTACCCCTTGGATTATTATGCTACCAACCTTTATAGCGCGGTAACCAGCTACGTCGGGGCCGGAGCCAGCTCTTGGAGATGTCCTTCCGTCTTAAACCCCAATCAATATCTTGCAAATTCGGTATTTCCAGGAGATTCAAGTGGACTTTCTGCACTCCAACAATTCACTGCCGCAAATTACGTTAATTTGAATATCTACAGTATAGGCCCTCTTTCAGGTGGCGGTGGAAGTATGATTTACCCTCCTACCGCAGGCACCTTTGATCGTTCCACTTTCTACTTAGCAACGCAGGCTTCCGGAATTTTTAATGTTGCTGTAAATGCTTATATTGCACCCAACATCATTTCAGTGACTCCCCCGTCAGTGCCCGCCGCAGCGGCAGCGTCTCCACCTCCTTTAGGATATGGTGTAACACCGACTCCCATAGGCACTGCTGGAAGTGGTCAAGAAACCTGTCCCGATACCAGTGTAGCCATTCCACCTAATTACCATTGGGTTAAGGTCTGGCTTTTTCGTGCAGGGCTAGCTCAAAGACATTTCACAACCAGCAACGATATTACAAAGCTTCAAAGTATTAGTTGCAATCCAGGGGACTGGCCTTCTACCGAAGGAACCGCAACCAATATTATTAATCAACCTATCTTTAGTGGCTGTGAAGCTTCACTTTCAGATCCTACACCGATTAGCTCTCCTACCCCTGGCACGTCCATAGCTTTAAACGACGTTGGATCTACTGCTCACCCTACCCTCACTTTGGCCGATCGAGTTTTAGGAGGAGTAGGACAACAATGCGTTCATCTACAAAAAACCGGCACCGCTTCTTGTAGCGCCGGGAACCCTGGAGCTTCTTGTACGGATGGAGTGAATAACGACGACCTTTGGGAGGTTCTCATTCCCAACGCATCTCTCTATCCACAATCCGCATCGATTGGATGCTCTGCAACCGCAACGGTAGCCGCACCCGCGGATGATGTGCTCAATATTTGCGGCTCACTGACCTCTCCGGTTCATCCGACTACTTATAATTTAACTACCGTGGACTATGACTTAACAGCGCTCCAACCCAATGCACGTTATGATTTTCTTTTTGTCGTCACCCCCACGAGTGTCATGACTGAGAACATGCTCGACACTTCCAGTTCAAGCACCAGCTTACCTTATCAACCTTATCGTTTTTATACTAACCTAGACTGTCTCTCTCCCGACCCCAATGCCGCTGCTGCGGGTGACTGTTTACCTCAAAATATTATTAGTTATGGTATAAAATTTCATGACGTTGGAACCAATGGAGATCCAGGATCGAGCGATCCTACTAACCCAAGTGCAGGAGTATTTCCGGTATGTGCACTTCAACCTAATCTATAGGAAAGGATTTTATAGGAAATGCTATGAGGAACTTGAGAGCTCAATCTATCTTAACCCTTTCAACATTCATTTTACTTCTTTCAACCTTGACTTTAAGCAGTTGCAGTAACTCTCTCAATAGTAGTCTTTTAAGTTCCACTAGCTCGTCTTCAACCACCACAACCACCGCAAGCACTACTCAAGATAAGTTCGTGATTTCAACAGCGACTACGAATGGAACAACCACGACCCCCGCCACCCTGATAAGCCTTTACTTCAATACAACACAGTCCACTGCACCTGTAACCAATCACTGCAATACGAGTGCAGCTGGCGGTGCTCAAACGGTAAAGTCTTGCATTTGCCAATTTACTTGGAATCAAATTAATCCGTATACTGGATCTTCGAGCACGACGAATACGACCTCCAGCTCAGTCCCTCGTATTGTGCAAACTGCGATGACAGCAGTCCAACCGAGCTTTCTTTCTTGCAGCGTCCCGAACGTTTATGCGACAGAAATCCCAGATGGAACCCAAATTCTGTTGACGATTCTACCCTCTTCAGGGAACCCAGATTCAACATTATTTACAACCAATACGATTACCTTCACTAAAAGTACCAGTGTAGTATCCGGAAGTTTCCAAGACTCTCAAGGACATTTATTCACCAATATTTTTCACTACGCCTGTTACCAAAAGTTCACGAGAGGAATCACCATTCAAAACGCCGTCCAACAATTACCTAACCCTACGACAGGAGCAAACTTTCCCGTAGTGATTGCGTCTCAATTTTGTCTCACCTCTGCAACTGCTGGAGCGCCGGGGGCCAATTGTGCGAGTCTTCCACCCAAAGACTATTCAGCAGAGTCATTTTTTTATAATCTCTACGTGATGGATAGTGAAAAAGGAGACATTAACCAATTCAACAGCAGCATGATTTGCCCGCTGGTCACCGAAGCTTTAGGCAGCAATCATACGATTGGCTTACAAAACCAGCCTTGGCCCCTGGATTCTACCTTTGCTCTGACGTTATCTCCCAATACGACATTTTCAGTGGGAGTGGTCGCTAATACAAAACTATCAGATGGGACCGATCCTACAGCGGTCGGAAGCGCTTGCTTTGCAGGACAGGCTGTTGCGAACGGCGGGCCATTCATTAATTCTTGTTTAGGATTTGCGGCACCTACCAACTCGGATGGCACCTGCCCCAGTTTCACGAATTCATCTGGACAATCACAAGCGACGTATCGACTCCGCCGATTTATAGCAATCTATCCACACCTTTTTGATACCAATGGCCAACCTTTCCAGAATCAATCTCAAGGAGTTGATACGATTTATGTTCTGGATCGCCCAGTCACCTCTTCTTCAAATGCAAATCCACTCAAACCCTATACGATGAGAGGCCCCAAACCCTGTCCTTTTGCCTACTTTGACCGCCAAGGCACCGCCAACGGAAATATCGGCTATGTGGCGTCCAGCGACTCGAATTGGAATCAAAAAAATATTGACGGCCTTCAATTTCCTAACAAAGATGGAACCGCTTGGGATAAAAGTCCTTCTTGTTCAGCCGCACTCCCTCAAGTCAGTACTGACAAATCTTTTATCAGTATCAGAACTGTAAATATCAATAATTCCAGCCCTACAAGTGCATGGAACTCAGCACCCTTTCAACATCTTTATGTTCGGCCAGACCCCCCTTATCTACCTCATTACGAGGAAGACCCCAGCTTTACCGCATGTGCACCTCAAGCCACACCCCTCGTGGATGCACCTCTGCACTTTTCCCGCAACCCCGTCACTGGAAATGTGGCATGGTGCTCAGAATCTTATCCCACTCAAAATCCAAATATACAAAATTTAGATCCACCCCTGACGCCTACCTCGAATCCAACTATCCCCACGGGCACCATTGCTCCCTACACTTCACATACGGTCAAAAACTCAGCCAGCAGTACCTGTAATGCCACTGCCATTAGTATCCCTACGAGTAATTATTCTTATCCAGTGACTGGTTTCGCGATGCACTCGAGTTCGACACCTTGGAATACGACAGCACTTGCAAATCAGACGTGTGATCGCACCGCCACTTCCGCAGGCCTTGCGTGGCCACGGTTCCCTCTTCTCGCCCCAGCTGCCGCCGTTGAAGCAGCCATTAATACCGATAATAGCTATCAATGCACGGTTTCCTATGATAATGGGGGGAGCAAAACAAATAACTCGACCCCTTCGGATGGCTGTTGTAATAAAACGAGTGTCTTTGTACCGACCAGTACTTCAACGGGAGCAAGTAGTGCTCACCTTGAACCGGATGTCGCTTGCAATTCACCTAACTATTAATTTATACATAGAAATGAAATATACTTACAAATGAGCAACTTCGTAATTACTCTATCCGTAGACCAACCTTCTATTCGGTTAGATCTCGCATTACTTGAAGCGCTTAAACTCCGTCAAATTGAAATTTCCCGAAACTCTCTGAAATCAGCTTTTCATGAGAAAAAATTGTTTTACAGAGGAATTCCAGCAAAGCCTTCTCAAATTCTTTTTTTAGGGACACATGAAGTCACTTGGAAAAACTGGAATCCAGATCACTTCGCGCCTCCTCAAGCACATGCGTCTGAACGAGGCTGTTTTCTTCCTGTGGTCTATGAAGATGAAAACCTTCTCGTCTTAAATAAAGAAACGAAAATTCCGTCTATCCCCCATCTCACTTCGGAAACCGAGACCGCTGTAGGTGCTGCCCTTGCCAGATGCCCTGACCTGGTCCACGTAGGAAGGAAAGGGCTTGAACCTGGAATTATACATAGACTCGATACAGATACGAGTGGCCTTTTGGTATTTGCAAAAACCCAAGAAGAATTTGAAAGACTCAGTCTAGAATGGAAAAAAAGAGAAGTTGAAAAATATTATCGTGCTTGGGTAAAAATCTCCTCACCACTTCCCGCCCCACCCGTGCGTTTAGACTTTCCCTTAGCTCATGATGCCCATTCGTCCAAGAAAATGATTGGCCTCAACAAACCCACGAGAAATGCCATCCGAGGCAAACCACTCCCCGCTGTCACAACTATTTTAGCTCTTCATAAAACAGTCGAGGTTGAAGAATCTCAAGCAACCTCTCATGAAACGTACACTGACTTAGAAATCCAAATTGAAACAGGAGTGATGCATCAAATTCGCTGCCACCTTTCCACTATGGGATGGCCTATCGTCGGAGATCAGACTTATCGAGGAGATCATTCTGAGCGCCTTTGGCTACATGCCTGGCGTTTAAAATTACCCCTTAAAAACGGAGTGTGGCTTACTCTAGAAGCGGCACTTCCTGAGGGCTGGAATTCCATAGTAAAACCATTGCAGAGGGCACTTTAACTGCTTAAAATATCTATCTACGCACTACCAAGAAATGGGCATGCCATTTTGATTTATCGTGCTGACTGAGAAACAGATCTAACAGATTCTGATGAACTACTTCCTAATCTGCTATAATCTGGCTTACTGTGATTATTTGCCAAGGAAGCTAATTCACGAGGAGCATCCACCTGACCCGTCTGCTCCCTAGACTTGAATAAGTTCGATAAGAACGAAGCCATTGAGTCTTTCTTTTTTCGAACACATGTAAGTTTTGAGAACACATCATGCTTATGCTTAATTTCATTGTTTTCTTCAATAAACCCGAGCTTATGAAGTTTTTTAGCAAACCAACTATTGGTATTTTTACTCTCGTTATATAATTTAACTTTACTTTCAATTTTTGGTTTCAATGAGCCCTCAAGGTGAGGAATAAGAGATGCAAATCCAGTAACAGCTGCAGTCATAGTTGCTAAAATACCCGTCATAGGTGCAAATACAGGAGCAGCAACGATAGTTGCAGATACGGTTCCAGCAATTGTTGATGCCACGCCAAGAGCAGTTGCTAAAACTTTTGCATCACTGATATATTTTTTTTCATTTTTCTCATAAATATCATCACTAAATTTATACATCCACTCACTTCGTATGGGTAAACCTTTTATACTTTTATTTCTAAAAAGGCCTTTATTTATGTATTTTAGTTGTGAACTATCGCTTTCTCCGATAACAAACTCTCCGTGTTGATCAAAACCATACTTAAGACACACTCTGTCGGCGTTTTCACGATAGAATACATCTTTATCATCTTGAGAGAAATATTTGAAAGCTTTTGTCTGACTTGGAAGAGCGATGTATCGATTTGAAAGGTCTACAACTTCTTCTTTATGTCCCTTAGACATCGCCAATGCACTTGCTGATTGTCCCAATAGGATTACGCCGGTAATAAGGGATATATGAGCTTTTCTAAACTTACTTAAATTTTTCATAATAATTACCTTTCGTTAATGTAATATCTAAGTATATTGCATGAAGCAAGCCATCTAAGCTCACAATCCATCAAGAACGACAAGAACATGATAACATTACTTAATTACACTCTATTAGAATATTAATTTATAAAATATAAACCACATTAGTTACAAAACGATGAATAACCTATTTCATACTGTCAAAATGTTCCACAGCCACAATTAAAGCACCCAACTACTCGTTATAATTCAGATTCTTTAGTAAACTCACCAAATACACGAGTAGCGACATCCAAGTATTCTTCATCGCTCTTAATTTCCTGACCTGTTAAATGACGTTCCAATATTTGAGCTATTTTTGTTGCAATTTCTTGTACTCGCTCTGACTTCTTGGCATCCACTGTCGGATTTTGGCCCAAGGACTTTCCATTCTTATGATGTGCATGAGCAATTCCTTTAGAAGGATTCAGGCAGGGCCGCATAAAGCCAGATAAAGCTCCACTCTTCAAATTGAGCTGCTCGCACGCTTCCGTCTCGGCAAATTCTGCTAATTCGTCCAATATTACACGTAATTTATCTTCGACCATTTTCTTCCTTGCTATCCTCATCTTCGATCTCAGGGTAAACGCATCTTCCAATGACACTTCCTCGACACCTAATGAAATTGCATCTTTTGGCTCACCAATAGCGTTAAAACTCACTTCAAATCGAAGTTGACGCTTACTTTCACGCATATCTAAAAAAATTTCATTAGAATTATTGGATAATTCCCCATCTGAACTTTCATCTTCATGTAGAGTAACCACTTCAAACTCTTCTGATTCGCTTTCATCACAATCACCAGAAGAATCATAAGAAGAATCATAAGAAGAATCATAAGAAGAATCATAAGAAGAAATTAACTCCCTATTTTCGTAGTGTTTTTTATCGCCTAGTTTAAGTTTAAACTTACTAATAAACCCTGCTTGAACTTCAGAAGCACCCATAGATAAAGAACTTAATATTGAAAAAAATGTAATTACTTTAATTTTTTTATTCATAACTATAAATCACTCCAATTTTAAATCAAACTTTAACTCATTTTGAAACAGGTAAGATTAGCAATCTACGTACCAATAATAAAAACCACTTCTCAAAAAATATTTCATAATAATTATGTAATTATGTATATTTTAAATGTAATTATAAAACTTGAAAAATCAGATCTGGGTGTCCAAGGAATTTACATTTGACTACCATTCGACTACGACTACTAGGCCGAGCGAACTAATCACCAGCCAGGTGAGTTGTTGTCTCATTTCATCAGCCAACTGTATATAAATTGGTACATCATTAGCACCCACCTCTCGATAGTAAGAAAAAAGGACTTAATTCAAATGGCAAAAGCCTTTATTTAATAAATGAAGTGATTTTAAAAAAGGAGTGAATTTAATGAAAAACCATCTTTTAACCTTTCTACCCGTCATGGGAGCGGTACTCATGGGCACGATGACTCCGGGTACGCATTTTATTTCACCGAATGGAAACTTCCAACTCATTCATTCAGCATGGGCAGACGACTCTTCGGACCCATCATCCTCCACAGCTACAACACCCACGGCACCTATAACCACAACTTCGCCTTCTTCTACCTCTCTATCTATTCTTACTGCCCAAGGAAACGTTGGCACTTATCTCACGGATTCTCAGGGTCGCACTCTTTATGCATTCGATGCAGACCTCGCGGGACAAAGCAATTGTACCGACCAATGCGCCCAGGTTTGGAACCCTGTCGTTGTTCCAGGCGGTCAAAATGCCATGGCAACTGGAGGTGCAAGCAGCTCACTCTTAGGTACTATTCAGAGAAGTGATGGCACCATGCAAGTCACCTATAACGGCATTCCCCTTTACTCCTTCAGCGAAGACCAATCCCCCGGTGATATGAATGGCCAAGGCATCAATGACTTTGGTGCAACTTGGTACACGGTAGATCCCAATGGTACTAAGATTATGTCTGTCAGTGTCCCAGTAACCCCCACCACAGGAAGTAGTGAAAATAATTCTATGAACACTCATGCCATAGATAACCTAAGCAACTACTCCTGTGGTTACTCCAGCTGCGACACCACTGGATATTGCTGTAATTATTGCAGCTGTTACTATAGCAGTGGCTATGGTTATGGATACGGTAGTGGGTATGGCAATGGCTATGGCTATGGTAATGGGTATGGTTACGGACGCGGTTATGGCCGCGGTAATGGTCATCGTGGAAGAAGATAATCAATCAAAGAGAAGGGGGCATCCTAGAAGCGTCCCCTTCTCAATCCCCTTAGCTTACCAGCGCTAGCATTCTCAAAATGAGGCCTAAAGAAATTTTTCCGAAAACTCCCCATTTTGATACGAATAAAGCTTTTTCTGACCATCCACTTCAGTTTCAATATTCACAGGACGTTTCCATAATTCACTGAATGAACGCAAAGTTTCACGTGCCCAACGAATGTCTAAATCTAACCCCTGGTGTTTATGTAAAAGTAAAAGCTCACCTTTATTCTGAAAATTTCCATCTGTCACGTACACAAAAGGTTGACCCATATTAGTCAATTGAAAGAGCATTTTTTCTTTTACTTTCTTAAAATCCCGCTCTGCAATTTCATATTGATTCGTCCTACGATTGAAGGCGTAGGTGTATAATTTAAATCTCTCTACAAATTCTTCAGTAAGATACTCATCAATAAAAGTGATATCATTACAAACTCGACGAACTTCAAATATCTTCTGTCGGCCTAAACCGAGACCAGTATCCCATTTCGCTTTGGCAACCATATCATCGCATTCATCATACTCTTTGCCAAATCGCCCCCTATTCCATCGATCCTCAATATCCCGAAATAGTTCAATCCCAATCTTATAAGGATTCACCCTTCCAGGCTGCATAGCCATAGTCCCAGCATGATGATCTGAAAAATCAATAATCTCGGAATCCTTAAGCGCTTTCTGAGTCATAATCTTTGAATGCCAATAAGAGGCCCAGCCTTCATTCATGATTTTAGTTTGCGCTTGAGGGGCAAAGTAATAGGCTTCATCCCTGATAATAGATAAAACATCATGCTCCCATTCTTCGAGCGGGGCATTTTCTAAGATGTAAGCAAGTACATCTTTTTGAGGTTCGGATGGATTTTTTTTACTTTTTCGAGCTTGTTGTTCATTTCTCTTTTTTTGCTCCTCCAAAAACTCTGGAGGATTAATATACTGATCCATATATTGGCGTTGAGTTTTAATACGACCTAGCTCTTGAGTCTTTTCTTCTTCATGAGCCTTGAATTCTCTGGATTCGCGTCTTTTAGGTTCATTAAAAGCAGAATAAGGATCAATCAAACTTTCAATCGCCAAACAGTGATCAATGTAATTTTCAACCTTATCCTGTCCATAGCGATCCATATAATTGCGGATTTTAACGGCATGATTCGCCATGCTATCTAACATTTTTCGATTTGTTTTAGAAAACCAGTAATTATTTTTAAAAAAATCCACATGCCCATAAACGTGTGCGATCACGGTTTTTTGATCCACCAGATTATTTGACTTCATCAAATAAGCATAAGAAGGGTTGGTATTAATCACCATTTCATAAATCTTTTGAAGTCCCCATGCATAACCCTTGGAAAGTTGATCATAGTCCATTCCAAAACGCCAATGAGGGTAGCGAACCGGAAATCCTCCGAGAGCGGCCAGAGAATTGATTTGTTCATAGTCTACCATTTCAAAAATCGTCTCGAAAAAATCGAGTCCAAAATCTTCTGCGTATTTCCGAATTTGACTTTGAACAACCAATAATTCGGGGGTCAAGCCACTATTAAAGTATTCATTTGTTGACATGGCTTACTCACTTTCCCTTCCCCAAGAACTCTTTAATCGACTGTAAAATTCCTTCTTTATTCTCGATCTTGGAAAGTATGACAGATTCATGATTATTGCCAAAATGCTCCTTAAGATCTTTAAAAAACTGACCCGATCCATAACGAGATTCGACCTGACCATAACAGAAAACATTACAAATCTTTAAAAGAGTTTTATCTAAAATGTCCAAACAAACTCGAGTGTCTTCACCCGACCAGTTATCACCATCGGAAAAATGAAATGGATAGATATTCCAATCAGAAGGAGGATAATCTGTCTCAATGATTTTTTCGCAAAGCTTATAGGCAGAACTAATTAAAGTCCCACCGGACTCACGAGTTTTGAAAAAAGTATCCTCATCGACTTCACGGGCTGTGGCGTCATGAATGATGTAGCGAGTCTCTATCCCTTTATATTGCGATCGTAGCCAGGTATCGATCCAAAATGCTTCAGTGCGAACCACTTCCTTTTGTTCATCACCCATGGATCCTGAGACGTCCATCATATAGACAATCACTGCGTTATTTTCGTGCCGAATATCAGATTTCCACGATCGGTACCGCATATCCCGACGAATCGGAATAATTACAGGGTTATCAGGGTTATAAATTCCAGAAGCAATTTGCCGCCTGAGGGTCTCACGAAAAGTTCTCTTAAAATGCCGCAGCGAATTCGGTCCCTGATTAGCAATACCGGTATAACGCTCAGTCTTGGACTTAAGGGTCTTATGCCCACGAGGTTCAATTTTAGGGAGTTCTAATTGTTCACCTAAAATTTCGGCGAGTTCCTGAAGACTCAAATCGACTTCTAACAAGTGATTTCCAGCTTGATCACCTGCTTCTCCCTGGCCTGGCTGAGGCTCACCCTGACCCACTGGATCACCCGCTTTTCCATTGCCTTGGCCCACGCCTCCTTGTTCTTTATCACCAAAACGAAATCGTGGAATTTCAATTTGTGGCAAGGGAATAGTGACCAAGTCTTTCCCTTTTCGACCAATCATTTCTCCGTGAGTGACATACTTCTTCAGATCTTGTTTGATCTTGCCTTTCACGATTGCTCTAAAACGAGCATGATCACGCTTGATGTTATAAATCATGAGCGCTTTTTCACATCCCCTCGAGCAAATATGCTCGCTACAAAGTTAAGGACGTCAGTTGAGCAAATTTCGCAATAACCATAATTTTTGATTAAACGAGTTTTGACTACATCAATTTTTTCCTGGGTGGATCGATCCACCACATTAGAAACAAGAGATGTCAACTTAATCGTGTCTTTTTGGTCTTCAAAAAGCTTCAGCTCTAACGCTTTATGAAGTCTTTCATTTGTTTTGTAATCAAAGATCCGACCTTCAATCGCTAATGCCCCAATGTAGTTCATGATCTCTCTCCGGAAATCATCTTTTCGACTTTCCGGAATATCAATCTTATCCTCGATAGAGCGCATCAGTCTTTCATCTGGTTCCTCATCCTGACCTGTGTACTTATTTTTTACCTTTTCACGCTGAGTGTAGGCTTTTACATTATCAATGTAGTTTGAGCAAAGCTTCGCAATGGCGTCCTCATCTGCAGAAATGGCGCGCTGAACCTCATTTTTTACAATATCCTCGTACTCTTGCTTAACGACTGCAAGCAGCTCCCGATATTCTCGCCGCTTCTCATCACTCCCAATCAAGGCATGATTTTTTAGACCCCCTTCAAGTTCGTTCATCACCATGAAAGGATTGACGCATCCCACTTCACCACTTTTATCGCTGACCAATGCATTAGAGATTTTATCTTGAACGTACCGAGGGCTAATTCCTTCAAGCCCTTCACGAACCGCTTCTTTACGAAGCTCCTTCACATTATCTTCCGTATACCCAGTTAAGGTCTTTCCGTCATACAGTTTTAGTTTTTGAAGAAGCGATAGATTTGCCTTCTTGGGCTGCTCTAAGCGAGTAAGAATAGCCCACATTCCTGCCACCTCTACGGTATGGGGAGCAATGTGCTTTCCTTTTATTTTATTCGCATTAAAATCTTTCTCATAGATTTTAATCTCTTCTTTTAACTTAGTAATATACGGAACGTCGATTTTAACAGTACGATCTCGTAACGCTTCCATAAACTCATTATTTTGAAGCTTTTTAAACTCAGGCTCATTCGTATGTCCTACGATCACTTCATCAATATCGGTTTGAGGAAATTTCTTGGGCTTGATTTTATGCTCTTGCGAAGCGCCAAGTAAATCATAAAGAAACGCAACATCCAGTTTTAAAACTTCGATAAACTCAACAATTCCTCGATTAGCAATATTAAATTCGCCATCGAAATTAAAAGCACGTGGATCTGAATCTGAACCATATTCTGCAATTTTTCGATAATTAATATCTCCGGTCAACTCGGTAGAGTCCTGGTTCTTTTCATCTTTAGGTTGAAAAGTGCCAATACCAATACGATCTTTTTCAGATAATAAAAGGCGCTGAACTTTTATATGTTGCAATACCTTGGAGAGATCACCTTGATATCTCCGCATAAATTCACGTTGTACATAACGACAAGCCGGACACAGATCTCCGGTAATATTCACTTTATAATCGATCTTATTCCCTTTATTCAGTTCATCAATAATCTTGGGACGAAGCTCCTCAGGAATCAAACGCAAGGGCTCTTCATGCATGGGACAAGCCATTTCTAGCTGATTACCCAAAATATTATCGTTATTTTTACCATCAATCCATTTAAAGGTATAAAGCGCTCCTTCATCCTGCCGTGAATAGCGTTCCGTACCTTTTTTCAATAATCGTGCGATAGTCGACTTAGCAGATCCTACCGGACCGTGTAATAGTAAAACGCGTTTCTCCGTACCATAACCGTAGGCTGCAGACTTAAAGAAATGAACCAATTTCATCAGGGGTACGTCTAAGCCAAATACTCCATCTTTGCCGTGATCAATGGGATCATCAAAAAATTTATATCGAACAATGTTTTTCTTATATTCAAGGTAAGAAGAAGTCCCCCAAGAAAGAATCATGTCATAGATTCGCTGAAAAGCATTTCGACTGACATGTGGATTATTTTTTACAATATCCAGGTAATCGGCAAAAGACCCCTCCCAGTGGAAATTACGAAACTCCCTGACAGCATTATTGTCCCCCAACATTTTTGCCCAATCGCTGTTAGAAGTCGTTGTTTCATGATGCGCCATTCGTTTTCCCACCTTCCCCAGTAAGTAAACTCGTTTTATTTCAGATAGTTACTACTTAAATCTTTACTCAATGCCCCACATTTTCATCACATTCTCAGCCATACTTTCAACCATTCTTAGATTGAATTCCAACCTCTTCGTTCATTTTACCTTTACATCAGTCCTACTGTAAAGTTAGCGTAAACTTTAATTTGGAGAGCTCAACCTATGCACTCTTACCTTCAAGGGCACCCGGCTTTAATTCATGCCATCAAACGTCTAGAAAGACTCAACCCAGATCAATTTGAGGTTTACTTCGAACATCGTACCTCAACAAAGATTGACTCTAAAGATCAAGAGATAGACACCCTCTCTCGATCTGAAGACATGGGTCTATCCATTCGCCTTATTAAAGACCGAAAACTCGGATTCAGTTTTACTACTTCACTTGAAAACGAAGCGATTGAAAAGGCTATTGATACCGCCTCTGAAGTGGCAATTTTTATGCCCGAAGACGAATACGTGGGGCTTTATACCTTCGGCAGCTTTGTCTATCCTAGCGTAGATAACTTTGATGTTACCGGATTGGCTATTCCCCTTCAAGAGAAGACTCATCTAGCCAAAACTTTAGAAGCGCACTGTCGGAAAGCTGATCCCAGAATTACCGCTATTCGCTCCGCATCAATTTCAGAAACTTGCTTTGAAGCCCACCTAGTGGATTCAAGCGGCGAGCATATTCAACATAAAAGCAGTGGTTTTTCTGCGGGTGTGACTTGTAAAGCAGAGTCAGGTGGAGATAGCCAAATAGGAAGTGAATATGATTTCTCAAATTATTTAGATAACCTTGATATTAAAAAGATCGCCCAGCTTTCTGCAGAATGGGCTATTGAGCTTTTGGGCGCCAGCTCTGCCCCCACTATGAAATGTCCCGCTGTCCTTAGAAACTCTGTCGTCGCAGATCTTCTCGAGTTTTTATCGAATAGCTTTTCAGCAGAACAAATGAGTAAAGGTAGAAGCATGCTGGCTGGCAAGATCGGCCAACCGCTTTTTTCTGAAAAAGTAACCCTAATAGATGACGGACTTCTCCCAGGAGGAGCAGGAACCACTCCTTTTGACGGAGAAGGAGTTCCTTCGAGGAATACTCTCCTTGTAGACGGGGGGTTCATGACCTCCGCACTCTATGATAGTTACTATGCACGCAAGTATGGAGTTGAACCGACCGGAAATTCGCTTCGAGGAATTAAGTCGGCTCCGTCCATAGGTTTTTCAAATCTTTATATGCAGAGCGGTAAAAAAACTTTCAATTCACTCATCCAGGACATTTCAAAAGGAATTCTCATCACCGATCTCATGGGAATTCATACCGCCAACCCTGTGACAGGAGATTTCTCACTGGGTGCTTCTGGAATTTTAATTGAAAAGGGTAAACTCACTCGCCCAGTAAAAGGCTTCGCAATAGCAGGCAATGTATTGGAACTTTTTCGAAGAATGACAGATATTAGTAGTGATCTTAAATTTTTCGGACGAATTGGCGCCCCGTCTGTCCGACTCAGTGAAATCTCTGTGGGTGGGGCTTAATTCTAAGAGCACGTATTTTGCCGCGTGTTCTCAATCGTATCTGAGGGCTGGATGACACAATTTAAGGTCGGATTTGGAACCGACGTGGGCCGCAAACGATCTCAAAATCAAGACAGTGGTATTGCTCGTCCTGAATTAGGCCTTTTTGTGGTCTCCGATGGAATGGGAGGACACCGAGGGGGCGAAACTGCAAGTGCCATGGCTGTCGAGATCATTTCAAATTTCACTTCTAAAGCCGAAAGCCATCAAGATTGGGAACCCAACCGAGTCATTTCAGATGCACTTCAGGCTGCCAATCTGGCTGTTTATGAAAAATCATTGAACCATGTTCATCTTCAAGGAATGGGAACCACCACAACCGCACTCCTCTTTAAAGATCATCACCTCAGTATTGGACATGTGGGAGATAGTCGCTGTTATCTTTTTCGTCCGAATGCGGTTTGGCAGCTCACTCGAGATCATTCACTCGTACAAGAGAAGTTAAAAGCCGGTCTCATTAAACGAAGTGAAGTTAAAACTGACCGAATGAAAAATGTCATTACTCGGTCAGTAGGATTTGAAAAAGAGGTGGAGGTTGAAATTTACCAAATGGAAGTGCAATCAGGGGATTGTTTTCTGATCTGTTCTGATGGCCTTTCAGGACTCATGGAAGATTTGGAGATGCTTAAAGTGATTCAAGAACAAGTTTTTGAAGCCGGAAACCTACAAAATGGAGTAAATGAACTGATCGCCACCGCCAATTCGCACGGGGGCGACGACAATATTACTTCGATCTTGGTTCAAGTGCTCTAACCAGGTAGCCTAAAGAAATGGCGAATCGATTCTATACTATTCTCATCGTACCTGAAAAAACCTCTCACGTCAGGAAGTGGATATTACCCAGTTGGCTTCTACGCGGAACAGCAGTGTGCCTTGCCTTTTTGATACTGCTCGCAGGAGTCATGGTTTTTGATTATTGGTATGTCATGAGTCAAATTGGTGAAAATCGGCAACTCAAAGTAGAGAATCGTAGATTGCGGCAGCAGGTGCAAATCTTTCAAAATAAGATCACCACCGTAGAAAATACGATGGATCGAGTGAAATCCTTTGCTACGCGTTTAAAAGTGATCATGCATGTGGAAGATCAGACGCCTAACCTTCAAGGAAAACTTCCTGATGCGAACACAAACACTACGAATGCGAACCTGACGAACACCTCGGTCACCCCCTCTCAAGTGATCACTCCCCCTTCCGATCCAAAAGCCAGCATCCAAGGAGAACTCGATCCTGAAAAAATGGAGCTTCAAAAAGAATATTCCGTCTTAGAAAATCGAATTGAAGATCTGAATACAGAAGCCTTTCATACGGAAGAACTTCTCCAAGATGAATATGAAGTTCTGTATGATAAGAAATCATTTCTCGCGGCGCTCCCCACCCGACAACCTGCTCCAGGCTACTTCACCTCGGGTTTTGGAGTACGAACTTCACCCTATGGGGATCGCGTCAAAATGCATGAAGGTTTAGATATAGCCAACCGCATCGGAACGGTGGTGCGCGCACCAGCAAGTGGCGAAGTCACTTTTGCCAACTCCAAAAGTGGCTATGGTCTGACTTTAATTTTAAGCCATGGCTATGGTATTGAAACTTGGTATGGTCATTTAAGAAAATTTCTACAAAATAAAGGAGATAAGGTTAAACGCGGAGATAAAATAGCGCTTCTCGGTAACAGCGGTCGCTCTACAGGGCCTCACGTACATTATGAAGTTCGAGTTCATGGGTATCCAGTTGACCCACGCTCCTATATTTTTGAAGATTCAAGCCCATAGATTCGATTAAATTTGCTTTTACACGTGACAGTTTGCCTCGCGCCTATTAAACTCGGCCACTAAATTATGCGCCTGCAAAAAATTGCGAAAAAAATATTTGGAACTCAAAACGAACGTGAACTTAAATCGATTTATCCAATCGTACATCAGATAAATCAGCTTGAGTCGCGAATCAAACCCCTTTCGAATGCGGAGCTTCAAGGAAAGACAGCCGAGTTCAAGCAACGCCTTGCCAATGGTGAAACCTTGGATCAGCTGCTTCCAGAAGCTTTTGCAGTGGTTCGAGAGGCAGCATGGAGAGTCATTAGGCAACGCCCTTATGACGTTCAGCTCATTGGAGGTATTACCTTACATCGGGGACGCATTGCAGAAATGCGAACAGGTGAAGGTAAAACTCTGGTTGCGACACTTCCTTGCTATCTCAACGCACTGACTGGCAAAGGAGTTCATGTCGTCACTGTAAATGACTACCTGGCACGACTCCATTCTTCTTGGATGGGAAAAGTTTACGGGTTTCTGGGGATGCAGACGGGCAATATTATCCACGGCCTCACTGATGCAGAGCGTAAAAAAAATTACAGTTACGACATTACTTACGGCACAAATAACGAGTTTGGCTTTGACTACCTGCGCGATAATATGAAGTTCCGATTGGAAGATTATGTCCAACGTGAGCTTCATTACTCCATTGTCGACGAAGTGGATTCAATTCTTATTGACGAGGCTCGTACTCCTCTCATCATCAGTGGACCGACTGAAGACTCAACCGATCTTTATTATAAAATTGATCGACAAATCACGGCAGATGGCGGGTTGATCAAAGAAACCGACTTTACGATCGATGAAAAATCAAAAACAGCCTCTCTATCCGAGGCGGGTGTAGATAAGATGGAAAAAAGGTTGGGAGTAGCCAATCTTTATGATCCTGCCAATATTGAACTTCTCCATCACGTCAATCAAGCACTCAGAGCCCATGTGCTTTTTCAATTGGACGTGGATTACGTTGTAAAAGACGGTGAAGTCATGATCGTGGATGAATTCACAGGTCGTCTCATGCCTGGACGTCGCTGGTCGGATGGACTCCACCAAGCAATCGAAGCCAAAGAAGGCGTAGCGATCGAAAACGAGAATCAAACTCTCGCGACCATTACCTTTCAAAATTATTTCAGAATGTACAAAAAACTCAGTGGAATGACGGGAACTGCAGACACTGAAGCTACAGAATTTAAACAAATCTATAAACTCGATGTCACTGTGATTCCTACAAATCGAGAAATGATTCGAAAAGACCTAGCAGATGTCATTTTCAAATCTGAAAACAGTAAGCTAAAAACGATCGTAACTGAAATCAAGCAACTCAAAGAAAAAGGTCAACCTATTCTGGTAGGAACCGTATCTGTAGATAAATCCGAAAAACTCTCTTCACTTCTGAAAAAAGAAGGGATTAAACACCACGTCTTAAATGCAAAGCATCATCAACGTGAAGCTGAAATTGTTGCACAAGCAGGACGGAAAGGTTCACTCACGATCTCCACTAATATGGCGGGTCGAGGTACTGATATTCTTTTAGGTGGAAATCCAGAGTTCCTTGCAAAGTCAGAAGTGGGCGCTTTAAAAGCCGATGCTTCTCCAGAAGAACAAGCAGAGTACGATCAGAATTACAATGAGACCCTTAAAAAGTGGGAAGAGAAGTGCGCTTCCGAAAGAGAAGAAGTTCGCAAACTCGGAGGTCTTTTCATCATCGGAACGGAAAGACACGAATCCCGCCGTATTGACAATCAGCTTCGAGGTCGTGCTGGACGCCAAGGAGATCCAGGCGAAAGTAGGTTTTATTTATCGTTAGATGACGATCTGATGCGTATTTTCGGAGGCGTCAATATTGGACGCTTCATGGAAGAAGATATGCCCATTGAGCATCGCTGGATCACGAAAGCCATTGAAAATGCTCAACGCAAAGTAGAAGGTCATAACTACGATATTCGAAAACATCTTCTCGAATACGACGACGTCATGAACCAACAACGAAAAGTTGTTTACGAATGGCGTAAAGAAGTCTTGGCCCGAGAAAATCTACGAGAAATGATTTTCTCTATGGTTACTGAAATATCGGGAGTCATCGCAGAAGACTTCTTTCCAAACGGGAAACTTCGCAAAATAGATGGAATGTCATCTCTCAATATCAAAGAACTGAATGATGCCATTCAAGTCACTCTTCAGATTCCAAGTCAAATCAAAGAACAAGATATTCAGCCCTTTAATAATGTAGGTTTAAAAAATCTTATCATCAAGATGGCTGAAGCTGCCTACAACACCAAAGAGAAAACAATTGGCCCAGATGTGACACGCCAATTAGAAAAAATGATTCTCCTCACCACCATTGATCATCTTTGGAAAGATCACTTACTTGCCATGGACCATTTGCGTGAAGGAATTGGTTTACAAGGATATGGCCAAAAAGATCCTCTCATTGAATATAAGAAGCAGGGTTTCCGCTTCTTTGAAATGATGATGAATCAAATTACAGGTGACGTAGTCAGAAAGCTCTTTGCTGTTCAACTCAATCCCTCTGAGATGATCCAAGAAGGTTTTGTAGGAGAACTTGAGGAAGAGATTGAGAAAGAGCTTGAGAAAGGAGAACAGGCTACTCCTCAAATGCAGTATAACTTGACAGAAACTGGAGATCTCATTTCTCAGGATACTCACTCAAACAATACTCCTACGCCTCGACCCTCTGCAGTCAAGCCGGTACTTAATTTGAGTCATATGAATAAGCCTCCACGCCAAATGTCCATGAATCGCAACTCGCCTTTCAATGGCAGTGGTAGTGGAATTGGCAGTGGTAGTGGTAGTGGTAACAGCAATGGCTCGCCATCTTCGAGTGGTTCGACCTCCCTCATGGCAGCAGCTTCACATCCGAATTCGCCTCTCAATACAGGTGATAAGGTGGGCAGGAATGACATTTGCCCTTGCGGAAGTGGTAAAAAATACAAGAAATGCCATGGTGCGTGATGTTTTCTAAGTAGGCCTCCCTTTGAGCTTTCTTATGGGGGGCCTTCCTCAAAGCTGAAATAAAGAAGCGACCTACTGGGTAGGTAGCCTACGTATTTCATGTAATCAGCAGCCTAACTGGAGAATACCAACAGATTCTTAGACGCTGGCGCAATGTCGTTATATCATTAAGCGGAGAGGCTGAGTGATATGAGCACCCATGAAGGCGATCAGGAGGAAAAGAAAAAGGATTTAACGGGAATCATCGAACTCTCTCAAGCACTTCATGAGTCTGGGCAAGCCCCCCCCATTCCTGAGGGCTCTGTCATGGAGGAAGCCCCCATTGAAAAAGTCGAGAGCTTTGAGAGCCTAGAAGATTACGCAGTCACTCATCCTCCGACAGAAACACTCCCTACGGAGTCTGCATCTCCCTCCTCAGAATTTTCGACAGAACTTTCACCCGAGTTTTCTAACTCGGATTTTCAATCTTCATCTGAATCTGATTCTAGCGCTGAATCTGGATTGGATTCTGGCTCTGCATTGGATTCTGGACCTGGATCTGTGTCAGCGCCTGAATTTGAAACGACTCCCGAATCGAATCTTGAATCGAATCCCGATTTTGCTATCTCAGCACCGGAACAAATCAACTCCTCTGACTTTGCCATCACACCAGAGTCCTCCAGTTCCTCTGACTTTCCACTTTCCATGGATAGCACTGAGTCACCTACTTCCTCGGAAACCTCCTCGGATTTTCAATCCGAAATTAAAACTGAAAGCATCACACCTTCTTTTGAGGCACGATCTCCTCATGCAAAAGCAACTCGAACCCCAGTCGAAAAAATCAAAGACTTTGCTGAAAAGATGCCTATTGGAAAACCCTCGGTTTCAGCAGCATTCCCTTTTAGTTTGCTCATCACTGGAACACTTTTGATCGAGGAGAAAGAAAAACTCTTAGACCTCCTCTCGCGGGAAAACATGGGAATCCGAGAAATAGATCTAGAACCTCAATTCGCCAGCGGACGTATTTTAATTCCTCGAATCAGTGAATATGCGGGAATTTTAATCGTACAAGCGCTCCGAGAAACACACGCTCAAATCAAATTTGGCCCTTCAGATACCATTTTCTCCAAAGAAGACTCTCAAACCGAAACCACTCCTCTCTCTACAGAGACGGATCAAAAAACAGAATCTTACAGCACAGAAATTTCCCATCCCGCTGAGTTAATTCCCGTCACGTCAGGCGAAAACCTTCCTGGACAGAGCGACTACACCTTGATTGATACTGTTTCTGCAAACGCTGCTCTCAAATCTCACGCTGTTGAAGCCGACAGCTCAGCAGAATACCAAGAAATGATCGAAGCTCTTCAGCGCGAAATTAAATACAAAGCCTTCCGCAAAGGAGCCACCGGCATCATTCACTTTAAAATTCAATTAGACTCCTTGTCCTCCCCCACTCACTACCGGATGATTGCATTTGGATCTGCGATCAAGACAAACGAATCATCACAAGTGAACAAGTGAAACAAAGACTGTAAGGGGCAGTCATTTCAACATCTTGTAACCATCCTATCATTCGGCAATGCTTTTGCATTCACTTTATGGTATAAAGAACTCTAGGGGACGATCCGGCTTCGACGGGAGTATTGACGTCCCAGATGCATGTCGAGGGCGTCACTGGCCTCGTAAAAAAGTGACAAAATGTAATTGGCAACGATTACGCAATGGCTGCTTAATAGTTAATTCTATTCAAGTACCACGTTCTACCTGATCTCGCCCGCGTGTTAGGATAGAACGTCATTTAGTGGGCTAGTTCTCTGGGTCTCGCAGATGCCCAAAGAGCGAAACTAAAGTCTGCGGAGGGTGAGCTGAGTTTGTTTATGGACGCGGCACACTTAATCTAAATCATAAACTACACATGTAGATTCTGGAGACAGATTGCTTTCGGACGTGGGTTCAACTCCCACCGTCTCCACCAACTAAAAAGGTCAACTACTGAAAGGTAGTTGGCCTTTTTAGTTGGTGGAGACGGTCCCGAGAAGCGACCGGAATAAACGCGCAGCGTTTTTCCGGAGAGACGCGCACGATGCGCGGCTCAGCGACGAGGGCGCCGCCCCGGAGGACGGGCACGAGCCCGACCGTGAGGGGTCTCCACTTCCTAGTCCAATCGAAATTTTTGCCCAATCCCTTCCCGCAAGGAGTGTTTTGGGTTTTTTTTGCCCAAAATGTTATAACCCAAATTCGTGGATTAACGGCCTGATTTTCTGAGTGGGTCGCATTGCCAGGGATTTTAGCAGCAGATTTTCACCTCATAAGAGGTGCATAGAGCCGACGAGTTCGACGTCGGAAGTTGAATCACCCCCACCCTCTGGACAGTGAAGTTACGACAGAGTGTGCTCTCCACAGGACTCTGCGAGTGTATTAGGCGCACTACCGCACTGAGTTTACGGTGACATACTCAAATTGTAAGAGCGCGAATCGCAGGTCGATTCGTTTTTGGGGACGATGTCGACTTCTACGATTCGGTCGTTGGTTCGAACCCGTGGCCGCCTCATCTCTTCCTCTACTTGGAGCGCTTTGGTTTGTGACTCCAAATAGCTGTTATGAGGTTTTCACAGATCCGATGATGCTTCACAGGACTAACCTGCAGAAGCCAGGAGGGGTTGAAAGGTTTCCCTCCACCTTTTCATCATCTGTGACACCTCTCTTTCTTTTGATTGTGGCATTCTCATGAAGCGCCTTGAAGAACCCCATACGAGTCTGCCTGGAATAAAAACAAATTTTCTTCGGAATTTTTTTGCATAAAGCGGATGATTACGATTATCCAAGAGCGATAGCACTCTCATAAAATTATGAGCGACTGTATACAGCAGTCCGTAGGCCTTGTTCGCTGAAAGTTTCAACATTGGAAAGTGAAGTAAATCAAAATTCCATTTCTGTTCTTTAATCAGATTTTCTGCATTCCCTCGGCGATTATGCCATTCTACTATTGTCTGCGGCTTTGTACGAAATAAATTCCAGTTTGTGATAACCCCATAATACTTCCACTCATCTTTTCCTGTCTTTTTATTCCTAATCCATGTACGTTTCACGACTACGTAAAATCTTAAGTTTGGGCTCCAGCCCGGCTTATAAAGCATAGATCCCACTTCAATCGTAGGTAGCTGAACTTCAGCTTCCATAGCATCTTTGATCTCTTCTTCTGTGTATTTCCATGACTCCCAATTACCCACACCTCCTGCTAATACTTTGTCAAGCCAGTTGGATCTGCCATGTGCCGTAATTGCAAATTTTGCTCCCGCTCGAATTGCGGCCTCAATACATTTCTTATTATGAAATGCGCTATCTGCTCTGAAATATTTCTCTTCCCCATGCCTCAGGTGTGAAAACACTTTGGCAATCAACTCAGGTGCTCCCTGGGAACTAAATGTATTCCCTTTTCTCAATTCAAATCCATGACAAAAACCCAGCTCATCCCACGCAGAAAGACTGTCCAGGCACCATAGCTTTTTATAATTAAACTCGACTCCTTGAATCTTTAAGCCCCTTTGAACATGAGACGTACTATCCATATCAATGACAAGAGGAGATCCTGGAGCAATTTGTTTACGGTATCTTCTAGCCTGAGTTCTGAGAAAGTCACCCAGCCCTGTTAAATGCTCCTCCTCAAAACTCCTGTAATAATCTCCCATTGTCTTAGGTGCTGGAATTTCCCCTCCTAACTTCTCCCTAACCCCTGCATCTTCGTGAAACTCCCAAATGTCGTCTATTGCGTCATGCCCTACCCACGCAGAGCACAGTGTTGTCATCGCGAATAAGTCCTTCCGATAAGATGCGTTGCTTTTTCTTTCGGGGAGGCATTTGTGAAATTCTCCGTAAAGCAGATCGTCAAAAAATAGATCCACCATGGGGCAAATTCCAGCGGTCGACGTTACACTCTGTTCGGTTCCTGAATAGGAGAACCAATTAGGTCTCCAAGCAACCGGTATAAACTGAGCAGCTTTCTTTTCATTTTTACTTGCCTTGACACTCATAGGCGCGAAAGTTACACAAGATCCACTGCAATATACCAGAGCAAATAAATGCTGGTCTCTTCCTTCTGTTAACGAACAGCAACAGACTTTATGTAATTTCTATATCGCAGGTCACAAAATACCTATTTTTAAAAAAATCGAATCGGCAGATCTCGGGACCTACTTCGGATACGGGACCGATCTCTACGCTGGCCGAAAGGGATTTTCAGATTTGATGCTCTCCAAAGGGCATACACTAGATAACATCAGCATTTGGATGGGACACTCCACACTCGATCGCACATGGCGAAGTTACAAGAATAAACAGAGATTTCACCTAAAGTGGGGATGACGTTAGACAGTCTTTTTAACTTAACATTGGCACTCACTTTACATACTTGAGTGCCAATGTTAAGTTAAGTACATGCGCCCCAAATCGGCCCTTACACAACTTTCTCCCCTCTTGCGAGCACCCAGCTTTACCAGCAGAGAGGCAACCCAGCTTGGCATATCTTCCGCGACGCTTGGATACTACATCAAATCCGGAGACATAGAACGCATTTCCAGGGGAATCTACCGCGCAAAAAATGCACCTGCTGTCGCGGATTTTCGATGGGAAGACCTCATCTTTGCCGTCCAAAAACTCAAAAATGGCGTTGTTTGCCTGACATCGGCACTCGCCCTTTACGACCTAACTGAGGAAATCCCTCGCCAATTTTGGATTGCAGTAGAAAACACTACCCGCCATCGTGCTACTCCTTCAACTAAAGTTGTTCGAATGCGAAACCTGACATTGGGAAAAACTGAATTCAAGATTGGAAATGTTAAAATTCCCATCTTCGACCAAGAAAGAACCATAATTGACTCCTTCCGCTATCTCAGCAAGGAAACAGCAATCAAAGCACTAAAACTCGCAGTCACCCAAAGGGGGACAAAGAAAATTGATTTCGAGAAAATCAGAAAATATGCGAAAATCCTGCGCTTTAAAATAGATCCTTATATTTTATCGGTGACCACATGAACGAAGATGCACTCAAAGATCGATTGCGCGTAGTTGCAAAGGACAAAGCCATTTCTTTCAATGAAGCATGGAAACAACTCCTCCTCGAGCGCTTTCTGGCTAGACTTTCTCGTTCCATCCACTGTGAGAAATTCATTTTCAAAGGTGGATTACTTCTGAGCCAATTGATCCCCATCGGTCGAGAAACCACCGATGCAGACTTTTTAATGACTAAGATCAAAAATACGACTTCTGCAATTGAAGAAGCTCTTAGGGTCGTAGCTTCCGTACAAATCAGTGATGGATTCAACTTTGAATGGTCACGAATTGAAGTCCTTGCCCAACCTCATATGGAGTACCCAGGCTTCCAAGCTCACTTCAATTCGAAGTTTGGAAAAATGAAAGATAAGATCCATGTAGACATAGGCGTTGGAGACCTCGTCGAACCCATCAAGGACAACTTTCATCCTTTTGAATACAAGGGAAAACCCCTATTCGAGGGAGAGATCACCCTTTTGACCTACCCCATTGAAACAATCTTTGCAGAAAAACTCGAGACTATTATTTCCAAGGGCGCCACAAATAGTCGAATGAAGGACTACCATGATGTAATCCTCATCCTCCGAGAAACTGGTCTGATCAATCCGAAAGCACTTGAGAAGACACTAACTGCAACATTTAAACATCGACAAACAAATCTCCAACTTCCAATCAAGTTCGATGAATCAGGGATCCAGGCCATGCAACGTTTGTGGAGTAACCATCTGAGCGGTTTGGGTAGCTTTCGCCAGAAATTAAAACTTCCAGAGTCCATCGAAGTAGTCATCAATGAAATCAATGAATGGATGCTGCGAATCAATAGCCGCAAACTTCCACGTTCCCAGCTCACACGATCCTAGGACTTGAAATCGGGGCAATATTCTTGTTTGATCTCTTCAGTGAGAGCACATTCCTCACCTTCACATCCTTTAAGTGTTTTGATTCTATGAAAAATCGCTCCACGTTCTTTTTGACCCTTGTCGTTCTTGACCTCTTTATCAATGTACGAGACTGAAATACATGCATGAGAAGTTCCCGACACTAAATGATTCACGTCTGCAACAAACTTCTTGCAATCCTGAATTGACCATGGACGAGATTCAAAGAAATGATAATTAAGATCACGATCCTTCGCATCGACAATCACGCGCCCAACTCGTCCATCTTCATTGGAAAACCCTTGATCTTCACATGCCGCTAAAATTTTTTTACTTTCAAAACAAATCCAATATTCATAAGGATTCAAAATTCCAGGTACAAGTGGCGAAGGCTTAATGCGACAAGCGTTGAGAGCTAAGTCATTCAACGCAAGAATTCCAAAATCATCATTTATCAATCCATAAGGATATTTTGACTTAAGCTCAGCCAGGTGACTCAAAGGAGTGCTGCAAGCACTGATTGAAGCCTGAAATAAGGAAAGGAAAATTACGGATCTTGTTAAGACTTTCCACATCTTTGAAGTTCCTGGTAAAATCTGTTGAAGATCTCTTTAATTCTTTCTGCTTCCCTCTTAGTTTTTGCAAGCTTTACCCCTTTGTACTCCCAGACAGCCTCAACCCAGGTTGCAGGACGCTTTAAATGGGAAGAAACTTGGCGTCGTTTTTCAAAGAGCCATCTGACTCCTCCGCAAATATTAATATTTGGGTCATTTAAATCGGCTTTTGTCACTTCAATCAGACGATCTTTGAGATCACCGTGACCTCCACCTAAGAGCTTCCGAGTATCGTTCGTGATTTGCATGAGTCCGCGAGCACTTTTCGAGTTCTTTTTATTTGCGAGCACTGTCGGATCAAACCCAGATTCGGATGCGATCAGCGCCTTGACGAGATTAGGATCCAACGGAACATCGGACTTCATCACATCATTCCAATACTGCACCCAGCCTGCAATAAAATCATCATACTTACTGCCATTAGTCCCAAATTTTAGAGATAGGGCACAGGGTCGATTCTTCACTTTGGAAAAGTTATTCTTTGCAATTTCTTGAATTTCTGCTGGGTACAGCTGATCCTTGCTAGACGGATTCCGCGCACAGTGTTCGTGGCGAGTTGTTATAGAACCATTTGGGTTCGTTTTACTCGGAGGAACGTGCATCGGATGCGTTTTGACCCAATGTTCTCCATAAGGACACACTCTCCATGGATGAACTGGCGGCAAAGGTTGCTTAGATGCCTTTGGTTTTCGAGGTACAACTTTTGACTTTGGTTTCTTGCTCTTTTGTTTTACTACTTTTTTAGGCACAGTGGCTCACCTTTGAGATTTATCGAGAAAGTTCTAAGTGCAACATATCAAATCTTTTTTTTAAAAGAATGCATTATGATCTGATCAATAGCTTAAAGTTTGCCCTTCCAACGCTCAAAGATCCGCTGAATGGTGCCATGGTTCCACGAAACTCGACCTTCCCTGTTTTTCAGGCCCTTGGACTCCATCGCTTCTCCAATCCTCTTGAACGACAACCCTTTTTTTTACCTAAAGGAGGTTGCTCGTGGGTTACTACGTCCGATCTCTTACTTGGAAAAAATCTCATCCCCAGTGGAAGCTTCAATTTATTTCCTACCGGATGGAGGACTGCCAAAAGTCCGGCGCAAAAAAACGAAAAAAGGAATGGGCCATCACACCCGAGCGATGGCGAAGCATTGGATTCCATTCCCAGATGACATTCGAAGATGCCAGATGCCGCGCAAGCCAACTTAATGCACAGACTCTCCTAAAGGGCCAAGAGGAACGAATAAAAAAAGATACAATTACGACTTTAAAATTACGAAATCAAAAAGCCGCCAAAATTCCTGACGAATTTGCCTCTGAATTTGAGCACAGATTTATTCGTACTAGAGATAGTGAAACTGAATCAGGAAAGAGACGAATGAGTCGGGCCCAAAATCTCTGGCGGGCTGCCCAACGAATGATCTCAGCCATTCGTCACGAACCTTCTGAGTGGTTCTATTACGTTCCGGATATTTATGACTATTTCCACGAAAAACAATACAGCGTTCGATACATCAGTGCAGTTTTAAAAATGGCAAATCTCTGGGGATTTTTTATTGCTCGAAAAACAGCAAAGCCTTTTCATCCCATTTCACATCCAAAAGGATATGAACGACAGAGATTGATCGAAGCTTATTACAAGAAGACTCGAAATACCAGACGCCCCTCAAAGGTGCTTCTGCCAATCCAGCTGGAGGCCGTTTACACAAAAATGAATCATCCTAATTTTAACTGGCTCTTTCTTTCTGTCTGGTTAGGCCTAAGACCCCAAGAAGTCAGTAACCTCAACGATCGAAGTCTATGGTTTATTGAAACTTTGTCCACAGGTAGGATTATTCTTTGGATCTATCAAACAAAAATCGTCGCTCTACCTCCTGAAGATCGCTGGAAACCAATTCCCATTCTTTACGATGAACAGCGGTTCTCACTTCGGATCATCCAGGCACGCACGTTTAAACGCCCCATTGCAAAAACGATGAGATCCTATTTCGGATATGGAACTGATCTCTATGCTGGACGAAAAGGTTTTGTAGATCTAATGCTCTCCAAAGGGCAATCCCTAGAAAACATCAGCATATGGATGGGACACACTACACTCGATCGCACATGGAGAAGCTATAAAAACAAACAGAAATTTCACTTTCAAAGAGATAGTTTCTTGTCGACAGGAATAAATAGAGGGGTCACTTAGAACTGAATCGGGGGGATCCAATATCACAGTCTCCTTCGAAGTAGGAGTAACAACCTTTCCTGGTCTTGAACTTATCCCAGGTCCAAGCATGAATAGCCTTTAAGGCTCCGTCAATCTTCTCTTTACGTTCACCCTCGTTCTCAGCATAGAAACACACGAATTTCTCAGCCCGGGTCAACTTCTTCCATTTTTTTACATAATCACGGCAAAATGTTACGGGCAGTGCACGCCGCTCAAAGAAGCCATGAATCTCACCGTCCCGCTCGGCCCAAGTCTCAAGATCGCACAAAGTCTCAACCAGATGTGAAGGCCCTCTTCCATCTGTACCCCTCCAAGTGCGATATTTATTCTTCACGTTTTTTACTGGAAAACACTGCCAAAAAAGCGCTCCCGATTGCCCGCCTTTTGGATTATAGAGTACGGGCTTGCGCCGACGAGTATCATAAGCGAGATCGTCTTCGGTTAGAACTTCGTAGCTAGGAGTGAGAAGTGCATAGGGATACTTCATTGAGTAGGGTGGTATATTAGAAAGTGGAATCGCAAATGCCGAGCTTAGAAAAGCAAATAAAAGGAAGTACGGTGTCATCAAATTCATTGCTTTAACTCTTTTAGACGTTCTCTAAAGTTTATCATTCCTTCTGGATTTTTATTTTTTCCTGAAAGCATATCATTGAGATAAGCCTTGTAATTAGCAATCGTTTCTTCCCACGTTGCCTCCCGTCCAAGCAGGTAAGTTGTCAATTTTCTTTTTTGAAATAACCATCGAATTCCAGCGCATAAGGTCACATTAGGGTCTAAAATATCTACCTCTTTTATCATGACCAGATGATCCTTTAGTTCTCCGTTGGGATTGCTAAGAGCCTGGATCGCCTCATCAGTTAATTGGATCAGACCGTGAGCTTTGCCTGCTTTACCGGCAGATACAGGCTTCGGGTTCGACTTGAATCGAGATTCCGAAGCGATTAATGCCTTGACTACGTCTGGATCAAGTAGAACCTCAGGTTTAAATATCTCATTCCAATATTTTGTCCAACCACGTATCAAATCATCATATTTGTCAGCGTCTTCATATTGCTTCAGCTTTCCTCCTGCTGGAGATCCAGTAAGGCCGCTGAAGTAATCCTTGGCAATCCTGTGAATTTCTTCAGGGTGAATGACGTCCTTGACCACCCGCTTATTCTTGCGTTGAGGATTCTTACAGCATCCCACAATACGGGTCGTGATTCCTTTTGGATTTTTTTCACTGGAAGGCACATGCACTGGATGTGTACGCCTCCAATGTTGCCCTATAGGGCAAGTTCGCCACGGATGTACTTTTTCTTCAGCCTGGCTAGAGGACGAGGGCTTCGGAGCTGGAGGAGACCTCTTCTTATTTTCCTTTTTATTTTCCCTCCAGACACGTTTGACGATCTCACTTACCCCTCGGGTCAAAACTAATTCGGCCAATCTTTCAAAGATACCTTTCGCCATAAACTCAATCCTCTTAGTTTTACCTGTCGCGACCTATTTTCTTCTTGTCATTCTTTTCCGTGCATACGAAATAGCATATCGACTGACTTTGCAAAAGCGCTCAGTCTCACAGCAGAAGTTGTTGAAAAGGACTACGTACTAGGTTGGGTGTTGGCTGGAATTAACAACACAGCTTCAATTGAAAGCAATTGGATTTTCAAAGGAGGGACATGTCTCAAAAAATGCTATTTCGAAACTTACAGTTTTTCAGAGGACCTAGACTTCACTCTCTCAGATGAAGCTCAACTAAATGAGGATTTTCTAACCCAACATTTTTCTGAAATAGCTGATTGGGTCTACGACAATACTGGTATTCAAGTCCTAAAAAATTTGACCAAGTTTGATATCCATCCTGATCCAAGGAAAAAATACGTTGAAGGTAAAATTCGATAGCCTACATATTCTCCTTAACTCCCTTCTTGAGAAGAATCTTCTTGCTACATGGAATGGGCCCTGAAAATGCACACACGTTTAAAAGGATTACTCAAATTTTTGGATTCAAATATGATTTATACATTGCTTAAAAGGCGCGTCAAAGAAGATTTCTTCGAAACAATGGCAATCTGAACAGAATTTGGTGCCTGTGACTCGGGCCAAATCAAGAGCCGCATAGACTTTTGAGGTATTCGAAAGGAGAAGACATTTCGTGACCGAACTTGCTGCAAGTCAGCCCACCTGTTGGAGGATACTTGAACTGGGAAGCTCTTTGGCGTCCACAAACTTCATTAGTTGAAGTCGTATTTCGTTCGACCTTTATTTTCCTTTTCGTACACGTTGGATTTCGCATTCTCGGACGTAAGGAATGGACTAGGTATTCCACTTTCAACGTCTCAATTTTATTTCTAATTGCTGTTGCACTTCGTATGACCCTAGTCGGTAATGATACCTCCCTAACTGCCGGACTCGTTTCTCTAGTAACCATGCTTTTTGTCGACTGGCTCCTATCCTATTTGACCTATAAGAGCGCTTCCTTCTCCAAATGGATTAATGGTCCAATTCGGCCTTTGATAGTGAAGGGAGTTTTAAATACGAATGAGATGCGCAAAGCGAGAATGTCAAAAGACTCAATTCTTTCCGAGCTAAGACTACGCGGACACTGGGACCTGAATGACGTAGAAGAGGCGCTTCTTGAACGAAATGGACAAATTTCATTCAAGCTCAAAACTTCTAGCGAGGGTTCCTCTACAGTGTACTACCCAAACTCTTGACAAACCCTCAACCGGGAAACTACACGAACTTTTTTTGAAAGAATGCAGTTTGCAACCTAAAGCAACAATCCATGTTTCAACGCTTCTCATTAAAAATTCACAATTCTAGTTGTCGCTTAACAAAATCTTTCCAAAAATGAAAAGAAACAAGACCACCAAATACAAAGAGAGCTCCCAGCTTCAGGATTTCGCCGAGAGCACCCGTAAACTTAAAAAATCGATCCACGAGATCACTCTTCATTGAAGCTACGGCGAGGAGGCTAATTGAAAAAATCAGGAGTGGATTCATATATCAATTCAATTTCTCATAGAGCAACCCTCTTTTTTCCCGGAGCCAGGCCAAGTTGTTTATATTTTATTCACCGTTAAGACAATGGAATCACAGGCACCGGGTTATACCAAGTCCATTGCTCATAAAAGGGATCGTTCCGCAATAACCCATAGCTTTGCCCCCACTTTCCCATCTAGATGATTAGGCTGCAAACTTTTCCGCCTCCTTCTTTTTTGGAACTAGCCCAAATCCTGGTACTGACGGATCAGGTTTCAAAAGACCGTTTACTGGCCTTAAGGCACCATCGAACAACATTTGCTCAATGCGAACATGATCGTGAAAATATTCTAAATGTCGAACCTTCTTCGAGTGGCACCCTAAAGCCACGTGCACACTGGGTGCACAATGCCCAGAGAGCGGAAAGTGGGCAGCTTCGGCAATCCCGAGAACTTTTAAGAACCCGGTAATCCCGCAACAACGAGTAGCATCTACTTGAACGACATCCACTGCTTTCTTGGTCATCATTCGAAGAAAATACTCTGAATCGAAACCATACTCTCCCGCCGCGATGTCCATTTTGGAGGGTACCTTGTTTCTTATCCATCTCAGCCCTTCCAAATCATCGGAGGAGACCGGTTCCTCGAACCACGAAACACTCATTTCGGAAAACTGCTCCGCCAACACTACTGCTTGTTTTCGATCATAAGCTCCATTGGCATCCACAAAAAGTTCTGCCTGCATTCCTATAGCTCGTCTTGCTTGCCGGACCCTCGATAGGTCTTGATCCGAATTACGCCCTACTTTCATCTTTACACGAGGAATTCCTTTTTCTACCCACCCACCCAGCTGGCTCTCTAAGTCTTTCATAGAATAGGACGTAAAACCCCCACTGCCATAAATCGGGACTTCATCTCGCTCGGCTCCCAGGAGCTTGTGAACAGCAAGTCCCAGAAGTTTTGCTTTAAGATCCCAGAGGGCGAAATCCACTGCAGCAATCGCCATGGATGATATCCCGGGACGACCCGTGTTTCGGACTGATCGAATCATCGAGTTCCAAGCATTGGGAATGTCTAATGCTTCTTTCCCCAAGATTTCTGGCTTTAGCTTTTCTTTGATTATGCCCGCAATTTCCTTAACTCCAAAAGTGCCGTTCGGCGGATCGAATCTTTTTTATTTAAAACCTAATTAACCCCATTGAGACCAATATTTGCATTTTGAGTAATACATGGAAAAAATGACCTTTATCACCTTTGCTGAACCTCAGGAATAGGATTCACACGATGAAAAATTTCTTGCGCAGACAAAAAAGGAATCGCGTGATTATTGTCACCGGAGCAGCCGCCGGAGTTGGGCGAGCGATTGCACGAGAGTTTGGAAAAGAGCGAGCTAGGGTTGGTCTAATTGCCAGGAATCAAGAGAGTTTGGAAGCTGCCAAAAGTGAAATTGAGTCTATGGGCGGACAGGCACTCGTTTTACCTTTAGACGTTTCTAACTCAGAGGCAATAGAAAGAGCTACACAGCAAGTTGAAGATACGTTCGGTCCAATTGATGTTTGGATTAACGACGCGATGGTCTCAGTATTCTCCCCCGCCGAAGAAATGCAACCAGAAGAATTTAAAAGGGTCACTGAAGTTACCTATCTCGGATATGTCTATGGAACTCTGGCCGCTCTAAAAAGAATGAGACCACGCAACCATGGGATCATCATTCAAATTGGATCAGCGCTGGCCTATCGGAGTATCCCACTTCAATCGGCTTATTGCGCAGCCAAACATGCAATCGCCGGCTTCACCGAGTCTCTCAGAACAGAGTTGCTGCACCAAAAAAGTGAAGTAAAAGTTTGCCAAATAAACCTCCCGGCAGTCAATACACCTCAATTTAGTTGGGTTAAATCAAGGCTTCCTCGTCATCCCCATCCGGTCCCACCCATTTACCAACCCGAGATGATTGCTCGCGCCGTTCGACATATTTCCCACCATCCAAGAAGACGACTCGATATCGCCTTTTCAACTGTCAAAGCAATCTTGGCCGAAAAATTTGCGCCTGCGTTCGCTGATCGCTATTTAGCAAAGTACGGATATTCCTCTCAACAAACGGGCCAATCTGTTCAGAAAGATCGGAAGGACAATCTTTGGGCTCCGGTTCCAGGAGACTATGGAGCTCACGGAATCTTTGATTCGCAAGCGCGGAACTCGAGTCCGACACTCTGGCTTGACATCCATCGTCTTCCTATTTTTATGGGTTTAGGAGCAATCCTAGTTGCAGCAATAGGCATCGGATTGCGCTCAAGGTCGAAACAAGTTCTAATAAAGGAATTCAAGGAACAAAAACTCGCTGCTTAAGCCACTTTGCTTTCCGGTCGCTGGGCCTCTGGTACATCAGCAACACGAATATTTCCGGTTATCTTTTGAACCTGCCAGCGAGTCTTCATGGAACTTTGCGTGTCGCTCTCCCTCCAAAAGTGAATTTTCAAACAACTCGATCCCACTCGTAAGTTCTCAAGGGTCATCCATGAAATCCAGTCAGGTAAAACGGGGTCCAAGTAAAGCACTCCCAAATCTGCGCACGGTCTGATCCCTAAAATCGTTTGAATAAACTGAGAAATTGCCGAAACTGACCACGTCTGTAAGAGGTTTGCGAAATTGTACATTCCTGGGACTGGAAATTCAGGACATCGCGAGTGACCTCCAAAAACCTCAGGCAATCTCATATGCTGAAATAGAGCAGCAAGACTGAGTTGGCCACCCATAATCTGATTGGCTTGATCGTGAAACCCCAGGAGTGCCATTCCATCCGCGATAATCGCGTTCTCAACCGGCCAGACGGAACCCCGATGATAAGAAAAGGGATCGTAAGCGGGATTCTGTGAAGAAAGAGTTCGAACTCCCCATCCAGAAAACAGATCTTCATTCATCAATCCGGCAATCACACTGTTCACGCGGGACGACTCTATGATTCCGGTACCTAGACAATGCCCAATATTTGAAGCCTTGGATCTCAAAGGGCATCCTCTCTCATCGAGAGCAAGAGCATAAAAGGTGTTCTCCTCTGTCCAAAAACACTGATTGAATCTTACTTTCAAGGCTTTTGCTTCCGAACGCAGTAACTCCTGATCTACCTTGGAATCCACAACTGACAGTAGCTCAGCCGCTTCGTTCAAGGCTTGATAAGCATAACCCTGAATTTCAGCCAACGCTAAAGGTGGAACCTGAATATGACCCTCATTGTCGACAATTGCATCACCTGAATCTTTCCACGCTTGGTTACGATTCTCATCGTCCAGCGATGCCGAGGCGGGTGCATAGTAAATAAACCCATCCCCCTTTTTTAGGCGACGAATGATCCAATGACAGCACCTTTCAATAGTCTGCAAATGCCGCTTGATCAAGTCTCGCTCTCCCGTCCAGCGGTAAAGGCTAGAAAGCGCCAATATCCAAAAGGGGGTCGAAGTGACATCTCCAAAATAGAGATTACGATTCATTTTTCCAACTTCTGATTGAGGATTAAGCCTTCTTTCGTGAAGCATCCGATCCGGCTCTTCATCACGCCAATCATCAAATTGAATCCCTTGATAAAGAGCAACCCTTTCGAGTGCAGGTTCAAGAAACTGGGGCTCAAATAGAATACTTTGCCATCCTGAAATCACTGTATCTCTACCGAACAGTCCTATATAACGGGGAACACCCGCAATGAACCCAATATAGCGATTAGAATTTTCAATCTCTTCATTATTAAAGAGAGGTAACCTCAGGGTTCGAAGATCCGACATGGCTTGGCCGACTAGAAGATTCAGTGTAGAATGACTACTGGAGAAACGAAGGGAATCCTGAGGAATATCTGCTTCCGCACGAGGGAGTGGTAATAAGCCATCCATATTCGGTGCACTCATTCGGACGCCATCAATCAGCGGCTCATAGCCGAGCTGAAGACAGATTTCTTCCCTCGGCCCAAGCTGAGCCCTAAGCTGAATTCGAGTTTGCCTTCCTCCCAGAATCTTAATCTTGGCTCTCGGATGCCCCGGTCTTAAGGAAACGGAAAGATCTAATCCTCGGATGACAGGGTCGCCATCTTTCGGAGTATGGGATCCATAAATTGCTCTCAATTCTTGAGTTGGGGTTCTTTTTCGCCTTCCAAAATTCCTTTCATAATGAAGTAAAAGATCGTCTGAACGTTCTGAGAGCTTGGGGCGAACACCTCGAACATTTAACTTTTTATCTCTTTTCATTTCCTCATCAAATTCACTGTCATGTATCGGGCATGCAATTTTAAGTTCAAGATGAATTTTTCTTTTTGGAATACCGTTATTTTTAACAAAGAGTTGTTCAGATACACCCTGGTCGCATTTGCGAAGAATTCGAGTTTCAATTGAGCCTTTTGGGAGCGTTCCCTCAGGGAGATTGCCAGAATCCCCAGAATTGAGAATCGCTCCGGTACTCGTCCACTCGTTTGCTGAAAGCTGGACGGAAAACCGATGGCTAATTGGTTCTCCATTGACCCTAATTTCGTATGCAGTCATGAGTCTGGTCTCGGCACAAAAGAGACCCTGCAAGGGCTCACCTTGCATCTCCCCATGATTGTCGGTTGTAAAGCGGGTCCAGCCTTTGAAGAATGTAATAGTCTCGGGCTCAACTCGGGCTTGTGCAAAAATTCCATGAAGTGTTGCTGTTTCAGGAAGCGATACTTTTTTTAAAGCTCTATTGTTCATATTGCCTTTTTTAGTTTCTGGAGTGACTCCTCAATATCGCTGAATTTACTTTTCGCTTGAATTTTTCTTAACCATAAGCCACCGGCCACTATAACACCTGCAGCTATCAAAACCTTCTTAGCAAAGTGCGAGGAACCTTCAGCCCATTCGGCGGCTGGCTGTATAAACTGATTCTCCGGGAATTGAGAGCTTGAAAAGGATGTCTCATTTAAGGATGAGGTCTCTTGTGACTGGATTGCTAAGTCGATGACCTGAGCTAGGTGAAGTGCTCTTCGAGGGGTTCCTTGTTCAATTTGAGTTCGGCAGCTAAACCCTTCAGTCATGATGATACTATCAGAAGGAGCCTCTCGAACTTTCGGGAATAAAACCCGTTCACCACAAGCTTGGGAGATCTCATACTTTTCGGGTTCAAACCCAAATGACCCTGCCATCCCACAACAGCCCGAGTCTAAGAGGTTGGCCTCCGTCTCCATTTTCTTCAATATCTCCTGATCTGCTTCACAGCCTAAAACAGACTTATGATGGCAGTGCATGTGAACAACGACTTTCTTATGGAGTTTCGGTAGTTCAAAATGAGAAGCTTTCTTCGTCAAGAACTCAGCAAGCGTAAATGTTTGATCATGAAGCCGCTTTACATCCAAATCGTTAGGGAGGAGGCTCACCATTTCATCCCGGAATACGGAAACACAACTCGGCTCCAATCCCACTAAAGGAACCCCTGCCCGAATTTCGTCCCGCAAAACCCCCACGATTTGTTGAATCTGACGCTTCGCTTGATCGAGTAATCCGAAATCATAAAGAGGTCGTCCACAACAAAGGAAGGCCTGAGGTACTTGGACCTTGAAACCTGCCGCTTCCAATACGCGAGTTGCAGACTTAGCCGTTTCAGGATGGAAATGATTATTGAAAGTATCCGGCCAAAGAATGACTGGGATTCCCTCTAAGTTGACCGGCGCTCTTTTTTTAAACCACTGTTGAAAAGTCTCACGGGCATAGTTGGGAATAGACCGTTTCCGTTCTAACCCTCCGAGTTTCTTTGCCACTTCAGATAGTCCAGGAGTTTTGAAAATAAAATTCACTAGGCCTGGTATTTTAGAAGCAAGCTTTGACCAAATATGGATGAATCCCATTGAGTAGGCAGCTATCGGACGCCGATGGGACTCATAATAATGAGATAAAAATTCTGATTTATAGGTGGCCATGTCAACGTTGACCGGACAATCCCCTTTACATCCCTTACATGCTAAACAAAGATCGAGTGATTCCTTGACGGCCTCACTTTGCCACTGATTTTGAATCGGGTTGCCCTGCAACATTTCAAAGAGGAGGCGTGCTCGACCCCGAGTCGAATGTTTCTCCTCGCGAGTCACCATGAAGCTAGGACACATGGTTCCGCCCTCCATTCTCCGACACTTTCCTACACCCACACAGCGAGAGGTAGCACGAGCGAAACTCCCCTGGTCTTCGGGGTAAGTAAAATGGGTGCTCACCGGAAGGGGATTATATTCAGGTCCCATTCTTAGATCCGAAGTAAAGGGTCTGGCGTCGATCACCTTTCCTGGATTCATTTTCCATTTCGGATCCCAGATGGATTTAAACTCACGAAATGCCTGCATCAACTCAGGCCCATACATTTTCTCAAGGAGTTCACCTCGAGATTGGCCGTCTCCATGCTCCCCGGAAAGAGAGCCTCCCATTTGAATGCAAAGGTCTGAGGCTTCCTCAATGAAATTTCGGTATTGCTTGACCCCTTCATGGGTATTTAGTTCAAACGGAATCCGACAGTGGAGGCATCCTTGCCCAAAATGACCATAAAGAGCCGCATCATAGTGATATTTGTCAAAAAGTTTTCGGATTCCTCTTAAATATTCGCCCATCTTTTCAGGGGGGACTGCAGAATCTTCCCAACCAGGCCAAGCGTCTTTTGATCCTGGAACACGAGCCGTTGCTCCCAGGCCAGATTCGCGAATTTCCCAAATCTTTTCCTGAATTTCGAGGTCTGAATAGATTTTATAATGAGGCGAATGAGGTAATTTATTTATGAAAGATATCATCCTTTCGGATTGATCTCGGGCATCTTCCTTCGAGTCGCCTCCGAACTCCACAATAAGGAACCCTTTCCCTTCTGGAAGATATTTGAGGCTCTTTTGATGAAGCTTCTTAATTTGTTCATGTTCTATGAGTTTATGGTCGATGCCTTCAAGCCCGATAGGCCCAAACTTCATGATTTGTGGCACGTGATCTGCTGCCTCAAAAACCGAGGAATAACCTAATACAACGAGTGAACAAGCTTGAGGAGTAGGAATGAGCTGAACCGTGGCTTCTAAGACCGTAATTAAGGTTCCTTCACTTCCTACTAGGGCACTGGCCACATTAAATCCATTTTCAGGAAGGAGGTCGTCTATATTGTAGCCTGAAACTCGTCTTGGGATTTTTGGAAAGCGAGCACGAATCAGGTTGGCATAACGGTCTCTTAAATTTTTAAGGTCTTTGTAGATTTGTCCTCGACGATCTCCATTTCGGCCAGATTTAATTATCCTTTCCAGCTCAATTTCGGAAGTAGGCCCAACACGGAAGCGACATCCATCGTAGGTAAGAATCTCTAGCTCTCGAACATTATCTGAGGTCCGAGCGCCTATGCCTGCTTTCGCAGCCATGACAGAATGAATTCCACAGGAATTATTTCCAATCATTCCACCGAAGGTATTGTGATTATGTGTCGCTGGATCTGGCCCAAATGTAAGTGAATGCTGTTGCTCCGCTTTATTTCGAAGGTCATCTAAGATCAAGCCAGGTTGCACACGAGCGATTTGTTGATGAGGATCAATGTCGATAATCTGATTCAAATATTTGGAGAGGTCCAAAATAACTGCATGATTTGTCGAAGACCCTGAAAGGTCTGTCCCTCCGCCCCGAGGAAGGACCGGAACTTGGAATTGATGACAGACTTCCATCGTTGCAACGACATCATCCGTGCTTCGGGGAATGACCACTCCAATCGGAACAAATCGATAGTTTGAACCGTCGGTCGCGTAAAGAGCCCGATCTCCATCATTAAAGCGTACCTCTGCTTGCGTCTGATCGCTCAGTGCACGTTCTAGTTGATTGCGTGTCTTTTTACCAATTTGGCTATCAATTTGGCCGTTGATCCCCTCTTGCTGAGGGTGGAAAGGTTTTAATAGAGGTCTAGTCATAAATCCTCATATCAGCTCTCTGAGTTGATCTTCCGTGACAGTGGCAATAATCTTACCGATATATTTCTCTCCTCTCGCCAAAGCCGTGGCGAATTTCTTTGCTTGCTCAGGCTTTATTTTGGGTGGCAAAGGTGGCTCTTGAGGGTCCACTACACATTCCACTAGAGCGGGTCCAGGCGCTTCAAGAGCTCGATCAAGAATGTCACCGCAACTCTTGGGATCATCAATCGAATAAGCTCTGACACCACAAGCTTCTGCTACTTTGACAAAATCGATAGGTTGAAGATCACAAGCATATTCTGGGTTGCCCAGCATCACCATTTGCTCCCACTTGATTTGACCTAATGTATTATTCTTAATGACAATTACTTTGACGGGGAGACTATATTTCACGCAAGTCGCAAGTTCGGCCATGAGCATCGAGAGTCCACCATCTCCCACAAAGGCAACGACTTGACGGTCGGGATGGGCAATCTGCGCCGCAATCGCATAAGGTAGTCCGCATGCCATGGTGGCTAGGGTTCCAGAAAGAGAAAATAATTGGCCTTTTCTAGCGGGAATTTGCCTTGCCCACCAAGTGGCAATCGTACCAGAATCACAAGTAACTATAGCGCGATCTGAGAGCCTCTTTCCCAACTCCCAAGCTGGAACCTGTGGCTTCATGGGTTTATCAGACCTTGTCCCCCGCTCTTCCATCAGTTTCCACCAGTATTCCATTTCATCCTGAAGAGTCTCAATGAACTTTCTATTTTGCTGACGTTTCAGAAGCGGCAGAAGTTCTCGAAGAGTATTCCTACTATCCCCGACAAGTCCTACCTGCACCGGGTAACGAAGCCCTAACCTTTCAGGGTCAATGTCAATTTGAACTGCTTTCGCTTTTCCTGGCTTAGGTAAGAATTCAAGATAGGGAAATGACGTTCCTACCATAAAAAGAGTATCGCACTCCTCCATCGCGTGTTGCGATGGACTTGTTCCTAAAAGTCCGATGCTGCCGGTGGTGTAGACACAATCATCTGGAACGGCTCCTTTTCCCAAAAGAGCCTTAATGATGGGAGCACCCAGAGTTTCAGCAGCCTGAATCAGCTCATCAGTAGCATCATTTGCACCTTGCCCTGCGAGAATAGCCACCCGTTTGCCCGAATTTAAAATATCGGCTGCAGCGCTCAGGTCGTCTCCTTTCGGAACCTCCGCAGACCCCGTTCTCACTGCAGAGGTATGATGAGGCTTGTTGCGCATCGAAGGATGCTTCTTCTTCATAGGCATGTCTTGAAAATCGACTGGTATAGTGATGTGAGCAACGCCTCTCTTTGCTAAAGCCGTACGGCAGGCAATTTGGGTCACGCTTTCGATATGAGCTGGCCCCATCACCCGAGTGTTATAGACCGTCACGTCTTCGAAAAGGCGATCCAGATTAACATCCTGTTGAGAATGGGTATCCAGCAGATCATGATAGTGCATTCCCGTAATGGCAAGTACGGAGGCTCCATCAAATTTTGCATCATAAAGCCCATTCAAAAGATGGATACCCCCCGGTCCTGAGGTCGCAAGGCAAACTCCCAACTTCCTGGTAAATTTTGAATAGCCACAGGCCATAAAAGCAGCAGCCTCTTCATGACGGGTTTGGATAAATTTGATTTTCTCTTTGCGCTTACGAAGAGCCTCAATGAGGCCATTGATTCCATCACCAGGAATCCCGAAGATGGTATCTACGCCCCAGTCGTCAGTCAAAATATCAAAAAGAACATCCGCTGCTGTAGTCTCCATATGGAATTCCTTTTCTGTCAAAGTCCTTTTATAAGACGCTACCCTGTCAGCTTCTCATTGCCACGATCCTGAAACTTCTGATTTTCCGAAGACGTCGGAACAAGCCGCAAAAGATTTGAACTGACCTTCTTTATTTTGTCCCGATTTCTAAACAACATGAAACCCAATGTTCCAATGATCAATCCGACCCCTCCATATCCGAACGTCCTTACAGCAGCTCTCCTTGCTCCGCTTGGCTTTACCCAAGCTTGGGCTTGTTTCAAATAGTGATTTTTTCGATCAGGCCCTCGAACGTTATCCAGTGTTGTAGAAAAGTGTTCAGAAACGTTAAATAGCTGCTGCATAGGTGTGGGATCCTCTGTACCGACTTGATACTGCAATTGAGGTTCCAGTAGTCCGATGACGCAGGGAAAGTAAACGCGATCCCTCAATTGGAGCCGCTGACCTAATTACCGTGAATGTGAATTCCGGAGAAGTTGATATGAGTGGAATTGTCGACACATGGGCACAGCACCACAGAGTGACTCATGCCGCTTTTCTTGCAGGAGCAAGACTCGTTGTGAATCACCTCCGCGTCCGACAAGAACCATCGCAATCGTAACAGCGATTTGTCTACCGGCACGATCCCTTTGTTGCCAAAGAGGGATTTGGCTCTTCGGGATGAATGCCATCCCGAAAGCTGCTTTTGAAGTGATTCTATTGAATATGAGGTAAAACCCCCGCTTCCATAAACAGGTACAGCATCGATTCCGTGCTGTGTCTGTGCAAGTTTCATATTCTCTTCCTGGAGACTGCAATAAAATTGCTGAGCACCTTGTTGCGATTCTTGCAGGATCTTGAATTGGATACGGGAGACTCATGAGATCCGAGCATAAGCCGGTCAAAAGTATAAATATGTCTATGTTAAATTTTTACATAAACAGAGCAGGAAAAAATTTGTCGCCCCCACGACGAGCCATACTAAACCGCGCTAAGGGAGAGCTTCGAAAACTCTACAACCGGAAGTGAAAAACACCTTCCGACACTAGGAGAATCCAAATGCCAGAAAAGAAAACCTTAGAACGAGCAAGAGAAGACGCCCGGGAAGGAAAATCTCCTTCCACACAAGCCGGGGAATTTGTTCGAGAGGAAATTCACCATGTTCGGGAAGGAAAACATGGAGCTCGCTCAGCCAAGCAAGCGATCGCCATTGGCCTATCCAAAGCCCGCAAAGCCGGAGTAGATCTCCCTCCTCGGCGGAGGAAAGGATTGAAAGCCAACCTTTCTAAAAATCAGAAACGTTCGCAGCATCGTCCTTCAGCTAAACGCTCCCAAGCTATTTCTGAAGTTCTTCAAAAAGAATCCCATAGGTCTGTGTCTCCTGGCGCACTCTCCAGACAGGCTCGACAAAGCGCCAATCGAAGAGGTGCAACGAACAGACACCAAGCAGCACTCAAGGCGGTTCGCACCAAAGGACATGAAGGCCTAAGAGTAGCTGCCCGCAAAGGAGCTCGAACCAGGCAGAAGGCAGCATAGAAAATTGTCGGAAACGAAAAAAACCCTCCACTTCTAGTTGTCGCTTAACATTCTACGAAGCATTAGCGCAACGACCAGGTATTTCCAAAATAGAATGGCGTCCTACAATGTCAGAGCCGTAGAATTCCTAGTTGCTATTCAGAGTGGCTTCTTTTCTGCAGCACTCATCACTATTGCGTGGAATTCACTCGATAGAGTCAGGCCTGTTTCTTTGCCAGGCGCTGACACTCAACTTCTTGTTCCCTAGAATTATTCAACCCAACGTCAATAGAATCCGCGAATGGAATTTCAACAGTAAAAGTTGAACCTTTTCCGAGTTCACTATCAACACGAATCATCCCTCCATGAGCCTCAACGATTTGACGGGTGATATACAGTCCCAACCCAAAACCACTGATCTCTGTACCTTTTACCACTCGCTCAAAACGCTCAAAAATTTTTCGGCGCATCTCGGGCGCAATTCCAATGCCGTGATCAGAGATCTTAAGTAAGACTTTTCCACCCTCGCGCCGCAGACTTACCTCAATAGGTTTTCCCTTTCCGTACTTAAAGGCATTAGAAAGGAGATTTGTAACCACTTGCTCCATTCTCATTCGGTCCCAATTTCCCTCAATCGAAGGATCAACATCTACCGCCACATCTACACCCCGAAGGTGAAAATCGGCATTTGAACGTTCAACCACGTCCGCAATGACCTCAGATAAATTTATCTTTTCAGGGCTTAATATCAACCGGCCAAGCCTGACCCGAGTGAAATCCAGCAACTCGTCTAACAGATGTCCTAGACGTTGAGTTTGCTCCCCCGAAGCTCTGATCTGCTGTGCGAGCTTTGCTAGAGTGATACCGCTGACTTGGGCGACATTTTCATCAGGTCCGATAGGAATGTTCTCCTGCACGTTTTTCCAGATGGTACGATCCAACAATTGAAGCTGAAGAGAGATTGACGTGAGAGGAGTTTTCAGCTCGTGGGAAGCAATAGATAAAAACTCGTCACGAGCTTGAATAGCTTCCTTAGCCTCATTCAATGCACGCTCACGCTCCTCAGCAATGTGTTTCTGATCATCAATATCGGTGTTGGTGCCAAACCACTGGATCACTTCTCCCTTTTCATTCCGAAGCGGAGATATCCGGGTCAAAAACCATCGAAAATGTCCATCTCCTCCTTTGAGAGGAAATTCCATAGCGAATGACTGTCCAGTATCAAGTGACTCTTTCCATTTCTTCATCACTCGGGGAAGAGTTTCGGGGCAGTGAACTCTTTGCCAACCCCAGCCTTCCAAATCCTTGAAAGTAGCTCCCGTATAACGATACCAGTTTTGATTATACCAATAGATGTAGCCATCGGCGCGAGCAACCCACGCAAGCTGAGGAATAGACTCGGCAAACTGCCTAAAACGTTCCTCACTATCTTTAAGCTGCTGCTCGGCTTTCTTCGTTTCCGTGACGTCCTGATAATTAGAAACTCGGTAGAGGAGCCTGCCCTGATCGTCTTTAACTGCAGTCACTTCTGCAAGGACTGGGAACTTAGACCCGTCCTTTCTTACATGAATTGATTCATAAGAAGTATGCCCCACTTCGTAGGCAGCTTGGATCCACTTATCCAGAAAGGATTTAGACTCATCCGCAAACATATCTAAGAGTGATCTCCCTATCCATTCTTCTGAAGTAGTTCCATGCATCTGAGCAAACATAGGATTTACTTTGATTAACTTGTTGTCCGCACTCGCAATAGTTACACCCCAACCAGCTCGTGAGAAGACTGACTCCCATTGCGCAAGCTCGGCAGTGCGCTCTTGAACACGTTTTTCTAGATTTTCATATGAATGCCGAAGCGCTTCCTCAGCATTCTTTCGTTCGGTGATATCACGGGTTACCTTGGAGAATCCCAGAAGTGTACCCTGATCATCCCGAACTGCAGTAATCACAACGTCGGCCCAAAAACGAGAACCATCTTTTCGGACACGCCACCCTTCATCTTCAAAGCGGCCTACCCGTTTGGCTTCTTCCAATTCGCGCTCAGGCTTGCCATTCTTGAGATCTTCGGGCGGATAAAACGTTGAAAAATGACGTCCCAGAATCTCTGAGGATTTATAATATTTGATCCGTTTTGCCCCTTCATTCCAGCTTGAAACCCGTCCTTGAGGATCGAGCATAAAGATCGCGTAATCTCTCACACCGTCGACAACAATACGGAGGGTTTCGTCCCGCTTACGTAGTTCGACCTGCTGTTCCTCGGCTTTACGAGAGGCATTAACCATTGCGGCCACCCGTGGACGAATTGGGATCATGTAGACCGCAGTTGCAACGGAAGCTGCGGCAGTAATCACTTTCGCGAGCGCCGCAAGCCAGTAAGAAGGAATCCAAAGCGTAAAAACTTCCATGAAATGGGTCACACCACAAGCTGCGATAAAGAGACCGAAGGCTAGGATCATCGCGGAAAAAGGGACATTAAGTCGACGTACAAAAGAATAGAGACAAGAAGCAATGAATAGGTAGGAAAGGCCAATCAGTGAGTCGGTCACGACCATCGTCCAAACTAAACTTGGCGTCCAGAGGTAGCAGTGCCCATGCGGCATGAAACCGTCGGTAGAAAAGAGACTATATAAAATGCTAGCCACTCAACCTCCACGCTCCAACAATTATCTGTTCTTGTGATAAATGTGGCGAAAAATAGAATGGACAAAATGTCTTGCACTTTTCTGGCGAGCTAATACTCTCTCTCTCTCTCTAATCCTCAATGCAATGCAATGCACCACAGAAACTCTCCAGGAGTATTTCGTTCGGGTGCATTCCGAGAATCCTCCAGTTTCGTTTGTAACACTGTTAATCACTAGCTTCATGTGCCATATTTCGGGTGATTTCAAAAGCAATTTCAAGGCAAGGAAGTTGCCCAATTATTTCCGTTTCGACGGAGGCGGACCACAGTACTCAAGAACTATTTTCATCAAGTAAGCGAGATCAACAGGCTTTTTAACTAGACCCTTAATCTTGCCTGACTCAGATATCACTTTGATCTGACCTTCATTTGGGGCCGCAGAGACAACGACAATAGGGATTGTAGCAATGGTGTGTGTAACACTCGCCAATTCAATAAATTTGTACCCATCCATAACCGGCATGGTTAGGTCTGTCAGGATAAGACAGGGTGTGCGGAGAACGTCCAAAAGGGCGAGCGCCTCCTCACCATTACTTGCTATTCGGACCTTGTAACCTTCAAATTCGATAATGTGCTGCAACGTTTCTCGAATAGATTGATCATCCTCAATGACAACTACCAAACCGCACGACGTCATGAGCGTCTGGTTTCAAGTAACATGCCAGCGCTACCAACCCCTTCATTCCTATTGGGCTCTAGGCAACGCTCTTCTTGTCGTGAGCTTCATGCGTAGATGACACATCCCTGGCACCGTTCTGATTCAGGATATCTTTTGCCTTAGATGTCCACTCGGAATTATCAGTATGAACAGAGAGAAGAATGCCTCCTTTTTTGACAAAACCTTCGTAGCGCTTTGCCTCATACTCAGGAATTCCCATCCCGATCAGAGCGCCGCTAATACCACCCACCACTCCTCCGACTCCTGCACCCGCAAGTGCTGCCATAATGGGACCTGCAGCGATAAAGGGACCTATACCAGGAATGGCCAATGCGCCAATTCCGGTAAGCCATCCTAAAACACCACCCACGGCAGCTCCCGCCGTCGCCCCCGTTGCAGTACCCTCAGGAGCCTTGGTCTGCTTTTCGTGAGCAAATTCACGGGTACTACTTGAGTCAGACATAAGGACAGAAATGTCTGAGTTTCGGAATCCAGACATTTTAAGGGCTTCCACTGCGCGCTCCAATACAACCCGATCCCCAAAAATTCCAAATACAACGGTCTTTCCTTCTTGCATATTCTTCCTCCTTCTTAGGATTAATAGATTGAGTGCCTGAAAATTTAGTTCTTGCTCATCACTTCTAACTGGTCCTGAACATTGTCAGCTCCGGCAACCAACTGGGCCTTGTGTTCAATATTTGACTTTTCTTTTTCTGAATGAACTGGACCCTTCAGAGTCACTTTCCCATTTTCCGTAATTATTTTCACGTTGTGACCGTAAGTAGACAAACTTTTGTCTTTCACGATATTTTGTCGAATTTTTTTTGTGATTTGTAAATCCGAGCTATTGTTCTTTTGTTGTTCCGCCGTTACATCTTGAGAAGAATTTGAATTTCTATTCATTTTAGAATTGTCAGCTGAAGTATTTGGTTCTGTATCGGCGAACAGGGACTGCACAGAGTTGAATAATAGCGTAAGAGCACACAACCCAATGACTCTTATAGGTTTAAATTTGCGTACAGCCTTCCACATTCTGAGAGCCATATAAACACCTCACTTTTCTCAATCAGGTTAAACATTCTATCGTTGCCATTAAGCAAATTCAATGACACGAGGCAATTAGGGTAATCACAAAAACCCAATACAAATAGCCAGCAATCTTTATTTGGAGGAAGCAAGTTATATTCCTTTTAACGGTTTGAAGAGAAACATTCATTGGTACGGCATCAAACGTGCAACCTCATTCGATATCTTACAAATTAAATTTAAATCACGGAGATATTCATGCGTAACTCAAGAAATGCATTCCTTGCTCTGGCAGTACTCGGTGGAATTTTTGCGTGGCGTAATCGATTTGCAATTCAACGTAGACTTGAATCATGGGGCATCCGAACTCCTCTTTTAGAGGGGAGCATTGAAGAAGCGGCACGCTCAGTTGCGTCGAAAGCCAGTGGAAAGATGAAGCACGGCGCCACTATCGCCGAAGATATTATGAGCCGAAAAGCTGGCTAAATTAAGACCAGTGTCAAAAGCTGTACCGCGCCAACCAAATGCTCAAGGCTCCAGTCAGCGGTCATCTGAAACTCGGGCGGCGTGATTTCCTGCATCGGCAAGCACACACTACCGTAGCCTTCTTCGACTAGCTTGCGCTCGGGTTCCCAAAATGGTCCCAGTGCATCCTTATATAGTTTCATCACGACCGCATCGATCTCAGGTGTGATCGTGCAAAGTTCGTAACACCAAAATGCCAGCACGCCCGTGGGCCGCAGTACACGATTAGCTTCAGCGAAGAACTCATCGTGCTTGAACCAAGGACCAATATCATCTGCTTGACCGACGCGTCCCATTGCGGTCGCTGCTCCAAGCTGTTTTCTAGCCTCATCCGTTCTTCCGCCGCCAAAGTCCGTGTCTAGGGCACCGGGAGCGACGATATTAGATCGTATTTTTCTATCAGCAAATTCTCGGGCCAGGTACACAACATGGTGAAGACTTCCATTGCCCCTTTAACCGCACCTTGAACTACCTGCCCCTCACAAGGGGCGAGGATTCCTGATCCACAGCTCCTAAGCTGTTTTTTCAACAGGCACTGACCCTGGTTCCCAAGGAGAGAAGCGATAGGCCCGCTTCTTGATCACTTTCGCTGCATTCCTATCTGCATTTTCTTGCTGACCACATTCACTGCATTCAAATACCGATTGGCTCTTCCGGCTTTTTGCATCCACGTGTCCACAAACGCTGCACTCACAGGAGGTGTTTTTAGGTGGAACAGCTACAAACCAGCGCCCATTCCACTGACATTTATAGCGGAGTACTTCAAAGATCCGACCCATGGAGACTCTTAAAATGGCTCGATTCAAACCTGATTTCTGAGCTACATTTCGTCCCGGCTCTTGAACGGTTCCTTGAGCCGAGGCGGTCATGTTCTTTATCCTCAGATCTTCTACGGCAATCCCCCCATAGGATTTCACTAAGGCTGTAGTCACCTGTTGAATAAAATCTTCTTTAATTCTCCGAATTCTACGATAAAGCTTGTATTGTGCGCCTGTCACGAAGGACGAGTTTAAGTTAAATCATCATGATGACATCGCTTTTTTGATAACTTGATGATGAGTGGGTTCAGATCGCCACTTTACCTTGATGAATACATGAGTTCTTTATGGTTTTTTGCAATTCATCCTTCGTGGCAGGCGCACAATGTAAGTTTACCAGCAAGAATGGAACAATCTCAATCTTGGCAGATGAGCTGCAAGGGGCCATACAGATAAAAGTCTTAGACAACGGAGCAGGAATTGCCCATGAAAATATTCCTAAGGTTTTCGATCGATTCTGGCAAGCGAAGGACCTGCTCTATCGTGGCACTGGACTTGGACTACCTATCTCTAAGGGTCTCGTTGAGGCAAATGGGGGGAAGATTTGGGTAGAAAGCAAGCCCGGCGTTGGAAGTACCTTTTTCTTTACTTTGCCAATCTATAATAAAGAGGAGTTTAAGCAATGGTACAAAAAACCGGCTTAAGAAGCTTGTCTAAATGGTAACTGATATTTAAGCGAGAGGCGAAAAGGTTAAAAAAAGTAAAAAAGTTAACATGCGGAGATCACGCGACGTATCACACTACATTGGACCTTTTAGGTTGTGGCGAGTTCCGGTAGAGATCGATAACAGTTATATATCACTCTCCTTCACGTTTATGAACTTGCTGGCAAAGGTGATGAGTTTGCCACTACCATTTTCACTGATCCATTGAGCGACGGCTTTTTTCATTGGAGACAGCACTTCTTAAACTTCTTCCCACTACCGCATGGGCAGGGGTCATTGCGTCCTGCTTTCTCAGATTTCACGATGGGTGAATGAGTCGGGTGACGTTTTCGATAATCAGCATAGAGCCTCACCAGTTGCTTATGACGTTTTGAAAACTGGCTAAGAATATCAGGGTACTTTTCCTTGAACTGACTCCAAACATCCTGGGCTGGTCGGCTCAACCCGTCCCCTGGATCTACGCTGCTGATCACTCCTGTCTTATAGTGAAGGTCTATCATGGGAGGTATGCCTTCAGTTTGCTTTCCATCCTTAATTGGAATCAAGCACACGGCTACGCTGTCGCAATCACAGCCGCTTCTCAGGCAATAGTGCTCGTCAATGATGATGCAGTTCGAATACTCCCCAAGAATAAGCTTGTTCCCGTGTGGAAGGACTTCACTGTATGGAACTCGCTCCCCATGAACCTCAATGTCCTGAGCCATTTGAAAGTGAGCTTTGGTTTTCTCAAAGTCAAGGTTCTCGGTCATAAAAAGTTTCATATTTGAAAAAACGTCAAACAACGATTTCCAGTCAGCAGTGTCAAACTGCTCGATGAGAGCATCAGTAATCAAGCGATGCTTGTCTTCATCCTTATATGTTGAACGTCTTTTATCTAAAACATCGACTCTGAAGGTAGCAACAATCGTTTTCTGGTCAGGGTTTGCAAGACCAATTGTCACGTCGCCACATTCACAGGCAGCATTGTCACAAACATAAAATACCATCCCCAATTGCTGCCCAGCCCAAGGCCCATTAGGGACGGTAAGGCGTCCTAGCTTCTTGCCTTCATAGGTTTGGATCTCGACTAAAGACATACTTCAAGCCTCACTTTTCCATCCTTTTCATAATCCCAGTGGCGGTTGTCGTGCAAGTTCAATATGAGGGTCAGACCAGTGGAGCTTTCCAGAATCCCCTAAGACAACTCACTGCGCGAGTGCCTTCGATATTACCTCGTCCTGTTAAACACACATTCTGTCACACATTGATCTCAACCCTAAGCGAGGCGTTTGACTTTGTGTATGATCTCGCCAAGAAGAAAGTCATCACCGATGAAAGACATTCTGAGGATCCACAGGCTATTTTATTACAGGATTGATGAGGTTGCCAGAGAGCATGGGAAAAATGCTTTGATCGCGACTGGACCTTGTGTTGGAATCAATGAAGAAGGAGAAACGTCATGGGAAAAAATGAATTCAAAATAGAGCGCATTTTCAACGCCCCGCGCGAAATGGTATTCAAGGCTTGGACTAACCCAGTGTACGTCAAGCAGTGGTGGGGACCCGAACAATTTACATCGCCCCATTGTAAAATAGATTTCAAAGTCGGAGGACAATTCCACTTTTGCATGCGCTCACCGAATGGAGCTGAATACTGGAATATTGGAACATATAAAGAAATTGTCGTGCCGGAGAGGATCGTGACAATCATGCACTTTAGCGACAAAGATGCCAATATCCTTCCCTCGTCACATCACTTCGGGGAATCGGACTTTCCGAATGAAATGATAGACATTGTCACTTTTGAAAAACTCGAAGGAGTCAAAACAAAACTAACCCTTTGCCGAAATCATTCCATTGATCTTGCCAACAAGTTCGGTGAAGTCCAGGGCTGGAACAGTTCGCTGGATAAGTTTGCAACGGTAGTTGAAAAGTCCAAGCTCTGAGTGGGTATTCCGTTTCTGGTTTTCGGAAATAATTTCTGAGTTTGGTTCGTCATCGTCTCAGATGACGATGGGTTGATTACCCAAAGAATCGATATTTATTCCCTTTTTTTGGATATTCTTTTCAGCTTTCCCCGGTCTTTTTTTGAAGATGGCAGCCTTTTCGTTCGTTTGCTCAAGCTCTCCTTCACGCGAAACTTGACGATCTGGCTGACCAGGGCAAGAGCTGATTCCTATTCTGGGTCGATTTTGAAAAGGTGCCTTGTCCATTTCTTTTTCTAACGAACGTGCTAGGTTTTGTCGAGATGAGCAGCAGCAGATTTTATTATGGCCTACACTGGTTTCGCCGGGATCTTAGGGTTGTTTCCAATCCTGCCCTAACGCGGAACTTAGAACACCACAATGGCAGGGTCGTCGGGATTTTTTTCTTCGACTCGAAATTTCTCGCTCGGTCAGACTTTTCAAACAATCGTTTTGCTTTTTTTTTGAAAACACTGACTGCCTTGCGCGAAGAGATGGCCGCAGTGGGCGGAGACCTATTAGTATTGAACAGTCCCCCTTTAGAGGGTTTTGTAGAAGTTTTTGCAAAAATCCGAGACTTCAAAGGATCTCTTCCACAGCTTTGCTCTTTCAACCGGGACTATGAGCCGTTTGCCCGCGATAGAGATGCGCGGGTAGAGCAAGTTCTTTTTAAGGACTATGGAATCAAAACACTGACAACCCAAGATCATCTTCTACTTGAGCCTCAAGAAGTGCGGCGGCCCGATGGCGGCACCTATCAAGTATTTACCCCCTTTTCTAAGACCTGGCTTTCTCACTTCGTTTTGTCTTCCTGTCAGGGTCGTCTTACGGAGGCAAAGACTGGTCTTCGATCACTGGATCAACGAGAACGAGGACAGAGTCCTAATAAAAGTTTTTACTTGAAGTGGGCAGACCTGCTTGGGGGATCGGAACCCTTTAAGGACCCACTCACGACATTTACTGAAGCCAATAGAAAAAAAGTCACGGTACCGATACCAGATGCTGGAAGCTTGGCTGCATACAGAAAGTTACTAAGCTTTAAAGAGAAACTTGCCCACTATGCTAAGGGCCGCGACTACCCGGCCGAGAAAAATACTTCACACCTGTCCATTTACTTAAAAAATGGGTCTTTGACGACAGCACAGGTTTTTGGTGTCCTGGGGGATCAACCGAACGCTCAGCCCTTCTTGAGACAACTCATTTGGCGGGAGTTTTACTATCATATTTTATTTCATCATCCTCGCGTAGAAACTGAGGCATTTAGGGAAAAATATCGAACCCTAAAATGGAAAAACCGCACCGATTGGTTTGATGCTTGGAAACAAGGACGAACAGGCTATCCGATAGTGGACGCAGGAATGCGTCAACTCCTGACTACAGGGTTAATGCATAATCGGGTAAGAATGATTGTCGCCTCTTTCCTAACTAAAGACCTCCTCATTGACTGGAGATGGGGGGAACAATGGTTCATGCAAAACCTGCTGGATGGAGACTTAGCAGCGAATAATGGAGGTTGGCAGTGGGCGGCTTCGACCGGATGTGATCCTCAACCCTATTTTCGTATATTCAATCCAGAATTACAGAGTCGTCGTTTCGACTCGAAAGGGGACTATATCCGCCAGTATGTACCGGAACTCAAGGACTGCTCAGACCGGGAAATTCATGCTCCTCCGAATCATAAATACCTCGGGGTCTATCCTGCCCCCATTGTCAATCACGCTGAGCAAAAACTAGCAGCCCTACGGTTATTTCAGTAAAAGGAGTCCCGAAGTTCTGGCCAAAGAAGACGCGACCTTAAGAAGCGTTTTTGAGGCATAGCGCCGCATTGATTTTATCGAAGCTACAGAAAGTGTGGATACCAACGCTTGGAGCAGGCGGTTTCTGTAGAGTCCATTAAATGCAGCAACGAGTAAGTAAGACTCCTACGTCGAGACTTATTGAATCCATTGGTCCATAGATTGCTTCTATGAAAGCTAGATAAGAGAGTGAGAATTTTAAAAAAAAAGGATAAGCCTGTGATTCTTTCTTTAAAAAATTTGTCCGGCTATTCGGTCCATGGGAAAGAAGGAGAAGTCGGAAAAGCAGATCAATTCTATTTTGATGATGAGAAATGGACTATTCGATATTTCATTGTAGATACTGGCCCATGGTTTAGCAGATCAAAACTACTCGTATCTCCTCTTGCGATACAAAATATAGACTCCTCAAACCGAACCATTGTAACAAACCTCACTCGGAATCAACTTCTTAAAAGCCCTGATATCGATACTGACATGCCTATTTCTCAACAAACTGAGATGCAATATTTAGATTACTACAAGTGGCCTTACTACTGGACCGGTGCTGGCGTCTGGGGGACAGGTGCCACTCTCGAGGGAGGCTTTTCACTTCCTCCTTCCTTCGAAAACTCAGAAGTCGAGCTCGGTACAATGCCAAAGAATGAGGACAAAAGTGACTCTCATCTCAGATCTACAAAAGAGGTTTTTGGATATCATGTCGATGCGACTGATGCCGAATTCGGTAGATTAGATGATTTTATTGTAGACGAGTCAAACTGGACTGTGCGTTATCTAGTAGTCCACCTTAGAAAATGGCTACCGTCAAAAACAGTACTCATATCTCGGGAATGGGCCGAATCCTTCAGTCTGAGACAAAAGAAAATCCGAGTATCGGTTTCACGGGATCAGATCCAAGGAAGTCCAGAGTTTAATCCGGATGCACTACTAAATCGCGAATATGAAGCGCAATTACACGAACATTATGGCCGAGAAAAATACTGGGAAAGAAAACGACCCAAATCTGCAGCTTGAATCACTTTGCAAATTCGAATGCTCTCTCGAATGCCTCGGTTCTCTTGATTTGTAAAAGTCTAGACTTTGGCCGAAAATGCCCAACAACTTATCGAGGCTAATAATGCCAATCAAAGGTTGAAATAGACAACTCAATAAATCAGGGCAGACGTACGGCCGCGCTGCACTATCGGTAGGCAGCATTTTAGTGCGGCCGGAACCAAGATCAAAGCTCAACACTGAGTACTCCGATTGACGGCATGGTGGGGCTTATTTTGGCTGGTGAAACACTTACGAGAGACTTCTGTGCTGTGAGGATGGGATCGCAATCCGGCTGGCAAGGAGTGGCTATCCCGTTTTGTTTTCCCCTGGGGAAAAGGGAGTGGCACAATTGAAAGTAGGGGCAGTGAGTTATAGGGTTCTGTTAAAGTGCTTCAGTGATATTCTTCCTGAAATGTAAAGTAAACTGGCCAACCACCGTGTGTTGGTACACTTACTTTCTTTACTACTTCGGAAACTTGGCCAGCAAGCATATGAAAAACAGAGCATATACTAAACTTTACATAAATACTAAATCTAATATCTCCGGACATCACCACGCCTCACCTCTCACTACCCCAAACCTCCAAAACAGAACAAAGCGAGGCACCTCCTCCTTGGCAAGCCGGATTGCGGTTTCGTTTTATTGCAAAGGCGTCTCTCGTAAGTGTCTCACCAGCCAAAATAAGCCCCACCATAAAGTCGCCCGGAGCGCCCCAGGTACGACCTCAATTTCGGAAGCGATCATACTGGCTTCCTCTGCAGTAGACTTTTCGAAATAGTGAGGAACGGATCCACGTAACGTAACAATCCCATCTTTCGCAGCAACACTGAATTGAGTAGCGGTCACACTTGGATCCCACTTCAGTTCACTCATAACATCCTCGACAATCTTCGAGTCTTTCTTTTTAAAATTAAACTTATCATTCCCCTTTGTTGCTTGGTTCCTACCGATCAGGACATAGATGACTGCACGTTCATCTATGAATTGTAATTATGAGTTGCAGTTTTCAATAATTGAAGTGCATCGAATATGCCCAGAACTAAAAGACTTTGTTTTACCATTCTAGTTCTGCCATAACGCCAAAATGATCCGACGGATAGACCGGCATGGGACGGTTTAAAACAACATCGCAGGTAAGAATATTCGTCGAGCTTGAACAAAATATGTAATCCATACGCCGGTTAGGTTCTTGGCAACCGTGTGTGAGAGGATTCTTATTGTCCCAAGTATTTCCTGGTTCATTCACGTGTATTGCTCGGTAGGCGTCTCGAAAATGTTCAGAAATCAAGCATATGACGGGCTCATCTTCAGTAGCATTGAAGTCGCCTAACAGAATACATCGCGAGGAAGAATCATTAGCGCTAGGAAGGATCTCTTGAAGAATCATCCCCATTTGCACCAGGCGGTTTTCCGTCTCTTCTGGTTTCCACGATAAATGCGTAGTCGCCAACTTAAGCGGTCCTTCTGGAGTCAGTAGAGTGACGATCATTGCTACCCGTACGTCTTGAATTCGATCGTGCCCTGGGCAAAGTCTTCAGTTACGAATATTTCCAATTGGCCAACGTGAGACAAGGGCAACACCACCTTGATCTCGACTCATGACTTCTACAGGATTTCCATAGGGAGCGAAGGCAGAAATGGGAAGTCCTACGGCTTCCCCCACAGTTCTCGCTTGATCATACAGAATTCCCCTACTACTTCTAATCGTACTCTCTTGGAAGCACACCAAATCAGGATTGAGAGACTTAAGTTCTCCAACGAGCGCACCGAAACGCCTCTCAAACCAATCCAAACCAAGCCCTTTCAGATTAATTGTAACGCAACGAACTGCTGCAAAAAACGTGTTCAAACGTAGTTACCTACTTTGATCTCTTTTTTTACATTTATACATGTTTCTCGTTTCAAACCAGACAACTTACGACTTGCAAATCTCTTGCGAGATGCACAAGGCATAGAGGCTCTCTGTCCACGAGCGTGATTTCCCCGTCGGCCACGGGTACAGTGAATCAGAATATTTCGAGAAGCATGAACATCTCTGTCCTCACGATGAGCACACTCTGAATTCACACAGGAAAAAATCCGATCTTTTAAACTCAGGTTTTCATTTTTAGTTCGGCATTTACGACATTCTTTCGAAGAAGGGAAAAATCGCTCTGCATAAAGGACTTTCCCGCCTCTTTGGGCTGTCTTATATTTAATTTGTCTTTTGAACTCATGAAAGGAGATATCTGACAAAGAACGAGCAAGCTTGTGGTTTTTAAGCATGCCAGCGGTGTTCAGATCTTCAAGACAAACGATTCCGAATTGATTGGCAACTTGGGTCGTTGTTTTATGGATAAAATCCAGACGAACATTGACTATTTTCTGATGAACTTTTGCTACTTTTTTTGCTGCTTTCTTCCTCCTCTTACTCCCCAATGTTTTGCGATGCAAAGAACGATTCTCTCTTGCTAATTTCTTGAGATGTTTTCTAAGTGACTTCGGACCCCGAAACTTCCTCCCAGTTGATAAAGTCAAATCTGTCTCAAGACCTAAATCGCCTGCAACTGACTGAAGAGGGTTTTTACATTTACGGTGAGGAAGTGGGGTTTCAACTTGAATGGAAATAAACCAACGATCCGCATTCCTTCCAATGGTTGCTCCTAAGACCTTCCCAGAGAATCGTAATGACTCCACTAAAGAAACTTTTCCAATGTGAGGAAGGTCTACAAATTGATCCTGAACCGAAAACTGATCATTGGAAATATAGAAGGAATCCCTAGATTTCCCCTTCTTTTTAAATCGGGGTTGCTTCGTTTTACGAGATGTCTTCTTGTTCAAATCACGAAAGTAATTTGCCCAAGCTGCCCCTAAATCGGCTAAAGCCCCTTCAGGAGCGCATTTAGTGACCTCATACATCCATGGAAATTGCACTTCCTTGAGTGAGTTGAGCTTTTTCTTTAATGCCATCCAATTCGGCCGCTCTCCCTCTTGATACTGCTTCTTCCATTCTGCCAATCCCCAGTTATAAGAAAACCGCGCTACTCCGCATGCCTTTTGAAAATACAAGACCTGCTCCTCCGCAGGGAGCATCTCAATCTTATGTGCGATCTTATAGAGTAGGGTTTGTTCGGTCATTCCTTTTGTACAGCCATTTCTAAAATAGTCTTCTTGTATTTTCGAAGTCCATAAAGCCGCGATGAAAAGCAATGAATGATGGACATCAAATCTTTCGTCATCTCTTGTTCTGGAGAAAGGGATTCTTGATTCATGACTGCAATCTGAGTGCCATGAAGTTTGCAAAAATGCTCAAACCATTCAAACCCAAATCGAACTAACCTATCTTTATGAGCCACAATGATCTCTGCGATCTCGCCCCGCTCAACACGATTCATGAGCTCAATAAAATTCTTGCGCTTGTAGTTTAAGCCTGAACCTATGTCTTCATATTTTTCATGGATGATTCTGCCCGAAGCAACACAAAACTGCTCAACAGCTTTTTTTTGAGACATGAGGTCCGGTTTTTGGGCACTTCCCGAAACGCGCACATAACTTACGTTTATCCTTTGTTTGTCTTTCTGTCCCACTACTTGAATATAATCTTCATGGGTATAGTATCGTCTATTCGTGGGTGTTCGCTTTGCTTGAAGAATCTTTTCACGATCCCATCGTTGGAGAGTGCCGGTCGAACGACCTATGAGTAAACCAAATTGTTTTGGGCTGTATATTTTTGTATTCAAAGCAGGCATATATTAATATATTTATATATACTTTTTAAGTACTATTCACAACTCTCACATTTTCTCCCACAAACCAGCAACCATTACGAAAAAGCCATCTCGGAATCCATGAAATTACGGACAAAGCAAGGAGTGCGCCGTATAACAGTTCATTGAAGATCTGAATCTGAAACCCCTCCCTGATCCCCCTTGCCATCCTGCTTTTTGCATACGACTCCCGCGGGGGTGAATCATGCCTAAATATATTCGGAGCATCGTTATTTTATGGGGATTAGTGAGGGTTCTTTCCACATCAAGTTACGCATCACCCAGCTTGAAAGAGAAGCTCGAGACGGCATGGAGTCGGTATGCATTCGCAAGGGAATCTCTCCTGAATATCTTGAAAGATCCTCATATCCCACCTGATCAGAAAAAAGTCTCAAGAGAGGTATGGGAAGGGTGGCTTGAAGTTCCTCCTGCCTATGTGCTCACCTCGGAAGACTTCGACGAACTCAATAGGGATCAGAAGAACCGAATCGATAAAGCAAGACATGAGGACGAAAGAACATCAAAAATCGATCTTCAGGCCTTGCGAGAGCTGACACCCTCTCGATCCAAGGAAGCCATCTCTCACTTTTGCTCAAAGTTTCCCAAAGGAGCACTGCTCCATATTCACCCCGGAGCAACCGTTCAACGAAACACAGCTAAAGCGATCTTAAATCATTACAATCCGAATCTTCCCTTCAGCTCGATTCTGAGAACTATCAACACTCCAGACTCGGGGGACTATCTCTATCCAGATGAAATCAGCGTTGTGGAATCTATGGGAGCAGATCAACCCTTTCTCAATTTAGCGCATCAAAATCAGGAAAATTTCATTAACTTGATGTTCTTGCCTCCAGGAGTTCAGCCCTTCGAGAGATTTGACGCCACCTTTCTTTTCATTCGTCCTGCTCTGTTTGACTGGCCGGAAACCGAGTCGGCCTATCTTGAATTTGCGAAAAGAGCGGCAGCTGAAAGAGTTTCTTATGTTGAATTTACCACCGGAATCACGTCATCCTCCGTTAAAACCCTGACAGATATTGTGGACCGTATCGAAAAGCAGACCGGAGTGACCATTCGTCTCAATCGTGCATTTGTTCGAACTTCTCCCGATGCCGACCTGAGGTCCCAGCTTGCAGATCTTTTAACCTTTCAAAACGATCCTCATATTACGGGAATAGACCTAATCGGGAATGAAAACAGAAGATCGGCACTAGACGCTGGCCAGTATGTCTACGGGACGGTTCTCGCCGATGTTGAAGCAGGTCTCAGCAATCTCCACCGCACTATGCATGCCGGTGAACTAGGAGAACCGAGAGACCCTCGAGATGGCATCATTCTAGGCTCAGAACGCTTAGGACACGGAGTGAAACTCGCATATGACTCGGTCGCGCTAGAATATGCATCTCTTCACCACCTTCCGATAGAAATCAACCTCTCAAGCAACCTCCGGTTGGGAGTTGTAGAAAGTCTAAAAACCCATCCCTTTCTGAAAGAACTTCGCTTAGGTCTTCCTGTCAGTTTGAGCACTGATGATGAGGGCATTTTTGAGATTGATATCAATCATGAATGTGAAGTCGCGATTGCAAAGACTGATGTCAATTATACCGAAATGAAACAAATGGCCTTGAATTCGATTCGGACTTCTTTTTTACCTGCAACAGAAAAGGAGCACTTACTGAAAAAACTAGAGGACGATCTCATTCGATTTGAGGATGAGGAAGGCTGTGGCGAGAATCACTCTGTGGCTCCGCGAATTTCTAGTCAAGCCGGCGCTAGAATGTGAAAAAGTCCGTTACAGTAAGATTGCCAATTGAGGATTCATCCTGTTTTTTGCTGGGGATTTTCCTCGCTACCTTCACACTCGTCTACATGATTACCGTGGATACGATGAAAATGTCCGTCGTGAACATAGTCAACATGATCCCCATGCTGAACGGCCTTGCAGCCGCAACTCTCTCCATGCTGGTGGTCGTGATGTTCGTGAATGTTGCAAGAGTCACTTACTGAATTTTCTCTTTCTGAGCTTGTTTTTGCCATCATTTACTCCTCTTTTGTTGTTCAAAGTAATCGGCTTTCATGGTCCTATTTCATTTCCTGTTTTCCTGAGGGTCTATTAAATTTTCTTCACCCATGTTTGGATCGTCTTCTCTATCCTCAATCTTGAGATCACTTTTGGAATCCTCTTTTCTCTCGACATCACCGCTATAAACATCATTGTCGTATTCCTCGATAGAGCGGTAACCATCGTAGCTAAGCTCACTTTTAAAGTTGGGATCGTTCGTGTCAAGACTGTCTCCAAAATTGGCCATTTCCTCTTTGTCTACTTCCTCGAGTTTTTCCTCGGCCACATTCTTTTTGACTAGCTTTAGCGCGGCCCCCGAAGCTTTCTTAGCTGAAACTTCTTTTGGTTTTACTTCGCTTTTTCGACGCTTAGGTTGATTCATAATTATGTCCACCGGCTGAACCTCGCCAAGCTGCGATCTTCAGCTCATTTATGAATTGCAGTTTCCAACAATTAAATAAAATGCATCGAATATGCCCACTTCGACGGCAGACGGTTTAACTTGTAATCGGCACAATGCAAGCAATAGCTTCTTTCACAATAAACCAGCAGGCAGTTTTACCCTCCAATTAGGATTAAATATTTATGGAGTATTAAAGTAATGAAAATCGCCACTGCAGCCCAAATGAGGGAGATGGACCGTCAGAGTATTGAAAGATTTCACGTCCCGGGTCTGATCCTCATGGAAAATGCAGCTCTTCGGGTCGTGGAGATCTTGACAGAACGTTTCGGGTCTCTAAAGAATAAATGCATCGCAGTTGTCTGTGGCAATGGTAATAATGGCGGCGACGGCCTAGAAATCGCCCGTTGCCAAAAAGAGGATCAGGAGGATCATAATGAGTCCTGCTAAAATCAAGAAGGGACTACTCTGATGTGGCACTGGCTTCGCGACCTCCGGCACAGAAAAATTCTTCAAACCCCATTTCCTCCCTACTGGGAAACGATTCTCGAAAATAATGTCACTCACTATCGCCGATTGTATCCGGAAGGGTGCCATCAGTTACAGCACCTAGTTCAGGTTTTCGTCGCCGAAAAGCATTGGGAGGGATGCGGAGGGCTGGTATTAACCGATGAAATACGAGTTACAATCGCGGCGCAAGCCTGCCTGATGATTCTTGCCTTGCCTCACGATCTTTACCGCGATGTGGAATCGATTTTCGTTTACCCATCGACGGTCATGACTCCTGAGCGAAGACCGGGAGTATTCGAAATCTCTATGAGCCCAACCCCGACATCTATACCGATCCTAGGACAAGCTCAATACAAAGGGCCAGTGATTCTGGCTTGGGATTCAGTCAAACGAACGGCGCGGCATCCGGAAAGCGGCCATAACGTCGTTTATCATGAGTTTGCACACAAGCTTGACCTACTCAATGGAGAAGCGAACGGGACACCGCCACTTTCTAGCCCTGAGGAGTACAGACGATGGAAAGAAGTCTGTGAGAGGGAGTTCCTGCGTCTCCGCGCAGAATCAAAAAACGGCAGACATACTTTTCTAGATTCCTATGGTGCTACCCATGAATCGGAATTTTTCGCCGTCGTAACCGAAAAGTTCTTCGATCAGCCTTTGGATCTCCTGAAGCACGGCCCGGAATTGTATGGAGTATTGAAGGATTTTTATCGGCAAGATCCAGCAATCCTAGTGATGCCGATCCCAAATCAGAAAAGAAATTAAGAGCAGGTACTCTTTTTGCTTCTTTCAAAAGGAAGATAAGTGAAGGAGATGTTTATAAGCATCACATTAGATCACACTATTGTGCCAGCACATAACAAGGAGGCGTCAGCAAGGTTTTTCGCAAACCTCTTTGGGCTCAGTTACGATGGTTTGATGGGCCCATTTGCGCCTGTTCGAATAAATGAAACACTTACACTTGATTTCGACGATCGCCGGGAGAATTTCGAATGGCACCATTATGCTTTTCATGTGAGCGACAAAGAATTTGACACCATTCTGAACCGTATCAAAGCCGCAGGCATCAGCTACGGAAGTGCGCCTTGGTCTTTGGAAGATAAAAAAATCAACGACAAGCGAGGCGGCCGCGGCGTCTATTTCTGCGAATTGAACGGCCACATATTGGAACTTCTCACTCATGCTTGAACGGGGGGAGTCATTGTAATTTAATCAGGTGCTCTATAGATGAAACAAGTGGGTACTATCAGCGTCATTTTGATAGAACTTTTGCGGAAAAATTAAAAAGGTTTCAAGTTGTATTTCATGCTCCAGTTCCTCCATCGAACTACCGCGCTTCCGGCTTGCTGCTTGTTCACTCGCTCGCATCCCGCTCGCGCCCGGCTACGCCGGTACCGTGAACAAGACCTTAGAGAGGAAAGCATTGAAAGATAGTTATGTTTTTTTTAAAATAAAAATGAATCAATCAAAGCTGAGGTAGGCCGCCATTTTTTTTGCCCCGTAAGTCTCGATTGCTCTCATTCTATTATGCATTGAACACTTTAATTCAAGATTCTCCACAGTGTTCGGTCCGCCGAAACCAAATGGAATGATGTGGTCTTGACGTCCTCCCCTGCCTAAAGGCTGGCCTTGCGGCCACCTGCCCAACGCAGGAGGGGATTCCCTTAAGCGACTTTCGTCGCTCTTAGCGATTCACGCCCGAATCGGAGAATATTTCTAGCTGCATTAACGTCACGATCGTGATGAGCATGACATTCGCTGCAAGTCCACTCTCTTACCCCAAGACCACTTAGTCCGCTCGGACCTGTTTTTGTATGACAGTTCGAGCAAGTGACCGTGGAGGAACTTTCATTCACTTCGTAGTAGTTTCCTGAATGCCTAATGGCTTTATACTTCAAGAGATTTCGGATGATTCCGAACGAAGCGTCTGCTGAACTTTTTCCACTTCCTGCTTGTGTGAACTTTCCGCTCACATTACCAACATACAAAGTGTTGGCTTTTCTTACTGCTTTTGTAGTCTCCTTATGTACATAGTCTTTCCGTTTGTTTTTAATCTTCGCGTGAATCTTCTTAACTCGTTTCTTTTTATTGGCTCGCTGCGCTGTAGCAAGCTCATCTTCGAGTTTTCTAAATTCACTGTTATTTTTTATGAAACTTCCATCACTGAATGTCATTGAAGTCTTTAGGCCGGGATCTCCACCTAATTCTTCTATAGGGTGCTTGTGATCTATTTTTGAGACTTCACAAGCAAGATTCACGTACCAACGACCCTGAGCGTCTTGAGAAAATGAACCAGACAAGATTCGACCTTCAATCGGACGAGAGAGCCATATCTTGTAGCTATGCCCAAGGTAACAAACCCTGTGACCGTCCACTTGAATTGAATTCGCCTTGAATGGAATCCAGCCCAATGAACGCCTTGAGCCCCTAGATGTGCGCCAACGGAGCTTCCTTTTTTTGAACTGGATTCTCCGAATTACGTATTCTTCACAGATTGCCTGCACAGTTACACTATTAAGTCCAAGCTCTTGAGAGGAGCCCGAAGTCAGATTTTTTAGGTCTATGGCTGAAAGAAATTCTCCATGATTTCGAATGGCATTGAAAGAAGTATCGTTGTCGAGTAAGGGGTAAACCTTACGGTTTACCCCTCCTCTAAGAACGCATCGTGCGAGTTTCCCCGCAATACGCTCAAGCCTCTCTGATACCCTTTGCAGGATACGGTTCACGTTGATGGAGTATTTCGTGACAGATGGAATGAACTAATTCAAGATTGCTCATTTTATTACTGCCACCTAAACTCTTTTTGACCTTGTGGTGGACTGCCCACCCGGATTTAAAGAAAATAGGCTTTTTGCAATAAGAACAAGCTTTTTCTTGTAAGCTGTAGAGGTACATGCGGGACTTGATCGCTTGAGAACCGAGAGACATTTTTTGCTTCTGTCGATCCTCAAAGTATCGATCCCAGTCCGGATCATATGGGTTGGCTGCTGCTCTGACCTTGATATGACGGCTAATCTTAGTAGCCGCCATGTTATTTAGTTCAACGTATTCCCAGGTCCCATCCTCTGCTTTTTTCTTCCCGAAGAAAACCCAGTTCCGATCTCCATTAGTTCGGAAGTACTTTTGTTTAATCCATTTCCTGGATTTAAAGGGATGCCTTCGGTTCGACCATTTCCACAGAGCATGATAAATACTCATCGCCATGCGCTGGAAAGTTTTTGCACTACATACGTGACGATAATAATTGGCCCAACCCCTAATAAGTGGGTTGAGAAGATCAATTACAAGCGTCGGTTTTGCCTGCTTATTCTTTCGGATTATTTCCCGTATTTTATCTGACACCCTCTTCACATTTGCTTTAGCTGGCTTTGTGATGAGTGTGCCTTTATACTTACGGAAATTAAAACCTAGGAAATCAAATCCATCCTCTATATGTGTGATCTTAGTTTTCTCTTTCGATAGCTCGAGACCACGTTCCTTCAGGAAATCTACGATCATTGGTTTGACCGATTGTTCGAGAATTTCCTTCGAGGCGCCAGTGACAATAAAGTCATCCGCATATTTGACGATGTTCACCTTGTATTTCATTATGATTCTTGGATTTGCTCTGAAGGTCGCATATAAACGACGCTCTAGGCCATCTAAGGTCATATTTGCTATTACAGGGGATGCGATTCCCCCCTGAGGGGTCCCTTCGTTCGTTGGGTTCAGGATTTGATTTTCTATATATCCGGCTTTCAACCATCCTTTTAGAATCTTCTTTTCCATTGGAATATTATTTTCCAACCAGGTGTGATTAATTTTATCAAAGCAGGATTTAATATCTCCTTCTAAGATCCAACGTGCACTTCCCGGTTTCCCTAATGCCAGAAAACACTGTTCCATCGCGTCCTGAGTAGAACGCTCTTTCCTGAATCCGTATGAATTAGGATCAGCAGTGCTTTCTGCGACAGGGTCCAGTCCCATGAGATAGAGAGCTTGCATCGCCCTGCATTTCATAGTTGGAATCGAAATAGGCCTTTGTCGGCCATCTTTCTTTGGAATATAGATTCTTCGGAGTGGCTGAGGTCGATATCCACGCTGTCGAAGCGAGTATACTGCTCGCATCTTTTCCTCGGGTGTTTTCCATATTTTCTGGTCAACACCTGGGGTATTTCTTCCATCATTTTCGGTCACTCTGCGCACTGCCAAAAGCTTTGCGTTTTGTGATCGAGTTAGTAGGTATTGGAGCGATTTAACTCGTCCCCACCTACCTTCTTTCGTTGCCTTTACGATACGTGCCTGAAGACGACTCACTTCTTGGATTGCCGAATCCCAGCTAGTGGATTCCCATTCTTTGATAAAGTGAGAGGCCGCACCAGTAGATAGTGTTTTTGAATTGCCATTTACCGTCATCTGCTTTGCCTCCTTTATCGCTTTGTCAGGTTATTTCGTAATGAGAGACCCGGTAGAAGTCAGCTCGCTTTCACGCCGGTAATTAAACCGTATTCGATTCGTTATAAATCGACTTTCGCTTTCTCTACCATCCTTTACCTACATGCCTATGGGCTCGTCTTGCGACTCACTTTCCGTTTAAGGAGGCATGTAGGCTTACCGAGTTTCGTTGTTAAAACATCAATCGATTTAGGCTCGCCCTATTCACCGACAGCATTGGTCCATGATGAGAGATACAGCACAGCTCTCATTCCCAGCTGCTTGCCTTTTGGCTCAAGTCTATCAGCACCTTTGACTTGTTATGGATTACGGCGTTTATCAGGCATTCACTTATGTTAGCCCTGTCGACTATCCTAGCCCTGATCCGCTTTAGTGCTAGCAGAATTGATCTGGACTCACGTCCAAATCTAGGTAATTGACCCAGGATACATTGTCAGAGTGCTTCATACGGATTGTTACCTCTCCGCATTTACTCCTAGGATACTTGCTATGGAAGGCAAGGTTACATCGCCTCGCAGGCTTATAACAATTTTAGCAACGACTTTCCTCGTCGCACGCAGTAATTCCACACAAAATTAACAGCACGAGCAAGCTGGTCGAGTCTGTTTAATTCTGAGGCGTCCTTGATCCTATAGCGTAAGGTTGTTGTCACCTTGTTAGGATCTTTTTCCTTTCTCTTAGCCATTTTTCGCTTGGGCTTTATCATCAACATTTGCACTTACGATTACATTGGTCTATGACAGTGTCAATGAGAAATATTAAAAGCCCAAAGAATAGTCCTGAGGCTATAGCTAAGCGAAAAACACCAGGAATTAGGCATGGACGCCATTGCGTATTTCTGATGCATGTGCATTTAGTATTTGTAGCCAAATATCGCAAAAAATTATTTACGAAAGAAATTTTAAATTTCATGGAAGAGATATTTAGAGACGTTTGCAAGGACTTCGATGCTGAGCTAAAAGAATTCAATGGTGAAAGTGACCACGTTCATCTCTTAATTAACTACCCATCCAAGATTGCAGTCTCAAACTTAGTTAATAGCCTGAAAGGGGTTTCATCTCGACATGTACGGAAAAAGCAATTTCCTTCACTCCACAAATATATTTGGATGGATGCTCTTTGGACCCCAAGCTATTTTGCTGGATCATGTGGCGGTGCTCCTCTGGAAGTCATCAAACAATACATTGAACAACAGAAACCACCACACTAAAGTGCGGACGCCTTATATCCCCGGGATGAACCCCGGGGTTTTACGGCGCGTGTGATAATGAATTGCATGCGAAGATCCGCATTTTCGACCACTCGTGGGATCGACATACTGACATTTTCCTTCATCACGATAATAAACAGTACGTTTCACTTCGGCTGGAATATATCGCGTCGGTGCTTGAGTTGGAGCTTCATCAGCCGTAGCTATAGGCTCTCCCACGACTACCGTAGCACTTTGATTCGTCTTCACTTTTTCTCCGACGCCGGAGCGGACCTCACTTAGTTTGTGCGTAGACTTAGGCTCCGACTTTTGAGGGAGTTTAGGCTTGAGTTTCTCCAGGCTTAACTTTGCCATTTCAGTGAACAATTCACTCAGCGTGAGATGAGGGTATTTGTTTGCGAGGAGGCCCCTCACTTCTTCCAATTGATCCAGCAGCGTCTGATCCGCCACAAAACGAACTTCAGAATGGGTCGGAGTCACAGACTTGATCTGGTCAGGCTTTTGAATCGCAAGCGGCTGTGAAGAGTGTTGTATCAGTTCCCTTTCCGCTTCCCGACTGGATTTATTCATTAAATTTTCGAGAATCTCTTTTTTCTTCTCCAAATCAATTGGCTTTTTCAACTCCGCTTCCGTTTGAAATAGTCTTTGTGCCATCGCCGCGTTTGAAAGAGTGATTGTTCCTTTTTCAATTTCGTTTTCGACTTCTGGCATTTCAGTCAATAATATCATCGCACTTATTCTTCTCTGAGCCGCCCCGTCTGAAAACCCCAATTCCCGAGTGACATATTTAAAAAGCGACCGATAACCCAGCGTCGCAAAAAGACGCCTCCGATAGACTTCCTGAAGATGATGCAGAACTTCTAAAGTAATTTTTCTCTCCTCTTCTGCGAGAGATTTTATTTTCCGTAAGAGTTCTTCATTATTGAGTTTGCGAATTGAATATGTCATCGATATACTTTCTGTGTAAATTTTCTTTCAATCACCCTAACACAGGTTTTAAAACTCAAAAATTACGCACGAGGATTGGGTATTGCTGATTTTTTAATATTCTTTATAGCCCTGCGCCAAACTCCGCCAGGAAAGGCTCCTGAAGTCATAAGAAAGGCTAAAAAAAGCATTTTAGAAAGGTTTGGCTATTGTCTAAATTGCATTTGAGATTTTGTTCAAAACAGTGTCAAGCCCGAAATCGAATCTTGGTAACTAAAGTAGCTTTTTTCTCCGACGCCGGAGTTTGCCTTTAGCAAAAATAAACAAAACCATCCTTCAATACCTTCCTCTTCATGGCCTTGTTCACGGTACCGGCGTAGCCGGGCGCGAGCGGGATGCGAGCGAGTGAACAAGGAGCAAGCCGGAGGCGCGGTAGTTCGATGGGGGAACTGGAGCATGAGATACAAGTAAGTAGTTCCTTTAGGGCTGTTGACAAGCACTACATTTTTCCCTTGGAACGTAACAGATCAGCTGGAGTTTCACCGTCATCATCTTTTGCGTTCAATGATTCAGGATATTTCTTCGCTAGAAATTCAATAATATCTAGCTTTCCTTCCCGTGCAGCTAAATGAGCTCAATCATATATGTAGCTGCAAACCCGTAGCAGGTGCCAAAATCCAACTGATTGAAATCTTGAGTAGGTTTATATCAATCTTCTATATACTCGCTTCGTCTTTAATTCGCTTTTCTTGTCCTTGAGGACACCCAGCAGACTGTGCAAAAGCCTGCAAAGGAGGCATTAAAGGCGAAGCTAAAGCAAGGAGACCTAACAAGGGGGAGCAGAAGGGCGGCGGCGTGAGGGGTCTAAGCTTGGGCATGATCTTATGATTCTAGTGGAATGAAACTAAATCATCAACTGGACAGGAATTCTCTATAAACTTGCGTGATTTTCTTAAAAATGCAAACTACAACGGCCACCTTTTTTGAATGGCTGCTCCAAATATACGACTCAAACTTACATTTTTGACAGGTCCAACCAGTGTCTGATCCGTATAGACTGCGCTTACTGCCCAATCTCCCTCCAACACATAACTGAATTGAAGAGAGGCGTTCCAAACAAGTTGAGACTCTGAGACTGAGGTGATTTCACCCTGCGAGCGAATGGCATCTTCATAGATTGGAGAAAGACTGAGTCCCATCCGAAATGCACCGCCCCCAGGGCTGAGTCCGATTCCTACGATTGTGCTTCCACCCCATCCTGGTGACAGAGTAAGAGTGGAGCCATCCGCATTCTGAAATGTTCGAGAAAGGGCTCGATGGAGTTCGGCTGATAATAGAAAATCCCAATTTCCTAGAGTTTTTAACAGGGCGGCACCCAGAGAGATGGACAGGAACCCACGACTTCTCGCATCCAGCAGGTAAGGCTCGTTGGCATCATAGATTGAAGGACTCGTTGGAAGGGTAGATTGTACGAATAAAAACCCTTTAGGCTTCCAGGGGGAATAACTGAATTCAGGAAGAAACTCATAAGCTATGTCTAAAGCGAGATCTCCGATGCCTTGTGCTGCAGCTAAGTCTGTACCCACTTCACGACTTCTTCGAATTAAAGGAACCACTGTCCCAATTTGTAGACCTTCTGTCAAAAGATACGCTCCACTCAAATTGATCGTATCGATTTCTTCTGCGTCTTCCGAACTGCGAAAAATAGGAATCCCCTGCGGCGGAGCATCTCCTATAATAGCGCCTCTCGAAACCAGAACTGACATTTGTGAACGGTCGTCACCTGTAATCAGTGAGGGTAAACTTGATCCTCCTCCGCAACAGGGCGCCGCCCAAACAGGAATGATTTGTAGAGCAACGCCCAACGCTATGCTCGCAAAAGCTCCCCCCAGTTTGGGGGGCCATTTAGATATTAACGTTTGCAATGGATTCTTCCTGTACTTTTGACCCGCTTCTGAGTTGAACATGGACTTCCCAGGCTCCACTCATAATGAAGTAGACATTGCTTCCTTCATAAACTCCAGGGATGCTCTGATGACCAGAATCATGTGATTGAACCGTAGTAATCGGAGAGGAACCATGACCCATTGAGGGCATCCATAACTTCACGAATACTTCGTTGGGTGGATTTGAATAGGGACCATGGTGAGTCGCTGCACCACTCTTCCAAAACCTCAAAGTAAAGGAGGAAGGATCTTGGGAGTTTGGGATCCCGTTCCATGATAATTCCGCGCACATCCTCTGCCGAGGAAACGACAGTGGACACTCGAACGCATCCTCAGTCCGAATAGGTGAATTTCCCGGGGCTGCTGAGGGAGCTCCAGCCGGAGTTTGGGCAGTCGCGTGTTCCATAATGGGCGAATCACACCCCATAAATACAGTAGCCAAGAGAGTCACAACAACAAGACCCATCCATCCAAAAGTTGTTCTAATACACATGAAAAATTCCCCCTTTTAAATTTCTATTGAATCTGATTTCTTGAAATTAATTATACTAAGAACGTTTGATAATACAGCCTAAAGTACGTACTTCTTGCTTTGATGGAGCCTTACCCTGAAAGATCGCCGACAGCGCCTCTTTGAGGTATTGTTTCTGGGCAGATTGAGCTATATGACTGTCGTCCACACCTCCTTGAAATAGGACTTTCCCATCAGGATTTACTACGAAGACATGAGGTGTCTTAAGCGCTCCGAGACTGTTCGCAATGTGAGACCTTTCGTCTTCAATTACTGGAAAAGGTAAGTGCGCTTCCGCAAAATGACGAGAAGAGAGATCGAAGGACTCGTCTGAGTTTGAATGAATACCGATAAACTGAAATCCCTTGGATGAGAATTGAGTAAAAAGTTCAGCCAATTTGAGTTCGTGACTCGCTGAACAAGGACATTTTGCAGATAAAAAAACAATCACTGTTCCTCGGGCAGAATCTCGAACGGTTACGGAAACTTCTCTTTTATTAACAAGATCTTTTCCAATGATTCTGCTTGGTGTTGTATTGGCGTGCGTTATTTCAAATCCTGATGAAACAAAAAATAGAAGAATTAAGTTTAGACTAAAATAGAGATAAAGAATTTTTATCATTACAATCTTACTCCTACATGGAGATAAAGAATGAGTATTAACTGCTCTAAAGTAGGAATTCAATCAAAGAAATATTGTCCTTGAAAATCAGGAAAGCATTATGCCAACATGAATTCTAAATGAGGACTCTTCGCCAAATTCATCTTTATTTCGGATGTATTTTTGCTCCCTTGATTATCTATTTTTCCCTTTCTGGAGCTTGGCAGGTATTTCGCTTGAATGACATTCCTAAAAATGATCCGCTATCACCGCCGTCGCGCACTTCAATGATGCACTCTATTTTTCATGAACTCTCGAAGCCTCATACAAGTTCAACGCTACCGGGATCGAATCCAAAAACAGAACACTCAGTGGCATTCACGTGGCTTGCGCTCTTACTAGCATTGGGAATGACCTTAACCACTTCCATTGGAATCGTCCTAGCTCTGACGTATGGCCGATCACCTCGAATAGTGGCGCTCTGCATGGGTATGGGTGTTGCACTTCCAGTCTGCCTCTTGATTTTACGATAGTTCTTATGTAATTTTTATGGGAACGTTACTGCTTCAAAGAGGGACTACTCAATATGAATCAGGGTCAGAAGTGTTCATACCGCTTGAGCCTAAAACGATTTTTAAGACGAGAGTTCCGGCCAAATTTAACAGAAAAATTTTTTACTTCCTCTGTGATCCTGCTCCTGCTCAACATGACCTCTTCCTGCGCCTTCTATAATGAAAAAAACCCTGGGGACCCAAGTACCATTACACCTCAAACGGTTTCCTGGCAGCGCGTTTCCACCGAATTTTTCCAGCCCCGATGCGCCATCTGCCACGGACAAGGAGGAGCGAATATCAACATCTCCGATTATAGCGCAGTACTTTCTGAAATGAGCCGTATTCAACAGCAAGTACTTATGAAGAAGAGTATGCCCCCAGACTCCCCGTTAACGCCTTACGAAGAAAAACTTTTATCCACTTGGATTGAAAACGGAACGCCTTACGGAGCGACAGGAGAAGGTCAATGAAAAATAGTCTCGCCTTCCTGAGTCTGAGCTTAGCTCTATGGACAATAGGCTCTACGCCCGTATTTGCGTTTCCAGAAATGATTCGGCACAATTACGTTAACTGTACGTCTTGCCATGTGAGTCCAAACGGCGGAGGCGTGCTGAATCCCTACGGTCGCCAAAGTTCCGTTGCTGCTCTGAGCACGTGGGGAACTGAAAATGAAGCAAAGCCCCTTTACAACCTTTTCGCCCAACCGGATTGGATTGATACCGGGGCATTCATACGCGGAGTCCAAACCGCTCAGAATAACTCACAGGTCAGTAGCGGCTATTATTGGTGGATGCAGGGCCAGCTTGAAGCGGCGGCTCGATTTGGACCTGAAGGGAAATGGACGGCTGACCTTGCTTTAGGAGTGAGCCCCGATGTTCTCAACGGTCTGCTTCCTAATGGAGTTTCCCCTTTATCAAGCCCCAGGCAATATCTCATGTACCGACCGTCAGAAACCACTTCAATCCGTGCCGGTAAATTTCTCCTCGATTACGGCATCTATTTTCAGGATCATACGATAGCCACTCGGCAAGGAGTCGGCTTTGATGAGGGCAATGAAACCTACAACCTCGAATACAGCTACCAAGGAGAGGCGTGGTCAGGGTCGATTAGCGCTGATTTTGGTCGTCCCGATAACATAAGTCTGATGATGGAACGAGGAGCTGCTGCTACCGGAGGATATAACTTAAACGACCACGATAAGGTGGGCTGGAGCGCTTTCGTGGGAGCGCAAAATGGAAACAGCCGACAGTTGACAGGTCCTTATGTCCTTCTTGGATTTTCTCCTCACTTTTACTTTGTAGGTGAGATGGATCTTCAATTCTCTCAACCCACCCAAGGCAGTTCAACGCAAGGACTCTTTCAGTATGGAAAAGTAGGCTATGAACTCATACAGGGACTTCACTTCTATATTCTTGAGCAAGCGTTCGTTCACTCCTTTAATGGGACCTATCAGCCACTCCCTCAAGATTTTAAATATGGTCCGCTCGCGAATCGTCTCTATGGAATTGGCCCAGGTATCTCTTGGTATCCACGCCCTCATTTTTACATTCAATTAGAGGTCCAACAGCAATTCAGTGCCGAACTCCCCTCATCGCAAACTTCTGGATTTTTGACAGGAAACATTTATCTATAGGGGTATTAGATGAAATCTATCAAGCTCAGTCAATTTTCTCCGTCGTTGCTCTTGATCACTACAATTTGCATAAGCCCTTGGGTCGCTTTTGCCGATTCAACCCAAGTCAACCTAGATCAAGGTTCGGGTGTAGTAGAGTTTCATGCAACAGGGCATCCAAGCGCACTCAAAATAGTTGGAAAAGGAACCTCTCCTAAAGGGATTTTCACCATAAACGGAAAGCTTGTCAGCGGCAGCGCCCATTTTCAGCTTGCTTTGTTAGATACTGGGATCGAAATGCGGGATCGCCATATGAAGGAAAAATATCTGGAAGTGCAAAAGTACCCTGAAGCCGCGCTCACTCTCACAAAACTAGAACTTCCCCAAGAGTTCACTCACGACGCCTCATTTAGCAAGGTCCCTTTTACAGGAACACTTTCTCTGCATGGTGTGCAACACTCTGTAAGTGGCACAGTGGACGTTTCAAGGAAAGAAAACCAGGTGATGATCCACGCAAACTTCGGTCTTAAAATTGCGGACTACGCCATCGCTTTGCCGATCTTTGCAGGAATTACAATGGCCGACGATGTGCAAATCATGATTCAAAGTACAGCGCCCCTTGTAAAGAGAAATGTTGAATAAACCATTTCTTAGCATGCTCTGAGACAGCCTCAAGTGTGCCAGGTTCTTCAAAAAGATGAGTCGCTCCTGGTACAATCACAAGCTTTCCGGTAGTGAGATACTTGAGAGCTTCCTGATTCATTTCAATGATGGATTCATCGTCCCCCCCTACAATCAAGAGAGTAGGGGCTATCACTTCTCTTAAACGAGAAATAGCAAGATCCGGACGTCCACCTCGCGAAACCACAGCGGAAATTTTGTCGCATAAGTCAGCAGCTGCCCATAAAGCAGCTCCTCCTCCTGTACTTGCCCCCAAGTAACCTAATGGAAGTTTTGCTCGTAAGCTCTGATTTTTAATCCATTGTCGTTGCCATTGAATGATCCACGCTGTGGCAATCCCAAGACGGCTCGCTAGGAAAGGGATGTCAAATACATTTTCTCGATCTTCGGCTTCATCCAGAGTAAGGAGATCAAAAAGGAGTGTTCCCAAGCCTCCTTGATTCAGCGCCTGAGCCACCTGTAAATTTCTGGGACTTAAACGACTGCTTCCACTTCCATGAGCAAAGATCACGATTCCACGAGGGTCTGAAGGAAGTACTAAATGTCCTGGTAAACAGACCGAACCATCTGTCACCTCAACCTCTTCAGAAAACTCCAAATGATTCAACTGTGCGGTCGACCTTTTCCGGTGCCCTTTTGGATTCATAGCATTAACTTATCTACCTTATCCATGAATGAGGGTGCATAGTCTAGACCAGCGTCTCAACCCTCTGCTCGAATGAATCGATGGCACTCCCTTAGCAGACTATTTTCAGTAATGATTCCTACTCACTTTATCCAGAGGAGAGTCGTGACACTACCTGAGGGTACCTCTATCAACCAAGCGGCAAAATTGATGCGCAATCACGCAATTGGCTCTATCCTTGTCACTGATTCGAAAGACTCTTTAATTGGCATTGTGACTGATCGTGATCTAGCTTGTATAGCTGTTGGAGAAAGGAAAAGCACAGATCTTTCCGTCACTGATGTCATGACTCCTCGTCCTCTTACAGTCGAACAGTCAGAGGATCTAGAACATGTAATCTATCTCATGCAGGAATCGGGTATTCGAAGGATTCCTGTAGTTGAAATCCTTTCCGATGGAAGTCAAAAGTGCATTGGATTGATTACGCTAGATGATTTGGTAGCCTCGAAAGCTATTGATTACGATTATGTATCACGGATTATTCGAAGTCAGATTGAAAGGCGACATGCCATCCGCAAATATCAGAAAATTGGCCATCCAACTCATCAGACTCAACTAGCGGGTCGTCATCCCAGCCTCAATCGATTTTATCGTAAGATCCAGGACAAAACAGGACTTAAAGACAATCAGCTCAATGATGTAACACTAGCGATTTTAGCAGCCATTGTCCAAAGACTGCACTATTCGGGTGCTGCCCACTTCATTAGCATACTACCAGAGGGACTCCAGGGTCCCCTTCTCGATCTTCCTCCGGGCCCAGATCAAAAAGTAACTGCTACTACCCTAAAAGATCATCTCTCTTCGCGATTTAATTTTTCTTTCCAGAGAGTGGAATCAATATTGATGCACTTCTTTCAAGGCCTTTCGAAATTGGTGCCGCCTTCGGAAATCGAGTACCTTCGTTCGTCCCTACCTGAAGAGCTCATTCAATTATTACCGAAGAGCGACTCTACTCAAAGAAAACCAGATGCAGCGGCGTAGCCTGTTGGTTGAACTGGAGCCGACAACCACGCTTCCATAAGTTAAATCATTTTTTTAATCAGTGCCCGTGCCCGCGCCACTACGTGCTCAACCGAGAACCCATACTCTTTCATTAAGAAATCACCCGGCGCCGAAGCCCCGAATCGCTCCAATTTATCACCCACACTGATGACATCCCCCTCCAAGCCGACCCAACGATGCCATCCGAAAGAACATGTCGCCTCGACAGCGAGCCTACACTTCACCGCCTGCGGAAGCACGCTCTCGCGATATTCCGGGCTCTGCCGTTCAAAGAGTTCCCATGATGGCATTGACACAATACGTACACGGAGCCGATCCTGACCTAAGACCGGTTGAGCTGCCAAAATTGCTTCGGCTGCGACAACGAGCGAGACCTCGGACCCCGTTCCAATCAAAATGAGTTCTGGATCCTCCACGCTAGAATTGAGTACGTATGCACCCCGGCGAAGCCCGTCTGCGGGCGTCAGAAAACTTCGGTCCAGGGTTGGGACACTTTGTCGGGATAGAATGAGTACCGTAGGTCCTGTAGAGTTCTCCATGGCAACTTGCCAGGCACAGCGGGTCTCATTAGCATCGGCAGGCCTGATCACTATCATCCCTGGGATAGCCCGCAAGCTCGCGATCTGCTCCACCGGTTGATGTGTCGGCCCGTCCTCTCCAACTCCGATGCTATCGTGAGTAAAAACCCAAATGGATCGCAACTGAGCAATAGCCGAAAGCCGAATAGGAGGCCGCATATAGTCTGCGAATACTAGAAAGGTCGCGCCGAATGGAATGAATCCTCCGTGATACACAAGACCATTGACTACGGCACCCATCGCATGTTCTCGAACTCCAAAATGAATATTCCTACCAGCATAGCTCCAACCGCCGCCCACAATCCCTTCAACACCCTCACGCTGCCGTATCGGTGATTCGAAATCTCCATCCTGCTTGAGCCAGGTGAAGGTCGATGGATCCAGGTCACCGGATCCTCCGACGAGTTCCGGTACTGCATTTGCCAAAACTTGCAGAACGGCCTCGGATGCTTTTCGAGTGGCCATTCCCTTGGCATCAGCCATAGAGCCAAATGGAAACTGAGGTAACTTGGCATCCCATCCACTCGGTAGCTTTCCGCTAAATCGTCGTGTGATTTCTTCAGCAAGTCCGGGATATTCTTTTTTATAGATTTCAAAGCGGCGCTTCCAATCGTCTTGTAACTTTTTCCCGCGCTCGAGGGCAGAACGAAAGTGTGCGAGTGCCTCTTCTGGAATGTAAAAAGACGGTTCCTCAGGCCACCCGAGATTTCGTTTCGTCTTTTTAACTTCTTCGATGCCTAGCGGGTTTCCATGCGCATGCCACGAGCCTGCCAAATCTGGCGCACCAAAAGCAATGACAGTCTTCACTATAATCAACGACGGTTGCCCTTTTACATCTTGCGCCGACACAATTGCTCGCGATATTTCGGATAGATTATTTCCATCGGCGACGTGCTGCACGTGCCAGCCATACGCCCGATAACGTGCCGCCACATCTTCGGTAAAAGCGAGTGACGTGGTGCCTGACAAGGTGACGCGATTTGAGTCATATAGAATGATCAACTTGCTTAAATTAAGGTGCCCTGCGAGCGAAGCCGCTTCAGCCTGCACTCCTTCCATCAAATCTCCATCACTGGCGAGCACATACGTATAGTGACTGAAGATCTCATACCCAGGCCGGTTAAATCGGGCTGCGAGATGAGCCTCCCCGATCGCCATGCCCACAGCGTTCCCGATGCCCTGACCTAACGGCCCAGTTGACGCTTCAACTCCCCGGGTCAGATGGCTCTCGGGATGCCCCGGTGTCAAGCTCTGCCATTGTCGGAAGCGTTTCAGTTGTTCCATTGTCATTTGTTCGTAACCTGTGAGGTGAAGAGCGGCGTAGAGTAGCGCCGACCCATGGCCAGCAGATAGGACCAAGCGATCGCGATCGATGAAGCTTGGGTCAGCGGGATTATGACGAATCAAGCGCGACGCCAGTACATAGACCATAGGTGCCGCGTCGAGCGGCATACCGGGATGGCCGGAATTCGCTTTTTGCACCATATCAACAGCAAGAAAGCGAAGAGTGTTCACGCACATTCTATCTAGATCATTTGAGTTCATGCGGCCCTCTTCACCTGGGCCTTTAGGTCCAGATTTATATCGAAGGGTTGGAACCAACTCTGAGGGACTGCCCCCACCAGACGATCCGCGTCTGGAGGGCCCCATGTCCTTGGCTCGTAAGTCAGGGGCTCAGCCTTGAGATCAATCACGGGATCAACAATTCGCCACTGAGCCTCGATAGCGTCCTGGCGAGCGAAAAGACTCGTGTCGCCTCGCATGGCATCGCCGAGCAGCCGTTCGTAGGGAAGCATGTCGCGGGCCTGATTCTTGGATGCCCATAACTCCACTTCTTGCCCCAACATGGGCTCTCCGGGCTTCTTGATCCGTACACCGAGTGCAATGACTGTGGTATCGGGACCCAGTCGAAATCGAAGGTATTCAGAGGATGAAGCATGCTCATGGTAGATGTCGCGTACCGGTCGCTTGAGTTGCACCCGCAGTTCGATTGCGTTCAGCGCGAGACATTTGCCAGCACGAATGAAGAACGGCACATCAGCCCAACGAGCAGTATCGATATTGAGCTTAATGGCAGCGAATGTTTCGACCTTCGAATCACGTGCCACACCAGGCTCGTCACGATAACCTCGAAATTGCCCACGCACGATATGCTCGGGATCGATGGGCGTAATCGCCTTAAGGAGGCGCGTCTTCTCGTCACGGATCGCCTCTGAGTCCTGCCCTACCGGTGCATCCATGGCAAGGATCGCTGTCAATTGCAGAATGTGGTTTTGAATCACGTCGCGAATTGCGCCGGTTTCCTCGTAGAATTTGCCGCGACCCCGAACGCCAAAATCCTCTGCCATAATGATCTGTACATGTTCCACATGATCGCGATTCAGGACGGTCTCAGGCAATACATTAGCAAAGCGGAAATACATCAGATTGAGCACAGGCTCCTTGCCAAGGTAGTGATCAATGCGAAAGATTCTAGCTTCGGGAAAAAGTTGAAGCAGCGTTTGATTCAGTGCACGCGCGGACGCCAGATCACGCCCAAAAGGCTTTTCCAACACGACTCTCGCCTCCCTGGCACATCTTGATTTGCCCAAGCCGATGACCACTTGAGGGAAGGCGCTAGGTGGAATAGCAAGGTAATACAACGGGCGCTCAGCCGCTCCCAGTTCACGGCATAATGCTTCAAAAGTAGCAGGATCGGCGTAATTCCCATGAACATAATGAAGAAGGGAAACCAGCTTATCGAACGCACTCTGGTTGAAGTCACCGTGATGCTCCAGACTGTCCCGGACCCGCGCACAAAGACGATCCAGGGTCCACTCTGATCTGGCAACACAGATCACAGGCACGTTCAAAACACCTCGGCGGGTCATCGCCTGGAGCGCCGGGAACACCTCCTTAAAAACAAGATCCCCCGTGGCACCAAAAATAACCAATGCATCCGAATGAAGTGGTGTGGTCATGCTTGTTTCACCTTAGATTTGTCCTTAGATTTGTCCTTGGATTTTTCAATATGACCACCGAACTCGAAGCGCATCGCCGACACCACTCGATCAGCGAATTGCGCCTCACCACGAGAAGCGAAGCGTTCAGAGATGGCTGTTGAAAGAATGGGTGACGGTACGCTCTCGTCAATCGCAGCCTTAAGCGTCCAGCGACCTTCGCCCGAATCAGAAATTCGCCCGGTAAAATCGCTCAATTCTGGATTTCGCTCGAGAGCCGTAGCAGTCAAGTCGAGCAACCACGATGCGATTACGCTTCCGCGTCGCCAGACTTCGGCAATGTCACGCAGATCGAAATCGTACTGATAAAATTCAGGGTTCGTCAGGGGTGCAGTTTCTGCGTCTTCATGCCCCTGAGCTTGCCCCTGAGCACGATTCTCCTCCTTGCCGACGTTTGCGTGGCGGAGAATATTGAATCCTTCTGCATACGCGGCCATAAGCCCATACTCGATGCCGTTATGAACCATTTTTACAAAATGCCCCGCACCGTTGGGGCCGCAGCGCAGATAACCGTTCTCTGCAGGTGTGGGTGGGCCATTACGCCCAGGAGTGCGCGAAGCAGCCGCGGTCATAGATGGAGCCAAAGCAGAAAAAATTGGATCGAGACGTTTGACTACGTTGATATCTCCGCCAATCATCAGACAGTAGCCTCGCTCCTTGCCCCATATCCCTCCGGAAGTCCCAACGTCTACGTATTGAATTCCCTTCGTTGTCAGCGATTTGGAACGACGGATATCATCGTGGTAATAGGAGTTGCCACCGTCGATGATCACATCTTCGCGCGCTAATAGAGGCACGAGTGCAGCGATCATCTCATCAACTGCTGCAGCCGGAACCATGAGCCAGATTGCACGTGGCGTATCGAGCTTACTGACCAGCTCCTCGATAGAGCTAACGCCAATCGCGCCCTCGTCAACAACCGGTTTTACTTTTTCTACATGACGATTATAAGCTACGACTTCGTGGCCCGCCTTGAGCAGGCGTACTGCCATGTTTGCTCCCATTCGACCCAACCCGACCATTCCAATTTTCATGTCTCCATTCTATTCATATTTCGTTCCTCGAGTTGCGCGCACAAGCGGCGATATGCGCTTCCAGGTGCGTCCTCCCAGAAGATCGCGCTTCCTGCCACGATGAGGTCAGCGCCAGCGCTCTGGATCGCTGCGATGTTGGCGTCATGAACTCCTCCGTCCACCTCGATCATACCCGCGGGCAAGAGCTTGCGAAGTAGTCTAATCCGCTCGTAAGTATCCGGTAAGAATGACTGCCCAGAAAGTCCTGGATGAATACTCATGCACAACACGAAGTCAGCCGACTCAGCGGCAGCAACGGCTTTCTCCACGGACGTCTCAGGATTGAATGCCACGCCGACGCTGAGACCGAGCTGGCGAGCATACCGAATGGCGCTAGTCGGGTCGGCACAAGCTTCCACATGAAAGCTGACGCTATCTGCTCCGGCAGTCTTTAAATGAGCGAACTGCCGCTCTGGATCCTCCACCATGAGATGACACCCGATCGCCCCCTGGCGCTCGTGAATGAGTGGAGCAATCGATCTGAGCACCACTGGGCCGATTGTAATATCTTCGATGAAGCGTCCATCACCGACGTCGAAGTGAAAGAGTCGTGCCCCTACGTCAAGCAATGAGAGCAGCTGCTCTCCCAATTTCAAAAAATTAGCTGCATAGATGGAAGGAACGATCTCAACCCCTCGAAACCACTTTCGCCAAGGTAATTTCTCGGTCATTTTGGCTTAACGAGTTGCAAGAATGAATCCCAGTTATGGGATTTTAAGCCACACCTTGCACACGGAACGGTTCAATCGAAAAAAGGTGTTCAAGCCACGTGCTTAAGTTGGCCCTTGTTCTTCAGACTCCTGTAGCGTCGAATCAGAGAATTAGTCGAGGAATCATGTAAGAGTTTTGGTTCGGCCTCGCTCTCGAGTTCGGGAATGATCCTCTTCGCCAGTACTTTACCGAGCTCAACACCCCATTGATCGAATGAATCAATATCCCAGAGGACACCCTGAGTGAAAGTGCTATGCTCATAAAGCGCGACCATAGTCCCCAGAATTCTCGGTGTTAGCTCTTCGGCGAGGATCACATTGGACGGTCGGTTACCTTCCATCACACGATGAGGTACAATCTCTGGATCAGTTCCCTCAGCGCGCACTTCTTCTTTGACTTCTTCTGGGGTCTTGCCGAAAGCCAAGGCCTCGGCCTGGGCGAAAACATTCGACATGAGGATATCGTGATGATCTCCGAGTGGGTTGAGCGCTTTGCCGAAGCCGATGAGATCGAGCGGAATGAGTTTGGTGCCCTGATGAATGAGCTGGTAAAAACTGTGCTGCCCATTAGTTCCGGGCTCACCCCAGTAGACACCGCCGGTCTGATAATCAACAATAGTTCCATCCAGCCGCACGTGTTTGCCGTTGGACTCCATTGTCAGCTGCTGCAAGTAAGCAGGAAATCGTTTGAGATATTGATCATAGGGCATCACACCGAAAGTCTGTGCCCCAAAGAAATCCCCGTACCAAACCGCGAGCAACCCCATTAAAACTGGGAGATTCTGATCAAACGGTGCAGTACGGAAATGCTCGTCGAGCTCATGGAAGCCTTCCAGCATATCCTGGAAATGATCGGGCCCAATAGCTAGCATTGTAGACAAACCGATCGCGGAATCCATTGAGTAGCGTCCACCGACCCAGTCCCAAAAGCCGAACATGTTTGCGGGATCAATGCCGAACTCAGACACACGTTGGGAATGAGTCGATACAGCGACGAAGTGTTTACCGATAGCCGACTCACTCTTGAGTCCGGCGATTGCCCAATCCCGTGCCGATTGTGCATTGGTCATCGTTTCGAGGGTACCGAACGTCTTCGATGAAACAATAAATAATGTTTCTTCTGGATTCAAGTCGCGTGTAGCCTCGACGAAGTCGGTCGAATCGACGTTCGAGACAAATCGGAAATTCATGTCGCGCTTGCTATAAAATCGCAAGGCCTCATACGCCATCACCGGTCCAAGATCCGATCCGCCAATGCCTATATTAACGACATTCCGGATAGACTTACCAGTGTGCCCTTTCCACTCCCCTGATCGCACGCTCTCGGCGAATGTCCGCATTCGACCGAGGACTTCGTGGACCTGCTTAACGACGTCTTTGCCGTCCCCATCATCCAAGATGAGTGACTCATTCTCGGGCATACGTAGCGCGACATGCAATACTGGGCGATTCTCAGAAACATTGATACGCTCCCCTCGAAACATGCCATCGATGCGTTCGCGTAGTCCGCTCTCGCCAGCGAGTTGAACAAGCAACCGCAAGGTCTCATCAGTAATTCTGTTTTTCGAGTAGTCTAAGTGAATTCCAGCCGCATCAAGGGTGAAACGCTCCGCCCGGCTAGGGTCAGCAGCAAACAGGTCTCGCAAATGGCGACCTGAAAGTTCACGGTGGTGGTGTTCGAGGGCTTTCCAAGCGGACCGCTGTCGAAGTGGGGTGGTCATCGAACGGACCGATGGGGCTAGGTTTATCTTCTGCTGCTCGATATGCTGGAGTAGGTCTTTCCATGACTCGCTGAATGCGTTAGCTCCCTCTTCCTGGAGCCGCGAGGCCAGCTTGTGGAGATCCACACCACCAGCAGCAAACTGAGCAAGCACAGAATCGCAGTCCCCACCATCAGCCGGCATTTCTTCGCCAACCTCGCCATGATCAGCAAATGCAATAAGGGTCTTGTCAGGCATGGTATTCACTGTAAAGGGGGCAAATAAGTTGTGTACATAAAATGTGTCGTCTAATTTTTTTGGCAATTTCTTTGGTGCGGACGGGTCGTCTTTGGTACTCGTGCTGGCCCAAAGCAGTCGCTGCATTCGAGCACCACTGTTTGCCAATCGTAGAACTCTCTCCGAGCTCATCAGCTGCCGATACGACCGATAGATGTCCCGACCAACAGCCACGGCAAGTCGGTTTTTCAGCTCCGCAGGAACAATCGGATTGGCGGCCTTATCCCAACGTGACATAAATACGGAGGCGACCGAGCCCACCCGAGGATTGAGTCCAGCTGCAATACGGCGTTCAATACCCCGTAAATAAGCTTCGGCTGCGCCCTGATACTGATCGGCAGAAAAGAGCAAAGTCACGTTGATCGGGACGCCAGCAGCAATACACTCCTCGATTGCAATAAGCCCCTCAGAAGTACCGGGAATCTTAATCAAGAGATTGGGGCGACCGGCTCGCTTGTGTAGCGACATGGCAGCTTTGATAGTATTCTTCGTATCATGCGCGAGGAGGGGCGACACTTCCAATGAAACCCAGCCATCTACACCGTCGGTGCGCTCGTAAATAGGTAAGAACAGGTCAGCCGCGCGCCGAAGATCTTCAACTGCAAGACTGAAGAACAGCTCTTCTTCTGTAATTCCAGTGCTAATTCCAGTTTTGGCCTTGTCTTTAATCTCGGTGTCGTACTCCCCTGATTCTATTGCTTTGTCAAAGATAGAGGGATTTGAGGTCAGTCCGGTTACCGAGTATTGCTCCACATAGCGTGCGATTTGACCCGAATCGAGCATTTGTCGAGTAATGTTGTCGAGCCAAAGGCTTTGTCCTTCCCTATGCAATTTTTCCGTTGCTCTCATTGAAGTTCTCCTTTCAGAAACCGGTTTTAAGTTTATTGGCAACAGCGAAGCGGCCCTGTTATCCACAAGCCATGTGATTCTCCCATTTCCGGGTCGGATAAACCGTGCCGGATACAATGAATAAGAAAAATTATCTTTTTTTGTGCCAGTTCCAATTATACTTCGAAGAATCGAAGCCTTTTCAGATCCAATGACTAAAAACATAATTTCTCTAGATGCATTGAATGCAGCCGGAGTAAGAGAGAATCGGTGGTCTTTTAAGTGGGTTACCCAAGGTGCGATCACCAGACGATCTGGATCGCTGTCGCTAATTTCGGCACCGGGTATTCCATCTGGAAATAGAGACGCCGTATGACCGTCAGGACCAAGTCCAAGAAATACCAAATCGAAAGACGGTTTATCGGATGGCCCTTTCAGCGCGAAGACGGTGCGTATGTCTTTTTCATACTCTTGTGCTACTTCTTGAGGATTGCGAAGTTCAGTGCGAAACCGATGGATGTTTTCTTTTGGAATGGGCACTTTCGAAAGCAAAGCGATCCATAGTGTATGAAAATTACTTTCAGGATGATCTGGCATGACATTACGTTCATCGCCTAAGAACACGTGAATTTTTTCCCAAGGCAGCTTTGACTGAACCGATTGCGAAGCAAGCGCCTCGTATACTGGCCGAGGCGTGTTGCCGCCGGATCCAACAAATGTAAAATGAGTCCTATGCTGGAGTGTAGTTAATACTCGATCCATGAATAATGCGGCCCCACAGTTTGCAAAATTCCTAACGTCCGGCACAATCTGTAAGTCATATTTTTTGTCCATTGGTCTTTCCTTTGTGGATTGGCCTTTGTGGATTGGCCTTTGCAATTTGAGTACACTCATGGGAACCAAGTGCAGCCATGTCACAGCTATTCGTGAAGTTGAACCAAAGACCCCAGAGGGCTGCCAGGAGTGCCTCGAAATGGGGGACGACTGGGTACACCTCAGGCTATGTATGTCCTGTGGTCATGTTGGCTGCTGCGATGACTCAAGGAATCGTCACGCAACCCGCCACTTTCATGAGACGAACCATCCAACAAGTAAAGAAGGCAAACGTTGTAGTTCCATCTACCAGCTTGAATTTGATCATCACTATGTCTCGATAGCTCATGGTGGGGGTAATGCAGAAGCAAATTGTAAATTATTTTGTCGCCCCCACAATGCTGCACACCCTGTTGAGGTTTTCGGTGCTAAGTATATGGGAAATTGGCTGCCTAGTATTAATTAAAGAATATTATAAGCACTGACACCTATTTTAGGTCTCGGGTTCTTTAAGCAAGGAATAATATTTCTCGCCGATACGAATGCTTTCGCGCCCCTGCGCGTTTCGCCAGCGATTGTTATCACGCAGAGAGTAAGCGCAACCGCAATATTCTTGTTGGTAAAAACTCTCCCGCTTGGCGATTTCCACCATGCGCGAAGAGCCACCTTGCTTGCGCCAGTTGTAAGTCCAGTACTCGATGCCTGGATAATGAGAGGCCGATCGAATACCGCTTTCGTTGATCTGCTCCATGTTTTTCCAACGGGAAATTCCAAGCGAGCTTGAAATTAAAGTAAATCCATTCTCAAAGGCGTAAAGAGCGGTGCGTTCAAAACGCATATCAAAGCACATCGAGCACCGGATTCCACGTTCGGGTTCATGCTCCATGCCTTTCGCGCGCGAAAACCAATTATCCACATCGTAGTCACAGTCGATGAACGGAATCCCGTGCTTCTCGGCGAAGCGGATATTCTCATCCTTTCGGATCTCGTACTCTTTCTTCGGATGAATGTTCGGGTTGTAAAAGAAGATCGAGTAGTCGATACCGGAAAAGATCAATGCTTCCATCACCTCGCCAGAGCAGGGCGCGCAACACGAATGAAGCAGGAGCTTTTGATGCCCTGCGGGAAGGGTTAGGCGTTCGCGATCGAGATGTTTTTGCATGCGCCGAACCTAACTGAAAACTCAAAGGACCGTCAAGGATAACATTGACATCTGTGGTTTCCCCAGTTTAGGCTCAATCTCTGGTCCTTCTCAACCTCTGGCCCTTAAAAAAGAGGTAGAAAGAGTGCTATGACTAAAAAAATACCCCTTTTTCTGAATGGTGAATTCGTTGAAAGCCGCACATCCCAATATCTTCCCGTCACCAATCCTGCAACCCAAGAGATCCTCGCGCAAGTTCCTTTGGCGACTGCCGACGAAGTGGATCGCGCTGTCGCAGCCGCGAAAACTGCGTTCATCTCCTGGAAAGAGGTTCCAGTTCCCGAGCGAGCGCGGCTGTTCCTGAAATATCAGCACATTCTCAAGGAAAATCAGGACGAAATCGCCAAAATTCTCTCGAAAGAAAACGGCAAGACTTTACCCGATGCAAAGGGCGATGTATGGCGCGGGATCGAGGTCGTCGAGCAAGCCTGTAACGTCTCCTCCCTCATGATGGGTGAAACGGTCGAAAACGTGGCCCGCAACATCGACACCTACAGCTTGATCCAACCTCTGGGCGTCTGCGCCGGTATCACCCCATTCAATTTTCCAGCGATGATTCCTTTATGGATGTACCCGATGGCGATTGCCTGCGGAAATACTTTCGTCCTCAAACCATCCGAGCAAGATCCGATGACGCCGACTCGGCTCGCTGAACTTTTCAATGAGGCTGGATTTCCAAAAGGCATTCTGAATGTCGTTCATGGCAGCAAAGAGCAAGTGGATCAGCTTCTCTGTCACCGCGATATTCAGGCGATTTCTTTTGTGGGCTCGGTTCCTGTGGCTGAGCACGTCTACCGCACAGGCACGCACCATTTGAAGCGAGTCCAGGCGTTCGGTGGAGCCAAGAATCATATGGTCGTCATGCCGGATGCGAACCAGGAGCAGGTCGTAAACAGCCTCGTCGGCGCTTCCTGCGGAGCCGCCGGCCAACGCTGCATGGCGATCAGCGTGGCCGTGTTGGTGGGCAAGGCCGGCGATATGGCCAACAATATCCAGAAAGCCCTGTCGCAGATTCGGCCGGGGAATTGGGATGACGAAAGTGCGGCTTTCGGACCTGTCATTAGCCCAAAGGCTAAGGATCGTGTGCTCTCCCTGATCGCTCAGGGGCAAAAAGAAGGAGCCCAGCTCCTTCTCGACGGGCGGAACTGTAAGGTGGACAAGTATCCCAAGGGTAACTTCATCGGCGCGACGCTCTTTGACAAGGTGACGCCCGAGATGACGATCTATCAAGAGGAAATCTTCGGCCCCGTCCTCCTCTTGATGAGAGCGGAAAGCCTCGAAGATGCCATCCGGATCATCAACAACAATCCTTACGGCAACGGAACCTCAATCTTCACCGCATCGGGCGCTGCCGCCCACAAGTTCCAGCACGAGGTCGAAGTGGGCCAGATTGGCGTGAATGTCCCCATTCCAGTGCCACTCCCCTTCTTCTCCTTCACCGGATGGCGACGGTCGTTTTTCGGCGATCTCCATGCCTATGGTAAGCAGGCTGTTCGCTTTTACAGTGAAACAAAAACAGTGACGGCGCGATGGTTTGAGTCGGATATCGCATCATCATCTCCTATTTTTTCTCCTAATATGACAATCCAACTTAAGTAAGATAGACGGAGAGTGAATCGTGGATTTCAATCTCACTGAAAATCAGATCAACTTTCAAACGGCGGCCAGGGACTTTGCGGCAAAAGAGTTCACCCCTCACGCCTCCAGATGGGATAGAGAAAAAATCTTCCCTCGCGAGGCGATCCGCAAAGCCGGTGACATGGGATTCTGTGGCCTCTACATCAATGAGGATGTTGGTGGGCTGGGACTCTCGCGCTTGGATGCCTCTATCATCTTTGAAGAGCTGGCGGTGGGGTGTCCCTCAACGACAGCCTACCTCACGATCCATAATATGGTGACTTGGATGATTGATCGCTTCGGGTCAGATCAGCTTCGTCATCGATTCTGCCCTGAGCTTGCAAGAGGTCAGAAACTCGGATCGTATTGCCTGACAGAGCCCTGGTCTGGATCAGACGCGGCGAGCTTGAGGGCAACGGCGCGGAAGCAGGGTGGTCATTACGTTCTCAATGGGACGAAAGCATTTGTCTCAGGTGCGGGCGAAAGCCAGGTTTTCGTGGTGATGGCTCGAACAGGAGATCAGACCCCCAAAGGTATTAGCAGTTTCGTCGTACCGGCGGATCTCAACGGCATTTCATTTGGAGAAAATGAAAGGAAAATGGGCTGGAACTCACAAAGTACGCGCATCGTTAACTTCGATCAGGTCGTGGTTCCGCTTGAAAATCTTCTCGCTAAGGAAGGCACCGGTTTTAAGATTGCCATGTCAGGGCTTGACGGTGGGCGCGTCAATATCGCGACTTGCTCAGTAGGTGCTGCACAGGCAGCCTTGTGCATCTCCCAAAATTACATGCATGAGCGCGAGCAGTTTGGAAAGCCGCTGGCGCAGTTCCAGGCGCTTCAGTTCAAGATCGCAGATATGGTGACGGAATTGGTGGCCTCGCGCCAGATGGTTCGCTTGGCCGCCTCGAAACTCGACCACAAAGATCCGCAAGCGACCACCTACTGCGCGATGGCCAAACGCCTTGCGACTGATATGTGCTTCGATGTCTGCAATCAGGCCATCCAGATTTTAGGAGGCTACGGTTATAGCCAAGACTATCCGCTTGAGCGATTGATGAGAGACACTCGAGTTCATCAAATCCTGGAAGGAACCAACGAGATCATGCGCGTGATCATCTCCCGAAAAATTTTGGAAGATGGGGCGACACTTGAGATTCGCTAAACATGCGCTCAACTTGCGCTAAACCGCAAAGAAAGGGTCAAATATGATTCTTTTCGAACAACGGGGTGGTCTCGGAATAGTCACGCTGAACTCTCCCAACACCCTGAACTCCTTAAATCTTCGGATGATTAGGGAGCTTCACTCTCTCCTGAAAAAGTGGAAAGAGGATGATCGCATCTCATGTATCTTTTTGCAGGGAGCCGGAGATAAGGCATTTTGTGCAGGAGGCGACGTTCGGCACTTACATGACGCCATGATTCAACAAAGAAATCAAGACACCCGTACTCCAGCCAGGGACTGCGTGGAATTTTTCGCTGTGGAGTTTTTCGCTGAGGAGTATCGACTTGACTATGAGATCCATCGCTACCCTAAACCAGTCGTGGTTTGGGGCGACGGGATCGTCATGGGCGGTGGGATAGGATTGATGGCAGGAGCCTCCCATCGGATCGTCACTGAACGGAGCAAACTTGCCATGCCTGAAATTACCATCGGACTTTATCCCGACGTCGCGGGCACTTGGTTCCTGAACCGAATGCCCAACGGATGGGGCATGTATCTAGGGTTGACGGGTACTCGCTTGAATTCCGCCGACTCCATTTATTTAGGCTTGGCCGATACATTCATGATGAGTGATCAGAAAAACGAACTGATTGAGCGCTTGAGTCGCTGCAAATGGCAGTCGAAAGCATCCGAGAATAGGATTACCGTCACGGAACTTTTAAAAGAAATCAGTGAAAAATTCGTTCCTCCTCCGTCTTCATCTCAGTCTCCGTCTCAGTCTCAGTCTCCGTCCCAGTCTTTGGCAAAAGAACACGAAGACCTCATTGGGCGGATTTCAGGCGCTCAGTCCGTGTACGAGTTTCGAGATCTTCTCCTTGCGATTCCGACTCCGACTGGTAAAAAAGACGAATGGGTTTCAGCCGGAATCAAAAATTTCCAGGCAGGCTCTCCTAGCTCAGCCTTCATCATTATTGAGCAGCTTCGGCGTGGCAAGAAGATGACCTTGGAAGAGGTTTTCCGCTCTGAACTGAATCTGTCCGTTCAGTGTACCTTGCATCCTGATTTTGCCGAAGGGGTCCGCGCCTTGCTGGTCGATAAAGATCAAAAGCCTCAATGGCAACCCGCGACTCTGGAAACAGTCACCCAGGAATGGGTGGAAAGCTACTTTCAGCCGCTTTGGACGGAAAGAGAACATCCGCTACGAATCATGAATTCAGTGAATTCAGTGAATTCAGCGAATTCAGCGAACCCAGTGAACCCATCAGGAGGCCATCATCATGATAAAAATCGCTTTCATCGGTCTTGGAAACATGGGCGGGCCAATGGCCGCCAATCTCGTGAAAAACTCATACGATGTGATCGGCTTTGATCTATCTCAGGAGGCCTTAGCAGCTTTCGAGAAGGCGGGCGGTAAAACGGCAGTCACTGTACTTGACGCTTGTCGAGAGGCCGAGGTCATCATCACGATGCTCCCGTCTGGAAAGCACGTCGCTCAGGTCTTGACCCCTGAACTTGTCGGCCAGCTCAAGCCGAATACACTTATGATCGATAGTAGTACGATCGACCCAGCCACCTCGAAGAAAGTGGCCCAACTCGCAGAGCGTCGCGGAGTCCTCATGATTGATGCCCCTGTTTCGGGTGGAACGTCCGGGGCTCAGAATGCGACTCTCACATTCATCGTGGGTGGATCGGCGGCAGCACTGGAACGCGCAACCCCCATCTTGCAGTGCATGGGAAAAAACATCTTCCACGCCGGTCCCAGTGGATCGGGCCAAGTCGCAAAAATTTGCAACAACATGCTCCTTTCCATTCATATGATCGGTACAGCAGAGGCGCTCAACCTCGGCGTGGCTCATGGTCTTGATCCCAAAGTCTTAAGCACGATCATGCAAAAAAGTTCGGGTCGCAACTGGTCGCTTGAGGTTTATAATCCCTACCCAGGAGTCATGGATGGCACGCCCGCGTCTAGAGAATACAAAGGCGGTTTCTCCGTCGATCTCATGACGAAAGACCTTGGGCTTGCGGCCCAGGCGAGCGAGGAAACACAGACAGCAACTCCACTCGGATCAGCGGCGCTCGACCTCTATCAACGATGGCGCGAGACTGGTGGCAGCGGGTCTGATTTTTCCAGCGTGATCCGTTTCCTCGATCGCCAAAAAGGGGACCAAGAAGTTAAAAAGAAAGGTAAAAAATGAACTTCGAAACCATTTCTTATCAGCAGGAAGGCTTCATCGGTTTTCTAACCATCGAACGCCCCCAATCCCTCAACGCGCTGAATTCGCAGGTTCTACGTGAGCTCACCACGCTTTGCGACGAGCTGAAAACGAAGAAGGACATTCGCGCGCTCATCATCACGGGTGCGGGAGAGAAAGCGTTCGTCGCTGGCGCGGATATTAAAGAAATGACGAACATGTCAGCGCAAGAGGCCAAGGATTTCGCACGTAAGGGTCAAGCTACTTTTAATAGTATTGAAGCCCTACCCTTCGCCGTGATCGCAGCTGTCAATGGCTTTGCTCTGGGAGGCGGCTGCGAGCTGGCACTGGCTTGTGACATCATCCTGGCAAGCGAAAAGGCGAAGTTCGGACTTCCCGAAGTCACCTTGGGACTTTTGCCTTCGTTCGGAGGAACCCAACGTTTGGCCCGCTCCGTGGGCCTATTCAAGGCGCGAGAAATGATTTTTTCTGGCGAGTTCTACTCGGCTTCCGAGTGTTTGAAAGTCGGTTTGGTGAATCAAGTTATTCCCCCCGATCAACTCGCCAAAGCGGCCCGAACGCTCGCCGAAACCATCACCAAGAGAGGCCCGATGGCCATTGCAAATGCAAAACGCGCCGTGAACACTGGCTTTGATCGCCTTCTGAGCGAAGGCCTCGCGCAAGAAGCAGAATTATTTGGCGAACTTTTCTCCACCCAAGACCAGAAAGAAGGAACATCGGCATTTGTGGAAAAGAGAACCCCTCATTTCAAAGGTAAGTAGTTCCTTTAGGGCTTTAATAGTTCCCACGCGGCTCACCGGACGCAGACGACGTTACCAGTATGTCTACGATAGGCATCGAAACGGAAGCCGCCGCAGACAAAGCCAGTGAGGCCATTAAAGCCGAAGGCGCCGTCGGTACGAGGATTCACCGACGACGACGACGACCAAAACCATCCGCTTGCCATACCTGGAAGTGGCGTATATCCTCTCGGAGAACCCACTCCACGTGCTCTTCCTAATGCTTGAAACTGTTCTTGTGTCGGCGCATTCCCGCCATTCTGCTCGCAAAGACCTGGATGATGCAATGACCTAAACCATCTGCGTTCATCCCATCCAATTGCTCCTCTTTGATACATTGTGCATCGGCTGCAAGAGAACTGACGGTAAAAGGAGGTACTACGCCTGTGGGATCAGTGATTCGGTACATAGGTCCCCATGCTGCAAACTCAGGGACATAACCAGGATCGTTTGGATTTAATACAACATCTGCAACTTGAGGCACTAGTACTTCCGCTTGAACTGCTGCTGGAATAGGTAATGGCAAGGCAGATCTTTGACCATTGGAAGGTTGAAATAGACAACTCAATAAATCTGGGTAGAAGCACGCTCGTGCAACATTCAAATTAGAATCCAATCCAGTGCGACCACTTCCGGCATTGAGGTCATGTCTGAGGCACTCCGAACGACTTAATGGTGGGGCTTATTTTGGCTGGTGAGGCACTTACGAGAGACTTCTGTGCTGTTAGGGTGGGATCGCAATCCGGCTTGCCAAGGAGAAGGCGCCTCGCTTTGTTTTTCTACGGGAGAAAGGAAGCGACGCGTTATTGAAAGTAAAAGCAGAGAATCATAGAGTGATATTAGGTTCTCCTATGATTTACACACATCCTACAGAAATCGCCCAAACCAGCGCTTGGTCTCTCGACTTTATATAGGTTTGGTTAAATTTTGAGCGAAAATAATGATCCGTGAAAGATTAAAGTTCCCTGCTCTACCCCCCTTCCGCCAGCCGGATTGCGATCCCACCCTAACAGCACAGAAGTCTCTCGTAAGTGCCTCACCAGCCAAAATAAACCCCACCATTAAGTTGTCCGGAGTGCCTCAGGCATGACCTCAATGTCGGAAGCGGTCGCACTGGATTGGATTCTAATTTGAATGTTGCACGACCGTGCTTCTACCCAGATTTATTGAGTTGTTTATTTCAACCTTTAGCGGATGAGTTTAATCTCTACCGGTTCTTGCGCGCCAGTTCGCTATTATATTGAAAATACCGATGAATCGCTTCAACTACAGAATCCGGCTCAAGCGAAAACTCTTCGGGATGAGAAATATGAATGGTCAATACAAGCGGCGTAGTCAGCGAGTGTTCCAATGCGGCTGTGACGATGTAGTCAGCAGCTTTATCGTCCAAATCCCGTTCCAGAAAAGGCGATGGATCGAGAGAGTCGAAGAGCTGATCGATATGATGCAAGCTCAGGTCAATATGGGTACGTCCGTTGTGTGTTCGATAGCGCGATCTGGACTGTCCACCCTCTATCTTTCCTCGGGTCATGTACAATGATGTACCCACATAGCGTGGAGCTTATCTTGATTGAATACCTGGTGCAGTTCCCATTGGCGGCTCACTTTTTGAACTTCCTTAGAACTGCCTATAGCAAGAACCGCCCCGACCAGGCGGTCCGAAAGAGGCGGGACCTATGGCGTTTCGCAATCAACCGTCCATTCCTTTTAATAGCACTGAGCAGATGCTGAGCACTGAGCAGATGCTCCAGATATTCATAGATAGCGTCAAAGACTACGCCATCATCATGCTTGATGTAGCTGGGAACATCGTGACTTGGAACACGGGCGCTGAACACATTAAAGGATATACTGCAGAAGAGATCATTGGCGAGCACTTCTCCAAGCTTTATCCGCAGAAAGACCAAGATACAAGAAAGCCAGAACAGGAACTTAAACTAGCAACGTCTGAAGGCCGATTCGAAGATGAAGGGTGGAGAATCAAAAAAGATGGTTCTCGATTTTGGGCTAATGTAGTGATCACCCCTTTGTATGATCACTCAGGAATGCTCTTTGGCTTTGGGAAGGTGACTCGAGACTTGACTGAACGAAAGCAAGCAGAGTGTCGGCTTAAAGCAAGTGAACAAAAGTTCAGAGGACTTTTAGACTTTGCGGCTGACGCGATTGTTATTATCAAAGCAAACGGTAAGATCGAATTTGTAAATTGCCAAACTGAGAAGAGCTTTGGATACACCAGAACTCAATTGGTAGGTCAATCCTTAGAAATACTCATGCCCGAAAGATTTCGAAACGCACACGAACATCATCGCCTTGTCTACTCTGAAAAACCTATACCTCGCCCAATGGGAACGGGACTTAGTCTGTATGGACTCAGAAACGATGGGATTGAATTCCCCATTGATATCACCATAGCTCCCCTTAAGGTGGGTACAGAGCTTTACTTGATCAGCATCGTGCGGGATATTTCTGAGCGAAAAAAACTTGAGAACGAAAGAAATCTCGCAATGCAAGCAAAAGAAGATATCCTTGGAATGGTCACTCATGACTTAAAGAATCCGCTACTAGCCATTAGCCTCAACTCAGAATTGCTATCTGCGTATCTCTTACACAAAGAAACCTTATCTGATCTTCAAACCATTGCTGAAAGAATTCAAAACTCAACCACCCAAGCGCTGCGGCTCATTCAAGATATTTTGACAGAGAAGAAAATAAAATTGGGAACCTTCTCTTTAGAAATAGAAGCGGTAGATTTGCATGATTTAGTCAATAGGGCTGTAGATGTGATGCAGCCCATCGCAAATAGAAAGCCACTTCGATTTGAAAAAAAGATCCCTTCAGAGAATATTCAGTTTTTTTGCGATCGAAACCGCATCTTTCAAGTGTTGTCTAATCTATTGGGCAATGCGATCAAATTTACCCCTCCTGAAGGAACCATTTCTCTTCAAGTACGGGCGAAGCCTGATCAACTTATTTTCTTAGTCTCCGACACCGGCCCAGGAATCCCATCTAAAACTATTCCATATCTATTTAATCGCTATTGGCAAGACTCGAAGATAGCGAACGAAGGTATAGGGTTAGGTCTATCCATAGTTAAGGGAATTGTTGAAGCTCACGGTGGCAAAGTTTGGGCAGAAAGCAAAGTAGGAGTGGGAAGTAAATTCTATTTCACAATCCCTCTGGATACAAAAAAGTCTCTCAGGAGTGCTCGATAGGGATAAGAAAACTCAGTTGTATTTCGACTTGTTAAAAATCATGGATGACGGCAAATCCAAGACTAAGCAAAAGGGCCGATAACCATCCTGAGACAAAGGAGCGGTAAATTCTACATGAATCGACCCTCCTAGCTCTTCAATAAATCCTTTGACTGCATCCATTCCCACGCCTCGGCCTGACACTTCAGTCACCTTTTCAGCTGTGCTCAGGCCTGAGTGAAAAATGAGCTGAGCTATTTGTTCATCGCCAGAAATCATAAAAGATGTTGTAAAAGGTGTCTGGGAAGGTATCTGGGAAGATGGCTCTGAAATAATCCCCAGAGCGATGCCCTTTTGCTTCAATTTTTTAATATTGAGCCCTTTTCCGTTATCTTGAACACGGAGCTGGTATTCGCCGTGGGGTGTGACGCTGGTCTGGATCTTAATCTCCCCAAGTTGAGCGGGAATACCGAAATCCATGCAATTTCCTAAAATGTGGCCAAAAATTCCTTCCAGCTTGAGTGTATTTGAAGAGTTGAGGAAAATAGTGGGGCCGGTAATCTGAACGGACGGAACTTGCTTTTCAAGCTTTTCAGCAAGAGCAGGCAAGCTTTCCAATAAAGGCGTTAAAAATTCCGTGAGCGACTGGGATAATTGAGCATCTACCCACTTTCGGACATCGTCTAGACTACCTCGGGAAAGCGCCTCTTGAACCAGCTTCCAAACAGAGGTGGCTGAACCTGGCCTTCTCCCGAGCTTATTTCGATATAGACTGTCATATTCATTCATCACGTCTTTGATCCGGGCGATGTCTTGAGTCAATCGTTCCACTTTCCAGCCCAAAATCGAGGGCATTTTTATGTATTCGAAGTAAAACTGCTCAGCATCGTGAACTAAAGAGGTCATGTCATGGAGTTTGAAAGTGCGACTATTTCCTTTGAGTGTATGGAGATACCTGAAAATTAATTTTGACTGCTCAATGCTGAAAGAGATCCAGCTCTGTTCGGGACGTACTTGTTTCTGAGCTTCCAAATAGTTGATCATCTGGAGAGCACTTTCAAGGTCCTGGATACTAGTTTTCCAGAAAATTTCATATCGAGAAGGCTCTAGAGCGATGAGCTGGCCGATCCTATCGAGTTCTCTTCGTTGAGCTTTAGCTTCCAATTTAGCTTTTCTCAGATCGGTCACATCTCTGAGAGTGACCATAATTTTTATGATCACCCCATTTTGATTTTCAATGGGCACCCAATCCAATTCAAGAATCTGACGACCCGATTTTCGATTGATTTCAGCTGGCAACGTATGGTCGTTAATTGAGTACTGAAATAGGGTGTCATCGAAACTCAATTTTAATGCCTCACGAACCTGATTACGTTGGTCCGAACTTATATTTGAATCGTGAAATAAAATGTCATCAAAAATCAGTCCTTCGAGCTTGTCATTTTCCAAAATAGAATGAAGGTACTGGGAGTAGTCCCGATGAATCTTAAAATCGACGCCAAACGTAAAAACCCCGGAACGAATATTCTCTAAAATAGTTCGAATATTTTGTTGGGACTCAAGAAGTTCTTGTGTTCTTTGTTTTACTTTATCTTCCAAAGAAGCATAAAGAAGTGCGTTTTCAATCGAAACTGCAATTTGAGAACAAATCATCTGCAGTAACTCAAACCGATCTTTTCTAAAAGCATGGGTAGCTAGGTTGTTTTCTAAGTAAAGGATACCGACGGTTTTACCTTGGTGAATTATAGGAAGACAGAGAAGAGATTTCGGCTTTTGACGCCTAATCCACGGATCTTGATTATATTCTTTTGATGTTGCGGCATCTTCCAAGATAACTGGGCTAGCACTTCTTGCAACATAACGGACAATAGAAATAGCAAGTGCATGACTTTGACTCAGTGGGATCGATTTGAGAACTTGTACTTCGCCCCCGGCCAAGTACGATGCTTGGATCCACCATTCTTCGGAGTCATTTGATTCATCTTTTAATAAAATAAATCCTTTCTGTGCTCCTGCATTTTCTGCCAAAATGCTCATCATCTTCGCTAAGAGTCGTTCAAGTTGAATTTCTCCTGAGATCACTCGAGAAGCACTCATCACCGACTCTAAATCGAGCAGGCTCCCTCCTGCAGAAGTTGTTGTGGATGAATTTGTGGATGAAAGGGACGTCGTCAGAGTGATCGAGCGTTTCGCAGACTCAGATGACAGAAAATATTCAGGATATTTGAATTCGAGGTGATCGACTTTAGCCAGGGCTCCCCATTGTTGATAATAGAACCGAGCAAGCTGGATCAGCTTTTTAGCCTGCTCGTCACGCTTAAGTTCAAAACAATACTCTGCAAAACGCTCGCTAGCAAATGCCGCATCACCGAGGATGGCATTGTCCTTTGCTGTTTGAATAGATTCTTCAAAAAGTGCTGAGGCTTGATTATGATCCCCAAGGAAATAGGCTAGCTCTGCCTCAACCAATAAGTACTTTTGACGAAAGTTCATCGGCGCTGACGTAGCCCATCTTTTAAGGATACCTAAATTCTGTTTGACCTTTTTGAGAGCCTTGGTTTTATGTGTACTTTTTGGCTCAGATTTGAATTTTTTAAGAAGAGCCACGCATTGAATCATAAAATAGGCAGGGTGAAGTATCATGACCGGTTGCTCGTCAATGAGAAGGTCAGCCTTTTCACATTTTGCTAAAACGGTATCAGTAAGACCAAAGAAGCTGGCTAGATAAGCTGCAAAACCATGAGCCTGAAAAAGACTCATCATGTTTTTATCCCGTTCCAACTTTGGAACCATGACTGACTCATCGAAGATCTTTCCAAAAAGTCCCTGGGGGACCCGTGCAGGATCCGCTAAATGGTTACCTAGAGTCTGGATGCATTGATAGCAGGTATCCGCCATCTCAAGAAAAGTGTATTGATTCATTTTCATTAAATTACTGCGTGTGCTCTGAACTTGAGGCAGAAGAACAGAAAATTTTTCACCACAAAAAAAATCCATCATAACTGGAGAATACGTGAAGATCGCCATCATTTCGTAATTCCCGACCTCATAAGCCGAGGTATAGGCCTTTTTCATCATCTGGATGACATCTTTGAGGGGTGTCCACTGCCAAATAGAAAAGTACGCAGAAGGCCCAAAGACATTCGCCCGAGTGATCGCATTTCCAAATTTTTCTTGTAGGGCAAAGCCGGTCTTTTGAAACCTCTGAGCTGATTTGAGATCACCTATCCTCGCTAGAACCATTGAGTAGAGGGCATATCCCCTTCCGCTGGCAGGATGATTCCCTTTTTGAAGCGTGAGTTTGACCATCGTTCCTAAATAGATGGGTATATAGATAGGAAAGGCAATGGTGCACGCAGGACCCACTTTAAAGAGAGTCTCCATGGCTTTAGAATATTTTTCATCGGTCATGGCTGGAAAGCTGCTCACTTTTTCGACAGGAGTAAAAGCCATTCTTAACTGAGTCGCGATGATCATTTGAATGACATGAATACGTTTTGTAGTGCGGGGGTCCCTCATTTTAATTCCAAGTTTATCTAAAACTCGAAACCCTTCTAAGGTTGCTTCTGCCGGTTTTGCTTGTGCCATCAGCGCTCTGAGGTGAATAAATGAGACCTGAATATCGGTGTTCAAATCTTTGAGATTCTTCTTCAGCGTACTGAGTACTGGCATCAGTTCGTCAAATTGATGATTGAGTAGTTTAGCTTCCCCCAGTTCCAGATAAATAGTTTGAGTCAGATTAAAATGGGACTCCCAGGAGTTTTCAGGAAGAAAGGCTTTCGCGACTTCCAAAAACTCTAATAAGGGTTTGTAAGCAATTGCCGCTTTAGCTTTTTTTGCTGCAATCAAATTTAACTCGATGAGCTGCATTTGATCGGACGATCCAGTCACTCGTCGTTGACCGGCATTGAAGTGGGCTATGATTTCAAAAATCTGTTCATCGATTTGACCTTTAGGAGTATTGTTTAAGAGGATCTTACCAATTTCATAATGAATTTTCTCTTTTTCAAGTTGATCAATTAAAGAATAAGAGGCTTGCTGGACCCGATCATGAAGAAATTTAACTTGCGCCGATTTCGCCTCTTGCTCCTGATCTGTAAGAGACTTTAAAATGCTCATTGTGTCGCCGCCCATGGGTGTCAGGAGCCCTGCTTCAACGGCTGGCCATAGATGGATGCCTACTTGAGAGGGTGGCAATTTAGAAACGACTGAAAGAGTGTGAATGGAAAAGGTACTTCCAATACAGGCCGCGAGTTTCAAGACTTCTTGGGTTTCTTGTGGAAGTTTTTGGAGCTTTCTGACCAAGAGTTCTACCACATTATCTGTAATACCCATGGAATGAATTTGATCCAGCTCCCACTTCCATTTATTTTCCTGAACGGAAAACCGGATCAGTTTTTCCTGATAAAGGGTATTGAGAAACTGAGCAGCGAAAAATGGGTTTCCTTGAGTTTTCTCCATAAGAAGATCTGCAAAGGAGTGCACACTCTTTTGCTCTTCTTTGAAAGTATCGCAGAGAAGTTCAATGATATTTTCAATACGAAAAGGGACTAGTTTTATAGTTTGAAAGAACTTGAATTTCTTTACCGTTTCGAGGGTGAGCATCAGTGGATGAGCGAGGTCTACTTCGTTGTCACGAAAGGCTCCAATGATCATGAGATATTTCTGATTCTCTTCAAGTAAGATCATCTTCAACAATTCCAAGGTTGGAATATCAGCCCATTGTAGATCATCCATAAAAATAACAAGAGGATGCTCCACTTTCGTAAATACTCGTATAAAATTTAAGAAAACGGAGTTCAGCCGAAATTGCGCAGCCGATTGTTCTAATCGAGCAACTGGAGGTTGGGGGCCTAGAATAGAGGAGAGTTCGGGAATAATGTCGATGAGTACTTGTCCGTTGTCTCCCAGAGCGAGCTGAAGTTCACTTTTCCACCGTTTTAATTCTGAGTCATTTTGAAGCATCAGGAACTTGACTAATTCCTGAAAGGCCGTTGCGAGAGCTGAGTAAGGGATATTCTTTTTATATTGGTCGTATTTTCCGCTCATAAAAAGTCCTCGGCTTTCCACCAAGGGTTTATGAACTTCATGAACGACCGAAGACTTTCCTATTCCGGAAAAACCAGAAACGAGCAAAAGTTCTGCTGCACCCTCTTTGACCTTTTGAAAAGTATCCAAAATGGTCTGAACTTCCTTTTCACGACCATAAAGTTTTTGAGGGATTTGGAAACGACTGGTGATGTCTTTCGTGCCCAGAGGGAAGTTTTCAATCTTCCCGGTCTCCTGGTACTGTTTCAAACACTGAGTTAAATCTACGATCAACCCTCCGATCCCTTGGTATCGTTTATCTGCATTTTTTTCTAAGAGCTTCAGAATGATTTTTGAAAGTACAGGTGGGATAGAAGGATTTTTTTCATGGGGAGGTATCGGAGATTTTGCCACGTGACAATGAACCATCCCCATCGGGCTGTCGGCATTGAATGGGAGTTCATGACAGAGCAATTCGTAAAGAGTCACGCCAAGTGAATAATAGTCGGACCGGCAATCCATGGTCCGATTCATACGACCCGTTTGTTCTGGAGAAATATAGGCTAAGGTGCCTTCCAATGCTTCTGGAGGAATGGCTTCTTGTTTTTCAGCACTTAACTCTATGGCAATTCCAAAATCAAGCAGTTGAATATGTCCGGTCGATAGCTCATAAACGATATTGTCAGGCTTAATGTCTTTATGAAGAACCCCTTTAGAATGCACACGCCCTAATATTTCACAAAGCTGAATCGACAATTTTAAAACTGCTTCCAAATTCAACTTCTTCTGTCCTATGAGTTCTTTTAGAGAGTGGAATTGACCTTCCTCTTTAAACACCAAAGTGACTTTCTGATGATCTTCAATGAGCCCTAAGCATTTGGGAATACCTGGGCCTTCAAGCTTCTGAGCCATCTGACATTCATGTTGGTACCGGGCAATCTCGGCAGGAGAGGGCAGCTCCTTATCAAAACGTTTTAATATGACAGATTGATGCGTGGCGGTCTCCAGTGCTCGGTAAACCGAAGTTTTGGAGTGCTGATAAATGAGTTCAGTAATTTTGTAGTTCTTAAATTCCACCAGTAGACCTCTAATGGGTCCTATCGGTATGTAAGGCTAAAAAGTAAAGTAAAGTGTGAATGATCATTTTAGGGATTGATAAGTTTTGTCAGTAAAAGCTTTTGAAATGCTTGATAAATAATGGTTTCCAAGCCCCTGAATGTCTGAGACTTTTTTGTTACGACACAAAAACATGAACAGAAACAGGAGCCTGGAATGGAACTTAAGTTATCTAAATTAGGTGAGCCGAGGCACCCGAGGTTTTTGAAGGGCTCTCTTCGTCCCTTCAAAATGTGATCAAGATAAGAAGATTTGTCTCACGACTTCAATTGTGTTTGAGAACAATCGTCATCCCAATAAGAATTCTTTTTCAGCTCTAAATGAAGTACGAAAGAAACATTGAACAGGTTGTCGACATAGTGCACTTTGCCCTCGGGAATGCTGGGTTTCTACCTTTTTCAAAAAAGGAGCAAAGTAGTTTTTTTGCACCCAAATTTCAATGTCCTCTATTTGCTTGATCTAACGAAGGTGCCTTGGATGTTCTCCAGGACTAATGGTTTTGGACCGTCCTTCTAAATGGGAGGCTGTATCAAAAGTTGTAACAAACCCTACGAGGAGTGAAAGACTATTTCCTCTTCGGTCAATTTTTCCTTTCACAATCAAAAGTCGTGAATTCCGAATGATATTCACAAACCGTTCGTAGACATGTTTGAAAAAGATAAGATCTATAGAACCAACTTCATCTTCCAATGTCATGAATGCCACCCCTTTGGCAGTGGGTGGTCGTTGCAAAACCATCACAATCCCCGCATAAGTCACGCTAGCTCCATGCCGAGTTGCTTTTATTTCAGTACTTGTCATCTGAGGAAGAGATGGATTCACAGATCGGATCCCTTTCATTACATTGCCCCGCAAAGAATATCCTAAGCCACGATAGTCCTCGGTGATTCCTTCATAGAGAGTCATCGATTCAAAAACCTGATCTTGCGATATTAGGTCTGGCCCACTCCCTTGAAAAAGACTGAGTTGCTGAGCATTCTTTTGTTCAAAAAGGTTTCTCAATTCAATTGATTTCCAAAAGCTGTGTCGTTGATCCAGCCCAAAGGAGGCAAAAACATCTAACATTGCCATTGTTTCAATTACTTCTCTTGAAAAATGAGTCCTTCTCAAGAAGTCATAAATGCTTTGAAAGGGAGCTTGCGTGCGCTCTTGAACCATATATTCAAAGTCTCTTTTCCTAATCCCATGAATATTTCTGAAGCCCATTCTTACAGTCATAGTTTCGGTACGGGTCGCATCCCAGCTGGAGAGATTAGGATGAATAGGAAGAACTTTTACTCCGTGTCGAATTGCATCATGGATCAAAACATCGATTGGATAAAAACCCATGGGCTGTGCGTTGATGAGACCGATGAGAAGTTCCGTGGGATGATAGAACTTAAGCCATGCTGAAAGATAACTGAGGATTGCAAACGATGCAGCGTGAGACTCTGGAAAACCATAGGCTGAAAAGCCCTTCATATAACCAAATAATTCTTTGGCCCTCCCTTCTGACATTCCACCAGCAATCAGACCTTTGTAAAATCGTATACTCAAGGCATCAACTGCCTCGGCCGATCTCCAGGCTGCAATCGCTCGCCGAAGTTGATCCGCTTCTCCTGGAGAAAACCCTGCCTTGTCGATTGCAAGCTTCATGACTTGTTCTTGAAAAATTGGAATTCCGTAGGTGCGACCCAATATCTTTTCAGTAGCAGCGTCTTCAAATAGATAAGGCGTTCCCCTCTTTGCATCCTCCCTTCTCTTGATATAAGGATTTTTCATTTCACCGACGTTTGGTCCAGGTCTGACTAATGCCACTTCAACAACTAAGTCATAAAAACATTCTGGTTTAGTCACTCCCAATGTCGTAATTTGGGCACGGGACTCAATTTGAAACGTACCGATCGTGTCTCCTCGTTGCATCATTCCGTATACTTTTTGATCATCTTCTTGAGGAATTTCAGAAAAATGAATTCCAATAAGATCACAAGCTTTATGAATAGCTGAAAGAAAACCTAAACTTAAAACATCAATTTTGATGAGCTTGAGAGTATCTAGGTCATTCTTATCCCACTGACAAATAGTCCTATTTTGCATTCGGGCTGGCTCTACTGGTACAGTATCGATAATAGGATTAGCCGATAATGTAAAACCACAAGCGTGAATTGAAAGATGTCTTGGAAATCCTTTCAGCTCAGAAGTAAGTTGTTCAATTTTCTCTCTTTTGCTGATTAGTTCTCCAGCATGTTGCTCAAAGTCCCTTTCTAATTCAGCGGCTGAGATCGTTCCAATAGGAACGCCCACCGCCTTACTCATTTCAAGAAATGCACTTCTTCGACGAAAGGTCCTCACCGCAGAGATCATTGCAGCGCGATCTCGACCATACTTGTTATAAATGTACTGGATGACCTCCTCTCTTCTTTCATGTTCAAAGTCCACATCAATGTCAGGAGGTTCGCCGCGATTTTCACTAATAAATCGTTCAAATAAAAGATTTGATTTAACAGGATCAATGACCGTGATTCCAAGGCAATAGCAGATCACCGAATTAGCCGCAGATCCTCGACCCTGACAGTAAATATTGCTTTTCTTGGCGAAATCAACAATGTCATAAACAGTAAGAAAGTAATCTGCATAATCCATTTTTTTTGTCAGCATGAATTCATGCAGAATTTGCTTCTCTACCTCAATAGGTATTGCTCCCTTATAGCGCTCATGAGCGCCTTGCCAGACCAGTTCCTCTAAATACATTTGAGCCGTATAATCTTGAGGAATCCATTCTGAAGGATATTGATAGGAAAGCTCGGAGAGAGAAAATGTACAGCTTTCTGCAATATCCAACGATGCCTGAATTGCATCGGGCAGATCTCGAAAGAGTGAACGCATTTGTAAAGGAGACTTAAGGTATCTTTCTTCATTTGGAAACAGCTTGAAGCCAGCACTTTTCAAAGTGACTCCCTCGCGAACACAAGTCAGAGCATCTTGAAGAGATCTTCTCTCAGGCACATGATAGTGAACATCATTGGTAGCAACTATTTTCAAATGCCATTCTCTAGCCCTCGCTAAAGTAAATTCAGTTCGATGATCATCAAGTCCGTCCAGATACCGAGCGAGGCTGAGATAGAATCGGCTTCCAAAAATTTCTTTAAGAAGAGAATAATTTGTCCGATTCGACGCTCGACACAGACAAATAAGTCCCGCTGCTCCATCCATTTTCATGAAGAAAATCAATTCGGGTAGGGTCAATTCTCCTTTACCCTTTTCTTTTCCACGATGTGCGGTTGTAATCATTCTGCACATCAATCCGTATGCGGAACGATCACGAGCAAGCAGAGTGAGAGGAGAATGTTCACGAATGATCAGTTCACAGCCAGAAATAAGTTTGATCTTAGGAAACTGCCTGAGCGCTTCATACGCTCGTGGTAATGCATAAACCCCATTCACGTCAGTCAGTGCTATAGAGGGAATTCCAAGCTCCGATGCACGCTGCATGTACTCGGCAGCTTCTGAAGCTCCTCGAAGGAAAGAGAAATTTGTTTTACACTGGAGTTCGGCGTACATTGACAAACCTCATTCAAAATAGCCGTGAACAAAGTAATGGTGCCCAGGATCAGAGAAAATCCAGAGCGCTCGGCCACCTACTAGCTCTACTCGATAATAATTACGAGCAGGGACATCATCCAGCCAATCAAGCGAAAGACGTTCCACCTTCGACCATCGAACTGATTTGAATGCCTTTCCTTTGAAGACAATTCTATCTTGAATCACCGATACAGGAATAGGAGATTTAAAAATGCGGGTAGGCCTACGAGGATACTTATCTTTTAAATCGACTTGTAGGCAGTCTCTTTGATTAATTTTTTCCCAACTCTTTTCTGGGAATCTCTCTTCGGTGGTTTTAGCCCAGAAAACCCTATCTCTTCCCAAATATTCTTGTAACTGTCCAAATAATGATCCCATTGCCTCATCAAAGACTTCTTTTGAATGAAAGAAATTACGCTGAGCACTTTGCCCTACAGTTGTAGAAAGAACATCACAAGTCATAGCAGTGACGAAAGACTCAATAGGAGTTCTACAAAGATCCGCATTTAACCTTTCTCTCAGTATGGGAAGAAATCTTGAGGTTGACCCCTGAGGAGTAATGAACTCAAAACTCCACTCTCGAATTGAGTTTTTCACAGTAGAATATTTTTCTAACTCCATGGAAAAGCGAATTCTTTCAGCGCGCAACACACGTCCGCGAAGTCTGCTAAAAAGACGATCCAATATTTCCTTCGCCTTAAAGAGAAGCGGCTCAATTTCGGAACAATATTCGGATGGAAGAAGTTCGATTCTTTCTATAAAGGTTTCAGGGGGTTTCCAATAGGGCCAAGGAATGTCAGCGGCACCCTCAATCCTCTGTCTACAATAGAGTCCAAGACCTCCGAATCTAGATGGAATACTTGAAATTGGAATTGATTTAAATTTAAGAATCGTATGAATTCCCAATCTCTTCAAAGACTCAATCATCTTTAGAATCGATTTTCGTCCCAATGGGTCGCTACCAAAAGGATCACCAAAATCATCCAGGGACTCTATAGGAAGTTGATCGACAGGAAGTTGATCGACGCAATGAACCTGATATCGCGCCAAAGCCAAAGAAGAGGGAATATCACCTGAAATTGCAATTTTGCCACCTATATTAAATCGCCGTAGAAGGACTTGCATTCTAGCAATAAAGGAATTTTCTGAGTAAAGAGAGCTACATTTGCTAATTTCAATAAAAACTATATTGGGTTCACGTAATGCAATTTGGGGACTAAACCGCAGACATGCTTCAGCGAACTCCAAAAGACTCGAATGATCGATTGCCTTAGAAAGTAAAATACACGCCACTCTCATAGAGCTTCCGATTGAGAGAACTTAGTTTTCAAAATTTCAACAGTATATGCACTTGCGTGATCGTTCCAGTTCACTTTAATTTGAAAGGGAATGGCCCAAGTATGCTTCGGAATTTTTGAGAGAAAAAAAACGGCTGCATTTGATTCCCGAGCAAAGAGCTGAAGGGCCTTTAACATCTTCACCTCTGTTATAGCTCCTGGTAGGACGATACAGTCGAATAACTTACTCCGTAGAGCTTTTCTAAGAGCTTGGAAAAGTTTGTCTCCTGCCTCGGCTATCAGGACGTGAGAAAGCGCTACTCCTCGCTGATGAATCGCTGTAGGAAGGATAGTTAATTGATCTTCAACCCAGAAAGTATTTATGTTCGGATTTTGCTTCAATAAGCTAAGAGTCCACTCAGTTCGCGCAGAACCAATGACTTCACAAATAACTCCTCGTGGAACACCGCTAGTAACTGTGTCACAAATAAGGAATTCCCTTTTTTCTATTCCTTTCAATTGACTCAGCTTTTCTCGGATTTCAATTAGATTTGGGCGCTCCTTTCTATCCATAGCTTCTTCTTAGATTACCCTTCGAATCACTCCCGCAACAATTCCTTCAATTTGAAAAGATTGTTTTGGACCCACAATAATTGGGCGATAGTCAGGATTAGCTGGATGAAGCTCAATGGTTCCTTTTTTAGGATAAAACCGTTTTACTGTGGCAGCATCATTCACTAAAGCCACAACCATCTGCCCACGTTCAGCAGTCCTTTGTTTTTTGACAATGACGAAATCGCCGTGAAGAATTCCATCTTCGATCATAGAATTTCCCATGACTTCGAGAACAAAATGCACACCTCGCTTCACCATCGAAGCCGGTACTTCAATCTGATCTTGAGTTTCAATCGCTTCGATAGGTCTACCTGCAGCTACCCGCCCCAAAAGAGGAAGGGTTAAACCTAATGCTGCCCTCGGCTTTAGAGGGTTTACCGAAAGACCACGCCTCGCATGAGGAGTGTTCTCTAAGAGCCCCTCATCTCTAAGACGAACCAAGTAATCCTGAACGGTACCGAGCGATCGGTAGCCAAAATGCTTTGCAATCTCTGCTTGAGAAGGAGCAAAATCATTCTCTACACGAAAGTCCGTGATGAAATCTAATATAGCCTTCTGTTTTGGTGTAAGCGGCATACCGGAATACATAACCGTAACTTTACCGTAAGTCGAGCAACTTAATCCTGACCATCAAAATCAATTTTAATTTAAAATGAATTTTTCCTGAAATTACGTTAACTTTCAAAAATAAGTACAAGCGCGTTAAAGTGAAAATCGAGGATAGAAAATGTGCTACTCAGCGATGGTTCAGCAGCATCTCAAGCAACTCAGTTTCAAGTTCAATGCTAGAATTGATTATAGTGCTTTCACTGAACTATTTGAATCCAGACTCAAAGGGAACAAAATTACCGTTCCTAAAGCTCTGGAATTCAATTTCACTCACGACCCGCAATTGCCAGAAGAAAGAAAAATACGCGATCTCATTGTTGAGTACAACAACCAGCAACAAAGCAAGGACGAGCAGGAACTATTTAAACAACAAAAGCGGCTGACAGCTGCAAAGCACACAATTGAAAATAAACCGACTAAAAAAGCAATAGAAGAGCAAAGAATCGCGACTCATAAAATTGAATGGTACAAAGAAAGAATAAAAAAAAGAAAATCCCCATCCTTGATTGAAACCGATTCTCGTATCTTTCCCCTGTGTTTCGCTCCCGTGATCCGATCAAAAGATAATGAACTTATTATTGAACCCCGACGGTATTTACTACGACCTAGAGGCCAGCCAGAATCCTTTGATCGAAAGTACAACGGATGCTACAACGCTCGTGAAGACAGCCTAGAAAAAGTATTTTTCTGGAAAAATCTATTCGGTAAAAATCACGCAATGATGGTTATTACAGAATTCTTCGAAAATGTTCCCGAGTACCTCTATCAGAAACGAGAACTAAAAACAGGAGAAGAAGAGAAAAACCTCATTCTTCGATTTCAACCTCGAGGAATAAAAGAAATGTATATTCCATGTGTATTTGATGATTGGGAAGAAAAAGATAAATGGGACTTACATTCCTTTGCACTCATTACCACAAATCCTCCCCCTGAAATTGCAGCTACTGGGCACAATCGATGCCCAATCTTTTTACAGGACAAAAATATTATTCCTTGGCTAAACCCAGCTAATAAGTCCATGAAAGATTTGCATGCGATTCTAAGTGAAAAACAAACGCCATTTTATGAGCATGCTCTCGTTGCTTGAGGTGGCATTTTATTCGGGCTACTATTTTTAGTCTCGATAATCACACTTATTGTCTATAAAATCCCTACGCAACATGGGTTCCCGAAGAGTGTTTAAAAGGGATACGTTCAAAGAGTGCAGGATTGCCTTCATATAAACAAGGAAGATATTGCTGCTGCATATGTAAGTGAGTGTCTATCTGAAAGAGGTAAAGATAGAAGTAAAATACTTTTAGCCGCTCTCATGAATGTTGCAAAGGCACAGGGCATTAGCAACCTTTCTAAAGGTTCTGAATCAAAACGTCGTATGATTTACAAAGCACTACCTGAAGATGCTAATCCAAGCGTTGCAACTCTTGAAGCCATTCTGGAATGATATGGGACTTACTTTGGGAGTAATGCCTCTAAAAAATACTGGCAATTTGCTGTGACCATAGAGATGATGACTAGATCTAAATCCTTTGAAAAATGCGTCACACCTAAAACGAGCGCAGGACGTTTTTTTTCACTCTTAAGATTTGTAAATGGGAATTTAACGAGAACGATATCTCCTGCATTCACTTTAAAAAGAAATATACTCGATCATTCGCCCCTTGACTCATTCAATCTCACTCATTATTGAGCCTCAACACCTCGCAAATGTTCCCACGGAGCCCCCCCTACACTCTCTCAGGCTACTCGAACGGTAGTGTGACTTCCGTTTTAACGTAAGTTATATCTTGAGACTCTTAATAATTCATCGATATCTAGGGAAGAACATCTTGCGATACTGCCAGAAACTGAAGTACGGCACCGTGTTTGCTATTCTCGTGAATCATGCGTTTAAAGAATCAGTTTAAGAAAGTAAACTCCACTGCTACGACACAACCGCAGCTAGAAGAAAATACAAAATGGGGCACTTCCCTCCCCCCCCAAGACATCCTGCCATTTCCACCCACTCCGTCCGCCAGCATAGCTGGCCGCACTATGCAGGAGTCAGTCTACAAAAAGCGCATTGAGCCACAACGACTTCCAGCCGATGCGCCCAATATCCTGATTGTGTTGATCGATGATGCCGGTCCAGGGCTGCCGTCACCGCTGGGAGGTGAAATCCATACTCCGACATTGGAACGGATTCTCAAGACAGGGGTAGGCTACAACAGATTTCATACTACCGCCATGTGTTCTCCTACACGAGCATCGTTGTTGAGCGGCCGTAATCATCATGCCGTTAGCGCAGGTCAGATTGCGGAGTTCGCCAACGACTTCGATGCATACAGTGGCATCCAACCCAAGAGCGCCGCCATGATTCCGGAGATACTCAAGAACTATGGCTATAGTACGGGCGCCTGGGGCAAGTGGCACAACACGCCAGCTAATCAAACTACTGCGACCGGCCCTTTTGACTATTGGCCCACGGGCTATGGTTTCGAGTATTTTTATGGTTTTCTGGGTGCCGAATCCTCTCAGTATGAACCCAACTTGTACCGTAACACATCAATAGTAGCTCCACCCAAGACACCCGCGGAAGGCTATCATCTCAGTGAAGATCTTGCGAATAATGCGATCGCCTGGCTCCAGCAACACAGAGCCCTCCAGCCCAAAAAGCCTTTTTTTATGTATTGGGCAAGTGGTGCGGTTCACGGTCCTCATCATATTTGGAATCATTGGGCCGACAAGTACAAGGGCAAGTTTGATTCAGGTTGGGACGAGTATCGTGAACGTGTCTTGAAAAAGGCGAAAGAAAAAGGGTGGATTCCGCAAAACGCACAGCTCACGCCGCGTCCTCCGACAATGCCATCTTGGGACAGCATCCCAGAATCTCAAAAACCTTTCCAACGTCGCTTGATGGAAGTGTTTGCCGGATTTTGCGAACACGTTGATACTCAAGTAGGCCGGGTCGTGGATGAAGTGGAGCGGTTGGGCTACGGTGATAACACACTCATTTTTTATATTTGGGGTGACAATGGCTCCTCAGCCGAAGGACAGAACGGCACGATCTCTGAACTGCTGACAGAAAATGGAATTTCCACTACAATCGAGCAGCATCTTGAGGCTCTCGAAAAACTGGGAGGCCTCAACGCCCTGGGTACTCCTAAAACAGACAATATGTATCACGCCTGTTGGGCCTGGGCAGGCAGCACGCCTTATAAATCGACAAAGCTCATAGCAGCACATTTCGGCGGCACGCGAAATCCGATGATCGTGCGTTGGCCATCCAAGATTAAACCCGATGCCTCGCCGCGCACTCAGTTTCATCATTGCATTGATATCGCTCCCACTCTCTACGAAATTCTCGGAATTACTCCTCCACGAGTGGTCAACGGAATCCCTCAAGACAAGATCCATGGAGTGAGCCTCGCCTATTCTCTCAACAATCCGACGGCCGAAGGCCGCCTGATGAGCCAATACTTTGAAATCATGGGGAGCCGTGGAATCTATCATAACGGTTGGTTTGCTTCCGCATTTGGACCGCGCATCCCTTGGATTCCAGGCGTCTCAGGTAACATCAAGAACTGGACACCGGACTCGGATCCATGGGAACTCTATAACCTAGAAGAAGATTGGTCTCAGGCCAATGATCTCGCAGCGCAGATGCCAGAAAAACTGGCGCAAATGAAAGAGCTTTTTACCATCGAGTTCGCCCGGAATAACGCCTATCCTGTTGGTGGTGGCCTTTGGGTCCTATTACATCCCGAGGATCTCATCTCTTCTCCCTCTCTGGAATGGACGTTTTCTGGAAAAATCACTCGTATCCCGGAAATCGCGGCACCCAAGCTCGGCAATACACCAAATATCGTTACCATTGATGCCGAGATCCCCAACAACACACACGGCGTACTTTATGCTCTCGGAGGGTTCGGTGGTGGACTCACTTGCTACATGGACGATGGATATCTAGCGTATGAATATAATTTATTTATGATTCAACGAACCAAACTTCGCTCGGCTCAGCGTCTGCCACACGGTAAGGTCAGAATTGAAATTAAAACAACGATGCCCGAGCTTCGCCCTGGCGGACCACTTGAAATCACAATTAAGGCCAACGGTACCATCGTTGTAAAAGGCCAGGTGCCTGCTTCAGTGCCCCTCATCTTTTCCACGGACTGCTTCGATATAGGTATATGTCAGGGTTCGCCGGTCTCTGAAGACTATTTTGACAGAGCTCCATTTGAATTTAATGGCACAATAGATCAAGTCCACATTCAATATGTAAGCGCCGGCGAGAAGCAACTGACGGAAGCGGCATAATTTCGGCTTCAAATGGTGCTGCCACTTATTGCATTTCTAAATCAGGAGGAAGGTCAGGTGTGTGCATAGGAGCCAGGACGCGGGGGTGCAAACCATCTGGCTGTTGTTGAGACGGTTTCCCAAACCAAGACCCCACCCATGACTTAATTGCAGTCCATTTGTCATAGACAATATATCCGGCCAAGATGGCAGAGGTCCCCGCCCCTACTACGGTGCCCGTCTTCCATCCATTCCAAGAACTATGACTACTAGAACCTGATCCGGAATTTGATAGGATCGAGTTGCTACCGTGAGTATGGTTATTCGGAACAACCTGAATTTCCGCCATCATACCATTGTCTTCATGTCCCAGAATGTGACAGTGATAAACAAATTTTCCAATGTCTGGACCTCGAAAGTCCATGCGCACTTTTACACTCGGATAGGGATCTGAACTATTCCCGCTCCAATAGGGAACTTGAATCGTGTCCAAATATTGCTGCTCCTCGGGGGCAACCGGAATGCCGTTTTTTTCGAGGACGAGGAAATGAATCTGATGAATGTGAAAAACATGCATCTCTTGGGCTTGATTCTCAATCACCCAATCTTCTACTGTTCCCTGCGTAGCAGTAATGGCTGGAGCCATACCTGAGCTATAGAGAGCCGGAGTTTGACCGTCTACTGTAATATAGAAATTGGTTGGACTCGCCGGATCGGAAGGGTCTTGCAATAGCTCGGAGAAATACAGTGTTCGATTCGTCGCCACTGTTTCATTTCTCAATCCATGAAACCGTTGAGGTCCCCTCGATCCTGAAGCTGTCGGCATAGTCAACGCCGGCTCAGTTGCATTTGCACTCGTCTGAATCGCAGCAATAGGTCTGTAAGGATCATAATCGCCATCAGGACCCGTATCCACATTCAAAGTCACAAAGGTAGCACTCGTAACATTGGACGAAGGTCCCGTTACGATGAATTCGGCGCGTGCCAGAGGACCTAATGGAATATGGGTTTGACTGAAAGTTGTACCCATTCCCGTACCATCCTGAGATCCAGTTGGAACACCATCCAGTGCAACCACTTCCAAAGGCTGTGGAACACCATCATACAAAATTTGGATGTCGAAATTAGTATCTGCCCCCTCGTTAGCCACTCTCCAAAACTGCCTTTCCTGCGGCTTCATAGGGAGAATCACAGGGTTGTAGTTTGGATAAGGAATCGGAATGTAATTGAGTGATATATCCCAAGCAGGTGCAGAAGGAGTGGTTGTATTTCCAGGAACTAGATTGTCACGAAGGATTAAAACCCTCTCCGGCAATCCAGCAACTGTGGGCTGACTATTTTCTATCCCCTGGACCACAATTGCACCTGACGCACCTCCTTGGAGAGCTGCTTCAGACTGGCCATGGACGTGGTCGTGATACGCATAAAGCCCAGGAGGCAGATCTTTCGGTATCGTAAATCCATAAGTAAAGGTCTGCCCTGTGTTGACCAGCGTCGAAACGACATTGTCCTTGTGGCAAGTGGGAGCAATGTTCATTCCATGAAAATGAATATTGGCCGACGATGAATCCATTGACGTTGCTGTTCCGCAGTCATGGGGATTTGACATATTCAGCGGCATAGGCGGAATTGAAGGATCAGTAGGCACTTCATTAGTGAGAGTAATAAAAAGTTGATCGCCCGGCTTGACATGAAGAACCGGAGCCTGTTGCCCATCTGGAGTCATATAACAATAAAGCGTATTTCCAAACTCATCTGTCCGAGTTTGATAGGCAAAGCTGACGCTTAAGAGGCCAGCACTACTAAACAGATTCTGGGGCTCAACGAGAGTGCTTCCTACAGGAAATCGCGGACAGGGTAAGAAAGGAACCGAAGACGATGTTTGTTGTGCTGTCACCGTCTGGAGTGGATCGCCTACAAGAGCCGTAAGAAGTGATAAAGTTCTCAATGGCCATGAAAGCAACGACCGTGGTTTGCCTGTTCCATCAGCCCAAGTCATGCTGGATATCAGGAGTTGAGAAATAATAATCAATACAGTGAGGCGCTTCATCATTTTAATTATCCCGTTAATTATCCCGTTCATCATCCCATTAAAAATGCCGTAAAATAGGATTCATTCATTTTAATGACACTGCGCCTTGTAACCACTATAGACTTAGCGTGTCAAGTCTTTTGGATTTATAATTTTTGAGCGGAAGTCTCCCTCTAGACTTCGACATCAAGACGGGCTCGCATATTCTGACCACAGCCTGAGCAAAGAATACTCATTTCTGACTGAAGGCTGCTGTCCAGGTAAGGGCCGAATTGAGATTTCTTTTTGCAGAAAGTACAATAGCCATCCACAGTGTAGAAAGTCACTGTCTCTCCCAAAAACTTCGTAAAGAGGGGTGCAAAGCTGAAAAGCAGAGCAAGCCATGCAGGCACGATGATAAACAAGATAGGATGAATAAACAATCCAAGCAATGAACACGCAAAGAGTGTCCCTATAATTTTAAAACTACGATTCCAAGCCCGTCTTCTCCGCTCTCGATCCGTCCAGCGCTTGATCATCATTTTCGCCGGATATTCCTTTCGAGCGTTATCTAAAATCACTACTGAGATGACTTCTGCACCGTTACTTTGTTTCTTGATCTTCTCCAATTGTTGATCCGTCATATAGGCAATGAGCTCACCGTAAGTTGCATCAGGCGAAAGCGTATGTGCGAGAAGTCCCTTAAGCTCTTTGATCTTTTCCGCCAAAGTGCCTTCGAGCACGAGTTTGAGTTCAACTTTTTCAGCAGAAACTGGCCTCTCTTTTTCTTAGAGATAATTCATGTGGTAGCATTGACAGTACTAAAATAGCACATTTTGTCCTAAAGCACTCTTTACACGATGCGTTAAATCTAGTAAAAGCTTCTGCAGTGGCTGATTGCTCCGGAGATATTGAGATCTATTATGAAATTTCGATTTTTGAAAAAGAGTCTCGTTCCGATACTCCTAGTGACACAGGTGTCAAATCTAGCATTCGCTGAATGTGATGCTGAAAGAAAAGTCGTTGCTGACCTCAACAGATTTACCCCGAGAAGAGAAGAAATCGAACGTGAATTTAACGAGGGTGTACAAGCCGTTCATCGCTTCATTGAAGAAGAAGGCCTGGACCCAGACAACGCAGAGGTGCGGAAAAAAACTAAACAACTCTTAGAGAAAACCAGGACTAACCGTGATGCAAGACTAGCGGCTCTTGAACAGGAAAGAACTCAGGAGTTGTCAAAGCCTATCGAGTCAGTCAACCCTGGTTTTTATCGCGCAGAGAGTGCTCCCGAGGTTTTTTGGATATGTGATGGGCAATACTGCCACGTTCCCAACGCGGATACGATGCAATGTTATGGCTGGAATCAGGTACAGTTAATCAACCAAGACAGACTCAATAGAATTTATGTAAATCGGTCAGAAGGTCCAAAAAAGAGGTACAGCGGATTTGTTAGGCAGAAAGACGGTTGCGAAGTCTATAAGGAGAAATGGGTTATAATGTGCTGTTTGGAGGAAGAGCTGATAACAGAAATGACCAATTGTTTGGCAGTGGAACTACGGCATCAATCGGCGTTGCCTACCCATTTTGATCTAAAAGTAGATTCATCCTAAGTAGCTTTTCAAGCTCTCCGAGTTTTCAAACTCTCTGCGGTAGAAACATTCAGTGGAAGCTCTACGATAAAGGTCGTTCCTTTACCTACCTCACTCGCCACACTGATTGAACCATGATGCGCTTTGACAATCTGTTTGACAATATAAAGCCCTAGACCAAGTCCTACTGTGCATTTATCCGCACCGGCTCTTTCAAACTTATTAAATAACTTTTGCTGCATATCAGAAGAGATCCCTTTACCATGATCCACCACACTCAATTTCACACACCCCGTTTTGGGATTGCTCTCAACTAAAATCTCAATGGGTTTATTCTCACCATATTTAATGGCATTTGAAAGGAGGTTGCCAACAATCTGTTCAACTCGAATGCAATCCCAATGACCTATAACTGGAGAGTCTGCCTTGACAGAAAGTGGAACTCCTGCTTGAGTAAGTTCAGGCTGCTTTCTCTCGATTAAATCCCGAACAACGGAACTAAAATCCATATTCTCTTTATGTAACTCGAACCTTCCAATGCGAATTCGTGTCAAATCTAATAATTCATCTAAGAGGGTACTGAGTTTCTTACTTTCATTTTCACAGGATTGAATTACTTTGATGTACTTATGTACTGATGAAATTTTATTAAATTTTGAACCTTGATCTACTTCATTTTTTTTTGGCTGCTGAAAAGCGATTCGACTGAGGAACTCTAATTGAAGTGTCAGTGACGTCAGGGGAGTTCTCAGCTCATGGGTTGCGATCGACAAAAACTCATCTCTTGTTTGAAGTGCTTCCCTGAGATCTGAGGTCCGTTCCTGAATCCGTTTCTCCAAAGACTCGTTAGCCAAACGAAGTTCATCTTCCGCTTTTTTTCGTTCCGTCAGGTCCCTAACCACTTTTCCGAAGCCACACAGTTTACCAATGTCATCACGAAGCGCCGTAATCACTGTTCCTGCCCAAAACTCACTGCCGTCCTTACGAACATGCCAACCTTCTTCTTCATGACGGCCTGCAAGAACAGCAAGTTTAAGTTGATATTCTTGTTTTATACTTACTATGTCATTCTTTGGGTGAAAAATAGAAATGTGCTCACCGATCACCTCATCTTCACAATACCCCAAAATTCGCTGAGCACCCGCGTTCCAACTCACGACTCTCCCCAATAGATCCACCATGAAAATTGCGTAGTCTGTCACTGAATCCACAAAGATTTTGAAGCTCTCTTCACTTTTCTTAATCGCACGCGCGAATTCGCGACGTTGAAGTGAGGCCATTTGATGCTTGTGAAGCACCACTTCAATCATGGTATTGAGTTCAGCCTCTTCGAATGGCTTGAGAAGATACCCAAAAGGCTCTGCTATTTTTGCACGTTCAAGTGTATTTTCGTCCGAATAGGCCGAGAGAAAAATGATGGGGACATTGAACCATTCCCTAATTTTTTGCGCAGCTGAAACTCCATCCATCATACCCTTGAGTTGGATATCCATCAAAATCAAATCCGGGCGCATTTCCTCAACTTTCTGAATAGCCTCTAACCCGTTATTTACCACCCCGACAACAGTGTAACCTAAACGCAGTAATCCCCGATCTAGGTGTAAGGCAACAATATTTTCGTCCTCTACGATCAAGATCCTGGACTGAGGCTTAGGGGGACAAAGTCTACTCATACGGCTCCTTTAGTCTCTAAAAATGTAATGACAACCTCTGCACCCTGAGTGTTTTTTACCTGCATTTGACCATTGAGTTGACTTACAAGCGTGCGGACCAGTTGAAGACCGAAACTCTCAGTCTTTTTAAAATCAAAATCCTTTGGCAAACCAACGCCGTCATCTTTTATCCGAATGAGGACTTCATCCCTATGGGTCTTTTCAGTACTCACGGATATTTCTCCGGAGCGCCCCTGAGGAAAGGCATGTTTCAGACAGTTCGAGATCAATTCATTGACGATAAGTCCACTCGGTACCGCAGTTTCCACTCCGAAAAAAACTGGGGTTTTTCTAGATTTCAGGCGAATCTTACTTTCGTCTATACTGAACGAACGAAATAAAAGCTCCGCCAGACTCTCCATGTATTCCGAAAAATCGATTTGAAAAAAATCTCTCGCGCCGTAAAGCTTTTCGTGCACCAACGCCATCGCCTGAATCCGATTTTGACTTTCCTCAAATAATTCACGTGTGCGAAAATCTGAAATACAATGCGATTGCATCTTCAAGAGGCTGGAAGTGATTTGTAGATTGTTTTTCACTCGATGATGGATTTCCTTAAGTAAGGTCTCTTTTTCTCTGAGCAAAGATTGAAGGTGTTCTTCTGCTTGCCTGCGATCAGTGATATCGCGAATCATACTAATAATAAGAACCCCCTGCTCGGTTTCAAGAGGACTCAAACTGATTTCTAAAGAAAACTCGGTACCATTCTTTCGCCTTCCGGTGAGTACCTGCCCTTTACCCATGCGATGAGTTTTTGGGTCATGCAAATAGCGCGCTCGATGCCCAACATGAACTGTACGGAGTCGTTCGGGAACAAGCATCTCAACTCTATTGCCAAGTAATTCATTTCGCGAAAAACCGAATAACTTTTCCGTAAGACAATTGATCATGACCATTCGTCCCGCGCTGTCGACGATCACCATGGCATCGGGAGCCGCCTCAATAAAAAGACGAAATTTGGGATCAATCGCCGATGGGAGGTCTGCTTTCTCAACATATGATGGGCTCAAACTTACGTCCTTCACTTTCGCCTACCTTGCAGAGAGGAGGATGGGGCTCACTCACGGTAGAGAGAGCAACCAAGAGAGAGAAATTTGAGTTTCCTATCTCTTGCTACACTGCATAATTAGTGATCTTTTCTCTTTTTAATGCCTAGTTCGTCAAGAGATTCCGGATTTACAATGGTTAATTTATATTAACTCATCGAACAATGAGAGCCCTTTGAGTAGCCGACACGGTAAACGAATCAGCCTTTTCTCCACAAGACTCTTCGGAAGTAGTTCCTCTAGGCTTACGATTCCTCTATGCAACGATCATGAGCGTGAAGGTTTTTGAGAACAAGCAGTACTCTCCGAGGAGCGATGCCATGAAAGCGAAATAGTTTTTAACTACTCTTGTCTGTTTCAATCGGCTGGCCTTGCGCAACTTTCTTCTTATTCGTATCTTTATAAAGATCAGCTTTTAGATCCACAAGGTCGTTGCGAAGACTCATAAGTGACTCTCGATCATCCCGAACTTGGGAAGAATCATTACCATATTGAGTCATATCTTTGTTCAATTTGGACTGTGCTGTAGTAATCTCGGCCATTTTGCTAGACACTTTGTCTTTGTCTTTTGCAATGTCCTTCTCGATTTTTTCAGTAGATTCTCGTTTGTCCATTGGGTCAGCCGCACTGACCGGACGGATGCTGAAGTTAGCAGTGAGTAAAAAAGTAGTCACCAAAAAACCATAATAAATTGCTTTCATAATTCCTCCTTCACCTACGCATCTCAGGTGATTTAACGAATGATTTAACGTATTTTAATTGCAAAAATCATTCTCAGTAAGCACTGTAAGGCTCTATCTAATAGATTAATACTATCATACGATAAAGATAATCGATTTTACCTTTCATCATCTTTCATTGATAATCAATCGTAGAGGAAATTAAAATGACAACACTGATCAATAGCAAAATTCAAGACTTCAAAGCTCAAGCTTATCACAAGGGAACGTTCAAAACCATTACCCAAAACGATCTCAAAGGAAAATGGTCCGTATTCTTTTTCTATCCAGCCGACTTTACCTTTGTTTGCCCGACTGAACTCGGTGACATGGCGGACAAATATGATGCATTTCAGAAAATGGGAGTTGAAATCTATGCCGTGAGCACAGACACTCAGTTCGTGCATAAAGCTTGGCATGATGCTTCTGAGACCATCAAGAAAATCAAATATCCGATGCTGGCCGATCCAACGGGTTTTCTCAGTCGTGCCTTCGGCGTATATATTGAAGAAGAAGGCCTAGCGTATCGCGGCACATTTGTGATTGACCCGGAAGGTAAGATCAAAATTGCTGAAACTCAAGACAATGGAATCGGGCGAAACGCTGACGAATTACTTCGAAAGGTTCAGGCGGCCCAATTTGTCGCCACGCATCCAAACGAAGTTTGTCCTGCCAAATGGCGTCCAGGAGAACAGACACTCAAGCCAGGTCTTGATCTTATCGGTAAAATCTAACCCGTAAAAATAGGTTGGGACTCAGGGGAATACCCCTGGGTCCTATCAGAAAATGAGGAGTTATGTTTGATTCTGAAATGTTAGAACAACTGCAAAGCGTTTTTTCAAAGTTAGAAAATCCAGTTGTTTTACGAATCAACCGCTCTTCGCATCCAGATCAAGCAAAATTACAGGAGATGCTCAAAGAACTCGCAGGAACTTCTAAGAACATCCTGCTGGAAGAGTCTTCAGAGGTGTCAGAGACACCCTACTTCATATTCATTTATAATGGAAAACCCAATGGTATTTCCTTTCGAGGAATTCCTGGTGGCCACGAATTTTCCTCGCTCGTATTGTCCATTCTATACAGCGATGGCAAAGGAAAGCAACCCGACGTAGGCATTGCAAGCCGCATTCGAAACCTGAGGGGGCCCATTCGAATTAAAACTTATATTTCACTTTCTTGCGAAAACTGTCCAGAGGTCATTCAGGCCCTCAATCTCATGACGACACTGCACGCAGATTTTCAACATGAAATGATTGATGGAGGAATCGCGCAGAATGAAATTGAATCCTTGGGCATCCAGGGCGTTCCAAGCGTGGTGCTTGATGGAAAAATGATTCATTCCGGAAAAATTCAACTCCTCGATTTGCTCGGAAAGCTGGAGGGTATCTTTGGCAAAACAAGTCCTAATATGTCTGGAAAGGAAGAGAATCTAGGTATTTTTGATGTCGCCGTTATCGGAGGAGGCCCCGCTGGAGCTTCAGCAGCGATTTACAGCGCACGAAAAGGATTACGTACCGCACTGATAGCCGAAAAGTTCGGTGGACAACTCCAAGAAACGAAGGGGATAGAAAATATGATTTCAATCCCCTACACAGAGGGCGTTAAGCTCGCAGCTCAGTTAAGTCAGCATGTCTCAGCCTATCCCATTCAAGTATTAGAGTATCGAAGAGTGAGCAAAATCTCAGCAGATGCGCTCAAACGTATCCAACTCGAAAGTGGCGAATTTCTAGATGCGAAAGCGGTCATTATTGCAACCGGTGCGAAATGGCGAGAACTTGGAATTCCCGGAGAGAAAGAAAATATAGGACAAGGTGTGGCCTTTTGTGCGCACTGCGATGGCCCCTTTTATAAAGAAAAAAAAGTTGCAGTTGTGGGAGGCGGTAATTCTGGAGTTGAAGCGGCGATTGATCTAGCGGGTATCGCACGTGAAGTCATTCTACTCGAGTACTCCGATCAACTCAGAGCCGATAGAGTCCTGATTGAAAAACTTAAAACCCTTTCCAATACCTCGATCGTAACTCATGCCAAGTCTACCCAGATCATAGGAGATGAGAAGAAGGTCGTGGGTCTTGAATACCTTGATCGTCGGACTGATCAACTTCAAAAGATCGATCTCGATGGCGTTTTTGTACAGATTGGACTTTTGCCCAATACACAGTTCGTTAAGGATTTGCTTGAACTCACCCGTTTTGGAGAGATTGTTGTGGATCCAAAAGGTCGCACGTCAGTTTCCGGAATTTACGCCGCAGGCGATGTAACGACAATTCCCTTTAAACAAATCGTAACAGCCATGGGTGACGGAGCCAAAGTCGCACTTACAGCCTTCGAGGATCGAGTCCGAGCAACCCCATAAAAGAGATAAAATAGGAGAAGAATCAAAGATGCTGATTTTCATTCTGGCTTTCCTTGGCGGAGTACTCACTCTCTTAAGTCCCTGTGTGCTTCCTGTAGTGCCGTTCATCTTTTCTAGATCGGATCAACCCTTTCGTAAATCGGGATTGCCCATGCTCATTGGAATGATGCTAAGTTTCGCTTCATTTGCGGCGCTTTCAGTCACAGGTGCACGCTGGGTAGTTCAAGCAAATCAGATTGGAAGAGTGCTCGCGTTGATTGTTTTCGCGGTACTTGGCCTGAGTTTATTATTTTCTCGAGTTGCTGATCGACTGGCTCTCCCTTTCGTACGATTGGGAGATGCACTTCAAAAGAGAGCAGAACGTCGAATCGGATTAGGTTCATCCTTATTATTGGGTGCGTCGATCGGACTTCTTTGGGCGCCTTGCGCCGGACCTATTCTAGGATTAGTTCTAGCGGGAGCTGCATTAGGTCACTCCAGTCAAAGAACCTTTGGACTTCTCCTGGCTTTCGCAATGGGAGCAGCAACATCGCTGGGTGTCGCGATTTTCGCGGGTGGAAAAGTTCTTCGGACTTTAAAAAAAGGATTCGTCGCAGAAGAATGGATTAAGCGCGCTCTTGGCATCACGGTACTAGGTGCCGTGATTGCAATCGCACTGGGCCTCGACACCAAAATTCTGGCAAAGCTATCTTACTTCAATACTAACGATCTAGAGCAGCACCTCGTAGACCAGGCTTCAGGAAACAAATCCAATTCGAGGAGTTCAACTGCTCTGTCAACACCTCTGTCAGATGAAGGTCCACTTCCCTCACTTGAAGGAGCAACCCTTTGGCTGAACTCTCCACCCCTGTCTGTCGAATCCCTTCGCGGAAAAGTCGTAGTCATTGATTTTTGGACCTACTCTTGTATCAACTGTCTGCGAACGCTGCCGTACCTCAAAGAATGGGAAGCAAAATATCATGATCAAGGACTCGTTATTGTGGGAGTTCATACACCTGAGTTTGCCTTTGAGAAAGACTTGGATCATGTGAAAAACGCGGTCCGAGAACTAGGGATCACCTACCCTATCGCTATCGATAGCAATCAAACCATTTGGGCCACTTTTAAAAATCAATACTGGCCTGCCCACTACTTCGTCGATGCACAAGGGAGGATTCGCTACCATCACTTCGGTGAGGGAAATTACGAAGAATCAGAACGGGTGATTCAGGAGCTCCTCAGAGAGAGTCATGGAGAAAGTCAGGCTCCAAAGGCGAATCACTCCTCTAACGTGCCGACGATGATTCAGGGAACAGGAGTAGAAGCTCCCGCGAGTAAGGGCGAAATTGCATCGCCTGAAACGTATCTCGGATACAACCGCCAAGAAGGCTTTGTGGGGACTCCTGAGATCAACAGAGACAGAAGCGAAAATTATCAAGAGCCCACCGAACTCAGCTTAAATCAATGGGGCATTTCAGGGAGCTGGAACATCTCTTCTGAAATGGCCACGCTGAAATCTCCCCAAGGGACCCTCTCGTTTCGATTTCGAGCGCGTGATCTCCATCTTGTCATCGGCGCGCCTGCAGGAAAATCCGTTCGCTACCGCGTGACTCTGGACGGAAGACCCCCTGCTCAGGATCACGGAGAAGACACCGACTCAGAAGGAAACGGAATGGCTCGAGCACACCGGCTTTATCAATTGATTCGACAGAAGGAGAGCGACAAGGAGCATACGTTTCGAATTGAGTTTTTCGATCCGGGAGTAGAAGTTTTTGCGTTTACATTTGGTTAAAATCTAAATGTCTTACTATGCAGCCAATTAGAGAACATCTTGAGCTGCCGATTGCATGAAATACGTAGACTACCATCACAGTAGGTGGCTTCTTTATTTCACCTTTTAGGATGGCCCATGGTTTCAACATGCTTGTCTTTTACATCCACTGATAGGAATAAGTTTCCTGCTTGGGCCAACCTTCAGCCGTTGCTAAGTCCTCACAGAGGGGTCTAATCATATCTTTAATGTGGCGGGGATAAAAGTCGGTCCTATCCAATCCAGAATGACTAGCCATGATGCTCCAAGGAAATATTTCCTGAGAAACAAAAGGTCTATCGGGGCAGTTTTTGTCAAGGTACTCATCTGGTCCTCCTAAAATATGCCCTATTTCATGAGAAATGACTTCGCAGTACCCAGGATCAATTTTACCATCTACTTTTGCGCCATTAGTCACGTACCAAACATGAGAAGAGAAGGGGTAAAGATCTGTAGGACTACCATCATTCAGAATAATAGCTTCATCAAAATCGTCTAACCACATGGTACTCAGGTATCTTCGCAACGTAAGATCGAGATGAATCCCTGATCTTTCAAAATATTCTTTTACTGTCGGAATACACTCAGAAACTACGCCGATCATTTCAGCTTCTCGTTGTACAGAACTGTTACCTGCCGCAACACCTAAATGCAGTCGGATATTTGCAAGGCCATCGGAAGCGGGACTCACACGATAGTGGACATCTCCTCCTTGTGGTCTACCGCCAATCTTGCAAACCGAAAGTGACTCATAATCAACCTTAACCACTCCAGAGCGATTCCCACTAGATACACACCTTCGAACTAAATCTTGATTAGCTGCTCTATGTGCTTGAATTTTAGCAATTTCATCAGGAGTGAGGGGCCTTATCCAATCTAGGACAGGGGGCGTATAGGGAGGAATCGTTCTGGATCCTCCACAGAAACACAAAAGAAAAGACAAAGAGACTAAAATGAATGTTCTTTTTAAATGGGTGAGCCTCATAGCGGACTCCATACTTTGTTAGTAGGGTCGCAACATCTATTTTCTGTCTTGCTTTTTTTGCCTTCAATCTTGCATTCATCCGTCTGGAAGGTTTCAACACGCTTGTCTTTGAAATAAAGACGTCCAACAATATAAAAATTCCAATTATTATTTCCAGCTGGATACATATGAAGTAAGAGCTGGCACTGATTGCCTGAGATAATGTCGTTCATTACACGGTTCAAATCAATTTCTGCAAAATTAGTCGTCCAGTCTTCCCATTTTTTTCCGTGATCCTCATGAAGTCTCCACTGCCCAAGGTGGTTTCTATCTGACTTTCTTACGATTTCGATATCCAGCATCGAATCATGGTCAAGCTCTTGGTTGGTTGTGTGAAACTCTAACTGAACTTTGACTAGATTTTTGTCGTCAATCAACTCCTCTCGCGTTTTTTCTCTAGGGAGTTTTCCCTGTGGCCACCCAAGATGAAGAGCAGTACAGTCTTTTGGGTTATCGAAGCAAGCTTGTGCTTTTTCATCGATTTGTCTGATGATGGCATCGGTCTGACGTTTGTATTCGGAGATTTCAGACTTAGCCACTTTACCCAGCTCAAATTTGTAAGCGCTTATATTTTCCATAATCGATTCACACATCTGTGATTTAGCCCAAGCCCGATCACTCGCTTCAGCAAGCTGGAATAATGCTCGTCTTTGTTTTTCTAAAGTAGGCGTGAGAATCGGCATATCAGCCACAACGCTATAAGGGAGTGCGGTCAGTGAAATCAATGAAGGAGATTGATTACTTTGAACATGAATTGCAAGTGCATTTGCATAGGAGAGATTTGCACCCAAATCTTCATGATCAGGAAGAACGCCAAGTCCACCCTTCTTAAAAGTTTGTGACTGAACTCTGGATTTAGATTTAATCTCATCCAAAGTTGATTTGATAGCGGCGCTGGCACTCCAAGTCAGTCCTGTTGCTGTGAGTTTTGAGTTGAAATCTGATTTTTGTGAAGATGAGCTGGTCTCGATTTTCAGAACATGCCAGAACTCGCCCCCGGTCGTTCGACCTGCAATGAACGAATCACCGCAGCGTCTATAAAATTCCATGGGACTTTGCGCTAATAAATCCTTGCCTGTTTGGGTGAGTCGATATTGATTCATCAACTCACTTTCGTTCGTAATTCTCGCGTAAATCACAACATAGAGGCTATTCGAGTACTTTTTGGATTCGTTAAAGTAATGAGTGGTCGTGTCTACCCCTACACCGAAAAAACCAAAAGAAGCTTGTGCGTCGATCCCCAGTGATGATCTCAGTTCTGAAGAATCCTTGGCAATGGATATCTTTCGATACAAAACCTGCCCGTGAGGCAATCTGACTCCGCCTTCTGCGAATGGATCGTTTTGTCCTATTGAATGAAGATTCGCTACTTCAACACACTCAGAACCTGCAGCTCCGCTTACGGAGTTGTAGCCTCTACCTAGAGTGTGGGGAGAACCTTCTTCTATGGGTAATAGGATTCTACCTCCCACCATGGATTGTCCTCGGTGCTCTGATTCTCCTTTCTGCGAATGCTTCTCTACAATTCGCAATTCCCAAACTTGATTAGGATGGGTTTCAGGACCATAGCAAGTCCATTGTTGAACTCGAGTCCCATTCGAAGCGATGGATGAGATGTCAGCATCCAAGCATTTTCCAGAATGCAGTGCCTTGATGTGAAATCCTCCCCCTTTCGCTGGAAGTAAATTCCAAAGTTGATTGAATTGTTTATCGCCTCGCGCTTCCAAAATATGAGCTACTGATCCATTGTCTTGGGATTTGCGCGCAATATCTAGGGCTTTACCACTACCTTTAGTTATAATTTGAAAGGAGCCATTTGGACGGACTACTAACTTCCAAAGCTGATGAGCTGATCCATTTCCATGGATGCAATCCCAAAGATGAACCTTTCCACCATTGATCTGCGTTTCTGAACGCTCTACATCTAAGCATCGCCCAGGGGCACTTTTGGATGCAATCTGATATTCCAATACCTCGTTTTGGGTTGCATGAGCAGAATTATGCATCGATAAAAAAACCAATAAACTAAAAAAAGAGTGAATCATGACAATAGGAATTGATCTAAATAAATCTTTCACCACAGAAACACCTACTCATTTAAATTGAAGTAATTGTTGCATAGTCTGATAATCAGCCACTACAAAGGCGTTTTAGGGTGATTAGCTCATGAAGTAAAGAATATTACGCCATATAGATTTGAGTTTGATAAATTCTTATAAACGCTTATTTCAGGCCCATTTCGCAAAAATAGCTGTAATAACGGCACTCCATCGTCTGTTTTATTTTTTTGTAGGTTTTTGATACATATTTATGATTTTTTCCTTCACTGTCTTTTTTAAAAATTCTTGCGTGAAATAACCATCAGAGATGGGTTCATCATAAACAATGTTAGAATAAAGGATCTCTGTTTTATGACCCTCCTTTTTGGGGAGAGTCATGGTGAGCCAGGTTGGAACTGTGTGTAAGCCAAAACTTTGAATTCTAGCTCCCTCCATTACTTTTTGAAGCACCTGGTTTTCATTGTAAAATTCCTGTTTTAACGGAACCGAATCGGGATCTCTCACGGTGAGAATCACTTTACCCCAAACCACGACAGAATCTGATTTAGGGATGCACTCAATTTGAATGGCACGAAAACCTCGCCAATTTATCTTTCCAAGAAGGCGATGATGATAGTCTCGATAGAGACTACTCGTTCTCACCAGGTCATCGTTCGTGAAGTCAGATCCCATCCAATTTTGAAGCATCATACTCGTTGGAATTTTTATAGTTTTCTCTAAGTTAGGGAGGTATTGCCACAGCTCATAGCCAATACGGAGATTTCCAGTATTGTGGTCTTTTGCCGGACGAAGGATCTTCAAGGTTGCTTTCTGATCGCCCTGGCTCCATAGACGAAACATGAGCTCGCGAACTTCGGAGTCGCGAGTCACCCTCATGGTAACAGTCCCTTGAAAGGTTTCTCCTTTCATGTGGAACTCTGCTTTTTTTACCCAATCTGAGGCGCTTATTTTCTCGCCTGAAAATGCGGACTGAGCGAAGACTATTGCTAGGATCCAAAATAAACAATTTGTGAATCTCGTATTTATGAATCTCAATCTCATGAGGATGAGATAGCACAACGCGATTCTGAGTTCTAATACGAAGCCCTCATTCCCACTAAAATCTGAGGTCCAAGGCCAGCAGAGATCTGAGGGCCTATCGAAAATGTCTTTCCTGAAAACTCAGTCCATTCTCCTCCCCAAGGAACGATTCCTTGGAGATTCACATCAAAATGATCACTCATGGAGCGGGTGATTCCTATCAAGATGAGTCTGCTTTTATCGATTACGTTGACGAATCCTCCGGCATCGATCTTCCACAAAGAATATGGAATCCAACCTAGACTCAGAAAGCCATAAAGTTGGGCCCGATAAGGGCTGAATTGGGAAGGCAGGTTCAGAGGATAGATCCCATTAGGCCCCGGCTGATCCGAGTTCACTCCGAACGACTGGTAGTAAGCTTCAACGAGAAGGGTCCATCGATCATTGATGGCACGTTCCGCCCCAAGACCTAATTGAGTTTCCGCACTGGAGGATGCTAGGAAATGAGTCACTTGCTCGAGTCGAAGGGCCCAGCCGTAGAAGTCCAAAGTGCCGGCCACTCCTAGTGAAGTCGAATTCCACCACCGCCCCAACAATAAGTGGATCTCGCTTTTCTTTGGAAAGAGGGTCATTTTTAGAAGATGAGCATCCGAATTGCGATTCTGTCCGAAGACACTATTCCAATGCAAAGCTGCCCTCAGTCCAAAGATTTCTAAGGTGTGAGACAAAGACACTAAATCACTTCCAAAAACTTGAGAGAAAACCCAGGTTGCCTGTCCCGGAACAAAATTAAATTGATTCCAAACACGAAAAAACGAAAGGTACCCTAAACTGAGTGGACGCCTTCCTACATAGATTTCGCTGGTTTCATTTTCCCATTTCACACCGAGTCTTTCAAAATCGGAGACCACCTGAGTATTCGAATTGTCGATCAGAGTAGAGGAAAGATTAAATAATCTAGGTGGAATCATAATCTGAAATCGCAATGGGTCGGCCACCGACAACCCTCGTGATTCTCCCGTTGTAAGCCAGAAACGATTGAGCACCTGAATTTGAAAAGATCCGAATTCCTGACGTAATTGCGAGTCTACCAATAACCATTGATCGGAAAGATGTGTTTCTGGATTGATCTCAGACTGACTCAAGGACTGTAAATACTCGCGGGCTTCCAAATCTAAATTGAAAGACGGTTCAGCCCATTCTATAGCACTTGCATTTAAGCTGACAAGGAAAGAGAAAAACAATGTCAAAAAAAAGCCCAGAAACACCGAAGTGATTTCAATCAAACTTTTCGACATTTAGCAAACTAATCTTTTTATGACTCATTTGACAAAGGCCTTATTTGACAAAGAGATGAAAAGAAACTATGAACCCCCCCGGGAAAGGAACTCATTTATGCTTAAAAGAAATGTGAAATTAGTTGCCTCCGGAATTTACCTTCCCAAAAGAAGAGTCTCTTCTCAAGAAATCGACGAAAAAATTGGAAAACCTGTTGGCACGGTGGAAAACGCCTCTGGGGTGAGATTTCGTTACTTTGCGGACCCGATTGCCGAATGCAGCGGCTGGATGGGGGCTCGTGCGGCAGAGCAAGCTCTTGAAAAAGCTAAAATGAATTTCAAGGATTTGGACGCAGTGATTTGTGCAAGCGGAACGCCTCAACAGATTCTGCCTTCGACAGCCTCCTTCATCTTAAAGGAGATGAACGAATTAAACGCTGGAATTCCAGCATTTGATGTGAGCTCAACTTGTGTGAGCTTTATAACAGGTCTGGATGTTGCTTCTAGCCTCATTGCAGCAGGGAGATTTAATCGAATCCTCATCGTCTCTACGGAAGCCGGAACTGTTGGAATTGACTATACTCACGTCGAGTCCGCTGGACTTTTTGGAGACGGCGCTTGTGCTTGGATTGTGGAAATGGACTCGGTGGGAACCTCTGAGATTTTGTCATCGGATTTGGCAACTTATCCTTCTGGAGCTGATCTTTGCCGGGTGGAAGGAGGGGGAACCAAATACCATGCTACACGATGGCATAAGGATGAGGACCTTCATCGGCATTTATTTAAAATGGATGGCCGAAAGTCCTTCCGAATGGCTACTGAAACAGTGCCCATCCTGATCGACAAACTCTTGCGTGAAGCCACGCTCGTACAAGGAAGGACACAGCAGTCCTTAAATTTACCTTTAAGTTTACCATTGAGCTTAAAAGACATGAAAATAATTATACCCCACCAAGCTTCAGGTTCTGCCATGGCATTGATCCAGCGCAGATTAAATATTCCGGATGAAAAATGGATGAACATTATTCAAGACCACGGCAATATGATTGCCGCATCGATTCCCCTTGCGTTGCACTATGCTGTCGAGGAAAAGCGGCTGGAGCGAGGTGATCTTACACTCTTGGTCGGCACGGCCGCTGGGTTCGCAGTCGGTGGATTAGTATTGAGGTACTAGCATGAATATTTTACTCACAGGAGGTCGGGCTCCAGCAACTCTAGACTTGTTGAGAAGTTTGAGCCGAAGAGGACACTCTGTTTTTGTGGCCGAGAGCATGGCCTACTCGCTTTGTGGGTACTCTTCGCTCTGTAAAAGAACCTTCCGAGTTCCTCCTCCACGTCAATCTCCTCTACCCTACATTCAAGCATTGGGACAGATTATCGAAAGCGAAGGCATTGATCTTTTAATTCCGACTTGCGAAGAAATTTTTTACATTTCTCGACTTAAAGAGCATCTACCGGCGTGGTGTTTTGTTTGGGTAGACGATTTCAAAAAAATGCAACAAGTGCACAGTAAATTTACATTTCAAGAACTCGTCCGTTCATTAGGACTTGCATCTCCTCTGACCTTTCGAGTGACCCATCCACTGCAGCTAGATGAGGCGATTGCTCAAGTGGGTCAAAAATCAAACCGCGTAGTTCTGAAGCCAGAATACTCCCGCTTTGCCGCCAGGGTAGAGATTCTCGATTCAACTGTACGATCCCACGATAGAAGTCTCAAAGAGGTCACTCAGAATCTAAATGACCGACAGCCCTGGCTCGTTCAAGAGTTTATCGAAGGCACAGAGTGGTGTACTTATTCTTGGGCTCATCGCGGAGTGCTCTTAGCACATTCTACTTATGATCATGAGTTTACTGCCGGTAAGGGAGCCGGCATTTGCTTTGAATCTCAAAATGATCCAGTTTACTTGGAGTGGGTGAATCGATTTGTAGAAAAAACTCAGTGGACTGGCCAAATCGCTTTTGACTTTGTCAAAACTGCAGATGGAACCCTCTACCCCCTTGAATGTAATCCCAGAGCCACAAGTGGCGTGCATTTCCTAGTTCAGTGTCCAGAGTATCTTGATCGAATTTGCTTCATTCCACCTCAGCCATTAGCAATACAAACAGTGATTCAACCCCAGCCAGGGGCCAAAGCTAAGTTAGGAATTGCGTTGTGGACGTTTGGCTTGAGCCAATTTAGGTCCTTGAAAAAAGTTCGAAGTTGGGCGACCTACATTCTTTATGCTAGAGATGTGATCTTTGATTTGCGGGATGGGTTACCGTTTTTCGGTCAGCTCTTTACTTTTATAAAAATAAGTCTCACTGGGCTTCGGCAAAAACAGACCGCGCTTGAGGCGTCTACTTCTGACATTGAATGGAATGGGGGACATATTTAATGAAAGTTCTCGTATCTGGAGGAACGGGCTTCTTGGGGAGTCATCTCGTTCGTTTTTTGCAATCCAAAAAAGTGACCACTGTTTTTCTTGGAAGAAATCATAAAATAGGCCGTTCTTTGGAAGGAGGTTCCGCACGTTTTATTTCTTGTGCTCTCGAGGACAAAAGTACTTTTCAGAATATTCCTAAAGATTTTACCCACGTCGTTCACTGCGCCGCCTTATCTTCTTCTTGGGGAAAGCGTCAGGACTTTGAAAGAGTGAACGTCATTGGAACTCGTAACTTTCTAGAGGTTTCGAAACAATTCAAATTAGAGAAATTTGTTCATATTTCTAGTCCAAGTATTTATGTTTCTCCAAAGGATCAACTAGGAATTCGCGAAGTGGATCCGCTTCCTAAGAGATTGATCAATGACTACGCCAGCTCTAAGAAACTCGCTGAAGATCTTGTAGCTCAAGCTTATCAGATTGATGCTCTTCCCGTCCTGACGCTGAGGCCTCAAGGGATTTTTGGCCCCGGAGATCGAGCCATTTTTCCTCGAATCATTCAGGCAGCCGAAAGGGGAAGGCTCCCGCGCATTGGAGACGGAAAAGCTCTCATTGATTTGACCTATGTAGACAATGTGGTGGATGCGATTTGGCTTTCTTTGAATTCACCCCAATCGGCGGAAGGCCAGGCGTTCAATATCACCAATGGAGAACCCCAGCCCATCAGTGAGCTTCTTCGCCGCGTCTTAGGATCACTGAATCTTAAATACCGGGAGGTCTACCTCCCCTTTTGGCTGGCCTACGGTTGGGGTACCCTTGCTGAGTGGAGTTCTCGAAGACTGAATTCATCGCAACATCCATCGCAAAAACTGGCGCAAAAACTGGCGCAAGAACCGGCCCTCACTCGCTACACAGCCTGTATTTTTGGGAAAAGCCGAGTTTTAGATATTTCTCGAGCATCACGAATTTTAGGTTATCGTCCTCAAATTTCAATTGATGAGGGCGTTCAGCGATTTGCTAGCTCGTGGAGGAGGTCATGAAGATGTTACGAAATCTTTCGCCAAAGCACGGAGTAAAACTCCATTTGATTGAGGCAGGCTTCACCCGCCATCCGGGTAGGTCCGTATCTTCTCACCTGAGTTTTGCACCGATTCGATTCCCCGCCCATGTAGCACTCATCGAACATCCGGTGGAAGGTCTCCATCTCTTTGATACAGGATACAGCGAGCGTTTTAAAGAACTCACCCAGCGCCTCCCCGAAGCGATCTATCGGTGGATCACCCCCGTATCGATTGACCTCAAGTCCACCGCTGCTGCGAAAATGAAAGCGGTGGGTTTTCAACCTTCAGACGTAAGAAGTGTGATCCTCTCTCATTTTCATGCGGATCACATCGGCGGAGCCTTTGATTTTAAACAAGCACGGTTTGTTTGTGACCTTCCGGCCCTCAAAGCACTGAATCAATTTGGGCCTTGGGAGCAGCTTCGGCATGGATACATCCGCTCTTTCCTTCCTCCCACCCTAGAATCTCAAGCCACCGACTTCCGTAGCTTGAAACAGGTCCCACCCCCTTTCGATGGACTGGGCGAAGGTTTTGATCTTTTTGGTGATCAGACAGTCATTCTGATTCCATTGCCAGGACATGCCTACGGCCACCTGGGATTACTGGTGCATACGCAGGAAGGACGATGGAAATTTTTAATTTCTGATGCAGCCTGGACGCATGAAAATTATCGTGAAAAGCACACGCCATCTAGAATAGCTCAAATTTTATTTCTAGATCGTGTTGAATATATAAAAACGATCAACGCGCTACACCAGATTTTCAAGAGCCAAGACAATCTGGATATTATTCCATGCCATTGCGAAAGGCCTCATGAAGTCGCTCATTAAGCTCCTTACGTTTCTTTTTTTCTATATCAAGCAAAAATACTTTTTAAAATTCTCCACTCGAAAACAACTGGAGCGCTTTCAGGAAAAAAGAATACGCAAGTTCATCCCCTGGGTTTACCAAAACTCATCGTATTATCGAAAGAGATTAGACGAAAGAGGAGGGCCAAAAAATTTCCAGAATTGGAAGAACTGGCAGAATTGGAAATCGCTTCCAACGGTGAATAAAAAAGATTTCATGAGACATTTTGACGAATGGAATACGGAGAAAGTTTCCCTAAAGGAAGCTGAAAGAGTTGCATTTGAAGCTGAGCGGTGTCGCGACTTCTCTCCTACTGTAGGAGGGTTGAGCGTTGGCCTGTCTTCTGGAACCAGTGGGCATCGAGGGCTCTTCTTAGTTTCGCCATCCGAACAAATTCGGTATGCAGCAACCCTTTTGGCCAAAGCTTTACCTCGGGGTCTTCTCTCAAGAGAACGAATCGCTTTGTTCTTGCGAGCCAATAACAATCTTTATCAAGAAGTCGGTGGATGGCGTATTCAGTTCCGATTTTTTGACTTAGTTCGCCCATTAGATGATTTACTGGCCGATCTTGAAGAATTTTCTCCCTCCATTCTCTTTGCCCCACCCTCCGTATTGCGGAGATTGGCCCTTTTTCAAAAAGCGGGACAAATTCATTTAAATCCTCGAAGAATTTTTTCAGCTGCGGAAGTTTTGGACCCCATCGATGAAGAGCTGGTTCGGGAAGTATTTCAAACTTTAGTGCACCAAATTTATCAAGCGACAGAAGGTTTCTTAGGAATAACCTGTAACCAAGGAACACTCCATTTGAATGAAGATCTCATATCTATCGAAAAAGAATGGATTGAAGAAAGGAAATTTATTCCGATCATCACAGACTTTAATCGAAGAACCCAGCCCATGATCCGATACCGACTCGACGATATTTTGGTAGAGAGCGAAAAGCCCTGTTCGTGTGGATCTCCTTTGACGGCCCTAGAGAGAATCGAAGGACGAATGGATGATTGCTTCACTTTCAAAAATAAGAATGGTGAAAAACTTGAAGTACTCCCTGATTTTATCCGTCGATGCATTCTGTTGGTTCAGGATGAAGTTGAAGACTATTGTGTCGTACAAACTGCTGAGGGCCGAATTCGTATTTCAGTTCGACCCCGAATCGAATCGAACCCTTTAAAACTCCAAGAATCCATTCAAAAGGAGTTCACAATCTTAAGCATGACCCTGAATTTTGTTCTACCCGAGCTGGAATTTACAAACGAGTTTACTCAATTCTCTCAGACTCACCCTCAAACTCACCCTCAAACTCACCCTCAAACTCACCCTCAAACTCAAAAGAAGAGAAGGGTTTATCGAGAAAACAATACTTTCGGTTCTCATTCCAGTTCTGATTCCGTTTCTGGCTCCACAATCAGGCCATCTACAAGTTGAATCAGCGTTCCAATACGAAATACGAGACGAGAATCATGAGTCGAAAACAAAAAAGTAGTTCCAAACTTCAGATTCAACTCAGAAAAAACATCAATCAGAATATTGGCATTCTTAGAATCCAGATTGGCAGTGGGTTCATCCGCTAAAATCACAGCCGGCCTTGAAGCTACTGCTCGAGCAACAGCAACGCGCTGCTGTTGTCCCCCACTCAACTGATTTGGAAAACGACTCGCCAACTCCGCGAGGCCCACTGCTTGAAGTGCAGATATGGCCTGTTCTTGGCACTTCTTCCGAGGCTGGCGATCCATCTGCAAAACATACTCGACATTCTCGATCACGGTGAGCGAAGGGAAGAGATTGAAATTTTGAAAAACAAAGCCAATCCTTTTTCTTCGAAATCGTGCTTTTTCAATGCGATTCAGCGAGGCTAAATCAACCCCCTCAATGTGCACCGAACCCGCCGTTGGGCTATCCAACCCTGCTGCTAAATGAAGTAGGGTCGACTTTCCACTCCCAGAAGGCCCAACCACCCCAGCAAACGCGCCCATGGGAAGACTCAAGGTCACACCCCTGAGAGCCTGAACATGAGTAGATCCAGAATATATTTTTTCAACCTGCCTGAACTCCAAAACCATGCTAACGTTATGCCCTATGATTCTTGTTTTTAAAATGGCTCTGAGAAATTTAAGAGGGGCTCTGCGGAAATCCATCATTACCGTCACCCTGGCTTCTCTCAGTATTGCCGTGATTCTCTGGGTTCAATGTATCCTCAGAGGACAAAATGCCTCAGTCATAGAAACGGTTACCTCGACTTTCGTGGGAAAGATGCAAGTCTTCCATCCCCAATACAATCAAGATCATCTTCTTCGATTCACCCTACCTGAAGCTCTACCCGACCCCCTTCTTCATTTACCCAAGGACGTTTCAGTCACTCGCAGAGTCTATGTTCCCGCTTTGGTCTCAAGCGGTGAGCAGTCCCTTCCGATTCAGCTCGTAGGGATTGATCCTGAAGCCGAATCCAAGGTCACAGAAATTAAAAAATATTTAAAAACTGGAAACTTCCTCACTGCAGGGGCCAAGGATTGTCAGGAGAAACAAGCTCTCATAGGGACTCCCGCTGCCCAAATGTTAGGAGTGGGTCTCGGCGACAAAGTGGTCATCTTGGCTCAAGCAGCAGATGGAACACTCGGAAATGATCTCTTGCGCGTGAAAGGGATCTTCGATTCTGAATCCAGGGATTTTGATAAGTCATTGGTTTACACAACGCTCGATTGCGCTCAAAGAATTGCGGCAGTTCAAGGTGTGCATGAATACACTCTCCGTATTCCCCACGAAGATGACGTTCCGGTTCTTAGGCATTCCATTCAAACTGCATTGGGATCTCAATATCAGGTGCAAACATGGAAAGAGACTCTCCCTCGCGTGGGGGCTTTGGTTCAATACAACGATGCAATGGTTATCTTAATTGGTGGAATGCTCTATGTCGTGATTGCACTAGGAATGGTTAATGCCTTACTCATCCATGTTTTCGAGCGTACTCAAGAATTTGGCGTTATGACCGCCTTGGGAACTCCTCCCCCACGGGTGGTAGCCATGATCTTGGTTGAATCTGGCCTTCTGGGATTCATTTCCATTGTAATAGGGACGACCCTTGGGTTGGCCTGGGTTGCTTATCACACTTGGAAGGGCTTTGATCTCACTCCGTTCATCGGAAAAAACATGGAAGTGGGATCCTTTAAAATGGTTCCTCTCATCTACCCCGAATTTCGCTGGATCCCTTTTCTAGAAGCTATTTTTTCTACATTCTTAGTAGTCTGTTTAGCTGCGGTTTATCCTGCAATTCGGGCTGCCCGAATGAACCCCATTGAGGCAATTCGCGGATAGCCGACTCCGGTATCAGGCACCCTCCCGTTGAACTGCCGATTGCATGAAATACATAGACTACCATCATAGCAGGTTGCTTCTTTATTTCAGCTTTAAAGAAATAGTAAAATCATTAAAAGCTAATCCAGCAAGGACAGAAGAGTTTCACCCTCATCCATTGTCACAAAAGACTCTTCCGAAAGCCCCGCCTTGGTTAAGGCTACCTTCAAATCTTGAGGCGGTTGATCAATAGCTTCCGCCGAAAGTTGAAAAGTCCCGAAGTGCATTCCGATGCTCAGTTTTGATTTCAAATCGAGGTGAGCCTGAACCGCCTCGGCTGGATTCATGTGTACGGGCTTCATAAACCAGTTCGGCTCATAAGCGCCGATCCCAAGTAGAGCTATATCAGGCGCTCCCAGCTTTTCATGGATCGTTTTATAATGAGTGGAATAACCCGCATCGCCACCGAAATAGATCCTTCTCCCATGACTCTGGATCATGTAACTTCCCCAAAGACTTTTATTGCGATCAAAAGGACTACGAGAAGAGAAGTGCTGAGTCGGCGCGAAGGTGACTTTCACTCCTGAACCTACTCCTGAACCTACTCCTGAACCTACTTCTGCACTTTCCCACCAATCAAACTCACGCACATCTTTAAAACCTAAGGACATCACTAATTCTCTATCACCTGCGGAGACGAATAGTTTGGGCGAAAACTTTGTATTGAGTTTCTTGAGGGTGTTGACATCCAGATGATCATAGTGATTATGACTGACGAGAATCAGATCGATTTTTGGAAGATCCTCAAATGCGATCCCCGGCTTTCTCACGCGAGAGGGACCGATCCAACTGAAAGGACTGACACGCTTTGACCAGACAGGATCCGTTAGAATATTGAGCCCAGAAAGCTGAATCAAGAAGGTCGCGTGATTCACAAACGTAACTGCAATACCATTGGAACCGAGAGCTTCGTTGAGTTTTGAAATGCCTTTGTTCTCGACTTGCTCAGGCCACTTGGAACGTTTTGTTTTAATCAACATTTTCATCGCTTGAAAGAAGCTTCTTTCCCTCTTCGGAAGAGTGGGATTGAAAAACACTTCTCCATTAGAGTGATCAGAAACAGATCGAGTATTTGCCATATCACACCTCTTTTTGCATCGATTTTGATAATACCGCTCGTTACAGATGCACAACTGAACGACTCCCGGTATGCCATTCATCAAATCTATTGAATTTAAGATACCATAGACAAGACGTTGCATCAAAAACGTCAATCGAATATCATAAGGGACATGGTTACCCTCACTCAACTTGAATACGCGCTCTCAGTTGAAATGCATCGGCATTTTGGGAAGGCTGCGAAGATGTGTGGCGTGACACAACCGACACTTTCTCAGCAACTTCAGAAACTAGAAGATGATATTGGAATGATTCTCTTTGACCGTCTCAAGAAGCCCATCTTACCTACGCAAGAAGGTGTACGATTCCTAGAGCAAGCTCGTACTGTCATGAGGGAGCACCAGAAGCTTCTCCATGTCTCAAAGCAAGTTCAAGCGGGCGAGGTCACAGGCGACTTTCGGCTTGCGGTCATCCCCACTATTTCCAACCATCTTTTGCCACGCTTTCTGAAACCCTTCTCAAAAGCATTTCCTCGCGTTGAGCTCTATATCGAAGAAATGAAAACCGAATCCGTCTTACATGACCTCCAAAATGATAAGCTGGATGGAGCGATACTTGCTACCCCAATCGAAGGCGTGGATTTCAAGGTCCATCCGCTCTATTACGAGCCCTTTTTTGTCTATATGTCACCCAATCATTCTCTTCTGAAGAAATCGCATCTTTCAAGAGAGGATCTCGATGCTTCCCAAATGTGGCTTCTTCAAGATGGACACTGTTTTAAAAACCAGATTTTAAATTTCTGCTCTCTTCCACAGGATTTTGAAGCTACCTTTACTAATATCCATTTTCAAAGTGGAAGTCTCGACACATTGCGCCGCCTCGTTCAGGCTAATCGAGGGCATACGCTGCTTCCTGCAATGATGGCTCTTTCACTCGACAAAAAGGAGTTTACAGCCCAAGTGCGTCCATTCAAGGCTCCGGTTCCAGTACGCGAAATCAGTTTCATATATAGACGCGACCACTGGAAGCTCGAAATTATCAAAGCCATCGAGGAAGCTGTCATCAACTCGGTGCCTGCCGCAATTCGTCAACGCCCCGAGCGGAACCAAGTTGTACTTGAAATATGTTAAATTATTTTGGGTAATTTACATTATCTTTTACCCAGACTTTTATGGTAATTGATTTTCGATTTTATGTTAAACTTACCGGAAGATCGATTAGAAGAACATTTTGACGACTTTAAAGTAGGCTTATCTGAAGTTGATGCAGTGATCGAAGCCAATCGCTGCATCAATTGCTTTGATGCTCCCTGCATCCGAGCTTGCCCAACTCAAATTAATATTCCCCGTTTTATTTCCAGAATTGCTCATGATAACATCGCAGGTGCCGCTAAAACTATTTTAGATTCTAATATTTTAGGGCTTTCATGTGCGCGTTCTTGCCCAACTGAAGTCCTTTGTGAAGGTGCATGCGTCTATCACAATTTAGATAAAAAACCGATTGCTATTGGAAAACTTCAGCGTTTTGCAACTGAAACTATTTATAAAAAAGGAACTTCATTTTATCAACCGGGAAAACCGACAGGGAAGAAAGTTGCTCTCGTAGGTGGAGGACCCGCCTCTCTGGCTTGTGCGCATGAACTCAGAAAGCAAGGCCACGAAGCGATTCTTTTTGAAAAATCTCAAATTCCCGGAGGACTTAACACACAGGGAATTGCTCCCTACAAGATGAAGTCTCAAACCAGCCTGCGTGAGATCGAAGAAATCATTCGAATGGGAGTTCAATTTGAATATGGAAGAGAATTAGGACGAAACCTAAATCTCGAAGATCTTGTACGAGATTATGATGCTGTTTTTTTAGGTTTGGGTTTGGGTTCGGATAGCCGCTTAGATATTCCTGGGCATGAACTTTCGCACGTGCACGGTGCTGTCGATTTTATTTCACAAATTAAAATTTCTCCGTCTCAAAAACTCGCTGCTACTTTAAAAGAAACACAAACAGCCATCATCATAGGCGGTGGAAATACCGCACTGGACGCGTGTCGTGAGCTCAAAGGACTTGGGATTCCAGAAGTTCTAGTCAGCTACCGCCGCGGAGAAAAAGACATGTCTGGGTACACCCATGAGTTCAAATGGGCACGCCAAGAAGGCGTAAAATTCTATTTTCATACTTTACCTATTGAAATTAATAATAAACAAATAATACTTAAAAATAACCTTAAAACGATCACCCTAGACTGCCAACTGGTTTTAATGGCCACAGGCCAATCCAAATTGACTTCACTCCTTCAAGGCATAAATGGTTTTATCATTGAAAAAGGAAGATTAGGGGTCGACCCAAAAACCGGTCGTACAGGCCATCCTAAAATTTACGCAGGCGGAGATCTCGTAAACGGAGGCAAAGAAGTTGTAAACGCCGTTGCTGAAGGTAAACTTGCTGCTCTCGCTATTCACGAGGAACTCACGCATGGCTGATTTAACTTCAACATTTCTCGGAGTAAAATCTCCTAACCCATTTTGGCTTGCATCCGCCCCCCCAACCAATACGGGTGGCCAGATTATGCGTGCTTTTGACGCTGGATGGGGCGGAGCCGTTTGGAAAACCCTTGGAGTACCCATCGAAAATGTGACTTCTCGTTTTGCAGCGTTAGATTATGCGGGCAAAAAAGTCATGGGATTCAGTAATATTGAACTGATCACGGATCGATCGATTGAAATCAATTTGAAAGAAATGGCTGAAGTCAAAAAACGCTACCCTCAACACGCGCTGATAGCCTCTCTGATGGTTGAAACCCGCGAAGAATGGAAAACCCTCATTCGTCAAGTTGAGGATGTTGGATCTGACGCCATTGAACTGAACTTTGGATGTCCACACGGAATGTGTGAACGAGGAATGGGGTCAGCCGTCGGCCAAGAACCTCAGGTTTTAGAAAAAATTACGGGATGGGCAAAAGAATTTGCTAAAATTCCAGTGATCGTGAAACTCACTCCGAATATCACTGATATTACTGTGCCAGCCGAAGCTGCTTATCGGGCGGGTGCTGACGCAGTCTCGCTGATTAATACAATCAAAAGCGTGGTGGGAGTGGATCTCCATACTTTTATTCCTTACCCCCAAGTCGGGGATAAAAGCACAAATGGCGGATACTGTGGCCCAGCTGTAAAACCCATTGCTCTCAATATGGTAGGACAAATTGCCCGAAAAAAAGGAACTTCACTTCCGATTTCAGGCATCGGTGGGATTTCGAACTGGAAAGATGCCGCCGAATTTATGGCCATGGGAGCAAGCAACGTCCAAGTATGCACCGCTGTGATGCACTATGGTTATCGAATTGTGGAAGATATGATCCAAGGGCTATCCGATTATCTCGACACTCATCAAATGAAAAGCCCTTCAGAACTGGTAGGCCGTGCGGTACCCCACTTCTCTGACTGGGGAGCCTTGGATAAAAAATTCTCCCTTGTAGCTGAGATTCATCCTGATCATTGCATTGGGTGTAACCTCTGTGTGGTAGCCTGTGATGACGGTGGACATCAATGCATCCAAAAGAACTCAAACTTCCGCGCAGACGGAGTGACTCGTCAAGCTCCTCAAGTCGATGAAACCGAATGTGTGGGATGCAATCTATGCATGCTAGTCTGTCCTTCCCCTGGTGCCATTACTATGAAGGAAATTCCTTTCGAAAACCATTACCATAGCCGTGCTTACTCCAAACGTTCACTTTCCCATTAAGCAGTAAGCCGCTCATTTAGAAGGTGTCAGTAAGTGCAAATCCTTCTGAATCCACCGGCTACTCACGCTCACATAACGATTATGAATAATTTTAAATAAATTTTGATCTAAGCTCAGTCGAGTAAAGTAATCCACGGGGTCTTCGCTCGCGACGGGATTGAGCGAATTACTCCCGTCTCCACTAAAATCCTGATTTTGAGTGCTCCCACCGATGGGATTGATGATTTGATCAGAAGTTTTTGACAATCCTCTTCGAGTACCGAACCCACCCCCTGTGGAATAGGAGCCCATTTCTGCGTCAGCCTGAACACCTCGGGAAGTAGGAGTGCTACTTGCGGAGGGTTGAGGAGAACCTCCTAAAGCCATCAGACCTCCCGCTGAGGCACCACTGGCTGAATTGTCACCTCCCCCACCACCATTCAAGCCATTCATGAGCGATCCTCCCCCTGCTGAAGGACTCGTTGGGTTAGAATTCACTATGCCACCTTGGGTCGCACTCTCAATCTCACTTGAAGGAGCTCCTCCGCTCCCTATTGGGGCAACACCCGCATTAGGAGCATTAAAGCCTGTCGCCTGTTGAATCGCTATGGCGGCAGCCGCCAAATTGCCTTGTATCACGGGTGCAACTGCAGAAGAAAGAGGTGCTGTCCCCGGACAATCTCCGGGATAGGGATTTGCCTCTTGACTTGGCTGACCTGGATCACAGCAATGACTTGCAAGTGTGACATTTGTGATTACATTTCCATTGGGGTCACTGCAATTACCTGGAACGGACTTACAACCTGAATAATCATAACCTGTACCACAATTCTTCCATAAAACAGAATCTGTTGCAAACTCGGTCGTACAAGCGCCCGCAAGCACCACATCCACTAAAGATAATCCAAAAGTGAAAATAGCAATAGCGCCAGCAGCAGGAGCACTAGCAATAGCTACTTTGCATGCAATACAAACATCACATGAAAATTGATTATTTACAGAGGCATAAGAAGTCAGAGCATCCGCCGAAGCGGTATCTTGAATGGATAAGACAGAAAGCAAACCTATGAAAATAATCAATCGAATTTTTATTCTCATGGTTGGCATTGTCCATTATCTGGAAAAAGAGCCTGAATCATATTCTTCATTTCCGTAGAGTAGCCACCTGAAACTGACGCTGAGGCGTTACCACTCCCTTGATAGCATTCCGTAAATTTATTTACTGAACAATCAGGATTCTGGTAACCTGTTATGCTAGAAACCTTACCCTTCATGCACTGTTTTTTACTCCAGGCATCGCACGGATTGATCACTTTTGCTTGAATTTGCGATTGAATGTAAGGCAACTTCTTAAGCCATGCTTTTCTGACTCTTTGCTCAATCTCCCCATAGGCGGTATGCGCAAAGGCCGCTTCAATTTGTCGTTGAGCGGTGGCTAGATAACAAATCGCTTCTTGGTGCCGTGCACTCTGAGTATCACCACTTGCCAGCGTCTTGACACATTGATTCAGACTCCCTCCTCCGACCGTGCCTTCGGGAGAACTACAAAGATCTGCCAATTCCTTGCTATTCAGAGCAGCGACCATAGATTGCTGGGTACCGGAAACCTGTTCAGCAGCCGCTTGAAAGGCCGTAATATTGATCTTCTTGTTCTGGTCCATCTCATTCAACACTTGAGCCGTGTAACATTTCCAGGCCTGTGCATAAGCCCCCCCTCGATAGGCGCTTTCACGGGTACCGTTTCCGTTCGTAGTATCCACTCCTCCCATAAAAATACGAGTATATTTTCCACAATCCGACTGAGGCGTAGAGGAAGTACAATTCTGATTGCTTACCGTAGAGGAGGGAATGGAGGATGGAACTGAGGAAGGGATCGCGAGTGGATGAGGATTGGGTTGAGTGACCTCTCCTTCAACAAGATTACATAATGGCAATTGAATCTGAGGACCCTGGGGGCTGCAAGGATCGGTAGTCTTGAACAGATCCGCATCATAACCTTGGTAAAGGTAATGAATTTTATTAGTCAACAGCGATTGAATCATGCCTGTCACTTCCGTAGTGACTTGATCGCAGGCAAACATCCCGAGGTGACAACTGGTCTGTGACATATTGTCCTGACAGGGAACTGGAAGAAATGCTGAGGCTGAGGCTGAAGTTGAAGTTGAAGTTGAAGTTGAGTCCGCAATAGCTGGGGGATTCTGGATTGAGGTTGCTAATAAAGCTAACATTATGAGGAAGACTGTGTCACCATAAACACAGGACCACCCATTTTTATGCCACATACCTTCATTTTCAATTATAAACAAATAAAGTGCAATAACAATTAATGATCTGACGTAGGTTCTATTGTAGTATTTGGCGCAATCTCAGGTTGACTCAGGGTCTTTTTTCCTGAAAATTCTATTTCTTTTGGAATTCCACTTCCATCAAGCACTATCGCTTGCACTGGTTCTTTGGGTTGCGGCAATTGCTTACCGCCAACAGGAGGCTTTCCACCTTTTAAATCAGCTTTTATGCTGACAGCAGAAGACCCCTTGGCAGAAAAAAAATTAAGTTCTTTTAGTTTTTTCTGATATTCCTTGTCATCCGATAGTTTTTCCAAACTGGCTTGAAGCTTGCTCATTTCGGCTTCTCTCATTTTCTTTTCTGCCTGATCTGCTAGGACCTTCTTTTGTTTCGTGTCTTCGATACATGCATCCTGAAGTCCTTTTTGAGCGGGAGCAAGCACTCTTGCTTGAATCTCTTCCTGCTGAGCTTTTGTGGGCTTATCCAACTTTTGCAATTCTCGATAATAAGTATTGAGCGCCTGGGTTTCAAGCTCCAGTTTTTCCATCACTGCAGCATCGTCTGAAAAGCTCGACCTCCCAGTCAAAAACAGGGAGAGTAAAAAAATGAACAGCTTAGTTTTATTTAAGGAACTCAATTGTTTCATAAATAAATAATATTGATCTAATACGTAATGTACTCAGAATTACTTTATTATTTCCAGAATTATTTTGCAGGTAAGGGGCGCCTCTTTCTGACTTTCCATGCATGGTCGCTTTTCATGGGTTTCGCTTTACCGTTCGCAGGGGAAATAGTTGTAGCGTTCCCACCCGGACTCATAGCGGGTGCAGAGGCTCCACCCGTCTGACTTGAATCAGCCTGACAAATCTGACTACTCAACCCGACAAACGCAACTAAAGCCATTACATTCACTATTTTCTTCATATGCCCTCTATTCTCATATCTCTAACATCATACTGTTATTATATATATTTATCATATATTAACTATATAAATATACTAAACAATTATTCGGCACAGGTAAAGGAAAACTTTAGACATTCCCCTTGAATCGTTTTCCTAAAACCACCAAAGCCTTGCAGCAATAAAGACCAAAAAGGCGGCAAAGCTTTTGCGCAATACTGTGTCCGGAAGGCCTACCGCAATTTTAGCTCCGACGTAGGTACCAAAAAAAAGTCCAACAGCGATAAGGAGACCCGTTTTGATATCATTTCCAGTCAGCCTTCCTGATCTATAATATTCGAGCACTCCCAAAAGACCCACCGGAAGAAGGAGTGCGACTAGCGAAGTCCCCGTCGCCGCCACTTGAGCATAGTCCAGAAGCAGTACTAGAATAGGAACGAGAATCACCCCACCACCCACTCCAAAAATGCCTGAAAAAACTCCAGTAATAAGCCCGATTGCTAGCATCAACAAGGGCCGTACAATCACCGTCATAGCACCTCTCCTCGCTCAAGCTCGTGAAGGAATATCATCCATATGCCTCAGCGCTTCTTCATTCCATTTTTTCTCAAACAGTTCTTGGGACATTTCTAAAACCGAACGAAAATGAGGAACCTTAGGTAGATGATCTAAAGGCAAATGAGGATGGACCTCTAATATGCCTCGCAGAGCACGCCCATAACCCACCGTCTTAGGGAGACGCTCCCAACCGTGCCTGAGTGCGGCAACGACTTCGAAAGTCCTTTCGGGCGGTGTACTTTCCAGCATACCTTCCGCCCCACTCTCCAGCCCACTCTCCGAATGAATAGAATTGACTAGGCTGCCAGCAACTCTCCTACCCCAATCATCAAAAAAAGGACCGGTAGGAATAAGAAGTGTTGGGCTTTGTCGCAAACATCTTGGCTTACGAAGTGCAAAGTGCCGATGATTTTCGAGAGCCATCGAGCTACCCTCAATAGGAGATTTATAGAGTTCGCCAGCGACCCAAAGACGCCCTAAATAGCGAAGTTTACGATTCGTATCCAAGGGTGAACTTGCAAGTTTATAAAACTCAAGCCGGAGAGGATCACCCACAGAGAGGTCCCACATATCCATGACTCGATCGAGATCTCCAAAGTTATGAGCGATATGAGCAGCTGCCTTCAGACAAAGCAAACCCTCTTGAGCCCTCCAGAGCGATCCAAATATCTCGGAGTGCCGACGAACTTCATCCGCAATCTGATCAAAGAGGTGTTGGCGTTTCTCCTGAGCTAAAGGATCCGTATAGCGATTGAGAGCACAATACGCTGCAGCCGAAACCGTAAACCACTCCCCTAAGTGTCCAGTGAGAGCTTCCTTGAGCCAGGGACTTTCAGCAGCCCCATAAGTGTACCTGGTACCCACCTGTGTAAAATCCCAGTGACGACTCTCAAGGACGAACTGGGCCATCTGAAGAGCCACCTCAAGCGGAAGCTGCTCTGGCCAGAGCTTATAACGAATCTGGTTATCCACATCGGTGGGCACAGGAGTTGCGCAAGTCAAATAGTGTGATGAAACACAAAGCCTAAAGTACTCAAAATGACTCAAAGGCTTTGCTTTGGCAACCTCGCCTTCATACTCCCTGAGAACTCCTGCGGGAATAAAGCGACCCAAGGAGGTCTCACCTACCTCTGGATCAAAGAGATAAGGCATCGTGTTTTTTACCTGCGAAAGGAGAAGTTCGGGTGCGATTCCGCGCGGAAGATAAGTCATGACAAATCCCTTATAACATGGGACTACATAAATAGGAATCAATGAAGGCGGCCCTAATTTACGAGAGAAAAGAGTGCCGAGTGAAATTTTTATTTTTTCTGTTTGTAGGAGCTGTTACGGTTCCATGGGCATATGGGGTAAGTCCTATTCTGCATTATGAGCCCGCAGTTGTGGAACTTACTGGGACTATCGAACAACAGACCTTTCCAGGTCCTCCCAATTACGAAAGCATCGCAAATGGTGATGAAATTGAGAAAGGCTGGTACTTACGACTTTCAGTACCAGTTGATGTCGAAAAAAAGAAAAACGATAATTCTTCTACAAACTCTGAAACCGAAAGAAACGTTAAAATCATGCAATTAACGTGGGATGATGAAAATCATAACCTTGATAAAGCAATTAAGAACTCTACAATGAGAAAGTCCAAAGTCCGCTTGAAAGGGGATCTTTTTCATAGGTTGACGGGCCATCACCACTCAAGGGTACTGATGTCGGTAGATCATCTGAATGAAATTAGACAATGAGTGAACCCAAATTTATCAAGGCGACTGAGGGTCCTAAGCATTCAGTAATTTACGAGACTGAAGACGGTCGAAAGTTTTCTTACTCAAAAGGTAATTGGACGTGGAGAAACAATAATCCTGGTAATTTAGTTCCTGGGGATGTGAGTAAAAGAAACGGTGCAATTGGAAAAGCGGGAGGATTTGCTGTTTTTCCAGATTACGAAACTGGGCATGGAGCATTAATCGACCTTTTGAAAAACACCCCGTACAGGGATCGTGATCTTAAAAAATTAATCGAAAAATACGCCCCTCCAAAAGAAAATAAAACTGACAGATATCTTCGTTTTCTTCGCAACGAAACAGGCGTTAAGAACGACAAGAAAGTAAAAAATTTCACCATAGATGAATTTGAAAAGCTCTGGAAAGCCATCGAGCAGATGGAAGGGCAAGAAGAGGGTGAAATCAAGGAATGCACAGAAAAGAAAAAAGAAGAGAAACCAGAAAAAAAGAAAATCATAGGGGTAAGGAAAAACAAAAAAGAAACGATCATCGCGTATCTAATTGAAGTCATAGGCTGGGTTTTAAAGGCAATAGGGATAGAACTCACTCGCCAAGGGAAAGTAGATGCTGTGATTGCTCATTCTCGTAGTGGGACCTGATCGGTAAGTCAGCCCGAGATGCCGAGACTGAACTCTGTCAGAGATCTTCTGTGCCCATTAACCTTCAAGTGCCAGATCGGATTAAACCCAAAGGACAAGAACATGTGGAGATTCGATTCCTGGCCCCTCAAGGTCTGGCAAGTCTGCTCGCTGAAGCAAAAGGATTACTTTCTCACAGATTGTCTGGAGCATCACTTGCGGAGGTGATTCAATATTTGGCCGAAGCAGGCGTGGAAAAACTCAAGAAAGAACGCTTTGGCGTTGGCTCCCAAGTAGAAAAAAGTGAAGCAAGCTCCGATACCGACACAGACGTCAAGAAGGACTCAGGAGTGGAGGATTTAGATCAAACAAAGCGCGACATCATTGATGACGACATCGGCGTCGATGCTGTCAAATCGGAATTAGTGCTCCCTAGAAGAAGCCGATATATCCCAAAAAATATTCGAAGCTCAGTCTATCGCCGAGCCCAAGGCAAATGCGAATACACTGACCTAAATACAGGAAAGCGCTGTAATTCTACAAAATTTCTCGAACTGGATCATTTGACCGCGTTTGCCCGTGGAGGGACTCATAGTGTAGAAGGAATTTCGCTCAGATGTCGAGCCCACAACCTACTTCATGCAGAGGCGGACTTCACCACTCAGTGGATGGACCAGTTCAGAAAAAAGCAAAGTTAGCCCAATGGCTCTTTTGGATCAATTCCACTTGAGTGGGTTTCCTTTCATTGACAAAAACATTCTTATCCTTCTCTGATTCTCGCCCCTTGGTCTTGACGGTGGTGCGGCTTTAGCCGACGAGGCCAGGATGGCCGAGAGCCGTCAAGGAACAACTGGATGGCGTTAGCTCGTGCGCGATAGCTCTGTTTAACGTTTTACTAAAGAACTCCCACGTCAATGCAACTACGGGGCAAACGCGGGAGTTCTCCGAAACTCTATCTACTTCAATATCTATAACTATCTGCCTTATACGGACCTTCAATAGGCACACCAATATACTTGGCCTGATCTTCTCTCAGGACGGTGAGCTGAGCATTCAGCTTCTTCAACTGAAGACGGGCCACCTTTTCATCCAAGTGCTTAGGTAAAGTGTAAACTCCCAAAGGATATTTTTCTGTGTGAGAAAAAAGCTCGATCTGCGCAATCGTTTGGTTAGCAAACGATGAGGACATGACATAACTTGGGTGACCGGTACCACACCCGAGGTTAACTAGACGGCCCTTTGCTAGCAGAATAATTCTCTTTCCATTTGGGAAAATCACATGATCCACTTGTGGCTTGATTTCTTCCCACTTGTACTTCTCAAGCGAAGCAACATCGATCTCATTGTCGAAGTGACCAATATTACAAACGATGGCCTGATCTTTCATACGACTCATGTGATCATGTGTAATCACTTTAAAATTGCCAGTAGTGGTAACGAAAATATCTGCCTTATCTGTAGCATAATCCATCGTAACTACACGATAGCCTTCCATCGCTGCTTGCAATGCGCAAATCGGGTCAATTTCAGTGATCCAAACCTGAGCTGAAAGTGCGCGTAATGCCTGGGCAGAACCCTTGCCTACATCTCCGTAACCACAAACAACAGCCACTTTTCCAGCAATCATCACGTCAGTAGCACGCTTGATCCCATCCACCAAAGATTCACGACAGCCGTAAAGATTGTCGAATTTCGATTTTGTGACTGAATCATTGACGTTGATAGCTGGAAACTTAAGATCGCCACGCGCATGCATCTGAATCAGACGATGCACGCCAGTCGTGGTCTCTTCTGTTACACCTTTAATCTGAGAAAGACGCTTAGAATACCAAGTAGGATGAACCTTGAGCTTTTCTTTAATTGCCGCAAATAAAACAGTCTCTTCTTCAGATGTAGGTTTTGCGAGAACAGATAAATCCTTTTCCGCCTTCGTACCTAAGTGGAGCAAAAGGGTGGCGTCACCGCCGTCGTCGAGAATCATATTTGAATAGCCACCATCTGGCCAATCGAAGATACGGTGAGTATAATCCCAATACTCAGTTAGACTCTCACCTTTAACCGCAAACACGGGAACCCCAACAGCCGCAATCGCAGCAGCAGCATGATCTTGAGTTGAGAAGATATTGCAGGAAGCCCAACGAACCTCTGCACCCAGGGCTTGAAGAGTTTCAATCAGAACTGCAGTCTGAATAGTCATATGAAGCGAACCGGTAATACGCGCCCCCTGGAGAGGCTTTTTCGCGGAGAACTCTTCCCGAATAGCCATCAAGCCCGGCATTTCCGTTTCCGCAATTTTAATCTCTTTACGTCCCCAATCAGCCAGCTTAATATCTGCAATAACATAGTCTTTTGAAGTTACCATGACAGCTTACTCCTTACATAAATGACCAGTCGGAATGGGTAAAAGGAGAACTCTCACCGCCTTCTCGTGTCTGGCACGATTCATAGGTGAGCGTCGTTAGTCAACTGAATACAAGCCTAGGGCACCTAAAATGCCTCGCAACGCTCCTTGGATTCAATCCTTTTATATCCGAAAATGGACGTTTGGACAGCAACTTTTAAAAAAGCACTAACCATCTCCACACAATTTCATTATATCTGCTTAATCCAAGCTGTGACGCCGAGGTCGCTGTAAGAGGCAAGGTTTCATAAAAAACTCCTGTCAAGATTTCCTTCGCTCGAACAGTATAAAATACCCCCCCTGTAAAAAGCCAGTTACCGAGCGCACTCGCTTGATAAGTAGTCCTGAGAAAATAATTCTGAAAGTCTGAGTTACCACTGAAAAATCGGAAATAGAGACCTATTTTTTCAGGCACAAGCTTAAAACGAGTAGTGATCCCATAACCTAGGGCCGAAATAGGCCCCTGGGTAAAATAGAGCGTGCCATTCAGTCCATCGAGCCTGGTAGGCAAAGGATGCGTGAACCAAAGGGTTTCTACGAGTGCATCAAGAGAGTGGCTAGTCCAATTTGCAGAAAAGCTGACAAGATTTTCACTCACACCCCCTGAAGACCTGGAAAAAAGCGTGTCTGATGCGGTAAGCGACAACAAAGAAGAAAGCCGAAAACTCAAGAATCCAGCATAGCTCATTCCGTTATTTAAAACCCCGCTTCTCAACCATCCCTCATCATTGGCGATAAATAGATTATAGGTAAGAGCATCCGAAATCTTACCTTGGGTTGACACCCCAGCATTAAAGTAACCTAACATGGAGGTCTGTATCACCAAGCTGGGTGCAATCCAGGTAGTATTCATAGGAGCTTCAACAAGAAGATAATAAGGATTCTGCTGCAGACCAAAGATACTGATCGACTGAGCACCTAGGAGGTCATTTGCTTTGAGATAAGCCAGCTTGATGTAATTTCCAATGACATTAAAGCGCCCATGACTATCGGTCAAATTTGTCCAAGTACGATCCGCACCCGTAAGTACTGAAGAAGTCCAAGTCTTGTCAAATTTATAGGCAAGGGCGAGATGAACTAAGGTGAAATCAAATCCGTGTGCAATTCGATAGTAAGGTAAAGCCAAAACAGCAATACTCAATTCGCCTTCTTGACCTTTCTCTTCGGCGCGATAAACGCTCAGACCTACAGCCTTGGCGTGACTCGACACAAAGAACGCAATGCATGCTGATAGAATGAAGAAGAATCCCCTGGATGACGCCATAAGTTCCGGCGTTCGATACGCAAATCTTGTACCGAGAAACACCTCAAAGGATAGATGATTAAAATTTTATAGAGTCTTAAAATACGAGACAATCGTTTGCTTGAGAAGCGAAACGAGTTCATTCACTTGGGCTTCAGTAATCATCAACGCAGGTCCAAATACCACAAGATCTCCATGAGTCCCGTCCGCCTGTCCAAAATTAGGCCAGAGAATCAGTCCCCGCTCAAATGCATAGGTCGTGAAATTTTCTGCAATTTTCTGAGACCGATCGAATGGTTTTTTAGTTTTTTTATCTTCTACAAACTCAACCCCTGCAAATAATCCTCGCCCTGTAATAAAACCTACATGAGCCAGATCATCCAGTTCACGATGGAGAAGAGAATGCATGAAAGCCCCCATTTTTTCACTATTCTCGATGGCTCGGTATTTTTCAAAATATTCAAGTACCGCTACTCCGGCGATCGCCATGGAAGGCGCTTGTAAATAAGTCTGAGCATGCATGAAGTACCCCGTGCCGGCCTTCATTTCCCTGAGGTGTGCATCTTTGACCATCACCGCACTTAATGCAACATAACCACTACTGATCCCTTTTCCGAGTAATAAAAGATCAGGTTTCAATCCATAATGATCACTGGCAAAAAATTTTCCAGTTCTTCCCGCACCACACATAATCTCATCTGCAATGATGAGAATTCCGTACTTTCGACAAATTTCCTGAACTCGTTCAAAGTAACCGGGAGGAGGAAGACTTGCGCCTGCCGAAGACCCAATAATAGGCTCCACAATGAATGCAGCAATGGTATCGGGTCCTTCTTTGAGAATCGCTTCTTCGAGATAGCGGGCGTAATATTCACCTCCATGACCTAAATAGTCCGACACCTGGGAGCGATACTCATAGGGTGCGGGAATGGTCACGACCTCATGCAAAAGAGGACCATAGTATTTTTTGTAATGGGGTCTTGCTGAAGCCGAAAGTGCATAGAGTGTATTTCCATGATAACTCGGTACGCGAGCAATCAGCTTGTGACGCTGGGGCTGTTTCCGCTCCATCCAAAGCTGTCTTGCAAACTTGACCGCTGACTCAACCGCTTCTGAACCCGAGCAGAGAAAAAAACTACGGTTCAACTCCGGATCAGGAGAAAGCAGCGCTAAACGCGCCGCTAAATTTTCCGCCGCGTCATTTGTAAACTGTGTTCCATTGACATAAGCAACTTTTGAAAGCTGTTGTGAAATTCTTTCTGCTACTTCACGGTTTCCATGTCCCGCACTGATGACCAGCGCGCCTCCGGCAGCATCCAAATAACGTTTTCCAGCTTTATCAAAAAGATAGATTCCCTCTCCATGGGAAATAACTGGGTAGTCCTTATTCAGATTTCTAAGTACAACGTGACCATCGGGATATTTTACGTGTTCCATAAAGTTGTGATAACTATAATTCGTATGAACTCTCTTGTCGACACCCGACCGCATTCCGTATTTCCTCAACGTATCTATTTAGGCGCTGCCACACGCTCTCCTATTGGAAAATTTGGAGGAGCACTCAAACGATTCTCAGCAGCACAGCTTGCCACTCTTGTTCTGAAAGAAGCCCTCAGTCGCGCACCCGAAGCCGCTCTCCCTGATTGGGTTATTTTAGGGCATGCGCGTCAAGCAGGAGGAGGACCTAATACGGCGCGGCAGGCCACCTTTTTCTCAGGACTTCCTTCTTCAGTTCCTGCCATCACCCTCAACCAAGCCTGCGCTTCAGGAATGGCTGCTATTTTTTCAGGGGTTGAGAAAATTGCATTAGGTCGTGCCACTTCAGTGTGGGCAGGCGGTACTGAAAGCATGTCCAACACCCCTTACCTCCTCCCTCAATTTCGCTGGGGACATCGAATGGGACATACCAAAATTCTGGATGGAATGGTTCAAGACGGGTTTCATTGCCCCATGGCTGACATGTTGATGGGGGAAACAGTCGAACGTTTTCTTGCCAAGGATTTACACATTTCCCGAGAACAACAAGACGCATTTGCTCTTGAGTCACAGCAAAAAGCACACAGGGCCTGGAAAAATGGAAATTTCCACGATGAAACCTTTGAAATATTCGAAGATCCTCATCCTCCCACTTTAAAACCTATTTTAAGCCCTGTTTTACCTATTTTAAGTGAAGACGAACATCGCAGAGCGGATATCTCTTTAGCGAGTCTTTCAAAACTTCCACCCGTTTTTGACTCCCTCCATGGAACCGTGACCGCCGGAAACTCAAGTGGGATTACAGATGGTGCGGCATGGATTCATTTATCCTCTATCCAACAATCCCATGCGCTGGCTGAAGTTCTCGATTTTGAAACAGTAGCAATCGACCCCAAGCTCATGGGTCTCGGACCTGTTTCGGCAGTCCAAAAACTTTTAGGCCGTCATGGATTGCGAGTCCAAGACCTGGAAGCAGTTGAATTGAACGAAGCGTTCGCCGCACAAGTATTAGCTTGTCAAACGACATTAAAAATTCCCTCCGAAAAACTCAATCCCAACGGAGGTGCCATCGCATTAGGACACCCGATTGGAGCTACCGGAGCAAGAATTTTAGTGACGTTACTTCATTGCTTGAAAAATAAACCAGGTTCTCTCGGCATAGCTACTCTTTGTGTAAGTGGTGGACAGGGCGTTGCAATCCTTGTAAAAAGTCTTCACTAGCAGAGGACAACGATTCCATTGACAAAGTCCGCTGATTTCTAGAGATAAGAGCTATGAGCGCTTGTCTTGTTTTGATAAGCTTCAATTCAACTGAGGGGGGTACAAATGAGTTTAAAACCGAATTTCAGGATTACTTATTCAGTATTAAATGCAGATCTGACGGAACTACATGCACAATTCGAGAAAGCTTTGGAAACCGTCCGGAAAAATCTAGGGCAGGAGTACCCTTCATGGATCGGAGGTAAGGCTTTTACAAGCGGCAAATTTCTAGAAGATCGAAATCCGGCACGGGTGAGCGAACTTCTTGGCAAGTTTCATTTAGCTTCTACCTCAGAGCTAAATCGTACTTTTGAAATTTCTAAATGCGCTCAAAAAAGCTGGGGATTTACCCCTTGGAAAGAACGCGCAACCCTCATTCGCCGTGCGGCAGACCTCATTTCAGAACGTAGATTCGAACTTGCTGCCATTATGTGCTTAGAAACGGGAAAAAACCGATTAGAAAGTTTGGGTGATGTCGAGGAGTCAGCAGATTTATTTCGTTACTACGCAAGTCAACTAGAAGAGAGTGACGGTTTTCTCAAACCTCTCGGAAAGCTTTCTCCTCACGAAAACACCAGAAGCGTTTTACGACCCTATGGAGTGTTCGTAGTCATCTCGCCGTTTAACTTTCCCCTTGCATTAGCTGCTGGAATGTCAGGCGCGGCTCTTTTAGGTGGAAATTCTGTCGTGATTAAACCTAGCAGTGAAACTCCTTGGTGCACTCATAAACTCTACGAGTGCTTGCGAGACGCAGGACTTCCAGAAGGTGTTTTTCAAGTCCTTTATGGCTCTGGAGGAACATTGGGAGATGCTCTCATTCAACATCCACAGACAGCCGGACTTGCTTTTACGGGAAGTAAGGATGTGGGAATGCATTTGATGCGAAATCTTTCCAAAGACTATCCTAAACCTGCACTTCTTGAAATGGGCGGGAAAAATGCCGCAGTCATATGCGAAAGTGCTGACTTAGAGAATGCCGCAGAAGGATGCGTTCGTTCTGCATTTGGATTAACAGGCCAGAAATGCAGCGCACTTTCGAGAGTCTATGTTCATCGATCTGTGAAAGAAGTTTTTATGCGAAAACTGATCGAAAAAACTAAAATTCTAAAAATCGGAGACCCTTCGAATCAAGAGACCTTTGTCGGTCCGCTCATCAATGCCAAAGCTTGGACACGTCATATGGAAGGTGTCCAAGACGCTCAGAAAACTGGAAAAATTTGGATAGGCGGAGAAAACATCAAGAATGGCGCACTTTCTGATGGGCATTTCGTTCAGCCCGTCATTGCCGAGCTCCCCCGTGGACATCGACTCTTTCAAGACGAGCTTTTTTCTCCTTTTCTTGCAGTGGATACTTTCGATTCTCTCGAAGAAGCCATTCAAGAGGCAAATCAATGTCAGTACGGACTCACTGCCGGAATATTCAGTCAATCCCAGCATGATGTTGATTACTTTATGAATCATATAGAAGCGGGTGTTCTTTATTCTAATCGCAAAACAGGAGCCACGACTGGCGCATGGCCAGGAGTTCAATCCTTTTGTGGCTGGAAAGGGAGCGGATCCACTGGAAAAGGAGGCTGTGGCCCCTACTACGTCTCGCAATTTATGCGTGAGCAATCTCAAACTCGAATGGAGTGAAGTATTGGAGTGGGGTTCTACGTGTCAACACCACTGGATGAAAAACTAATAATTAAATAAGAATTGAGAAATTTATGAAAACAGCTGAACTCAGACCTGAAATTAAAGTACGACCTCCTGGACCACGCGCTCAAAACATTATAACCAGAGATAGTAAGTTCAGCTCTCCTTCTTACATCAAAGAATATCCTTTGGTAGTAGAGCGAGGTGAAGGCCCTTGGATTTATGATGTGGATGGCAATCGCTTCTTGGACTTTATGGCCGGCATCGCCGTTGCATCAACGGGTCACGCTCATCCCAAAGTAGTCGAAGCGATTAAAAAAGCGAGCGATCAGTTTCTTCATATCTGTAGCACGGATTTTTATTATGAAAGCTTTGCTGCGATTTGTGAAAAACTGGCTGGGTACGTCCCAGGCATGGGGCCTAAGAAAGTATTTCTCACTAACTCAGGTACAGAAGCCGTCGAAGGCGCCATTAAACTGGTTCGTTATCATACTCGACGAAATCAGATTCTTGCATTCAAAGGTGCCTTTCACGGGAGGACTTTGGGGGCCGTGTCCTTGACCTCCTCAAAAGTCAAACAACGTGCCCATTTTGGTCCATTGCTTCCGGGCATTACTCATGTCCCCTTTCCTAATCCTTATCGTTGTCCTGAAAATAAAAAAGAGTGTGAGCAGCAGTGCGACTGTATTCCTGATTTTGAAAGTGATCTCTTCATCCGCCATGTTGACCCTAAAGAGCTTGCTGCGATTTTTGTTGAGCCTATTTTGGGTGAGGGCGGCTATGTCATGCCTCCAGCTCGTTTCTTGACCTATCTTCGCAAAGTCTGTGATGAGCATGAAATCTTGCTTGTTTTCGATGAGATCCAGACCGGAGTGGGTCGTACAGGACAAATGTTTGCGGCGGATTATTTTGGAGTAGCTCCTGACATCCTTCTTTCAGCCAAAGGCCTCGCATCAGGAATGCCACTCGGAGCCATCATTGCAAAGGAAAGTGTCATGACTTGGCCACGAGGAACCCATGGGAGCACTTATGGTGGAAACCCTCTGTGTTGTGCTGCGTCTTTAGCGACTCTTGAAATTATTGAAGGACTTCTTCCTCATGTTCGAGAAGGAGGCGAGTTTTTACTGACAGAACTGAGAAAGCTTCAGAAAAACTATCCAAGAATCGGTGATGTACGCGGAACAGGTTACATGATCGGAGTTGAATTTGTTGAGCCGGGGACTAAGACTCCAGCTTCAGAGTATGTCAGTAAACTCGAACAGTTGGCATTCCAAAAGGGCCTTCTTCTTCTTTCATGCGGTCAGTCGACCATCCGACTCGCCCCTCCCCTCATCGTCGGTCGGCATGAAATCAAAATAGCCCTCCAAATTATGGAAGAATGCTTCCAGGAGCTCAAGAGCTTGGCATAATCGCACCTAAGAAAGAGGAAAAGGGAATGACAAACACTGATGGGATTGTCAAAGCAAAGCTTGGACAAAACAAGCTTTGTTCCATGAACGAAGCCATTGCTGAAACTGTTCACTCGGGTGACAGCATCGTTGTAGATGGTTTCACACATTTAATTTGTTTTGCTGCCGGTCATGAAATCATTCGTCAGGGTATCCAGAATTTAACTGCAATTCGCCTGACTCCAGATCTTGTTTACGATCAAATGATTGAAGCAGGATGCGTGAAAAAATTGATTTTTAGCTGGGCAGGAAACCCAGGTGTGGGAAGCCTCCATGCACTCAGAAGAAGGTCTCAAAAGGACTCAAAGGACCGACTCGAATTGGAAGAATATTCTCATTTTGGAATGGTAGCGCGATTTCTTGCCGGAAGCTCTGGCTTACCGTTTTGGCCACTTAAAAATTATCGCGGCACGAATATTCCAGACGTTAACCCTCTCATTCGATCGATTCAGTGTCCTTATACGGGAGAAGAACTGGCTACGGTACCTGCGATTCATCCAGATGTTGCGATTCTTCACTGTCAACGCGCGGATCGAGAAGGAAATGCTCAAGTCTGGGGTTTAATGGGAACCCAGAAAGAAGCAGCATTTGCTTCCAAACGAGTGATTGTCGTTGCAGAAGAAATAGTCGATACCGCTACCATTCGGCGAGATCCGAATAGAACTTTGATTCCCTCCATCATTGTGGATCACGTGGTTCATGAGCCCTGGGGAGCACATCCCAGTTATGTGCAAGGTTACTATGATCGAGATAATGATTTCTATGTCAAGTGGGATGAAATATCCAAATCTCCAGAAACCTATCAGAATTACTTAAATGATTTTGTCTATGGCGTAAGAGGAAGAAAGGACTACCAAAATAAAATGACGTCTGGCCTTCTGGATCGCTTAACAGCAAAATCCCGAATGTGTGAAGGAGTAAATTATGGCTTCTGAACTCTACTCTCCCTCTGAAATGATGGCAGCCCGCGCAGCCATGGAACTTCGAAACACTGACATCGTCTTTGTTGGAATTGGGCTACCCAATCTTGCTTGCAACTTAGCTCGAGCGACACATGCGCCCAATTTATTTATGATCTACGAATCAGGTGCAATCGGAGCGGTTCCAGAGCGATTACCTGTTTCTATCGGAGACCCTGCATTGGTAACCGATTCTCTTTCAATCGTTGGACAAGCGGATATTTTTCAAAACTATCTTCAAAATGGCTTGATTGAAGTGGGCTTTTTAGGGGGTGCGCAGGTGGATCGTTTTGGGAATATTAATACGACTGTGATTGGCGATTACGCCCAGCCGACCATTCGTTTGCCAGGAAGTGGCGGTGCCTGTGAGATCGCAACCCACGCCAAGAGATTACTGATTGTCATGAGAATGTCTCCCAAAAGTTTTGTTGAAAAATGTGATTTTGTGACAAGTCCAGGAACTCGCTTTGCTTCAAAACTAAATTCACACGATCTCGGAAAGAACCGAAAGCAACTCAACCTGACCGGAGGAGGACCTACGACGGTCATCACTGACCTTGGAGTTTGTGAATTTCTACCCACCACACAAGGACATGAGATGTTCCTGACAGAAATTTACGAAGGAGTGGAGATCGAAGCGGTTCGTGCGAAATGCGGATGGCCCATTCAAATTTCTGAATCTCTGAAAAAAGTACCTGCACCCCGGAAAGAAACACTCCTTCTTTTGCGAGAGAAGCTAGATCCACAACGCCTTTATCTTTAATTGTGCGCCGCTGAAATAGGATGGGATTCAGCCCTCCTCGGAATGCTTGGGTACAGAGTTCGATCATTGTGTAGGATTTTCGAATTGTCCCATCAATGAGTGGAAGATCGAGGGGATTGAATTTAAATGAGAATTTACGACTGTTTGAGCTGAAGCAAAGGCTGAAGTCCTGCAAAAAACGGCTTCATGAAAGAAGATCCTTTTATTCTCAGACAAAAGTGTTTCCAGCCTCCGTATTGCCCCAATGAAAAATGCCCTTTTCATCTCCAATTGGAAGACCAGAAAGCGCCTTTTTTCTATTCCAATGGTTGGGCTAAAACTCAATGTTATCCTTACCGGGTTCGGCAATTTCGATGTTGTTCCTGCAAGAGAAATTTTCGATATACGTACTTCAAGCTCGACTTCCGTGAAAGGAGGCCCGGTTTGAATTGCAAGATTTTCAGTTACATCACATGTGGGATATCCAATCGAGAAATTGCAAGAAGATTGCAGACTTCAGAGCATCTCATTCGCCTTAGAGTGAGAAAACTGGTTCAGTGGGCGCTAGTTAAACAAACAGAACGAACCCAGACACTGAAAATAGCTGAACCCATAGTTTATGATGGTCTTGAAGCCTTTGCTAAAAGTCAGTATGACCCGAATCATATTCAGCAAGCGATTGGCAAAGAATCCTTGTTTATTTACGACTTCAACTTTGCTCCACTCAATCGAAAAGGAAGGATGTCTCCCCGACAAAAGCAAGTCCGACGACTGAAAGAAGAGGAAGAAGGCCGATATCCTCCAAAAGCAATTCGAACCAGCACTGCGGAAATCTTTGCTCGACTCTATGAAAAAAGGGGTGATCCAGCTCGACCCTTTTTAATTTATTCGGATGAGCACTTTCAGTATCGTAGGGCTATTGAGCAAGACCTAAAGGGCTTTAAAATCGAACAAGTCAGAGTCTCATCTAAGCAAACTCGAAATTTTCAAAACTACCTCTTTAGTGTAAATCACGCAGACTTGTTGATCCGCCAACATATAGGAGCTTTCAGTCGAGAAACCATCTGCTTTGCTAAAAAACACGCACGTATGGTTGGGAAATACACTCTTTTCATGGTTTGGAAAAATTTTTTCCGAACCCAATTTGTAAAACGTCATAAAAAAAACCCGAAATCAAATCATGATACTCCAGCAATGTCGCTTGGTTTAACAAAGACGCCATTGGAGTTTCATGAGTTTTTTGACATTAAAAAGACGTTAAAACAGATCAAGCTGAACCGAGAGTGGAAGCTATTTTACTCAGACCAAGTCCTTTATCACCGAGCGCTAGCCGGCGCTGCTATTTAATATCATTTAATCCTTTGTGGACGGCGCACAATATAAAAAAAAGAGAGCCTTTTTCGCTTTCACGATTCAGGCTCTCTAGTAAGTAGTTCCTTTAGAGCTGCCTTCAGTTTAACCGACACTCATTTCCCTTGCAGTCTACGTACAAGGTTGCATCGGCCGAGTCTAAATTGCTACCTAGATTCGTCTGCAGTGAATTAACAGGAAGCTTGTTGCAGTATTCGCCCTTGTGTTGTGCAGTCACGGCTACCGTAACTGTACAGGAACCCTTGACTGGAATTGAACCTCCCGTCAGAGTAACTGTTGACGCCCCAACACTCACCACCCCACCACATGTAGTGCTGCCAGCGCCAGAAATCAGTACACCGCTGGGCAATGTGTCGGTGAAAGGTACGGTCAGGTTAGCGACCGTATTGCTTGTGTTATTCAAAGTAAGGGTGAGGGTGGAAATACCACCTTCATTGATGGTCATCGGGCTGAAACTCTTCTCCAGCTTGGGTGAATCACACTCAGGAAGTACGATCAAGGTTGCGACGGCTGGAGCGACATTACTCCCTAAATTAGTCTGTAACGCTCCAGTAGGCAATTGATTGAGGTACTGGCCCTTGTATTTCGATGTTACCCACACTGTGACTGTACAGGAACCATCCGCTGGGATTGACCCTCCTGTCAAAGTGATCGTCGAACCGGAGACACTCACCTTTCCACCACACGTATTACTGGCGTGGTCAGCATCCTTTACGTCGCAGGGTAATTCATCAATAAGGGGTGCGGTCAGAGTAGCGACCGTGTTGCTTGGGTTATTCAAAGTAATGGTAAGGAGTGAGTAACCGTACTCATTGATTGTAATTGGACTAAAGGATTTACCGAGTGTCGGTACACCTACCACGGGGACAACCGTCAAAGTTGCGACAACTGGAGCTGCATTGTTTCCGTTACTCGTCTGCAAAGCACCCGCAGGTATCGAATCGATAAAATTGCCTCCGCTCGTTGCAATCACTGATACCGTGATCGTACATGAACCGTTGGCCGGAATTGAACCTCCAGTTAAGGTGACTGTCGAAGCTCCGGTACTGACTGTTCCTCCACATGTAGTGCTGGCGCTTCCAGAAACTGTCACGCCGCTAGGGAGTGTATCAGTAAGGGGCGCGGTTAGATTGGCTGCGGTAGAGTTATTGTTACTCAAAGTAAGGGTCAGAGTTGAGCCATTGCCAGCATTGATGGTGGCTGGATTGAACGCTTTGCTGAGCGTGGGAGCGATCACGGGAGCATTGACAGTCAAAGTTGCGATGACGGGAGCGACGTTACTACCGTTACTCGTCTGCAAGGCACCCGCAGCTAACGAATTGATGTAATTGCCTCCGCTCGCTGCATTTACAGCTACCGCAATTGTACATGAACTGTCGGCTGGGATTGCCCCTCCTGTCAAGGTCACGGAAGAGGTAGTGGTACTGACTGTTCCTCCACATGTAGTGCTGGCACTACCCGCGATCAGTAAACCGCTAGGCAATGTATCGGTGAGCGGCGCGGTTATACTAGCCACAGTGCTACTCGAATTGCTTAAAGTGATCGTCAGCGTGGAATTTCCCCCTGCACTGACAGTGGCAGGAACGAAAGCTTTGCCGAGAGTGGGCGCGGTAGCTGCGGGAGTATTCACGGTCAAGGTTGCAATAGCTGGAGCAACATTGCTTCCATTGCTGGTCTGCAAAGAACCAGCAGCTAATGTATCGATGTAATTGCCTCCGCTCGCTGCACTCACAGGGACTGTAACGGTACATGAACCGTTGGCCGAAATTGAACCTCCAGTTAAGGTGACTGTCGAGGCTCCGGTGCTCACTGTTCCGCCACAAGTAGTGCTAGCACTCCCAGAAATCACGACACCGCTAGGCAATGTATCGGTGAATGGCGCTGTAAGGGTGGCGGCCGTGGAATTCGCATTGCTCAAAGTAATCGTGAGAGTTGAAGTACCTCCCGCATTGATAGTGGCCGGACTGAACGCTTTGCCGAGAGTGGGCGGAACGACCAAAGGGCTAACCGTCAAGGTGGCAACGGCCGGACCGGTATTGTTTCCGTTGCTCGTCTGCAATGAACCCACAGCCAACGAATCAATGTAATTACCTCCGCTCGCTGCACTCACAGGGACCGTAACGGTACATGAACCGTTGGCCGGAATTGAACCTCCAGTTAAAGTAACTGTCGAAGCTCCGGTGCTCACCGTTCCTCCACATGTAGTGCTGGCGCTCCCAGAAATCACGACACCGCTAGGCAATGTATCGGTGAATGGCGCTGTAAGGGTGGCGGCCGTGGAATTCGCATTGCTCAAAGTAATCGTGAGAGTTGATGTACCGCCCGCATTGATAGTGGCCGGACTGAACGCCTTGCCGAGGGTGGGTGGAACGGGTGTGACCGGGGGAACGCACGAAGAGAGAGTGACGGTATTTGAATCCATTGTCACCGCACCATTTTGAGCGAGAGCCCTACCAGACACCGTTGCATCGGTAGTGAGAGTGATACTTGCCAGAGCAAGAATATTTCCTATGAAAGTAGTACCCGTACCAATCGTGGCAGAACTACCGACTTGCCAAAATACGTTGCAGCTTTGGGCACCGTTGATGAGCAACACGGACGAGTTACTTGCGGTTGTAAGAGTGCTTCCTATCTTGAATACCCAGACCGCATTGGGGTTACCCTGTGCATTGAGAGTCAAGTCTCCCGTCAATTGCGCTGAGGAGAGAAAACAATAAACACCTGGCACTAGAGTCAGTCCACCGATATCCGTAGGAACACCATAAGTAGTAGTACACGCCTGGCTTGCCAAATCATTGTACGCAGCAGTCGTATCACTCTGAGCCTGCGCCGCCACTGCATCTCCTGCATGAATTGTCCCTCCGACTACAGTCCCAGGAGGAAAACCCGTAATTGCCGTGCCAGGACTCACACCGAGGTTTCCAGTGACGATGGTCGTGCCAGTATTAGTCACCGTGGAACCACCTAATACTGCAAAACTCTCCGCCGTCCCTAATGAAGGTGCAACCTGGGCAAATACGGTGTGGTAAGAGACCATAGCAGAAAACGCGGAACAAAAGATGAAGGCAAGTCGTGTAGACAAGCCTTTAAACATGGGTGTTTCAACTGTTCTTTTTCTCATAGAGTATTTTCCCTGCTTTCTTAATCATTTGATTCTATTAAGATCCAGGGCGTGCGCCAATGCAGTCTCTGTGCCAGCCACCTAGCAATGGAATCCGCTTATTGAATCCCCTTACTGAATCCATTGCACGTTGGTATCGTTCGTGACGAAAAGCCCAAATCCGGGCGTATAAACGATACCCATAGGTTTAGTGAAATAGACATTACTCGATAATAAGCCATCCACGTCAGCTTGAACTCCGGGTACTCCTGCCAGCGTAGTGACTACACCTGTAGCAATAACAATCCGACGAATGGTTTCATTATCCGAATCTGCCACATAGAGATTGGTCCCATCTGTAGTGATACCCTCAGGAGACGTAAATTGAGCACTCGGACCAGTGCCATCCGTAGAACCAGGGCTTCCAGCAGTCCCCGCTAACGTAGTGACTTCTCCTGTACTGATGACAATTTTACGAATGGTATCATTATCCGTATCAGTCACATAGAGATTTACTCCATCTGTGACAATCCCCTGAGGACTCAGAAAGCTCGCATTGACGCCTATTGCATCGATAGAACCCGAAAGTCCCGCAGTTCCTGCCAAAGTCGTCACGGCTCCGGTACTGATCACGATCTTACGAATCGTGAAATTTTCCGTATCCACCACATAAAGATTCGTTCCGTCGGTGGTAATCCCATTAGGAACGTTAAATTCAGCAGACGGACCTGGTCCATCCGTAGAACCCACCCTTCCATTACCGGCTAAAGTCGTCACGGCTCCTGTACTGATGACAATTTGTCGAATGGAGGAATTATCCGTATCTGCCACATAGAGATTCGTTCCATCGGTCGTAATACCGCTCGGAGAGTCAAACCTTGCGGCTGCACCTGTTGCATCCGTAAAACCTGAACTGAGTGCAGTTCCTGCCAAAGTCGTCACGGCTCCCGTCGAAATCACTATTTTCCTAATTGTGAAATTCTCGGTATCTGTTAAATAAAGATTTGTTCCATCCGTGGTGATGCTCTCAGGCTTATTAAATAGCGCTGCACTCGCTGTTCCATCACTTGAACCGAAAGTTTCAGCGACCCCTGCCAAAGTAGTCACGACCCCTGTGCTAATCACAATCTGACGAATGGTGGAATTACCCGTATCTATATCTGTATCTGCCACATAAAGATTGACTCCATCTCTAGCAATACCGAAAGGACCGATAAAGCTTGCAGAGGTTCCCGTTCCATCACTCGATCCCGGAACTCCAGTAGTGCCAGCGAACGTCGTCACGACCCCGGTGCTAATGACAATCTGACGAATGGTGTAAATTAGTCGTATCTGCCACATAAAGATTGACTCCATCCGTAGTAATCCCTCTAGGATCATTAAAGCTTGCAGCAGTTCCCGTTCCATTCATAGAACCAAGGCTTCCAGTTCCCGCTAAAGTCGTCACGGCTCCACTTGAAGCGATAATTTGACGAATAGTGAAATTTTGTGTGTCTGTCACATAAAGATTCGGTGAATGATAGGTAATTCCATTCGGCAGATTAAATCGAGCAGTACTGCCCGTTCCATCTGTGGAACCTGTAACTGAGTCCCGCACTCCCCGCTAAAGTCGTCACGGCTCCCGTGCTGAGAGCAATCTTCCGTATGGTCGAATTACTCGTATCTGCTACATAAAGATAGGTACCATCACTCGCAATCCCATTAGGACCGTTAAATCGAGCAGTACTGCCCGTTCCGTCGGTGGAATCTGTGGAACCTAGACTCCCAGCACTCCCTGCGAAAGTCGTCACGGCACCAGTATTAATGTCAATTTTCCGAATCGTAGAATTACCGGTATCCGTCACATAAAGATTTGTATCCTCTCGGACAATACCCAATGGAGTGTTAAATCGCGCAGCTGCACCTATTCCATCCGTAGAACCCGTAAGTCCAGGACTCCCCGCAAGAGTCGTCACGACCCCTGTGCTGATGACAATTTTTCGAATGGTGGAATTATTATAATCGACTACATAGAGGTTCGTCCCATCAGAGTACATTCCCTCAGGGCTGTGAAACCTAGCACTCGCGCCGGTTCCATCGGCAAACCCCACGGAACCCAGCACACCTGCAAGCAAACCCATCCGCGTAAAAGTCGGCGTAGGCGAAGCAGTCGGAGTGGGAGTGGGTGTAGATTGAGGTGCAGGAGTTGACGTAGAAGAGCTACTGTCTGAGATGGGTGTGACTTGTGAGGAGCACCCCCAAATAGAAAGGCCCAAGGAGAGACTCAGAAAAACTGGGGAAAATTTCTCTTTCCAAAATGAACTCATGAATAGGTGCATTTTTTCTCCGATTAAATCATTTAACTATAATTTTGATCTCGATAATGCATTTAGTCAATTAAATATAAATGATCTTTAAATATCAACTAGATAGATGACATTGCTTTGAGTCAGCTGCTCACATTCGACTCACTTTTGGCTCACATTCGGCGATATCGAGGCCCACTTCCCCCTTCGCGCGGCATCCAACGGGGGCCTAATACATCAGTTGCTTTACAGTCGATGCAATTAGGAGCATTCACTCTCAATTCATCCCCTACGGTCTCATACACACCTGCGGGGCACATATGGGTGTAAAAATCAGCCACCTCAGAAGTGAGGTCTTTCCCAACAATCAGATGCTGAGGAATATCATCTCGAGTTCTGTTGCCAGAATAAAACACAGCATCCTCTTTCTTCAATCCAAACCCTAAATGATCCTTTACGAACACTTTGGGTGCAATCACTTTGGGTTCTTGGGCATCTGCTAGAATCTGAATTTTCTTTCCTGGAAATTTACCCCTGGTCAACGCCATCAGCTCTGCTTTAATCCCTCCTCGATAGAACCCTGACTTAAAAGCAAGCCTCATATTTCGTGTTCGATACAGGTCTCGTATGATTTCACTACGATGGATCAAGTGATCATATTCTCGGAGAGCGGCTGCCGAAAAATCCCCGCTCAATAACGCTTTGCTGATACACTCAGCCGCGATGATCCCTGATCGAATCGCATAATGAATTCCTTTAAGAGAAGCGACGTTTACGAATCCTGCAGCATCACCTATCAGGATCAAGCCACCTCCATGCATACGCTCCGGGATCGAATAAAATCCACCTTCGGGAATCACTTTTGCTCCCCATTCCAAAATTCGGCCACCTTGCAAATACGAATTCAACAAAGGATGTTCTTTAAACTCCTGTACAAGCCCATGAACATCCAAGGTAGATCGATGATAATCCAACCCTACGACTAACCCAAAAGAAACTGCATTTTTACCCATAGGATAAATCCAGCCTCCTCCAAAACAATCTTTAGGCACTGGCCAGCCCACAGTATGAACCACTCCATCCGGAACTCTGGGAGTTTCCCACAATTCCTTCACCCCTAAAGCATAGATCTGAGGATTTGAAGAAGATATTTTATTCCACTTAATATATGCCTGTGTAAGCGTCCCTCTCACCCCCTCAGATAAAACCGTTACTTTTGCAACTATATCTGAAGAAGGTAAATAAGCCGAACCAGGCAATCCCTGACGATTGAACCCTGCAGGAGTAGTACGAACACCTATGACCTGCTGATCACTTACCAATAAAGATTCTGCTGGAAACCCTGTAAAAATATGAATCCCCATCTTCGTAGCTTTGTCACCGAGCCATCTCACAACCTCACAAAGTGATGCGATAAAGTATCCACGATTTCTCATCACTCGAGGAGATGGTATCCTCATTTGCTCTTGTCTCGTTAGAAGATAAAGGTTATCTTCCTTCACTGCAGAATAGAATGGAAAATCATTCAAGGGGAGATCGGGAAATAATTCAAAAAGAGATTGAGGATTAATGATCGCTCCCGAAAGACAATGATCTCCTATTTGATTGGCCTTTTCCAAAACGCCAATCTCTATTCCAACCAGCCGCTTGTCGCCTGATTGCATAGCTCGTTTCTTGAGCTGAATTGCTCCCGCCAAACCTGCAGGACCCCCACCTACAAAAAGAACATCCACTGAAATAGCATCCTCTTTTGGAGGATCGTGCAAAATAAGTCGATCCAAAGGTAAAGCAGGTTGGTAATGAGCAGGAATCAGTACTCGTTCTTGCATTGACATAAATAGAACTTATTCACAGGGTGTACCGTTCTTAAAATATTGACATCTTAAGCAATTCTCGTTAGGACGACCCCATCCATTAACTAATGGGGTAACCGCAAAAACTGAATACAGTTTTAATTTGACTTTGTGTGTGAGCAGTTTATTTATGATGAGGAATGGGGAATGTCAGTATTACGCTTTTCAAGTATTATCCTGAGCGTTTGTTTTATATTTACCACAACAGGCTGTAAAGATCATCTGTTAGCAGGACATTACGAAGGAAATTTATTAAAAAAAATAGAATCAGGATACACTACGACTCCTGTCCACATTGACATCACTTACTCTTCACCTTCCAAAGGAACTTTACAAATTAAAAATCAGCAAGGAAATAAGATCACCAGCATACAAGTTTCCGCTACTCATAAGAACCACCTCACCCTCAACGCTCCAACATTCGGAATAGGTCCAATTGAACTCAGTAAAGTGGCTTTGAAAAATAATATCGAAAAATTTCAATGTTACAATTACCATTCTAATGTCAATGTTGAGTTATGTTTTAATGAGAATCAAATTTACCTTAAATTCATGGATAAGGATTTCTCGCCCCTCTGCACTTTGTCCGGAAATTCCTTTACTGATGAAAATGAATTTTCATTAGAACCTCCTCAAAACATTTCGCTATTGAAAGCGATTGATCAAGCTTTTGAAAGTAACTATGACTCTCGTATTGCATTAAAACATGTAGTACAGGCTAGAAATTCAGCTATTGCCGCCTGGCTTAACTTACTTCCGCATCTCACTAGCAATTTAATTTGGAATGCATCGCCAAGCTATATCAGTGCAGTGGCAACTGTGCAATCCTTAGCACCCTTTCTATTACCTACCTATTGGCTCCAAGCTAAAGAGGCATCTATCAATGTCAAAATTAAAAAAGATGCTCAGTTAATTACTCAGGCAGATCTAGTATCTATCCTGGAACAACAATTCTATACCTTTGAGAGAGACTCAAACATTTCTCAAACACATCAATTTGTATTAGATCATTTGGACACATTCCAGAACGGCTTATTGGAGAAAGTCCAAAGCAATCCTGTGAGCAAAGATTTATTTGATATGTCGACTTCCTTAATCGATCTGGTAAAATCTACCCAATCGGGCGTTGATCGAGTCCTGAAAGAAGAGAGATTTGGCATTTCTCAAGCACTCGGATTTCATAATCCAAATGCCATTCAAAGTATTACTATTGGTGAAGAACTTCTACCCATAGAAAAAGCCTCCCTGATTGAAGATAAACCTCTAGCAGAGTGGGCAATGAGCCGATCTTTCGAGCTGCAACAAATGGATTATATGATTCAAATTGGGAACCTTAAAGAAATTGAACTTTATTTTACTTGGATTGATCCAGCTGGAGATCCAAAATCAGGTTTTGGGTTTAATTTAATTGGTCAAGTCAAAGTTTCAAAGTCCCAAATTGAAGAACTCAAGCTGATGAGAGAACAATTAAAATCAATCACTTACCAAAATGCTTACCGAATCGCCTTGGATTATAATCAAGCCCTTGAGTCCTATCAGATGAATAAAATAGCGCCTGACCAGGCACAACCTCACTTTGTCACTCTTTTAAATCAAGCGCTCTCAGAAGACAGCGTCCCTGCACATTCCATAAAAAGCTCGATTCAGGAATACTTATCCGATCGAATCCGATGGGAAACAAATCTCGCTGCTTTTCGAGTCGCTCGCGCAAAGAAAGATCGATTATTGCTTGCAGGTTATTATGAAAGATTATTACCTCAACTACCACTCTTTGATCCCCAAATCATAACACAAGGAATTACTTACTAGAAACCTAAAGTTTAATTTCTAATACATCTTTATTACAATCTTTCTCCCTACAAAGTGGGCATTTTTTATTATCTGATGATCGCATTACCTGAGTGTAACATTCATGACAAAAAAGATGATTACATTTTGTCTGATTTAATTTCGTTTTTTCAGGTAGGCAATCATAACACACCGGACACTGAGTAGCGAATTCAAGTTCTTCGATCTGACTTTTAAGAAGTTCGATTTCAGCCTCTTCGGAAGGCGTCTTATATTGGAGCAAGTTGAGATCAGCTAATTGCTCCTGTTTTTCTTTCTTTTGATTATCAAGTGCTTTCATCATGGAGATTCTATAAAAGCAAGATTCTCCTACATTCCTAGTTCGCTCATCATTCCATTCACCGATATCGATACCTCTAGCAATAATCGTAATCCCCTGCTTATTTTGGATTAGAGTTTTATACTCTTCAAATCTGCTATTCAGCTCTTGCAATGACCTAAACATTTGATAACGATCACCAGCCACACCAAAATCCCTGACGAGACCATGATTCCTAACGATAACACCGTCCCCTACAGTAGCAGAACGCCCGACTCTAGCATACAATCCAACCATCGCACGAATCCCAATATCAGCATCAACTCCAATGACCGCACCAGATCCAATCATTGCACCATTACCAATCGTCGCCCCTTTTGAAACAGTAGCCTGACAAACTTGAGCGTACTGATGAATAGTGGCTTGATTCCGATATCCATGAAAGGTCAATTTTCTTGAGACGTTAGACCCTCTCGCTATGAACCCACCCAAACTTTCATCCAAATTTTTAGTGCATTTCCCGGGTAGCCCACCACAAGGAGGTGACTGCCCATCTTTATAGCACCAACGATCTGCCGCATTTGCACTAGAACTAAAAACTATAGATATGAGAACTATTAATGCAGATGTTAATTTCATTCTTATCTTCCTATTTCTTTACTGTCTATTTCTTTACTGTCTATTACTTTACTGTTTGCACGTTTACCTATTTATTAAATTTCAACTAATTACTAATGATCACATCTTGCAATCACTATTCCAATATGGTCGGACATTAAAAATATCAATAGATTTGTGGGATTTTTATTCCAAAACAAGAATATATTTTCAATTAAACGCAAAAGGCATGAACTATTGTCTAATAAGTAATCAATTTAAATTTTTTTAATTTAATAAAACACGACAGTCATCTCTGGACCCCTAAAATTCCTCTTGCCAATAGCAATCCTCCAAATAAAGCTATTAATCCAACAACCGGGCTTAATACAAAGTAAAGGGTTGCATAGAGGTATTCAGCTTCTTCTATCAATCGGGCAGTTTCCAGACAGTAGGAGCTAAAGGTGGTAAAACCACCTAGAAAACCTATCATCATCCCGCTGCGAAGCTCAGGACTCATCATCGCTCGCTCAATCCCAAGAACATAAATTATACCAATTAAAAATGCCCCTAGTATATTGATAACAAACGTCCCAAATGGAAATAAATAAGGCAGAGTCTTGCCCACAAGTATTCCCATAAAATAGCGCGCTAAAACACCTAACACACCGAAAAAAGAAATAGAGATTAATTTCATCAATCCTCACAACAGAATATTTCTTAAAATAATGAGTCTTTAAATAGAAGCATCATGATTAGCATCTAGCGGTAGCTTAATAACAAATCTAGTATTTTCGCACTGTGTGTCTAAACTTAAACTTCCACTATGAGAGTCCAAAATTCCTTTTGATATACTAAGACCAAGTCCTGTTCCATGCCCAGTTTCCTTAGTAGTAAAAAAAGGTTGGAAAAGTTTATTACGAGTATCTTCTGAAATTCCATTCCCACTATCAGTTATTGAAATATGAATATATTTTTCTTGTTTTTCTACGGAAATTTTAATCCACTTCTCTTTCAAAGTTACAACTACATCACAGGCATTATTGATAAGGTTAAGTAAAACTTGAGAAATTTGAACAGGTTGACATTGAATCCTGCAATGATCTGAAAGCAAAGTCATGTGTACTTGAATGTTGTTAAATTTCAGTTTTTCTTGACAAAGGATTAATGTATTTTCAATTATTTGTTGTAGCGAGACTGACTCAAATCGATCATTACTTCCATCTCGTGAAAATGTTTTTAAGCCTTGAATAATCGTACTGATCCGATTTATATTTTCACAGAGTTCCTGGGTCATTTTAGAGATCACCTTCCGATTCACAGGATCTTCGTCAATCAATGCCTGAATTTGATCTGCCATCAGTCCAATTGTGCACAGAGGCGTATTAATTTCGTGAGCAATACCCCCTGCCATTTCTCCCAAAGCCGACATTTTTGCTGAATTCATGAGCTTAGATTTTGCTTTAAACAATTGATCAGTTCTCTCTTGTATCTTTTCATCAAGAAAGCAATTCAATTCGCTGAGCTGTTTCTCAACCCATGTCAATCGGAGAAATACTTTGGCCTTAGCCAAAAGCTCTTCCGGCATAAACGGCTTTGTAATGTAATCATCAGCACCCACGTCATAACCCTTAAGCTTTTCATCAAGCGTAGCTTTTCCAGAAACTAGAATGATTTTTATTTTGCTAAATTCTGGATTAGCTTTAATCCTTTTACATACCTCGTAACCGTCAATCCCCGACATCATAATATCAAGCAAAATAAGGTCGGGAAAGTAGGTGCCAACGATAGACAGAGCCTCTTCTCCTGTTGATACAGTTTTTAACTCACTCCAATCTTCTAAAATCTCTGCTGCGATCCTTTGACTCCTAGTCTCATCATCGACAATCAAAACCTTTTGCTTTATATTCATAATCCCCCCGCTGATCGCACTGTTTTAAAATAGTTTATTATATTCAAGACAGTATCTCTCGTATCTTTTTTAATAAAATTTTCGAAGTATATGGCTTATTTATAAAATTGATATCCTCTTCTTTTATCCCATAATCTGAAAATTTCCCAGCTGGGTAACCCGATAAGAACAACACTTTTATTTCCTTTTTCTTTCGTGCAGCGATTACATTTTTAACTAATTCGGGACCACTCATGACTGGCATAATTACATCAGTCATAATCAAATCAATTTCACTGCTGTGCTCTTCATAGATCACCAATGCTTCAGCACCCTGACGAGCCTTTAAGACCTTGTACCCCTGAGAGCATAAAAGTTCAGAAGTAATTCGCAGAAGACTCGGATCATCTTCCACCATAAGAACTGTTTCAATTCCATTGAGTGATTGGAGTTTATTCCGTTTTTCATCTAAGACTGGTACTTCACCTGAAAATACTGGGAAATAGACACTAAAAGTGGTTCCTACGCCTACTTCACTCGAGAGTGAAAGCTCACCTCCACTCTGTTTTACAATTCCCAAAACGGTAGAAAGTCCAAGCCCTGTTCCTTTTCCTTCGTCCTTCGTCGTAAAGAAGGGCTCAAAAATTCTCCCCATCAACTCTTTACTCATACCTTTTCCTGTATCTATTACAGAAACCATAACATAGGAACCAAATGAAACATTCGGATGCTCTTTAAAATTGTCACTATTGACATCTACATTAGCAGTCTCAATAGTTAAATTTCCTCCTTGAGACATTGCATCCCGCGCATTGACTACCAAATTTATAATCACCTGCGTGAATTGCCCTGGATCAAGTTTCGTCTTCCTCAAATTTGAATCTAAATTAATTACCAGTTTAATATCTGCAGTAATCAAACGTTGAACTATATTTTCCGTTTCCTTAATCATGGAATTAAGATTTAATATTTTTGCTTCAAGTGCCTGTTTACGACTAAACGCAAGAAGCTGGTGCGTCAATCCCGCAGCACGTTCAGCTGCTGTTTTTATCCCTTGGATTTCATTCAACGAATTTTCTTGATTAGACTTACTCAATAAAGAATCTATATTCAATAAGATCACCGCGAGCATATTATTGAAATCATGCGCCACTCCACCCGCTAGCTGTCCGATTGCCTCTACCTTTTGCGACTGCCGGAGCTGCTCCTGACTTTCAAGGAGAGCTAATTCCGCTTCCTTGCGTCTCAAATATTGCGCGATTTGATTAGCAATCGATTTAAATGCATAAAGTAATTCCTCATCAACCGTGCGTGATTCACGACTGAAAAGTTCGATCACTCCAAGCAACTCCCCTTCTGCAATCAGTGGAAAACCAAATCCACTGCGTAAACCCACCTTGATCGCGAAATCTGCTATTGTGAATTGAGAGTCGTTAGAAATATCTTCTATCCATACAGGCTTCAAACTCTCCCAAACGCGTCCAGGTAAACCAACATTTCTCTTAAAACTACTCTCAATCGTAACTTTCTTAAAGTCTTTGGCTAGCAAAGCAGGGTGCTGCCAGCAGTCCTTGCAACTTAATGCGTCAGATCCTTTTTTGAGAGTCCAGAGGCTAACGAAGTCCCAACTTAAATATTCACAGAAAGATGAAAGGATCTTTGGTATCGCATCATCAATTCCCATAGAAACCACAAGAATGGATGATATTCTATGTTGTAGATCTGAGTACTCTTCAGCTTTTTTTCGAGCGGAAATATCTCTAATAATGACGTTAATTGCTGGTCCATTATTGAAAAAGATAACACGACTGGCAATACTCTCCACTTCAACTGAAACACCGTCCACCCGTAAGATCTTTAAATGCTTAATAAGACCTGACTGGCCCTCATAAAGAATCTTTTGAATAGTTTTTTGAATAATTTCTCGATAATCTGGATGCACTCTTTCCAATAATGGCGTCCCTATAAATGTGTTGGGGTCTTTTACCCCAAAGAGCGAAAAAGTAGCCTCATTTGCCATCGCTATACGGCCTTCTTGGATAACAACCATCGTATCAGGCGAAAGTTCGAAAAGAGAACGAAACCGTTCTTCCGAATCTTTAAACGTCTTTTCTACAATTGCTCGTTCTGTAATATCTCGAACAATCACTAAGACAACTAAACCACTTTGATCTTCCATTACTGAAGCAGATATATCTACAATAACATCTCTGTTATCTAACATTTTTATTTTTATATTATTTATAAATGTACTCTTATTCTGATATATGCTTTGGTAATTACTTTTATTATCGGAAAAAATAAGGCTCTGAAAACTTCGACCAATCATACGGTCCCGCAAACAACCGAAAAGAGTTTCTCCCTTACGATTTACTTCGAGAATAATTCCATTAAAATCATGAATAAAAATCGCGTCATTAGCTATTTCCTTTAGATTACAATGGCGTTGCTCTAAAAAGTAAAGCTGAGACAAAACTCGTCCTAACTTAACAGATCGCCCCATCTCAAAAGTAACTGCCTGAGCGAAATTAAACCAATCATCTCCTCTCAAGTCTCTATCTTTAGAAAGAATGAGAAATAATCCAATGAATTCCTCCTCAGAGATAATAGGAGCAAGAAGAGCCGTATTTACTCCCTCCTGCTCTAGAAGGTCATGGAAAACAGGATCTAGGAATCCAGGGGAAGGAATTACTATAGGAATTTTAGATTTCAATGATTGATTAAATAACTCAGAGTGATTAAGAAATCGATCAAGTCGCGTGTGAGACAAGGAGCGAAAGCCAATATGAGCAGCTAATTGAAGCTTTTTGTCTTTATCATAGAGGTAAATTGCACCTTGGGATAATCCAGCTGCATGAAGACATTGATGAAGCCCCTCATTGAGGGCGATATGAATATCTCCGCTCGTCGCAATGGCATTTGCCATTGCAGCAGGTACAGATAATGCTGCTGATTGAAGAGAACAACGTTGCATTAACATGGTTAAGGAGTTCATTTTGTTCTTTTCCTTGTAATTATTAACCAAAACCCTCATGCCTTGGTATAAAGATAAGATTAACAAAGGTAGATGATATTTATTATATAAATTTTCGACAGACCATGAATTGACGCGACAAATCAATTCATCGTTCTAGCAGTTATAGGTATCGTAATAGGAGGTATCGATCATGGGATCTCATTCGAAAAGAGATCATTCAGGTAGACTCCTTCACTGAAGAAGACTATCTAAGGTCATGATGTCTAAAAATTCCTTTCAATCCACATTCGAACCAGCCCTATCACAAGCCCTACAAAGAAGAAAAGTCCTCTTAGAAGCTCTTCATACGGAGGGAACCAACTCCTATCGACTTCTGCATGGCATATCGGAAGGAATACTAGGTTTGACACTGGATCGATATGGTTCTTTAATTTTATTACAAACATTTCGAGAACCTTTGATGCCTGATGAGTTAGAAACAATAGAAAGCACTCTCCATGAAATGCTTTCTTATCCCTTCGTTTTTGCTTATAATCATCGAGGAAAAACCTCCACCCAGTCCTTTGAAAAATGGCATCATCCCAAACCAGAAGCATTAGCCGAAATTCAATGCCAGGAATTCGGAATACAATTCTTTATCCGAGCACGACATCAAGGAATCGACCCATGGCTTTTTCTAGACTTGCGAGCTGGACGTAGATTCCTTCGAGAAACCGTCAAAGACCTCAGTGTTCTCAATTTATTTTCCTATACCTGTAGTATAGGCGTTTGTGCTGCAGCTGCCGGTGCACGTGAAGTTTGGAACGTCGACTTTTCATCATCCAGCCTTGAAATTGGACGAAGAAACGCTCTACTGAATCAAATAAGTGAAGACCGCTTTCGCACAATCGAAGAGGATTGCCTGCCTGTCATGCGACAACTCGCAGGTCTACCTGCTGGCGGGCGCAACCCTCGAATGAGAAAATTTAAAAAGTTTGAACCGCGACAGTTTGATTTAGTATTTCTCGATCCCCCTGCTTGGTCAAAAGGTTCTTTTGGAGCCGTGGATGTCACACGAGATTATCCCAGCTTATTCAAATCAGCCTTACTCGCTACCCAGCCCAATGGCGGTCGAATCATTGCTACTAACCATGTCCCTTCAATAGAATTCGATTCTTGGGTAGAAATACTTAAGCGTTGTGCAACAAAAGCAGGAAGACCGATTCGATCTATTCAGCCCATTACACCTGAAAGTGATTTTCCCTCTTTTGATGGTCGTCACCCTTTGAAGATCGTAGTTTGCGAAGTCTAAGGTAAGTACTCCCTTTAGGGCCCCTTGCAGTGCTTACCGCTCAATCCACACAAGAGTCTCGAAATGCGAGGTATGAGGAAACATATCAAAAAGCTGAACTTTCCTCAGACGATAATCACTCGACAACTTTTTAAGATCAGAAGCAAGGGTTTCAATAGCACAACTTGAGTAGAGGAACTGCTTTGGAAGATACTGTTGTATCATCTTAATACCATCTGCAAGCCCTCTTCTGGGTGGGTTTGCTAGAATCAGGTCCGGCTGAAATTCCACAATTTCTGCTTCAACTCTTGTGGCATCAGAACTCTTAAACCTCAAGTGAGTCAACCCAAGAGCCTGTGCAGACTCATGAGCGCTCCGCACAGCATCTGAGTTGATTTCAATACCTAAGAACTGCGCAGCGCTTTTTGCGGCAAAGAAACTGAACGCTCCTTGACCACAAAAGAGTTCAAGGACTTTACCGGGGTGCGCTTCTGATATCCAGTCAGCTGCTGCTTGGTACAACTCTGCCGCGACATGCAGATTAGTCTGAACAAATGCTTGCGGCGCAAGCTTCAAGCGAATAGACCCAATCTGATGATCAATAACCCCCTTTTCCGTCAAGATCACCTCTTCAGGACCCTCAAGGATGGCATGAGGGATAGGCTGGATATTGGCCGATATACAAACCAGAGCGGGAAACTGGAGCTGAAGCGCAGGGATCATCTTTTTAATACGGGCAATACACTCCTTAGAACGAAGAATAAATCGAAGATACATTTGATCTGTGATTGGAGAATAAAATGCAATCAGTCCCTTCAATTCTCCGGTGCGCTCCTGTATTCGATACGGTATCAAATTGAACTGCTGAATATAGCCAGGCATCGATGCGATCACTTCATTTAACCGCCAGTGATGAATGGGGCAAGCAAGCAACTGACGCCCTTCATCGAGCCTCACCTCTCCTGCAAGTCCAATGATAGGATTCTCTACCGAACCTGTAACAACCATCTTGGCCCGATTTCGGAATGCTTGCGTAGGCGATCTGACACTCTTCTCTAATACGAATGGAGGGAAAAAGTCCAAAGCTTCCCGTATCTGCTGTTCTTTCTGCTCTAGCTGGTTTGAGTAATCCAGTTCAATCCATTTGCAGGAACGACACTGGCCTTGATTAAAGTAGGAACAAAAAGATTCCATAGAAAATCAGGACAATCGAGTCACTGAGACAGCAATGAAGACTCAGATTGGGATTCGGCATGAGTCAAAACACTCTCAGAGGAAGAAACGGGCAGATTGGGTTTCTTTTTCTTCTTTGGAGGAGTCAAACGTATGCCCTTCTCTTTTTTATCAAAGATTTGCTCAATAGCTTTGAGAGTCTGTGAACTTTTTGAAGAGTCGAGGTCAAAAAGTTTTCTAATTAATTTCGCCTTTTCGGTATCCTTGAGGCACTGATTCACACGCCACTCAAGGGGGGTCTCCTTCTCAACCCAAAGAGAAACCTGATTTTCCGTGATACCTTCTAGACAAGACTGAACAAAATCTGCAGCAGATCGCTTAAGCCCCCTCTCCTCCAATGTCATCAGACCCTCATGTATGACTTTAGACAATGATTCCTGAAGCTCAAGCTTAATAGATTGCTTGGGCTCACTTCCAGAAAGCCCTCGTTTTCGAGTGAAGGAAGCCAGTGAACTTTCGTCTTCATCTGACGTAGTTTCTAAATGATTTAAGCTCAGTTCTGATGTTAAATTTTCTTGTTTTTGCCCTTTAATACGCGCCATTTGTTGTTCTCCTTGGGTAGAAAACAACTGTATCCTCGAGTATCAAGAAAAGTCCAGTGCGAATCATTGCAAGATCTTGGCAGATCTTTGGGCAAGATCTTCAGCGATACCCTTCTGCTTGAAGCTCAAATAGTCCTGCATAAATCCCTTTTCTCTGCAGCAACTCCCCATGAGAACCTAGCTCTTCCAGTTTTCCGTCCTGAATGACAGCAATTCGATCCGCCATTCTCACTGTACTAAAACGATGAGAAACCAAAAGAGCTATTTTGCCATCTGTTAAATGATGGAATCTTTGAAAAATCTCATATTCTGCTTTCGCATCCAACGATGAAGTCGGCTCATCAAGAATTAGAACTTCCGCATCCCGCATAAAACCTCGTCCCAGCGCAACCTTCTGCCACTGCCCCCCTGAAAGCTCAAACCCCTCCTCAAACCATCGCCCCAACCGAGTTTCGAACTTTTCTGGAAGCGCTGCCGCCACTTCATCCGCACCACTCTTTAAAGCAGCAATCCCCACAAGAAACTCATCGTGAGTATTTTCAATGGAACCAAAACCAATATTTTCCCGAAGTGTTAACTGATACTTCACATAGTCTTGAAAGATTGCACCCACTTTCAACTGGATTTCCTCAGCGGAGAAATATCGGAGATTGACACCACGAAAAAAAATTTCTCCGCGCGTCGGTTCGGCAAGTCGAGTCAGAAGCTTAATCACGGTGGTCTTTCCAGCTCCGTTCTCTCCTACAAGCGCAAGTTTTTCACGAGGTTGGATTGTAAGGGAAAAATTTTGAAGTGCCCAATCATTTTTTCCAGGATATTGAAACCAGACATTGCGAAACTCGATTCCTTTCTCGGGATCCTCCACTGGACGAAGAGATGGGTCTAACGTTTCAATTGTGGATTTCAAATTAAGAAAATCGAAAAGATTATTAAGAAAAAGCCCGTTTTCATAAAGGCGATTCAGATTTTCCAATAATCCATAAAATGCTCCCTGACTCTGCTTAAAAAGCGTCAAATAAAGCGTCATAGCACCTAGAGTGATTTGCTGTTCAATAGTAAAAACAATAATCCAACCATATACAGCGCAATAACTCAAAATCGCAACACTCCCCCAAAGTAAACTCTTAACCGACCTACTCTTTGCTAATTTTGTGTCCTCTTGGAATATTTTCAAAAATATGTTGGAGTAACGTTTAAGCAAGGGTTCGCCTAAGCCAAAGAGCTTCACCTCCTTAACCGTCGTATCCAGTGTAAGAATTTGCTCTAGGTAATTCATTGAGCGAGATTCCGGTGCACGCCAAGTTTGAAGCCTGAAATTTAACCTACTGTAGTGACTTTGAATAATAAACGCTGGAATTGCTGTCAAAAAAAGTATCGCAGCAATCCAGGAATTAAAAGAAACGAGCAAAACAAGAAAAGACAAAAGGGTGAGTCCATTTTGTACGAGAAGAAATGCGCCATTGACGAGAGCCATCGCACGATATTCTGATTGTTTCCTTGCATTTTGCATTTTGTCATAAAATTCAGCATCTTCAAAATACTTCACTTCCAGAGAAAGTGCTTTTCTAATAATTCGAGTATTAATCACATGCCCGAGACGGTGATCCATCAACTCTTCAATGAGCTGGCGAAGCTGCGTAATCACTGAATTCGCCAACATTAACGAAAATGCAAGGAACAAATAAGGTAGAATCACCTCAAGCCCTTTTTTGACCGAAAATCCATGACGAATTGAACCAACGACACTATCTACAATCAGCTTGGTAACCCAAGCTTCCGAAACTGGTAAAAATGAACCCACTAGAGTGATAACCCCTAATGAGATTGTATTGCCTCGGTCTGCCTCCCAGAGTAGTTGAAATGCCCGGGGCATATTTTTCAATGCCACAAAGAACTCACTCACACGTCCCTGGAGATCCACCGAAGGTTCATTTTTCTCTGCCATAATACTTAAGATACCATTTTTGGATCTGTCAGGAATATATTTCCTCTCAATAATTAATTTATTGTTTATAATTTGGTCTTAACGATATAGTGCCTCAGTAGAAATGAAACCTTTTTGGATGGCGATCATTATGTTTTCTAATTCAACTCTCCATGCTGGCAACCCTCGCTATCGAGCTCCTGAGTTTGAGGTATCTGCAAAACCTAAAGGAGCTGCATTGGAAATTATAGCGACTGCTCCTACTCAGCACCATTTCAATTTAAAAGCTCCGATTTCACTCCAATCAAAAAGGGTATCGCACACCATCAAACCACTCAAAGCCTCAGACCATGAAATTATCTTTAAAATCACAACCCCTGAAACAGAAGACTATCAAATCACCTTATATCTTTGTGATGATGCTAATACTTTTTGTGAGAAACATTTATTAGTTGCCCGTTGGAATAAACTCACTTCTAAACTTACTGTACGCGCAAACGAGAACGATGCCCTGCATTTAGATCCACCCATAAAGTCTCGCATCCAAATAAATGATCCTGGGTTTAACATAAACATTCCCACTGATGCTCTTAGACAAGCAAAAGAAAGCAAAAAACCACTTTTGATCGATTTTTATGGAATCTGGTGCCCACCATGTAACAAATTAGATGAAGAAGTATTCTCTTCTATAGAGTTTAAAAATCAATCTTCTCGATTCGTAAAACTCAAGTTAGATGCAGACTCTCCTATTTCTTGGACTCTTAAAGCTAAATATAAAATAGGTAGTTATCCTACTGTAATTTTTGCCACAGCAGAGGGCGAGGAGATCCATCGCATTGTAGGATTTCGGAATAAAAAGTTTTTTCTAGAGCAAATGGAAGGAGCATGGTCTTCCCGAGAACAATCCTTCTCTCAATGGATGTCTGATGCAAAAGATGGCGATCGCCGTGCATTAGACCATCTTGGACGTGTTCATCTTGAACGCAAAGAATACTCTCAAGCTATAACGATGCTAGAAAAGAGCACCCTTTATAGGGAACACTATTTTGATGCACTCATAAGTCATCTTGAAAGCAGCCAAAAACCAGTCGCAGCAAAGCAGAACTTGATCGCCACACTTGAGACTTCAATTAAAGAGTTTCCAAATACTCCACGCTCAATTGCGCGACGTATGAAACTTGCCTCTCTCTACGCCCAAGAAAAGGAGATTGGATTACAAAAACGACAACTCAATGAATTAATTTTAGTCGCACAACAACTGATTATTCAACCTGCGTCTAAATTAGAGAGTTATGATATTTCACGAGCCGATCTTTGGACGATGATTGCAGAAGCTTACGAAAACCTAGGCGATTTTAAAAGAGCTCCCCACTTTTGGCAACAAGCAGTTCTTGAATACCAACATAAAATCAAGTCAGGTCAGGAGCGTGGACTTCATCTAGAAATGGCTTATTGTCTCTGGAAATCAGGCGATTTCAGTTCAGCAGAGAAAATTTATCTCCGCTTCCAAAACCAATATCCAGAAGAATTCACCTTTTATTTTAATCATGCATCCATGAAAATGACTCAAAAGCGATTCATCGAAGCAGAACAGATCGCACAAAAAGCTTTTCAACACTCTTACGGAGACAATCGTCTCCGCACGACCTATCTCCTTGCACAAGCGATGAAATCAAACGGAAATAAAACACAGGCCAAACAGTTGCTTGAACAGATCCTTCAAACAACAAAACCCCCTGAAGACCAGTCGATTCGCACGCACCTCTATTTACAGCAACTACGGGACTTCAATCAAGAAATCAGCATTGAATAGCTCTATTTATTGTAAGTAGTAAATTTTTATTTTAAATCTATTTGATAGAATAAGTTTATTACAAGTCAAAATCAAGCTTTTATGCTATCATTACCCTCACAATGAACTTTCCCTGGATCACTCCTGATCAACCGGCACTCGTCTTGGCTCCCATGGAAGGAGTAACAGATGCCCCTATGCGAGAATTACTGACAAAACGAGGTGGGTTCAGTTTTTGCGTCTCGGAATTCCTCCGAATTAGCCATGAACTACTCCCTGCCAAAGTTTATTTTGAGCATGTCCCTGAACTCAATACCGCCTGCAAGACTCTTTCAGGCACACCTATCCAGATTCAACTCCTGGGCGGAAATGAAGAAAAGATGGCCTTAAGTGCTCAAAGAGCGTGTGAGTTGGGCGCAGGTGCTATCGATCTAAATTTTGGTTGTCCAGCCCCACAAGTCAATCGCAACGATGGAGGAGCCGCCCTACTTCGCTATCCTGAACGAATTCGTAATATCGTCTCCGCAGTCAGAAACTCCATTCCTCGCAACATTCCAGTGTCCGCAAAACTGCGGCTCGGATGGGAATCTATGGAAGACATTTATGTCAATGCCGAACAAGCAGCTTTGGGCGGAGCTTCCTGGATTACAATTCACGCACGCACCAAAACTCAAGGTTACCGTCCCCCAGCCTATTGGGAATATATCGGTGAAGTCAGAAACCGTTTAGATATCCCAGTAATTGCCAATGGAGAGATCTGGAGTAAAGATGATTTCTTGCGCTGTCAGGAAGTCACGGGTTGTAAACATTTTATGATCGGACGTGGTGCTTTAGGAGATCCGTCTTTGGTCCACGAAATGGCACGACAATTAGGAATAGGCATCATAGAGAATTTTGATTCCTATCCCTTTAGTCAGCACCCAAAAGACTGGGAACCGATTTTATTAAAATTCTCTGAGATCTGTGCTCCGCTAGCGCAAGATTCTCAATATACGACTTGTCGAATTAAACAGTGGCTTAAAATTGCCTATATGAAACATTCCTTGCCGTGGTTTGATGAGGTTAAACGAGTTAGAAACCTAGAGGAAATGTTTTCATTCTTTCAAAACTACCCAAATTAGAACGTTTTTCGAGTCAGTTTTTCAAGTCGCTTGGACTCCTTAAATCTCTGGGTCTAGTTGAACCCTTTAATATGGACGAATCAGTTGACATCGTCGAATGGCGCGACAACTGTGTGTTACTTAGAACGCTCGGTAATCTTTCGAGCCCCATTACACGTCTCCATTGTTCAGGAACTTCAAAATAATAGCCATTCTTAACCAGCTTTTTCAAATATTTTCTTAAATTAGAATGTACGTCCGCCCCTGGACCCTGCAGTATTTCTTCACCTGAACTATCAACCCAAGGATAATCAGGTAAACTCGGCACCGGATTTCTGGACTCAGGTCCATGATTGATAATTTGATTTGTCATTTTTTTTTGAGTCAGTCCTCCAAGTTGAGCAGACTCCAAATAAGCCTTATTAGTTGCATTACGAGCACTTCTTTCTAGCACCGATTCTATCCCTCTTTCATCTCTTACCGTGACCTCATCGTCCCAGGCTGATTCATCCTGCGGTTCTCTCGTTATCAATGCCAAATCATTATCTCCCGTAACTGGAAGATGAGAAGTAGAGTCTGCAACAACTTGGATGGGCATTACACCCTCAGGTAGCTTTTCTTCATTAGGATACCAATCTTGTTTACCCTCAGAGTCTATACCTGCTATATAGCCATCTTTTACAACATTGACAGCTAGATACCTTTTATCTTGTATCGCTTTTTTTATGGCCCGTTCATAATCTTCACGATGATCCTCATCCGCCTTACTCAGACGTTGATCAAGAGGGATCAGACCTGCAATTATGCCTGTAGCTGCTGTTTTTGCTTTTAAATCAATTGGTTTTGATGGATATCCCATTTCTAAATATTTGAGAGAATTCACATTTGTTTTGCGACTTAGAATCCGAATTCCTAATTGTTTTTCTGCTACTTGAATAGCATCATTGATCCTCTCTTTACTCATCTCTGTCAAATACTTATCTGTAATATTAGATAAGCTTAAAGTCACACATTTATCATTTGAGTAAGAAATATTTGAACATAACAAGACGGCAAAAATAATTAATATTTTCATAGTCATTCTTTCTTGCAGTCAATTAAACTTATTTCCTTTAAAACTCTTTTAATCATGACCGGTGACATGGAATTAAACTTATTAATCAGTCTTATTTGTGCATCAAGATGACTATTCGCCAAATTATTTATGATTTTTTCAACTTCTCCTGATTTAAACCCATCCAAAAATTTTCTCAAATCAATTGATAAATCTGGACAATTAAGACCCACCTCATCTAACAGAAGGAGCGAATTTTCCCAATTCTCGGGGGGTGTCCTTTTTAATTTTTTAATTATTATTTCTGAAACCAGGGGCTTATTAACGAATGAGTCATTTACACACACACCTAATTCGTCAATTTTTGGTAACTCTGGAGTGACTCTATTAGAACGCTGTGAAAAAATAGCCTTCAATTTACTTACTACCTTAGCTATCGTACCAATAGGAGGTGTGATGCAATTAATATGACCATTCGAATAAACATAGTTACCTCTTTGGGTATTAGATAATTGCTTATCCTGAAAACATGAATAGAATTTCTTCTCGGCAAATACTTCAGCTGGAATTTCGCTTAAATCAGAACTTTTAATCCCCCTTAAGGCCGCCCTATTCTCTGCTATCTTACTTAAACGTCGTCCTGAAAATGAGAGAGGCGATAGAATGAGATGCACTCCAACAATTCCACTTAAAATAAAAAATAAAAAAATTCTATTTCTAAAAAACGAGTATTTCAAGAGTTCAACTCCCTTCAATCTACTCATCGTCGTTTAAGACGCTTGACTTAATATTTTTCTCAAATTTTCTTAAATCCAATAAAAATTAATCAAATTAAGCTTAAGCCTTTGACAACAAAGACTTTTAAATATAGGATTCAACTTAATGTATTATCGTGTTAATACATTAACACACCCTGTACAAAGCAAACGAGTAAAATATTTTTATGAAAAAACTGGACTCTAAAGAAAAAGAACTCTTCGAAGCCATCCTTAAAATTGAGAACGCGGATGAATGCGAGAAATTTTTTATTGATCTCTGTACTCCTTCGGAACTCCAAGCCATGAGTGACCGATGGAAAGTAGCGCAACTCCTCACAGAAGGAATCCCTTACCGCACCATCTATGAAAAAACAGGGGTCAGCACTGCTACGGTAACTCGAGTATCCCGAAGCCTAGAATACGGAGAAGGCTATCGCGCTCTTTTACAAAAAACGAAAAAGAGGACTTAAGATGGAAATCAATCAACGATTAAAAATCGCAATTCAAAAATCTGGCCGTTTGGCAGAGAAATCAGTAGCACTTCTGATTAAGTGTGGACTGGACTTTGACCTTCGTAAAGACCGTCTCATCCACGAATGCAAAGAATTTCCAATTGATCTCATGCTCGTTCGCGACGATGATATTCCAGAATATGTAGCGGATGGAGTTTGCCACCTTGGAATTGTCGGAGAAAATGTCATTCACGAACAGTACATCAGTGATCCCAATAAACATCCTCATTCAATACAAACTTTGATACAATTAGGATTTGGAAAATGTAGACTCTCCCTCGCAGTCCCAGAAGGTATGACCTACTCTAGCCCCTCTGATTTAAATGCTTTAAGAATTGCAACATCCTATCCTTCCAGCTTAAAGCGATTCCTTTCTCAAAACAAAATTGAGGCTCGAATTATTGAACTCAGTGGATCAGTCGAAATCGCACCCAATTTAAAGATTGCTGATGCCATCTGCGACTTGGTTTCTACGGGTGTCACTTTAAAATCAAATGGCTTAAAGGAAGTGATTCCTATTTTAGAAAGTCAGGCTGTGATCATTCGAACTTCAAAGGATCTCTCCCCTACTCTTTCACAAGATCTTGAGCGACTCAAACAGCGAATCAAGGGTGTAATTCAAGCATCACAGTCCAAATATATTATGATGAATGCTCCGAAAACTGCCTTGAATCAAATTCGTAAAATTATTCCTGGTATGGAAGAACCTTCAGTCATTCCTCTAGGCTTGGGAGGTGAGCGAATTGCAATTCATGCCGTCGCAAGAGAAACTTTATTTTGGGAAACCATCGAAAACCTAAAGGCAGTCGGAGCCACTTCTATTCTCGTATTGCCTATTGAAAAGGTAGTTGCATGAAGATCCCAGTCATTCAGTGGAATGTCACAAATCCAGCCGAAAGAAAACAATTACTCAAGCGCCCGACTCCTTCATGTGATTCAACCTTCACGAATCAAGTCCGGAATATTATCGAAACTGTCAAAGCCGAGAAGGACGCCGCTCTGCTTAAATTTACAAAGCAATTTGACCGAGTTTCCTTGTCATCCATAAAAGTCACACAACAAGAAATAAATGATGCCTATCACCAGCTCCATTCAACTACCTTAGCGGCACTCCGTGAAGCCATTCGAAGGGTTTCGCTTTTTCACCAAGCACAACTTCCAAAATCGATCGACCTAGAAACCTCCGTAGGTGTCAGGTGTGAGCGACGATTCCTTCCCATTGAAAAAGTTGGACTCTACGTACCTGGGGGCAGCGCACCTCTTCCATCCACTGTCATTATGTTAGGAGTACCGTCTCAAATTGCAGGTTGTAAGACTAGGATTTTAGTAACACCGCCTCAGTTAGATCAATCCGTTGATCCATCTATTTTAGTAGCAGCGAATCTTCTAGGAATTCAAGACATATACAAAACAGGAGGAGCGCAAGCCATCACGGCTATGGCTTATGGAACAGAAACTATTCCTAAAGTGGATAAAATCTTTGGACCGGGAAACTCCTGGGTCACCGAAGCCAAACGTCAAGTATCTCAAGATCCAGCAGGAGCCACTTGCGATTTACCTGCTGGACCTTCAGAACTGATGGTCATCGCTGATGCTTCGGCTGAACCCTCATTTATTGCGGCAGACCTCTTATCACAAGCAGAACATGGCGATGATTCTCAAGTCATATTAGTCAGCAACTCTAGAACTATCATTGATCAAGTGCAAGCCATGCTCAAGGAGCAAATAGAGAACTTACCACGCAAAAAAACCGCAACCCAAGCACTGTCTAAAAGCCTTCTGATTGAAGTTCCAAAAATTGAAGACGCTCTAGATATTTGTAACCAATACTCACCTGAACATTTGATTATTCAAGTAGAGAACGCAAGAGAGTTTAGCCAATCCATTCAAAGTGCAGGATCGGTCTTCCTAGGTCGCTGGACACCTGAGTCTGTCGGCGATTATGCGAGTGGAACCAATCATGTGCTTCCCACCTACGGATTTGCAAAAACTTTAAGCGGATTAAGTACAGAGAGCTTTATGAAATCCATTACTTTTCAAGAGCTATCTTTAGCAGGACTGAACGAACTAGGGCCAATCGTTGAAGAACTTGCGAGCACAGAAAAACTCGATGCCCACAAAAATGCCGTTAAAATTAGACTTCTCAAAGGTGAGTTATCCCCAAAAAAATTAGGTCAAGAACTATGTTCATGAGCACTATAAAAGAAGTCCTCTCCCTTGCACGGCCCGAGATTCTCGCTCTTCGCCCTTACGAGTCCGCTCGTAGCCTCACTACACAAGGGACCGTTTTTTTAGATGCAAATGAATCTCCCATTTCTCCGAGTGTCGACATCCCTTTCTTAAATCGGTATCCAGAACCTCAGCCTCGATCACTCATAGAACGTTTTTCAAAACTATACAAAGTGTCTCCCTCTATGATTCTCATCGGACGAGGATCAGACGAGGCGATTGACCTGATTGTTCGTACGTTTTGTGAACCTAAACAAGACTCGGTTTTAATTTGTCCTCCAACCTACGGAATGTATGAAATCAGTTCAGGAATTCAAGGAGCAAGAATCGTCCGAGTTCCTCTCCTTTTTGAATCAGAAAATGGATCCAAAAATATATTCATTGACGAAGTAGGAATGCAAGCGGCCCTCAATAAAGATAAAAATATTAAGATTATCTTTCTATGTTCGCCTAATAATCCAACAGGAACCGCTTTTAATCTGAAATCTTTACTTCGAATTTGTGAGATCTCTCGAGAACGTTGCATTGTGGTCATCGACGAAGCTTATGCAGAGTTTAATGAAAATACCAGTATGCTACAAAATCTTCTAAATTTTAATAATTTAATTATTCTGAGAACCTTATCTAAAGCTTGGGCAATGGCGGGTGCTCGCTGCGGAGTTGCTATCGCACACCCCTCTTTGATTCAACTTTTACAAAAAATCCTCCCCCCTTACCCCCTCAGTACACCTGCAATTCAAGCGATCCTGCATGCCACTGACACAGCTCACCAAAACGGCCTCCAAGAACGCGTTATAAATAATCAAACCGAACGAGACTTCCTAAAAGCAGCCCTCTCCTCACTTAAGGAAGTGAAAAATATTTACCCATCAGCGACTAACTTTCTTTTAATACGATTTCAAAATTCAACACATCTCTTTAACTTTCTCAAATCGAACGGGATTATTTTAAGAAACCGCACAAATGAGCCCGGACTCGATGGCTGTATTCGAATCACTCTAGGAACACCCGCTGAAAACCGACTCTTACTTTCTAAAATTAAAGAGGCATTTTTATGAACTACAGAAAATATTTATTCCTGGATCGAGATGGCACTCTCATAAAGGAGCCTCCCGATAACCAGATTGATACCTTCGAGAAGTTTAAACTCCTCCCCGAGGTGATCCCATCCCTTCTCTCTCTTCAGCAAGCCGGATATATTCTAGTCATGATCACTAACCAAGATGGACTTGGGTCCGATCATTACCCCACGTCTCAGTTTGAAATGATTCAAACTCTTCTGATGGACATTCTTCAATCACAAGGAATTCGTTTTGAAAAGACCCTAGTTTGCCCTCATTTTGAGAAAGACCGCTGCATTTGTCGTAAGCCCCAACTGGGTTTAGTGAAAGATTTTTTATCCATGCCTGAATTAGATCGAACCCAATCCTTAGTGATCGGTGACCGAATCACAGATATGGAATTAGCGGAAAATATGGGGATTCCTGGAATAAAAATCACTGCTGATTACGGATGGAAACAAATTGCACTCAATATTTTATCCCTTTCACGAAAAGGCAGTTTTCGAAGAAAAACAAAAGAAACTGAAGTCAGCGTTCAAGTCAATTTAGATCAAGAGTCCAGGATTCAAATCTCCACCGGGATTGGATTTTTCGATCATATGCTAGAACAACTGAGTCACCACGGTTCTTTCAGTACATCCATCCAAGTCAAAGGAGACCTGCATATTGATGATCACCATACAATAGAAGATACCGCTATTTCTTTAGGTTCTGCTTTTCGCGAAGCATTGGGAGATAAAGTAGGCATTGAGCGTTTTGGCTTTTACCTTCCGATGGATGATTCTTCCGCTCAGGTCACACTCGATCTCTCCGGAAGAAATCACTTTCACTTTGATGGAAACTTGTCGCGTGATTCCATCGGAGGAATGTCTACAGAAATGATTCCTCACTTTTTCAAAAGTTTTTCAGAGAGTCTAGGCGCTAATTTACACATCAAGTTACAAGGTGAAAATACCCATCATCAAATTGAAGCTGCTTTTAAGGCTGTAGGAAGAAGCTTACGTGCAGCAATTCAACTGACCCGCCCCGGCCAAATCCCATCCACTAAGGGAGTATTATGATTGCTGTCCTGAATACCCGCATTGCAAACGCGGCATCTGTCCTCAACTCCCTTGATCGCATCGGTTATTCCGCCCTCTTAACGCAAGATCCCCATAAAATTACAAAAAGTAGTCGAGTCATTTTACCGGGGGTTGGATCAGCTTCCGCCTTAATGGACCACCTTAAATCATTTGAAATATCCGATTGTCTCAAAAGCCTGACTCAACCCGTTTTAGGCATCTGTTTAGGAATGCAAGCCCTTTATGACTTCTCTGAAGAAGGATGGGTCGACTGCCTGGGAATCTTCTCGGGGCGTGTCGTTAAACTCAATCCTCCTGGAAACCTTCCTATACCTCATATGGGCTGGAATCAGGTGAATCACTGTCAAACCTCTCGCCTTTTAAAAGGCATTCCTGATCATTCTTATTTTTACTTTGTTCACTCTTTCCAAGTTCCCGAAGGCCCAGAAACTACGGCCTTTACTGAATATGGAAATAAAATTCCAGCAGTAATTGAATCTTCCCATTGGTTTGGAACTCAATTTCATCCAGAACGATCGGGAAGTTGGGGAGAGAAATTACTTAAAAACTTTTTAGACCTTTGATTGGACTTAATTATGGAAATTTATCCGGCATTAGATCTTTTAAATGGACAATGCGTAAGACTCAAAGAAGGAAATTTTAATCATAAAACAATTTATTCCAAAGATGCAAAATCGATTGTTCAGGCCATTGAAAATGCGGGTTGCAAGAATCTTCACCTAGTGGATCTATCAGGAGCCAAGGATCCGAGCGAAAAACAAACCATCCTCATTCACCAACTCATTACAGGATCTCAGTTGAAAATTCAATGTGGTGGAGGAGTACGGTCACTTCAAGACGTTACCTATTTACTTAACCTCGGAGCTGATCGTATTGTTTTGGGAAGTATAGCCGTTTCAGATCCCAATTTAACTTTCTCCATACTCAAAGAAGTCGGTCCAAATTACATTACTCTCGCCCTTGATGTTCAGATTGACCCCAATGGATCTCTAAGAATTGCCACTGACGCTTGGAGAAAAACCTCGTCAGAAAATATTTCTGATTGGATTTCATACTACCTTGACGCAGGCCTGAATCGCATCCTCTGTACCGATATTAGCCGAGATGGCATGATGAAAGGTCCTAATTTTCTACTCTACCAAAATCTAGTGAAAACATTTCCGCAAATCCAATTTCAAGCATCTGGAGGAATTTCTTGTTTACAAGACCTACATACATTGAAAAAAATCGGAGTCCACTCGACGATTATAGGTAGAGCATTTTACGAAGGAGCAATCTCACTTCAAGAGGCACTTACCCCATGTTAGCAAAACGAATTATTGCTTGTCTTGATGTTAAAGATGGAAAAGTAGTTAAAGGGATACGCTTCAAGAATCACGAACCCGTGGGTGAAATTAAAGATTTAGCTATTCGTTATCAAGAAGAAGGCGCAGATGAATTGGTCTTTTATGATATTACCGCAAGCGCTGACGGCCGCAGAGTATCCAAAATTTGGGTCAAAACAATCGCAAGATTTTTAAACATTCCATTTTGTGTAGCAGGTGGCATTCGAAGTGTAGATGATGCTGCTGAAGTTTTATTATCAGGTGCAGATAAAATCTCTATTAATTCTCCTGCTATCAAAAACCCCCGATTGATCACTGAGCTATCTAACCGGTTTGGCCAACAATGCATCGTTGTTGGAATAGACTCTATGCAAGTAGGTTCTGATTATGAAGTCTGTTGTTACACGGGTTATGAATCTACCACGCAAAGAACACGAAAAAAAACCATGGAATGGTTAAAGGAAGTGCAGTCCCTGGGAGCAGGAGAAATTGTACTCAATTGTATGGACCGTGATGGAACTGGCTCAGGATATGATTTAAAGCAACTCAAACTTGCTCGAGAAACAGTTTCAATTCCATTGGTTGCCTCTGGAGGTGCCAGAACCATCGAAGATTTTGAAAAAGTATTTCAAGAGAGTCGTGTAGATGCCGCATTAGGTGCGGGCGCTTTTCATAATCGCAAGCTCGTCATTTCTGAACTGAAACTTGCGTTAGCTCAACGGAGGATTGAAATTCGCTTATGAAATTAAATTGGGACAAAAAAGATGGCCTGATACCTGCCATCATCCAAGACCATCAGAGTAACGAAATTTTAATGTTAGGATATATGAATGCTGAGTCTCTTCAACTCACCCAAGAAACGGGACTCGTGACTTTCTTTAGTCGATCACGACAAGCCATTTGGCAAAAGGGTGAAACCTCTGGAAACTCCCTGAGCGTAGTAGAGATCAAGACTGATTGTGATCAGGACGCCCTACTGATCCGTGTGAATCCAAAAGGTCCCGTCTGTCATCGAGCAACGCCCACCTGCTTTGATTCGGAATATGAATTTCTGGCTGAGTTAGAATCGATTATAGAAAGTAGAAGTCTCAACTCACCTCAAAAATCCTATGTCTATCAACTTTTCAATTCGGGTCTCGATCGAATTGCACAAAAAGTCGGGGAAGAAGCGATAGAAACTGTCATAGCTTCTAAAAATGAAGATTTGAAATCATTTGAAAACGAAGCAGCAGACCTCCTTTTTCATCTCATTTTGCTGCTCAAATTTAAGAAAACGTCACTTTCTCACGTGACTCAACTTCTTAAACTACGCCATCTCTCAAGATTGTGTTAACGTAGTGCCATGTTTTCCATACTGGGTTATAAAATTACAAGTACTCTAATCGGTAATAGCTGTTTGATCATTTTGATTACCGTTTGGATTTCTATAACGTTTTATAGAAGAAGAGCACAATCGGATAACCAAGAGCTCATTCATGGATTTAAGGATCGACTCAAATCTCTCGATGGAAAAGGTCCATTTTCAAATTCAAAACCTTGAAATTTTTCCCATTGATTCCATCGCCCCCATCTCTACTGAATTATTTCAGCATCACTCGTTTAAAAGCTGGGCGAGCAAGCATCTGACCGAGCCAGGCAGAAAGATGGGTGTATTTCTCAAGCTCAGGAAATCCTGGTTTAATCGCCACAAACTGCCGAGCAAATGGGAAAAGATGGATATCGGCTAATGTCATCTGCCCACCCACAAGAAAAGCACTCGAACGAAGCGTCATATCCCAATGAGATAGATGCCCGTGAATTCTCGTGAGCAATTCGGTGGTTTCCACTTCATTGAGAGTTGACAGTTCGTATTTATAAAGATCAAGGTCGGGCTTAAAAAGCTGATCACACCAATAGGTCCAAAGTCGGACCTGAGCTCTCTCAACAGATCCTTGGGGCATCAGCGAAAAATCAGGAAATGCTTCTTCCAAATATTCAGTAATAATACTCGATTGATAAATCACCTGACGGCACTCTTTGAGTTGATGAACTAAAAGCGGCACTCGACCCTCAGGGTGCAGCGACAAAAGCTCGGCGGAAAGATGAGAAAGATTCTCTTCTACAAGCTGGTACGAAATATTTTTTTCCTCAAGCACCATCCGTACTCGAATTGCAAAAGGACACCGTCGATAGGAATATAAAGTTAAAGACTGCATAGAAGTGAATCTTACCATAATTTATGTTAAGAAATAAGACTCACTATGGAATTAGAATTAGATACGTTTGCAAAAATGATTCTATTTGGGTCGACTCTTGAGGAAAAACTCGTAAAAGTAAGTTCTTTTTCCATTCCTTCTGGTATGAGTCATCCGCAAAAAGCTATGAATATCCCTGGCTTTCCAGGACGTCCTCCTCAGCTCGCAAAGCCAGGTAAAGCCCCGTTTCCCTCTCTCAATCAATTACACAAACCCACGGTCCGAGGCGAAGTCCTTCACTTTTTTGCAAATCACGAATTACTTGCTATGGAATTGATGGCCCTCGTCCTTCTGCGCTTCCCTGAAGCCCCATCTGCATTTCGACAAGGACTAGGTCGAATTATCCAAGAAGAACAAAACCACCTTCAACTTTATCTCAATCGAATGCATGAACTGGGTGTTGAATTTGGAGATCTCTCCGTAAGTGATTATTTTTGGAATAATATGAAAAATATGAGGTCTCCACTGGAATTTACTGTCCAGATGAGCCTCACTTTTGAACAAGCAAATCTCGATTTCTCACTCTTTTTCATGAATGCAATGAGACGTGAAGGCGACGAAGAAACGGCTTCTCTACTGGAACGAGTTTTTCGTGAAGAAATAGGTCATGTGAAACACGGTCTCCATTGGTTCAATCGCTGGCGCGAAAAATCTACACCAGAAAGTGATTGGGAAGCCTACTTACGACTTCTCCCCCCACCCATGACTCCACGTCGAGCTAAAGGATTAGAATTCTGTGCAGAGGCTCGTCGTCAAGGCGGTCTCTCTGAAACTTTTATTCACGAATTAGAGCTTTATACTGGCTCAAAAGGTCGGCCTCCTGTTGTTTGGATCTACAATCCACACTGCGATAGTGAGATTGCACGAGGTCGCCCTGGTTTTACTCCAACAAAAGGAGCGAGAAGGCTTGCACAAGATCTTGAACATATCCCTATGTTTCTTGCACTAGATAAAGATTTGGTATTAGTCAAAAATCGTCCACGCTCTGAGTGGATCGATTCGTTGCAAAAAAATGGATTTAAGACTCCGGAATTTGCGGAAAATAAAAGTAAACCGATCCTTCAGCAAATTAGGGCTCCAAAAATAGGGGGTCTAGAACCTTGGGGTTGGAGCCCAGATACGTTCAATCTGTTTCAACCGCTCCGTTCACATTTGGTAGAAATGAATGGTGGAAATAGTGCTTGGTGTCATAAAATTTTCAATTGTGAAACCTTTCCAAAAACAGGTTTTGGAAAACTTTTTTCAAAATCCTGGAGCGTTCAATTTCTGCAAGAATGGTTAAAAAATCATCCGGAAATGCACCGGTTTTTGGGACATCCAGAGAGACATCCAGAGGGGCACCCAGAAACGGTGGGTTCTATTTTTGTGGATGAAGGATCCGCAATCCAAAGAATTACCCAACTTCTTACTGCGGGATGCTTTGCCATGGTAAAAGCACCTTATGGAACTGCTGGCATGCAAGTCAAACCAGTTCGAACTCTTCAGGAGCTGAATGGACCCCTTGGCGGCTGGATTAAAAATATCATTTCAAGCCAAGGTGCTATCATTGTCGAGCACTGGTTAGACAAAATTTGTGATCTTTCAATTCAAATAGAAATCACAGACGATCAAACCCATCTCCTCGAAGTGCGTCAATTCATAACTGGCATCCATAATGAATATCGAGGCACCTATTTAGGAAGAAAACTCTCAGAATTGGCGTCAAATCATTTGCGTTTCTTACACTCTGTGCTGGATCCATGGCACCTCCTGATTCGCGATCTAGGATCAAAACTTCGGAAAGAAGGTTACCGAGGCCCCGCCGGAGTGGATGCCCTTTTGTGGAGGGATAAAAAGGGTGATATTCAAATGAAGCCCTTAGTCGAGCTGAATCCACGATGGACTATGGGCCGAGTCGCCCTTGCACTTGAAAACCATCTCCTTCCAGGAGTCAATGGTATCTGGGCTTTCCTTCCCATTCGAGAATTGAAAACCTACAACTTTAAAAATGCAGAAACTTTTGCGGAGTATTTGAAAAGTCAGTATCCTCTCAAAAGAATCCAAGCGGGAGCAAGCCTTCGTATTGAAAGCGGTGTCGTTTTCACAAATGACCCATCACGCGCGCAGGAAGTACTCACCGTAATGGGGACATTACCCAATCCTGATTTAGAGAATTTATTGATAAGTCGATCTCAGAGTAATAATTCTAAATAGAATATATTAATCCAATAAAGTTTTGTTTTGATCAAACTAACTCAATGCATTAGCAGTACTTCTCTATTTTACTTTATGAAGAATTATACCGTAAATTTGAAAAAAACGACTTAGTTTCTCGTATAGAAATTTAAAAACTAAAAGCTATTAATTGATTTTTTCCAATATTGAATATATGAAATGAGCACTTCGAAGTACTATAAATGGAAACCTGTTTTATAACCATCGCGGAAACCACACAAAGAGGGCACTTGGATGAAACTCTGGACAAAGCTATCACCCCTGACACTCATCTTTGGATTGCTGATTGTACACGTCCAAACGGCAAAGGCAGAATGCCAATTCAACGAAGTGCTACAGAAAATAGGAAGCCTTGAACCCATTGACTATCAAGCCATTCTCGAATTCAATACCGAAGCAAAGAAATGTACCGATGACTTTGGCCGAGTGACTCCCTCGTTGCAAGAGTCACTTTATCAAATTGAAAAAACCTACTATTCTCGCTTTACTGACGAAGCCAAGGATGCCTATCAAGACTTTCTGGCTAAAATCGGTGCTAAAATGCTGAACCCGATTCGAATGCCACAAGATCAGACTCCCTTTTGGCTCAAAGACCGAGAAAAATATCCTTCCTTGGATGCCTTATCACCTCTTCCCAAAAAAGCAGATATCGTCATTATTGGAGCAGGCTTAACGGGTTCTTCGGCTGCCTATTATCTCAGTAAGGAGCCCGGAAATAAAAATAAAACGATCCTCGTCTTAGAAGCCAATTATCCTGCCTCTGCCTCAAGCGGCCGAAATGGTGGAAACTTCCAATTGCTTCCAGAAAGTTATGTAGGTAATTATGAGGGCCTCGTTCAAGAGCGTTATAAATGGCTGAAATCCAAAAAGCCTGATGCCGATGAAGCGGTTCTCATGAGAACTGCGAAACATCAAGCTCGGATCTTACTTCAATTTACTTACAATAATTTTTTACGTTTTACAGATCTGGTTCGAAAAGAAGAGATTCAATGTGACTTATCTCCTCATGGATGGCTTCGTATTCCAGATACTCTGGCAGAACAGACAGCACTCTTAGCAGATGAAGAGTGGATGAAAACCACTGGACTTGAATTGACACCTGAAACAGAGATTTGGTCACCTCAGAAAATTACTGAAAATACTGGCATTCGATCTCAGTTTTTAGGAAGATATATTTCTGGTAGTGGGAATTACCACCCATTTAAATTTGTCATGGGTGTCTTGAAAAAAGCTTCAGAAAATGGTGTAAAGATCTATTCTGGCGTTAAAGTCACTCAAATATCTCCTATCCAGACAGGCTCAGTCTTACTCGAAACTTCGCAAGGCTCCATTGACGCTGAAAAAGTGATTGTTGCAACCAATGCCTTCACTCCTCAACTTTTTCCAAAACTGAGTGAAATCCAATGTTACCCATCTCAGGTGATGAATTTGGAACACGTCAAAAATCAACTCAAAGGGATAACCGTCACTGAAAAGTGTGGGGATATTTATTATAACTTTCCTTCATCACAGCACTACATCGACTCCAATCATGAAGATCGAGGAATGATTCATTTTGGACTCGACTTTGACCATCCCGTCCAAGATCCGAATCATTTACCAAGATCAGCCGAGTTATTTGCAGAGATGAAGAAATATACGGATGATCAATTCCCAGATACTCAAAACCAACCCCCCTCTCGGCTATGGACAGGACCGATGGCTTTTACACCAGACCGTGTCCCTGTCATTGGTTTTTTACCTTCAAAAGAGGCTCCTCATCAAAACATTATTATAGCAGCAGCGTTTCAAGGTTATGGTGGAAGTTTTTGTACACAAGCGGGTTATGTCGCAGCACAAATGGCCTTGACTGGTGAAACTCCTCCTGACGTCCCGGAAGATTTTTTTTCACCTGCACGATTTTATAAGTAGTCTCGACCTTGGCTCCAAATGATATCTGCTTGTGAATGTATAACGTTGGGGGGTTCTATGAAAATTAAATTTACCGTTCTTTATTGCCTGTTCGGTGCAGTACTGACTCCAGTTGTGAATGGATCCTCAGAGTTTCATCAAATCTCGTACATGAAAATGAAGTCTCTCATTCAACCTCCAAGTGGCAGTACTTTATTACTCGGTAGAGGATTTAATTCTGTTAACGGTACTGTCGGAGGACCCTGCGTTGAAGCTGGAGAAACTATAAAAAGTGCCCCTTCTCATTCCAATAGCCAAAAGGTCAATTATGCCATGCAAGAAGTTCAATCATTGGAAGATCTCCAAGGGCAATTGGATATAAACTTCAGCGGATCTCTAGGCCTTGGAGTCTGGAGTGCGGATTTAAAATCTAAATATTATAGAAACAACACCTACAATTCCAATCACTATTACCTTCTTCTTCGAGTGACTGTTGAAAACCAAACTGAAATATTGAAAAATTACAAACTCTCCCCATCCGCAGTGGATTTATATACGCGCCAAGGAAAAGAAGCTTTCTTGATGGCTTGTGGTGACCAGTTTGTAGCTGCGCAGGTTACGGGTGGAGAATTTATTGCTATTCTTGAAATTGAAGCACACTCATCAGATGAAAAGCAAACGATCTCCACACTGCTGAATGCGAGTGGATTGAATTGGAGTGCAGGTCCTCAAGTAAGCACACTACTGACAGAAATCTCAAAACGAAATCGAATCTCCATGACTCTTTTTCGGGCAGGGGACTCGGGAGCTTTACCACCCCAAGATCCGCAAAAATTGATTGAATATGCCTTAAGTTTTCCGGCAAAAGTACTCAATCAATCCGGAGGTGCTTGGCCATTCATAATCAATACGGAGTCTTATGATGCCATTTTAGATAAGCCCTCATCTGACTTCATCCATTTAGACGCCCAGCAACATGTCATTGCCGAATTAGCTCAAGCTCAAGAAAAAGCAAAATCTATTATAAATGAAATCGAGTACGTTCTTACTCATCAAGATCAGTTTATGAATCCAGATTTGATGAGCCTGAGGACTATTCAAACTGCTTTAAAAAGTACTTTACATGACATTCAAGAGTCTGCCTACCACTGCGCTTCTGATTTAATCAGGGGCTGTAAGTTTCCTGTCCTGAATTGGCCGCAGTTCACCTTACCCTCTCACCGCACGGTAACAAGTACCCCAGTCAGTGAGAGTATAACAAATACTGATAGCACCTCAAATGACGGGGGGCCAGCTAACAGCTCTTCTAATTTTGATGACTTTGGCAACTTGAGTCGTTGATCATCAGATTCTCTTTTTCTTGTCCAAAGCTTTCTTGAGCTGATCACCCAGAGTCCCAAATGATCCGCCCGTCGATGCTTGGGCGGCATACCCTTTCCAATCATCTCGATTCGGATCTTGAGGCACATCTAAAGAAATACGTCTTTCTTCAACTCTGAGTTCCCCAATCTGTACCGTGATAGCATCGCCTAATTTAAATTTCTCAAACATAAACTCTGGACGCTCCATCGCTTTTGACTTTGGAAGAAGCGCTGTCACACCTTCATCAAGCAATACAAAGAGCCCATAGGGCTCACGACGCTCCACTTTTCCTGAAACAATTGCTCCTACTGGAAATTTTAGAGGTACCATCACCCAAGGATCTGACCCCGCATCACGCAAGGATAACGAAATACGCTTGGTTTCGGGATGGACTTCTTTAATCATGACCGTAACTCGTTCACCTTCCTTAACTAGCGCATCCGATTGTATCACTCGCTGGGTATAACTCATCTCTGAGAGAGGAATAAGACCCTCAATTCCAGGAGCCAATTCCACAAATGCACCAAATTTCATGCATCGCGTTACTTTTCCCTCTACGACTTGACCTTCTTTAATTTGTGAAGGCAAATTTTCCCAAGGAGCAGGGCCTACTTGCTTTAAAGATAAGGAGATCTTGAGACGGCCGTCTGTGCTTTCTCTCTTTAAAATTTTGACTCGAACCTCTTGTCCTACACTCACCACTTCTCGAGGATCTTCTACACGAGACCAACTCAACTCGGAAATATGAAGAAGTCCTTCAATCCCAGGTGCCACCTCTACAAACGCACCAAAGGGCTCAATTCTTTTGACTACCCCTGAAACCACATCTCCATCTTTACGATCTTCTTCAAAAGCCCCTTGAGAGAGGTCTCTTTGCTCTTCAAGCACTCTACGTCGCGATACGATAATGTTACGCCCGCCTTCAGAAAATTGAGTGATCCTAAACTCAAACTTCTTTCCTACAAATTCTTCACCCGTTTCTACGCGTGAGAGATCCAACTGGCTAATGGGACAAAACGCTAGCTTTCCTCGTATAGAAACCCGAACCCCCCCTTTGCATACTTCTGTCACTTTCCCTTCGATAGGGATCATCATATCGTAAGCATCTACCAAATCATCCGCGACGTTTTTAGCTGTAGGCTTGGGGGAGAGGAAAACATCCGCCCCTTTGATCTGGGTGACATAAAGCTCGAGAGTATCCGCAACTTTATAGTTAAATTGACCCTCCGCATTCAATAAGTCCCGCTTAGAAACAACCCCATCACTCATCGAACCGCTTTGCCCTGTAGAAACAAAGACTTCTTCTTTCCCAATAACGAGAATTTCTCCTCGTATTCTATCCCCTACAGAAAGCCTCTTTTGAGGCTTCTTAAATGAGTCCTCTAAAAGCCGAGCGAATTCGGCTGATTTCTGTCGTTTTTGGTCATCATCAAACGCATCGTTGTCAAATGGATCACTCATAATTTCCTGATACAACAGTTCCTAGGCCTCTGACAATCAGGAAGTACTCCGGCCTTACAGCAGTAGCCGGAGTACTCCTCTCTCATTTGTAATAAAGACTAATTTGTAACAGTCACATCGAACGAATTTGAATCCACCGCGTAGACCTTGCCTTTATAGGTAGTTTCTCCATGAAACAAGATCTTGTATTTACCATTGGGCACGGTCTGAGTCCTCCAACCCATCTTCATCTGAGGGAAGACATAATCGTTGGATTTCACAGCCATAATCTTTCCGGTTGGATCAATTGCTCGAAACTCAACATGCTGCATGGGCACTGAAGACGTAGTCACATTCACATTAAACTCAATACGTCCATCTAATGCCGCTTGAAGATTTACCCCATCCACAGCAGTAAATGACAAGGATTGATTCGGCGCACTATTAATCATATAAAACTCTCGGACTTGAGACTTCAAAGAAGGTTCCGACGTGCTTTCAGCATAAATTTCATAACGTCCTTCTTTAAGTTGAGTTGTATCGAGCAGTGCAGAACAACCCTGAGCCGTAGAAACAGAACAAGTGACCTGAGTTACATCTCGACCACTCGAATCTCTTAAATGAAATAAAGCAGCCTGATTTTTTAACTGATCACTTTGAACCACGAGTTTATAGTTTCCTGAAATGTATTCTCGATCTGAAGGTGCGGTCACAGAAATTTGACCTTGAGAAGAGGGGATTTCCAATTTCCAAGTATTAGCGCCAATACCAGAAGAATCGTCCCAGCTAATCCAGGCGAAACCATTTTCTCCCCATTCAGCTCCCCAACTATTTCTAATCAGCCAAGCTCTCTTGCTATCGTCAAATCCAACTAAACTCACAGCATGTCCACCTACAATGTCATCCGTGACATGTTGATAGACCCCACTCGAATAAGTAATAAAATCCGAATAGACTTCTAAAGTCGTAACTAAGGGGCCATTTTTAAGCGCCGCTTTCACAGCATCTACACTGCCACCATAAGATGAAGGGGTACTATAGCCTGCTATTTTCAAACTTCTCGCGTCGGAGTCTCCACATTTCTGATTACATGAAACGTCAGCACCCGTAGAACCAGACACGTAAGGCATACATGCCTCATCAGGAACTCCGGTGCTCTGCAAAAAACTAGCGGCATCTTCTGGCATCCACCCCGTAGCACAAGATGCACCGCCACATGAAAAAAGTGTTTGAGGTGAAAAAGTAGGATGAAGCCACGGAACTCCAGCAGAAATTGAAGCCTGAGCTTCAAGGGTTGCAATCGTAGCGAATGCAACGCAACTTCCACAATTTCCTTGATTCATGACAGGACCTAACCAATTCACTCCATCTTTATTACGCCAATCTACCCCCTCTGCTAAACCATGTTTAAAAATACCCATGGATTCAAAATCAAGCGTTCCCTGAGGCGAACTTTTTAAGCCCAACATCCTTTTCAACTCAACTTTAGATAAACGCGTTATCCAAGATTCCTTTGCTCGCCAGTTTAAATGCTTTTGAGCAATCTGGTTTTGAACTGATTGAATATCAATCACTTTTTGGGATTGCGCAAACGCCGAAGTTCCCACCAACACCCCCACCAACAGTTCCATTCCTAGAACTTTTACTATTTTCATTATACAAGTGTAACAAATATGGCCTTTGCTTAAAGTAATTATTTACATCTTAATAAAATATTTTTATTATAATAACTTAAATACCTATTTTAGCTGAATTCAACAAACTAAGCTCCTAAATTAAGAACAATTACCACATAAGCTTCTGCATTATTTACGGCAATACGCCTAACCCGCAAGAGATATTCCTTTTTATATTTAACTATTGAATAAAATTGTTTTACATTACTAATTGGGTTTTTATCGACTTCAATAATGACATCTCCCCTTGTCAGCCCCGCTAAATCAGCCGGAGTCCCTGGATTGACATCAGTCACAAGAACTCCTCGGAATGGGGAATTTATTCCCAACTGCCTAGCAATATCGGGTGTAATATTCTCTAATGACATTCCAGTATTAATATGAGGGGGTTGTTTTTTATTTTTATCGCCTCTCGTCGAAGAGGATTCGTTACGAGCGCTAGGTCTCGGAGCAATTTTAATAGAAAATACCTTTTTAGAGCCATTTCTGGAAATTTCTAGTGGAACTGTTTGCCCCACCGAAGTAGAGCTGACCACTCCAATCAAGTCAGTAGCGGTCCGAATCGGTTTTCCATTAAAGCTCAGGATAATATCATAGGGCTTCAAGCCAATTTGATCAGCTGGTCCACCTGGATAAACATAAGTTACAAAGGGAGCCTGTAAGGCCTTACTTACTCCTAACTTTTTTGCAATATCTGGAGTCAACTCTCCAACTAACACTCCAACATATCCTCGAGTTACTGTACCCTTGCTTTTAAGTTGAGGGATAATGGTATTGACTAAACTCATTGGAATTGCAAATCCAATCCCCTGCGCTCTTGCCTCAATAGCGGTATTCATTCCGATGACTTCTCCATTGAGATTAATCAGCGGCCCTCCTGAGTTACCTGGATTAATAGGCGCATCCGTTTGAAGATAATTTCCCATCGGAAAATCAGGGCTCAATCTCCCTTTTGCAGAAATAATTCCATGTGTGACGGTATGACCCTGACCGAAGGGGTTCCCAACTGCCAACACGTACTCTCCCACTTCTAACTGATCAGAATTTCCGAGAGCAATAGGTACCATCTTTCGTTCTGTTTTCACCCGAATGAGGGCCACATCGAGCTCTGGATCTCTTCCGATCACGACTCCATCTGTTGGGGTTTCACCTTCTGCTTCGGTAAACTGGATTTTGATTTCATCCGCTCCTGCCACTACGTGATTATTAGTTAAAATAATTCCAGACGAGTCGATAATGAACCCTGAACCCAAAGCAATTGCATTGGGTCGCTGCTTAGGCAAAGAAGGGGGAGAGGAAGAGCCATCATCCCCTTTGGAATTATCGCCTCTGGCGCCAAAATCACGTCCAAAAAAATCTTCAAAGAATTTTCTAAATAAATCATCCGGAGTACCCTGCGTAAAAGGACTTTTTACCGTAGATAATGTAGAAATATTAACAACGGATGGAACGGTTTTTTTAGCTAAATTTACAAATATATTCGCATCAATTGGACCCTTTACCTCAGCACATAATCCTAATGTTGTAAATCCTACTAAAACTACGCAAAGAACCGTAAGCACTGTAAGGAGTCCTGTTACGCCGGGAGTCCAAATCTTTACAGCGTAACAGGAACTACTTACGTTCAACTTTGAAACTATGTACATAAATTTATGCCCCGCTTACCCATGTCAAAATAAAGAATTTTGATAGTGCAAGTTCTGTACGCAATTAAGATGAATCACTATTGTCATAAATGGCCTGCTGATCTACGATTTCTTGCATTTCTTCAGCAGAATTAACTAGATGGATTTTGTCTTTAAATTTTTCAGGTAAATTAAGCTTCTTCAACCAGCTCACAAGACCTGTATAATAGTGGCGCCCAACGAACACAAGAGGAGCCTCGGTTTCGTTCTTTGAACCGATTTTTATTAAAAGGGCTGCAAGCTCCCTGAGGGTATTCTCACCTCCAGGCGTAAATACAAAAAGCTTTTGATTCTGAAAAAGTAGAGGAATCTGTTGTGTATACCCCTCGGTAGGCAGAGTCAGATCATGGCAATGGCGAGCAGGTGCCTCTTCTAAAGGAAGGCTCCAGGATGGGTTCTCGATCGGAATTCCGATTGAAACAACATTCGGATTCTTCTGAATATGCTTCTGATCGTGAGTAACTTGATTTGCGACCTCTAGAAGTCCACCTCCACCACTGGTGATGATTGAAAGTTGAGCTTGAGTAATTACTTCCACAGTCCTTCGCACTAAGTCTTCATAGGTAGAATTTTTCAGAGTAGAACCGAAAACTACGGCCCGTCCTCCCTTGAAAAAGTTATCCAATAACGTGAAAGACTTGGCAAATGTGTTTCCATTTTGAATGATTTCCTCAAATCGATCTGGATGGATTTCAGATAATATCGCCCCAAGGTCGGCGGAAGGTATAAAAGAATCTATCCCATAAGACGCATACTCATACCAATAATGCGCATAGTTATTCAGTGAAAAAACGATCGAAGAACTTCCATTATAAACTTTTGGCTCTTGATCTGATGGATATCGAATTCCTAAGTTTTTTACACTCCTAGGACATCTCACCTCTTCAATGACTTCGACGACAGAGCCAGAATCTAGGTGGCTCACCCATTGAGAGAGTCCGGAATTTACCCATTGGTCATTCAGGTCTAGAACTTTAAACCTATTTTTTCTTTGGTTCATTCCCTTAATAAACAAACCCATGCCAGTAACTGAATCTGGAGAGATTAAAATCTCATGAATGGAAAGAATACTCATCATCCTAGTGTAAGGATTGTCAATGACGAGTGTCCCACTGGATTCATGACTGTGATTTCCACTGATTCCCAGGCGTCGTCCTTTTGGCACTGCCTTCTTGATAATGGGAGTAATGGCCGAATCTGCATCATAAACGACCAGATACCCATAATGATAGAGCTTTGATGCTAAATCATGAATCTGTTTTTGTTCTGGCCCACTGAATTGGCTATCTCCATTCCCTATCGCCAAAAAAATAGGAAAATCGTGCTTTTTAGATGCATTTTTAGATACCACGTTATCAAAATAATACTCTGCCAATTCATCTCGAACTTTCACTGAGCTGGGTGTTAGCGATCCATTCAATAAGTTCCGAATCTCAATTCGTTTTTGCCAGATTTTCTCACGAATCAACTTTTTACTAGCCTTCTGCCTGGCTTTCCACTCTTGGAGGATTTGCTTTTGTTGCGCGGCCTCAGTCCTCATCAGTGCTTGCTTGTGCCATTTCTCTTTCCATTGAACTTTCTTATTTTCTATAAATCTCTGCCAATCATCAAGCCATCCTTGCCGACAAGGTGCGGCGCTTTCCTGAACCTCCGAGGTATTTTCATGACCTTCGCTCCCTGCCCAAAGGGGCTGAGAAACCAAAACGAATAAAGACACAATAATGAGTTTCAATAAGAAATTTTTAAACATCAGTCTTCACATCCTCTTTAACGACTTTCACGTCCTCTGCAACTTTATCTTTGGATTGTACAAAAATACCTTTTTACGAAAGGATGCCGGCAGGGGTAATTTTTCAAGCCAACCGAATAAAGAACCATAATAGGCTCCACTTAGGAAGAAGATGTCTGCAGAATCATTGGACCCGAGTTCCGTTGCAAATTTGACCAGCGTGACGGCCAGTTCCTTCATCGTCCCGCTGCCCCCCGGTGCAACAAGAATGAATTTCCGATCCTGAAGTAATAACGGGATACGAAACTCATACCCAGGCACTGCTAATGTCAGGTCGTGATCACCATCAGCCGTAAAAAGCTCGCTGAAAATCCGATGAGAACCCCCTAAGGGAATTCCTATCGACAACGCACCTTCTTGACAGGCGACACGATTAGCGGTTTGCATAAATCCTCCCGCCCCCCCCGTTACGATGGGATTACTCTCTTTTGCAAGCTTGCGAACCGCTGCTTGGACTAAGGGTTCATAATGATAACTTCCACTCCCTGAACCAAAAAGTACCGCCCCACCAGGGATTCTCTGCCCAGTTTTCGGATGAAGCGTGAGAATATTTGATTTCCTGGAATAAGACTCTGCCCTCTCATGGATCTCAAAAATATCTTTCGATTCGAATTGATTGAGGAAATCCAAGTATTCTACTTGTGGTATTTTTTTCAAACTAGCGCCAAACGAAGATGAAAAATGAGAATATGAAAAATAAAAAATACTCTTAATTAAATCTTCGACGGAACTATAAGTTTTAGGTTCCTTGTAGGTTGGATAGCTAATCCCTAGATTTACTGGAGACTCTGCGACACTCGAGGACCAATTGGATAAGCCATGCTTTGGCCATTGATTCAAGGGATCAAATACAGAGAACTTATTTTTAAAATTTCCATATCCTTCGATTAATAAACCTAACCCAAGCACTGAGTCGGGGGAAATCACAATTGACTCAATGGTGAGCAGTTGATTCATTCGAATATAAGGATTGGAGATCACGAGTACGTCATCGCTCATGGCCTCCCAAAGCCCACTGATCCCGAGTCGATAACCCCGAGGGACCGCCTCTCGGATCAGACTAGCCGCTTGTGAATCTGCATCGTAAAGAACACGACTCCCTTTTTCGTAAATTCCACGAGCTAACTCAGATACTTTGGAAGCCACTTCTGGGCTTAAGGGATTCATCTTATTACCCAAAGCGAGAAAAACGGTTCGTTCCGCAGAAATGGCCAGCTTTTTGGAGAACCAATAGGCTGATATTTCATCTCGGACCGTCTGAGAATAGGAGTTGAGAGGCTGCTGATGTATCGCACCGATGAGCTGATTTTTGGCTGTTTCCAAGGAGCGGACCTCTTGCACTTGCCCAACAGACTCACTTGCTTTCATTTCTGAATTCAACACAGGTCTTTCTTCTTTGTCTCTCTTCGTTTCATAATGATAGTACTGCGCCTCGGGACGAGAGTCGAATATACGTTCGCGCCATATACTGACCTTGTTTTTCCATTGCGATGGCTTTTCATAAACTTCGGGTAAGTCATCTGGACTCGCCGACGAGATATTTGGAATACTCAGCGCAATGAAAAAAACTCCAAGTTTAAAGTTCAACATCATAATCTACCTACTCTTTGAAATATTTTTTTGAGAAATATCTCTTTGAAAAATATCAATCCACATTAAGAAGATTTTCTGAAAAAGGAAAACCAGGACTGCTTCGGATGCTTCTTTTTGAATGCCACTCTTGCGTGCCCATATCGAAGTGATTCCTGAGAATGAGTCAGGTTCTTATGGGAAGGCTTCCGTAACGCCTTGTATTCTGCTCGAGTCGTAAGCTGACCGAGGGCTCGCTCGGCAATCCTATAGTGGGACAAACTGTTCTGCTTAATCGAAGAAATCAGTCGATTCATGTCATGAATATCGGGGTGTAATTCAAAATAGAAATCCAAAACCGAGTCTAAGATTAATTTTCTTTTTTCTTCCGGAAAAATATTCAACAATCTTATTAATGAAGCTTTATCCAGGTTAAATTTCAGAATAAGATCTGAATTCGCTACCAGGTAATCCCGTTGCCCACTGGATAGAGAGTTTCGAACTAACTTCAAGAGTCGATTCATTTCATCATCAGATTGAACTAAAGAAAGCGCTAATTTGAATACAGTTGGGTGCTTCGATAATTTGGCCTTAAAACTGTTTGAAAAAGAAGACGGGTCCATTACTTTAAGCACGGCATCAAAGTCCATCTTTTCGTTAGGACTCATCATTCTTGCCAAATAAACAGCTTCAAACTCTTTCTTATTCAAATTAATTAAACCGAATTGTTCGTTCATTTCGAGCAAATCATCCAAAGTCGTAAGATCTGCCTTCGCCATCAACAGATTCACCTGGATGGTTAGATCCTTTAATAGTTGAGTCTGTCGATGAGAGGTCAATCGTGTGTTCTTTAGCTCCAGTATAAAATGACGCATACCTTCCGAAGTGTGCACGTCTTCCAGTAATTTTTTCAATAGGAAATACTTATTTTCTGCAGATTCCCGCATGGTTGGAAACGAATATCCTAATTTGGACGCTTCGTTCTTCACATTTATAAAAAACTGCGGTGATTGAGCGGCTCGCACCACATAAGCTTGAAAGCGGATCGTCGCCTCACGCACTTCCTCTAAGGCAAGTGAACCCACTTGCGCTAAAACTCGTCCCTGACCGGTTTGGATCACTGGCCCATAGGAACCATGCCAGGACCCAGTCCAATGGGTGTATCCAGCCTCATTGGTTCCAATGAATTCCTGAGTCACATTGCCATCCGTATAGGTAAAAATAGTGTAATGATCAAAATCGATGAAGTTCTGGTCCTGATCTTTTTCGATTAACTTCTGCGCCTGTAAAGCATCCCTATGGGGGATTGCCGTAGTCGAGACTCGGAGACCGATAAAATTAAAATACGGCAGCAAATCAGAGGAAGTCCAAGACAAGGATGGCCATTTATGACCCTGAGCCAAAGCTCCATAAACAGCATTCAGAAGATAACGCCCCTGACGCCCTCCTCCTCTTGAAACTGCATCAATCAGAATAAAAGGATGCATTCCTTCTTTCAGTTCGAGACCCTGAGACTCAAGCAGACCCATGGCAAGTTCACCTGTAAGCCCGTCGAGTGTACCTCGACTCATACCGATCCGTGCGACTCGATCTGTCTGACCGATTGAACGATAAAAGGCCTCAAACACATCGGCCAAAATGGCCATATCACGTCCGATAAAAGCCCAGGTTGCACCTGGAAAAGCTTTTTCAAAGGACGCAATCATTTGCGGTGCCCCTTGGATCAGAACAGTGTACCAGATTGGAAAATTATTTTGGAGATCATTCCTCGGCTTCTGGCTGTCTTTGGGTAAACTTGTTTCACTCTGCAGTTCGGGTAGCGGAGTACTGTTTTTCAAATACTGCTCTATCTGCTGAACCGATGGGCGCTGAACCTGATTGACTAGCTTCAAAAGATCCAACCTGGATGCGGCCAGTCCTTCAGCAGTCATGAGAGTAGGTAATAGAAAACTGATTAAAAATACCTGAACCTTGATGGATTGAACTCCCTGAGAAAACTTCATTTCTGGGCCTCCTGATGGATCGAAGTCCCCGAGCGCTTCATGAATCGTTCTAAGAAATACCCCCAACCTTTCTTGGGGTGAGACATTTTAAATGCTCGCTTCGCAGTTACGTAATCCGGGCGAACTGAGCGTCGCATTGAAGGACGCTTCAAAGCCTCGTAATCTTCCCGTGTTTGAAGAGTCTTTAAAGCATGAAGCATCATCTCAAAATGAAGCTCACTGTTTCGGGGCACCCATTGAATCAATTGATTGATTTGTGCTACTGAGGGTTGAAAACTAAAGAAAGTCGGCAAGTAATTTAACAATAAGCTTGTATTAAACTTTGTTAAATGAAGATACTTAAAACCCTCATCTAAATTGGAAACCGAGTTCAGCAAAAGTACTATGAAATCACTTCTACTTTCAGATGGCATTTGTTTAAGTGCCGTCAGCATGAGTTGATGATAGGAGTGATATTGAATCATTTTACGAACATGTTTTTCCGCAATCTTGGATTGCTCTCGATTAAAGGATCCAATAGTTTTGAAAATACCACTTAATTCCTGTGCTGAATTTGCCAAGTCAAAAGCGAAATCCAAAATAGAGGGATCTGCTAAGTAGATCCTGACCAGAGTGTCCCTGCTCAAAGAAGGATGATTGGATTGCCCCCTCACTTCAGTCAAGAAATTTTGAAATAACTGGGATAATTCAAGCCCAATTGGCTTTTTCAAAGCACCCGACAGGGATTCAAATAAGTTCAATCGACAATGAAAATCAAGACTGATGTGAGGATTAAAAAGAGTAGCTAGGAACTCATTTCGACTCTCCTGAGGAAGCATTAAATGAAACTGTTTCAGGAGGTCGATGTCATCACCCAACAAACAATTGAGTTTCCCTATTTTTAATAATGAAATAATCGGATCCTTAAACGTCTGAAGTATTTGAATTCTATTCTGAGCCAGTGGCTCCAATCTTAGATGTGTAAAAATCCTCTTTAATTGGGAACTGGGATTTTCAGAAGAAACGGCTCTGCTTAAGGCCTGTGTATTTAATTTTTGAGAAATAGGGCCGTTGTGATCCAGCAAATTATCCAGACTTAAGATTTGATCCAAAGAAGGTCTTTGATTTAAAATGACACGAATATTGTCTGAAATCAGCCTTTCACGTTGAAAAGAGTGAATCGCACACGCCTGTAAAATCTTAAGCGAATCATTGACATTCGAAAACCCTTTTAAAAGGATTGTAATAAATCCCACTTTGCTCTTTTCTGATAAATTTGAACAGACTTTGGATAAAATACTCAAATTTTTGGAATAAATACCAATGCGAATGTAGTGTTTTTCGAGTGCTTCGATATGTTCTTGAGTTATAAAGCCAAGCTGCTCAATAGTTGCATTGATCTGGGTCTCGTTTGTAGCAGTCGCAAGAGCCTGTTCAAAGAGGAATGGATCTAAAATATTGGCGCCATACTTTTGAAGTTGGGTTTTTAAAGATTTTTCAAAAGCATCGGCTTTTACAATTCTAAAAATTTCAACCATTGTCGTCAAAATTTTCCGTCGAGTAAATTCATCAGAAATGGATCCAAGGGTTGTAGCGACCTTTCCATCACTCTGTTTATAGAAAGGACCAAAAGTATTATGCCAAGCGGTACTGTCACTTAATGCGATGGCTGTTGATAAAATTCTACTTGGGGGTCCAGATTCACCTAAACTCCTTCTAAATTCGGGTAAATTCAGGTTTGGGGTGATAGAGGTATGATTATTATTACCTAAGGCGATAACACCTACTTCTGATAGATAATGGTTTCTTTGGCTCGGGGGAATTTTTTCAAAAACCGTAGAAATGAGCTTTGTACTTTGACTATCCCATCCATAGGAAGTTCGATCCAAAATAACAAATCTCTTGGTCGGCAACTCGTCTTTACCCTCTGTGCCCACCAACCCAAGGCTTTTAAAAAGATCAATTAATGGAATATTACTTCGAAAACTTCCTGTGCTTGCATTGATCCGAATCACACGATCCATTTGCTGATTGACCAAATAAAAAGCTTCCAGAAAATCACCGGCAATAACAGCATCACGACCGAGGGGTGCCCAGACTGCGCCTGGATAGCTGTATTCAAGTTGCGCAATCAATTCTGGACCGCTTGTTTCTATTAAACGAAGAAGATGAGAGTCAGTGCTATTGACAGTGGCTGCAAATGGATTCTTTGAAAAATCCCAGTTCATTGCATCAGCGACTTGACTCATTGTGGGTCTTTCACTTGAATGCACCAAGTCTTCAAGAGTGGCCGCACTCACTCCATGATGCCATGAGAAGGAAAAAACAACCCCGCATAAAGCCAAGCTTGCTGAATATTTACTTGATCGAGAAAATCTCTTAAAAATAGAAAGAATCATCATAATACTTTATCTAAATTCCAGCGACCTTATTTTGAGAGACAGTTTTTAAAAGCCTAAAACCGAGTGGTTTATTTTATCTTATTTAATGAATTGATCTAAGAATCCATTCACTATGTAGAATTTGAAAATATTCCTTTTTGCAGGAACTTTCATATGGGGTTTACTCGGATTCACATCAATGTCGTGGATTGTCGAGAATGTTAGAACTGATTGAACTAGTCTTTGAATTCTTTGACTCTGCTCTTGTGTTTCGGCACGCTCAGCAATAGCAAGGGCTTCATAAATTAATGTAAAATTGAGAGAGACATCCATATAGTAGAGATCCCAGGCTGTCCATTTTACATTTCCGGTGTATTTTCTAATTAAATTTCGCAGTTGAAGCAGGTCCTTTTCAGAGGAGGGCTTGACCTGTGTTTTAGGTAATCTTTGAAGTAGCAGTTCAAGTTCATTCGCTGTGATCGAGTCTGCTCGTCTTACACTTTTCAATAATAAGTCTAATTTATCCCGATCCGTCATTGAGAGCGAGCTTTGATCAAGAAAGTCAATACTCATTTTGAAACTTTGCGTTCTGAGACTTTGCCGACTTACTTGCAGGGATTCCGCAAAAAACACATTCAGATCTTCACCCTGCCTCGGATCAGGGAGTTTGGCTTTTAATACGTTTCGATAAGCATCTAGATCTTGACTTGAAAAAGAAGCCTTCGATAAAAGCTCAAACAACCGGCAAGCCTCATTATAATTTAAATGAGGTTTATTCATTTCTTGAACTGCATCGGATTCAACAATGAGGGTTTGAAAAAACTGAGTCTTACTTAATAAATGCTCATAATTTTGCCTTGTTTCAGTGCTCGTTTTATTTTTTACAACTGAGGCGAGTACTTCATCAAGTACGTACCCCAGAGAAAATCTTTCTGGGTTGTTTTTTACTCTGACAAAATGCTCTGCGGCTGCGATTCTAAGTTGGAATAAGCTAATGCCATATTTAGAAAAATCTACCTCGTTGGCAATAGGGCCATTCATAACAAACTCATAACGGGGAGGCGAATCAAGAAGTATTGCGCTATTACTCGGGGAACTAAGAGGCTCGTAAGAAAGCCTTGCACTGCTGATTGGGGAGCTGGGAGGCGTATTATGAACTATTGCCGTGTTGCGTGGAGAGCCAGCGCTTAGAGTCGATATAAAAAGTAAAAGAAGAGAGCTAGAAATGAGAGAGACCATTCGATTGAAACAAGAACTTTGTATCTGCGTATCAGGGGTAGATTCTATCATCTCTGAACAACTTTCTCTAAAAAGATTTAAAACCAGACTAACCATAAACTGTCGCACTGCGTATACCAAAAAATGCAAGACCGCCAAAATAAATTTAACAGGATTGACAATACTTAGATTTCTGCGAAGGCTAAAGTAATGCAAAACTTAAGATCAATTGCAATCGTCGGCTCTGGTCCAGCAGCCCTCATGACCGCAGACGTAGTCTCCAGCGCCGGACATTCTGTCTCCATTTTTGAAAAAAGGAAGGCGCCTGGTAGAAAACTACTCATCGCCGGAAGCTCAGGTCTCAATATTACAAATAACTTACCCCTAGCGGAATTTATGAAACATTATTCAGGACCATCTGAATTCTGGCACAAGGTTCTAAAGACTTTCTCTCCAGAGGCATGGATCAAATTCATTGAAAACCTAAAAATAAACACTTTTGAAGGAACTAGTGGCCGATACTTTGTGCAGGACATGAAAGCATCTAAATTTCTTCGCGCATGGCTCAATCAACTCAGTGAGAAAGGTGTTCAATTTTATTACGATCATGAATGTGTAGGCTTTGAGAAGGAGAAAACTACAGACAAACTCCTTATACATTTCTCGCAAAAGAATTTACGCCCATTCGATGCCCTCTGTTTTTGCTTAGGGGGTGGCAGCTACGAACCCGCCGAATCTCCTTTAAGATGGCCATCGATATTCCTTAAAAACAAGTTAGGATTCGATGGCTTTACACCCTCTAATGTCGGATATCAAATAGACTGGACTGAAGCCTTCTTAAAAGAAGCTGAAGGACTACCCCTTAAAAACATTAAACTAACATCAAGTAAAGGAAGCCGCATGGGAGACGCGGTGATTACAAAGTATGGCCTTGAAGGTACTCCAGTGTATTTTGTAGGCGAACCCGGTACCCTTAAAATTGATCTCAAGCCAGATTTAAATAGAGAACAAATTTTAATCAAATGTCAGGGAATTAAGGAAAATCTCTCTCCCTTAAGAAGAGTAAAAAGACAATTATCGCTTTGCCCCGCTTCCCTTGCACTTCTCTTTCATCACACCCCCAAAGCAGTTTTGCTTGACTTAAAACTCCTTGCATCCTTTATTAAAAGTTTTCCAATTACATTTCGGAGTAGCCAAAGTATCGATGAAGCTATTTCATCTGCCGGAGGCCTTCATCTTTCAGAGTTGAATGAAAATTTTATGCTAAAAAAATACCCTGGAGTATTTGCAGCGGGAGAAATGTTGAACTGGGACGCACCGACAGGAGGTTTTCTAATTCAAGGCTGTGTGTCGCAAGGATTTTGCGCAGGTCAAGGAGTCATCTCATACTTTAAATAGTACTACTACGAAAGTTTTAACGGAGTAGTCATAGTCACTGCCGCTTCCCGGCAGCGACTAAATAAAACGCTGTAGAAACCTCTCCAGCTCAGAACTATATGTTTCAACAAACTTCTTAAAAACCCCTTCGACATATTCATTTTTACGGCTCTTAATAAAATTTTTCAAATCAGCTCGCTCCCCTTCAAGCCAAATAAAATTAGAAATGTCATGAGCAATAATGAATAAAGAGGGAAGCTGTCCTAATTGTGAAGCATTGAGACGATTAGGAAATCCAGTTCCATCAGGGCGCTCGTGATGGGATCTAATAATTAAATCTACGTCTGAGGGCACATTTTGCATACGCTTGAGAAGCTCTACTGCTTCATTTCCATGCTCTCTAAATTTACTCCATGAATCTTGACCTTTTGGCGGTGAATTTTTCCTTGATAATAAAAACAATTCAGTCATTGCAACTTCATTATCAGATAACGTGAGATCATGAATAATAGAAGCAAATGCAAGTTTGTACTGCATGGTTTCTGAAGTCCATCCAAACATACTCGCTAATAGGCAAGAAACTTGAGCTAATAAAACACTATGAGTGCTCAGGTAGTTATCCCGTTTTAAATTAACTCTTTCAATAAAAGGAGTCACAGTTGAATCACTCATAATACTTGTCAATGCAAGCTGAGTACATGTTTTTGCGAGAGCAAACGCTTCCTGTGATACCCCCAGACTAGAAATGACTTGATACAAAGTTTCATAAGCTCGAGTCGAATTATGAAGAGACTCTTCCATTAATAGCGACTTAGCGTGAATGATGCCCATCAAATCCGTGGTATATTTATTTAATAACTCGCCAATATCATTAGCCATGAAATACAAATACTCTATGTTCTTTTCTACATATTTATCCAAATCTTCTTGTCCGAAGATATCTCCTGCTTTAATGAGTTTCACATATTTTTCATCGGACAACTTAATGTAGAAATCACAATTGATACCACCCAGTTTCAATAATGCATTGATTTTCATAGGACAATACTTGATAGGAACAGAATCAACGGCCTCCTCCGACGGAGTCCTTATTGCCTCATTTATTGCATTAATCACTTCCTTGGATTTGAAAGGCTTTTCTATAACTGCACTGAGCTTATCTTCCGCAGTAAATTTTCGATCTCCTGCAGCCGATCCAGAACAAAGAATGAATGGAATAGATCGAGGCATAGTTTTCATAAAACGATAGACTTCATCGCTTGTACCATCACCTAAATCATAGTCCGAGAAAATGCAATCAATGTCAGGATTTTCCTTAAGAAGCTCTATAGCCCTTTTAACGCAATCTGCCTCTAATATATCAAATTTAAATTTTGATTTTATGACTAATAAAATTATCTCTAAAATTTCAGCGTTATCTTCGATGACTAGAATTTTTTTATTTTTCATTATTATCCCTATGCTATGGATTAGTATACATTTTGAAATTATTTAATCCCACTAGTTATCAAAAAATTATAAGTTTATATCTTAGTCAAAAACTTGACATGCCTTAATTATTGGGGCATTTCTATACAAAATGGGGTAAATTTCCCCATAAAAATTTAATTAAATAAATCATAAATTAAGCTAACTACTTAATATTTAAATACTTTAATAAAGTGGCTTACTCATTGCTCATAGTATCATCCTGTGAAGTGCCAGAAACTTTAACTCTAACAGGAGGATTGCGAGAGATGAATGAAAATTTCGCTAACACCAAATGGGTAGTAGTCAAAGACAAAATAAAGGCCAGGTGGGAGAAACTCACTGACGATGATATCGAGTCTTTTCGGGAAAACATCGATAGTCTTACTGGAAAGATTCAACTCGTCTATGGTTGCACAAAGGATCACGCTGAATGGGAGTACAAGGAATTCAAACATAAACTTCAATCATTCTGGAATAAAGGACGGTAATCCCTACCTCATTTCCAGACAGATCACTCACCCTTCAACATAATATTAGATAGAAATAGAGGGAGTCCTGAGGACCTCCCTCTATTTCTATTTTCTGAACATCTTTAAAATAGACCTCAAAGTAATTCTAAAAATAAGCGTTCTACAGAAAATTTTGATAATATACCAATATGAATATTCCATTAGTGTTAATAGCGACCAAACGTTGGTTTACTCATTTAGATTCAAAAATTCGAATCACTCTGGATCGTATTCTACCCAGAAACTTAACAATACGTTACATTGCCGCCTTAAGTACGATTGGAGTCTTATCGATTTTAGGACAGATTGTAGTGCAGCTTGCCTTAACACGTCTTGAAGATTATCAAAAGAAACTACGAACAATTGAGATCAAAATTCAAGATAGCGAAAGTGTGCGAAAAGCCGCATTTGCTCTCCACCTCAATTCAAATAAGCCTAAAACCCAAGATCAATTTGAGGGCATTTTGGATTGGCTGAGTCGCCTCGAGAATAGTCAGCAATTTATCAGTACAGATGTAACTCAACTTAAAATTCAAATTGACTCACCCCCTGATCTCCCCAAGCTTGCCGAGAGTGAAAAAAGAGCAATCTCGCGAATCAATCAGAACTTTTGGCATCTTCATTCCGTTCTTTTAGATAAAACCTCTTTGCATGAGTCACAAATAGAAAACCAAATCAATACACTAGCTCAAGATCTTTTAAATAATGAGACTCTGTATGGTGAAACCCTTCGTGCATTAGCTCACTTTTACGAGCAACAGCTCATCCAACAAACTAACGATTCTCATCAACTAGAACTCTTCTTTCTTATGGCGACGCTATCACTCTTAATTGTAGAAGCCCTGTATGTATTTCGACCAGGCGTCGAAAGCCTATACGAGGCCCTCAGAACTCGTTCTGATTTTTTAGGTCGCATGGGTCATGAGATTAGAAATCCAATGAATTCCATTATTGGTATGACAAATCTACTTTTTGAAACGCCCTTAACGGATCAACAGAAAAAGTACCTTTCTACGCTTCGTAAATCGAGTGGAAGTTTGCTCGAAATGCTCAATAATCTGCTTGATTTTTCAACCGCTGAATCAAAAGGAACCAAACTCGAAAAAATCCCTTTTAACTTGTATGACCTTGTCGAGAGGTCGATTGATTTAGCGGTCTTCGGTGCTCATGCACACGGGCTTGAGCTCATTTTAGATCTAGGATTTGACGTCCCGCTCAGACTCAAAGGAGATCCCACTCGACTGCAACAAATTCTAGCAAATCTTCTAGGCAATGCATTGAAGTTTACAAAACAGGGAGAAGTCACCCTGCAAGTACAGCTTATGAAGCACTCAGAAGATCCACTTATTCAGTTTTCCATTATTGACACTGGCATGGGTATCGATAAGAAAAAGATTCAACAAATTTTTAATCCATTTGTTCAAGAGGACTCCACTGTCAGAAGAAGATTCGGTGGATCAGGTCTTGGGCTCAGCATCGCAAATGATCTCGTGAAATTGATGGAAGGAACTCTTGCTGTCGAAAGTGAAAAAAATATAGGAAGTCGTTTCTATTTTACAATTCCGCTTCCTATCGAACCAAAATCCGCACAGGGCGAAAATATCGACCAGCTTATTATACAAAAGCAACAATTGGATAATTTTGACGCAATGATCCTCGAACCCAACGCTAGGGTCTCAAGTCTACTTGAAAGTTTGGTACAAAAAATGGGAGGCACTACATCACGAATCAATGATCAGTCAGAAATATTAAGACTATTTTCTAGCTTCACAAAATCCAATCAAACAAAGAGCACTATATTCATAGTAGACTATGAATTTATCAAAGGTTCTCTCAATGATTTATTTTCAATCGCTCGTCGAAGTGACGTGAATTTTAGTGGGTTTATCTTTTTGATTAAAACTACAGCATCCTCTAGCGAACTTGAAAAACTTGCAGATTATGGAGTTAATAATTTTCTATTTAAACCCGTCAAACCCATTCAATTGATAGAACTTGTGGGATATGCAATTACTGGAAAAAAAGAAACCAAGGTCATAGTAGAACAAGAAGAACTCGTTCATGATCACAGAAATCTTCGTGTTCTTGCGGCGGACGACTCCAAAGATAATCAATTTCTTATTAAAGCATACTTAGAATCATTACCCTATCGCCTTGTATTTGCAGACAATGGACTCATAGCATTCCAAAAATTTAAGGAATCACGATTTGATATCATTCTGATGGATTTACAGATGCCAGAGATGGACGGCTATTCTGCAGTAGAAGCTATTCGCCAATGGGAAGAGTCTGAAAATATGCGCCCCATCCCTATTATTGCGGTCACTGCCCATGACAATGAATACGAAACCAAACGGTTTCGTGATGCAGGATTCTCTGGATATCTTCTCAAGCCTATAAACCCCAATCAAATTCGAAGAGAAATTTTAAAGTTCACTCATGGTATCAAACAAATACCTCAAAGCATTGCGCCCGCTGATTCAATTGCTACACTAGAAAAACGACTAGGTGAGCTCGCTCCAGGATATATTCGAAATCGGCGAAAGGATTTAATTGAACTCAAAAAGTATATAGAAGCTTCAGACTTTAAACAAATTGCCATTCTTGGTCATAGAACCAAGGGAAGTGCAAAAAGCTACGGATTTGAAGAATTAGGTAACCTTGGTTCCGAACTAGAAGAAGCAGCAAAAGAAATGGATCTCGATAAAACTCAAACGGCTGTTTTTTCCATGGAATCCTTTCTTACCCGTGCTCCTTTCGATACAATGTTTTGCGATTAATTCCTAAAATACTAGCAGCTTTTTCTTTGGATCTTTCAGTATAAGAAAGAACATATTGAACATATTCTTTCTCAAGTTCATCTAGCGTAGGCAACTTTGAAAATAGATCTTGAGTACACTGTTGTAATACTATTCCGCTTTCGATCTGAATATCTTTATCATCAATCATTAATTGCGTCGAAAGCACTACCGCACGCTCTATTGTATTCTCAAGTTCTCTAACATTTCCAGGCCATTTCTCATGAATAAGTTTACTCATGGCAGCTTCACTGAATTTTTTTTCTTCTGTATCATTTAAATTACAATATTTTTTTATAAAAAAATCTGCAAGCAAAGGAATATCTTCTTTTCGTTCTCTGAGCGAAGGTAATTGAATTGGAATAACGCATAATCTAAAGTAAAGATCCTCACGAAACTTGCCTTCATTTATTTGAGTACGTAGATCTTTATGGGTGGCAGCAATTATTCTAACATCAATTCGTTTGGGTCTATTTTCTCCTATAGGCTTAATTTCCCGCTCTTGAATCACTCTCAATAGTTTAGATTGAAGCTCTAAAGGCATATCCCCAATTTCATCAAGAAAAATAGTTCCTTTATTTGCTTCTTCAAATAGACCTCGTCGTGCATCCTGCGCTCCTGTGAAGGCCCCTTTCTTATGTCCAAATAGCTCAGACTCTAAAAGATGCTCTGGAATTGAAGAACAATTTAATGCAATAAAAGGCATCAAACTCCGCGCACTCTGTTCATGAATTGCGCGAGCCACCATTTCCTTACCTGTGCCACTTTCACCAGTGATCAGCACGTTGGATACCGACCGAGCGACCCTTTCTATTAGGTCAAATATTTGTCGAATCTTAAGACTCTTTCCTATCATTTTTAAGCTAGATCTTGGAGTTGTTCTATTTTTATCACAATGATCGAATTGGATCGCACGTTTCGCAATTAAGATCAGCTCCGCCAAATTGATAGGCTTGATAATATAATCGAATGCACCTTTTTTGACGGCCTCCACTGCTGTTTTAATAGAACCATGAGCGGTAATTAAAATAATCGGAGTTAGAATATTCAAGGATTTCATACGTACAATAAATTCAAGTCCATCCAAATCAGGTAGTTTGAGATCACAAATAATGAGATCACTTATTAGTTTATTATTTCTTTTTCTGGCCTCAATTTCGACCAACGCATGTAATCCTGTTGAAAACAAGACAACACTCAGATTTTCTAAGGTGAATAGCCTTTTAAGCAGAAGCTGAAGATCAGGGTCATCATCAATAATCATCACTTCATATTTATTCGCCATAATATAATCATATAAGAATATTGGGGCAAAAACGAATTTAAATCTGAGGCGTTTTGCCCCGAATTTTGCATCTAAAATCGATATTAAAAGATAAGTATCTAAATTTAATAGGTTAATAAACTGGTCCGGGTCTTGTTAGTAACTCTCTAGTTAAATGAAAGGATTTTTAAAGAAAGGGATGTATGAATATAAACTTAAATATCAAAAAACACGCTTCAGACTCTTTAACGAGGTCAAAAGCAAAAACCAATAGCCGAGTCTTGATTGTCGAGGATGACTTAGATCTTGTCACCGTACTTGAAACGGTACTCCAGAGCATTGATCGAGGGATCGAATTAGATTGGGCAACGAGTGCTGAAAATGCAATCATTCAGCTCAAAAACTCCAATAATAACTCCACCATTCAGAATTATGATCTCATCATCGCTGACATCTTTCTTGATGGCGAGTCAACAGGGATAGACCTATGGAATAAATGTCATGAATTTTGTATTGACGTTCCCATAATTATTATGTCGAGTTTACCTACTCATAAATACTTTGCAGCATTAGGACAGCAAGCCATTAGTCCACCCTTTTTAACAAAACCCTTGGTCCTAAATGAGTGTAAGCAACTGTTTGAAAGTATGCTGAATTACAACTTAATAAATAAAAGACTTCATAAGTAAAAGAATAGCTTAACGCCCATTTCGACTCATCGGTTGATCCCAGCCCGATTTGACCTTTTTGTGTCGACTTGGATGTTTTGATTGACCCTCACGACTTGAATAATGATCGCGCCGCCGTTCCTGGGGCTGGTCACGGTGTCGTTCATGAGCTGCTCGTTTCGGACGACGAGAAGTCCCATGGTCGCTCGCTCCTGTAGAAACACGTACTGTTTTTGGGGCTTCAATCTGAGCTCGCTCCGCAAATACTTCAGGAAACATGACCGATAAAAAGCGTCCCACGATCTCTTCACGATTCATTTCAGAAACCGCTAACTTCCAATCTGGTGTCATCAACTCAATTGCACGAGGAAAAGCATTTTGTGCCTGAAAATTCTCAAGAATTTTTGAAATCTTCTTGGTTCCAATATCTTTACGAGTCGGAATTTTCCCCTCACGCATTTTACTTTTGGTCATTTGTTCAATTCGGCCAATTAATCCACGATGACTTGGGGTCACTAAGCTCATCGCAATACCATTTTTTCCGCTTCGAGCGGTACGCCCAATACGATGAACGTAACTATCGAGTTCGCGAGGAATCGAATAGTTAATTACGTGAGTTATATTTTTGACATCGAGTCCACGAGAAGCAACGTCGGTACAAATGAGCAAATTGACTTTTCGGTCCCGAAAAGCCTGCATCGTTCTTTCGCGTGCGTTTTGATCTTTATCCCCATGCAATGAATCTACTTTATAGGCACGTTCCGTCAAATACTGAGTGAGGTCTGTTACTAACGACTTAGTTTGACAAAAAACAAGCCCATAAAAATCCTCTGCAGAATCAATTAATTTACATAAGATCTCAGGCTTATTGGATTCGTGAGTCATAAAATAGAGTTGCTCTACCGTATCAGGGAGCATCTCCGTTCGATTCACTTGAACTTGACGAGGACTTCGCAAGTATTCATCTGCGACTTTGCGCACTTCTCGGCTCATGGTTGCCGAAAAAAGCCAAATATTACTCGATTCTCGTGGGGTACTATTTAAAATTTTCTCTAAATCGTCCTTAAAGCCCATTGAAATCATTTCATCAGCTTCGTCAAGAATCAGGGTTTCGAGCTCATCTAAGCGGAGAGTACCCCTATCCATATGATCAACTACACGACCCGGGGTTCCAACTACTACGGAAGCTCCCTTTTTTAAACCATGAATCTGATCAGAGTAGCTTGAACCACCATAAATGGGTAGTGCACGGACACCCTTATGTTTGCCCAATAAATTAATCTGTCCAGCGACTTGAAGAGCAAGCTCTCGAGTTGGACAAAGGACAAGGGCCTGAACCGACCTTCGAGAGGGATCAATCCGCTCCAAAAGTGGGATTGCAAAGGCAGCAGTTTTACCTGTACCTGTGGCCGCTAAACCCAAAAAGTCCGTAGACTTACCTAATAAAATAGGGAGCGCTTCCGCCTGGATTGGGCTTGGCTTTTCATAGCCCAGTTCGGCAATTGCACGCATTAATGAAGTACTTAATTTAAGCTGATTAAATGAATCCAAAGTGTATCTCTTTTCTTTAAGATACCCTGTATAGCACACTTTTTACCCAATTGCCGTTTATTTTGATACCCTCCTTGTATTAAATCGGTTAAAAGTCGAATTAAGTATGAATCATTATGATGTTATCATTATTGGAGCCGGTGGTGCCGGCCTTATGTGCGCTCTCCATGCTGCCCGACGAGGACGTAGGGTCTTCTTGCTCGATCACGCTAAAAAACTCGGTGGGAAAATTTTAATATCGGGCGGCGGCCGTTGCAATTTTACCAATAGGGAAGCGAGCCATTTAAATTATGTTTCTGAAAATCCTCATTTTTGTAAATCGGCACTTTCTCGTTACCCTTCCGAGAGTTTTGTTGAGATGGTTCAAAATCATAAAATCGCGTATCATGAAAAAAAACTGGGTCAACTCTTCTGTGATCATTCGGCTCAAGAAATTGTCAATCTTCTAAAATCTGAATGCGACAAAGCCGGAGCACGTATTGAGCTGGAGTGTAAAATTAACAAAATATCTCGAATTGCCGAGAACGATGTTCATTTTAACATTGAATCAAGTTCAGGTACCTTTCAATGTACTTCATTAGTCATCGCGACAGGTGGCCTTTCTATTCCAAAAATTGGAGCGACAGGTTTCGGCTATGAAATCGCACGCCAATTTGGACTCCGGATTGTCAATACGACACCTGCTTTGGATGGGTTTCGGCTTGCTGACAAAGAGACCCAATCTTTTCGTGAATTATCGGGTCTCTCTATCGATTGTAAAATTACTTGTAATATGATTTCGTTTCGAGAAAATCTTCTTTTCACTCATAGTGGGTTGAGTGGTCCGGCCGCCCTCCAAGCTTCACTTCATTGGAATCCAGGTCATTCTATTTTCATAGATCTGTTACCTGATATGCCTTCTTCTTTTGAATGGTTTCTTAATAAAAAAAGAGAAGGTAATCGCTCTATTGTAAAAAACTTACTGGCTGAATTATTACCCAATCGATTTTCAGAACGCTTTTGCGAACTTTACTTTGCATCCACACTCCCTCTACCTCAAGTCTCAGAAGTCGCATTGAGTGAGTTTTGCCAAAAACTACATCATTGGGAAATTACTCCCAGCGGAACAGTAGGCTACAATAAAGCCGAAGTAACACGGGGTGGAGTCAGCACTGATGAACTTTCCTCCAAAACAATGGAAGCTAAGAAAGTCTCTCATCTCTATTTCATAGGAGAAGTGGTTGACGTTACTGGCTGGCTAGGGGGCTATAACTTCCAATGGGCATGGGCTTCTGGCTGGGCGGCAGGCCAAGCTGTTTAGTCCGCTCCTTTTTTTGCTTTAAATAGATGTACTGAATAGATTTCTAGTTGCCGGACATGTTTAAAGAAAAGCCAAGGTAAGTGGTCTATTTTCTCCTCAATTTTAAACCCTGCTTGTTCATAGAGCCATTCCGCGGCTCGAGCAGAATCCTGAATCCCACGAGGCAGGCGCGCCCGAAGTTTCTTAGCCACGACTTCATGCCAAATATAGGGGCAACTTTGAATGGCTATACCGTTATTTTTTAGCAAATCATACTGAATGGCGGGAAGCGAAGACGGATTATCCAACATATCAATCGCATTGAATACCAATGCAAGATCCCACTGCCCGGTGAGTGCAGGAGGATTTTCCAGATCTCCAACTAAAAAATCCCCTTGACCATCATAGCTCTTTGCAGGGGAAATATGAATGGAACGCGATAAAGGACCTTGAAGCAAATCTTCAGGAATCCGCAAGGACCCTCGATAGGGAACACCTAAACTAAGGTGCCGAGCCATTGCAATACTTGCAAATGAACTGTCTATTCCAAGGTAAGATTGAAGATGATTTTTTAACATTGGATATAAACCACCTACGCCACATCCTAGCTCCACAACATGATTCAAACTCCTCTTTTGACCTAGGTGTGCTACCCATTTTTGAATCTGTGCAAATGGACCTTGATCCCAATACTCTTTTACAAGCGAATCAATCAGTGGACTCCCCTGCCCTCGGCGAGGTTTCCACCAAATGTCTTGAGAAGCTAAAGAGCTCACTCCTACACGTAAATAATGATTCATGAGATAAAGCGCGTTCACCCGCTCGGCTTCCAAATCATCTTCAATATGCTCAATTTGAATCTCAGCTTTAGCTTCTAAATAATCCTGTAGATATTCACGAGGAATTTCAGAGTCTTGAACCGCTTGCGCAATCCCTTTCACATGATTTAAAAGGTAAAGACGAACATCATCTACAACAATGGCCACACCCGCTAGAATAGGGAATTTCGCTTGACACTTCAGGCACTTGAGATCGCCAGACCGGACATCAAAAACATCCTCTGCAGGCCCACTCTTTAGCTTCTCATGGGCAATCAGCTGAAAAGACCCCTTACATCGACTTGCACCACGTTTTTTCTTAGGACATTGCAACCTAGAAACTGTTGTATTCATCATGAATCTTAGATTTATCTCGCTCGACCTATGAAATCGAGCAAAAAGCTATTTTTTCCATTAATCGTTAATAAAGTTATATTTTTTTCCGATATGACATAATGCGGACCTACGCAATCTCATTATTTAAAAGAACTTTTCTTTACTTTTTAATTTACCTGATGCTTCTGGCGCAACCTTGTTTTTCAAGGATTCCACTGGAAGTTCAAAAGGAAATGCGTGAAACCGAATTAAAGATAGAAGGACTTCAGAAGTTGAATAAAAGTTCAGAAGTTCCAGCTGCCGAAGAAGTGGAACTTTTAAAAAATTACCTAAAATCACTAGAAATTATTAACCAACTTTCAAATCAATCCTGCAATTTACCTTCGCCTACCCCACACAATGACACACTCACTCTTGAGCGCAAATTTCTACAGACATTAGAGCAGCTAGACAAAGTCTATAAATCAGACATTAGTCCTTCTGAAGTTTACAAACTCATTCATTATGTTGAGTCTAATAAAGAACAATGGAGAATGAGAAATACTCAGATAAAGCCATTCACCATCAAAAGCAAATCGGGTGAAGTGACTCAGGTACATTTTTCAATAGATCGTCAAGATAGAATTTATTTACAATTTGGATCAATCGCATTAGGAAGAGGTGCTAGTAAAGTTGCTTATAAAATCACCTCCTATGGAAGTTGGTCTAACTTAGTCAAGCTTGCTCTTAGACCTGACATAAAAGAACCTGACACAAAAGAAAAAAATGAAAACTTTGCAAATGAACAAAAAATACTTGGACGAATTTCCGATCTTCCTCGCAACGAACAAACAGGACTAGTAGAGACTTACCATGTAGGGAGGAAGCAAATCATTCAATCCATGTATCCTTATGCTCTGTCTGCAATTCGCCCAGAAGTGATGAGAAACCTTCGTTCAGACTTACGTTTAGATCTTATTCATCAACTTAGCATTGGACTTAGAAAGTTGCATGATTTAGGCATTCATCATACTGATCTAAAACAAGAAAACATTTTGGTGAATTTAGAAAGTCAGGAACCCAAACTAGCTATCAGCGACTTTGATTTAGCCTATTTCCCACAATACCTAATTCGTAGTATGAAAAAAAGACCGCTGAGGGGCACTCCTGTTATGATGGCTCCAGAAATGATAAAAATGATCGGCTATCCTCAAAAAACAACATCTTGGGAAGGAGCAGACGAGAAAGAAAAAATTGAAATCGTTTTTAAGAGTGATGTTTATGCTGCAGCTACTATCGCTTATGAAATCATGAATCCATATGGACAAAATTGGATAAAAAAATGCGAAAATATTCTGATTTTTTATTCTTCTAATGAATATTCTGATGAATATAAAGATTTTTTTACTTGCCAAGTCCATGCGCTCAAGAACTTCATATACCAAGAGTCTGAAAGTTTAAATTTAGATTCCTTTAATCACCTCATAGCTGCTGCCGTGAAACCAGATCCTGCTCAAAGAATTAACTCAAAGCAGTTCGATGAAGGAATTAAATACCTTCAAGAGAAGTCTTATTCTCCTCAAAATGATCCAGGCCCGGTACCCGAAAGGCTGTTGATTTCCAAGTACCAGAAATATGGTCAACCCGACTATGTTAAACTACGGGAAGTTGAGGCTGAGAATTTACTTATGGGCAAGAGTCCAGGTTCTTATATAGTTCATAAAATAAAATTTAATAAAGGATTTAGAATGGGTTTTACTTTCATAACTCAAGATGGATCTCCTAAAACCAAAGTTTTAGAAATAAACTCACTCGAACCGTTAGAACTAGAAAAAGAAATTAACTTTCTTAAAATGCTAGGAACGCTCAAATCACTGATCTCAGTTTAACAATTCGAGCGTAAGCGAGGGAAGGAGTCTTATTGTGCTTGGAACCCAAATCTTTACGGCGCAATAAGACTCCTTCCCTCGCTTATCAACAACCCTAAAGGAATTACTTACATTTCTATTTTTTTCATAACGCTTGTGATGCTTCCCTTAAATTTACAACATTGCCGTTATATTTCTCCCATAGCTGCTTCAAACCTATTTCGTCAATAGTCTCTTTGACTATCAAAATGTGCACTGCTTCTTCAATAAGTGCTTTATAATTATGAATTACATCAGTGGCTAATTTCATAGATCGATTCATAATATTTTGAATTGAATTGTCAATTTGTTGAGCCGTTTTCTCACTAAATTCAAATGCCCTGATCGCAGCCGGATTCCCCAGCATTGCACTGGACTCTCTTTCATAGACAGCGAGGCCAAGTTTCGGGTCCATACCGTAACGAGTCACCATAGCTCGAGCAATATCCGTAGCTTTATCTAAATCATCACCTGAACCCGTTGAAATGTCATCAAAAAATAGATCTTCTGATGCACGACCTGCAAGGGCAATGGCCATCTTAGATTCTAATTCTCGACTACTCATCAGATATCGATCTTCCGTTGGACGTCGCATAGTATAGCCTAATGCACCCAACCCACGAGGAATAATACTTACTTTATGAACAACTTCACCTTGACCAAGAGCTAGAGCAACTATGGCATGTCCCATTTCATGGTATGCAACCCTTTTCTTTTCCTCGTGATTAAGTACTCGACTTCGCCGTTCCAATCCTGCAATAATTCGCTCAATTGCAAAAGTAAAAGAATTCAAGCTAACTACTTTGTCACCATTTCGAGTCGCAATGAGTGCAGCCTCATTTACCAAATTAGCAAGGTCTGCACCTGAAAAACCGGCAGTCATAGATGCTAAGACCTTAACGTCTACATGAGGAGCTAATTTTATTTTTTTCATATGAATCTCTAAAATTTGCTCTCTTCCTATACGATCTGGCTTATCAACTAAGATTTGGCGGTCAAACCTTCCTGCACGAAGAAGCGCCGGGTCCAAAACTTCTGGACGATTCGTAGCTGCTAATAAAATAATTCCTTGTGCGGGATCAAATCCATCCATTTCTGCCAGCAATTGATTGAGGGTTTGCTCCTTCTCATCATTAGATGATCCAGTAATCGCACTCATTCCCCTCGCCTTTCCTAATGCATCCAATTCATCAATAAAAATAATACAGGGTGCTTTACCTCTTGCTTGCTCAAAAAGATCTCTCACTCTCGCTGCCCCCAAGCCAACAAATAGCTCAACAAATTCTGAACCGTTAATTGAAAAAAAAGGAACTCTTGCCTCTCCTGCCACCGCTCGAGATAGTAATGTTTTTCCTGTACCAGGAGGGCCAATTAATAATATTCCTTTAGGCATTCTTCCACCCAGTCTTGAATAACTAGCTGGATCTTTCAAAAAATTTACAATTTCAAATAACTCACCTTTAGCTTCATCAACCCCAGCAATATCCTCAAATCGTGTTTTCAAATCAGTTTCTACATAAATTTTAGCCTTGGATTTCCCCAAGGACAGAAACCCTCCCCCTCGAGAGCCCCCTCCTGAACGCTTCAAAATAAACGACCAAAAGAACAAAAATAAAATTATTGGAAATACCCAAGCTAACAAACCACTAAAAACTTTACTCTCCGGTATCGCACTAAAACGAATGTTTGAAGCTGTAAGTCTATTAACCAAATTTGAATCATTTACTCTTAAGGTTGTAAATTCTTTTGGATGCCCTACTGGTGGGTTCTTTAAAGTGCCAATAATTCTCTCTGAACCTAAATCCACTTCAGATATTCGACCTTCATTTACATAAGTTATAAATTGACTATAAGGAATTGTTTCTATAGTTTTAGTGTATTGTATCCAATTACTCATCATTATTAAAACAAAGGTAATCATCAGCAAAGAAAAAATATTAACCCTAGGAATAGTTGAAAGTGGATTCTTTTTCATGACCCGCCTGATTCTATGTTACAATTAGCTAGATACCCAGATGTGCAAGCCTACTGCCAAATATAAGCAAGCCCTAAAGGAAGTAGTTCTAAAGGAGCTGCTTACGACTTGGCATGGACATTTCATTTCTAAAATAATTATAATGAACCGGTTTCCAAGAGGACTTCTCACTACAGCACTCTTAGTCATAGTGACTTGGGGAATCGCAACTGCGCGCCCCTTCTTAGTCCCCGTTTGCATTGCGGCACTCCTCGGATTTTTGATCACTCCTCTGATTCGCATTTTAACTCGTATCCACGTACCTGAATGGCTTGCCGTCACATTGGGCACGATTCTACTACTCATCCCTATTCCTGCAGTGAGCTATATGCTGATCAGACAAGCTACCTCTTTATTTCAAGATATTCCGCTACTCATGAATTCACTCAATAAACTCTTAAATACGTTTAATAAAAGTAAATTAGGGCAATCTATTCACATCTCAGATTATTTAAATCCGGCTGCACTTTTGGAAAAACTCTCTGTTGTGGCTGGAGAAAGCATTCAGGTAATTTTATCGGGTTTAAATGCCGTACTCAATACTGGCTCACAAATAGCCCTTATTTTATTATTTACTATTTTAATGATTATGTCACGCAAACACCTTCGAACTACTTTTGAAAAAATCCTAGCACGGTATGAGTCCATTCAAGGCGCATCCATGTTAGATGAAGTAACCACCCTAATTGAACGCTTCTTATTAGCTCGATTATTGATTGTTATCATTGTAGCCGCAGTTGACACGATTGCATTGATAGGTTTTTCAGTGCCCTACAGTTTTCTTATGGGAACATTTCTGGGCATTATGACTCTCTTACCAGCCATTGGTTTTATTCTAGCATTAATACCGCCTGTCATTGTTTCTTTTGCAGAAGGGCATACTTTAGCATCTATACTTTTCCTGGTAATTGTACTTTTAATTATGTCAATTATTGAGGGAAATATCCTTTCCCCAAAGTTAGTTGGTATTCAACTCAATATAAACGCACTTTCATCGTTTTTAGGTATTTTTGCCGGAGGCTTGATTTGGGGTATCTGGGGGATGTTACTCTGCATTCCATTTTTAGGTGTTTTACGGATTATCTTCAGCGCAGTACCTACACTTCAACCTTGGGGCGATCTCCTTGCAGACAAGGAGGACAAAAAACTTTCCTTAAAACTCATGAAGCGACCTTCAAAGATAGCCTGAACTACCCTATGAAAATGGAATATAAGTAGTTCCTACAGGGTTGTTGACAAGCACTGCAACAGGACCTCTTGCAGTGCTTGCTGTGGAATGAGGCTTGCTTCATGAGCTGGGCACGGGGAGTTTCACGCGATGCCTCAGCTTTTTCGCATAGGCGCAAACACAGTCACAAAAATCGTCATAATATCATTTATTGGACTTGTCTGTGGCTCTTTCGGAGTTGGAGAAATACTTAAATGGTCATCCTATGTTACAGATGTTGGAGTTCCACGTGAGCAGCCGATTCCCTTTAGCCATCGCCATCATGTCAAAGGTGATGGCATAGATTGCCGCTATTGTCATACTTCTGTGGAAATTTCTTCCACAGCAGGAATGCCATCTACTGAAACATGCATGACATGCCATTCCCAAATCTGGTCACAGAGTCCTCTTTTGAAGCCTGTGCAGGCGAGTTTCTTTGAAAATAAACCTCTCCATTGGACACGTGTGCACGTTTTACCAGACTATGTTTATTTTAATCACAGCATTCATATTAATAAAGGAATTGGATGCGTCAGCTGTCATGGACAAGTAGATGAAATGCCTCTTAATTTGAAAATCCGAACCTTTTATATGCGTGATTGTCTCTCATGTCACAGAAATCCGGAGCGTTATATACGACCTCGTGAAGAGGTGTTCAATTTGCATTGGAAACCACCCACGGGGGAAAAAGAAAGAAATCAACTCGGTAAGCAACTGATTCAGCAATATCAGATTGATAAAGAGCGAATTACAAATTGCTATACATGCCATAGGTAGGAAAATAGATGATGGATCTAGACGACTCAATTGACCGACGCCGATTTATGGAAATCATGGGTGCATCTATGGCCCTTGCTGGTCTCACCGCCTGTAGTCGAATGCCTCTTGAGAAGATTGTTCCTTATGTGATTCAACCTGAAGAAATTATTCCTGGCAAACCCCTATTTTTTGCGACTGCAACCACACTCAGAGGATATGCTACTGGAATTTTAGTAGAAAGTCATATGGGTCGGCCTACTAAAATCGAGGGAAATCCAGACCATCCCGCCAGTCTCGGAGCCACAGATTCAATTACCCAAGCTCAAATTCTTTCTCTCTATGACCCCGAACGTTCCCAAACAGTCGTTCACGAAAAGAACCTTGATACCTGGGATGGATTTATTGCCGCTTTAAATAAAAAGAGATCAGACTGGCAAAAGAATTTTGGTAATGGGCTTTATATTCTTTCTGAAACAGTCACTTCTCCTACTATGGGTAACCAATTACACCAATTACTAAAGAGTTTTCCTCAAGCACACTGGCATTCCTTCGAGCCCATTACTCGTGACAACGCAAGAAAGGCATCCCTCTTAGCCTTTGGAGAAGATCTGGAATTCATCTATGAATTTAAAAAAGCCGATATCATTTTAAGCCTTGATTCGGACTTTCTCTCCCACGTACCGGGGAGCACTCGCTATTCTCATGACTTCTCTGATCGCCGTAGAGTTCGTTCTGAAAATCTCAAAACGGATCAGTTCAAGATGAATCGGCTTTACGTGATTGAAAGTACCCCCTCCATCACAGGGTCCATGGCAGATCATCGCTTGAACCGTAAAGCTTCTTCTATTGAAATCTACGTTCTTGCGCTTGCGAAGATACTTGGAATCAATATCGATACTCCTTCCTTACCTCCAAAGGATTTAAATTGGCTTTCAGTAGTCGCCAAAGATCTCCAATCTCATCCAAACTCTAGTATTATTACGATAGGATTAGATCAAACACCTCGAGCTCAAGCTATTGTTCATGCCATTAATTTAAAATTGGGAAACATAGGAAAAACAATCATTCCTATACCTCCTGTAGAATTTAGACCCGTGGACCAGCTGGCATCAGTTTGCCAACTTGTCACAGATATGAATGCGGGAAAAGTGGATACTCTCATTGTGCTTGGAGGTAACCCTGTTTACTACACTCCAATTGATCTTAATTTTTCTAAAAGTTTTTTAAAAGTACCTCTACGAATTCATCTAGGGCTTTATCAAGATGAGACGGCCACCCTTAGTCATTGGCACCTTCCAGAAACCCATAGCCTGGAGACTTGGAGCGATGCACGAGCGTTTGATGGAACTGTGACGATTATGCAACCGTTGATCGCGCCACTTTATCAATCCAAATCAGCACACTGGGTTTTAGCTTCCCTTATGGAAAACCTCACGTCATCAGATTATCAAATAGTCCGTGATCACTGGGAACAGTTGTGGAAGGTAGACTTTGACCCAAAATGGGAGAAAGCATTACAACAAGGAATAGTAGAAAACACATCCTTTAGCCCTAAACAAGTCAAGTTGAATTCAGAAATACTTAAAAGCACCTATCATCCTTTAGAAAATAATCAGGTAGAAAATAATCAGGCAGAAAATGATCAGGGGTTAGAGATTATTTTTCGCTCTGATTCAACAATTTGGGATGGCAGATTTGCAAATAACAGCTGGCTTCAAGAGCTTTTCAAACCTCTTACTCAACTCAGCTGGGATAATGCAGCTTTCCTGAGCCCTCGTACAGCCCAACGACTCCATTTATCGACAGGAGACATTGTCTTACTTCGTTACTCAGGTCGGAATATTCACGCACCCGTTTGGATTCTGGCAGGACACGCAGACGAATCTGTTACGCTACAGTTTGGATTTGGGCGGACCCAAGCTGGCAAAGTCGGCTCGAACATCGGTTACAATGCTTACTTGCTTCAGACTTCTGATCATCCCTATTTCAATCCAGGTCTTGAAATTACTAAAACTGAAAAAACACATATTTTTACAAAAGAACAAGATCAAGATTCAATGAAGGACAGAGATATCATTCATAATGCAACGATTCAAGACTTCCAAAAGAATCAAAACCTATTTCACGAAAAACCACTCAAACCTCATTCTCTCTACCCCCAGTTTCCTTACACAGGTTACGCATGGGCTATGGTCATTGATACAAATACATGCACAGGTTGCAGTGCGTGTGTCATTGCTTGCCAAGCTGAAAATAATATCCCTTCTGTTGGAAAAGACCAAATTATCAAAAAAAGAAACATGTATTGGATCAGGGTAGATCGATATTACGTCGGAAAAAATGATAATCCAAAAACATTTTTTCAACCTATACCTTGTATGCACTGCGAAGACGCGCCGTGCGAAGTAGTTTGCCCGACCGCCGCCACCGTCCATGGAAGCGAAGGCCTTAATGAAATGGTTTACAATCGATGTGTAGGAACTCGTTATTGTTCAAATAATTGTCCGTACAAGGTAAGACGATTCAATTTTTTTCAATATAGTGATTATAAAACTCCTAGTTTCAAGGCGATGAGAAATCCGGACGTAACAGTTCGAAGCCGCGGAGTTATGGAAAAATGTACATACTGTATTCAACGTATCGTTGAAAAAAGGATTCCTGCGGAGAATGAAAACCGCCGAATTCGGGATGGAGAAATTAAGACCGCCTGTCAACAGGTATGCCCTACTGAATCCATTATATTCGGAGATCTCAACACTCAAAAAAGTGTGCTCAATCAACTCAAATCTCAACCCCATAATTATGGACTTCTAGCTGAACTTGGGACACGACCTCGAACTACTTATCTTGCAAAATTCACTAATCCTAATCGTGAGCTTGAGATAATATGATCTCTAAAACTTCTAAAAACAATAATGAAACACTATCGGTTATTGCTCCAGGATATACCTATCAAAGTGTCACTAGAAAAATTTCAGACCTTGTTCTTGCCCGAGATTATCACTGGCGATGGTACTTGGGATTTGGAATTGGCTTTTTTCTTGTCACAATACTCTTAGTCGCGATTACATATTTACTGGCAGTCGGAATTGGAATTTGGGGAGTTAATATCCCTGTAGCTTGGGGATATGCCATTACAAATTTTGTATGGTGGATCGGAATTGGTCATGCAGGAACCTTCATTTCAGCATTCTTACTCTTGATGCGCCAAGACTGGAGAACCTCTATTAATCGCTTTGCAGAAGCGATGACTCTGTTTGCAGTAGCTTGCGCAGGTCTATTTCCCTTATTGCACTTAGGGCGGCCTTGGTTTTTCTATTGGCTTCTCCCTTATCCTGATACTATGGATCTTTGGCCACAGTTCCGAAGTCCATTGGTGTGGGATGTTTTTGCAGTGAGCACTTACCTTACAGTATCACTTGTTTTTTGGTACACGGGACTCATTCCCGATCTTGCCAGTATGCGGGAAAGAGCAAAACGACCTTGGGTAAAAAAACTTTATGCCACACTTTCTCTAGGATGGAGGGGGTCCGCCATACATTGGCGACGCTATACTTCAGTCTATTTGCTTATGGCAGGTTTGGCAACTCCCCTTGTACTATCCGTTCACAGTGTAGTGAGTTTTGACTTTACGATTTCAATTGTACCAGGTTGGCACTCCACTATTTTCCCTCCTTACTTTGTAGCTGGAGCCATTTTTTCAGGCTTTGCAATGGTTTTAACAATTGCGATTCCACTCAGAAAATATTTTAAATTAAAAGACTTTATTACGCTTAAACACTTAGATAATTGTGCACAACTCACTTTAGTCACAGGCTTGATCGTAACCTATTCCTATATTCAAGAAGCATTCATGGCGTGGTATAGTGGAAATTTGTATGAAAGATATTCTTTATTAGATCGAGCAACCGGACATTACGATGTCCTTTACTGGATCCTAATCGTATGTAATGTATTCATCCCTCAGTTTCTTTGGTTCAAACGAATTCGAATAAATCCTACATTACTCTTTATCATTTCACTATTTATTAATTTAGGAATGTGGTCAGAACGTTTTGTGATTGTAGTTCAAAGTCTGAGTCGAGATTACTTACCCTCCGACTGGCATAACTATTCTCCAACCATTTGGGATTGGTTAACCCTCCTGGGTTCAGTAGGCTTTTTCATTTTCTCTTTTTTGCTTTTTATTCGGATTTTACCCGTAATTGCTATCTCTGAACTGCGCGAACTTCTACATCGAAAGGAGCATGAGTAACCATGAGCACTCAGCCCCAAACAAAACCTCAATACACTCTCATAACTCAATCACCCCTTCCTCCCTCCCTTTATGGTCTCATGGCTGTTTTCAATGAGCCCGAAGCCTTACTCAAAGCTGCACAGAGCGCTTACGATGCGGGATATCGCAAACTCCAAGCTTATACTCCATTCCCCGTAAATGGCCTCTCAGAAGCAATTGGCTTCACTCACGATAGGATGTCCATGATTACTTTAATTGGAGGTCTTTTCGGCTGCAGTGGTGGGTTTTATATGCAATATTTTGCAAATGTCGTGAGCTATCCATTAAATATAGGGGGAAGGCCATACAATAGTTGGCCCGCATTTATTCCAGTTACCTTCGAACTGACTATTCTTTGCGCCGCACTTTCAGCTCTTTTTGGAATGCTTATTTTAAACAAACTCCCTCAACTCTACCATCCAGTATTTAATGTGCCAGAATTCAAGCGAGCTGCTGAGGATGGGTTTTTTCTTTGTATTCAATGTCTGGATCCCCAATTTAAGTATCAAGAAACTCATAATTTTCTAAAGTCCCTCATTCCTCAGGAAGTCTATGAGGTAGAGTTATGAAAGAACTGTTATGGGTCTCATTCATAATTCCATTAGCGATGGGATGTCAGCAAAAAATGACTCAACAACCCAAGTACCTTCCCTATGACCCAAGTGACTTTTTCGCAAACGGAATGTCATCTCGTCCCATCATTCCTGGAACCATAGCACGTGGACAACCACGAACAGATCTCCCTTTTTATACTGGAAAAGTAAACGGAGTGTCTATAACTACCTTGCCGATACCCTTGACAGCCGAACTATTAAAGCGAGGACAACAACGATTTAATATTTACTGTTCCCCCTGTCACGGAGAATCCGGAAACGGCCAAGGAATGATAGTAGCTCGAGGCTTTACCGCACCTCCTTCTTATCATACCGAGGAATTAAGAAAAGCTCCTATAGGTCACTTTTTCGATGTAATCACCCGAGGATACGGAGTGATGTACAGCTACGCTTCACGCATTCCAATCAAAGATCGATGGGCAATATCCGCTTATATTCGAGCGCTTCAGCTCAGTCAAAATGCAAAGCTGGAGAATCTTTCACATCAAGATCAAATGAAACTGGAGAACATAAAAAGATGAATCAAGACCCAAGCCTATTGAAATCTTTAAAGCACGTTCTCATATCCATTTACAAAATGAGTGCCGTTATCGCAATCATCACATTCATCGCACTTACATTTGGATATAGATACAATCCCACTCAATTCTTTCGCTCCTATCTCTGTGGATACCTATTTTGGATTGAAATATCCCTCGGTTGTTTTGGATTACTATTAGTATCCCACCTTACGGGTGGCTTATGGGGCGTTTCTGTAAGACGATTTTTTGAAGCGGGGAAAAGCACGCTTTGGCTCATGGCAGTACTTTTTATTCCCATTTTATTTGGATTAAAATCGATCTATTTATGGTCACGCCCGGATGAACTTGCTCACAATGAACTCTTGCAACATCAATCCATTTATTTAAATCAGTCCTTCTTTATTTTAAGAGCTGTACTTTATTTCATCGTTTGGATTGGTTTTAGCTATTGGACAAGACTGAGTGCCTTGGGTTTGATTCTCTATTGTTTCACTGCATCTTTTGCATCCTATGATTGGATCATGTCTCTTCAACATGACTGGTATTCCACCATATTTGGAATGATCTTCTTCGTCAGCCATGGATTGGGTGCTCTTTCTTTTATTATTCTATTTTTAGCAATTATTTCTAAATACGATGCTATTTCTAACTTTTTCACACCTGAATGTTTAAATGATTTAGGCAATGTTTTAATGGTATTTGTGATGCTTTGGGCATATCTCAACCTTTCTCAATACCTCATTATCTGGGAAGGAAATAAACCAGAGGAAGTTGACTGGTATTTTCGCAGGAGCCAAGGAGGGTGGCAATGGCTTGCGTACAGTTTGGCTTTATTTCAATTTGCATTCCCTTTCTTTCTTCTCCTTTTTCGTCAAACAAAACGTCAACTTTTTACGCTAAGTGGGATTGCAGGACTTACTTTTCTGATTCGTATTATTGACGTTTATTGGTCAATCATTCCCAGTTTTGAAGAAAGCCTTCGACTTAATTGGATGGATATTTTAGCCCCTATTTGTATTGGAGGAATTTGGATCAGTTTTTTTACCTGGTATCTCAGTAAAATGAAATCCCCCATTATACCCGTGCTTCAAAAGGAAAAAGCATGAAAAAAAAACCTACTCAATTAAAACGAAATCCTTTTCAGGAATCCATCTCTCAAGGATATGAATCCAGTGACGTCAGCATCTCTGCGATAAAAAAATGGGCCATCGGTCTTTTCTTAATGGTCATTGGAGTGCAACTCACTCTGCTCTATTGGTATGATGTCTTGAATGAAAAACAGCGCGTCACCCAGAGTAAAAGTATTATTTGGAGTGGTCAACCCGTACCTCCAGTTGAAATCGCTGCACTAGAGATTGAATCAGGGAAAGAACGCGAAAGAATTCATACTCAGGAAGTTCACCAACTCACCTCTTACGGCTGGATTAACTTAAAAGAAAAAATAGCTCACATCCCCATTCAACGGGCCATGGCACTCCTTCTTCAAAATGGGAGTGGAAAATGAATTTAAAACTCAATGCCCAGGTGCTCAATTTAGCTGCGGCCTATCCTCTGTGGCCCAGACACTTACTAAAATTATTATGCTGTATTTCTTTTACTTTTTGTTCTCTAGTCAATGCAAGCTCGCTCCTATCTGAGAATTTGAACAATATTGGTATCGATCAAAATCTCAACTCACAAATACCACTCAGTCTCTCTTTCCATGACGATCAGAAGCGGGTGGTTTCCATTCAAAAGCTAGTTTATCCAAAGCCCACTATTTTAGTCCTCACTTACTTTGGGTGTCCAAGTCTTTGTACTTTAGTTCTCAACAACTTAGTGGAGACCTTAGAAGAAATGAAAGGATTTGATTTAGGTCAAGACTATAACATTTTAACGGTAAGCATTGATCCCAGTGAAACTTCAGCTCTTGCTTCTAAAAAAAGAAATACTTATTTGCAACGATACGGACACAGAGGAAACCCAGAGGGTTGGCGCTTTTTAACCGGAAACAAAAAGACCATTGATGCTTTAGCGAAAGTGGTAGGTTTCAAATACAAATATGATCCAGCCACCCGCCAATTTGCTCATGCCAGTGGCATCATGATTCTGACTCCTCAGGGGATAATTTCCCGTTATTTTCTTGGAATCGGCTACTCTCCTCAAGATCTTCGTCTCTCACTCATTGAGGCATCCTCTGGAAAAGTTGGCTCTCTTGTCGATAAAATTGCATTACTCTGTTACGAATATAATCCCATTACAGGAAAATATGGTGTTTCCATTACCCGCCTACTCAAGTTATTTAGTATTATTACCGTCCTCTTTTTACTGATTCTCATTTTTCAACAGAACTGGTGGCCCATGCAATGGAAACCTCAGGAGAAGAAAGCGCTATGAATGCTGACTTCCCTTTATTTCCGATCCGAGCATCCACCATTGCGGCAAGTGTTGACACCCTCTTTCTGAGTATGTTTGGATTAGAAGTTTTCATATTAATTTTAATTTTTTGCGCTATTCTTTACTTTTGCATTAAATATCATTTCCATACTGTCACCGATCGGAGTCGGAGAAACTTCAGCCAAAGTTCCATTGAAATTACTTGGACTTTAGTTCCACTCGTGCTGCTTATTATTTTATTTTTCTGGTCTGGCCGTATTTATTTAAAAATGTACACTCCGCCAAAAAATTCTATGGAAATATTCGTACTGGGTAAACAGTGGATGTGGAAATTCTTGCAACCTAATGGACGGCGAGAAGCGGCTGAATTACATGTCCCGTTGGGTATACCTATTAAATTAACAATGACTTCGGAAGATGTCATTCACAGTCTTTTTGTTCCGGCTTTTCGGATTAAACAAGACGTTCTTCCAGGACGATACACTTCGGTCTGGTTTCAAGCCAGCGTTGCAGGAGAATACCATCTCTTTTGTACGCAATACTGCGGCACCCAACACGCAGAAATGGGCGCAGCCAAAATTATTGTTATGAAACCTGAAAAATACGAACAGTGGCTCAGCTCAGGGGACACTGCAGGCAACAGCTTCTCAAAAGTAGTATCACTGACTTCGGAAGGACGAGATCTATTCCAAAAATTAAGCTGTAATACCTGTCATTTTGATAATGTTGGAATCCGCGCACCTCGATTGGAAGGTCTCTACGGAAGCATCGTCACTCTAGAGGGAGGTAAAAACATCATTGCTGACGATACCTACATTCGTGAATCTATTCTTGAGCCTAATGTAAAAATTGTCCAGGGATTTCTACCCGTCATGCCCAGCTATAAAAACCTTGTGAATGAAGAACAACTTCTTGCGCTGACTGCTTATATTAAATCCATGCAATTCAGTGAAGGCCATAGTCGAAAGCTTCTTCTAGGAATACCGGCAAAGGAGTCACCATGAATTATCTCAATGCTGATCGTGGTATCATGTCTTGGCTACTCACAGTAGATCATAAGCGCATTGGGATTCTCTATTTACTGAGCATTACGGGTTTCTTTGCTATAGGTGGAATCGCAGCTACTCTGATACGTCTCCATCTTCTTACGCCAACGGGGACTCTCTTTCAGGCCGAAACATATAATAAACTATTTAGTATTCATGGCATCACCATGGTCTGGTTTTTCTTGATTCCTTCTATTCCGAACGTCCTTGGAAATTTTCTAGTACCCATGATGATTGGAGCACGTGATGTAGCCTTTCCTCGTCTCAATTTGGCAAGCTGGTATCTCTATATGACCGGTGGATTTCTTGTCCTGCTATCTATTATTACGGGAGGGGTTGACACGGGTTGGACTTTTTATACGCCCTATAGCACGTTGTATTCTAATTCCCATGTCATTTTAGCAATTTTCGGCGTATTTATCGCAGGATTCTCATCTATTCTAACCGGACTTAACTTTATTATCACTATAAATAAAATGAGAGCACCAGGTTTGACTTGGTTTCGTCTCCCTCTTTTTATCTGGTCTATGTATGCCACGAGTATTATTTTAATTCTAGCCACGCCAGTTCTTGCCATCAATATCCTACTCATTACAGTAGAGAGGATATTTAAAATTGGAATATTTGACCCTGCATTAGGAGGAGATCCCGTACTTTTTCAGCATCTCTTCTGGTTTTATTCCCACCCAGCTGTTTACATCATGATTCTTCCTGGAATGGGAGTAATTAGCGAACTTGTCCCTTGCTTTTCAAGAAATGAAATATTTGGTTATAAGTTTATTGCCTATTCGAGCTTCGGAATTGCTATTTTAGGCTTTTTAGTTTGGGGCCATCATATGTTTGTTGCCGGGCAATCTGCCTATGCAAGCCTCATATTTTCAATTCTAAGTTTCTTAGTCGCTATTCCTTCTGCAATCAAAGTATTTAATTGGACTGCTACACTTTATCGAGGAAGAATTATTCTCAAAACTCCGATGATTTATGCTTTAGGATTTGTCGGTTTGTTTACAATCGGAGGACTCACAGGACTGACTCTCGCCGCTCTTGCAATTGACGTACATGTCCATGACACTTATTTTGTTATTGCCCATTTTCATTATATTATGGTGGGTGGAATGGTCACCGCCTATTTAGGAGGTATCCATTATTGGTGGCCAAAAATTTCCGGCAGAATGTATCCTGAAGGATTGGGGAAATTTGCAGCACTGGTTCTTTTTCTTGGCTTCAATCTCACTTTTTTTCCTCAATTTGTTTTGGGATATCTAGGAATGCCGCGTCGCTACCATTCTTATCCTCCTGAGTTTCAAGTTCTTCACGTTATGTCCACCTTGGGAGCTTCAATCCTAGCTGTAGGATATGTCTTGCCCATATTTTATCTTCTTTGGTCACTTAAGTATGGAAAAATCGCCTCAGGCAATCCGTGGGACGCTACTGGTGTAGAATGGCAAACCTCATCACCCCCACCCAAACATAACTTTATCGAGATCCCAATCATCACTCATGGCCCCTATCTTTACTCTTCCTCTGAGGAGGTCCCTTATGATTGACTTCGAAAGTACTCAAATTGCCAAGCCTTTTGAAAAGATTCATGTCGCGGAGCAGTTTGAAAATGCTGAGCAACAGAAATCTGTGGCTCAAATAGGCATGTGGACTTTCCTCTCAACAGAAGTTCTCTTTTTTGGCGGGCTTTTTGCGGTGTATATTATATACAGAGTCATCTATCCTGAGGCTTTTGCAGAAGCGAGCCGTCATACCAAGCTCATCATTGGGGCAATTAATACAGCAGTCCTTCTCTCCAGTAGTCTCACTATGGCACTAGCCGTACACTACTCAAAGCTCGGCAAAAAACACCCTCTCGTGGTGTACTTAGTCTGTACCGCACTTTTTGGTGTTGTATTTATGGGGCTTAAGGGAATTGAATATTATCAAGATTATCAAGATCACGCTGTACCCTATTTCAATTATGCTCTTAAAATAGCCGATCCTGCGAGAGGAGAATTATTCTTTATTATCTATTTTGTCATGACCTTGATTCACGCTCTGCATCTCACAATTGGAATTGGACTTATCAGTTTTATAGCATTCCAAGCTTTGAAAAATAAATACTCGCCGAGTTATCACACGCCGGTTGAGCTTACTGGGCTATATTGGCACTTTGTCGACATCATTTGGGTCTTTCTTTTTCCCCTACTCTATCTGATTGACAGGAGTCCATCATGAAGGAACCCAAATTTGGAGTCAAAACTTTATTGGGAACTTACGTCCTATTAATGTTTTTATTGGTACTGACCATTGCAGTAGCCTTCATAAACCTGGGCCCATTCAATACTCCGATTAATATAGGAATTGCAGTTGTAAAAACAGTTTTTATTGCGCTCTTTTTTATGGAGTTGCTCATCGCTCGGGGCCTAGTGCGTATCGCAGCCGGGGCAGGAGTCTACTGGCTAGCTATACTGATTGGGCTGAGTTTGATGGATTATCTAACTCGAAATTGGGCTTCTTTACCGGGTAAGTGACTCATCTGGCATTAACTCTCTGGTATTAACTCTCTGGTATTAACTCTCTGGCATTAACCCTCTGGTATTAACTCTCGGGCTCGATTTATTTGCCGATCCACGGAATCAGGTCCAGTACCTCCCTCAGAAACTCGTGCTCGAACTGAAGCCTGTGGAGAGAGAACAGTCATGGCATCTGACTCAATTAATAAAGAGAACTCTCGAAGTTCCGATAGACTCAAACCCTCAAGAGTAGTGCCACTACAAATGCATGAGCGTACAATCTTGCCTACGATTTCGTGCGCTGCTCTAAATGTAAGACCTTTCCGAACCAAATAATCAGCCAGATCGGTAGCGGTAGAAAAATCACCTCGCATGGCTTCACTCATTTTTAAAGAATTGAATTTTGCTGTTTCCAACATAAGTCCCATCAAACGAATGCTGGATCGCACTGTATCAAGACCTTCAAAAAGAAATGTTTTATCCTCTTGAAGGTCGCGGTTATAAGAAAGCGGAAGAGCCTTCAACATCATCTGGGCACCTGTTAAAGCTCCAGCAACTCTCCCCGTCTTACCTCGAATGAGTTCCGCAACATCCGGATTTTTTTTCTGGGGCATAATACTGCTCCCTGTGGTCACACTGTCATCCAGTTCCACAAATCCGAACTCAGGAGAACTCCACAGAACCAGCTCTTCTGCAAATCGAGAAAGGTGAAGCATCATTAAAGAAGCAGCAGCAAGAAATTCAATGACAAAATCACGATCAGAAACGGCATCCAAACTATTCTCAGTCACCGAATCAAATCCCAATTCTTTGCGAGTCATCTCTCTATCAATTAAAAAAGGTGTCCCTGCCAGAGCAGCAGAGCCCAGAGGAAGAAAACTAGTCCGTTTTCTGCAATCACTTAATCTTTCATAATCACGCTGAAGCATCCAAAAATACGCTAAAAGATGATGTGAAAAGCTCACAGGCTGAGCATGCTGAAAATGAGTCAATCCAGGAAGTAAAGTCTCGCGATAAATTTCCGCTGCATTCACGAGCCACAACTGAAGCGCACGAACCTCCTTTTGCAATTGATCAATTTGATCTTTTAAATAATACCGAGTTGCAGTCGCTACTTGATCGTTTCGACTTCGAGCCGTATGAAGCTTACCTGCCACCAACCCAATCTTTTCCGATAAAAGCCGCTCAATCTCAGAGTGAATGTCTTCAGCATCTGGACGAAATTGAACTTTCCCTGAAGCAATCTCTGAACGTACATCCTCTAAACCCGCTATGATTTGATGACTGTCCCGTGCATCGAGAATTCCACATTTTCCTAGCATCCGAGCATGAGCCATGCTTCCAGCCAAATCCGCTTCCCACAGTCTGGAATCCACTGCGAGAGAAGATGTAAATTCTTCAACAGCCTTAGCTGTCTGTTCTTTGAATCGACCGCCCCAAAGTTTGTTCATTTCTTCACTGATTCCTTTGTTTGAGATGATAATACATACGCGCTTGCAAACCAAAATTCTTGACGGTTCCCGTACTTTCCCTCTGATCAAAAGTTGTCGTATCAAAAGATGCTAAATCTTCAGAGTAGAGAGCCCACTGACTAGATCGACCGATCACTTGAAGAGCACCTTTATAAAGACGAAGAGAAACCCAGCCCGTAACTCTTTCCTGTGTCTTATGAATGAATGCTTCAAGATCTTCTTTAAATGGATCAAACCAGAGCCCCTCATAGGCGAGCTTACTCCACTCAGCGTCTACCAGACTTTTAAAACGAAGTTCCTCACGAGTTAATACCAGTGCTTCAAGTGCACGATGCGCAGTCAGGATCAAAGTAGAACCGGGACATTCATAATTTTCTCTCACTTTCAATCCCAGCATACGGTCTTCCATAATATCAATTCGACCTACTCCGTGTTCACCTGCAATTCGGTTTGCCTGAGAAATAAGAGTTGCCGGTGATGACCGCTCACCATTGATTGCGACTGGCACTCCATTTTCAAAGCTGAGCTTAATCTCTGTGGGCTTATCCGGGGAAAGCTGTGAATCTCTCGTCCATTCAAAGATCTCACTCGGAGGTGCATAAGAGGGCTCCTCTAATCGTCCACCTTCGATAGAGCGACCCCAAAGATTTTCATCGACACTCCAGATTTTTTCTAAGCTCTGCTTAATGGGTATACCCTTGCTCATTGCGTAATCAATCTCCCAGCTCCGAGTCATGTTTCGCTCCCGGACAGGCGCATGAATCGTTGCTCCAGGCATCAACGCCCGAATTGCAAATTCAATTCGAAACTGATCATTGCCCTTTCCAGTACAACCATGTGCAAATGCATTTGCACCGATTCGAGTAGCTACATCGACCGCCTTTGCAGCGATCAATGGGCGGGCAATAGAAGTGCTGATAGGATATCCCTCATAGTTTCCGTTCGCACGAACCGAAGCGAAACAATAGTCACGAGCAAATTCTTCTTTTGCATCCACAGTATAATGCTCAGTACCCATTGCCTGGGCTTTCTCAGCGGCCTCACGAATATCATGAGAAGGCTGACCCACATCAATGGTGACCGTGACAATACGACTATATCCATACTCTTCACGCATTAGGGGAATGCAAACAGATGTATCCAAACCTCCAGAATAAATCAGAACTATCGTTTTCATTATTTATTTTGCTCCTTACCTTTGCATATATATGCAAAGGTATAATTAAATCAATGTATTTTTGGGTTGACTTCAGCGTAAATATGCATATTAATGCATTAGAGATGCATATTTATGAACACAAAAAACAACCAGCTGCCGAGGCAAAAATACCTATCGCCATTATTGGCGCACGCGGTTACTCGGGTCTTGAGCTTGTCAGAATTTTATTAAAACATCCTGGAGTCAAAATTGAAGCCTGTGTTGCAACTGATTCTGATTTTTGTCTGTCCCATTGGCTTCCTGAACAAACAGCAGAGACAATCCCTGTAACCTCAATCCATCATCTAGAACAAGTCTTAAATAAAGTTCATACCGTATTCCTAGCTACTCCGGCTGAAGCCTCTATTGAACTTGCTCCCAGAATTCTAAAATCCGGCGTAAGTGTAATCGACCTAAGCGGAGCATTTCGCCTTGAAGCTGAAAATGCACAACAGTATTATGGAATTCGAGGTGATGCTCTTTCGATTTTGCCACACGCTGAATACGGATTGATTCCTTGGATTGGCCCCGCCAAAAATCGAGAGAATCAACCGAGCCTCATTGCAAACCCAGGTTGCTATGCCACTTCCATTCTCATGGCTATCCTTCCTTTGCTTAAAGAAAACATCATCAATACCGCGTCACTTGTGATTGATTCGAAATCAGGCACGACGGGTGCAGGTCGCAAAGCGACTGAAAATCTTTTATTTAGTGAGGTTGATGGTGAATGCATCCCCTATAGAATTGGAACCCATCAGCATTTTCCTGAAATCGTGCAATATGCATCTCACTTTGCTTCCATTGATATTGACCCTCTGTTTTCCACTCACTTATTAGGGGCCCGTAGAGGAATTATTTCTGGAATTTATGCTCGAACTCTCAACAACATGTCAATCCATAGAATAGAAACAGCTTACTCTGCATTCTACTCAAATTATCCTTTAGTCCGATGGGGAAGAATTAACCCAAATCAGCCAAGAGCATTATCTTTGAAGAGAGTCGTAGGAAGCGCAAGAACTGAAATCCAATTTGAACTCAAAGGCAACCAACTTTACATTTTTTCTCTCATTGATAATCTAATTAAAGGCGCTGCCGGTCAAGCCATTGAGAATTTCAATCGAATCTATGACTTTCCAATTACAACATCACTACTTGAACTCGAGGGCGTATTATGACTCCTGGACCTGGAATAGCAAGAACACCACTCCCTAAGGGCTTTTCAGCGGCAGCAATTCATTGTGGAGTTCGTAAGTATCGCCCGGATTTAGGAATGATTATTTCTGAACAAGACTGCGTTGCCGCTGGTACCTTTACTCAAAACGAATGCCAAGCGGCCTCAGTTCTTTACTCAAAGGGAATACTACCCAGCTCACATATTCGCTCTGTAATAACCAATAGCGGACAAGCAAATGCTGCCACCGGAAAACTCGGGAAAATCAATAACTGGAAAATGGCTCTTGCGGCAGCTCGAACGATTGGATGCTTACCTCATCAAGTGCTCACAGCATCCACGGGAGTCATAGGCGTTCAGATGGAAATAGAAAAGATTGAAAAGGGAATTCTCCATCTTCCCGATAGAATCGCATACAACTCTGAATTATTCGCTCTTGCCATTATGACGACAGACCTAGTTCCAAAGACTGTCACGACCACTGTATTACTCAGCGAAGGAGAAGTCAGAATCACTGGAATCTGCAAAGGTTCTGGAATGATCCATCCAAACATGGCAACGATGTTAGGTTACCTTCTCACTGATGCTCAGGTGCCACTTGAAATGGCCCAGCCTTTACTCTCAGAAGCAACTCAGTTGAGTTTCAATATGATCAGTGTTGATGGAGATACCTCTACAAATGATTCAGTTTTTTTATTAGCCAATGGCATGAGTGGAGTTACCCTCAGCACCCAAGAGGATATCAAAAAGTTTCAAAAAGCCCTCAACGAAGTAGCGCAACTCCTTGCTCAGGCAATTGCAAGAGATGGAGAGGGAGCAACAAAATTGATCGAAGTACAACTCACGGGTGCTCCTTCCGACGAACTCGCCCGTAGAGCTGCACGTGGATTAATACTCAGTCCATTAATCAAGGCAGCAATTCATGGAGAAGATCCAAATTGGGGGCGAATCCTTGCACGATTAGGTGCGGAACAGATTCCCTCGACTTGTCTGGAGTCCTTAAATTTAGCGATTCAAGAAGTTCGTGTATTTGAAGAAGGACAACCTATTAATTTTGATCGAAGTATCGTTCGAAATCTTCTTAAAGACGATACCGTCCGAATTCAAATTGATCTCAATTCAGGATTATTTAATGCTAAGGCTTGGGGTTGTGATTTGTCGAAAAGATACGTGGAAATCAACGCAGAGTATTCAACGTGAATAAAAGAATCCTTATCAAACTCGGTGGAGCTGCCCTTGAAAACTCAGACTGGGTCACTTCTATTTGCAAAGAACTTGTTCGTATCCGTTCTATGGGAATTTCTGTTGTCGTCGTTCACGGCGGAGGACCTGCAATCAATCAGGAGCTTAAGCGTCGGGGGATTCAATGGCAATTCATCGACGGCCAACGAGTCACCACACCTGATATGATGGAAGTCATTGAAATGGTCTTATGTGGTTCAGTCAATCGCAAAATTGTTCGTATTTTGAACGGGATGGGAATGCCCGCTATTGGATTTTCTGGTATTGACGGCAAAACTCTCTTATGCAAACAAGCGGATCCACGGTTAGGTCAAGTAGGTACGATCGAGCAAGTCGATCCAAAAACGATTCTCTCTATCCTTGAAAGAGACAAAAAATCTGAAAAGGGAATCATTCCAATCATTGCTCCTATTGGAATCGGGAAAAACGGTGAATCTTACAATATTAATGCGGACTGGGCAGCAACCTGGATTGCCCAGGCTCTCAAAATAAAGACTCTGATTTTTCTGACTGATCAAGATGGCATACTCGATACGAATAGAAAGCCCATTTCAAATGTTGATTTAAATGGACTGCAAAAGCTCATTAAAACAGAAACCGTGACTGGAGGAATGCTGACCAAGACCCGCGCCGTCCTTCACTCACTCAAAAATAATACAAAGGAAGTTTATATATTAAACTCCCACAGACCTTTTCCTTGGAAAGGCCAAGGAACATTTTGTCGGCCTTAAATAAAAACTCCATTATCTTTCCGTCATCCTTAGGGAAAAAGTTATGATCAAATTCAACACTAGCCATCTACTTACTGGAGAAGAACTCAATTTAGATGAATTATTGGACCTTTTAGATTGCGCAGAGAAGCTCAATCATGAAAGACACCAAGGAATGATCCGAACGGATCTTGTCGGAAAAACACTCACCCTTTTATTCGAAAAACCATCTTTAAGAACACGCGTCAGTTTTACAGTCGCCATGAGAGAATTAGGAGGAGATATCGTAGAATGCCTCGCCTCCTCCCGCAAGCATGAAGAACCCGAAGATGTAGTACAAGTCCTAGGTGGTTATACTCATGCCATTATGTTACGAACCCACGAACATTCTAATTTAATACGTATGGCAAATAAGTCATCTATTCCTGTGATCAATGGTCTATCAGACTCTCATCACCCGTGTCAGATATTTGCAGACCTTCTTACATTAAAACAGCATTTTGAGAAACTAGAAGGCTTGACAGTAACCTATGTCGGAGATGGAAATAATATTTTACATAGCCTTATGCTTTTGATGCCCATTCTAGGTATTCATCTCCGCTACTCATGTCCAAATAATTACATGCCCGACCCCTTGATTGTCAAAAACGCTATAGATCGGATTAAACTTATAAAGGTGAAAGGCTCCATCTCTTCGTTTTCTGATCCAAGGAGCGCTGTTCAAGGTGCAATAGCAGTTTATACAGATGTTTGGACCAGCATGGGCTTTGAAGAAGAACAGACGGACCGGGAAGAAGCTTTCAAAAACTACCAAGTAAACGAAGAACTACTTTCTCACGCGCAGCAGGGCGCATTGGTCATGCATTGTATGCCCATGATTAAAGGCAAAGAAATTTCAGCAACCCTCGCTGAGCACCCTAAAGCCGTCTTTTTTAAACAGAGTGAGAATAGACTTCATGTCCAAAAAGCACTTCTTTTAGCTCTATTAAAGCATTAACCTTTTTCTTGATTTTCGTCTTCTCGCTTAATAAGAATTGATCTTCGCTTTTGCAAAAGACCCTTAACTCTCTCTAAAGATTCATAAGCCTTAGTCAATTGCCCAACCTCTTCCAATGGAGCATCAGGTCGGGCTTTAAGACTCTCTATAACCGAATCCGTCAAAAAAAAAGCCGTCCCAAGAGCGCCTGCCAAGTCGTGAAGAAATTCTCTTTCATCGTTCATTGAAAAACCTTTCTTATACAAACATAGCACATCGCATTAATAACTTACTGTTTTTTTAATTTACAGGAAGGTATATGAGCTTTCTGCCCGAATCTTTAAACCAAAGTTTCTTAAGAAAAATCCTAGCAAGCCATTTGATTTGAGTCAAAGCAAGATTCCTACTTTCATAGTTGCTTAAATGAAATCTCACCTTATGCTTTTAATTATTGTAAGTAGCTCCTTTAAGACTGTTGACAAGTATTGTAAGGAGTCCTGTTGCGCCGTAAAGATTTGGATTCCCGGCGCAACAGGACTCCTTACAGTGCTTACAATTATTGATCGGTCTTTAAAAAAATCGCCTGAATTTTTGAAATAATTTCTTTAATCAAGAATGGCTTTTGAAGAAATCCAGCAATGGTATAACCATCAAATTCTTTATGATTTTCTAAAGAATCTCCACTACAGAGTATAAAAGGGATCTTTATATTTTTTGAGTTAAGATACATAAATAAGTCTGCTCCAGATCCCTGTTTCATATTGTAATCACAAATAATACCTGCAATGTCTTTTGTATTCTCCAGGACTGCTATCGCTTCAGCCACTGATCCAGCAACCACTGTGTCTATATGTAATTTATTTTGAATAAGGGTAGACATTAGTTCCCTCAGGTCTGGTTCATCATCAACAATTAAAAGTTTCATTATCCAATTATAAACTCCAAGTATTATTAAGTCCTAGTTGATTATTTAATATCTATACCGTAAGCAGATCCTTTAGGGAGAGCAGCCCACTCTCCCTCCCTATTCCACACTGTTTAATTCCCTTTCAAGTAAATTTCTAAGACCTGAATAGGTTCCACACCACGCAAATCCCGTAACACCATGCAATATAATTGACTTAAAAACAGGTTTCAAATGACTCAAATGAGGCTTCAACAAAAAGACATTAATTCCCAAATGAACTGCGGGCAAATCGTTTCGTTTATCATTACCTATCAATAGGCATTCGTTAGGATTTAGCTCCTCTTGCTCAATGAGTTCTTGATAGTATTCTAACTTAGGCTTACAGGCATGCATTCGTTTAGCATGAGTAAAAGAGCGAAAAGACTGTATATTAAGCCCTGCCCACTTGACTCGAAGCTCAATCGCTTCTGGTAGCCAGATTGGATTTGTTGCAAGAATGAGAGGAAAATGATTTTCAGCCCATTTAATAAAGCTGGCTGCACCAGGGACGGGGAAAAAGTAACGACTTAGAGTAGGAAAAACATCCTGAATAGAACTCTCTAAAAGTCGCCGAGCATCCTCTTCTTTCATTTGAAAAGTATTTGCAAATGCCTGTACCATCCTTACTTCGTTAGTCTGCTCACTGGATGCGGAATCTGCAGCTACTTGAATCTGACGAATCGCTTGAATATGCTTATGAAATCCTCTGTGCAAACGCCAACTTTGCATAATACGAAAGATAAATTCTAGGCGCATCCGAAGACCGTCACCCGCAACTAACGTTCCATCTAGATCGACCAGAAGATGAGTTATTTTTTTCATAATTTACAGTTCGATTCTAGATTCTTAACCTCTTCAAAGAATCCAATCTCTTGGCTAACGTAATAACGAATTTATCACAAGCTTTCAACGCAGCGAGAAGTATTAAATTATTTTAACTTGACACGAAAGGACTTCCCTCAGTAGAGACACAGTTTTCCATAGGGAAGCAGCTTTCTTGGGGGGTCAGTAATATGTTGAATCGTCTAAAACTGATGCATCTGACTTTTCTAATTCTTCTTTCACAGATGAGTTATCAGATGAGTTATAGCAGCGATAGTCCAAATCCTGGAGGATACCATTTTCCAGCTGAACACTGTAAGGATGCATGGTCTGAAGTCAAATCCGAAGACTACTTATATGACTTTGTAAATGATTCAAATATTTCCAATATTGAAAATGGAGGATATGAAAACTATCTTGAAAGACTGAAAAAAAAGAACCTAATCAGACAGAATTGCCATAAAAACTGGACTGTTTTTATCTATATGGCAGCAACAAATGACTTGATACCCTACAGCTATAATAATCTTTATGAAATGGAATCTGGATCCTCTGTTTTTGACTCCTCTACTACGGGGTCAAGTTTGAGAACCGATGTAATTGTACAATTACATACTCAAAACAATGATAAAACGAGAAGATATCATATTTTTCAAAACCCAGAAAACAAGCCCCTGGAGCTCTCGAAAGACGAGGCCTTAAAACTTACTGAAAACGATATTCATTCCCCTTTCATTTCAATACCTCATAAAATAACTCGTTCCAAACAAAGCCAACGACTAGAAGACTTCCTCTCTTGGGGGATCGAAAACTATCCTTCTGAGCACTACCTTTTGATTATCTGGGGTCATGGGAAAAAGGGTGAATTAGCGATAGAAGGGGCCGATGAGTACCTTGACTTTCCCCGTATCCGTGAAGTACTACAAAATTTTAAAAAATGGACAGGTTCTTCTATTGATGTCTTTGCTACAGACTCTTGCCTATGCCAAACCATAGAAGATGTAACTGAACTTTCTGGATGTACCGATTTTATCTGTGGATCAGAAGGAAGAGAAAGTTTAGCAGGATATCCATACGGCAACCTTTTGTATCATCTCAATTCAGGGACATTTAATTCAGCCCCAAGCAAATGCACAGGAAGTGAACTTGCATATAGCGAGCCTTATTTGTTAGCCTGGATGATTTCACAACTCTACAAAGAGTCGCTAGATCCAGAAAATGGTACTCACAGAAAAATAGATCCAAAAATGTTTTTGAAATTAACCGCAAGTTCAATTTCAACAAAACATCTTAATTCAACGCTCATTCCAGCGTTACATTATCTAGGAATAGCCCTCAGTAACTTTATTGATGAGAACCCAAAAAGACGACTTCAATTAAATATCATGATCCAAGAAAAGCCTTTTTTTGAAGATGACACACAAGACTTAGGTATCTTACTTAAAAAATTGAACACTCTTATACAGAAAGAAATCACAAACAATAATGAAAACCCCACGCCTTCATTGTTAAAGCTAAAAAAAGCGCTAACCGATACTTATAACGCACTCAGCTATACTATCGTAAACGCAGCCCTAGGAAAAGAATACTCAGAATTTGATCCAAAGAAAGAATACGGACCAATGGGAATCTCAGTCTGGCTTCCTAGAACTATTCAAAGTTTCAAAAGCAGAATTGATAAACTCTCAAAATCACTTTTCTATACTTATAGAATACCAAGCAAAGGATTAGGTTGGCAAACCTGGATTATGAAACTGTACGAGTGAGAACAAGAATGACAATAGATTAAGCAAATCTTCCTCTCAAACTAATTTTACTTTTGCATTTGTCTTATTATTTATTAGGTCCTTTGGATCCAGCCCCACAATTTGAGCTAAAGGATGTAAAAAATTTGAATCCATTGTCTCGTAATGCAGAAGAAAAATTCTCTTCACAGCCTCTCTCGGCGTAATTTTAGACTGCTCCTTACCTTCCCCAATTACAAGGTCACAAAACTCATCGCAAACAGCAATAAGTCGAGCAACTGGGTGAATTCTGCTTTTTGTAAGTTTGAGAGGATATCCAGTTCCTATATTATTTTCATGATGTTGTTTAATAATTTGTAAAATATCATCTGAAAAACAACTACTCTTAGAGAGAATCTCAACACCCTTTGCGACATGAGCTTCTAAAGCTTTAACTTCACTACCTTTTAGCTCAGATCGCTTTTTATCCAATATTGCAGAATCTATTTCTTTCATCCCAATATCATGAAACATCCCAGCAATAGAAATCTTACTAAGAGTCTGAGGGGAGTTCCAACCCAGTTTCTTAGCAACTAAACAAGCATACATACTTACTGCGATGCTATGAGCATAGAGTTGGTCCGAACTATTTTTGATCGTTTCTAATAAACCCAGTATGTTACTACTATCCATCAAAATATCTAAGACCGACTCGGTAATTGCCATTGCTGAGTCTAAATCATCCTCATTAATTTCAGTCGAACACATTTTCTCAAGAATAACATCTGTAGTATGCTTTGCCAGAGTCAGCTTCTTATTTGAATTTAAATTCGGACTAGTGACGGCTGCCTTAGTTAGCATTACCGTAAATTGATAATATTTTTTAAATTCCTCTTTAGTAAGGTATAAAAACCTGATCCCTTTAAGTTTATATGAATAAATTCTTTCAGCAGGAAGATCCTCTCCTCTATGAGCAATCTTGACAAATCTATTATGAGCTAATCGAATATAAATTCCAAAATTGATTTGCTTCCCAAAAATAAAATCATCAATACTTAATTTGCTATACTCCCCTTCGTAATTAATTCCGCAATCGCTTTTTTTGAAATCATCTTTTTTAAAAAAGCTCTTTAAAATAGAAAGCAGCTCATCCTTTTTAAATGGCTTTGCAAGAAAGCCCTCTGCTCCAGCAGTATATGCCTCTTTTGTTTCAGCTAATTCCGTGAATCCTGTCATTAAAACTACGGGAACTTTAAATTTCTGTTTAATAAAATGTAATAACTCAACCCCGTTTACCTTGCTTGTAGGCATGTGAATATCTGAAATAACTGCATCAAATTTTTCCACGCCCATGAGTTCTGTTGCAGCCTTGCCATTCATCGCTGTTTTTATTTCATAACCTGATGCAACCAAAATATTCTTTAGCGCTTCCCTAAAGGCATCCTCATCTTCGACAACCAAAATACGTCGCGCTGACTTTTTCTCAGCTTTAGACTCAGCTGCCTGTGGTTCAGCTGCTTTACCTACTGCCTTGTTTTCCACTTAACCTCAACTCAAAGAGAAATAAATTAGATTTATAATCACTCTTAACTTATCGGATATTTTCAAAAAATATAAACGAATTCAATAAAATATATAAATAACTAATATATATTACTCTATATTTACAAAATGTTATGTTGGTTAAGAAAATATAATTGAGTGGTAATTTTTCTTACCTTTTCTAAGAAAGATGTACTTTTCATGAACTAAGTGAATGACTCCTACTTTAAGCGTAGCATCCGTTACTCTTTGATTATTAAGGTAGATTCCACCACCCTGAATGTCTTGTCGAGCTTGTCCCTTTGAGTTTACGAGTTTCGTTTCTACTAGTAAATCTACAATTGAAATACTCAACTCAAGATCTTTCTTGAATTTTGCTGTAGAAGGAGCATTAGATATCAACTCATTGAGAGTTTGAATATCAAGTTCCGTAATGTCACCGTTAAAAAGAGAGCTGGAAGCGGCTTGAACTTTACGAAATTCATCTTCACCATGAACCAAAACCGTCAATTCTTTGGCAAGAGCCGTTTGCGCGTCACGTTTTTCAGGAGCTGATTTAAGCAGGTTCTCAAGACTTTGAATTTCTTCAAGACTTAAAAATGTAAAATAACGTAAATATTTAATGACGTCTTGATCAGGTGTTCGAAGAAAAAACTGATAAAATTGATAAGGACTTGTTTTATCTTCCGAAAGCCAGATTGATCCAGACTCAGACTTTCCAAACTTTGTACCATCTGCTTTAGTAACAAGAGGCCAGGTAAATCCAAAAGCAGGAGTTTTTTCTAAATCTTGATGGGCGTTTTTTCGCCTAATTAACTCAATTCCAGCAGTAATATTCCCCCACTGGTCCGATCCCCCTACTTGAAGATTACATCCATTTTCTTTATTTAAAATATAAAAGTCATAGGCTTGCAATATCATGTATGAAAACTCTGTATAGGACAGCCCATGTTCTCGATCTTCAATCCGTGACTGAACGGATTCTTTGGCTAACATATAATTCACAGTAAAATGCTTCCCTACGTCACGCAGGAACTCCACGACTGTGATCTCTTTGAACCAGTTAAAATTATTAATAAGCAGTGTCCTGGAGGAAGCATTCTCTTCAAAATCAATAAAGCGAGAAATCACGCGACTGATGCCTTCAACGTTTTTTTCAATCTGTTGGGCATTTAAAAGCAGTCTTTCTTGATTTTTTCCACTTGGGTCACCAATCATTCCAGTGGCACCACCGACTACTGCAATCACACGATGGCCCGCACGCTGAAATCTTCTCAAAGTCACCAAACCCAAAAGGTTACCTACATGGAGACTATCAGAAGTTGGATCAATCCCAGAATAAACAGTGACCTTATTTTCGTTCAAGTATTGCCTTAAAAATGGATCAGTAACTTGATGGATAAGACCTCTGGCTTCTAATTCTTCATATAGGTTCATACCCCTACCTAACCAAAACTAACAATAAAAAGTCAAGTATTCTTTGCAATGCATGACTTACATTACTCTGGAGAATTGATCTATATCAGTCCAAACTGATATTATATGCACAGAATGCTTTCTAGATAGGTTTGCTGAGAAAGCCAAAAGATCTTTTATAGATTTACTGCACGAATTACTAAACAAGCTCCAAGGGTTGGGCCCACACTATGACCGGCATTCATTTCCATACTCGAAGCAGAAAACTCACTGTAAAATGTTATCGTAACCTTAACCTACTCGCCCATGCTCAACTGGAAGAAGTAGAAATAGGAAGCCGTTGCGGTGGACATGGCATTTGCGGCGGTGACAAAATCCATATCAATGGAAAACCAGGAGAAATTTCTGCAGTCACTGATATTGAAAGAAGTCACCTCACCTCCGATGAAATTAACTCAGGCTGGCGGTTAGGATGTCAATGCTGGCCAAACCAAGACGACTTAGACTTTGAAGTTTCTGTGGATTAGGTCAGTCTATCGCTTTTATAACCCAGACCTTCCAGTCCTGAGTGCACGAAAACATTCTTGTTGAATTTGCTCAAGTGGATGAACTCCCTCTTCGTATTCATTCACGATCTCGGAAGGCGCAAAAGGATGATCCTGACTTAATAATACCCGCACAATCTGTCTTTGACTCCCGTTATCCTGAGACAGAGTCGACGACTGGAGAACTTCTAAAACAAGTTGACCTTCCCAGCCGTTTGCTTGAAGGAGATCATAAATTTCGTCTAAAAAGCTCATTCTCATGTGATCTCTTCCCTCTCTTTAAAAGTAGCCTTCTTAGGAATAGTCATCACTCCTACAGTCAAATCATCAGGTAAATTTTGACCGGCGTCTCCTAAAAAGTCTTTTATTTTTCCAATGACCTCAAATGAAATATGGATCGCTTGCCCATCACACTGTTTATAGAGCTCTGATATGAACTCAAATAACTTCATACTTCTTAAAACTTCCGCCTTGGCGTTTGAGACTTTCAACAGACCAGGCGAATACCAAAAAATCAGATCACCCGGCTTGAGTTGATAGGAATCTACTTCAACTTTTAAAGCATTACTTCCACCTAAGGGTGGATGACTTTTTAAATTAAGAGGCTCAAAGTGATCAGCAGGATCACGCGAATTTCCTCCTAACTCTATGCGGTGCAAATAAGGAACAGGAAAGGAGGAGTTCACTATTTGAATCTCACCCGTATAAGTATCTATGAGTGAAATAAAGCAACTCATTTTTTTCCTGCCTTGAGTGGCCTCATAAATCACTCCATTCAAATATTGCACCAAAATTTTTAATTCCGGTGCCTTTTGGAAGGGAACAAGCTGAGTTAGCATTCCGAAGGAGCTTATGGCTCCATGAGCTGCCGCAGTTAACATGGCCGAAGATAAACCGACGCCATCTGCCTTACCCATCATAAAAATGACATATTCACCGATTTTCTGATAATGCCACCAATCACCCCCAAACAAGCTAGCTTGAATGGATCGGGCTGAAAAGCTAATTTGTGATTGATCAAGGGACTGATGAGGAATAAAATGAGCATTCACATTCGAAAGGATTTCCCTTTCTTGTTTGGCCTCAATATTATTTGATGATTCACTCACAATTTGATCGATTTTTTCGGCCATTAAATTGAAAGAAGTGGCCAAAGTTCCAATCTCATCCTCTCCCATTCCTTTTGTATCGATTCGAGATGAGAAATCTCCTTGACTCACTTTCTTAATGATCGATGCCATTGCCCTTAATCCTTGCGTCACTGGCTTAATCAATACAAGCATGAAACCAATTGAAATTAAAATAACACTGACACCTAATAAGATAGTGCGCGCAAAAAATGCTTGAATAGCGCCAAATGCAATCTTATCAGGGATCAGTCCTACTACCGTAAGCTCTTTTACATTTAAACGGCGAAAAGCCATCAAAAAATATTCGCTTTTAGATGACCATTTTTTTACACCATGAAATATCTTTTCATCTAGGATTGAGTTAAGAAGGTCTTTCATTTCCGACCCAGTAATTCCACGACTCTCTGAGTTGTTTACAAAGAGAGGATTTCCAAGTGAGTCTAAAAGATAGATTTGAAACTCTGTAGAGATCTCCGGTAAATTAAGATCGGGTGAAGCTAAAAAGAAATACGCAGTTCCTCCTCCTTTTGGATTGCGAATTAAAGTTCCAATAGCAAGATCTCCAGAGGTCGCTTTTCCAACCAAAACGGGATCATTAAGATATCGAATATGGTCCCATCCCAATTGATCTAAATAGTGAAGGAGAGATACATCATCACCTTCCAATGGTGCCAACTTTTTAAAACTCCCATCTTTTGAAAGATCCATAACCAAAAAACGCTTTAACTTCAGTTTTTTTGAATAATCAGTAAATATGTTTTTAACGCCGTCCCAATCCGATTTGATGGCCTTTGTTTGAATTAATTGAGCTATAAGCAAAATATTTTGTATCTGATTATCTACAGCATTCGATGCCAATGTAACTTGAGTCAAATTATAGTCCATTAAATAGGAACCTTTATCATCCATAAAAACAGAAATATTCATGGCAAGGACAGATGCCAATCCAATGATAAAAGCTGCCGTCATGAGCACAATAATTTTAGTTCGAACTGAAATCGAGTTCATCACTCTCTTCTTATCGAATATTTATGAATTTAATTGAACTTCCGATAATTAAAATAAGGTCTAAACAGATGAACCTAATGGAATTACTTACGGATGAGCAGAACTAAAACCAAAATTCGGTATGTAAATACCCGATTTTCTTCAGAATGGATCCTCGCTGGAGTCTGTATCATTTTGGGCATGATTGGGCTTCAATTCTCTTATAATTTTCGCTTTCTGAATTATATTATGCACACCCATGAAATTTCGACATCTATAGGAACAGTTGTCAAAATAGATGGACAAATCCAATATGAAAGGAAAAACCATAGCGCACCGCAATACACTCATCATTCTACGACCATTTTTAATGGTAATTCTATTCTAACCGGAGAAAAAGGTGTTGCTCTTTTTACATTAAAGATGGGAGCCCAACTTAAACTTTTTCCAAAAACTAAATTATCTATTTCCGTTGAATCAGATACCCAACCGGACGACATGACTTTAGGGAGCTTCCTAAATCCATGGTTTTCTGAATCCTTGAAGCCTGGTTTTATTTTAAACCTTCAAGAAGGTACTGTAGAAATCAGCTTGAATGAAAAATTAAAAAATTTTAAAATCTTGGCAAAATCTTTACCATTTGAATTTTGGAACGACAACCCTACTGGAATCATAAAATTAGAAGTCAAGCCAGATCAGGTAAATCCCGTCATCGTAATGACCCCTAACAATATAAGTAAATTACAATTGAAATTTCACCCTCAAAAACCACCTGTTTTGATTAGTGCTAATAGAAAATGGTCAGTCATGCAAAATGGAGCAAAATTAGAACTCGTTACTGAAGAATTAAGCAATGATTCATTAGACATTTCTAATAAAAAAACCATGACTCCCTTTATTCCAGACATTCTTGGTCCCACACAAGGAGCTCGATTTATTTCAGACATCAACGAAAAAGAAGAAGTCATTCTTCGCTGGAAACAAATTCCAAGTGATCTGACATCAGAAGTAGAAGTTCGACGCTTCGATGATCCTGACTTTAAAGCAAGTCCACAAGTGATGCGTTCAGGTGCAACAGTGAGCCTCCCTGATGGAACTTACAATTGGAAAATACGCACTACTAACACAAACAATCAACGATCAGAATGGTCGCCGACCCATGAGTTTACTATTCAGGAGTCCACTCGGGGTTCTATCCCGCGAACTCTTTTACAACCTACAAACTAAGTTTTATTTATGAGCACTAGACCTGAATCTCTCCACTCGTAAAGTTCAGAAATCCGCGTCTCGGAATGAGGATCTGGCGAGGACTTTGGACGAATCCAAGCAAAGCATTTTCGGCCATAGGGTTTTGTACATTCTACATCATGGAAGGCTGGCGACCAAGTGCCTGTATTAATCACTTCTATGCCATCGACAACTTTATGATTCTCAAAATGTGTATGACCTTGCACTATTCTCTTCACATTTACAATGCGAGCACATAAAGGCGCAAGTTCCGCAGCTGCATTTTGCGTCTCTTCTACTTCTGACTGAACCGATCTTGAATAAAATATAAAAATGGGAATTAATAATACTAATGGAATAACAAACCCCCATACTGAAACGTGAGCAAAAATATTTAGGAAAGAAAATATTTGAAAACTTCCAAATAAAATTAAAACTAAAAATATCGCCCGATCTAACCAGAGCTCCCTTAAAATTTTAATTGGATTGAAAATGGCAGGATGAACATGAACTGCTTTTAACGCTAGGACAATCGATACGGTTGCATTAGCTCTTGCCGCAATATCTTTGATTCGAGCATCTACTGTCAGTGGATCTCGCATAGGAGGTAAAAAGCCTTCCATAAGAGAATAAATCAAAGTCACTAAAGCACTCCAAAACCAAGTCCACAAAAGAAAGGGTTGAGTTCTCATCATATATTTATAATAAAATCCGACGTATTCCCATACCGAATTTTTTATGTAACTATCCGTAGCATGTGGATTCATCAATCCCATACCATTGATCATGTATTTCCCAGCCAAATTCCCGAACGGAAGTCTCACTTTTATTCTTGAGCCCTTCTTGATTAAGGGGTGAATGGGATTGGAACAAAGACAATAAGCATCATATTGATTTCCGTGCTCTATTAACGTGTCTTGGTTGCTAATATAAAACCATTCACAAAATCTAACAGACTCGGCCCTATCCATTGGAAGCTTTAATCTATTTAATAGATCTTCCTGCACCGTGGGCCAATGCAGCTCCATGTCATGATTACCAATTACAAAAACAACCCGATTTCCTGCTATAATAAACTTCCGTAATGTATCAACCCAGCCAGGATGAGTATCCAGAATCACACCCATTTTATACCTTGATTTCTCTTCCTCAGAAGAGAGCCCCCTAACGCGTTCAAGCCAATTCACGCGAGTATGGAATTTTTCAGGTATCTTCATAATTGAGTCAAAATCAAAAATGTCACCATTTAAAACCAACTCCACTGAAGAGACTGCTTGCTTGGAAATGTAATTAATTAACGATTCAAAATGTGAATCCGTAAAATGCTCTGGTCGCTTAAATCGTTTCCATAACAAATTCCGAGGATGTTCCTCTTCCGAATCCGCGAGATGAATATCACTGATCACGACTGTCTGCTTTGCGGTTGTGAAGTCTTGCATTTTCAATGGTAAGCAGTACCTCATTCAAAAAAAACAGGATAGGGTTCTAAATAAATTTCCAAAAATTCTTAAGGCATTAACTTAGGGAGGACCTCTAACACTTTCTTAAAAGCGCTGAATTTTAAATATTTATGATTTTGAACTAAAAATCTATCTATAGTTTCCCGGTCTAGAACTAAATCCTGAGAGTTCCTTTCAAACATGAAGCTCACCAAATCATGAGCAACAATAAAAAGCGCCGACAAAGGCGATATTCGAGAATGCGTTATATTTTTGGGAAACCCACTGCCGTCAGGTCGCTCATGATGCTGCGCAATAATCACATCAACATCAGGGGGAATTTCAGTAAAATGACGCGCAATAGCAGCCGAAACCATAGGATGATCACGATAAGCCTCTAATTCCTCTTTAGAAAACTGAGCTTCTTTATCCTTCAATTCCTTAGAAGATTGGATGGTTGCCAGCACATGATTCGTTAACATAATGTCATGTAGAAAAGATGCAAATATTATTTTTTGATAGGTCGACTCAGAAGTCCACTCCATCTGCACCGCTAAAGCACACCCAATATAAGCCAACAAAAAACTATGATTTGTTACGTACTTTTCTTTTTCTCTTCGAAACTTTGCGAGTAGAAGCGAAAGCTTAGGGGTGCTTTTAATTGTTTTAACCGTCATCATAACATTTTTTTTTGTCACGTCCTGAACGGCTTTATTAAAACCAAACCTACGGCTTGCCTCCTGGATCAGCTCCAAATCAGGACCTAGTTCATTTTCTAATTGCTTGGTTAAAAGAAGACGTATCTTTTCATCTTCTTTAATCTTATTTGCCTCATCTAATTTTCGTTGTGTATCTCGCGCAGTGGCAATTCGGTCGGCTTCAATTTTTCTAGCGGTATTTTCATTCGTTCGTTCCTGAAGCATGTTAGCTTTATTCTTCTCCACTGTTTCGTCCGGTGTCCTTAAGTTCTTAGGTGAATTCTTAGGTTCAGTCGAGGTCTCGGAGCGCTTCTTAAGATCAATAACTTCTACCTGTTCAGGTGAGGATTTTTTCTGCTGTTTGGTGGGACTCGATCCCCATTCAAGGAGTTGATCCGTTCCCTTCTCCATAGCTACTGTAGGATCTGGTAATATTTTTTCTAAGATCTTAATCGCAAAATCAAGGCAACTTTTTCTTTTAATATAAAAATGTTCAATTTTCTTTTTTTCTACGTAAGAATTTAAATCTGCAGCAGTAAAATAGTCGTCTTTTTTCATGATCCGAACGTATTTATCATCGGACAACTTAACATAAAGATTATCCTTCAGCGGACTAGCAAGTAAAAGAAGATTTGATTTCAACTCACATAAAAATGGTTCTTCCAATGAAATTACTTTTTCAGCCTTTTTGAAAGCTTCCTCTACAAGAGACTTCAGAGCAGGAATAATTAAAACATTCCTGCAGATCAGTATTCTTACACTTACATGATTCAGTACCGATTTAGGAGCAGGTACTGGGACATTACATAAAAAACAAATATTCATTTTAATAAATAAAGCATGTGAAATGAGTTGTTTTGAAAAATCATTCAAATCACCAACAACTATTTCTATTTTTAATTCTTCATTGGATAAGATGGAAATAGCTTGCGATAAAGAAGCAGCCGCATGTACCTCTATACCAAAATGATTCCCTAAAAAGAACGATATACAATCGATAGCTTCTTGTTTTTCAAAAAGAACCAGAACCTGCATTTTTTAATTTCGACAAAAACTTGACATCATTCAATTCTTTTGCCCAATTCTTTTGCCGTCCTTCACTTTTAATCTTAAGCTGTCGCGACATAGTTTGCATATAAAATTTGCAACCGACCTCGGTCGTGCACTTAGTCATAATATTATGACTCCTACTCACTGACTTTTGATCCCTCAGGACATTGTCCTTGAAACTCACAGACTCGACAGAGAGGACCTGGTTTTGGTTTTCCTGGTGCACCATCTATAATATTAATAGAACAATCAACTAAGGCTTTGATATCTATTTTCCCTAAAGGAACAGGAACCGTTTGAACAGTATGGGAGGAAATATTGACCAAAAGCGGCTCAATCTGATTGAGCTGAATATTCTGATCCAAAGCTGTGAGTGCCCAAGAATAAAGTTCAATTTGAGTTTGATAGGCCTCCAAAAGCACCTCCACAGATTTAGGTCGACCTGTTACTTTAAAATCAATCAGAAAATAACGAGAAGAACTCCCTTCTGTGACACACACCAATCGATCTATAGAACCGACCAAAACCTCACGACCTAAGGGTACTTCAAAATTGAGTTCGGTCCAAACATCTCTTCCTCTTTTAGGATTCGCTGGCGCCATCCACTCGGAACTCAGTGCCCAACTCATCACAGGTTCCGCTAAAAACCTTGATGATCCCACTTCTTCTTCTAATGCTTTTAATCCCTCAAAATTCCCATGTTCTAAACACTGATGAACTCTGGAACCTAGCTCTTGATGACTGAGTTGGTTCTCTAAAAGCGTGGGAACTTTCTCTCCTGTCAGGAGTCCCGCTTCTGGAGTCCCTTTCACCACAGGGATGGGGCGAATAAAGGTCCATTCATAGGCGCGAGGACAACGAGAAAGAAGAGTCCACTCAGTTACACTATGACGAGCTCGCATCCACTTTTGACTGGTCGAACCGTGTCGGGATATCCACTTTTGTTCCAGACTCACGTTTTGAGGTACAGGGGAGGACAACTGAACTCGACTTTCCCTTTTTGCTTGCGGTAATTCAATTCCACAACACTCGATCCATGCCCGCCAATGATCTTGATGATATGCGAGGTTGGGTTCAGAGGAACTGAATTCCTTTTTGGATTGTGGGGGCTCAGGAAGTTCGGGACAAACGAGTATCAATCGTTCACGAGCACGTGTTAATGCAACGTAAAAAAGCCTTTTACACTCCGCCAAGTTTTTTTTCTTCTCGATTTCTCGCCAATTTGCCTCAACGGGGTGATCTTTTTCTCTTTCCCCATGATTGTCTCGAGTTCCTAAATATGCGCCCTGAGTCCGATCCCAAAAAAGCAAAGGACTATCAGAGGCTCTTCCTTTGGCACCCAGATCAATTAAAATCACATGGGGAAACTCGAGCCCTTTGGAACCATGAAGAGTGAGAATAGAAAGCTGACCTAGATTTCGAGGAGCAGGGACTTCTCTTTCTCGTCGATTTTCTTGAATTGCATTTGAGAGAGAAATCACCACTCCATGAAAGTCAAGACCTCGTGAAGATAACTCCTCTGCTCGATGCCACAGGCCTAAAAGAGGAGCTCCTAGCTCATCTTCTATTTGTTGATTCATCAATAAAGCCATCAACAATTCGCCTGGTCGAACAACACGATTCATAAATAATTTGAGTTGTTGTGCCATCGGATGATCAGAAGAAAAGAACGAACTCCGCCAAGTAGGATCTTCTTTTATCCAACGATCTAAATCAAGATCAGATATCCCCATCCAGGGAGCCCGTAAAAAAACTGCACCCGAGAGGGCATTTCCTGGATTATCCCACCATTTTAAAAATGCTACCAGTTCGCGAACTCGAGGCTCTTCCCAAAATAGACCTCCACTGCCAATTGCAATCGGAATACCAGAAGCAGTGAGTGCCTTAAACCATTTCTCATTGCCTCGAATCTTTCGAACCAAGAGCGCCATATCATGAAGAGGAACTCCTCGAGCCACTTCTTGCTGAATCCAGGTTCCTAATTCAACAGGATTTTGCACATCCAGTCGAATCACGGTCTCTTGTTCCGGCATTTGTTCACGCTTTGGAACAAGTGCCTCAAATTTCATCTCTGAGGCAAGGAAAGCCTTCTCACAAAGTTGGTTAGCAAATTGAATAATTCCAGAAAGACTTCTAAAATTCCACGTGAGAGATTGTTGAATAGGTAATCGAGAACAATATTCCTCAAATACGCTCACATCTGCATCTCTAAAACGGTAGATGGATTGTTTTGGATCTCCAACTACACACAGATTAGAAGCATCCGCGCGCGCCAATCTCCAGATAATTTTAGCTTGGAGTGGATTTGTATCTTGAAATTCATCTACCAAAATCAATTCAAATCGGCGTTGATAGGCTTCACTCACCTCCCGACTTTCCAATGCTCGGTCAGCGCCTCGCTCAAGGTCATTAAAATCTATTGAACCTTGTCTTCGTTTGAGTCGAGTGTAACGCTCCATCACATAGCCCGCAACGGATTGGAGAGCTTGAGCGCTAGGATCTTCTGAAGACCTTAAAGAACTGAGCACATCAAATGAAAAGAGTTCCCGAATCCGTTTGAGTAGTCCCGCAAGAGCATCACGTGATTCACGGTTTAATAAACTCTCAAGATGAACTCTGATTGCATCAGGAAGATCTTCCAACCAAATCGCATCAATCGCACGTTCCCAGAGTAATTGAGCATCCGCATCAGCCAGTACCGTTTCCTCACCATCAAACCCAGCTTCTCGCGGATACTCCCGAATAATTGCGCCGCATAATCCATGGATGGTCATTACCCAATGCTGATGTAATGCACCTGGCTCTTCTAATTTAAAGAGTGCCTGAGAGAGTTTCGCGCGAAGATCACTAGCCGATCGTTCAGTAAATGACACGGCGGCAAATCGTGCTTTCGAATTCAATTGTACGAGCCTTGCACATTTGGCAACCAGCGTTGTAGTTTTCCCAGAGCCTGCGCCTGCTAATACAGCCATGCCCTTTCCCCAGGTTTCAATGACTCTTTGTTGCTCAGGGGATAAAGACGTTTTCTGTTCTTCACTCACCGGAACCCTCACCCTCTGTACCGGATTCTACTAATCTACGCAGTCCACACAAATCTGCCACACTACATCGAGCGCATTCTTTTTCACGCTTTGTAATTCTGGGTCGCGCTTCAAACTGTCCTTTTATAAATCCCTGTGCATTCTGAATGAGCTGTTCCTCTAATTTTTCCCAAACTTCTTCTGGAGGAAGATGAATTAAACTTTTTGAGTTGGACCTGACATTTGTTAGTTTGCCAGCGTCTTTGCCATTATGCTCTTTAAAGAATATGCCACTTTTTCGGCTCCCCTTACGATCAAGCTCAATAAACTGAACCCCTAAAGTAGGTTCATTCGTTTTCTTTCTCACTGCCACCGCATAAAATGGTAATTGAAGCCTATAGCCTTGCTCAATCATCTCACTCCCATGCGGAACAGTGCCTGAGCTCTTATAATCAATGATAAATAAACCATCTTGATGTCGGTCAATTCGATCCGGCTGACCCACGATTGAAAATTCAGGATACTGAATCCGAAGGTGAATATCATCTAAACTCACAGGAGTTGCTCCAGACTGTGCGAGGTACTTACGTTCCTTTTCGCAAAATATTTCAAGAAGGATACACATTCTAGATTTTACATAGTGTTCAACACGTGTACTTTTAATTAAGCCCTTTGGACGTTTACGCTTCCAAGCTCTTTCCAAGGCTTCTAGGGGAGTTAAATCAAATCCACCGCCGGCATTCCTAGATTCTAATAGCAATCGAACAGATTCATGAAGGATATTTCCACGAACATCAGGCCATAATTCTGAATCAGGTTCTCGAATATCTCTCAAATTCCAGCGGTGAAATGCCAAAGCTTGGAATGGGCACCTACTATATCTATCAATAGAGGTTGCCGTCAGCTCAGGGATTTCAACTCCTCGATATTCTTTTAAAGGCGACAATTGAATGACTTGAGGTTGAATGGGCCTAATTGCTTGATAGCTTTTTAAAAAGCGAGGATGAGATCCCATTTCAATGGGTATTTCTGAAACTCCTTGGGGAAAGGTTTGTTTTAAATTCAATTCTAATTCTTTTAAAATAGGAAGAATAGATTCCCGTTCCCGACCTTCGGTATCATACTGGGAATCGAGTATAACCACTTTCTCTGCACCGGAAATCCATGATTTTAAAACATGGATTCTTTCTTCACGAACCTGAACAGAAGATCTTACAGCAAATTCAATTGCTAAAATTTCTCGCTCTCTTTCATTAAACCAATAGCTTCTCGTCCCCTCTCCATCAAACCAACGAGAAGGCAACCCAAAGATCCATACTTTAGATGCAGCCATTACAGGAGCTTGTTGCAATCGATAGAGACGAATCCCTGTACGTGGTTTGAGCCGTTCCACAGGAGGAGAAGCTTCACCCAATCGATCTTGAAGTCTTTCGAGCCAAAATAATAAAGGAGCTTTTTTTTCAGATTGCTCGATTCGAGTCAGATCCGATTCAAATGCTTTCCAAGTCTGTTCTAAAAAGGAAATAAGCCAAAGATTTGAATCCACGTTCGAACCCATATTCGAACGAAGAAACTTCAGATGAGCCTCCGACAATTCCGCGCAAGTCCTTCTTCCTCCCAATTCAGCCTCTAATTCTGACAATCGAGAATGAACACCTTGAAGCATACCTCCTGTATAGGAGGACAGCCCATGGCGAATTCCACGCACATTGATTTCATTCACCCATGCAGGAAATTCAGCCTGCATTTGATATCCCCTCAACCAAGAAATCACTTTTTGTCTTTCAAAGTTTCGCCCTACAACTTCAAGAGGAAGCAATGCCCATTTCAAAGCCTCATCCCAGCGTAATCGAGTCGGATCGCGAGGATCTGCAAGTGGAAGCCCTCTGGATTCTAACGCTCTCCTTAAACTCCGTCGTACAGAAGGAACATCCGGAATCAGGATCGCATGATCATCCCAATTTGTATCAGTGGGGCTTAATTCTATCTGATCAGCCAAATATTCTGAAGCATCTTCTAAAGTGTGCCACTTCTGCCATTCTAAACTGGGTTGATTACTCCAAGAATCACACAAAGAATGTATAAACCGAATCTCAACATGTTGGCCCAAAACCTCCCAAAACTCTCGCTCTAAACTTTCTGGCTTTTGTACTGATAATGAAAACACCTCTTGAGGCATTGAAAGATAACTGGGCCATCCTTCTCGAAGTACTTCTGTAGCTTTCCTCATTAAAACAGGAAGATCCATACTAGAAGTTGCCTCTAACCAAGCCTCATAGGCTAGAGTGAGTATTTGTAATTCTTTTCTCAAAGGGTTCTCACCCAAGCTTTGTGAAAGACGATCCTGATAAACTTCTTCTTCTTGTGAATGAGCGAAAGCTAATCTTCCAGCTTGGATCGCCAAATCTAATCGCCTTATAAAATCTCTTTGACGCCTAATACGCTTTAACTCATGCAGATCAGCAATAATTTTTGGCTCAGCTAGAAGCATTTTCAGAATTTCTTGACGAGCAGAAGTGCTCAACATGCGACTACTGGAAATTTGGATAATATTGAGACAAATCTCTTGAAGGGTGACAATGGCTTCGCTCGTAAATCCAAGTCCTTGAGATAGAATTAAAGCCTTGATATCTTCACGAGCAAAACCTGACCCCACACAAAGCCAACCGCTTGGCCGAAGTCCACTCATCCTTTTAAAAGGAATCACGTATTGAGAAGATAATTCCATAGGTACTTTTTAATATTTTAAAACGACCTTTTCTTTGTCATCGTATAAAATAACTTCTGAACCCTTTTTTGAGCGAGACTTAACAACTTCTCCCAGTATCCAAGCTTTTTCACCTGCTCGCTTGAGTTTCTTCAAGACTCGCGAAGAATTTTTGGAAGATACGACTACCACCATGCCAATTCCTAAATTAAATGTCTGAGCCAATTCCTCAAGCGGAAGATGAGATAGATTTTTAATCCACTTAAATATACTAGGTCGCTCTGAAAGAGTCGGTAAATGGATTTCATAACTGACTTGATCTGACATCCTAGGAACATTTAAAAAACCAGAACCCGTGATATGAGCAAGGCCTTTGACCCATTTCTTTTCAAGGAGAGGCTGAATTGCAGACACATAAATTCGAGTGGGAGTTAAAAGCTCCTTTGCTATCTGTTTACCTTCTGTGCCTTGAGGTAAAAGTTTTCTGAGAAGACTAAATCCGTTGCTATGACAACCACTGGAGCCAATCCCGATAATTTGATCACCAGGACGAATGTTTTTTTTCGGAAGCACATTCTTGGGATTCACTAATCCCACCGCGAACCCTGCTAAGTCATACTCTCCGGCTCCATAAAAGTCCGGCATTTCAGCAGTCTCGCCCCCTACTAACGCACAGCCTGCCTGCCTACAGCCATTCACAATTCCTTCTAAAACTTGCTCTGCCACTCCTATTTCCAATTGACCCGTGGCAAAATAGTCCAAAAAGAAAAGGGGCTCTGCGCCTACGCACAATAAATCGTTTACAGACATGGCTACCAAATCAATCCCTACGGTACGATGTTCATTTAAACTAAACGCCAGTTTTAATTTGGTTCCAACACCATCGGTAGACGCCGCAAGCCACCTTTTCTTATCTAATTCAAAAAGCGATGCATATCCGCCCACCGCAGCTTTAACACGTGGGTTAAGCGTGGATTTTGACAAAATTGCAATTTTTTCAACAAATCGATCGGCTCTCTGACGATCAACACCTGATTCGACATAACTGAGGGATGCCATGGGTAAAGGTTCTAGCGGATTAGATCCTTTGACTCAATCAATCTTTTGCGAATTCACTCTATTCTTTCAAGGTTAAATTTCATTGCATGAGAAATAAACTCTTTAGAGCATAGAGAGACTAATTTTCCAACATCTGAGCCGGCATGTTCTTTTAATAGTCTCTTCGCCCACTGCCACGCCCAGACATAATGACTAAATGCTGGCATGTTTTTGCCATAATTTTTAGGATTATAAAGACGCCCATAGTCTCCATCAATATGGGCAATTTCTTCTTTTATTCGACGATCCATTGCTGGCCCATGCTCAAGTACTTGGGCTAAGCTTTCTTGGGTTTGATAAGCATAATTCCAAGGAGGCTCCCCTGGCACTAAAATCTCAGAAATAACACAACTGAAACCTTCCCCCATCAAATGCTCAATCACCGGGAGGTTTTGTGTAAATTCATCGTGGGTCATTTGCGGACTCAAACCAAAGCCTCGCCAAACTTCCTCTCTGGACTCGCGCACGACATGGGTCAATTCATGAGAAATCAGAATATCTAAGTAGGCTCCCCTTCCATGACTCTCATCTACTCCTAGGAATACACGATGATGACCTCGATCAAATCGGGCGTAACCATCCATGCATGTAAATGCACCAAAGAGTACAACTTCACCCGAAAGAGACAAACCAAATAATCGCTCGATGTTTCTAATTTGAGTTTTTACGCGTTCTTCTTCCCTTTTCGGATCTAAGGCCAAAACTTCTTTACGATAGAGGTCCCAATTTAAGTCTTCCAAGACCGAGTAAAAATCAGACCCCTTGTCATCTACAAGCACCCCAATGAGGTTGGAGTTCGGCTCATAGTAAGATTCAAGAAAATCCTGTCGCGCAGGCTTTTTATCCCAACGTTCCATACAGTCTAAAAGCAACGGAAGAAGATTATATATTTTCATGATAATCTCATCATTTTTTGATTTATCGGCAGAAAATAGAAATACTTTAGGATTTTATCTCCAAACTTTTTTATCTCAATCTCAAACTCCCATCAAGCTATATATAAAAATACCGATCAGTCAGCGAAGAAGACTGGGGATCGACAATGAATAAATGTCCATGGATCAGAATCAATTTACTTTTACTGTCTTGTCCGCTCTGGGTGTTGTTTTGTGCTCGTCCGGCTTTTCCAAATGTGGAATTTTCTAAATATTTGGGTGCCACAGACAAAAAGCTCACTGACATGAAAAAAGAGCACGAGAGATTAGGTAAGAGCTTCAGTACCCTGAAGCAGTCTTTTGCTCCTTCTGACAGTAGCGGAAATAACGACTTAGCGACGCTGATTCAAAGTTCCGCTCAAGTTGAAGGTCTGACCTTGGCGGAGGGCGCCCTATGGGGACTACAAGTGGCAGAGCGTCTTCGAGAATTAGGGGCTAAAAGCGAAAAGCTATTAATGGCCTTAGGGCCAGAAAAAAAAGAACTCCAAGCCTGGACGAATTCTGCACTGGAGTGTGCGGACAAGGCCACTATCCTTCTAAAAACACTCGAAAGATCAATCCAGTTAACCCGCCAAATTTCTTTATACCCAGATCTCAATTCTAATATTCCATTACTTTTAGAACAATCCAAGGAACTTGCTATCTTAGCTTCATCCCAGGCCCATGGACGACTGGATGAATTGGCGAGTGCACTCAGCAAATTCGAAGAGAAATCGAAAGCAATGGAAGGAGGACTTCGCTATCTCAGCCACCTCACTGGTAAAAAAGGAGTTCGATCTCTTGCCAAGGATCTAGTAAAACTCCAAGACAATCACTCGATTCATGCTCATCGCGATATTCAAGACCTTCGTGATATTTTAACGCCGTCGGAAACTCAGATTTCCGCTCTCTATTATAAGGCTCAGGTTTTGGCCAAAAATAAAGAGAGAGGTCTGACTGATTATTTTGATGATGCCAGTTTGAATCATTTAGAAACAGCCATGATTCGAGAGATTCAGGAGACATTAGCTGGGCCTATGAGTAAATCACAGTCTGGATGGCAACAGAAAATGGATCAAATGGAAACGATTGCAGTGACTCTCAAAAAGGCTGGTGACGAGAAAGACCATAAGTTGGCGTTACAACCCTTAGATGAGCTTCATGACTTACTCTCCCAAAAGGGTGCCACCACAAAGACCCTCGTGCCGTTGATGAATATGGTCAGAGAGGCACATCGTGCTGCATTCATGCGTGACAGCATCCGAGAGCTTCTTAAGTACATCACAAACAATCCAAAAATTAGCCCTGAATCGATTCGAATGATCCGTAAATTAAGTAATCAGGATAATATGAATCAACTGGATCGCATTGCCATGCACCTCATACTTCAGGGAGAAATCATTCGGAAAATGTTTGATATCAAGATGACAAAAAATCAGGTGGAATCTCTCAAAGCAATTTCACTTAATAATATGAAAAAGCTACTTGACCTCTCCAACGAAGGAGCTTTGAAATCAACTGAACTCAGAGATATTCGAGACCATCTGAGTGAGGGCCACTACTTCAAGAAATCCGATTGGGCTATGTCTTTTAGAAATGAGGAGACAGAGGCCTTGCATAAGCTCTATGACATGACTGAAGCTTCCATTGCCTTCAAGAAAGCTATCCTTGCGATGAGCGATCAATTACTTAAGAACCTGGACATGCGAGTCAAGATGGCAACAGAATACGCTAATAAGACTAAGGAAGCGTTTCAACTCACACTCAGCAGATTTAATTTGAAAGACGAACCGAATTTAGTGGCTAAAATCAAAAAAAATCCCAATTGTGGTAGTATCAACGAAGAAAGACAGAAATACATTCTATCTCAAGATCAACTACGGGACATTTTTGCCAGTTTTATAATTGTAAAAAAGGTTCGCGATAACCTCGTCAAAGAGGATGCTGTTCTGTTCACTCCCACCGAAGAAAGCAATGACGATGCGGAATCTGATTAAACTCAGTCATTTTTACTCTGCCGTCCTTATTTTTCAATTTGCTCTCTACGCTCATGGAGGGGGCACAGAAAGTAATCAAAATATGAAAACTGAAATTCAGGCTCCTGAAGCTACACCCGAAACTACAAAGGAAACTACAAAGGAAACTACAAAGGAAACCAGTTCAGAATTGGCGTCGGAATCTATGAATGATCCACTCCTTAAAAAATTAGCGGTAGATCGCTGCGGCAGTATTGCAAGATCTCACATGACAACCCAATCCTTTGAAGGATTCATTGAGAATGGCGTAGTTTATCAGTTTAGAGCAGGACAAGGATTAACTCCTACACCTGGCGGAGACAAACTACCATCCATTCGTGAATTTAAGAATACTGATGTGGTTCCTGTGGGGCTTAAATATGTCACTTTTACCGGCAATTGGAATACGACTCCGGGAGTCCAAGATGATTCTAATATTTTAGGGGGAAATGGAAAATTAATTGTAAATACTCCCCAGAAAGAAATCAGCGTTCCAGTGGTTACTGCGACAGAAGAGTACCTGAGTTATTTCAAAGCGCATTTACTCACCTCGGGTGACTCATTTCGTTTCCAAACTCAGGGAAAGTTTCCAATATTTAAAATGGAAATTGGGGAACACTATGTCCCTGAGTACATCATGAAAATGGGTAAAGGCTTATATTTGGAATATCATAATGAACCGCACTATCACGAACCCTTGGATAAAGATTCGGGCGGAGTGTATTTACTTGCTAAGGAAGTGGGTCTTCACGAGGGTAAGAAAACCTATCAGTTAGCAGCTTTTCGAGTGCCTTTTGGTAACGCTGTCTATACAGAACCAGGAGCTATTCATGATGATGCTACCACTCAGGGGCATTGGCGCGTCGGCTACACTAATGCCAAGAACTTCTCTACTGTGACTCTTATGAATAACAAAAATGAACTTCTTGGACTTAAGTTTGAATATCTGGTTGGTCCCTAAAAAAATTGAACTTTTAGGTGCGAAATTATCGCCTGACCCCACGGTGAGACGTGTGCTGCTTAACTGGAGGCGCTGAACACGACGAGCGGTGTTTGCATGCCATGTAAACGCCGGTGTTCCGAAAAGAGAACCTCGACTTCAGGGTAAGCTGGATTTGACTGGCGATCCAAAATCCGATGTGCTCCGGCGATTTGCTGTAAGACAAGTTTGTCACGGGTCTCGCGGCCGCCATGAACTTCCATGATGAGGTAATCGAAGGAATCCAGAAGTCCGGGCTGTTCGCTCAGCATCTCATATTCAGAGCCTTCAATATCGGCTTTCAATAGAACGCTTCCCCGGGCCGCCGCATCGGCCAAGCCGCTTTCTCGCAACCAGTCGCCAAGCCTCTGTCCCTTAACCGTCAGCGTGCGCGTCAAGTTCCCGGCAGCTGTCGGATCGGCCACTCGCGAGTCTCGGTCGTTGTCCATCACTTCAAACACGATATGGCGCGGCTTGCCTACGACAGCTCCCATCATCACGCGCATTTCAATGCCATGTTTACCTAGCACGCGGGCTGTCCACTCCAGCACGCCGTGAAATTCCAAATTCGCTTCGATGGCGAGGATTTTTTTCACGCCGCCGTAGCCCGCAACGTAGAGACATACGTAGCCAGCGTTCGCACCCGCGTCGACCAGCATCGACGGTGTCCATTCTGGTCTGATCCGATAGGAATGTCCCCAAAAGATCTCACGAAAGCTCGACAGGCGATCGGGTTGCAACCAGATGGGTACAGGCACGTAGGCATCAAGTGCGGGCAAGTACAATTGAACCGTGAAAAAACTTTTGCGCGGAAACAATTTGAATGCTGCTTTTGCCAGACGGTTACACTGCCCATTTCTGTAATAAAACCAGAAGTGCAGCTTGAAGACCGGATAAAGGGCGATAAGCTTTAGAGTATCCCATGAACTGACTCGGTACGACGCAAGAAACACTTTAAGCTGTTCGAAATAGGTCATGAGGCTCGCTTTCGGTTTGTCCCTCTAACCTATCGGAAAGACTTCATTGTTCCTGAAGTGCTTGGCCAATAGAAATTGCTCAAATTTCACCCACTCAAACAGGAGAAGACCCACGTGCTCCAATTGGAGTACAAGCTGGAAAAATTCGAGAATCACTGAACCTCGGAGAGGTGTTGCGTTAACAACCCCGGCACTGTGTCTGGTTTGATCAGTTCGCGACGGGGCCACAGCAAGATCTCGACGTAGGATTACGCTAAAGAACTCAAGCAATTCAAAGAGGTATTTCAAAAGACGTGAGGGTGGGGCTCCGAGGCGGGTTCGCGCTTACGACAGCACTATCGTGAAATAAAACGGGATCGGAAACCGCGGCGAAGGGGGGTGTCTAGGCTGCCGCAATTAGTATAATAACGCATCGCGTTTTTGATCCCGGACATTGGGGTCGGCGATTTCTGTATACAACCTACAAAGACCTGACACGGTCAAATGTGGTGTAGTTGATTTCTGTATGAACGAGTGGTCTAACCCATTAGACCACTCGTTCGCGTATAAATAATCGCAAGATAAAATATTTTGACTATTTTATTTTGCTACTATAAGTGTAGTGAATTTAGAACTATTGAGTCAGATATTGCATTGTTTCGGAATTTGGAAAATTTTCGAACTACCTAATCAGGAACAAGGCTAAGATCAAGAGTTTTAAAAAGCTGGGTCAGCTTACTTCTAGCTTGGTCACCCACCTCAAGGATCAACGGTAAGAACTGATGCAAGGGCAGAACGGCAAATGTCCTAGTTGCATAGATTATTACTTTAGGATTTTTATCTTCAGTTCGCTTTTGTCGCATAGTTTTTAATGAATACTGTTCTAACGATTCACATTTTTCAGAATTCAAAAATAAATTTAACAAGTTAAACCCTATAATACACATCACAATATTCATCGCTGTGCGAACCAGTTTTGTAGACAAAAGTCTTTCTAAACCCTGATTTTGCTTTAGCTGCCTATGTCCTTGTTCTACCTCGCCCCTTTAATCGTAATTGGTGAGAATTTGCTTTCCCGTCAGCCCTTCCTTCGTGGTCACAAATAAAACATTGTCCAAAGTTCCATCTTTTTTTGTCCACCTCACTAAAACACCTGAACTGAGAACAGGACACTCCTCCCAAAATAGATCTCCTTCTTTTGCTGTGAATTCTGCAATTAATTGATTTTCTCGGATAGGATGGGGCTGCCAGAGTTGGCGGTTATCTGCTGTTGCTACTGCCGTCAACGTTACATCCATATTTCTCCGCAGAGGGATAAAAATATCTACTCCTCGTTCACGCTTCAAATGGGTTATCCATTGACCATCAATGAACCCTCGGTCCGCTATAATGCTAGATCTTGGCTCAAACTGAAATTTCGCTAGCAATTCTTTGGCAGCTTGAAGATCATGTACTTGAATAGGTACTATTGCCAGAGTTACAAAAATACATTTCTGATCAATGATCTCTTGCATCCAAACTGCTTTGTACCCGTAACTTCTGGTACCATCACTATTCACTACGACCCCCGCTCCCTGATAGTCCTTGAATCGGTGTGCCGGTATTTCAATCTTACAGCCATCCAAAATATACTGCCGAGTTCGTCCGGGCGAATGGGCTCTCCACAAGCTCAGCCATTGAGTATTGAACCAATCAATAATCTGTTCAGGCCTCATATGTAATAAGACGTGTTTGAGTGTCTCACCATCAAAAGGGGCTTCCCTTGGATACTTATTTCGTTGGTTAAATCCGTCTTCTAAAATCCTTGCATTATATCCCAGCTTTGAAATCAGATCTGCGCTGTTCAGCATATAGGGAGCTAATAGCAAAGAGTGTTCATCATTGAGACGTTGAAGTATCTGAGGTAGCAACAAAGCGTCGATCGGCACTTCACAATATTTTCTGGGATCTGGAAATGAACGTAACCCTGATTGAAGAATACCTGTATCAAGTCCATGCCCAACGATCCGATCCACTGGTAGGTTCTGAGAGATTCGAATTTCCTCGATTTCTCCCTTCTTCAGAGCATCCAGGGTATCTTTCTGCTGATACTGTATTAGAATCGGGTCAGTCGCTTCATCGTCCTTCGTTGCTGTCATGGCTGGCGATCATGATAATAAACGCCGTAAATTACAACCCAGAAAGCTCGTGACTAATACCGCTAATAGTAGTAAAACAAAATAGTCAGAATATCTTATCTTGCAATTATTTATACGCGAACTAGAAAAGCTATACAGGACATCCAAACAGACACCCCCTTTGCCGCGGTTTCCGATCCCGTTTTATTTCACGATAGTGCTGTCGTAAGCGCGAACCCGCCTCGGAGCCCCACCCTCACGTCTTTTGAAATACCTCTTTGAATTGCTTGAGTTCTTTAGCGTAATCCTACGTCGAGATCTTGCTGTGGCCCCGTCGCGAACTGATCAAACCAGACACAGTGCCGGGGTTGTTAACGCAACACCTCTCCGAGGTTCAGTCGAGAATCATTTAATACTCATCTCCTACCCAAAAAAGCCGATAAACCTCTAGATGCACCTTGTAGAACACGAACCGAAAGCTCGCGTTGAACCTCTCACTCAAAAATCAAACCATAAGGGCTTAGCAGGCTTTTTTGAAAATATATTTCGGCGTTTCCATGTATTACTGACTGTAATCCTGCTCATTCCAATTTATATCATTGGAACCCTTTGTTTGGGCCTAGCACTTACTCCTGGTGTCACTCTTTTTCATTGGGGCATGCCCCATTTACAGGCTCATGGACTTCCTTACCAGATTCTAGGGATCAGCCTCATGCTTGCAATCTCTTATATTTTCTTTGGCTTCTCTCTTATTATTATCATACCAATATGTAACTTTATTTTAAGAACCTATCCCAAGCCTTGGAGAGGACTTTATTATTCTTTACCTACAATTCGATGGGGCGTTCATAATGCCCTGACTTATATTCCTCGTTATATTTTTCTTGAATATATGACTCCAACTCCATTTAATATTCTCTTCTATAAGTTAATGGGTATGAAGATTGGAAAGGGCGCTCAAGTCAATACCACCAACATATCAGATCCCTGCTTAATTGAGATCGGTGAACGAGCCACCATCGGTGGCAGTGCCACGATCATCGCCCACTACGCCCAAGGAGGCTATCTCATTATTGCTCCTGTTAAAATTGGCAATGGCGCAACTATTGGCCTCCGCGCCACCATCATGGGTGGGGTCACAATTGGTGATAAAGCAAAAATTCTACCCAACTCACTCGTTCTTCCTAAAACTCATGTCCCTGCAGGGGAAACCTGGGGCGGAGTTCCAGCACATAAAATACAGAGTCTTTATAAACGATAGTGCTCCTACTTTAAATGCCTCATATCCCATAAAAAGCGCATGATTTAACTTCTCTTTCGAGATAGGATAAAGAGACATAATCAGGAGAAATAGCTCATATGAGTGAAGATCAAAAGTTTAAGAATGCGATTTTAATAGGAATTCCTAAAACGCTCCCTCCCCTTTCTCCTTACGATCCGTCAGTGAGCCACGCTCCTAAAAGAAAAGATATCCTGACTTCTAAAGAAAAAAAGCTCGCTATTCAAAATGCCCTTCGTTATTTCCCTGCAGACCAACACGGTGTTCTTGCTCCAGAATTCGCAAAGGAATTTTCCAGTTATGGCCGGATTTATATGCATCGTTTTCGGCCCGACTACCCCATTCATGCGCGACCGATCGATAGCTATCCTCATCGATCACGGCAAGCTGCCGCGATCATGTTGATGCTTCAAAACAACTTAGATCCAAAAGTGGCTCAACATCCTCACGAGCTGATCACCTATGGAGGCAATGGATCGGTTTTTCAGAATTGGGCGCAATATCTTCTGTGTATGCAATATTTAGCCACCATGACGGATGAGCAAACTCTAGTCCTCTATTCTGGCCATCCCCTCGGGCTATTTCCCTCCCATAAGGACGCTCCGCGAGTGGTCGTTACGAATGGAATGATGATTCCAAATTACTCCAAGCAAGATGACTGGGAAAAATTTAATGCATTAGGTGTAACCCAATATGGGCAAATGACTGCAGGGTCATTTATGTACATTGGCCCTCAGGGGATTGTGCATGGAACCACGATCACCCTACTCAATGCGGGAAGACGAATTGCCTCTGGAAACGAAGGACTAGCCGGCAAGGTCTTTGTTTCCGCTGGACTGGGTGGAATGTCAGGGGCTCAGGCAAAAGCAGCTGTTATTGCCGGAGCAATCGCAGTGGTTGCAGAGATCAATCCATTAGCGGTGTCTAAGCGTCACTCGCAAGGATGGGTCGATGAGGTTTTTTCAGATTTAGGTGCATTAATCAAAAGGCTCCAAGAAGCGCGGGCCAAAAAAATAGCTGTTTCTTTGGCTTACCAAGGAAATATTGTCGACTTATGGGAAACACTCGTCGCGAAAAATATTCCTATAGAATTAGGATCAGATCAAACCTCTTTGCATAATCCATGGGCTGGAGGCTACTACCCTGTCGGAATATCTTTAGAAGAATCTCAACGGATGATGGCTGAAAACCCTGACCAGTTTAAACAAGAAGTTAAAAAAACACTGGTACGCCATGCCAAGGCAATTGCACAGATGACATCCAAAGGAATGTATTTCTTTGATTATGGAAATGCCTTTTTACTCGAGGCCAGTCGCGCAGGTGCTGATGTAGTGCGTCCTGATGGTTCCTTTAAGTATCCTTCGTACGTGCAAGACATTATGGGTCCAATGTGTTTTGACTACGGTTTTGGCCCTTTTCGATGGGTTTGCGCCTCGGGCTCTGAAAAGGACTTAGAAACAACGGATGCTCTTGCTGCTGAAGTGTTAGCTGGTATTGCTCAAACTGCACCCTCGGAAATTCAGCAACAATTGGCAGATAATATTCATTGGATTAAGTCAGCACGCGCGAATCAACTCGTTGTGGGATCTCAGGCTAGAATTCTCTATGCCGATGCGGAAGGGCGAATCAAAATTGCCCAAGCTTTTAATCAAGCGCTCCGTAACGGACAGATCTCTGCACCTATCATTTTGGGTCGCGATCATCACGACGTTTCAGGTACCGACTCGCCCTTTCGTGAAACCTCCAATATTTATGATGGCTCTCAATTTACTGCTGATATGGCAGTTCAAAATTTTGTGGGCGATTCATTTCGCGGCGCCACTTGGGTTTCACTTCACAATGGAGGCGGCGTGGGCTGGGGTGAGGTCACAAATGGAGGATTTGGTTTGGTCTTGGACGGATCAAATGATGCCGACAGACGCCTCAAATCCATGCTTTTTTGGGATGTGAATAATGGGATAGCACGACGGAGTTGGGCCAGAAATTCCGAAGCGGTTTTTGCAATTCAAAGAGCTATGAATGAAGAGCCATTACTTCGTGTCACTCTCCCTCATTTAGTAGATCCTAAAATTTTAGAGAGTTTATTTTAATTCCTTAATCTAAAAAATACTGGCTTAATAGAGATTAAGTATGAACTCAAAATACAAAGACATTTTAAATTTAACGGTCATCGTGTCCGCTCTTGGATATTTTGTTGATATTTTCGACCTGCTTTTGTTTGGAGTCGTTCGAATTCCAAGTTTAAAAGATTTGGGAATTCCCCAAGACCAACTCTTAACTGTGGGAGTGATGCTTCTCAACCGCCAGATGTTGGGTCTTTTACTCGGCGGAATTTTCTGGGGAGTTTTGGGAGACAAACTGGGTCGTGTGTCCGTACTTTTCGGATCGATTTTTCTCTACTCATCCGCAAATTTGCTCAATGCATTTGTTCATTCAGTAGATGCGTATGGACTTCTCCGGTTTATTGCTGGATTTGGGCTTGCTGGTGAACTTGGACTTGCTATAACGCTAGTCAGCGAAACGCTACCCAAGGGAAGCAGGGGGTATGGAACTACATTCGTAGCTTCCATTGGCGTTTGCGGCTCTATTGCTGCCGCAGTCATTGCAGAGCATTTTCATTGGCGTACTGCATTTATGATTGGCGGCGGATTAGGTCTTGTTTTATTGATATTCAGGATCAAATTGCATGAATCTCATTTGTATCAAAATGTAAAAAATCAAAAAATTTCGCGTGGGAATTTTTTGATGCTTTTTAAAACCAAGGAACGTTTTTTAAAATATTTGTATCTCATTTTGATAGGTGTCCCCATTTGGTTTACCGCTGGAATCATCATTCTATTTTCTCCCGAGTTCGCTCAGGCTTTGCAAGTTTCTGGACCCATGACAGCGGGAAATGCCATCTTTTACTTTTATATAGGCGTCGGCATCGGTGACATGGTCAGTGGCATAGTAAGCCAGAAAATCAAAAGCCGTAAAAAAGTACTCCTGGGTTTCCTGATCATCTGGGCGATTTCTTTATCCATTTATTTATTCACAACCCAAATTTCAATTACTTCCTTTTATTCTGAGTGTATTTTATTGGGTTTTACAACGGGATATTGGATAGTTTTTCTGACAGCAGCAGCCGAACAATTTGGAACGAATCTTCGATCGACTGTGACAACGACTGTACCTAACTTTATTCGTGGGTCAGTCATACCGTTAAGCATGGCGTTTGAATGTTTTAGACAGCGGATAGGAATCATTCACAGCGGGTTCGTATTAGGCGCTATTTGTTTAATATTGGCCCTTTGGGCGTACTCTCAAATGACAGAATCGTATGAGAAAAGCCTCGATTTTCTTGAGACATGATCTTTTGATTGGATATCAGCCGAAAATAAGTGGAATCATAAATGATAGTGCCGAATGATCTCTCCATTCTGTTCTACATTTTTCACAAAAATGAGGGAATAAGCATCCCGATACACTGGAACCCACATCGGATCCTTCGATCGCGCAATCAGAAAAGACTGACCCCAAGGGGTCAGATCACGCCAATAAAAGACAATGGCGTTAATTCCCATTTTCTCAACCTGAGTTCTCCACACAACATCATTCTCCTGCATGGGTACATAGAGCTGGGTAAAAAACTCCTTAGGGTACGCTTCGGGCCGATTATCCACAAAAACGCGTGTGTTAGGGAACAGATAGTAGTCCAGGTAACTCCCAATATCGTAATTATTAAAAATCGGACCTTGAATGGGAACATTTTGAAGAAATTCTCCCGCCCCGCTCACTCCGGGCATGAGTCCCACGCCAAAGTTAAACCACTTTGCCTCTCCACAACGGAGAAGAAAGAGGGTGAGCGAAACGACACCTAGCCCCCCCAAGAAAGTGAAAAACTTCGTCCTCCTTTTCCCTTCCACATGCAGGAAACCCGTCTCAGCTCCCAGGGCAGCTATTCCGGGTAATGCGAAAAACCCAGCCATACTCATATTCCGAATTGCCGTAAATCCCATCAGTGCAAAAAATGCTGCTAATACTGACTCAGCAAACCTCGCTCCACCCAACCGCCCTCGAAAGGCCAATCTCGCTATTAAGAAAAAAAGAATAGTAAAAACGATCAGAAAAGAGATCAATTCAGGAATCGGCACGTCTTGTCGTTTTAAAAAGAAGAAAACTGATTGATTCTCGGCAATTTTATATCCATAGTTTTTAAAAATCTGAAAGGGGAAGACCGCCAGCTTGGAACCGATGGGATTAATGAGGGATGCGGCTCCACAGCCTACAATGATCTTCAGAAGCGTTCGCACTCGCACCGAAAGAGGCAGCAAGGCTCCCAACGAAAGTTCCTCCAGGAGAAAGACCCCCAGCAGAAAAAAACCCAAGAAAAAATAAATATGCAAGTTCACCCACAAAACCATGAGAACAGGAAGAATCCAGAGAGCCGAGCTCCCTCTCCTCCCCCATTTCCATTCCAATAGGACCCAGTAGAAAACTCCAAGCAAAAAAGTGCTAAAGCCTTCAGGCCGAATTTCAGATCGGGCCGCGCATAAAGGCAATACCAAAAGTGCGATCATACCCGTCGCAAGAAGAGCCTCTCCACTTTCCATTCGCCGCCGGAAAATCTGATAAGTCAGATGACAAAAAATCAATAACGTCAAAAGATTGAGAAGGCTGAAACAGAGTGATAACCCTTCGAAGCCTAAAAAACTTTCTATAAAATAGAAAACAACCCCTGTACCCCAGTGATGATTCACAAAAGGAAAATCAGGATACGTATATGAATAAAAATTCTTTAAGAGTACATTCCAACTTCCGCCCGACTTTCCATCAAACAATGCAGACACCACTGCCCGCCCATTGGCAAGGTGCCGCCCTAGATCTACAGCAGTCAAATTGATCTCCTGAGTCATTAGAAAAAGGAACAGACTACAAATCCCCAGCAGCAAGGCCCATCCCAGTATTTTGGAATTCATTTTTTTATTTTCACATGAAAACTAACATCTAGTCCAATCTATGCTTCACTTATATTGTGCGCCGCCCACAAAGGATTAAATGATATTAAATAGCAGCGCCGGCTAGCGCTCGGTGATAAAGGACTTGGTCTGAGTAAAATAGCTTCCACTCTCGGTTCAGCTTGATCTGTTTTAACGTCTTTTTAATGTCAAAAAACTCATGAAACTCCAATGGCGTCTTTGTTAAACCAAGCGACATTGCTGGAGTATCATGATTCGATTTCGGGTTTTTTTTATGACGTTTTACAAATTGGGTTCGGAAAAAATTTTTCCAAACCATGAAAAGAGTGTATTTCCCAACCATACGTGCGTGTTTTTTAGCAAAGCAGATGGTTTCTCGACTGAAAGCTCCTATATGTTGGCGGATCAGCAAGTCTGCGTGATTTACACTAAAGAGGTAGTTTTGAAAATTTCGAGTTTGCTTAGATGAGACTCTGACTTGTTCGATTTTAAAGCCTTTTAGGTCTTGCTCAATAGCCCTACGATACTGAAAGTGCTCATCCGAATAAATTAAAAAGGGTCGAGCTGGATCACCCCTTTTTTCATAGAGTCGAGCAAAGATTTCCGCAGTGCTGGTTCGAATTGCTTTTGGAGGATATCGGCCTTCTTCCTCTTCTTTCAGTCGTCGGACTTGCTTTTGTCGGGGAGACATCCTTCCTTTTCGATTGAGTGGAGCAAAGTTGAAGTCGTAAATAAACAAGGATTCTTTGCCAATCGCTTGCTGAATATGATTCGGGTCATACTGACTTTTAGCAAAGGCTTCAAGACCATCATAAACTATGGGTTCAGCTATTTTCAGTGTCTGGGTTCGTTCTGTTTGTTTAACTAGCGCCCACTGAACCAGTTTTCTCACTCTAAGGCGAATGAGATGCTCTGAAGTCTGCAATCTTCTTGCAATTTCTCGATTGGATATCCCACATGTGATGTAACTGAAAATCTTGCAATTCAAACCGGGCCTCCTTTCACGGAAGTCGAGCTTGAAGTACGTATATCGAAAATTTCTCTTGCAGGAACAACATCGAAATTGCCGAACCCGGTAAGGATAACATTGAGTTTTAGCCCAACCATTGGAATAGAAAAAAGGCGCTTTCTGGTCTTCCAATTGGAGATGAAAAGGACATTTTTCATTGGGGCAATACGGAGGCTGGAAACACTTTTGTCTGAGAATAAAAGGATCTTCTTTCATGAAGCCGTTTTTTGCAGGACTTCAGCCTTTGCTTCAGCTCAAACAGTCGTAAATTCTCATTTAAATTCAATGCCCTCGATCTTCCGCTCATTGATGGGACAATTCTAAAATCCTACACAATGATCGAACTCTGTACCCAAGCATTCCGAGGAGGGCTGAATCCCATCCTATTTCAGCGGCGCACAATTAATGCTTAAAATGCCTCACACCCGTAAAAACCATTGAAATTCCGTGTTCATTGGCAGCTTGAATGCTCTCTCCGTCCTTCAAACTTCCACCCGGTTGCACAATGAATCGAATACCTGCTGCATAGGCCCGATCTACGGTATCTCTAAAAGGGAAAAAAGCGTCGCTGACCATGACACAATCACCGAGAGATCCTTCGCTCGTACGTAATACGCTTTGTGCTCGTGGCACCGCAAGACTTTGTAATGCTTCAATCCGATTAGGCTGACCTTGGCCTGCGCCTACAAGTTGTAAGATACCACTCGAAGTATGTAACTCTCTCACGATTGCAATCGCATTTGATTTTAAAGATTTACAAACTAAGATTCCGAACCTTGCAAGCAACGCTTTCTCCTGTGGCCATGACATCTCAGTCACCGATTTCAAATTCTCTTCGGTATCCACATCTGTAGTTTGAAAAAGGAGTCCTCCCGGAATAGCGACTTGTGATTGTTTAGGTACACCACCGAACCGAAGAACGGGAACTGCTTTTAAGTTTTTTCTCTTAGCCAGTAATATTTTAAGTCCGGAACTCTCTTGAGTCAGTCCTGGAGCTCCGACCAGCTCAACAAAATGTTGACTGAGCCAAGAAGCCGCTTCGTCCTGAATCGGATCCGTAAAGACCAACACTCCACCAAATGCAGAAGTTGGATCACCCTCCCATGCCCGAGTCAGAGCAAGCTTTTGAGCATTTGAGTGCGAACGAGGCACGAGGGAAACACCACAAGGATTGCCGTGTTTTACAATCACAACACCCGTAGAATCAGGGCAGAGTTGAATCAAATCACTTGCTAATGCATAAGCAGCAGAAAAATCGAGAATATTATTATACGAAAGTTCCGCAGAAGTCAGAACACTTCCCCACCCAATCGGACTATCCGCTTCAAATTCTAGGTAACCTTTTTGGTGAGGATTTTCGCCGTAACGGAGAGTTTTCTTACTTCTTTCTCCCAATTCGCGAGCGATACAAGAATCATATTTAACGATGAGTTCCCAAGCACTCAAAGCACAGGTGTCCAATGTTGAAGCTTGAACTTGTCCATTCTCTTCTAATTCTTGAATGACCTGTGAATACTGAGTAGGAGAAGTCAAAACTAAAACATTTTCGCTATTTTTAGCGGCAGCTCGCACTAATGTAGGACCTCCAATATCGATTTCCTCAATCAGCTCTTTACGTGAAATCCCTGTTTTAGAAGCAGCTGCTTCGAACGGATAAAAATTCACAACAACACAGTCAATGGGCTTGATTCCTAGTTTTTCTAAATCTTTTTCATCCTTCACATCTCCGCGTCGATACAAAATTCCACTACAAACCGGAAACGACAGGGTCTTCATTCTCCCCTGAAATGACTCCGGACTTCCCGAGATCTGTTCAATAGGAATCACTTCAAGACCCGCATCCAAGAGAACTTGGGCCGTGCGGCCTGTTGCAACCAATTCCACACCCAATTTTTGAAAACATTGGCCTAACGCAATAATGTTATCCTTATCGGAGACTGTGAGTAATGCTCTTCGAATCTTAAGACCACCTTTAGTTACGTGCACTGACTGCCTCCTGATAAGCATTTTCAAAAATAGCTAAACCTTGACCAGGAGCGCTTGCTCTCGCCGGCTGAGAGGTCCATTCGGGATGAGAGGTCCACCTCACAAACGCTTCTGGATGGGGCATCAAGCCAAAAATACGACCTGTCGAATCACAAAGGCCCGCCAATTTTTCTTCGCTTCCATTTGGATTCTCTTCATAGCAAAGACAGGCGGTTCCCATTCGTTCCATTTTATTTAAAGTTTCAGTTCGTCGAGTCGAAGCAATAATCAAGCGACCCTCGCCGTGACGTATAGGTAAGTCTATGGAACCGAGGCCTTTGATCCAAATACATTTATTACCATGCGGAGTAATTTTAACCCATTTGTTCATAAACTTTCCCTGGGCATTATGAGTAATGGACACATCACGACCAAATATTCCCATACGAATTAGTGCTTGAAAGCCATTACAGATCCCAATCACTAATCCACCTCGACTTGCATAAGTGGATAAATCCCAACCCAGTTTATGCTGAAGTTTTAAAGCCAGGACCTTTCCGGAAGTCAAATCATCCCCAAAAGAAAACCCTCCAGGCAGTGCAAGAACTGAATATCCTTTAGACAAATCATCCAGACTCATTCGTTCTGAAATGAGATCATTGATGTGTCGAACTTCAGTATCAAACTTAGCGGTTCGGAAAGCATGAGCCGTCTCACCCTCACAATTGATTCCATCTCCAGTCAACACCAATGCCAGAGGCTTTTTAACGCTCATTCCCAATACCCCTCTTTCAACCAGGCTGTTCGCATTTGATGAGTCTTAAGACTTAAAATGAGATTATTTTCTGCGTGCTTACCCACTCGCACTTCTAAACGATCCTGACTTTCAACTATACCTAAACGTTTGAAGGGCACATCTAAATCACTCAACTCAGATTCAACGGCTATACTATCCGCTTCAGAAGCTGAAGCGACAAAGGAATGAAACCCTTCACCCAATAGAAATTCCCAAGGGTTTTGATCGATAGGGATAAAAAGTGTTGCCCCAAAACCCCGAGCTAATAGGCTTTCAGCAACGGCGACAAGAAGACCCCCTTCAGAAATATCGTGCAGGGATTTGAGTCGATTTTGCTGTTTTCCTTGTGTCCCCCCAATCCAGGAATAAATTCTTTGAGCAGCTTTCCACGAAGGTTTTCCAGCTCTTAAAGAAAGCCCATATTGGCTTGCTATGGACTGACATTCTGAACCTAAGAGTCCAAAATCCGAAGCTCCAATTAAATAAATAATATCACCAGGGGCTTTAAAATCCGCCGTCCGAGCCTTTTTTACATCAGGAACTCGTCCGACCGCAGTCATCAAAAGGGTAGGAGGTACAGAAATAGTGACCACTTGATCACCTAGCTTACCTCGAAAGTCATTTTTCATGCTGTCTTTGCCAGAAACCAATGGAATTGACAAGGCTAGGGCAGCATCTCGGAGTCCATAACAAGCACGGACAAGCCAAGCTGTTTTCAACGGATCGCCCACTGGATCTGGCCAACAAAAATTATCTACTAAAGCAAGCACTGAGTCAGTAAGGCCGTATTCGGCTCCCACACATAGAACGTTTCTCACTGCTTCATCTACCGCGGCCTGAGCCATTAAAAATGGGTCAATATCTGAAAGTTTCGGATTAATTCCACATCCCACTGCAAGACCTAAGTCTGAAGCAGGTTTTGGCTTGATGACTCCCGCATCGTTCGGACCACTCCAAGCATTCGATGTGCCTACAAAAACAGTATGAAGGGGCTTCACTACAGACATCCCTTGCACTTCATGATCGTATTGACGAATGAGCCATTCTTTCGATGCAATATTAGGACGCCCTAACAATTCGAGTAAGGATTTACCACCTTCGGCAATAAAGGACTGTGAGGCATAAGCCCTGGAAGAATTGCCGGAAGAGGCAGGCAGAGGAACGCTTTTCCATTCTGCCTCTAATTCAAGTCGAGGGACACCTTGATGAAGAAACTTCAGGTCTAAACTGGCTATCATTTTACCAGCATAAGCAATATCAAATCTTCCACTGTCAGTGAATTCCCCTAGATCACTCACCTCAACGCTACGCTTTTCCGCAAGCGTTAAAAATGCTGACAACTGAGTAGGAGGTACTGCCATTGTCATCCGCTCTTGGGATTCACTCACGACCAGCTCATAAGGTTTCAATCCTGAGTATTTAGTTTTTGCCAAACTCACATCCATATAGGCGCCACCCGAAATTTGGGCCAATTCCCCTACGGATGACGATAGCCCGCCCGCACCATTATCTGTAATTGCGCGATAGAGCCCTAAGTCACGGGCTTCCAATAAAAAGTCTGCAACTCTCTTTTGAGTCAGAGGATCGCCCAATTGAACCGCGGTAATGGGAGAAGAATCTTCGAGTGCTAATGAAGAGAAGGTCGCCCCATGGACTCCATCCTTTCCAATCCGTCCTCCCACCATACATATTCTATCGCCCTTTAAGATTTTCTTGATTTCACAAGGCTCGCCCATGCTTTTTCTCGGCATGATTCCACCCGTGCCACAATAAACTAAAGGCTTACCTAAATAACGCTCATCAAATACCAGGGCTCCATTCACGGTTGGAATACCGCTTTTATTTCCTCCATGCTCGACACCTCTTCGAACTCCGTCCAGAATTCGACGTGGATGAAAAAGCCTCTCGGGTAAAGGACTGGAATAATCAGGCAGCGCAACACAAAATACATCTGTATTAAAAATGGGCTTTGCACCTAAGCCACAACCTAAAATGTCTCGATTCACTCCCACAATCCCAGTTAATGCACCCCCATAAGGATCAAGAGCAGAAGGAGAATTATGAGTTTCCACCTTAATACAGAAGGCATCTTCATCATCAAAGGCACAAATACCCGCATTGTCCTCAAAAACTGATAAAAGCCAGGGTTTTGTAAGCTTTGCGGTCGTACCTGAAATGGTAGTTTTAAATAAACCATCTATTTCAGACGGAATATCTGCGGAATCTTCACCTTGGTATTTAATCTTTGCATTAAAAATTTTATGCTTACAATGCTCAGACCACGTTTGGGCCAAGACTTCCATTTCAACATCGGTCGGACCTGAAAAACCTAAAGAAGCTCTTCGTTTTTTTTCTAATGATCCAGAAAAATAGCCTCGAATAGCCTTCATTTCTGCTAATGAAAAAGCCCAAAGCTTCTTTTTACTTAAATCAGTAAGCTCCAAGTCACTGAGCCCATCTAGCTCGACCCCATCCACTTGATCCGATCCACGTAAAGCTGTTTTAGGGAGGTCCTGCTTGACTCTTTCTTGATGAAAACGATCGCTCTTTTTAAAACCATCTTCGGGAATCACTGTCCAGGTTTCAATCAACTCATTACAAAAAACTTCTTTTGCAACTATGGCAAGCGAGTCTTCGTCTAACTCGGGTCCTTCTAAAATCAAAAGACTCCCACTGGAAGCGCGCGCTTGCGGAAGCTTTCTCTCTAAAACAATTTCAAAAGCTTCAAGTAAAGTCCGTCCAATATTATCCGTCACCCCTGGCCTAAAGCGCCGTTCGATCCCCCAAAATTTACCCGGCCGATAAGGGGCGAGTTGCATCAAATCTTGAAGCCCGCCTGTTTTTCCCGCTGCGGAAGGCATGAGATTCCCTGTAAATACCCATTGTAAAACTTTATCCCAACAAATTTCTGTAATTGCCGGAATCAATTCCTCACGAGACGCTGGAATATCAATCCAATAAATTTCAAGCACCCTCGCCCAGCGAATTCTCTTTCGAAGCCCTGGATTAACAAGCTCCACCCGACGAAGAATTCCCTCGGCTGCAGAATCTAAAAGGTCTGGACGTACCGCAACTTCAATTCGGGCGAACACAGAATCTCCCTTCTAATCGTTGTTCTAAAATAAAATCTTCAGACAATATCCATTTTAATGTTTGAGGAAAAATTCGGTGTTCCACCGCAAGTCCTCTCTGCTCTACATCGAGTTCAGATTGACAGTCCACCATTGAAAATGACTCCTGAGCACAAATGGGACCCGCATCCACCTCGACTTCTACAAGATGAACGGTAACACCAGTCACTTTCGCTCCATATCGAAATGCTTGAGCATAGGCATGAATACCTGGAAAAGATGGCAAAATGGAAGGATGAATATTCACTATACGTGAATATCCTCTTTCACTTCGAAATGCCTCTATTAGGTGTGGAGTTAGAATTCTCATGTAGCCCGCCATAATTAAAAACTGAGGATTGAATCGCTTTAATTCTTTTAAAATAAGATCTTCATGCTCACGTCGTAAGTCCGTCATTAAACGATCGGATTTTTTCTCAGGCACTGGAATATGTAAAGCTGGAACTCCAAACTCCCGCGCTTGAGATAAAACCAAGGCATCTGAACGATCTGAAATCACAGCCACGATTTCCGCTTCAAGCTCATGGTGTTGAATCGCTTTGTGAATTGCGGCAAAATTTGATCCACGCCCCGATGCAAAAACTACAATAGGAATCATATCTTTACTAAAGCCTTCCGATATCTGAACGATATTGTATCCCCTCGAAGTGGAGTTTTTCCAAATTCTTATAAGCTTTTTCTCTGGCTAATTCCAATGTGGATCCCATTCCAAGCGTTCCAAAAACTCTCCCACCGGCTGTCACTAAACTGCGATCTGTTTTAGATACTCCTGAGTAAAACACTGAAGATAATACCTCTGGATCGATCTCAATAGGCATGCCTGTTTCGACTTGCTGGGGATAGCCGCGAGCCGCTGCCACAACAAAAACCGCAGGATCTTTTTTAAAGGGCACTCTTCTCGAAAAATGACTTAAATCTCCCCGTGCAGAGGCTTCACACCATTCATAGAGATCACCCTCCATCCTCGGAAGAAGGACTTGCGCTTCTGGATCACCAAAACGTGCATTGAATTCTAATACCCAGAATTGCTGGGTCTTTGGATTGACCATGAGCCCTGCATAAAGGAGCCCTCGGAATGTTGAATTGCGACGCCTCAATTCTTGAAGCACCGGGATAAATACACTCTCTAGAATTTTATTTTCAAGTAACTCAAAATACTTTCCCACTGGACTAAAAGCGCCCATTCCACCGGTATTAGGCCCTTGATCTAAATCAAGAAGACGTTTGTAATCTCGCGCTGGCTCTAAAAGAGAACAGCGTTCGCCGTCACAAAAAGCCATCCAAGAAATTTCCTCTCCTTGTAAACGTTCTTCGATCAGCACTTTTTCTGAAGTTTTAAATAACTCTTCAACCGCCTGTAAGGCCATTTCCCGAGTTTCACAAACATACACCCCTTTTCCAAAAGCAAGCCCGTCTGCTTTTATGACCCAGCCTGTGAGGTTCGGGGATGTTGAGGGATGGGGCCACGGAACCGATTTTAAAATTTTCTGAGCTTCTGATTTTGAGTGTACCGTCCAGTATTGAGCTGTGGGTATATTGGCTGACTGCATGACCTCTTTAGCAAATGATTTACTTGCTTCAATCCTAGCGGCTTCCGCAGTAGGGCCAAAGATGGGCACTCCATGAGCTTCGAACACATTGACAATTCCATCGGCCAATGGATTATCAGGCCCAACAATCACTAAGTTTACTTTTTCTTGACGAGCCCGAATGGCCAATACTTTAAACTCTTTTTCTCCCTGAGATAAGGAAACAGGCCAACGCTCCCATTCTTCTGGCATACCCGCATTTCCAGGTGCAACAATGATACGTGTTACCTGAGATGATTGAGCAAGCTTCCAAGCCAAAGCATGCTCCCTTCCACCTGACCCAACGATGAGAACAGAACTCATGAATGACCTCCTTTCTGAATTTCTCTCAACTCTTCAACCACTTTCTCTAAACTCCAGGCTTCTGGAAACCATTTTCTGCCACTCAGTTCATTGGTTAATGCGAAATAAACTTGAGTTGCAAGTTCACGGTAATGGGAAGGGAGAGGTGGAGGCCCCTCTTGAACAAACCTCTTCCACTCAGGGGTGCCTTGCGTTTTTGCATGTGCTTTAGCAAGTTCAGTATTTTGAAACCACTTTGTATTTCGATAATAAAGTCGTAAAAATTCTTTGGAAAGCTGGACTTCTTTTTTCGTAATTCTCAGCTCATCTGGACCAATTCCATCGACCAGAAAGCAATTACCCTCCTCAGAAATCGCCCATTCGAGTTTTCCATCTGCCAATTCCAGATCGCATTTTGAACACCAATATTTTAGAATTCCAGCAACCCATGCAGTCTTTAACAAAACCTCTTGAAGCTGTTTTGCTGCCAAACCGGAAAGTGCGAGTGCTTCAGAAAGGTGGACCAAACGATCCACGGTTTCCAATTTTGTAAAAAGTTCTAAAAGCGGGAAATCCCATTGGCTACCGACTTCCACTTTGAGATCAGGAAATCCCAAATTCGATAAATAAGAGGGATCTCGGGCGGTCCGCTCGATTAAAGAACTGCCTTGCGGACAGCCCATTCTAAATACCACTTCTAAAGGTACCAATCGAGGCAAAGGCGAATTTCGCGTCGGATCATAATCGGGTAAAATACGACCTAGAACAGGTGAGAGTGCAGGTCTCACAACAGACACCTGTTTTGCCACTAACCGTCGAAATGGAGCCACCATTTGGATTGTTTTCTGAGGCTCAACTTCTGCATTTTGTGGAAGTTGGCTCAAAACTCCCAAATAATGAGTTCTCAATCCCTTAGATTGGAGTTCTTCTCCCAACTCATTAAAGGAGGAACCAAAACGATTGGCTTTTCTCAAAGCAAGAGCTTGAGTCGTTTTAGAAAACTCACGCCAAGATTCTGGCCTTTCCAGTTTCTCAAAAAGCTCGGCCGCTAATACCGCCAAAGCTTCACCTTTTTTGGGTAAAAGCTCAGGCATTCTTCCCCAATCGAAAACAGAAAATGCATCCGTATATTCAAATAAGACAGCTTTCGTCTGATTGACTTGAGTTGGACCTAAAAGATCTTTTACGGAACCTCTATAAAGCGTAGGTATCATTTTGTATCTATTTCCTGTATCTATTTCCTGTCTCTATTTCCCTATTTCCTTTCGATCTGCTTTTCGGGCTGAAGCAAAGCGAATTCCAGAAGATATATCTGTAGGGTAGCTCCCATTCAAGCAGGCCAGACAAGGACGAATCCCCTGAGCATCCGAAGTTTGTGAGACTGCATCCAAAATCGAATTTTCGAGAGATTTCACATCCTGATAAATAACCGCATCGGCACCTAATTCTTTCTCAATATCTGCTAAACTTCTGCCAGAAGCAATCAATTCAGATTCTAATGGAAAATCGATTCCATAATAACAAGGATGTTGGATGGGTGGACAAGTTGAAACAAAGTAGACTTGACTAGCGCCTGCATTTCTTACCAATTCAACAATTTTTCTAGAAGTCGTTCCTCGCACAATCGAATCATCTACTAAGAGAACTTTTTTCCCTTGGATCTCTGAACGAACGGGCGAGAGCTTTAAATTCACCGCCTTCTGACGTTTCTCTTGAGAGTCTAAAATAAAGGTACGCTTGATATAGCGATTTTTAATTAAGACCTCACGATAAGGAATCCCAAGTTCTTCGGCAAGGGCAATGGCAGCAATCCGAGAAGTCTCTGGAACAGGTACAATTAAATCAGCTTCAATTTTCCTATCGATAATTTGTCTTTTAATAAGCCGTGCTAGACTTTTGCCTAAATTAATTCGCGCACTATACACTGGAATCCGGTCCATTACCGATTCGGGTGAGGCAAAATAAACCCACTCAAACATACAGGGACGAGCCGCTCGTATATCAATCCGGCGAGTATAAACTCGTCCTTGCATATCAATAAACAAAACTTCCCCAGGTTGAATATCTCGTACGAGTTCATAATCCAAAAAGGAAAGCGCCACACTCTCCGAGGCAACTATATGAGCATCAGAACCATTCTCCATTTTTTTCCTTCCCCAAACCAAGGGGCGAATTCCAAATGGATCCCGAAAGGCAACTAAACCTTGACCTGCAATTAAAGTCGCTATGCTGTAACTTCCATTCACACGTTTAAAGATTTCACCTACCGACGCACAAATATGTTCAAAATGAAGTTCGCTGCAATCCTCATTCAGATGAGGGAAATTTGCTAATCCCTCAGCAAAAAGATTTAAAACCACTTCGGTATCTGAATGAGTCAGTAAGTGCCTACGATTTCGTACCTTCAAATCTTTCGCTAATTCATCACAATTGACAATATTGCCATTATGAACCATCCCTAACCCGAATGGGTAACTCAGTAAAAAAGGCTGTACGTCAACCAAATCTCCTCGTCCGATGGTGCTATAGCGAGCGTGACCCACAGCTAGATTGCCCGTCAGGCCGCTCATATTTTCACGAGTAAAAACAGACTCAACCAGCCCAATATTCTTGACACTGTGAAAGCCTGTTTGATCATAAGAAAGGATGCCAGCAGCATCCTGCCCTCGATGTTGAAGAGTAGTAAGGCCTAAAAAGGCCTCACGAGCCGCGTCAGGTGTACCAATTAAGCCAACAATACCGCACATAAAAATGGATATAGCACAGGGTGCTCAATGACTCAGTGCATTTAATTCAAAGCATTTGCAAGTGGCTTTAAGGTAAGTTGAAACTCCTTCAACAACCGATTAAGCTAGGATCAAGTATCAGTTCCAATCGAAAGGAAATTATGAGCACGAACGCAAGTCCAGTTACAGGTATCATAGACGAACAATTAGTCATTATTGATTTTGGTAAATATGAAGGCAAAAGCGTCCAAGAAATTGCTGACTTAGATCCACCGTTTTACGAAAAGCTGGCAATAGAGAAGGAAAATGGAATTTTTGCAATTCGACGCCATCGTGACAAAACCTTTCGACTCTATATCAATCCTCTCTCCAATATAGATAATTAGAAGAAATAGACTCCTCGAAATACTTCTTTCGCGGGTCCCTTCATCAGAATGGGCTTTGTTAAGCCGTCCCATGTAATTCGTAATCGTCCACCGGGCAAATCCACATTCACAGGGCCAGAGACTCTGCTCGTTGCCAAACTTGCTACAGCAGCTGCACAAGCTCCAGTTCCACAGGCTAAAGTAATCCCAGCTCCTCTTTCCCATACTCTGACTCGAATCGAATCGCGATTTTTTATTTCTACAAACTCAACGTTCGTACGATGCGGAAACCGAGAATGGCTTTCAATCAAAGGACCGACTTCTTGAAGTGAAACTCGACTTACATCATCCACAAAAAAAACAGCATGAGGATTTCCCACATTCACTTCATAAAACCAAAACTCTTTTCCCTGCACTTCGATCCGCTCACCTGAACCAGAAAATCCGCCCCCTAAGTGAGCAGGGCCCATATCTACGTTCACTTCATGCCCTTGCAAACTCACTCTTTTCACACCCGCCAAAGTTTCGACGGTATATTCTAATTTTCGTTCCGAACCATATTGATTGATATAAAGAGCCACTGCCCTGATTCCATTGCCACACATCTCAGCTTCTGAACCATCGGCATTGAAAATTTCCATTCGAACATCTAAAGAGGGGTCTTGAGGTTTTTTCAACCAAAGTATTTGATCTGCGCCCACACCTAATCGACGGTCACAAATTTGGCGGGCAAGCTCGGCAGTCAAAGGACTTGACGTAGCTAATTTGATCCCTAAATCGTCAATTACAATAAAGTCATTTCCTAGACCCTGCATTTTGGTAAACGGTAACTCAATCATGTGTTTGTATTAACACGTTCAGAGCGATTTGAGAAGTTACCTTGCCAGTAAGCTTAAGTTCCCCGTATAATTAAGGTCTAGATTACAGGGGGAATTGAGATGAGATTGGAGAGAAAGAAGACCCAATGCATTACTTATTTAATTACGCTCTTGGTCTCAAGGCCGACTTTAGCCGCAAGTGATGTTGCCACAGCGGCAGCTCAATCCGCAGCGGTTTTCACACCAGCAGTGTCTTCCACTTCCAATTCAACAGCGACCAGTACGACTGGCACTTCTAATACATCCGCAGGAAGTTTTAGCTTTTCCATACCCCCTCCCCCTCAAATCTCGACTTGCCAAAATATTGCTCCAAATGAAATAAAAAATTCAATCTTCAGTTTTATGAATCGTTTAAGTTCACAAAGAGGCGGAAAAAAAAATTATGTCGCCGCAAGTTGCCCACTGGTTACGGCTTTGGCTAATGGTATAGCCAGTGGACAAAGCACTCAAACTTGCCCTCAAAATACAACACCTGTTATGTCTATGCCAACGAACTGTGGAGTTGTAAAATCCATGGCTAAATCCGAGGAGAGCCTTTTACAGCAAAATATGTGTAATATTGACTGTAAAAGAGCACAAAACGTTGCATCAGAAGAAGAACTCAAATGTATACAACAAGAGTTGAACGACTTTACCAAAGGTACAGCCCTCATTGTTGCCAATTTTCAACAACAATTTCAAAATAATATGACCCAGGCCCAAAACTATTTGAATCAGTTGCAAACTAAAGATAAAGATCTCACTGCCCAAGTCACCGATATTAACACAAAGCTCATGGGCGATCCCACAACTGGATCAAAGGGATTACTCGCCTTACAAACCGCTACCAATACCATGATTCAAACCATGCCAAATGACTTAAATAAACTTCAACTTGCAGAACGAAATACTCAACGCTGGAATACCTTAGTACAACAACAACAACAGTATTTAACACTCTCTTCAGCCGTAGATTGCTTTCAGAATCAAAAATTAACCGCTCCCAACGGCGGGCAAGCTCCTAGCTGCACCTACGGAGGACCTCCCGCTACAGCAGAGGAATTGCTACTCTGTCGATTTAGCCAAAGTGCAGCACCCACCAATTCAAAAGGGCAAGTAGAGCAAGATGTCAACTCTAGAGCTTTGACTCAAGGATCGACCGGAGGGATCAAAAGTCCCCTTGATTTTATTACTCAAAACATCACTGCCGTGAACATTCCTCAAGTTCCGAGCACTCCTGACGACTCCAGCTCCGACCCCAGCTCAGGACTCTCTGCAAACTCATCACAAACGGTACAGTTTAACAGCTATAATGATCTCAAAAATTACATTACTAATAACCTAGGGTCGTACACGATCAATGGAACCAATGCTGCTGCTGACGCCCTTTATTATTTAAATAATTGTTATAATCAATCCGTCACCTCAGTGAATAACCAAGCGAAGGATCAAGGAAGTGCTCTTGGACAAGCTTATTTTAATGTCCAATCACAAAAAGATGCCACAAAATCACAGTATACGAGTGTATTAAATCAGTATAATGCTCAATTTAACGATGATGCAGCTGCCCTTGCTACTTTATCGGGCACCCCTCCTCCCAGCACGGAACTCCAAGACAACTGTAGCGGTAATCCGGGAGCAAGTTTATCTCAGTGTTTACAACAAGCTCAAAACCAAATTTCACTCCAACTCAAAAACGCTCAGCAAACCATACAAATCAAGGGAACAGACCCAAGTAATTACCTGACGCTGTCTTGCAAAGGGATTGATAATTGTGCTTCCGTCCTTCAAACTCAGTCCACTACCGTTACCGCTCAGAAAAATCAGCTTGAACAAAATACAGAACCCAATTTCATTAAAAACGCCAATCAATCCTTCACTCAACTTCAACAAGCTGCAGCGGCAAGCCTTGCCCAAGCTAACGCAACTCTTCAAAGCAGAATCCAAGGACAAACCAGTCAACTCGCTGCCTTGGGAATTAACTTAAGTGCCCTCAGTTCGGTTCAAGGTGAGCAGTTACAGCAGAGTACAAATCCAGATGGAACTCCAGGATTGTTCCAAGCTCCCAATAGCTTTGAAGGGGCATTAGCGAGTAAAGTACCCAACCTAATCGGCGGCAATAACACGAACAGTATTGCACAAGCCCTCACTCAGGCTACCAGTAATGACCAAACCTATAACCAAGAAGAAAACCAAATCCAACAAAGCATAGTTCAACTTCAGTCGCAAGAAGCCACCTGCAATGCACAACAGGGTGCAGCTCAAATTCAATCCCTCGCTCAAAAAGTACAAGCAATGAGTCAAAATAGCTGCGGAACCATTCAAGACTGCAATAGTCAAATTGAACAACTCACAGAAAAACTCGATGCAATCCAAGATCAGAGCCTCTCCGATACCGGCAGTGGAAATTCCGCACTGATGATGGGTTCAATGGGAATGGGTGGAATGGGAGGAATGGGCGGTATGGGGATGGGTGGGATGGGCAATAATAACCCTATGCAGATGATGCAAATGGAAATGATGATGAATAACATGAATCAGCAAAACAACCAGAACAACACCCGTCTTACGACAGGAGCCGCTACAGGATTAGAATCTGGGATCAGTGGGCTTTGTACACAAAGTACGACAACAGGTCAAAATTCTCCTGCTGTCACAGCACTCCATAAAGAGCAATGTGACTTTACATTTGATAATCTCAATCATAGAGCTGATAAAATCCTAAACTCTACCGGAAGCTCCAGTAACCAGAATGGTGCTCACTCGGGTGCGGCTTTCTACTAACTCACTTTGCCAGGAAGCAGTTCAGTTTAGATGTAAGAGTTTAGAGTTCTGAAAATCTCAATCTAGAATAGATTACCCTCTCGCCGCTCAATTGAACTCGTAAATGGTGCGAACAGCTCTCTTTTCCTGCGAAAGCTTGTATTGTGCGCCTGTCACGAAGGACGAGTTTAAGTTAAATCATCATGATGACATCGCTTTTTTGATAACTTGATGATGAGTGGGTTCAGATCGCCACTTTACCTTGATGAATATATGAATTCTTTATGGTTTTTTACAATTCATCCTTCGTGGCAGGCGCACAATGCAAGCTTAATTCATCTGACGTCGGTATCAGCTCTTTTAGTTGCATCCAAAATACTATCATTACTCCTTTACCTAGCGACCAGCATCCGCTATGATTATGCGCGTCATAATCCTATCTGGGCGCGTATTTGGGAGAGTAAATGAAAATCTTTAATTCTAGTTCTTTGCAAAAAATACTCATATTTTCCGGATTATTAGTCCCTTGTATGTCTACCCATCTCACGTATGCGGGGAACGCTTATAAAACTGCTTTAGAAAGCACTGATATTTGGGGAATTATTTCTAGTAATCTCGGTACTCATGATCTTACATCTATGAGCCTCGTCAGGAGAGATTGGAAAACCGCAACCGGGAAGGCTATTGATCGAAATGGGATTATCCTAGAAACGCCAACTGATTATGATCTGACATTACTCGCACAAAGCCATCCCCATCTTCGCGCATTAGAAATCGAGGATACTTTTAACCTGACTGAAATCGGTTTTCAGGCATTGTCTCATTTAAAAAATCTAAAGAAGTTAAAAATAAAGAACCCGTCAGAAAGACGGCTAATTGAAACATTACCTAGTCTAGTGAACCTTCAAAGCCTTGAACTCATACAGACCTGGCATTACAATATTGACGGCAGGCAGCCACATGCTCTCATCCAATCTCTGACAGGACTCAAAAAGCTTGAAAGACTAGTTATTAGAGACGGTGAAACTTATTTCAATGACGAAAATCTCAAAATTTTGACAGAAGAATTGCCCCAACTACAAGAATTAAATATTCAAATAAATGGGAGGGACCGAGAAATATTTACTCTTTCATTATTAAGCAATCTTCGTCACCTGACATTGGAAAGGCGATATAGTTATGAACCTTTAACATGTGAAGCCTTTCGTCATTTTGAGCATTTAACCCAACTTCAAACACTGAAATTTATTTTTTTCGATTCTATTTTAGGCAATCAGTGTCTGCAGCATATTTCACACTTGAACTCATTAAAAGAACTCTCGTTTAAAACTGAGGTAGCAACAGACGTGGGAATTCGCTCCCTTTCTTCATTGGAAAATTTAGAGAAATTGAAAATATCAGCTCCTTCCATCTCTGGCGAAGGCCTTCAGGGCTTCCGAAGACTGAAAGATTTGACTTTATCTAGACATTCTGTAAGTTTTAACTCTCTTTTCACTGATCAAGGAATTGAGGCCGCCCTCAGCAATCCCCATCTTGAATCATTTCAGTTTATGGGTGCAACACTGACAGATCAAGGATTTCGGAAACTGTCCGAACTCAAGGGACTCAAAATTTTGAAGCTAAGCAATGTTGACGGAATTACTAGCGAAACAGCTAAACGACTCTCTCAATTAGAACAATTAGAAGATTTGTATTTCAATCCTACTCCTATTGATCCACACACCCTACTTAACTCCATCAAAAATCTGAAACACCTCAAAAGGATTTATATGCACGACAACAATTACGGCTCTCCTGCTGTTAGCCTTGATATGATGGAGCTCACAGCACTAAGAAATCAATTAAGTAAAAAGCGGAAGCAATTGGAAGACTCCTCTTCCAACGCAGAAATGCAAGACATCCTGGAATCAACGAAGCGCATGCGCTTAGGAGACTAAGATAATGCGCGTTATGATGAAAATCTTTAATTCTAGTTCTTTGCAAAAAATACTTATACTTTCCGGACTATTAGTCCCTTTTATGCCTACCCATCTCACGTATGCGGGGAACGCTTATAAAACTACTTTAGAAAGCACTGATATTTGGGGAATTATTTCTAGTAACCTCGGTACTCATGATCTTGCATCTATGAGCCTCGTAAGCAGAGATTGGAAAACAGCGACTGGGAAGGCTATCGATCGAAATGGAATTATCCTAAAAAAACCAACTGATCATGATCTGACATTACTCGCACAAAGCCATCCCCATCTTCGCGCATTAGAAATCCAGGATACTTTTAACCTGACTGAAATCGGTTTTCAGGCATTGTCTCATTTAAAAAATCTAAAGAAGTTAAAAATAAAAAGCCCAACAGATCGCTGGTTAATTGAAACATTACCCAGTCTAGTGAACCTTCAAAGCCTTGAACTCATACAGACCTGGCATGATAGAAATGACGAGAGTCAGCCAGATGCTTTCATCCGATCTCTGACAGGACTGAAAAAGCTTGAGAGACTGGTTATTAGAGACGGCCATGTTTATTTCAATGACAAAAATCTCAAGGTTTTGACAGAATTGTCTCAACTACAAGAATTAAATATTCAAATCGATGCGAATGACCGAGGACTATTCACTCTTTCATTATTAAGCAATCTTCGTCACCTCACATTGCAAAGGTATGTTTGGAATAAGTATGAGTCTTTAACATGTGAAGCCTTTCGTCATTTTGAGCACTTAACCCAACTGCAAACACTGAAATTTATTTTTTTCGATTCTATTTTAGATAATCAGTGTCTGCAGAATATTTCACACTTGAACTCATTAAAAGAACTCTCGTTTGAAACTCAAGTAGCGACAGATGAGGGAATTCGCTATCTTTCTTCATTGGAAAATTTAGAGAAATTGAAAATAACAGCTTCTTCCATCTCTGGCGTAGGTCTTCAGGGCTTCCGAAGACTTAAAGATTTGGTTTTATCTTCACATTGTACTGCATATTTTCACTCTCCTTTCACTGACCAAGGAGTTGAGGCCGCCCTCAGCAATCCCCATCTTGAATCATTTTGGCTTATGGGTGCAACACTGACAGATCAAGGACTTCGAAAACTGTCCGAACTCAAGGGGCTCAAAAATTTGACTCTAAGCCATGTTGACGGCACTACTAGCGAAACAGCTCAGCGACTCTCTCAATTAAAACAATTAGAAGATTTGTATTTCGTCCCTGCTTCTATTGATTCACATACTCTACTTGACTCCATCAAAGATCTGAAACGCCTCAAAAGGCTGCATATATTCGACGAGAAAAACTACCGTACTCTTACTATGAAGGACCTCATGGCACTGAGAAATCAATCAGGGAAAAAACGTAAACAATTGGAAGAGGGCTCTACCGACGCAGAGATGTAAGACATCCAGGAATCAACGAAGCGCATGCACCTAAGAGACTAAAAGGCATTGCAGTGGTGGGGTCTTATGGCAGCGTAAAGAGACCCCTGTCCCCGCTGTCATAAGCCCCCACTGCAATACTGATATAGTTACGCCCGTTCTCTTGCAACTTCTCGAACGGCTTCCACAATACCTGGAAGCTGGGGAGCACTGGCCATTTCCAATGTATCTGCCAACCCAATACCTGGAGTAAAGGTACCTGCGACCAATCGAGGACGTGCTTCTAATGAATAAAAAAGATCCTCAATCGTGCGTCTCATCAAATGCTCACCAAAGTTAGTCACTTCGGTATCTTCGTTCACGAAGACCACTCGACCGGTTTTTTGAATCGATGAGGAAATATGAGCCCAATCGTAGGGCCATAGAGTTCGCAAATCGATGACTTCAACAGAAATTCCTTCTTCTCTGAGCCTATCTGCGGCTTGAGCACAGAGGGGCAAGGTTCTGCCGTAGCTCACTACAGTCACCTGATCACCTTCTCTCACCGTTTTCGCAACTCCAAGCTCCACGATGGAGTCCGTTAGCTTAGGCCATTTAGGCTTCCATTTGGAGCGATCTCCCAAAGGAGCATCAATCATGTCTTTGAGTAACTTCTCGCCCTCAGCCGTTAATGGTGGCTCTCCTGGAATCTGCTCTTGTCCCCTTACCCTCATGAGGGCTTTAGGTTTGAGAAACATAGTTGGATTTGGATCCTTTAAACAAGCCAGCATCAGCCCATAGGCATCCAATGGATTTGAAGGCATGACGATTTTCCAACCTGGAATATGAGTCATGGTCGCATCAAATGAATGAGAATGATAAATCGACCCACGAATTCCACTCCCCACTGGAGTCATGACGGTCATCGGTAAATACCAATCACCATTTGAAGACCAGGACTGCATCCCTGCAAGCTTGAGTAGATCAATGGTATTGTAAATGTAATCACAGAATTGGATCTCAGCAACACAACGTTGTCCTGCCAAACCCAATCCAATTGCAGCACCAATAATCCCTCGTTCATCTAAGGGAGAATTCCAACTTGTTTTTAATCCTTGCGTCGCCGTGAAAACACCACCGAGAGGAGGACCCACGTCTTCTCCAAAAATATCAGTGACACCTAGATGAGTTTCACCATAATGAAGCGCCATGCGAATGGCTTGAACCATCGTTGCCATTACCAATACCTGCCCTTCTGCCCCCGGTAAATGTGATCATAAATTGTCGAAGCGTCTGGAAGAGGTTCCTGTTTCACCTTCTGTGAAAGTTCTAACATTTCCGTATTATATTTTTCTCTGACTTGATCCATTGCTTGACGACTTAAAATACCTGCCGCCTCTAACTGACTCTCAAACGTGACCAGACAATCTTCTTCTTCCGTAATCAAATTACATCCAGTCGCTGAACTATGTCCATAAAGACGAGAGACTCGAGCTTCCAGTAAGAATGGCTTGCGCTCCGTGCGTATATAGTGAATTGCATCTTTCAAAGCAAAATAAGACTCCTCGACATCATTTCCATTAATCGTCGAGCTTCGAATATTAAATGCTTTACCTCGATCCGAAATTTTAGTTTCCCCATGTTGTCCCGTGGAAGGAGTGGAAATTCCCCACTCATTGTTCGTTACAATCATTAAAATGGGAAGCTCTGAACCCGGACGAGAAGCCCAAACCATACAGGAAGCAAAATCTGCCTCCGCCGTGCCGGCATCTCCTCCATTGACTATCGTAATACCAGTGCACGAGTTGCGCATTTGTGCAATTCCAGTCCCGATAGCAATCGCATACTGAGTTTCAATCGTAGAAGCAACAGGGGCTACATTCCACTCTCTCTTTGAGTAATGATTTGAAAAATTACGACCCCCAGAGAAAGGATCACTCACGGTATTCTTCATTTGTCGAATCGCATCGATAGGATCCATCCCCATGGCTGTCATAATTGCGCCTGAGCGATAGTGCAAATGTAAATAATCGTGATCTAAGCCTTGGCCTTTCTTTACTTGAAGTCCAAGAGGAACATTAAACGCTTCCTCGCCTGGTCCACCTATCCAAAAATATCCATCGGATTGCTTATACATTCGGATCAAACGTTCCTCGAGCACACGTGCCTTCACCATATTATCGTGAATTTGAACCAGGAGCTTGGGCTCGAGTCGAAATTTGACCTCATCTGTTGTTTTTACTCGCTTGCGCAAGTTATCTTTTAACATTTCCTTCAAGGATCATTCCTCCATAAGTAACTTGAATCACTTTTCATATAATAAGTGGATAAGCCTTCATATATAATATTCGGTAACATTCGGCAAAAACGTCGTAAAAATAATAAAAAAGAAAGGGCAATCATACAAAAACTAAGTGTTTACAATGAGTTAAGTATTTTCACTCTTTAAAAATGCTTCCAAAGGTAGGCGGCCACCCACACAAAAGCGACTAACCCGGCAAAAGAGGCATAAGCTTCATAGGCTTTATTGTTCATCGCTAATTTGTGAGAAAAGTGGTGATGGGACAAATCGGGGTTGATTTTCTTTAAAATGGGCTTTTTCGCAGGCAGGAATGGGGGCCAAACTCGTGGAAAAAATCGAGGCACGTTTTTGCAGTACTCAGAATAGGGAGCTTTAAAAATTCTTAATAATTTCACTTCTTCATCTAAAATAATATAGTGATAAACACCGGCAAACAGAACGGTTACCACAGCCAATAAGAGCCAATTTTCGATCGCCCAGGCGGTACCCAATGCCATGAGGTACGTACCTAAATAAAGCGGATTCCTTACAAAAGCATAGGGCCCCCCCACTGCCGGACGAGAATCTTTTCTTAAATACCCACTCGCCCAATATCTCAAACTGGCACCCATTAAACAAAGGAGGACTCCGGGTAAAACAGGGTACTCTCGAGCAGAAAATCCTAAAATAAATGCAAATATCCAAGCTAAAGTTTTTCTTGTTTTGCCTTGAATAAAACCCCGATACCAACTCAAATTTTGCTCCGCTGTGAGAGTACTCATCTCTCAGTTTTCGCATGGAACTGCACGAATTGCACGTGTAAGACTTCAAGCCAAACTACTTTTTTGCAGTGCTTATCGATAGAAGGAACTACAAGGAACTACTTACCTTAGTTTACACTCTCTGGAGCAGTCGCAATTGCAAACTTTTCTGCCCCTGCTTTGCGGGCATGATCCATCACTTCAATCGCAGATCCTAGAAAAGCTTGACGATCCCCTTCCAGAATAATAAGACGAGAACGAGTTTGAGAAAAAGCCGTTTTTAAAAGCACTTCCATTTCATCATATTTACCGACGGCAAGTTCCTTTTGATTCACTTTCAGACGCCCCCCAGGAAGCAAAGTTACAATAACGCCTTCGGCTTGGGATTGGGCTGTAGCACTACTCGCCTGAGGTAGATTGACATCTACACCCGACTGAGACATCACCGAACTTGTCACCATAAAAATAATCAAAAGAACCAAGAAAATATCTGTGAGCGGAGTAATGTTAATCTCGGCCATAATCGTGCCGTCCGCTTCAGAGTCTCGATTCTCAAGCCCCTTAAGAGCCATGTACGTCCTTCTTGAGATCCCTTTTCTGTTCTAAAATAGAAGTTTCTATCATTTCGGTAAGCTCTTCAGTATTGACCCGAATAGTCAAAACTAAAGTACTCCAACGGGTTTGAAAAGCATTAAAAGCCATCACGGAAATCACTGCGACTACAATACCTCCCGCTGTGGCCACCAACGATTCCGATATTCCAGCAGCAACAACAGCAAACCCACCTGAGCCCGTCTTTGCCATCTCTTGAAAAGATCGTAAAATACCCACCACAGTACCAAAAAGACCAATAAAGGGGGCTGAGCTTCCTATCGTTCCTAAAACCCACAAGTACTGGCGCAGCTCTGAATTGAGCATTTGGCGTTTTCTCTCTAATGCTTCGAGCCAATGATTGCGGAGTCGTGAATCTTTCGAATTCAGTCGTTCTAACGCAACCATCAAAAGCCTAGCGGTGGGAAGTTCAGAGTTTTGATGACAAAGGCCACGTAACGCATCCAAGTCACTTCTCAGCAGCGTATTAATCGCTTCCATATGAAAAGATTTGAGATGATGTCCCAGGCGCCTATACGTCCAAAGTCGCTCAAAAATGATAGCCCAAACCAAGAATGAGCAAATGACCAGTGGATACATTGTAAAGCCACCGCTCGTAACCAAGCCCCAGATATTTTGATTACTTAGAGTCTGTGTCGTCATATATTCCTTGCAACCCTAACGAGGCATTTTTACTATGTCAATCTTATGAGCGAACGACCTCAAATAATTCGATTCTGGCACTTCAACTCTGTCTTGTATGTCTTTATAGGTCTCTTCATGGCAAACTGTACGGCGCCTCCCCCCGATTCAATTTCGACGTCTAACACCGAAACGTTGAAGGTGGGATCAAAACCCTTCAAATTAGATCCCCAAAAAATCAATCATCTGACTATTGCCAAATTCGATCCAACTACGGGCACCCAGTGGATAGCGGTCATGCACCATGAGCAAAAAAACTGGAAATTTTCATCATCGCCTCCAGATCACCCTCTCTTAGATCCCTTTGCAAATGAGATTTTTATCGCTCACTTACTGGATACTCTTCAATCTCTCAAAATTAATGCTCCTGCTCCACGAGGGTCCCTCGAGTCTCTTGGATTAGATCCTCCCCAATTTGCAATTCGCTGGACTACTGAAAACACTGATTCAGAAATTCGCATTGGTTCCCCTTTGCGTGATGGCTCAGGGTATTATTTCACAAGAGATGGGGTTCAAAGTTTTGTAGCCAGTGGCTCAGTTTTTAAAATGTTGGGCCTCATTGACACCTTCGATTTTCTTCGTAAACGAACTTGGACACTTCTTGCTGCTGATGAAGTGGATGAAATTCACCTTCGTGGTCCAGGGAAAAAAGCCATCTATGCACAACGAGAAGGAAGTCAGTGGACTGATCAAGAACATCACACTGTAAAAAAGGAAATAGGAATTTTTTTAAATACTCTTGTCGCCTCCCAAGCTGAAAAATTTATTGATGACCCCATGGAAGCAAAGAAGCTTAAAAATTATGTACAATCCCGCCCTACCTATGACGTAAGCTTAAACGATCGATTCGGTAATAGCACATCATTTAAAATTAGAACTCTGGGGAGCCTTGTCTATGGTATTAACTCCTCTCGCCCCCAGGCAATTTGTAGCCTCAATCCAAAGATTCTTAAGGCTTTTGAAAAGGTGCAAGATTAGGACTCCTTCCAGTGCTTGTCAACCGCCCTAAAGGAACTACTTACTATGAAACAAAAACTTGATAAAATAAGTAAACTCCAGCTGCAGACTATCATCTTTGATTTAGATGGGACTCTCATTGATACTGAGCCCTCAGCGGCTCTTGCTATTCAAGAATGCTTTTCGGAATGGGAAATGAATTTACAGAGTGAAGATGCATCCTTTGTCACTGGACGGACGTGGAACAGTGCCTTCTCCTATTTATTTAAGAAATACGCTATACCCATGCCCGAAGAGCAAGCTAAAAAGCGAATGATGGACTGTTATCGAAAAAAGTTAGAAGAAAATCTGACCATTGTTCCAGGAAGTATTAAAGCCGTTCAATCCTTGGCAGCAGACTATCCATTGGGATTGGTTTCTGGCTCTGGGCGCAGTGAAATTCTTTGGGCATTAAACAAGCTCCAGATTCAAAACCACTTTAAAATTATACTTGGAGCAGAGGACTATGCTCAAAGCAAACCTAATCCAGACGGGTACTTGAAAGCTCTCACATCACTTCAAATGCCTCCTGAATCTTGTCTAGTCTTTGAAGATTCGACAGCAGGAATTACCTCTGCACGATCGGCAGGAACTTGGGTGGTCGCAATTACATCCACCAATCATTTCAGGCAAGATATTTCTAAAGCCCATTTTAAAATTCCTGACCTCACCGAAGTCACGCCCGATTGGATTCGTAATCTTTCATTCGACTGAAATAAAAACCTATGTCATGTTAACTAGTAGGAGATTATTATGAATATTATTTCTAAATTTACCTTAGGATTAACCGCCCTCAGCCTTATTGCTGTGGGCTGCACTAAAAAAAGCGAAACAACAGATCAAATTCAAACTTCAGGAGCACCCCAAATGATTGAAAAACCAGGCGCGGGAGGAAAATTAGAAATGAATGATCTAAAAACAGGCACAGGCAATGAAGCTACACCCGGAAAAACAGTGACCGTTCACTACACAGGCTTATTGACTGATGGAAAGAAATTTGACTCTTCGCTTGATAGAAATCAGCCATTCGTATTCAAGCTGGGCGCAGGTCAGGTGATTCCTGGTTGGGACAGCGGCATCGTTGGAATGAAAGTGGGCGGCAAAAGAAAATTAACCATCCCTCCTCAACTTGCTTACGGGAGCAGAGGAGCAGGAAATGTCATCCCTCCTGACTCCACGTTAGTATTTGAAGTCGAACTCTTGGATGTTAAATAAATATTATCTTTACAATGGAGAATAAAATGGAAAATACTGAAAACTTGAACACAACGACTACCCATGAGGGTGCTTCCGAGTCCTTAATCGTTGCTTCTAAGTTAAAAAACTACATCCGCTCAAAATCCGGAATGAATACTTCTGGAGCAGTGATAGACGCATTGTCTGCTAAAGTGCGACAGCTTTGTGATCAAGCGATTGAAAATGCAAAGCAAGAGGGTCGCAAAACGGTCATGGACCGGGACTTTGGGTGAGCAAACCTCAGCTACAAGCTCTTTTCCGAAATATTGGGGGTGCAGATCAGCTTAAAAAGATTCTCCGTGATTTCTATCATCGAATGTCGGAGGATATTTTAATTGGCTATTTCTTCACTGGCAAAGATACAAACTCGATTGCTGATAAGCAGCAAGAATTCTTAATGTTTGCCATGGGGGCAAAATCTACTTACGAAGGTAAGTCCCCCACCTCTGCTCACCTCGATTTGCCTCCCATTTTGGCCGGGCACTTTGATAGACGCCTGGTCATCCTTAGAGAAACGCTTAAAGACCATGGATTAAGCGATAAGGATATACGAACTTGGATTGAGTTTGAAGCCGCATTCCGAAACGTCGTCCAAAAATAAGGACTCCTTGCAGTTCTTGTCAACAACCCTAAAGGAACTACTTACGATTAAACAAAGTCTCCTCGCTTGATTTTCTCCACTATAATTTTTTCAGGCATCGTAGGATCACGCGGATCCACTGTAAAAAAAGCTTGCTGTTCACAACGGCGCTTATTCTCAAGTAGCCACTTCAAGATTTGAGTTAAACCTTTATTTCGGCGGTCATGAAAAAATGGATCATTATTCATGGCATCTTGCGCCTTCTTGAGCGCTCGAACTTCTTGCGCGTCATTTTCCTTCACAGGATAATCATTCAGATCATACTTCTTAATATCTCCAGGTAAGACCCCTAAGAACCGGACATCGGGAGCAGAATAATCTGAGTTACGAATCAAGCTTGCAGCAGAACCTGCTTTTAAAGTACGAAAAATATTTTGCATCGTGTATGCGTCGAGATCCCCGAAGAAATAAAGAGGCACACTGAGCTGATCTTGAATGAGTTTACACCACCCTCGAACGGCATTCGAGGGAACACCCTGAGCACCCATTAAAATACAGGAATGACGCTTGGTAAATCCATTGGCAACCAAAGTATTTGCAGTACCTTCGGATTCCACTACCAAACAAAAATCAATTTTCTTTTTACTGGATAGTCTTAAGTTTTGAGGACGGTTTTTGGGCTGAAAAGGTGACGTACCCAACTTCGCTAATTCAATCACCGCTTTCTCGCCATCAGGCAAAGTTTCAGTGACTACAAGCTGTTGCGAATAAGTCTGACCCCCTCGATCATTTGCATAACAGTTGAGTTCTTCCCGGTAACACTCAAGCATTTCACAGATAAAATCAATGATTTCATCTGACTCATCTTGATCAGCAAAATCCAAAGGTTTGAGGGCAGCATTATGCTTAATTTCACCTTTGCTAATATAATAAAGCTCACGCTTTGTATTGACGGCCCCCGTATCGATATTACGAAGAACAACTTCTAACATAAAGATGGCTCGAGACATTTTTTTTACTGAGCTCACATTCAATTCGGTCGCCACCTTTTTTGAACCCGGTGTGAGATAGCCATTTTTATGGTTGTAAATTGCATTATCCAATGAACATTTTGTCGCATAGAGAACGGGTCGTTTAGCCCGCTCCAAGTCCAGAAGTAATCTATTACAAAGTTCTTTACTCAATTTTGGAATGGTTTGATCTGTGCTAGCCATTAGACATTATTCTCCGTAACGATAAGTTCTTCAGGATTTGCTTCTTTATGAGCTTCAAGAACCGCATGAGCTTGATCCAGTTCTTTTTTAGTAATATGAGCATCACGTCCTAGAATTTTAACTAACCCTTCTTCGGCTTTCTTTTTACGAGCTAAAGAAGCTTGAGTGAGGCGACATAATCCTTCTATTAAAATAGGACAAAATTGTTCAATATGGCGAATCTTTTCCTCCAGCTCATTAGCCTTGTGCTCACGACGAATGTGCTTGGAAAGTTTTTGACCCGCTTGAATTAAGGCCCTCCGAATTTCTTCTATCAGCTCATCTGATCCATCAATAGTTTCCTTCGAGGCATTTTTAAATTTAATAAAGGGAGAAACGACACTCACAGCAATAATAAATGGGCCTTGTGGAATTGAATTTTTTGGTTGAACTAAACCGTACGCCCGCCAGTTGACAGATTCAATTGCATGAACAATCGCACAAGAGGCTTTATCAAACTGCAGTGGCACTCGATTAGCAAAGCGTAGAATCTGTACTGATGATTCAGACTCAACCGATTTCTCTTCAAGTCTCGCCACTGCAACTTCAATCTGTACAGGTTTGAAATCACAGATGGCTGGCTTACGGGAAACTACCGCAAAAAAATCAACTGCGCCTAAACGTTTGATGCTCTTTGCAAAACCATCCTCTCCAATTGAAAGTACAGATTTTGTAGAGGGTGCCATGAGCTTCAAATTTTGAATCGCAATAAAAAGCTCTTTAAATTGGGCATCTCCTAACGAATCCACCGATTTTTCCAAAACCCCTTTTAAAACTCCTCCTGCAACCAAATCATTCAAAACCCCTTCGTGTACTCTGGAAAATCCTTTTTTTAACCACTGATTCACCTTTACACGACCAAAAAGGTGAGAATGAGCAATAAACTCTCCTAACTTCATCGTATGTGGGTGAGGCTCAACGGCTTCTGGAATTTCTGGAATTTGCTGACTGACTCGAGCGATGGTATGGGCTTCAAGCTCGGGAACTTTATAATGCAACGTTAAATGCGGATTCACCAAAGTCGTTCCGCTGAGGTAATTTAACAACCCGGCCTCACCATTTAACTGGATGCGGCCATCTACTAAGAACTCAACTGTAGTTCCATGAGGACGATTCCAATCTATCGTCTCTCGATCTTTAATGATACCTTTGTTATTTCTAATATCCACTTCGACGATACAAGAAACCGCTTTTCTCATGGACTTGGTCTTGGTGATGACACGAGCACCCGTCGCACTGGTCAACTGTGCCCACGTCGTTGCCGCTGAAATTCCAATTCCTTGCTGACCCCGAGAACAGCGACCCTTTCCAAATTTTGAGGAAGCTAAATACTCACCAAAAACCTTGGGAATATCGTCTGGATCAATTCCAGGTCCATTATCTTCAACTCGAATACGGATTTGGTCCGAGTTTTTAAGAGATCCAGACCCCACCTTCTCAATCAGTACACCCACCTCAGGGAGGATTCCAGCTTCTTCACAAGCATCAAGCGAGTTATCAATCGCTTCTTTCAATGTTGTGAGAATTGCTTTTGTCTGAGACGAAAAGCCGACTTGTTGTAAATTTTTAGAAAAGTACTCCGCAGTACTACTCGTAGTAATCTTGCTGGTTGCTTGCTTTGCCATGAGCGGATTCAATCAAAGTTTCGACTTGTCTGTCAATGTGTAAACGTCACTGATTTATAAGGGATCCGAATTATCGGGATTTTCCTCAGAATGAGTGAGCATTTTTACTGTAAAAATAAAAAGCGCCGCTAGTATTGGGCCTAAAAAAACACCTAAAAACCCCAGGGTTTGCAAGCCACCAAAGGCTGCAACAAATGCGAGAAGAGGATGAAGATTAGCTGAACCCTTCAAAAACCAAGGCCGTACGGTATTATCTACGGCCATAATCACTACGACCATAATCAAAAGTATAATACCTGCGATTTCATTTCCTTCAATCAGCTGCTGAAGTGCGACCCCTAGCGTAATGGGCACAGATCCGACAATTGGAATAAAAGAGCCCACAAACACCAATAATCCAATAAAACCGGCATTAGGCACTCGAACCAACACACAAGCTATGAGTTCAAAGACTGCTTGCAATGCTCCTGAAATCAAAGCGGCCAAGATCACAGACCTACACATTTCCGCTACAGTAGAAATCAGTTGATCCGTTTGGGAAGAGGTAAAAATTGAATTGGTACGAAAAAAATGAATCAGCTTTCTCCCATCCATCAAAAAGAAATAAACACTCACGACCACCAAAGCCAGGGCCATGGCCAATCCAGGCAAATGAGAGAGTGCTCCACCCAAAAATTCTGCTAACTTTCCGCCTATACTTCCTGCTAATTCTTGAAAAGTATCCGTGAGACCCGCCATATTCATGGGAACACGCTTACTGACCCAGAGCATGACACCATGAATTTTAGGCAAACTCATGAGCGTGTTTAAAATACCACCGTCATAAATCGAAGGGTATTTCCACGTTTGAATCTGCTGAAATCCTGTTCTAGCCGCTGAAAAGATTAAAAGGGTAGACGGCAAGATCAAGGCGACGGTAATGATAAAAGTCAAAAGAACAGATCCAACTCTATGAGAAACTTTTCTCTTTTCGAGACGCTCAAGCCATGGCCAGAATAAAACAGCAAGAACGCCGCCCATGGCTATAGGGAAAACTAAAGAGGATGCGACATAAATAAAAGCAATCGCTACCAGACTTGCAAATATCTTACGCCCTAAAGTTCTGTCCGATTCGTCTGTCAGACTGTCCTCTCTTTTTTAGCATTCACATCTTCCAATGTACCAAAAACATAATCCCAAATGGGTGAACTCACTCCCCACCGAGAATTAGGGCTCACATAATGGTGCTGCATATGGCTCTGTTTAAGAAATTTACCTAAACGAGTTCTAGGCTTGAAATGATGAACTGAAAAATGAATATAATCGTAACAAAGATAGCCCAACAGAAAAAAACCAAAAAAGGGCTCTACCCAAATAGGGCCTAAAATACAGCGAAAAGCAGTGTATAAAATAACAGCTAGAAAAATACTTGCAGTAGGCGGCATCACTAATCGAGTCGGATCGATTGGATCAGAATGATGCAAACCATGAATTAAAAAATGGATCCTTTGTCCTATACGGCTGTCTGCGTCATAATGAAATACAAATCTATGTAGAATATACTCTACCCACGTCCAGAAAGTAAATCCAGCAACACCCATTGACGCCATTTGATAAAAGTTTAATTGAAACTCGACCACTGAATGCCAAATGAACCACACAGTTATGGGCAACCACAACACCAAGGGGGTAATGGGGTGCACGTGAGTGAGTCTTTCCAAAAATGGATTTTTAAATACTTGGAGGCTTTTGTACGGCTTCTGCATATACAGTGCATCTTACAACCCTAAGGATTGTCAGGCAATCATTGTTATGCTAGTTCCTACTTAAATGGCAAATGAACTTATCTGGTTTATCTTGACTTGGATCGCCGGGATAGCGATCCAAGTGATCTTATTTTATGTATGGCTTCGATCCTTTTCCAGGCGCACAAATCCTTTTCAAATCTCAAACAACCTGTCGGAATTATTACAAAAACCCCTTATGGATGTGACTGAAAGGGTAATCCGAGTCAACGCAGAAATGAGGGAGTCCATCACAGAGCGTTTAGGTAAACATTTCTTAGACACCCAGGAACGTCTGGATCGCACCCTTTCCCAGAGTCGTCAAGAACTCCAAGCTGGACTCATCGCCTCTACCCAATCTTTGGAAGTTAAGTTCCAATCCCTAGAAACCCAGGTAGGAATCAGGCTAGAGACTATTGGAAAAAATGTAGAATCAAAGTTAAATGAAAATCTGAAGGAAGGTTTTAAGCATTTTGAGAGAGTCCAACACCATTTACAAGCTGCAGAACTCAAATTAGCCTCCCTCAATACCGTAGGTCAATCGATCTCGGACTTAAATAGCCTTCTGAAACTTCCCCATCTTCGGGGTGGTTTTGGAGAAGCGATCTTAGAACGACTTTTAGCTGACTTTCTCCCCATCACTGCTTATGAACTTCAGTACTCTATTATCCCTGACGGTGGAGAACGGGTAGATGCAGTCATTAAATTAAACAATCAGGTCCTCCCCATTGATAGTAAATTTCCAAGAGAACAGGTACTCCCTCTTTTTGAGTCGAATGATCCTACCTCTCTAGAGACTGCGCGAAAGACTCTTTCTGAAGTGATTCGTGCTCAAGCCAAATCGATCTCACAGAAATATATTCGACCCGAACATGGCACGACGGATATGGCACTCCTCTTTTTGCCAAGCGAAACCTTGTATTTTGAAGTCACACGAAATGGAGTGCTGTTCGAAGCGCTCGTGAAATTAAAAGTTTTCCCCGTTTCTCCTAATACTCTTGCCATTTCTTTGCGATCCGTTGCCATCGCTCAAGAATATTATACAATGGCTAAGGGGGTCGAAAAAACAATTGAAGACATTAAAAAAGCCCGTCGCCACTTTGATCACTTCGGAAAAAAATTTGAAGAAGTCGGTAAAGGTCTAAAGAAAGCTCAAGAAGCTTTTGACACGGCAAATACTCACCTTGGAAACTATGAAAGCAGTATTTTTAAATTGACGGGTGAGACGACGGAGCTGCCTCAAAAGGAACTACTTTAAGCGTACAAGGGCATACTTTATAAAGCCGAGCGCTATTGACCCCTCATGATAACTTCCCACCCACTTAAATTGATGATAGTTACTTTACATAAGTGGAGGGACGTAATGAAAAAACTCGTTGAAACATTCAAGGCCAAAATCCACCGACTGACAGAGGATGCCTTAAAACGCTCCGTGTCTCTAACACAGTCCACCGGCGAATGGATCAGAGCAAGCGCCCAAGATTCTTGGCTAAAGATCGAGGAAAAGAAAAAAAATTTCGATAAATACATTCAAAGCGAAGACTTTGAAAAGGATCTCGACAGACTCGCCGAAAAACTGAACCTGAGTGAACATCCGAAATATTTCAGTGCTGACCCTGACCTGAAAGTCCGCGTCCGAACTAAAGTTAATTTTATTTATCAGCATTCAATAAAAGAAGTATTCGAGGTGGCTGGAACCGCTGGCGCCGTAGGCGGCACAATCGGGAAGATTAGGGCAGCCAAAGCTTTAAGCTTGCTCTTTGGTCTTGCTAAAACCTCCCTCATTGGAATTCATATTTATGATGTATTTTTTGCACCCAAAGCCACCCACGAGACATCGCTCAAGGAAGATGTCGTTAAATAATAACAAATCATTCTCCTTTAGAATGGATCAGTTTCTTCTTGTGTGAGTCCTCTGATGCCTCGTGAGATGGTATCTCTGCCTCGTCGAATATTTGCAGTCCTTCACGTTACAGAAGAAGGGCTTCTCCCCTGTGTGAGTCATTTGATGCCTCGTGAGGTAGCATCTCTGATTCGTCGAATATTTGCAGTCCTTCACATTACATACGAAAGGCTTCTCCCCTGTGTGAGTCATTTGATGCTTCATGAGGTTGCCTTTCAGATTCGTCGAGTATTTGCAGTCCTTCACGTTACATACGAAAGGCTTCTCTCCTCTGTGAATCATTTGATGTTGCTTAAAGAGGTATTTATTATTAGAAGTATAATCACAGTCGTCAAAGTCACATTTGAATTGCTTCTTTCCTGTGTCGGTCAGTGGATGATTTAGATCAATATTCAATTCTTCTTTGTTTTCTAGAGTGTGAACCACTAAATTTTGTTGCTTTTCGGAGGATGGCAAACATTGGGACGAATCAAGCTCTTCTTTATTTACAAAAAAGTCATGACCGCATAAATCTACCTGCTCCTGCAATTCCTTCAGCGCCTTTTCAACATCTTCTTCAGTCAACTCTCCTTCATCTGCAGGAAGAAAAGTATCTAAACTTTGTTGCAAAATACAATATCGCGCTACAAGATCCGCTTGATCTTTATCCGCTTCTTGAGTTCTTCGTCTTTTGTTAGAATTTTCCTCATACTCACTCGAAACGGTATCGAATTGAATAATTAAATCCTTAGCGGTAAAAGCATCTTCGCTCACTTCAAGCATTCGTTTATGATCGCTGACCGCAAAGGACTGAGACGAAAGTAAACATATGGACGATATGACTAATATAGCGTGACTTAAATAATTCATAATCCCTCTTATTCATTGAATTGATTAGTTTTTTATTGTGTGAGTCAATTGATGCCTATTGAGGTCTTGTTTGTAATTAGTCGAGTATTTACAGTCGTTCACGTTACATTTGAAAGCCTTCTCTCCTCTGTGAATCATTTGATGCCTCTTGAGGTTGCTTTTATGACTACCCGAGAATTTACAGTCGTTCACGTTACATACGAAAAACTTCTCCCCTGTGTGAATCATTTGATGTTGCTTTAAGTGGCCTTTCTGATTAGTCGAGTAATTGCAGTCCTTCACGTTACATACGAAAGGCTTCTCTCCTCTGTGATTCAGTTGATGCCTCTGGAGGTTGCCTTTCTGATTAGTCGAGTAATTGCAGTCCTTCACGTTACATACGAAAGACTTCTCTCCTGTGTGAATCATTTGATGTTGCTGTTATCTCGCACAGTAATTGGAACAGTATCTCATAGATTATTTACGCCTGGATATCTCCAAAAAATACCAAATGAGTTTTAAAATTAGAAATTAAGAATGAATTCTCCAGAATTATTTACGTCTTTTAGATGGGGTGATTATTCCTCGAATAATTTAAATGGGGGAATTCGAGCTAACGCTCGAAGGATTTATCGCTTTGAACACGCAAAAAAAAACTGACAGGAAAGCTTTCACTCCTCCTGCCAGTCCCTGCGGTTTTTTTCCGCGTGCATCAGGGGCGCTCTGGTCGGTTCCCACCGTTGCCATACCCTCCCCTGAATTGATTAAAATTCTAGGTCGTGTTGAGTCATCCTTTCAGTTTCCAGATAAATAGATTCGAGGTGAGCTTCAAATTCATCGATTGCCTCTGACGTCGCGTTTGGAACACGAATGAGTTTTCCCGTCTTAAAGGCATGAATCCAGGAGGTAATTTGCTCAAGAAGCTCATCTGTTCGATAAATTCCATCGTCAGTTATTAGAAAATATACGAATTTGCTTTTATTCTTAAATGCCATCTGAGGCCTTCACAATCATGTCTGCACTTATTGACTGACATTTTTTAACCATTGAAAGTGTCATTGCGGCTAGCGCGATGTTACCCATTTTACGAGGAAGCCCTTGCCCGAGTTGCCTCAACATCGAATAGGCTTGATCTTCAAATAAAGGATCGATTCGACCAGCTAATTTCAGATGATGTAGAATGTAATCACGGGCTTCATCGTCAGTCGTGATGCCCTCCATATGGTATTTTAATGTAATCCTTTGATTTAGAGGCTCGTGAAGCCTGCGTTTGAGAGTCTCTTTTAGGTCAGGTTGCCCTATGAGAACAAATAAGAATGGGAGCCGGGAATCCATTTGGAAATTGGTGATAATAACCAGTTCCTGAAGAGTTTGATGATCTAAAAGCTGCGCCTCATCCAGGATAAATACTGGAGTTTTTCCTTGATGGTAGTAGAGTTCCGTTACAGATCTTTGGATCTGCTCAAAGAGATCTGTTTTTCTCATGCGACTGGGAAGTTTAAGGAGCTGATTAAGTTGACGATATAAATCATTCCCATTCACTGTACTTAGAGGGCTGTAGCAATGGATATGGGTTTGAGGGTTAAGTCCATCCGCAAATTTTCTGAGCACACTCGTTTTGCCGGCACCAGGCTCACCGGTTAAGCAGAAGAGGCCACGATTTTGTTTGAGGTGTTGAAGCCGTGCCATTGCTTCCCGAATGTCGAAACTTTCAAACATTTGATCTGTCTTTAGCTCCTTTGAAAATGGAGGCCGTTTTAGGCCAAAATAAGCTTGAATCATGAATCACTCCTTGGGTTTTTGTTAGGGAAGTAGTCTAAATCCACTTCGTGGAGAGCTACGTCGGATATTCGAGGAGTAGGCTTGTAGGTTCTCCCGTTGAGTTGACTGTCTACGAATGAATCCTTTGAATGCGGACTCCATTTTTATAAAGGTAAACCTCGTTGGGACGATCCTGAGGATATTTAAGTTCTACTTTTTGACCGATAAATTGAGGAGGTACTTCAAAGATATTGGCCAAAAGTGAAATTGTAGAATCCTTGTTCACTGTTCGTAGAGCAGTGACTAGAAAAAATTCATCAAGATTTTCGTCAGCAATGCGCTTACGCGGGTAATTCCGGATTGAAAACTGATATCGGTCGATGGGACGAGTATTAATTCCATGGTGATAGGAATGATGATATTCGTTTCGAAGCCAGCGAGAAAAAGCATCATTAAGTCCTTTGATGTCCCAATACTGTTCTTCTTTGACTTCCGCTAGGAATCCCTCACGAACTGTCCTAAAAAATCGTTCAATCTTTCCACGTGAGGAAGAGTCATAGGGTTTTGAATGAACGAGGCCAATGTTTAAATGTGCGCAGACTCTCGCCAAATATTGGCTTGAAAAAGCGGCACCATTGTCACAATAGAGGCGGTCGGGGACCCCAAAACCCAGTAAGGCATCCTTAAAAACAGTCTCGACCAATTGAGTGGTCTCGACAAATCCAAAATGACTTCCAACGATCATACGGCTGTGGTCATCGATTATCGCCAGTAGGATTGATTTTCTCCGACGTTTACCTTGCGAGTCTTCCAGTACATGAGGACCGTGCATAAAATCGCATGTCCAAAGTTCTCCAAAATAGCGCATTTCAAAGCGTTTACGGGGAGTTGCGGTGCGAACTTGATAAAGTCCTTCAATTCTAAGAAATCGCCTAAGGGTCTCCATGCTAATTGGAGGGTCACCCAACAAATTTTTAGTTAAGCAACGATCATAGAATTTTACAACACTGATATCTAAGTGCTCGGCTCGGAATTCCTTAACCTTTATCCGATTCTCGTCTGACAAAAGGCGGAACCGTCCTGCATCGCTCCGGGCCCTTGGAGTGATACCGATAAATCCGTACTTTCGATAACGGTATAACCACCCCTTCATTGTAACTGCTGAGAATCGACGAGGTCCCTTTCCGGGGACGTCAAACTCTCTCTGACTCAGTTGGCGAAAGTACGCGAGCTGGGCACTTCTCGTGTCCATGAGAACGGGGGAAATAATCTGATGACGAAGTAAACCGATCGCCTCGGCCGTTTTTGGATCCATTTTGGATGCCTCCTTTTTTTTGGAACTCTATTTACACGGTGAGTTATCCACAAATTTCCAAAACTCTCGGCTTCGTTACTTATTCATGAAAATATTTTCAGGGGGGCGCTGCGATTTTGATTTTTAGATAAGCGTAGGCGGTAGAAACGGGTAAGTAGAATTCGTCGGGTAGGGTGCCGGTGCAATCATCTATTGCCCGCACGACAGAATTCTTATGAAGTTCTAAATTACTGAAGAAAGCCAAAAGCCCTAAAATTGAAACTCGAATACTCCGAATTAAAAAGTCTGGAAATAGGGTGAATCTTTCCTTTGTAGTTTTACAGTAACCAGTTCGAATAACTACCTGACCCAAGAACTTCATGACAGGGCAAAGGACGAATCTCCTATAATATCCTTTATAAATCCCGCAAAAAGGCCCACCACAGCGCGGGCATTCACGCGCTAGGATTGGCCAGCTATCGTAATCCATCGAACGGCGATGCTCTGAACTATTTAAATATCGATCACTTGATGCAAGGTACTTTTCAATTGCTGGCTTTTGGCCTATCTTTAGAATTACTAATTTGTTTTTATCTACAACTAATAGATTAGTTCAGGTCGGGGGTGCTTGCCACTCTCGCCCTGTTTAAATATCGTACCCTGCTCAGCAGTCACAATCCTACATCTCGCGTTGCGTTAAAGTTTTCTCAATTCTTGAAATTATGTGCTCAAACCTGGGGGATTAATTC
>CAVWVI010000002.1:0-128150 GCA_963758495.1 Oligoflexia bacterium
GTTCAAAGCACTATTCACAACTCTTCTGGTTCGCACCCGCCTCGTATGCAAGCTTTATTGCGAATGCCGGATCTATCATTACAGGACGATAAACCCGGCATATTTTCGGAATTTACTATTTTTTAGGTAAATGAGTTGATGCTAAAAAGGAGACTCATCAAACTTGAATGCTTAACCATGTTTTACAAACTTCTGAACGAGCCGCGAGGGTTTCCTGCTGTAACTCAAGTTTGGGCTCATTCTCTTCCATGATGATCTCAATTTTTGGCGTTCCTTCATCGATTGCAGGGCCATCGGGTGCCTGAGTTCCACACATCCAGCTCCAACATGATTTGAATGGTGCCGTTAATAGTTTCTTTGTTCCTCTGACCCACTCTTTCACTTTTGCAGGCATCAAAGGTTTTCCGAGGTAATTATGCCAAATATGGAGACCCGTAATGGTAGCTGCGCTTGTAGTCCACGTTGCCAGTTGTAAGGCAGTCAGATTGTCTGAAATCCCCATGAACTCAAATGCAGTCAGAGTGTTTCCAGTTTGAGTCCCTCCAAAGTCATAAATCACTGGAGTCCTAGCTCCATCGTGACTAGCTGCATAGACTTCTTCAAAAGATCGAACAGCTCCAGTTACCAGACCTATTGCAAGTAATTCTGCAAGACCTGTTGCTGCAATACCAAATCCTTTCGGACTTACATATTTGGCACCTAGACCCATCCCACCTCCGAGGACAATTGCCGAAGCAGCCCCGACTCCAACAGAAGGGCCTAGGGCGTCCATACTATTTTTAGAAAGGAGAGCCGCGAGCGCCGTCAATGTACCTCCTTCAGTAGCCTCTCTCAGTGTATTCCAGAATAGGCTCATCGCCATGGCAAGGCGGCTGCCAATAACAGCCTGTTGATTTGCCCCTGCTTGATTCTCAAGATCTCCTTCGCGAGCAGGCTCGTGGTAGTTTGAAATTCCAAACCATTTGGGTATTTTTAAGGTCATCTTTGTGACAAAAAAAGCGCCGATCGTTTTCGAGGCACCTTCTCCTGCTTCGACTCCATTGGCTACAGTATCCAGGTTTCCAACTGCTTGTGCTACACTAAAGCCTACTGCTATAGAAATCACACCCCCTGTAAGTACGCCACAGGCAATTGCGGGAACCAATCTTTTCAAATAACTTCTCTTTTCATCTAACGTTAAGCCTGGATTTTTAATCACGGCACCCAGGTGACTGGCGCCAAACATGGCGGCTTCAGAAAGTTCTCGAGCAATAATACAAGCCACAGTAGAATCAATTACGGGAGCTGCGGAAGACCCTGTATCTGAACCGCCACTCGCAGTTTGTGCCGCAACCGCTGGGATCAAAAGCGAGAACATGGCTAATGTTGTACCGCTAGGTATTTTATATTGAGTTACGGGCGTAGAGGTTTCTGAAGAGAGTTCTGATGGAGCGGGAAATGCGTGGGCTACTTGATTGATAGAAAAGCTAAGTAATAATAGAAGCGCAAATACGCGCTTTATTTGTTCTCGGGTCATGAATAAAATCTCCTGTGCAATATTTCGATGAATTGTTTTTTGGGGGAATACTAGATTAGAAGTTTTGTGTCAAAGAATAATGAGACTAAATCTCATTATTTTAGAAAAAGTTTTTAAAATGTTTTCTTCCTTTACTCTTCATCTCATTTAGACCACATGTTCTAAGCACATCGAGACAAGTGCGCTAACTTGCGCAAACCTGGCATCTTTCGGTTGTCGCCCGGCTAGCGTGCTTGAATTAAAAAGGATCTCTCATCTATCGAGCTGGTTTTAGATTTAAAGATTGATTTGCTAAGATCAATTTCTTCAAAATTAAACTTTGAGCATTTTTTCAGAGGATTGAGTTATTATTGTAGTTAGTGTAATAATCTAGATAGCGATAACGGTCAGGAAATGCTATGAGGATCAACATGGTTGCTCATTTAAATGGTTATGTTGCTTCAGCTGGCAAAAAGGGACGTGGGGTTTTTGCTCGGAAGAGGTTGGTAGCTGGTGTTATTATTGAAGTTTCTCCTTATATTCAAATTCCACCCCGTGATGATTCGAGATTGAACGAAACAGTTTTGGGGTCTTATTGGTTTGAAGTCAAAGGTAAGTGGTCTGCGATAGGTTTAGGGCATACATCTCTCTATAACCATAGTGAAAAACCGAATGCCACATTCTCCGTTAATGCGAGAAGACGTACTATTATGATTAAGGCTCTTAAATCAATTCGTCGGGATGAAGAAATTACTATTAATTATGGTTATAAATTAGATAAGTAATAGATATTATTGTGGTTATTTATCCTTCCTCTCGAACTCGAGTGGGTGCTGAAATTCAAATTTCAGCTCATATTGAGTTACGTTTAAAACGACGAAACACACCTTCTGAGCTTTGGTTTCGTTTCCCAGAAAGCGAACATTCTCAAATATCGTCCGATCTGGATCCTTTTGTCGTGGCTGTACTTCTTCTGGCAATGCAAAACAATGAGCCTATTGAAGTACGGGGCTCTCTCTCTAGAAAGCTTTTTCTGGGCTTGAAAGAATATCAGCAAATTTATCATTCTTGGTTTCCAGAGCGATTTCACATCATTGAGATTCAGCCTGAAAAACTCCGTGATGATAGGGACGAGGAAATTAAAGCTGCTGGTTGCGCATTTTCGGGTGGAGTGGATTCGTTTTACACTTTGCTCACCCTTTTAGATCAATCGAATGGAGAGAAGAGTGGGAAACTTACACATGCGATATTTATGGCTGGTTTTGATATGCCTCTTCATTTAACGGCATCTATTAGAGACTTAACTCAATCTTATGCTGAAATGATGATTTCGCTTGGAATTCATTTTGTCATTGGAAGTACTAATGTCAGGAGGTTTGTGAACTCGGTTGATTGGACCAATGCACACGGACAGGCTCTGGTGGCGACGGCGCTCTTTTTTAAAAATACATGGAAGGAATTCTATATTCCCTCCAGTTATACAGGCACTACTTACCCGAAGTGGGGAAGTCATCCTAGGCTCGATCCCTTGCTTTCAACAGAATCGCTTAAAATGATACACCATGGTTCTCAAGAAAATCGAGTCAGTAAGCTTGAATCCATTTCTCAAGCACCTGAAAGTTACGAAAGATTAAGAGTTTGTTGGATCCAAGATCTTGGACTCAAAAACTGTGGAAAATGTGAAAAATGCATTCGGACTATGGTGGCTTTGGATATTCTAGAAGCGCTTCCTTATTATCGTACTTTTACTCAAGAAGGACTCAGTCGAAGCAAAGTAAGAAATCTGACTATGCGAAATTATCAATCACGACTTTTTGCGTGGGAGCTCATGGGGGAGGCAATTCTTAGAGGAAAATTTAGAATCGTAGTGGATTTGGGGTATTCGCTTTTAAGGCGAGAGCTGTTTTATTGGTTAAGGTGTGTCAAAATGTTCATATTTGGAAAAATTAGAAAATAGCTTCTAGGTCAAGTCCGTGGCCAAGTAATATATTATATTTTAGTAGTATAACTCATTGATATTAATGGCTACTGTATATAAATAAACTCATTGAATTTAATTTATTGATTAATACATTAAAAGGGGATAAAATTAATATGTTGTGAAGTTTATTACGCATTTTGTCTTCATTAGTGCGGTTATTCTGTTTGCCCATCTGCCAGCTCAAGCCGGATGTGGAACCCAAACCTATACTTGGACGGGAGGCGGTGGAAATACAAATTGGACCAGAACCAGTAATTGGTCTCCTGTTGGATATCCAGGGCAAGTTGCGAATACAAGTGCATTGATTAATTCTGCTTCTAAAGTTCCTGCATATCCCGCAAATAATTTGAGTCTTGCATGTCTTGAAGTCAGTTCTGGTTCTCTTACTTTAACTCCTGGTTCGGCGGAGACATTAACGATTACTGGAGATTACTTTATGAATTTGAATGTGGGGTCCATTACCACAAATTCGAATCTCACCATCAATATGAATGGCACCACTCCGCAATCTTTTGAAAATGTAGATTCCATTGATAATTTAACCATTTCTAATCCGAGTACCGTGGACTTGACTCAGACTTTTAGTATTACGACAGCACTCACTATTAATTCTACAGCAGGAACAATTTATATTGATGGCACTGTATCTGTTCCTAATAATTTTACTATTCCGGCAAATACTACAGTTGAAATTCGGAATGGAGGTACTTTGGTGACTTATGGCAATGTCACCATTACTGGAGTGTTGAGGGTAGACGGGGGTGGGAAATTCAACCCTGCGGGGAGCAGTACAGTGACTGTGTCGACAGTAGGATCCTTGCTTCTTGAAGGGTCATCAGGGAATCTAGCGGTTATGGATTCGTTTGGAGGTATTGATTATGGATTAATTGTGAATGGATCATTAACTGCCAATTACTTTACTATCGCTCGATGTCGAAATGTAACTCCCGGAGTCGATGTTTTTGGAACGATATTGGGACTTTCGAATGGTGAATTTCACTATTCTGTTAATGAATCGCTTACGCTTGAGAACGGCGCAACCAGTATAGGAACATGGAATAATGTGGGATTTTTTGATGATAAGAGTACAGGTATTATTGCAGTCAATGCGACTAATTACGATTTGGAAAGTAATCCCGGCATTATTAATGTGACTAACTATTCTGGAGTGAGTGCAACGAATGATACAAAAAATGTGATTCGATTTGGAGCTGCTGCTCCTATTGCCTTACAGGTTGTTAATGCATCTATTAATCCTCCGTCATCTCCTGTGGGCGCAAATGTGAACCAAGTCTTTGGAGCTTTCGGTTTCAGTCTTTCAAATAGTGGTACAAGCACTGCTATTAATTCAATTACGGTTACTTTAGATGGAGTGAATTCTGCTTCAGATGTCAGTAATGTAAGCTTGTATTATAATACGACAGGGGACTGTTACAGTGGGGGTATGGGAGGTCCGAGTTGGTCCGGGACCTTTTCCGGAAACCCTGCTACTGCAATCATTCCAATCACCCCAAATACTGTCGTGCTATCTAATAATACAAAACAATGTCTCCAAGTTTATTTTACAACGAGTGCAGGTGCTATTAATGGAGACACTATCGGCGCAAAAATTGCTGCGAGTGCAGATGTGGTGAATAGCCAAGGCTATGCTTACTCGATCTCTTCGTCTCCTCCAGTTTCTTTGGGGTTAGCGACTATTACCGGGTCCTCCTTGAATAAATGGACAGGAGCCACTTCCGGTGCTTGGGCCACCACGAGCAATTGGAGTAACGGTGTAGTACCCACTTCGACTACAGATTGCCAAGTAGGAGCAGGAACGAATATCCCCTTGTTTAGTGCGACAACGACCATCAATTGTCAGAATGCCCTCCTTGTTTCGGGAGGGTCGATGAACTTTGGAAATAAAGCCGTAACTTTCGATGTGAGCAGCTCAATATCAGTAGCGTCTGGATATTCGCTCTTGAATTCAGGCTCCTCCACCCTAGTGTTTAATGGATCTTCTCTTGAAAGTTCAGATTTTAATGGAGGGACGTGGGGAGGAAATGTCACCATCAATAATGCAGCAGGAGTGACTGCTCATAGTAATTGGACGATTGGTGGTAATTTAACCATTAGTGCGGGAACACTTACAGTTGCTTCTGGCCAAACGCTGATCATAGAGGGAAATTCTCTCACGATTAGTGGAACCGGGGCAGGATTGACGTTGATGCCTGGAGCAACCTTGGAGTTTACTAATGCAAGCTCACCGGTATTGACAGTAGGGAGTGGAGGAACACTCACCCTGGTCGGGACAGCGAATCAACTTGCTTATGTGACATCAGATTCAACAAGCCATCCTTATACGGTCAATTTCACTGGAACATCTAATATAGCTGCACAATATTATTCTTTTAGTAATCTTGGTGCTGCGGGGGTCACTCTAGGGGCCTCAACCACCATAAATACAACGAATGCATTGAGTAATGGCACCTTTATTTATCCTGTAGCGAATAACACTACTTTTTTAACCCTCAATCAAAAGGTTCCAGGGAATGTTTTGACCGGTATGACCTTTGATTCGGGTGGGTCTACGGCAACAGGTGTTCTTGCCGTTAAGGCCACCTCCTCTGTTCCTACACCGGCGGCTACGCTTCAGCTAAGTGGTTATGTCGGGGACTTAACAGGTTCGAGTCACTCTTCAAATACCGGGTCTAATTATACGATATCCTGGGGCACTTCCTCAAATCAGTTGGAAATATCTCAACAAGTTTCGACCACGCCTGCAAGCGTCAGTCGGGGTGCCACCGTCACCATGGGAGAGTGGGGCATTCAAGAATTACAAGCGAGTTCTACTGCTACCAATATTACTTCTATTACAGTGACTATGACTGGCACTGATACGGGAGCCGATGTCAGCTCTGTACAACTGTATCAGGATACGGCTTGTAACGGAACAGTAGGAACACAGTTAGGGTCATCACAAACGTTTTCTGGAACTCCAGCGACAGCAGCCTTCTCTGGACTTTCTTACACGGTACCAGCTTCTGGGGCGAACGTTTGTATTATTGCTCAGTACACTATTGCGAGCACTGCAGCAGCGGGCACTATAGGAGCGAGTATTAATGCGGCTGGAGACGTAGTGAACTCACAAGGGTACACTTTTTATAGTGCGAATGCACCTCCAGTGACTTTAGGTTCACCCGGAGGGGTAACAGGAACTTCTACCACTTGGACAGGTGGCGCGTTGACTACGAACTGGGCAACCTCAGAGAATTGGAATGCGGGAGTTCCCACTGCCGCTACAGATTGTGTAATCAATGCAACAAGCTTTAGTCCAACAATTGCCAGTGGTACTAATGCATTATGTAATCATCTCACGATAGCTTCAGGAGCGGCACTCACTTCTGCTTCGGGTAGCACGTTGACAGTTTCCGCAGATATTACTAATAATGGAACATTTAACCAAAATTCTACAGTTACACTTTATGGAAATTTATTTAATAATGGTACCTTCAATTCGCAAAACACCAATGCCCTGACTTTTGCCGAATCAGGCACTTCTACTACTCAAGCTATAGGCGGAACCAGTGCATTGACCATTGGGTCACTCGCTTTTAATAAAACCCTTGGGGGTGGTATCGTTCAAATTTCGAATCCTAGCGTGACTGTGACTACGTTAACCATGAGCGGTTCCATGGAGCTAGATGTTTTAGGAGCTGCGGTACTCATTTTACCTAATGGCGTTTCTATCCCCGCTAATAATAATTTTCAACTTGAACAAAATTCTATTTTAGAAATGGGGAGTGGAAAGACGATCACAGTTGCGGGTGGAACGTTTACAGTGAATGGGGCTCAATCTCTTTATCCAACCCAAACTTATGCGAATTCAGGAGTGGTTACGAATACGGGTGGCACGGGTACTTGGACCCTCTCAGCAACTTCCGGTACAGTGAATCTGACGGGTTGGATTTTTGATTATGTAGGAACGGGAGGAATTACCCTCGGAAATGGGACCAGCTCAGTTACAATTTCAAATTTGGGGTACGGTCAATTTTCTCATCTCCCAAGTACTTTTACTTCAACTGCTCTGACCATTAATACCAGTGGCACTGTACCGACTTCTGTTTCTAATATTGGTTGGAATTGGACGACGGCGACGCCTGGAATTAATAGTGTGAATAGCACAGCGGTGAATCCTCCTCCGGCTCCTACTTCCCAGGGATCTGGATATATACTGCTGAAAGCCGAGACTTGTAGTTCGACGATTTCCATTTCAAATTGGTTTGGAGATTGGTATCAGGGTGTCAATCAACCTCCTCCGAACTATGTGACCAGTAGTAGTGGTTCATGCGTAGTCTCCATGACTACGGCACTTTCACCTGTGAGTTTGACGAGCTTTACGGCAACGCCCTATAATGGCTCAGCTGTATTGAATTGGACGACGGGTTTGGAGTCTCAGAACCTCGGCTTTAATGTATATCGAAGCTTAAGCCCATCAGATGGGTTTGTTCAAATTAATTCCGAGCTGATTCGTAATCTTGTGGTTGCGTCTACTATTCATGGAATATATCAATTCTATGATAATGGCATTTCAAATAACATTACGTATTATTACGAAATAGAAGACATAGCGGTAAACGGAACTCGAACCTTACATGGACCTCTTTCCGTTACGCCAAGTGCAACCTTGTCGTCGGCTCCGCCCCCCAATACTGCCGCCATTGTTCAATCTAATTCAGATAACCCAGTTCCAGCGCCAAGTCCTACAAATACCTTTTCACCTGGCATTCAACAAGTTTCTAATGGAGTCTCTATTTTAGCAAAATCAGCACATACTTTTCGATTAGAAATTAATGTGCCTGCTTTTACTACTGCCGCTGCCGAAGTTGCACCTTATCTTAGAATGTCCATTCCAGGTTACTCACTGAGTACTATTACAGGTCAGCCTGAATTACCTCAGCAGGTTGTGATGGTTGAAATTCCCGCTGCTCAAACTGCGGCATATACTATCATCAGTCAAAATCAATCCTCTCAGAGTGGAATTCAAATTGCTCCTGTAGACAAGTGGACGGCGTCAGCTGGAGCAATGGTTCCGTCATGGTTTTTAGATTCAGCATTTTATGCAGTAGATGCTCTATTGCCTGCTAATACTGTTAGCCTAGGTACGATTACGCAGAGTCAAGGTAAGTATTATTTACCCGTGATTGTACAGCCCATCTCATATGACCCAGTTCAACATACAATTCGAGCTACTTCGCAGATTGTGATGGATATTTCTCTTGATGGCGATGCAAGCTGGCATCCTGTAAACCCCAATCCGGCAGGTGGAGTATGGGGCCAAGAAGATGGATTGAAAATAACTGTGAATCAGGCAGGAGTTTACCAACTCTCATTCGGCGATTTTGTTAATGCCGGGGTGGATGGAGCATTTCAGGGTAAGGATCTGACACGATTTAAACTCTATTCTCAAAACTCAGAGATTCCTCTGAATGTCACCAGCAGCGTAAATGGAGGGGCGTTTGGAGCGGGGGATTCATTTCAATTTTATGCGCCCTTTTTTGATACAGGAGAGAGCCACTTCAATACCTTGATGTTGATTGCGGATTCTCCATCTTCTGCCCTAGGGTTGCGCATGTCATCTCTTAACAGCGGTCCGTCAGGGGCGTCTCTCACATCAGCACCCGGTTATGTAAAAATTTCTCGAGTAGAACAAAATACTTTAGAGAATTTGGGTTCTCCTTATGAAGAGGGGGTAGATCACATTTTTTGGGCTCAAATATATGCTTCTCCGACTGATCAATCACAGGGTACCTTTGCTACTTCTATTCAACTTCCTGAACTCATGCAAACAGGTACTGTTACACTTCAAGCATTTATGGCGGGAAGCTATGGCTATTACACTCAAGAGACTTTTCACCATTTGCGCATTTGGGTTAATTCTTCAACGGTCCCTCAAGGAGATGTTGTATTCTTTGGAAATTCTTCATACAACGCGGTTGTTAATATTCCCGCCAATGTTTTTGTGCCCGGATCAAATCTGATCACTTTCCAATCTGTTGGCGATATGAATGGCAATGATTATGATATTCAGTTATTGAACTGGTTTTCTGTTGATTATACGCACAACTGGACTGCGGATAATGATTTGGCAGATGTCATTTCTAGTCAACCGGGAGTGGCTTATCAAGTTTCAGGATTTTCTAATAACGATGTGGTTGCTTATGATGTAACAGATTATACTGCGACTGCAATGCTGAGTAATTTAAATATTTTGCCTGATGGGTCTGGTGGATACTCTGCTGGCTATTCAACTACGGCAAATAACTCACAATATGGACATCATATCTATTTAACACGAACAAGTGCGATCCCCTTGCCACAAAGTATAGAATTAAATGCCGGCAGTAATCTTTCCAGTACAGCACAAGGTGCGGATGTCATTTATATTGGAACTTCAGATCTTTTAGATGCTGTTGAGCCTCTTGCGAATTTACGGGCGCAACAAGGATTTCGAGTCCAGCTAGTTGATGTTGAAGATATTTATTCAGAGTTTGGGCAAGGTTTGAGAGATGCTCAAGTAGTAAAGAATTTTATCCAATATGCAGTTGCAAACTGGACGCCTCCTTCTCCTTCCTATATTGTACTGGTAGGTGATGGGACAGATGATCCAAGAAATGATTTAAATTATGGAGTATCTGGAACAGTTCCAATTTACATGATGGTTGGATCTGCAGTGGATTTTGCGAGTGATAATTGGTTTGTTTCTTGGGATCCAAATGACAACCTTCCTAATTTAAGCATTGGACGTATTCCAGGTAATACTCCAGATAAAATTGATGCCTATGTTACAAAGGTTTTAAATTATGAAAGTAATAGCGCTCGGCCCGCAGGGGCGGCGGCTGGGAATATCACTCTTGTTGCTGATATAGATCAAGATGGTGGGGAAAATTTTGTTCCTAGAGCCGATGCCTTGGCGTCTCAAATCACTTCTTTGAATAGTTCTCTTGCTCCTACTAAATTATACCGAACTCTACTCACGGATCCTCAACTGAAACAAGGAATTAATAATGCATTTAATTCAGGCTCAATCATCATTCATTACATCGGGCATGGTGCTGAAAATATGTGGGCTGGCAGTACAGTATTTACAAATGCGGATGCAGATTTATTACAAAATACACGCCTTCCTGTTGTCATCGCAATGGATTGTCTCAATGCGGCGTTCTTTTATGCGGATCCTGGCTTTCAAACCTTATCGGATCGTTTATTATTTAATGCAAACGGGGGTGCGATTGCATTTTGGGGATCTACGTCATTAACTAGTCCTCAAATGCAGGCTCCTTACCAAACGGCTCTTTATCAAATCATTGCATCACAGCCTGGAGGGATTCGATTGGGAGATGCGGTTCGGTTAGCAAAAATTCAAGGAGGCTGGGATCCTTACAAAGGTGAAGCTGTCGAATCATGGACGCTGCTAGGGGACCCGATGCTCAAAATGATTTTACCTGGCGTGGCTACTGCGGCGACTTCAACAGTAGTATTTACACCTCCATCTCAGGGCCCACAATCTGGAACATCTTCTGACAATTCAAATCAAAGCAGTGGCGGAGGAAGTGGCGGAGGTGGTGGTTTCCTGGGCTGTGGCACTGTAGATTGGGATAAAAATGATTCGAATGGTCGGGGAGGCGGCGGCGGATTACCCCCTACTGGTGCAACAGCAGAAATGGGTATTCTTATCTTAATGCTCTATTTCAGTAGACGATTCGTTTCATTGCCTCAAGAAAAGTGGATGCATTTTTAAATAAAGTTGTCTGAATTGAAGCAATGATCTCAATATGAGTCGAGCTATTTTAGATTTTAAGTGTTCAGGTGGTATAGACCAATACGAAAATAACGCGATTGAAGCATCTACAAAGTCCGTTTGAATTTTTAGTCTTTTTTTTGAAGATGTTTTTTGCAGTGCAATAACTTTCCCCCAGATTTGTTGATCAGATAAGACTTCCCATGCTAGGGATGAATCCCCTTTGATGATCCAAGATCCAGGCACTTCTTTGCTTCGCCTGAGCACACGATGAACTGTCCAATCTTTCAAATCAGTCCTTCCCAGTATCAGATCTCCGGACTTGATTTGGGGTAGGTCCTGGATATTCAACCATTGGACTGCAACCCGATCGTGCGGCGCGATCAGAGGGTGCATGCTCATGCCTTCTACCTGTATCCATTCCAAAGTCTGACCTCGAGGGTGAGTTAAGATTTCAAGCGACTCGCATTACAAGTGGGGACACTTGCTTTTCTCCCACCCGTAGAGACGCCATTGCAGAGTGCCGCTATTGCAGTCAATTCTTCGGATTTAAGTGATGGTTTTTCGTATTTTAATTTATTTTTTTTTGATTTATTCCGGTCCATTGAGTGGTTCCTTTTTCTATTTATAGTGTATCGTTCAATACCATTGGCCAAAAGTCTGAGTTTTTTTTGAAATGGAGATTTTTGAAAGAACACGGAGCAGATGCGAACAAAGCTGCAAGATTGAATCGTGCTTCTACTTCGTTATCCCATTGATCAGTCATAGCGCTTGCTAAAAGACTAAAAACTTTTTGTGATAATGGAACTGATTTAAGGGAGTGCTTTATATCTTGTTTTAATGGGTAAATTCCCGCTAGAGGGGCACTGATATTAGGAGGAGAAAATCTGGAATACCCACACCCTAATGGAGCAGCATGTACTTCCGCACTTTGAGTGATGGGATTGAAATGCACTATAACGGCATCATCTCCCAATAAAAGTGCATTCGAATCAGCCTTAGAAATCATTTCCACTGTTGTCGATTTTCCCGCACCACTCTGGCCAAAAAAAACATATCCAAAGCCATCCCGAATCACTGCGGCACCGTGAAGTAGAAAAGAAAAATTCTCTAAGAGCATATTTGGGATAAACCAGCGTAGGCAATTATGTATAGCGTCGTCAAGGTTGGGTGCTAGCATCGCAATAGCGCGATTGCCCGTCCGTTTTGCGGCAAAGTCTCGTTGAATTACGGTATGATCTCTGATTTCAAATTCTGGATCAGGGTCCTCCCAAATAAAAGATAAAGCTCCCGTAGGTGAATAGGGGGTAGCAAAGATTTCTCCATGATTGGATATTTGGGAATCAGCAGAGATTAAGTAGTTTTCGAAAAGCCGGTGAATATGATCTGTTAATTCATTAGAATAAGTGACCCAATCGATTCGAATCCCCGCAATCTTTATTGGAATTCTAGTTCCTTGAGTCTCAAACTCTCTATGGGAAATTGCATTGAGTAGGAATTTACGCCGATCAATAGACAAAAAAGACTCCCTCCAGTGTTCAAATAAACATATGACTCGATTATAACCTTAAACGACCAACAAACAAGTTCCTGTTGCTATATGTTTATAAAGTTGATTTACTTACTAAAATGAATCTAATTCAATCGATAAAACCGACTCGAAGAGACAAGCTTCCTTGGCGTGAAATGGATGGCAGGGCAGTGATTATTGACCCTAAAAAAGGCAAAGTTCATGAATTGAATCCAGCGGCTACTTTGATTTGGAAAACTGCTGATGGAAGTCGATCTTTGCAGGAAATTGCAGAACTTATGGAAAACGAGTTTGAGATATCGTTAGAACAAGCATTAGCTGATGCAGTCGAATTCCTTGCAGTGCTTAAGACACATCATTTGATGATTGAGTAGGAAAGGGTGACTTTCTCACTATGTCTATTTTATCCCGTTATCGAGAATGGTCTTCATCCAGTCTAGTTCCCTTGAATACAACTATTGAGCTAACCTATCGATGTAATGAACGTTGCAGTCATTGTTATTTAGCGACCTATGATGATAATGCGGATGGTCGTCCTCCATTGAAATTGGTAGAGTGGAAAAAAATATTGGATCAAATTGCTGATGCCGGTGGTTTAATGCTGACTCTAATTGGAGGCGAAGCAATGATGCATCCACAGTTTTGGGACATTAGTGAGTATGCAGCGGAAAAAAATTTCGCACTGATTCTTATTACGAATGGTTTATTAATCAATCCACCCGTAGCGGAAAAAATGGCTCAATTAGGATTCTATCAAGTAGCGATTAGTATTTACTCCTTCTATCCAGAAATCCACGATAAAATGACCCAGCGCAAGGGATCTCATGCTAAAACAATCCGGGCTATAGAATTGCTTCATGAGCGTGGAATTGACATAAAACTGAATTGTTTACTGACGCAAGATAATATTGATACTTGTTTTGATTTAGAGAATTGGGCAGTGGAGCGTCAATTGCAAGTCCAATTTGACCCTATGGTCACTCCCAAAACAGACGGGTCTTTGGATTCCACTCTCAAGCGTGCGACCCCTGAGCAATTATTTCATTATTATTCACAATTGAAAAATAAGGGGAGGGGGCCTGCTCCCATCGATTCAGGCACTCCAGAGGATCCAGTTTGTAATGCCGGAAGAGGAAAATGCGCAGTGAATGCCTATGGTGATTTACTGACCTGCTTAGAAATTCGTAAATCACTCGGAAACTTAAGAGAATATTCATTTAATGATCTTTGGCATTCTGCAAATGCCGAGGCAATTCGTGCGTACCGTAATATGGATCTTAAGTTTGAGAGTCAATGTGGAGATGGATCTTTTTGTGACCATTGTCCAGGAATGGCCGGAGCGGAAGTAGGAGACCCAATGGCTCCTGTGCCCTATTTGATGGAACTTGCGCAGATTAAACGTCGAGTTTTCGAAAGAAATTAATCCCTAAAATGAGACTTCATTTATTTGTGCTGCAGCTACTCAATGTAGAATCATTTAATTCAGATTTAACCTTCGAGAGCAAGTTAGAGGTTCAAAGTGGAACAGTGGAGGAGTGGACTGATGCCTATGATTTTGCAGTAGCACTTCATGCTGCTCTGCCTTTTCTTACGACGCTTCGTAAAACCTCCGTCTGGGAGCAGTTGCCGGATCGAGTGAAAATAAATTTTGAAAAAAATTTAACAAAAGAGCGAATGATTTTATGTTTACTTGCAGAAGAGTTGCAGTTCTCAGTCCAGTTATTAGCTCAAAATAAAGTTCCCGTAATTGTTTTAAAGGGAATGGATCTTTCGCATAGATTCTATCCCGATAAAATGCTGCGCCCAATGACAGATGTAGATCTTTTAGTGAAAGAAGAAAGCTTTAAAAAAGCAGTTCAAGTGCTTTTAAAGGCTGGGTATAAAATTATTGGAAAGCAACGGAATGATCGCTACCGGATTGAAATGTCCCGTTTTGAAGATGGCCTGGCAGTTGAACTTCATTCGAGGCTTCTTTTGTCTGACGAAAAATCTGATTTAATTCAATATTGGGAGCAATCTGTCCCTCACCCTCTTTCTGGATTTCATCAAGATGTCAGAGTTTTATCAAGTCAGGATCTTCTGGTTTATTTAATTCGGCACGCTACAGTGCAGCACCGACTGGAATCTCCCATTTGGTTAAATGATATTTATTATCTACTTCAGGCTATAATAAAAAATGAGGTTTATTTTGATTGGGATCTATTTTTAAAGGAAGTTACAAAAAGGAAGATAGTTTCCGCTAGTTGGTTTACATTATCCTTGCTTCCTTGTGAGTTGGTTCCAGTGTATGTATTAAAATCATTACATAAAAAAATGGGATACATTCGTTTTCAATTTCTTCGTGCGCAAGTGAACTGGGTAAATTGGTTTTTAACGCGACGTATTTCAAAATTAGAAATTTTTAAGATTAGGTTTTTACTGAGAGATAATTCCTTCCAATTCGCACACTACTTGAAAAGTAGATAGCTTTAAAAAAATAAATTAAAAATATATAAATAATTTTTAATTAAAAACCGTAAGAATACAATTGATATTTATGTTAGGCCGAAGTAAAGCTCACCACTTCGGTGTATTCAACATAAAAAATGCAGTTGGTATTTTATTAAATATGAAAAAGTAGACTAAAAACTACTCAAAGGGGGAATATGTTACTAAAATCGCTGTATAATAATATATTAAATAGATTTAATTATTTTTTAAAAATTACATTATTTTTGAATTTGGTTAGTTTAGGTGTTTTTGCTTCTTATGGGTACTCTCATGGTAAAGCGCCTGTGAAATTCAAAGATGTTAAGGGTTGGCAAAAGCTGGGACCAACGTTTTTAGGTGGCCTCGATGCGGATGGCAATTTAATGGCAGTTTATGACTTAACGTTTCCTTCTTTGCTAGATCGGGTTCGATTGGGTGTATTGGATTTAAGAAAAAACAATTTAGATAATGTGACTCGACGCTTACGAGATGTAAAGAACTATGGAAATCTTTCTAGGGTGGATGAAAAGAAAGTAAATGAGTCATTGGCAACTTTAGAAAAGTTTATGACGGGACCTGCTCAAAAGAACTTATTAGAAACTGGAACTGTTTTACCCGCAGGATGGTGGAAAAGTATTCCGTGGAAACACTCTGTGATGGGGCTAAGTAATGAGGCTCCAAAACGATTCTTTCTATCAGATTTAAATGTGCCTGTAATTGCGACCGATTTTAAGCTGTTTCAATCTCAATTAAAAAAAATAGGAGAGGGTGACCTTTTAAATCAAATTGAATTTGTGAAGTCTAATATTGGGTATCAAATTTATTTCACTCCTCAAAATACTTTAGCGATGATGGACTCAGATGTGATTTCTGAGCCTCGGAAAATTGTCGATCTACATTGTCCTAATTGTGGAATTATTACGAGTGTTGGGTACGATGCCTTGAGAGTTACTCTCAAATCCATGATGTCCTTAATTCCTGTGCCCATTGTAGCTGGGCTTGCAACCGCCGGGATTAATGAATATTTTTCTTTTAAAAGAGAATTGATGCAAGCGCACATTGTAATGGCTTTAGAATTAATTCGTGAAGCAGAGAAAAATGAGAATGCAGATTCTCCATTTAGATCTTTAACTGATCAACAGAGAAAAGATGTCACTCATTATCTATTGTTGGCTCAATCTAGCTTAGAGTCATCAGTAAATTGGATCATTACAACTCCTGAAGCTGATTGGATTAAACAAGGAAGTAAGGATCTAGCTCAAGCCCATGATTCAGAGAATTATTTATCTCAGCGAGGGACAAAATTAGAGCTCTTGAATCCGAGATTCGCATTCGGAATGGCACCTAATGGCCATAATAAAATCTATTCACTAGCTGCGTTTAGATATTGGAATCTGTTGTCACCGTTTGTGGCTATAGATTATTCTCATCCGTATCGGAATTTTTATGAGCGGATTGCGATAGAAACAGGCTATATTTTGATTAATTTTTTATCGCCCTTTTCCCCCTATCCAGGAGTAGGAAGTGCAGTTGCCGAAGTTTATAAGGTTTTACTTGAGGATAGAATGCACGATGTGCAGCGCTGGGAAAGTCGACTTACTGCTCATTTGAGTGTGAGGGCTAGTTTAGGTGAAACTTGGAAAGATGAATTAGACATTCTAGCTGTCCAAACTATCAATCCATTTGAGATCAGTCCAGAGCAGGGGCTAGAATTGGCAAATGAAAGAAGAAAGGCTTATAATCTGCCTTAGCTACTTAAGAAAAGAGAGCCTCTAGGGCGGTTGACAACCACTGGAAGGAGTCCTGTTGCGTCGTAAAGATTTAGATTCCCGGCGCAATAGAATTCCTTGCAGTGCTCCCTTTCAATGACTTCGTTTAAATAGATTGAGTAAATAAGTAAGAGCAGGGAAGATAATTATGGATCCCACTATCAATGCATAAAAAAGATAACGGAGCGTTACATCAGGAGCTGCCGAGTTGTAAATAGTAATGGGGACGTTTTGAGTTGTATTTACGATAAGAATTGGAAATTGAACTTTAAACCATCCCATAAGTATAAAACCGACTTGAGATGCCGCCAGAATTCTTGATTGTACTACTTGATGGCTCAATAAGCTCTTCCAGAGAGGGAAAAGGAGCAACGTTGCGATGAGCATACAAATCAAGGCCCATAAATCCTGAGTAAATTTTTGAATTAAACTGAAGTGATCTGTGGCCGAAGCTATAAATACAAATGCTCCTGAAATGACGGCGAGTAGATTCGCAATTTGTGCTCTCCGAATGAAGACCTTTTGGAGTTCTTTATCCTGAGTTTCCCCTATTAAATAGACTGAGGCTAGAAAGGTAAACAGGATGCATACAAAGATCCCTATGGAAAAAGAGAAGTAATTGAACCAGGGGGCCACATAATTTAAAAAATACCCTTCCGGAGGGCCTACTTCAATTCTCCTCTCTGACATAACACCACCCATAATAATACCCAAAAAGAGAGGAGTTGTGATGCTCGAAAGAATAAAGATTGTAGAGTAATAGTTTTGTGACCGATCTCGTATTGCATCATAGTGCCTGAATGTAAATGCGCTCCCTCGTAAAATCACACCTATCAGCATGATCGTCAAAGGAATATGAAAGGTAATGGAAAGCTCACTATAGGCCTTAGGAAATCCATTAAAAAGAATCACAATTGCCAGAATCAGCCACATATGATTGGCTTCCCAAACTGGCCCCATGGCATGGGTTATTAATTCCTTTTGTTCTTCTTTCTTTTTCTTTCCTAAAAATAATTCAAGGATTCCTGCACCAAAATCTGCACCTGCTAACAAACAATATAAAAGAATTGAAAGTCCAAGAAAGAATGCAATTAATTCAGCCCACATGACGAAACTGCCTGACCATGAGCCAAATGATAATAAATGATAAAAAAAGATAAACGCCTGTAAAAAGACTCATTGGATATATAAGCCCTGGCATGGGTGTTACCGCATCCTTCGTTCGCATAATTCCGTAAATGATCCATGGCTGTCGTCCTACTTCTGTGACGGTCCAGCCCGCTTCCATCGCAAGAAATCCTATAGGAGTTACCCATGCGATAGTTTTCAAAAATGAAGACCGATAAAGTCGCTCTTTATTTCTCATCAATAGAAAAAGAGAATAAGCACCTATGCCAGCGAGTAGTGTTCCGAAACCAATCATGAGCTGAAAAGCCATGTGAACGACAGGCACAGAAGGCCAATCTTCTTTTGGAATACTATCTAAGCCAATGACTTGAGCATTAAAATCTCCATGAGCTAAAAAACTCAGTAGTTTAGGAATATGAAATCCAAAACTAACAGTTTCTGAATTCTGTGAAGGTATTCCTCCCACTAAAAAGGGTGCAGGTTGGCTCGTTTTAAAGAGAGCTTCCATTGCCGCAAGTTTAATGGGTTGTCTCACGGCAATATCTTTAGCTAAACGATCGCCATGAAGTGGTTGTATAATTGCTGCAACCGAGCCAACTGTCAGTGCAATTTTAAATGCTTTCTTATGGAATTCATGGGTTCGATTTTTAATGATACCGATTGCGTGGATCCCTGCTACCGCAAAACCCGTAGCGGCAAATGCTGCAATCGTCATATGAATGCCTTGATTGAGTGCCGCAGCATTAAACATCGCAGCCCAAGGATCTATATTTCGAGCAGATCCATTGACCCAGTCAAAACCAGATGGACTATTCATCCAGCCATTAGCACAAACAACAAATAAGCCTGATAAAACTCCACTGATTCCAACTACGAGCCCACTTGCCCAATGAATCCAAGGAGAGACTTTTTCCCAGCCATAAAGAAATATTCCAAGTGCTATGGCTTCTAAAAAGAACGCTGCCCCTTCCCAGGAAAACGGCATACCAATGATTGCACCCGCATGTTGCATAAATCTTGGCCAAAGAAGTCCTAGCTCAAACGAAAGTGCAGTTCCAGAGACAGCCCCTACGGCAAAAAAAATAGCAACACCCTTAGACCAGGTTTTTGTTAAATTTTGATAAACGATTTGGCCTGTCCTTAACCAACGCCAATGCGCAATTGCCATGAGAAATGGCATAGCAATGCCAACTGAGGCAAAAATAATATGAAATCCCAAGGATATGGCCATTTGTGTGCGCGCAGCCAATAAATTTGTCATACTGAATCAGACTCCAAGAAGCATATCGATATCACTAGATTGATTGGAAGAAAATGGCATTGATAAAGCTCCAGGCTCCAATAAAAATGCAGATTAAAAAGACTAGAAGCCAAGCTTTGAAGAAGCTCTTATTTGAAGGGAGTACAGAGTACCAAGTTTTAAAAAGCAAATTTGGATTTGCACCTTCCCATACTGCGCGCATTTTTGGTAAAAGCTTGTTTAAAAAATCTATGATTTCTTCTTCTCCGTAAGCTACGTCTGCATCTGCTGGTGTTCCCCAGTAGTTAGAAAGGCGACCTCGACGGCGGTTTATATTTCTTTTCCATCTTGACGGTTCTCGATGGATGGTTGGCATGGTTTTATAATGTGGATGAACTAGATGATTTGCAATGGCTAGTGCAATGGAGGTGTCTCGTTTTCCTCCATGCTCCAAGGGATCAGGCCAAAAGGGAGAATCTAAGACACGTTGAAAGTCTACTGATCCCGAGGATGCTGAAATCAAAGAGGGCGTAATCTTCTCACCTCCCATGATACGGTAGCTCCATCGATGCCATTTACCTGATTTGCGTATGATTGTGCCCGCGTCTTCGATTGCGGTCAGTTGTCGTGGCCCTAAATGTCCAGAAAAACAAGTGAAGTGAAAAAATCCATTTCTAATTAAGGAGTGGCAGGCGTCTACGAGCCAATCTCGCAAAACATGAGGTCGTACTGTAATGGATAGATGAGTTGTATTGCTGTCAATTCCCAAGGGTGCTGGAGGCATCAGTACGGCTACCCATCCAGGCATATCATTTTCCAAGTGGCAGGCTGCAAGATAACAAAGTCGATTCGCTTCTTCTAAGTCAAGTCCTATCGGAAGGTGAGGGCCGTGGTCTTCCAAAGGACCAACAGAAAAGAAAAAAACGGTCTTTTTTTTGGGGAGTGTAGAAAACTGGAGGGAGGAGATTTTTGCAAACTCAATGGGCATGAACTTGAATTCCTAGGAGTTTAACTGCATTTTCTCCTAGGATAAGCTTTGCTTGTTCTTCATTCAATAGCCCTGTTTCAATGCAATCTTGAATGCGGTTTCGGCCAATGATTTGATTATTGCCAACGAGTGGCCAGTCAGTTCCAAAAAGAACCCGGTTTGCTCCAATTCGACGAGCAGCTTCTCCAATAACTTCAGCGGGTTGCCATGACGTATCAACCCATAAATTTGGATATTTTTCACAAAGATCAAGGGCAGTATCTGGATTATGAAAATTCATGTGTGCTAAAATAAATTTTGTTTTGGGAAAAGCTTTGAACCATTTTTCGAAGCGATCAGCATGCGCTTGCTGCGAGTATTTGTAGAGGAAATGAGCATGGATACAGCCTGTATGAATAATGACCGGCAGCCCCAATTCAGTCGCTGTTTTTATGAGAGCCCGATACCTCGGGGAGCTTGGACTTTCTCCATCCAAAGCAGTATGTATTTTGAGCACTTTTGCCCCTGCATCAGCAAATCTTTGAAGAGTGAGGCCCGGCTTGTTTACACTTTTAGGAATATTTACAGCGGGAATCAGTCGTGAGTTCTGGCTGCAAAGTTCCATGATAAAATCATTGGATATAAACGGTGGATGAGCGATGATTAATGATTGATTGATTCCCGCCTCATCCATGGAGTCCATCAAATCAGATGACGTGCACTCCACTAAGAGGTGGGGAAGAGGCAGGAGACTACTGAATTCATCTAGATTTTTTCTTACGATTTCTGGAAGGTATCGCAGCTGAGTTTGCAGTCCATGTATAGAGTTCGCGAGAGGCCTTATCCAATTGCGGGCGTGCTTACGCAAATTACCTAATCGTGCGTTAGAAATAATCTCTTCAAAAACATGTGCGTGAAAATCAATAACTAGAGTCATTTTTTGCGTGTCTTATAGTGCCCATTCAGCGAATAAACTGAGTGTTATAAGGAGTATTCCAAATTTTAATGTCTTTTTTTTCACTTTAACCCCTTGGTTCGACTAAGCTTTGCGGGATTTACCCTAGTGATTATGAAGAGTCAATAGATCTATATTCAATATAGTTGTATATAGGCTGATATGAAAGCAGCATTACTCAATGGAACTGTGGGTTTGGTATTAAGTTTGGTGCTAGGAGTAGGGTATTTAAATCTTTCTACCCGAGATATTCTTTTATCTATTTTAGTCTCTAATTTAGCTGCTCTCGTTTCACTTGTCTTGACACTACAGGCTGAGGGGATTGCTTGGATTCTCAAGCATGTACTGAATCGATCATTGAAAACGTGGACTTTATTAGTCAGTCTTTATATGGGGATACTGATTGCTTTATCGCCTTGCTTGAGAGCAATTGAGCCATTTAAGTATTTAATTTTTCCGCTTATTTTGAGTTCCGGATATGCAATTATTCTATTTGGTCCTATTCAAGATTATTTAGTAAGGCGTAAGCAGCGATTGGCGAACGCAAAGAACGATTTTCCTTGTTTCCCGACAGATAGTGCAGTGTTATAAGCCTGTTATGGAATACAATTTAGTAGAAGTTTGGCTACGTAAAGACCCTATTCGTTGGATCTCTGGAGGCTTGGCAGGTCTTTTTGCCGGAATTGTGGCAATGGGATTGGCGATGTTTATTGCATCTAGCGTGGGGATGGAGTCATGGTTCCCTGTTAAGCTCATAAGTACTGTAGCTTTAGGGCCGTCAGCGACTGAAATCGGCAACATGAAGGCAGTTTTAGTCGGGGGCTTTATTTTTGAAGCTCTTTGCTTGTTTTTAGGAATAATCTACGCTCATTTTACAGGGACGAATTTCTTAGGTGCGTTGATTCCAATGGGTTTAGTCTGGGGTACTTTTAGTTGGATTTTTATTTGGAATCTTTTTATGCAGTCCTTCAAGCCTATCTTTGCAGCCCAAATTTCCTCGGCTGTTGCTTTTCCTGTTTGCATCACATTTGGTCTAGCTCTTTCCTCAGTTGCTTTTTTTGATCAAAAATTACGCGGTAAATGAAGATTTAACGGCTCTTCAGATAGGTATTGCCTAAGCTTTCTTGCTACGAGCTTTCGCAATAATTTCAGATGTGCTTTGGCCAGGAATGTAGTCGAGAGAATAAACTTTTCCACCCCAGGAAACGACATCTTTTGATCCTACAATTTGGTCGATCTTCCAATCGCCTCCTTTGACTAGAATCTGAGGTTTGAGTAAACGGATGACTTCCAAGGGAGTGTCTTCTTCAAACCATGTGACAAAATCCACAGATTCCAAAGCAGCAATGACTTCCAATCGATCGGCAAGTGTATTAATAGGGCGCTCTGGACCCTTCATTCTTTGGACTGATTGATCGCTATTCAGTGCAACGATAAGGCTGTCCCCAAGGCTTCTTGCTTTTTCCAGATAAGTTACGTGGCCCTTATGGAGGATGTCAAAACATCCATTTGTAAATACGGCTTTATGCTTTTTATGAATAAGAGTTTGCTCTAAGGCAGTGGGAGGGTTAATTTTTGAAAGGAAAAGTCTTCTTCGTGGATTCATAAGCAGTGATAACTTAACAGATTATTTGGGTTGAATACCTACAAATCGGTCATGCCAACAGCATTTTCTACGATCGATCAAGCTCCAGAGGATTCCTGCCCCTCCAAATCCAAGACTCACCCAGAAAAAGATGGCCCTGAGGAATAATAATCCACTTTGCCCATAGAGCATGAGTCCAAAAATTCGTTTACCAATACTCGTTTTAAAGCAGACCTCTTGGATCGTTGTGAGTATCCAATTAAAGGCAATTAAAAAGCCAATGATCACAGTAAGGACACTAAAATTTAAGAGTAAGTCTGGATTTGAATTTTGTTGCCAAACGTAAGCTCCTATCAACATGAATCCAAGAACTGTCGAGATCAAACTATCAGTTAAATAAGCCATAACGCGTCTAATTAAATATCCAATCCCGACGCTGTGATAGGAAGTTGAACCGAGTAGAGTAGTTTGATGCTTGATTTCGGAGAGAGGTCCCCGATTTTCAATTTCGGTTTGTTTTTTAACTACTGGTACAGAAATTTGAGGCACTGATCTTTTATTATAAAGAGGCGTATTGAGCATATCCCCCCTGTGGGTAACGGGGGTTTGTATTCGTGGACCTTTGGCAATAGGCGCATAGGGAAGGCCATCTGAAAATGGATGAAATCCCAATCCTTCGGTTAACGGGCGAAATAGGAGTTCTGTGTTTTGATTCAATTTTGATTGTTGTTCCATCGTTCTTATTTATAAGAATCTCTTTTTCAAGTTAGACTTGTCAAGTTTATATAAATACACTTTCAAAACACATGAAAGCTCATTTGAGAGTACCTACGGACGCACTGTGAGGTGATGGAGTTGGAGCTTTGTTTGCAAAGATTTCCTAACATTCCTTTTAAAGAGATTTTTATGCGAACGGGTTACTTTAACAGGAGTATTAACGCTGAACGCCAATGAGCAAGCTTGGCTGGCAAGCAGATTAAGAAAGTTGTGATGGAATTGAATAGGAATAACAAACATGGCAATTATTGACCCCTATTCTACTTTGGGTGTTTCAAAATCAGCTACTCAAGAAGAAATTAAGACTGCTTACCGAGAATTAGCAAAAAAATATCATCCTGACTTAAATCCAGGAAATCAGCAGGCTGAGGCCAAATTTAAAGATATTGCTAGTGCATACGATCAAATTGGTACCCAGGAGCAAAGAGCCAAATATGATCGAGGAGAGGCGCCAATTGACACTGACGAGCGGTTTAATCGTAGACGTCCATTCTATTATGAAACTCAGAACGCTCCGGGCGGCGGTAGGTATACATCCGGATTTAGTTCATTTAGCAATGAAGGTGAAGATGACATTTTTAAATATTTCTTTCAGGATGCAAGGGGACAAGATCTCCATTACTCTTTAGAAATTGATTTAAAAGACGCTGTGATGGGCACACAAAAGGAAATTGATTTACCTCATGGAAACAGGCTCTCTATTAAAATTCCTCCTGGAGTAATATCCGGATCTAAGTTGAGATTCTCGGGTCAAGGTGGGCAAGGTAAGGATGGGGGAAGACCGGGTGACGCGTTTGTCGAAATTAAAATTCGTCCATCAAAGGTATTTCACCAACAAGGAGACGATCTCATTTTAGACTTACCCATCTCGTTATCGGAAGCAATTTTTGGAGGAGAAATTGCGGTACCGACTATTGATGGTTCAGTAAAGTTAAAAGTCCCTCCAAAAGTTAATACGGATACAAAACTGAGATTATCGGGTCAAGGGGTTTATAACAGAAAGACAAAGCAAAGAGGCGATCAAATTATTAGATTAAAAGTGCGTCTTCCTACTGAAATTGATTCGGACCTCGAAAATGCAATTAAAAATTGGAGTAAAAGTCGTCCTTATAATCCACGAGATCAGCCATATGAAAAACAGACGGCATAAAAGGAGAAGTCATACATGACTATTCAGAAGAAATATCCAATTAAGGAGGCGTCTGAGAAACTTGGATTTCAAAGAGCGTTCATAATGAAATGTATTTATTGTCATTGGGTTAAACCATTTGAAATTTATTCAATGAACCTTGATGATGAAGATTTGGCTCGAATAAGATTTATTCGAGAATTAAAAGATGATCTCGGTGCAAATGATGAGTCAATCTCTATTATTTTACATCTTTTAGATCAGCTTTATTTTATTAAAAATAGGTTAAAAAAACATTCGTAACTTTTTTGGATAATAGTTAGTTTTTTCTTTTAGCTCCATCATAAATCTGATGGATTTTCTTATCTACTCTCTCAATTTCATTTTCTATGGTATGTCGAGTATGAGGTAAGGTTAGATCTTGTTGTTTAATTTTCATATAAGACCGAACTGCTAGGATTCCTCCAATTGTCATACAAAATAAAGCTACGATTAGGCTGCTTATTAAGTAATTATTATTTAGTAGTTGTCCTAATCCAATCACAAAAAATGCAAGTAGGGGGAAAATACCTAGGATTGTAAGAATGAAGAAGAAAGCCGCTTGGACTGCCTGTCGTCCGAGATGAGTAGTTGTGTCTCTAAGTTCTATTTTTGCTAAACGAATTTCACTACGTATTAAGTCCCTTAAGCTGGACATTAGATCGCGAAATATAGAATTAGAAGAGTTCTTTTCTTTGTCCCTAATGAATGAAGTATCTTCCATATAGAGCATCCCTCCGGATGGGCATACGTGAGCATCTCTTGCGTTGCCATAATTTTATTGCAAGCATTACACCTAAGTTAATAAAATCCAGATCAAAAAATATTTTTCAGTAGTTAAAATATATATCGCCATTTTATGGTCGCCCAAAAATTGCAATAAATCTTAAAATAGAAAAAAGAAGGATTCGATGAGGCAGCATAGATGGGAGAAATATTTATATGGCTATAGAGAATCGAATTGAGACTATTGAAAGTTCATCAGTGAGTTGGCGGGCTATTTTCGCCGGAGCTTTTATTTCAATGCTTTGCTATTCTATTCTTATGAGTCTTGGCATTGCAATTGGCAGTGCAAGTTTAAGAGGTCTTATTCAAGGAAGTAATAGCGGTGAAGCTCTAGGTGTCACTTCTGCACTTTGGCTTGTATTTTCAATCCTCATTTCTCTTTTCTTAGGAAGTTATTCGGCTGGGAGAGTGTCTGGTTTAATTTCTATGGGAGTTGGAAGAGTTCAAGGGGTAGTGATTGCTGCATTATTTTTTGCAGTTATGCTTTTTCAAGTGGGTGCAACAATTGGATCCATTGGGAGAGGAATTGGATCTACGGTAGGTACGTTGGGAGGGGCTGCAGGTGATGTCAGTAAAAATCCCAAAGTACAGGAAACTATTCGGAATGCGTTAGGAGGTCTTAATTTGAAATCCTCTCCTGAGACTGTAGCACAAGTACTCGCAACGCGCCTTTTAAATGGAGATCAAGCAGGAGCTAGAGATTACCTTGCAAGTCAGACTGGTCTGAGTAGAGTTCAAGCGGATCAAAAAATACAAACTTTCAAAACAGATCTACAGAATACTCTTAAGAATATAGGAGGCACGACGGCACAGGTGGTTTCAATTGCGAGTTGGACACTTTTTGGATCGCTTATTTTAGGTTCGATTGCAAGTATGCTTGGAGGAGCTAGTGGGGCTTCTGTAAATATATCTCGAACTCTAGGAAGTGCGCGACCTGATCAAAGGTCAATTAGAGGGTCTAAGGTGGCTTAAAATATATGTAAGTTGCTGGTAATGTTATCAAATTCTTATTAATAATAGATATTATCTCTTTCAGGTTGAAAGTACTAAATAGTTATTAGTTTTCAGCCGATAAAAGTTTAGTTATACTGATGGTGTATTTATTATATTATTTATAAATTGATTACAATATTTGCCCAACTTAGGCGCAAAGGGGATGTTGATGCCGAAAATCCTAATTGTGGATGATTCTGAAACTTTAAGAACACAGGTGCGTCAAATACTACAAGAGGCTGGTTATCAGGTTATTGAAGGTGTGGATGGACTAAGTGGACTCGAGGTTTTGCAAGAAAATCCGGACACGCATCTGATCATCTGCGATGTCAACATGCCGAAAATGGATGGCTTGACGATGTGTCAAAGAATTCACGAAAATCAAAATCTGAATAAAATACCGATCTTTATGATGACGACAGAGGCAAATCCGGACATAAAGCAGAGGGGAAAAGCTGCGGGCGTTGTTGCTTGGGTTACTAAGCCCTTCGTAGAAGTTAAACTTATGAGTGCTATCAAAAAAGTATTGGGAGTATGAGCGTGGATAAAACTACTCTTTCAGCAACTACTAATTCAGTGCCTACTTATTTGATATGCTATGGGATTAATATTCAATTATTTGAAATACTTGCTCAAATTGGAGAACGAGTAGGATTTAGCTGTTTGTTATGCAGTACGCAAGAGGCAGTTCTCGATACATTAAGTAGAAATGACGCTCTTGCGGGTGTAGTTATTGGTGATCACGAAATATTTGCAACATTTTTAGAGTCCCAATTAAAGAGCCCATTGAATGTCAGATCAGTGGAAGATATTCCACAAGTATTGAAAAAATTTGATGAATATTTAACCAAAGGTTTACCTAAAAAACTTATTACGCTATCTGAAAATACTATTTTGCATAGTTCTAAACAGATTTTTAAAAATTATATGGGCTCTTGGGAACGTAGTTTAGATTTTAATTTGAGATTTTCGCATTGTTCTATGTGCGATAGTGTAGCTGCCGAAGTTTTTGCTAAAGCTTCATGCGAAATTAATGTGAAACGTATAAAATTGAATTTCCCTGAGTTCGCCGAGAAACAAGATAAACAACTTATGGATATGTCTGGAGAATTATGTAACCAGATGCTTGGAATATTTAATGCTGCACTTAGAAAAATTGGAGTTCAATCTTTAATTTCTTTGCCGGTTGGGGTCCAAATGTCTGAGTCTAATAAGATATTTCAGAATGACTTTATGCGTCAGGTTAGATTAATAGACGCTACGCAATCTGTAGCACTAGGGCTTCTTATTAAATTAGACCCGAGAGTCGAAATTAAGTGGGATCAGCTTTCGGATGATTTAGTTTTTGATGAGATTGATTTTCTTTAACGTTTATAAGGTGATGGTTGGTATAAAAATAGTACCATGGGAAATATTTTAATAATTGAAGATGATCCGGACGTATTAAATGAGTATGCGAGAGCTCTCTCGTCTAATGGGCATGGAATTTTAAAATCATTAGACGGTAGTGATGCATTATTTAAAATAAATAAGCAAAAATTTGATTTAATTATTACTGATTTGAAAATGCCAAGAGTCAATGGGAACAATTTGGTAGATCAGATTTTAGAAGTACAGTTGAATAAGGAATGTCCTATAATAATTTCCAGTGGCTATATCTCAGATATCTTGATTCAAAAATTTTCGAATAATAAAAGAATTAACTTTTTACCAAAGCCGGTAACACCAATTACTTTGATTGATACTGTCAAGCTCATTTTAGAAAAGGTAAATAATAAGACAATTATTGATGTAAGATTTGTCAATCCCATTTTAGAGGCAGCAATTCAAATTTTTGATGAGCAAGCCTTAAAGGTAAAAAAAAAGGGAGCACCTTACATAAAAAAGGTTTTAGAGCCAAGTGGAGATCTCTCTGCTTTGGTTGGGATGGTTGGTGCAGGCTTTAAAGGAAGCATTTCACTTTCCTTTGATGAGCCCAGTTATCTAAAAATTTTGTATAAAGCTTTTAAGGTGCATGCAAGTGTGATCGAATTTGAAAATTCAGATGGAATTGTCGAACTTTTGAAAACTATATTTGAGCGAGCAAAAATTATTTTAGATCGAAAGAACCTACATGTAGAATTAACCTCGCCATCGATTGTAAATGGAAAAATGCACAAAATTAATCATAGTTCTGAATTACCCGTGGTCGTTTTAATTTTTGAATTTGATAGATTATATAACTTTAGAATAGAAATATGCTCTCATGGTTAAAGTATTTCGACGAGTACAAATGAAGTTACTTTTATGTATTGAAATAGTTTGGAGAATGATATGGCAAGTTTGACATTACCTATTAAAGCACGCCTTTTATTACTAGGGAGTCATATCGCGTTAGAAACGCAGTTAGAAAAAATGAGCCGTCGAATGGGGTTCGCTTATACTATAACGAATTCGCTCGAGGAGCTTACGATGGCTCTGAGTAAGGTAAAAATGCTTGTTGGTGTTGTGATTTGTTCACAAAAGACTTTAGCTCTTACGTTGCCAAACGGAGCAAAGAGGGCAATCTATATAAAACCTTCCGATTCGATTGATATTGTCCTGGAGAAATTTGATGCATTTTTTTCCAGCGATTATCCAAAGAACTTAATTAATTTGTTCGAAAATACAGCAAATAGAATTACCTCAATTATGTTTGGAAAGGAGTTTGGAGTTTTAAAACGAAATTTAGATTTTACTATGAAAGCTACAAATCTAATTACTTGTGATAGCAGTGCTGATGGTTTATCTGTTAAGATTTCGTGCGAAATTGATCTTTTGAGGTTTAGGCAAGTTTATCCTAAGTTTGCAAAGAATTCAGACAATCGCCTCGTAGATACCTGTTCTGAAATATGTAATCAATTATTAGGGGTAATTAACGCGGGAATACGTCCAACTGGTTTAAACCCACTCATTTCATTACCCATTGGAGTAGAGCTGAATAAGGATAGTCAAGTGGTCCAGGTGGATTTTATGCCATTAACGCAATTTATCGACTCATATAAGACAATTGTGATCAGTATGGGGACCAAAATAGATGTAGCATGTCCTGCTCAATGGGCTAATTTATTGATAGACCCTGAAACAGGATCGACCGAATTTCTTTAAATAATAGATCTAATTATTGTCCGATTCTTGCAAGAATTCCTTAGAATTTAGTTTGAATAATTTAAGGAAGCGGCGAAGTGAGTTATGATTGTCATTTCTAATGCATATGAATCACTTGGTTGGGCTCTCAGTCAGAATTGGACTCAGTATCAGTCCTATTTGTTATCCTGTTGCAAAAAAACTAAAACTAGTGCTGTTCATCAACTCAGAATTACTCTTAGGAGATTTTTAGCAATATTAGATATTGCAGAGGAACTTCATTTTACTAAGCAGTTATTTAAATTAAGAAAGTGCTTAAAAAGCGAACTCGACACATTACGTAATTTAAGGGACTATCAAGGGCAGGAAAAGTCCTTATTAAATGATGCAGTCAATCTGGGTAAAATTCATGATTTTCTCTGTGAACTTAAAAGAAAGCGAAAGCATGAGGAGAAGCGAGTTAAAAAATACTTAAACAGTGAAGGTATAATAAAACAGGGATTGATAATACAGGGTTTAGGTGAAATGTTATTAGAGCAATCTACGAACCCCATCTTAGGAAAGCAAGCTCAACACACTTTTGAGCGGTTATTGGTTAGACATTTTAAACAACTTGAGAGCCGTGCGCATCTCGCTGATGCCTCGGATCCGATAAGTTTTCATCAAATTCGTATTGAGTTTAAAAAATTTAGGTATACTTGGGATGCTATGGCCACCCTTTATCCTATTCCTAACGATACATTAGCCAAACTTAAAGAATTTCAGAAGCTTTTAGGGGGTATTCAGGACTCTGCAGTATTGCTTCAGCTACTTTACGAATATCTTGTTGATTGTAAAAAAGTACACCTTGATCTTGAATTTTTTCAATTTCTTCGTGTAACTGAAAGGAAACAAGATGAGCTAATTTCACAGTTTTTTTCCAGGCGGGACGAATTTCTTAATGAAATTCGTCCGGGGTTCTTAATGACTGATTTAAAAGTGGCATAGGTTACTAATAGATTTCTAGTCGGTAAAATAGTTTAAATGACAATGCAATTGCTCAATGTTATTCCTAGTTATTCCTATTAAATTATTTTTACATTTCCATGATGATCACAGTGATCTCCATGGAAATGATGAAGATGACCTTCTACAAGATAATCTACGTGGTCACTATGAGGGATGGCTTCATGGCCGCACTGGTTACCGTGTTTGTGGTTATTTTGATGCCCTTCGCAAGTATGTTGAGGTGTGCAATGGGTTGGGTTATTTGAGGTTACTTCAATCCTATGTTCATCTACCTGGCCATTATTCATATTGTGAAGATGTCCGTCATGCAGATAATCTGTATGACCGTTGTGTTGAATTTTCTGATGTCCACAACTGGAGGAGTGGATGTGAGAGTGTACATTATGAGTGCTATTGTTTTGTTTTGCTGTGGTCATAATAAATCTCCTTATATTAGAAAATAACTCCTAAAATATTTGTAAAAATATCAGTATTAATGGGGAAATACAACTGAATTGTAAGTACTGCAAGGAGTCCTGTTGCATCGGGAATCTAAATCTTTACGACGCAACAGGACTCCTTGCAGTACATGTCAATAGCCCTAAAGGAACTACTTACAGTTGTAAGAGGATTATTTTGTGATTAATAGTAAGTGACACAGCACATAAAGATAAAGTAACCTAGCATTACTTAAATGCTAATTGTTATTGCTAAATGAATTTGAAGATAGCAATTCCAATAAATTTGTTTCATTTTAGAAAAGTCTGAAAAATTACATTAAATAAGCTAGACGGATTAAGAAATCGACACCTTATGAGCTTATCTACAGATATTTTAAGAAAGACCTTAAGAACTGGAGATGAAAATGAAAAGTCTTAGAGAAATAAATAAAATGACGGTTTTTGAGCCAGAAATATGTAGTTTACTTGTAAAAGACATGACTGAGGGTGTTTGTTTAATTAGGTGCTCAGATTTAAAGATTATAAGTGCAAATTCTGCATTTGAACAAATGTTTGGATATTTGTCTGGGGAGTTCAACGAAAAGCATATCTCTATTTTAAATGGTTCTCATTCAAAATTGGCAGAAGAAATTATCGCTCAGTTAAAAAGTCAGGTAAATTCTAGTTTTGAAATTAAAATTATCAAAAATGATCAATCTACATTTTTCTGTTTGATGAGGTCATATATTTATAAACATTCTAAATTAGGAAATATATGGGTTGCACTCTTTGATAATATTACAGCAAGAAAGAAATCTGAGGCCGTTGCTTCTGAAGAAGAAAAAAAGATGTTATCTATGGCTCAAATGTCGGCATTAGGTAAGATGGTGTCTGGGCTTTGTCATGAGGTGAACACACCACTAGGTGTGATTCAATTAAACATAGATGAAATGAAAGATAAAGTCATAAAGACGGGTTCTATAGGGCCCGCTGACATGTGGGCTTATTCTGATTTAATTGAATCTATGTTGAATAGAGTAGTTGATATTATTAACAATCTCAGATTGTTTTCTAGAGATGCTAAAGATTTAACGACAAAGCCGATAAGAGTTAAAAATGTCATTGAAAATACCTTAAAATTTTGTAGTGAGAAATTCAAAAATCATGACGTCGATCTTCAAATTATTAAAATATCAGAAGATATTGTCGCAAATTGTAATTCGGTTGAACTTTCTGAAGTTATTTTGAATCTTCTGCAAAATGCTTATGAAGCGATTGAAGATCTACCTCAAAAATGGATTAATATTGAAGTAAAAGAGAAACATAAATATTTTGAATTTTTAATCACAGATAGTGGAACTGGAGTAGATTCCAGAGTGAAAGAGAAGCTGTTTGAGCCGTTTATAAGTACAAAGTCATCTCAAAAGAATCCAGGTCTCGGGTTGAGCATTTCTAAGAAAATAGTGGAGAACTATCAAGGGAGATTATGGGTTGATTTAGATTGTCCCAATACAAGATTTATTTTTAGTCTGCCAAAGTGTGAGAATCCTAAAATATGATAAACGACAAAATGTACAGAGATACTGAGAATAAGTTAATTATTATCATAAGGCACGCTCATCGTAGTAAAAAAGTCGGACCAGATGAAGACAATGGTTTGAGTAAAAAAGGATTCGTACAGGCAAAGCAAATTCAAAATCATTTTAATAGAGTATTCGGAAAAGAGGTTCCCGTCATTATTTCTAGTCCTAAAAGACGCTGTATTGAGACTGTTGAGAGAATTGCAATTGAGAGAGGTAGCGAAGTTATTTGCTCTTCGCAACTAGATGAAGGTGGAGATCTTAAAAAGAAAACAAATTTATTTATAAAACAATTGAGTAATATGAAAGCACCCCTGGTCGTAGCTTGTTCTCACGGTGACATTATTCCAATATTGATCAAAGGGCTTATTGGTGTGGAACTTATTTTAGACAAGGGTGCATGGGCTCAATTCGAATATGAAGAAGATGATTTTAATTTAAGATGGATTTTTCAGAATTTTAATTTTTATAAATAATAAATCCTGCGTGCATAGTAGGCACCGTAAGGAGTTCTGCTGCGCCGGGAGTTTAAATATTTACGACGCAACAGGGCTCCTTACAGTGCTTGTCGACAGCCCTAAAGGAACTGCTTACCTTCGATTGAAAGTATGTACCCTTATTTGAAATTAATTTATTACTATAATATTATATGTAATTAAAGTTTGTGAACATAACAAAGTCCAGAGAGCCTTCCCATTGAGATGTCAAGTTCTGAAGTATAGGCACCTGGCGTCGTAAGTTGTCCTTGTGGAAATATCTCAAGCCCCGGTGTTGCATCGTCTAATGGAGAAAGACGATCAAGAGTTGTTTCTGTTTGAATCCTAGCTTTACGATCAAAGAAAGTATCTCGGTCGCACCCGACACTTAAGTGCACGTTATCCAGTTGATGGTTATTGTTCCGATAAAATGCAGTTGCATAGCAAAACTTGAGGCTTGAATGATGTTCAATATTATGAAATCGGCAGTCTAATTCATAAAAATTTTTATACTTTGAATTACTCCATCCATCATTTGTAGTGTTGTCATTTGCAAATACCATTCCATTCATGAGCATGAGTGATGTTAGTCCGGTAAAAAGTATCTTAAACATATTTAATATTCCCCCGTTATAATCTATATTGTTGTTCTACTGGATAAAGATCTAAAGGAAACCGTAAGGTTCTTCTTCAGTAATTTCGCTGACACTACAAAGGCCATTATTCAGTGTTTGGGATGCGAGTTGTAATTGCGCTGGATAAGTGCCAGGAGTTTGCAAAGTGCCCTGCGGGGATAGTCTAATTGCCGGGGACATGGCAGTTTTTGGTCGAATGGTGTCCGACGCCAAATCTTGAGGTTCGGAAGTACCAGTGCAGCTATCATAGAGAGTCTCATTGTCGCATCCAACGCCATAGGAAATATTAGTAATGTATTTCCCGTGTAATTCGTATTTTGCACTAGCATAACAAAAAAATGGCATTTTTTCCTGTTCATGATGAGCTTCTTCGTGACGACCTTCTTCACGCTTTTCCTCTCCGTAGAAACGGCAGTCCACTCTCAAGCGAGAAATTTTATTTTCTTCAGAGTGAGCTGCTTTTACGCTGAAAAAGGATAATGCAATCATACTTGTTATTAAAAAGTTATACATACACTATAATCTCCTTGTGTAAAAAAATTATTGCTCTCCCAGCGTTAAACTGGAGCAGCAAGGGCCAGAAGGTATGCAAAACCTATGCAGATTAAAATAGTGATAAATACTTATAAATAAAAAGAGGACAATCCAATGTGATGGATTATCCTCTTTTGTTTTGTAAATAGGATAGTCTTGTTTTGATCAGGACTTATTGATTCAATAATGAATAGAGTGAAATCTTAAATTAATGGCGACATTCTACTTCTGTTACATCACAGGTGCCTGATATTTGTCCTTTATCTAAATCAAGGTAGGATTTTCCATAAGTTCCTTCTTTAAGTAATGCGCCTTCTACAAGAATGCGAGTTTCTGGTACATTGGCAGTTACAGGGCGGACATGATCTTCCCCTAAAATAGTGGGATCATTGGTAGAAAAACCAACTGCAGCATTAGCGTATTTTACATCGTTATTGCAGATAACAGTATACTTGATGTCTTTCAATTGTACTTCTCGGCAATGGTCACCACAACCTAGCGTATCATTAGTGTTTTCTTCTTGGTGATGACGAGGAGCCTCGTACTGAGCATGGCTGCGGCAGTGGACCTCTTCATGTTCGATTGTTCCGTTAAATCTGCAATCTAAACGGAATGCTTTTTCATGGTCCGCATTAGCTGAGGCAGATAGAGATATAAATAATGAGAGAGAAAGGGTAATTAATGCGAGTTTTTTCATTTAAAGCTCCTTATGTGGTTCTTAATAGAATAGTTTGAATATCTAGCGTACGACTAAATACTTTTGCAAAAGATGTGCGAATGCCTTATAGGGCATTCAATATTGAGAGAGTCTAATGTTTCAGTCATGACTCGAATTAATTAAAAAAGTTCTGGAACTGATGGGGGGTGACATACACCAGCCTGACAAATAGGAGAAGGCTGGGTAGGTTGTAAATGCGAGAATCCTCCGCAGTTGAGCGTGGTATTTATGTGTTTACATGCAGTGAGTGCATTTTTTTGATGCTCGAATAACTCAATTTGATTTGCTGCAGTTAGGTTTTCGTTTGCAACTATGAGTGGTTTTACCATTGAGCAATCATTGGCTGTAATAAATGTTGCAGCGTCTCTAGGTACCGATTCAAACGCTTTTTCCACGTAAATGCAATCAGGATCTACTTTGCATTCTCGAACTCTCTGATATAGTTTTTCCAGTATGATTAGCGCGTCTGTGCACGAGTCTTGCGGAAAGGGTAGGGGATAATGTTGGGTTGCAAGTTCCTTTAAGTGGGAATAAAGGGGTTTTGCTTTATCAATTAAAGAATCATTGTAGCAAAATTTTGAATCCATTGCTTGAATGATCTCAAGATCCCTATCTTTTTGGTGGAGAGTGACACTATCTGTAGTTTGGGTTGGGATAGGAGAGGTGCAAATAAGGGATGCGTTGTCATAGGCTAAGGCATTGTGATCAAATAATTGGAGTTGTTCAATGGTCTTAAATTCTTCAACAGTGAGACTTCCCGACAAGGTTTGTTTTTGAGGGCCAGGACCTATGAGATACCTACCATTTGCATTCACGGAAAAGTCATAAGCAGCAACGCACTCTTCAACTGCTCCAGTTGAGCAAGTTGAATGAAGTGTTATAGACCAATTGGATTCTTGCTGAGATTGAGGTTGAGATTGGGGTTGGGGTTGAGATTCAACTGGAAGAGGCGAATTGATACTCATAGGGCCAGGTGATTGAGAAATACAATTGCTTAAAAGAAGAGTCATGCAGATAATAATCAATCTAATTTTAACTGGCATCATAGGATTGCTCCTTGAACAAGGGGACATCGGTTGCTAATGCTCTGCCTCTAGTGCTTTATGTCGTATCAGCAGGGGTCATGTTAGGTGCAAAGTTCGTGCAATCGCGGAGTGGCAAAAGTTTAAATATGAATAAATAAAAATAAGCACTGTAAGGAGTCCTGTTGCGCCTGGAATCTCAATCGTTACGGCGCAACAGGACTTCTTACATGCAAATGTTATTTTAATAGATAATCAAAATCAGATTGGCTCAAATGACCGTTTCCTGCTACGGTTTCTGCTCCATCTTCAGTTGTCGAAAATAGCGAATTGAATTTAGCGGATTTTCTTTCTTTTAAAATTTCAATTTTTTCCTCGACAGATTCTCTCATGAGATAGCGATAGACTTGTACAGGTTTTCGTTGGCCAATTCGATGAGCTCTATCTGATGCTTGATTTTCAACGGCGGGATTCCACCAAGGTTCAAGATGAAATACATAGCTAGCTTTCACTAGATTCAGTCCAACACCGCCTGTTTTTAATGTCATCAGTAAGACGGATCCTTGAGTCGTTTGCTGAAAACCTTGAAGGGTTCTTTCACGTTCGGCTCGGGATGTTCCACCATGTAATGAAAAAGATGAAATTTTTTGTAATTGAAGCTCTTTTTTAATCCGATTGAACGTATGCAGGAATTGAGTAAATACAAGCGCGCTTTCGCCGCTCTCTGTAATTTCCTGTAATGCTTCCATTAAAACTGTTAATTTAGGAGGGGCTTCAGTGTATTTGACGTTAGGAATCGAAGCTGGATCTGAACAAGCTTGTCTGAGTCTTAGAAGTGCGGTGAGCATTAAAAGCTGACTCTTAGATTCGCCTTGGGACATGATTGAATCTTTGACCTTCTCGTTCCAGGAAAGAGCTATATCTCTGTAGATCTTTTCCTGCTTCTGTTCAAAGGGAAGTTTGATTGTACTTTCAATTTTCGGAGGAAGTTCTGAAAGAATTTCGGTTTTTGTCCGACGTAAAACGAGCGGTTTAGATTTTAGTTTTAAATACTTCACGTCATCTTGGAGTAGGGTGTCTGGTGTAATGTATTTTTCTCGAAAAGTGCCGATTTCTCCGAGGCTGCCGGATACCACCAGATCCATGAGAGAATAGAATTCTCCAAGATGGTTTTCAAGTGGTGTACCTGTAAGGCATAATTTGAATTTTGCTGAAACTGATCTTGAAGCAGTTGTCCGTTTTGCAGTAATATTTTTCAAATTTTGTGCTTCATCAAAAACTAGAATATTCCAGCGCTGATTTTCAAAAAATTCCTGGTGTTCTGTAAATAAGCCATAAGTAGAAATAAGGACGGCTTGTCGATTCTCAGTCAAAAAAGTAGCTATTTGCTGTTTGGATTTACTTTGAAAAATCTGGGTGGGCAACTCAGGAGTAAATCGTGTTGCCTCACTCATCCAATTGTAAGTTAAGGACGTAGGCACAACAATGAGTACAAGCCCCATTTCATCGCGGTTACGAAGAGTTTCCAGAAAGGCAAGGGTTTGAATTGTTTTTCCTAATCCCATATCATCTGCAAGAATGCCTCCCAGTCCAAGATCATAGAGATCTAGGAGCCATTGGACGCCTATTTTTTGGTAAGCTTTTAGCTGTGCAATCACAGATATAGGTAAATTGAGCAGTTCTCGCTTTTTACTCAAAGAATCATAAAATTGACAAATTTTTTGCCAACGTCCACTTCCCTCCACCAAAACACCGGAAGCTCTGAGTGCAAGCATTTCTAGAGTTTGGCTTCGAGGGAGGCGTAAAAATTTTTCTTCCTTTTTTTGTTTAACTTCGGAGCTTGAGCCACTTTGGATTTTGGCCCAAAAGGCTTCGAGCCTTTTAACAGAAGGAAGATGCTTATCTTGAATTAAATAAATTTTTCCTTGAAATTCTAATACGCCTTCTTTGGATAAACGTTCAAGTCGTGTTGGATCAACCTCAATTCCTTTAAAGAAGAATTTTGGGTGGAGTTCAAACCAATCAATTGAGGTTTTTGATTTTTTATGAATTTCTTCTGGTTCAACAAGATTAAATACAGGCTTGAAGTCGAGAGTATTCATCTGATCGAGGGGGAGTCCTCCGTAGAAAAGACAAACTCCACTATTTTGAAGAGGGATCAATGTTTGAAGTAAATCTGAAGAAGAGAGCCAGTTATTGCTTAAATGATAGCGTTGGGCAGCTTCAGGTGGTGCAGGTGTCGGTACTTTAGGTCGAATCAATAATTTATGAAGTGAAGTTTCGTCATTTTTTCCAAAAAAATGAGAAAAAGCGTTCATGCGTGGTTTTAGGAAACATTGTCCACGACTTTCGATGGCCATTTTAGAAAGAAGCAATTCAAATATTTCCACCACTATTTTTACGCCACCGTGTAAGCGAAGTTCTTCTTTATTTGTAAAGATGCTTTCAGTTTTAGATTCTACTAGGTGTGAGATTTTTGAAGCGAACTCTTCAATGAGTTCGATGATCTTTTTTGAGCAAATTTTATCGAGAGAGGGTGCAGGTGATAAGTCTATAAAGCCAGCTTTTTTTTCTATTTCGAAAAGTAATGCACCCAGTCGAATCAATAAAGTTTTAAAAAAGTCAGCAAAACTCAATTGAGATGGATCATCAAGCTTTTGCTTTTGGATACTGTATTGAGAGGTTTCGAGTAAAATTACGGCAAAGAGCCCTGCATGTCGAAGTACCTTGAGGTCTCTGTCTCTTTTAATTCCCCGGCGATCTTGAGCAATTAATTTATTGTCTTGCTGAGTAGTGGCACCTAATCCTCCCACTAATCCTTTGAGCATCAGATTAATGATTTCAGGAAAATTCCAAACCTCAATGCTGCCTGATTCAGTTTCAATCTCCCGACAAAATTGGATTTCACCCTGAGTAGTAATCCAAATTTGAGAATTAATTTGAGAAGGAAGAATATTTTGAAGTCCAATTCGTTGGATCAAATTGAAATTTTGTATTTGAAGTTTGTGATCCAGTTCTTGGGTGAGCTTTTGGATAAAGTAATGATCCTGAGTGGGAAGTTTGAATGAGGATAGTTGATTGACTTGTTCTACTAATAATTCATTATAAGAGGTTTCTCCCAACTCAGAGTAGATAGAGTGATAAATGAGTTCACTCATTGCATGATAGGGGTGAAAATAGAGTGATCCAGCATGTGAGTCCAGCTCAAATCCTTGAAAAATCTGCCCATGAGAGTCAAATGGGACTTCAACGAAGGAAAGTGAAGCATATCCATTTTCAGGGGTGAGTTGCCAAAAGGATCGGGGTCGAGGAAGAATTTGTACTGAATTTAAGCGTGAGGCATTTCTTTCAGTTTCTCTTTCAAGCGAATGAGTGATCCATACTTCTACTCGGTCATCAGGATTGCCTTGCGAAGCATAGGACGAGGCATTCATTAAAATAGAAATCAGGGTGAGTTCAGCTTTTCTCAAGTTACCCCAAAGCGGCAGTTTTTCTTGAGGTAATAGACGTAACCAGGGCTGATGTGAAGTCTCTGGTCTGATTTGAGTCATGAGTGGCAATAAACTGACTGGTACTCGACTACAATATTTATGGTAAAGAATCTCTCGAGCCGTAATAACCAGATTGTCAGTGAACTGATATTGAATGGTATCCCCCAGAGTCATTGACCCGGGATGAGAGTGCCACGGCAAAAAATTTTGCTGGGGAGGACTTCCGAAGTAGGTCGGAACCTCAGATAGTTGAATGGCAGGGTTGGCTAGAGAAGAAGTAAAATCATTGGAATGTGGCTTGATTCCTATTTTCATCTGATAGGGAAAAAGGGAAGTGGGGTCACTGGTTTTTGTGCCATTTAAAGCGAGCAGCCCAGGAGAGCTAAATATAATCGCTTTCAGGCGAGCTTCTTTAGAAGTTTGTATTTGATGATTACTCATTCTAAAATCCATTTCCTATCCTCAAGTCTTAATATGAGGGGAGTATTGTATACGGAAGGAGAAGAAATGACCAGTACTCCTAATTCTTAGGGAAGTCTTCAGTCCGTGCGTGTGCTGAAATTACACTTATTGAGAAGAGAGCTGCCGTTTCAGCCCTTAAAATGAGTGGCCCCAGATGGATCCGATGCTGAGGGGAGACTTGGCTTTGCAGGTTGAGGAGAGTTCTTTCAGAAGAGCTCCAACCTCCCTCTGGGCCAATAAGAACTTTGAGTAGAGAGCCCTTCTGAGGGGGGTGAGCAAAAAGCCAATTCAATAAATAAGGAGATTCTGCTTGGCTTGCTTCATCGCACCAAAGTCGACTCCATGAGGGGGACTGATTCTGATTTGTTGGTAAATTTTCTAATGATAGCAAATTTTCTAATGAAATCGGAAGGCTAATATCCATTCGATCTAGGCGACCACATTGTTTTAATGCCTGATCGGCGATTTTTTGCCAACGTTCTCGAAATAATTCAGGACCTTTGGTTTTCATTTGAACGACGGTGTGAGCAGTTAAAACAGGCACTAGCTTTAAAACACCTAATTCGACCGCTTTTTCGACCACCCATTCCATGGCTTCACCTTTAAGTACAGCCATTTCTAAAATGAATGGGAAGGGCATATTCGCTTTATGTAAATTTGGCTCTGGGTCTACTGAGTTAAAAAATTCGAGCTCGGTAAATTCTCCTCGAAGTCGCAGTGTTGCTTGGATTTTATTGCCATTTCCATCAAGGACTTCAACAATATCTCCATTACGAAGACGTAATACACGGGTGGCATGGTGAGCTTCATCTGCTGAAAGGGTTACTATCACTCCTTTTTGAGGTAGTTTTGGACAGAGAAGCCGTTTAAGTCGAGTATGATCAGACATGAGTTTACAGATATCAGTTTTAACGTAAGATTACAGGTGAATATGATGACTCACAAAGCCCTAATTTTGCCTTGTTTTTTAGTCCTTCTTTCAAATATTTCATTCGCATTGCCGATGGAAAGGAGTGAACTCTGCAAGGAGTCCTATTGCGCCGAAAATCCAAATTACGAAAGGGATCATTCTTCGATATGGGGTCCTGAAGGGACTTTTCTCTCCTTACTGCCACGGTATCGGTTTTCCGTAGATGATCGTTTACACAAAAACGTAGCCTTTTGGGTTCAAATTTACACTCAATATTATACTTATCAAGGGGTGGTTCATGATGCAAAATATATTGATCATGTCTATGAAATCATTGATTTGAAGAATTCAGCCATAAAAAGTTCAAAAATATCAAAAAATGCAAAAAAAAAGTGGAAGGCTATTCTCCTGTCTCTCCATCGAAAACAGTTTACTCATCAGAAAATGACAGATGAGGAAAAACGGGTTTTTGAAATGTACAAGGATGTAAGTGAGCCAAATAAGTTTTTGAATGCGGCACATCGCAAGCGACTTCATTTTCAGCTTGGACAAAGAGACCGCTTTTTAGATGGTCTTTATCAATCAGGAAGGTTTCTCCCTGTGATGGAAGCTCTTTTTAAAAAAGAAGGTTTACCTTTAGAATTAACTCGTCTTCCTTTTGTAGAAAGCAGCTTTAATATACGGGCAAAGTCAAAAGTTGGGGCGAGTGGTATTTGGCAATTTATGCGATCCACGGGGCGGCTCTTTTTACATATTAATTCAGCCGTTGATGAGCGAAATGATCCTGTGCTGGCGACGGCGGCTGCAGCTAAGTTGCTTAAAATGAATTATGAATCGCTGAACAATTGGCCACTGGCTGTAACTGCTTATAATCATGGGCGTAAAGGCATAATGCGAGCTGTTCAGAAGGTGGGATCGGAAGATCTTGAAGAGTTAGTAGCAGACTATCATGGGCGTTCATTTGGTTTTGCAAGTAGTAATTTTTTTACGGAGCTCTTAGCTGCGATAGAAGTAGAGAAAAATGCAGAAAAATATTTTGGGAACATAGAGCGAGCTAAGTCAATCGATCATATTGAAGTCAAAATTCCTGACTTTATAGATATTCGAGAATTAATTCGGCGACTTAAGGCAAATACTCAAGAAATAATGGAACTGAATCCTAGCCTTACGCGTCTTGTTTTTTCGGGAGAGCTTCTGTTGCCTGCAGGCTATTATTTGCGAATTCCTTCTTCTCCTGGACAGAACACCGAGATTGCTTTAAAAACTTTTTGGCACACATATGACCAAATTCCTCAAACCTTTAAGCTGAGAGGTCAAAGGGCTTTAAAGTATGGTACAAAAGATAGGTCATTAAAAAAGCGAATTAAACATCACACAAGTGATCTCCGAGTAGGAATGAGTTTGTGTTTATTGGAGTGAGGTAGTGACTTCATGTATTTGGTAGGGATTGCTGGGGGATCAGGTTCAGGAAAAACAACCTTTGCAAAGAAGATTCTTCAGAGAATCCCTCATGCAAGTGGAGGTACAGTTGCTTTGCTCCATCAGGATTCTTATTATTTACCTTCACCTCAAGCACACCTTCGTGTACATGGGGAGCCTAACTTTGATCACCCCGATGCATTTGATTGGAAGTTATTGAAAGAACATCTTACTAAGTTGAAAAATGGAGAACAGATCCAGTCTCCTATTTATGATTACCTGACGAATCGACGGACTTCTAAAGTTGAAGTCGTGGGTCCTTGTAAGTCATTGTTAATGGAGGGTATTTTTACACTTTGGGATCCAGATATTAGAAATCTTTTTGATCTGAAAATTTACCTGAATGTTGAAGCTGATATCCGATTTATAAGGCGCCTTCATCGAGATGTGCGTGAACGAGGAAGGTCTTTAGATGGCATTATTCGCCAGTATTACGATACAGTAAGACCTATGCATCATGAATTTTTGGAACCTACACGGCAATATGCAGATATCGTTGTGGGTGAAGAAACGGATATTGCAGCTGATGTTTTAGCAGCGCGAGTGAATGAAAAAGTGAGACAAAAAATGGAAGAGGAGTCACTTCTTTGAGCGAATTAAAAATAATTCCTTTAGGGGGGTTGGGAGAAATCGGCATGAACTGCATGGTCCTCGAGTACAAGGATGAAATCCTTGTGGTGGACTGTGGTCTCCTTTTCTCGGATTTAGATCATTTTGGTGTTGAGTTTGTCATTCCTGATTTTAGTTATTTAAAAGAGCGAAAGGACAAGGTTAAAGGCTTCCTGATTACTCATGGTCATGAAGATCATATTGGAGCCCTTCCTTTTGCACTCAAAGCGGGTATTCATGCCCCTGTGTTTGCGTCTAGTTTTTCGTCTCTCTTGATTCGAGAGCGTTTGAAAGAGCATGGGCTTGAAGATCGAGTGGATCTCAGAACTTTCAAGATGGGAGATGAGATTGAATTTAATCATTTCAAGGTGAAAACCATTTCAGTAAATCATAGCATCGTTGATTCAGCTGCACTGATTATTGATACTCCTCTGGGCAAAGTGGTGCATACAGGAGACTTTAAGATTGATGGGACTCCTTTTTACGGCCAAATGATTGATTTAAAAGCTTTTTCTCGTGCAGGCGACGAGGGCGTTTTATTGTTGATGTCAGATTCTACTAATGTGGAACGGCATGAACACAGTTTGAGTGAAAGTATCATTTATCAAAAATTTGAGCAGCTTTTTGCCGCAGCTGAAGGGCTTACAATTGTTTCGATGTTTGCATCGAACGTAGGCCGAATGGGGCAAATTTTTGAATTGGCAGCAAAGCTTGATAAAAAGATTGCACTCACCGGTCGAACTATGGATCAGAATGTTCGGCTGGGCTTGGAAGCCGGTTATTTAAAAGGTGCGAGCTCAAGACTGATTAGTTTGGATGATTTGGACAAGTATCCTAGGAATCAAGTCATTGTACTCTCCACTGGGAGTCAAGGAGAGCATCGCTCTGCTCTGATTCGGGTGGCCAACGGAGAGCATTCTCAAATTCATCTACAACAAGGTGATTTAGTTTTAATGAGTTCAAAATTTATCCCAGGCAATGAAAAGGCTATCGGTCGAATGATCAATAATCTTTTTAAACAAGGTGCTGAAGTTCTGTACGAGGCAGTGCATGATATTCACGTCTCAGGACATGCGACCCGCCCTGAATTGAAGGAGATGTTGAACCGGGTTCGTCCGAAATATTTTATACCTATTCACGGTGAATACCGCCATTTGGTTCATCATGCAGCTGTGGCCGAAGAGACAGGAATTCCAGCTAAAAATGTTCTCATTGCGGTGAATGGTGATGTGGTTCAACTCACTCCTGATTCTTGTCGAGTGATCGAACACATGGAAGAGTCTCGAGTTTTAGTTGAAGGTCGAGAAGGAAATGATGTTTCAAAACTGCTCTTGCGCGAACGCAGACAAATGGGTGAAAAAGGAGTGGTTTTCTCGTTAGTCGTGAGAAATGCCGAGAGTCGTCGAATCATTTCGGGCCCTGAGATTATTTCCAAAGGTCTTGCTCATGAAGATAGAGAGGGTTGGCTGATTGAAGAAGCGAAGAAACTCGTAAAGAAAATTATTGCTGACTATGATCTAGCCGTTGGGGGACGCGGACCTGAAATGGATCTTCAGGAAACAATTCGAGTAGAGCTTCGCCGATTTTTTAATCACAATATAGGCAAAAAACCAACTGTGTTACCCATTGTTTTGGATTTATAAGCTATAGATTTTATTAAATATTTTAATACCTGATTTAATAGCTAAAGTTTATGCATCTCCTGCCGATAGGAATTATGAAGGTTGGAGGAAATCAGGATGTCGAAAGCTCATGCAAGTAATGAAAAGGCAAAAGAAACTCATCCAGGTGTAAGCCCTGAAAAGACTAAGGGATCACATGCGCCGCATCAGGCGACCCATGATACTGAACATCCACCGCATACGGGCGAAGCAAAGAAGTCCGATCATAAAAAAGCTGAGGCTCCTCCCCTTACCCCTCGAAGTAAAATTCACAATGTTCTGCCAGGAGGATGTCATGCTTGGAGTTGTAAAACTCAGGCGACACGATTTAATTTCTGTGATGAACATTATGATCATTTCAAGTTTGGCTTAATTAAGAAAACCGGAGAACCGGTTTCTGATTATGAGAAAAAGATCGAACACTACATGGCTCATAAAGCCAAAAAAGTTGTTCAAAAAGTTGCGTAGCGATACGCAAAAGCGCTGTACCCACCACCTCCTCGCGAAGCCCTGGGATCTGTTCAGATTTTGGGGCTTTGCTTCTTTTTTAGTAAGCAGCTCCTTTAGGGTTCTTACTCTAAATGAATACCTGAATGTTTAAATGTTTGAAGCTGTATTTCACGAATCTGTTTGATGGCAATCATTGCGGAATCTGTCATATGGTCTAGATCTGCTTTAGAAAACGTTTTTTGCTCTCCTGTTCCTTGGACTTCGACAAAGCCACCTTTTCCTGTCATGACAAAGTTCATATCTACATCAGTTGAAGAATCTTCATTGTAGTCCAAATCGACTAGGACTTCTCCGTTTTTAATTCCTACGCTGACTGCTGCAATCGTATCTACAAAAGTTTGAGCAGGTATTTTTCCTTCTTGAATGAGTTTTCCTAAAGCAATCCCTAAAGCCACACAGCCGCCAGTGATCGATGCAGTGCGTGTTCCACCGTCAGCTTGGAGAACGTCACAATCAATCATAACGGAGCGTTCACCCAATTTTTCCAAATCAATCATTGAACGTAATGCACGACCAATGAGACGTTGAATCTCTTGGGTTCGGCCGGATACTTTTTCACGATCGCGTTTTGATCGGGTGTGAGTAGCACGAGGCAACATAGAGTATTCTGCAGTGACCCAGCCTTTTCCTTTGCCTTTTAGCCAGCCTGGAACAGATTCTTCAATAGAGGCTGTGCAGAGTACATGGGTATGTCCTGCGCGTATGAGTACGGACCCTTCTGCATATCGAGTTACTCCAGTTTCTAGAGTCAATGGTCTAATTTGATCCGGTTTTCTGCCTTCAGGAATTCGTTGAATCATTTTATTTATCCAAAATTTTGATGTAGTTTTGCAAGAATGTATCATGAATTACCTGGAATATGGAAAGATCTATTGAGAAATGGCCTCAAAGAAGATGGTTGGCCATGGGATTGGACGACGTTGGGTACAAGAAAAAGTAAAAATCGAAAGCTTCATGCGCGAGTGATTGGAAAGTCAGAGGGGATTTGGGCTGCAGAAAGCTTGGTGACGGCACTTGAGAGTTTAGCGGAAAATATTCAAGCTAAATCCAGGCTTTCGGACGGAAAAAAATTTAAAATCGGTCAAGTGATTGTAACTATCCAAGGGGCCACGGATGAAATTTTAGCATTGGAAAGGCCTTTTCTTAACTTAGCGGCTTATTCAAGTGGAATTGCCACCACAACCGCACGTTTAGTTGAAAAAGTGCAGCAGGCGTGTCCAAATTTTACTCCACGGATTACTTTGACTCGAAAAACCCTCCCGCACTACCGAGATATTTCAATTCATAGTGTTCGAGTGGGGGGAGGATATCCTCATAGAGTGAGCCTCGCGGGTGGAGTTTTAATTAAGGAAAATCATATTGCTGCAGCAGGAAGTATCCTGAAAGCCGTTGAGGGAGTTCGTGCTCTAGCACCCCACGGTTTAAAAATTGAAGTAGAAGTTCGGAATCAGTCTGAGCTTCAGCAGGCAGTAGATGCCCATGCAGAAGGAATACTCTTAGATAATTTTTCACCTGAACAAGTTCTTTCTTCGGTTAAATTTTTAAAAAAAGTAAAAAATCGTCCCTTCATTGAAGTTTCGGGGGGGCTTACAGAATCAAATATTTCTTCTTATGCCATTCCAGGTGTAGATGTGCTTTCCGTAGGGGGACTCACTCATTCGGTACAGGCTGTTGATCTTTCATTATTAATTTATGAATAACTTCCATGCATTTGCAAATCAAGTTTTAGATCGTTGTGGCTCTACAAATGACATTGCTAAGAAGCTTGCGGAAGAAGGGTTCCCTCATGGCACTTGGGTTTCTACAAGAATTCAAGAATCTGGAAGGGGGCGACTCGGGAGAAAATGGGAGTCGGTAGAAGGTAATTTATTTTTGTCTATCATTGCGAGGATTCATAATAAGGCCCTTTGGAGCTGGGTGCCCTTAACTACTGCGGTAGCCGTAGCAGAATGTCTAGGTACTCAATTTCCTGAATTTGAAGTTCAGATCAAATGGCCTAATGATCTTTGGGTGAATGGATCAAAATTGGGTGGAATATTATGTGAAGGAGCGAGCATGAATTCTAATTCGTATATTATTATTGGATTAGGATTGAATTGCGCCTATTCTCCGCAATGGTTAGATCAAAAGACAACGGATTTGTCCCGAGCTCGTGAAGGAAAGTTGACCACAGCTGATCAAGTTCGCATTCCAATCATTACAACTCTACTTCAAAAGTTAAATTTTATGATTGAGGTAGGTCCACAAAAAATAGTGGAAATTTATCAACGCAGGGCTGTTTTTCAGGTTGGTGAAAGAGTTCGGTGGGGAGTTTTTCCTGCCGTGCAATCAGGAGTTGTACAAGGGCTGGGTAGTTCAGGACAGCTGAGGGTTCAATTATTTTCAGGTAAAATGATAGATCTCTTCGCTGAAGATGTTACTCGGTTAGCATCCGATGAATCTCTTGCTTAATGATTCGCTCAGCCACTTCTGGCAAAATCTTTTGCGCCATTCGCTCGAGTGTAATCTGAATTTGTTTCTGAACCATAGTTTCAATCTGCTCTTGAGAAAGTGGAGACGTTTTAAAATTTGAAGTTTCCATTTCGGTCATTTCGGTCATTTCGGAAGGATGAGCGATCTGAGAAAGAGGCTCCTCAATTTCAGGTAAAGCCTCAGGTAAAGAAAGCCGAATGGATTCTGGTGGTCCAGACAGTGGCGGTTCAAAGCGAGAAAGGTTCTCTTGGAATGCCGCTTCAGTTTCAGTTGTTGCTTTAGGATCTAGCTCGAACGTGGATCCTCCCTGATCGAGCATATCCGGAAAGGGTTTGATGGAAGGTTCGTTCACACTCCATTGAAAGTCTTCCTCATTAGACATCTGTAAAGTTGAATCTAAAAGATGTTTAATATCATTAGAATTGTCAAAAGAGCCCTCCGCTTTGGACTCAGTAATATCTTGTCCAGGCTCCCAGAGAGTATTTGAAGCCTCTGGAGAGGAGAATTGTTCTAGAGATGCCGCAGGAGGTGGCTGCATTTGCAAAGGAGGGTATGAGTCATGAGATGGACTATTGGATTGAATAGAGGATTGAATCGGTTCTGACCCTTCGCCTAAAGCATCTGTAAGTACTTTTCTTAAATGTGCAGGATCAAATGGCTTGGTCAAACGGCCGTGAAAATGTGTTGCTTCAGCTTGAGTCTCATCTACTTGTTCAAACGCACTCGACATGAGAATAAATCGGGTATTCTGAAATTCTGAGTGCAAATTGATTTCATTTTTCACTTCAAATGCCGATTTTCCGGGAAGTGACACATCAATTAAAATAATATCAGGTCTAAAAATAGAAATTTGCTCAATAGTATCATGACCATCTGAAACAGTCTGAATGACATAGCCCTCATTAGAAAGGGCAAGCCTAATGACTTTTTGGATGGTTAAGCTGTCGTCTGCCACCAATAGTTTTTTACCGAACATGTTAATTAAAATTGTGACATCTCCTGAGAGGACTGTAAAGTTTGTAGAATTTTCGGTATAGTAAGAATGCTTCAGGGGCCGATGATTAAACATTTGGACCCTACAGTCAATAACCCAGGGGGCTGTCCCTGTGCAGTGGTGTGCATGCCTGGTTTACTAGGAAGCCTAAAGCTGCCAAACGGCGCCCACTTTACTTTCTGGGTTCCAATTGACTTCATCGGACTCTGAAGCTTTTTTTATCATTTCTTCATTCTTAAATGTGTCAATTGAGTGACAGAGGATCAACTGAGCCCCTTTTTTGACAATCCTACTAGACCACTCTATCCTTAATAGTATGAGTCGATCTCAAGAGTTACTCCCGTCTCAGCATGGCTGGCTCCATGAATTGGCAAGAGCCGAAATTCATCCGGATGCCGAAAAGCTTCTTCAGTTAGGACGTAGTTTTGATCCTCAACAACTTGTAGAAGAAAGCGCGATAGATTTTCTCACGGAACTTCGCGAGGAGTTCAATGAACACATACGTGTTTTTAATGCCTATTCTGAAAATGGTCTGAGGTTTCAAGATATCAAAGTATATACAGTGGCGCAGACTGCTGCGGACTTTATGTTATTTCGAAACCAAGTTAAACTTATTTTTTCGAATTCAGCGCATGGAGTGCTGCAAATTTCTTTTGCACAACATGTGAGAGGCACGTTGGCTGTAAATGGGCAAGATCAAACTATTGTTGGAAGTGCGCCCTTAGGTGGCCAGTCTCAAGAGTTACTTGCACAGGTAGGACCATTTAGGGACGTATCTTGGACTTTTCAAGGTGAGAAAGTGGAGGCTGAGCAGGTTGCTAGGTTTTACTTTGCCGAATTTGCAAAAATCACCCGTGACAACAAACGTTCAAGAGTGGGAAACCAATTGCTTCTCGATCAAATCAAAGCTCTCCTCCAAGAGAAGGGGCTTGATCTTTAAGCTTTCAATGACCTGCGTGGAATTGAGTGAGAAATCAAAAGTAAAATTTTCAGAGCCGGTTTTTTTCTTTAGAGACGATCCTTTTGGTAAAATAAGACTTGGATCGTAATTGAAGCGTTTGGCAAAATTTTTAGCAAATTCAAAATAAGTGATTTTTGTGAGTCCTCCGTAATGAAGTATTCGATTACGAAGTCCAGATTCAATCAATCTGTAAGTGAGTTCGCAGAGACTCTCAATGGGAGCAAAAGAATGGAACTCATTAGAACTGATTTCCATGCGAGTTTTGCGTTCCAATCCCATTCTCAGTCGATCAAAAAAAGAAAAATTTTTTCCACAGCTTCTGCCAAAAATTGGACTTGATCGCAAGATAATATAATTAAAAGCTTTCGCTCTCACGACGTTTTCTCCACTCAAACTGACTTTACCTAAAGTGCTTCCAGGGAGCGCAGTATCTGTTTCGTGATAATTTCCTCGAAATCCATCAAAAATATAAGAGCTAGAAAAATAGATCACTCGAGGTTGTATAATTTCGGCAGTATTAATGAGTGTTGCAGTTCCGTTCGCATGGAGGCGTTCGGCATCGCGGGGGTTGGCTTCTGCCCATTCTCGACTATGATGCCCTGCGGCATAGATCAGAATGTCAGGTTGTGCGACCGAAACAACTCTTTTAACCCAATCGCGACTATCTACATTAAAGGGTAGAAAGGTGACCCCTGGTATTTTAAGTGGATGAGTATGATAGGTTGCAAATATTTTATAGCTATCCCGTAATTTAAGAGCTAAGCGAGATCCCAAAAAACCACTTCCACCGATGATGAGTACCGTTTTTGTATTTGCCACATATTGAGTTTAACCTAGATTTTTAATCCTGGGAGGGACTTCCCTGAGTTTTTATAGGGAAGTCCCAGAGGATAATGTCTTGAGTCAAACTGTTTTCAGTCGCAGGTCTTAACCAAGCAATTTCAATGCGGTAGACGATGTGTTATTCGAATGGCCTAAAACTGCAATTCCTGATTGCATGAGGATATTGTTTTTAGTCATTTCAGAGACTTCTTCTGCCATATCTGTGTCTCTAATTCGGCTATTGGCGGCGGCTAAGTTTTCTTCATTAATTGCCTGACTATTAATAGTCGATTGAAGACGATTTTGCATTGCGCCAAGATCTGCACGAATACTATTTATTCGAATCAGGGAGTCGTCAATAACCCCCAAGCTAAGCTGCGCTCCCTGTTTGGTTGCGACAGACTCTCCTCCTAATTTTAAAGTATCCAGAGATGCATCTGATCGCTCTCCATCGAATACGATACGATCAAGAATTGGATTATTTTTAATTCCAACTTGAATTTCAAGAATTCCTGCTCGGCCATTGAGGAGGGGGGTCCCATTGAACTCTGTTACATTTGCAAGACGATCAATTTCTTGTTTAAGTGATTGAAATTCTCGATCCGTGAATCCACGTTCAGTATCACCTATAGTGTCTGAAGCAGCCTGGATCGCCAATTCACGTAAACGAATTAAAATATTAGATGTTTCGTTTAAGCCCCCTTCTGCCACTTGTATGAGTGAAATCCCGTCTTGGGCATTTCTTCTCGCCTGCTTGAGACCTCGTAATTGAGAACGTAAATTCTCAGATATCGCAAGTCCTGCGGCATCATCCCCGGCATGATTAATTCGACTTCCACTGGCGAGTCTCTCTAAAGATTTATCCAAATTGAGCTTTGTCATTGAAAGTAACCTCTGCCCATTCAGTGCAGAAGTATTAGTCGCTATTCTCAAACCCATATTAGTCTCCGTTCATAAGTCTATCCTCCGTGATAGTTCGCCGTTTTCCTTAAGGGCGATCGGCATCCTTGCCTAGTTTGACTTCCTCTAAGTGGAATTGATCGTTTGGAACCATCCATACGACTGACTCCACATCCCCATTTAAAAATTTCTCTTACTCATTTCGTTACCCATTTAATAGTTTAAGCGCGTGGCTATTGGCATTGTTCGCTTGTGACAGAACAGATATTCCAGCTTGCATAAGAATATTTTGTTTTGTCATCTCAGAAACTTCTTCTGCCATGTCAGTATCTCGGATTCGACTATTCGCAGTTGAAAGATTTTCATCCGTGATTGAAAGTGTATTAATCGTCGATTGAAGACGATTTTGCATTGCACCCAAATCTGCACGAATGCTATTAATCCTTACTAATGCGTCATCGATAACGGACAATGAGAGTTGTGAGCCCTGCTTGGTCGCAACAGATTCTCCGCCTAGCTTTAGAGAGTCCAGTGATGCGTCAGCCCGATCTCCATTGTACACCACTCGATCCAATATAGGATTATTGTGTGTACCGACTTGAATTTCGAATATGCCCGCTTTGCCGTTCAATAAAGGTGATCCATTGAACGAAGTCACATTCGCAATTCTATCAATTTCCTGTTTAAGAGATTGAAATTCCCGATCTGCAAATTGCCGTTCAGTATCACCCACGGTATCTGAAGCAGATTGGATCGATAGTTCTCTTAATCTAATGATAATATTTGAAATTTCATTTAACCCCCCTTCTGAGACTTGAATGAGGGAGACACCGTCCTGAGCATTTCGCTTAGATTGTCTTATCCCTCGTATTTGCGCTCGCAAATTTTCTGATATTGCGAGTCCTGCGGCATCATCCCCGGCATGATTAATTCGACTCCCGCTCGCAAGTCTCTCCAAAGATTTATCTAAATTAAATTTTGTCGCTGAAAGTAATCTCTGCCCATTGAGTGCCGAAATATTAGTTGCTATTCTTAATCCCATTTTAGCCTCCTGTCATATCTGCTACCCTCCATGAAAGCTCGCCACATCCCTTGTGGCGACGAGCATCCGTGCTCAATTAGTTTTGTAGGTTCTGGTTTTCTTAAGGTCATCCACCATAGATGTCTTCAGAAAGACTAGATACCTTACGGTTATTAACTTTTCCTACCACTCATCTCAATTTTTCTATTTGTAGAGATGAGCCCTAAAACGCTCTTTGCCTTTCTCACTTATTTTCCTGAGGTTTAGCCCATCCTGCTCGAACCATCATGGCCTCACAGGATGAGCCGTAGCCTCTTCCAGGAAACAAGCTCAGGCAACGTGCCTTGGCTTTAGGTTAAACTTTTTTCATACAGTCCTTTCATCAAGATCCTCCTTGGCCTAAAAGCCCTAGTGCGGCTTTTGTACTGTTGTTGGCCTGCGTTAAGACAGAAATCCCGGCCTGCATTAAAATTTGATTTTTGGTGAGTTCAGTTGTTTCTTCTGCCATGTCCATATCACGAATTCGACTCATGGCTGATGACAGGTTCTCACGACTGATCATTAAATTATTCACAATGGATTGAAGACGGTTCTGCATCGCTCCAAATTGAGCGCGAATTGCTGTTACGGATTGCAGAGCTTTATCTATAGTTTCTAAGCTATTTTGAGAACTCATTTTGTCGGCTACGGTGGTCAGATTAATACCGAGAGCAACCGTGTTCACATCAGCTGCATTGGTATCAAAAAGCCTAAGGCGATCGGTATTGGGATCATTTCGGGTGCCTACTTGTATGTCAAAGGAATTAGCTGATCCATTTAAAAGAGGTACATGATTAAATTCTGTAGTGTTGGCGATCCTATCAATTTCTTGTATGAGTTGTTGAAACTCAATGTTCATGAAGTTTCGTTCGGTCTGCCCCACGGTGTCAGATGCCGCTTGAACTCCTAGTTCACGCATTCGAACAAGAATATTTGATATTTCCGATAATCCCCCTTCAGCAATCTGAACAACCGAAATGCCGTCTTGAGAATTACGTTCTGCTTGACCTAAGCCTTTGATCTGGGCTCGGAGTATTTCAGAGGTTGCAAGCCCTGCGGCGTCGTCACCTGCATGGTTGATTCGGGAACCTGAACTGAGTCGTTCTAGATTACGATCGAGAGAGCTGCGAGTTGTGCGCAAGTTTCGCTGAGCTACCAGCGCTGGCACATTTGTATTGATTCGCAGTCCCATATCCTTCCTCCATGAAGGTCCATCAGCCAATCCTAGGCTGTGGGTTAGCAGGAACGCTAAATCAAGCCGTCATAGCTTGACTGTGTCTCATTTGATCCTGCTTCCAAGTTACAGATCGGCGTTTCCCGGAAAGTCTTTAGGAAAATGACGTGAATGTTTTAAAAAAAGCTGCACTTTGTTGCGCGGCGTCAATGACTTTGTTGCCTCGTTGTAATAATTCTATTCTGATCGTAACCACCAGGGACTCCTTAGCTTGTGCTAAGGTGAGAGGTTTTTTTAGTGGGTTGTAACTGGTTTATTTCGCGATACATCAAAAATCTCTACCACTTTCATACGGTTTTTTCGTTTCGCTTCTTCTAAAGGAGTTAAACCCTTATCGGACTTCTTATTTATATCTGCTCCAGCATTAATCAATTTCTGTACGATCTCTACATCCCCCAAATACGCTGCTATATGCAGAGGAGTAAAGCCATCATTATTAGATTTGTTTAAATCTGCTTTAGCATCAATCAATTTCTGTACGACTTCGGCATGTCCATTATACGTCGCCACATACAGAGGAGTATCACCATCATTGTCAGATTTGTTCAAATCTGCTTTAGCATCAATCAATTTCTGTACGACTTCGGCATGTCCATTATACGCCGCCACACACAGAGGGGTATCGCCATCATTGTCAGATTTGTTCAAATCTGCTTTAGCATCAATCAATTTCTGTGCAACCTCGGCCTGTCCATTTTTCACCGCATGTGCAAGAGGTGTAGATCCATCTATATAGTTACCTTTATTTATATCAGCCCCTGCTTTGATTAAACTTTGTAACAATTTAATATTTCCATGAGATGCTGCGAAACAGAGGGGAGTATATCCATCAGTATTGGGCTTATTTAAATCAACTCGATCGTTGATCAATCTGTTGGCGGCTTCAAAATCTCCCCTATTAATAGCTTTAAACAGACGGCCTTTTTCCGATCTATTCAAAATCTCTACTACTTGCAAATGGCTATTCTTTTTCGCAATATCTAAAGGAGTAGAACCATTTCTAGACACCCTATTTAGATCTGCCCCAGCATCAATCAATTTCTGCACAATATCGGTATATCCCATACTTGCCGCATGATACAGAGGAGTAGAGCCATCATCTTCGAATTTGTTAAAATAGGCTCCAGCATCAATCAATTTCTGTACAATTTCAGCATTCCCCTTAGCGATTGCGAAATAAAGAGGTGTTTCGCCATACGATTCTGGCGTATTTATGAGGGTGCCTGCCGCAATCATGGCATCTACGTCGCTTACATCTCCTCTGTCTATTGCGAATCTAAAAAGTGCATAATTTTTTCTCATCAAAAACCGCGCAAATTCAAGGTCATTGAGCAGGCTTAACTCTGACCTGAGTACTTCATTGGAAAGACCTTTTAGATTTTGTAAAATTTTCCGTGGTATTTCCTGATCCATTCTAGCTAATAAGGTCACGACCTGAGGCCGTTCTTTATACCTAATGGAACAAACCGTTGAAGCGAATGCGCTGCCATTGTCAATCGCTACTTCCTTACCGTCATGGATAAGATAATTTTTACCATGACGGTCACAATTTCCAATTAAAAAATCAAAAAATTTAAGTGGTGGACTTTTTATAGACCACCCTCCCCTCCCGTACTTGTCATAGGCGCTGATTCCTTCGCTATGAACTTGTAGAGAGCCTCTCACTATTTTGTTTTTATTCGGCAAAAAAAGCTCAACGCCAATGGTTTCTGGAACTAAACTAAAACCTAGAAGTTGATCTAACTTATATGCAGCAATTTCGTGCTTGTAGTCATTTCTATACAATCCGTCGTCTGCGTGTTTGAAATAACCAATCGGGCCATTCTTGAGCTTTACTTTATATGTATCAGAATTTCCTCGTTGATCCCCAGAGAGAGGATCAATAGATATTATGGAGGAACTCTCTATTTTTCTAAAATGGTATGGCTCTGTTTTAATTTCATTAAGCGATGAAACAAGTTGCAGAATTTCCGAAGGAACGCCTGTCTCATAGGTACTTACATGAGAGAGATTATTGGGTTTTACTTCTGAAGCCTTAACAGTCTCGGTTCGACCTATGCTCTTCGCGGCAGCATAGCTAGTCGATATAAAAATAGTGTTTAAAGCTAGGACAGAAACTAGTTCCAAAGCAAATAGGGTAGACTTTTTTAAACGGGTCATAACCGTATATATATTTCGTCAAAAAAACAAAAATCCTTTAGGAAATTCTTAGAAATGGCATCAGCGAATACTGGCTGAATTCATATTTAATTCAATATTAAATTTAGATTATTAATATGCGTTATTTCTTTTTGACTTACACCCGCAGTTTTTGCAAATAAGTGCCAGTCTTTAATGGCGCTATGAACTTGTTTTATGATGGAAGAGGCTTCTCTGATGCCAAAACGTTCCGACACATTCAGCAGGTCGTCCATGGTAAAGTCTTTGTATTTCCCATTTACTGACATGAGATGCTGACTCGTCCATTCGCCTTTCGGATTATGAGCAAAAGTGATGTCATAAGCGGGTGCAAGTTCCCAATGGCTATTTTTTTCAATAGAAATGTGTAATTAGCAATTTAAAATAAATGTCCTATTTAGGACTTTTATCGCTAATATTGGAGTTAAAAGTCCTAAATAGGACACTTATTTAAGTGTCTTTAGTATAGCATTGTGCGTAAGTCTAGGAATTAAGGCGTCGGTCTTCGAGGGAGCCCAAGGAGTTAAAGTGATCATGAATCCAAAAAGATTTGGAATAGTAGGTGTTATTTTAGTTCTCATTCTGGGATTATTTGCCAGTTATTATCCGGTTTTTTTGTCTGGATTCAAAAATATTCCTGGCGATGCAGGAGATGCAAGGTTTTGTCATTTTATATTTGAATATGGATATCGATGGATATCAGGTCAAACCCATGGACTGAGTTTTTGGAATCCCCCCATCTTCTATCCAGTAACTAATACGATGGCCTATTCGGACGTACTTTTAGGAGCGGCCCCCCTTTACTGGGCTTTGAGATGGGTTGGAGCTACAGAAAATAGTGCTTATTTGCTGTGGATGATAGGAGTGTCATCACTCAATTTTCTATTTTTCTACGTTTGGCTGAGACGAACTTTAAAGTTTAACTGGGATAGCTCAGTATCAGGAGCTTTCCTGTTTGCCTTTGCGAGTTCAAGATTGAATTTTCTGGGTCATCCTCAACTTCTTCCTGTATTTTATGCTCCACTTGCAGCCATTGCTATTACTGAATTGTTTAGAACCTCACTGAAAGCAAAACGGCGTATTTGGGAAGCCGTTCTTTTCTTTTCGGTTGTTGCTCAGCTTTATGCTGGATTTTACATGGGTTGGTTTTTGGGATTAAGTCTGTTGATAGGGTTTTTACTAGGTCTTATCTGGAAAAAAACGAGATTCCATCTTCTGAAAGTCTTAAAAGAGGATGGGATGACTATTATTCTTCTGAGTTTGATGAGTGGAGTGGTTCTCTATCCCATGGCTTCGCACTATCTGGCCGCTGCCAGGCAATTGGGGTTGCGCACTTTAGAAAATATTCGGGAGCCAAAAATTCAATCCTGGTTTTATATGGGAGAGGGAAGCTTCCTTTATAGCTGGCAAGAAAAAATTCGAGGGTTTCAAGTCATTGCTGATCATGAGCAGCGATTAGGAATAGGACTTCTTACACTCATTTTTTCCATTGTAGGATTAATCAAAACGCGGGATAAAATCTCATCCAAAATTCTTGCTGGGATATTATTCATTTTTTTCTTATGTACTACCTCTTTTTTTAGAAATGGAACCCTTTGGAGGTTTTTGTTTCCATTCGTGCCTGGAGCGGGTGCAATTCGAGCGCTTTCGAGAGTGGGACTTGCAATGCTTTTTATTTTTTCATATGGAGTCTCAAGTTTTCTAGAAAGCAATAAAAAGAAGTCATCGTTATTGATCCTTCTCCTTATGCTTTTTTTTATGGAGCAAATGAGGTTAATTCCAGTATTTGACTCCTCGATTTCAGATCAGCGAGTTCAAGAAATTGCCTCTAGGGTGGCTAGTGATTGTCAGAGCTTTTATATTGCACCCGTTCAGGGTTATTTTAAAAATGTAGAATTAACCATGGATGCGATGTGGGCTACCCTCAAACATCCTTCTGGGAAAATAATTCCTACTATTAACGGCTATTCTGGTAATAATCCCCCAGGCTGGCGGGGTGGTGAGATGACTGCTGAAACCTCATCAATGAAGGCGAACTGGATTCAGTTTTGGATTGATTCTCATAGTCTTGAACTCAGTAAAACTTGTATTCTGCATTAACAAAGAAAGAGCCCCATCAAAGTCTTCTCTTTTTTATCAAGTGATTAGCAGAGAAGGCTCATCAGGGGCTTTGATTCGTTAAGCCGCTTCTTCGTATTCTGAAGCATGCCAGAGATCGAACAAAATTTTTCCTTTTTCATTTCGTAGCCATTTAGATGCGTGATCAGGGGGGTCTTGACCTAAGCATTTTTGAGCAAAGGCATGAATGGTCAAAGTTTCCTTGCCTGCAATGACTTTAAATTCTCCATTAGGTTGTTTTGCGACCTTACAGCTTTTACTCGGATCGCTTACATAGAAAAGGGTTTGCCCCTCAGATACTAATCCTTCATGAACAAGATGGGTTAAGTCAAATTTATTTTTCTTTTTGGACACGTGGTAAATCCTCCTGTTTTCCTTATCGGCAACTTTTGCTAGGTGTTTAATGCCCATCGTGAAATTTGTATGGATTGAGATAAGATATTCAAGATGACCTTAATCGAATCCTTTGAGCCGACTCTACATTCGTCTTTCAAGTTCGATACGATTACTGCCCGCAATGCCTTAAATGAATACACTATCCTTTTGGATCTTTGCTTTTCGGTACCGAGAGGGCAACGGTTCTTTGATGACTTTCCAGTTTGGGATCCAAAGCTGAAAGTAGGGTCTGTATTTAGGGCGGGGATTTTTGAAAAGGAAAAATTGATTTCTTCCGCGGCTGTGCGTCTCGCTGAGCTAAAGACTGGATGGGGAAACATTCCTTTAAATGTGGCGATCATTGGCGCTGTGGTTACTCACCCCGACTGGAGAGGAAAGGGGCTCGCTTCTCGAGCCGTCTCCTTAGTGCTGCAATGGGCAAGGGAGCATCATGCAAGCCTCGCTCTTCTTTGGAGCTCAGAACACAGCTTTTATCAAAAATTTGGATTTGAACTTTGTGGTCGTCAAGTTCAGCTACCCTTGGTTGAAATCTCTTCAGCGACTCAGACCGAAATAAAAATTCATCAAGGATGGAATCATAGGTTATTTGAGTTGTTTCAGAAGCGACCGGAGGGGCTGGTTTTAAAGAATGAAGATCGAATTTGGTTCGAGTCGCATAAAAATGTCTCATGGTTTTATACTGGAAGTCCGAACTATCCAGAAGCATATGTGGCTTTGGGTCGAGGAATCGATCTTTCGGGAGTGATTCATGAGTGGGGCGGGAATCCGATACAGGTGATGGCGATCTTCCATTATATAAAGAATAATAATAAAGATATCTCCATACTGGGTTCTCCAGAGCACTTTCGTAAATGGGGTATTTGTTTCAAGCCCCAACAGATTGAACCTCTCTGTATGTTAAAAATTTTGGATGAGAGGGTATTGACAAAACTGATATGGGGTTCCGAGCAGCTGAAGCAAGAGATGAAATCAGGACTATTTCCTTTGCCGTTGTGGATTTGGGGGTTAGATGCTGCGTAATAAGTCGACAGAGAGATTAGTCTTCTGCTGGTTTAATGATCAATTTCATGGCAGGTAACATAGGGTGAAGCAATATATAACGAGAGTACTTAAGTCGGTCGCTGGATTCTTCCTGATGTTTCCTGTTCTTTATATTTTGTTAGTCGCTACACTCTTCGATATTCCATTAAGCGCTTGTGTAGGGATTCTTTTATCACCTTTTTATTATGTGGTCTCACTTTTTGTTGTAATCGCAGGCTATGGACTTTGGGAAATGCGACGTTGGTCTTGGTATATTGTGGTTATTTCACAGATTTTGGTGTGCTATGAAAATGCACTTCTAGTTCATGAGTATGCAGAGAGTCATCATAAGATTCTTGCATTTTTAATCTCAACTTTCCTTCAATTTGTATTGGTTTTACGAGTATCTCAAGAAATTCGTGTCCCTTATCTTTTTCCACGAATTCGTTGGTGGGAGAGTAATCCACGGTTTAAGCTCTCATTACCGGTCGTATTAATTAGAAAAAATGGAGAAAAGCAAGAAGGAGAAATTTTAGATCTTTCAATGGCAGGGTGCTTTATCAAATTACGTTCTGAGCTTAATTTAGACGAAAAATTAACACTTAATTTCAGTGCTTTTGGTCATGAAGTTCGATGTGACGGCACTGTAGTGTGGTGTGCACACAGTGCTGTCACTCATCCTAAAGGAGTGGGAATTAAATTAAGTCTACTTTCAAAAGAACAAAAGCGGGCCTTGCGAATCATTTGTCGCAGATTACGAAAGATTGGCGCCCTTTATCGGAGCTCGCGATATTTAATCAGTCAGGATGAGTTTTTAAAAAAGCTTGAGGAGCTCGAAACCAAAGAACGAGGAAGCATTCCTTTAAAATCATGAGCAACATAGACTTTGATCCATCGTGGATGAGTGATGCGTTGAGGTTGGCTGAAAAAGCCGCACAAGAAGACGAAGTGCCAGTCGGCGCGATTGTGATTCACGAGGGAAAAGTCATTGGGCAAGGTTATAATAGACGTGAACAACAAAATAATCCGATTGCTCATGCTGAAATGATTGCAATTGAAGAAGCTTCTCGTTGCCTCGGAAGCTGGAGACTCATCCAATGTTTACTTGTAGTCACATTAGAACCCTGTCCGATGTGCCTTGCGGCTTCCCAACAAGCGCGAATGGGTGGAATTGTCTATGGTGCCACTGATCCCAAAGGCGGTGCTTTGAGTATGGGTTATAAGCTCAATGAAGATTTGCGGACAAATCATCGTTTTCCTGTTACCTACCGAGAAACTCCTGAGTGCAGTCAAATCCTTTCATCGTTTTTTGCTAAAAGACGGCTTTTAAAATGAGCGGACTAGAGGTAAGCACTGCTAAGGAATTATTTACGCTGTTTCGACGAAATCCTGCTCATTGCTCGCTCGGTCATTGCGGTAATCGTGAGGCTTGGGTTTACACCTAAATTGGCTGGGATCACAGATCCATCACAAATATATAAGCCGGGATAACCGAAGACTTGATGATTTTGATCGATAACACCTGTCTCGCTATTCATTCCAATTCCACAGCCACCTAAGATATGGGCAGTGGTCGGTATATTGAGTAACACTTCATTCACAGCACTTTGAGGGATTCCGCGGACCTTTTTAGCAAAAGCTCGTGCTATCTGGTTGGCGATGGGAATATAGGTGGGCACTTTAATACTTCCATTTTGTTCAGTCGTGATCATTCTTCTTCTAAAAAATGTGAATAAGCTTCTACCCAGTTTAAATCTAATCTTATTATCTACCGTTTGCATAATGAGTAAAATGATGCTTGATTTTGCCCAATTTAAATTAAAAATGAGCCTGAGTGTGATGAGTGGGAAACGAAAAAGAGTGTAGATGAGTTTTAAGGGTCTTGGAAAGTGGGTTCCCCCATCCACCATAGGAGCAGCTAGAAGTCTCATAAAGCTTGAACCTTGTGGATAGTGCACGGGCTCAACGTGAGTGTGGTCATCAGGGTGAAAAATGGAAGTAATGGCAACTCCTTCCGAATAGTCATTTTTTTTGTGAGTACCGACTTCACTCACTCCAACTAGGGCTTCACTATTGGTACGAACGTCAAAGCCGAGCCGATCAGATAAGTCAGGTAGGGTCCCAGAAATTTGCTTACATTTTAAAAGGAGATTTAAGGTGCCTAACACTCCAGCAGCTACAATGACGTTTTTCGCGTGTAGTACTTTGGGAGATCGATTGAACCAAGCGGTGGATTGAACCGTATGAACTTCGAAGCCGGAGGGTAAAGGTTTGATGGTTTCTACCTGAGTTTCTGCAACAATTTTGACTCCCAGTTTTTCTGCAAAATAGAGGTAGTTTTTTACTAAAGTGTTTTTTGCATTGTGTCGACACCCGACCATGCAGCCACCACAGTAGGTACATCCGGCTCGATCTGGACCTTTACCATTAAAGTAAGGATCGGCGACTGTTTTTCCAGGCTCTCCAAAAAAGACTCCCACTTCCGCAGGTTTGAATGTTTTTTCTCTACCCAAATCCTTTGCACAATCCTGAAGAATTCTGTCTGCCGCTGTTAACTTGGGGTTGGTGACGACTCCCAGCATGCTTTTAGCGGTGGCATAGTGGGGTTTTAGTTCTTTTTTCCAATCTGCAATGTTTTTCCAGATGGGAGATTGATAGAAATCATCTTGAGGTTCAAGCAATGTATTGGCGTATACGAGGCTTCCTCCGCCCACACCCGTGCCAGATAGAATCAAAATATTTTTGAATAGACTCAGGTTTTGAATGCCAAAACACTTGAGTATAGGCATCCACAGGTAACGACGGAGGTTCCAGTTGGATTTGGCAAAGTCGGAATCATTAAAACGCTTGCCTCTTTCTAGTATGCAAACAGAATAACCCTTTTCAGCCAATCGAAGGGCTGACACACTGCCCCCAAATCCTGATCCAATTATTATAAAATCAAAGTCGAATGCCATTCATCTTGTGATTAACTCATGGTAGATCCAACTGCAATTATGATGTTAAAAATCCATTTTGCCAGTCTTTCCATTGGGGCCTCAGTAGATCAACAAACAGGAAATCTATCGGTATTTGATGTCGTAGAAGAAGTGCGCACACCTCAAGTGCCGATTCATCTTCAATCATTGGTCATCTCGCTAGCTTTAGAAAAGCTAGAAGCAATTGATTACTCTGGAAAAATGGTCATTCATCTGATTACCCCCGATGGCCAGCAGCAAATTGTAGGTACGGGGGATATGAGAATTCCTCTCGAACAAAAGAGAATGAAGGCAGTATTTCGATTTGGGGGGTTTCCTCTTTCTCATTTTGGTTCACATCGTTTTGTTCTTTCCTGTTTGAACAATTCAGGAGTTAAAATAGCAGAATGGATTCTCGATTTTGATGTCATACAGGTGACTCAAGTGGCGCAGGGTGTCGCGCCGTATGAAAAACCGCCTATAGCACATTAAAACCTAATCGAGAGAACGAATCGAATTCAAAAGGAGACCTGTCATAATGAAGAAACAGAATATTGATTTGAAGTCTTTTATTGGAATAAGCGTCTTTTCAGCTTTATCTGTCTGTCAAGTGAGTTTTGCCTCGGAATATAAAATTGATTCTTCACATTCCAACGTGGGATTCATAGCTCGCCACCTTGTGAGTAAAGTGAATGGTGAATTCAAGGAGTTTGATGGCACATTTTCATTTGATGCAAATAAGCCAGAAGATTCTAAAGTCACAGCAAAAGTTACAGTTGCGAGCATAAATACGAATGAAAAAAAGCGAGATCAACATTTGCTCTCTGATGACTTTTTCTCACAAAAAAAATTCCCAACCGTGACTTTCGTAAGCACGCAGGTGATTCCTAACGGCGACAAGAAATATAAGATGAATGGAAATCTTACCATGCATGGAAACACCAAGCCTGTGACCTTTGATGTAGAGTTTTTAGGTGAGACGGATGACCCATGGGGTGGACATCGTGCAGGATTTTCCGCAACAACTCAAATTAATCGGAAAGACTTCGGAATTAATTGGAATAAAGCTCTAGATAAAGGCGGTTTTGTTCTAGGTGATGAGGTTGTGATTAACTTGAATGTTGAAGCTCTTCAGCAGACGGCAGAAATGCTGAAGTCAGATCAAAAGAAAAAAATCAATTAGAGCTCGACGACTGCGCCGCCCGATAAGATGGGCGTGACTTTAAGATGAGTTGTATTTGGAAAATAATGAATTCCTAAGTGAAGTCCTCTCTAGTGGTGACTGACTCCAATTCCAAAAAAGCCAAACGTGGAATTGTAAGTAATCCCACCGGAGAGGACATTTCCAGTCGTTTGTTTATGGGGATTGTAAACCCAAGAGAGGTCTGATTCCAGCTGCGCGTCTTTAATAAATAGATTAGCCTACAATGGAGACATTGCCAAGTAGAGCGTATTCCGGTCCGTAATATCCTTGCCCATAGGCACTTTCGCTTGAAAAATAAGCCCAATTGACCTTAGATTTCGAAAGGCGAATTTCCCGGAAATTTTCCGCAATGGATCCGGAGAGAGAGCCCCCTTTAATATGACGAATAGTTCCATTTTTGTTGTCATAGAGTTTAGCAAGGCGAATCTCACTACTGAATGTTCCACTGTTAGGATCAGAAAAGAGACCAGAAAATTGTAGGATTTCAATTACGTAAGGGTGCTGTTGGGAAAGCTCTTGATGACTGAGTTGACCTTCGTCTACTACTAGGTTGCCATAAGTAGAAGTCGGGTTTTTCTTTAAATAGTCTCCGTATTGCTTATTTGTAGCGGTAGCGATCACTTGGTTTTTGTTGACCAGTTTCAGGGGAGATTGAGGCAATCCTTGTTCTGATACGGCTATTGTATTCGCACCATAATTTAAAGTAGGGTCTAGCGTGAGTGAAAGAAGGTCATTTTTTGCATTTGGAATAAACTCTTCACCTACTTCTATAAAAGGAAGTCCATGATAGCGATTAGATGCAGAAAGTTGAGATATTTGTCCATTCAAAAGATGAGATAAGACTTCTGCATGAATAATGACTGGGTATTTACCCGTGATGGGTTTTTCTACATCGAGTGAGCATTCTGCGCGCTCTGATGCATCGTCAAAGAGTTTATCGATGGAGAGTTGATCCAAGTGGACTGCCCATTGAGTGTTTAAATATTCATCAGATTCTATTTTTTGATGAGGTAAAGTTCTCGAAAATGAAAATGCAGTCTCTGCATAAATTCTACTTTGGGAAGTACGGTGAATTAAGCCATTGCTTAAATGTAGCTCTCGATCGTGACTAGAGAGAAAAAGCTCTGCAGAATTAAACTTGCTCGTACGTTTTTTCTTTACCGCGATTTCAATTTTGGAGGTCAATTCCTTCATTACTTGTTCAATATCTTCCGCCATTTTTGGATCAGATGTCGCAAGTGTTTTTAATTTTTTTGACATATCAGTTGGAAATGACCAAGTTTGATGATTTGTTTCCAGGGCAGATTCGATCGCCTGGTCAATTTGTGGCTGCAAGGGAAGAGAGGAAAATAATTTCTTGGTCACTTCACCCTGACTTTCGGACTCCGTCAGTGTGACAAACAGTTTCAGAGAGATCTCTCTGGTGTGGATGTTGCGGTCTTGATCTATAATGAGTTCATCTTTTTCCGACATGAAGTATCGTTCTCGTCGATGGGTGTGTTCTTGGATAATAATCCAGCTTTTTACTTCCTTTCGGGATGAGAGTTGAGATTTCAATTGTTCTAAAGTCCAAGATTGTGAGTTCATAAATTTAACCTAGGATGACTTGATTGAGTAATACATAAGGACCACCGCAACCCGCGAGTACAAATTCCTTATGGTACTTGCCACATCCGCCCGCATCATTAAACGGGTATTTTGCGTGGTCAGGCCCTTCTGCATTAAAATCAATTTTAGATTTTGCTTCAATTGAATTTAGAACGTCGGGTGTATACCCTGTCATTTGGATGTCTCCGCCCGCAGGGCCCTTGAAAAACTGTCCGGTGAGTTGCCCTTGCTTGACTTCTTGGAGATAAGAAATTCCAACCTGAATGCCCATGCCTTTGGGGTCTTCCATCCCTCCCGCAGGGTGAAGAGCTAAAAATCCATCCCCCAAGTTGGATAGCAGTTCTCTTAACGTCATCTCACCCGGACTGAAATAAGTATTGGTCTGTCGAGTGTAAACGCCATGTGCCCAAGTCTCACGCTTTCCATTTGCAGTACGAGGAATATTAAGTCGAATTGCGGAAGTGAGATGAGTCATGGGAGACAAAAGTTTACCTTCTTTTAGAAGAATTTGTTCTTCGGACAACCATCCTTCTTCATCAAAGAAATAACTTCCCCAAGCACCGTAGGATTTTCCTCCATTTTCAAAAATGGCTGGATTATTTAAAATCGTTGCATGTGTATTGCCTACGAGTTCTCCCGATTGATAAAGCTCCCATGCTTTGCTTCTTCCCCTCGCGCAGGTGTCACCTTCTTGAGAATGGCCAAATGCTTCGTGAGCTAATACACCAGTAACGACAGGACCCAAAATGATACGATATTTTCCAGGTTTAAGTCGTTCGGCCGTCTTCAATGCTTTTAAATCTTGAATGAGAGTGATGAGTTCTGATGGATTCAGCTCTATGGCTTCCAAGCCCCCAAGTCCACCCAGTCTGCATAATGTTCTATCCGATCCCGACATCGTGGTGACCCCTAGGGAAAGACGATAAAGGGTTTGTGACATATTTGTTTCGCGATCAATAAAGATAGATTCCTCTTCAACAAATGCTTGGCGAGCTGAAGCATAGGTCAAGTTTTCCAAATCAAGGCCACATTGTATAGCGAGCTTTTTGCATTGATCTACTATCTCTCGAAGCTGTTTCAGGCGTTCCGCTATTGTGAGGGCTCGGGGATCCTTTAAATATCGAATTCCAAAATGAACTGGAGTTTTTGCATTTACATTTTTTGGTATTTGGGCAGTTATTTCATTTTCTAGTTTGGATGAAAGTCTTTCTTTCCAAGTTGGAGGTTGATAAGGTCTTCTCACTACCTCCCGGGGAGAGGGTTGCGCAAGCACTCGTTTCGTGAAGTTTTGTACAAATGTTTTTAAATAATGGGGATCGAGTTCATCTGTGGCTTCTTCGAAAAGCGTATAGCCATCATAAATTCGAAAGACAACTCCAGTATTGATGTGGTCAGTGATTTGAGTTTGTTTAAGGTTAGCGGAAAAATTTCGTGAAGATTTACGTTCAAAATGAATAGACCCGTACCACTCCCGTTTAGCCTCTAATAGAGGGAGGAGATCCTCGAGAGTGTTTCGCAATGGCCAAAGTTCATTTGAAAAAGGCGCTCGTTGAAAGGTAGGGTTAGGCTGCATTTTCATTAAGATATTCTCGCACAACCTGTGTTTTGGCTCAATGGCAGAAATTTCAAGATACGCATAAAAAATACGGGGACCCTTGATGTCTTACAGAGCAAGACATCCCGAAGGGTCCCCCGGATTCTACTTCAATGGATGTGGAGTTGGGCCGTGTCCAGAATCAGGATGATCATCGTGGTCATGATGATCATCATCATGATCACGTCGATCAAATCTATCAATTTCACACGCGCCTGACATTACAAGTGGTCCTAGTGCAAGCCAAGCTGGGACAATGTCATCACGGAAACGATCACGGTCCCGATTATGATCACTTTCATGATTACGGTCATCGCGATCGTCGTCACGGTATTCATCGAAGAATTTCAGGACTGGAAAATCGCCAGGAAATCCTCTGAGGAATTCAAAGCCATCAATGCGATTATGAATAGCTGCATCGGCATAAATAGGGACACCATTGCATTCAATCGCTAAACGACTATGACGGCATCTATCTCTGTCCCTGTCACCTTCTCTATCACTAAAATCATCGAATCGATCACGACGACGTTCACACACTCGAGCAACAACAGTGCAAACCTGTCCCGCTACTCCCACCCCAACACCACCTTTTCCAGGGGGTAATCCAGGCCCTATTGGCAAGGGCATTGGTCCTGGACCCGGTAGTATGCCTGGCCCAGGCGCTAGCCCTGGAAATCCACCGGGCAAAGGTCCTGGTCCTGGAAATCCACCTAGCCCTGGTTTAATGGGTGGAGGTCCGCCGACTGGGATTGGTAGTGGTACTGCACCGACAAATCGGCATCGAAGTTCAGCTTCCCGATCACGTCTTCTATCGTGGTCGTGGTGATCTCCATCATCATTTGCATAAGCCGCCCCGGCTCCTGCAAGAACCCCCATAAATACTAAAAATACGGATCTACGCATATAAAGTCCTCCTAGAGTGGGACGGGGAATGCAAAGTCTGTGCACAACTTTGTAGGAAGGTTTTTATAGGGATTTTTTTAAAATGTTTAATGATAAGAAGGCAATGAGAAAGTCCTGCCTCAATGTAAGTAGTTCCTTGCAGCGCTGACCTTCACTGGCCACTGCAACTTTCAATGTTATTACAGTTGATGATACTGCGTAATGAGGTGAGGTTATTTTTTTGAAAAGTATTTGATAAAATACATCAAAAGTGAAAAAGCCAGGCTCAATAAAATGGAAGTTACAATCGGAAAGTAAAATCGAAAATTTTCTTTTTCGATAATGATGTCACCTGGAAGTCTGCCCAGATGCAGAAACTTTCCACCGATTTGCCAAAGGAGTCCCAGCGCTATCAGTATTATTCCAGAAGTAATTAATAATTTTGAGATGGACTGCATTAAGAGAGTGTACCTCCATCAATAGTGAGGGCTTGCCCTGTAATCATGGAAGCAGCAGAAGAGGTCGTAAGAAAATAGACGAAATCAGCGACTTCAGAGGGTTCAATGATGCGCCCCAGAGGGACACTTGTCTCCAAAGATTTTTCGGTGATCCCAATTTCTTTCATTCGGACTTCGGCCATTTCAGTTCGAACCCAACCAGGACAAATTGCATTGACTGTTATTTTACGAGGGGCAAGGTAATGAGCTAAAGCGCGTGTAAACCCCAGTACGCCATGTTTTGCTGCGCAGTATGCAGTTTGATCTGGGACGCCTTTTAAAGCGAGAACTGAGGCAATATTGATGATCCTACCACTGATATCAGGAAGATGTGGGGCAACATATTTGCACATATAATAAGTTCCATGCAAATTCACATCAATAATTCGTTGCCAAAATTCATCTGAAGTGTCGGGATTTAACGAGTTACCTCCTGCGAGCCCTGCGTTATTCACAAGGGTATCGATTTTTCCAAAATAATCTAAAACTTTTTTAATACCGTTTTTAACATCATCAACCTGAGTGACATCACACTTAAATTTAAAGTCGGCAGGAATATTTTTTAAACGAGTTTCAGTTTGGCCACAAGCCGCCACGGACCAGCCTTGTTTTTTAAAGAGCTCTATGATTGCTTTACCGATTCCTCGAGATCCCCCAGTAATTAACACTACTTTCTTATGAGAGCTATTTTGGTTCATGCAACACTTTCAATTAAATTCGTTTGTGGACAGTTTTAAACAGTCCCACGATTAGGTATCCAACCATTCGATAGAGCTAACCAGCTGATTCCTAGCAGAAAAATGAAAAGAATCGCAGTTAAAATCACATAGATCATATAAGGATGTTTCCAAATGCTACCTGTATGTTCTTCTTCGTGTTTTAATGTCTTTTTTGTCATATGATAGGAAGATTCTATCATAATTTGTAATGCCACTGGCGGAGAATCGGGGGTTGCGCTATTCTCCCGCCTGATTATGAAAAGTCACCCCTTGACCCAGAAAATACCAGAGTATTTAAGGCCATATATTGCCAAACAGGATGCTTCCCTTTATACGGCAATGGATCACGCAAGCTGGCGGTTTATTTTAAAAATTTCAAAAAATTTCTTTGCCGAGCATGCACATCAAAAATATTTGGATGGCCTACGCGAAACAGGGATCTCAACGGAAAAAATTCCGTTAATTTCCGAAATGAATGTGTGTTTAAAAAAGTTTAATTGGCAGGCAGTGCCAGTTATCGGATTTATTCCACCCGCTGTTTTTATGGAATTTCTTTCATTAGGTATTTTGCCTATTGCTTGCGATATGCGGACGTTAGAGCATTTGGCCTATACACCGGCGCCTGATATTGTGCATGAAGCTGCAGGGCATGCTCCTATTATTGCTGACCCGGAATATTCCGATTATTTACGAAGTTATGGAGAAATTTCTCAGAAAGCAATTTTCTCTAGCCAAGATATGGATGTTTATAATGCCATCCGATTTCTTTCAGATATTAAGGAAGATCCTCATTCCAGTTCAGAACAAATCCAAGCAGCCGAAGATCAACTCGACCAGGCTCTTGCTTCTCAAACCTATGAGAGTGAAGCAACCTTATTGTCTCGTATGGGGTGGTGGACTTTTGAATATGGGATGGTAGGAGAATTATCCAAGCCTAAAATTTATGGAGCGGGTCTACTCTCATCTTTGGGCGAGAGCTATCACTGCATGGATTCAAGTGTAAAAAAGATTCCATTTTCTATCGATTGTATTGAAATGAGTTACGATATTACTCGACCTCAACCTCAGCTTTATGTGGCTTCTGACTTTCAGGTCTTAAAAGACGCCTTAGAAGAGCTTGCAAATAAGATGGCTTTTCGAATCGGGGGACTTGAGGGATTAGAAAGAGCGAAAAAAGCTAAAACGACGACAACTATTGCCCTGGATTCAGGTGTTGAAGTCAGTGGAGTTCTAGGTGATTTTCTAAAGGACCATTCGGATCGGCCCATTTATGTCCAATTTCAAGGACCTACTCAAATATCGTATGAAGGCCAGGAAATTCTTGGCCAGGGACCTCAGTATCATTCGGAGGGGTTCGGGTCACCGCTTGAAAATATTACGGATATCCAGCTCCAAGATGCAGGCCTAGCTGTGGGACAACGGGGGCAGCTTATTCTTAAGTCAGGAATTACAGTAGAAGGAAAGTTAGTAGACATTTTAAAGAAAAATGGAAAAATTATTTTGCTCACCTTTGAGGATTGTGTGGTTCAAAGGGGTTCAGAATTTCTCTTTCGCCCTGAATGGGGAAAATTCGACATGATTTGTGGCGAAAAGATCCTCTCAGTTTTTGGAGGTCCTTCTGATCGCAAAAAATATTTAGAAGGGACAGGGAATTTTCATCAAGAACCGGGTTGTCAGAAAACAAACCTTACCGACGCTAATCGAGAACTCAATGAGCTTTATCAGGAAGTTCGGAATTTCAGGGAGAATTTCAATTGGGATGCCTCAGTCTTATCTCGGCTTTCTAAGATTCATCAAGCCCTAGAAGACAATTACCCTAAAGATTGGCTATTGCGGTTTGAGTTACTTGAATTAAATCAAAAATTTCAATTGAAAGCTGCTTGGGAGAACACGGTTCGAACGCGACTCAAAGAGATCTCCACTGAATCGTTGGATCAGGGAGAGAGCATTCGAAGAGGGGTTGAACTTTTGGATCAGGAAGGTATTTCATATGTTAGCTAAACAATGGATGATGATTGGAATCATTTCAGCATTTTTTGGGGTGGCTTTTGGAGCGTTTGGTGCACATGCTCTCAAGGAATCTTTGTCTGAGCATGATCTTTCTATTTACCAAACAGCTGTTCATTATCAAATGATTCACGCGTTAGCTTTGATTGTTCTGGGAATTTGGACTGCCCAGAATCCAGGTGTAGACACCCAATTTGCTGGATGGGCATTTACTATTGGAATTGCCCTTTTTTCTGGAAGTCTTTATGTGCTTTCAATAACCCAATTAAAGTTTTTAGGTATCATTACGCCTTTTGGGGGAACTGCATTCTTGGCTGGATGGATTGCATTTGCCTTTCTGGTCTGGAAAGCTTAGCAGTGTAATATGTCGAGTTCTCAATCTATTAACGGTACGTCGTTACCTATTATTGCAAATGTTTCACGAGTAGTTACCTTGGTGGTCGATCGAATCACTGGGGATCGGGTGGATTTCCCCCTTCTGGTGGCAGCAGCCTGTGTTGAAGCCCTCAAGTGTTTTGGGATTGAATCTAGGGTCATGTATGGGCAGGTTGCTTGGCTGGAAGTATTGGAAGACCATTCTCTCGCTTGGGCAGGATGTTGGGGAGAGAATTTCCATTTTTGGGTTGCAACGCAATATGGTGAAGTCGTGGATCTGAATACGAGCGTGGCGCATCGTAAGAGGTCGCATTCAGCACCCCAGCTAAAAGCACTCTATTCCCCTCCTATTTTGTGGTCTGCCGAAGTTCCTGCTTTTTATCGTTATATTCCAGAAGGTATTGCTGAATTAGAACTGACTGAAGATCGTGATCAGAAACAGTATAATTTGGTGCTAGCTGAGGTTAAAGAAAAGTGTGGACCTACCCATCTCAAAGATGGGGATGAAAAGGATTTGGATTTTCCAAATGAATCGATTCTGTGTCCAGGTCGTCGCCTTTTGGATGACTCTTTAGATTCTTTTAAGCATTTTGATCGGGCGTTATCAGTGCATGGTTTGCCAACGGCGCCGATTTAAAATTTCGACGGACTACTGAGTAGCGACAGAAATTCATGCTTAGTTTCACGTGTTTAAATTTAATAAGTTTAATTAAGTAAAAAATAGATCAACACTTTTTAATGTAAAATAGGGCCTGAGGCCGTTTCTTGGTGTAGAAACACTTTACGATTGATCAATTTTTCAGGGTCTTCAATGAGTTCAATCAATCAGGAACGCGCAGAATCGGGATTCGTGAAGTCCACTATCCTTTTGATCACTAATATTTTGACAGGCTTAAATTTGTAGCTAAACTAAGTGGATGCGACAAAAAAGCCCATACCTGTGGTGGCCATCCCTCTTATGGATAAGTATATTCCTTTTGAAAACAAGTGCTTTTGCCGGTCCCCATGACCTCCCTCCATTGGAGGATGACGCCCAGAAATTGGCTTTCTTACTTGAAGCAAAAAGGCAAATACCCGCATTATTTTCAGATGCCGCGAAGTATGACATTGATCTTTTCACTCTCTTGGAAAACGAGCGTGATTTAATAGCAAAGTTGAAAACGTATCCAAAGTATGAACAGCTTTTTTCTCAAAAGCCCTATTTTGATCTCACAGTGACGCCCCCCAAAGAGGGCATCTCCGTCGGGGCAGTTGAGATTAAGCCGGAAGCGATTCAAGATTGGAAAAAAAGTCTGAGTGAGGAAATCACACAACTCCTCGCTGAAGGAGTTCCCACGCCTTATGAGCTTCTGTCTAAGATTCAGGAGTTCAGGAGACGGGTTGATTTCAAGGAAGATCCGAACAAACTGATCTATAAAATTGGGAGAGTGGATCAGGTAGGCAAAACAAAAGAGGATAAAAAAGCCTTCAAGTCCAAAGTCGAAGAGCTTAAGCCGAAAAGTGCAGTACTCTATCAATGCCATCAAGAAAAAAGCCTGCTTTTGAAATATGAATGCATGAGCCGCCGCCGTGCTGAATTAGAGGCGCTCCCTCATCTTCCTTCTCCAAGTGAACTCGCTGATCTGGTTTCGGCATTGCGAGCAGAGGAAAAACTCCATTCCATGCTTGAGGTTTTTGCCGTGATGAAGCGGAGCCCTGAAACACCCCTCCCTCCTACGTGGGAAGAGTTCCGGAAGCAAGTAGACACGCTCAGCGCAGAAGACTTGATTCATCTCGATGATAAGAACGATGCATTGAAACCCATTATCGTTCATGCTTTAGGAAATTCAGAAGGATCTCCAGGAAATGATCGAGCCGTAGAAGCCGTGCATAAGGCGATTCGATCCTATGCAAATCAGACTTCGAGTCACCTAACGATGGCTACTGAACCAGTGAAGATCACACAAGTCCTTCCAGAGCTAGGAATATTTAGGGGCTGTACAGGAGGAGATTGCTCCTCTCAAAATTCCTTTCCCTACCCGAATGACCCACATGAAATGGTATTTTTCATTGAAGACGTATCTGAAGTTTCTCAGCCTAAGAAGCTAAAAGGGTATGTCAATGCTACTGAAGTCCAACTCTCGAATGGCGATAAAGCTCTCTATATCAATACCATCAGTGGAAATCGGGTAAATTCAGGAAATGCGGAGGTCATTCTCAGGGGACTTGAAAAGGAAAAAGCTAAACTAGGAGTGAAGCACATTGTACTGCCGACACAGTCAAATATAACTAGCCTGATTAATTTCCCTGCAATTCGTGGAGTCTATGAGACTTATACCAAAAAAGGAAAGCCTGAAGCCATTACTTATCAAGATCTTCCTATGAGGCAGACAATAGAAAATTTTAAACCTGGTTCTGGGTATAATGTGGGTCAATATGATCATAGTACGGAAAATAGCGAGGGGATTATCTTTAAAGCAGATCGTCAATCAGAGCGATTAGCGACAGCAATCGATCAACACGGTTTAGGAGTATTTCAGCCAAAATCAATTGAAGAAGTCCCTCCGGTAGAGATTCTAGAATTTATTTTAGATCTTCACCACTCAGGAAGGGATAGCTTAAAAAATAGAGTTTTAGAAATTAACTCAGTAAAAAATAAAATCAATTCTAAGATTTTAGATTTATTTTTAACTCAATTGGGTACTTGTCAGGGAGAACAGGAGACCCCTACAAACGTTCAGCAGTTTAAGCAATCTCTTCAGGAAAAACTGAAAGCCATGGCTGTTCCTAATGATTTTATAGATTTACATTCTCATCTTCTTTATCCCGGAATTGCTCGATGTACAGATGCATATTCAGAAGATAATATAGAAGAAACTGCAAAATGGATCGCTAAAGATCTGAAGGATAACTATTACAGACCAAAAGGAGTGAATTTTTCAAGCCTTCCACTTGATAATAAAAGACTACTTGAAAATACTCCAATATTTCAAAAGCTATTTAATAAATTAACTTTAAACCTAAAAGATCCAAATCTGGGTGTCAGCCGCTCAGCGGCAGAGGCGTTAGGGGAGATCAAGCCCACAGATCCAAAAATTCATCTGGCTCTTGCAGAAGTGCTCAAAGACTCAAATAGTAATGTCCGCTACCGAGTGGCAGTGACGCTAGGGAAGATCAAGCCCACAGATCCAAGAGTTCATCTGGCTCTTGCAGAAGTGCTCAAAGACTCAAATAGTGATGTCCGCTCCTCAGCGGTATATGCGTTAGGGGAGATCAAGCCCACAGATCCAAGAGTTCATCTGGCTCTTGCAGAGGCACTCAAAGACTCAAATAGTGATGTCCGCTACCGAGTGGCAGTGACGCTAGGGAAGATCAAGCCCACAGATCCAAGAGTTCATCTGGCTCTTGCAGAAGTGCTCAAAGACTCAAATAGTGATGTCCGCTCCTCAGCGGCAGAGGCGTTAGGGGAGATCAAGCCCACAGATCCAAAAATTCATCTGGCTCTTGCAGAAGTGCTCAAAGACTCAAATAGTAATGTCCTCTCCTCAGCGGCAAAGGCGTTAGGGGAGGTCAAGCCCACAGATCCAAGAGTTCATCTGGCTCTTGTAGAGACGCTCAAAGACTCAAATAGTAATGTCCGCTCCTCAGCGGCATGGGCGCTAGGGAAGATCAAGCCCACAGATCCAAGAGTTCATCTGGCTCTTGTAGAGACGCTCAAAGACTCAAATATTATTGCCCGCTTATTAGCATCAGAAGTGCTTCGTGCTATCCAAAAGTCTTCACCCAAGGAGAAGCAGGACCAAGTTTTCCAGTGCATAGGAAATCCTAGCTCTCCGCTTTCTAATGAAAAAATCGAGGAACTCCTTAAAATTATGGAAATATACAATATAGAGCATAAATAGCCGCTCAATATGTAGCAGTGGTAGAAAAAATGATTTTAAATTCTTTTGGAGTGAAGTCAGGTTTGCCCTGGTGTAGTGGATCAACCATAGTTCTTGTAACCACACTGGATCATCTAAATAATTTATTGCACCGACTATAGCATTTACTTTTCGTTCGGTTGATTCGCTTCCATTCAAAATTTTTAAGGTCTCTTCTTTTGAAATAGAAGTGGGTTCTTCATATTTTTGATTCATTGTATTTTATATTCAGGACATTAAAGTACCCTAGTTTAGCTTTGAACGAACGTATCCCAGCTCGCCAAGTAGCGAGTACTATTGGGGGACTTAAAGTTATTCAGGTTTTTGCGCTGGGGGAGTAGCGACTGGCTTGATCACTACTTTACCTTCTGATTTAGGTTGAACTTGGACTGCTGGACGTCGTGGCCCTCGGTCATTTCTGTCATTTCTTTCGTTACGTCCCTGACCCTTACCTTCTCCTCTTCTTCCTCTTCCTTTTTTCTTTTTGGGGTCTGAATGTTGAGCACCTGCTTGAGGAGCTTTCTTTTCAAGAGAAGGGAAGTATTCAACTAAATAGAAGTGATCACCCTTTTGAGTATAGCCATTTGGAGCTTTTTCACCCTCAGTGATTGCACAAATGACAACCCGCTTTAGATCTTGAAAGCGAGTGCCCACCATTTCAAGAGCATTTACAAGAAAAGTAATCCGATCTCCTTCTAACTTCAGAGATTCTCCAAGAGCTTGAGGAACCTCCTCGGCTGTTTTACCGCTTGCTATTAAGTCTTGTTTTAATTTTGCGGCATTTTTGAGATTAATACTTGGAAATTCGGTAAGGGTTTTCATATCGTTTTCAAATAGCATGAACCTACTCAGCTTAAAAGAAAAAGGAGAATTTGTTCCCTGCTTCTCTTTAAAGAAGCTGTTAAAGTGTTAGAAAACTCACCGGGAGGTCATGCAGTGTATTTTATGCATAGAAAAGTGACGTTGGAATTATGTTTGCGTTAATTCGATTGAAGCGAATTCTTTTAGGTGAGCCGTTAAGTAATCAAATGGCTTCACATGAGCGTATTCCGAAATGGAAAGCATTGGCGGTGCTCTCTTCGGACGCTCTTTCATCAGTGGCTTATGCGACTGAGGAAATTTTGATTCCCTTGGCCGCCTTTGGCGTAGCAGCGATTGCGTGGTCCATTCCTATTGCCATTGCTATTGCATTATTGCTCTGTATTTTGACAGCTTCTTACCGCCAAACGATCGATGCTTATCCCAATGGGGGTGGGGCCTATATTGTAGCCAAGGAAAACTTAGGCACAACAGCGGGTCTTATTGCAGGGGCATCTCTCTTAATAGACTATGTCCTCACTGTTGCAGTTTCTACTGCTGCTGGTGTTGAAAATCTTGTGGCTGCGGTTCCTTATTTGGCAACACATAAGGAAATCATTGGAATTGCTATCATATTTTTAATTAGCGTATTTAACTTAAGGGGAGTTAAAGAGTCTGCTAGTATTTTCGCGCTACCCACTTATCTTTTTATTTTTTCATTTTTAGCATTGATCATGACAGGAATTGGAAAAGTCTTAACTGGACAGATACTGCCAGTAGCCCCTATTGTTCATTCTGTTTATCCAGCAGTACCTCTTATTTTAATTTTGAGAGCTTTCTCCTCGGGGTGTTCTGCATTAACTGGAATAGAAGCCATTTCTAATGGGATCCCCATTTTTCAAGTACCGGCACCCCGCAATGCAAAGATTACTTTGGTTTGGATGGCCTTAACTCTAGGAGTTTTATTCCTCAGTATTACCTTCCTTACAAAGGTCTATGGCATTATCCCTATTGAAGGTGAAACCTCGGTCTCATTATTGGGTCACGCTATATTTGGATCGAGCTTTTTTTACTATGTACTTCAAGGCTCAACGGCATTGATTTTAATTCTTGCTGCAAACACAAGTTATGCCGATTTTCCCCGGCTGTCATCTCTCTTGGCCCGAGACCGATTTTTACCCAGACAATTAGCGAGTGTAGGGGATCGACTCGTTTTTTCCAATGGGATTTTGGGGTTGAGTGTTGCCGCCTCCTTACTCATTCTTTTATTTCAAGGTGAAACACACTTACTTATTCCTCTCTACGCGATTGGTGTGTTTTTATCCTTCACACTTTCTCAGGCGGGTATGGTGATTCATCATCTGAGAGAAAGGGAAAAGCAGTGGTTGAGATCTCTGTTTTTTAATTTGCTCGGCGCGCTTACAACATTGGTAGTCCTGGTCGTTATTTCTTCTACTAAGTTTTTTATGGGCGCGTGGATGGTGATTTTATTTATCCCAGTTCTCGTGTTTATATTTATTCGTATTAATGCTCACTACCTGGCAGTCGGTCGTGAACTTTCTTTGGTTGGAAAAGATGCACCTGGAAAGCTAGAACCGATTAAACATACTGTAATTGTGCCTATTTCTGGTATCCATCGAGGTGTGATCGATGCGCTACGTTATGCAATTTCAATCTCAAATGATGTGCGCGCCTGTTACGTAGAATTTGATCCTGCTGCCACTGAAAGAGTGCAAGTAGAATGGAAAAAATGGGCCCATGAAGTGCCTTTTGTCATTTTAAAATCTCCCTATAGATCGGTGATCGCACCGTTATTGGAGTATTTGGATGATATAGAAGAAACAACCCATGGTGATATGATCACTGTGATTATTCCAGAGTTCGTTACTGCTAAGTGGCGCCATCAAATTCTCCATAATCAAACGGCGTTCTTAATTCGAGCGGCACTTCTATTTCGAGCTGGAAAGGTAGTAACCAGTATTCGGCATCACTTGCGAGATACTTAGCGTCTTTCATACTGAGTATACTTAGCCTATTATATTCTGCCCATGACGTGAGTTTGGCGGGCGACGATTGACTCAGTGTGTAATATTATGCTACGCAGATCAGAATATGGATTTTGCTTCTTTCCCACTTTTTCGCAGCGGTTTCATACGTGTCAGTCTGCTTTGTTTGGGGATGTCCCACGCTGGATTTGCGGGTGAAGTTGGAAGGGCATTGATTGAAGCGATTAAAAGCAAAGATCACGCACGTGCGCGACAACTCCTTGAGCCCTTAAAATCAGCAGATCGAAAGCCTCGGGCTTTTCTCAATGAAGAAGTGGAAAATGATGGCAAGTCTCTTCTGATTTTGGCGCTGGAGGGGGGAGTTCGAGCGGATATTTTAAGGCTTCTTTTGGATCAAGGAGTTGATGTGAATCTAGCGGATCGCGAAGGTAAAACTCCGCTGATTCTTGCCGCTCAAAAGGGTCAGTTTGAACTGATGCAGGTTTTTTTAAAAAGAGGCGCCCAGATGAATCATCAAGACAGGATGGGCTGGACAGCACTTACTCAATCATTAGTATCAGCAAAAACTGAACAAGATCAATTTAGGTTTTTGAAGCTTTGTATAGAAAACGGTGCCGAGCTGGATTCTCTATTCCCTGGAGATCGGAGTGCTTATGCGGATTCGCGGAGTTATGATCGGTTTCATGATCGTTCTATTCTGGTTTGGGCCATTGAGACGAATGCACTTCGATTAGCTAAGTACCTTCTTTCCCTAAAGAAATCTGCCACAGGGGCAAGTCAATTCAGCGAACAAGTCTTTGTCAACCAACTTGATGGACGTGGAAGGACACCCTTAATTCAAGCGGCTGCATCTGCTTCCTTTGATTGGATTAAAACTCTTTTAGACAGTGGAGCGCATGTGACCGCTGAGGATCACTTGGGTTGGACTGCTTTGAGCCAACTCATGGCTCATTCGTCAGGATCAACAGATTTTCCAAGTTTTCCAAGTTTAAAAGAAGAGCAAGTGAAATGGATGAAGGTTTTCTTGGAAAAAGGAGCCAATCCATACCAAGGATTTCCGTTAGATGAAGCTGCTTATTTAAATCGGAAGGATGGGGATGGATTTCGAGGGCACACCCTGCTGACGTGGGCAGTGGAGAATGATCGAGCTGACATTGTTTTAGTTTTACTTGAGCATGGAGTGGATCTAGGGCCTCTTCAACCCTTATTGATGTCTGCCATGGATCGAGGGAACTTGGAAATAGTCAAGCTCACAGCGCAAAGGGGTGTACAACTCTGTCCGAAAGAATCGATTCACCCCAGCGAGCATACCCCTCTGACACTGGCTATCGAAAAAGGCAAAGTAGAGGTAGTGAGATTCATTTTAGATTTTGTCTCAAGCGCAGGAACAGCTCCCATTACACTAGATCGATGTCATTTAAATGCACTCGGCAAAGAGGGCTTATCGGCTCTCGGGTGGGCAGCAAAAATGGGAAATTTCCCCGTAGCCCAACTTCTTGTGGATCACGGAGAGGCGCAGTATTTTGGAGCCTCCGAGTTAAGAAAAATTCTGGAGATGGCCAGACAAGGCTCGCATATCCCGCGAATGATGACCGCAAAGTGGATTAAGTTTTTCGCATTGACTCAAACGGCGTCAAACTTGAACGAGATTTTGAATCTTAAATCAGAGTGCATGCTCACGTTTGAAGGGGCACAAACTGAGAATGAACTTCCGGATTTTAGCGCGAGTGTGAGCCAACTTAAAAACTTGATGAATTTAAAGGCCAGAAAACTTTATTACATAGAGCGCGAATTGGAAATCCAACGCCAGTCTCCAGTCGCCATGGAGGTGGATGAAGCTTCCCGAATCACGGATGAACCCCTCACTAAAAGAAGGAGAATCGACTCTAGGACGATTCAATGCGTGGCTTGTCTGGACGAGCTTCCTTCTGTGAAGAGAGGTGAGCTAGGCCCCTCCGGTTGTTCCTGTTCTCTTTGTGAAGATTGCGCTCCCAGTTATTGTGACATGATCATCCATCGAGATGGAGAAGATCTGAGTCTGTGTCCAGGCTGTAAAAACCCACTCCATTCCCAGTATCTGGTTCAACAGGGTCGAACTGAAGAAGAAGTTGAAAAGATCAGAAGTCGAATTGTGGATCAAGTGAATGCACGGCAACAGGGCTGGGTATTTTGCCCGTGTGCAGGTTGTGCGGGTGGACGAGTGCTTCAGCCAGATGAGAAATCCGCGTATTATTCCTGTTTTTTATGCGGCCACGAGGGATGCATCCGATGTGGGAAAGAGCATCAAGGTGAATGCTCTCACTATGAGAAACAAATGAAGGGAGTTGAGAACCTTCTTCGATTAGGTGCTGAAGCTCCTCTAGAGAATCGCCCGTCTGATGAAAATCATCCCGATTATTACAAGGGTAGGTTTCGGCCATGTTATCATTGCGGCGTGATCACCGAGAGGTCAGAGGGATGTAATCAGATGATTTGTAGCCGCTGCAACGAGAAATGGGATTGGAATAATGGCCCCGAGGGTCGAAATGGCGATTACACACGCGGTGAAATGAGGTTTACCCCCTTAAAGCCGCCTCATTTTTAAAATGACACTATAGATTTTAGTAGAAAACAGAAGCGCTAGAAGGCTGGTAAATAATGATGAATTTGTTCAAATTAAAAAATAAGGTTTTTCCCGCGTGGGTGTTGAGTTTACTTATCATGTGTGGAGTGAGTACTCAGTCATTACAGGTGATTGCGGGTGAGAAGGTTTACTTTAAAACGGCTGATGGGGCGAAGTTTTGGTGTGATCGCACTGATTTGGAATACCACCTTGATCCTCAGGGGAAATTTTCAAATATTTGTAACCTCCTTTCGGAGCCAGGAGTTCAAGATGGGAAGTCGGAAGAAACAGCTCATGAGCTGAATATCGACGGCAAGCTCACCTTGAAGTACATTTTGAATTTATTGAGGTATGGAAAAGTTTCCTTCAAAAATAAAGCGGATGCGGAAAATACTTTAGCCATCTGTGAAGATCTCGGATTGCCTCTAGCCGAGGAATACATTTGCAAATTTTTAAATAATAAAAAACTTCTGGGACAGATGCCCTCAATAGGATCGGATATTGAATGTCCTGATGGCTACATTTCGGTGCCCGGCAATGAGGTGTACTCAACACCGACAGTGGGAGCAAGTTTTTGTGTCATGAAGTATGATGCATCTCGTGAAGGATCCACTGCGAAGTCAAGAGTAGGAGGGTTGCCATGGGTGAATATCAATCGGGAAGCCGCGAAAGCTGCTTGTGCAGCGAATGGAGCTGGATATCATTTGATCACGAATGCCGAGTGGATGACGATAGCAAGAGACATTGAGGCTACTCCAGCAAACTGGAGTGCTGGAGCAGTAGGAGCGGGGCAATTATCTAGGGGAAATAGTAATTCAAATGCAGCCGCAGCATCGGGCGCAGATGAGAATCCCTACCTTGGGACAAATCACAGTGATTGGACTCATAAAAGAACGCATACATTGAGCAATGAAGAAGTGATTTGGGATATGGCTGGGAACGTATGGAAATGGGTATCAGACAATCTAAGAACAGAACAGGGTAGTGACTGGTGGCAAGAATATAACGATGCTAGCCATTTCTCAGAGGGGAGTCAGAATAAATTGCTTTTTGCCCCACTCGGTTCATACAGCTCAGCGCAGAATGTGGGCACAATCTACATGTCAAATGGCGGAACCGCCATGCGGGGTGGTACCTGGAACAAAGACACGGACGCTGGAGTCTTCGCTGCGCATCTGTCCTCTCGCGCATCTGACTGGTCCGATCGTGTCGGGTTTCGCTGCGCCTATACACCGTAAGCACTGCAAGGAGTCCTGTCAACAGCCCTAAAGGAACGACTTACATAAACCTTTCTCCGAAGTGTCTAAAAAGAAATAGCCGCTACCGCGATCAGAAGAATTGCGCCCGCACAAGTCTGCACAGGCTCCAGAGGGGTGTGCAAGAAGACGGTATTGAGTGCCACCGCCCCAATGGGGTAGAGCAGCTCAATAAAAGCAGTGACGCTGGCGGAAGTACGAGATAACCCTGCATAATAGATCAGCATGGCAAAGAGACCTGGAATCAAGCTGAGATATAAAATAGGCATGTAAGACGAATACACAGTTAAACTATTCCAAGGCACTGCTTTATGGGACAAGAGTAATAAAACTGCAAGAGTCATAGCGCCAAAGAAAAATCTCCAGAAGATGGCTACAGCTACTGGAGTTCGTTTTACTAGAACTTTTCCTGATACCGTAGAGGCAGCCCAAAGCATTGCTGCCAGAAAGGCATATTGAATTCCTTTCGAGTGCAGGTCCATCTTATTGAAGAGAAATCTAAAATTTAAATCCGGAAAACTCAAAACCACTCCGGCGGCAAGTGCGATGGTGCCCCAGAAGTAAAATTTCTTGGCAGGTCTTTCGCCCAAGAAAATGTAGGCGATGACGACTACGAGGATAGGTTGCAGTTTTTGAAGTAAAACAGCTACGGATGGATTCACGTAAAAAAAACTTGCCGTAAAAACGACAGAGGCAAGGGCAGAGCCGCCAGCTCCACAGAACGCGGCTGCTAACCACTCTTTTAAGGAAAGTGAAAAAATCTGATTTTTAAAATGAACGAGGACCCAAGGTAGAAGAATCAATACGGCAAGAAAATGCTCAATAGAGACGATGGAAGTGGGATCAATTGAGCCAATTGCAGGATAGCGAACAAGTGCATCTGTCGCCCAAATAAATGACGCAATTCCAACGAAAATGGGACCTATGAGTCCACTTTGCATTTTAGGAGCGAACATGGTGGTTTTCCCTTGAAAAGTGAGTATGGGTACGCCACGTTGAAAAATTTTGGTTTGCTTGCGCTGCCATAGACTTCCGGACTTCGTCTTTTTTCATTCCACTCAAGTTATCAAATAAGTTGGGATCAAAAAGACCAAAATGCATATTTGAAGGCTCATAGTATTTCGGATCACTTCCTGTAATGTGCCTAAGAAGAGCGCCTAGTGCCGTGTTGGCTGGAGGTGCATCATGGGGTTGGTTTTTTAAGCGTTGTAATATAAAAATCGCAGAGAGTAAACCACAGGCTGCGGATTCTAAGTAGCCTTCAACACCGGTAATTTGTCCTGCAAGGTAAACGTTTGGGTATCCTTTGAAAGAGAGATCTGATCTTAAAACTTTAGGGCCACAAACATAGGTATTGCGATGGATCGAGCCCAGTCTCAAAAATTCTGCATTTTGTAACCCAGGGATTAAACGGAATACTTTCGATTGCTCTCCATATTTAAGTTTAGTTTGGAATCCAACTAAATTATAGGCAGTTCTCGCTTGATTCTCAGGTCTGAGTTGAACCACCGCGTGTGCTCGCTGTCCCGTAACAGGGTGATTTAAGCCCACGGGTTTCATCGGTCCAAAGCGAAGAGTTTCCCTGCCTGTAGCTGCAATCGCTTCAATCGGTTGGCACCCTTGAAAGAATTTTTCCTTCTCAAAAGCTCTAGGTGGAACCTTCTCAGCCGCAATCAAGGCATCTAAAAAACGATTATATTCTTCTTCAGTAAACGGACAATTTAAGTAGGCCTCTTCATCGCCTTTGCCATATCGATTTGCGAGGAAAGCGATATTTAAATCAATTGAGGAAGCATCCAAAATAGGAGCGATGGCATCGTAGAAGTAAAGGTCATCTGTCTCAGTGGTTTTTGCGATCCATTGACTGAGTGCATCTGAAGTGAGAGGACCCGTCGCAAAAAGAGTAATTCCGTTTTCAAAAGGGGCAGTCACCTCTTCATTGATAAAGCTAATATTTGGATGTGATTTCAGTGCACTCGTTACGGTTTCAGAAAATAGCTCTCGATCCACTCCGAGCGCTTCACCACTGGGTACAGCAGCAGTGCCAGCAGCACGAAGGATGAGTGAGCCTGCTTGACTCATTTCAGCTTTGAGCATCCCAGGCGCTGAATATGAAGATTTTGATTTAAATGAATTACTACAGACCAATTCTGCACAACGATCTGTTTTGTGCGCTTCGGTCATCTGGGTGGGTCTCATCTCGTGAAGAATGACCGAAACTCCATTTTCAGCCAAAAAGTAAGCAGCTTCACTGCCGGCTAAACCGCCGCCTACGATATGAACAGATGTATTTTTCATATGGGGTCGGATACCATAGAGTAGCTGAGTATTACACTGAGAAAGTAGGGACTCCTTGCTCCTTGAGGTAGCTTTAAAACAATTCCTTGAGTTTTTAACTGCGGGTCGTCAGTCCAGTCCGAATACAGTCAGGGCGTACGAGTGTGATCTAAGTCATTGGATTTGTGCCTTATTTAAATGCGGTACGAAGTCGGTTCAAGATCTCAATCAAAACTTAAGTCCAATCGGATTACGAAATTATTTGACTGAACTTTATCAAACTCATGAGAAATCTTCTCTTTGTAGAAGGTTATCGGCGATTCGATCCTTTCTTCGGTATTTAAAGAGTCAAGAGTGGATTGGTCGGGATATAAGTATCTTGGTACCGAGTCCAAAAACTCAACGAAATTTGCCTCAGTTCTTAAAAGTTGAGGAGGTTTTGGAATTAATCCAAGCTCCTGACCCTTTAACTCGGTTGGGTCGTAGAGATCGAGCTCTCTTTGAAGTGCTTTACGGTTCAGGGTTGAGGGTTGGAGAGGCGGTAGGGTTAAATATTGAAAATGTGGCTCTTAAAGAGGGGTGGGTGAGGGTTTTAGGGAAGGGGTCCAAAGAGCGGATGGTGCCCTTCGGTCATCCTGCTAGAGAGGCTTTGGAGAGCTATTTACAGGATCGAGGTACTCTGCTTTCCTATTCTGATCCTCTCTTTGTGAATTTTCGGGGGACTCGACTCTCTGCTCGAAGTGTGGCACGTATTTTAACCAAACATTTAGTCAGGGTTGAGTCCACTAAAACCTTGTCTCCTCATGGACTTCGGCACAGCTTTGCTACCCATTTACTTGCTGCAGGTGCCGATCTTCGTACTATTCAAGAGATGTTAGGACACGTTCGATTATCCACTACACAGAGGTATACTCATGTCGATTTGGGGGCGTTAATGGACGAATACAATGAAGCACATCCTCTTAATAGGAGATAAACAGAAGGTAGTCGGATTTTCTTAATTCTGCTAATCATGGTAAACAAGAGTAACTCATGGATAAAATTCTCGACATACTTGTGAATTTAAATGGTCCTGCCCCTTATTTTCTCCTTTTTGGCATTTTATTGGCCTGTGGATTGGGCCTTCCCATTCCTGAAGATATCACTCTTTTTGCCGCTGGTTTTGCAGCCTATTACGGCCTCGCTCATCTCTGGATAGTCATTATTGTTGCCTATTTAGGTGTCATTATTGGCGATTCAGTCATGTTCTATTTAGGTGCGGTCTATGGGAGGAAGCTCACAAAACGTTGGCTTTTTCATAAGCTCTTGCCAGATGAAAGATTGAAAGTAGTGCGCACAAAATTTCATAAAAAGGGAAATAAACTCATTTTTGTAGCTCGATTTATGCCAGGACTTCGAGCGCCGATTTTTTTCTCAGCAGGAACTTTACATCTGCCCTACCGAGTGTTTTTATTTTATGACGGACTGGCTGCATTGATCAGTGTTCCAATTATTATTGGAGCTGTTTATTATTTTGGGGATGAGCTGGATAAGGTAGTTCGGATTATTCAGAGGGTTGAACACAGTATCGTTTTGATTGCTGCCACAGCTATTTTGGCAGTTTTAGCAAAATGGTACCTTACGCATTATAAATTAAAACGAAGTATATAGTGAAGCGCACAAATATGACGAGAGGCAAAAAAGGCATCGCCTTTGGTTTTCTACTTTTGAATTTTTTATCAGCCCCTTTATTTGGGGCTATTGAAAAATCTGATTCAGTTCGAATTCAGAATTGGTGTTCAAAAGTGGAAGCATCCATTGCTCAGCTCAAGTGGAAAATAAAACCTTGTGACCATATTTCTTGGAAGATCAGTGGAGAATCAGTTCAAGGAGTTCCGCTCGTTTATGCTGAGTTTGGAGATTTGCATTCAGCAAATACGACTTTGATTTTTTCGACCGTACATGGTGATGAGATCACGCCCTTTTATCTGGGCATTCAATTAGCTAATTGGTTAAAGGACAGGCAAGGAGAGTTAGAGAATACACATGTCGTCATTGCGCCGCTGGTGAATCCTGATGGGTTTTTAAGCAACCCTAGAACACGCATGAATGCTCGTGGCGTGGATGTGAATCGAAATTTCGCTACAAAGGATTGGAAATCACGAGCAGTCATGAGTCGAGAAAAAAAGGGCCGCTTGGATCCAAGAAGATTTCCGGGTAATGAGCCTATGTCAGAGCCTGAAACACTCTTTCAATCTGAACTCATTAAATTGATCCATCCTAGCAAGATTATGACCATTCATGCGCCTCTTAACGTGAAGGATTTTGATGGTCCCAGTGCGTTGAGTTTGTCACGGTTTCCTGTTGACTATGTTCGCGAATGTGATCGGCTTAGGAAAAAAATGAATGCTACTTCAACTGGTTTTTTTCCAGGTTCGTTAGGCAATTATGCAGGTCATGAACTCGGTATTCCGACTTTAACACTAGAGCTCCCTTCTACAGATGCGACTAAGGCCGAGCGTTATTGGAAGCAGTTTAGTCATGGAATACGAACCATGATTCAATTTACGGTCCCCCATGTTGCTTCAGGTTCTTTAAATCAGAAACCTGGCGGTTAGAGTGTTTCAGGTAGAATTCCCTGCGGGTTGCGAAGTTCGATGTCCAGGTTGCAACCAGCGAGGGTGGGGTTATGAGAAAAGTGAAAATCAAAAAATCGGCTGGATTCAATCCCGCTTGAAGCCTTGGCTCGAATGGATAGAGCCCCTTCAAGGTGTAAGAGATTCAGGGCGTTGGGGATATCGCCGCAAAACATGTCTTCATGCAGAATGGCGAGAGGATCACTGGGCTTTTGGACTCTTGGTGCGTCGGCCTCAGGGACCTATGGGATCTTATGATTTAATAGATATTCCTGAATGCCCTATTCATGCAGCGTCAGTACGAAAAATCGTTCAAATACTATCGAAGCGTTTGCCCAGTCAAGAGCAACTCCCGTTAGCTTATTTGGCTGTTTCTGGAACATTGGTAACTCTCGTCGTGAAATCAAAACGGTTACCCGAGCTTCCTCATCTGAATTGGGCGGAGTTGGGTATAACGGGTCTTTTTGTTAATCTTAATCCTGCTGCAGGAAATCGAGTTTATTCTAATCGGGGTTGGCATCTCGTTTGGGGAGCTGATCATGCGGTGGAGGATGGTTTTCAATATGGTCCAGATAGCTTTCAACAATTGATTCCAGCTCTTCATGGGCATGCTCTTCAGGAAGCCGCACGGTTTTTAAATGTAAAGTCTGGGGATGCGGTGATTGATCTTTGCTCAGGCACAGGACGCTCTCTCTCTATTTGGAAAAATTTAGGAGCCCACTTTTTAGGTGTTGAACTCAGTGGCGACGCCATTCGGTGTTCCGAAGTCAATATCGGTCCAGATTCCTGCTTGAGAGGGAGGGTGTCAGAGAGGTTGCCTCAATTAGAAAGCTGGGTGAAGAAAATTAAGCCTCATCAGCTTTTCATTTATGCGAATCCTCCTCGGCTTGGACTTGAGGATCAAGTGACCTCATGGATTGCACAAATCGCTCGTCCTGAGCGGATTGCTTATCTCTCCTGTAGTCCTCAAACCCTTTCAAGGGACCTCTCTGTCTTGACTCAATCTGGATATGCTGTGCAAAGGATAATCCCCTATGATTTTTTTCCTCAAACTCACCATGTTGAAACGTTGGCTTTATTGGCTAAAAATGAATCCGATTCCTCTCGTTGTCTTTCTGGTTCTGTGGATTCACGGTTCGTTACTGGGTCTAAGTGACGATGAAGCTTATTACTGGGTTCTCGCGCAGAAGCCCGCATTGGGTTATGCTTTCCATCCGCCCGCAGTAGCGTGGTTCATTGCATTTTTTCAGCAAATTTTAGGAGGGTGGCTGGGACCTCATTCAACTGGCTTAGTGCGACTTCCTGCGGCATTAACCAGCGCGATCATTTTAAGTCTGAGTTTAAGATGGCTTGAAAAGTGTGGAATGGAGCGGTCATTTCAAGCTCGGGCAGCGAGTGTTATTCTTTCTTTTCTAGGCTTTTTTTCGCTGTCTTGGATGATGGTTCCAGATATTCCACTTTTTTTGGGGTGGATGATCGTTTTTACAAAGACTTGGGAGATCTGCTTTTTACAGCAACTCAAAAGGCATTGCTTTTGGGTTTTAGGATTGGGAAGCGCTTTAGTTCTTTTGTCAAAATACTCTGGAGTTTTGGCTATTTTTTCCGCGGCTCTTTCAGTGCTGATATGGGCACCCCGTCAGCGTCGGTTGAAAGCTTTGTTTTCCTTAACCGGCGGAGGATTACTGGCCTCATTGCCTATTTTAATTTGGAATTCCCAACATCAGTGGGCTTCCATTCTTTACCAAATTCATGATCGTCATGCTGGGGGATCACTTTCTTTTTTACGTTATGCGAAATTTTGGGGAGTGGAGGCGGTTTTTGCAGGACCTGTTTTGGTCGTCTTCGGAGTTTTGCTCTTAATCAAGCACTTGGGCTTTCGTAAAAAATTTGAGGGGGCATTGTTTCATTTTATTTTTGTCTGGATGGCTCCAGCAGCCACTGTTTTTTTGATACAACCGCTGTTTTCTGATTTTAAGCCTCATTGGGCTTTTATTGTGTGGTGGCCTGCTTTACTTGCGTTAGCGTGGATGTCACAAAGCAAGTCATGGCGCTGGATCAAATACCAAGTGTTCTATGGTCTCGGATTAGGGGGGGTGGTGATATTAAGCTGCCACTTGCCACTTGGAAGTTGGCTCGTCAGGGGTGTTTCCCATTCACAGTTTGATCCTCGATTAGATGTGACTAATGATTTTTACGGTTGGTCTGATTTAAATGCCTTTATTACTAAAATTCCCAATCAAGGAACACATCCACTCCCGGTGGTTGGCTCTCGTTATCAAACAGCGGCACAAGCCGCATTTGCTTTGAATCAAGTCACTGCAGTCACCTTTTTGCCTCGTGATTTAAAAGAAAAGGATGAATGGATGAATTTAAATATATCTGATGGGCAAGGTCCGGAGTGGCCACGCCTCACTACACCCGTACTTTATGTTTCAGATAATCGCTATAGTGAAGCCCCTCAGTTTCCTTCTGCAACTTGTCAAAAACAAGGAAGGCTGGAAAAGACTCGATTTAATCTACGGGTGAAGTGGATTGACGTCTGGCGCTGTGATCCCTGATGTGTTCCCTGGATTCAGGGAGTCCGTGTAGGCTTGGACCAAGCTATTTGGAATCCATCCTATGATTTTAGCGTGGGGTTCATCTTGTGACAAAATTTTGAACCAACGATCATTCCAGTCTAAAACTTTATAATGGCCAGTTGAATCAGCAGAGCCAACAATCGAATATTGAGTTCCTGGTCCAGAGTAGAGGGTGGCTCTTTTTGTAATGAGTTTAACATGGAGAGAGCGTAAATCAGGTGCACTTTTCTCTTCTCCTTCTTTGACAGGCTCTTTGACAGGAGCCATTGCGCTTTCTTGAACATGATCGGTCACTTCAGATCGGAGTTGTGCTTGTTCTGCGGCTGCGTACTGCCTGGCCTTTTTCCAGACTGTTTGACTTTGGGCATAGAGATAATATCCCGATGTAATAGCTAAAATCGCGGCAAGAACAATCCCTAGAGAGAGAGAATGTCTTCCCCTAGTTAAAATGGGATTTTCCGGTAAAGGCTCTGGCAGGGTAGCCTTTGGAATATTCATGCTTAATGGCTCTGGTGCAGGCTTCTGAGCAGCTATGTGATGTTTGAATACGGGAGGAGTAGGGAGGGGTACGGAAGTAGTGGGGGGGGCTTTTTTATCTACTTTTATTTTTGGAGCAGCGTGTTGTATGAGCTTTTGATTTGCGCTTTCGCTGACCAATCCTAAATGGGGATTCTCAGTTGCTTCGGGCAATAGGACTTTTTCGCCAGGAGGAGCTTTATCTACTTTAATCACACTAATTTCCGCTTTTCGGATCAGAGCAAATCCACCACATTTATAGCAGCGAGAAAATGACCACCCTGCACTGACCTTTTCATCCGAAATTGCTAAATTTATTCCACAATGAGGACAGCACCACTGCATATTCTATTCTCCCCTACTATAAGATTCCCAAGAGAAAGTGTAGAGGTCAATGGGCAGTGTTTGCCGTGTCAGGAAAGGGAATTGAGTCTACCTTGGGTTCTAAAATCCTCAATACGACTCGGCGGTTTTTGACCAGTGCCTTTTCATCCCATTGTCCAAGGGAGTTTCTACTATTGATTTGGGGTCGGGTATCTGCATAACCAATTGCCGTTAAGTGGTGCGGGGTAAATCCATGTTCTAGAAAAATTCGAACGACTCGAGCGGCTCTTGCGCCTGAAAGCTCCCAATTAGAAGGGTAAGCGCCACCGATAATGGGTCGTCCATCGGTATGACCTTCAACAACAATATTGTATTCTTTGTTAGTTTCCTTTTGCCGCTTCAGTATCGTTTGTATGATTTTTTGAAGAATCAGTTCGCCTTCCTGAGTAACATCAGCACTTAATGTATTAAAGAAGACGGTAGACTCAAATACGATAGAAATACCCTGAGGGTCAGATTTGATAATGGCTTGAGTTTCTTTTCCCAATTCATCAATAATCTCAGTGGCGAATTTGGCCATTTCTTTTGTGGCGGAAACGTATTCACCACCAAATTGTTTAGCGATGGCTTCTTTAAAACTGTCATACTGAGGTACATCGAGCTTGGCCATACTAAAGAGCATAATAAAAAAACCGCATAAGAGCGTCATCATGTCTGCATAAGAGACTAGCCAATTGGATTCATCATGGGATATTGGGGATAGAAGGGTATCAACGAGTCGGGGTTTTTTCATTTCCTCAGGTTGATTTTGTTTTTTTGCTCTAAAGGGCATTCTTCTATCCTCTATTGGGCTAAGCAGCTTTGCGCAAAACTCGTTGATTGGGTAATAAATAAGAGTTGAGTCGTTCTCGAAGAATAATGCCATTGACCTGAGTCTTCAGTAAGATGGCACCTTCAATGATCATTCTCCTTACGGCAATTTCTTCATGCGTCCGTTCTGTCAAGTTCTCTGCAATAGGGATAAAGACAAGGTTAGCTAATGCGATTCCATAAAGCGTACCAATCAATCCGACAGACATCGCGGGACCAATCAGCTTTTGGCTGTCAGGCTGTCCAATTTTCTGTAGAAGACCAATCATTCCTAATGTAGTCGCCAATAATCCGAAGGCAGGCGGAAATCGTCCAATGGTGCGAAACATATTAGCTTCCTGCATCAAGCGACTTTCAATCGTTTTTAATCTTTGCTCGAGAGTCAGGCGAATTTCGTGTTCGCTGAGTACTCCAGTGGCTACTAATGAAATAGATTCGCGTAGGAAGTCGTTTTTTAATCCTGCCAAAAGATCATTAAGCTCGCTGGCACCGGTATTGACCTTCTTATTTAATTCCAAAATTTGGTTAATGATCTCTTGGTAGTTTGCGTTGTGGCGGCCAAGGACCCTCATGATAAATACTTTGAAAAGATTAAAAATATCTTTAAGCGAAAAAGAAATACTGGTTGCTGCTGCCGTTCCTCCTATTACAATTAAAATACCGTGAAAATCTAGAAAGAAGCGGAGGTGACTCGTCGTTGCAGACATCGCGGTGTACATAACACCCGCACCAAAAATAAGTCCGAATAATGAAGAAATGTTCATGTTGAGCGTTCCTCCTTCTTGAGTGCGTTTTGCCAAAGTTGATATTGGCTGATGACGTAGTTATCGTCGAGTTCTCTTAAACGGCTGATTAAATTATTCACACAATGAGTATAAAATCTTAGTTTTAGATCGGATGATTGATTTAGGAATTGAATGAATGTGTCTTTAGAAATATAAAACAGATCACAATGGGTTAGGCTACAAACGGTGGCAGATCTGGGGCTATCATCTGCGAGGGACATTTCGCCAAAAAAACTTCCTGCTCTTAATTGACTTACGTCATAAGTGTTGCCTGTGAGCTTATTGGTTTTTAAAATACTAACCATTCCTTCAAGAATAATATATAGACCCCAAGAAAATTCACCTTCAATAATAATATTGGTGTGAGCTTCAAAATTTGTCATTGTACCGAGGTTAAGCAATTGCTCAAGTTCGGCAATTGTGAAGTTACTAAAAAGTTTAATTTCCTTGAGCATGGCAGTAGTGGGTCGAAGGATAGGGATCACCATTTCTATGCAACCCTCGCAGGACGCGAATTGTTTGTCTCTGGAGTTCCTGGGACTGATTGAACAAAGGCAGGGTTTCTTGGAGATTCTGAAAACATTCTCTCATTGGTCTCAATCAGGTTGATTTGACCTTCATTTGACATGGTTTTCATTCGATTGAGTATTTTTCTTTCTACTGCATGATAGGACTCACGACTGACGGGAGAAATTTGAGCCAGTTCTTCTTCCAATTCAATCGCCAGCTCTTTGGGAGACTTCGCTAAAATTATTTTGAGAATATCCTGAGATGTACCTTTTAGAAAATGCATTAATTCTTCATGTTTTAAGCTTAAGATCACCTCAAGAAGTTGCCCATCTCGAAGGTATTTTAAAGTTTCAACACTGACTAATTTCCCCTTGATCGTCCTTGCGCTATCCGGGTTTGTTGATTCTAGATTCTTTATAATAGTTTTTTGTAAATTTTGTCCGGTTCTTTCGAGTAAACTAATCAGGACTTCTGATCCAGGGAGGGCTTCTGTATTTAGTTTTGGGTTTTCCTTGCGTTTACGCTTCAGTGCGTTCGCTACGTTAAAGATATAGTCTCTGGGTAAGTAGTCTATTCTGGAAAGCTCTCCCAAGAGTTGGGTTCGAAGCTCTGGATCCATTTGAGCATAAACCACTGCTCGCTTTTGGGTGTCACATTGAGTGAGAACGATTGATTTTACTGTTAAGGATTCAGTGCGAACTAACTCTGATATTTGTAAACCATCCATTTCTGCGAGAAAATCGAAAAGATTTGATGATCTATTTCCAAGTACGGCTAACTTACCTGCGACAGTTCTACTATGGAGTTTTCGAAGAAGATCTAATTTATCATTATCTTGGAGTTCGATCGGATTTTTTGTATAATACTCCATTAACTCTGTTAAATCTGTCTGTAAGCTTGGGTCCCGCAGCATTTCGACTACAATGCCTTCTCCTAGAAGATGAATACACTCCGCCGTGACTTCCACTCCTTCTTCTGTAAGAATGCGACTAAAGACTTGCTTAGCTACTCTAGGTTGTTGCGCATAAATTGTGCTTAGCTCTTCCAAAAGTCGCTCAATTTCATAGCGTTTTGAAATGTGACTGGAAATTTCTCCATTTTTGAAGCCAGACTCGCTTGCCTTTGCGTGAGATGGAGTTGTGGCAGTTGGATCTTCTGCTAGACTTTGAATCATACGATGAACGTTGGTATGATCAGGTTTTCTAGAGTTTCTCACACTTCCCATTGCTATAAAAATAAGTAATGCAAGTACAGAACACGCAAAAATGAGTCCAAAGATTTTAAATTTCTGAAGTTCTGCTTGAACGGCATCCCCATTTTCAACGCGCTCAATCTTTTCTATTCTTTCATATTTTTCATTCTTATTATTGGATTCGACATTTTCACTTTTGGTTTTGTTAGAGCTTTCTGATGTATTGTTTGACTGTGATTTTACATTAGACTCTGTGTTATTTTCAGTTTTATCGGTTTTATCAGTTTTATTATCCGTTTTTGAAGTTTGCTCTAAGATTTGCTTACCATTCATATGACCAGTGGAACCGTTAGTGTCCATCAGGGATCCGGCTATGACTCCTGGCATAACTCCGGCCATAGGTACCGGGTGGGGGAATTTCATGGATTTTCCGACAAGGGTAACACGTTTAAATGAGTTGGTTTTTAACTTAAGCATTTCCAAAATATTTGCTTGTTCATCTGGACTCAAAGTTTGATCCATCAGTAATGTCGCGGAGAGAGTTTTAATTTTTATGGCAGTATCACCATCTTGAATAAATTCACCAGAAGCACCATATTGGGCTTCTTCTCCATTAACGACTTCAGTTTGGAGATCAAAATCGGCTAAAAGACATAGGTTTGGACAGAACTTGGAAAGGAATTCATTTGTGGTATTTAAGAAATTTTTTGAAACCTGCTCTCTGAGTTCTGCAATCTTTCCTTCAGAGCCTTGAGGAAGAGGGAAATGAGTAATTTGAGTGTCAACTTTTACAGGGAAATCAAGCGTATCTAGGTATTGCTGAATCAGATCTAGCAATTTAGATCGGGATACAGGGCCCACTTTATCATCGATGAGGATCTTGATTTTAGCCGACGAAGGAGTGAGTTCGTTTCCTTTTTTGACTTCAAGATCATCAAAACCTGGAGCGATTCCTTCCGGTGTTGAAACATCTAGAGTGACATTCACACTCATGAGTTTACATTCATCATGACAATATTTATCGAGAAGAGGTTCTAATAAATGGCGGATTTGGTTTTCGGCAGTTTTTTGTGTCACTTCTAGTACATTGACACTTGCATGTCCCGTGAGGGAAGAAATGAAAATGAGGGATAACCCAATGAGTTTCAGTTTCATTCTAGCCCCGCAGGTTTACGTTCGACAAAGCGCCTCAGACTTTCGTCCTTTGGATTGAATCTAAGCGCTTGATTCCATGATTTTAAAGCTAAGTTTCTCTTTCCCATTCTTTCCAAAAGAGTTCCGCGCATTTCATAGAGTTTTGCATCAGTCTGATATTTTTTTAGCATTTCATCTGTTTCAAGTAGAGCCGCTTCATATCTGGATGCCTTATAGAGTTGTTTGATATGGTCCAGCGCTGCTAAATAGCTGAAGGCGCCTTCACTTGGAGTTGCATCCTCACTGGGTGCTAGACTTAAACCTTGTTCAATCTCTCTTCTTTTTCCGTCATCTTCCGGCAAGCCTTGGGGAAAGTTATGAGTGATTTCGTGATCTGAATAGCTGGGTGTTCGATTTTTATAAGACTCGTCCACGCCATCAACGCCACCACTCATTTGTGAAGCGGAAGCTCGATTAGAATCTTTAAATGCAGGAGAAATAGGAAGCACGAAATCACTTAGCAGTTGGGTGTCTCCTGGAATTTCTAGTTCAACTGAACGGTCCCCTTTTTTAGTCCTTAAAACCATGGCTTGCGCCGGATCCCCTTTGGCACCCGCGTGATAGTCGGAAAATGGATTGGCTATTGGCTTTACAGTGTTTGATTCATTCAGGCCAAGCATCGATTGCATAGAGGCACAACCTGAGAAGACAGGTAGAAAAAGTATAAATTGTGCGAAACTCCTTTTTCTAATCATTCTTTAATGTTCTCCTAAAACAATACGCTTACTCCTAAGCCATACTCTATGCCGCTTACAGTGCCCGAAGGACTTCCTCCTAGAAACGCAGTGGATGGGGGGCGGTATCCCAAATTTAAAGAAACTCCGAAGTGCTTTGCGAGACGGAATTCATACCCTGAGCGGAAGAGTCCCCCAAAATATCCAGATGCATAGGTTCCGCCTGCGCCCACATAGGCACTTCCCCGAATTTGGTTATAGTTTTCTTCATCACCGATAAAATTCCATGCATGTAAAAACAGAAGAGTGAAGTTGAGTCCAAAACCTGAGTAAAAATTTTGCGGTGATGCTCCAGAGCTATTGATAATGGTAGAAGCATCCGTCATATAACTCGCTTCAAATCCTACTTCTTTCTTTCGGTTGTCATACCTTTCCATCATCCGGTAGCCTAACGCCAAACATCCTGTGCTTTTAGGAAGGTCTGGTTCCATAAGGTAATAAAGCGTGAGCCTGCTTTGAATCAGCGGTGAATACTCAGTTTGTTTTCTGGCATCATCTATTTGATTATAGTCAACTCCTCTTCTAAAGGCGGAGGCTCTGGATGTTTCGGAGTTATAGCTACGAGACCAAGTGATACTTCCTGACTCCGGATCTGTCGTGTACATTGAGATCACGATGCCAGAGGGCTGGTAAGAGAAGGCGACATCCATGTAATGTTCAATTCCTGAAATTTTTGCGATTCTAGAAAGTTCTGCTGAATTGGTTTCCGGAGAAGTAATGACAACCTCGTCGCCATTTAAGCTTGTTTTTCTGGCCTTACAGGGAAGGCATTGAAGCACACGGGTTTTTGAGTTTTTAAGGATTTTTTCGGTAATCAATAATTCCAGATGGCTTTTAAAAGAAGGCGGAACGTTTTCGCTTAAAGCGATATTTCGAATGGCTAAGTCCTTGAGACCACCGACGTTTCCATTTTTTAAATCATATTCGAAGTCACCGAGGACGTCGTTTAATACATCGTAAAAATTTCTTTCTGAGTTTCCTTTGGCAGTAGAGGAATTAGGCGCCGCAACCATGCCGGTATCATTGTCTGCAGCATGAGCAGGCGCGATCACCAGCAGACAAATCCATAAAGTGAGTATCAGATGATTCATTCGCACAGTTTTAGTGAGGCTCCTTCCTCATATAGCTATTCGGAGTTCCTTACAGGTACTTGAATTTTTCTGATTTTTCCCAATTTTATTTATGAAGTAGGTCATCTTTGCCGAGAAGAACTTTGAGTAGATATGAAATCAAAAATAAAACAGGTATCTTTTTGTGCTTGCTTCATCTGTTTATGGATATTCAACGTGGGGGGATGTACAACGACAACGATAGCTCCTGCGCCCGCACCTACTCCTCCTGCTTATACTTTTGTTCCTCATCCTCAAGGGATGAATACGGAAGATCTATCCGCTTTATTTACAGACGAAAAAGCTCCTAAAGATCCAGAGTTTGTGAGTGGGTGTGATGCGGAATATCGAAAGTTGCAGGGTTTAACTCAAAGTGTTGAAGAGTTGGCGGAGGGTGCGCTTGAACTCGTCAAAAAAGATCCAGTTTCGTATCATTGGTGCTTTTATGGAAAAATATTGGATTTAGAGAAAGTTTTAAAAAGCGATGCTTTTTTAGATGAGAAACAAAAGAAGATTTTAAATATTTTTGATTTTCTAACACCGATTGCTAAAAGCTTTTCAATTGCTTTTCACGATAATCGTTATTTACTGATGGCGGTACGTAAATATCAAAAAATGAGCGAGTGGATATTTTTTAGAAAAGTAGAACTCACTCCTGCGGGAACCGCGGAATTAGTACAACCTACAAATCCCTTCGGTTTATGGAGAGATTCAGGTGGGTCCTTCTCAGTATTAGAAAAGTACCATTTAATTAAACGAGATCCTTCAAGTGAAGATCGACCTTCTACTCCAAGTCCTGAGGTCGCTGTTCCTAGTTCTGCTCCTGCTCCTGATTCTATTCCTAGTCCGACTCCTACTGAGTCCCCTGCAGTGATGGCATCCCCTGTGCCTACTCCAGAGTTAAAGTCATCTGGTTCAAATTAATTCAATATTGTAAAAAAATGCTTGGCGCAGATTTGCGAGGAAGGGTCCTTTCGATTTATTCCGAAGGGTGTTATGGAAGGATAATAGATATTGGATGGGCTTTCCATCACGCTTTGGGTTTCTCCTTGTAGTCATGAAAGACAATTCCGAGTGTATAGCGTTCCCCCTTCGTTATTTCGCCCACACCATGCAATCGGTATGGTAAAAAAGAAAGTACTACCTTCCTCTTTTCTGCTCTCTACCCAAATTCTCCCTCCATGCGCTTCGACAATAGCTTTCGCAATGGCAAGACCAAGCCCGGTTCCAAATTTGGCCGTTTTTGGTGCTTGAGAGAAACGTTCAAAAACGTGGGGCAATAATTCAGAATCAATACCAGGTCCATTGTCTTTCACAGAGAACCTAACAAACGTATTGGACTCTTTCGCGGATACAATAATTTTTCCCCCACTTGGGGTAAACTTTATTGCATTTCCGATCAGGTTTTGAAAGATCTGTTGAAGACGATCTGGATTGACTGAAATAGATGGAAGCCTATTGGGTACATAAGCTTCAAGCCCAATGGATTTTTCTTCTGCGATGGTTTTTTGAGATTCAATGGCTTCTTTGATTATGGGAAGCACTTCCCTCACACCTCGGCCTTTTTCTACTGAAAACTCCCCTGACTCACTTTTATAAGCATCAAGAAGGTCTTCGATCATTCTGTTCATCCGATCTGCTGATTCCTTTATATGTTTGATATACTTCTTTACCTCATTCTTTTCGAGCGATTCCTTAAACAATAGGTCTGCATTAAGAGTAACTCCCGTCAAAGGATTCTTCATATCATGTGATACCATAGCAACAAGCTCATCTCTCAATCGAACAGCCTTTTCAGCAATGGCGCGAGCGTCCTTCTCCCGTTGGTAAAGCTCCAGTCTTGCCATCTCCTCACGATGGCGTTCTGTAATATCCCGAAAAATTCCAATTAGACCAATGATGTTTCCATGCTCATCTTTGTAAGGCGATTTATTTGAAAGATAGACTCGAGTCTCACCTTCAAACATTATTTTCTCCTCAACTAGTTTTGATTTGCCAGAAGTCATTACTAGGCGATCCATCTTCATAACCGCCAAAACACTTTCCTGTTCTGCATCCTTTGGAAATATCTCGTCGTCCCGTTTACCTAGGATCTCCTTTGCAGATTTTCCAAAAAACCGTTCTACCGTTGAATTGATAAAGGTATAGTACCCATCATGATCTTTGACATAGATTCCATCGGTAGTTCCTTCTGAAATAGTTTTCAAAATGGTAAAGTTACGCCAAAGGTCCTCCTCAGCCTTTATGCGTAATGTAATATCTTCTCCAGAGCTTAGACTGAACACTTTTTTTTCATCCTCATCATAAAATGAGGTATTGCGCCACTCTATAACCCTCTCTTCCCCGTTCTTGGTCAATATGGGATTTATGTAGAATTCCCCTTGCTCATCTTTCATGCTTATTACTTTTTCAAAAGTGCTTCCCACTTCGTTTCGAAGCCTCTCCGGAACGAATTCAAACCAGTTCCTGCCGATAATTTCGTCTTCCCTGTACCCAAGGATTTCACATCCTTTTTTATTAATTTTTACTATAGTAGCGTCAGGGTCAAGCACCAGCATCAGCACTCTGACGAAATCGAAATATTTCTCTGCTCTGTCTCGCTCTTTCACTAGTTTTTTTTCACTTTGGCGCAATTGTTCTTGAGTGGAACTAGTAAATGCCGTAATGGAGTCTGCGATTCCTTTTGTCAAAAAATCAAGGATGATATTCCTATCCGGAGAGGGAATCGGCGATTCTTCCTCTAGAACTAAGAAAAGAACTTCTCTTAATATTTGGTATTCAAAGACTATTTCCTTAAGCGAATATTGAGTATTCTTTGCCCGCTCTTTACCATGCTTCTCCGCTGAAGCAGTGGGCATGCTCTGTTCATCATGAGATACTAGAGAATAGACAAGGTCATCAATAAAGGCTGGCAGGAAATCTCTCAAAACGAGGGGCTCTTCACACTTAGCTGAGTTGATATGAATGGCTGCCTTTACTTCCCAAAGCTTAAGAATTCTATCCTTTTCGGTTCGAATGCGATCACTCATTCGCTTTGACATGAAAACTTTCTTTTCTTGAGATCTTTTGACGCAAGAAATGAACCTCTGAGGGGCTTCTTAAAACCCTCGGTATGATGAAGAGCTAAAACGAGGACTTATATGCAGGGCAGCTCTTCAGACAGATCAGTTACGGGTTCTCGGTCGTCAGCGTTACCCGGAGTCAACTTGAAGCCAATAGATCTGGATTCTGCCACTCTATAATGGCGGCATAACCTAGGCTTTCTGGGTCATGGCGGAGATATTCCGAAACCACTCGCAGGACCTTAAATCCACGGTTTAATTGGAAGCTCAGGGTAGGGTCCCAGAGCTTCTTTTGCTCGACGGCACTCACATATTTTTCAACAGTCATAGTTGAGTTATGTTGGTGATAGCCAGGCAAACGTGCTCCGGCACAAATTCTTTTTAGCCCCATGCTTTTGGCCAGGTTTTCTCGCATTCTGTAAAGCTCAGTGCCAGCACCAGTTCCTTGAAAATCTGGGTGCACCATGATTTCAGCTCCATAAAGCGTCTTCCCCTTTTCTGGGTCATGGTTTTTGAACATTCCGTTGTTGGTAAAGATACTCCAAGGATTTCCCCAGTCGTAATCGTCTCGATAAATAATAAGAGAGGCGGAAAATCCGACCAGTTTTCCAGTAGTGCGTTCTTCGGCGACCATTTGGCCTTCCGAAAATACGCGAAGATGAGACTGAAGTTGTTCTTCGCTCCATGAAGGACTGTGTGGATAAACAGCTTGACATAGTAAGATAATATCTTTGAAGTCTTTAGGCTCGGTTTTCCTGATCAAGTAACGTTCATTTGCTGGAATTACACTGACAAGATCAACATCGATAAGCAATTCCGATGTTTTCTGACTGTCTAATAGAGGAAGGACTGTTCCTGAATTACGATGCTCAGCAATGAGTCTTAAATTCAGCTCACCGATTACCATGGTTTCTTGATTGGTAATGCCTTCTGCCAGAATGCCGTCACGTGAGAATGCGAAATCACTGGGGGTCAAAATGGATGCTTGTCCATAATTCAGTGATATTGCTGGAACCATCGGAAGTGATCCTACTGTCGAGGCGTGAATCACGAACATTTGATTCTCAACTGCTCGAGCCTGAGCGCAGTAACGAACACGCAAAAATCCTTGTCGGTCGTCTGTACAGCTAGGCACGATGAGAACCGTGGCTCCTGCTCTTGCAGCCGTTCGTGCAATCTCAGGAAACTCCACGTCGTAACAAATGGTGATTACCACTTTGCCAAAGTCTGTATCAAAAATCTTGAGTCGAGACCCTGGTTCTATGATCCACTCTTCTTTTTCGAAGCGGGTCATATGAATCTTATCCTGGAAACCTGCGTCTCCATCTGGACTAAAAAAATAGCAGCGATTTCTTATCTGGCCAGTTTTTGAATCCTCAGCGGGTATGCTTCCTCCCACAATATAGAGCCCATGGGTTACAGCTAAATCTGTCATAAAGGATACGTAACGAGGAGCCAGTCCGGCAAGCTCACGAACTTGCTCCGTAATAGGACCTTTGTAGTTTCCCAACATAAGAAGCTGAGTTGTAAAGTATTCGGGAAAAACGACTAAATGACATTTGTAGTCCGCCGCAGTTTGCACAAGTCCCTCCACCTGCTCTTGAAATTGCTCAAAGCTCTCTACGGGACGAATGAAATATTGAAGGGTCGCAACTCGGATACGGTCAAACTTTTCCATTGTCACACTGTAGCACACTATTGAGGTCGTTGCTGGATGGTTTAAAAAGCCTCGTGAAGCACCTCAATTTATTGTGGAAGAAAGGTGAGCTTGTTCAAGTTAGAAGTCATTACGAGGGCAGAGCTTTTATAAAAAATCAATCCGTGATAGTACGTGGCAATATTCTTGACGGTGTGTTTAGATTAGGTACTGCTGAAGGCCACATTTTTGGTGACGAACTTTGGCCTGAAAAAACCGATAGCTTTGAAATCTATTTAATTTATTATCAAAAACTAGATCCAGAAGCTGATTAAGCACTTTTCGATTCTGGTTCGAATTCTTCCACATGATGTGCATCTAGGTAATGGCGAACCTTCTCAATTCTGCGTTCTGTTTCCGAGCTTCCTATGTCCTTTTTCAAGAGGCTAGGATAGATTGCATTATCCAGCTTTCTCAGGGCATTGACCCAATCTTGAAATCGAATACCCATCTTTTCGATGGAATGGACATCTGCTTCCCATTGATGTGCTTTGAGTTGAGAAGAAAGATATTTAAAGGAAATAATAAAAGAGAAAAAAGCAGTCATGGGGACTAAGAAATCAAAGGCCTCAGAGTTTCCTGTGAATTTTTTTATAATTGTAATGACAGTGACTACGAGTACCATAGGCACAATCATCAATAAGACTGAGGATGCTAAACGCTTTTTAAGATGTTTAAGAATAAGATGACTGATTTCATTAGTAACCATCGCTTCTAATTCAGAAATAGACAAACAATTAAAAACAGAACGAGAAATGAAGAGTCCGGGTCGAAACAGTCCTCGACCTTTTTCATATCCTAATATTAACACATTCATGAGTGGAATTTCTTTTAGCTCAATAATAAAGAAATCTGGGAAGTTGAGTCCTGATTTTGTAAAGAGAGTTTGAAGACGGGTTTGTAACTCAAGGTTATCCATGCGGCTGGTGGGCAGGATATTTTGGATGTACTTCGGACCTAGAGTAAAATTGAGACTGAGTCCTGTCAGAACACCTATGCATCCGCCCAATAGCATATAAGTGGTGCCAATCAGAGGAGAGGCGTGGGTGAGCTCCGCTAGGACGAACGCCGCTTTGATAGTGATGAGAACAATGGCAATATAAAGGCTTCCTCCAAAAATGCAGGCAAGGGTTGCGCGTATTGCAGTCCTTAAAAATTCGTTCGATGTGGGTTCTGTTCCGTGCACTCTATTTTTGGCACGAGACTGAAGAAAAATCTGGATACAAATGCTCATGATTAAATTGAGAGAACATAAAATAGGGTAAGCATGCCGAACTTCAGAGGCTTGAAAGAAAAGGATAAATTGAAATAAAATGACAATCAGCCCAGCTGTGTAAATTTTTTCAACTTCAATGTTAGGGTCAAATTGAGATTTTTTAATTCGGAGTTCATTCAGGTTCTTATCAAAATACTCTACCCAGAGTGCAAATAAGACGAGTGGGATCCAGGTAAGAAGTGCTAGGGCTTTTCCAGCAGCTTCAATACTGATGATTTCGGGTTCCATATTAAAATATCGGAAATTTTTCTGGGATGCATGAATATTATGCATGAATATTATTGAGTGAAAGACTAAGTTACTCCGTGCGTTAATCTTTTTAAACTACCTCTGGGAAAGAAATATTAGATTAATTTATAGGGAGAGCGTTTGATTTTTATAAAGCCGCAGATCTTATTTTAATAGTAAAATCATCAAATTATGCTCTAGTTTTTCTAGCTTGGTTGTGACTTTTTAATTCCTGACAAAAAAAGTCTAAAGTAAATTCATACCTGACCGATTTAATAAGTGAAAGATGCGTTAAACTAGTGAATGGTTCCTAGCTTGATGCCATCTGAGCAGGGGTACAGCAAATTCCTGCTTATTTATGAATGAACAGTATCCATTTTCACTCCAGGGGAGTCGTGTCCCTTTGCGAAGTTGAGAGTGGTTTTTAGGGAGAGGTGTGTTTATGGGTTTGAGAATAGCCACTAATGTGCAGTCACTTGTGTCTCAACGGCACTTAGCTACAAATACAGACATGCAAAGAAAGTCTCTGGAGCACTTAGCTTCAGGATCTAGAATCGATCGAGCATCAGACGATGCCGCTGGACTCGCGATTTCTGAAAAAATGCGAGCTCAAATTCGATCCATTCGTCAGGATGTTCGAAACGCGAATGATGGAATTTCGATGATTCAGACGGCTGAAGGCGGAATGAATGAAATCGGAAATATTCTTATCAGACTTCGTGAATTATCCATCCAAGGTTCAACTGATACTATTGGAGATGTTGAACGTGGTTTTATGGATAAAGAAGTTCAGCAACTTAAGGCAGAAGTGACTCGAATTTCTTCTTCGACGGAGTTCAACGGCAAGAAATTGCTACTTGGAGAAGGGGACGCTTTGGAACTCCAGGTTGGAACTCATAATAATCCATTGGAAGATCGATTTCAATTCGATCCAAGCAAGACCAATGCAACTTTGGATGGTCTTGGAATCGGAAGCGTGAGTACGGTAGACAGACAGTCGTCTCAAAGTAACTTAGAGGCATTGGATGAGGGGATTAAAACCCTTGTTGGGAACCGAGCGGAGTTAGGCGCGTTGCAAAATAGGCTTCAATCTACTGTGAATAATTTAGCGATCTATGATGAAAACCTATCCAATGCAAATAGCCGAATCCGAGATACGGATATGGCATTTGAAACATCAGAATTGACGAAAAATAATATTCTGACCCAAGCTAATGTATCGGTCCTCAGTCAAGCGAATCAAAACAATATGATGGCATTAAAACTTCTCGGATAATCATCCAGAAGCAAATCACCAGGCCGCGGGACTGGAAAATATGAGTCCCGCGGTCTTATTATAACTCATTGTTTTTAAACGGTCTCAGGCGTTGGCACAAACTCAATTGTTAATACTTGTATTTTTAACTCAAGTAATGATGCATTGTGCCGATAGGTCAATTGTCAGCGAGAAGAAGGTTCTTCGTAACTGACAAATTGAATAACGTCTGCCGACTGTATCTTGCTGTTGCACTTGGCGGTGTCAAGTTGAGCAGGTCCGGGTTGTTGACCGGGCCGACAGAGTTTAGGTATTTGCCTGAACCTCTGACAAGATTTTATCAACACTCAGACGTTAAAACTTAAAACTCGGCGCTCATCTGATTTTTTCAGACGAGCCATAAACAAAGGATTCTTTTATTTTTAAACTGACACAGTGTGTCATTTAATAGGAGGATCCGCATGCTTAAGGGGTAACGTTATGAGCTTAATTATTTCGACTAATGTATCTGCAATGAGTGTGAATCGGCAATTGAATCAATCCACTGCAGATCAAGCTAAAAGCTATCAGCGATTGGCATCTGGACAACGAATTATAAATTCGGGGGACGATGCAGCAGGATTGTCTATTTCAGAAAACCTACGCGCTCAAATTCGATCGATGGAGCAGGCAGATAGGAATGCAAACGATGGTATTTCGTTTGCTCAAGTGGCTGAAGGGGGTTTAACAGAAATCAGCAACATCCTGGTTCGTTTGCGCGAGTTGGGTATCCAAGCTGCTTCTGATACCATTGGGGACCGTGAAAGAGGTTTTATCCAGCAAGAAGTGAAAAGTTTAAGTCAAGAAGTGGATCGTATCTCCAATGGAACCAATTTTAATGGTACTTCCTTATTGAATGGGCAAGCTCCTAAAGGGGCCTTGCAAATTCAGGTAGGTACCCATGGAACGGAGAACGATCGAATTGAGTTCAATCCACAAAATTATGATTCACGTACTTCTTCGTTGGGTATTGAAGATCTGGATTACTCATCCATTGATGGAGCGCGGGATAGTTTAGATAAAATTGATGAAGGCTTGGCAAAAGTATTTTCTAGTAGAGCATCTTTAGGTGCAATGCAAAATAAACTTCAGGCCACGAGTCGGAATTTGAATGTCAGCAAAGAGAACCTGGCTATTGCACGTTCCCGAGTTGCGGATACAGATATTGCAGCAGAAACTTCTAATTTAGTTCGAGGCAATATTTTACAAGCTGCTGGGATTTCTGTATTGGCCCAAGCTAATTCCGCACCTTCGCAAGCACTCAAGCTTCTTTGAGAGGCTGAGGCTTCTACAAAAAGAAGAACAGTATAAAAAAGTGTGCCCAAGTCTCATGGTCAGGATGTCTATGAGTCCTTAAGCTCCTCCTGGGGAAGCCGAGCCCCCAGGAGGTTTTTTTATGATTATTGGCAGAGGTCATTTTAAGCTTTTTGCCATTCAAGTATTGAGTAGGTATCAGATAGACATCATTCTTGACTTCAGGTATTAACCCAGCGAGCTGTTGGGCATTTTTTTGCGTCTCAACAGCGATTGAGGGGAAGAAAAGATGCTGCTGAGACTGAGGGGGTTTTTTGGATTCTTATTGCTGAGTTTTTATTCATTCAATTCATATGCGGTTCAGGATTGCAAAAAGATCCACTTTGCAGATGTGGGTTGGACGGATATTACCGCATCTACAGCCTTAGCCTCAGTTATTTTAGAAGCGCTCGGATACGGCACAAAGACAAGCATGCTTTCATTGCCTATGACTTATGCTAGTTTAAAAAATCGTGATATCGACGTATTTCTGGGAAATTGGATGCCTACAATGGCAGCCGATATCGGACCCTATCAAGCCAATGGTTCAGTGGAGACTTTGAGTACTTTATTGAAGGGCGCAAGATATAATCTTGCTGTTCCAAAGTATGTCGAAGAAGCTGGTGTGAGTTCTCTTTCGCAGCTTGCAAAATATAAAGAGAAATTTCATGGAAAAATTTATGGAGTAGAACCGGGCAATGATGGAAATCGCCTGATTCAAAAAATTATTTCTGATAATGCATTTGGTTTGGGAAGTTGGACACAAGTTGAGTCAAGTGAACAAGCCATGTTAATGGAAGTTTACCGAGCATTGAAAAAGAAAGAGTGGATTATTTTTCTGGCTTGGGAGCCGCATCCCATGAATCAAAAGATCCAGCTCCACTACTTAAACGAATCGGATCTCTATTTTGGACCCGAGCAGGGTAGTTCTACCATCTACATTAATACCCGAAAAAACTATGCAAAAGAGTGTCCGGATGTTGCCCGATTTTTGAAAAGCTTCTCCCTCACGGTAGAGATCGAAAATACGTTAATTGCGATGATTTTAGAGCAAAAGATGGAGCCAAAGGTAGCGGCCAAAAAGTGGCTCCAGGCTAATTTAAAAAAAGCAGAGCCATGGCTTTCTCAAGTGAATTCACTGGATGGACAAAAAGGGATGTCCGTATTAGAAAAAATCGAGTCGAATTAACGGTAGCTATCCAGCGCAGGAGTAAAGATCAATGACAAAAATTCCATTGGGAAGTTGGATTCAAGAAGGAGTTTCTTTCCTGACTGCGCGATATGAGTCTCAATTTCGATTTTTTTCAGATAGTTTAAGCGCAACATTGACAGCGGTGATCCAATTTCTAGGGTGGTTTCCTCCGTGGGTGCTCATGGGTCTGTTTGTATTTTGTATTTTTCTGATGAAGCGAAGCTGGAAGAGTGTCGTTTTTTCTTTGCTGGGTTTTTTGCTGATTTTGAATCTGGGATATTGGCAAGAAACTCTGGAGACTCTCTCATTGGTCGTTTTTTCCACAGTTTTTTCGGTAGGTATCGGTGTGCCACTGGGTATTCTTTGTGCGCATCAAAAGGGATTATATCGGATCGTTCAACCCATACTGGATTTGATGCAGACGATTCCAACTTTCGTCTATTTAATTCCAACGTTAATGCTTTTTGGACTGGGTCTCGCTCCTGGTGTCATTTCTACTGTAATCTTTGCAATGCCGGCCCCGATTCGTCTTACCTATTTGGGCATACAAAGTGTGCCAAGAGCACTGCTTGAAGTGGCAGATGCTTACGGTTCTACACCTTGGCAGCGATTGTTTCAAATCGAGATTCCCCATGCATCGCTTACAATTCGTACTGGAATTTCACAATGCGTGATGCTTTCTCTGTCTATGGTTGTGATTGCGGCAATGGTAGGGGCAGATGGCTTAGGAAAGCCTGTAGTGCAGGCGCTCAATACAGTAAATATCGCTAAGGGATTTGATGCCGGGATTACAATAGTGATTACGGCCATTTTTTTGGATAGGATTTTATCGGTGAGAACTTCTCGATTGAATGAAAATCATACGGTGCTCTCATGAGTGTGTGTCTGAGTGTGAACCAAATTGATTTGGTTTTTGGAAGCAAACCCAAGATCGCTTTTCAAGCATTAGACCAAGGTAAAAAAAGAGATCAAATTCAAAAAGAGACCGGACAAATCGTTGGAGTTCATCGAGCTTCATTGAGTGTTCAAAGTGGAGAAATTTTGGTGATTATGGGACTCTCTGGTTCTGGAAAATCATCTTTACTTCGATGTTTAAATGGAATGAATGGACGTGGAGTGGGAGTGGTTCGGGGGGATGTATTTTTTTATGATTCTAAAAATAAAAATAAGATTAATATCACTCAATGTCCTCTAAAAACTCTTAGAGAAGTGAGGCGTCATTTTATTTCTATGGTTTTTCAACAATTTGGACTTATGCCTTGGCGAACAGTTTATCGAAATGTGGCCTATCCTCTTGAACTTCAAAAAATCTCTCAAGATGAAGTTCAAAGGAGAGTAAATGAAAAACTTGAGTTAGTAGGATTAACCAACTGGAAAGCACGATACCCCTTTGAGCTTTCTGGAGGAATGCAGCAAAGAGTCGGTCTTGCTCGTGCATTTGTGACAGATGCGCCTATTCTACTCATGGATGAGCCATTTTCCGCGCTGGATCCTCTTCATAGAAAATATCTTCAAGATGAGGTCCTCGATCTTCAGAAAAAACTAAAAAAAACGATTGTTTTTGTAACTCATGATTTTAATGAAGCGGTAAGAATTGCTGATCGTATTGCAATTATGGACGCAGGTCAAATTCTCCAACTGAGTACTCCAGAAGAAGTGATCGCGAGTCCGGCGTGTGAGAAGGTGAGGGAGTTTGTCAATGTCACCGCCTAGTAGTGCACAAGAATTACCATCTCGGACGTCGATCCTCACTGCATTAATCACAATACAGGTCCTTTTTGCTTCAAGTTATATTTTTTCTAAGATTCTCATGGAGATTTTTCCGCCTATGATTTGGGCGACCTTGAGAAGTGGCGTTACAGCGGTCCTAATGGGTTTAGTTGCATTGTTAATGAGGCGCCCACTTCCCAAGTTTTCATCAGAATTTTTATTTCCATTGTTCGCATTTTCGATTTTAGGAGGGATATTAGCTCAAGGTTTGTATTTAGCGGGACTTCACTACACAACTTCGACGAATAGCGCGATTCTCTATACGATCGCACCGTTGGTTACCTTGGCAGTAGTGATGTATATGGGACATGAGGAAGCCAAACCTATTCGGTTTCTTGGGTTTTTATTAGCTTTTATTGGTGTATTAGTTCTCAGCCATGTAGAGCGGTATTCATTTTCTAATCAAGCATTTTTTGGGGATTTTTTGACCTTGATCAGCTGCTCAGGGTATGGATTGTTTATTGCGCTATCGAAACGATTTTTTCAGAAATACGATCGATTGTGGATTACCGTGGGTATGTTTGCGATTTCTACTTTTGGTTTTTTACTCTTATCAAGATCTGATTGGTCCCATTTCTCTTGGCCTCCAATGACGGCATCATTATTCTCTATGATGGTTTTTGCGATAGTGGGATCTACGTGGATGTGTCATTTTTTGGTGGTATGGGCCATAGCTCATGCCCCTTCGTCGCGTGTTGCTCTTTTTGATTATTTACAGCCTATTTTAGTGAGTGCTTTTGGATGGTTTATTTTTGGGGAGCAGTTAAGTTCGAGGACTTTAGTGGCTTCTTTGATTATCTTCATTGGAGTGGCACTCACTATTGAATGGAAAATAATAAAATAAGGAAATCGTTCTATGTTTGAAGTGTCATTGCAAAAGCTTTATATGGATGGGTCTTTAGTGGATTCATCGTCTGAAGAGGTTTTCTCAAATTTTTCTCCATCTACTGGGAAAAAAATAGGCGAGGTACAGATTGCAAGCTCTTCTGATGTAGAGCGTGCGGTAGTGTCGAGTGAAAGAGGTTTTGAAAAATGGTCATCTTTGAGTACTGCTCAGAGATGCCGTATTCTCATGAATGCAGCTCGCATCATGAGGGAACGTACGGAGCTTCTCGCGCAACTCGAGGTTTTAGATACGGGAAAACCTATTTCAGAAGCGCTTTCAGTCGATATTCCAAGTAGTGCAGATGCCCTTGCCTATTTTGCTGGAATTGCACAGAGTCTTCACGGTCATCATTATGACTTAGGATCATCCTTTGCCTACACACGGAGAGAGCCTTTAGGAGTATGTGCGGGAGTGGGTGCATGGAACTACCCCCTTCAAATTGCGTGTTGGAAATCTGCTCCGGCACTTGCATGTGGAAATTCAATGATTTTTAAGCCCTCAGAACTTTCCCCACTGACAGCCATGAAGTTAGCCGAAATTTATTCAGAGGCGGGAGTACCAGATGGAGTTTTTAATGTCATTCACGGCTCTGGGAGTGTGGGCAAGGAATTGGCAGAGCATCCCCGGATCAGAAAGATTTCACTGACGGGCTCTGTGCCCACGGGGAAGAAAGTGATGATCGCTGCCGCTGAATCATTAAAGCACGTGACTTTAGAGTTAGGAGGAAAATCTCCTCTCATTATTTTTGCGGATAGCCACCTCGACCATTCAGTTTCGGCGGCATTACTGGCTAACTTCTATACGCAGGGTGAAATTTGTTCCAATGGAACGAGGGTTTTTATAGAGGAATCGATCTATGAGGCCTTCATGGATAAACTCATTCCACGCGTCAATCAAATTAAGGTGGGTGATCCATTTGATCCGCATACTCAAATGGGAGCGTTGATTAGCCGGCAACACTTGGAAAGAGTTATAAAGTACATAGAAAATGCTAAAAAAGAAGGCGCAACTCTTGTTTGTGGAGGTACCCAACCTCAATGGGATTCAAGTCAAACTGAATTAACTGGTGGTCATTTTATTCGTCCAACAGTTTTCGTAAATTGTCATGATGAAATGACCCATGTCCGTGAGGAAATCTTTGGCCCTGTGATGTCGGTTTTGACCTTTAAAAGCGAGAAAGAAGTCGTATCAAGAGCGAATCAGACTCCTTATGGACTTGCTGCCGGAGTATTTACCCAGGACAATCAACGAGCACATCGCGTAATTGCTAACCTTCATGCCGGCACATGCTGGATCAACAACTATAATGTGACTCCCGTGGGAGTTCCTTTTGGTGGATATAAACAATCTGGATTAGGGCGGGAAAATGGTTTGGCTACGCTCGATCATTACACACAGATTAAGAGTGTTTATGTTGAAATGGGAGATGTGGAGTCTCCTTTCTAAGATCGTTCGTGAGTTTAAACAGGAAGGATACTGCTATGGCCAAGAAACAATATGATTTTATCATCGTCGGCGGAGGATCTGCTGGGTGCGTTTTGGCAAATCGGCTGAGTACAAATCCATCTCAAAGTGTTTTAATGCTGGAGGCTGGTAGACCAGATTATATTTGGGATATCTTTATTCATATGCCTGCCGGTTTGATGTATCCACTGGGGAATAAACTCTACGATTGGTGCTATCATTCAGAGCCAGAGCCGTTTATGAACGGCAGACGTATTTTTCATGGACGTGGCAAAGTATTGGGCGGCTCTAGTTCCATCAATGGCATGATCTATATTCGGGGTAACCCATTAGATTATCAGAAGTGGGCCAGTGATCCAGGAATGGAGCACTGGGATTATTCACATTGCTTACCGTATTTTAATCGTGCAGAAACTCGAACTATGGGTGCTGATCCCTATCATGGTTTTAGCGGACCATTGAATCTCGAAACGGGTCCATGCGAGAATCCGTTATTCAAAGCTTTTTTCAAGGCAGTTCAAGAGGCCGGGTATCCTCTTACCGATGATGTGAACGGATATCGACAAGAAGGTTTTGGTAAGTTTGATCGTAATATCAATCGAGGTCGTCGGCTTTCTGCTGCTCGTGCCTACTTTCATCCAATCAAACGATCTCGATCGAACTTGAAATTGGAGTGTCGTGCACTGACTACGAAGATTCTCTTTGAAGGGAATCGTGCAGTGGGGGTCGAGTACCAAAAATACGGAAAGTTGCATCGAGTCTATGCAGGTGAGGTTATTTGTTGTGGTGGAGCGATAAATTCACCACAACTTCTTCAACTCTCAGGTGTAGGAAATGCGACGGAACTCCGTGCTCTCGGTATTCAAGTGGTTCAGGACCTTCCGGGTGTGGGTGAGAACCTTCAGGATCATCTCGAAGTCTATATTCAATATACTTCTAAATTACCGGTGAGTTTATATCCAGCCCTTCAATGGTGGAATAAGCCATGGATCGGCTATCAATGGTTATTTCATCGAAAAGGACCTGCAGCTTCAAACCACTTTGAGGCGGGTGGATTCATTCGGAGTAATCACGATGTTCAATATCCAAATTTACAGTTCCATTTCTTACCTCTTGCTGTTCGTTATGACGGATCGTCGCCTGCAGGTGGGCATGGATATCAGGTGCATGTGGGACCTATGAATTCGGATGCACGAGGCCATGTGAAAATTCGATCCACTGATCCTCGTACCTATCCGAGTCTTCGCTTTAATTATCTTTCTACTGCTCAGGACAGGCGCGAGTGGGTAGAGGCAGTTCGTTGTGCTCGCAATATCTTAAATCAATCGGGAATGGATGAGTTTAACGGTGGAGAGCTTTCACCGGGTCCATCCGTTCAAACGGACGAACAGATTCTGAATTGGGTGGCATCAGAGGGTGAAACAGCATTGCATCCCTCTTGTACCTGTAAGATGGGAGAGGATGCAAAGTCCGTAGTGGACCCAAAAAGCATGGAGGTTCACGGTTTAAAAAATCTTCGCGTCGTGGACGCATCTGTGATGCCTTATGTGACGAATGGGAACCTCTATGCCCCGGTGATGATGATCGCTGAAAAAGCTTCAGACGCAATTTTGGGCAATACAGCATTAGCCCCGGCGAATCTTGAGTTTTATCAAAAAAGCATACCTGATGCAGTCAGCCAGCCGATGGGGATTTCATTCGATGCGGTCTGAGTTCATGACTGATAACAAGAAACGGTGTGAGTGGTGCTTATCTGATCCTGCCTACATCAAATACCACGATTTGGAATGGGGGGTCCCTATTCACGATGATAAGAGGCTATTTGAATTTCTGATCCTCGAAGGCGCTCAAGCCGGGCTCAGTTGGCTCACGGTTTTGAAACGACGTGAAGGCTACCGAAAAGCCTTCTGTGACTTCAAAGTGGAAAAAATTGCTAGGCTAGGGGAGAGAGATGTTCAACGGTTAATGAAAGATCCAAGCATTATTCGAAACCAATTGAAGATTAGAAGTGCCATCGCTAATGCTCTGGCATTCATAGAAGTTCAAGAAGAGTTCGGTTCGTTCGACAGTTATAGCTGGCAATTCGTGGGTGGAAAACCCATCATCAATCAACGTCGAAACCTGGGGGCCATCCCTGCTACAACGAAAGAGTCAGATGCTTTCAGTAAAGATCTCAAGGCCCGTGGCTTCAAGTTTGTGGGTTCAACTATCATTTACGCCCACATGCAAGCGGTTGGAATGGTGAATGATCATCTTGTGACCTGCTTTCGACATCGAGAGATTTGAATCGCTTTTAAAGTCATAAAGCCTCTTCTTATCCTAAATTCTGTCAAGAAATTCAATGGAGCGCCGATGAGAGAAGGGGAAACAAAAACAGATGCAACCCTTCTTAATGCGATTCGAACACAAATCTTTCAGGGCCCAAACCTGGATCTTCGTGTTGGGACTCCTTTTGACCACTTCTGCGCAGGCAGTGGTGGGACCGGAGTATGAAGAATTGATGACTGTCCTGACCCAACTAGGGCAAGGTTCTGAGCAGGAACAGGCACAGACGGTCGAACACGCAAAGGTGATTCTGGAGAATTCGGAAAAAATGTCGAAGATCAATCTGAACGAGAAGCGCTCGGACGGATGGTTTCCATTGGGACTGGCGGCGGCCAAAGGGAGTGCCGACATTGTGGCGATTCTCATGAACAAGGGGGCTAAGCTGGATGTGTCTCTTAAGTATGAGGGAAGGCAGGCCACCCCTTTTATTTTGGCGGCCCAAAATAATCGAAAAGACGTGATGGCGCGAATCCTCAATTCGCCTCAGTTTGACTCGGCAATGCTGGCTCAGGAAAGTAGAAATGCGAGCTTATTTAAGCAGCCAAACTTGAAAAATCAGCTTACGCGAGTGCATCAGTTTTTTCCTTGGGGAGATGCACTGGATACCACCCATGAAGTGGAAGGACATTCTCGGTGGGATCATCAGGCATCTGCCTATCGGACGATGGACTCCAGTTGTAAGATTTGTTTGGAGACTCCGGGCACTGTAGGGGAGAGTGTTCTTATCGATGGGAACATGCATACGGGCAATTCAGCGACAACGCCGTGCTGTGGCCAAGATTTTTGTGAAAAATGTTTAAAAGAGGGATCTGCAAGGGATCAAAGATGTCCTTTCTGTAGGACCGCGTTGCCCTCGGGTAGTTATCATATCATCTTGAATGCGATTGAAGAGTTTCATTGGTTGGATTCCAGTGCTGGGGGGATTTCCCGAGTTCCTCTTCCTGGGGAGGTAGTTGCGGAGACACCGTCGTCAGGAGGAGTCGTAGAAGGAAGGATCGAGAATATAGGAGGGATTGCGGGGCTCAATGCTGTTGCGCTTCCCGGTGGAACGTTCGATATGGGAACACCAGCAGGCGAAGCCGGTCGATATAATTGGGAAGAGTATCCACACAGAGTGACAGTGGGTTCATTTAAGTCGATGGATACGCATATTACACGGCGTCAGTGGATGGCGGTCATGGGTAGAAAACCGGCGCTGCAAGAATGTTATAAGATTAAGAACTGGGATGAAAGCGAGATGGATTTGCCCGCCAACGGAATTACTGCATATGAGGCGGATGCATTTGTAGAAAAGCTAAAAAGTAAATTGAACGGAAATAGGTTAATCCCGAGGTTGATCAGCAGTGCCGAGGCGGAATACCTGGCTCGTCTTGGGGCTGACAAACAAATTCATGCTGGACCTTATCCCTTTCCTGAGAGGGAGCTGGGTAATTATGCAGTGTATGATGGAAGTCAGGTGCAGAAGGTAAGATCGAAGCGACCGATTGCAGGGATCTATGATGCTCGGGGGAACGTGTATACTTGGACAAGCGATCTTTACGATAGGGGTCCGCGTCGCGTCCTCCGCGGCGGTTCCTTTGCGTATAAGGCGAGGTTTCTGCGGTCTGGGTCTCGCGACCACGTTGTTCCTTCGAACTGCTACGCGCACGTTGGGGTGCGGCTCGTGTTCCACTAGCACTCAGTACTTTATCGAGAGTGCTGAAACCAGGAGGGACTATATTCAGTGATTTCAATGGATAGCCTATTTTTACTATTTGATAGTTTGACTCGTTTTATAAAATGAGTCAAACTATCAAATATGCTTCTTAAGCTTCCACAATCCTTAAAGTCTTATCCATTTTCATTTCGTGAAGCTAAGGACGTTGGTTTCACCTTTTATGAGTTAAAAAAGTTAATTCAAGCAGGTGTAATCGAACAAGTTGCTCGTGGAATTTATAGGGTGCCACAACCCGATTATTCGGAAGAAGATCAATTTCGAGTTGCAACTCTTCAAGTTGGATCACCATCAGCCATTTGCCTTGTTTCAGCTTTGAGTTTTTATGGAATTACAGACGTCATTGCAAAAAGAGTATGGCTTTTAGTTCCAAACTCAAAAAGGATAAAAGCAAAAGATGTTCGATTGATTCGAGCACGAGACCCACTTTGGGACGTTGAGATCACTCAACACGTTGGGTACTGTGTGACATCGCTTGAAAGAACCCTTGCAGAGTCACTCGTATATTCTCGTATGATTGGTGGGCAAACAGGAATTCAGTCGCTTAAGCAAGCGATCCAGGAAAAAAAGACGAGTCTTAGCAAAGTGTTTGATGTCGCAGTAAAATTAAAAGTTAATCATCGGATTCTTCCTTACATTGAGGCATTAGCATGACCAGAAATTCACAGGCTCGTCTTATTACAAATGAAATCAAAAAATTAATTGCAAGCGAACCCAACGGGAACTTTAATGAAATGAGACTTGTTGTAGCGATGGAGCGTGCTGTAGCACGACTTTCAGCCCATCTTTTCCTGTCTAAGCATTTAGTTTTTAAAGGTGGATTCGTGCTCCTAAAAACAACGAATACGAATCGATTTACTCGGGACGTGGATGCATTGGCTTACGAAATTTCAAAAGATGATGTTCCCGTTTTAGTACAAGAAGCCTTGGCAATGGACCTCGTGGATGGTTTTTGGTTTGGGGACTTTCAGATAGAGGAAATTCCTGATCAAGGTGAGTATGGAGGATTGCGATTCAATTGCGCGTTTCAGCTCGGAGATCCTCCATTGGATTCTGTGAAAATAAAAAAACTCTCTCGACTTCATATTGATATTGGAATTGGCGACAAACTTTATTCAGACCCTATCAAGCTAAAGATGAACGCAATAATTCCTACAAAAGAATTCGTATCCTGGTTAGTTTATCCACTGGAAAGTATTTTCGCTGAAAAGCTTCAGACATTGTTCCATAGGGGATCAGCAAATTCTCGTGCAAAAGATGTGTATGATTTGATTTTTATTTTTCCAAAGTGTCAGGATCCAGATCGACTTCGTGGAGCCATTCAGCTCACATTTAAAAATAGAAACACGTCAGTACCAAGGTCTTTTCTTGAAGAAGTTAAGGAGCTAAATCTTACGCTCTTTAATATTGCATGGCCAAGTGTACAATTAAGTACGCCACCACAGCCTTTTTCCAAGGTCTGGAAAGAGTTTCTTCATGTGTGTGCAGCACTTGATCAGTTATAATCTTCTTCAAAATGCCTAATCCGATTCAGCGTAATTTTATGATTTAGATATGGGAGAGTTTTGAGCAATGCAATCCTCAATTTCAAAAAGCCGACTTCTGGCTTCGTTCGTCCATAGAACCTTCATTTCTGATCTTTTCGAGTTTTACGCCTCTTTGCAAGTTGGCGCTCTAATTCTTCAGTGCTTGTCACATTTCCTATATTTCCGTCTGTAACACCTTGGGCGATAGAGTCCATGAGACGCTGGGTATAAAAACGATCATACTCTGCAGGAGAGACAATCACTCCGGCTGCTTTGCCATTCTTAGTAATGACGATAGGATGTCCTGTTGCCTGGACGCGATCCAAATAGCTGCCTGCATGATCCTTGAATTCAGCAACCGTTACCAAATCTGTTGAGAGTTGAATTGCTTTTAAAGTCATAAAGCCTCCTTCTTAGCCCTATTTTATCGGATAATTAAGCTATTTAAAAGGCATAATTATTCCTTAATTATAACTTCCTGTTTGTTTTACTGTATTGGCCCAAAAGTGTTGTATTTTTTGCTCCGACTAGACGGTTTTTAGACTTTTTGAACCAAAACACTATGTCGGTGCTTGCTATAAAGAAAATGTAAAAAGAAACTAAAACTAAAACGGGTTTCTCAATATTTTCAAACAAAAACCGAAATGTAGCTATGAACCCAATTTTTATCATTTTAGCTTTCCTGATAATTGCAACTGCAGGAGTCCATTCCGATGCCTGGGCGAGTGGAAGCTGTACAGTTTGTCATGAAAATGTGACGGATGAAGAGATTGCCCATCATCATGCATATACCTGTGCAAAGGGTCATTGCATCGATAGGGAGTGTCTAGCTCATCAGGTCAAATCCCTTGAAAAAGTGGAAGAGTTAGAGACCCATGGTCTTTCATGTTGTGCAGAGAATTGTAGAGAGAGTTTCGTTGACGACGATTCGAGAATTATTAGAGTCAGGAGAAAGAGCGGCTTTGGATGAGCGACTTTCGAAAGCTGCAAAATCAGGTTCTATCGGTGAAACTCAGATGGAAATTCGTCGATTGTTACGAGGCATTGAAGAATCCTTTACTTTCTGTTGCCCAAACGATGGCTGTGGCGGCACCATCGACGGTAGGATTGAGGGATGTAATGCTGCAGCTTGCTCGAATGATGAGTGCAAAGCTACATTTTGCTATCTTTGTTTAAAGCCAAAAAAGGATGGTCGCACAGCTCATCAGCATGTTCAGGAGCACAGCGGTGATTACTGGGAGAGACGCCCAGGGTATACGGAACGATACCATTGGCTTGTGGCAAGAAAGAATTTGGCGGATTTATTTCGGAGGAAAGTATCCAAGGGCGTGAGGGCTGCTGCTGTGGAATCGCGCAAAGCGATTCTTCAAGAAAGGAAAATGTGGCCACTCCCAGCGGGATTGATGAGTAGAGAATGGATTCAAGAGGTGAAGAATACTCACCTACCCCATGATCAGGTCGTTGAACTTCTTCAAAATGAATTCATTTATCGTTATCAGGAGGAGAATTCAAAAGACGCCGACGTTGTTAAAGCTGAATTACAAAGATTAGGGGCCCCAGTTCTAGCATCTCTCGATGTTCGAGATGCGGGTGGGATGTATCCTCATGAGCGAGTGGGTCAAAATGCTGCTAACCGTGATGGTGGTGTTGTACTCGTAGTTCCAGTTGCCCGGCCTCCGGCAGAGAGGCTGATCCCAGTGATGGAGGGTGATGAGCGAGTCCGAGGAATTCCTGCGTTTGTTCGATTGGGGAGTATGTATCAAGTGGGGAATGTGATTTGGAGTGGGGTTCCAAAGAGGGAGCCGCCAAGAGGCTTTTTCAATCCCAGAGTAGAGTTCATTGTGAAGAGAATGAAGGAACGAGAGGCAGAACAATATTGTCGAAATTTGGGAGGAGGAGCAAGATTGCCCGTTCGAGAAGAGTATGAGGCTTTAGGAAGAGCGATGGGGGCTCCTCATCATTATGATCGTAATGCAATCCCTGATATGGCGCAAAATTATTTACCCCCCCATGGTATGGTGCACAGTGATTTTTATTTTTGGTTGTTGTCGGGACACATCCCTTCTGGTCTTGTCAACGCCACCTTTTTCTTCAATGGCAATAGTGGTGGCTTTGTCGGCAGCAATCCACCGCCTAATGAGGCTGCTGTGCGGTGCGTGTTGCCTGTGCATTGAGCGTGGGGGTCTTGTTGATCATTTGATTATTTGTGGCCACAAAAGGGGCCACCCATCCTAGATATATTTAGATGTGAGCTAAATCCATTTTGTGAGCGTCCGAACAAATGCAGCAATTACTTCGATTTAAATGCGTTTATTCTGATTTTTTGTGAAGTTGTAAAACGCGTTTAAGATGAATGGCTCCTGAGCCGATAAGACCCACATATGGGAAAAAATTTATTTGCGGCATTTATGGGAATTTTATTTCTGTCTGTGAATGTATGTGCAGATACCAAGGTATTTTGTGTAAATGGTAAATATGATGTTAATGCTCCACTTTCAGATATTCCAAGGAAGGATTTGAATGCCACTATTAAAGGGATTTTAGAAATTGATTCCAAAGCTCAAATATCTGCTCCTTCCTTCTTTTGGGTTCCATATGGGCCTGAACCACATCCTTTGATGGTACACATGTGTATAACTGTAACTTCTAGCAAAGATATACGTGATGTTATTAGTAACGAACATGCAATCAATGAAAGAAGCGAAAAAAAATAGGCAATGTAGTATCTCTCATTCTGTTAAAATTGACGGTAGCGAATTAAAACAGGGATCGCCCCTCTGGATAGCAATATCCAAAATACTCATTGTTAGGCATTCCTACTATAAGCATTTTAAATGCGATGTATTCTCCTGATTCCCGAGCAAGAATCTTGGCAGGGGTAGTAGTGGCAGCTGTTTCAAATAAAGGATTAGTAACAACTAAATCTTTACCAATAACTGTTGCTTGATCCATTTGATCAAATCCGCTGTAGGAAAAATTACCAAAAAATAATTTTTCCACTTTTCTTTCAGGAATCAAAGGCCCAAATGATGGGATGATACGAATTACTTGGGATATGCTAAAGGGGTATACGTTGTCATCCATTTCGACTCGGACACATTTATTTTTGCTAGGTTCTAAATAATTTCCACTGCCGTATTCGATTTTTGGGAAATCTTTCTCAGATGCCGGCAAGACCGCCCCATCGTAGAGATCTTTTAGAACATCTTTATTCAAAGCAGCAAATGTCAGTCTAGGAAAAAAAAGAAATGCAATTGCGACAGAGCACATTACCATACTCATGATTTTCATAAATCCCCCCTGTAAAAGACCCATGTAAAAATTCGTATTAAATTCGTTCGTTAAGTTCGTTCGTTAAGTTTCCTCTAATTTAAACCGATCTCTAATATGAGGAAAGAATTTTGAAAATCAGTCCATTGACACCGAGTGTCGGATATGTCGCGACGGTTCGTGAGAAGCAAGATGGGGGATCCTCCCATCAAGACCAATCAGAACAAAGGCAACCTGGGAGTGATCGAGACTCACGGCGGGAGCGTCGGCAAGAAGCGAATTCAGAAAATGTTGGAAAGGCAGTTGAGGATTTTCACACAGAGTTCCAAACCCAGGTGGCGGGTCTGAATGCATGTGTTGAAGGGAGTGGGCCCGGTCTTAAAGTGATCCTAAAAGACGGAACTGGAAGCGTCGTTCGCCAGTTTACGGGAGAAGAGTTCTTGCGTCTCAGGGAAGCTGCTTCGGGAGATGGTCGGGTTGTAGGGAAAATTCTTGATCAAAAGCTGTAGGATCGCTAATTCATAAAGAGTATGAATTTGTTCATTGTTTCAGATCTTCACATTTCTGGTCCTAAAGACCCCCTTTACTCATCTTTGCTTTCACTTTTACAGCACCGCGCAGGTTCTGGCGATAAAGTCATTTTGGCAGGTGATCTGTTTGATCTTTTTGTAGGCAATAAGGCAGTTTTCACTGAGCGTTATGCTGATTTCTTAATGGCGATAGATGCAGCGGGACATCGGGGTGTTGAAATTCACTATATCGAGGGGAATCATGATTTTTTAATACATCGCGCATTTCAGCGATTGAAAGGGATCACTATCCATTCCCTGGATGTGAGCTTTGAAATTGAAGGGAAGCGCTTTTACATTGCTCATGGCGACTTGGTGGATCGAAGGGATTATGGGTATCGGTTTCTGAGAGGATTTTTTAGGAGTCCTATCATGAGAGCTTTGGTTGTTCTAGTGCCAGGGCGGTTTTTGGATCAAGTGGGTCAATCCAGTAGTAAGCGGAGCCGTAAAGGCAAGCCTATACTCGCAGCAAGTCTTCCTACTCATCGAATGCAATATCTTAGAAAAATCTATCGCAGCTTTGCCGCCGAGCGACTTTGCCAAGGCTATGACTTTGTTGTGATGGGGCACTGCCATGATTTGGATGAAATGCATTTTAATGTGGGGGGGCGTCGAGGCCAATACATTAATGTTGGATTTCCTCGGGTTCATGGTTCTTTTCTCACTTGGTCTCCCGGCGAAGAAAAAATCCACCGTGAAAAACTGCCAGGATAACCCAGTCCTTTTTCTTTTTTGCGAGGGGAGTTGGTCACATATCTAGATTTGGTATAAGATATGGTATGAGTACAAAAACAAATAGAAAGATCACAGCTAATATCCCTGAAGAACTTCTTGTTCGGGCTATGAATGCTTCAGGAGAAGGGTTAACGCCTACTTTAAGACGTGGGCTTGAATTAGTGGCTGTTCCGAAGACAACGAGTAGGTAAAATTTCTTTGTAACCGATGAAGGGCTTTTCCATCGGTATCATACAAAATAAAGTTTTGTACTTTATATTTAATAAATTTGACAGATGTAAACTCTTTAGATAGGGTCGCTTTTTAAAAGTAGCTCTTACTTATATTAATAATATGTAATTATTTTATGTTTTTCTATGGCCTCCTGCTTGCATTTGTATAAGCATTCGAGAAACGAAATATGAAGAAATATCATGCGATCACATTAGGAATAATTAGAGTAAATTTCTTTGCAATGCTTACCACTAATGTGGTTTCGGCTGCACCAGAAAATAATTTTGAAATTCAAGGGATGCGTGTGCAGATCTCTGGTTCTGGGGCTACTGAAAATGCGGTTCGAAATGTACGGGATCGGCTGGAAGGTCCCTGGCTGAATCATCTGCTTGATCACAAGCGTAGAATGAATCAGATTGATGCTACTAGTCAGGCTGAAATTTGTCCGGTCTGTTTAGAAGAGATGCAAGGCAAGGATCTGATGTTGACTCCATGTAATCATGTGTTTTGCAGCCCTTGTATTACCCAAGTTCTCGATAATCAACATAAGTGTCCGACATGCCGTCAAAGGCTTGGAAATTCCAATCAGCTCCAACCATTGAGGTATACTCCCGGTGAGGAAGTGGAATTGGCGGTTGAGATTGCTGAGACGGTGCCTGTTCAACCAGCAGTGAGGTGGATCGATGGCGTCAGGTGGCACATATATGAAGGAGATGAAGACTTTGTTGATGCTCAAGCTCAGGAAAGCTCTAGGCCCGCTCCCTCGGGGGTGGACTCTCATCACTCGAGTCATGGAGAATGATCCGCGAGTCACTCCTAATTATTATGATCCTAATAGAATTCCTGATATGGCGGGAAATGAGTTTTGGTCGTTATCAGTCCACACTCATAATCCTGACGGCCTGCTGCAAAAAACGTATTCAAACGTAGTTACCTACTTTGATCTCTTTTTTTACATTTATACATGTTTCTCGTTTCAAACCAGACAACTTACGACTTGCAAATCTCTTGCGAGATGCACAAGGCATAGAGGCTCTCTGTCCACGAGCGTGATTTCCCCGTCGGCCACGGGTACAGTGAATCAGAATATTTCGAGAAGCATGAACATCTCTGTCCTCACGATGAGCACACTCTGAATTCACACAGGAAAAAATCCGATCTTTTAAACTCAGGTTTTCATTTTTAGTTCGGCATTTACGACATTCTTTCGAAGAAGGGAAAAATCGCTCTGCATAAAGGACTTTCCCGCCTCTTTGGGCTGTCTTATATTTAATTTGTCTTTTGAACTCATGAAAGGAGATATCTGACAAAGAACGAGCAAGCTTGTGGTTTTTAAGCATGCCAGCGGTGTTCAGATCTTCAAGACAAACGATTCCGAATTGATTGGCAACTTGGGTCGTTGTTTTATGGATAAAATCCAGACGAACATTGACTATTTTCTGATGAACTTTTGCTACTTTTTTTGCTGCTTTCTTCCTCCTCTTACTCCCCAATGTTTTGCGATGCAAAGAACGATTCTCTCTTGCTAATTTCTTGAGATGTTTTCTAAGTGACTTCGGACCCCGAAACTTCCTCCCAGTTGATAAAGTCAAATCTGTCTCAAGACCTAAATCGCCTGCAACTGACTGAAGAGGGTTTTTACATTTACGGTGAGGAAGTGGGGTTTCAACTTGAATGGAAATAAACCAACGATCCGCATTCCTTCCAATGGTTGCTCCCAAGACCTTCCCAGAGAATCGTAATGACTCCGCTAAAGAAACTTTTCCAATGTGAGGAAGGTCTACAAATTGATCCTGAACTGAAAACTGATCATTGGAAATATAGAAGGAATCCCTAGATTTCCCCTTCTTTTTAAATCGGGGTTGCTTCGTTTTACGAGATGTCTTCTTGTTCAAATCACGAAAGTAATTTGCCCAAGCTGCCCCTAAATCGGCTAAAGCCCCTTCAGGAGCGCATTTAGTGACCTCATACATCCATGGAAATTGCACTTCCTTGAGTGAGTTGAGCTTTTTCTTTAATGCCATCCAATTCGGCCGCTCTCCCTCTTGATACTGCTTCTTCCATTCTGCCAATCCCCAGTTATAAGAAAACCGCGCTACTCCGCATGCCTTTTGAAAATACAAGACCTGCTCCTCCGCAGGGAGCATCTCAATCTTATGTGCGATCTTATAGAGTAGGGTTTGTTCGGTCATTCCTTTTGTACAGCCATTTCTAAAATAGTCTTCTTGTATTTTCGAAGTCCATAAAGCCGCGATGAAAAGCAATGAATGATGGACATCAAATCTTTCGTCATCTCTTGTTCTGGAGAAAGGGATTCTTGATTCATGACTGCAATCTGAGTGCCATGAAGTTTGCAAAAATGCTCAAACCATTCAAACCCAAATCGAACTAACCTATCTTTATGAGCCACAATGATCTCTGCGATCTCGCCCCGCTCAACACGATTCATGAGCTCAATAAAATTCTTGCGCTTGTAGTTTAAGCCTGAACCTATGTCTTCATATTTTTCATGGATGATTCTGCCCGAAGCAACACAAAACTGCTCAACAGCTTTTTTTTGAGACATGAGGTCCGGTTTTTGGGTACTTCCCGAAACGTGCACATAACTTACGTTTATCCTTTGTTTGTCTTTCTGTCCCACTACTTGAATATAATCTTCATGGGTATAGTATCGTCTATTCGTGGGTGTTCGCTTTGCTTGAAGAATCTTTTCACGATCCCATCGTTGGAGAGTGCCGGTCGAACGACCTATGAGTAAACCAAATTGTTTTGGGCTGTATATTTTTGTATTCAAAGCAGGCATATATTAATATATTTATATATACTTTTTGAGTACTATTCACAACTCTATTCCTTCGATGGCAATAATGGCGGCATCGTCTACAGTCACCGGAGTAATAATGAGCGCCGCTCCGTCCGGTGTGTTTTGCCGGCGCGCTGAGCGTGGGGTCTAGTCGATCATTTAATGTAAGTAGTTCCTTTCGGGCTCTGAGCCAACTCCAAAAGCTCGCTGGCATTCTCAAGACTCTTGAGAGTAAGATCAGGACCTCCTAGCATTCTAGCAAGTTCCTCTTTTCTGCTGTCATGAGTGAGTTCTGCGATTTCAGTGAGAGTTCGTTTTCCACTGATTGATTTTCGAACTACCAAATGATGATCTGCAAAAGAAGCGACTTGAGGGAGGTGAGTAATACAGATCACTTGGTTGTAAGAGGCTACGGATTTTAATTTCTTTCCGACTTGAAATGCGGTTTGACCGCCAATGCCGGCATCGATTTCATCAAAAAGATAAACGCCAATTCCACCACGATCTGCTATGACGCGACGAATGGCGAGCATCAATCTGGATAATTCACCTCCTGAGGCGGTTTTTCCGAGAGGGCGTGCGGGTTCACCTCGATTGGTTTGTACTAAAAATTGAATTGAATCTCCTCCAAAAGAGTTCCACTCCATTAATTCTTCTTTTAGAGATAATTCGATGAGAAATTTGGCTTCACTCATTTTTAAATCTTTGAGTTCAGCAGTCACGGAGCTTGCTAATAGTTCAGAGATTTTTTTTCGAGCTTGGGAAAGTTTTTTCCCCTGCTTTCTTAATTCTATATCTAATAGTGCAAGGTCATGAATGAGACCATGAAGTCGCTCACTCACCTGTCCAAAGGAAGAATATTCTTCTTCTAGTTGTGCCAAATGTTCTAAAATATCAGTGACTCGAGTGCCGTACTTTCTGCGGAGGTCTGCTAAAAGAGAGAGTCGCTCTTGAATGGTTTGCAGTCGTTCAGGATTGAGTTCTACTGTGCTTAAATATCTGTTTAATCCTAATGTCACTTCTTCTGTTTCTGCAACGGCTCTTTCTAAAGCTTCGGATAGAGTTTTCGCCTGTGGGTCGAGTTGAATCAAAGTGCGAAGTTTTTGAAAGGCCAATCGAAGAGAATGGATGACACCGTCCTCTTCAGACTCTAAAATAAGTCTGACATTCTCTGCAGCTTGTACGCGGCTTCCTGTGGATTGAAGGAGTTGTTTCTCTTTCTGAAGCTTTTCATCTTCACCGGCCTCAAGCTGAGCAGCACGTATTTCATCAATTTGAAATTTAACAAAATCCACTCTCTTCGCTCTTTCGCTTTCTGCTTTTTCAAGGAGTTCGCGTTCCTTGTTCATGGATCGGAACTGGCTGAGTGATTGTGAGAGCGTTCGAGTAGACTCAGTGAGCCCGCCATATCGATCCAGGAGTTCTAACTGTGTGTTGGGTTTGAGGAGAGATTGATGTTCATGTTGACCACATAAATCAATGAGACCTTCACAAAGATTTTGTAAAACGGTCAGGGTTGCCAGCTCACCATTGACCGAGATTCGATGTCTTCCGGCTCGGTGAACGGTTCTTTTAATGAGAAGTTCAGAAGGATTTTCACTAAAGCCATACTGATCCAGCCTTGGAGTCATCCAGGGTATATCGGAAATGTCGAATAGCCCTTCTATAATGGCTTCATCGCAGCCTGACCGGATGAGTTCCGTACTGGCTCTGCTGCCAAGGAGGAGTGAAATGGCTTCAATGACAATCGATTTTCCTGCGCCAGTTTCACCAGAAATAATATTTAAACCTTTTTTAAAATTAATTTCTGCTGAATCAATAATCGCGATGTTCTTTATCCTAAGAATTTCTAACATTAATCCCGAACTCCAAACTTCAATTTTTCCCGTAATAGACTAAAATAATCGCGAGTGGGTGAAGAAACCAATTGTAGCGAGTGTTTTTTAAAGCGTTTGATGATCACAATATCATCTTTTTTCATGTCTACCGCATCTTGACCATCTAAAGTGAGTAATACATGTCCTGGCCTGTGATTGAGACAAATTTTCACTTTAGAATGATCAGGTATGACAAGAGGCCTTAATGTAAGGCTGTGAGGACAAATAGGTGCCAATACAAGAGCATGCACAGAGGGGTCTATGATGGGACCTCCTGCCGCCAAGGCATACGCAGTCGAGCCAGTCGTGGTACTGACAATAATTCCGTCCGCACGAATATTATGCACCCACATATCATTGACCCAAACTTTCATTCCAATGATTCGGGCAATGGCTCCTTTTGAAATGACGGCGTCGTTTACGACCGGACCTTGGAAGATGACCTTATTTTTTCGCTTTAAAGTGACCTCTAAGAGTGCCCTTTCGCTAATTAAAGGGGGAACTCCATCAATCAATTGTCCCAGAACGGTCACGGCTTCTTCGGATTTAAATTCTGCTAAAAAGCCAAGGTGACCCATATTGATCCCTAAAACCGGGACGCTACGGTTCTTCATCAAGCGGGCAATACTTAAAAAGGTCCCGTCTCCGCCGAAAACCACAATTAAATCACACTGATCCACAAGTTCTGGCTTAGGAATGATTTGAATCGATTCCGCCTCTTTTCCTAAAGTTCCAATGATTTTCCTCGCGAGCAGCTTACTTTCATCTGCGAAGAGGATTTGGGGCCCCTTGGAAAGCACAAACTCAGCTACTTGAGCGGCCAAGAGAGCCGCTTCACGCTGGTGGTGTTTGATCACAAATCCGATTTTCTTTATTTTCAATGGCTCTGTTTTTTTCATGATTGTGTTAGATACTTTAGCAAAGGACGGGCTCTTGTCATCGAATCTATTTGAGTTTGCTGAAAATAATTCGCGGGAGCATATCAGGTCGGGTGGACCCATTTCTGGACCTCTTGCCTTCCGCATGCGTCCCGAAACTCTGGATGAGTTTTTAGGGCAAGAACGCGTCCTTGCGCCCGGCAAACCCCTACGTCAGTGGATTGAGTCCGACCGAGTTCCATCATTGATTCTTTGGGGACCGCCCGGCTGTGGAAAGACGACTTTGGCCCAAATCATCGCTCGACAGACTGTATCCGACTTTGAGTCGCTGAGTGCCGTTCTATCGGGAATCAAAGAGATTAAAGAGGTGGTTGCGAAAGCTAAGGAAGTTCGGCGGATGAGCCAGCGCAAGACTCTTTTATTTGTGGATGAAATCCATCGGTTTAATAAATCCCAACAAGATGCACTCTTACCCCATGTTGAAGATGGGACGTTAACCCTTGTGGGTGCTACGACTGAAAATCCATCCTTTGAGATTAATTCCGCACTTCTTTCGCGAGCTCGAGTGATTCGCCTAGAGCGATTGAGTGTTGAGGCATTGGTGCAAACGATAGAGAGAGCCTTAAAGAATTCATCACGGGGATTAGGAGGCTTTTTCAGCCTGTCTCCAGAGGCCATTCGCTGGTTGGCGGAAACTTCTGAAGGCGATGCTCGTCGTGCATTGACTTCCCTGGAGAGTATTGCGCTTTCGGTTGGGCAATTTCAAAATGAGGCTCCTTTAGATGTCAAACAAGTCCAATCAGCCCTTGAGTCAGCTCTCGAAAGACAGACCGTTCCCTATGATAAATCAGGAGAAGAGCACTATAGTGTGATTTCTGCTTTTATTAAGAGCATTCGAGATAGCGATCCTCATGCGGGCCTCTATTATTTAGCAAGAATGTTAGAGGGAGGCGAAGATCCACTTTTTATTGTGAGACGTTTAGTCATTCTGGCTTCCGAGGACATTGGCAATGCAGATCCCCGCGCTTTGATGGTAGCTGTTGCCGTAAAGGACGCAGTCGAGTTTGTGGGGATGCCCGAAGCTCGAATTAATCTTGCCCAAGCGGTGACTTATTTAGCTTTAGCCCCAAAGAGTAATGCCAGTTATTTAGGGATAGGAGCGGCTCTGGATGAAGTGCGTCAGACGGGGGGGCTGCCCGTGCCTCTTCATATGAGAAATGCAGTGACAGGGTTGATGCGTTCCTTTGAATATGGCAAAGGCTACCGCTACGCTCATTCTGATTCTGAGAATCGAGCCCGTCAAACTCATCTTCCTGAATCATTGTTAGGAAAGAGATTTTATCAGCCTAAAGAAGTTGGCCTGGAGAGGCAGTTAAAAGAACGATTAGATCAGCTCAATTCAGATTTTGAGATTTCGAAAAAATAAGGAAATCTCACTGCTGTTCTTTTATTTCTAAATCTTTCCTTCCCATAAGGAAAGATTATCGTAAAACTTACCCTGCTAGAAGCAATAATTCCCTCAAGTCTTCGCGTGGTTCCTTTTTCTTATCATCCAAAACGTCTTTTTTC
>CAVWVI010000003.1:0-1683874 GCA_963758495.1 Oligoflexia bacterium
GTTACCAAAAAATATAGTCTTATCTAGACAAATCTATAAAAATAAGTAATGCAATGAAATCATGCGAGTCAGTATAAACCAAGCAGCTAAGGCTTTAGGTGTGACTATTGAGACTCTTCGTAGATGGGAAGCGGACGGAAAAATTCAGTCTGAACGCACTCCAGGAGGACATCGAAGATATGATTTAACTTCCTTTGGAACTCGATCGACAGGACCTATTTTGAAGGATGCTCGTCGCACAATTGGTTATGCTCGTGTGTCGGGTCGAGATCAGACTTCGGATTTGAAGCGCCAGATTCAATTGCTTGAGTCGTTTTGTTCAGCTCGAGGTTGGCAGTATGAAGTATTGAGTGATCTGGGATCTGGACTCAACTTCCAAAAAAAGAACCTCAGACTTTTGATGAAAAAGATCTGTTCAGGAGAAGTCGATCGGCTTGTATTGACCCACAAAGATCGCCTTTTACGATTCGGATCTGAGCTTGTATTTTCTCTTTGTGAGCAGTTTCAAACTGAAGTAGTGATCATGAATGCGAGCAGTGAACTTTCGTTTGAAGAAGAGTTGGCCCAAGACGTGCTTGAGATCATCACAGTTTTTTCGGCGAGACTCTATGGAGCCAGAAGCCACAAGAATAAAAAAATTGTACAAGCATTGAAAGAGGCTGCTGATGAAGCTTGCGGTTAAAATTCCCCTGAACCTCACTCCCGAGCAGGAGTACTCCTTGGAGGGTCAGTCAAGGATCTGCAATTGGCTTTACAATCGTCTTCTGGAACGAGCCAATCAGGAGAAAGAAGCGTTTAAGCTCACAGGTTCTTCTGAGGCATCGCAAACGGTTTACACGAAACGTGGACTTAGAAATTTGGTACCTGGTCTAAAGAAAGAACACCCTTTTTTACTAACCTCTCATTGTGCGCCCTTAAAAAATGCAGCTTTAAGACTATCTCGATCGATTCAACGATTTCAAAAAAATCGTAAGCTTCCGAAGAATCAGCAACAAAATGTAGGGTGGCCGAAGTTTCGCTCGTCCAAGAAAAAGTTCTTTTCTTTGGAATATGATGAATATGCAAACGTGCGACACGAGGTCGCTCACCATGAGTGAGGTTAACGCCTCTATACCAGTGTCTAGGTATATCCTCACTTCCCGGAGCGCCACTGGTAACAGTGGGGTTCTAAGCGAGAAGTAATGTCTAAGGACCCTATAACCATAATAGGAGACCAGATTAGAGGAAGATAGAAAGGGTTAATGCAAATAAATCTTCGATGAAGCTGCGATAATTCGAACAATCGGAAGATGGCTAATTAAAGACGATTGAAATGGAGCAGGGGTTGAGAAGCCCAAAATGAAAGCCTTCTTGTTAGCGAAGGCGCACAGACACCAAAGCTCCCGCAGTACAGAAGAAACCCAACCCTATCGAATCTCATATGTGCGGAACGTGGAATCCCAAATGAGTCCGAGATAACTCGGTAAGTCGATCGCAAGAAAGATCTAATTCTCATTGGGGGACAGGAGGACCTAAGAAGCAAATGCTACCAACCGAAAGGTAAGAGAAATACATAACTCGGTAGATAGGGAAAAAAAAATACCCGCCCTGAAAAGGGAGCTAACGTGGGTCTGGTGGATTGTCCAAAGTAAGGTGTGAAGTTTCTAAATCTTATGGGAAAAGTTAGATGCGAGTTAAAAGACAAGCAAATGTAACCAAAGAACAAATTGAATGGGAATCTATCCAGTGGGATGAGGCCAATCGAATTGTAAGAAATCTAAGACACCGGATCTTTCGGGCTTCTCAAGCAGGAGATCTAAAAAAGGTACGATCTCTACAGAAACTAATGCTGCGATCACGCTCCAACAGCGCTATAAGCGTAAGGAGAGTAACGCAAATTAATTCTGGAAAGAAAACACCTGGAATCGATAAGGTGGTAGCAAAAGACTCTTTTGAAAGAGGACAACTGCTGAATACTCTATCAGAATACACTCTCTGGAAGGCTAAACCAACTAGAAGAGTATATATCCCAAAAGCAAACAAGCAACCCCGTCCGTTAGGAATTCCGGTGATTCTCGATCGCTCTCTTCAAGCTATGGTCAAGAATGCACTTGAACCATACTGGGAGGCTAAATTCGAAGGATCATGCTACGGATTTCGACCAGGACGGGGCTGTCATGATGCTATAGAGAAAATATTTGGATACGTACGTCCAAGTAAAGGCAAAAGAGAATGGATCTTAGACGCCGATCTCAAGGGAGCATTTAATGAAATAAATCATGAATTTCTTCTGAAAACCATTGCGGGATTTCCCGGAAGAGAATTGATAAAACAATGGTTAAAAGCAGGATACATGGAAGATGGGGAATGGAACCCTACTGAAAGTGGGACACCACAAGGAGGGGTCATTAGTCCATTATTATTAAATATAGCCCTGCACGGCATCGGAGATGCGTTGAAGGAACAAAGGTATTCACAGAGATATAACAAATTCGTAGAATATGGCTCGCCCAAAAGGGATGTGATCATATACGCGGATGATTTAGTCGTGCTCTGTGAATCCAAAGAAGAAGCTGAAAAATCACGTAAGATCCTCGATAACTGGTTAAGACCAAGAGGACTTCAATTCTCGGAGGAAAAGACACGAATAGTCCACATCTCCGAAGGATTTGATTTTCTAGGTTTCAATGTCCGACAATATAGCACACCTCGTTCATCTCGATCTGGAAAGAAATTGATCATCAAGCCTAGCAAAGCATCCATAATGAAGCTTCGCAAGAACCTGAAGGATAAATGGCTTTCAATGAAAGGGAACTCTCCCATTGAGATAATAGGAAAATTCAACTCTATCATTCGTGGGTGGGCTAATTACTTCAGAACCAGTTGTGCAAAACGTATCTTCGGTAAGATGGATAATTGGATGTTCAAACGGGAAATGCGATATGTAAAATATCGACACCCCAATAAATCAATGCGATGGATGCGCAATAGATACTGGGGGAAATTCAATGAAAAGCGTAACGATAAATGGGTATTCGGGGATAAAGAAACCGGAGCCTACATGTTACGATTCAATTGGTTTCCTATTGAACGTCATACGTTGGTCAAAGGAAGCTCTTCTCCTGACGATCCGAGCCTAAAATCATATTGGGAATCACGGAAACGAAAAGACATCAAGAACCTCAAACCACAGCAGAAAATCCTCGCAAAAAGGCAGGAATTCCGCTGCCCAGAATGTGGGAATGATTTACTGAACGGAGAAGGGCTTCTTGAATATCCAATTATTCGTCCTAAAGTTGGAGGCTCTCCACTAGCTGAGAACCGTTACCTCATGCACTACGACTGTCAGCAACTCAGAAACAAACATCGCCGACAGAACCTTAAAGAAACTAAAGATAACTTTAAAAGAAGTGAGCAATCTGCTTGAGCCGTATGATGCGATAAGTATCACGTACGGTTCTGAGAGGAGGGGGATGTAGCAATACATCCCTCTTACTCGACGGGTACAGCATCAAGCGAGTGAACCATCAATGGTACTTAGATTTATCTTTAGGTGAAAACAAGGAAGGCCCCCTGAAGCATAGGATCGAGATTCAAGAGATGCCTGAGTCCGTAGCGGATCAACTTCTTCATGCGGAAAAAGAGCATAAAAGAATGAAGGCACAGAAGAAAAAAGAAAAATCCAAAGAAAAGTTACTCTCGATTCGAAAGCTTCTTTCATTCACTGGCATTCGAATTAAAAAAGAAGGGGCTTGTTGGTCAGCTACCTTGAGCATCAATAAAACAATGCCTGCTCCGATTGCCGAAATAAACTCAGTAGCAGTCATAGATCCCAACCATAAAAATCTAGGATATCTCATTGATACGGAAGCCAATGGGGTCGAAATTGAAAATCTTTGGTTCGTAAAGTCTTTGGATCAAAGAATAGATGAAATTAAAGCAAGGAGAGATCGATGTAATAAAAACTCAGTTTTAATAAAAAGAGAAGATGGAAGTAAGATGACGCGACCATCCCGAAGATGGAAGTTCTTTCAAAAATACTTGGATGAGTTGTATCGGGTGAAACGAGAAAAGATTAAGTCAGCCCTCTATGCAATCTCCAATGCTCTGGTGAAACGCTATGATTTTATTGCAGTAGGCGACTACACTCCTCGTGGGGGAGGGATCTCCACTGGAATGAGGCGCTCTATGAATAACCAAAGTCAAATTGGGAAGTTCAAGCAAACTTTGAGCTGGGTTTGTACCCGTGAAGGGAAGAACTACTTTGAGTGGGATGAAGCTAAGAGCACAAAAACCTGTTCCCAATGTGATCACCCCACAGGCCCGACTCAAGACCCTTCAGTGAGACAATGGCAATGTGGCCAATGTAAAACTCATCACATCAGGGATGAGAATGCCGCCATGAATGGGTTTAAAAAAGTTGCTCAGGAAATAAAAATATTACAGGTGCCTTGCTCGGGCCAACTCTGGGAGAAAGTGGAGAAAGAAAAAATTCTCCAGCCCACTCAGAGATGGGCTTGGCGGTTCCACGGTAGTGGGATTCACGTCTCGCGGGCCAGTGGATGCGTTCAATCGCAACCCCAAGAAATTCAATGTGCTGGTTAAACCAGACGTCTTAATCTAAACTCGATCGTATCCAGATTTGTATAGATTAAGAAGAGCGGCTGCTCGTTCCATACCTCCATTCTACCCTAGATTGGACATTTTATGGGGGTAAAAAAAGTGAGGCGGTCCAGTATTTTGCCAAAGCCCCAGCTTTATACCGCCGCAACTCATCCGCCGAAGGCGGGAGACAAGGGGCTCCCGGTAAAAGTGAGGGGTTTTTGCGGCATGGATGCCGCAGCCGGCGTAGCCGGCGCAAAAAGGGCAGGAGCCCGACCCCGACATCTTTTTACCGGGAAGCCCCTCTGGATTGCTTTGGAAAATATCAATAAATCCAGTTACACTGAAAGAAATGACTGAAAGTATAAAAACTGTCCTGGATATCCATGCAGAAACCGCTTTATTTGACGGGCAAGTTCAGGCTCTTGCCGTTACCCTATATGAAAACGAGCGCCCTCCCTGCGGCCTTTCTGGCTTAATGGACTGGCATTTTCGTGGCGCAATATCCCAGTGTATTAAAGCAGGAGCCATTACTGGAAAAGTAGGAGAATGCATTTATTTCCCATTCACTCGGCATGGCTCTACCTACCATGTCATTTTGGCTGGAGCTGGCCCATCTGATTCTCCTGGAAAACGACAACCGCCTCCTCCAGATACTCTTGCAGCCTTACAAAAGAATTTAGTCTCATTACAATTACCTCAAGTCTGTATTTCAAAATCGGATTTTGGAGAAATAGAGTCCGACTTTTTTGAAAAGCACTTGAAAGGAGTTCCTCTTTGGATCGCACTGTAAAACCATTTAATTTGGAAATCGCTCGAAACCTGCTATCCACTTCAGAACAATTTGAACCGTACGTCCCAGAATCACATCAAGATTTGCTATACTCACTCAATCTACTAAAAGACCTCGGTGCGATCACTTTACAAAGCCTTCAAGTTAAAAAAACCATGAAAGAAATCCCAGCACCCCCTCCGAACCCCCTTCCTCAGGCCCCTGCCCATTCACCCAAAGATCATAAAAAGGAATCCCATCCCATGATCAAAGACCAACAGATCTTGGAAGCTTTACTTGAACTACGTAACTCGAATCGACTTTCTAAACGTAGTCTTAGCATGCACAGCGCCATCATTCGCTCGAAAAAACCATGAAACTATTTGAATTCTTAACTCACGTATTATCCGCACACGCTCACACCCTCCAAAGACTTGCTGCTTTTTTTGGTGAAGAAGAATTTTTAGAAATTCTAGAACTGGCAGGTGACTCTCCAGCAAATGAACTCTCTTCATTTCATTTAGATCCCGATTGGTTCACTTCGTCCAAGGCCGTAGATCAATCATCTGCCTATCAAAACCTTGAAGGAACTGTAAATGACTTCAAACTTTCCGCCGTACTCGAATTCCACCTCTGGACCTATCCTTTTTATCGATCTATCATTGAAAGCTCAATCAACCTGAATTCTGATATTCGCCTTTCTAAAGATCACGTGGATGAAGGAATCATTCAGCAAGCAGTTACCGAAGCAAAGAATTGGGTAAAATCTCTCCCCCTTTCACCTGACCTCAGCCGCCAGGCAGAGCAAATTGCCATTACTCCTTGGGTCAGATTTCGCTCTGAAGTTCTTAAAAAAATGGGTAAACGTCCGTTTGCTTCGTTATAATATGAGGAGTAGCACTTAGAGTAGTGCTAGGGAAAAAATTCCACCAAATAAGAATATAAATTCATAAGCAATGGGGTTTCGTTAGGCCTAAATGGATAAGAAATCACTTTAACTTGAGGATGTGAATCAATCATCTTTTGTGTAAGCAAATTATTTCCAGCCGCAATAAAGTTGAAGCCATATTTAGTTTCAAAAATCCCTGTTTTAAGCAATAAGGTTTTCCAGACTTGTTCATCACTTCCATAATCAAGCCCTATAGTCAGATTATTGAAATAACCTTCTTTTTTAGCTAAAAAAGCAAGATAAATGACAAAAAAAGGATTTGTTGAACTGATCATCACTTGATCTAATTTATTTAACTTACTCTTTAGAAATCGACTTACAATTCGAGCGTCATGATCAATAGTTGATAAATTGGATGAATAATCTTTAATATCAAGCCAGAATATAATTTGATCAATATACTTATCAAACACTTCATCTAAAAATGAAAATTTGTTATTTTTTCCATATTTATGGGTAAAAACTTTACCATTTCTCTCATAAGTAAGTTCATCTGCAATCACTAGTTCCTTAATCTTTTCTCGTGAAAGATTTTGAATCAATAAATCTTCATGCGGGGAAATAATCTCTTTTACATTCTCATCATGATTACAGACAATATCACCCGATTTTGTAACCATGATATCTAAATCAATAATAGGAACACCCCTCTGAATAGAGGCCACAATCCCATCTTCAGTATTTTCTTGGGCTTCATTCATAATCCCCCTATGTGCACTCACCCAAGGAGGAGCGTGGCCAGGAGCCTCTGGCGGTCGGGCCATACCATACGCAGTTGAGAAGCCTAAAAACAATAAACTTAATAAATAGACTGCTATAGATCCATCCAATTCTTACCCACAGCGGTATTTACACTGAGCTTAATAGATAGCGTCATTGCATTCTCCATCGCTTCGGTCACTAATTTCTGAATCTCAGGAACCTCATCTTTCGGACAATCTAATACGACTTCGTCATGCACTTGAATAATAAGTTTGGATCGATACCCCCCCGCTGTCAAGCGACGATCAATTTCAATCATAGCCAATTTAATTAAATCAGCCGCCGTTGCCTGAAGCGGAGTATTCATCGCCATTCTTTCTGCATTTCCTCGAATAGCTGCATTCTTGGATAAAATATCTGGTAGCCGCCTCTTTCGTCCCATCAGAGACATGACATAACCGCGTTCTTTTGCTTCGAGAATTTGTCGATCCAAGAAATCTTTCACACACCGATATCGTTCAAAATATCGATCAATCATTTCTTTTGCTTCACGACGAGGAATTTTTAATTCTTGCGCTAGACCAAAAACACTCTTGCCATACATCAGACCAAAATTAATAGCCTTGGCCACACTACGCATCTGGTCATCCACTCGATCTTCAGGAACTCCATAAATTTCGCTCGCTGTTCTCTTATGAACATCTTCATTATTTTGAAAAGCTTGTGTGAGTACCGGATCTCCACTCATATGAGCCATGAGTCGAAGCTCAATCTGGCTATAATCTGCACTCACCAGTAAATTTCCCTCACTCGGGATAAATGCTCGACGAATTCTCATTCCTCGCTCTGAACGAACTGGAATGTTTTGTAAGTTTGGATCAGAACTAGAAAGCCGTCCCGTTGCAGTGACAGTCTGATGAAAACTCGCATGAATTTTACCGGACTTCCGATCGATCATTTGAGGAAGCGGATCTACATAAGTACCCTTAAGCTTGGAAATTTCTCTATATTCTAAAAGCAATCTAGGAACTTCATGCAATGGTGCTAGAGCTTCCAGCACTTGAGCATCCGTAGAAAATCCTGTTTTAGTCTTTCCCTGAGTCGGGAGCTTTAACTGATCAAAAAGTAATACTGCAAGTTGTTTGGGAGAATTCAGATTCACAGGACCTTGTGTGTAAGACTGAATTCGATCTTGAATCGCTTTAAGCTCATTATTAAATTCATTCGAAAGCATCTCCAACCAGGACGTATCGACACTCACTCCCGCAAGTTCCATTTTCATAAGAACTGGCACAAGAGGTAGATCAATCTGATAAAACACCTCACTTAACTTCTCCTCATCCAGAAGAAGCTTAAGTTTAGACCAAAGCCTCATTGCTATCCATGCATCTTCAGCCGAATAACGTGTCGCAACATTTACGTCAATCTGACTAAATGAAATTTCATTGGCACCTTTTCCACATACTTGCTCATAGGTCATGACCTGATAATCTAAATACTGGTCCGCCAGTTTCTGTAGATTATGCCGCCCTTCTGGATCCAGAAGGTAAGCTGCAACCATGGTATCCGCGCCAATCCCCTGGGGATTCCATCCGAGCGATCGAAGTACACTCCAATCATATTTTAAATTCTGCCCGATTTTTTTGTAGTCTGGGTTTTCAATAAAAGGACGAAGAGCTTCTAAAACCTGGGTCTTTGGAAGTTGCGCTATCGAAGAACCTTGATGCCCTATAGGAATATAACAAGCAAACTCATGATCATAACAGATTGCAATTCCAACAATTTCAGCATCTCTAGGATTGAGAGAGGTCGTCTCTAAATCAAACCCAAATTGGCGAGTCCGTGCCATCTCATTTAAAAGGTGGTCTAAATCCTTTTCCGTATTCACAGTTCGGAAACGAGGATCTGGCTCAAACGCGGTCCCTAACATTTCGATTTGTAGCCCCCCCGAAGAGGAAAGAACGGCCTCAGCTTTTTCGCTTTTAGATTCAACTTTTTCTTTTCCGGCGTCCATTCCATCGGTTTTAATTTTCCACTTCGCCACCAGAGAGTGAAAATCAAGTGCCTTCAACAACTGAGCACAATCTTCTGTGATATGAAATCGATATTTCAATAACTCGAGTGGAAAATCAACTTTCAAATCTTCCCGCACAGTTGCAAGTTCTGCAGATAATCGAGCATCTTTTTCATGGGTCTTTAGGGTCTCCCCTTTCTTACCTGCAATTTTGCCTTCCTTTGCCGCTTCAAGAATCCCCTCTAGAGTTTCAAATTCCTTTAAAAGATCGCTGGCACTCTTGGGGCCAATGCTCGGCACCCCAGGAATATTATCTGAACTATCTCCCACTAATGCCAAATAATCCCGAATTTGAGTGGGTTTCACTCCAAACTTTGCTTCTACTTCAGGGGGATTATAAAACTTATTCGACATGGTATCCCAGATACATACCCGATCCGTTACTAGCTGCATCAAATCCTTGTCACTAGAAACAACGACCACATGATTTTCTGGAGAAATCTTGCACCAATTTTTTGTCAGTGTTGCAATCAAATCATCTGCCTCTATCCCACTCTCCCGATAAGAATGAATTTCAAAACAGCGGATCAACTCTTCAATTCGCGCAAACTGAGGAATAAGATCATCAGGCGCTTCACTCCGATTCGCTTTATATTCGGGATAAATCTCTTTTCTAAAAGACGGCTCTTTAGAATCGTAAACAACCGCTAAATATTCAGGTTGAGCTTCATCCGCTAATTTAGCGAGCATGGTAGCAACACCGTACACCGCGTTCGTAGGCTCCCCTGTCTTCGACTTAAGAGAACGAATTGCAAAAAAAGCACGAAATATAAAGGAGCTGATATCAATCAAATAGAGCGTATGTTTTGAGTCGAGTATAGGCATAGCTTTACCCTATACACCTAAGCGCCTCTTAACCTCAATGACTTCGGTGTCTCCCATCACATCACCCAGACGATGCCCAGATTCAACGCTCGCCATCAAGTAGACTTCCATCACCATCAAAGGGATTCCAATCAATGCCAGGATGAGCCAACCCCAAACCGGAACGATAGCAAAAAAAGTCGTTACTCCTACGGGCGCATTCCGAAGGGCTGACTCTCGCAATGAGGCCGACTTCCTGTGAAGGGTACTAATCACTTGGAGTCCCATGATCTTTTTTCCGACACTTTGGCCCTGAAAAGACCCGACATGAATGCCATCACCAAACAAACTATAGAGGAAACCCAGAAGCGGACCAACAGGATAGGGAAGTACCGCGGCCATTAAGAAAACAATAATAATATCAATAATTTTAGCAATAACTCGATTGACTACACTGACTCTTACCTGCGCATTAAGAATAGGAACTACAAAAAACATGAGAAGTATTTCACCTCGTGGGTCCCTGAATCACTCCTACCTGATCGGCATCTTCTAAAAAAAATCGATCTAATAAATCCACCATACTGTGAATTGCAAAAATATGAGTTTCTTGAATTCTACTTGAATTTTGACCTAGCGCAGCATTTAAACAAATATCACACAAATCCTTAAGACCTCCCCCCGTACCCCCCGTTAGACCAATCACTTTACAATCCAAATTACGTGCTTCTTTCACCGCAGCAATCACATTATGGCTCGCCCCGGAGGTAGAAATTGCAATCACGAGGTCACCCGACTTAGATAATGCCTGAATTTGCTTGACGAAAATTTGATCATAACCAAAATCATTTCCTAAGGCAGTCAAATTTGAAGTATCTGTAGTCAAAGCCAGTGCAGGTAGAGGGCGTCGATCGACTAGCATTCGTCCGACCATTTCGGCTGCCATATGTTGAGCATCGGCCGCCGATCCCCCATTACCTAAAATCAATATTTTTCCACCCAAACGAATACATTCACCCATCATTTGTGCAGCAGCCACTAATTGATCGCCACACTCACGTATAAAACCTTGTTGGATGGAAATGGATTCCTGAGAAGTTTTTCTTAAATAATCGTGTGCTGTCAAACTTTCCTCTCATTCTTGACATCTCTCACTCGACCCTATCGAGAAAACATGTTAGAATCTGTGTACTTTAAGCTAGAGTACTGAATCTTTCGATAAAACTAAAGTAAGAATGCAAGAAAATCCTAGGAGTTTAAGTCATGACATCAAAAAACGTCCACGGTGCAACCGATAGCAACTTTGAATCAGATATTATGAAATCCTCTGAGCTCACACTGGTAGACTTTTGGGCAGAGTGGTGTGGCCCTTGTCGTCTTTTAGGGCCTACGATTGAACAAATTGCCGATGAATACGCAGGAAAAATCAAGGTTTTCAAAATGAATGTAGATGAAAACCCAAACACTCCTGCTCGATTTCATATTCGTGGAATTCCTACAGTTATTTTCTTTAAAGGTGGACAGGCTGTAGATCAGCTAGTCGGAAATCAACCTAAGGATGTTATTGTCCAAACGATCCTCAAGCATTCTTAATGGATGAGCTGCGCCTCGGAGAATGACGCAATGCTCTTCGAGGCGCAAAATAAATTCAAATAATATCCACTATTCACCGAAAAGAGACCATGCAATGTATTCTTCTTATTGATGACCATGTTGAAACACAGCTCATCGTTAAAAACGTGGTTTTTCCAAAATATCGACTGATTTCTGCCTCCTCAGCTTCGGACGCATTGAAAAAAATAGAGAACTTTCCATTCGATCTTATTCTAATTGACATCAGCCTACCCGATGGCAATGGTTTAGAATTCTGCACTCAACTTAAAAATAATAGTAAAACACGAAACACACCCTTCATCTTTTTAACGGCGGACGGAAACACCCACAGCAAGGTCATAGGCTTTTCACTTGGGGCTCAAGATTACGTTGTAAAACCTTTCGATCCCGTTGAACTACGAGCACGGATCGAGGCAAGACTTCAAAATATTCAAGAAAACAAAGAGCGGGAAGAAGTTATTAACGTTGAGAATCTCATTATCAATACTGTTTCACAAAAAGTCCTACTGACCAAAGGGGATGAGGAAATTGATTTAAAACTAACCCCGCTTGAATTTAAAATTCTTCTTTATTTTGTAAAAAATGAGAAAATAGTTCTCAATAGAGAACAAATCATTACTGCAGTATGGGGTTGGAATGCAGATATTTTTGATCGTGTTATCGATAAACATCTGTCTACCCTTCGCCATAAACTAAAAGATTCATCTCAGATTATCGAAACCGTACACGGATTAGGTTACTATTTTAACCCCTCTTCAAAAAAGATAAAACCATGAGACGTAACCCATTGTATTGATAGAATATAATTATTACGAAACAGTAATAATTTCGTGAATTTTTTTATCCTTAAATTGGTTATTATTAAGTTATATAAAAAGAGTGTTAAAAACACTCTGAAGTGACAATTCAAAGGAAGTAAATAACTTCGAAAAGGGAGGGAATATGGAGCACCCGAAAACAAATCCTGCGACTAATAAAATTCTGGTTGTAGAAGATGATATTTGCCTTTCACATATTATCACTCGCATTTTTAAATCAATAGAACCTCAACCTGAAATTCATTGGGTATGCAGCGCAGAAGAGGCTGATATTAAGATCAAAGAGAATGACGCGAATTACTCTCTTATTATTGCCGATTACACGCTCAATGGAGATCAAACTGGCATAGACTTATGGAATAACTGCTTAAAAAAATATCCAAAAATTCCATTTATGATGATTTCATCTTTAACGATCAGCATGTTTTTTGATTTAATCGGACCTAACAAAATCTCTCCCCCATTTCTTCCAAAACCATTTTACACTGGAGAGTTTAGGCAAATGATTGAAGCATTACTGCATTGAAATAAAATAACACTCAAAGGAGGCTTTTAAATGTCAACCTTAGACGTCATAGATCTCAACTCACTTATGAAGCTAAAACAAATCCAAGGAGATGGCCAGCCGGATATTGTCAAAGAACTTGCTGATCTTTTCTTTAGCACAACCCCAGTTCGTCTTAAAAATATGGAAATCTCAATAGACTTGGGGCTTGGACCTACGGTAGCCAGGGAAGCTCATAGTCTTAAATCTGGATCCGCCTATTTAGGTGCAACAGAAATGTCTCACATCTGCGCACAACTTGAAAACATAGGGCGAACAGCCGTACTTTCTGATGCCCGTCCTTTAATGCTACAACTCAAATCAGAATATGAAAAAGTAAAGATTGAACTTGAAAATATTATTCATAAAGGCATCTTAGATGTTCCAAATGGTGGATAGCCCATAGATCGTCAACTTTATGACAGCACAACCCGCTAAAGGAACTATTTACCTATTAATTATAAATTTGATATTCTTAAACTATGCAAAAACTTTTCTGCATTTTATCTGCAGGGTTAGTCCTTGTTATCGGGATTATCGGTATTTTTTGGTCACCGATTCTTTTTTCTTTCATTCTAGTTGCTCCACTGATTCTCATTGGGATTGGAGATATGCTTCAGACCCAACAAACTATTCGAAGAAACTTTCCTCTTGCAGGCCGACTTCGATATCTACTTGAGCTGATTCGTCCTGAAATTTATCAATATTTTATTGAATCAAATTCAGATGGTGTCCCATTCAATCGAGAAGAACGTTCAATCGTTTATCAGCGCGCCAAGGGTCAATTAGATACTTTGCCCTTTGGCACTCAATCTAATGTTTACACTGTGGGTTACGAATGGATCAATCATTCCCTCGCTCCAAAATCTCCACTCAAAGAGGAGCCTCGAATTCAGGTGGGAGGACCTGACTGTAAGCAACCCTATTCAGCGTCAGTTTTCAATATTTCAGCTATGAGTTATGGCTCTCTCAGTAAGAATGCCATCCTTGCCCTCAATACAGGTGCAAAATTAGGTGGATTTGCCCACAATACGGGAGAAGGAGGCTTAAGCCCCTACCATCTCCAACCCGGGGGAGATTTGATTTGGCAAATTGGAACTGGGTATTTTGGATGCCGAAATCATGATGGCACCTTTAATTTAGATAAGTTTAAAACACGAGCCAATTTACCCAACGTGAAAATGATTGAAATCAAATTATCCCAAGGTGCAAAGCCTGGACACGGCGGAATTCTTCCTGCCCGAAAAGTGACTCAGGAAATTGCTGACATTCGTGATGTTCCTATGGGTGTTGATGTCAACTCACCTCCTGCACATAGCACGTTTACTTCTCCACTCGGATTGTTAAAATTTATTGAAACTCTCCGTATTGCATCAAACGGTAAACCCGTTGGATTTAAAATTTGCTTAGGAAAGCATCGCGAGTTTCTCGCAATCGCAAAAGCCATGCTTCACTCTCATATTTTTCCTGACTTCATTACAGTAGATGGAGCTGAAGGTGGAACTGGAGCGGCCCCTCTCGAATTTTCAAACTCAGTAGGAACCCCCTTACAAGAGGGTCTCACCTTTATCCATAGTACACTCCTTGGAATTGGAGCTCGTGATCAAATCAAGATTATTGCTGCCGGAAAAATTACGACGGGATTTGGAATCGCCCAAAAACTTGCCCTAGGTGCTGATATGTGTAATTCCGCAAGAGGGATGATGTTTGCACTCGGATGTATACAAGCCCTACGATGCAATACCAATCACTGCCCGACCGGCGTAGCAACTCAAGACGCTGAACTGACTAAAGGACTCCATGTTCCCGATAAAGCTACCCGAGTTGCAAACTTTCACAAAGGCACTGTTCACAGCTTTTTAGAGGTGATCGCAGCCGCTGGATTATCTCACCCCAATGAATTACGACCTTGGCATATTCAAAAAAGAATTAGCTCTAAAGAAGTCCTTCACTATGATGAAATTCACTCATTTCTTAATCACGGTGATTTATTAAAACACCCATTACCAGAAAAGTATGAAAGACCTTGGAACAACGCCAGCATCGATACATTTAACTAAGCGCCAGCCTGAAGCCGTGCAATCCGCTCATCCAAAGGAGGATGGGAAGCAAACAATCCCATCAAACCCGTGGGACGACCCGAGATTTTAAGACTCTGAACTGCAGGTTGCGCGGTAGGATCGACATATTCAAAAGTTCTTTTTAAAGACTCTAATGCTCGAATCATATTAGTTCGACCTGCCAGTTTAGCACCCCCCGCATCTGCGCGAAATTCACGATAGCGTGAAAAAGCAGCAATCACGATAGAGCCCAGAAGCATAAAGACAATTTCTAAAACCATCTGAATTAAAAATGAAATCATAGGAGGACTTTGACGGTCTCGACTGTCCCGATCTCCTCTCATCGCTTGCGAAATAGCAAATGCAATCACTCGAGAGAGGAACATTGCAAAGGCATTGACTACACCTTGGAGTAAAGTCATGGTCACCATATCACCATTGGAAACATGGGTAATTTCATGACCTAATACGCCTTCTAACTCTTCTTGATTCATTCGACCTAATAATCCGCTGGATACTGCTACAAGCGCGCGGGATCGAGTGGGACCGGTAGCAAAGGCGTTCACCTCAGGAGAGTCATAAATCCCTACTTCAGGCATCACGGGTAAGTTTGCACCTCTGGCTAAATGATGAACTGTTTGAAGAAGTTGCTGGAGGTCTGGGTCTCGGGTTCCTGGATCGATCACCTGAACTCCCATCATCCATTTTGCCATGATGCGAGAAAGAGCCAGGGAAATGAAAGCGCCACCCATACCCCACACTAGGCAAAAACCCATCAAATTTGTGTAATCAAGTCCATAGGGAGTCAAATACGGACCAATTCCTAGAACTCTCAATAGAACTGAAATAGTGAATATCACTAGAAAATTAATTGCCATGAACAAGAAAATTCGTTTCATCCAACCCATGTGTAAACTCCTTCGCTTAATTCTGGGGCATAAGCCCTCTTAAGTTGGGGCTGATTTGATCACTGTCAAGCCGTATCAAAATCCAAGTACATTCAGTATCATAATTATGCCTGCTCCCACGACGCAATAAATCCCAAAGTATTTCCATCGGTGTTTTTCAAGCCATGCAGAAAGCCAGTATAACGCCAAAAGACCTGCACCAAAACTAAAAAACATTCCAAGAAAACCCGGCATCATCAGACGTCCTAACTCCCTATTTAAATAAACTGGAGAGCCCAAAGCTTTTAGAAATCGATGAGCCTCTATCGCCAAAACAGGAGGAGTCAAAATGACAGCCAGTGCAAAACTAAAGTCTTCTGCAGTCCTTTGTGAAATCCCAGAGAGAAGCGCAGTAGAAATGGTAGCCCCGGATCGGGAAAAGCCTCGAAATGGCAAACAGAGCCCTTGAATAACTCCAATAAGAACCGAGGAAGAGGTATTTACCCCATCATGACTTTCTTTTTTCGTTTTTAAATCTGCAATGATAATCAAAATTCCAACTGCAAAAAGAGCAAGTGCGATCAGTGGCAGACTTTTAAAAAGATGTTCAATTTCAGCTTTTGACCCATCTACTAGAAGTCGACTTAAAATGACCTTTTCAATCAGTATCTTAAGACTCAATCCAACCGCTCCAGTATAAATCGTAGCCAGAAAAACTTTTTTAAAAAAATCGAATTTAAGCCGTCGCCACCTGGACCAAAAATAGAAAAGAACGGCGAACATCGTCCCAGTATGAAGCATGACTAATAAAAATGTCATATCAGGAGCTGATGGATCTAAACCCATTAGTTTTTCGGCCACAATGACGTGAGCGGAACTCGACACGGGCAACAACTCTGCTGCCCCTTGAATGACAGCAAGAACCAAAATCTGCAATAGACTCATTTTTCTCTAGTCTCAACTCTCTAAGGCGGTAGCTAATGCTCCATTCCCTGTATTTGAGTCTGTCTCGACATAGCTCCGAACTTTATATCGTGCAGCACTCAACACAAAGATTATCGAAACTAGAAACATCAGCCCAGCAAAAAAGTAGAAGAATAGGGCACCTTGAAAAATATTGAGTTTGGCTATAGACGCATCGAGTAAATTTCCTACAAATACAGTTAAAAGCCAAAAACTCATAATAGTGCTCTTCATGGTTCTAGGTGCCTGTGTATATGCGAATTCAAGTCCAGTAATAGAAATCATCACCTCCGAACAGGTAATAATCAAATAAGGAATGATCTGCCAAGCTACCGAGATTCTTTGCCCCGAATCGATAGCGGCCTGCAAAAGACCTACGATCACAAAGGAAAACGCCGCTAGAACCATTCCAGCAGACATCTTTCGTAGAGGCGTTACTTTGAATCCTAATTTTTCTACACTTGGGTAAATAATGGATCCAAAAACTGGAATCAGGATCATGACCATGATGGGATTTAAAGCCTGAATCTGGGCAGCTTCTACATGAAATCCCCAAATATTCAGATCCATACTTTCAGCTTGAAGAACCCAGCTAGATGCATTTTGATCAAAGAGTGCCCAAAATACGGACACGGTAATGAAAACCTTCATAATAGAAGCAACTGCCTTAGCTCCCTCGACTTCTTCAAGAGAGTACTTCCTTAAAGCAACATCGAAGAAGCTCTTTCCTTCCTCTTTTTTTCCATAGTTTTGAAGGGAATATATGAAAATAGACATAAAGCCGGCCGCACCTGTCTTGCCAGAGGGAGGTATATTGACGTACTCTTTTCTACCCAACCAAAACAAAAGGGTCGCGATGGCCATCAATACTCCAGGAATCCCAAAGGCAGCCTGAGCTCCGTACTTCACTAAAACAACTGGAATGAGTAAAGTCGAAAAAAACGAACCAAAATTAATTGACCAGTAAAATAGATCAAAAACCTTTTTTAGAAGATCTTTATTTTTTTCATTGAATTGATCTCCCACATAAGCCGAAACACACGGTTTAATCCCTCCTGATCCCAGTGCAATTAAGCCAAGCCCAAAATAAAGACCATTTTGACTCTCCCAAAGAGAGAGAGAAAGGTGCCCTAGGCAATAGACCAGAGAAAGAAGAAGTATTGTTTTATATTTGCCCAAAAATCGATCTGAGAAATACGCTCCCAAGAGCGGCAAGAGATAAACTGCACTAGCAAAAAGATGATAAATGGTTTTGGAGTCTTGTTGAGCCATTTTCAGATGATTCATCATGAAGACGACAAGAATGCTGCGCATTCCATAGAAACTAAATCGTTCACAAGCTTCGTTACCTACGATGAATTTAACTTGAGATGGAAAAGCACACAGACTGTTTTTAAAAGCTTTCATGATTTTGTCGCGACAAACGGATGGCCTAAAGCAATCCCCGTATCACGATTCCCCCTTCCCTATTGATGAGTAGCTATCGGCTCTACTTCAGTCATTTCTCATAACATGATCTGAACAGCATGTCGCAAACTAAAGACGATGACTTCCTGAATCAACCATAAACAAACGGCCTTGGGCACCTTTCGGCAACACCAAGACCGTTTACTACTTATTTACCGTTACTGATTTTACTTTTACTTATGCACCCGCATGACTTGGGACTGGCTTTTCCTTACGGCTTTTTGCCTCGTCCTTCACACTGGCTTGACTAATACGCATTCCGTAAAAGGATCTAGCCACAAAGAATAAGCCGACTATGAATAGGAAAACTCCAAAATAGAAAGCCTTTTCTTTAGCAGAAACAGCAATCTCAACAGCCAAAAGACCGAAGAGAGTGGTGAATTTGATAATAGGATTCAATGCAACCGAGGAAGTATCTTTATAAGGATCTCCAACGGTATCTCCCACTACAGTAGCAGCATGTAGCGCTGTTCCTTTTTCCTTAAGATCTACTTCAACCACTTTTTTAGCATTGTCCCAAGCACCACCTGCATTAGCCATAAACATCGCTTGGAATAGACCAAAGCAAGCAATTGAGATCAAATAGCTAGCAAAGAAAGTAGGGTCGAAGAAAGCAAACGCCAAAGTGAAGCAGAAGATGACACCAAAGATGTTAATCATCCCAGCTTGAGCATATTGCGTACAAATCTTAACCACTTCCTTGGAGTCTTTTACAGAAGCTTTTTCGGTTGAGTCTAAGCGAATATGTTCCTTAATGTACTCAACAGCTCTGTATGCTCCCGTTGTCACAGCTTGCATCGAAGCACCTGTGAACCAATAAATCACGGCTCCACCCGTAATCAACCCAAGAAGAACTCGTGGATCTAATAGATCGAGTTTCAAGTTGAGCATCAGGATGATCGAAAAAATCATCGTAGTCGCACCGATGACCGCTGTTCCAATCAAAACCGGCTTCGCAGTGGCTTTGAAAGTATTTCCAGCTGAATCGTTTTCTTCTAATAACTCCTTGCCTTTATGAAAATTCGGTTTAAATCCGAATTCTTTTTCAATTTCCTCACTGATTTTAGGCAGGCTTTCAATTTGAGAAAGCTCAAATACAGACTGGGCATTATCTGTAACTGGTCCATAGCTATCGACAGCAATAGTGACCGGACCCATTCCTAAAAATCCAAAGGCAACAAGACCAAAAGCAAATACAGCCGGATAAACCATGAACTGATCTAAACCAGAAGAGCTCGTCACATAAGCGACTAACATGAGCCCCACTATGGCCATACCTTTCCAAAATGCACCAAAGTTACCCGCTACAAGTCCTGAAAGGATATTGAGAGAGGCTCCACCTTCTCTAGAAGCACAGACAATTTCTGCCACGTGCTTAGATTTAGATGAAGTAAACACCTTAGTGAGTTCGGGGATTACGGCTGCTGCAATTGTACCACAGCTAATAATGGTCGAAAGCTTCCACCAGAGAGTGTCTCCCATATCCCGAATTAACAAATAGCTTACGCCATAGGTTACAGCGATAGACATCAGGGAGGTGATCCAAACTAAAGAGGTCAAAGGCGCTTCAAAATCAAATTGATCTTTATCTTCATAAAGAGCCTTTGCGATCGCATCATTGATCCAATAAGAACCGATCGACGTCACAATCATCAGGACACGCATCACAAAAATCCAGACAATCAACTTAGCTTGAATGACTTCAAACCCAGGTCCCTGAGCTAACTTCCCATCAGCACCCATGACCATGCCTACAGCAAGGACGATAAAGCTAATCAGTGCTACACCCGTCACACCGTAAGTTTCAAAACCATCGGCAGTAGGGCCTACTGAGTCGCCTGCATTATCTCCAGTACAGTCTGCAATCACACCCGGATTTCGAGCGTCGTCTTCCTTAATATTAAAAACAATTTTCATTAAATCTGAACCGATATCTGCAATCTTGGTAAAAATACCGCCGCAAATACGAAGTGCAGAAGCACCTAGAGATTCGCCGATTGCAAAGCCGATAAAACAAGCTCCTGCACTTTCACGAGGAACGAACAGGAGAATAAAAATCATCATCGCGAGTTCAACGCAAATCAAGAGAACACCGATTGACATCCCAGAACGCAAAGGCAATGACATCACTGGGAACGGCTTTCCTCTTAAAGAAGCAAAAGCAGTTCGGCTATTCGCATAAGTATTGATTCGAATACCAAACCACGCCACTCCATAGGAACCTAAGATTCCAAGAATCGACCACAATAAAATGAGCAATACCCGAGGCAGCTCCATTCCTTGCAGAACCCAGAAATAATAGAAAATACAAAAACCGATAAAGGTTTCAAGAACAACCAATAGCTTGGCTTGTTGATACATGTATGTTTTACAAGTCTCATAAATGAGATGGGAAACTTCTAGCATCGAACGATGGGCAGGAAGATTTTTAACTCTCAAAAACTCAATCAGTCCAAATATCATCCCCAAAAAAGCAACGACCATTCCCGCACCGAGAAGTGTTGTGCCATCCACTGTTGCACCGAAGAGATTATAAGTCGTGTTTAAAGCTGGAATATGAAGCTCAGCTTCACTCGCAAAGGCATTTGACTTTAACCCTAGGGCAACGGCTGAAATGATAAAAATACGGATCATAGAGATCCAACTTGCTCTCTTTTTGCTTTGGCGCATTACTATTTTTTCCTCATCTTAATTATATAATTATAGAGATTGAGCCTTACCCTTACCTAGCTTTTAAACTTTTGTAAAGTGTCTTGCTTTTGTCTGGTTTCTTCTTTTGATTCGTTCCCTGACCCACCGACCTCAAAATGACTGAGCGCAATAAATATTCAATTTACTGTTCCCGACTGATCGAATCAGGTGGCTTTGAGCTCTCGTATAGTTTAGAATGCTGCATATATAAAGAGGTGCATATGGCCGCAAAAAATTTAAATAGTTTTCATACAACCACGACACTCACACTCAAAGGTAAGAACTTTTACTTTCACTCTCTCCCCGCATTTTCAAAAGCAAGTGGAAAAGATATTTCAAAACTTCCTTTTTCTTTAAAAATCCTTCTTGAAAACCTTTTGCGCCATGAAGATGGTATCACTGTAAAAAAGAAGGATATCGAAGCCCTCGCTCATTGGAATGCTAAAGCTGCACCTAAAGATGAGATTCAATTCATGCCTGCTCGAGTGCTCCTTCAAGATTTTACGGGGGTACCCGCAGTTGCTGACCTCGCAGCGATGAGAGGCGCCATTCAGCGGCTAGGTGGAAATCCAAATTTAATTAACCCACTTCAACCTGCGGATTTAGTCATCGATCACTCCGTCCAAGTGGATCAATATGGGACTCCCGACTCATTTAAGGTGAATGCTGAACTCGAATTCGAAAGAAATTCAGAGCGCTATCAATTTCTTAAATGGGGACAAAAAGCCTTTCAAAATTTTCGAGTGGTTCCTCCAGACACAGGAATTGTTCATCAAGTGAACTTGGAATACCTTGCCCATGTCGCAATGACTCGCGAAATAGATCAGAATGAATGGGTCTATCCCGATACTCTTGTAGGCACAGATTCTCACACCACCATGATTAACGGCCTCGGTTGTTTGGGTTGGGGTGTCGGCGGAATTGAAGCTGAAGCTGCGCTCTTAGGACAACCTTGCTCCATGCTCATTCCTCTTGTTGTTGGTCTTAAACTCACTGGAAAACTGCCTGCCGGAACTACTGCTACAGATTTAGTTTTAACAGTAACTCAACTTCTTAGAAAAAAAGGAGTGGTGGGTAAATTTGTTGAATTCTATGGACCCGGCCTTGCCAATCTCAGCCTTGCAGATCGCGCAACCTTGGCAAATATGGCGCCTGAATATGGTGCAACTGTTGGAATTTTTCCAGTAGATGAGGTCACCACTCAGTACCTCCATTTAACAGGTCGAGGAGATCAAGTTCCACTGATTGAAGCTTACTACAAAGAACAAGGCCTCTGGTATTCTCCAGATCAACCAGAACCTTCCTACTCGGACCAATATGAGCTTGACTTAAATCAGATTGAACCGAGCCTGGCAGGACCTGCACGACCTCAAGATCGAGTTTCACTAGGCGCAGCTCGGAGTTCGTTTAGAACCTCCCTGATTTCCTTACTTCAAGATCAATTAAAGTATTTGGACAAAGATACCTATACACGCTGGATCCAAGAAGGAGGCAATCCCTCTTCAGTTGCTCCAGAGCTTGAAAATCAACATCCTGATTTGAATTTGGGTGTGTTGGGAAAAACAATTCCCGTCAAACAACCTGACGGCTCTTCGTACAATCTCTGTCATGGATCTATTGTGATTGCAGCAATCACAAGCTGTACCAATACCTCCAACCCTGCTGTACTGATGGCTGCAGGTCTACTTGCAAAGAATGCTGTCGCTCGTGGCCTTCAAGTGAAACCTTGGGTAAAAACCAGTCTTGCTCCGGGATCTAAAGTCGTCACTGATTATTTAACTGAAGCGGGACTCATGCCCTATTTGGAATCTTTAAAATTCAATCTAGTCGGCTATGGCTGCACTACTTGCATTGGAAATAGTGGACCCCTTCCAGATTGGATTTCCAAAGCTGTAGTCGATGGAGACCTTGCTGTGGCAGCAGTTCTTTCAGGAAATCGAAACTTTGAAGGAAGAATTAATCCTCATGTACGCGCAAACTACCTGGCCTCTCCCCCTCTCGTAGTTGCCTATGCCCTCGCCGGCAATATCAATATTAATTTAACCACTGATTCCCTAGGAAAAGATCGGGATGGAAAACCAGTCTACTTAAAAGATATTTGGCCGACTCCCGAACAAGTTTCTCAACAAGTTGCGAAACACGTGACCTCAGCGCAATTCCACAACAGCTATAGTGATGTCTTTTCAGGATCAAAAGAATGGAGTGACCTTCAAATCCCAACAGGAGAACTTTATAAATGGGAGAAAACTTCCACATACATTAAAGAACCTCCATTTTTTGATGGAATCACAGCACAACCGGCTCCTCTACAGGATATCAAAGGAGCCCGTATCCTTGCTTATCTTGGCGACTCGGTCACTACCGACCATATTTCACCGGCAGGATCGATTGGAAAATCCACCCCTGCAGGTCAATACCTTTTAAAAGAAGGTGTTCAAATAAAAGACTTCAACTCTTATGGTGCTCGACGAGGAAATCATGAAGTCATGGTTCGTGGCACATTTGCTAATATTCGGCTCAAAAACTTACTGGTTCCAGGCATCGAAGGAGGAGTTACAAACTATCTTCCAAATGATAAACAGATGTCAATTTACGATGCCTCCATGGAGTATCAAGCTCATCAGATTCCCTTGATGATCATTGCGGGCAAAGAATATGGAACAGGATCTTCACGAGATTGGGCTGCAAAAGGACCTAAACTACTCGGTATTCGAGCTGTCATTGCAGAAAGTTTCGAAAGAATCCATCGTTCAAACCTGGTTGGAATGGGAATCCTTCCATTACAATTTCTCCCCGGAGACACAGCAAAGAGCCTTGGAATCACCGGCACTGAAACGTTTGAAATAACAGGAATATCCACCCTCACTTCAGGACAAAAAGTAACCGTAAAAGTGCAATATACTGATAGTTCTACTAATACGTTTACAGTTTTATCGCGAATTGATACCCCCAATGAAGTGGAATACTTTCGGCATGGTGGAATTCTTCCCTATGTTTTAAGGCAAACACTCAAACAATAATTGCTGGTATTAAATTTATGGAAAGATTCCAAAAACTAGAACTGATTCAACGCTCTCTGGGTATCCGCCATAAGCTTAAAGTCCATGAAAGTATGAAAGCACCTGATACACACGAAGATCTTGCCATTTTATTACTTTCAAAATGGGAACTTGAAGACGAACTTCGGGCGATTGAGGAAATTCTAGCTGAATCCCGACTTGCAGCGGTTGCATTTAAAAAATCAACCTATCAACGAGAAGGTACAGTATTTGGACGAGAAGCAAGAGAAGCTCGTGAAGTGAGAGAATCCTCTAGAAGAAAAACAGCAGAGCAAATTCTAAGTGATTCTTTAAAAGCTTAAAAAGCTAGCCGCTTATTTGGATCAACCAGCCGTTATGCCTGTCAACAGCAGGCATTAACTGTTGGCTTCTACGAATATTTCGGCTTTGTTCATTTTCTTCAGCAATCGATTAATATGCCTGCGTAAGAAAAACCCATTCAACCCCAGCTCAAAACGATCTCCAAACGTCAAAGCATAAGAGGCCAAATCCATGTTCCAACCCCAAGGAAGCTCGCGGGTAGCGGCAAACTTTAAGACAATTGCGGCAATAATGCCTGATAAGAGATCAGCAGAACACCCAAGCTGGGATGCTGGTATTTCCGGACTTTCCAACAAATCAACAAACAACTGAAGGGAATGAGATGGCATGGCTTCAATCGGAAACATCGTCAATAGACCCTGAATTGGATTCTTAGTTTTCTTACAGGCCTCCAATCGTCCACCGATAGGCTGAACTGACGATTTACGGTAATCAAATACATAACCCATTTGGCAAAAACCAGGATCGAGTGGAGAAAGAACGGGTCTCCTTGCTTTTTTTGCGACTTCATGAAGATGAAATTTTAACTGAATAGATTCCTGTACCGTTACATCAACTGCATCAATCACCAGATCCGCCCACTCAATAAGAGTGTCAAGATTTTCACGGGTCACTCCCTCAGGAAAGGCAACTACATCTGCAAAAGGATTAATTCGAGAAACCTCCTGAGCATGAAAAGAAGACTTATTGACCCCAACTTGGTCAATAAAAGTATGTTGCCGATTCAGATTACTCAGCTCATAAGTACCGTTATCCGATAATCGAAACTGTGTCACTCCAAGACGAGCCAAAGGCTCTATACATGCACCGCCCGCCGCTCCACACCCCGCAATAAACACCCTTAAACCTTTGAGTTGCCCCTGAGTTGGTAAGGATATAAAATGCCGATTTCGCGTGGTTAACTGACTATAAAACTCATCAGAGCCCATTGACCGAAAGTCTAGATTCATAATATTAAGTATACCTTTCCATACGGTTGAATTTGAGTTAAATTTTCTTAACCACGAATCATCTTCAGGACTTACCTCATTATTTGAACTTAAGCTCTCTCAGGTGACATCCGATAAAAGTATTGAAAATAAGAGATCTCTTCTCTTATTAACAAGGATGACTAACCCGTGGACTTTAAATTACAAAAAAAATTAAAAAATTTAGTAATGGTCATACTTAAATGCCCATATCTAAATTGGCATAATAAAAATACGCGAGAATTATTTACAAAAATGATTAGTTTAAAACTAGAAGGTTACCAACGAAAACACTTCTTTGGAGTTATGCCTATTGATCAAACAGACTATATTGCCAATCACCTTTTGATTTGTAAAAAAGAGAAAAATGGGGATCTTATCCCTATTTCCGGTGTCAAATCGCTTCCTTATGATTTTTGCAAAGTATTCAGAACAGACTTTACAATCGAATTATTTTTAAAAAAAGATAATCAATTAGAGCACCTTCATTATGTACAAAACCTTATTAAGGAAAGCCAAGAATCTCAACGACGCATTTCATACTATAGCTCTTGGACTCAAAGCCCCAGTATTCGAAGTGATTTCGAACTCGTTCAAATATTAAAAGAGTTATTTGCAGCAATGACAGTTTTACACCATCGAGAGGAAAAAACTCCTGATCTACTCGGCTTGGGATTACCCAAATTTAAAACTGATTCATTTTTCTATTCCTGGGGTTTTGAAAGGGCAAAATTAGACAAAAAGGAATTAGTGAATATCCCACTCCGTTTTCTTGGAGGAATTGATTGTGTTGTGATGCATCTCAAACATTATAGTGATTACGCGAAAGAGATGTCAAATAAGTATCTCAACGTTTGGATGAATCGGGTTTCGGTAGGAAAATCCTTCAATCCTGACACAGAACAAGAAAATATCGCAGCCTAATGGCCTTTCATCAAATTATGCACTAAACTTCAAAACATAGAGAGTTTCATCATTATCCCGATAAATAGACTTCTGCTCAGTAATTTCTAAAAGCTTTTCTTGGTTACTTTGATTCGCTCTCAAAAATTTAGATAAACTTTTCAATTTATTTTCTCTAAATATATCAAGAAAAATGTGAGAATTCGCTGAAAGCACATTAAAATGGTCGGCAATTTGTATCAAAGGTTTGATACTGAAATAGATCTGATTTTCTTTTTGCTCAAAAGCATAATCAAAAATTTGATCATACTTACGTATTTCCTTTAAATACGTAAGTATAAGGTCCTTTTCAGTTTTACATGCTCGATATTGACAAGATAAATGCCCATGAGTACTCTCAAATGCATAATACTTTCCAACTTCGGCAAAGGCCAACTCATCGGTCTCTTGGTTTTGAAAAATAGCTTCTACAAAGTCATCTAAAAAAATGAGGTTAATTTGGTTATCAAGAATTCTAAAAAAAAGAGGTTCGACTTGAAAACCTTCAATTACTCTTTGTATTTGAGTGGGGCCAAATGACCGCGAAGCATATTCTAACAATGGAATAAGCTCTCTTACTTTTATGCATTTGTTATTCGCATAGCGTAAAGGTAACAGAAATCCATTTTCGTATTTCTGTGAGTTAATATTCACGATCGATTCAAAATCCATATAACCGAATCTACATGAATCCGGCCTAATCTTAAGTAAGCTCGCAATTTGAAACCAAAAATCTACAGTAGGAATCAGTAATTCACGCTCAACCCTAGAAAGGGTGGGTTGAGACACATTCAAAAGAGAAGCAAGCTCTCTTTGGCTTAATCCATGCATTCTTCTAGCACAAGCAATGATCTTACCCATATTGAGAAGCATGCTATCGTTCATTATTTTATCCTACATATCATTTTATTGTTATTGTTATTGTTATTGTTTTTTAAATAGGGTCGACCGAATTGAATGAGATATTTACAACAACTTCCATCATCATGAACACAATGAGTTTCTGTCACTTTCGAATCTTCAAATCCAATATAACGCGTAACAGCACTTAGCGCGCCTTTTCTATAGATACAACGCTCTTTTCCTGCAATTTTTCTCACACGAAAAGCATCCAAAAGATCCGGAATTTCATGTGATTCTACCTCACAACAAAAATAATTCAATTTTGTAATTTGATAACGATTATTTTTTTCAATAAGTAAAATACTCTCACTAAAATACTTTTCAAACATTTCGTTTGGCAATAAGCATGTTGATAAAGACTCCTCAAAAGTGGTACGTCGACTTGATTCAACACTATGAATCCCAATATTGAAAATCTGTGTTTCTCCAAGACCCACAGTACGTAAATATTTAAGCACATCTTCAAATAAATAGACATTCATACGGTCATTCGGGTCTGCTTGATCTATATCTTGAATCTGAAAATATCGAAATAAATCTTCCTTAATACTCCAATGAAAATAAAGACCCAGATAGGAAGATACTGTTTGAAGTAACCGTTTTTTGCTAAAAGCCTGAAAAGTATATTTTTCAGGTAAATAATTAAAATTTTTAATATGTTGCTGTCTCAAAATCTCAAAGTCAACTTGGTCTGCACTAAATGCTTCGACACTAAAATTAAAATGATCCGCTAGCCTTATTAATTCGCTAATTTTTACGGGTCGAGAATGCTCTTTGAACTTATCGTATTCAGTTATTTCTAATTTCAAAACATCGGCTAGATAAGAATCACTTAAATTAAGAACAGATTGAAGTCGACTTATAAACTGAACTGTTTTTACGTCGTAGGCTCCTTGACCTTTTCGAGTTGATATCTTACCTTTTGCCACTATCATAGCGTACGGTAACTTACTTTATTTTCAAAAAAATTAAATAGCTTATTTAGACGCTTCTCCCAATCGAGCTTAATCACATCCTGTTGGATCAAGGCTATTCAACTCAGTCTAGGTGGAGTTAAAAGCAAGACTCTCCTCAGTGCCCTTTAAAATATCTGACAATATTTATCCACTTAAGACTATTCTAGCCAAGCATTTCTAAAATGTTATTTATGAAGGGGATTTTTTATTACTTTTAGAAATAAATGAATCCAATGAAAGATCTCCCGCGTAAACACGCGAGATTTATGGACGGCAAGGAAGAAGGCATTTTAAAGATTTGCACAATCCCTCATCCAAAAAGAGCTTGAAATCCACATAAAAAGCAAAACATGGCTAAAATTAGCTATTATTCCAACTGGCACTTACCCTCAGTATATGCGAAAAAGAGATCATGCAAACTTTTTGGAAACCCTTTCTTCAACCTCGACCTCGAATAAAACGCCTTAAACAAATCATTGGTGAAGCGAATTATCTTGCAGGCAGACATTCTCGCTTCAATGAATTGACGAGAATCTTAAGAATTTCTATCGAATTTTTAAGAGGAATGAGAAAACTCCATAGAATTGGCCCTTCAATAACGGTCTTCGGTTCAGCTCGATTTAAAGAAGGCCATCGCTATTACACCCTCGGGCGCACAGTCGGTGCTGCTCTCGCTCAGGCAGGATTTACTGTCATGACAGGGGGTGGTCCTGGGATCATGGAAGCCGCCAGCCGAGGAGGAAAGGAGGCTGGAGGAATCAGTGTGGGGTGCAATATTCTACTGCCACACGAGCAAAGCCCAAATCCTTATTTAGACCATGTCGTGACTTTTTACTATTTTTTCGTACGTAAAGTCATGTTGATTAAATATTCATACGCTTTCATCATTTTACCTGGGGGATTCGGGACTCTGGATGAGATGACAGAAGCAATCACATTAATTCAAACTGGAAAACTCTACGACTTTCCGGTTATTTTGATGGGAAGTGACTACTGGAAGGGCTACTACGAATGGATCAAAGATGTTGTCGTCAAGCAAGGTGCAGCTGACGTAGAAGATTTGAGCTTCATTCATATAACGGATGATCCTCATGAAGCAGTTCGAATCATTAATACCACAATTCAGGGTTTGGGTTTGTCACTTCGACCCATAAAATCCACGGTGGATTAAAAAATTCGCTCATTTATCGGAGATTTTCAGAAAAACTGGTTGCAGTGTTTTCAAAAGGACCCTAAAACAATTTAAGGAGATTCTTTTTATGGCAAAGAAAAAAACAAAATATTCGTTCATTAATGAAGTCTATGAAAGCATTCTGCAACACGCAGAAGTCAGTCGCAAAGGACAAGTCCGAATCAAAAGATCTGACCTTAAAAACTGCATTGAAACTGCTTTTACCCATGGCGCTAAAGCTGCTGCCGCAGGTGAACGCGTGCGCTTTCCAGTCATCGGCGCACTCGTTCGTAAGGAAGTAAAAGCTCGTAAAGCAGGAAAAGGCACCAATCCATTTACAGGCGCACCCATGGACATTAAAGCGCGTCCAGCAACGAAAAAACCTCGTTGGTCATTTCCTCGATCCCTAAAAGATACTTTCGCTAACAAGCGCAATTGGTAATTTTATAGAATGAACCGCCACGCTACCTCAGTAAATCCATTCTGATTGATCTGATTCAAAGGAGCGTGGCTTTTTTTAATGTGGAGTGTTTATGAAGCTCGTGACCTATCTAAATGACAAAAATCTTGAGTGTGTGGGAATCGTAGACAATGATACAATCATTGACTTATCGGAAGCCCTTCATTGGCTTGAAGGTGGGGGTCCAACATTTCCTCAAGCAGATATGCTCAGAGTCATTCGTGAACAGTCTTATTTTTTACCGGCAATTCGCCGTATTTTAGCTGCAAACCAGGAGCAGAAACTCCCTCATTCTTGTATTCGACAAGAAAGTAAAGTTTCATTACTTTCTCCCATTCCTCGCCCCCTCTCTATGAGAGACGGATATGCCTTTAGGCAACATGTCGAAGCAGCTCGAAGGAACCGTGGCGTTCCCATGATCCCAGAATTTGACCAGTTTCCTATTTTTTACTTTACTAATCATTTAGCGGTCACTGGACCTGGTGATGTTTCTGTTCAAAAGCTTGCCCTAGATAAGCTCGACTTTGAATTAGAAGTTGCAATTGTAATTGGCAAAGAATGTCGCAATGTCCCTGCTTCGCAAGCAGATGATTACATATTCGGCTTTATGATTATGAACGACTGGTCAGCTCGTACCCTTCAAATGGAGGAAATGAAACTTAATTTAGGACCTGCAAAAGGGAAAGATTTTGCAACCTCACTCGGCCCTTATCTTGTTACCCGCGACCAGCTAGAAAGTGTCCGAATTGCTGGCCCTCATGGCGAAAAACATGACTTAAAAATGAAAGCTTTCGTAAATGGCAAGCAACTCTCAGAGGGGAACATGAAAGATATCAGCTGGACTTTTGCGCAAATTATCGAGCGCGCAAGTTATGGAGTCACCCTCTATCCCGGTGAAGTCATCGGCTCAGGAACAGTTGGAACAGGTTGTCTCTTAGAACTGAATGGATCCAAAATAACGGATAACCTCTGGTTAAAGGCCGGTGATCAAGTAGTGATGGAAGTTGAAAAACTCGGACGACTCGAGAATAAAGTGGTTGCTGCCGCGGAAAACCGATGAAATTACGACTTTATCATTATTGGAGATCCTCCAGTAGCTGGAGAGTTCGATGGGCTTTAGCGATCAAGAACGTTTCTTGTGAGTATGTGCCCATCAATCTCCTCTCCGATGAACCCGAGAGTGTCGAGCATAGAAAGAGAAATCCTTTAGGGTTTGTACCCGTTTTAGAGATTTTAGATGAAAATCCGCACTTTCGACATATCAGCGAGTCAGTTGCTCTTATTGAATGGCTCGAAGAAACTTACCCCACTCCTTCTCTCTTTTCAGGCGACTCTTTTCAACGCGCCCGAATCAGACAATTGTCCGAAATCATCAACTCAGGAACTCAACCCTTGCAAAATCCCAATGTTGCCCAATTCCACTCCTCTGACTCAGAGGAACAAAAAAAATGGAATCAGCATTGGATTCGAAAGGGAATGCAAGCCTACGAAATACTCGTTCAAGAAACGGCAGGGAAGTTTTCGGTTGGCAACACGATCACCATGGCCGACCTTTTCTTAATTCCACAATGTTATAATGCAGCAAGATTTGACGTAAAAGTGAGTGAATTTCCTACCTTAGAAAAGATTTATACTGAAGCACTCACTACTGAGAGTTGTCAGGCTTCTGCGCCAGAGAAGTTTAAGCCATAATAGAATCTTGATCTTTTACTAGAAACTACAGCAACAAGCTCTAGTGTAGACGCTTTTTGTAGAATCTGTCATCTGTTTAAAGAACTCCGCCCACTGTCAGTGAATACTACAGCTTTCCTTTGTCAAGAGACGGTAAATTCTTTATAATAATGAAAACCATCTCAACGGAAAGTCGACACCCAATATCATGGATTACAGAATTCATCCGACTCGAAAATTTTCAGGAAAAGTGATCGTCCCAGGCGATAAGTCTATTTCCCATCGAGCCTTGATTTTGGGTGCAATCTCAAACGGAAAAACTGAAATCAGCCATCTTCTAGAGAGTGATGATGTCTGCTCAACACAAGGCTGCCTAGAAAAATTGGGTGTGCAATTCTATAAAGACAGTAACAAACTCATTGTTGAAGGAGTGGGAATTCACGGCCTTCAGGAATATTCTGGAATTTTAAACAGTGGCAATTCTGGAACCACTCTCCGAACCCTCATGGGATTATTAGCAGGCCAAAGGTTTTCTACTCAAATCACTGGAGATTCGTCACTCTGCAGCAGACCTATGCGCCGAGTGGCAGACCCGCTTCGTCAAATGGGAGCCCAAATTCAGCTAGAAAATGGCGATTTTGCACCCATGCGAATTGAAGGAAGACCCCTTCATGGAAGTCACCACTTCCTTAAAATAGCAAGCGCTCAAATCAAAACTGCCTTGCTTTTAGCTGGACTGTGTGCAGAGGGAGAGACCCAGCTCACAGGTTTGATTTCAAGTCGCGATCATACCGAAAGAATGCTCCCTCACTTTGGGGCTAGCATTCAGTGTGATCCTAATCAGATTGTCATTCGAGGCGGACAAAGTCTTCACGGCACCTCGATCCAAATACCAGGCGATCCCTCGTCTGCTGCTTTTCTAATGGCAGCCGCCTGCCTCGTCGGAAAGGGTATCGTGGAAATTGAAAATCTATCACTCAATCCAACGAGAACAGGGTTTTTTCGTATTCTGGAAAGAATGGGAGCAACCCTGGAACAATTCGTTCTTTCAAAAAAGCCAGAACCTATCGGTACAGTCAGGGTTCAAGCCAAAGAATTACAGGCAGTTCAAGTATCTTCAGAGGAAATACCTTCCCTGATTGATGAAATACCCCTCATCGCTCTACTGGCGTCTCAAGCCAAAGGACAAACGATCGTTTCTGGTGCGAAAGAACTCAGAGTAAAGGAAACCGACAGAATTGAAGCCATCGCGAAAAACCTGAGACGAATGGGTGTCACTCTTGAAACTTTTGAAGATGGTTTTTCCATTCAAGGTCCACAAAAACTAATTGGAACTCAGCTGAATTCATATCAAGATCATAGAATTGCTATGGCATTCTCTGTCGCGGGCTTAGTTGCAGAAGGAGTCACAGAAATCCAAGACGCCGAATGCGTAGCCATTTCATTCCCCAACTTTTTTAATATTTTAAACAGGTTAGCATATGAATAATGTAAATGTTTCGACCCCCTTAGCCGCACTCATTGGCTATCCAGTTCAGCATTCACTTTCGCCTGCCATTTATTCATTTATTGCTCAAATGAATCAGACGAAACTCTTTTATAAAGCCTGGGAAGTCGCACCCACTGAACTGAATCAAACCATGAATGCCATCAAAAACTTGCCCTTCATTGGTTTTAACGTCACGATTCCCAACAAGGAATTGATGCACCCCTTTATGAGTTGGGTCACCCAAGAAGCTCAAGTTTGTGAATCTATCAACGTAGTTGAATATCGGAATGGTTCATTAATAGGCCATAATACTGACGTATATGGAGTGATTCAAACTTTAAAAGAATCAAAGATTAAAGTAAAAGGGGGCTCAGTCCTACTCATAGGTGCGGGAGGAGCTGCAAAAGCGGTGGCTTATGCAGTCGCTCTATTAGGTGCTCAGTCCGTATGGGTCCAAAACCGGAATCTCGATCGTGCAGAAAAGTTGTGCACTCAACTCAAAAAACACTTTGAACAAACTGATTTTCATGCCGTCGAGAAAAATGAAGATATTCCAAAAAACATTCAGCTCTATGTGAATGCAACTCCTTTAGGTATGAAAGGTTTTCCAAAATCGGAATTCTTTAAGATGATCCCTATCAATAAAAAGGCGTGGGCATTTGATCTTATTTATAATCCAGAAAAAACTGATTTTATCCTACAAGCCACTCAGTTAGGCTTAAAAACTTTGGGTGGTCTTGATATGCTCATCTGGCAAGCGATCGCTACCTGGGAAATTTGGTTTGGGCCGGTATCTTCGAAAACCGAACTCAGCAATGCCTTAAAGCAGCACCTCAAAAATCATCTAAAAAAGAAAGCCTCTCGATAATGCGACTTCGTTTCCTCACAGCCGGAGAATCTCACGGAAAAGCCTTAGTGGGAATTCTAGAAGGCATCCCTTCGGGGCTATCCATTACATCAGAATATATCCACCAACAACTCAAACGGAGAAAGTTAGGTTACGGCCGCGGCGCACGCCAAAAGATGGAAGAGGACTCAGTTCAGATATTAAGTGGAGTCAGACATGGATTTACATTAGGAAGTCCAATAGCACTGATCATTGAAAATGCGGATTGGAAAAACTGGCAAGACGTCATGCAAGTCGAGCCCTTTCACAAAGAGACTGGCGAAGAAACTGGCGGAGAAAGGCGGAGAACTCGGCGAAAACTCGAAGTTCCTCGCCCCGGGCACGCAGACTACGTGGGTGGAATTAAATATCAACATGAAGATATGCGCAACGTCCTCGAACGCGCCAGCGCACGCGAGACCACGATGCGTGTCGCATTAGGATCTATTACAAGGAAGTTTTTAGAAGAACTCGAAATCCATATTGGAAGTAGAGTGATTCAAATCGGACCCGTTTCAGATCCAGGCTCTCTGGAAATTCCAGTACGGTCGCTGAATGAGCGAGCAGATCAGTCCCCCCTTCGATGCTTATCCTCAAACATTGAAACAGAAATGTGTAAAGAAGTAGATTCAGCAAAAAAGCGAGGGGATACCCTAGGCGGCATCTTCGAAGTCTATGCTGCTCATACTCCAATAGGACTTGGAAGTTACGTTCATTGGGATCGACGGATTGAAGGGCAAATCTCTCAAGCCATCCTCAGTCTGAATGCCATTAAAGGGGTCGAAATTGGATTAGGTTTTGAATCGGGAAAAATTTACGGCTCCCAAGCTCATGACGAATACCTGCCCACTCATGCAAAAAATCGAGTCTCTTACCGCACCAATCGCTCCGGTGGAATTGATGGCGGAATGACAACGGGTCAAACTATTTTAGTTCGAGCTGCCATGAAACCTCTCTCTACCCTAATGAACCCCCTTTCTTCGGTCAAGCTCAGTACCGGTGAAGTAGAATCAGCCCACGTAGAACGTTCCGATGTGTGCGCAGTGCCTTCAGCCGCAGTGATCAGTGAATCCCTTTTAGCTAACGTATTGGCAGATGCCCTATTGGAAAAATTGGGGGGTGATTCCATGAATGAAATCATCCCCAGACTCAAGCACTGGCGACAGTACTCGAATGCCGAATAACCTCTACCTAGTGGGCTTTATGGGCTCCGGGAAAACCACGGTAGGCAAACTACTCGCTCGGAAGTTGAAATGGCCCTTCCTAGATACTGACCAGGAGATTGAAAAATGCTTAAAGCTCTCCATCACTCAAATATTTGAAAAATATGGAGCAGAGCGCTTTCGCGCTGAAGAAAAAAAGGAACTCAAAAAATTAATAAGAAAGAGTAACCACGTCATTTCTCTGGGAGGCGGAAGCCTTATTAATAAGGAAAACTTAACACTCACTCAATCCAATGGAGTTTTAGTTTATCTTAAAGCTTCAACCCAGACTCTTATCTCAAACTTAAATCATCAAACAAACCAGCGTCCGTTACTAGCAAATTTAAGTAAAAGACAGCAACTCATTCAAATCAGAAAACTTTTACAAGAACGCAAAACTACCTACGAAAAATGTAGTTATATTATAAAAATAGATAATCTCACCCCTCTTGATATCGCTCAAAAAATAATAAAAGATCTGATCAATTTATAAAAAGACTCTATAATCTGTCTTAAATACTACCGCGAAACGCTTTGCCAACGTCTTGCCCACGGTTCTTTTTCCATTTTCAATCTGAGATAACTCTGCCTGCCGGATCGAGATCTTCTTTGCTAACTCTACTTGAGAAAGTTCATCTCGAACACGATAACCGCGAATGATCGTCCCAACCTTTCCATATCTTGCATGAAGCTCCTTAAAGACTTCATCAGCTGGAACAGTTTCTTCTGTTTCGTACTCTCGGAGTAACGCCGCTACATTTTCGGCCTTATCTTTAGGCACAAGAAACAGTCGTTTGCGTTTTCCTTCAAACATAATTTTAACACTATTTTCAATAGGGCGCGTTTTCATGGGTTCCGACATAGTACACCTCCAAAACTTGAATTTTTCCTGCTACTTCTAGCCAACAAGCAACATAAGTAGGACGACCCTTTTTTATATGGCAATGGTGATGCCCAAGCTTGCCCTTTAATTTACTATAATTATGCCACCCTGGTTGCATAGCTCCAAGAACGACGAGATCACGATACAAAGCAGCCATAGCTAATTGGACTGTTTGAGGAAGCTTCTTGAGCTGCTTATCGGCTTTTTTGGTAAACTCGACTTTCCAAGCCATGAAATACAGAATATAGCATTTTTTGCTATATCGCAATACTTATTTTTATGGTCGCACTCATTTGTATTTTATAGATTTTCTTTCTTTATTTTAAGGATAGTTAAGGACTGCCTCAAGAATCGTTTGATGATCCTGTTGGGTCTTGGTTGTTTAATAATAAGTATTCTTTGTTCTTCACTTTGGCCTTATTTAGTTGCAATGCTTCTTGTCGTCTTTTTACCGTTACTTTATTCGTATCACTTCTATCGCAAACACGAGACAAAACATCACATTAAGAGTTAAGCTTACCCATACAATAACCACAAATTGATCTCTCTCGAAAATTTTTTCTCATTTGAAAGCTAATCGAAATTTTTTCATTAACCCAGGTGCACGCACGGTACACCAGGCAATTGCACCATATTTAATGCCTCTTCCACCTAAAATAGCCAAAAATACTTTCCACAAGGGCAAGTGAGCCAACCCGACGACCGCAACAGCGATATGCTGAGGTAATGGACTTAAAGAAATCAGTGCGAGTCCCCATGCCCCTTCCTTCTGAACCCATCCTACAGCATCTCTCCATTCTTGGGACTTCGTGACACCTGGAAGAATGGCACTCAGGAATAATTCACCGTAAAGAGACGTAAGTAGAGCAAAAGAAGTGGCCCCGATTGCAGATCCGATGGTCATCCATAATGCAACACGCATCCAATGCTTTTTTCTTGCCATTACTGACGGAATTAAAAGAGCCTCATTGGGTACCACAAAGATGTATGCATCGAGCCCTGCTAAAGCTCCAATCAAAGGTAAATACCATCTTTTTTCTGCACTAGCATGAACCGTTTTAAAAAATGAATGAAGTGCCGCCATGAGTACTTAAATCTCTTTTTTTGCCATCGGTCAATTCCATAACCTAAAATAACGAGCTTGCATGAATCTTGAATAGGCTGGAAAATGGAAATATATGACTGAACCTAAGAAAAAAACAGCAACCCTTCGACTGACTTGTCCTGACCGCAAGGGACTCGTGGCCAGCATGTCTAATTTCCTTTTTAAACATGGTGCGAACATCCTCCATGCTGATCAGCATCAAGATTCTGAAAGTGGCCTTTTCTTGATGCGCATGGAATTTGATCTCCAAACATGGGATCTTCAACCTCAATCCTTCCACCAGGCACTTCAAGCGATTACCACACCTTTAAATATGTCCTGGGATCTCGCCTATTCAGACTATAAGCCAAGAGTTGCCATCTTTGTTTCTCGATTTGATCATTGCCTCTCTGACCTTCTCTATCGACATCGAATGGAAGAACTTCCTTGTGAGATTCCGTTCGTAATCAGTAATCACTCTGACACAAAACACTTGGCCGACTTCTATCGGATCCCCTTTCTGACGATTTCCATGGACGCGGAACGAAAAGAGGAAATTGAACAACAGCAACTAGATTTGCTGAAAACGCATAAAATAGATTTAGTCGTCCTTGCCAGGTACATGCAAATTCTCTCCCCTCATTTTGTGAATACCTACCGAAATCGAATTATCAATATTCACCATTCATTTCTCCCTGCGTTCCTAGGGGCGAAGCCTTATCATCAAGCCTTCGCCCGGGGTGTCAAGGTCATTGGCGCGACCAGCCACTATGTGACAGAAGTACTGGATGATGGCCCAATCATTGACCAAGATGTGATGAGGATTTCCCACCGAGATGAGGTGAGTGACTTAGTCCAAAAAGGACGTGATCTGGAAAGACTGGTGCTTTCGCGTGCTGTCAAGTGGCACTTGGAAAACCGAGTTATCATTTATGGTAAAAAGACAGTTGTTTTTGACTGACCAGTCAATAAACTCGGTAAGTCCTTTTTGTATAATAATTTTCGTTGCGCCTCTCATTTTGTGAAATAATCTCTTCATGCGACCTTGGAAATTGCTCAAGCAAAAGACCTTCTTTTATGTTTTTATCTTATTTCTTTCCTCACAACTCTGGGCAGCGGGAGTTGAGTTACCCCCCCTTGAGACCGATGAACAGAAGCTTGCATTTTTGCTAGAAGCAAAAAACAGAGTTCCAGCTTTATTTTCGAACGCCGCAAAATATGACATTGACCTCTTTGCTCTCTTAGATGACGAGAATCATCTTTTTAAGATATTAAAATCTAATTCAGAATATAATCAGCTTTTTTCTAATAAGAAATACTTCAAGCTTTCAATCATTCCTCCTCCTGAAGGAATCCCTGTGGGTCGGGTCGAGATTAAGGAGGAAGCAATTGAGAGTTGGAAAGAGGAATTGACTCAGTCACTGAATGAATTGAATCAACATATACCCTCTCTGAATCGACCTGATCAGCTATTATCAAAACTCCGAGAAGTTAAAAAGGAGTATGAAGAGCTGATTTTCGGTAAAAATCTTGATTTCAAACAACAATTTGGAAAAATAGGCGCAAAACCGAAAATCCCTGAACAAAACCTGACTCATGAAGAACTGAATCGATTTAAGGAAGCACAGAAAAGACTCAATCGATTATTACAACAAAACAAAGGCAAGGACTGGGTACAACGGTATCAGCTTATTTTGGATCATTATGATTCCTTGATAGCACTACCCAACCTTCCACAGAAAGAGAGACTAAAAAAGACTCTTCATATTTTAAATACCGAGAATCAACTTCAAGCCTTATTACAACTCTGGATGATTGCTTCGCAATCACCCGAACAAGAACCAAAAGATTGGAGTGGATTACGAGAACGAATTCAGACTCTATCAGAACAGGACCTCATCTTTTACCACGACAAACAAGATACCTTAATGCCTAAAATTAAAAAGGCCCTACAATCTGGAGTTCTTGAGCAAAGATTAGTGGATGGAATCTTTCGCAAGATTGACACATTTGCAAGCCAAACGATGAGAACTCAAGATAAGGCGAAACATCCGATCCAAATAACTCAAGTTCCTCCCTCTATTGGAATTTTTCGAGGATGCACAGGAGGCGATTGCTCCACTCAGTATTCTTTTCCTTATCCTAATGATCCTTATGAGATGGTCTTCTTTATCACCGATTTTAACAGCGATTTAGAGACGAATCCATCTGTAAATCTCAAAGGTTATGTGAGCGCAACCCACGTTCTCATGAGTAATGGAGACCCGGCTCTTTATGTCATTACTATCAGCGGAAATCGAGTGAGTGCTGGAGATGTAGAACTCATTTTAAGAGCTTTGGAAAAGGAAAAGAAAAATCTTGGTGTAAAACACATCCTGCTACCTGAAACCACCAAACTCAGTGATCTAATCAACTTTCCAAGCATTCTTGGGGTTTATGAAACTCATACTAAAAATAAAAGCCCTGTTTCATTCTCCTACCAGAATCCAGAAATTCGCAAAGAGATAGAAGAGTTTAAATCGAGTCTAGATTATAATATCGGCACCTATGATCACATGAAGGATAACACTCAAGGAGTCGTTCTTACTTTCAAAGATCTACTTTCTAAAAAAATAGAAATTCATTTAGATCATCAGATCTCAGGTGATGCTCCAAAACCCAAAGAAATTTCTCAATACCCTCTCAGTGAAATTTTAGAATTTGTAATTGATTTACATCACTCAAAAAGAGATCAGCTCACTCAAAAGATCCTTCGATTGCTGGAGGTTCAACGAAATATCAACCCAGAAGTTCTGACTCGCCTTTTTCATTTATTAGATTCATGCACTATCGCTGGAAATAAAGATGAACTTCTTTCTGTACAGGAGTACAAAAAGAAACTTGAAAGTGAACTCGCAAAACTTCAAATCGGCTTACAGCTTTTTACAAAGCATTCAAATTTTCTTTATCCCGGGATCGTTCATTGCAAGAACGCTTTCTCTGAGGAAAATCGAGAACAAACAGCATTATGGATTACAGAAGACATAATGAATCATTCTGAAGATTATTATAAGCCTTCAAAAATTAATCCCGACTTTATCACGTCAAACTCGGATGCCCTGAATAAAACGGCTGCAATTAAAAAATTCTCTTTAAAGTTAATTAAACTTTTAGAAGACCCGACTTGGAGTGTCCGCTATAAAGCAGTTTATGGACTCGCTTTAATCAAGCCGACAAATCCGGAGGCTTTAAATGAAATCGAAAAATTACTGGAAACTCAGCATTGGCAAACCCGAATTTTAGCCGCCACTGTATTGGTAGAGACCCAACCGACAAATCCTAAGCTTCACAAAGCTTTAACGGAGCTTCTTGCAGATCAGAAAAAGGACGTTCGCCGTGCAGCAGCCGCTGTGTTGAAAAAATTAGAAACGTGGAAGTAAAACAATCATTCTAAAATTACATCACTATTCACAACTCCGACTCGTATGGTAGACTACCCTATGCTCAATGCGTTCTTAATCAAATCAGGACTTAAAGTAGAGCCTCATGAGTTGAAATTTATTTTTCGTTGGCTTTTCCTGGCTCTCATCCTCCACGTGATCGCGGCAGTAATGAGCACTGGGTTTTACCATGTAGATGAGCATTTCCAAATTTTGGAATTCATGAATTACAAACTAGGAAGAAGCCCTGTCCATGAGTTACCTCTCGAGTATGGACAACTGATGCGCCCCTGGCTCTTACCTGCACTTCTCACGGGAATCACGAAATTTCTTCTGGCACTTGGAATCCAAAGTCCTTTTGACTGGGCATTGAGCTATCGATTATTTGCCTCCTTGCTAGGATGGTTCAGTACAGCTGGACTGGCACTTTGTTGCTTGAAATGGTTCCCTGAGTTCCCTAAGTTCTCTAATAAAAAGTGGCGTCATGGGGCAGTGATGGCCCTCACCCTTCTTTGGTACATGCCGAGCCTCCACGCCCGTCCTTCTTCAGAAAACCTAGCCGGCTCTGCTTTTTTTATGGGACTCAGTTTTTTGCTTCTGGGTTCACCTTCACTTTCGCCTACACGAACTCCCTCAAGGAACAGCCCTGAGAGTGGTCCTGAAAGAGTTCCTGCCTCTGTTGCTTGGATATCAGGGATTCTTTTTGGCTTCGCATTTGAATTTAGATACCAAGTCGCATTCATGATCTTAGGATTTCTGCTTTGGTTACTCGTCGTAGCGAAAATTCCTATTCGTCAGATAGTCCCTCTTCTTTTAGGAATGCTGATTCCCATTGGACTCGGAACCTGGGCAGACCAATGGGGATACGGACAATGGACTTGCGCACCCTGGAACTATCTCAATTATAATATTATTCAAAATCATGTATCTGATACAGATCAGACTCAGTGGTGGGATTATTTTCGCCGTGCCTTCACTGAAAGCTGGCCTATCCTTGGATTTTTGACCTTAGTCAGCTTTCTTATAGCTTGGGTCCGACATCCCAAACACGTCTTAACATGGAGCCTCGCGCCTTTTTTTCTTGCGCACGAGATCATCGGGCATAAAGAATTTCGTTTTCTATTTCCCATGGCTCATGCAGGAGGAGTTCTCCTGATGCTCAGCATTTGGCCCACTCCCCACATAAAATTCTTAAACTTCCCGAAGAAGGCGAATAGTCTAAATAACTCAAATAGCCTAAATAAATGGGTTCAAGGACTCGTGTGCTTAAATCTCATTGCTCTGATCATCACCAGCTCCATTCCAGCAGGAATGCCTATTCGTTTTTATTCTTATCTCTATTCACATTCCTCTCCTCGTCTTGAGGTCTACTACAAGGACGATAGCTTATTTAACTTTGGCGGTGCGATTATGAATTTCTATCGCTCTCCGACACTCACCCTGACGCATCTTACAAAGTACTCCGACTTAATGCTCAAATTGGATCAAACGAAGCAACCCCTGAGACTTTTTAGTCCGCATAGCACCCTCCCTCAGGAAGCAGGAGCCCTTCCGTCTCAATGTAATGTGGAGTTTTCTACGCTTCCAGAATGGCTGGAGCATTTTAGATCCCTTGGCTTTCTCAATCGCGTGACCAATTGGACTCTCTTTAAATGCCAAATGCACTAACCGATTACAAATGTTAAAATAAAATATAAAATGATAAATAAGAAAAAGTCATTGTTTCAGATTCTCTCTTCATACTTTCGATTCCGATGTCCCGTATGTAGCCAGGGAGATCTTTACATTCCAATCACCCGAGTCAGATCATTTACCCAACTCTGTTTGCCACCGGAACAGTGTAATGTTTGTCATTTTCGGTTCCGTCGGGAACCTGGATATTACTTTGGGGTTTTAACACCCCTCCTTCCGATTCTTTCGCTGATGACAGGTTTAGTAACTACAAGTATTTACTATTTTACCTTACGCCCTGAAGATCCGTTTCAACTTCTATTACCAGCGATTGCTGGGACTGCTATCGGATTTGTCCTTTTTTTTAGGCCAGCCATTGCGTTCTATATTCACCTGGATCATGCGATTGATCCTCCATCCCATTAGATAAAAAGGACCATCGCACAAATAAAAAAAGAGGAAGCGATAAACTCGCCTCCTCTCCCGTTTTTTATCAGCTGTTTTTACCAGCCACCCACTGAATCGTAGTTCAGCAGGGACTTAAATGACCTAGTGATTCAGCACATAGCTAAAAATCAGCGGTGCAACGATTGTTGCATCCGATTCAACGATGAATTTCGGAGTATCGATTCCAAGCTTACCCCAGGTGATTTTCTCATTGGGGACCGCTCCAGAATAAGAACCATAACTGGTAGTCGAGTCGCTGATTTGAGCGAAATAGCCCCATAATCTTGCTTCAATTCCCAAATCTTGATGAAGCATCGGTACTACACAGATCGGAAAATCACCTGCGATACCGCCACCAATTTGGAACATTCCTAGAGAATGGTTCTTGGTAATCCCTTGATAAAATGCAGAGAGCTCAACCATGTACTCGATGCCAGTACGTACGGTATGCACATTCTTCACATCTTTACGCATACAAGCTGCAGCGTACATATTTCCCAAAGTTGCATCTTCCCAACCCGGAACAATAATAGGAATATTTTTCTCAGCGGCTGCAACCATCCAACTATCTTTAGGATCAATTTGGTAATGTTGCTTGAGCTTTCCGCTACGAATCGCACGATAGAAGAACTCATGAGGAAAATACCGCTCCCCAGACTGGTCAGCAGAAGTCCACTGTTCAAGCATGACAGATTCAATCCGACGCATGGCTTCTGCTTCAGGGATACAAGTATCTGTCACTCGATTCATATGACGATTCAACAAATCTTGTTCATCTTGAGCACTCAAATGTCGGTAATGAGGAACACGTTCATAATGGTCATGGGCAACCAAATTAAAAATATCTTCTTCGAGGTTAGCCCCTGTACAACTAATCAAGTGTACTTTATCCTGCCGAATCATTTCAGCAAAAGAAATTCCAAGCTCAGCGGTACTCATGGCACCCGCCAAGGTGACCATCATTTTTCCACCCTGATCGATATGCTTTTTGTAACCTTCTGCTGTATCCACTAATGCTGCTGCATTAAAATGGCGGTAATTGTGCTTAATGAATTTAGAAATCGGTCCCATTGAACTCATGGTTTGAATTACTCCTGTTTAAACAAAGTTTTTACACTCACTAGCCTAATCCGACTCCAAAAGTCAATTAAAAACCAACAGCCTTTTCTTCCTCGCCCCAGCTTAATTCCAGGGAAAATTACCCCAATCTGACCTGTAATTAAACTTGCTCGATTTGAATTTCCTGAATACTTTTAAGCTATGCATATCAATAAGCTCTCAAAGTTCTCACTTTTTTTGATTCCTACTTTATTCCTTTCCACCCTCTGTCAAGCAAATTGGACCTTCCTACCGGAATCCCATCATCAGCTTTACGACTCCTGGGGGTTATTCTTTGATGAGCAAAGCATGCTACTCAATTACGGGCAAGGCCGGGTTTGGAGTGCTCTGGGAGGGACTATGCCCATTTTTGGTAACGAAGAATCCCTTCATCATCCTGAGATTATTTTTCATGCGTCTGCAAATGCTGCCATTCACTACAATGACAATTTTCGACTTTGGACTGAAACCCTAGATGCAAGACTCGGCATCGCGATTGAATGGGAGCTGAATCCAAATTTGCGCTTCTCTATTGGCTATCAGCATTTCTCAGGACATTCCGTCGATGGAATTAATGTAGCCGACAGTGATTTAATCCAGCCTACGCTCGGACAAGAATTTATTCCTATTAAAATAATTTATGACATAGGCCGTATGTTTCGCTTGAGTGGCACAGTCAGCCCTGTCGTAAGATCCTCACCTTCCATTGAACCTATTTGGATGGATCAATCGATTGAATTTTTCCCTTGGGGGGCTCTGGATAATCCTCATCAGCCTTCACCTTATATTTCTTTGGGATTTAGTGAGTCTGGAGTGAATCACTATACCGTAACTTATAATATGCAATTAGGAATTTATTTAGGAAATCACTTTTCACCTGGACATCATCAAACCATGCGAGGCGTGGTCGGCTATTACAACGGAGCCGATCCACGCCTCAAATACTTTGAATTTCGAGAAGCAATGATGTCGTTTGGCTACTTAGGTTTAATGTTCGACCTGTAAGTAAACTCCGGCAGCCTTACAGGGCTTACCTTATTATTCTCCTAAAGGAGAGCTGAACTGTTCTTCTTCAGTAGAGCCTGTCAACGCTCCTGTTGAAAAAGCTCCGTCGGCAATCTTTTGAGCCACTTCATCAAAGTAACCTGTCCCTACAAATCGTTGATGAGTGGTGGCACGATAACCGTGTTCCTGTTCACTAACAAATTCACGTTCTTGAAAATCAGCATAGGCCGTCATTCCCTGCTGCTTATAAGCGCGAGCAAGAGTAAACATACTATGATTTAAAGCATGAAAGCCAGCAAGGGTCACAAATTGAAACCTGTAGCCCATTGCTGCAAGTTCCTTTTGGAATTTCGCAATGGTCTTAGAATCTAACTTTTTCTTCCAGTTAAAGGAAGGCGAACAATTATAAGCGAGGAGCTTACCTGGATATCGACTCTGTATGGCTTCAGCAAATTTTTTAGCCTCTTCTAAATTAGGTTCAGAAGTTTCACACCACACCAGATCAGCATAAGGAGCATAAGCAAGCCCACGCGCAATAGCAGATTCCAAACCTCCTCGGATTTTATAAAAACCTTCAACAGTTCTTTCGCCCGTTAAGAACTTCTGATCACGAGGATCAATATTACTGGTTAAAAGGTGCGCCCCGTTAGCATCAGTCCTTGCAATAATAAGAGTCGGAACATCCGCCACATCTGCAGCAAGACGGGCTGCGGTGAGCTTTTGAATAAATTCCATGGTTGGAACAAGAACTTTTCCGCCCATATGCCCACATTTTTTTGCAGATGCCAGTTGGTCCTCAAAATGGACACCCGCCGCACCCGCATCAATCATGGCCCTCATGAGTTCATAGGCATTCAATGCTCCCCCAAAGCCTGCTTCTGCGTCAGCCACGATGGGAACAAACCAATGGGTCTTACCTTTTCCTTCAACCGATTGAATTTGATCTGCTCTAATAAAGGCATTATTAATTTTTCGAACGACTTGAGGCACACTATCTGCCGGATAAAGACTTTGGTCAGGATACATTTGCCCGGCCGTATTAGCATCGGCTGCTACTTGCCAACCACTGAGATAAATGGCTTTCAATCCTGCCTCTACTTGTTGAATCGCCTGATTCCCTGTGAGAGCACCCAAAGCACCTACAAATTCCTCCGAATGAAGAAGTTTCCACAGCCGATTTGCACCCATCTTAGCCAAAGTATACTCAACCGTAATTGAGCCCCGTAGCTTGAGAACATCTTCCTTCGAATAAACCCTTTTAATTCCCGCCCAACGATTTTCCGTATCCCAATCCTGCTTCATAGATTCCCCTTCATGCCAAATATTCATAAGCAGGCAGAGTAATGAACTCTACAAACTCATGATTTGTGACAACAGACGTTAAGAGTTCATTTGCTAATTCAAATTTTCCGGCTCGATAAGACTCCATTCCTAAACTGAGTTGAATCTGCTTCGTCTCTTCAAACAAACTTTTTTCAAAACTTTTTTTCGTAATTTTTCCGTACTGAATCCATTGCCAAATCTGAGACCTTGAAATCTCAACTGTTGCTGCATCTTCCATCAAATTCGCAATAGGGACACAGCCAAATCCACGAAGCCAGGACTCAAGATAAAAAAGAGATACCCGAATATTTGTCCTCAAACCCTGTTCCGTGACTTCTCCTTGAGGAACCGTCAACAGATCGGCTGCTTGTATGATCCATTCGTTTCTTTTAAGCTGAATTTGATTGGGACTCACATGGTTTCGATTAAACGTATCCAGCGCAATTGGAATCAGCCCCGGATGAGCTACCCACGTACCATCATGACCTAATGAAACTTCCCGTTCCTTGTCAATGCGTACTTTTTCCATTGCAAGGGCATTCTCTTGAGAATTTTCCTTAATGGGAATTTGAGCAGCCATTCCACCCATTGCATGAATTCCTCGATGATGGCAGGTCTTCACCAAGAGCTGGCAATAGGATTTTAAAAAATGAACATTCATTGTCACCTGAGCCCTATCAGGGAGAATAAATTGGGGATGTTTTTGAAATTTTTTTATAAAGCTAAAAATATAATCCCAGCGGCCGCAATTCAATCCAGCCGAGTGATCTCGCAGTTCATAGAGAATTTCATCCATTTCAAAAGCCGCGAGAACGGTCTCTATCAAAACCGTCGCTCGAACTGTTCCCTGGGGTACACCTAGTTCATTTTGTGAAAAAACGAATATGTCATTCCACAGTCTCGCCTCTAGATGACTTTCCATTTTAGGTAAATAAAAATACGGTCTCGTCCCCCTCCTTAGATGTTCTTTTACATTATGAAAAAAATACAAGCCAAAATCAAAAAGAGAGGCCGAAATAGGCTCTTGATCTACCAAACAGTGCTTTTCAACTAAGTGCCATCCTCGGGGTCGGACGAAAAGTACGGCCGTTTTTTCATTTAAGCTATACTCTTTACCTTCCTGACTTTTGAATTGGATTGATTTACGTACAGCATCATAGAGATTGATTTGACCTTCGAGTGTACCCTTCCAAGTCGGAGAATGCGAATCTTCAAAATCAGCCATGAACACTTGTGCACCGGAATTGAGGGCATTGATCATCATTTTCCGATCAACAGGACCCGTTATTTCAACTCGACGATCCAACAAATCATCAGGAATGGGAGCGACTGTCCAGGCACTCTCTCTCAGCTCTTTCGTATCCTTTAAAAAAGAAGGTAAAAAAGAAGGAAAGTGACCCGAATTCATTTCTCTTTGTCGATTTTGACGCTGCTCAAGAAGTTTTCGACGAGTCGGGTTAAATTTTTTATGAAGCTTAGCTATAAAATGAAGAGCCGAAGGCGTTAGAATTCGAGAAAACTCCAGTGACGTTTCTCCAAGTAATGTGATTGAATTGGAGAATTTTATATCATCTTGACTTGAACTTGCTTCAATAGGCATTTCCATGAATCACTCCCAGTGACTATGGAACCATATTTTATAAAGAAAAAAAGTAAAATCATTTTAATTGATAAAAAAATTAACCCAGAGTCCCAAAGACAAAAGAAGTCCCCAAAAGAAGTGAAGTTTTCCTGCATCAATGCGAATGGGTCCCAATAATGCCGAAGCTGGCCCCGAAGATTGATACACCTTCTGCATTAAATGATACACGGAGAACAGTCCCACAGAAACTGTCATCAATACTGTGACAGGTAAAACTCTCAGAACGAAACCTGTGACAATAGAAAGATAGGCAGAGCCATAAAGAAAAATAAAGATAGAACGAGACATTTTAAATCCCACCCATGATGCAAGGGTCACTCTCTCGTTTGAATGATCCGATTCAATATCTTGAAAATTACTCGCATGAGAAAGTCCCCATGCTGTAAATCCAAAGAATAATCCAATCAACAAAATCGAAAGATCAAATCGTCCAAATGCCGCCTGAGTCATACCCATGGCCAACAAGGGACCGACCAAAGAAAAGATGAGCACATCTCCTAGTGCCCGGTACTTAATTCCAAAGGGCCGATTTGAGTAAGCTAAAACTCCAAATGCGCCCAATGCCCCCACAAAAAGCAAGATTTTTGGATTTTTTAAAACGGCAGGAATCCCCAATAAGATTCCAATTGCTAAAGAAAGATATCCAAAATTTCTGAGATTTTTTGCACTTAACCAGCCTTTTTGAATGACACCACTCCCGCGCAACGTACCTGGAAGATCAATGAGCCTCAAATAATCTTCAACATCATTAAGAACATTGACTGAGATCTGAAAAAATACTGCACCTAAAAAAGCAAGAATTCCTATTTTCCAATCCAATTCCCATTGCTTCATGCATCCATACATCCATAGAGCCAGACATGGAGTGCACGTAATGGTTAAGGTATCAGGCCGAATTGCCTTGAGCCAAACCCATCCCAAAGACGGCCTATTGGAATCCGCAATTCGAATGGCTTCAAAAACAATAGAATCAACTCCATTGATATTAGACACGACTTCACGAGGAAGAGCAGTCCAATACTCTCCATATCGCATCGTAGTTCCTTCGTTCAATAGAGGATAAAGCTCTGCTGCATCCCTTCTCACACTGAAAATTTCTTGATTCACCGGATTCTCTCTTTAAGATAAACAAGGATTGACGTCAAAGCTTGCAAAGCATCGTAATCTGGAGACTCTAATGACTTAGAAATTTGAGAAAGAATTTGATCTGCGGCCTCAAGTTTAGCCTGAGCTCTTGCCCTCACTCGATCACATGCAGCTAAGAGTTCATGAGGGGTCCAGGGCCAGACCGGATGTGAAATATCTTGCCCTAAAAGCTTTTGAAGCGGGTCAATTAAACCAGAATTATACTCCAACATCTCTAATGTCACAAAATTCACTAAACCTTCACGAATATCTTGGGCAAATGGTTTTTCACCCGATGCATCATAATCGATAATGTCATCAATCATCTGAAATGCAATCCCCAAACATTCCCCAAATTTTCGAGATGCCTCTAAAATCGAGCTGTCCGCTCGAGCAAGTCGCGCCGGAGCGACACAACACCACGACATTAAACTTGCAGTTTTATTTTTTGCAACTGTTTCCAAATGGTGTCGATTGACTGTAGAAATTTTTCGAGCTTCAAGCTGTAGCCACTCACCACTCACTAATGCCTCTACAGTCAATGCAAGGTCATGAATAATTTCTAGTTCTCCTAAAGAGGAAAGCTCCGCCATCACTCGAGCTAAAAGTAAATCTCCCGCTAAAACTGCTCGAGCGTTCGATACTCGTGCATTTAATGTAGGACGATTGCGTCTCATTTGACTTTCATCAATCACATCATCATGTGCCAATGTGGCCGCATGAACAAACTCCGCAGCCCTTGCGTAAGAATGAACTTTTTCAAGAGGAATTTTAAAAAGTCGTGCCATCAAAAAACAAAGTGTCGGTCTAAATTTTTTTCCACGAAACAACACTGTCTTACTCAGAGCTGCATCAATTTCAGGCACAGAACGGACACTCAGAGTTAAATCGAGTTTTTCCACTGCTTGTACGGTGTCTTTAGGCATCCAATCCAATTGCATAGTTTCAATTTACTGAACGGGTTGAGGTTTAATGTATCATGGGCGTCCAGTAGAGTGTGCTGGAAGATACAAATAGGGAGCAACCCTGTCAACAATTCATACAAGTTTCAGTGATTAAAACAAATTAATTGATATCCAGGCCTTGTGTTTCCTTCAGAAGTCTTGTATTCCCGTGAGCGCTCTTATAGGGCTTTGTTTTTAAAGCTAATTCTAGCAGGGCTTGGGCAGTTGTGGGTGTAAGTTATGGGGTGGCAACTGCCCAAGAATCCTATTTTCTATAAAATTTTTAGAAATTTTTTGCTCTTAATCATGCATTCTGGATGAATGATTATTAGAAAATACGGATTACTCCCCCTTATTATTTTGAACTTAATCACCTCAATAGAAGCATCGGCTAAAAATCGGATGAACATGACCGACATGATGGGCCCCAATACTCTTTGGCAAACTCCTCTAGACTGTAGAGAGATGAGTGTTTGGGATGTGGCAATGGGGATGTGTATGCCTCTGTCGATCGGAGGAATGCCAATGAAAATGCTGATGCTTCATGGTAATATTTTTGGCACTCGGATTTGGCAACAAGGTCTGAGAGGGAGAGATGCCTATGCATCCACTAGCATGGTCATGGGCGATCTGGGAACCACTCTCGGTGATCACCATTATTTAAATTTGGATATTATGGCAACCGCAGAAAAGTGGACTCTTCCAAATTATGGTTATCCATTACTGTTGCAGATTGGCGAACATAACCAACAAGGAACGCCTTATATTGACGCACAACATCCCCATAGCTCTCCAATTATGGGGCTCACACTTTCAGACACGATTACATGGGGCCAAGAGAAAAATAATTTGAAGATTTTTTTTGCTCCCCGAGGAGAGGCGACTGATGGTCCAGTCGCTTTTATGCATCGAAGTACTGGTATGATCAACCCAGATGCCCCATTAGGTCATCATATTGGGCAGGACGTGGGTCATATCACGAGCACGGTCATTGGAGCCTCATTGAAGCTTGGAGGCACCCACATTGAAGCATCGGCCTATCATGGTGCAGAGCCAGAACCAGATCAAGTTGATCTTCCACTGGGTACTCCTGACTCTATTTCCTTTCGCCTGACTGAGGAATTTTCACCCAGATGGATGGCTATGGCTTCCATAGCCAGAGTCAATGCCCCTGAGTCTGATCAGCCCAGCGTCCTTTTTGAGAATCGTTATTCGGCTTCGATCTACACAACTCAGCCGTTTATAAGTGATTGGACTTTTTACAACTCGTTGATTTACGGCCTGGTCACACAATACGATCAAGCTTCTTTTTTATCTTCCTTTACCGAAGAATTTTTATTTCGGGGAGACAAACCTAGAATTTGGGGCAGAATCGAAGTCCTTCAGCGAACTTCGGAAGAACTTGCAATACCTACCCTTTCTAATGCAAACCAAGGACTCTGGGTAGCCGCTCTCACCCTGGGCTATACTCATAAGATTGCTTCATTCAATGGAGTAGAGCTTGGAATCGGAGGCTCAGCCACTCGGGACCTCCTGCCGGGCCCATTTATTGGAACCTATGGTGGAAACCCTTGGACTGGAAAAGTACTCTTACAGCTGGGCGGAATGAAGATGTGGGGATACTAAATTATTTTTTATTTTCTGGCTCTGCTTTAAATCATCGATTGCGTTGATGATCTCCGATGAATTCATGTCATTTACCTGAAAGGACTCACCGATCTTTCTAATGAGGGTAATATTCAAAGTGCCCCCCAAATGCTCACGAAATTCTTCTAAACCTTCCAAAATAAGATTGCCTTGAGTTTCTGAATTCTTTTTGATGAGTAAAGGTTGCCAAAGTTGAAACCCTATCATCTTAAGACAATCGATAATTTCAAAAACCGTCGCTCTAGAAAGCCACCCCATTCTTAAAGAATAGAAGAGATCTACAGCCATTCCCGTCGCTACCGAGTGCCCATGACTCAATCGGTATCCAGAGAGTTGCTCTAATTTATGCGCAACCCAATGTCCAAAGTCCAGTGGTCTGGCAGATCCTTGCTCAAACGGATCACCGGATGTCGTAATATGCCTGATATGAAGTTCTGCACACTTTTGAATCAAGCATTTCATGCTCGATAAATCTCGGTTTTTTAATAAAAGAGCATTTTCCTTAATCCAATAAAAAAATTCACTATCTTTAATCAAAGCCACTTTAATTGCTTCAGCGATTCCGCTGATCCAATTCGTCTGATCGAGGGTTGTAAGAAATTGCGAGTCGTTAATCACTGCATAAGGCGGATAAAAACTCCCTAAAAAGTTTTTTTTACCAAACGCATCAATTCCATTTTTAATTCCAATTCCCGCATCATCTTGAGCTAATACAGTCGTAGGAATTCGAATTTGCCTCACTCCCCTATGAACAATGCTAGCCGCAAAGCAAACTAAATCAATCACGGCCCCTCCACCGACCACCACTACATAGGAATGACGACAGATTTTTGCATCATGAATAGCCTGTACCACGCTGTCAAAAAGGTCCTTTCTCTGCTTGGCTTCTTCCCCACCAGGAAGCAGAAATGGGGGACGCACAAGTCGAGTGTTTTTTTGATGAAGATAAAAAAATCCTTGTATCTTATCCTTTAAATGCGGCTGAGACTGACTCAAACTCTCATCCAAAAAAAGAAGAACCCGCGAGTAGGGGGTATTTACATCCTCAGAATGAAGAAGCTGGATCAGAGCTAAATTATTTGGATCAAAAACATTTTCAGTAAAAATTAAACGATAAGAAAATGTCATAGGAATAGAATAATTTAGCTGAACAGCCGATGTCCTCATGTGATCAATCCTTATTATTGAAATAGATGTTGCAATAAAATATTTTTTACATCAGTAGCAGCTAACGACTGAACCTTAGACGAAATCACGTCTGTTCTTTCTGTTAGAAAAAGTGGCCAATATTCTTCAGATACTTCAGCACGGCCATGAGAACCCTTAACTAAGGAATCATCTAACGGAATGACATCCATTAGGTAACGAAATCCCAGTTTTTTGCGAATTAAAGTACGAATGATTTTTATTTTTGGAAACTTAATCTTTGGATCAAGGAAAAGCTCTACCGGATCATAGCCCGGTTTTTTATGAATTTCAACGGTGCGCGCAAAGTCGGGAGCCTTCTGCTCATCTAACCAATAAGCATAGGAGAACCAACGATCCATCTTTGAAATTAAAACGAGCTCTCCGCTTCGGTCATGACAAATTCCATAACGGCGCTGTTCTTGTTTATCCAATATTTTTTCAATCCCAGATGTCTCTTCAAGTACTTTTCGAACGAGCGGGATTTGGCTGGGATCGGAAATATAGACGTGAGCAATTTGGTGATCCGCAACCGCAAAAGCTTGACTGACTCCTGGATCAAGATGATCCTCCCCACACTCTTCTCTTACCTTGATCCACCCTTTTTCCCGAAGAATTCGGTTGATAGGAACTGAACCCTTGACTTCATTAATACCGTACTCCGACAAAAAAACGATTTGAGTTTGATTCGCTTTAAAAAAAGAAATCAACTCCTGGCATACTCGGTCGAGCTTTTCAAGCTCACGACTTACATTGGGGCCATGAGGTCCCTCTTTTTGAAGACAGTAATCTAAATGAGGGAGATAAATCAGGGTGAGTGTAGGATTATATTTTTCAAAAACACGCTGACTTGCTTTTGCTATCCACTCCGTAGATCGTATGCTAGCTCCAGGTCCCCAGAACTCAAAGAGCGGAAATGGACCCAGGCTTTCTTGCAAATCATCCCGAATTTCTATCGGTTCTGACGAAATATCAGGCAACTTCAATCCATCGGATCGATAAACAGGACGAGGTGTAACTGAATAATCCACTGAAGAATACATATTGTACCACCAAAAAAGATTGGCACATTTAAAGTGAGGATTCCTCTTCTTCGCTGCATCCCAAAGCTTTTCGCCAGAAACTAGACGATTGGATTGTCTCCATAACCAAATTTGTGAAAGATCATGAAAATACCAACCATTCCCTACAACTCCATGTTCACTCGGGGTAAGACCTGTAAGATAGGTGGATTGAGCTGAACAGGTTAATGCTGGAAAGATCGGCTGAATTTTTTTGAGCGCATTGAGTTTCGCAAACTGAGCTAAAGAAGGAATTCTTGCAAGAAGGTTTGACGACAAACCCACAATATTAATGACAGCAGTTTGATTCATGTGCTCTGAATACGTTTTTGCCATAATCGAGCTCCTATAAAGCAGATCCACGCAATACCTACTCCAAAAAAGGCATTCACTTTAGCCAAGATTAGAGCATCCAATAAACTAATTCCTGACAACATTCGCCCTACAGCAGCCATAGGGTAAATTTTCTTCTGAATCAGTTGAAGTCCAGTTTGAAGTAACCATGAAAGGGCAATTAAAAATGCTATAATAAGAACAAAATGAGTTTCATGAACTAACTCATGGGTGAGCATCATAGGCAAAAAGACCGTACCTACCGCTACGATAAAAAAAAGCGGATGAATCCAACTCAGAGAATCCTTGAGCTCATAACGAGCTATAAAAGATACAGCCGAAATATAGAGCATCAGAACTCCAGCCATAATCCAGATCCACTCAAAGGGAGCCTTCCAACCTCCTGCAACAGCTGCAATCAGATAAATACTGCCACGACAGCCTCCCATTAATATCGGTGAATAAAGAAAGCGTACATGAACCCAGTTATAGAGAAGAATGAGACCGGTAAGACTCAAGGCAAGAAAAGTTGCTTTTGGACAAAATAAAATGATGATTAAAATTCCAATAACGAAAAGCCCAATCGTCATGAGAATGGCTTCCTTTTTTGAAACCCTACCGGATGGAATGGGACGATGAGGCCTTTCTAAACAATCTATTGAATAATCACAAATATCATTTAAAAACATTCCTGCTTCATACAAACAAACAATGGCTAATACAGTTATGAGCCAAGTGCCTAAAGATTGGACGAGACTTCCCCCTCCTAGTAAAAACCCTGCTGTCACGTTACTCACCGTGGTAGGAATATTAGATACCCGCCCTAACTCTAAAATAGCTCTCCATTTATCTCGACTCATCATGGCTTTCTTGAATCACTTGATTCAACCAGTTCATTTCCTCAGCAATCCAATCTGAAATTTCCCCTTTTTTTTCATTTTGCGGGAGGGTAGGCCAGGTATAGGTTTCCACTTCCCAATGAGAGGTAATCTTACGATGTTTTGCTAACTCAATGAGCTCTTGAATATGGTTTTGAGTAGTCGAAAGAGTATTAAATTTTTTTAAGAAAATAGGAATATGATAATGAATTCGATACTCATTTAATAAATTCTTTTGATACTTCCACTTTAAAAGGGCCTCTGAAAGATCTGTAAAAGCTTCTAACTGGTTATCTAAGCCCATTCCTACAACCTGATGAAGATAACGATCAGAAGATAATTGATTCAAAAGACTCAAAGAAGAAGATTTCTCTCTACCATGTAGTTTATTAGGATAATAAACTAGAGCTGAACTAATTTGAACCTTACCCACTTTAATCCCTACCGCTTCATAATTATTTAAAATATCTTGAGGTTTTTCAAAAACTACAGCTGCATGACAAGTATCGTAACAAACTCTAATCTTATTTAACAAATGTGTTTCAGCTTCTGATTGACTTAAATTCATCTCCTTTTTAAGTCGATACACGCCTAAAGGAAGTAAAAAATCTTTAAAAAATAGGACTACGTCTTCGCTTTTTTCTAAGTAACAAAAAGGTTCTGGTTCAAGAGCCAGGTGAACTCGAATATTTTTTTCTTGTTCTAATCTAATTGATGCTTTTACAAAATCGACTAAATGCGAAGCAGATCTTTTAATTTGATCGTGAGTCAGGCGATCTTCTCTATAACCTATTGGGACTGTAGATATACTGATTTCAGGTAAATCAAATGCCAAATTTTGAATCAGTTCCAACAAATCCAAAGTGTAATGAAGTCGAGATGGCTCAGACCAATTCGGAATATAAACCTCTGCCTTAACTTGAGTTTGATGAAAATCTGAATAAGGAAAGGCATTCCAAGAAAATACTTGAATTTGTGTCTCCTCACAAACATTCTTCAATTTTTCTAAATGACTTCTTTGCTTAAACCCTTGGACGGTTTTTGCAGAAAGCCACAATCCAATTTCAAAATGAATGGATGAGTCGATTTTTTCTTTTACCTTCAAGCAATCTGTCTTTATGATGCGAATAATGTCTTCTGGAGAAGTACCCGGATGGACATTAGTACAATATCCAAGGATTGCATTTTCACCTAAAATTCTCATAACCTCTCATCTATAAGTATCAGCTTCCCTGATTGGGACATAAACTTCGCTGGATTATGAACTGTTACTTTTTGAATCAAGTGAGAATCATGTTTTCGTAGCCGCATCTCCAATTGAAGTTTTGGGATAGCCAGGGGATCACTTGGACCCCAATCTCCTCCCGAGTTCACCATGAGTCGCTCACCTTGAAACCGCTCTATGACATCAACAGCTCGAGGAATACTTATTTTAGAAAAAGGATAGAGCGTCATACCCGCCCAATATCCTTGACTTAATACATCTGAAGCAGTGTGTTCTTCAATATGATCAATCAGCACTCGATTTGGATCGAGTTCCGATCTGTTTTTAAGTATATTCAAAATAATATGAGTTCCTTTAAGTTTATCTTCTAAATGGGGAGTGTGGACCATAATGATCTGTTTATAACGAATTGCTAAATCAACTTGCTCTTCAAATATTTGAATTTCATTCCGAGTTACTCTATTCAGGCCTATTTCTCCAATTCCTAAAACATTAGGAAGCTTTAGAAAATCAGGAATCAGGGCCATCACTTCACGAGATAAGCCTATATTTTCTGATTCCTTAGGATTCATGCAAATCCAAGTAAAATGTTGAATCCCATATTGAACCGCTCTCTTAGGTTCAAACTCTGTCAATTGTTTAAAATAATCGCAAAATGCTTGAGGCGAGCCTCGATCAAAGCCAGCCCAAAATGCGGGCTCTCCAACAGCGACACACCCCGCTATAGCCATCTTTTCATAATCATCTGTAGTACGTGAAACCATGTGAATATGGGGATCGATAAATGTCATTTCAATCTCCTAGCAACATTCCATTTTTTTTATTACAGATGCGCCCAGAGCACTTTTATGCTCGCCTACACTCTCTTTAGGATCTACCGTGAGGTCACTCAGTATCCTCTGAACTTCCTCGACTCGATTACTTTTAAAACTTAAAAGGACTCCAATAGCCTCCCTCAAAGCAACTAATCGAAAATCTTCCTCTACTAATTCTGGATTCTTGGATCTCTCAATTCGGTCCAAATACGCGGCAAGATCAATCAGTCGTGATCTATTTTCAATAAAATAACGCTGTAGAGTTTGCTCAGAAGTCATCGGGCAATTATTTTGAGTGGATTCCATGAAAAGTACTTCCTCTCAGTAAAGGATTGAATGAATTGGAATCATAATGTGATAGATTTAGACTTTCAAATATAATTTCAGGAATACCATAAAAAGTAAGCACTGCAAGGAGTCCTATTGCGCCGGGAATCTAAATCTTTATGGCGCAGCAGGACTCCTTGCAGTGCTTGTCAACAGCCCTAAAAGAACTACTTACCATTAAAAGCGGTGATTACTTTCCTATTTGAATGCATTACATCCATAATTCGTTAAAGTTACCGTCACTATCGCAAGTGTATTCTCTTGTGTCAGAGGCAGCCCCCCAGACACGTCTTGCAGATAAAACGTAGACCCATCACCCACCCACTTCCCTGTAGTCAAAGATCCGTCTCCTGTAGCTCCAGCCACGAGTAAATCCCCATTCGGAGCATTGATGTGAACCTCCACCGCAGTAGTGCCTGATGAAGTCCAATTCAATGTAGTGCTACCCGCTCCGGAACCATCACAAACAAGTGCGGGATTGGGGGTCGCTGCGATCTTTCCGGTTCGAGTACTTTGGACTGGCTTAAAAATCGCTGTATACGTTTTATGATTAACACTTGTCGTAATATCATGAGTCTGAGTCGCGCCATCTGCCCATGAGCTAAACTCATAAGAAACTCCATTCAAAGTTTGCGGAGAAGCTACGCCCAAACTTCGAACAAAACCCACCACCCCTTGCGCACAATTGGGTGTACTCACCGTCTGTCCATCTAAAGTAACAGTTAGCCCTGAAGGACTCGTATTGAAGGTCAAAAGAGACGTATTAGGATAGATATCACGAACGACTTGAGTCTTCAGCCCCGAAGAACTCGTCACGGTCAATGTAATCTCGTACCAAGTATTATTCGAAGACTCACCCTGAGTAGGAATAGTAAAAAAACCAGCTGTTTTACCACTTGTTGGGGTAATAAAGGGAAGAACTTGAGTATTATAGTGAAAATCTACCTGCCAAGTGTAGGCAGAAGGAAGTAGCCCGACTCCCGTAGAATCAGTGGCCGTAGCACCATAATAAACGACATCTCCAGCATTATAGTGCGTGTTCACAGCTGGATAATCTATAGTGGCCACCGGAGGTGCGTCATTCGCAAAACCCTTTAATGGAAGTGCAATCGATAGCCAGACAAATACTGAAGCAATAAACTCATATTTCCGAGTATATTTAAATGAGTTAACTTTTGATCTTAGCATTTTTTTCTCCTAACTATTTATATAAATATCTTATTGTACGATAAAATATTTAGTTAAGTAATATTTTAATTATTAATAACCGATGAAATCAATGCGAAAAAAATCTAATATAGTTTTAACTAGTCAATAAACATTTATTTTAAATCATGAGATAGTCGCTCGTATGTTACTAAAAAAATATTTATTTTCGGTATCTATTTTATTTGCATATAGCTTTTTCTTATTCTACTCATACTCCACTCAGGCAAGTTCACTGAATCCCAATATCCCCACTCTTTCTGGAACATTTATTCAATATCAATCTTGGATGTTACAGTTAGACCCAAACAAATGGACCCATGAGCTAGATTCTATGAAAAACATTGGAATCCATACTATTATCATTCAATGGCTTAAATCTGACCAAACACGTTTTTACCCTATTCATGCTCTTGGAAATGATCCCACAGAAATTATCTTAAGTTATGCAGACAAAAATAACATTAAGGTCATTCTAGGCTTAGAATACAGTAGAGATTGGTGGACAAAATGGGATGACGAGTCCTTTCTTAGCGCTATAGTAAAAAAGAACATCCAATTTGGAAAAAATATCTTATTAAGGTACCAACACCACCCTTCATTTTCCGGATGGTATATTCCATACGAGATGAGTGACGCAGATTTTGATGAAACCGAGATCAAAAACCTGCATACCTTTCTGAAAGACTTCTCTAGTGGGGTAAAAAAACTCTCTAAAAAAAAATATTCTATTTCACTTTCTACCTTTTTCTCAAACAAAATACCTCCCGCAGCAGTTCAAGAAAACTATATGAAAATTTTATATAAAAGTGGAATTGACATTCTCTTAGTTCAAGATGGCGTAGGTACAAATAGTTGGAATTCTCAAATAGCAGATAAAGTTACTCCCTATATCGCTGCTTATCGCACTGCAGCTATAAATAATAAAATCCACGTCTGGAACATAGTCGAAAGCTTTACTACACTCAAAGATGCATCAGGAAATAATACAGGACGCGCTCCGACAGACATCAATCGCTTGAAAGAACAACTAAAAGTTTTATCTTCTACTGTACCTGAAAAAATTCTAACTTTTGACTTTTTTCATTACATGAGCCCACATCGAGGCGAAGCTCAAAAACAACTGTATGATCATTACATTCAAGAGCTTAAAAGCACTCGTTGATCAGAGATCATTCCAATAAATGACATCATTATTCATGATAAACTCATAATGAAATATCTACCTCTTTATAAGGAGTGATTCGTGGTGGTGATTTCAAAGGAATAGCTTTTGAAATCGCCTCAGGGTTTCTTTGAAGATGAGATAAAATCTCATTGACAACCCGCTCGCTTGCAAAGCCATCTCCAAAAGGAGTCTTTATAAACCCTTCTTTAGACCTCTCCATCTGTAGCGCATAATTCAAGGCTATCTTAAGTCGATTTGGATCTGTCCCCACCAATATCCCTCGGCACTGAAGCACTTCTGGACGCTCCGTCTCGTCTCGGGTGATCAAAACAGGCAAATCAAAGCTAGGAGCTTCCTCTTGAATCCCCCCTGAATCAGATACAACAACGGATGCGCGATCTAATAACGTAACAAAATCAGGATAATTGAGGGCGGGTACCAAATGCACCCCATCTAATTGCCCAAGGGCACTCTGAGCACTCTCATTTGCACTGGGATTAGGATGGGCAACATGAATCAGGATTGTGTCGTGTCTTTTCTGAACTTCTTCACCTAACGCTCTTAAAATCTTTATTAAAGGCTCACCTAGGTTTTCTCGGCGATGCCCAGTCGACAGGATTAATTTTTTACCATAAGGAATGATTGGGACTTCTTCAGGCCAATACCCAGTCTTTTTAATTTTTTCTCGAGCCCATAAAAGAGCGTCGATACCTGTGTTTCCAGTAGGAGCAGAGACGTGAGAATGCCCTTCTTTTAAGAGTATACTTCGAGATAACTCTGTAGGAGGAAATCTCCAAGTTGAAATCAAATCAATAACACGGCGATTCATTTCTTCTGGAAATGGAGAATTGATATCTCCACTTCTCAACCCGGCCTCTACATGGGCAATTGGAATCTTCAGATGAAACGCTGCTAATGCTCCTGCCAAAGCGGTAGTCGTATCTCCCTGGACAACAACGACAGACGGTCTTTTTTGAACAAGTTCTGCCTCCAATTTATTAAGAAGCTTAGAAAAGAGCTCATTTGAACTCTGACCTGCCTTTAAGAGCTTCCACTTTACATCACATTTCAAATCAAAAAATTCAGCTGGTCCGTTGGCCAAAGATAAATGTTGCCCTGTCATCCAAAACTCCACAGGTGCATTTTTTTGTATAAATTTATGATAAACACGAGCCAACTTAATCACCTCAGGCCTAGTACCTGCTATGATCACTACTGGATTTGAAATAGCATCCATAAATCATCCTCTCACAGTATCAATCTGAATTAATTTGAAAGCTCTCAAATACCTTGTTAGATATTATCTATGAAATATTTTATGTCGATTAATATTTTTTTAATAATTTTTAGTGGAGCAATTTCAAATTGCTTCGCTGAAAGTCTAGACATACAAAATCAATCTCACTGGACGAACTTAAATGAAATATACTTTGAAAACTCACGCCTCACCAGAGCAGATACCTATGCTGCATTCGGTCAGGTCCGATCTGGTGGGCATTGGGTCCCAGGCCAAATTGAAGCATACGCAATAACTCGAATGGGTGCAGATAGTAGAACCATTCTCGATTCCTCAAATAATATTTATAATGATAACTATGTTTTTGCCGGCGTAGGTATAGATTACTTAGGACTTCTCCAAGGAGTACGCTTAGGTTTACAAATAGGGGGATCATTTGATTTAAGCTCAAAAATTCAGGAGGGCGGTTTTGACTACCGCATAGGAACTCAGAGCTATCATGAAATTGAGTGGGTAAAGCGAAACTTGTTGAGCGAAATATATTCAGAAGCGCTCTATTACCGACGTTATAATAACCTATTAAGCTCAGTCCAGTTTCGAACGATATATAATTTATTTCAATGGAATGAAGTAGGACATCGAATTGAACTGGGACCTATGATTAATTTAGTAGGCTCGACTGATCTTGATGGCCTTGATTATAATCGTTTTATAGAGTTAAGAATGGGACCTCGACTCACTTTTCGTGGTCCTATCACTTTATCGTTATCACCTTTTTATACATTTGGAAGTCGCTGGGAAAGACCAACAACGTTACCCACTTACCAAGACTTTAGGGTCCTGTTAACTGGATTTATTTCACTCTAGTTCACAATTGTAAGTAGTTCCTTTAGGACTCCTTACAGTGCTTACTCACAACTCGAATTCTTCTTCCAATCCCATATCTCTAGCAACACCAAATCCTTCTGGAAGTTCATGCTCGGTTTTAATCCATTTGGGAACTGTCCCTAAAATCTTACTTTCTAGGTATTGTTTTGTAGCATGATAGGTCGCCAGAAAATTGATTATATTTGCTAAAGGCCATCTAATAGGAGCAAGAATAGCAAGCTTCCAACCATAAAGAAGCTGCACACACCAGACGCGTTGGAGCATTCTATTGATCATAAAAAAAATATTAATCTGTAAAAGCCAGAGAACAGGCCCCTTTCCAAAAAGCTCTTGCTGAAATCCAGGGTACCATCGCTCCCGAAAAACAGAATAAAAAAAGATAAAAAAAGCAAAAAGTACAAGTACATTACAAACAGGACCCTTTCTATCGCGAAACAGAAAGTATTTATGTAACCCATCTCCCTTCCAACCTAGATGCTCTGTTCCTTGAAATGCTATTCCTAAAGTCCACCTAGACTTCTGCCGTATTGAAGCACGAATAGATTTTGGAAAATACTCTCGAGTGGCAATAAAATCTTTCTGATTTCCTTCAAGTTTTAGGTAATAACAACTCAACTTTGATGAAACACCGTAAGCATGTGTGGATAGTCCCAATTCGTAATCTTCTGTCAAACTCTTTGTATTCATAAAATCTCCTGCTTGCTGCTTCAGACAAGCAAGAACAAATTTTCTAGATAGGGCGGTTCCCACCCCTGCCGATGGAATTGCCGCTCCTAATCGATTTCGTACTAATACGGACTTAGTATGAGCTTCTGAGAATTCATCTATATAAATACCAGCAACCAAGGAAAATGGAGATACCGGTAATGAAAATATTGGAACTTGAATAAAATCATAACGGTCTAGATCTTTATTTACTAATTTAAATTCTTCCTTGTGGATCAAATCTTCACTATCATGAACGATAAATGCATCATAGTTCACGCCAGTTTCCCTAGAAGATCGCAAAATACATCTAACAAGAACGTTCAACATCTGTCCTTTACAGGTTGGACCTTCCATTGAATTCACTATAACGTGAACCTGAGAATTTTGAGAGGCTAACTCCCTGGCTTCTTGGAGCGTTGCAAGATCATTAGGATAGACACCAATAAAGAATGAATAGTTTTGATAATTGATTGTGGCCAGATTACCACGAATCATATTTTTTAAGACTCCATGTTCTTTCCATGCGGCTACTAATACCGCAATTCGCTTCTCAGGTAGGCTTTGAATTGTCTTTTGCTCCTCCGAAGTGAGGACCGAAGGCTTCACTTTGAGTACATAGGCACAAAGATCAATAATAAAATCATCTAAACCAAAAATAAAAAATAAAACTGCCATTGGAACTATGGCTTGAAAGGCAGCATGATCAAGAAATCTTATGATATGTGTGCTATCTCCATAAAATATGAAAGACTTCATATTATTCCACCCCAATTGACAAAATGAGCGCTGGTCTCAGACTCTGAAACCAAAAATCTTAATTTGCAAGACTTTTTTGTAGCTGTTCAATCAGAATGGAATAAGTTAATTCTTGATAGGCATTGTCTTGATTCAATCTGATGATTGTGCGAAGTTAACCTCATGAGGTCATATTCTAAAAAGACTGCTATAATCGATCGCCACTGGCTTGAAGAAGCCATTCTAAAAATCGAAGCTGACTTTAACCGATCTGCAGATACGCACCTTTTTAAATTAAGTATTCCCACTTTCAAAGGAATTGAAATCTATCTAAAGGATGAATCTACTCACCCTACCGGCAGTTTGAAGCATCGACTTGCTCGATCACTTTTTCTTTACGGACTTTGTAATGGAAAAATCCAGGAAGGCACAACAATTATCGAGGCATCATCGGGAAGTACTGCTGTTTCAGAAGCTTACTTTGCAAAGCTCTTGGGCTTGCCTTTTATTGCCGTTATCCCTCGTTCTACGTCTGAAGAGAAAATCGCTCAAATCTTATTTTATGGAGGAAAGGTACATTTAGTAGACGCTCCAGCCACAGTTTACTCTGAGTCTGAACGCTTAGAAAAGGCGACAGGTGGATACTATATGGATCAGTTTACTTTCGCTGAACGTGCAACAGACTGGCGAGGAAATAATAATATCGCCGAGTCAATATTTACTCAATTACAATATGAAAAATATCCAACTCCTTCTTGGATTGTTTGTGGCGCAGGCACAGGAGGAACCTCGGCAACACTGGGGCGCTTTATTCGTTATCGCCGTCTAAATACTCAGATCTGCGTAGTCGATCCTGAAAATTCAGTTTTTTATGATTATTACTTATCAAAAGATAAAGCGACAGCTTCTTCTGTCTCTTCTAGGATTGAGGGCATCGGAAGGCCTCGCGTAGAAGCTTCCTTTCTTCCAGAAGTAATTGATCGAATGATCAGAGTTCCAGACGCCGCATCATTAGCCGCAATGTATCATTTAGAATCTCTCATTGGAAAAAAATGTGGTGGTTCAACCGGAACTAATTTTTATGGAGTTCTTCAACTTGCTCACGAAATGATTCAAAACAATCTACAAGGTTCTATCATTTCTCTCATTTGCGATTCAGGAGACCGTTACACAAAAACTTACTACGATGAAAGCTGGATTGCGAAAAAAGGTTTAAATCTAAAGCCTTATTTTGAACAAATTAAAACTCTTTTAGCGACCGGCCAGTGGGACTCCGTGTAAGCACTGTAAAGAGGCCTAAAGGAACTGCTTACGATTTTGCACTGAAATAAGGGACCACTATTCCCATCAGGTTGGAGTAAATCTTTTGTTCCTGCAGATCTGTCATGCAGCATCCTCTTTTAATGGGTCGAGAACCTCAATTCCGGACGTGTAAATGGTTTCGGGATCAATATCCAAACATTGATACGGATCAAAATTTCCTCCAATATCCCAAGCAAGAGTATGATTAATCACGGTACACTTTTCAATAAAGACATCGACCTGAGCGATTTGCCTAAAAACTCCAGTCCCTAAGAATGGGGACATATCAAAGAGCTTTACTTTGCCATCAGAAAAGTAAACATAAACTTTAAAGTCGCGAGTAGGTTTCACTTGAATTACAGAATGAAGCATTTTACCTCAACGAAGCGGTTCAATTTTTTCGATTTTATTATGTTCACGTGCTAAAAGCCAGTTCTTCATTAGTTCGCTCCTATGAATTTCACACCATGCAAGAACCAGTTTGAGTTGCTTGGCGGGGAAAGACCCCTGAATGACCACTGCTTCCTGAATAGATACTAAAACCTTGAACTCTCCATATTCAGCGTGAAAATATTCAGGGAAGTGATCTTTCCAGTACATGTAGATCTTGACTCCAAAAAACTCACTAATTATTGGCATAAATTACCTAATGTTTGTCATCTAAAATAGCAGACTCTATTAATTCACAATAAAAATACAGTTGAAATTGAAAGATATTAGATTTGATCACGATCCCATAGCCTCTAAATTGTTTAATGTATTTTTGTCCGGTCTAGTTCTTAAATAAAGATTTCCACTTCTAGATCGAGCAACTACAGCATCAATTTGACCTTTTCGAGTGAGTGAAATTCCTATCGCTTTTGAAATCCACCCTAGCCTCTCAACAAAGTAGGCGATGATTGTGCCTTTCTTGTTTTTCTTGATTCCAGAGATTTTCCTTTTAGTAGAAATGTCTTTTATAGTGCCTTCACGTTGACCTTCCATTTGTTCAATGGCTTTCCACAGCTTTTCAAATTCTGACGGAGTAAAATCGTTAACCTTTTTCTCAAGGCTTACTCCTGTTTTCTTTTTAAAAATGCTATGTAGTTTCTAACATTATTTTCCCCTTTTGGGGCGTAGTTCTCTACTAAATCTCGAATAACGGAATCACCGTATATTGTCTTCAAACAATCAATATGGGCTTGATGTCCAGTTTCATAGTCAGGAAAAACAGCGAATTTGCCAGCCTTGCCTATCGCACCATTCTTTTTTCTGATATTTCCTAGCACTAGGTTGCCAGGGTTATGATTGCGCCAAGTCCGAGTGCCACCTGAGAAGATAAACTCTTTTCCCGTACTATCTTTATAAATCACCGTGTCTTTTGGACCGTTCTGGGCTTCAATAAATTTTGGCATAATCTATCACTGAGTCTCTCTAATTTCGTTTACGCTAATAAGCACCCTCTGAGGTGCTATCAGGATTGGTTGGAGAAGTGTTTTTTTGGTCAGCCTCTTTTATTCAAGAAAATCCGCAATGGCCTGGACCAAGTCCAGGATGATTTCGTCGTTCACTAAACGACCTGCGGTTCACCTGGACTTTTAACGGGTAGTGGCGCCTCACATGAAGCAGAACAGCTAAACTTGCAGTTAAATGCAAGTTACGGACGTTTCCGACGGTCTTGTCTGAAGCCAAATCCCTGAATTTACCCACTTTTTATCCAGTCTTGATTAGTTCTGCCATTTCACGGTATGCATCCTTAAGTATATCTTGATAAGATATAGGTATGAGTCCAAAGCTACCCCGCCAGATTCTTGATGAGGAAAATTTTCTGGAAATCGCTTTTACGAGATAGAAGCAGATTCGTTTCGTCCTCATGGTTGGCGTTATCGACTGGCATGGATACACAAGGGAAAGTGCCGGGTACTTTTCGACAACCACCACGGTAAGGCCGATCACTACCATCTGGAAGGCGAGGAGTTCCCCTACACATTTTCTACAATTGGCCAGTTACGAGTGGATTTTATTGAGCTAGTTAAAAAACAAGGAGGCCCAGTATGATTAAAAAGAAATTCAAGATTCGATTTCAATCAGTAAACGACACCATGACTCAGTTCGAGAGTGATTGGAAGGCGATTGAAAAAGGGGGTAAGCCTTCTAAACTTGTTTCTGGCATCTCCCCATACTTGATTATGGAGTACGCGATGTTCTCGAAAATTTTCTCTCCAGAGCGACTTCGGATTATTGATACGATCCAGGTAAGGCACCCTGCCTCCGTAAGTGAGCTTGCGGAAATCTTGGGGCGGGAACAAGCTAATGTCCATCGTGATGTCCATTATCTGACTGAGCTTGGGATCTTGGAACTTAAACGACTCAAAGAGGAAGGTAAAGCTGAAGTTGTCCAACCCGAGTTTAATTGGGGTGGATTTGAGATCGAGATGGGGCATTCTAAAAATGAAGACGAGGCAGCATAACACAGTCAACTACCCCGTTCCTAAAGGAACGGAGCTTGAAGGAAACTAAAAGCTTACATTGTGCGCCTGTCACGAAGGATGAATTGCGAAAATCCATAAAAAATTCAAATACTCATCCAAGCAAAATGACGATATGAGCCCACTCACCATACAGTCATTAATAAAGGCGATGTCATCATGATGACTTAGCTTGAGTTCATCCTTCGTGGCAGGCGCACAATCAAAGGACTCCTATTATAATTAAGCTCAACTATGGATCAACCGGATATATCCAACCGATCAAAGCCGGGCAGGACTCGGGTTCTAAGAAAATGGGAGTCGCTGCGGTAGCGAATGGTCAAGTCGTCTATCAATCAGAATGGAGGACTATCTTAAATACCTGTCATGCCTTTATGCGGGGGATCTCGGCTATCGCCGAAAGGCTCTATCATGCTTCAATAGTTTCTACCGTTTCTTAAAATCCAATCGGCATATAGTTGTTAATCCGGCAGAGAGTGTGATCGTCAGTAGATCTCCTGGGCAGTTGACTGTATGTGATGAATCTCAGATCAAAAAAATCTTTGCCTTCATAAAAACCCCCAAGTCAGATCCTCAGCAAGCATTGCTTCTGAGTCTTATTTTATTTTACGGCTGGAGTCGTGAGGACCTTCGTCTTGCTACTCTTTGTATGGAAGATCAGGCCACTCTCAACATCGTTCATCATCGTACTCAGAGAACAAAAGGAAGACGACTTTATAATCGGCCTCAGAAGCTCCAACTCCAGTCCTCGCCAGACTGGTTCTTTAAGCTTCAAAGACGATACTATCTACATTGGTTAAATATTTACAAAAAAACAAAATGGACCTACCCCCGTCAGTCACCCATATTGCCACCCAGAGGAAATCACAATCGCCCTGTCTCATCTGAATACGTTGCTACTTTGATAGCGCAAGCTACCATCGCTGCGGTCGGAGTTCCTATCCCTGTTCGTATTCTAAGACAAACCTGCGGTCACCTTCACTCGACCCGCCAAGACTCCTCTCTGCTCACTCGGCTCGGTTGGTCAGCTCAATTTGCCTTCCACTATACCTGGCTCCCACGTCAGCATTACCAGTCCGAAAATTCCTCAAAACTCTAATCTTTCTCCGATCCCAAACGAAACTCCTGCTTTCCAAACGCAAGCTGAACTTGCGTTCCCACAAATGAAAAACCCCGCTTATTATCGCGGGGTTATCAGTTTCAAAACTTAAACAATCATCATTATGCTTGGTGTCCCCAAGGGGATTCGAACCCCTGTTTGCGCCGTGAGAGGGCACCGTCCTAGGCCTCTAGACGATGGGGACGCGACAAATGAAGAATAACACATAGCCTAGATCCTTTGAGGATTCAAATAAAACCGCAAATTCGATACAATCCCTGACAAGGCGAAGCATGATCCTCACTGCATACCGTATCTACGAAAACATGCATCGCATCTGGAAAAATCTCATAGAGTGCAGCGAGATTAAGAGGTTCGTTTTCAAAAGAAGCAACCAAGACGCCATAACGTCGAATGTATTCTGCTGCAGCTTTTTTATGCTCAAGGTCTACCAGATGAAAATCCCGTTTCATGAGTAAATGAGTTCCAGATAAATCTAGAGGAAAACCGTCCCGATGCAAATTGGCACGAGTGCCCTCTCCCATATTGGGCTCATCCCTTCCTGTTAAATAAACAATTTGAGCACCCAATCGGTGAAGTTCTTGCGAAAATTTCGAAGCACCTACGTACGGCCGATCATATTTCAAATACTCACTCGTAAAGAATCGTTCATTCCAAAAACTTCTGGCAGAATTCATCGCATCGATTACTTCTGGTTGTTCGCACTTTAAACCCAGCTTAGAGAATGTATCACTTACAGAATAGCCGATATCACGCCTTTCCATCTGCAGAATGAGCCTTTGAGCAATGGGGTATGCTTTACCCAGAGTGGATTGCGCCCATTCCATCATAATCTGATAAGTTCGTGGTCCCACTTCATAAAGTGTTGAGTCAAGATCAAGCAAAACTAACGGCTGAACTTGTGACGTCACTCGCCGAGAAACCTCTTGAAGAACTTCTAATTGAGTTAGATCGTGAAAATGGCACGCAGACACCCACTCCTGCCGTGAAAAGGCCTTTTTAACAGCACTCCCCTCAAATTCAGCTCGTGTTTTCATCACGAATTTAATTAACAGAGAAGAGGCGACCTTCTCAAGAAGAAAGGCCGCCTCTCGGTTTTAAATCTAGCCGTCAGTGATTTCAATGTACTGATGCTGAAGTCTTAGAATTTAAATCCAGATCCACCGAGCATTCCAGGCCCACCGAGAATTCCAGGCCCACCTGGATATCCAGGACCCCCGATCATCCCAGGTGCTCCGATAATTCCACCTTTTTGTCCTGCAATACCTTTCTGCCCTACAAGACCCTTCTGTCCTGCAAGACCCTTCTGCCCTGCAAGACCTTTCTGTCCTGCAAGACCTTTCTGCCCTACAAGACCCTTCTGTCCTGCAAGACCCTTCTGTCCTGCAAAGCCCTTCTGAGCACCATAACCTACAGGACCTGGAAATCCTCCCATACCTGGATACCCAACTCCTGGAAGTCCGATCCCTGGAAGCGGAAGCCCAATGCCTGGAAACCCGCCTCCTGGAAACCCGATCCCTGGAAATCCGATCCCTGGAAACCCAATACCCGGGAAGCCAAGGCCTAAACCACCACCAAAGCCAAGTCCTCCTAGACCTAGACCTAAACCACCACCAAAGCCAAGGCCTCCTAGACCTAGACCTAAACCACCACCAAAGCCAAGACCTCCTAGACCTAGACCCAAACCACCAAAGCCAAGGCCTCCTAGGCCTAGACCCAAACCACCAAAGCCAAGACCTCCTAAACCTAACCTAGACCTAAACCACCAAAGCCAAGACCTCCTAAACCCAGACCAAGACCTAGACCACCACAACCACCAAAGAATCCTTCATGCGCCATTGCCGAAGGACTATTCACTGAGAGACAAGTCACTACTCCTAATACTGTAAGAAAAGATCGGAAGGACTTCATGTCGTATCCTCCTAAGAATATTCGGTTCGCTGAGAAGCGGCTTTTGCAACTCAAATGCCAGTCAGCCATAAAGACGAAAGGACGTAATCAGTTCCTTTAGCGCTGTTGACAAGCACTGTGAGAACTCTATGTTATGAAGAGCGCCTGAGTATGACTCAACGTAAGTAGACATTTAAATTCCACTTTACAGATAAATTAAAACGCATCAGCCCATGATTGCGAAATCCGCATTGCTGTATTAATTAATCCAACATGAGAATACGTTTGCGGGAAATTACCCCATAATTCTCCAGAGTCTGGATCCATATCCTCCGAAAGCAATCCTAAATGATTCAAATTTCGAATCACTCGAGCAAATAGTTCTCTTGCCTCGACCTTCCTCCCTGCGCCCCAAAGCGCATCAGCCATCCAAAATGTACAAACCGTAAAGGTGGTTTTAGGCACTCCAAAGTCATCAGGGGTACGATAGCGATAGACTCCTCGATTAACACGAAGTAATCGATCATACGCATCAATAGTTTTTTGAAATCTTTCATCTCGAAAAGAAACAAAATTAACCATTGGAAATAAAAGATTGGCAGCATCAGGACTATCACCATCATAACTCTGGGTATAATAACCAACAATGTCATTCCATCCGTTTCGTTCAATTCCATTACGCATTCGCTCTCGAATTGGCGTCCACTCTTCTACTAAATCATGCCTACCAATATGACCAGCGATTCGAACTCCACGATCAACTGCGGCCCAATTCATTAACTTAGAAAAGAGTGAATGTTTTTTCTCCCCCCGAAATTCCCAAATTCCCGCGTCAGGAAGCTCAAAACAAAAGATTGCTTGCTCAACGAGTTGTTTGACGCTTTTAAATGCCTGCTCTTGATCCGTTCTTTCTAGTCTTCTATCAAAAAATGCAGGAGTAATTGCAAGCACCATTTCTCCATAGACATCATGCTGATCCATTTTATAGGCTGCATTTCCAACACGCACAGGACCATAACCTTTGAAGCCAGCCAGCCAAGGTAATTCCTGCTCAATAAGGTCCTTTTTTCCATCAATCCCATAAACGGGTTGAAGATTTCCAGAAGCTTCTGAAGCACAAATATTTTGGAGGTAACTGATAAATTGTTCCATCTCTTCAAATTGGCCTAAACGATTGAGTGCAGTAACAACGAAATATGCATCCCTCAGCCAACAATACCGATAATCCCAAGTACGGCCTCGCTCAGGTCCTTCCGGAATAGATGTAGTTGTTGCAGCTATAATAGCGCCTGTGTCCTCAAATATATGAAGCTTAAGCGCTAGCGCTGAACGAATCACTTCATCTTGAAATTCAAATGGAATATTACAATGTTTTGACCAATTCCGCCAATAAGCTATTGTTCGATCCAGTTGTTCTTCAATTTCAAATTTTAATACTCCTTGAAAAGGTAGCCCATAAGACAATACAAAATGTTTAGACTCTTTCAACTCAAATAAAGTTCCATTCAAAATATACGAAATAGGAGCGTCTGACGAAAGGTAGAGTAAAGTACCATGACTTTCATATACAACCATTGAAGAAAGGTTGAGAACCTTAGGCGTGTCTTTTCCATAGTCGAATCTAGGATTACATTGTATAGCAACTTTAGGAACTCCCCGAATAGGTCGAATCACTCGAAATATTTGAGGTGGCTTATGATAGCTTGCATATCCTTTATTGTATCGGGGAATAAAATCGACAATTTCAAATTGAGACCCATCTTCAATGATAAAGGTGGTTACCAATATATTTGTATTTCTCATGTAATGCTGACGGGTTTCCCATTTTTGCGACGAGCCGGCCGCTGTGGGAATAATACTCCAAAAACCTCCATTTTCAGAATCAAGTAATGCAGCAAATACTGATGGAGAATCAAATCTAGGCATGCAGCACCAAACAATCTTACCTTGCCGATCAACAAGAGCAGAGATTTGACAGTTGCCAATGATTCCAAAATCGAGTTGTGACATTGCGCCCTCCTGACAAGAAGCACTTCTTCTCTAAGAGCAAACATAGCGCCAAGATCGTGTCCGCCCACATTTCACATATGAGGGCATAGAGGTTGCAAACTTTTTTCCGGCACATGAAGCGACTTTACCTGCTGTGGTTATACGCAGTCACATTAACCGCCCTACTGACAGCAAGCGTACTCACTATGATTGAAGAGAGGAGAAATACAAAAGAAGCGACTTCACGCGTTGCATCTCTTGCCTCAAGTATTGAGGATACTTTAATACTCAATTACAACGCAAAGCGATTGAATCGAATCGAAAAATTGATTAATAGGTTACGAACAAGTCAACGATTACTTGGAATCATTATCTGTGATCAAACATTGGGGAAAACTCTTACCTTCCCTAAAAATAAAAGCTGGGAAATTCAATGCTCTTCTCAAGCTGCAAAAAAGGCCATTTCTACTGGTCAAGACGTAAATTGGATATCCACATCTCAAATAGGTAAATTACAATTTTATTATCATCCTATTGAGAGCATCGGACCAGGTGATCCAAGTTTGTTTGTTATTATTAACCGAGATCCCTTTACTCAAAAAATGTCATGGTTTGAATCTTTTATCAGATTTTTTATATCCACCTGGTTGGGCGGCCTTATTCTTATTTCGTTAGTTACAACTCAAGTAGGGAGATGGGTCCAAGGCAACTTTAGAATACTTCAACAAGCCCTCCTTGCGATGATAGCCGGTCGAAAACCGCAAAGACTTTCTCTTTTCAATAGTGAGCCAATCTCGAAAGAAATCGACACGCTCGCCACAAAAATATTAGCACTCCAACCCCCCCGCCCACCTTTTAAAGAAACCTCAAGTTGGATTAAATCCCTGCGAGAAAGCATGAAAGATAAAAACCTCATCGTAATTGCCAACAGGGAGCCTTATATACATCAATACAAAAATAATAAAATCGAGATTATTAGGCCTGCAAGTGGTCTTGTTACAGCGCTAGAACCTATTCTCAGGCAATTTGGGGGGAGATGGATTGCTCATGGAAATGGCTCAGCTGATTTGGACACGGCGAATTCAGATGGCGAAGTCATGGTCCCACCTGGCAATCCAAAATATACACTGCAACGTGTAGCACTCAGCCGCGAAGAGGAGCTTGGGTATTATTATGGATTCTCTAACGAAGGATTATGGCCACTCTGCCATCTCGCGCATACGAGACCGACTTTTAGACTTTCTGACTGGGAACAGTATAAAACTGTCAACCAGCGTTTTACTCAAGCCATCCCAAATCGTACACTTACAGATAAATCTATAATTTTAGTGCAAGACTATCATTTTGCTTTAATGCCCAGATTAATTAGAACACGGGAAGGATTTAGAAATTCAAAAATTGGAATTTTTTGGCATATTCCTTGGCCCAACCCAGAGGCTTTTGGAATTTGCCCTTGGAATCAGGAGCTTCTTAAAGGAATGTTGGGATCGGATATCATTGGATTTCATACACAGTATCATTGTAATAACTTTTTAGAGACGTGTAATCGTTATCTAGAAGCGAGAATTGATTGGGAACATTTTTCCGTTACCATGGATAACCATGAGACTTTTGTAAAAGCATTTCCAATTGGCATTGATCCCAGTCCAGTCAATACTCTCACTGATGAAGAAATTACCGCACTAAAAACCCGATATGGTATTTATAATAAATGGGTAGCAGTTGGCGTCGATAGGCTCGACTATACCAAAGGAATTATTGAACGAATCGAAGCAGTAGAGCGATTTTTAGAAAAGAATCCTGAATATATAGGCAATTTCACATTAGTACAAATGGGATCCCCCAGTCGAACTGATATTCCTGCTTATCGATTTTTAGCAGAACAGTTGCAACAGATCGTAAATCGAGTGAATCATCGTTTTGGGAGTCAAATTGGAGGCAAAAACTATCAGCCCATTCTTTTCTTAAATCAGCATCATGAATGGGAAGAAATTCAATATTTTTATCAAATTGGAGACCTCTGCTTGGTCACTTCATTACATGATGGAATGAACCTAGTAGCTAAAGAATACGTCTGGTGCCAACGCTCAGATCGAGGATCACTCATCCTGAGTAAATTTACAGGCGCAAGTCGTGAGCTAACGGAAGCACTCATCGTTAATCCCTACTCTATTGAAGAACTAGCTGATGCAATTGCAACGGCTCTCCACATGTCTAAAGAAGAAAAAACCAAGCGTATGGATATTATGAAAGAAAAAATTGAAGCCCATAGTGCATTTCATTGGGCGTCTAATCTTATTCGGGCTCTATTGACAAAAGGGGAAACTTCTTCCATTCCGCAACAAGAATCTGATCTTCAAGGTAAGTTGCAGTCCATAAAGGGGGGTTCAATATAAAGAAAGCCCCACTTTTCTTTTTTACCATTTCCTTGTAGGCTTTAATTTGTATGCTTTCTAAACTGAGTGCTCTTTCCAAAACTATCAGTAATTGTAATAAGTGCCCCCGCCTCCGAGAATATTGTCAAAAAATAGCAAAGACTAAACGCAGGGCCTACTTGAAAGAGACTTACTGGGGAAAACCAGTCAGTGGATTTGGAGATCCAGCCGCCCGACTTATGATTGTTGGACTGGCTCCCGCCGCTCACGGTGCAAACCGCACAGGCCGTGTCTTTACGGGAGACCGATCAGGTGAATGGCTCTACCGTGCACTTCATAAAGCAGGATTTGCAAATCGACCTGACTCTATCGGTCGTGATGATGGTCTCATCCTTCAAAATACCTATATTACTTGCATAGTAAAATGCGCTCCTCCGGAAAACCTACCCAATCCAGTTGAAAAAACAAATTGTGCAAAATATCTGCAAGCCGAATTCGCAGCACTCAACAAAGTGCGTGTTTGGATTGCTTTGGGGCAAATTGCATTAAAAAATACTTGGCCCTTACTCCAACCTTTATTACCACAACCCAAATTCCAACATGGAAGTCGAATTTCCTTGGGGTCTGGGCACTGGCTTTTACTTTCTTACCACCCCAGTCAGCAAAACACTTTCACGGGAAGATTGACGGAGCCCATGTTTGATTCTATTTTTTCACAAGCCAAAGATCTACTCTCCCCTCACAACTGAGCCATTAAAATGCCAATCAAATACTTTCCAGATCCAAGACACTCCACACCTGAAGGAATCGTTGCCCTAGGAGGAGATTTGGAAGTTGAAAGTCTGATGCTTGCCTATCGACAAGGCATTTTCCCCTGGCCTCACCCCGAATATCCATTAGTCTGGTTTTGTCCTCCAGAACGTGCGGTACTTGAAATAGAAAGACTTCATATTCCTAGAAGCCTCGCTCGTGCTCGAAAACGAAATCCTTTTACATTTACGATTGATCAAGCATTTGAAAAAGTCATTTCTCATTGTGCGTCGACCATTCGCCCTAGCCAAACCGGAACATGGATCACCCCTGAAATGGAGCACGCTTATTACCAACTCCATCAAAAAGGCCATGCCCATAGTGTAGAGGTATGGAACGAGAATCAATTGGTTGGAGGTATTTATGGTGTGGATGCAGGGGGTGTATTTTCAGGTGAAAGCATGTTTCACATCGAGCCTAATGCTTCTAAATTAGCCATTCTGCATCTCTTGGATCATCTTTATTCTAGAAATCTCAACTGGATTGATATTCAAGTGATGACCCCTCATATGGAGACTTTAGGTGCGAGAATGATCCCCAGAGACAAATTTCTTAAAAAATTAGTTAAAACTTGTGCATTAAAATTGAAATTATTTAATTAAGACTAGCCAGTAGAACGCCGCTTACGCTTAAGCGATAGAGTCAGCGTAAATCGCGCCACAGGTTCATCAGGCAACTGAGAAGGGACAAAAGCAACGATATGAACGGGCATATTCTCACGTTCACCTGATTGAATTGCTTTCTCAACCAGCTCCCGAATTTGATCGCCCTCTTCGCAGATAAAATGAACATCACCCTCAGCACGTTTCAAAAACTCAGCATGAAAATCTTTAAAAATGAGGGAAACGTGATTTCCCCTTTCCTGAATCAATCTCATCGCAATCAGACCGCCTGCGCAGTCCGCCCCGGCTGCTAAAGCTCCAAAATACATCGAATTCAAGTGATTCTTAGTTCGACGCTTTAAGGGAATGCTGACTACACAACGTTGATCAGAAACTTCAACAACGGTAGGTGAGATAAAAAAGAGGAGTGGTATTTTAAGAAATCCGAAACTCCGCAAAAGAAAAGTATCCCTCACTTTTGCGGGAATCGCTTGAGCGAGAGGTCCTGCAATTACTTTTGTCAGAGATTCGGATGCCTTATTAAAATTCACAATTATTTTTTCTTGCTCTTCTTCTTACGAAAAGCAGCTTTTTTATCGATAGCTCTCTTTGATTTGCCTTCAAAATATTTCTTAGCAAAATCTTTATCGGCCTTAAGCTTCGTAACTCTCTTCTTGCGTCCTTCAGTCTTTTTACGACGTCGAATACCCTTTGCGACTAATTTATCGCCGGCCTTGGGATTCGCTGTTTTGGACTGGACTGTTTCAGTATTACTCATAGTCTTTATTTTCCTTATACTAATATAAACACGCAAGATACCCTAATTGATCGGTTATTGCCATAGGAAATCGTGAGGGAACATTTACAAATTTTTCAAAGTCTTTTCTTCGTATTCTCTTCTAGGAACTAACTATTCCGCACTGTCTCAGGTTTAACAGTAACAGGCCCACGACCAGAACTCCCCGTACTCAAAGAGTATTCAAAGGCAATTTCATCTTCGCGAACCCAGACTTTCACATTTCCGCCTTGTTCTAATTTTCCAAAAAGGATTTCCTCGGAAAGGGGCCTTTTAATCTGATCTTGAATCAGTCGCGCCAGGGGCCTTGCACCCATAAAACGATCGTATCCCTTTTTAGCTAGCCATTCTTTTACTTCAGATCCAAATTCAACATCGACATTCTTGGCAAGGAGTTGGGATTCAAGCTCCATGAGCTGTTTACTCACCACTTGATTCACAGTTACAGGGTCTAAAACATTAAAATAGACAATAGAATCAAGGCGATTTCTAAACTCTGGACTAAATGTTTGTTCAACCGCCTTTTGAGCCTGATTTCCCTTTAAATCCTCAGTCGAAATCATACCCAAAGGACGACGCTCCAGCTCTCTCGATCCGACGTTTGACGTCATAATCAAAATAGTATTTCTAAAGTCAGCTTTTCGGCCATTATTATCCGTCAAAGCACCGTGATCCATGACTTGAAGCAAAATATTCCAGATGTCGGCATGCGCCTTCTCGATTTCATCCAAAAGTATGACAGAATACGGACTCTTTAGAACCGCATCGGTTAAAAGTCCTGCCTGTTCAAACCCTACATACCCTGGAGGTGCACCAATCAACCGAGAAAGAGTATGTTTTTCACTGTATTCACTCATGTCATAGCGTAGAAACGGCACGCCTAAGCAGTGGGCAAGCTGTTTACTCAATTCAGTTTTTCCGACTCCCGTAGGTCCACAAAATAAGAAGGACCCAACAGGACGTTCTCCTGTACGCAAGCCAGACCGTGCTAACCGAATTGCGGTAACCAGTGCATCCACCGCTTGATCTTGTCCAAAAATAGACAGCTTCAGATCCATTTTTAAATTCTTTAACCGTGCTTTTTGGCTACTATTTACAGAACGCGCTGGAATTCTCGCGATTTGAACCACAACTTCTTCGATCGCTCCTGAATCTAAAATCTTGCTATTATTGGATTGATCCGATAAATTCTTCTTTAACCTCGATTTTGCACCCGCCTCATCAATAACATCAATTGCTTTATCAGGTAAAAATCGGTCAGCCAAATGCTTGACTGAAAGCTCAACCGCAGTCTTGAGTGCCTCAACAGTATACTGCACTCCATGGTATTCTTCGAATCGAGATTTTAAGCCCATAAGAATCTGGACAGCTTCTTCACTCGTTGGCTCAGTTACATCAATTTTTTGAAATCTTCTCGCCAAAGCATGATCTTTTTCAAATACACTCCGAAACTCAGTATAGGTAGTGGAGCCCATGCAGCGAATAGAACCTTGCGACAAAAGAGGTTTGAGTAAATTAGCTGCATCTAAGGATCCACCGCTTACTGCTCCCGCACCTACGATCGTATGAATCTCATCTATAAATAGAATCGGATGTTGGCCTTTTTCCCGCTTAGCTTCTAATGAAGCAATCACTCGTTTAAATCTCTGTTCAAAATCTCCGCGAAACTTTGCACCTGCCAGAAGTGCTCCGAGATCCAAAGCATAGACTACTGCAGTTTGAAGAAGGTCAGGTACAGCATGATCCACAATTCGAAAAGCAAGTCCCTCAGCCAAAGCAGTTTTTCCAACTCCGGCTTCTCCCACTAAAAGAGGATTATTTTTTCGACGACGACAAAGGATCTGGATCATTCTCTCGAGTTCAAGCTCTCGTCCAATCAATGGATCGGTTTTTCCAGCTTTAGCCTGATCATTCAAATTAATCGTAAAAGAAGAGAGGACATCTTCAGACTTTTTAGGGGGGCTTGGATTGAGAGAAAGTTTCTCATCATTTACTTCACTACTTTCTTCTGAGGAGTAGTCTTCATTTTCAGGCTGGATATCCGTTCGATCGTCTTTATCTTTACGAATCCCGTGACTCATATAATTTAACAAATCCAGACGCTCAATTCCCTGCTCTACAAGTAACAGAAAAGCCTTGGAGTCTTTTGCTTGAAAAAGAGCTACTAATAAATCCTCGGGCTGAATTTCATCTTTTCCTGCCGATTGAACATGAAAAAGCGCTCGTTGAATCAATCGCTGAATACTCAAAGTTGCAACAGGGTGCTCTATGGGATTGTCATCCATAGATTCTTCAGAAGTGGCTTGGTCTGAACGAGCTGCCTTGGGTATCTCAGCTTGAAGGTACACTTCTAATTCTTGTTGAATCACGGCTGGATTCCCGCCTGTAGCTTGAATCGTTTCACTAATTCGTGAATCTGCGAGCAAGCTCCAAAGAACATGCTCTAGGGTAAAATACTCATGTTCCTGCTCTACAGCATAGCGTACAGCTCGATTTAAAACTGTTTCTGCTCTTCGACCTATCATTCAACCCTCTTGCTGAGATATATACTCTCTTTTCCACACTTCTGTATATATGTAACTTCTTCATTCACGAGTGTTGACAAACATTCAGTCATCCGCCAGTTCAGTACTACATTTCAACGGGAACCCTTTTATGCGAGCATACTCATGAACCTGCACTACTTTTGTTTCTGCAATTTCGTAATGAAAGACGCCCGCAATACCCCTACCCTGTTGATGGACTTTTAGCATGATCTGTACCGCTTCTTCTTCAGTCTTTTTAAAAAAGCGTTTTAAGACATCTACAACGAATTCCATAGTGCTATAGTCATCATTATGTAAAAGGACCACATAACGAGGTGGCTCTTTTGGTTTTGGACGTCCTTCTTGGAGTTCAATGTGCGAAGACTCTTGAATTCTCTCTCCCATAGAATGATCAGTTTAGCATGTCATTAGATGAGGTGTATCGGATTAAATTTTCGCACAATAGTTCTTGACCCCGAGGGCCTCCCTCGCACATTCTCATCCCGTGAACAGGGACTCATTAATACGACAACTTGAATTGGCACGCTTCGAGCGAGCGCTTGAAGTTTCAGAAAGTCTAGCAGAGCACAGAGCATTGCTCACAACAACAGAGCTAGCTCGACTCAATAATATCCTTACAGGAAAAAACGATGATCCATGGCGTCAAGAAACGGTCACCATTACTCTTCCTTCCGGGAAATCAGAAACTCTTGCTTTAATCATTGACCCAGTTGTAACAGCACGTGAAAAACTGCACCGAGCTACAGAAGTCGCAGAAGGCGGAGCCGCCATCGATGCAGCCGTAGATATTTATGCTGACTTGGTCCTGGCACACGTCTTTGAAGATGCCAACCGTAGAACTGCCGTACTAGCCAGTCATTATTTTTTATGTCGCTATGGATTGCATGTACCAGGAATTGCCCTCTATGAGCTCGGCCTGGGCGACCTTCGGGAAGAAGGACAAATTGATGCCCTTCGCGAGGTCATTCAACAAATAACAAAGTTTGCACAAAAAAGACGTGAATTTCAAAAAAAATGATAAATGACTATATAACTTTAATCATTTAAATAAGGAGATCCCTACGTGAAACACACCCATCTATCCAAGTTCATTTTATCCAAGTTAGTTTTATCCATTTTAATTTGTATCACTGCAAATTCAATCAATGCTTTCGCGGAAACTCGAAAATTTAATCTCATTGCGAAGGAAGTGGACGGAACCAAACATTGGTTTCTCAAGGGGCACACTAAAAAAACTGATTCTCTCACACTCACTGTGAATCAGGGTGACACTGTCAAAATTCATGCTATCAGCGCTACAGGCGCAACAAATAACGTCCATGGTTTTGCAATTGATCAGTTTAAAGTTTCCGCCGTAGTAGATGGCAAAGGTAAGGATATTGAATTCGTCGCCAATCAAGCAGGTACTTATCCTATTTATTGCCAACTCCACCCTAAACATGTAGGTGGACAGCTCGTAGTGAAATGAAGCCTCAAGCTAATGACCTCAGTTCGAGTTCAGGGATAGTTTCGGTTTCAGTTGCTGTTTCGGCTCAGTATCGGTAAGAAAATCTTCTAAACTGTGCCTACAGGAACCGAGACTCGGACTGAAACTGCCTCCGATTCTTATCCCGAACTGAGGTGTTCATGGATTATTTAGTGAGTCAATTTCTTGAACTTCATCCGATGAGGCTGGACCGCCTCAGCCCCTAACCGCTTTTTCTTATCTTCTTCGTAATCCTGAAAATTACCTTCCACCAGTACGACGCTACTGTCTCCTTCGAAAGCTAAAATATGAGTACAAATTCTATCTAAAAACCAACGATCATGGCTGATCACCAAAGCGCACCCAGCAAAATTCAGAAGAGCATCTTCCAACGCTCTCAGTGTATTTACATCTAAGTCATTTGTCGGTTCATCGAGCAAAAGAACATTTCCGCCAGATTTTAAGATTTTAGCTAAATGAACCCGATTTCTTTCACCGCCCGAAAGATTCCCGACCTTCTTTTGTTGATCTCCACCTGTAAAATTAAATCGAGCACAATAGGCACGAGATTGAACTTCCCGATTTCCTAATAAGATCGTCTCATTCTTTCCATCAGAAATTTCTTCCCATACTGACTTTTCTGGATCCAGCGCATCTCTAGACTGATCCACATAAGCCATTTGTACTGTATCACCTATTCTTATGGTTCCCTGGTCTGGCTTTTCTTGCCCAGTCAACATTCTAAAAAGTGTCGTTTTTCCGGCACCGTTTCCACCTATAATTCCGACTAAACTAGCGGGAGGAATATTAAATGAAAAATCATCAAATAAAACTTTGTCATTAAATCCTTTTGAAATTTTATTTCCTTCAATGACAAGGTTTCCTAATCGCGGACCTGATGGAATATGAATTTCTACTTCTTCAATACGGTCTGGACGATCTTCTGCTAATAGCTTCTCATAAGCACCTACACGGGCCTTGCTCTTCGCCTGTCTTGCACGAGGACTCATTCGAATCCACTCTAATTCACGTTCTAAGCTTTTTTGTCTCTTCGTTTCTTGCTTTTCTTCCTGTTCAAGGCGTTTAGCTTTTTGTTCTAGCCATGACGAATAATTTCCTTCCCAAGGAATTCCATGACCCCGATCGAGTTCCAAAATCCATCCAGCAATATTATCTAAGAAATAACGATCGTGAGTGACTGCAACGACGGTTCCTTGATAATTCTTTAAAAACTGCTCTAACCAACTCACTGACTCCGCATCCAAATGATTGGTAGGCTCATCGAGAAGCAAAATATCGGGTTTTTGTAATAATAACTTACACAGAGCCACTCGCCGCCGCTCTCCTCCAGAGAGATGCTTCACGTTCTCATCAGAGGGAGGGAGTCGGAGAGCATCCATAGCAATGTCGAGAGTTCTATCTAAGTCCCATCCATTTGCATGTTCAATTTTTTCCTGAACCTCTGCTTGTTCGGATAAAAGCTTTTCCATTTTATCTGGATCAAGATCTGGATTGGCAAATTCTTCATTAATCTGTTCAAATCGCTTCAGCCATTTAACCAGATCCCCTAACCCTTCTTGCACATTTTCGCGAACTGTTTTTGAATCATCCAAGACAGGCTCTTGAGGTAGATATCCCACAGAAATTCCGTCCCCTGGACGAGCTTCCCCATTAAAATTTTTCTCCACTCCTGCCATAATCCGGAGCAAAGTCGATTTACCAGATCCGTTAAGTCCTAAAACTCCAATTTTTGCGCCGTAATAAAAAGAGAGATAAATATCACGAAGAACCTGTTTATTAGGTGGATAAATTTTCCCTACGCCCTGCATTGAAAATGCGAATTTTTGTGCCATTTGAAATCACTTATACCTTCTTTTTAGATCCTGTACAATCCTAAGAGGCCTCATAAAGTACTTTGAAGCCACTCAAATCAAGAGTATTTTAAGAAAATGACTTTTCCCAGAGAGGAACCCCTCGTGAGATACCTCAGATACGTGCCATCTGTAATTTTAAAGGTAAGTAGTCCCCTCATTCTGATTACTTTCGTCTTAATCAGCTTAAATACTTCTGCCGAAGCCGCCGTACCCAAGCTTAGCTTAGAAGCCTTCCTCTACGAGGTAAAAGATAAAAACACAGCAGTCAAAGGAGCCATCATACAAACTCAGAGCAGCCAGCTCCGATCTCAAGAAGGACAACTCCTTCTCGCCCCCACCGCTTTTATAAATACACAAGTAACCGTCGATGCAAAGATTCCCCAAACTTCCCTAATCAGCTTTGACAACCAGGTTACTAAAACAGTTTCATTCGGACTTAAACAACTTACTTCTTTTGGATTGCTAGGCAGTCTTCATTATGATCTTTTCTCTCAATACTATAATAACCCGATTTCCTTTGTAAATATCCCTGGTGTGCCAAGCTTAGTTCCAGATTCCTATGTGAACGCTTTTCCAGTGCTCGAATTGACCCAAAGCCTGTGGAGCAATGGCATGGGTCGCTCGACAAAAGCAACCCAAGAGCAAATTGAAGCTCAAGCACTTTCCTCAAGCTATAGCGCGAGTTTTCAGGCTAAATTAGATTTGACACAAGCGGAGACCCATTATTGGCGCCTCGCCGTCGCTAGGCAAACCATTACCGTACAATCACAAGCACTCAATCGTGCCAAAAAAATTTACGATTGGAACGTTCATCAAGCTCGGCTTCATTTACGAGATGAATCTGACGTAGTACAAGCAGAAGCTCTTTTGCAATCACGAGAATTGGATCTTCTATCATCAAAAAATGAAGAAAAATCGGCCGCGCGGGCTTTTAATTCTTCTAGAAATATAAATTCAGATCAGGTGAATGATCAACTCGTTGAAATTGACCCAAAATTCATCGACCAAATTCAGGTTCCTGAAAAAGCACCTTTCAGAGACGATGTAAAAGCCGCTCAACAAACTGCTCGAGCCAGCATCGCAAATTCAAAAATAGCTCTCGAAAGAGATCTTCCTACTTTCGAAGTTTTCGCCTCAGTGGCACTCAATGGACAACAAGGATACACCACTTTCACTCAACTATCCGATGCCATTGGACCTTCCTTCTCTCTCAATCGCCCCACTGAAACGATTGGTATCCGTTTCACCGCTCCCCTCGATTTTAGCACTACTAGAAATAGTCGCGCAGGTTGGGAACAGGAAAGTATCGCAGCAGAGCTCAATTATGATCGAAAAGTATTTGAACAGGAACAAAGCTGGAAAGATCTAAATCAAACTCTCCAGGAATCCAAGCAACAGCTTAAGCTCTCCCAAAAGTTGGAGTCCATTCAGGAAAAGAAGTTAAATATTGAAAGAGATCGCCTGACGCGAGGCCGCACTACTACTTATCAAGTACTCTTATTTGAGCAAGATTACCTACTCGCCCAATTGGTGCGCATTCGTAATCAAGCCACTATATTGAACATTATCCCGCAGATGAAACTCTTTGGAGAATCTCTATGAGTCTAGCCGACGTATCTATTAAGAGACCTATCTTTATTACTTGCATCGTTATCGTCATGTTGGCGGTAGGGATACTCGCCATGCAAAATATGGGTGTAGATTTATTTCCAGATGTTACTTTTCCGGTAGTGACGATCACGACCCCCTATCCCGGTGCAGGCCCATCTGAAATTGAGACTCTCGTTTCAAAACCTTTAGAAGACGAAATCAGCACCCTTGCTGGAATTAAGAGACTCACCTCTGTGAACTCAGAAGGCTTTAGTCGAGTCATTGCAGAATTTACTTTAGAAACTGACATTAAATATGCGGAACAACAAATTCGAGATCGAGTCGGAGCTACAAAATCTAAACTTCCTCTTGATACTAAAGAGCCTGTCATACGAAGAATCGATCCTTCCGATCAACCCGTCCTTCAACTTTCGCTCAATGCAGATCTTCCTGACAGTCAGCTTTATGATGTGGCCGATGACATCATCCGTCCCAAGCTCGAACAAGTCAGTCAAGTCGGTGTTGTAGATATCGTCGGTGGAAAAAAACGTGAGATCCATGTAGCGCTAGATCGATCCAAACTCAAAGCCCGAGAACTCTCGGTGACCTCTATCGTCAATCAACTGAACGCAACAGGTGAAAACGTCCCCAGTGGAAAGGTCGATCAAGGAAATAAAGAAACGGTATTTAGAACTTTAGGTGAGTTTAAATCTCTAGAGGAAATCGGCCATACGGTAGTCAACTTTTTCGGAAGTGACGTACCCATCACATTGAACCAAGTAGGTCATGTCATTGATACTGTCGAAGACGAGACGTCTAGAGCCTATGTGAACGGTAAAAAGGCTCTGCTTTTGAACGTTTATCGACAAACTGGAGCCAACACGATTGCAGTGGTTGATGCTCTAAAAAAACGCATGGGTAATCTGAATAACGAACTCCAACGGCAAGTGGGTCAGCCTAAACTCACGATTGTCCGAGATGGAAGCACTTGGATTCGTGTGAATGTGGATGACGTTAAAGAATCCATATTAATGGGTATTTTTCTCGCGGTAGTCGTTGTGTTTTTTTTCTTGGGGAGTGGCCGCTCCACCCTGATTACCGGGCTCGCACTTCCGAACTCTTTGATTGGCGCTTTCATTCTTATGGCAGCGTGCGGATTTACGATCAACATTATGACACTTTTGGCATTAAGCCTTTCTGTCGGATTACTCATTGATGATGCGATTGTCGTTCGAGAAAATATTTTCAGGCACATTGAATTGGGAGAGACGCCTTTTCAAGCAGCTAAAAAAGGGACTGCGGAAGTCCAGCTTGCAGTAATAGCAACCACCCTCACCGTAATCGCCGTCTTTGCTCCGATAGGATTTCTCAAAGGAGTCACTGGACAATTTTTTCGCCAATTTGGTTTGACCATTTGTTTTGCAATGGCCATTAGCCTTTTTGATGCTCTCACCATAGCACCCATGCTCTCAGCATATTTTGCAGGAGCTACTCATACTGCAGCAAATACATCGACACTGTGGGGCAAAACAGTAGGAAGACTCCTTCGGGGATTTGACTCTTTCCAAACTTGGCTCGAAAATAAATACGAGAGTATCATTCGTTTTACGTTACGACGCCCACTGTTCGTCTTAGGCACAAGTTTCTTGATTTTTCTAGGGAGCTGCTCCGTCGTACGCTTTGTTCCCAAAACGTTTATCCCCCCCCAGGATGCCGGAGAGTTTTCATTAGGATTAGACCTTCCCCCAGGAACTAACTTAGAACGTATGAATCAAGTTGCAGCGAAAGTAGATGCCGTTCTTCGGGCTAATAAAGAAGTGGCCCTGTCAGCCATGTCGATTGGAAGCCAAGATGGAAAAACAGAAGTCGCTGACTTCTACGTGAGACTAGTTCCTACACATGAACGAACTTTAAACACCATTCAATTTAAAGAGAAGCTCCGAAATCAGCTTAAAGACTTTGCCTATGCAAACCCCCAAGTTAAAGACTACGACGCAGTGGGAGGAGGACAACGCCCATTCAATGTAAATCTGATTGGACTTGACCAAAAAGAACTCGAACGCGTAGCCACTGAAGCCTTCGCCATTATCAAAAAACATCCTGGCTTAAAGGATGTTGATATGAATTTTCGCCCAGGTAAGCCTGAATTTCAAGTCAAGCTCGATCCTGTAAAATCAAAAGCATTAGGAATTTCTACCCCATCACTGGGACAAGAGTTACGTGCTCAAATTGAGGGAATCACGCCTGCAAAGTTTAGAGTCTTAGGACGAGAATACGACATTCGGGTCAGACTCCAAGATGATCAAAGAAATTTGAGAGACTCTTTTAATAAAACTTATGTTCCCAATATCAACAAAAACTTAGTTAAACTTGCAGATGTTGCCACGCCCAACGAAACAGATGGCCCTGCAACCATTAATCGACAAGACCGAGGACGTCTCATTACGATTTCGGGTGATATCGCGCCTGGAGCGGGTCTAGGAGAAATTTTAAATGATGTAACCCAGATTCTTGAAAACCAAGTCAAACTTCCTTTAGGAATGCGCTACGTCTTTGTGGGGCAAGCAGAGAACTTTCAGGAGCTTGGACAAAGCATGGCATTAGCTATGGGGTTTGGAATTCTTTTTATCTTCTTGGTTCTTGCCAGTCTTTATGAATCATTTGTGACTCCTTTTACCATTATGCTGGCACTCCCCTTAGCTATCTGTGGTTCACTCGTCGCACTCTTTATTACGCATCAATCACTGAATATCTTTTCCATGATTGGAGTAATTATGCTTTTAGGTGTGGCAACTAAAAACTCTATCCTGCTAGTTGACTATGCCCATCAACTCATTAACCAAGGCCTGACTCGATCTGAAGCTCTTGTTAAAGCTGGAAAAACGCGTCTCAGACCTATTCTGATGACAACCATGGCATTGATTGCCGGAACAACGCCTGTTGCTCTAGGACTCAACGAAGCTTCACGCCAACGCACCAGTATGGGCGTCGCGATCATTGGAGGATTGATCAGCTCGACACTGCTCACCCTGATTGTGGTCCCCGCAGCATTTTCATACATAGACCGCTTCAGGATTTGGAGCCAATCTACTTTAAAGAAACTCACGTCGGCGGCACCCCACTCGGATGAAAAAACCGCTACTGGCGTAATTGAGAACGGTCACAATGAACAGAATGCCCCGCAGCCCGCACTGGATCGTACTTAGCTTTCGCTTCAGGCATGTTCTCTTGTAAGGCCAAGATTCGATTTTCACTGGCAGGGTGGTCAGAAAGCCACTGTGGAGGCGTATTTCCTCTAGAGGCGGCAATCATATTTTTCCAAAGCTCAACACTTTGGCGAGGATCAAAACCGGAACGGGCCATAAGATCCAAACCTACTAAATCCGCTTCAGTTTCTTGTGTCCTACTAAAGGGCAAAGTAATGCCGACTTGCGTCCCAAGTCCTAATAGACTCATCAATGCATCCCTATGGGGATTTGATGCAGTAATCACTCCCAGAGCAGCCAAACCCAACTCGGTCCCAGCTTGCTGTGACACCCGCTCATCTCCATGTTTAGAAATGACATGGCCAATCTCATGAGCAAGAATGGTAGCTACTTGAGCATCTGTTTTGGCAACTTTTAAAATACCTGAATAAACTCCAATTTTACCACCTGGTAACGCAAAGGCATTCGCTTCATCATTTTTAAATATAACTACATCCCACTTCCTAACAGAGGTCTGAGATTTTGCAGCCTCTGTCAGGGGCTTTACAATACATTGGATATAACTCATGAGAGCAGGATCCGAGTCTATGGGTTGAGAAGCCTTGATTTGCTGAAAGGCTTGCACTCCCATGGCATCCATCTGACTCTCAGGAACAAGAAGGAGTTGCTTACGCCCTAATGGAGAAGTCGCACAAGCCAAGGTAAAAAGGATCGGTAATATAGAAAAGAAACCGCTCCAACGCAGCATCAATACCCCTCTTCTTGATTAAATAGCCACGACTTCTTGAATTTCTGGAATAGCTTGACGCAATCGAGTTTCAATTCCCATTTTCAGCGTCGCAGTGGAACTTGGACAACCACTACAAGCACCTTGAAGATAGAGATACACGGTGCCGTCTTCATATTTTTCAAAAGTAATATCGCCGCCATCCATCGCTACTGCTGGGCGAATTTCATTATCTAAAATTTCCCGAATTTTATTCTCAATTTCAGTTTGCCCGCCCTTATGGGCCTCTCGGGGTTCCAAGTCATTCAAAATCGGTTCATTGAGAGTAAGATGTTGTTCAATAATTTGAGATGAACTTTTATGAACCACATCCCAATCGCCCTCTTCTGTTTTTGTGACAGTGACAAAATTCTTACCTAGCATCACTCCAGAAATTCCAGGAACAGCAAACAGCTTTGCCGCCAAAGGAGAGCGACTCTCTGCATCTTCTTTTTTTACAAAATTAGCAGCGCCCTTTTCCAAAAGCTGGCGATTCACTGAATACTTGAGGGTATTAGGATTGGGCGTAAACTCTAAAGAAACATAAACATTTGATTCAGTGGACATATAAAACCTCACATGATTATTTTATCTAATTTTTCGTTCTTATAACACACCGAAATTTCTACGAAAATAGAATAAAATAGGTATTATAGATAACATGAGACCGACCTTACTAGACTATTGTTTTCATTTACCAATTCTATCTATCCAAATTTTTGTTTTTTACGCTTTTTTCTTTATACAGGGTGCAATTGCCGCTCCCACTCCTCTTTCGCAAGTCGAATTTGACCGCCTCGAAGAAAGCACAGTCTACCTTAAAAGACCGGCTGGCAGCACCCTCCCTCCCTCATTCAAAACAGACCTTTTCGATGTGAGTTACGTGGGTACCTTGCACCCCTCCGATGGCACCCTTCCTTATATTTTTCTAAGCGGAAAGCATTGCCAAAACTGCTCTGAGGATCGTGGCATTTTTGCAGTCCGTCCTCTTCAAAACAAGCCGACTTCCTTTATCTATCCTGGAAAAATATTTGACTATCAAAAACGTAATTTAGTTTTTGAATCGAGAGCTTTTTTAGGAAAATGCGTCCCGCATAAAGGAGACGTTTTTATTGTATTTCAAAGTGAGCAGGTGGATCGCCACGGCATGCAACCCAGCGTATTTATCGCTGAAGCTGCAAAATATTTTTTAGACGAAACATTGTTTGAAGGACACTTTTCCTCAAAAAGGAAACGAAATTGGGTTTCAGTCAAGGGACCTGTCCCTTCCATCTCGACAACACTTGCCCTCGTGAAGAAAAAATCTTGTATTGAAATCGAAGGGCGTAATCGATTCACACCCAAAGTAACCGCACAACCATGAGTGACCCTCGGCGTATTGCAAATTTCGGGTAACAAGACATACTCTTTTCTCTTGAAGGAGAGTTTACCCTATGCAGACTCCAACGATGTTCATTTCTACTGACGCGATTGATGATCATGGTGAATTTGACCCAAGATACACTTGTGACATCGATAACTCATCTCCAGAACTTCGCTGGGGCAATGTCCCACCGGGAACAGTCGGTTTTGCTCTGATTGCTGAAGACCCCGATTCTTCTCACGGATTATTTACTCATTGGATGATTTATAATATTCCTTCCAATGTCCATCATTTACCTGCAGGCATTCCTCCACAAGAATCGCTTCCCAACGGAATACGGCAAGGCATCAATAGTTTTGGAAAATTAGGATATTCGGGACCTTGCCCACCTCCAGGAGACTCTGCGCATCGTTATTTCTTCAGACTCTTCGCACTGACCCAACTTCCAGAACTCCCTCAGCGTGTCCAACGAGAACAACTCCTCCATGCACTAGAACCCTTTGTTTTGGCACGTGCAGATATTATGGGGCACTATCGTAGAACCATCCAAAGAGCAGGATAAAGTGGCATTTCAATTGCATTTAGTCTCCGCAACGAAAGACTTTCACAAAGGAGACCTCCATGAAAAAACTGATCGCTTTCACATCGATTGGCTTAAGTATTGGATTCGCAATCGCACTTGCAAACGCTGAAGACAATTCAATGCCGAAAGATAACACTTCCGATACCTCATCATCCATGTCTACCTCTACTCAACAGCCTGGGACAGTAGATACGACCTCAAGTGATACGAGTAGTAATACCCCAAGTTCAAATGACTCATCGATGAAATCAACTACCACCACCTCTCAATCGACTGATGTAAAATCATCAAAAACTTGCACAGACGAAAGCGGAGTGACTCACCGCCGTGGTCAAAAAGGTTTCAAGCAGTGTATGCAGAGCATGAACAAAAGCAAACATGACCCAAGTCAAATGGGTGGATCTACTCCACCCAGTTCGGATACCACTGGATCTAAAGATACGTCTGAAAGTGGTTCATCATAAATAACAGACTGTGTGAGTACGGGACAACCGAGGCCGACGCATAGCAAAGATTCGTCGGCCTCCTTCTTTTATTTTTCTGATCGCCCACAATTATGTTATCCAAAATGCATGGCCAAGATCAAAAATATTAAAGCAAGAGAACTTTTAGATTCACGGGGATTTCCCACAGTTGAAGTAGAACTAGAAATGGATGATGCTCGTCATTCGGGCCAAACAGTGGTGGGTCGATCCATGGTTCCTTCAGGTGCTTCAACAGGAGAAGGTGAAGCTCTAGAATTACGGGACGGAGATATCACACGCTACCAGGGCAAAGGTGTTCTTAAAGCAGTTCAAAATATTCGGGAAAAAATAGCACCTGCTCTCCTAGGAAGAGACTTTCCCTTACAGTCCTTACTTGATGACACACTTCGTGATTTGGATGGCACACCCAATAAATCTAAACTGGGTGCAAATGCAATTTTAGGCGTAAGCATGGCGTTTACTCGTGCTGAATCTTTGTCTCAGCATATTTCTACTGATCAACTCATCGCCTCAATATTTGGAAGCACAGGTACTGTTCTTCCGGTTCCTTTAATGAATATTTTAAACGGCGGGAAACATGCGGACAATGACCTTGCTATTCAAGAATTCATGATTGTTCCAGTGGGTTTTAATCGGTTCTCCGAAGCGCTCCGAGCTGGAACAGAAGTTTTCCATCGTCTCAAAAAAATTCTGTCTCATCAGGGATTATCAACTGGAGTAGGAGATGAAGGCGGCTTTGCTCCCCACTTCAAGGGTGAAAAGGTTCATGAACAGGCACTTTTGGCGATCTTGCAGGCCATCTCTGACGCAGGTTATAAACCTGGCACAGATATCCTTTTAGCCATTGATGCTGCCGCAAGTGAATTTGCAGATGGTCAAAACAGTTATAAATTTGAAAATAAGCGAATTTCATCAGAAGAAATGACATCGATCTATGCACAATGGGTTAAAGATTTTTCAGTCATCTCAATCGAAGACGGATTAGCAGAACACGATTGGCAGGGATGGAAACAGTTGACGCAAACTCTCGGCAATCAATGCCAACTCGTTGGAGATGATATTTTTGTAACCAACCCCATTTTTTTGAAACAAGGCATCGATAAGCACGTTGCAAATGCTATTTTAATCAAGTTAAATCAAATAGGGACCGTAACTGAGACTCTGGAAACTATGAAACTTGCAAAACAGACAGGATACAATTCTATCATTTCTCATCGAAGTGGAGAGACGGAAGACACCTTTATAGCAGACTTAGCGGTAGGTACTGATTGTGGTCAGATTAAAACAGGATCAGCGTCTCGCACAGATCGAATAGCAAAATACAATCAACTTCTACGACTCGAAGAAAAGTTGGGCGAGAATGCAAAATTTAGTGGCATGAAGATATTTCGGAGATTTCTGGAGTGATCGTAAACTTCTTTGAACTGATATCCATTCATCGAAAATGGATGCTGCTCTTTGGTTTTTGGTTAGTATTCTTGTCCGGTGCTCTTGCAAATTTCGTTGGATCACCGGGCGTTTTGCAACTCATGAGATTAAGGAATCTTCAATCTCTCAAAGAAGAGCAACTTTCGCATCTCCAAGACGAAGTCAAAACTCTTCAAAACCAATCCTTGCTTCTCTTAAATAGCCATATCGCACAAGAACAAGAGATTCGCCACGTCCTAGGGTACGCTGCAAGCGACGAAATTATTTTTGATTTTACACCTAGCAACCAATTCTGATTTTTTAATAAGTAGTCCCCCTTTAGGGCTAAAGATTTGGATTGCCGGCGCAACAGGACTCCTTAAAGTGCTTACTTTTTTTATTGCCTGCTGCTTTGACACTTCTCATATTTGCAGTCAGAATCATCTAAACAGATGAACAATCTCGTCGTCAATTCAACTTCACATCCCACTCAAATTCAATTGGAGGACTTTTCTGAATGTCGCTTGGCAAAGTAAAATGGTTCAATGACTCAAAAGGATTTGGGATTATCGAACGCAAAGAAGGTGGTGAAATTTTTGTTCATTGGAGCGGAATTCGGCTGGAAGGTTATAAAACCCTCGCTCCCGGACAAGAAGTAGAATTCGATATCTATGAAGGACAAAAAGGACCTGAGGCTCAGAATGTAACTCAGCTCGATTGAGTCAGCCTGAGTTAGGTTGATACAGAGGTCCTTGTGAAAGTATTAGAGCTAAGCAGTTTTCCTTTAGGGTTGTTAACAAGCACTGTAAGGAGTCCTGTTACGCCGTAAAGATTTGGGTTCCCGGCGCAACAGGACTCCTTACAGTGCTTCCCTATGAATTGACTTCACAAGGACCCTTTTAAAATCACTTAATGGACTTCAACGCTTTCAATTCCTACGACTTTGCCAAAGAATTTATTAGCCGCCATATACATGGATGTGAACTCACGACGTCCTGATTGGTCATTCGTCTGTAAATACCAGCGAGTTCCCGAACGCACCAGTTCCATCTGAAAGGTACCCGTATTTCGGGTAATTCCATTGATGAGATAAATCAGGTTGATTACCCCTCCAGAAGAACTATTCAGATTAACTCCCTGAAGTTTGATCACGTCATAACCGCTCTGATTCAACAACACCACACCGCTATGGAGCTGATTGAGATTGAATTCCTTCATGCCGCTTCCATTGCCATAATAGCGAAGAGCCGTAAAATTAGAATCTCCATCCACTACCGTTGCAATTTCTCCATATCCCGACATGGCATCAGAAGTAATACGAAGGATTTTTGACTCAGAAAAATTATTTTCAATTTCAACCCTGCTTTCAAATACAGAAACACTCTCAACTCCGACTATTTGGCCAAAAGTTTTGCGCATTTTCATATTCATGAGATTGAATTTTTTGACTTCATTCCCATCTTGAACTTGAAGAGACCATTCATTCCCCGTTCGAACTAATTCCATTTCAAACGTCTGATAGCTCCCAGTAAGCCCATCATGAAGGTATACCCACTCCAAGTGTCCACCTGAATTGGGATTAAAATCCTTGCTACCTAATTTGAAAACATCCATTCCACTTTGCTTGTACATGACAGGCATGGAATCAAGCGTATTTTGCGTAATTTCTGTGAACTGGTTCCCTTTATAATAATACTTAAACGATAAAATATCTGATTTATCATCTAACTCAACTTTAAGATAAGTCGCATCTACTCCTTCAGCTTTAAACTTTAGAAGTTGACTCTCGGAATTTGCGTAAGCAAGATTTCCAAAAACACCTGCTATATTTACCAGAGCGACAACCCCGCCCCAGATAGATAAAAATGACTTCTTGGTCAAATAGTTAATAGAAAAATCCATTTTTCCCCCTTTTTTTGACATGATAACAACTAAAAAACCCAAAGAAATAATGGCTTTTTACTTACAATTTGTCCACAAATATCCATACTTATCTAAATAACGGGTGACTCTAGGCAAAAATTGCCAGTCGCGTTAATATCTTGCTTATGAGAAATTAAATACTAAGGGGATATCTTAATGACACGAAAAAAATCATTAGTCTTTTTTCCTGCATTCTTCATCTTCACAGCAAGTTCCGCCTTTGCTGATCTTTTAGTAATTAATGTTGAACCCATCGTTGGATATGAACAAGTACAACAAGTCTTACCCACTCCACATAGGATCAATCGCCTCATTTACGGCGCACGTGCTACAGGCGGAATTCTCTTAATTTCAGCTGAAGCAGAATATACTCACGGTGTCGCTCAAGAGTCCTTTCCTAACTTCTCTCAGACTGATACGGGAGATCAGCTCAAGGTTGGATTACGATCGGGTTTCTCTTTAGGACCTCTCCTCACCCTTTCGGTGCGAGGAGGAGTGCAGGCATCTCAGGAAAAAATCGATCAAACAAGCAATGGAGTTACCACCACCACATTTCAACCCGTTGCCTACAATCCCTACCTTGGCTTGGCTGCACGAGCCATGTTGACATCTCATCTCTCCGCAAGCGCAGGGGTTGTTGCAATTATACCTAATATTAATGACATGAGCCAGAACGAGTACCAGATGACAGCAGGATTTGCGATTCGATTTCCTTAAATCTGTGCAGATGAAGCAAATCAAAAGATATTCAAACAATTTCGTGATTGTAGCACGGAATCCTGTACAAAGGGCGGCCAAGAGGAATGTATAAGGAATATCTCCAAAAATGAAGAGATAAAAAAGATTTACTGATTCAATCTGCTGGCAAGTGTACACCTTCTTCTAATCGTATTGCCCCTTGATGGCTTGGATTAATTAAGAGCTTTCCATTTTTATCTTGGTGAAAAATAGAACGATAGAGAGACGGGTAAGCACTTGCATCACTGACATAAAAGAGTTTCTGTAATTGATAAAAATCTTTCAAGCTCATGCCTAATTTTTTTGCCCTTTTATTGAATGCTGTCATTAAAAAATTAGACCCGAGATCTTTGCCCTGAATCATTTCACCCAAGAAATCGTGATTGACCAATTGTGTGGCCAAATTGACTTGGTCTTGATTATATCCCCATTTACCAAGGAAATGACGAAGGATTGGAACGGTAAACTTATGCTGATCCTTCTTATTACCGAGAGACTTCCCAATATCATGAAGAATCAGCATAGCTCGTAAAAGATTAGGTAGGGATCCAAATTGCTTATATTTTATTTCCAACTGATCTAGAGAATAGTACTTATACTGATCTTCAAACTGATGAATCACTTTCTCAGTGTGCTCACCCACAGTATATCCCTCAGAAACCTGTGCGGAGCTGGAAAGTAACTTTTTCAAATAGGGGTACTCATTTTCAACGATAGATAAATCGACTTTTTCATTTTTGAGAAAGAAGGTAGGACTTTGATGGTTTGCTTTGCTATCTGAAACAAATTTTTTAATAGAATCCACGACATTGATCTTCGTTGCCGAAAGACAGGCATCCTTTGTGCTGAAAGAAATGGGTAACACGGTGGGGTCATAAAAATCCCCAAAATAAATCACGCGATATTGATTATGAATAGAATTTGCTACCTTTTGACACATCAGTTGATTTTCAGGGTTTGCTTCCTGCAATGACTCATGACACTCACTGATTGAAGAAAAATTATAGTTCATAGGCTCAATTATACTGACACCTGAAATTAATTGAGCTCTGTTATTTTTGTAAGGAATACAGAGAAGTCCCGTCTTCTTTTCAAGATCGATAGAAGTATGACAATCTTGATTCGACTGAAACGCGGTAGAACCTCCAATGAGAGCACCCACAAAGGGGCGAGAAGAATCAATAATAGTATTATCTTGAGTACAGCGCAAATCTGCTTTGCAGAAATTACCTGGCACTGCTCCAAGAAAAATATTTAAACTATATTCATGAGGATTAGCAGGCAGCCGAATACAACTTCCTTCAGTATTAAATCTATATCGAGTTGGAAATCTGGATTCACATTCGTCAGGATTCACATCAGTTTTAATTAAGATGAGTTTTTTGCCATCATAATATGTATACTTTCTACAATCACCTTCATATGTCCAATAATACTGAGCCTCCAGTTCTCCTTCATTGAGCTTTTTCAAAATCTGTTCACCTTTATGAACGAAGTCCTTTAATTTCTTTGAATCACCCCAAGCATCGACTGGCGTATACATTTCACGGTTATTCAAAGGCATGTCAAGATACTGAGGGACGTACGGTCGATTCTGAAACTCCTGCTCGGCTCGATCCTCAAAATAATCTCCTCTTTGCTTATTTTGATTTCTAAGTTCAGAATAATATTTGAAGAGTTCGCTTACTGGAAGAGTCTTTCCTGAAAAGTGTCGAATAGTAACATGAGGGTCTTTAACTACCCATCCATCTTTAGTTTTACCTTTATTATTTAACGATTCCCACGGATATCTTACCACAACAGGGGCCGTTGAATTATAAACTTCTTGATTAGAAATGTTTTCTGCCTGCATTGCTTTTTTCAGTTCTGCATCATCTATAAGATCAACAATTAATGCACCTTTTGGGACCTTCACCTCAACAAGGGCCGCATCTATTCCTTCTGCATAAATTGAAGAGTCTACCGGGTTACAAGCCGCATAGAGCCCTGGCCCTGCCGTCGTCCTTCCACCTCCAGCATTGACGGTACATATATCAAAAGCAGGCTTTCCCTTGCCTAAGCGGATTTTTGTCCGTGCTAATTCATACTTAGCTTTTCCCCATCGACTCAGAACAATAGGTTGATCCATACGTTTCGCGTGGGTCATCAAAAAGGCTGTCACCTTGTCGTTGATGCTCCAAGCCTTGGCACCTTTCTGAGTCAGAGCCTCTACAATCTGGGTATGGTCTCTCTTATAAGCAATCATGAGGGCTGTGTCGCCATCTTTACCCTGAAGATTTATATCAGCACCTTTGCTAATCAATGCATCCACAATCTGAGTATTGCCTTTACGTGCCGCAAAAATGAGGGCTGTTTCGCCATCTTTATCCTGAAGATTTACATTAGCTCCATTGCCAATCAATGCATCCACAATCTGGGTATTGCCTTTATCTACCGCCAAAATGAGAGCTGTTTCGCCATCTTTCCTCTGAAGATTTACATCAGCACCTTTGCTAATCAATGCATCCACAATCTGGGTATAGCCTTTATATGCCGCCCAAATGAGAGCTGTGTCGCCTTCTTTATCCTGAAGATTTACATTAGCTCCATTGCCAATCAATGCATCCACAATCTGGGTATTGCCTTGACGTACCGCCAAAATGAGAGCTGTGGTGCCATCTTTATCCTGAAGATTTACATCAGCACCTTTGCTAATCAATGCATCCACAATCTGGGTATTGCCATTATATGCCGCACAAATGAGAGCTGTGGCGCCATCTTTCCTCTGAAGATTTACATCAGCACCTTTGCTAATCAATGCATCCACAATCTGGGTATTGCCTTTATATGCCGCCAAAATGAGGGCTGTGTCGCCATCTTTCCTCTGAAGATTTACATCAGCACCTTTGCTAATCAATGCATCCACAATCTGAGTATAGCCTTTATCTACCGCAAAAATGAGAGCTGTGTCGCCATCTTTCCTCTGAAGATTTACATCAGCACCTTTGCTAATCAATACATCCACAATCTGAGTATAGCCTTTACGTGCCGCCAAAATGAGAGCTGTGTCGCCTTCTTTATTCTGAAAATTTACATCAGCACCTAAGTCTAATATACGAGTTACGACCTGAGCATTTTCTGTTATAAAAGAATGGAATAAGAGAGTATTCAGTTGAGTGGGACTTGCCTTTGCACCTTGATTCATGAGCGCAATTGCGATATCCACGTACTTCTTGGTCAAGGCTAAGGATAATGCAGTATTACCTAGCTCATCTTTCTCGTTGAAGTATTTATCTCTAATTCCTGCTAAAAATGCTACCTTGTTTTTGACAGTTAAATACTGTAGACGTTCTTTAACAGTAAGCTTAACGTTATTGATTTCATGTAATGCCTCTTCACAAGATTGCTGGCCTGGGCATTTGAATTTTAACAGGTGGATGAGCGGAGTTTCTCTTGAATAAGATGAATTTATTAAAAATGTAAATACACATAATAATATAAGTACAAATCGATTCATAACAAAGTACATAATAATGAGTTTAATTTAGTTATTAATTAATGCATCACATTTTTCCACCTCAGCTCATGCTTCGCATCCCCAACAATGCTGAATTTTATTTAAATCAACTCCTGGTCAGTGACAAACCCATAGCGACCAACGACTAGCAAACTTTCTGGGTCCTACTAAAAAGCTGAAGTAGTCTAACCACCGAGGATAGACTGTATACTGAAGATCACATTGGCCCCCTGCGTGAACGGTTTCAGGTGGCAAATTAAACTGATCATAAAAAAGCCAAAATTCCTTATGGTTTTTCATAGAATCAAGATTGGCTACCGAAGGCAAAGCATGTAATTGAAGACCCGGTCGACGGTAAAAGTACACGTCCGAGCCTCCTACGCTATAAGGATTATGACGCACATAATAAAGCTCTTCGATAGGAGGTTCCTGCGCAAATACCGCCTGATAGAAGTTAGGTTGGTTTGAAGAAGGCTTAAGCGTTGCAACTAGAAGAGCACCTACGTCAAATAGAACTAACGCTCTGGCGCCGACATATATCCATGATTGAGGAAGCGCCTTCAACTGCGCTTGAACTGCTTGGAGCCCCAATACACAAAGTACAGGAAGAACAGGAAGCATAGGATATAGAAATCTCTGTTCCTTATGAGCAAAAAGGCTATGGGCCACCACAAAAGTAAAAGTAATTACACTTAAAATATGAAGTGGCCGTTTAACCCAAGCACAAATTACGCAGACCAATAACCCCACTCCGACAGGTGGCATCATCCGAACTAAATCCTCAAAATAGTACCAGGCTGGACTCACTCCAAATTGAGCCGCCTTTCCTAAAACGACATTCTGATAGAAATAATTCCAAGGAGTAAATCCCCAGGACTGATAGCCCCAACGATCTAAAGCCAAGCCAAAAATGACTGCTGATATGCATCCCAGTAGTGGCTTGAACAGAAACTTCAAGGACTTCTGTTCCTTCTGCTCTATGAGAAGAGCCCATATCAACACAGTCGCGACAGGGATTGCCATCTGATACCGAAGGTCAAAGGATAGACCTAAAAGAAAACCGAAAAGAAAGAGAAAGCGCTGACCTGAATTCAAAACATAGAGCGCAACAGCAAGCCAAAAAAAAGTGCCTGATAAGTTCTCACCGGAGGTCCTCGCGTGGAGGTAGGGCAGACACCAGAAAATACAAAGCACTCGTATCGCGATTTCACGCCACTTCTGATCCTGAAACCAACGGTAACAACAAAGAGCGAGGCCGACCAAACTGCCCCAACCTAGCAAGGCAGAAAAGAGTCTTAGCATCATGGCCCACTTGAAAGGATCATGAATCCCAAATCGGATCGCAACTCTTACTATCCCTTCATAAAGAAATGGCTGTAACCAAGAGCGCATGTGAGCATGAAACTCCCAAGCGAGGTTTTCTGCTCCAGATCGCCCTAAGCGGTAATTCAGAAATTCCAAAATCTGAAAATGTTCATCCATGTCATAAAATCCAACACTCAGCCAGCCCGCTAAGAGGTGAAAACATAGACTTATCCCCAGCCAACGAATCAGAAATTTCATGTATTAAGACAATAACAGATTTTCTTGACTCGACCGAGTCATTTGCCAGCAATTCACGATTGGGGTGTCGGGGGGAGGCTCATCCATGAGCCTCCTGGGCTATTCCCATCCTGGAGCCCAGAGCCCCCTCACCCAATCGATGAATTGCTGCCGTAAACTTGACTCACTTCCCTATTATTAGTATATACTGATAATGCAGTTTGATTGGGATGAAAAGAAGAACGCAAGTAACCGAACTAAACATCGAATTGCCTTTCAAGTGGCGATTACCGTCTTTGATGATCCCCTTGCATTAATCGCCCCTGATCCCAAGCATTCTCATGAAGAAGTAAGGGAGTGGATTATAGGTGAATCGGATAACGGAGTTCTGGTCGTAGTATTCACTATCCGCCAACCAGGGGATATTTACCGACTGATCAGTGCAAGGCGAGCTAATAGAAAGGAGCGCGGAAAATATGAAGAAAGTAAAAGAGTTTCCATTTGAGTCTGCTAGGCGAATTACTCCATCTGAAGTCAAAGCAGGTAGAAAAGCAATTGAAGATAAACTAGGAGTGCCACGTCCGAAACGGGGACGTCCGGTTAAAACTGAAGAAAAGTACAAGCCTGTCTCGATTCGTCTCCATCCCAAAGCTTTAGAATGGGCAAAACGTGAAGCGAAGAAAAGGGGAGTAGGCTACCAGACTATTATTAATGAGGTCTTACTTAAAAAAGTGGCCTAATTTTTATGAAAGGCGAAGGTATGAAGAAGGAGTTTAACTTTAAGGGGGCAAAAAGAGGAGCAAGAATAAATCGTGAAACAACTAAAGTCTCAGTAACCGCTAGACTTGATTCTAATGTTGTTTCTTGGCTAAGAAATGTCGCGGATCAGTTCCTACTTTAGCACAGGACTAATGGAACGCCCCTTATCGGACTACTTAGGCGCAGGCAAATGGAACGCGAAGTATTTATCTTAAGACAATAGAGCGGTTAATGTACTGCTGATTTCGCTTGATCCTGATGGCACCCAGTTGAAGAACAGCTTTCAAATGAAACCCGCGATCCGCCTGAGCCATAAATAGAACGGAACCCCATTTTCCAATGTAGGGAAAAATAGTTGCACTTCCACCACGTCCTAGAGTCAAGCCTGTTGTCACCCCACCTACCCAAGTACCTTCAATGGTTATTCTCTTTGGGCTAAGAATTTGAATCACGTACCTTGATCGTGAAAGACCCACACCCATGGCTCCAACAAAACCATATTTTGCGATATACTGTTTACCGTCTTCTCCTGTGCAAGTAAGCTCATCCCCGACTCCAAAAATGAAGTCAGCAAATTCTTCTCCATAGCACGTCATTAGTATAAGAGTGACTAAAGGACACCCGATCGACCTGATTCTGAAATGGGACCTCGGGTTGAAGAACGTTCACTCGTTTGTTGGCAATCAGCCGATTTAACCATAATAGCTCGCTGTTCATCAAGACATCTGAAAATTTTTTAAGATTCAGTTTGTCCGCTCTTCTTAATGTAACCCCTCAATAAGTTGAGGGAATGAGCTGGCTTGTATTTTAGCCCGGTTTTGGAATTTGTTGTCGTATTAATATGGTAAGATTGGGTATCCTATCATTATTCAAAATTCGGCTATTCAAGTAATTCCAAAATGAAACTCTCAGTTTTTTGCACGTTTTTATTAGACTTGTAAAAGTATCTCGACAGGTCCGGCCCAAGTCATTTCTGGTACCACCACTTATTTTCCTACGCGTAACATATTCGCGGATATCCGTTTCCGCCCCGTTATTATGAAGCGGAATTTCTGGACATTTTAGGACGACTAGAAGGCGCTCCTTCTTTGAATTCAATTTCTTGAGTTCACATTCGACTTCCGAGTAAATCATTTCCTGATTGAAGATCTCATCAAATCTCTGACTGAGTCTTTTAGCAAATTTCGGATGAGGAGATTGTTGGAAGCGCTTCAATAGATGGTAGTACACCCATATTTCAGTACGAACAGAATCTAATTCAATAGCCTCAGTATTTGATACAGGAACTAATCGATGAATGTTTCTTTCAGCATGGATCCAACAAAGAGCTTGCTGGTTGGGAAATGCATTATACTGAAATGCATCATCACTCAAAATTAGGAGATCTTGTCGAAATCCATTTTCTATCAATGCCCCTACGAGAGCGGCTTCCGTAATAATCCGTTGGCTTTCGATGCCAGAAATTCCAAGTTGGGCAAGTGTTTTTTCCCAATTGGCTTTTCCAAGGATTGTCTGGCCCATATTATCTAAAACTACGGCAAGGGCTTTCGGGTCCAACTTATGTTCTTTTATATATTTTTCTGCGGTCGAATTAAGCTTATATTCAAATCGTTGCATCTGCAATAATTGCAAAAAATTGATTCGACTTTTTGATTCAGTACTTTGAAACCATGTAAACCAGGAGTTTCCTATTACAGTACAGAATCCATTTTTCCCCGCATGCCTTGCTCCGGTATCGTCTACTTGGATATAAGGAGAAACTTGAAGGCCAGTTTTAAGAATATCAGCTTTCTCTTCGTGAAAATTCTCGTGTCCTTCCGTAAGAATAAAATTAATCTCTCCAGCCGAAATATCAATGCCAAATTCTCTGAGTTCTTCCAGCAGGCGAGGCTGAGTGACATGACATTGGTAATATTGATAGATAATATAGGTTTTTAACTGATTCCCAAAATGGCCATGAATTGAATTGGGTAACTCAGCCTCAATGTAGGAGCCATCCTCAGTCTGCCACCTTTCCAAATGGTAGCGAGTATTATGTGCTTGGATTACCAGATCCTGTACCGTAAAATTTTTATACCCTTTAAACTTGGCCCCATCTGGTACCCGAGGAGCTTGAATAGTCTTGTGATCATGAATTTTCAAAAAGGCAGTCTTTGATCTCTTTTCTGAGCCCGCACGCTTTTTGAGACAGTTATTGGCTTTATTCTTTTCAAGTTGGCTAGCTTGCACCTTTGGACGAGGAGGTATATTTTTCAGTCTTGCAATCTCATCTCGAAGGTATCCAACTGTTAATTCTAATTCTCGAATTTTGTGGATCTGTTGATTTATCAAGAATTCTTGCTGTTCAATAATGCCAATCAACCCACTTATGGACTGCGGTTTTTCTGATTTATATTTGAACTCTTGCTCCATGCTTTTAACGCAGCAATTTTCAATCCAAAATTGGCAAACGACAACATCTTTACCTCAACTTATTGAGGGGTTACATTTTTTGATCCTGTTTTATAACCCTTTTCAAGTCACTCACTTTTCCCACAATTCCATAGAGAAACTGCTTTGGGGTGAGATTGCCCTTCATAACGCTCACTAGACCTGAAAAGGCTTTTGCAAAAAGAGTCGCCCTTTCTCTTTGGTCTTGAGAAGGCAGATCTTTTGCGAATTGGAAAAGGGCCTCCTGGGTCTGAAGTAGGGTGCGTTCAAGAAACTGGTCACGCAAGTTAAAGGTCGACTTCTTTCTTTGAATGATCTCATTACCGAGACTCAATCGCACTACAACGATTTCCTGAATCTGATCGAGACACGCCTCCGTCGTACAGAAGGCTACCGCAGTTTTAATTTGATCTCCTAGAGAGGTCAAACTGTATTGATAAGGCCTCTGATGGCTAGAAAATTCTTTTCTCAGCTGTTTTCTTAGTCCTTTTTGGGCATTTTTAATCTGTACTTGCGCAGCTTTCAACCGATCGCGAAAAATCTGGTCCGGCAGAAGTGTCGCATTTCCAAAAGAACGACTTTTCAGGTCGTCTTCTATTTCAGTTATTCGTTTCTGAGCCCGATCTTCGGATGCTTGTAACTGAAACTGAATCAGCCTCATTTCAATAAGGTGAGAAGTGGCATTCAAACCAGACTCTGTGCCGCTTCGGATTTTTTGATCATTTATTATGGTGAAAAAAATCTTTCGTTTAATTTTAAGGGTACCCCCACCCAATACCTGAGTGCCCTTTTAGGTGGGGAATTCCGCCGGAAATTGTTAAATAATCTCTACTCTATTTTTGGATTAAGAGGTTGAAATTCTATACTGGGTGCCATGCTCGAAGTAGAGGGCTCTGAATATAACGATGAAGAGGGCTCTGAAAAGAATTTCTTAAAGAAGTTGGGTTTACTGCTTTTACTATTTTGGAAATTCCTCTGCTGGCTTTGTAGCTTGAGCTGTTTTTTTATTTGGGCTTTTTCTGCTTTCTCTTCTTCTTCCAGAAACATATTATATTCATATTCGGTTATAGAGGAATGAATCGTTAGACATACCAAAAATCCATCCGCATCAGCTATAAAGGCAGGCGCAGAAAAAGTACTAGTTCCGAAGCCGTATCCTTCTTTCCAGTATCCGCCGATCAGAATTTGTTTTTCTCCTTGAGTGACTACTTTAATAGTACCCACTTTATACTCTAATCTCTCATTGAGCCTTTCCACTGCTGATTGAGCGGATTCTTGCTCTTGGGTGTGTTCGCATACAATAAGATTAGGAAGATAATCCGCATGTGCAAAACGAGTCAGACTGATTGAAAAACAGATAAACAAAAAATATTTTAAATTTCGAGTAGTCATGGCTTGTATTGTTACTTATGAAAATGACTTGGCGCAATAATAATTTACAAAAAAGAAAATTCTCTGAGCCTAAAGAAAATATATATAATATTTAATTATTCAATTTCATTTTCTAGAATGGGCTCTAGAAGGGGCTTGAGGCCTGAAGTAGAGGGCTCTGAAAAGAACTTCTTAAAGAAGTTGGGTTTGTTCGCCTTGTTGGGTTTACTGCTTTTACTATTCTGGAGATCCCTCTGCTGTTTTTTTAGCTCGAGCTGTTTTTGGTACTCGAGCCATCTTGCTTCTTTTCTCAGAAACACTTTATAATCCTCCTCGGTTAAAGGGGAATCAATCGTGAGACATACCAAAGTTGTTCCATCCCTTTCAGCTATAAAGGTAGGCGCAGAAAAAGTACTACGTTCAAGGCTGTAGCTTCCTGGTATGCAGACGGTTTTTGCTCCAATCACAATTTGGTCCTCTCCTTGAGTGACTACTTTATAAAGACCTGCTTTATTTGCTAATCTCTTATTGAGCCTTTCCACTGCTGATTGAACGAACTCTCCCTCTTGGGCACGTTCGCATACGATAAGAGTAGAAACAAAATCCGCATATGCAACATGAGTAAGAGTGATTGAAAAACAGACAAGCCAAAAATATTTTAAATATCGAGTCATCATGACACGTATTACTACTTACAAAAATGACTTGGTGCAATAATAATTTACAAAAAAGAAGATCTTCTGAGTCTAAAGAAAATATATATCAGTTAAATAATTATCCCCCCACCACAACCCTACGATAAGGCCATGACGGGGGATAACAAATCTTAAGAGATTTTCAGATTTTAAATAATGACTGCTGCTACTCTGTATTAAACAATTCTCTCGTGGCGTTTCACGCTACGGAAGTTTTGAGATAATACTTTCTTACGCAGACGAATGGACTTAGGAGTGACTTCAATCCACTCATCTTCATCAATCCATTCAATACATTGCTCAAGGGACATCTTACGAATTCCTGAAAGAGTGACAAGCACTTCTGCATGAGCTGCACGAACATTGGTGAGCTTCTTTTCTTTACAAGGATTCACGTTTAAGTCGTTTTCCTTGCTATGCTCTCCAATAATCATTCCTTCATAGACAGGCACGCCTGGACCAAAAAAGAGAGTTCCTCGCTCTTCCAAAGTTAAAAGCGCGTATTCAATGGTATCCCCGGTTCGATCTGAGATGAGCGAACCACTGGTTCTATGAGGAAGATCGCCTTTGTGTGGGCCATAGCCTAATAGAAGAGTGCTGAAAAGGCCTTCTCCACGAGTCACCGTCAAGTAGCGCGAACGCATCCCTAAAAGGCCTCGGGTAGGAATATCAAATTCCAATCTGACGCGATGACTTCCGTGTCCAGAACCCCCTTCATACTTGGACAAAATTCCTTTTCGGGATTGAAACATATTCGTTACATCACCGACGGCAAACTCTGGAAGATCAAGAACGGCTCGTTCCATGGGTTCCATTCGTTCACCAGACTCATCGGTCTTGTAAAGAACGGTGGGCTTACCCACCATAAACTCAAAATTTTCACGTCTCATTTGCTCAATCAAAATCGCAAACTGAAGTTCGCCACGACCTAACACTCGAAATTGGTCATTAGTCGCAGTTTCTTCTAAACGTAATGCCACATTATTTCGTACTTCCCTGACCAGACGATCTCTCAGCTTTCTGGACTGGATCGCCTCTCCTTCTTTTCCAGAAAGAGGTGACGTATTCACTGAGAAAACCATCCCTAAGGTAGGTTTTTCGACATAAATTCGAGGAAGAGCTTCTTGAGATTCATTTCCGACGAGAGTATCGCCGATTTCGACTTTCTCATTTCCAGCAATCACGCCAATATCGCCTGCAACCACTTCGTTGACTTCAACTTGTTTCAGTCCTTCATAGGTAAACACTTGTGTCACCGTGAAGGTTTCATTCCGAGGATTTCCAAGTTCATCAATCCCTTTTCGAGTCACTCTTTGATTCTTCTTTACTGAACCTGAAGTGAGTCGTCCAATGGACAGTCTTCCTACATAGTCAGAGTAAGACAAATTGGAAACCAACATTTGATATCCATCATCCGTGCTCTTTACGGGTGGAGGGGGGATATCTTTTAAAATTTCATCAAAAAGCGGCTTCAATGTTTGCTTCTGAGCACCAGACAAAAGATCCGGAAGCTCTTTGAAATCGGTAGTACACCATCCCTGTCTCGCACATGCGTACACAATAGGGAAATTAGCCTGAACTTCTGATGCACCTAAATCAATAAATAAATCAAAAGCCTGATTCACGACTTCTTCTGTTCGTGCGTCTGGGCGGTCTACTTTATTAATCACTAAAATGACCTTAAGGCCTTGTGATAATGCCTTTTGAAGCACAAAGCGAGTTTGAGGCAAGGGACCTTCAGCCGCATCTACCAAGAGAAGAGCGCCGTCCACCATTCCCATGATTCGTTCGACTTCACCACCAAAGTCAGCGTGGCCGGGAGTATCGACAATATTGATTTTCGTATTGCCTACTTTCACAGAAGTATTCTTAGATAAAATGGTAATTCCACGCTCACGTTCAAGATCCATCGAGTCCATCACTCGTTCTTCAAGGACTTGATGTTGCTTGAAGGTACCTGCTTGGCGGAGTAAAAAATCCACTAACGTGGTTTTTCCATGGTCAACGTGTGCAATGATACAAATATTCCGAAGTTCATTAGTTTCTGACATAAAACACTACTTTCTAAGCTCCTTTGATCGCTGTGACTAACGACTCACAGGTACTCTTGGCATCACCGAACACCAAAGAGCAATTGGAGTAATAGAAAAGCGCATTATCGACACCGGCATAGCCGGCTTTCATGGACCGTTTGCTGACAAAAATATGCTTTGCTTTATAAACATCTAAGATAGGCATACCATAAAGAGGACTTGATTTATCACTCTTTGCTGCTGGATTGACGACGTCATTCGCGCCAATGATCAGCCCTACATCCGTAGAGGAAAATTCATTATTAATTTCTTCCATTTCAAAAACACAATCGTACGGGATATCAGATTCTGCAAGAAGGACATTCATATGTCCGGGCATACGCCCTGCCACGGGGTGAATGGCAAACTTCACTTCAACCCCTTTTTCCGTAAGAACTTCATAAAGCTCTTTAATCGCATGCTGCGCTTGGGCTACAGCCATTCCATAACCGGGAATAATGATGACTTTAGATGCGTTTTCAAGCATGAACGCCACATCTTCGGGAGAAGCCGATTTAACACCTTTCCCTGCCGCTTGCGTTGCCACTGCAGCAACCTGGTCACTTCCCGCCCCCCCAAAAATGACACTCAAGATGGATCGATTCATAGCTTTACACATGATATATGAAAGAATCGCACCACTACTCCCTACCAATGCACCCGTTGCGATCAAGAGCTGATTTCCTAGAATAAAACCAGTGGCTGATGCCGCCCAGCCCGAGTAGGAGTTCAACATTGATACGACTACAGGCATATCAGCGCCCCCAATCGGCAAGACTAAGAGGAATCCCAACACAAGAGCAATGACAGTGATGGCAATAAAGGAAACAAAATCATTTGCCATTACAAAATGAATACCCAGACCTGTCATAGAGAGTGCCAAAATCAAATTGAGCAAATGCTGACCCGGAAAAATCAAAGGGTTAGACTTAAGAATTTCCTGAAGCTTTCCAAATGCCACTAAAGATCCGGTAAAAGTAATCGCTCCAATGACACTGCCCACAGCCAACTCCACCATCGCGACTGTCGTCAGTTGTCCATTTTGATTATGAGAGAGGTAGGTCCCTATCGCGACAAGAACAGCAGAAAGGCCTACAAAACTATGTAAAGCGGCTACGAGTTGAGGCATAGCGGTCATACTAATTCTGAGGGCAAGCACAACGCCCACAATAGCCCCTAAGCCAAGTCCAGAAATGACCCAAGTGTAATTTTTAACCTCAGGGTTCGCCAATGTAACGACGATGGCAAGACCCATCCCAATCATTGCCGACAGATTCCCACGCAGGGCTGTCTTAGGTGAACTTAAACCCTTGAGTCCATATATAAATAGGATCGTGGCCACTAAGTAAGCAAATGCAAAAAAATCTGGGTGAATTTCCATAATCTCTCTCTACTTTTTCTTTTTAAACATCGCTAACATTCGGTTCGTAACAACAAAGCCGCCAAAAATATTAATAGAGGCGAGAAATACTGCAAAAAAACCAATTCCGCTGATCCAATCCAAGCTCCCTACGTTCGCTCCCGCCACTAAAATAGCACCTACTACTACGATTGCACTAATCGCATTCGTAACCGCCATTAAGGGTGTATGAAGTGCAGGGGTGACGCCCCAAATGACGTGGTATCCTACGAAACAGGACAGAACGAAAACATAAATTGCTGTCATTGTCGGTGACATATTTTTCCTCTATTTCATTTCACTTAAAAATCGCTTCATGCCCGTTTTAACCGAATATCCCCTGAATGCGTGACCAGAGCTGCAGCAATAATATCATCTTCTAAGTTAATATTTAAACTTAATTTACCCTCTTTAACTTCAATCAAAATACTCAAAAGAGAAATTAAATTATTACCGTAAAATCCACTCGCATCCGTCGCCATCATGGATGGATAATTCATAAATCCCACCAGTGAAACTCCGTGTTTAACTACCAACCGATCGGCTTCACTCAGGGGACAATTTCCACCACTTCCGGCTGCCATATCTATAATCACCGAACCCGCTCTCATCCCTTTGACCGCTTCTTCACTAATCAAAACAGGAGCTTTTCGACCTGGGATATTTGCAGTTGAAATGACGACATCACATTTTTTAATTTTTTCTGTCAGGAGAGCGAGTTGCTTTTTCTTAGCTTCCTCGGACAACTCCTTAGCATATCCACCCTGGCCAGATCCCTCTTCGCCTAGATCTAATTCAAGAAACTTAGCTCCAAGAGACTGGATTTGCTCTTTCACTTCAGGCCGAACATCGTAGGCTTCAATGGATGCACCCAATCGCTTTGCGGTAGCAATCGCCTGCAAGCCGGCCACACCTGCGCCGAGAACCAATACTTTGACGGGTTTTGAAGAACCAGCGGAGGTCATCATTAAGGGGAAAAACCGACTGTAACGCGTGGCTGCTTCAAGAACCGCTCGATACCCTGCAATATTAGCTTGAGAGGATAAAGCATCCATGGACTGTGCTCGAGATGTCCTAGGGATGAGTTCCATTCCGATTGCCTCAATCCCTGCCTGAGCCAGTTTCTCAATCGTACCATCCTTCTTATAGGGCTCAATAAAAGAGACTAACAGACTCCCCTTTTTCATATGAGCTATTTCATCTGGAGTGGGTGGATGGATCTTTAAAACGATTTCAGCTGAAAAGGCAGTCCGCGTGTCTACTAGCTCAACACCTTCCATTGTATATAGATCATCTGGAAAGCCAGCCCTGACGCCGCATGAACGTTCTACTAAGACTTTAAATCCCTTTTTACAAAGTTTCTTAAGAGTATCAGGAGTTAGAGCAACCCGAGCCTCATCTGGACGTATTTCTTTAGGAAGTCCTATGATCATATGCACAATTCTCACGGTTATGGTTATTAGAAAGCCTATATACCTGATTAGAGCAGTTTCTCCTACTGGTTTTATGCCACATTCTTATTTCTCATGATCTGCTCCCGATACCACTGAGGAGGAGCAAATTTCTCTTTGGGAAAGGGTAATCGATTGAGCTCAATCTCATGAAAAAAGCTAGGAATGTAGCCCGTCGCAATAAATTCTCCTACAATTTTTCCCTCTGCCGACTTACCCCTTTGAACAAATTTAAAAATATCCTCTATTTTATATCGACCAGAATCATCAATTTCTGGAATCACTTCGGTAATATTGGTTACTTTTCTAGTACCATCATACATTCTTTTAATTTGAACTACCAAGTGAACAGCAGAAGCAATTTGCCGTCGAATAGCAGCTACTGGAACCTGGGTATCTCCCATCATAGCTAATGTCTCCAGACGAACCAAGCCGTCGTATGGGGTATTTGCATGGGTTGTTCCCATGGAGCCGCCATGGCCTGTATTCATCGCTGTAATCAAATCTAAGGCTTCGGGGCCTCGAACTTCCCCTACCACAATCCGATCAGGACGCAGCCTGAGAGCAGATTTAATTAAATCACGAATCGAAACTTGCCCCTTGCCTGATGGATCCGCATGCTTCGTTTCAAAAAAAACGACGTGTTCTGTATTAATTTTCAATTCTGACGAGTCTTCAATGATTAATAACCGTTGGGACCCAGGGATTCTAGACCCTAAAACATTGAGTAAAGTGGTCTTACCAGACCCAGTTCCCCCAGAAATGATAATATTTTTAGCTAGATAGATGCACACATCCAAAAATCTTGCACCATCTTTGGAAATTGACCCACGATTCAGAAGATCTACGAAAGTGGGATTCCCTTTTGAAAACTTACGTATCGACAAAGTAGTCCCTTTTCGAGAGCAAGGGGGCAGAACAGCCGCCACACGACTCCCATCTGGAAGACGAGCATCTAAAATGGGATTATCTTCATCAATTCTCCGACCGACAAATTGAGCAATATTTCGAACAGCCGCCTGGAGTGCCTGCTCATCTTTGAACTGGGCAGGTGTTTTCTCCAAAAGACCTCGACGTTCTACAAAAACCTCATTAGGTCCGTTCACTAAAACTTCAGAAACAGCATCGTCTGCCAAGTACTCCTTGAGCGGGCTGAGAAAACTTCCTACTGAGTCCTCAAAAACACCCACTCTAAGAGTTCTCCCCACTCATGACGTTCTTGCCTCTCACTGCTTCACCAACAAAGTGCCTTCCATTCCAGTTACCGGGCAATAAAAACGGAATTGCCCTGGAGTGGATGGAGTAAAAAGAATTTCTTCAATTTTCTGAGGATGAACTTTCTTACGAATTTGAAAAGAGTCCATCATGAAGCAAAGGGATTTTTTCGAAACAGCCGTTACAAAAAGCCTCACTGGAATATCGCGAGTCACAAAAAGAGTTTTCGGAAAAAATCCAAGATCTCCAACAATCAAGGAGACTTCTTGAACTCCAGTCCGACCAATAGCGCTTGGAGTAGGATTCTGGTTGGCCGCCGAATTCGGCATTTTATCATTCTGCACTTCAGACTGGACTACCGGATTCGCCTGTATTTCAGCAGTCTTCTGATTATACTCTAGACCTGCAGGATACCTATTTCCGGCCCTGAGTCCTATCGAATCTTGATTGGCGCCAAAATGCGACTCCGGAAACTCTTCTTCTATAGGCGTAATAGAAAGAGGAGGAGACATCCTCGATGAATCTAAGATAATCCCTGCAATGACTTGAGTAGTCATTAAAAAGACCGTTATAACCGTAATTAATATCAAGACTTTATGTACCCGGCTGAATCTTTCCATAGAATCGCCTCCTTCACACTTTCTTTTCGGGAGGAAGGAGGGAAAACTGTAGTTAAAATAACCCAAATACAAAATAACCCAAATACAAATAATAATCCAAACTTGCTGGACTACTGGGCGTGGCTCTTCAGTTTTTCCTGCATTTCAAGTTTCAAGTGTTTGGAATAGGTACCTGCCAAATCACGAAGTTCAAGCGTCTCTGCCTTTTCTTCAAGTACTTTAAATAAAATTTGGCCCTGTACCATCATCTTTAGCGTTAAATACCCAACTGCGGTTCTTTCTTCTTGAAATCGAACCATTTCTTCCAAAAGCTCAAGCTTGTCCATCTTAAGCACCCTACCCTGATAGGTAAGATCCTCTTCTCTAGTTGCTCTTGCTTCACGAACTTCCTGTAATACTATTACTTTATTTGTATTCATTCTGGTGCGAGCAGAAAGCAATTAGGGTGCCAACCCTACTAATAATTTATAAGTTATTAATATTTAATAACTTATTATTCTGGTCTCTAAAATATTTTAGACTTTTTCTTATTCAGACTGATTAAGTTTATATAAATCGTCAATTTTATGAGCATTTTCACGTCTATTTTATGAGCATTTTCTCAACGAATTGGCTCGCAATAACGATAATGTTACAAAACTTCAATGGGCTGACTTGGATCATTCATTCGCTCCAAAGTGGCTTCCCTTACCTCTTTCGTAATGACTTCTGGGTCAAATTTTTCTGCTGGATGCAATAAAAAACCCTTCGCATTAAACGCAGCCAATACTTCACGATCCAAATATCTAAGCATTTTGCGAAGCGAAACCCTTGCGGTGGGATACCTACGAATGAGTTTTTCGTAAAATTCTTTTACACTTTTTACTGGGCCATTTTTCTTTTGAAAAGGAATCGGATTGTCATTAAATTCTTTTACTTCCTGAATCAACTTAGAATCAGCATTCTTAATCGACATGCCTGCACTCGGAATCATTGGAATTAAGGGAACTTCAAAAAACTCATTTTCTGAAAACAAGAAAGAAGGAGCTAACCTTTCTGTCTCGCCTTGCTCCTCTCTCTGGATTGCAGCCCAGACCTTAAAGTCAAGATATCGCCGAGGAGCACCTTCTTGAGTGACTAGGCCATCTGACAATAATGCATCTATTAAGGAGAATCTGCTTTTATCCAGAGCTTTACAAAAGCCATTGTCGACTCCATTTTTATTTAAATCGTCTAAAATGGTCATCATTTCAGCTAGCGTCAGCTTTGCAGCAGAATCTCTCTCGATATATTTTTTATAGAACCCCGCCAAGACAACTATTGCATGATTCTGCTTTTTAACCGAATTAGAATTTCCATTCACACTAGTTGCTGCTCTAAGGAGCTGAATTTCATACCTTCTTTGCTCCATATCCAGACTAGAGATAGCCCCAGTAACCCATCCTGCAATAGGAACTCCTACATATAGAGCTATCTTTTCCACATATTTTTTTTGAAGATAATCTGAGCACATCTTACCAGCAAATGCTGGTGTTGAAAAAGAACAAAGGAGCACAATTGTAAGTATACGAATTGATTTCATCTCTATTGATCCCCTTGTCTCTCTTGAGAATACCAGCCCCCTATCAACACGTCGATAAGTGAACGGACACGGAGATTGCCACCCTATGGGTTCTGAGTCAAGATGTTTTTTAAATTACAGTAAAATATTATATAAAAATACACTCGCAACTATGAGGATTTTTTTAGATTCTTTAATATGTTTTTGATTGTATATCCAGTAATTTCTCAAGTTCTTCTAATGTCGGTTGGCCCCGAAGATCTAGACCTTTGTATCCTCTTTTACGTTTCATGTCTCTCAGGTCGTCAAGCACCGAAATGATCTTGTCCTTTCCCTTTTGAGTAATGGGTTTTCCAAATAACTCAAGTTTGTCCTCAGAAAATAGGGGCCAGTTGCTTTGAAGAGAATTCATTAAATAAAGTGCGAGAACTTTATAAACAGGCATTTCTAGCATTTCCGCAATTCTCTGAATCGCCTGCTCATCAGGCATAAAACCGACTTTAGCATAAATGAGACCTGTATAAGATTTATCACTTTGTAGAGAAAGCGTCATCTCCCGGAACTCGATATTGGAATGATCTAAAAACTGAGTCATTTCTCTCATTGCTTCAGTGCCGTAGCCTCTTCCCTGTGAAGAGGGCTGAATTGAGACTTCTCTGATATAGAGCTCTTTATAAGCCTGATCTTTGCTGAAACCTTCTTGAATGACAATATGACCGAGAGTTGGAGTTGAAGGAGTCGTTTTATCTTTAATTTTTAAAGTAAACTCCCGAGTCAAGTACCCAGTAGGAGGCTCAAAATTATGGGATACTGAGATTTGGAGTTGAAGTTTGATTTTTTGAATATATGGACTCGCTCTACTCTTCTCTCCCACTAAATAGGCAATATTAACGCCATTTTTAAGATGGATTGATTTAAAATTTCCATCTGTATAATCATTTTTAACTCGGTTGATCTCTTGTTTCTCCAGGCCGAACTGCTGAAGTTTGGCTTCATCTAACTGGGTTAGAGGGTATTCATACTTCACTGTCTCATCAAGTATGAGAAAGTTTGAGTCCTTTAAACCCTCAAGGGCGCGAACAAAAGCCCTATGACTTAGAAAGTTGAGTGGGGACGAACTGACAAGATTAGAGGACGCTGCTGCATCGCCTTTTTCATTCTTCCTGTCCACTCCTGGAAATGCGGATAGAGAAAAAAGGAATAAAAAAAATACGAGCTTTCGCCGTCGAAGTAGAACTTGAAAGAAGTTCATTAAAAAAATAATGACTTTTTTTAATCCGTTTGTAAAGGATACTTGATGATCACACAGGTCTGCATAAATTTATTGTGCGCCGTCCACACAGGATGATTTCCTCCTATTACGTCGATGCTCCAGCTAAGGACCGAGGATAAAATACTTGATCTTCATGAAACAAGGTCCACTCTCGATTCAGGTGGATTTGTGCTAAAGTCCTTTTGATGTCAAAAAATTCATAAAACTCCAGGGCCCTCTTGGTTAAGCCCAGTCTCATAGCTGGAGTGTTATGGTTAGACTTTGGATCTTTCTTATGAGGCTTTACAAATTGAGGCCGAAAGAAATTTTTCCACACCATGAAGAGGACGTACTTTCCAACCATTCGAGCGTGGTTTTTTGCAAAGCAGATGGTTTCCCGACTGAACGCTCCCATATGCTGACGAATTAAGAGATCCGCGTGATTTACACTGAATAGACAGTTTTGATAATTCCGCGTCTGCTTAGAAGATACCGTAACTTGATGGATTTTAAGATCCTTCAAATCGCGTTCAACAGCTCTACGATATTGAAAATGTTCGTCCGAATAAATCACCAAGGGCTGAGCTAGATCCGCTCTTCTTTCATAGAGGCGAGAGAAGATCTCCACCGTGCTAATTCGAATGGCTTTTGGCGGGTAACGCCCCTCTTTTTCTTCCGTCAACCGTCGGACTTGCTTTTGCCTTGGAGACATCCTTCCTTTTCGATTAAGTGGCACGAAGTTAAAGTCATAAATAAACAAAGACTCCTTGCCGATAGCTTGTTGGATTTGATTCGGATCATACTGACTTTTAGCAAACGCTTCGAGGCCATCATAAACGAGGGGTTCGCTGATCTTCAACGCCTGGGTGCGCTCTGTTTGTTTTATCAGCGCCCACTGAACCAATTTTCTCACTCTGAGGCGGATGAGATGTTCGGAAGTCTCCAGCCTTCTTGCGATTTCTCGATTGGACACTCCACACGTCATATAACTGAAAATCTTGCAGTTTAAGCCAGGTTTTTTCTCGCGAAAATCGAGCTTAAAATAAGTATACCGAAAATTTCTATTACAGGAACGACATCGAAATTGGCGAACCCGGTAAGGATAGCAACGAGTTTTAGCCCAACCATTTGACCAGAAAAAAGAATTGAAATTCTTCTCATTGGAGGGAAGATGAAACTTGCACATTTCATTTGGGCAATAGGGTGGCTGGAAACACTTTTGTCTCAGAATAAAAGGATCTTCTTGCATAGAAAGCACTGAATGCAGATCTTCAGCCTTTGCCCGACCCTAAGCAGTCACAAATTCGTATTTAAATTCAATCCCTTCGACCTCACCCTAACAGAAGCAACCGATCCGAATATCTTGCACAGCGCTCGAAATCTGGACCGAACCCCCTCAAGGAGGGCTCGATCTTTTCCTTTGTGTGCGGCGCACAATCACAGCAAATTACTAGCCAGTTCCGACAATTTAGATCGCTCACCTTTAGTCAGCATAATATGCGCAGAAATAGTCTCATCCTTAAATCGATCTACCAAGTAGACCAAGCCATTATTGGCGGAGTCCACATAAGGATTATCAATTTGAAAGCTATCACCCGTTAAGACGATCTTTGTATCATCACCTGCTCTTGTAACAATGGTCTTAATCTCGTGAGGAGTCAGATTTTGTGACTCATCTACAATGAGATACTGCTGAGGAATGGAACGCCCACGAATATAAGTCAATGGCTCAATTTGCAGCAACCCTTGATTGAGTAACTCCTGACAACCTTTTCCGGCCCCTCTGCGTCCCTTGGCGCTGGTAGTACCAAAAAGAAAATCAATATTATCGTAAATAGGTTGCATCCAGGGATTCAATTTTTCCTCAATATCCCCTGGCAAAAATCCAATATCTTTACCTAAAGGGAAAACGGGCCGAGAGACTAGAAGCCGGTGATAAATTCCTTCATCTACGGTTTTTGCTAATCCTGCAGCTATTGCGAGTAAGGTTTTACCTGTTCCTGCTTTTCCTACCAAACTCACAAGTTTGATATCATCGTTCAGAAGGGCATCTATGGCGAATGCTTGCTCGGCATTTTTTGGAAAAATTCCCCATAAACCTTCCACAGGCTTAAATATCGGCACTATACAATCGAGCTCTTTAGAGTAACGCCCCATGGCCGTATGATTTGGATTTGTCGAATCTTTAAGGATCAAATACTGATTAGGCTTAAAGAGTTGACTTTGATCTTTGTAAGGAAGCCTTTTATTTTGGTAAAATTCATCTACTAAATGAGCATCAACATTCAGAGTCAGCATACCCGAATAAAGCTCTTCAGGCTCCACGCTCGAAGGCTCATAGTCTTCTGCTAAAATACCCAGTGCGTCTGCTTTAATTCTTAAATTTACGTCTTTCGTAACTAAGGCTACAGGTCTTTTAGGATGCTCTTTTTTTAGAGAAATCGCTAACGCCAGAATGCGATTATCCGCCTTATCCATAGGTAATTCTACCGGTAGAGGCTGATTTCCTCCGAGTTCAACAGAAAGAATCCCGCCATTGGGTAATCGAACCCCCTTGGAAAGCTCCCCATCAGCACGCATCTCGTCAATCAATCTGGAAAATAAACGAGCATGACGCCCATTCTCACTCATTTCTCGTTTGAATCGATCAATCTCTTCGACAACGACGATTGAAATTACAACGTCATTATTTCCAAACTTAAAGAGTGCTTGAGGATCAAAAAGTAAAACATTCGTATCTAGGATAAATGCTTTGCGCAAGTCAGCCTCCCTTTCTGCTCAACATCAATAACAGATAATCATCTACACAATATGGGGCTAACTCCCCCCGCCTCCAACAATAGTTCAATATCAAATTACTGCAAGGATTTCCCCACTCGACTCAGATTATTATTATTATGAAAAATGAGATCTGATTGTGAGCCGATTCGCCTTCACGTAAGAGCACCCAAGCTCACGCTAGAGTATTGAGCTCACGCTAGAGTTCTAGCTTCATGGCAAAGTGGATCATGCTGCGGCGCTCAGGATCTTGATTCACTAATGTGGCTTGCTCCTCCGCATAAGACAAATACATCAACTTAAATATCCAAAGATCGATCCCTACACCATAAGTCAAAAACGCTTGATTGATGCCTGTATACAAACTTAAAAGAGGAAATTTTAATTCTAATCCTACATGGTTTTTCTTTGGCCAATCGGCATAGTTTAAAATATGTGCATAGTCGTAAGCAAGTGTTGCTACAAACTGTGAGGATGTGTATCTTCCTGCCAATCCAAATGTAAGATTACTTTTTTGCGGATCTGCTCCTGAACTAAATCCTGTATCTCCTATATCAGTCATTGCTAGACCACTCATCAAACTAAATTTCTTTTTAAACTTATGAATATATTGAAAGCCCAGGTCCACCCCGTACCCAGTGCCAAAATTAGTCAAATTCTGGGTAATCGCCTTTGCATTCAAAGTTAAAAGTTCTGTTAAGGTAAGCTGCCGGTACCCTCCTGCCCGATTCAGGTATTTTGCGGCCATCCCAAATCTAAGATCATCGGCAGATTTTCTTCGTTGTCTTAAAAGCGAGGTACCAAAAGCGGCCTGGACCCCATAGGTACTCTGCACCCCCAAGATCCCCTGCGGGAATGCCGTATTTTGCAGACTCAAAGCAACCTGTTCATCAGCTAGCGCGGCAATTCCAAAACCGGGCAGAACTAAAGTCGACGTCCCTTCGACTCTTGCATAATAATTTTTTCCAATGAGATTATTTAAAGAAGCCACGGGTGAATTAGAACTTAAAGCATCAGAAATTACGGGATAGCCATTAATCATATCATTGGAAGCATCCGCATCCACTGCCACTATATTAAATGAGAACTGCTTAATACCGGCGAGCCCTGCGGGATTATAAAAAATAGCCTCTTCATCATCAGCGACCGCAGTAAAAGCATTCCCCATTGCTTGCGCTCTAGCACCTCTGTAGAGCGGATTGAATTGATCTGCCTGTGCCGATTGAGTAAAAAACCAGAAAAGAACTATGCAAATATGCAGCACTCTCAAGGTGGTCCCTGCCAAGAATCATTTATAAAATTAATAATGCCTGCAGCTGCACATGAATTCACATCCGTATTCACACCTGTACAGCTCGCACGACTTCGAAGAGTCGTGGGACAACTGGTGCAACTCACTGATCCGCCACAGACAGTACAGCCCACCTGGCAGGCGAGATCCAACCCTGTCGCAAAAAGTGTCTGTATCTTTTGGTAGATGATTGCAATGCTAGAAGGTGCGGCTGCAGCAATAGAATTGAGTCCATCATTGAAATTAAGAACTCCAGAGGCCAATGCACATCCATCACCTTGCATTAAATCTGCACTCGTCCAAGGCAAGGCATTTCCCTTATGATTATTTGCAAGCGGATTTCCATTTCTATAAAGAAGTGAGCCCATCAGCGACATGCTAGCAAAGGTAAGAAAGGAGTTAGCATCACTCGTCCGATCATTGACTTCCAGTGAGCCAGGATTATTAGAAGTAGAATTGATAGTAAAAGCTGGAACAAGAATAGTGGCAGGATTCAAAGTGGCCATGATTGCATCCGTTGCGCTTTCAGCCGCTTGCGGAATTTTATCATCTATAGGCGAAACGGTGGATGGAAACTCTTGAACAAGAAATTCCCAAAATCCAGAGCCTGCTAAATCTCCCTGAAAGGAGACTAGGTCTCCCAAAATATCTAATAAATTAACGCGCGCAGCACATCCATAAGAGGCTGCCGTAGAAAGCCGAATAGCATTATCCGTATTGACCGAATTATAAAGGGGTAAAATCGCAGTAAGAGCCGTTGTACAACCTTGACCACTCAATGCAATATTCACAGCATCTATGACCGAATCTATCTGCATCGCATTAGGATTCAAGGTCGAAGAATCATAAGAAGGCGACGAGCATGCTGTCCCTAACAGTGCTCCTAAACAAGAAAATAAAAGATAAAGCCTTCTTCTTGAAGTGATATCTCATCCTTAAAAGAGGTTGTACTTCACTTAAGATACTGGACGAATCTCTTACAGCCCTCTTCTAGTGTTCGCTCATCAGTTGCAAAACTCAGCCTTAAAAACTCCGGCTCTCCAAAAGGAGTTCCGGGTACTACTGCAACTCTTGCTTCCTCTAAAAGTCTTTGGGCAAACGCAATCGATTCTTCGCCTGCATTCAAGTATTTACCCACTCCTACGAAAGCGTAAAACGCGCCATCGGGAATAGCTACTTCCATTTTGCGGTCTTTTTTCAAAATATCCAGAAGAAGATTACGTCTTTTGCGAAAACTTTCAATTTGGCTTAAAAAATGGGATTCAGGCAATTTGAGAGCTGCAAGACTAGCCCACTGCGCTAAAGCATTAATACCCGAGGTACTCTGCCCCTGTAAGGTAATCATTCCATCAGTAACCAACTTAGGTCCGACAGACCACCCCACTCTCCAGCCGGTCATTGCTGCACTTTTTGACATTCCATTGATAGTAATCGTTCGTTCGCGAAGAGCTGGAGCTGCATCCAAGAATGAACAAAATGGAACATCCCCCAGTACGATCCGATCATAAATTTCATCAGAGATAATCCATATATTTTGATTTTCCTGATAATTGAGGAGAACATCCGCAAGCGCCCTAAATTCTTCGCGAGAGTACATAGCGCCAGTTGGATTACTAGGCGAATTAAAAATAATCATTTTTACTTTAGGACCCAGCGCGGCCTTCAATTGCGCAGGCTCAATTTTAAATTGATTCGAGAAAGAAGCTGTAATAAATTTTGGAATTCCACCTGCAAGTTTAACCATTTCTGGATAACTCAGCCAATAAGGCGAGGGAATGAGAACCTCATCCCCTGCATCCAAAAGCGCCATACAAGAATTAAATAATGCTTGCTTACCCCCATTGGTAACGATGACATTAGAAGGTGCCCAAGCTTGATCTTTAGCCACATTGGGTTGTTGATCATTTGTCTTTTTTGCAATAGCTTCTCTGAGTTCGGGTATGCCGGGTACAGGGGTATATTTTGAACGATTGACTTTAAGGGCTTCTATTACCGCTTCTTTTGCAGCATCAGGAACCCAAAAATCTGGCTCTCCCGCAGTAAGATTCACGACATCTATACCTTGAGCTTTCATCGCCTGAACTGTTGAGTTCAGTTTTAGAGTGGCACTCTCTGTCACTCCATCAAGTCTACGAGCAAGCTGTAATTTATTTATTTTATTTGAAATCATAATTAACTTTCTAGTTAAACTTTTTTCGCTCTAAGAGGAATCTTTTCTTTAAGTCGTGCTGTAACCCCAGCCGGTACATATGGACTTACATCCCCTCCATAATGAAAAAGCTCTTTGATCATTGTTGAGCTGATAAAATAAAGATTTTGTCCCGTCATCATAAAAAGTGTTTCAACTTCGGAATTGAGCTGCTTATTCATACTAGCCATCATAAATTCATATTCAAAATCGCTAGCCGCTCGTAATCCACGAATCACGGCCGAAATACCATGATCCCTGGCATAGTCCATGATCAGACCCGACCAACGATCGACCTTAACCCCTTTTCGATTTGCGGTAACTTCTCGAATGAGATCCACTCTTTCTTCTGGGGTAAAAAGCGGATTCTTGCTTCCTGTTCCTGCAACAAGAATAATGACTTCTGAGAAAAGAGTTAATGTCCTGTCCAAAATATCCATATGACCGTTAGTAATAGGATCAAAGGAGCCGGGATAGATTGCTTTTCTCATATTATGGGTCATAGTCCGTCTCTCGAATAAGTAGTAAGTACACTATCACCATAGTTTTTTTCACGAATTTTCACAAGAAATGGCACTTGTTCTGGAAGTTCAACAACGGCCGACTTCAACACTCCCCATTCTAAACAGAATCGACCCTGAGGAGAAAGTAAATTTTCCCACGGCCAAGTAGTCAACAGTTTCATTTCCCATCCCGCTTCATAAGGAGGATCAGCTAAAATTAAATCAAATGGACCCATTTGCTTCAGCTTTGTAGCGAATACATCCATCGTGTCACTCACAATTTGAATGCGATCTCTTACTTTTAATGTTTCTGCATTTTTTTCTATCAATTTTAAAGCAGGACGTGCCATCTCAACAAAAATAACCTCATTCGCGCCTCGAGAAAGGGCCTCAAAACCCAGTGCCCCCGATCCTGCAAATAGATCCAGTACACGAGCTTCAGGGATATGAGCTTGAAGAGAGTTAAATAGAGCTTGACGTAGTTTTGCTTGAGTGGGGCGTGTTCGATGATCTGTTGGAGTTTGAATCATTCGACCGCGAAAAACACCCCCAGTAAGACGTAACATGGGACTCCTTGTACTGATTACCTCCTATAGCAGCTTTCAAATCATTTTACGCAACTTTTTTGGTAGCTCTCTGGCGGTTTGGGATTTTGAATTCGGTTCCATCGGCCAGTTGAATTCGAATCATTTCACTTGTGAATTCAAGAGAAATGAATTGTCCGGTATGACCGTAATTCAAATTGAGCGTTAAGTGTCCTTGAATACTCATTGAAAGTGAGCTTTCCTCATGCGTATTGTCCATATCTGACATTTCTTCAACCTCGGCCGCAACGGGTTCAAAATGCACGGGGTCCCCTGATTGTTCAAATTCCTTTAATATATCCTGCTCTTCCACTTTTTCAGTTAAATCAGATTCATGAGATTCATGAGACTCTTGAGAGGACACCATATCATGTACCTCAGGTATTATGCTTTTTTGAGGAGCGATGGGTTCAGGTTTTGCTTTGGAAACGGCACCGAGTTCTGCCTGCATCGATTCAATATCATTCATAATTTTATCAATGTCATCTTCCTTATCTGAATTTGACTGATTTGGTTTTGGGCTAACCGCCGTTTTAAGTTCACTGCTCATTCAATTTCTCCCTGCCGTCCTTTAAACCCATCGGTAAGAACCCGGAAGATATTTAGATCCTCTTTTTAGTGAGCTGCAGGAGTCGTTTTTACTCGCATTCAAGGAACAATCACTGTTATCTCTTACTTTAAGAATTCCTAATACCAAAGACAGGTAAAGACTTACACGTGTCAGACGACCTTATTCATTCTTTAATTGATTGCAGTCAGCTGAGTGGCATCATCGGCAGCGAAACTCGCTCGCGCATGACACAAATGCTTGAATTTTCTCCACTTCCTACGCTTTCTCCTACTAAAGAGCGAAATGTCATACAAAATCTTCCAACTCAATTTGTACCTAACGTTCCGAGTCATCTTTCATCCATTGTTCCGTCACTTATTTCAATTGTGGGCAGAATTTTACAAGACCTTGAAGCCAATTTGACTCGCCTCCTCTCTCTGAACCCGAGCCGAAGAGAAGCCATTGCCCATCACTTGGATAAACTCGCAGGAATGAGTCCTACTCCGAGTTCAGCCTCTGTGAATTCAGAAAACTCTAGGAATTTACGCCGATGGATCGAAGGCCCTCGCAGTCCGGCTCAAAATGGTGCTCTCAATGCCTATTTTGAAGAACTTGCCATTATAGCTTTAGGTCAGGCCCTTCTGTTAAAATGTTGGTCAGACAGAAATATACGCAAATGGAGTGAATCGGATTTAGGTCGACTCAATTGGGCTCTCAGCACTGCACTCAAACCCCATATTCCCTTGGATCGAGAGGGATGGCACATCACTCGTCCTAATTTATATTCATGGTATAATCCGACCCCTATGCTCCAACATGAAATATGGATTTCTTTGGAGTCTTGGACCATTACAGATGAAGGGTCCAGCTTTCTCATTTCTTTATTAACTCCTCTTCGACGTGCCCAACCTGAAGCTTTTGAGCCTTTAGGTTATGACTCCAGATTTTTTAAATCACTCTGGGATCATATTGAAACATTTGGTTTTAATACTCAGCCAGAACTAGGTGCCCTTAAGCGCAATAAAATTGTCTTTTCACCGACCCTAAGAAATGGCTCCATCACGAGATTAGGACCACCTTCAATTACTTGGATTGGGCTAGAGTCATCTTATTTTCAATTGATATTAGCAGAGCTTGCTCAAATATGGTCGGGCCCTGCGGCTCCTCCATTTTGGTCTGTTGGAACTGGTCTTGAAGTGCATACTCGAGATCAACTCGCTCTTGCACTTGGCTCGCCAAAACCATCTGTTCTATGCAGAATCAGCGAAATGGAAGCATGTGACGCTGCATTTATTCTAGAAGAGCAAACGATTCGTGCACAAGGAAGAAATGCAAACGCAAATCGTTTTCGTGAGCTACTCGACAAACTCCCTTACTTTAAAAAACTTCGATCTCCAGGCACGAGCCTGGGGAGCTTACAAACCTGTGTTGCTCTGAATAAATTAAGGCCGGGTGGAATTCTGATATGGGCTCGCGAGGAAGCTCTGAGTGTCAAAGATGGCAGTGAGATGCTCAATTTTTTACTGGATCGTGCGAAGTTAATTTGTGAATGGGATTTTTCAGAACTAGAACATTCTCTTCCCATTGCGATTCCACCCTTTTCAAAATACCTTTATCTCTTTCAAAAAGAGACCCATATTGAAGCTCGTCTTTCACACCGACCTATTCGACATTCCATCCAAGGCCAATTAAGAAGTCATGTCGAGATCTCATTACTCTTAGACGATGCATTCCAAGCCACACCCAATTCATCGGCATACCACGGACATTGGAAAATTTTATCTCATTCTAGTCCAACTCCTCAAAGAGATTGGCTTGAAAAATGGCCAGATCCTACGTCTCAAAGCACTGTACGAAAATTGGATGAACTCAGAACAGCATCATTACCTTTAGCCAACTTCACGACGATTCGTCCTACCCCCGATGGAGACCCAGCCCGCCAGGGAAGATGGTCTGTACAGATGTCATTAAGAGGGTTCTGGTTAACTGCCGAATATGACACAGAAGGGCGAAGATTGGTTTCGCGAAGCCTACCGAGACCGGGTCAAGAAATCCAAGGCTCAGGGTATCTCATCCTAGTTCCTGATGAAAGCTGGGTTGCACCTCTTGCTGCGTACTTAATGTCTGACCTTGTTCAAAAATGGCTGGATCACCATGCTGAACGCCGTGGAGACAAATGGATTCTAAATGAACAAGTTGTAAAATGGCTTCCAATTCCTAAATCCCTTTTAATTACTCTCGGAGTACCGAGCGCAATGGAAGACCAAGCAAACTCTCCGTTTTTACTTCCCTTACCTCCCGAGTGGGAAAAGCTCGCCTCAGAGGTGGCTTATCAGCCCAAAGCAATTAAAGAAACATTAGAAAAGCTTGCTCAAGATGAGCGCAATCAAGCCATTCACGCTGCGATCTTTGTAAGGACTTCCCGAGCATTAGAAGATATTTACACAGGGCAAGGCCGACTTTTTTCATTGGTCACTTCTGATGGAAGGGTTCGCTGGCGAGAGCTGATAGAAATTTTGCCCAAGAGTGAATGCATTGCGATCTCTCTTCACCCGAGAATCCGATTATCTGGAAGCTTACCCCCTCATTTACCGATTGGAAAAATCGATCGAGTCAAAGCACCTATGCCAGGTCTTTTGCTAGCAACAGAAAGTGGTTTTACACTCCATATTGGCTCTGAAAGCCCTATGCTCCTCAATATACTTTGGGACCAACTCGACGGCCTTGCTCACCCCACATGGAATGAACTTCTCCAATATTTACGTTTACCCAGAAAAATTGAACTGGCTGAATCCACCGCATTAGATGTTTTGCGTTCACATGAAGAACAAACGATACGCCTAAAAGCATTACGTGATTTACTCAGTACTTGTCAGTTATTTTAGATCTATTAGACTTAAGAAATGAGAGAAAATCCGTGGCATTTGAGAATCCCGACCACAGAACACTTCCAATGGTTTAGTAACCTAGTGGAGCTTCATGAAATTACAACGGCATGGCTGCAAGAAGTCCAAACCGAGCGCCCTTCCTATCTTTTAACTCGAGGTTTGAGTCCAGAGTTGACGAAAAATCTCTGGATGCTCGATCATTTTTCAAAAAACAAACTGGAAGACTTCTTAGATGACACGACCCCAGAGCATTTATTGAGTCGTCTTGAGCATACTCTTTGGGCAGTTCAAGCTTGGACGCTGAATCACTTTTATGAGCATTCGGAAGCCAAGCACAGAAATGCCACTGAAACCGTCCTGGAACAAATTTGTTGGAAACAAGGTCGAAAATGCGCAGAAACGAGATGGAAACTGCTTACAAATCAAGGCAACCAAGATCTCCGAAACATTCTCCTCGCCTTCAAGCACAGCCCTTTTTCAGGCTATCCACAGGGGGACTCTTTTTTAATCAAAAGAGCCACTCCAGCTCAGATTCAAATCGAATTAAGAGCTTGTCCCCATCAAATTCAATTTACTGAAGTCAAACCCATCGCAAATGAGCTTTGTAAGCTTCACTCTCACTGGATGAGAGGGTTTGCCTATGCACTCAATCATAGAGTCAATACTGAATTTGAAATTCAAACTCCGAGATGTCTTCAAACTTGGTATTACGCGTAATATGACAACTCCTCACTTAACCCATCAGAAAGCGCTCCGACTTCAAAAGAATATTTTCCGATCACTCAAAGAAGAAGCCGCCCTTTTATTTGGAAAAATGCCAGCCTCAATTCTTCAGTATGAAAAAGAAAATAAAAGTGATTTCCGCCTGGCCGGAAAGCAATTTAAAACCATTCAAAAAAAGGCACTCATTGATGCAGCGAGAAAGACTGACGTTACTTTTATCGCTGACTTCCACACTTTCGATCAAGCACAACGAACAGCATTAAGAATTATTCGAGAAACAATTCAACCGCATCGCCCCTTAATGATAGGTCTTGAACTTGTTTCTAGTCATTTTCAAAATGATTTAGATCATTTTCAAGCCGGAAAAATATCCTTAGAAGAATTTCACAAAATTATTTCCTATCATGAAGAATGGGGATTTCCCTGGAAAAATTACACTCCTCTCTTTGATTGGGCTCGAGAGAATAAAGTTCGGTTGATTGCACTCAATCGACCTAAGATATTATTTCAGTATCGAGATATTCAAGAACTCCATAAAAGAGATCAGTGGTCCGCAGGAGTCATTACAGACGCTATCCAAGATGGTACAAAAAAAGACATTCGACCTCAAATGATTATCCTTTATGGAGAACTCCATGTAGGAACTCGCCATCTTCCTCGCCAGCTCACTCAGATATCTACTCAAGTTTTCAAGAAGCCTCTCTCCTGGATTACGATCCATCAAAATGAAGATCGACTTTTCTGGAAGCTTGCGGAGAAAAATCGAGACCTTCATTCTGAAATCATAAAACTTAAACAGAATATTTATTGTGTATTTTCTGGCACACCGTGGGCAAAATTGCAGTCTTTGATTAGCTGGGCGGAAGGAGAAACAACGGACACACCCGAGAGTGAGCAAGACTATCTCTCAATCATTAGTACTTATGGAAAAACCGTTGCTGAATTCCTAGAGGTCACGCCTCCCTCTTATGAATCGCTCACTATGAGTACGATGAACCAGACGGGCTTTTTAGAAAACCTCAAAGCAAGTCGTTCTTTGAGTTCAACGGAACTGAAATTAATCCGTTTTCTGGTCGCCCACAATCAAAGGTTTTATATACACAGCAGTGGCATTACTTACTTAGCTTCGCCTTCTCATAATGGGGCAGCAGAGCTTGCTTCTATTCATTTACTCAGGGCTAAAAATAAGTCTGATGTATTATTCAACCACCAAGAGGATGACTTTTTCAGACTGGTGTTGGAATTTTCTTTTGGCTTTCTAGGCAGCTTAATTTTCAATCCTCGCAGAAAATGTGACTTACCTAAGGATCATTTAAAAAGGCTAAATATTTTAAAAAAAGGAGCAAAGCCTACTTTCCCTTTAGAAAGGGAAGCCCGAAAAATCGCATTGGGAATTTTAAATAATCGCACCTCTCCGGGACTGGACATCAAAACAGTCATGACACGCAAAAACCTAGCCCCAGCAGCGATCATGGGTGCTAAATATTTAGGGAAAATACTAGGAAAAAGGCTCCATCAATCCATTCTTGCAGAATCTGTAGATATTCAAACACTCAGAAGTCTTTTCTTTTTGGAACCTGAAAAATCGCCCAGATTCTACGCAGGCCAGTACCAAAAACTCATCCATGCGGCCTCTCAAGCGACCTTAGCACCTAGTAAAAACGATCAACTTTAGTTTTCTAAGAGTTGTGAACACTTGACATCTACTCGATTATTTAAGTTAAATTTGTATCTGGCTCAGATCCTTTATCTAAACGCTTATCTAATTTTCTATAAATGGTCCGTGAATTAATCCCTAAAAGCTTAGCGGTCATATTTTTATCTCCGGAAGTCGCTTCTAGAGTTTTTCGAATCAAAAGCTCTTCAACATCTTTTAACGAAGTTCCCAAGGGAACCTCTATGGTAGAAGCATGAGACTTCAATTCGGGTTGGGTCAATATTGCATTCGACACTAAATGAGGAGGCAGTTCCAATGGAGAAATCGTATTTCCACTCACAAACACGACTGCGCGCTCAATCACATTGGATAATTCACGAACATTTCCAGGCCAGGAATGAGACATCAAAACTTTAAGCGTCTCTTCCGAGACCCCTTGAACCTCTTTATTATGCCGCCGGCAGGCTGTTCTTAAAAAATGATACGCTAGCATTGGAATATCCTCTAATCGATCCCTTAAAGGAGGAACATGAATTCCAATGACTTCAAGTCGGTACAGAAGATCTGATCTAAAAGCACCTTCTTGAACTTGCTGTTTCAAATCTTTATGAGTAGCTGCGATCACTCTTACATCCACTTTTTTAGGTACTGTTGTACCTAAGCGCATGACTTCCTTCTCTTGAAGCACTCTGAGAAGTTTCGTTTGCAATGACATGGGCATATCACCTATTTCATCCAAAAGAAGAGTTCCTCCATGCGCTGCTTCAAAAAGCCCTTCTTTCGAGCCTGTGGCACCTGTAAAGGATCCCTTATCAAAACCAAAAAGTTCTGACTCAATCAATTGGTCTGGAACAGCTGCACAATTCAGTGCAATAAAAGGGCGATTGGCCCGAGTACTCTGCTGATGAATACATCGTGCAACGAGTTCTTTTCCCGTACCACTTTCTCCAGATAATAAAACGGTTGCCTGAGTCGGCGAAACACGCTGAATGAGTGCTTTGAGTTCTTGCATAGAGGAGGATCGACCGACCATAAGATCACTACTTTCTCCTCCAGAAGTCGGTATATTTTGAGAGTGATCATAATTTCGAGTTCTGGCTCTCTTTAAAGCTGCATCCACTGAAGACAAGAGCGCCTGTCGCTTAAAAGGTTTCGTTAAAAAATCGACTGCCCCCAACTTCATTGCCCATACTGCATCTTCAATTCGGCCATAGGCTGTCATAAGAATGACTGGCATAGTCTCTCCACAAAGAGAGAGGGCACGAAGAAATTCCAACCCTCCTAATCGAGGCATTCTCACATCTGTAATAATCAGATCTAAACCAGGACTCACCCTCCCTGGAGTCGGCCTTACATTCTCTAAAGCACTTTGGCCATCTACCGCGGTAGTCACTTGATATCCTGCAAACTCTAGAATCTTTCGAGTTGATTCCAATGCCTGAGGGTCATCATCTACAAGTAAAATTTTCGGCATATGAAATCTCCTCTAATTTTCTGAATCTGCCCATCTCCAACAAAGGCAAAAATAATTCAAAACACGCTCCTTCTCCGAGGGGACGATCCATATTTTGAATCATACCACCATGATCTTCCAAAACTTTCTTAATAAATGAAAGACCCAAACCAGTCCCTTGCGCTCGAGTAGTTACAAATGGAGTAAATAATTTTTTTCTGACTTCAATTGATATACCTGGCCCAGAATCTTCAATACGGAGCCAAACTTTTCCACTATCCGTATTTCCTAAACGCCATGAAATCATGGGTTGAGATTGTGTATTTTGCTTTTGCCCCTCAAGAGCCTGTAAGGAGTTTCTAAATAAATTTCCAAATACTTGCTCTAAAAGATCGCGATCAGCCCAAACTCTTAAATTGCACCCAGGCTCATTTGTCCAATTTACTTCAACTCCTTGGTCTTCGCAAGCAGGCGCATAGGTTGCAAAAACTGATTCTAAAACTTCACGCAAATCCACTACCATTTTCTGTCCATCAGATAAGCGAGAAAGTTTAAGATAATTTTCAGTAATTTTTTGAAGTCGATCAACCGAGCCCAAGATCGATTGCAAAGATTGCTTTAAGCTCAGGTCTCCCAACTTAAATGCCATTTCTGCTGCCATCTCTGCTTCTAGTCCGATCGAGTGAAGTGGATTTCTTACTTCATGTGCAACCTGAGCGGACATCCTACCTACGGCTGCAAGATTCTCTGCTTGCCTCAGTCTTTCTTGAAGATTCAATTCTTCGGTCAAATCATCCAAAACAATAATAGCACCGTTGGCTCGGCCATGCTCTTGCCGCAGGGGCATCAAATAGCCTCCAAAGATTTTTCCATCCAAGTTGAGTGGCCCCAACTTCCAAGTTTCCGCAATTTGCTGAAGTCGAATCAAAGACTGCTCGACTCCAGAGAATTCCTCTAAAAGTGCTTTAAGTTTTGGCCAAACTTTTAAATCTGAGCCCATAATTTGATCTTCCACCCCCCCTAGCCAACGGGAAGCTTCTGGATTACATTGAGTCACCTTACCATTTAAATCTGTCACTATTAGAATTGAATCAATACTATTTAAAATATTTTCATTCAATTCGCCCATATCTCTTAACAACCGGTTTTGTTCCTGAAGTCGGCTTTTCTGAGTTTCTACGGTTTTTTCGCGCTCTAGAAGGGCCGTAGCCATATGATGAAATTCTCGAGCCAGCTGACTGACTTCGTCGGAGCGAGTTAATGGAATTTCAGGTAGGAGCGACTTATCTTCTTTTCGAAGGCCACGTCGAGTAATTTCGCGCGCTAATCTGGTTAACTCCGCCAGAGGGCGCAATGCTCGCTCTCCAAGCCAAAGCAATAAGAGAGACATAAGAACAACAATGATCAATATCATTTCCATTCCGGCTCGGAGTTCCACTACCTGATTTTCAGCAGCCGCAAAATTTTGCCTAAGAGAACGCTCATATTCAGTCGTTCCCCACTGAAGCTGTCGCTTCCACTCCTCACTATTCGAAGTCCATCTTGTATAAATTTCGAGAGCAGACAATTCGTTTTTTTGATCCAACGCTAAGTAGAGCTTTGCAGCATCGTCTATTAATGACTTAAGACGAAGCGAGATTGCATTCGCCCATTCTAGCCAATGAACACGAACTTCAGGATTAGCCCATTCTGATTCACTTTGAATAAGATCCTGAATTCTAGACATCTCATTTTCCAAGACATCTTCAATCCACTGAGGAGCCGGATGTAATTTCCAATGAGAATCTTTCCAATGCGAATTACCCAAGTTCCTTTCGAGCTCACGATGAAAGACTTCTGAATCGGATAACATTTGGGTAAATAATCTACCCAATGGCACGGATACATGATTAATCGCCTCTAAATGCTGATTGACTTCAGTAATTCTGTATAGGCAGACCGTAGAACTCAGAAGAGACAGGAGGACCATAGCTCCCACAAAAGCCAAAATTCGCTGTCTGAGGGACCCTTTTTTAAGCAAAAAAAAGCGATGATATGCCATTCTTAAATAACATAACATACTTCTTCACCGCACGAAGTCCTGTTGCGCCGGGAATCCAAATCTTTAGAGCGCACGAGGATTTTCGTTTCAGTGCTTACAGGGTTCTCTTCATCTCACTTCGGTTCATCTACCGTGGGTAACGTGGGCAATTCTAACCGAGGATAAATGGGCTTAGGCTCAACAGGCTGAAATGAAGCACCGCCCCATCGTAAGGCCTGAATAGCACCCTGCTCTGGCGGTGGAGTTAAGCCAATTTGTCTAAAGACTTCTGGCATTCCAAAAGGTAAAATAGACATCCACGCAGTTGCAAGCCACCGGATGCCTTCCAATAAAGTATAAAGCACCTCTTCTAATTCAGCTATCGCCTCTGGCGTTCCTAATTTAGCGATCGCCCAGGGTTTAGTTCGATCGATATATAAGTTAAGAGTCCGAGAGCGCACAGAGCAAGCCGCCGCATAACCCGAAGGATCAGTTTTTTCCAAAGCCGACACAAGTTGAGCAGGGAGGCTTTCGAAAGAGGCACGAACTTCAGAAGAATGAGTCACTTTTTGCGGCATCTTCAGTGTTTGACCCGGAAAATATTTCCGAGCCATGCTGATCGATCGATTCACCAAGTTGCCCCAATCATTAGCGAGATCCGCATTATTCTTTAAAATCAGTGCTTCCCAGGTAAAATTACCATCTTGGGAAAATTGATTCTCAGCAAGCATGTAATACCGAAATGGATCAGCCCCAGTGACTGCCATGACTTCATCGGGTGTTACGACATTACCGGTACTTTTAGACATCCGGTCACCCTTGATAGTGATGTATCCATGAGCAAATACTCGCCGAGGAATCGGCAGATCGAGCGCCATCAACATTGCTGGCCAATAGACACAATGAAATCTGGAAATATCTTTTCCTATAATATGGACCTGTGCTGGCCACTTAGCATCGAAGGCTTTTGCTTGAGGACTGGTGGGATCGTTCAGTTTAAATTCCAATCCCGCTGCCGTCAGATAATTAATTAAAGCGTCAAACCAAACATAAACAATATGTTTGGAATCGAAAGGTAAAGGAATACCCCAGGTAAAAGTAGAACGTGAAACTGAGAAGTCCTTCAATCCAGACTGTATAAAATTAACAATCTCCGCACGGCGATATTCAGGTTGTAAAAAATCAGGCTGTTCTTCAAATAGCTTTAACAGCCTGTCCTGATACTTAGACAAACGAAAAAAATAATTGTCCTCTGAAATCCAGCGAGGAGGTTTACCATGAGCAGGACAAAGGCCATCTTTTAAATCTTTTTCAGTATAATAAGCTTCGCAACTCTCACAATAAAGCCCTTCATATTTTGCCTGGTAAATATCACCTTGGTCGAATGCCTTCTGCACAAGAGCTTTCACTACTCTTTTATGGTCTTCATCAGAAGTCCTGATAAATCGATCATAGCTCATGCCCATCTGACGAAGTACTTTTTCAATATCTTCAGCCATTTGATCACAATAGACCTGAGGTGCAAGACCCTTACTTTCCGCGGCTCGTTGAACATTAATCGAGTGCTCGTCCATTCCGGTGGCAAAAAAGGTCTCCTTACCCATCAATCTTAGGCCACGAACGAGCCAATCCGAACCTAAACACTCCCACGCCCAACCCACATGAATTCGGGAATTAGGATAAACAATAGCAGTGGTGACATAGTCAACTTTATTATCTGAAAGCATATATAGAAAGGAACTACCCTTAAGTCCCCTTACCTGCAAGCCGATAAATAAGGGAAAGGGTGTTGTGAAAAGTAAAAAGGATCTGGTATATAACGCATGATATAAAGCAGATTAAAACTTTCAAGCTGGAACCCTGGCATACCTTATGCGAATACTTAAGAATGAGCCAATTCGGGATTCCCTCCAATTTTGTTACTGGAAATTCGACCCGAATCAAACTTTGCATCCTTTTCCTTGTCCTGCTCCTTCATTTTTTATTATTCAAGGCTCACTTGGAGTGGTCAGCTCCTCTTGCTCATAAAACTCCACCCGTAGAAATTCAAAATATTGATCCCCGAAAATTAGAGACCATTCGTCGACAATGGAAAGACAAAAGCCTCCTTCTAGATCAAGATAAAAGTCGACCATCCGAAAAAGAAGCCCCCCCTGATGCGCGTTATCTGTCGGATCGAAATATTCATGTTGAAAAGGAACAGCGCGCTAAAGAGACTGATGTTATTCCCAAACCGGGCCATCCCAATCAGCCTCAAAGTTCTGCCCAAACTGAGAAACACTCTCAGCCCAAGCACCGCGCCCAAACAAAACCGCTACCCAAACTGGGAAACCTGGGAATCCCTTTTTCATTCGATAAAAAAGTAGATCCATCTCCAAAGTTAGCCCAGAATTCTCCCCAAAATTCCCAACGCAACTTAAGTTCATTTGCACCCGCAGGCGGAGATCAAGCGATTCCAGATAAAAATCTTCCGACCGGTAGTGAGAACTTATTGAATGCACAAGAGTCTGTTTACTATTCATTTTACGCTCGATTATATGAGGCGATCGGCCCCATTTGGCAAAGTCGAATCCGACAAGTCCCCTATCAAAGGCGAGTCATGCCAGGAGAATACCGTACGAGTGTCGACGTAGTCCTCGATAAAAATGGAAATGTGCTGGAAATTCGAAAATTACAAGGTTCAGGCATAGAGGAATTTGATAGTGCGGTAGATGAAGCTTGGAAAAAAGTGGGCAGATTTCCCAATCCCCCAGAAGGACTTCTCGACGGAGAAAGACATGTTCACACGGGTTGGACTTTCAGTGTTGATGTTGGACAAGGTTTTGGTGCAATGTCTCTCCCACCTGAGCGGAATTACTAAAGAATTTGAGAAACTCTCACATTTCTCAATTGAGAAGTGACCCCTAGCTCAATTTCATCTTAAGTTGAGAGCTACATCATCAACTGATTCATAAATCTGTAAATCAAAAGAATCAAGAAAGCCATGAGCACGACTCGAACATCCCAACGCCTAGTAAATAGATTTAAACTATCCAAAAAACTACGCTCCGATGGATACTTTCTCAATACTTCATGATCCATGACTCGTTCTAAGGACTCTAAAGAACTCAAGTTCCCCACAATCTTCGAGATCTCTTTGTCGATCTTGAAGTAAACATCCCGACATCGCGAGAGTGCTTGAGAGCAAGAAGCACAAGCCAATAGGTGATTTTGCAAAAATAATTGATCTCGATGAGACTCAATTTCCTCATCCAAAAACTTCTGGGTCCAAGGACGTCGAGAATGATATTCAGGGCATCGAATCCCTTGAGTTTTAGGGCCTGATGGATAAACCAAAGACGTACTCAACTGTAATCTCGCGCTCCAGCTCATTTCTTGAATTTCATCTGGGGTCTTCTTTAAAATTCGACTCAACCTTTCGTAAGACCATCGTCCGATATGGAGAGCCACAAGCAAAAATCTTTCCTCTAATGTTAAACGAAAAAATGTCCCACTGAGAAAATCAGCATTCATCAATGTATTGGCTGCGGTGCCCTCGCTTTTTGCACGAACTAGAAGAGCAGTTGCGGCTTTTTCGAGGGTTCGCTCAGGAGTCAAATCAAGCAAGTTGACTGCGGCAAGAGTTTCTATAGCCGAACGCTCGGAATAAACAGGATCCATCCACAATGCATTACCGATTTTTGAAAATGTATTGAGATCTTCTTTTCGCATTTTCAATCTACCTAAAATCTAGTTTAAATGATGTATTCCTGTAGCACAAGCTTTCACACAGGAGTGCTCATGACATAGTTTTTGCATTCATTCCCCCTGGAAATATTTACCTATCTCTGAACAAGAAATGAGGAATTTTTATGAAACACGTACTTCCTGATCTCCCCTATCCCATCCACGCACTTGAACCCATCCTTTCAGCTGAAGCATTAGAATTTCATCATGGTAAACATCACAAAGGATATGTCGATAAACTGAATCAACTCATTCAAGGAACAGAATTCCAAGAAATGTCCCTGGAGGAAATTATTGCAAATTCCAGTGGGCCTATTTTTAACAATGCGGCACAAGCCTGGAATCACACTTTCTTGTGGCACTCCATGATTCCACAACCTCAAGTGCCTCAAGGCCAATTTCTTCAGGCAATTGAACGGGACTTTGGCTCATTGGATCAATTTGCTGACAAATTCCAAAAAGCTGCGATTGACCGTTTTGGATCAGGTTGGGCCTGGTTAGTACGAAATGACTCTTCTGACAAACTCACCATTGAGACGACCTCTAACGCTGAAAATCCTCTTGTTGCCGGGAAAAAACCTTTACTCACCTGCGATGTCTGGGAACACGCTTATTACATTGATTATAGAAATGAAAGAGCACGCTATCTTCAATCATTCATGAAAATTTTAAATTGGGAATTCGCACAAAGAAATTTCGAGACTCCTTGGGCGATGGCGGCGTAATCCTTGAGTATTACCCCACGTTCGAGTGTGAAAATACTAGTATTTTCACATTAATGAGCGTCTATTTAATAATAAATTGACAAGATGTATATAATATATATACCATATAATATATACACTAATAAGGGGTAATTAAAACAAGGGGATGTAATTAAATGCTTAAAATAACACGGATTTTACTTTCGGTTTCATTACTCATCATCACTACCAACATAGCTCATGCAACAGGAGCGAGCAGTCTTGAGCCAGATGAGAAGGCCTTGATACATGGCTTAAACAAACAATCCTTATCTGATCGAACCAAAGAAATGGCTAATATCAAAAAGCATAGCCCTCATGTGCATGCAAAAATAGTATCACATGTTCATAATGTACCTGGCGGAAAGATGCCACTTACGTCTGGAAGTACTACGCCAGCACCTGGTGCAGCAACAGGGCGAATGAGAAGTCAAACTCAATAAAGATTACTTTGATTCAATCGGTAAACAACCCGCCTGAATCAAAGGCTCTAAAACTGAGCGAAGTTCGCTTTGCTGTGGTTTAGAGAATGATTCTGGATTAAGTTTTTTCAGTGCCGTTAGAAATCGAGGTACGTTGAAGTCACATTTCTTAAAAAGTACTTCGAAATCCTCTAACCCTGAGTTGTAGGTTTTATACTGAATTAAAGTCGCATTATTAATATCGCGCTTAAATTTTAAATCAGATTTTAACGTAAATAAAATTTTATTTTTGGCTGCTAATTTTTCAGAATCCATTTCATCTGAAGAATAGTGTTTCAATAACTCTTCATAAGCCTCATGGAGACGTAATTCTATTTTTTCACCCCTTTGCTCAGCCTCCTTATAAGCGATTTTTTCTGAAGATGAAGGCCCTCGCCTTTGATCCAAGTAAGCAAGAGTGAGATGATGAGCGATAAAGCTTGCAATACTTTCATTAAAAAAAGCCTGGGTTTTAATATAAATCGTGGCATGCACTGACTCATGAATGACCACATTCACTAAATCACCCAAACTTTCGTCACCATCCGAAATCATCGTAGAAAGAACCGCATCCCTAAACCACCCAAGAGTTGAATAGGCACTCGCCCCTCTCAAGTCTACATCCCAGCCTTCTTTTCTAAGATCTTCTGCAAATTGTTTTGCGGAAGCCAAATCAAACCAACCCAGATAGGGAAATGATCCCACAAAAGGGAAACTCCATTCTTTGGACTTAAAATGAAGGGGTTCACAAGCACTCACCACATAAACTGCCGCATTGCGATTAAGTTTAACATACTCTGTATAATTGGCGGTCGGCGTGAGTCCATTCTGTTCTCCATACTTTTTGATACTAGGAATCTCACCTAAAAGTGATTTGATTCGAGGAGGTGTTCGCTCATCTTTCAGAACTTCAGAAATAGGTTGTGCATGAGTAAATAGGGAGAGTTGGCCCTGGCCAGCTTGCAACAGATATCGAACACTACCACAACCCGTCATCAGCCCACTGCAAAGCGAACAGTAAAACAAGATGCTTGCTGTTTGGAGTCTGGCCTGAGCACTGGTCCAAGTATTGGCTCGAATACTAGCCTGATCCCTAGAGGTAAATGGAAATACCGCCATTAATCGAGAAATTATTGCTCCAAGTTGAAATATTGCCGCCCGTGAGATAGGTAACGCCTTCTGTCCGAAGTGCAAACGAATCAAAAATGAAGATTTTAAGACCTGCACCCAAAAGCACCGTAAGCGAGTCATAAATCGCCGGAGGCGCCGCTCCCGTCGCGTAGGTTCCTGTTGCTTCTCGGTTGAGTTGACCGACTCCCATTTTAACGTAGGGCTGAAATCCAGATTTTTTTGATGTAAGTGCCTGGACCCAGTCCAGAGTGTAAACCTGATCATGAAATGTCGTGTCCTCAACCTGATCAATATTGGTTCTATATAAGACATCTTGAACTGAAAATTCAATCTCGGACAAAGTAAAAAAGTGATATCCAACTGAAACACCCCATCTACGGGTCCATTGAAAATTCGAGTCACCATAGTTGCTTTCACTAAATGAAAAGCTGCCGGAGATCTCTAGAACGCCCGCTTGAGCTTGCCACGAAAAATAAGAACTCACTGCAAATAACGTTAAAGTTAAAATTAAATTCTTCATAGCCTTTCCTACAACTCTTCTGGACCCCCTGACGCTATTCGACACGAATTTGAGATAATTCCTCCATCAAGTGTTTCTTTTCGACTTCTTCCTGTTTTTGAAGCTTTTTATTTAATTTTTCAGCAGGGTCTAAGACTTCAACTCGGATGCGCTGCGATTTTCCGTAAAATTTATCCGGGTACAAAATTTTCTCACCTACTTGTTGTCCCCCCGCCATTTTTGTAACCCAGTAGGAATGAAGCATCTGATCTTCTTTTTCCGGCATATGGCGTAAATAACTTCCGGTCTTCTCCTTCGCAGGTTTACGAGAAGGATCATCTTTCTCCTCGGGCTCGGCGTCGTCAACAGGCAGGTCTCGTGGATGCTCTGGGAAGGTTCTCCCCTGGCGCCTAAGTACGGCTCGTATCGCTTCGATTCGATCGTTTTCTGGAACTCCAAGTTCATTCAATTTTGGTTTTAAAGAAGAAACAGAAATGGCGCTCGGCAATGCCGGAATGACACGTAAGAGTTTAAAATTTAAACTGGTTTCTTCACCCGCTTGAATTTTAACTTTTCGATTCGTTTCAAATCGATTTTCTAGGGTTGCCGAATTTTGAAGTGCAATGAGCTGGGTCTCTTCATGAGCTTGATTTAAAAGAAGAATGACTTTTGTATTTTTTAATCGTGCACGCCCTATGGAAGAAACGATTCGAAACTCTTCTTCACCATCTCCTACCTCAGCATAAATTTCGCCTCTATAGAGAACAATGTGGTCTCCTTTAAAAAGAGGATCCGTTCTGAAATCTGGTAACTGAACAAAACTTTGCTTCGCCAGATGAATGCGAGGGCCGTTTTGATGTCTGATTTCCGCCCACCCCTGATTTACAGATACCCAACTTCCACAAGGAAGATTTGCTCTTGAAGTTGCAGTAATGAGATGAGTTCGATTAGCATCCAGTATTTGCACATCCCCCGTAAAGGCTTCTAAAACTCCACAAGGGACTGCGGGTCGAACACTTGAAGGAACTTCGGAGGACTTATCCTCTGCACAACTTCCCGAAGAAATTTTAAGAAAATTCAAAATGAAGAGTAAAATAACTGGCAAAATAATGAAGCGAGCGCTAGAGTTCCGAAGCAGTTGCATTCTGCACCTCACGCGTATTCACCCACCGTGCTTCAATTGAGTGAGGATGATGATCCACAAGTTCTTTAAGCCAAAACTGAGTCTTGATTTCTTTATGCAGACGTCTTGCAACTAATGCATTCCATAGCCGCGCTTGCGCTTGGTATTGAATCGTATCTGGACGTTCGGGCGCCTTGAGCACTTCATCAAAGTAGGCATTCGCCAAAACAAAATTATCAATACGATACCAAGCGATTCCTGTAATAAGGAAATTCTTTGCGGTTCTGTACACCTCATTTTCTTCTAACCCTGTGAGTGAAGTAAAAATAACCGCCGCTTTTTCATCTTCATTGGCCTGGAGATAAGCTTCCCCCAACGAATAAAGTTGAGAAGGAAGAAGCTGCAAAGGTAATTTATATTTAATTCCTGCTAAAGTCCTACCTACCTTCGCTCCTGTTTCCTCGCTTAATTTCATTTCATATTTTTCAGTAGATTTTTCTCCCTTTTGAACGAGATTATCGAATCGAAGGGCCTCTAAAGTTAATTTTAAGTGTGCGTTTTCTAATTGTAATTTTTCATTTTCCTCGTAAGCATGCCGGAGTTCATCAGCCTTTTGCTGAACACGCGCCCAAGCCCCACTATAAGTCTCTATAAGATTTGAAATCGACCATCGACTCGCTAATGTATGAGCGACGAATCGACCATGATGCCCCACAGTAGGCATCAATTTAGGCAATAGAAACAAGGCTATTGGCAAGCTCACACCGGCTAATATCAACAGAGAAGGCATTCGTTTAATAATCGGACTTTTTGGATTCATCCCAATGCTCTGATCGGAATTGTCCAATAAAACTTAAGGCTGATCCCTCCTCTTTCCTCCTTTTTCATGGTACATTAAGTCAAAAGAGGCCATGAACGATGGAACGTTTTGCAAAACTAGCGACACAAGCTCTCAATCAAGTTTTAGAATCTCCTATTCAGGTTACGGACTTAGAGATCCCACCTGATTCTAAGCTAGGAGACTTCGCGTTTCCTTGTTTTAAACTTTCCAAACAATTCAAAAAATCACCCGCCCAAGTTTCTCAGCAAATCGTTTCAGATTTAAATACAAAAGAAGCAATTCCTCAGGGGTTTTCTGTAGCCTCCGTGGGTCCTTACGTCAACTTCACGGTTCCCCCACAAAATGTGTTCAAGTCTTTATTAGGAGACATCTTAGCCGGAGAACAGCTTGGCAACTATGGCAGCTTGACTGCCCAAACGCGTGGGACTTGGGTACTTGAATACAGCTCTCCTAATGTCGCGAAGCCTTTAAATATTTATCATTTGAGACCCACCGCCCTGGGCGCTGCGTTAGACCGTATTGGGCGGTACCGAGGCTATTCCGTTATTTCTATCAATCACTTAGGAGATTGGGGGAAGCAATATGGGATGCTCACTGTAGCATTTAGAATCTTCGGTAAGACTCTGGAGAGTGATCTCTCTTTGATGGACTTAGTTGATTTGTATGTGAAGATCAATGCGCTTGCTGAGAAGGACCCTCAAATCGAAGAAGAAGCCAAACAAGCCTTTTTGAAACTCGAACAAGGCGATCCCGCCATTACGGCTCTCTGGCAAAAATGTGTGGATATTTCGATCCGAGAATTTAACAAAAACTATAATCGACTGGGTGTACACTTTGATCATATCTGGGGTGAGAGCTTCTATAAAGAGCAACTCAATCCTCTCTTAGAAGATTTGCGAAAAAGAGGACTCTTAGTCGAAAGTGAAGGTGCTCAAGTCGTTCCTGTTACCGATGAAGAAGGGAAAGAGCTTCCGCCGTGTATTTTGCAAAAAAGTGATGGTGCCACGATCTATGCCACTCGCGATGTCGCTGCAGCAATCTACCGTTACAATCAATTCCACTTTGATCGAATGACCTACATTGTAGGGGGCGAGCAAAGACTGCATTTCAAACAAGTTTTTGGAGTGCTTAAAAAAATGGATTTAAAATGGGTCGATCGATGCGAACATGTTCCATCAGGTCTTTATCGATTTAAAGATTCAAAGATGTCGACTCGAAAAGGGAACTTCATTACTTTGGAAGAGGTTTTAGGTCTGGCAAAGGAACGAGTCACAACGCTCATGCTCGACCGAGAAAAAGCAAGACCTTCGAACCACACTGCCGAAAAACCTGATCCAAGTGAATTCGAAAAGATCACAGAGGCGGTTGCGGTGGGTGCTGTTGTCTTTCACGATCTCCACACTGATCCTGCACGAGATGTGGAATTTGACTTAGAACGAGTTGTTGATTTCGAAGGGGAAACGGGGCCCTATTTACAATATGCGCATACCCGCTGCCTCAGTATTTTAAGAAAGGCGCAAGACTCTCAGGAACTTAAAAATGAAGTTCAATATATTGAAAATCTAGTTCAGCATTTGAAATCTCCTGAGGAATTGAACTTACTAAAAACCTTAGGGCAATTCCCTCTTCATTTAGAGAGAACCCTTAAATTTGCGAAAGCGAGTCAGCTTGCGCATTATTTAATTGATGTGACGAAAGCTTTTGGCTCATTTTATCGTGAATGCCAAGTGCTCGGAAATGCTCCTGAACTCACCCAAGCGCGACTCATGTTAGTCGAAGCAACTCGACGTATTTTAGCGAGAGGTCTGAGTTTGCTAGGAATTCCTCTTCCATCACGAATGTAGTTCAAATCATAGCGGTTTTAATTTTGAAAAATTTTATGAGGATTATGCTCCCCAACCCACTGCCTCAATTCACAGCGAGATTTTCCGTCTTTAATCCGAATATAAGCAAATGTTAAACAGAACTGTTGCCCTAAACTCCGCCAATCCAGATTAATCATTTTTGTCCAAGTTCCAGTGTTGATATATTGCTTCCCATCTGGGTAGACTTTATTCATAGGTTTGTGTGTATGCCCAAAAATCACAGTTCGGACTTCCGCTTCCTGATCCAGCAACTTACGCGCTTGCCTCTCTAAATCTAACAAAAAATCGGTTTCCTGCTTGAGAATTTCCGCAGTGACCTTAAGACTCGAATGACGTCTAGGACTATAAACAAACCGGGTTTTTAAGAAATAAAAAATCGATAAAGCCGCAAATTTAATAGTAAACCAAGGATCGAATATCATTCCAAACAATACAAAGACTTTAACAGGACGTACTTTATCAATGAACTCCCGTTCCCATTTCAATCGGTTTAAAATTTTTAGAACGTAAAAACTTCCCCAGGGAATATTGAGCACCGGCTTATCCAAATAACTTTTCAAAACAGGCATGTTAAAATTTAAAACATGCACTGCTTCGAACTGATTCCCATGGTGAATTTCAACCCCCCCCTCATAACGAACTCGATCCCGGTCCGCAATCAGAATAACTTTATCGCTAGGGTACTGCCCATTCGGATCCCACTCACGAGTGATTCTTTCTCGTACCTTTGGAAAAAATAAATCAGCATCATGATTACCGATCAGGTAGGTAATTTTTCTATTGGGAATTGATACAAACCGCCTCAAGGCTTCCATGACCTCAGGATGACCGGCGATAATAGCTTCCAGCTTAAACATAGAAAGCTCTTCGGTAATGGCATCCTCAAACTCCCCATGAAAAGGAACATTTAAAAAGTCCAAATAATCACCATTGATAAATAACTCAATCTCACTCGGACTGTTCGTTGCCGTGGGCGAATACTCTCCCGTCGAAAAATAATCAAAGAAATCACACATTTCTTTGTCGAATTTGAAATCTTCATGCACATTCAGCCGCCCTTCAAAAAAGCGCCCTGCTGAAAGATGACAATCACTAATGACTATTTTTAGTTTCTCTCGATCTGACATGATTATTTTCAAGTATACCTCATATGAGGATTTCATCCAGTGGCGGTGACAAGTATCCTAGGTAATACTGACTGACTCTCCACGGACTTTCCCATTCAGCATGAGGTGCCTACTTGATAAAAACGATTTGACTTTAAAGCAAAAATCCTTGAGAATGAAATCCGGTTAAATTATGGCAGATCAAGATAAAAAGTGGGCAGATAACGTTCCTGGGCAATACTTCGTGGATGAACAATGCATCGATTGTGATGCTTGCCGTACGGAAGCGCCTGATAATTTCACTCGTAATGACGAGCACGGCTATTCGTACGTATTCAAACAACCAGAAACCCCAGACGAAGAAGTCAAATGCAAAGCAGCATTGGAAGCTTGCCCTGTTGAAGCAATCGGGTCTACAAAAGCTTAATGCGTAACTGATTCATCATTCAGTTCATTGAATAGATGAATAAAAGAGGGTGAACCCTTACCCAAAGGCCCCCCCCCCATCTAAATTACTCCTCTTACGATCCTACTTTAGCAAGTTCGGAAATGCCTTTTTTAATTGCTCTTTTAATTACTCCACCCCTTCGTCCAGAAGTAGACTTAGGAGCTGTCGTACTTGCAGTAGCACGTTTGCGCCGAGCTGGAGCTGTCTTAAGACCTGCACGCTTACGCCCAGATGCAGTTTTTGCAGCCGATTTCTTTGTAGTTCCACGAGATAAACGTTTTTGAGTTGCCATTTCGAGATCTCCTTTTCACAAAGAGTCACATTTGCAATCCATGGGCCGGCTCAAAAAAGTATTTTTACTTTGAGAAATGAATCGTCCTTCACTCTCAAATCTTTGACTTTCCTATCAAAAATTTAATTAAATTTCCCAATCTGAACGATCTGTGACGGATCGATTCCTTCATTCGCTAAAATTGAAGTTTGTTGCGCTATCTTCCGAGCTAAATCTCGGAACAGAATGGAAACCTCAGACTGAGGGTCCCGAACTACTGCAGGACGACCTTCATCTCCACCTTCTCGCACACTTTGTACTATCGGAAGCTGCCCCAAAAGCTCTGTATTAAACTTCTTCGCTAGGAGTTTCCCGCCGTTTTCTCCAAATAAGAAATGGCGCTTTTCGCAACCATCACATTTAAAATAACTCATATTCTCGACCACACCCATGATCGGAATCCTCACTTTTTCGAACATATGAAATGCTTTTCTTACATCTTGCATGGATACTTCTTGCGGAGTAGTAACCAGCACAGCCCCCGTCACAGGCACAAGCTGAGCCAATGAAAGCTGAACATCACCTGTTCCAGGAGGCATATCTACGATGAGATAATCTAAATGACCCCAATCCACTTTATGACAAAATTGGCTCACGACACTGTGAAGCATGGGCCCACGCCAAACCAAAGGCTGATCTCCTTGAATCAAAAAACCCATGGACATTACCTTTACTCCTTGGGCAACAGGAGGAACAAACACTTCACCCCGTTTAGGATCTTGATAAATCTTGGGTTGATCTGTCACTCCCATCATGGTGGGAATATTGGGGCCATACACATCAGCATCCATTAACCCAACACGGGCTCCTTCCATTGCAAGTGAAGTTGCAAGATTCACGGCAACCGTGCTTTTACCAACCCCTCCTTTACCACTGGAGACCGCAATAATATGGCTTACACCTTCAATTTTAAGAGTTGGGTTATTACCCGATCGCTTAGCCCTCACTTCAGAATCTATTTTTAAATCTATTTCCTTTACGCCCGGAACCGACATCACAGCAGTACGACAATCATTTTCAATTTTAGCTTTAAGGGGACAAGCAGGTGTGGTGAGTACTACCCTAAATGAAACATGCCCACTTTCTTTGACCACAAGATCTCGGATCATATTTAAAGTAACCAAATCTTGTTTCAGATCAGGGTCCTGAACGGTACGTAAAGCATTTAAAACAGAATCATGAGTAGGTTGTGCCATATGACCCTACTCCTACCAGAGCTTTACAAGGATTGAAATAGTTTAGGACTCGTCCTTACTTTTAGCCTCTAAAATCTCTAAAATAGAGCATTCACACCCCCCACAACCGGTCGAGGCAAGGGTATCCTCCTGAATATCCTGAAGGGTTCGACTTCCGCTTTGAATTGAAGCCAAAATGTCAAATAAACAGACACCATGGCAAAAGCAAATCATTTGACTCGTATCGACTGCTGAATTTGTCATAAAAATAAGCACTATTTATATCGTGGCTATAGGAAATTTTCCAGGTTTGATTTATACACGTCAAGTATATGGAACAAAAAGCAGTCCGATCTAGAATAACCAAAAATATTCGTTCTACACTTCAAGTCCTTGGAGAAGACATCCACCGAGAAGGCCTGGTGTCCACGCCCATGAGATATGCCAAAGCGATGGAATTTCTCACGAGCGGATATCATAAAGACATCGACCAAATCGTAGGAAATGCCTTATTTAACGAAAATTCGAACGAAATTGTCCTCATCAGGGACATTGAGATGTTTTCACTTTGTGAACATCATCTTCTGCCCTTTTATGGCAAAGCCCATGTCGCCTATATTCCGAATGGAAAAATCATCGGACTCTCCAAAGTTCCAAGAATCGTTGATATTTTTTCTCGCCGACTCCAAGTTCAAGAACGCCTCACCACTCAAATATCCGAAGAGCTGATGAGGATCTTAAACCCCCTGGGAGTAGCCGTAGTGATTGAAGCAAATCACCTTTGTATGATGATGCGAGGGGTAGAAAAGCAAAATAGCTATACGATCACCAGCTCCATGCAAGGAGCATTCAGAGACGACCCGACGACGCGGAAAGAGCTATTCCATCTTTTAAATGGATTAGGCGGCGGTAGTCAGCGGCGGTAGTCAGCAACGACAGCCTGTGCGGTTGTGAGATCCAGATGATGAACGGAGGGTTTGTCCTCACTCCCATCTACCATAAAATCAACGATCTCTGCTCCTAATTTTGTTCTCCAATTGGGGGCTAAACTGACTTGGTCTGCCAGACGAGTCATGGTTTCAGGAGTAAACCCGCAGGGCGAAATGAGGTGAAAAGGCTTTAAATCATTGACACAATTGAGAGCCACACCGTGAAAGCTCACCCATTTTCGCACTGCAATTCCAATGGAAGCAATCTTTTGCGTCCCGATCCAAACTCCCGCGGCATTTTCTTTTCGACTGGCGGATAGCCCCTCAAGAGCAAGAATATGGATCATTCCTTCTTCAAGCTTTCGAAGAAACCCAGCCACATCATGATCAGGGGCAAATCCTGAACCATCCAGCTTACAAATAGGATAAACAACGAGCTGTCCGGGACCATGGTAGGTCAAATCCCCTCCTCTTTCACTCTCTGCAAAACAGAGAGGACGAGGTAAGAATTGAGGAACAGGCATATGTTTAGGTCTAGACACACCCGTGAACTGCAATCCCCGTCCACGAGTAATGACCGGCTCGTGTTCGAGCATCAACACTGTATCTGGAATCTGATCTCGAAAACGAAGCTCGACTAATTCAAGCTGTAAATTTCTAACATCTTCATAGGGAGTGAGCCCATTCAGCGACCAAAACTGCATTAAACCGCTCTTGACTCAGATGGAGAAACAGCGGCCTTTCGCTGAAAAATATGAATCGCATGACCCAGAGTGGCCTCTGCTGCTTCCATTAATGTCTCTGGAAGAGTTGGATGAGGATGAACCGTGAGCGCCAAGTCTTCGACATGAGCACCCATTTCCAAGGCCAATGCTGCTTCCGAAATTAAATTCGATGCCTCAGCACCTACAATATGGACTCCTAAGAGCCTGCCCGTTTTAGCGTCCCCAATCATTTTTACAAAACCATCAGGCTCAGAGACCGAAAGGGCTCGGCCATTTGCTGCATAAGGGAACATCCCCACTTGAATATTTAGATTTTTCACCTTCGCTTCTGCTTCGGTCATTCCCACTGTTGCAATTTCGGGATCAGTAAAAATAACTGCCGGCATTGCCACCACGTCATAGACTGACTTCTTCCCACAAATCGCTTCCGCAGCAATGATTCCTTCTTTTGAGCCCTTATGAGCGAGAAGTGGCTGCCCAGCAATATCACCAATTGCATAAATATGAGAAACAGAAGTCTGGCGCTGTGCATTTACAGCTAAGAAGCCCTTTTCGTCTGTCTTTAAGCCTGCTTTATCCAAGCCAATCGCATCAGAATTAGGGGTCCTTCCAATAGTCACGAGGACTGCTTCAAATTCCATCTTTTTCTCAGTGCTGCCTTCTTGAAGAGTCACTTCCACGCTCTGAGATGTTTTCTTCAATCCTTTCACCTGAGTTTTCAACAGAACGGTAACACCTGCTTTTCCTAATTTACGTGCGACTACTTGGGTCAAATCAGGGTCCACTCCCGCAAGCAAATTCCCTGTAGCTTCAACGACAGTGACTTTTGTACCTACTTTTGAATAGAAAGTTCCCAATTCCAAACCAATATACCCGCCGCCAATACAAAGCATGGATTTTGGAATCTTCTGCATGCTCAAGGCACCTGTGCTATCCAGTACTTGCTTTTGATCTATTTCAAATCCACGAAGTGAGGTGGGACGAGAACCCGTTGCAATCACGCATTGATTGAAATTCAATTGAGTCATACCGGCAGAAGTTTTCACCTCAAGGCTTTTAGGACCTGTAAAACGAGCCTCACCTTGAATGAATTGGCAGCCATTTGCCTTCAGCAAGGAGGCAACCCCACCTGTCAGCTTTTGCACTACCGATTCTTTCCATTTCATGAGTTTGGGAAAATTGATTTTGGCGCCTTCAATTTCTAACCCGATTTCACTCGCGTGAGACATCTTCTCAAAAAGAGTACCGGCATGAATTAAAGCTTTGGATGGAATACAGCCTCGATTCAAACAAACGCCGCCGACCTCCGCCCGATCCACCACGGTTACTTTTTTACCGAGTTGAGCAAGACGAATAGCACAAACGTATCCCGCTGGCCCTGCACCTAAAACGACAACATCCACTTGGTTTGACATAAATTCCTTAAAAGCTTTCCAATAAAAGAAGACTCGGATTTTCAATATAGTGAATAAAAAGTTTCATAAAATCAGCACCGATTGCCCCATCCACAATCCGATGATCCAGGGAAATAGAGAAATACGTCCAATCCCGAATGACGATTTCTTCTCGACCTTGAATCGTCTTCACCACAGGTTTACGGAATATTTTATTAAAACCCAAAATTGCGACTTCTGGGTAATTGATCACAGGGGTCGCAAAAAGACCGCCAATGGACCCTGCATTCGTCAAAGTAATGGTGCTCCCTTGAAGATCATCCATACTGAGACGTTTCGTTCGAGCACGCTCCACAATATTCTGAATATCACGCGCAAGCTCTAATATGGATTTTTGAGCCACATCTTTTACTACGGGAGCCATCAAACCATCGTCCGTCTGAACAGAAAGTCCTATATTAAAGTAGTGTTTATAAACAATTTCGCTTCTCTCTTCATCAAGACTAGAATTTAAAATGGGATACTGTCGAAGAGCCGCGACCATAGCTTTCATGACAAAAGGCAAATAGGTAATTTTAATCCCTTGTTTAGCTCCAATATCCTTGGCTTGATTCCTTAGCTTCACCAACTCCGTAGCATCTGCTTCTTCAACATAGGTAAAGTGGGCCGCTTTATCTTTTGAAAGCCGCATTTTCTCAGAAATTTTCTTCCTCAATCCTCGGAATGGAACTCTTTCTTCACCACGGCTCAAGGACCCACGTAAAGTTTGTGTTGAAGAAGTTGAGCGTTCCACTGAATTCAAAGGTGAACTCAAGGGAGCGAAAGCGCCTCTTGCTTCAACTTTCGTTAAGTCTTCTTTCATGACACGGCCATGGGGACCAGTCCCTTGCAAATGGGTCAAATCAATACCCATCTCACGCGCCATCCGTCGTGTTGAGGGCGCCGCTAGAACGCGACTTGCAATCCCCCCCTCTGCAGGGATGGAGTGCGCCTCGGCTGCGTGAGTTTTGGCCTGGGATGCAGGAGTCGATGAAGACACAGAAGGAGTGGTTTCAGTCGAAGTTCCTCCCTCAAGACTCAACATCAACTGACCTACTTTGACGGTTTCGCCTTCTTTCACATGAAGGGTAGCTACTTTTCCTTCCATGGCAGAAGGGATTTCGACAGTGGCCTTATCTGTCATGATTTCACAAAGAGGTTGATCATATTTTACAGAGTCACCTGACTTCACTTTCCATTTTACCAACTCACCTTCGTGAACGCCTTCGCCTAATTCTGGAAGTTTAAATTGCATGGGTCGATCTCCGTTTCTCGATAATTCCTTTAATAAAAAATTCTCCTGCGCGATAACTTGAACGAACCATGGGTCCAGAAGCTACATACAGAAAGCCTTTGGATTTAGCTTTTTCCCCCAATTCATCAAATTCAGCGGGGCTTACATACCGTTCCACAGGAAGATGCTGTAAAGAGGGCCGCAGGTATTGCCCTAAAGTCAGGACATCCACATCGTAACTTCGTAAGTCATCGAAGGCTTCTCCCAATTCATCTTCCTGTTCACCTAAACCTAGCATAATTGCACTTTTCGTAAACAACTCATCATGCCCAATCGTTTTTGCGTAAGTCTTTGCGACTCTTAAAGTAGATAAGGATTGAATATAGCCTGCTCTAGGATCTCTCACCCGATATTGTAAACTTTGCACAGTTTCAATATTGTGCGCATAGACATCCAAACGAGAATCTACGATGGTCTGTATGGCTTCAAGATCCCCTCTAAAGTCGGGAACCAATGCTTCAACAATGATACTCGGATCCAGACGTTTAATCTCACGAATGGTCGCCGCAAAATGGCCTGCGCCACCATCTTTTAAATCATCTCGATCTACTGAAGTCAGTACAACGTAATGTAAACCCAAGGCTGCAATACTTTCAGAAATCTTATAAGGCTCTTCTGGATCCAAGGGAGGGGGGAGTCGGGCTGTTTTAATAGCACAAAACCGACAAGCCCGAGTGCAAGTATCACCCCCTAACATAAAGGTAGCAGTCCCACTGGACCAACACTCGGACACATTCGGACAATGAGCTTCTTCACAAACTGTGTGAAGATTACGCTCTCTCAATAACTCTTTAATCTGAAGATAAGATTCTCCGCCCGGAGGACGAATTTTGAGCCACTCTGGCTTACGGGTTGCGAGAATCTGTGCGGCCTTGGAAGGAGAAAGAGGGCGTGCCACCTTTCGCTTTTCCCGATCAGCATCCTGATTCGTTTCTCCACAGGCTTTCGGCTCTAAAACCGGTAACTCAAGAAATATACTCATGGTTGTAGGTTGGTTATAGTGCTGTCACTCCCCCTTCGCAATGAAAAAAGCCCCCCGAGTTTACCGGGGGGCTCTGAGAGAGAGGAGTAGTATGAGCCGCTTCCTGCGGACAAGGGAATCATCTGCACTTAAGATGCCAACCTACTCAAAGGCGTCAACCTACAGCAATCAGCCGAAAAAAAACTGAAAACACGATTTCAGACGAGAAAAAACAGGGCTTTTCGCAAACAACAGGGAGCTTCCAGGGCAATTTGCAGGACGCTGTTAAAAACTTAACGCCGCCTCGCATTATAGACAGAAGTCAGCAGCTTTGCGAAACTAGAAGAAAGATGCCAAAAACCATTCCTCCCTTTAAAATCCGACATCTACATCAATCAGAAAAAGGGCAGATCTCCATCATGATTGGTCTTATGATGATGACCTTCATTCTTTTCTTTGCATTCGTGATTAATGTCGGCATGCTCGTGAATGCGAAGATCAACTTACAAAATGCCGCTGACCTTGCCGCTTATGCCGGAGCGGCAACTCAAGCACGTCAATTGACACATATCTCCTACCTCAACTATGAAATGAGACGACAGTGGAAAAAATTCCTCTTTAGAATTTACGTCATCGGAAATATGTCACAAGACAGCTTCCCCCATGGAGGTGGAAGCGGCCCTATGAATTATATCCCGAACAACCAAGACGGCAGAGACTATCAAGTACCCACCACCTGTGTCATCTTCAACTCAACTGATAATTATTGTCATTTAACGGCTTTACCGGCGATCGCAATACCCAATTCAAATGCGGCCTCAAATTTTTTGGATTCAGTCACGGCGACCTTAACCGCACAACTTCAAGCCATAGAAAATATTCGACAGAATAACTGTAAAACGATTGGGATTACGAATAAAATGCTCAATATTTACTGGCTATTCAATGCAGATCCCAATCTCTCTCAGCTCGATGATACTTCAAATTCAAACCTCAGCATAGAGCAACAAAATGCCCTTAAAATTGTCAGAGGACTTGCTCATGGACTGGGAATTCTACCCAGAGAGGCGATTTTGAGAATGCGAATTCAAACGCTGAGCGACTACGTGAATAGCCCCGCTTTAAAAGATCAAACGATCGACGCGATTCAGAAGCTATCCAAAGGCCCCGATCCAATGGCAAATGAAAGAACCATTCAGGCTTTTTACTCAGCCTATTACACGTTAGGAAATCATACTTTTCCTGCGAGCACGATCAGTCTAGACGAACTTTTACCTGGAACACCTTCCCAAGCAGATTTACTTAAATTAGAGAACGTTTCACAACCGTTTGATCTCTGGGCTGTTGATTTTATGCTGAATGGACATGGGGATTGTGCCGCTGTACTCGTTCCTATCCCAGTTAAACCTGGGCCCATAGTGGGTGTCTATAAAGACTCTCAAATGCTCACTTATTATGCGATTCGCCTGAAGGCAAAAGCAAAAATTCTTTTCTCACCCTTTGGTGACATCGATATGAAAGCCTATGCAGCGGCTCAACCTTTTGGAAGTCGGATTGGTCCAGGTCCAAATCAAAAGCTCTCTTTCGCAGCCCAAGAACTTCCGAATTCAGCATTTCTTATCCCAGGAAATTCTCCCACTGGCTTAATTCCCAGTGTTTCCGTCCAAGCGGGAGAGAATGTTGCTAAAGGAATCGCCTGGGACACCCAGGATATGCAGTCAGCCCTCTACAGCTACTTAACCCATACGAACAACCCAGGAAGTTCCAGTACTGTTGATTTTAATGCAATTGAGAGCGCCTATGTCCCTGCCATGGCCCCTAATCCTTGGGAAACCAACCAGTACAACATTCCCAATGACATGTTGGGAGTCAATGATACTCCCGGCGATTCGTTTGTAAGGAATTTTGGAAATGATAATTATATGGCTTTTTGGGCTCCGGTGCTTCCACCCGGCTCACCCGCTAGTGTAAATGATAGAATTCAGATGTACCTCACCCCTCTCCCTGACACCCTTCAAGGTAATAATACAACCGACCCAAGCAGTAATAATTCAGCAGCCATTACGGCAATCAAAGAATCACTGAAAATCGATTTGGAAAAATACGTATCGTCCACTCTCGCACGAGGTGCCGGAGAAGAGGGCGAAAGTCTCAACATTGTAAGGATCAAGAATCCTTTACTCAAAACAGATCTCAACCAAAAACTCTTCGTAACCGATAACCGCAAACTAAAAACCTCCTGGAATAGCGTCAACGATATTAACTTAAGAAAGGAGGGACGAGTGGGATACAGTGTGAAATTCGTCTCTTTCGATTCGCTTACACAGCACAAAAATCGATTAAGCGACCAAGGAGATACTCTAACAAATGACTTACCCCCAGAATCTGAGAGTGATCAGGATATTCCTTCTATCAAACATTGAACTGTAAGCACTGTAAGGAGTCCTGTTGCAGTGCTCGTCAACAACCCTAAAGGAATGTTTACCATTGAGCGTAAGCTATGTGATACTTACTTCAATTACTTGTTGCAAAGCTTGCACACCTAAGGCTATTTTCGATTATGAAGATTTTTAATTAGATTAACTTGGAGAAAGTAAATATGGCGAAGAAAAAAAAGGCTCAACCGAAAAAGAAAAAAGCTGCTCCTAAAAAAGCAAAAAAAGTTGCTAAAAAGGCCGCTAAAAAACCTGCTAAAAAAGTTACTAAAGTAGCTAAAGTAGCTAAGGGCAAATCTTCTGTTGCTAAGAAAAGTGCTGTTAAAAAGCTTGCTAAAAAACCTGCTAAAAAAACAGCAGCACCCGTGAAGAAAAAGGCCGCCGCTAAAAAAGTGGCTCGTCCGACCGTAATTCGTCGACCAGCACAGGCTCGACGAAGCACCCCAAGCTCGGAGGCTCTTCGATCCAGCACCCTCCCGTCCTCATCCACTTCTAATGTCGGATCTACTCTCAGTGGTTTCGCAGGTGGTTTGGCTGGCGGGGCAATCGGTTCTGCATTTGGTTCATCTTTTGGCGAAAAAGACCATGGACGAAATCACGGAACGGATGAATCCGAAGAATAAGTCTTTAGCATTTGCGTGAGTATTCGGGCATCGGCGTCAACCCAAAAGTGCTAGCTGTAGCCCGAATGCTTACCCAAGCTAATTCTGACCGATCAAGCTCATGGAAATTAGGGACGTTATTCATGGTTCAGTAACTATCGACTTATTTGAACTTCCTATTGTCGATTCACGATTCTTTCAAAGACTGAGACAGATCAAACAGTTGGGTTTTGCTGAAATCTCTTTTCCCAGCGCAACCCATAATCGTTACATTCATAGCCTGGGAGCGATGAGAACCGCTACCCAAGCATTTGAAACCATTTTTACTATTGACCCCAACACGAGCCATAAAATCCAACTCCCCGCTTCTTCCTTTCTACGATTTCGTTCTGCAGTACGACTCGCAGCTCTTCTTCATGATGTAGGGCATGGCCCTCTTTCTCATACAACAGAATTCGCAATGCCAGACGTCAGAGAGCTACGCCTTCCCCTCTCACTTTTCAGCAAAACTAAATCGAGAAAGGCAACCCATGAGGATTATACTTTAAAAATCATCTTAGATTCAGAACTCACGCCTCTGATCGAGAAGGCAGGACAGCAGACTGGGGTAAAACCCATTCATGTGGCCGGGTTATTAGAACCCAAAGTCGATATTGTAGATCAGTTTTTTATCGATTCGCCAAGACACCCTCTTTTGAAAGACGGAGAAAAAATAGATTTTCGACCTATTTTAAAACAAATCATCTCAAGCGAACTCGATGCTGATCGAATGGACTACCTGAGACGAGATAGTTTGTATGCAGGTGTGAGCTATGGGCAGTTTGATTTCGATTGGTTACTGAACAACCTAACCGCCCATTTTAACTTCGGAAAATGCTATTTAGGACTTCAACATCGCGCCTTATATGCTTTTGAAGACTTTCTGATCTCACGGTATCACATGTTTTTAATGATTTATTTTCATCATAAAAGTGTGATTTTCGATGAATTGCTGGCGCAGTATTTCGCAAGCCCTGATTGCGATTACTTCTTACCTTCTGATATTGAAAAATACTGTGACTATAATGATGCTCATCTCAGTGCCCATTTAGCAAAGAGCACAAACCCATGGGCTAAAAGAATCATTGAGAAGCGCCCTTATCAAATGCTAGTGGAACTTCATAGCGGAATTCCAGCCACAAAAACAGCTCGGCTAGAGCAAGAACTTCTTTTGAAAGAAATTCAAGAAGACCTTCAGCAACGAAAGATTCATTACCTGATCTCCACCTCCACCAGTGAGCTTTCAAAATACTTTAGGCGTCCTGGGGATCCCATCTTTGTCCGCTATGACAATCACTACAGTACAACCAGCTTCATCCCACTCGAACAATGCACCGACCTTTTCCAACGCTACGAAGAAAAGCGTTTTATCACACGTCTTTATGTTTCACCGGAGGATTATGTCGATTGTAAGCACCAAGGGCCGCGATCTCCTCTCAAGTACGAGGAGCATTCTTCGTCGCAATAGCGAAGCTCTCCAAGCCGCAGTCAAGAATCAAGTAATGAACCATTTTCCAGCTGCTGATCGGGCGTCTTAAACGTCATAAAATCCTTAATATCGATGCAAGAATCTAAACTAGGCTCTAGGACTTGAGCACTCACCCCACCCAGTTCCTCTTCAGGATGATTAAAAATTTTCTGAAGTGTTCGACACATATGACTTGCATGCAACCCATCGATAATTCTGTGGTCGAAAGTGGCGCAGAGTCGCATCATAGGTGCAACTTCAATTTTTCCATTTTTCGCAATGACTGTTTCTTTAACAGCTCCTACTGCAATCAACATAGGAACCCGAGAATAGGGGACAAGAGGAGCAAACGCCATATCTAACCCTAGAGATCCAATATTGGTAATCATAATACTCCCAAAAGGATCTTTTGGACTTCCTAATAATGGACTCCAAATGTTTAACGAATACATCAGGAATCCCGCTATATTTATAATAGGATGAATCAGAAGGCCTGGAATGGACCCCATAGATTTTTTCATCTTTTTAAAGCTAGGATCCCCTTTTTCTCGAATGGATTTAACACGTTCGTGCAATTCCTTCGCAATTTCAGGAAGAGATTTTAAATTAGCTTTACGAATAGTCGTACCTGATAAGTCCTTACCCGATGAGTCGTTCGCCACTTGAAAAAAGATATCGATGGTTTTTCTAGGATAAATCTTTCCAAAACGGAGGATACAGTTGATCTCTGGATGAAGCTCCAAGGTTCGAGCAAATGCCTTTCCCACAAGGTGGGTAAGAGTGAGTTTATAATCTGTCTGTTTTTTCAACTTTTCAAGGTAAACCAAAGCAGGACCCACATCAAGATCCAAGGTCCCGTAAACACTGGGATCTCCGACCGTTTGCCAAGTCCCAATGGCAACTTTTCTCCAGCTTGAAATTTTGAGAGGAGGCCCTAGGTCTAGATTCTTTGAGAACAAAGGCATGGCTTCAGTTAACCTAAAGTATTCCGTATGGCAACTTCAATTCTAGACTCCATTTTTACTTTACAAATAGCGAAATGACGGCAATTTTGCTATTATAGATAGCACTATGAAATTTATCAATAGACTCATGGAATTACCTAATCGCTCTTTTTTTCTTTTAGGTCCCAGGGCGACCGGCAAAACCACCTGGCTCAAACAACGGCTTCCTCATGCAAGCTGGTACAATCTTCTTCGAACGCAGGAATACCTTCGGCTTTCCAATTCCGACACGTTCGTTAAAGAGGTCTCCTCTCTCCCCGAAGGAAGTTGGATAGTCATTGATGAAGTCCAGAGGCGACCGGAGCTTCTCAATGAAGTGCATTATTTAATGGGTGAATTTGGTAACAAATATCGTTTTGCCTTAACTGGCTCCAGTGCACGAAAACTGAAAAGTAAGGATGTAAATCTTCTAGCAGGACGCGCTAGCACTCAGAAATTTTTCCCCCTGACTTTTGCAGAACTGGGCTCATTGTGGAATTTGGACCTGATTTTGAATTATGGCTGTTTACCAGGGATTTACTTAGAAGAAGAGGTTTTGAACCGAATCGAATTCCTCGACGCTTATGCCGATACCTATCTCAAAGAAGAAATTTTGCAAGAATCAGTCGTAAGAAATCTGGAGGGTTTTAGCAGATTTCTAAAAATTGCAAGTTTGATGAATGGGCAAATTCTTAACACTTCAAATACCGGAAGAGACGCCCACATATCTCGTCAAAGTGTTGATAATTATTTCCAAATTTTATCGGACACCCTGATTGGGTTTCATTTGAATGCGTGGCAGCCACGAGCAAAGGTGAAAGAGGTTGGACATCCAAAGTTCTATTTTTTTGATTCTGGGATCGTGAGAGTCTTATCAGGAAAATTGCGCAGTACGATGGAAAACATAGATCGTGGGAATCTTTTTGAAACATACTTACTCCATGAAATTAGAGCCTATATTCAATATAAAAAATTAGGGGGCGAATTATTCTATTGGAGAACTACGTCCGGTACAGAAATTGACTTGATCTGGAATAGAGACCAGGATTCTATTGCATTTGAATTCAAGACTTCGTCCGAATGGAAACCTGACTATCTCAAAGGCTTCAAGAGTTTCTCTGAAGCTCGCCCACTCAAACGAGCAATAGGTGTTTATTTAGGAGAGAAATCTTTGAAAGCGGATGCCGTGGAAGTTTATCCAATTCGCAACTTTCTCGAAAAACTGTGGTCAGATCAAATTTTTTGAGCAATCTCTGGATCAAGACAATGGGCCTATTTCCACTTAATACTGCAACCCATAGCTGGCTTTGGGTCAGCGTCGGGGATTCGACCTGCTAGAACTTCATCTAACGCGAGCGCAAGGTCTCGGCGTGTGACTGAGCTTTCATCTTTCCAGTTATCGTCCAGACGCCCTTGATATCGGAGAGCAAAGCCGGCTGATGTTGGAGCATAAAGATAGAACTCAGGGGTACATACAGCACCATAAGCTCGAGCCACTTCCTGTTGCTCATCATGCAAGTAAGGGAAAGCAAATCCTTGCTCGCGAGCACGGGCTTTCATTGCCTCAAAACTGTCATCCGGGTAACGAACTGGGTCATTGGAATTGATCCCAATCAGGTGGACCCCTTTTGCTTTGTACTCTTTTGCCAACTGATTGATTCGACTCTGTATTGCAATGACATAGGGACAGTGATTGCACATGAATACAAGAACGAGCGCTTTTGCATTTTTAAAATGATTCAAACTATAGATTTGATCATCGACTCCTCGAAGAGAGAAGTCGGGTGCAATGGATCCTAATGGAAGGGGCTGTGAGTAAGTGAGTGCCATAGTTATTTTCCTGATGGTGTTAGAGATCTAAAAATTCCTTCAGAGCTAACTTGATTTTGTCTATTATCACATCGGGAAGAATACCTAAATCTTTTCTGAATTAAAGATATCTAAAATGGGTATTAATCCAGCCGAAGTCTTGGACTTTAGAGGTTGAACTACGCTGCTTCGGAAGCAGACCTTGATTCGCCTTCGGAAGCAGACCTTGATTCGCCCCCGAAGTTCCATCATCAAATGACCCGCAAGCCACTCACCACCGGCAAAACACAACGGACAGTGACCTCTTCCTCAAGAGACCGAGGATAGGTGACGACGATGCCATAAACTCCACGAAAGACGTAGGCGACGTCACGATTATAAGGGACTACTGACGACGACCAAAAATAATTGTCCGCCATATCAGGGATTGCAAGATGATCATAATGAACAAGAGCCCCCAGCGATCTTCCTAAAGCCACATACTCATCTTGGGTGGGCAACCTCGCTCCTCCACGCAAATCTCGGCAAAACCGCTCTGCGCTCTCTTGATTCATCCTGCGAACGTGTCCATCTTCTTTTGGAACCCCACTCCAAATCGTACCTCCCACCTCAAACATTTCTCCAAATGCCGCGAACTCCGGAGTGACTCGCTGATCGTTCTCCATGACTCGAGTGATGGGAGTCCCCGAGAGAACGGGACTAGGATTTTCCTGAGCTCGGGCTTCAACAGAGCCTGCAACGTCGATCCGCCACTCTACTGGTTGAGCAGCAATCTCAAGCGCCAATTCCACTTCCTCACCAGGAGTGTACCTCAAAGGTTGGAGCTGATTGGAATTTACAATCCTTTGACGGCATGTCGGACACTTATGTTGATTTTCGAGAGCCTGGGAAATACAAGAGCTGCAAAACACATGATTACACGGAGTCAACATCAGATCCTTGCCCTGCATTTCGTCTAAACAGACAGGACAAATTTCAGCCTGGCGAATAGCATCAATCTGGGTCTGTACCGGTTCCAGTTCGCTCGCCTTCAAAAGGTCAGCTTGTGCTTTCAAAAGATCAACTTGAGCTAACAGCTCATCAATCCGAACTTGACATACAGTCTTCCGAGATTGCAACTCCTCAGGAACCCTACTCATTCTTCGTTTGTCCTCAATCAGTTGATTCAACCAAGAACCTTCCACCCGATCCCGTACATTTCGAACTGCATTTTCCGTAGCTCCAAAACCAGAAATCTGCACACGCATACCTTGAAATTCAAAAGTATTTTCTGGTGCAGCCGAAACCACATTAGAAGCAAGAATTGCAGAAAAGCTCGCTATAATTATTCCTAATGTGATCGCAAGATATTTCCTCATATTTCGTTCCTCGAATTCCCATACAAACGCAAGCAGGAGGCTATGGAAAAACATAAATAATTACAGATTGTTAATATTTGTCAGAGTTATTTTTGAAAAACAAACCTATCTAAAGAGATTACATCTGTCAAAAATATTAAATATAAAGTAAAAAACTATACACTAATCTAAAGCCGTGCCCCGGAACTCATGCCGGCTCACAATGTCCTTTAAAAGATCCATCATTAAATCCATTTCCTTCTTATTTAAATGTCCAAAAAAGTATGCATCATTCTCATCCGCAATCTTTGCCAAGATAGGAACCAGCTTCAAACCTTCCGAAGTCAGCTCGAGCGAGGAGAGTCGCCTGTCTACCTGACTCATCGTACGTGTAATCAATCCCCGTCTCTCCAAACGATCTGATAGCCGTGAAAGAGCCCCTTTATCCATTCCCATTTCTTCCGATAATTGCGTGAGCGAACATGGCGCATGTGAATATAAAAACCGAAGCGCGATCCACTCCGCTACAGTTGCACCTTTTTCTGAAAGTCTTTGCTGAAAAGCTGCGGACACATGATTTGAAACAAATCTGAGCCAATATCCCAGATAAGAATCAATATCTCCAAATTTCGAACCTTTTCCCAACTTTTGCTTTTGCAATCGACTTTTAGCACTAGCTTGTTCCATAAACTATGCATACTAGGTGCATTAATTTACTTTGACAAGGTCAATATTAGTTGCTATAGCAATAGTTGTGTAGGCAACTTGTTTTAGACTTTAGAACATCTCTGTCCCCTTTTGCATTTCCGCCTATCCACTGCAAGAGTCAGAGAAAGCATTTATTTAGAGGTAAATATGAGATCCCATACTGTGGTTCAATTTTTGTTTATATTAATAGTCCTATCGTCGATTCCAACGGCACTTTTTGCAGACCAAAAAGAAATTAAGATCGGTGTCGCTTCTACCAGCCCTCTCAAAAAGAAAGCTGTCCTAGAAGTATTCCAAATGCTTTTTCCAAATAAGCACATTCATCTATCCGCTTATTCGGCTCAATCAAATGTTGCGGAACAACCCGTGGGCGAAAACAATGGAATTGAGGGTGCAAGGAATCGCCTCAAAAATGCACAAATTCAGTCCACTCATGAAGAAGACTATTTTGTTGCAATTGAAAATTATATTGAGGAGTCTCCTCAAAATACAAACCAATGGATCGATCGGGCGGCAGTTTGGGTACAAAAAAAAGGTCGCCCCGCCATTTTAGAGCACTCTCAACCCGTTTCATTTGAAGCTAAATTTGCATTAGAAGCAAAAAGGAGAACGAGGGAACCCTATCCCCTTCAAAATACGGGATTTTCCATCACTGCTGGAAAAATCATCCAAGAGGGTTTTAAAGATCACAGAGAAGCCATTCTTTCCGATGATTGGCAAAAACATCCAAAGTTTGGTGGAATTTCTAGAAAAAAACTCATTCAGCAAGCCATCGCCAAAGCCGTGATCAAGAATGAAATCACTGCAATTCCTAATTTTCCAAAGGCACCGGTCACTTTTCAGGATATTTCCCCTCTACTCGGAAACCCTGAAATTTTTCAAGCCGTGATTAACCTCTTTGCCGATAAATATCACTCCAAAGGTATCGATGCCGTTGCCGGATTAGAGGCAAGAGGATTTATCTTGGGAGCTCCACTCGCATTAAAAATGAATGTGCCTTTTATTCCTATTAGAAAAAAGGGTAAACTGCCCCGACCCACACATCATCAACGTTACTTAACCGAATATAGTGAGGATGAAATTGAAATTTCAGTGGAATCATTGAAAGGAAAAACCGTACTTATCGTGGATGATTTATTAGCTACAGGAGGAACACTTAAAGCCGCTGATGATCTACTTAAAAGTGCTGGAGCTGAAATGACCTACTCTACCTGTTTAATCGAGCTCTTAGCCCTTCAAGGAAAAAACAAACTCCACTCCCCTTTCTTTTCACTGATTCAATACTAATTTTTTTAAATTAAAAGGAGATTTAAAATGAAACCTTTATTCAAAACCTTAATTTTGTCACAAATATTCATCTTTTTGTCCGCACCTGTTTTCGCAGGTTCTCCAATAGCAATTGGAATTCAAGCTGGACAAGCTGAACTTAAATCCTTTATCACCGATGCTGAAACAACGCTAGGCGCGGTTTCAATTTTGCAAGATCATACTGGCAAATTTGAAAATGATAATATGTTTGTCCAACTCTACAATTCAGCATTTAACATTGAAAAACTAAAACTGGTGAACAGGGATGTCTACATCGTTCTTCCATCCCGACTGAGTTTTGACTCACTCATGGAGACGCTCATCAAAATTCGAGCTGCAAGAACATTGGGTGCAAAGCAACTCTATGTTTCAAGTGAGTCTCTCTTAAAAGACGTCGTCATCGAAGGAGACTTGGGGAACGAATTGAATCTAGAGGAATTCATTACTGCCGCCGGAGCTGATTCCGTATTCGAAAATCACCATTTTAGAGAAATGCCTAGGAAATTACCTAGGAAATTAGAAGAAATCAAACCTTTAAAGAATTCCGTGACCCAAGCTGATTACTGGGTGGGTGGCTCAAATCATCCTGAACTACTCAATCAAGTCGCCGCAATACTCGGTAAAAAAGCTTACTCATTTGAAGAACTGAGAACAAATTCAGACTTATTAAAAGGCCGCAAAATTTATTGGATTGCAGCACCTATCACACCCGTCAATGAAAACTTTTTTAATACCTTAGCCCAAATCCGCTGGTTAGAGCATCACGGCGCCTCTGTCCACCTGATCACCCCTTACTTGCCCTATGCCAGATCAGATAAACCTGAATTTAATATGGGGGTAACAACTCAGGGTAGATTAGTGGCGGACCTGATCGAAGCTGTTGGAACCCAAGGCATTACAGTCGTTCGTGCCCATGCTCCTCAGTCTTTAGGATTCTTTAAAATTTATTCTAAAGAAATTTCTGGAAGATCTACAATTGTTGATTATTTAAAATCCCAAGAGGTAGAATGCGTGATCTCTCCCGATGCAGGATTTCAAAAAGATGCGACTCAATATCAATTTGAACTGCGTCAATCTTATGGGGGTCAAAAATCCGTTCGCTTAACAGTGATGAATAAGGAAAGAAACTCGGATGGCAAAGAAACCCTTCATGGTGGCACTGGACTTGAAAATATTGAAGGGAAAAAAGTTGTCATTATCGATGACGAAACCTCGTCGGGAGGAACCCTTCATCAAGTGGCTCAATTCATACAGAACTATCACCCGAAAAGTGTTTTTGCTGTAGTCACGCACTTGGCAGGTCCCGCACAAAAAAGCATCCATTCGCATTCTATCCAGAAAATTATTGTAACCAATACGCTCCCAATTGGTGTGAGTCATTCAAAACTCAGTGTACTCTCAATTGCCCCTGAGCTTGCGGAAGATATCCAGCTTTCAGAAAGCAATCGGTAAATGGGTCCTCTAAAGAAGTTCCTAAGTATCTCTATTCGCGGTTGAGAAACATCACCGATGCACAATCAACACATGAAAGAAACCTCTAGGCAGGTCTGGGGACTGGGCGCACAAATGAAAAAGCCCGTCGTTTAATTACGACAGGCTTTTTCCTGGAACAACACGTTCCGTTTATTCGCAAACTTCTAGATAGACGGAACTATGAGAATTAGATCTGAGCTCTTAAACCCACCGTAACGGCACGACCGGGTAACGGTACCCCAGCAGGTGGATTAAAATCAAAAGCCGATGACTCGAAATTTTTGATATCAAACAGATCTTGAACACTGAAGGTAAGCCGCATATCAGAAGCATGCATACCTACGTAATTTCCGCAGTTCCATGCTAGACTGACATCGGTCCTGAAGAAATCATTCATTTTTGTGGGAGTTCCAGCCAACTCACCTGAACCCGAATAACGATAGATTTCGTGTCGGTTAACCACAAACGTAGTCAGTCCGATACTCGGCACATCATATCCAAGACCCCAATTTACAATAAATCGAGGGAATGCATCAAGCACTTTTGGAGTCGGTTGTAATTCCTCACTTCTTACATAAGAGATATTTCCGAAGGAATTAAAATTATTATATACATATTTTCCTTCGAACTCAGCCCCATAAGACTGCAATTGAGCAACGTTCTGGGCTATTATGGTTCCAGTCTGACCTATCGGGATCAATGTAACTCCGTCCTGCCAGTTATTAAAGAATCCTGTGCCGGTGAACGTCCATTCCTTTGAGTGTTTCATGAAAATTAACTCTAGGGTATCGATCACTTCAGGATTCAAGTTTGGATTACCGACTTGCGTTCCACCCCCATAGAGTTCTAAAGCAGAAGGTGCTCGAAACGCATTTCCGTAAAGCAATTTAGCAACAGTATCTTCTGCTAAATGATAAATAAGGCCAGTTCTCGGACTAAAATGTGTACCAAAATCAGAGTAAAAGTCGTATCTTCCCCCAAGTAATAAATGTAATTTATTATCAAATAGCCCCGTATCAGTTTCCCCAAACACTCCATTGACCGTACGTGACTTTTCTATATATGTAGCGGGGATAGGTTGATCAACACTCCCCGAATCTCCTCCTATTGGAACAGAGTATCGTAGCGAATATCCAAGGCCAAATTGAACGGGGAAGCTCTCTTCCGCAGGTCTCTTAAGAATCATATTCAATCCGTAAGCTCGCTCCACTTGTGAGATCAGTTGAAGAGGAGGCTGAGACGGACCATTATTCGTACCACTTGTCACAGAACTACGTCCGTACATGTAAAATGCTGTAGGATTAAATTCAAATTTATTTCCCACATCAAATTTACTGGTTAATTTGGCAACTTGCCCATTCGCATCATCTTGACTTTCCGTTACTTCGTTAAATGTAAAAGTTGATACATTAAAATATCGAATGAACGGATAGCCTTGTGACGTATATTGATTTAACAAATATTCTGCTTCAGTATTTTTATATTTTGCCTTTAGCAGCAATCCAGATGAATTATATTTTCTCTCTAAATTGTAAGTATTTTGTTGATATGGAAAAAGAACATTTGATCCGAGTTCATCGGAAACCGAATATGCAGCAGTAATACGCAGATCGGGAATAACTTCCTTACTCGCTTTAATACTAGCCTGAGTGTATCCAAAACTGCCATACCTCACATTACCGATAGCAGTATCTGTTTCTGGACTCCAGGTTTTTAGAGAAATCACTCCCTGAAACGCGTCCGAACCGTAGAGCGCTGAACCTGGACCCCTAATCATTTCCAAACGATCCAATAAGGAAGTCTCAATATTTGGGAATTCCAATATAGAATTACTATTTACAAAGCCGTTTAATGAAATTCCATCAAGGAGCATTGCTTTCCCATTCGATACAGCCGAGGTCTGTGGAAAACCCCTAACGCCAATCCCAGGACCCGCTCCAAAGGTGCCATCCCAATATTCAACTCCCGGGACCACAGTAATTGCCTGCAAGGTCTTTCGTGTGCCTAACTTCTCCCACATATTTGGATCAATGACACTGACGCTCGATCCTGCATCTAATTCAGATTGACTAAACATGGACGCCACGTCCACTTTAAGATTGAAGATATCACTTAGACTCAAATCACCGATTTTTTCTTCTTCGCTGGACCGTTTTAAAACATGGTCCTCAACTTTACTGTCTGTTTTTTCTTCAGCAAAAAGATCATAGCCTTGGAAACCAAAGCTCAATACACTTCCGATAAAATTTAGAATAAATACCCCAATAACTTTTTGTCGCATAGCTACTCCCCATTTTGTAATTGAATTAGATTGAATTAAAATATTTTATATTTCAAATAAAATATTCAAAATTTTGTTTATTATTAAAGAATATGAAATTGTAGAGAATCATCTGAAGAGAAGAATTCACTTGGATTGAAAGTGTTCCTTTTCCCAAATTGCCGCTTTCACTCCAACCGCGAGAGTGGCAAGTTTTCCCGTACCCCAAAAATGGACAAAAATCAGCCTAGGTTTCTCTTGGGTCAGGTGGGTATGAATCGACACGATTTGTATCTTTGCCGCGATCAAATCTTTGAGCACATAAGGCAGCTCAAACTCCAACGTAGCGATGTCTCCATTAACAACCGCGTATTCAGCACTTCCACTGAAAGCCGCCCAACTATTTACGCCTGTAGGCTCGTCTAATTCTTGTCCCTCAAGAGAGGTCCCTCGGCCGACGCTGACGCGAAATACACCATCAGACATCTTTCCTTTCCAAAGAAGGGACTCCAAAGTTTTCACATTGAATGTACTCTTGAGTGGATCTAAATAAATGGTTTTTGGCTTTTCGATCTTAATTTGATTTTCAGAAATATCTGCCAAAAGCTTACCCATAGCTTTCGACAAAGCCTCTTGAGTGCCCAAACCCTCAAAATGTAGTGACATGATTCGAGAAGAGTCCATAAGGAACCTGTTGTGCAAGGACGTAACGACAATACCGGAGTCGATCACAGATCGAAGAACCCCGTTCACTTCTTCTTCCCGTAACGGGATGTCTCCAAGCAATACTGCATGTTGCTGCGTTCCCGTAAGAGTCATCCATGCCGTCAAGCCCAAGTCGGGTGTGACTTGTACCCCGTTCACATGGGTGTTGAGATCAGGTCTTAATTGAGACCCAACCCTCTTGAGCCTGACACGTCAAACCAGTTCAGGAAAACATCAGTTGCATTGAGTTCAGCCGCTTTCCTTAAGAAATAAAGCTGTGATAGCTCAAAAGAATTGACGATGGCTAATTCTGCATACTTTTCCATTGCGAGATTCAACTCTGTAGACTCGAGAACCCCAATATCCTTGGCACGAGAAGTTTCATCTCCTAAAATGACTTCTTCTACAGCAAGTGGATTTTGATATCCAAGAAGTTGTGAGATTTGAAACCGATCATGGCAATAATGGCCGTCGGCCTTGCGAAGACTTACATTTAAATCATTCAATGCAATCTGAATGGTTAAAATTGAATTCTCATCAAAATAACCCTCCTTCTGGAGTTGACGGGCACTTTCGAGCGAATTTTCAATTTGAATTTGTAATTCTTTTAATTCATTTCTTAACTCCAAATGAGTTTTGAAGAAAAGTGCGTGAATTTGCAACGCCAAGATCGAATTAGATTTAGCTATAGTATAACTTATATTTTCAACTCTGGAATGCCATACAGGCTCCTTGGCCTTTAACCACCGAGTTGGAAACAGAAAAGGGACAAAATCTCCCAATGACCTTCTCGCCTTAGGGACTCCCTTTGCCACGGATAATCCCATGACAATTGCTGAGCCCAAACTAGGATGCGGTAGTAAATTGAGATAGTTTTTATTTGCGCTTTCTTTGGCACGAATGAACTCTTGAAAAGATTCTTGAATATCAAAGTCTCGTTTAAAAAGACGATCAATCGCTTCTGGAATTGTAAAAGTAAATGATCCTTCCTCGTTAGAGAAAGTAGAACTTGCCAAGGATTCAGTTTTAAAAGGAGACGAATCGCTAGCCACGGCTCCATATAATTTCATTTTCAAAACACCAGAATATTTGTCTTTGACAGTCAGAGTAAAACTAAAATCATTATGACAAAATTCTGTGAGATAAAGCTCTGTTCCGACAAAACAACTTGGATCTTTCGCTATTTTTTTTAAATGAATCATTCGTCTTCTCAGATCAGGAATAACCAAATCATAGTGGTTAGCATTGATCTTCTCAATATTTAGAGACCGTAAAATAGTCTGACCCTTCAATGTTTTAATATGAGCGACAGCTTTTGATCCGAACGTGTTTAAATTCAACTCGATTTGAACGGGTTGATCTTGCAAAGTATCTACGCCTGATACCCCGTCGATAGACAGATTTCCACGAAAGTGTTGATTTCCACAACCCACAAGTCCAAAAACCAAAACCCCAGCTATGAAATACTGTAATTTATGACATGGAAGCATCATGTTACTTTTCTCAAAAGGTGTGAATGGAGGATTTGCTCACGCCCCTTTTAAAAACTAATTCTAAATAAAAGGCTAAATACTTCATGAAAATCATCGCGTCAATTTAAAGATGATACTGATTCTCAATTTTATTTTACCTATTTCGTACAGTCTGCTCCACGGCACTTTTGATATCTGAATAACGAAATACAAACCCGGTATTCTCTAGTTTTTTTGAAACGACTCTCTGGGAACTCAAGAGGACCGTCGACATTTCACCTAATGCTAATCGCAATGCGAAAGCAGGGCGGATAAGGAAATTAAAGCATAAGTCAGCGCAGAAAATCTCCCACTTGGCAGCATAACCTGGCAACGAAGTCCAATAGCTGACGATCGATGATCGGACTCGTAGGCCCGAAACGGGACCGCTCCGAGCCTGTTTTGGATAATGAGGGCAAGGGAGTGCCGATCGCATAAAGGATGCTTAGATAGGGGAGAGTTTTGAGCCTGGCCCGGTCAGGTAAAGCTCATTTGCGGTAAAAAACGGGATGGGGCAACATCGGGAGGCTTGGAGGGCAAGTCCAGATGATCGAGGATCTTCTTGATCGCGCTGGTTTCCAGGATCGCAGCGATGGGCTTTAGGTCACCATGACACTTGGGGCAATGGGCCATGTCGATGGCAAATACGCGAGCCAGGAGTTCTGCCCATCCTCTGCGACGCTTTTTCTGGGGCGAGGGAGTAGTCTCGGATGCTGCGATGACTCGGGTCTTTTCGGAAGTCTCCTCTTTTTTGGGCACGATGGTGGAACGAATCTTGGAGTGAGGTGCGAGGCAGCCAAAGAATCTTGTCAGATGAATTCGAGGTGCGGGCACAAGTGCGGCGAGCTTTTCGACAAACTCCAGTCCTGAGAAGAGCAGATGGCTAGTGCCATCGGAGTAAGGATGTTTGAGCTTGCGCACCACATCTCCAGAAGCACGAAGTTGGAGGCGCTCCTCGGCGACAGCGGGTCTTGTGATATAACGGCACAACTTTTCAAGCTTACTTTTTTCCCCAGGTGCGCAATAGACCTCCGCGTGGAGCGAAAACCCGGCAACTACCGCGCAGAGCGGGCTTTTGAGTTCGGCTTGGAAGTCCCCAAATTCTCCGAAACCACCGCTACCCAGGCGCCGGACTCTTTGGCCTTTGCGTTCCCCCAGGGCAATTCGTGATTGGACCGAGGCAGCCTGAAGTTCTGGAAGAAGTTCCTCTTGGGTCATGTCCTCGTCGGGGACAGCGAAGTCGACTTCGTCTTGGATGTAGCCCCTTTTTTTCAGCAAACGGATTACCCGTTTGGCGAGCGTCAGGACCAGGGCTTGGATCTCGCCATCAGTCGGAGGATCAACCCACCAGTAACGTGGGCCTTGATGGGTTTCGTAGAATCCTCCTTCTAGGAAAAGCATGTGGTAGTGGATGTTCAGATTGAGACTTCCGCCAAATCTTTGGATGAGAGTGACGGCACCAGGCTGGAGTTTGGCCTTGAGCCCCTTTTTCTCGGCTTTCTTCCTGATGAATGCGGTGATAGCCCGATGGATGAGGGTGAGACAACTGGCCTGGATTTTGGGGTTCTTGTCGATCTCTTTGGTTCGTTCCAGCGCTTTTCGGTGTTTAAAAAGTTCTACAAAAATAGATACCTTGCTCCGAACAATGACAGGGTTAAGTGGTTTTAAAAGGTAATCGACGGCTCCTGTTTCATAGCCCATAAAGATATCGGATTCTCCTTGCAGGTAAGCACTCGCGAAAATAATAGGTATGAACTTGGTGTGCTCGTCCAGGCGGTAATTTTCGCAAGTTCAAAGCCGTTCATTTCAGGCATATTAACATCAAGAAGGATGCACGCATATTCTGTTTCCAGCAGCTTTGCTAAAGCTTCATTGCCGGAAGCAGCTGTTGCGATTCCAAACTCTGAGGATTTCAGGACCTTTTTTAGAGAGAAAAGGTTTGCTGGATTGTCATCAACAATCAGGATCATTACTGCGGCATGGATATTCATCTACTCTCCTTCAAAGGTCTTCTTAAGCAGGTCTTCTCAAGCAGGCCTTAACAATGACCATGAAATATGCACAAACTTCTCTTCGTCCAGAATTTTTGAATGGCCAATTGGGAGACCCACCTTTTGGTATCTGGTGAAGAAAATGACCGCCCGCAGCTGCTTCACCCACTTCAACCCTACAATTACTTTCCCAACATCATAAAAATATCAATATACTCATGAATAGAAGAAGGCTTAACAATATAGCCTTTTGCTCCTACCGTCTTAGCCATAACCCTATCCTCTGGAGAATCAGAATTAGTGAGCATCAAAAAAGTGGGTACATCTTGAAAATCCGGCATATTTTTTGTGGCCTTTATTACTTCAAAGCCTGTCATCATAGGCATATTGATGTCTATCAGGACCACTTCGGGCATTTGGAATTCACCCAGTTTAAATTTGGCCAGGTATTGCAAAAATTCCTCACCGGAATTAAATGCGCGCCACTTATTCAAAAATTGACACTTTTCAAAAGATCTTTTTGCGATCTCAATATCAATATCATTATCATCCACTATAAAGATTTCTCTGCCACTACCGATGGTATTCATTTTTGTTCCTCAAATGGACTTGATTGAGTTGGATTCGGAGACGATGTAGGAAACTTAATTTTAAACTCTGTCCAGTTCTCAGCGGATTCAGGCCAAATTGCTCCCCCGTGAACTTCAACAATTCTCTTGCAGATATAGAGACCAATTCCGGTCCCCTCTTTTGAAGAAAACCGTTTAAAGGGTAAGAAGATTTTATCGCGCTCAGATTCCTTCACTGTAGAACCAGTGTTTTTAACACTAACAATCATAGTTTTATCATTAATAAATAGTTGATGTGTTATATAGATGCATGTGCCATTCGAGCCATGTTTGATTGCGTTGGAAATTAAATTTTTAAATAGTTGAGTCAAGAGAATTTCTTGTCCCATTAACCGAGGCATTGGACCCACATTCACTTTGATCGCTTGCTTGGCTATTTCATCCTGAAATCCCTGGAGTACAGAATTAACAAGAGGACCTAAATTAACGTCGCCAAAATCCAAAGACACACCATCAACATCTGTGATATATTGAAGGGCTGAAATCAGTGAATCTAGCCTCAATACATGCTCTTTTAACCCCACCAGTCTTTGCCGGCCCTCCTTATTGAGAAGCGTCTCAAAATCACCGATGATAAGATCAATAAGTAAGGATATTCTCCTCGTGGGTTCTCTCAAGTCATGCGCTGCTGCGTGTGCGAACTGCTCAAGATCATTTTTATTTTGCAAAAGCTTCTTATTCGCGCCGTCAAGCTGCTTGATTAGTTTTTCGAGATGCCGATTGAGCTCCTCGACCTCTTTGGTTCGTTCCAGCGCCTTTCGGTGTTTAAAAAGTTCTACAAAAATGGATACTTTGCTCCGAACAATAACAGGGTTAAGTGGTTTCAAAAGGTAATCGACGGCTCCTGTTTCATAGCCCTTAAAGATATCGTTTTCTCCTTGTTGGTGAGCGCTCGCGAAAATAATAGGTAGGAACTTGGTGTGATCGTCCTCACGGATAATTTTCGCAAGTTCAAAGCCGCTCATTTCAGGCATATTGACATCAAGAAGGATGCATGCATACTCTGTTTCCAACAGCTTTGCTAAAGCCTCGTTCCCGGATGGAGCTGTTTCGATTCCAAACTCTGAGGATTTCAGGACCTTTTCTAGAGAGAAAAGGTTTGCTGGATTGTCATCAACAATCAGGATCTTTACTGTCGCATGGATATTCATCTCTTTCCCTTCAAAGGTCTTCTCAAGCAGGTCTTAAAAAGACTAGCAGATTTTTTAAAAACAAATAAACCTAAATCAACTGGGGCTATAAGGTCCTGACTTCAAAAAAACTGAGTTAAGAAGTGCACTAATTTCTTCTACTGGAAGAGTGTAGTCAGGGTTGGTCCTTTTTAAAGCGGAGGACGGCATTTCCTTAGCTTCCGCAGTATTCGGGTCCTGCACAATCGTGAGCCCCCCTCTGTCATGAATTCTTTTCAATCCCGCTGACCCGTCGGCATTCGATCCCGTCAGGATGACGCCTATTAATTCCGGCCCAAACGCATCTGCGGCCGATTCAAATAGCACGTCTATTGAAGGACGTGAGTTATTTACCTTTTCATCGACTGAAAAGGAAAATGCAGCGTTGCTTTCAATTATCAGATGGTAGCCAGACGGAGCAACATAGATCCACCCGGCCTGAAGGAGTTCCTTGTCATCGGCTTCCTTTATGGGATGTCGGGTCTTTTGACTAAGGACGCTTGCTAGGCTTGAATTGGCCGCGACATGTTGCACGATGACAATAGGTATTAAGAAGTCCTCTGCCAGTCGCGAAAGAATAATTTCGAGCGCTTTTAAGCCTCCTGCCGAACTTCCAATGACCACAGCTCGATAAGTCTTCATGCTCCCAGGTCCTTCTTTTTCCGATAGATTCGCGCCGATTTTGAAAATTCTTCAAAAGCATTACGGTGCCTGGACGGCATCAGACTTTCTTTCGTTCCGAGACAGAGGAAGCCACCAGGACAAAGACTCTCCTGGAAGAGTCCGATTGCTCTGTTGTGAAGTTCTTGCTTGAAATAAATCAAAGCATTTCGGCAGAAGATGAGTTGCATCTCACCGAACACGCCATCACTCACCAGGCTATGGTTGGCGAAAACCATGTGCCGCTTTAACGCAGAGATGAACACTGCGGACCCATAATCTGCCGTATAATAAGAATGAAGCGCCCCCTTTCCACCTGCTTCGAAGTAGCGCTGAGTCCCCTCTTTCAAAGTGTTCAGATCGACGACTCCCTCCTTTGCTATTTTGAGCGCGGCCGGATTGATATCGGTGCCATAAAGAATTGAACGCTCATAGAGCCCCTCCTCCTCCAAGAGGATGGCCAACGAATAGACTTCTTGCCCTTCCGCGCAGCCAGCGAACCAAATTTTGATTTCCGGGTAAGTTCTTAAATAAGGAAAAACTTGTTCACGAATTATTTTGTAGACACTAGAATCGCGAAACATTTCTGAAACTGTGACTGTCAGGTCGCTCAATAAGCTAGAAAAAAACCAGGGCTCGGTTAATAGCCGTTGACGAATTTTGGAAACATTTTCACATCCGTATTTTGAAAGGGCTCTTATTAGCCGACGTTTAAAGCTGAACTCGCTGTAACCGTGAAAATCGTAACCATACTGATCGAGTATTGCATCCATCAGTAACTTGATTTCTAAGGAGTCCGGCTCATAGGGGACACTTGCCATTTGACTTTTCATCTTGATTCTATCGCGTGACCTTTCATCCTGATTCTACCGCGACAGCCAAACCCGAAGCAGAGATAAAAGAGCATCTAGGTCAATCGGTTTAGAGAGATAATCATTTGCTCCTGCTTTTAGGCACTCGTCCCTATCAGAACTCATTGCTTTGGCCGTAAGCGCAATAATGGGAAGTGTATTAAATCTCTTTTCACTGCGAATGTGTCGCATCGCTTCATATCCATCCATGACTGGCATCATGATGTCCATAAGTACTAAGTCGGTGTCCGGTTGAGCAGCTAGCTTTTCCAAAGCTTCTTGCCCGGTTTTGGCAGCTTGAACCTGGAAGCCCTTTTTTAATAAAATACCTCGAAGTGCATAAATATTTCGCATGTCATCATCCACTAGGAGCAGTTTCTTATCTTTAAAAATTTCCTCACGATGGTTGACTGGAGCGACGGTTTCCTGCTCCCCTTCCTGAGGACCGTTTGCCTTCACATTATGGAAAAAAAGCGTGAGCTCGTCTAAAAGCCTTTCTTCAGATCGTATCCCCTTAACGATAATTGACGTGGAAAATTCATTCAATTTTTCGAACTCATTCTTATTTAAGTCTTGGCTTGTATAAACTATTACGGGCGGCCTAGCAATGCTTGGGACTTTCTCAATTTCCTCCAGGAGGCTAAAGCCAGACATGTCCGAAAGGTTGAGGTCCATAATCATGCAGTCAAAAGATCCGCTTTTCAATTGCTCCAACGCTTCATGAGCAGACTCAACGCCCACGCTTTTTACGTCTATGCTGCCAATGAGGCGAAGAATATTTTCTCTCTCGATCTTCTGGTCCTCCACTACAAGAACCCTTCCGGCCTTGCTTGAAAGGCTCTCTGCGATTTTCCGGAACACGGCTTCGATCCCTTCTTTACTTGCCGGCTTTTCCAAAAATCCGATGGCTTCTTTCAAAAGCTGTGAGCCTCTGTCATCCACTGACATTGTATGTACAGGAATGTTCCGAGTCTTCGCCGTGCCTCTTAGCTTGTTTCGAACATCCATGCCGTTCATCCCTGGGAGCTTGAGATCGAGAATAATGGCGCTGGGTAAAAATTTGATTGCATCTTCTAAGCCCGATTCGCCATCGGCGGCGAGCAGACACTTGAAACCGTGGCTGTGGCAATGTTTATAAAGAATTTTTGCGTAATTCGGATCATCTTCAATGACTAAAATAGACTTCACATGAAAACCGAGATTCTTCCGGTCGTCCTCGATACCATGGGCTCCGGTTCTGGCCTTGGATGAAAGGGCATCTTCTGAGCTTGGCCCTTCCCGTCTGCCCGAGAGTTCATCTTTGTCAAAATTCTCGGGCTGGGAATTCTCGGGCCGAAAACTCTCGGGAAGAAAGATGACAAAACGACTCCCCGTTCCGAAAGTGCTTTCGAGTTGAATTTCTCCCCCAAGCAGCTGGGAAAGCTTTTTAGAAATCGTCAAACCGAGACCAGCACCCCCGAACTTCCGGCTCGAGGTATTATCCACCTGCTCAAAAGCTCCAAAAATTTTTTCTTTTTTATCTTTTGGGATACCCACTCCCGTATCCGTGACGGATAGGGCGATCGCGGACTCCGGGTCCAGTCGGCTTGCCGAGAGATCCGTTTCCTTTTTTGGACGCTCGAACGACAGAACAACTTTGCCACTTTCAGTAAACTTTAACGAATTGGAAAGGAAGTTTTTGAGAATCTGTTCCAGCCGAAACCGATCCGTAATGATCGTTTTTGGACAAAATTTTGAAATCTCAATGAGAAAAGTAAGTCCCTTCTGTTTCATCTGTTGCCGAAAGAGGGTTTCCATCGACTCTGCAAGGTCAGACAGTTTCACTTCACCTACTTTCACATCCAATTTTCCAGCCTCGACTCTGGACAGATCCAAAATATCGTTGATCAGGCTGAGGAGATCTGCGCCCGACGAATAGATTGTCTCGAAAACTTCCCTCTGCTCCTGAGAGACATTTTCTTCGCTCTCTTCTGTAAATGATTTTGAAAGCAGGAGAATAGCGTTGAGAGGGGTTCTCAGCTCGTGGGACATGTTAGCCAGAAATTCAGACTTATATTTACTGGCTCGTTCGACTTCTATGGATTTTGCCTCAATCTCCTTGCGAGCTTTTTGAATTTCGCGATTAGTCTCTTCCAGTTTTTCAGTCCGCTCTTCGAGCTCTGATCTTTGTTCTTCCAGCTCTTCATTGGTAGCTTTTAATTCTGCTTGTTGCACTTGCAGCTCTTCCGACTGAGCCTGGGCTTCTTCGAGGAGTGCCTTGATTTTATAACGACTCTGAGCTGAATTAAATGCAACGCCGATTCCATCAAGCCCCAGTTTCAAATATTCAAGGCGGGTTTCAGAAAGGGGAGAAAGGGCCCCTACCTCGATTACGCCTTTGACCGCATCTTCATGAAGAAAAGGTAGAATATGGACGGACGCCGGTGAGGCTTCACCCAGAGCTGAGCGAATTTTTAGATAATCTTTTGGAACATCCAAGATTGAGATTGGACTTTTCTGAAGAGCAGCCTGGCCGACGAGACTGTCCCCTAACTTAAGCTCCTTGGGAGAAGTCTCTGGCTGGCTTCCGTACCCTCCCGTATATTGCAGGACGCCGTTGTCGTCGGTAATATAGATCGCGCCGGCCTGGCCTTGAATAGTGTTAACAAGGGTCTCGATTGTATTCTTTGCAAGTGCAGTGATACTTTGATCGCCGATGAGTTTCTCATTGAGCTGGATCAATCCGGATCTGATCCAATTCTGATCTTCAAGTTTTCGATTTAAAACGAATCTCTCCTTTTCAGTGAGACTCACCATAATTGCTGCAATGATGAGGATTAAGTTCGCCAGAATTCCACCCGCGACAATAATTATTTCACTCAGTTGTGTGGAATTCGCCGTTTTTTCGTTCCGAATCACGAGAAGTCTTTGCTCTTCAGCTTTGATCTCGGAAAGAATCACACGGATGCGGTCCATGAACTCTTTGCCGACATCGGTTCGAACTACTTGCCGGGCAGAATCGAATCCCTTGTGCTTCCGAAGAGATATCGTTTTCTTCAATTCGGCTATTTTTTTATCTTTTAATCCCTTTAATTCATTGATTCGATGTTGTTCATTTTCGTTATCCAATGTGAGAGTCTGCAACTGATTCAGAGTGGTATCCACTGTTTTTAGGGCGCTTTCGAAAGGTGCCAAATACTCGTCTTCTCCTGTAATGAGATACCCACGTTGTCCCGTCTCAAGGTCTTTCATTTGGGACAAAAAGTCTTCGGCGGTCACTTTGACCTGCACCGTGTGAGTGACCCAGGCCGCGTTCTCTAAAAGGGTACCGATTGCGGAATAGGAGGAGACGCTAATGGTTGCCAGGAAAATGAATCCCAGCAAAAAACCAGCATTCGACTTCGTTCTAAGCATTGGACACCGGTCTCTTCAGTCTACTCTTTGATGCCTTCTTCGTTCTACTCAATGAAAAGGACAAATCCGCCTCCTATCTTGCTATCCAGGCAGCAGGTAGCAAGCGATCAAGTTTGTACTATCCAGATATATACAATCTATCGCTTTGAGCTTATGTTGTAAACAAGCTATGTTGTAAATAGGTTATATTGTAAACAGCGGATAAGGAAATTAAAGCATAAGTCAGCGCAGAAAATCTCCCACTTGGCAGCATAACCTGGCAACGAAGTCCAATAGCTGACGATCGATGATCGGACTCGTAGGCCCGAAACGGGACCGCTCCGAACCTGTTTTGGATAATGAGGGCAAGGGAGTGCCGATCGCATAAAGGATGCTTAGATAGGGGAGAGTTTTGAGCCTGGCCCGGGTGTCAGGTAAAGCTCATTTGCGGTGAAAAACGGGATGGGGCAACATCGGGAGGCTTGGAGGGCAAGTCCAGATGATCGAGGATCTTCTTGATCGCGCTGGTTTCCAGGATCGCAGCGATGGGCTTTAGGTCACCATGACACTTGGGGCAATGGGCCATGTCGATGGCAAATACGCGAGCCAGGAGTTCTGCCCATCCTCTGCGACGCTTTTTCTGGGGCGAGGGAGTAGTCTCGGATGCTGCGATGACTCGGGTCTTTTCGGAAGTCTCCTCTTTTTTGGGCACGATGGTGGAACGAATCTTGGAGTGAGGTGCGAGGCAGCCAAAGAATCTTGTCAGATGAATTCGAGGTGCGGGCACAAGTGCGGCGAGCTTTTCGACAAACTCCAGTCCTGAGAAGAGCAGATGGCTAGTGCCATCGGAGTAAGGATGTTTGAGCTTGAGCACCACATCTCCAGAAGCACGAAGTTGGAGGCGCTCCTCGGCGACAGCGGGTCTTGTGATATAACGGCACAACTTTTCAAGCTTACTTTTTTCCCCAGGTGCGCAATAGACCTCCGCGTGGAGCGAAAACCCGGCAACTACCGCGCAGAGCGGGCTTTTGAGTTCGGCTTGGAAGTCCCCAAATTCTCCGAAACCACCGCTACCCAGGCGCCGGACTCTTTGGCCTTTGCGTTCCCCCAGGGCAATTCGTGATTGGACCGAGGCAGCCTGAAGTTCTGGAAGAAGTTCCTCTTGGGTCATGTCCTCGTCGGGGACAGCGAAGTCGACTTCGTCTTGGATGTAGCCCCTTTTTTTCAGCAAACGGATTACCCGTTTGGCGAGCGTCAGGACCAGGGCTTGGATCTCGCCATCAGTCGGAGGATCAACCCACCAGTAACGTGGGCCTTGATGGGTTTCGTAGAATTCTCCTTCTAGGAAAAGCATGTGGTAGTGGATGTTCAGATTGAGACTTCCGCCAAATCTTTGGATGAGAGTGACGGCACCAGGCTGGAGTTTGGCCTTGAGCCCCTTTTTCTCGGCTTTCTTCCTGATGAATGCGGTGATAGCCCGATGGATGAGGGTGAGACAACTGGCCTGGATTTTGGGGTTCTTGGCCAGAATGAATCTCACCGGAATGGGAAACGAAATCACCCATTGCCGCACTCCGACCTTTGGAAACACCTCATCGACCAGATGAGCGGCACTCTCGGCCATTCTCCTGCCACCACAGGAGCTACAGAACCCTCTTTTTTTGCAGGAAAATGCCAAAAGTTTTTCATGTTGACAGTCTTCACAGCGCAGTCGCAGAAAGCCATAGGTAAGGATGCCGCACTGGAGAAAAGCTTCGAATTCTTGGGTGACATGTTTGGGGATGCATTTACCCGCTGAGTCGGCCAGTACTTCGAAGGTCCGGAAGTTCTGAGCTACGGCTTGGTAGAGAACGGTCTGCTCTGGCCGTCGTGGCGAGTATTGACCCCCGAACTCCGTGAAACTCAACTGTGTTTGTCCCATAGGGGCTACGATGCATCGCAGGAGCTGTGCCAACGGGGACCATCAACTCCCAACAGAAGGCGGTATTACAGGTTGAAGGGGGACGTCCACTTTTGAGTCTTTGGCTTGAGTTGGCCCAACACCTCGTAGCCAGATGGATTCCCGACCAAGTGCGCGGCTCCGTCTTTGTTCCTGAAACATCTGAGAAGTTAGGCAATGTAATTGAGCGAGGAATCATCTCTGCACGGAAGAGGTCGTCCCAAAAAATTGATCATGACGATCTATCCATTGATCAGCCTCTTGAAGCGATAGACGCCGGGGGGCGGCGTATTGAAATGGCCAGGATTCTTTAAAATTTATTCTAAAGAAATTTCTGGAAGATCTACAATTGTGACCCGTAAAAGTAAATCAGAACGATTTCAGGAAAGCTTTGCTGCATTTTACTGACCTCAGTAACGACGACATTGACGCGTTATACGCACTACGATGTTCGTATGCACATAATTTTTCGATGACAAATATCAATGCACCCCGAGGCAAGTTCATTTCGGCCCATGCCTTTCGTCAACGGACAGGCCCGAGTCAAGGACTGCTCACACACGCTACTCGCAAGTGGGATGGGAATCTAGTCAACTCAAACATCCCGCTCGACTGCATTACACATGTTAATCCAGATGAAGTGGGGAATCTCGTTGAAAAAGTTGTGAGTACAATCGGAAAGCTCCATCACTCGTCAAACCTAATCTGCTTCTGGACCTAGTTTTTGATAATTAATTAAATAGATTTCAAAGCTATCGATTTTTTCAGGCCAAAGCTCGTCACCAAAAATATGGCCTTCAATAGTCTTAAGAAAACCGTCTTTTATATACATCACAAAGCCGACATCAATTCTATTGTTAATGATTGCCCCAACACGTCCTCCAGTAAAGTTTTTGCTAAAATTTGAAATGAGCACTTTAGAAGGTTCTAGTCTTGTAAAAAAGCCAACAGGGGTAAAATTACGGTTAACAACTTGGACATCAATTAAATTAGAATCAGACTCCATCTGTTCCGATTCAAAAAATTTCTTTATAACAGCAATTTCAAGTTCATTTAGAAACATATCATCTCTCATTTAGGAATGAATGCCGTACTCAGCTTAAAAGCTCCATTGGCAATACTTCCGCCTATTACCACGTCAGACTATTTTTCCTATCTGATATTCGTTCATCGGACTACTGCCCATACCGGGCGCACTCGCACGCTCGCATCCTACTCGCGCCGTCCTACGGACGTACTGCGAACGAGGCTAAGCAGAGGAAAACAGAGAAGGAAATATTTTTGTTCAATACGAAACAAAATCCCTTTCTACTAATAAGAAATTTTATTTTCTCTTTTTTTGTCTCTTAGGTCTTGATGCCGGTACGGCACAGCCGGCGCGGGCAAGGATGCCCGCGAGGCATCAAGAAACAACTGGATGGCGTTAGTTCGCAGTTGGAGCTAGATTAAAAAAAATAGCACGTTCAGTATGATTAGTGCGAATCCTCTTGACGAATTACGAGAGTCAAAATTTCCTAGGGTTGATTCATGTTTCTATTTGGCTTCCATTTGCAATTAGATAGCCGTATGCAATTAATCACAAGATGAAGAGACTTTTTTCATAACCCTCCCTGAATTAGCCCCCTATAGCTCATCTAAAGGACTCTTAAAAGCATATGCTATATGATTTTTTATGAAAAACCTCACCCTCTTGTCAAAAGAAGAACTCCTAAAACATGCTAAATACTTAGTAGAAGAAGATCGGAAGATCTCTCTGCAACTCATTGAAGTACTTCGCGAGTGCGAAAAGCGAATGTTGTTTGCAGAATTGGGCTATGGATCGCTCTGGCAATTTGCTGTTGAGCACCTAGGACTATCTGAGGGCTCCGCTCAGTTACGAATTAGTACAATGAGACTCGCTCGAGAAAATCCGAGTGTAAAAGATGCATTGGCGTCTGGAAAATTGAGCCTCTCTAATGCCGCTCAACTTCACAGTTTCTTTCAAGCTGAAAAAAAGCAAGGGAAAATTCATACTCCTGAATCCAAGAAGACAATCATCGCGAGTGTCTCAGACTTGTCAAAAAAGGAATGTGAACAGCACCTCTTTGCGCTCGCTCCTAAGTCTGTTCCACAAGAGAAGCAAAGAACTGTTTCTGAATCAAAGACTGAATTGAAACTGGTATTAGATAATGTGCTCGTAGAAAAACTTCAGAAACTTAAGGGACTTTTAGCGCATAAATTTCCTCGAGCATCCTATGGAGACCTGATCGAGTATTTAGCGGATCAGACCCTAGAGCAATTGGAAAAGTCCAAAGCTGGCTCGAAGAGCACTCAGGAATCTATTTCAACCACTTCACCGCGTCCGGACGAAGTAAAAAAACTAAAAAAATCAGGAATGCAAGATCAGAGAAAATCCATCAACAATGGTTTAGAAAACATGAAATTGAAACCAGAACCATCTGAAAAAAAGAACGAGGCAAAGGCTCCTACTGCTCGAATATACATTTCTCTTGCCACTCGTCAGTCCTTATGGAGGAGAGCAGGAGGCCGATGTGAGTTTGTGACAAAAGATGGAATTCGCTGTAAAAGCTGCTATCAATTGGAACTCGATCATATTATTCCACTGTCTGCTGATGGAACAAATCACTTTTCGAATTATCGTTATGTTTGCAGATCGCACAATCTTTTTGAAGCAAAGCGCACAATCGGGGCTCATGTTATGCAAAATTACGTGTCTTCATTAAAATAGTAATCATTACGCTAAGAATTGGTCTCCATATCGAAGCAGAATCTAAAAGTACCTAGTCAGCTACTGGACCTAGTTTTTGATAATTAATTAAATAGATTTCAAAGCTATCGATTTTTTCAGGCCAAAGTTCGTCACCAAAAATGTGACCTTCAATGGTATCGAGACAACCGCCCTCTATATACATGACAAAGCCGACATCAATTCTATTGTTAATTATTGCCCCAACTCGTCCCCCAGTAAAGTTTTTGCTAAAATTTGAAATGAGCACTTTCGAGGGCTCTAGTGTTGTGAAAAATCCAACAGGGGTAAAGTCTCGATCAATGACTTGAATAGCAAGCAGTTCAGAATCAGACTCCATCTGTTCCGATTCAAAAAATTTCTTTATAACCGCAATTTCAAGATTATTTAGAGCCACTTCTGCCCTCACTGAGTCAATTTGTCCCTAATTCGAAAAGTGTTTAATCAGCTTCTGGACCTAGTTTTTGATAATTAATTAAATAGATTTCAAAGCTATCGATTTTTTCAGGCCAAAGCTCGCCATTAAATGTATGACCTTCAACAGCCTCGAAGTAACCGTCCTTTACAGACATAACAAAGCCTACGTCAATGCTATTATTAATAATCGCCCCAATCCGTCCCCCTATAAATGCTTTCTTGAAATTTGAAATAGGTACTTTATAGGGTTCTAGGACCGTAAAAAATCCAATTGGGGTAATATCACGAGCGATAATTGGAACAGTAATTAGATCGGTTTTAGAAGCTATTTGTTCCGATTCAAAAAATTTCTTTATAGCCGCAACTTCAAGCTCATTTAGAAACATATCTACCTCATTTGGCGATGAATGCAGTACCCAATCTAAAAACACCGTCAAGAATATTGCCACGTACTATCACGGATTGATTTTTTATAAAAGCTCTACCCTCGTAATGACTTCTAACTTGAACAAGTTCACCTTTCTTCCACAGTTCCTGACCAGCATTTTCTAATGCTTTGAAAGCAGTGATTGGATTACCTGAAAATTCCTTTAAAAAATCCTCAAGATTATGAAGAAGGATTTTATTTGGAGAAAAAATATGATTGGCATCATTAGCAACTCGATTCAGATCGGACTCTGGGATTCCCAACTCTTTTCCTGTAGCACGAAGCTTTTCTGCATATGAAAGTGCTTCATTAACCTGTGGCTTGATATTAGGATTACGCTTAAGTGCTGGGCCAATTTCGTCACTCACTTTGATTCCAGCTTCAGAACTGGCTAATCCTTCACCAAGAATCTCCATTGAAGCAACAAAAGGCGCGGCAAAGGGCTCCACTGTAATTGCTGCTCGGAGAAAATCCACGGCGATCTGCACTCTCATTTCCCGAGATTCTGGAGTAAGTCCTATCGGATCATTCAGGTAAGCCAGAAAATAAAAAGCCATTTCTGTTTGAGTATTTCGGATAGATTCTCCAATATGCTCAAAATAAGTTTTAACGCTGGCAGCGATGCTATTTATATAATTGGGATTAGAAAATATCTCATGCACCACCTCGCTAGAAGCACTTCCTACACTCTTTGCACCGCTACGAACCTCATTTAAATAGTTCGAAATGGCTTCTATTTGCATTCTAGAAAAGGAGACCAATGTATTCACAAACGCGTCAGGTGGACCACTTCGCGATACATTAACCAATTGATGCGCCATTTCCAGGGCCGAATCTGAATACTCTAGAAGAGTTTTGTACACTTCCGGGGAGAAGTTGCTCCCAATCTGTGTGGTAATACCGGAGTGAACCGTGCTTAAATCATGAAAGTGTCCTTGACTCCGTCTGACTAAACGCTCAATTCTTTCCTGCTCCAGCTCTTCCGTCGTTAGATAATCGTCACCAACAAAAGGACTTGATGGATTTGCTTCACCAGGATACCGAGGGGCCTCAACTTTCAATATAAAATGGGAAAACCGCCTCTTCAATGTTTCGACCTTCTCTTGAGCTAACGCGGTGTAGCGATTAGCCGCATAAAACAAGTTGTATCCGTGTTTAAATTTGCGAACATGCTGAAAGGCTCTATCTTTGATTTCAATAAATATTTGAATTTGAGCTTGGGCTTGATTTATACAATTTTGGGCAGAATTTAGATCACTGTGATTCTTCCAGGAGTCCGAGATGGTTAAATCATGCTCTAGATCAGTGAGCGTCCTAGCGCAAGTCACATTCAAATCTGTTACAAGTTGCATAGCAGCTTGGTGTTCCTCCCGACTTATGACTGGAACTGGATTGGGGAATCTATCTGGAAAAGGGAACGGATCACTAGGACTTTCTGGACCTCCATATGGCCAAGTAGTAGTTACAGTGGTTCCGTCTGAAGTATCTTGAGAAAAGGCCGAAAATGGTCGAGAATTTTCAACTAAAAAAGCTAATAATAACAACACGCAAAACCTAAACATAAAAATCCCTTACTTTAACTGATTTTCAAGTTGTATTTTTATATTATAAATATTTATAAATGTCAATAATTACTATACTTATCATAGGCAATAATATAAGCACTTGCTTTTATTGATCATTATTTAATCGTATATTCCATAAGCATTCGAAACAGAATCTAAAAACACCTAAACTGTAACCACGACCCATTCGGAAGAAAACGAAAGGACCATTTCTCTTTCTTCCGAAGGGTGCTATTATCTCTATATGCCTCACATGAGAAAAAGATATGCACATAACCGGATCGTAAAGGCTTTATCGTTTAGCCCAGTGGTAGGGGTACTGGGCCAAAGACAGGTAGGGAAAACGACACTTTTAGAAGGTCTGGCAGGGACCTATAGCACCTTTGATCGTGAAGCTGACTTATTAGAAGCTGAAAGTAATCCTTCGGTTTTTTTAGATCATCGAAAAAGCCCATTTGCTATTGATGAGTCTCAAATTTGTCCCCGAATTTTTCCTGCAATCAAAGAAGCAGTACGACTAAAAAAAACACCAGGTCGATTTTTACTTTCGGGCTCGGTTAGGTTTACGAGTCGAGAAATAATTCGAGAATCGCTAACAGGTCGAATTGTAAACATAGAGGTTTTGCCTTTTACAATTAGAGAAGCTCATTCACAGCCTCTTTCTCATATTTTTAATAAGTTAATAACCGTTAATAAAGAAGAAGATCTTTTAAAGTTATTTGAAGATAAAAATACTCAAAATCGAACCATTTTTAACCACTACCTCAATACGGGGGGACTTCCTGGAATTGCTTTTTATAGAGAAGCCGCTATCAGAGAACAAAAATTTGAAGCCCAAATTGATACTCTTTTAAATCGTGATATCCGTTTGGTGATCAAGACATCTCTTCCTTTTACTTCACTCCGATCTCTATTGGAATTTCTTGCGCTCAATCAAGGATTGAGTCTTGATTTAAAAAAAGCAGCGGATTACTCTCAAATTTCCACTGTCACCCTGAAGAAAATACTTTTTGCTTTTGAAGCATTATTTTTAATCAGACCTGTAACAAGTATTGGACCCGAAAAGAAAATGACTTATTTTCTTGAAGACCAAGGAATGGCGAGCTGGTTAGTCAAGGCCCCTTACAGCAAGGCGCAAGATATTGTAAGAGGTATTTATGCAAATCTGCGCCAAGAATTTTTTTACAATATTGAATTAAAAGGATCTCTTCATCACTACCGAACTAAACATGGAGTCAATGTACCGCTTGTTTTTAAATACAGAGAAGGAATGCTAGGCATTATTCCATGTGCAGATTCTTATCCCTCACCCAAAACCCTGGGTTCGGCGCTCGCATTTTTAAATAAGAATCCTCATGCCATCGCAGTAATTGCAATTAGCCATGATCAACCGATCATGAAAACAAAAAGTCTATTTCTAATTCCTTACTTTTGGTTAATTTGAACCAGATGACTTTAACTCTGGAGTAGGCACAGGGGATGCCATCACTGCAGGGGACTCAGTAGGAGTCGGACTAGGAATAGAATCAGGAGCAGGAGCAGGAGCAGGAGCAGAACTAGGAACAGCGACCTCAGGACTTGGAGTAGAAGGTCGATCTTCACTTGAAGGATCTCGTTTAATTAAATGGTACTTTTCTAATACTTAGAAGGACCCACCTGAATCTCTCCATAAACCGAAGGGATTTGTAGGTTGTACTAATTCCGCGGTTCCCGCAGGAGTGAGTTCTACTTTTCTAAAAAATATCCACTCGCTCATCTTTTGATATTTACGTACCGCCATCAGTAAATAACGATTATCGTGAAAAGCAATTGAAAAGCTTTTAGCAATCGGTGTTAGAAAATTAAAAATATTTAAAATCTTCTTTTGTTTCTCATCTAAATGGAGAGTGCCAATAAAAATTGCCGGTGAGTGACAACTAAATTTGCCGGTTTCCGGCTAACATTTTTGTTGTTTTTGGTCCATGTTTTTTCTGGCTTCTTTCTTCCTGAAGCTTTCCTCGCTACTGATATCAAATAAATAAGCGTGATGAATCAGGCGATCAATTGCTGCAGTAGTGGTTTTTGTATCTTTGAATATTTGGTCCCATTCACTAAAAACCAAATTTGTCGTAATAAGAATTGAAGTCCTTTCGTAGCAGGCACTGAAGCACTGGAAGAGGAGATCAGCTTCTGTTCTTTCAAATGGGATAAAGCCAAGTTCATCAATGCAGATCAAGTCATATCGGTTCAGCTTTTTCAAAAACTCAGAGAGTCTTAGATTGTTTTTTTCTTTAATTAGCCGTTGAGTAAGATCGCAGGCAGTAAAAAAGACAACTTTTTTTTCTCTGAGACACAGCTCCCTGGCCAACCCCATGGCCAAATGGCTTTTGCCTGCTCCTGGTGCTCCATAAAGTAGGACATTTTTGGCGTCAGCTAAGAAATGCCCTTCAGCCAATTCAATAAAGGTTTGCCTGCTGATAGTGGGTGTTTCTTCAAACTTAAAATCACTCAGTAGCTTCTTAAGGGGGAATTTTGCATGTTGTATGAGTGCATTGATTTTTTTCTCCTTTCGCTTCTCAACTTCGATGCCGGTTAGGCGATACAGGTATTGCTCACACGTGAGACCCTCTTCAGCGGCGGCTTCGCTCACCTTTTGATAGGATCTGAGGATACTGGGAAGTTTTAGTGTTTTTAAATTCAACTCAAGGTGTATTTGCATATTTTGGCTGGTGGCCATTATTAATTTTCCTTTCTTTGGAGGCTAAATAATTCGTCGTATTGATTAAGATCTCTACGAGCTGGTTTTATGTTGAGAATGTCAGCTACAGGTTCATTGGTAAGGACCTCCTTTAGTTTTAGTAATGATAATTCGTTGCTGCCCTCGAGGCAGAGCTCCATAGCCGCAGTGACGTTTTCACGGCCATATTCAGCCATATATTTTAAACAGTTTAAGTATTCCTTTAAGGCTGTCGGACCGTTGGCAGGCTGGACTTTCAATCTTTCGTAAAAGCGATTCCAAATGGGATGAGAGAAGAGAACATGGCGGTGTTTCCACTCCAGGACGACTCCAGGTTTCTTACAGAGTTCGCGGATAATATGGACAACTTCGATCTTAGTCTGGTTAGATTTACCCCATAGCCTGCAATGGGTGGCAACTACTTTCGATTCATAAATGAGATCAATCCTCGAAGCATAGATCCGGGCTTCGAGGGAAAGACCACTTAAATGGCTAGGAGCAGAATACCGATGGCCATTCTTCAGAGGACTGAAAGTCGAATACTTATCAATATTTACTACGACTTCTTCAAAGGCAGGGAATGGCTCTCGAGGAAGGAGTATCAAGGGTTCCTGGTTAAACTTCTCTTCCACTGCAGCTTCCGCATTCTGTTCATTTACAACTTTGTTCACCAATTGCTGGAATGACGCTAGGTCTCGGAAGTGAAGATTCCCGAGGCCAATGACTTCACGGATTCGTATTTTAAGATGCCCAACTGTACTTTCAATCGATCCCTTCTCCCATCCTGACGCTGGGTTGCAGAAATCGGTTTTAAACCCATAATGATTTTGAAATTGAGCAAAGCGGGCCGTAATTTTTCGCTCCCCACGACCCAAGAGTTTTACCACAGGACTTAAATTATCGAGGCGATAGCGCGGGGCTATGCCACCAAAAGAATTAAAAGCCTGCACACTGCCTTCTAGAAAGCACTCCCAAGTAGTATTAAAAAATGCCGTAGCTGAAATTCTGCCACTGAAAATAAGCCGAACTACCCAGAGTTGGATCTTCAAAATTTCGCCACCGATTGAAATCCCAGAAAGCTCGGTAAAGTCTCCCTCCATAACATCACCTGGGAAATGTTCGCGTTGAAAGAATACTGGCGCCGGATCCGATACCCTGGTTATACTCTCCAACCGTCTCAGAAGGGTCCGATAACTCCCCTTGTAACCTTCCCTTCTCAGTCGTGACAAAATGCTCTTTACTTGGGTTTTTGGGTATTGGCGAAGCATCTCATGTGCAATTTGGAGATGAGCTTCAGACAGGGGATCAGGGCGGGTAGATACAGTCCGTGTATAAGACGGAACTGACCCACTTTTAAGATAATTTCTCACAGTCCTTTCGGACAACCCTAGTTCAATTCCAATTTCTTTTTGGGTTTTGCCATCATTCCTTAGCTGAATAATCCTTTTGAACTCAGTCATTAAAATCATACTCCGGTTAACTCCAATAGAGCGAGTTCTACCGGAGAGACGACTGGAGGCAAAACCTCCAGGTACTGTTAACTATTTCAGTTAACCGGCAAATTTAATTGGCACTGGACCGGCAAGATTCATTGGCACTAGCCAAGACTGAAAGTACTTATGATAAACTTTCGGATGAGGTAGATAAGTTAAATCCACAAGTTGCTCCTCCTATGCAATCTCAAATACCCGTTCCTAATGACGCGCTTAAGCCAGAAATCTCCAGTTCAATTCAAAATCCAAAGTTCCATGAAGATGATCAAAATCAGAATGATGATTCACTTTCTGGAGTGGTTAATTCTACCATGGGCAATGAGCATGAGAGATTTTAAGATTTAGATCTCGGCGATTGTTAACTCTTGAAAAGTTTGACGGTAATTTCTAATTACCATTTTGGAACATATGCCCTGCAACTAAATTGAAGGCATTAGGAGTATTTCTAAGTGTTTTAAAGTGATACAAATGGTCTAGGTAGACATCTTTTCCGAAAGATTCGGGGATGATTTTAAAGAGTTCATCCATAGTATCATAATCAGTTTGAGGATTGAACGCCACACCATATAGAAGTCTTCTTTTCATTCTCAGATATTCATGATCGGAACTCGTTGGTTCCTCTTTATTTAATTTTAAAACTAAGTCTAAAGAATTCAAAAGAAGATCTTTATTATGAGTATGAAACGCCAAATAGGTGTAAACACTTGCTTGGTTCAATAAGCTACTATGTTTAGCTGCTTTTGCGATGAGTTCTCCCTTATGCGACGAAATCTCAGGTATTTTAGCAAGTAACATAAGAAGGTGGAGTCCTGATTTTCTGTTCTTGTAGTTATTTCTCCATCGTTTGTTTAGGTGCTTTGCAATGGGAAATACTTTTTTAAAGATTTTAATATATGTAGATTTGAGATGGTATTTAACCTTTTCAAACAACTCTGGGTTTCCATTTCTAAAGAGCATAAAGTCGGACTGAGTGACAGCAAACAGTCTCAGAGGCTCTATCAAATCATTTATTGGTTGTTTTTCATCATAAGAAAGAATGGCCTCTGCATCAGATTTAAGATCTACTGTGAGTTGTAATTCAGTTATTTTTTTATAATAATCTAGCTTATTTAGCAGAGGTCTTATTTCATGGACTCCATTTTTAAAATGATGACTTGCTTGAGCGAGATTATCCAAAGACATAGGGTCTAAAAACTGAGTCATTACACCAAACACATCCATGTCGAGCTTTTCAAGTTTTCCAGGCGCAGGGGCTTGTAATTCTTCGTTTTGAGAGCAAATAAAGGAAACTTTGCATCGATTTGATAACGTTTCTGGACCTTTTCCTGCGGCGAAGGTGGTTGGTTGCAAGATCGTTAAGGCTAGTGTCTGTAAAGTAAAAAAATTTAATATCTTGGCTAATTTCATTATATTTTCTCTCCAGTTACAAACCACCAGATGCCATCACGCAATGGAGATAGATCAGTTGCTGATTGGGTGAGGAATACTACTAGACTAAAGTTGTTTTGTATATAGATATTTATATATATGAATTATGTATGTAATTTTATAGCATTTTATAAGTTTATGTACATTGATTTTATTGGATAACACTTTATTGATTATATTATTACACAATATGTTATAACTCCTAGCCTATGTTGAAGGTTAGGAAGTTTATGAAAAGTTCGTGTTTAAGTGCTTTATGGGTGAATATTAATAGCAGGAAAAGAATCGTGAGGAAGGTCTTTGTAGTCATTTTTTTCTTCGCATTTTCAGCACTTGAGTTCCATTCCTTATCCTATGCGAATCCCTCCTGCTCCACTTGTTTAAACGAGACAGAACAGGGAGAAAAAATAATGCAGTGTAGCAATGGCCATTATACTCACCACGAATGTCTGAATGAACAAGTGAAGAATATTGAAGACGTTTCTCGTATCAAGACCGGAGGGTTTCGTTGTAATGGTCTTGATGTGAACGGTTGTCAGTGTAAGAAGTCATTTTCTTTAGATCAAATTCGAAGCATTCTAGAGCCAACCCAAAAAGAGGAGTTGGACAAAAGATTGATCGCAGTTGCTGAGATCAGTGATAAAAGTATATTCGATCAAGAAGTTCGTAGACTTTCTCAAGGTATAAACGAAGCATTTGTTTTGTGTTGTCCAACAGAAGGTTGTGGTGGATCGCTCGATAAGATTGAGGGCTGTAATGCAGCCAAGTGTTCAAATTCAGATTGTAATACTATTTTTTGTTACCTTTGCCTGGAGAGGCAAGTTGCTAGTCAAGCAGCCCATACACATGTCAAAGACCACAGCGGAGATTATTGGGAACAGCGCCCTGGTTACTCTGAGCGGTATCACTGGCTGATTGCGAGAAATGAACTTGGCTTTCTGTTTAAAAGAAAGATTGATTCGGCTGTCATGAAGGCTGTCCTAGATTCTCAAAAGCCTATGCTTGAAGAGAGAAATATGTGGCCATTTCCTGCAGGAAAAATGACTGATCAATGGCTTCAAGTAGTGCGAGCCAATGAGCAATTATCCCTTCAAAAGAAAATTGAATTACTTCAAAATGAAGCGATTTATAAACGAAAAGTGAAAGATGCACAAAGTACTATCCTAGTAGAGGCTGAAATTAGGAGATTAGGTGACAAGATCCTAGCATCACTCGATATTCGAGACGCTCAAGGCGTTGATCATCAGGTCGATAGACCAGCGATTGCCCAAGTTCAAGTAGCTCCAGTTGTGGGAGATCAACCTCATTTGGCGGGAGATATTATTCCTGTAATGGAGAATGACCCACGAGTTTCCCATGATTTTTCGTTATTAGGGAACATGTACCAAGTGAACGGTCTTATATGGAGCGGTGGTGGTAAGGATATGAGTGCGAGGGAAGCGGGATTGTTTTGTTCACAAATAGGTGCAAGGCTACCTACGGCGTATGAATGGGAGAACTTGGCACGGGCAATGGGTAAAGGAACTGCTAGAGGATATAATTCGAATTTGTTATCTGACTTTAGAAGTAAGTTTTGGTCGTCAACGCAGCATCCGACAGATCAGAGGCATGGCTTTTACTTTGATGGCAGCTATGGTTATCTCCTTTTTGGCGAGTACCACTGCGTGAGAGTCCGTTGCGTGATTAATGTCCAGCTAGTTCGGTAGTTCTTGCGACGAGAACATTTCCAGCGGTAGATAGAGGGATTTGACCCTTCAAAAATCGGTTTGGTTATGTGAGACGGTCCAGCTTTAGCATAAATATCTAAAGGTTAAGTTATTTCTAGAGTACTTAAGAAGTTTTTTATAATGAACTATGTGTCGTTTCGGTCTAAAAGTGAGAAAATTTAAATTCTAGTTATTTACTAAAAATATATCTTAATGTTGACTGTTTATATCAATTAATATAAACAGTTCCTATGTCTAAATTTATGAGAAAGCTATCTATAATAATATTAAATATCCTATTTTGCATTAGTTTTGCTCCTCTGGCCATTGCAGAAGACTATACCGTTCTAAAAGTAAAATACCAAGTGACCTTTGAAAAACTAGATTCTACATCAATTAATAATATTGAAACCAAAATTGGGTATACCTTCTCAAAAAAGGATTTATTAGTCACGGCCCTAACTGCCGCTGATAGTACTGGTTCAAGTGATAATTATGAACGGTTTGAGTTTTTTGGAGACGGGATTCTGGAATTTTATTTGACTGAGATTCTGATGAGAAATTATTCAAATGCGGACCCTAACATGCTCACTAAAGCGCGCACTGAATTAGCGAGGCAGGAACCACTTGCCGCGTTAGCACTCCATATAGGTTTGTTCAAATACATTAATACCAACAATAGTGGTGAGGTAACGATATCTCAGTTAGGCGACGTCGTAGAGGCTTTGATTGCCGCTATTTACTATGACGGTGGGTCACGTCATGTTCAAAATTTTATTTCAAGATTTTTTATCCCAATGATGAGTGTAGAGTGTCCCATGGTAGCAATGGATATTATTAATAAAGCTTCAAAAAAATTGAAGCAATCTTATATTTACTCTAAAAAAGCTAATGGTGAGTTTGAGATTTTACCTTCTCTTCCAATTAATTCAGCGAATGGTCGCCCAGCAATAACTAAAATTAATGGCCATAAAGATAAGAACTGTCCGGTACGTAATTCCGTTTACCGTGCTGAACGTGATTATATTAAGTCTCTATCACAGTCTTATTCTCAATTCTTAGTAACTCTGCCCATTGATGCTAGTTATAAACCATGGGATCAGCCGATTGCAGAGATCGCCTGGGATAGGGATTCGGTTGTTGAGCCACTCTTTGCTTTGAATGAGCTGATGCAAAAACTAGGAAAGGAAAAAATAGTTTCTTGTGATGTTGAGAGTACCGAAGAAAATCAGTATTCTTTTTTGTGCTCAATTGATGTTCAAGGTTTTGGAAAGTTTGAAGGTAAAGGATCTTCTAAGAAAAAAGCAATAAGGATTGCAGCAGCTAGAGCATATAGAAAAATACAGGTAGCAAGTTTATTTATGAAAGACCTAACTAAACATGTGGAAGAACATATCAAATTGGATGAAGACAAAGAGAATAATCCAATCTTTTCTCTAAATTCATTTTGCCAGGTTCATAAACTCGATTCACCTATATACGAAGGTTATGTCAAAGAGAGTAATGGGCAACCGACGTTCTATACGAGACTGCATGCGCCCTGGCTTGTAGCTAGCGTTGAAAGTGATCTTTTTCCTAATATTAAAAAAGCTAATGAGTCGGCTGCAACAAAAGCGATACGATACTTGAATCACTTTACTTCTCGTAATTTAACTCCTAGAAAGCTGCATGAGTTTATTAAGTTTAAACAGCTTAATACGCCCGGGAATGAGAAGAACTATTTATTTGGCCTCAGTACCTATCTCAAGTTGAGTATTCAGTATGTTTCAGAAATATGTGAAGGACCACTGAATCATGGAATTTTATACAGATCTAGGGTTGTTCTTTCGGGGAAGGACAGTTGCGAACTAGAGTTCGAAGGAGGAGCATGTTTAGGTTCTAAATTAGATGCTGAGGCTATGGCTGCGAGACTTGGCTTGTTAAAACTGGCCAACATGATCTTGAAGAAAGAAATTCCTGGATTTTAAGAATTCGATTTTGTAGAAGGCCGTTTATTAGGATTGGGAAATAGATATTTTAAATTCCTGCAGTGTCTTGCAGCATATACCTCATGACTCTCAATTCTAGTCGAGAACTTTCTCTTCATTTCATTACAATACGCTCCGTTGCCGCACCAACCCCAAATCCTTCGCCTTACGAAAAAACGTAGCCCTCGAAACTCCCAAAAGCTCCGCTGCCCTGGTGCGGTCCCCATGTGCCTGAATAATAGCCTTCTCAAACCTCTTTCGCTCATTTGCTATCAGCGAAGCTCCATACTGCCCTACAAGAGCCTTGGTAATCCGAGATGATAGAAGGGGCGGATAAGGAAATTAAAGCATAAGTCAGCGCAGAAAATCTCCCACTTGGCAGCATAACCTGGCAACGAAGTCCAATAGCTGACGATCGATGATCGGACTCGTAGGCCCGAAACGGGACCGCTCCGAACCTGTTTTGGATAATGAGGGCAAGGGAGTGCCGATCGCATAAAGGATGCTTAGATAGGGGAGAGTTTTGAGCCTGACCCGGGTGTCAGGTAAAGCTCATTTGCGGTGAAAAACGGGATGGGGCAACATCGGGAGGCTTGGAGGGCAAGTCCAGATGATCGAGGATCTTCTTGATCGCGCTGGTTTCCAGGATCGCAGCGATGGGCTTTAGGTCACCATGACACTTGGGGCAATGGGCCATGTCGATGGCAAATACGCGAGCCAGGAGTTCTGCCCATCCTCTGCGACGCTTTTTCTGGGGCGAGGGAGTAGTCTCGGATGCTGCGATGACTCGGGTCTTTTCGGAAGTCTCCTCTTTTTTGGGCACGATGGTGGAACGAATCTTGGAGTGAGGTGCGAGGCAGCCAAAGAATCTTGTCAGATGAATTCGAGGTGCGGGCACAAGTGCGGCGAGCTTTTCGACAAACTCCAGTCCTGAGAAGAGCAGATGGCTAGTGCCATCGGAGTAAGGATGTTTGAGCTTGAGCACCACATCTCCAGAAGCACGAAGTTGGAGGCGCTCCTCGGCGACAGCGGGTCTTGTGATATAACGGCACAACTTTTCAAGCTTACTTTTTTCCCCAGGTGCGCAATAGACCTCCGCGTGGAGCGAAAACCCGGCAACTACCGCGCAGAGCGGGCTTTTGAGTTCGGCTTGGAAGTCCCCAAATTCTCCGAAACCACCGCTACCCAGGCGCCGGACTCTTTGGCCTTTGCGTTCCCCCAGGGCAATTCGTGATTGGACCGAGGCAGCCTGAAGTTCTGGAAGAAGTTCCTCTTGGGTCATGTCCTCGTCGGGGACAGCGAAGTCGACTTCGTCTTGGATGTAGCCCCTTTTTTTCAGCAAACGGATTACCCGTTTGGCGAGCGTCAGGACCAGGGCTTGGATCTCGCCATCAGTCGGAGGATCAACCCACCAGTAACGTGGGCCTTGATGGGTTTCGTAGAATCCTCCTTCTAGGAAAAGCATGTGGTAGTGGATGTTCAGATTGAGACTTCCGCCAAATCTTTGGATGAGAGTGACGGCACCAGGCTGGAGTTTGGCCTTGAGCCCCTTTTTCTCGGCTTTCTTCCTGATGAATGCGGTGATAGCCCGATGGATGAGGGTGAGACAACTGGCCTGGATTTTGGGGTTCTTGGCCAGAATGAATCTCACCGGAATGGGAAACGAAATCACCCATTGCCGCACTCCGACCTTTGGAAACACCTCATCGACCAGATGAGCGGCACTCTCGGCCATTCTCCTGCCACCACAGGAGCTACAGAACCCTCTTTTTTTGCAGGAAAATGCCAAAAGTTTTTCATGTTGACAGTCTTCACAGCGCAGTCGCAGAAAGCCATAGGTAAGGATGCCGCACTGGAGAAAAGCTTCGAATTCTTGGGTGACATGTTTGGGGATGCATTTACCCGCTGAGTCGGCCAGTACTTCGAAGGTCCGGAAGTTCTGAGCTACGGCTTGGTAGAGAACGGTCTGCTCTGGCCGTCGTGGCGAGTATTGACCCCCGAACTCCGTGAAACTCAACTGTGTTTGTCCCATAGGGGCTACGATGCATCGCAGGAACTGTGCCAACGGGGACCATCAACTCCCAACAGAAGGCGGTATTACAGGTTGAAGGGGGACGTCCACTTTTGAGTCTTTGGCTTGAGTTGGCCCAACACCTCGTAGCCAGATGGATTCCCGACCAAGTGCGCGGCTCCGTCTTTGTTCCTGAAACATCTGAGAAGTTAGGCAATGTAATTGAGCGAGGAATCATCTCTGCACGGAAGAGGTCGTCCCAAAAAATTGATCATGACGATCTATCCTTTGATCAGCCTCTTGAAGCGATAGACGCCGGGGGGCGACGTATTGAAATGGCCAGGATTCTTTAAAATTTATTCTAAAGAAGTTCCTAAGTATCTCTATTCGCGGTTGAGAAGCATCACCGATGCACAATCAACACATGAAAGAAACCTCTAGGCAGGTCTGGGAAAGACTCGAGCTAAAATCACCTGCCCGAGTCTTTCCCAGACCTGCCTGAGGTTTTCTAGAAATACTGCTAAGGAAAACAGGGTAAAAGCACTCAGTGCTAGTGGGTCACATGGCTCGGGGATGGCCAATTTTGTTGTCTGATTCTAAAAGCGAGCAGAAAGGATTGGCACTGAAAAGGCAATCCTAGTCAGTCATGGAGGGAATTCAATCATGGCTGCTGCTAGAAAAGAAGCACTTCGAACCCTAACACAAAAAGAACATCAAGCTCTAGAGCATTTGACCCACTCTTCGGCAGAACCCGCTTATCGAGTTGCGTGGGCTAAAGAACTCTTGGCAGTGGAGGCGGGACTTTCTTACTCCGAGGCTGCACAAGCAGCAGGAAGGAGATCGAATGACGCCGTCTCTTACCTGGTCTTTCGCTTTAATCGAATGGGAATGACGGCGCTCAATCTCCGCCATGGAGGTGGGAATCCTATTCAGTATGGAGCGTCTGAACAAGAAAAGATTTTGAAGCGATTTAAAACTCCTCCAGATAGAGAGCAAGATGGGACTGCGACCTGGTCCTTAAATACTCTTCAAGTGGCACTCAAAAGAAGAGATCAATTAGTTGTGAGTACTTCCATTATTTGGAAAACTCTTCACGAGAATGGATATTCTTGGCAGCATAATAGAACTTGGGTAGATACTGGTAAAACAATGCGGATGCACAAAGACGGCCCTGTTGAAGTTAAAGATATTGATCGAGTTGCTAAAAAAAAATTATCGAGACGGCGTACTCGGAAGCCAGTAAGTTGGGCTTAGATTTGTGGTGTGAAGATGAGGCTGGCCCTTTTCAAGCGATCCCACAACCTGGCCGCAGCTGGCAATTGGAGTCCCATCCAGCCAGAATTCCTCATGAATATATCCGAGGTGGAACGGCAAAGGTGTTGACTTTGTTTCATCCTCAAGATGGGAAAATAAGAATTAAGGGAGTGGAAAGCTGCACCAATGCAGTAATGCATCCCTGGATGAAGACGCAATTCACGGCAATTCTTAAGCACTCTCCTGTTACTCCTGAACAAAAAAAGCAACAACACATGTCCCAAATCCAGCGCAATGCGATCTGGGAGCGCTGGCAAGACGGACTTCAAATCAAGTTTACTCTACCTGAGAAACTACCGCCTCTTCGGATATTACTGATTCTGGATAATCTCTCAGGCCACAAAACACCGGAAATGGTTCTCTGGTGGGTCTACCATGGAGTCATGCCCATCTACACGCCGATTAGTGGGTCCTGGCTGAATATGGCTGAATCAATTCAGAATATACTGAAAGCCCGTGCTTTAGCTGGAGCAATTCCAAAAAGTCCTCAGGATTTGATCGATTACTTTGAACAAGTGGCGCATGCCTGGAACCACAATCCTACTCCATTTGTTTGGGGCGGAAAAAGAGCAATCCGAAGACAACGATCCCGAGAACGCCGTCATGCTTTATCAGGTTCTGGTGCCACTTCGAAATTGCCGATCAGTAGAAGCCGCTCGAAGGGTTGCCTGCTTCAATGGCCATCCCCGAGCCATCTGACCCACTAGTGGAAAACGAGCCGTACCCCAACGGACGCGTGGCAGCGCGAAGGATCACCATAGCCGCGAAATCCGGACCGCAGATGCCTCGCCGGACGAGCAAAGGAACCGCCGCGGAAGACGCGATCCGGACCTCTATCGTAAAGATCGCTTGTCCAAGTATACACGTTCCCCCGAGCATCATAGATCCCTGCAATCGCTCGCTTCGATCCTACCTTCTGCACCTGACTTTCGTCATACACTGCATAATTACCTAGTTCACCCTCAGGAAAGGGGTAAGGCCCAGCATGAATTTGCTTGTCTACCCCAAGACGAGCCAGGTATTCCGCCTCGGCGCTGCTGATCAACCTCGGGATTAACCTACTTCCGTTCAATTTATTTTTTAGCTTTTCTACAAACGTATCCACCTCATGCGCAGTGATTCCGTTGGCAGGCAAATCCATCTCGCTTTCATTCCAGTTCTCAATCCCATAGCATCCCCGCAGAGCCGGTTTTCCATCCATGACTGCCATCCACTGACGCCGTATAATATGCGTATCCATTACAAAAAAAGGTCTTAAACTCACTCTGTGTGGGGTCTCTTCCCAACTCTCTCGACCAGCTTCGCCTACTGATGTCCCCATTTCAAACGTTCCGCCAGGAAGTGCCACAACATGAATTCCAAATTCCGCCAGCCTCTGGTTAATCCTCTTTTCTGGATTGCCCATGTCCTCAAGGAAGTCGTGCGCCGCCCGATGCCCTTGCTCGACCGCTTTCTTTAACCAATTCTTTGCTTGGGCTTCATCTCTAGGTACCTCAAACCCATCGGCATACATCACTCCAAGACCAAACTGGATCTGCATATCTCCCTCTTGAGCTGACTTTAAACTGTCGCTCCAGTGCTTCTTGAGCCACTGAGAAGCCAATAGATAATCTTGTGGAACCCAATCATTCCCATGCAAATAAATTTTTGCCAGTGCCCGCTCTGCTTCTGCTAAATGAGAAAAGTGTTCGTCATGGGCATTTTTCCATATTTGCACGAACTCTCGAAATCCACGACGTTTCAAAGCTTCATGAGCCTGGGAGTTTCTATTTCTTGCGGCTTTCTCATACCATTCCGCCGATTTTACAAAGTCCTGAGGACACCCCTCCCCTTTTTCCATAGCTTGTCCCACTACAAATTGAGCCTCAGGATTTCCTGCTTCTGCCAGTTCCTGCGTAATCCGAATTCCCTTCTTCAAAAATCTCTGGGCAACTTCAGTTAAACCCCTACTTTTAAATTCTGCTCCCTTCCTTATGTAATCCTGACTGATTTCAGCTAGAGTCGCCATTCGCTCCGATCCATGCCCCCCGTGCAGAATTTCACGAACCAAGTAAATAGAAATCGGATTCCCTTCCGTACGCAAAGTCATCATCGGATCAAAAATATATTCATATCCTGCAAAAGACCCATCCCACCGAATAGTGTCATCATGAATGCCTTCAAAAAGCTCACGCGTTTCCTGAGTCAGCTTCACTGGATCAGCCGTTACGGGGTGAAGCGGAATCTTCTTTCCCTGCGACTCATCGCTTTGTGCTTGGACTAGCAAATTTTTACGATTATTTTCATCTCCTTGCCGTGTCCAAACAGAGAGTTCTCCCAGTCCAGTACCCCTGACCTTCCAACCTTCAAAGTCATCTACATCAATCAAGACATCTGAGAAAAGCTGGACCACCGTTATTGCCGGCGATTGAAGAGAAGACTGCGAACTTGAAGAGTTCTCAGCACCCACAGCGATCCCTGCCCCACAGAATACACTCAAGCCCAAAATTCCTAAGCTTCGGCAAAAAGGCTTTATTCGCATATTTCACCCTAATCATCTTATCGACCACAGAAATTAGACATTAAGGAAAAGCGCCTTTAGGGATTGATAAGTTTTCATTGTGCGCCTGCCACGAAGGATGAATTGCAAAAAACCATAAAGAATTCATATATTCATCAAGGTAAAGTGGCGATCTGAACCCACTCATCAACAAGTTATCACAAAAGCGATGTCATCATGATGATTTAACTTAAACTCGTCCTTCGTGACAGGCGCACAATATAAAAATAAGCATGGGTGCGTCACAGAGAATCAGAGAGAGAAAGTAGCTTTGAAGTTTGAGACTACAACACGCAGTTTGTACCGCTGGGAGAAACGCTACAGGGAGGGAGGAGTTAAAGTTGGCCGCTCAAAATGTCCCTAGCTCCTCAACCTCCACCCCAAGCCTCGCTGCGATCTTCTGCAACGTAGGCTTTCTCGTCCACGTCCACGTCCACGTCCACAAATCTTCTCGTTCGCTCCGCTGGACGGCTCTCTCCAAATCGAGCTTGCGTAATTGATCCCTATCTGACAAAAATACTTCAATCATGCCACGTTCGATCCGCTTAACTCGTGTTCGACAGAACAACTTAAAAAATATTACTGTAGAATTTCCAGCCCGCAAGATTTCAGTGATCACGGGCTTATCAGGCAGCGGAAAAAGCTCGCTTGCCTTTGATACTCTTTACGCAGAGGGCCAAAGACGCTACATTGAAAGCCTCTCTACTTACACTCGGCAATTCCTTGAAAAAATGCCCAAGCCGGATTTAGACGCCATTGAAAACATTCCACCTGCCATTGCACTTGAACAAAGAAATCATGTTCTCAACTCCCGAAGCACTGTTGGCACTCAAACAGAGGTGGTGGACTACTTAAGGCTTCTTTTCGCAAAGATAGGACACACCTCCTGCATCGATTGCCAAGGTGAAGTTCGACAGTTAGATGCTCAAGCCATTGTAGATTGGGCTGCAGACTGGCTCCCCGGTCGAAAAGCCCTCATTGTTGCTCCCACCTTTGCGCCAGGAAAACTGGAGACAAAAAAGCCAGAAAAAGGAAAACTGAAAAAAAAACCTTCTTCAATGATTCAGGTTTTAAAAGAGCAAGGTTTTCAAAGAATCCTCTTAAGATCTGGAAAGGCAAACTTTGAAGTTATAGACCTGGAAGAAGCCTCCACCTTCGAACTGAATCAAAATGAAGTTTACGTTGTCGTGGATCGCCTTCGCATCCATGAGATTCCCGATGCGGATACCCGTGGACGATTGCTCGATTCGATTGACCAGGCACTAGCGATCGGACAAGGACGAATTGCCTTTTTCGATATGGAAGAAGAAGCTTTCGAAAAAAAGTGGAAGACTTTTGATCATCGGTTTGCCTGCATCCGATGTGGACGTGAACACCGAATTCCAGAACCTCATCTTTTCTCCTTCAATAGTCCCATCGGCGCATGCTCAAAATGTAGTGGCTTTGGATTTACATTAGATCTAGATGAGTCACTGGTAGTGCCCGATCCGACAAAAACTCTTAAAGAGGGTGCCATTGATCCCTTTGCAAAACCCTCTCTCTCGGATTGGCAGAAAGATTTATTTCGCTTTGCAGAGATGCAGGGAATCCCAATTGGAAAACGATATCGAGACTTGACTCCATCTGAAAAGCGTCTCCTTTGGAATGGAGACCCAAAGCTGAATATTAAGCCTAAGCCTAAGCCTAGGTCTAAAGATAACATCTTCCCTGGAATTCTAGCGTGCTTTGAAGAACTCAAACGCTGGAAGTATAAACTTCATATTCGAGTGTTCATTCGACGCTATCAAAGTCAAAGTCTTTGCACCGAATGCAACGGATCGCGATTGAAACCTGAAGCCCTTGCGGTAAAAATCGGAGGACAATCGATTGCCCATATTCTCTCAATCTCGATTCAAGATGCCATACAATGGATCCGCTCCACTTCCCTCACTCCCAACGAGCGGAAAATCGCTAAAGAAGTTTTTGAACAAGTAGAAAGAAGGCTCTCCTTTTTAAATGAAGTCGGTGTAGGGTATCTCACTCTTTCTCGCCTCACCAAGACACTCTCAGGAGGAGAATTTCAAAGAATTAATTTAGCGACCCAACTCGGTAATGGCCTTTGTGGGACCCTCTATGTTTTGGATGAACCTTCGATTGGCCTTCATGCGGCTGATACAAATCGCTTGATCCGGGTGTTGCAAAGATTACGGGATCAAGGGAACACAGTTGTTGTCGTAGAGCATGATCTTGAGGTCATGAGAGCCGCTGATTGGCTGATTGAGCTCGGACCCGGCGCAGGTCGGCGCGGGGGAGAGTTGATAGCACAGGGGACCCCCAAAGATTTAATCCAAACTCCGCTCAGTATTACTGGAAAATATCTTTCAGGTGATTTTCAACTTCAACAAGAGCGAGCACTTCGACCTCCTGCAAAACATCATCTTAAACTCCAGGGCTGTCGTGAAAATAACCTCAAGAATTTTACGGTAGAATTCCCTTTAAATCGGTTTGTAGTCGTCACAGGTGTATCAGGCTCTGGAAAAAGCACCCTGGTTCATAAAACACTTTTTAACTCCCTCTCTCGCCACTATTATCGATCTACCGATCCTATAGGTCGATTGGATCGACTCTACGGAGCAGATCAACTCAAAGGGGTTGTGCTGTTAGATCAAACGTCTATTGGAAAATCTTCCCGCTCCAACCCTGCAACCTATCTCAAAGCCTGGGATGAAGTCAGACGATTATACGCCAATCAAGTACTTTCGCTGAAGCGAGGATACACTCCTCAACACTTCTCCTTCAATGTAGATGGAGGTCGTTGCCCGGTATGCAAAGGAGAAGGTGAGATTACCTTGGATATGCATTTCATGGCGGAGGTGAAGCTCCCATGTGAAGAGTGTAACGGCAAAAGGTTTAAGAAATCGGTCCTTGACGTCACTTATCGGGGAAAGGATATTCATCAGCTTCTTCACACCACGATTGATGATGCATTTGAACTCTTCCGTGACAACGCTATCCTGGTTCGAAAATTAGGCACACTCAGAGACGTCGGTCTTGGATACTTACACTTAGGGCAGTCCTCAACAGTACTTTCCGGAGGAGAATCACAGCGATTAAAAATAGCCGCGACCTTAGAGGACAAATCCTTAGAAAATTTACTCTATATCTTTGATGAACCGACCACGGGTCTCCATCTAGAAGACATTAAGAAACTTCTCACAGTCATCCAGGACTTAGTGGACGCAAAACACAGCGTCATCATGATTGAACATCACCTCGATGTCATTGCTCAAGCAGACTGGGTGATTGACCTGGGTCCTTCTGGTGGAGCAGAAGGAGGCGAACTCATTGCAGAAGGAAGCCCTGCTGAACTTTCTAAAAATCCGCGTTCTATTACAGGAAAAATATTAAGGGCAAGGTGAATTTAGAAAAACCTGTGGTTTTCACAGGTTTTTCTACCTCACATTTCTTTCTCATTTTTCTGTCTCATTTTTCTGTCTCATTTTTCAAGCAACAACGGCTCTAAAGAAATCACGTACTGAGATTCTCCTTTGCTTTTCACTATTCTTCCATGGGCTTTAAAATAGAGTCTAGCAGCTTCGTTACTATTACCTAATTTCACAAATTGATGAATCCATTCATCGCTACCCTCCTTTGGAATCAGGATAGGATAAAGCGGAAATTTCCGTCTTTTAGAATTAGCGAGCCATGGATATTTATCAAAACAAATTTCAAAATAAGCTCGGATGACTTTGTTATCATTAGACACTGAAGATACTGCAGGAATCACTATAACCCGTCCAACCAAAGCATAAAGCTCACCATCCGCAAGTTCAAATTTTACACTTTCTGCATCAAACGGAATGGGAACATGTCCTTCTCCGCCAGACGAAAAATCACCCCAGTTACTTACAGCATCCCTCCCAAACCCTTTTGAATGAGCCAGGGTTGAAAAAGACACTAATCCTGTTAAAAAAATCGCTCCCAGAACCCCTCGTGATTTTTTTTTCATATACATACAAATTCCCCTAATAAATTGCTTTGATCTTTAAAGAACTCCCACGAAAATGGGGAAGATTCTTAGATGGTAAGGAAGAAGACAGTTTAAAGATTCGCTCACCTCCCCTTTGAAGGAGAGGATTGCGAAAATCCTCCGTTCAAATGCTGAATCTTTAAATTGGGTGCGAGTCGATACCCTTCTTTCCAATTTAATAAATATTGTGGTTTGTGTACATCTGGCTCAATTAACTTTCTGAGACGATTAATATTGTAATAAAGTTTGTTATCATGAACTTCAGGACTATAAGCTTCCTTCCAGACGTATTGAATGATTTCTGATTTCGATAATCCACGTTCCAAATCACTCCCAGATTTGCGATGTGCAATCGAAAGTGCTTCCAGCAGATGTAATAAAACAAACTGTTTACGTAATGATATATGACCACTTTCGCGTGTCTTAACGGTTCCTTTCCTGCTATCGATCAATAGATCAACAGCATCTTGCTCTAGACGTCTTCTTTCTGCTGCAATATAGGAACGCAATAAACTAAACTCAGGAGCAGAGACTGCTTGATCCACTAAGTCCAAGTACCAATAAGATTTGGAATAATCTTGCTGAATTCGTGATATTCGAGCATATCCATAGAGCGCATAAAGATGCTGATACCAATTATGCTCTCCAAGAAATTGAATATCCGCTTTCTGATACCAGCTCAGCGCGATTTTCACGTCCTGTTTATATTCATAAAATGTTCCCAATATTAGATAAAGAATTCCATTAATTCCTCTTAAATTTTTTGCTTCATACCGCCTTAAAATTTCTTCTATTAACCACAAAGCTCGCCTAAATTGCTTTCTCTTTTGACTCATCAGTGCAAGCATCAACCAACCTCGTACGACACCCTCTTCAGATTTTAGCTCTTTTCGACTCGCTCTCAGAAATCGATGAAAATAGCGTTGTGCCGCCCTAAATTGGTTTTGATGATGAGCAACTGCTCCCTTGCAATACCAGGCCATGGGGGGAATTTGGCGAGGATAGGCATTCATGCATCGATTCAATTCTCGATCCCACTTCTCAGTAGCATCTGAGTCCAGTGCCTCGGCAGATAAGCGAAGGAGACCCGCAATGGCTTCCATACTTGATTTAAGATCGCGAATTTTCTTTGCTTCTTTCAGTGCAAATGCATAAACGACTTGTGCTTCTTTCAATTCACACTTCTCTGCATGAAGCTGCGCTATTTTAAGCCAGCTTTGAGGAGTCGTTTTTGACTTCTGAATTAAGGATGCTGTATACACTTTTACTTTATCCATATCCCCCACAGTTAGGTAAATTATGCTAAACATCAGTGTACTACAGGAGTCAATATGGAACTTTTCTATAACCTCTGGAATCAATCTAATGTGACATCGCAATCAACTAAAAAGATTGTTTTATTGCATGGAATGGGAGGAACGGGTGCACTTTGGAGACCGATTGCTGCATCCTTAGAAAACGAAATCAGCATTCTAGCTCCAGATCAACGAGGACATGGAAAAAGTCGAGTAGCCTCTATTCCTGCTGGGAGAAAAGAGACCGACTACAGCCCGCTTTCTTATGGGCAGGATGTGATGGATACCCTGAAGGCTCAAAATTTTTACCCAACCTGGATTTTAGGCCACTCTATGGGCGTCCGTTCTGCGATTGCAGCTGCCCACCTTAAACCGGAATGGGTTCAAGGACTCATTTTGGTGGATCTCGGATTTTCTGGAGTTGCAGGAGGCGGCCTTGGGAACGGTTTAGCCCAGTTCCTTAAACTTCTTCCTTTTCAATTCGAGTCTGCCGAAGAAGCAAGAAAATTTATGAATTCTCACTGTCCTGACTCTTCCATTACTCAATATCTCATGGCGGTATCGGTGAGAAATTCTGATGGAAAAATTTCATTTCCTTTTGACCATGCCGCACTCATTAAAACCATCGAAAGTGCTCGGGATGTATCCGTGCGTACTTGGATAAAAGATTTAGCCTATCGGCAAATGCCTATCCTCGTCCTTCGAGGTGCACGAAGCTTAGTTTGGAGTCATGAGGACTTTGAGTCCGAACGAAAAACGTTTACACCCTTTCAATCGATTACTTTTAAAGAAATTCCTGATGCCGGGCACGGATTACCTTTTGAACAAAGAGCAGTGTTTGTAGATACCCTTCGCGAATTCATCGCTCGACATTAAGAACAGTGTGAAAACAGCGCGAAAGTAGTGCAAAAATGACTCTGATCGGGACATTTTGACCCTATTCAAACGTAAGTACTGCACTCTTTTTTGGTACAAACATTGCCTGCATCCTGATTTGAAAAATTGAATCCAAAGGAGGATTGAATGAATCGTTTTATTTCTAAGAAACTTTATCTTTTAGCGCTGCTCTCAGCATGTCTTCTCCAAGCTTGTGTTGTCGATGTTGGCTACGGCCCTGGGGGTTGGTATGCTCCGGGAGGCTACTATAGGGGAGGTTGGGGCAGAGGCTGGGGTGGGGGTTGGCATGGAGGTGGTGGACACTGGGGCGGCGGCGGACACTGGGGTGGAGGAGGACATGGCGGCGGTGGACATCATGACCTCATGTCGGGAACAGGAGCGTCCTCTAGCCAGAACTCTCTAACCCAGACCTCTCTAGACGACTCAGTAAAATTATTGGCTCACGATTTCGATATCAGCCTGCAATCTGCAGGAAAAATAATGAAACTCACTCAGAGCAAAGACTTAAGTAAAGACCTTAAAGACTTCGGACTCAATGCTCAAGATCTGGCTCCGTTGAGCAAATTAGAAATGCCATCATCCGATGCTATTTCAATGATGGCCCAACTTCTTGGAGAAGAACCTAAGAAGATCGAAAATATCTTTGTAAGTTTCATCTCCGACATGAAAGCCAAAAAATAAAATCACTCTGAGAATGATTCTCTATTGAAGCGTTCAGGCTACAGCACTCGCACTGATAGCCTGAACGCTTTTTCTTTGATATCGTGCTTTACTTCGCTCTATCGCTTTACATCGCTTCGCTAGCACCCACTACAGCAGGATTAGTTTCAATTTTAGCTTTCTTAGCAAGACGTTGCATCCAATCTTGATAAATCTCTCGTGATTTACGTGCTGAGATTTGCTGCATCAAAGAATCTCTTTCGTGATCAAATTCAGCCAAATTGGGCTTTTGACTCTCTGTCACCACAGCAAGCAGCACTCGACCTGCCATTAAATACTTCTTAGGTTTGCCCCCCAATTTAGAGTCAATCGGAGATTTTTCGGCAAATGCATCTGAAATCAATTCTTTAGACTCACCCACTCCTGGAACAAAGCTGCTCTGCCGAGTGATCAACCCCGTAGATTTGACTTGAATATTCATGTTTTTCAACAATGCATTGACTTTAGCGTCAGATGATCGATCTGCAGTCATCACCGAAAGAACCTGATCGGCAAGATTTTGATTTATTTTTTGAATTTCTTCAACTTTCCCTCCCGCCAATACACTGCGGGCAATCGCCTCTTGCACTGCTTCAAATTTTTGACCTTTGTAAACCGTCTCTTTGCCTTCTTCAAACTTCATTTTAACAAGGTTGATTTTAGACGGATCCACCAAGAATTTTTTGATCTCATCTGAAGAAATAGGCACACTCTTCTTTGTAGCTTCAATTGTCAATAAAACATATTTAATATTACGTTTATCGCGGCTCATCAGAAACTCTCGCTTCAGCTCTTCATCCGCAACGCGGACGCGATCATGAAAAAAACTCTCCCACTGTTGTAATGAGATATCTTCACGTACTAGCTTTTCAAAGCTACTGGGTGAGTGATTATTTCCTTCAAGAACTTGCTTATAGGTCGTTAAATCAAATTTTCCATCTTTTTGAAATGCGGAAATTTCACGGATTCTTTCTCTCACTTCTTCATCGGGAGCCAACATACCTCGACGCTTAGCTTCCTGAAGTAAGAGCTTCCGATTGGCTAGCTCCTGAAACACTCCCTCTCGGATTCTGAAATTTTTAAGTTGATCGTCAGTTAGCTTCCCCCCACTATACGCTTTAAAAAATTCGATCCGACGGTTGAGTTCCCGATTAAAATCCGAAATTGAAATGGAGTCCCCATTCACCGTCCCAGCCACGGAACCCTCATGCAATCCACGCGTCGATTTGGGGCTAAAAACGCCATAAAAAACAAAAACAAATGCAATAAATGCGACAATTCCACCAATTACAGCTTTACCAAACTTTTCCCGTATCCAACTCAGCATGGTCTACCTCTTTAACTTCACTATTTATTTCTGACTTAGAAAATTTCCAATTCTTGATTCTTCTCTCATCAAACCATTGATTTACTAGGACGAGATGGCTACGATGATATCCACCGAGGGGTTAAGAGTCAACATGATCAAGTATCTGAAACAATATAGATTTTATATCATCCTTTTCCTCTTTATTCTCATTCCCGTGATTGCGATTGACACTTCGACTCGATCCGCTCGAAACTATCGATTTTACGATCGCTTGATTGTAGGAATCACTTCCCCTATCCAGGCCATGATTAGCTGGTCTTTGGAGCAAATCGCTTCCAGCTATGAAAATTACATTTATCTCTGGCATACGCATCAGGACAACCTGGCATTACTGGATGAGAATCGTAAGTTGCTCAATTCGATAGCCAGTTTAAAGGAAACCCAGCAAGAAAATATCCGACTTCGAAAGCTTCTTTCATTTGAACAGCAGTTCAATTTGAAGTCCGTAGTCGCGCGAGTGATCGCGAAAGATGTTTCAACTGAATTTCGATCCATTCGAATCAATAGAGGAGAGAGCTCAGGTATTAAACGTAATATGGCGGTGACGACAGATGAAGGCATTGTAGGGCGAGTCTTAAGGACGACTCAAGATACAAGCGACATTGTCACTATTTTAGACCTTCTTTCCGCCGTCGATGCGATTGTTGAACGCTCTAGGGCCAGAGGCATAGTTGAAGGCCTCACGGATGATACCTGCCAACTCAAATTCGCACTCCGAACGGATGATATTCAACCGGGTGACATCCTGATTTCAAGTGGTTTAGGGGGTATTTTCCCAAAGGGTGCGGCCGTGGGTACCGTTTCCAAAGTCAATCGCAAACCCTTTGGAATCACCCAGGAAGTCGAAGTGCGTCCCAATGTAGATTTTTCTAAATTAGAAGAAGTGCTCGTCGTATTAAATGGGGACATAGAATGACTCGGATTATTCTAAGAACCTTAAATACACCTCTTCTTTTATTATTCGTGATCGTTGGCATTGCGCTCCAAAGCTCGCTTTTTTCCTCCTGGCCTCTCCTTTACTTTCAGCCCGACATTGCCCTCCTCATTGTCATTTGGTGCGCGCTAAAGCGGGGATTTGAAGAAGGGGGTATTGTTACTCTGATTATTTCTGAAATCTGCGAAATCCATAGCGCAGCACCGCAAGGGCTTTACTTAGTCAGTTATATGGTGATTTATTTGCTCGTTCGAGCTTCATCTCGTTTTTTTGTCATTCCAAGCCTTTTTTCTTTTTCGATGGTTACATTAATCAGCTCGATGGTTTGGAAACTCGTCGGACTTTTAATTCTATACTTTTTAGGAGCCAGCGCTAATCAATGGAGGCACACCCTTACATTTTTATTTTTGGGCGCTGCTATCGAAGCCACTTTTTCAATATGGGTTTGCCAATGGCTTGAAAAATTTGATTGGATTACCTTTAAAAATGCTCGCGCGGAACATGTTATGGATGAGGAACTCCAATTAGATAGTGAAGGATTTTAATGGCATTTCTTGGGCAAGAAGAACAAATTAGAGAATTTCAAGATCGGTTTAAATACCTGTACGCTGTTCTTTTTCTTGGCCTGGGCTTGCTCGTTTCTCGTCTGGTTTATCTTCAAATTCTGAGAGGCGAGCAAATGAGGCAGTATTCAGAAGATAACCGAATCAAACGAGTCAAGGTTGCCGCGCCGAGAGGGATGATTTTTGATCGAAATCACACTCTTCTTATCGATAATCGTCCTGACTTTGACCTGGAAGTGATTCCGCAATACCTTCGCGAATCTCATCAAGAAACCCGAGTCATAGACTTATTAGCACGTATCTTAAAAATGCCGCTTGATAATATTCAAGAATTACTTGATAAAGCCAGAACCCAGCCTTCTTTCCTACCTGTAAAAATCAAAACGGAACTCAGCCGCGATGAAGTCGCTCAAATTGAAGTTCGAAAAATTGACATGCCGGGCGTTGAGGTCAAACAAGAAATCAAAAGAACCAATATTTTTGGAGATATTGCAGCTCATCTTCTGGGTTATATCGGGGAAGTCAACTCATCAGAACTCCCCATCGTAAATAAAAAAATTCAAAGATATCGACTCGGGGATAGCATTGGAAAATTTGGCCTTGAACAAAAAATGGAGGAACAACTCAGAGGCGCGGACGGAGAAGAGATTAAGGAAGTAGATGCGCTCGGTAGAGTGAAATTAGACAGAAAGAGGAATAAGGTCATACAGGCCGGTCAAGGTAGGTCAGCCGTCCCTGGGAAAAATCTAATCCTCACGATTGATCAAGATTTACAACAGGCTGCCACACAAGCTTTCGGAGATAAAATCGGATCAGTAGTCGCGATAGACCCAAGAAATGGAGAAATTCTCGCCATGCTCTCGCGCCCGTCTTTTGATCCTACTTCTTTTTCGCGAGGCATCCCTACCAGTATTTGGAACAAACTTCTCAATAATGAAAACCACCCTCTCCGAGACAAAACAATCCAAGACCACTACCCTCCTGGATCGACTTTTAAAATTGTCACTGCCATTGCCGGCCTGCAAGAAGGAGTGATTGATGAAAACACAAAATTTCATTGTCCTGGCGTGATTAAAATAGGAAATCGTCTCTACCACTGTCACAATCGCCATGGGCACGGCGAAATCAATGTCATTCGGGCCATCACTCAGTCCTGCGATATTTTCTTCTACCGAGTGGCCCTTAAACTCAATAGCGTGGATGATATTGCAAAATGGGCAACTGCGCTCGGACTGGGAAAAAGAACTGGAATCAATCTTTCTGGAGAGGTCCCTGGCCTCATTCCTACTATCGAATGGAAGAAAAAAAGATTTAACCAACCCTGGAACGCGGGTGAAACCGCTTCCGTTGGAATTGGTCAAAGCTTTGTGCTGACAACAGCCTTACAACTTGCCAATCTCTATGCAGCCATTGGAAATGGAGGAACTCTCTACCGTCCCTATATCGTTAAACAAATTGAGTCTTCCGACGGCCTCATTTTAAAAGAATTTAATCCCGAAGTGATGAGCCAAGTCCACCTTTCACCTAAAACAGTAGATGCAATCAAACAAGGACTGTGGGGAGTCGTGAATAGTCCTATCGGAACCGCATTTAACCAACGTCTTCCAGGAATGGATCTCGTTGGAAAAACAGGCACGTCTCAAGTGATTCGAATTGCCGCTGATAAAATTTATCAAAAATGCGAAGCTATGAAATTTCAAGACCGCCATAATGCTGTATTTGTAGGATTTGCTCCCGCAAAAGACCCCGCCATTGCTGTAGCTGTCATAGGAGAGCACGCTTGTCACGGTGGGTCGGGCGCTGCACCTATTGCTCGCGCTATTATTAAAAAGTATTTGGAAAAGAATTTCCCTGAACTTTACGGAGAGAAAGCATTAGCCTCTCGGCTCAAATCTGTGGGACAGACTCTGATTGTAGCTAAACAAGCAAATCATAGTGTGAGTGAAGATGAAGGCTTTTCGGATAATAGCGAGCTGGTCACTCCAGAAGAACGGGTTCCACCGGCCCCCCTTGCTCCCCCTCCCTTACCGATCACTCCGGCCGAAACCACTTCGAACCCCGGACTCGCTTCAGACGACGAGCCTACGGGTGAAGACGAGATCGATGATAACGAGTAATACTTGAAGGAGTACATGAATGACACATTCTTCCATTGAAAGCCCTGTTCATTATAATGATGGGGAAATGCGCGCGGGCATGTATGAAGAAGAACTAAAGAAGTTCAACTGGAGTCTTATCGCCCTTGAAATCCTCCTCTTTGGAATTGGAATTTGGAATCTCATGAGTGCGACAGGGGTTCAGGATAAGTCCCTTGGACTTTATAAAAATCAGGCACTTTGGTTTGGAATTGGAATGTGCTTAACCGCACTCATTCTTGTCCTCCATTATTCAATTTTTTCTCGTCTAGCCTATGTGATCTATTTCACTAATCTTCTTCTGTTAGCAGCCGTACTCTTCTTAGGTAGATCTTCTCTGGGAGCCAAACGCTGGTTAGGAATAGGCGCATTTAGAATTCAACCCTCTGAATTCATGAAGCTTTCTATGGCAATTTGCTTAGCAAAATATTTTGAGTCAGATCAAACCGTCGGAGGATACGGGTTTAGAGACTTAATCCTACCTACCTTATTGGTCATATTACCCTGTGGACTGATTATGCTTCAACCTGACCTAGGTACGGCGCTCATCATTCTTCTCACCTTTATCAGCATGATGTTATTTATTCGGGTTCAGCCCAAAACAGTGATGATCATTGCTATTTGCGGAGTCATAGCACTCCCTACCGTTTACAAATTTGGCCTCAAACCTTATCAACGACAGCGTTTAGTCTCTTTCCTGAACCCAGCTTCCGACCCTAAAGGCTCAGGATACAATTCGATTCAATCCATGATTGCCGTAGGAAGTGGCCAGCTTTTTGGAAAAGGCTATAAGAAAGGCACTCAAAGCCAGCTCAACTTCTTGCCCGAACATCATACAGATTTTATTTTTTCTGTTTTCAGCGAAGAACATGGATTTGTAGGCTGCGTCACGTTGCTCGTGGCTTATCTCATCTTTATGCTCAATGGTCTCTCTATCGCCTACCAATCCCATGATAAATTTGGTGTTTTTCTAGCGCTGGGCGTAATGACCATCTTTTTTTGGCATATCTTTATTAATATGGGAATGGTGATGGGTTTGCTTCCGATTGTCGGCGTACCTCTCCCCTTTCTCAGCTATGGGGGATCTTCTTTAGTCACCTCCATTTTGGGGGTAGCGATTCTCACCAATATCGCAAATAAAAAATTTATGTTCTGACTGAAAAACTTCGATATAGTGATGAGATAGGGGAAAAAATTTATGAGAAAACACCTAAAATGGTTTGTATTTGCGTCTGCTTATCTAGGAATGGGAATCGCTATGCCAAGTTGCCCTGGCCAACAAGCCATGCAACAACAAATCGATACGCTCCAGACTTCCAATATGGAACTTACCCATAAAGTTCAATCCCTCAACACGCAGGTGACTTCCATTCATACTGAGATGAAGCAAGTAAAAGAACTCTTGCCCCAAATGACCAATGTGATTCAAGCTCAAAAAGGCGCTTTAGATCAACTGGAATTGAGCGTGAAGGAAATCCGATCCAAGACCATGAAAGCCGCAGGTAAGCGTAAAGGCAAATAGGATGTAAGTTTGACACAGGGTCCTCTGGCAGTGGGGGACAGGATCTTTTCACTATCGCAGGACCCTCTGTCCCTGTAAATCTTCGTCCATGAAGATCATAGAACTTTTATTCATATTTTTTGTTCTTTTTAAATTTTCTTTCGTTTATGGCACAAATCCAGTTTTTCATACTGCACCGAATTTTGAGTAGGCTAACTTTCCCGACTCATCTTCAACAGCCTCTCATCGGGATTTTATTCATTTTTCTTGAATTTCTGTGAATTTTTTGTACTTGGCAAGCCAAAGATTGAGTGCCATAAAGCTTGTCTAAAGCATGACTCAATCTCAAATCAGTTTACCAGAAACGCACTACCCCTATAGCCGGTATCTTCAAGAGACGTTCGGAGCGAAGACTTACAAGGTCGTGATAGCGAGTGGACTCACCTGCCCCACTCGGGATGGCACCTTAGCAAAAAAGGGTTGTGCTTTCTGCGACGTACGGGGATCTAGCTCCTTTTTTGGCAAAAAAGGCCGTGGGGCTGATGTTCAAGAGCAAATTCGAGCACGCCTCCCTTCAATCCGTGAGCGCTTTGGGGCTACTCGATTTCTTGCTTATTTCCAAAGCTATACGAATACTTATTCAGATGTGGATTATCTCAGACAAATTTATGAAGCCGCTCTCGGGGAGCCGGAAATTCAGGGTCTGTGTATTGGCACTCGGCCCGACTGTCTCCCAGATCCCGTAATTGAGCTTTTAGAAGAACTCGCACAAAGAACTTATGTTTCTTTGGAGCTGGGAGTTCAATCTTTTGAAAATCCTTCCCTAGAATGGCTGGGTCGAGGACATGATCGACAATGCTCTATTGATGCTCTCGAAAAAATGAGAAAATTAGCCCCTCATGTTCATGTTTGTGTCCATTTGATGTTCGGTTCGCCCACGGACTCTCCCCAGGCCGCTACAGAAGCCGCGCTTCTCCTCAATCGCTTAGGTGTCCGTGGCGCTAAACTTCATCAATTGATGATTTTACAAAATACTGAACTGGCTGAGAGGTGGAAACAAACTCCGTTTCATACTCTCTCGATTGAAGAATATGGTGAACGCGTTGTTGATTTCGTGGGACACCTCTCTCCTTCCATTTATATAGAAAGAATGTGCGCCACTGCCACCCACAGTGAAGAATGCCTAGCCCCAGAATGGAGCCGAAACCGTTGGGAGCCCCATAATCGACTTCGCGAAATTCTTCAACAAAGAGAATGTACCCAGGGAAAAATGCTTGAACCGTCTACTCAGCCTGAATGTCAATTCGAATCTCAGGTAGAACCTCAGGTCGAACATCGGTGAGCGAAGTCAGTCTTTTGTTCAGTTGGAATAGCTCAATCGCATCGCGAAAGACCTGGATCTCTGCCAACTGACTCAAATCTTGCTTGAGCCTTTCACGTTCTTCCGTATTCAGAGTTGAAAAACGAATTCCTGTCTGTTCTTCAAGCTCTTGTTGAAATGGAGTTGATCTCAGTAAATCTTCGGTAGCTTCCTGATATCTTTCAGCCCACTCCGAGTAGTCAGTACCCCCATCCGTAAAACAACCCCAAGCAATCTGAATTCGCATGGCTAATGGTTTAACTAACGGTATTCCCACGATTGCTGCACAAGAACCCACTACCCCCACAATACCTATACTCAACTCGGCCATATTCCCGTTACTGTATCCATCTGTGATTAAACCACCCGCAGTAATGGCACCGCCACCTACAGTAAAAATAGTACAACTGGTTAATTGACACGAGGCCGGATGATTTTCAAACCATTGAAAAGTAGCTAACTGCTCCCCTCGCTTCTTGATTCTTTTTCCTTGTTTTTTCGTTTCCAAAACAGTTTTTAACTCGGGATAAATTCTTACTAACGATGAGGATTGATCTAGGCAACGTTGATAGAAATTTTTCAAAGCATAGGATTGTTTCCAAGTCATCTGACTGGGACCTAAAGCAACAATGCGTGCACCAGCCCCAACTTCATGAATGAGCTTTTCTTTCCAGTATTGAGTATCCAGGAGGTTTGAATCAATCGCACTTTGAGTCAGGGTGGCTGACGCCCGATTTAACCCCAAAACATGGCAAATATCTTTCGGGGGCAAGTAAGTTAAAATCATTTTATGAACATTCGGATCTAAAATATCGAACTGGTTTTTCTCATTCATTGCGAGAGCGGATCTCGCGAATAAGAGCAGTAGAACTCCGTATAGAACCGCATTCATAACCCACCGGATAGCACAAAGCTTAGATTTCATTAAATTGAATTTACAGGAATTGAGTCACTCGCCCAATCTTTATGGCGTTCAGATCCTCGGGCGGTCCCGAAAATACTTCGAAGCTGTCCACACGCTGCTAAGATATCTCGTCCTCGTGAAATTCGGACCGTAGCCGTAATCTTTCGCTCCAAGAGATACCTTTGAAAAGCATGAACTGTTTCATCGGAAGGACGTTTGAACTCAGAACCGGAATGCTCGTTAAAGGGAATTAAATTAATTTTGCTAGGAATCCCGCGGGTCAGCGTTACAATCCGTGCGGCATCCTCTAAAGAATCATTCACTCCTTTAAGTAAAACATACTCAAAGGTAATTCGACGATGACTTCCCAGTGGATAATTTCGGCACGCTTCTAGAAGCTGCGTAATATTCCATTTCTTATTGACTGGCATAATGCTGGAGCGTTGCTCATCAGTCGTTCCATTGAGGGAAATAGCCAAAGATACATCCACTCTTTTTCCCAACTCCTGAATTGCGCTCACAAGACCACTCGTACTGATAGTTACTTTACGCTTTGAAAAATTGAGGCCATCTTGATCTAAAAGAATTTGACAGGCTTTGACCACATTTTCAAAATTATGAAGAGGCTCGCCCATGCCCATAAAAACAATATTCGTAATGGGAGCTAACCTTCGAAGCTCATATACTTGCGTGACAATTTCATGAACCTGCAAATGACGATCTAATCCTTGAATTCCAGTCAGACAAAACTTACAAGCCATAGCACAGCCCACTTGGCTGGAAATACAAGCAGTCAGTCGTGCCCACCGTGGAGAATCCACGCGATCCTTAACAGGCTTGCCAGAAAAGGTCTTCTGTTCTTCTTCTGCTGCTGCTTCTTCCTCTTCTAATTTGTCTTCAAATGCATTTTCGTTTTTTTCTTGAAGCGCAGCAGGGATAATCACACTCTCAATAGTCTTATTATCACTAAGACCCCAAAGAAATTTATGTGTGCCATCTAGCGCCTGACGACTCTCTCGCGTAGAAAGTCGGTAAATCTCTATATTTTCTTTCAGCCATGCGCGAAGTTCTTTTGAAAGATCACTCATTTGATCCCAATCCGTCTGATGACGTTGATAGACCCAATGAAAAAGTTGCTTGGCACGATACCTGGATTGCTTGATCGCTTTAATCTTGCGATCTTCTTCAGTCATTCCCGTAGAATACTTAACGCGACTGAGTGGCAGTAAAAGCTCGGAGAGCTCTATTTGAGTGATTGATTGAAAATAGATCATTCTGGTCAGTCTTTTATCGTTTTATGACCCAAAACTCAAGTTGAAACGGTAGAGAATCAGTCCATCTCATCAAAACCATAAAATATCCTAACCTTCTAAGAACTTACTTTCTTTCGCCTGATTCGCATTGAGTCTATAACGTGGTAACTCAATCATCACAGTTGTCCCTTTTCCGACTTCGCTTTCAAGTCGGACGATGCCATCATTGGCATCGACAATCCGGCGAACAATATATAAACCAAGGCCCAGTCCCCCAAAGTGTTTGAGCGGCGCGAATCTTTCAAATCGTTGAAATAATTTGGACTGCTCTTGTTTCGAAATACCGATTCCATGATCACGCACTGTTAATAATACGCTGACTTGATCTGAGGACAGACTGACTTCAATGGGTTTGCCCGCTCCATATTTAATTGCATTGGTCAAAAGATTTGTCACTAATTGTTTGATACGATATGGGTCCAAAAAACAGCTGACTTGAGTCTCTATCTTCAAAATGAATTCGCAGCCTGCTTTCTTACAATCTGCTCTGAATCGGTCGATCGTGTCTCGCAGTAATTGAGATAATTCAACTTTCTCTGGATTTAAAGTTAACTGTCCGACCGTAATTCTCGAGACATCCAAAAGATTTTCGATCAATCTTGAAAGTTGGTCAATTTCTCGATCGGTGTTTTCAACAGCTTTTAAAAGCGCTCCAATCTTTGGAAAAAATGAAAGAGGAGCACTTCGCAAGTGCCGTTTAATAAATTGAACCTGCATATGAAGAGGAGTGAGCGGTGTCCGCAATTCATGTGAAGCAATTGCTAGAAAATCATCACGCAGCTGGATAGATTTTTCCGCCTCAATACGTGCTTTTTGTTCTTGCATCAGAAACTTATCGCGCTCCTGCTCCACTCGTTTGCGCTCAGTGATTTCCAGCTGCAATTTTTTATTAGCCTTTGCAAGCTCTACCGTTCGCTGTTCTACCCGTTTTTCAAGAAACTGGTTCGCATCCTGAAGTTGATGGGCGAGTTCTCGAAGATGCAGATGCGCCCCAACGCGAGCAAGGACCTCTTCCCTGTGAAAGGGCTTAGTAATATAATCCACAGCTCCCGCCTCAAAACCACTTACTTTAAATTCTGTTTCTGCTAGCGCCGTCATAAAAATCACTGGAATATCTTTTGTGATTTCTTCTTTCTTTAATCGACGACAGACCTCAAGCCCTCCCATTCCCGGCATCATCAAATCAAGCAAAATAATATCAGGCCGAACATAAATAGCTCTTTTCAAACCGCTTTCCCCAGTTTCTGCCACAAGAATGATATAATTCCGGGTCGATAAAAAATCTGCTAATATAGCCAGATTATTGGAGTCATCATCGATAAGCAAAATAGTAGCTTCATTCAAATCAAATCCGCTCACAGTATTGGGCAACAGTTCTTATTAATAAGTCAATATCCACAGGTTTCTTCATAACACCCTCGGTATTCTTTAGCGGAGCTGTCATTTCTGGAAATGCTGTCACAACAACAATGGGGATTTTTGAAAACCGTTTTTCCTTATCGTGAGCTTCAGCGAAAGCCCACCCATCCATGACGGGCATCATCAAATCAAGCAGGATTAAACACGGGGACGGCATCTTAGAAAGAACCTCAAGCCCCTCTTTTCCATTGGCAGCGGTAAAAACCGAATATCCTTCGGTTTCAAGAATCAGCTGAAATGTTTCGCGAATAGCTTCATCATCATCAATAATTAAAATACTTCCATCCATGAACAATAGTTACGCCTTGTGAGTTGCTTCTGGCTAGTTTGTTAGCAAGAAGACGAAGTAAAAACCATAATTCAGCAAAAATTAGACCGCCAGACCTCTGCATCACCTCCGAGTCTTTTCCTTATATTGCTTGACCAATGCCAAAATGACGTCAGCCTTAAACCGCATTGCCAATCCATAAAGTCGATCAGAGAAGCAGCTATACTCTTTATTTTTCTCTTTCTGTTGAATGGCCCATGCCTTGATCCTACGCATATCTCCCCTCAAAGCAAACTCATATAATTTTTCCATTTCTTCACACGGAGGTATTATGAATGGCTCTGTGATTGGCTTTAGGTGGCCGGATTCTTGATACCCGATCATAGGATGCGCTATCGTCCCTCGCTCCACTTTTTTCGTAACAAACTTTTGCTCAAGTACCGCCGGCAAAGGGACCTCAAACCAAAAGAGGCTCCCTTTACCTAATTCACTTTCCACTCCCAATTTGCCGTGCATCAATATGACCAACTGCTTTGTAATATTCAGACCTAGACCTGTTCCTTCACGTAGCTGTCCGGTAGAAAGAAGTTGTACAAAGGGTTCGAAAATTATTTGTAGTTTGTCTCGAGGAATTCCAAGCCCAGTATCTAACACTTCACAGTGAAATAGCTCTGAATCCAAAAGATAGCGGACTTGCAATATAACTTCTCCATAATTTGTGTATTTAGCTGCGTTATCGAGCAGATTCAAAAGGATCTGCTTAAGCTTACGTTCATCTCCTCGAACATACTTTGGCAGAGGAGTACACATTTCATAATGAAATTTGACGTTCTTTTCTTCGACCTTTATTTTGATAATATTGTAGGCTTGCCGGAGCAGAGCAGACAAATCGAAAGTCACCTGTATGAGTTCCATTTTTTTCGCCTCGATCCGACTCACATCGAGGAGGTCGTTGATGAGCATTAACAAATGTTCGCTACTTTGCTGGATTGTATTCAAGCCATTTTTTTGCTTCTCACTCAAATTCGTTTCTTGATTGAGGATCTGCACATAACCTAGAATAGCATTCAGGGGTGTTCTCAATTCATGGCTTATATTAGCGAGAAAGGTGGATTGTGCTTGCCTCGCTGATAAAGCAGCATCACGAGCTGTAGTAAGCTGTTTTTCCACTTCCTTGCGTAAGGTTGCGTCTCTTATCACCAAAATAACAAGTGGACTCTCCTTTGTAAGCACCCTGCTCATGGATACTTCAATCGGAAAAACTCGATTACTCTGGGTCCGAGCCAGCGCATCTTGAACTCGAACAGGTGTAGGTAGAGAAGAGATCTTCTCGACTGATAGATCGAATTTCGACATGAACTCACTGATATTCTTCCCAAGCATATCACGACTGCTTCGATCAAACAGATGTTCCGCAGCTCGATTCACCTGCCGAATCATGCCGTTTTGTAATACTATAATACTATCTGCAGTATTGTCGAAAATGGCGGCGAGTCGCCGCTGCTCTTCTTCCAACGAAGTGCGAGTGCGAATAAGCTGACGGCGATCCCCCAAAAATTGTTCCACAGCACGAGCCATGTCACCAATCTCGTCTGCACCTTGCACAGGTACAATCGGCCTCGGACCGTCACCTTCTCCTCTTCGTAAATAGAAACTCACTTGTTGCAAACGAGTGAGTACATGGCGTCCCAGAAAAACCCTGACCACCAGCCAAGTCAGCAATAAATTACAAGCGAGCAGGCCGATGAGCCAATATTGAATCCGACGGGAAGCTTCAATAAGCCTCAGAATAGCTTCCTGGTAACTCTCCGTAAAATAAGTAGATAACTGACGTGCAGCCGAAATCATCGCTTCTACCTGGTGCTGAAATCCAACGTGAAAGCTATCTTCCATTTTTTGAAGATTGAAAAACTTCAGACGCAAAGAGAAAGGAGCAAACGATTCGGATGAACTCGACAATAAATACGGCTCTCTATTCAACTGCCGAGTAAATTCTGCTCGTAAGCGGTATATTTCATTTTCTCGTGTCGTATTCTGTAAACGATAGAGTAAAATGACCAAAGATAAAGTGCTCCGACTGGGGGTTGCCTGCAACTGCAAAGTGAGACGTTGTATGCTTTTTATAAAAGTAGCATGAACACGCAACGAATTCTCACGTAATTGCACCATGACATGTGCGATATTGCGAAAAAGCTGACTGGACTGAAGCAGATCAAGTACACTATCGCCATTATTAGAAGATGCGAGTCGTGTGGTCAAATAATCCAGGGTTTCCAGTTGGCTGATGATTTCAACATATGCGAAACGTACTGCATCGGGCGAATCTGTGATCAAAAGTTGATCAGTTGCTTGTTGAATCAGCAAAGTGCACTGAACTAAATCCTGCGCATCTTGCATGTGTATCAGTTGACTTTCTGATAGCCGTTGGGTCGCAGCGGTTACGGCGCGTAACGAATCAATAGCGAAAATTCCAATAGTCAACATCAGTATCGCCAACATGGATACAGTAAGCGCGAACTGACCCCTCAACGATTTTGGCAAAATGCGATTAGCTAGAGTTCGCACAAATCACATCCTAATTTATTTATATACGGGTCCTAACGTTTCCATATGCGCCGGTAGGCGTCCCGATAGCCATTGTCTGGATCGTATAATAAGCGGCCCCCCACATCGATGGCGACATTATTGAAGGTAATCAGGTGAACGGGAGCTACAAAATGACTGACTGGTTGATGAGCGAAGAGCCGATTTAATTCATCCAACAATTGCCAGCCTTGCAAGTTTAAGGGCTCAGCTACTGTGCCGGTTTGAAAAATCTTAGCTTGAATGCGTAGAAAAGCCGATGCACTCCCATCGCCAGCAGACAATAAGCTGAGACTTTCGTTTGAAATGTCTGCAAGGATCAGCGCAGGGATAGCATAGTCAAAATAAATATCATTAATGGCAAGCGCGTATGTCCACCTCTTCCCATATTGAGTAAGTAGCTGATGAGTGATAGCAGGCATCTGTTCTGCACTCTCTGAAATAGACACGTCACAGATCTCAAGGACCGAACATCCTAGACAGGCTCGAATGATGTTTGTCATAACGTTAGCTTTGGCCATGGCAATCCCGAATCTGGAGTCGGTAAAAATCACCACGCTGGCCTGCCCTTTAGACTGAGCTATCGCTGCCATTGCAGTAACACGCGCCACCTGTAATGGATCAGTCGTAACATTCATAGCAAGAGGAGTATCTGGGATAGGTCCAGGCTTGAATCCGGCATGCCAGCCCACCACGGGAATTCCCTGACTCGCAAATGGAGCTAACTCCTGACGCAATTCACCAGCATCAGAACCACACACAATCAGACCATCCGGCTTAAACGCCAAGGCATCTTCTAATGCCTTGCGACGACCAGCGAGTGTACCACCAGCATCAAATATTTTAAGAGTCCAACCTAAGACTCGTTTCGCTTCACGCACCCCTTGCGCCACACCCAAGACCCCACCATTGCGCAAATCTTCCGCCAAAAAGGCAATGACTTTACCCCGCTGCGCCGGAGGACCTGACTGAGGACCTATCCAACGATGAGTATTTTGTGTCGCTTCTACAACAACCCTCTGCGCGTCAGCCAATGTTACCCTTGGACTTGCCGAAACGCCTGGGGTAGCGGCATCATTGGCCAGAGCACCTTTGATTGAACGGGGTGCTACTCCATAGCATTCAAAAACCGCAATGAAAAGAATGAAGGCGACCGTCACACAATGATTCATATAAAAACTTACAAGGTGACTTTGATATTGCAATATCCTTTCTCATCTATGAACTTACCGTTTCCTATTTTTGCGGCGCACAATCTAAAAGTTGACTATCGCCCAGAGTCAAACTATTGATGTACCGCGTCTTTGCGAACCCAGCTTAAACGCGAATAAAATTTTAAACTCTATAGGTATTCCTCATGATTCAGCTTTCGCAGCTTTCGCAGCTTACGCAGCTTACTAAAAAACGTGTAGCAAGTTTTACTTGGGCGATCATCCTTTTCATCAACATGAGCCCCACCCATGCACAAGCTAATCTTGCATTAAAAGAATGGTCAGAAGTTTTGAGTACCGATAGACTTCAAGTGATTGATCAGATTGGATCCAAGCTTCCTAACGTCATTTTTGACTGGGTCAGTAATATAGACACAAGACTCTACAGCTCCACTCACTTTGACTTGAACCTCTCCGTTCATAGAAATGTTTTTAATAACCGCGAAGTCCACGGAACCTGGACAGTGGTCGATAAGGTTGGTGTCAGTGGGCAAATTCCATTTTTTTCAATTCCATCCATCCCAACGGGTTCACCTGTCCCCTCCTTAGGTCTGTATATTGGTACCCAGCAAGGTGTAGAGTTCATCAATATCAGACAAGTTAAACCTAAAAACTATCCGTCACTCCCGTCTCCAGAAGAGAGAAAGCTCCAACTCGAAACCGACATCAACTTTAAGAACTTTACCGAGAACCGAAAAGAATCCATGAGCGAAAGTTCCGATTCATTGAATGGAAAATGGATTGAATCCATTAATGAAAAGGGTGACAAAATCATGTCTTTCCTCCCTGCCGATGGGGAGAGCCTTGCCAGGTATTCTCGTTTCTGGAATTTTTCACTCATTCCATTTCGCTTACCTTTGAATTATGAAACTTTTTCAAAAATGGAAGAGGGAGAAATTTTATCTTATCTAGGTCAAGGTTCAGTTGAGCTCGGTCTCAACGCAGGGTGGGGACTGAGCTTTCAAGGTATTGGGGGAATCGCTGAAGCAGGGATATCTGCAAGTGCCATTTTGAGAGGACAATATCGAATTTCTATCTTGCGAGAAAGTGACCATATCGCACGAGTGAAAGTAACTCGGAGCAAGGGCATTGAAGCATACGAAAGACTTGGAGCAAACTATAAGCCGAGCTTATTCGATAATATTTTTATTATCCGCGACGTCAATAACCTCTTAAAAGTCATCCCGTTTCAATTATCCTATGAACAAGTCCGAGATTGGGAAGTCGATGTTACCTATCAATATGATCTTTCCATTCCAGCAGCTCGTGCTGCCTATGAGAATTCTGTTTTGGGTCTTTTTAAGCAATCCGAAGATCTCGCAACAAACGCCGGCAGTGGGTGGCGAACCGATCTCGCAGAAACTGGCGTCATTCGCCTATCCACCCGAGACTCTTACACCTCTTCAGAAACATTGAACTCAAGACTCCAACTCTCATTTCTGTTTAAGAAAGATTCTAATGGCACCATCACGGATGTAGAATCAAGATTTACGATGCCAGATGGAAAACATCATACTTTCTCCTCTTTGGCAGAAAATACGAAGGAATGGAGTTTGATTTGGAGCCGATATGAAAAATCGCAACATAATTTTAGTATTCATTTAGATTTAGATACCTATTCCGAGCACTCCAAGAAGAGAAATGCCTTCCCCTTAATTATTGAGGGCCGTATTGATAATTCAAATACGAGTGCTCGGGATCTCCTGAACTCTATTTTGGAAGTTGAAAATAACATCGGAAAGCCCGATCTATTTCCAAGAACTGTGGAACTGGATCATCTCAAAGGCGCTTACTATTATCCATTCCACTTTCAAGGTACAAATCATGACCTAGGAAGTTCTCATATTTACTATCAGCTCAAGCTGAATCCTTGGCAAGTTCAAAAGTTTATTGATTTCCCAAAAAGAAAAATGTGGAAAGCATTGGAGAAAGCATTTCACGTTCCTCGGGGTAGCTGGTCAACGGACTGCCATCGTCTTTTTTGTTGTCTATTATGCTTACCCGTAACTGCGATGGATGTACCTTTAAATTTATTTCAGATGAATATAGACCCAGGTACAGATTTGATCTATGCGAGGTGGATTAAAAACCAGTGGATGAACCTAAAGAAAATTAAAAACACCAAAGATCGTGCAGAAGCTTTAGTTCATATGTTTTCAGACCGACTTTACAGCAAAACTCTCATTTATTTAATTCGAACTGTATTAGAAGGCGAAAATATTAGCTATTATGTCAATGCTACCAATGGTGCCATTGGAAAAGTAGTGGCCGAAGGTGGAACTAAGCTCGTCTACGACGATATTGCAACTCGTGCAAATGAGTCGATTGAGTTCGACCTAGAGGGCTCACGTCTACCGAGACCGGATCCAAATTTAAAAATTGATCATTTTTCAGCAATCCCAATCGACTCAGATCGAGTTCAGATCAGCTTTAATTTAACAAGTAATCCAAAAAAGCTTTATTTTGACCTCAGCTTAGACAATGGATTACTCATGGGCTTTAGGAATCAAGGAATATCCGCACTCATTCTTGAAAATCATGGAGAACTTCATGAGGGAAGAAATACTTTTATTTTAGATCCAAATGATTTCGGAAGTCCTCTGATCGATATCAGTAGAACGATGCAGCAGAAAGGCTATTATACGCTTCGCATTTCAGCTTCTACGGATGGAACGACTTGGGGAGAAACGGCAGAAACTAAATTTAATCACTAATTATAAGTAGTTTCTTTAGAGCTGTTGAGAGGGATTATGGGCTAACAAGACCTAAATCCCAAACCAAGCTCGCCCCGCAATCATCGAAAAAAAACTCCACTTAAACGGCGCTAACTTAGTTCGATCTGCCTTCAACGCAGATAAAATTTGAGGCCAAGGATTCGCTGACTGAGACCATTCCACCCATTCATTGGAGGAAATAAAAAGCCCTTGTACTGGCATTAAATGCCGCTCGCTCAAATACTTTACTACATCTGCTGGATGTCTTCGACGCTCGGGTATCATGGAAGATAAATCTGGAATCTGAAAAGAACTCAAGCGACCTCTTTGAATGACCATGAATAATGACTCACCTGATTCACCATTCAAACGAATATAAATCGCATAAGTAGAGGGGAACACCTTTTGCCACCAAGACTGAATGGCTTGAAGTAAAAAATGATGATGAATCAGAACTTCATGATTTTTAAATCGACTTCGAGTCAAATGTTGTGGCTTAGCTTCTGAATGAAAAAACTGAATCTGATCATAGAAATGACTTAAATTTATTGAACTACTCATCCATTGGTCTACTTTTTCACGATCGTAAACCATGATCTCTCGATTTGGAAACTCTACAATCACCTCATCTGAGGTAGTGCCCAGCCATTCCGAAAGATCTTCCCCTTCTGAAAATGCGGAAATCACTACTTTCTTATCTGTAATTAAATAAATAGGGCCTGGTGTTGAACCTGCTGCTGGACCTAGCGCTGCAGTAGAATTGGAGAGCCTTTTTAAATAAAATAACGATTGAAACGTTTTCCAATCATAACTCAGTTCCATACTTCCTCTAAGCTCCCCTCAGCACTAAAACCTGTTAAAACAGATGCGGCTGAAGTCATGACATTGTCCCGAGTCATTTCAGAAGCCAGTACGGCTACCTGACGCTCCCGAGATTCACCTATATGACTACTTTCAACCACCATGGGCAGAATGCCAAAAGCAGGAACATCCAATGTAAAGCGATTCGCAGGTTCGGGCTTTTCTGTATGAGTATGAAGTGAATGAGCAACCGCCCCAGAAAATACAGTCCCTAGATCCGTAATTTGAACGTCCGATGGAAAAATTAAATCAGCGGTAACTTTACGTCGGGTGCCATTGAGGACAAAAACCGCAAGACCATCCGCTTTTCGTTCGAAGGGAATAATGGATAAACGACTATCACTCATTTTACAAAAGCATTCAATTTCTGCAATGGATAAAATGGAAGCTAAAAAGCTCTGCCATGCAGATAAAGGCTCACCCTTCATGGATAAACTATCAGGGGCATCATAAATGATCAGCTTACCATCACCTAATGCATGCAACCGGTAGGTCAAGCCTAGATCAAGTTCTATTCGTTTGGTCTGCAATAAAACCTGATCCAGCTCTGTTCGAGCCATTTCGGAATAAAGCTGACTTCTAGGCAATACCACGACTCGACCTGCTTTTGCCCAGGCGGTCAATTTTTGAATCACCTCACGTGTCAAGATTAAGCTCGGATCGACTACCAAAAGATGCGCTGACCTTTCCCGTAAAATCAGATCTATGGATGAAACCATTTTAACGCCAGGACCTACTTTGCGAACTAACTCCTCCCATAAAGCTCCAGAAAAAGACCATAAATGAGGAGCTAAATAAAGAGCACGGGTTTTCAGTTCAAAGTCACCCTGGGAAAATGAACGACTGAGGGCTTCTACACGAGTTCTAAAACTGGAAGAAAGAGAAAACCACTCAGATTCATCCATAAGAATTCCGCCGCCCTGACCCCCAACGAGTAAAAGAGACTTCAATATCAAGAATTGCTTCTCAGCTTCAGTCAACATCCGGAAACCTCCCATGGAGGTCCAGTGAATAAATGAAGGCGCCGGAGCTGAACAACCTAAAACAGATCGTGACGTCACCTCATCAATTAAATGAGAAAGCTTTGAAAAATCCGCACGCCCTCCTGAAACCATCTGAAGAAAGTTGGAATAGGTCACTCCTGGATCAGCTTCCGGTGTGAAAAGTTCCATCTCTAGTGTTTTCAAGTTAGCTGATCTTTTACGAATCATCTGAAAAGAACGACTCCGAAATACATCTTCCGATTGCTGATAAAACCAGCGGCGATTTGTTTCTTCAATCAATCTGGTTTTCCAACGATTTGCAGCCGATGGCGTCGGGTCCATGAACTCACGCTGCGAAAAAAAGTGTTCAACTCGCTGACGGTAATTAAGCATGGCATGACTGGAAAAATCCCCTGCATTTCCACCAAAGGTATTTTGGGCGGATGCCAATGGAGAGCGATAATATTTCCAAAAACTCCCTGTCAAAACGGCGGTTACCCCTTTGAGTAAACCTGGCTGATTCTTCTCTAGCCCTGAAAACAAGCCATCCATTCGCCCTAAAAAACTATAGTAGCGTTTATTAAAGTCTGAAGCAAAAAGTGACGGTAAGGTAAAAGAATTAGGAGGAAGATTAACTGTGATTTGACCCGATTGACAATGCTCTGCCATATTTTCTTTGCGCGAAATCACGTCTTTGGGCAATCCCGAATGAGGGTAATGAACCCCCACTTCAGGACTCAAAATGAGTAATACCGTCATATGTCTATCTGCAATCGCTTGCAGAAATCGAATCAGAGTATGAGAAATATCAGATTCAACTGCCTGCCATGGCACAAAGGTCGCAAGCTGCCTAACCCCGCGTTTGAGCAGCTCATCCAACCTTGCACTCATTTGCGACGGACGGATTTCCCAGTAATTAACTAATAACACTATTGAGTATGGATTGACGTCTCCCCCAAGCATGTTATGAATTATGACACGTACTAAGCAAGGAGTCACCTGAATGTGGTTTTTTTCTGAAGAACATCATATGCTCAAGGAAACCGTCCATCAATTTTCCATCGAAGAGCTCGCACCTAAAATCGAAAAGTTGGATCATGAAGAAGGTTTTAATCGTGAAGCTTTTCATAAAATGGGCGACTTAGGGCTTCTTGGAATTACCGTCCCCGAAGAAGATGGGGGTGCAGGATTAGATGCTGTTGCCGCAACAATAACTATGGAAGAAATGGGTGCAATTGATGCATCTACTACCTTATCCTACCTTGCCCACACCATACTCTGTGTGAATCAAATTGGAAAAAACGGCTCTCCGGAACAGAAGAAAAAATATTTACCTAAACTCATCAGTGGAGAGTGGCTGGGTGGAATGGGAATGTCGGAGCCTGATTGCGGTTCTGACGCACTGTCCATGAAAACCAAGGCAATACAAAAAGAAGACTCTTATATCGTGAGTGGTTCAAAGACTTGGATCACAAATGGACCGAATGGTGATATTTTCTATTGCTACGCTAAAACGGGTACCTCAAAAAAGGACATCTCTACATTTATTATCGAACGAAGCATGGACGGTTTTTCTACAGGAAAAAAATTTTCAAAAATGGGAATGCGAGCTTCCCCTACCGGCGAACTTGTGTTTGACAACTGTAAAGTAGCAGCAAGTAACCGCGTAGGAAAAGAAGGCGAGAGCATTAAAATGATGATGCTCAACCTCGACCTGGAACGAATTACGATTTCAGGAATTTCATTAGGAATTGCGCGTTCTGCCATTGAGGTCGCTTGCCAATATGCCAAAGAGCGAAAGGCCTTTGGAAAACCTATTGGTGCTTTTCAGCAAATCCAAGAGCGACTTACTGAGGCGTCTGCTTGGTACGAGGCTTGTCGCAGCTTAACTTACCAAGCGGCTAAAATGTGGGATCTTGGACTCATGGACAGCAAAGAAGGATCCATGATGGCCGCCAAAGCCAAGCTACAAAGTGCTCAAATGGCAACTCAAGTTGCATTGGATGCCATTCAAATTCTAGGGGGCTATGGGTACACTCGAGAATTTCCCGTTGAAAGATACATGCGTGATGCAAAACTCATGGAGATTGGAGCAGGCACCAATGAAATTCTTCGGATTATCATTGCGAGACAAATGCTAGGAAATGAAGTGATGGATGCATGAAATGACGCAAGCATTAAAGGAACTACTTATAAATGATGAATTTTAATGAGACGCCCATTCAAAATGAACTTCGAGATCTTACACGTAAATTTCTTGAGAAAGAACTCTCTCCCTTAATCGAAGATGATGAAAAAAATGAACGATTTCGCCCTGAGATCATACAAAAATTAGGTGAACTCGGCCTCACTGGAATTCCTGTTTCAGAAAAGTACGGCGGAGCGGGGCTAGGTTACCAAGAATATATCGTAGCACTGGAAGAAATCGCTGCCATAAACTTAGGTTACGCGATCAGTATCGCGGTGAGCGGGCTCACTCAAATCATTATTCTTTTATTTGGAAATGAAAAACAAAGAGCAAAATATATCCCACCTCTCGCCAGAGGTGAAGCCATTGGCGCTTTTAGCCTCTCAGAAGCCGGGTCGGGTTCCGATGCAGCGAATTTGCGCACAACGGCAAAAAAAGATGGCGACTATTACCTGATCACAGGTTCTAAACTCTGGACCACACAAGGTGATCTCGCCAGTACTTTGATTGTCTTAGCAAGAACAGGCGGCCCTGGAGCTCAAGGAATCTCTGCTTTCATAGTTGAAAAAGGAATGCCGGGATTTCAATACGGCAAGAGAGAAAAGAAAATGGGCTGTCACACTTCTCATACCATGGAACTCTTATTCAATCAGGTAAAGGTTCCAGCTGATCATTTAATTGGAAAAGAAGGTGATGGATTTAAGATTGCGATGACCGCATTAGATAGTGGAAGAATCACCATAGGTGCTGCTGCCATAGGAATTGCAAGAGCAGCACTTCATGTGGCGATTCACCACTCTCAACAAAGAGAGCAATTTGGAAAACCTATTTCAGAATTTCAGGGTATCTCCTTTATGCTAGCAGATATGGCTGTACAATTAGACGCAGCCGAACTTCTTGTGAAGCGAGCCGCTTTTTTAAAAGACTCTGAAAAATCCTATAGCCAGGAAGCTGCCATGGCAAAGCTTTTTGCAACCGATATGGCTATGAAAGTCACAACAGATGCTGTTCAGATCCTAGGCGGATCGGGATACACACAAGACTTTCCAACTGAACGATATATGAGAGAAGCAAAAGTATTGCAAATTGTAGAAGGAACCAATCAAATTCAAAGAATGATTATTGGTCGAAACTTAACCGCATCGCTTAACCCTTGAGGTATTCATTCCATGGCTGTCACTGCATCGCGTCTTGGTAGTGCTCCAATCACTCTAGATTGGTCTAATATTCCACGTAAATACGAGCCTGATTTTCAACAACTCAGTGAAGCCTGGAATCAACTTAAACAACGATTGAATCCCTCAGATGTGGGTTTTTACAATGCACCCTCAAATGACGACCTATCCCAAGCCAGTGCTTCACAAAGTTTAGCAGAGACCCTCCTCAGAAAAAATATTTTTACAGATTGTCTCTTTCTAGGTATTGGTGGCAGCGCATTAGGTCCGATTAGCCTTTTATCCAGTCTCCAAGAAAAGTGCTCCTCTCATATCCGATTTCATTTTGTAGAAAACCCTGATCCTACAGACTGGAAAACCACGCTCAGCAAGTTAAGCCCTCACTCTACTTTGGTTTGTGCCGTAACTAAGTCAGGCACTACCTTTGAAACCATGGCTCAAACCTTGTTGGCTCTGGAATGGCTAGGAAAAGAACGATGGAAAACTCATCTCGTCATTATTACAGACCCTTCTCAAGGGGATCTCAGAGCCTTTGCCAATCACGAAGGGATTCAATCCCTTTCTATTACGCCCTCGATAGGAGGAAGATTTAGTGTCTTTACGCCTGTTGGACTTTTTCCAGCAGCCTTGGCCGGACTTTCCATTCAGGCTTTCTTAAATGGAGCAAAACAAGTACACGATTATATTGAGAAAGCAGCTATCGAAAAAAATCCTATTTTTATTTTAGCAGGCGAACTCATTCGGCAATACCCAAAAAGACCCATCCATGTATGTATGCCTTATTCCACACGATTGAGATTATTTGGAAATTGGTTTTCTCAACTTTGGGGTGAAAGCTTAGGCAAAGAGGGTAAAGGATTCACTCCGATTGCTGCAGTGGGAGCCACTGATCAACATAGCATTTTACAACTTCTACGCGATGGCCCCGACGATAAAATAACATTTTTCTTAACGATCGATCAGGTCGAAGATGAAGTTAAAATCCCAAAAAGTCCAACCACATTGAATCGGAGTACCTATTCAGCATTTAAAATTCTTGAAGATCATACCCTTCACGAACTTTTAGGCATCGAACAACGCGCCATTTCCTTAGTACTCACGAAACAAGGGCGCCCTCATATTACCATCCGAATTGATCGACTCGATGAGAGATCCTTAGGTGCCCTTTATTTTGCTTTTTCTACACTCACGGCATTCACAGGAACACTTTGGGGACTGAATCCTTTTGATCAGCCTGGCGTTGAAGAAGGTAAAATTTATATTCGCCAGGCCTTAAGCCAAGAACCGAGTGCAGAAGAAGACGATACTGCCTATGCTCGCTTAAGAGGCACTCGTTCTTAGATTTACTGAAATAAGTGCTAGAAATAATTGGCGCTCTACGGAATATAGTCTTACTCTAAGAGTATCATGGTATGTCCAGCTGATTCGTCAGATGATACAACAGATAAGACCACCGTTATTCAAGCCGACCAAAGTACCTTAAATAAGGAGCTCCAAAAGGCCAAAGAGCAAGAGGCTTGCCTTATTATCATTCGAGGAACGCCTCCAGGACATCGCTTTTTTATTACGCAATCAGAAATGACTATTGGAAGAGATCCTTCGGCAGAAGTGCTTGTTTCCGATCAAAGCATTTCGAGAAAACATGCGAAAATTACAAAAGAGGGTAAAGAGGTCAAGATCATCGATTTGGGTTCTTCGAATGGAACCTATATCAATAATAAAAAGATCCAACCTGGCGTCCCTGTCCTCCTCGCAAAAGAAGATATGATTAAACTTGCCAATACTATTCTGAAATTTTTACCGGCAGGTGAAATTGAAATCCTCTTTTATGGAAATTTGAATTCAGCCGCTCATACTGACCCTATGACGCGGATCTACAATAAAGGCTATTTAATCGAGGCACTCGAAGCTGAGTTTAAAAGAGCCAAAGCCCTTCATACGGAATTTAGCCTGATCTTTTTTGATTTGGATCACTTTAAAAAAGTCAATGATACTTACGGTCATGATGCAGGCGATTATGTTTTGAAGGAAATCACAAGTTTAATCAACTCTAATTATATTCGCCCAAAGGATGTCTTTGCCCGATATGGAGGAGAAGAATTTGTGATTCTCCTTTCAAACACGAATGCTCAAGCCGCAGCAAAACTCGCAGAAACCATGCGTGCCGCAGTAGAAACTCATGCGTTTATCTACGAAGGGAAGAGACTTGCCGTCACCACCAGCATAGGTATTGCTGAACTTCAACCCGCTATTGAATCAGCACAAACTCTGATTAAATTAGCTGATAAAGCCCTCTATTCTGCAAAAACAAATGGGCGTAACCAAGTGATTATCGCCACTTGAAACAGGGCAAAAGAACCTTTTTTATCAGATAAAGTGAATTTCTGGACTTCAGGCACCTGGACTCGGGAAGCCGGCAGCAGGACTCAGGTACCATGGTGCCTGGCGTGTTATCTGTTCCGTTTTTTAAGTACTATTCACAACTCTTATCACGCTACTTTGGCTCTGTCCGAATAGAGATCAGTCCTCAAAAACTGATCCTCATCCCTATAACTGGACCCAGCACGAAGTCTACACGGACCTTTTTCCTATTCCCATTCATTCTACTTTACGAAAACGTTGCTCTACCCATTCCCGCAAAGAACGCACTAACGTAAGTGATTTCTGTCGATCTAAGATTTTATCTGAGCTTTCATCATATCGGAAAGTGACCGCATATGGGGTCAACTCTTCAAGATCATCGTCCAAAAACGGGATTGTAATTTGGCTTTGTACTAATAAATCGATAAGAACACTCAAATCATGTGTTTTTGGAAAAATGACTTTTGCATTTGATAGAATTGCTTTTAGTAGCTTTTCAACAGCTTGTTGCGCATGAAAGCCAAAAATCGAATCCGCAATTTGCGTTTCTGTTAAAATAGACTTTAAAAGTTCTTCGTCTTCTTTTGCTTTCTTTAAAAACAATAAGTGATCACTAGGCTGCTTCATACAGAACTTTTCCTTCTTTTGCCGCCCAGTAGTATACATTGGAGGGATGGGAGGAGCGTTCTAAAAATTCAGCTTCCGAAATAACTAATATATCTATTGGAAAAATGATTCCCCGCAGGGCTTTGCGTAACCGAACCATTTCAGAATGTTTTGATTTTACAGAGGTCTCAATCACCAATATGTCAATATCTGAATCAGGTCCAAAGTTTCCACGAGCAAACGAGCCAAAAAGGATCAATTTCTTGGGATGTGCAGCGGATATCAATCGTCGAGTGATTTCTGCAATTGCGAGCTTGGGTTGTGTTAACATGCGGTTCTAAGTTTGGCACTAAAACCAAAATTCGTCAAAGTAACATTCCAAAAAGCCAAGGTAAACCAAGGGCGGCTCCGATCAAAAAGCTACCATCGACACGTTGTTTTATTTGAAGTCAACAATCAGTTGCTACCGTAGGTATATAGTATGAGGCTAAATTCAGAACTGCGCTGGAAGCGGCACGAAGGCACTGGCGCCAGGTACCATTGGTGCCTGAAGTCCAGAAATTCACTTTATCCGATTAAAAAAGTTTCTTTTACCCTTCACCTAAAAGACGGATCTCTTGCCTTCTTTTTAAGACCATGATGAAGTGCGCAAATGGAAAAAGCTCGAAAGATCCATTTACTTGCACCCAGTGTCGCAGAAAGAATCGCGGCGGGTGAAGTCATTGAACGACCCGCAAGCGTAGTAAAAGAACTGATTGAAAATTCTTTAGATGCCGGCTCTACGGAAGTCGCTGTTCTTTTGGAGGATGGTGGCAAAAGTCTCATAGAAATTATTGATAATGGGGAAGGCATGGCCCCCCCTGATTTAGAACTCTGCATCGAGAGGCATGCGACCAGCAAGCTGAGTTCATTAGATGATCTAGACCGAATTCATACCTTGGGTTTTAGGGGTGAAGCATTATCCAGTATTGCTGCTGTTTCTGATCTGACTTTATTTTCACGAACGAAGACTTCAACTTCGACTTATGAGCTTTCTGTAGGAGAACTTACCCAGCGAATTCTCCAACAACCCCAGGCTCAAAAAGTAACTTTTGGAAATTTTATTGACTCTCCTCATGGAACCCTGATTCGCGCGAGGGGACTTTTTTCTCAAATCCCTGCTCGACTGAAGTTTTTAAAATCTCAAGGGGCAGAGGTTTCTCAAGTCAGAGACTGGCTAGAGCGTTTATCGCTCGCCTATCCTCAAGTCGGATTTCGCCTCATGAGCGATGATCGCACTCTTTTAAATCTAAGGCCCCAAGATGAAAAATCGCGGGTACAGACTATCCTTTCAGGTGGCGAAGATTATCCGCTCATTACCGCTTCAAATGAGCAGAATGGATATCAAGATCTTGGATTTCGAGTGAGGGTTCATTGGCTTCAAGGGCTCAGCTCACCCAATTCCAGGAGACTCATTCAAATTGTTAACTCTCGTGCCGTCCGAGATCGAATGATTCAACAAGCTGTACTGGCACCTTTTCGGCAGGCGCTTTTGCCTGGGCAATTCCCGGCAGTTGCTATTTTCATTGATATTAATCCTGCTGCAGTTGACGTGAATGTTCATCCCACAAAGACGGAAATCCGCTTTTTAGATAGCTCAAAAGTTTTTCGCTCCATTGAATCCCTGATTAAATCCATGATTGCCAAAAATGGGGCTCCAGCCTTTGCACCTACCCAAACAGCTGACAGTCCTTCTGTCACATGGAGTGGCTTTTCGAATGGGTTTTCAAGTTCACCTCCTCTCTCCAGTCCTCCCCCGGTTTGGAAAACAGCCGAAAACTTTACCCAATCTGACTTAATCGATCAGAGTCATTTGACGCCTCAGCAGCCCTTCACTCAATCTCCTTTACCTTCAATGCCTCACCCTTCTTCTTCGCTCGGACCTTTTTATCCAGCAAGAAAAGTGGGAGTTCTTTTTAATACTTATATAGTCTATGAAAGTTCAGAAGAACTCATCCTAGTCGATCAACACGCAGCACATGAGCGAATTCGATATGAAAAACTTCGTGAGCGAATTTTAGGCCCTACTCTAACCTCTCCTCACTCGTCCCCCATTCTTTCTGCTCAGGCCCTTTTAATCCCGGAAGTCACACGATTTAAAGCTGAGGAAAGGTCCTTACTGGAAGGACGACTGAACTGGATCCTCAAGATGGGATTTGAAGCTGAAATTTTTGGTGAAGATACTTTAGTTTTTCGCGCCGTTCCTGCAGAATGGGGAACAAAGCAACTCAAGCCCCGACTGAAAAATCTTGTCGACCGCCTCATGAATTTTGAAACAACGAATTTTGAAACTCCTGAGTCTCATGTCATCTTAGATGAAACTCTTTTTGAAGCTCTTGCCAGTGAAGCTTGTCACTCCGCTATTCGAGCGGGAGATTCATTAGAACACGAAGAAGTTCAAAATCTTGCCGAACAACTTTTTCAATGCGAGCACCCCTGGAACTGCCCTCACGGTCGGCCCACCGTAGTCAAAATTCCTCAGGGTAAATTTGAAGAATGGTTTCAGAGAAAAGTCTGAGTGACTCAACCCAAATGATCCAAACTCTAAAAACACCCACTATAGGCATTCTCACCGGCCCGACTGCTACTGGAAAATCAAGCCTTGCTTTGGAATTAGCCACTCACCACAGAAATATAGAAATCATCAATGCCGATAGCTTATTGGTGTACCGGGGAATGAATATTGGAACGGCAAAACCCACCCCCCAAGAATTAGCGCAGGTACCTCATCACCTGATTGATATCCGAGACCCGAATGAATCCTTTACTGCGGGGGAATTCTGCCGAGCAGCTGAAGCGGCGATTCAAGCGATTCAGAATAAAGGAAAACGTGTGCTGATCGTAGGAGGCACTGGATTCTATCTGAAATCTTTACTCTTCGGGCTTTGGGACGCTCCCGCTGCTGATTTAAACTTCAGGAAAGAGCTAGACGAAAAAACAAACCCACAGCTTTTCCGAGAACTTGAGCAAAGAGATCCTCCCTCGGCCCTCCGAATTGGACAATCCGATCGATACCGTCTCGTGCGGGCTTTAGAAATCATTCACTTAACAGGCCGATCCCCTACTGAACTTCAATCTCATGTTAAAAAAGAAGCTGATCCAAGATTTAAGCTCTGGATTATCGATCGCTCGACTTCAGAATTAACCCAAAGAATTGAACAAAGAACTCAAGCCATGCTCCACCAAGGTTTAATTGAGGAGTTTAAGTCATTGCAGCTTCAATTTCCTGGAAGTCGATCACTCGAATCCATTGGTTACAAACAGGTTGCTCATTACTTAGCGGCTCGACAACCCCCAGGGAGAAAAGTGAAATCAGGCTTAGAGGGACTGAGTGATGAAATCCAACTGGCTACCAGACAACTTGTGAAAAGCCAGCGGACATGGTTTAGAAATCAAAGTTTACATGTTTCTTCTTCAATCTGGTTTAATCTGGACTCAGAATGCAGCAAGCTTGAGGAAGCATTTAAATCGATGTACTTATAGCAGAAGGCTGGAAATTTAATGACAAACAATGCAGAGCATCGAATTATTTTTGTATCTGATGGGACCGGTGAGACCGCCGCTCAAATGACTAAGGCGGCTATGGTTCAATTTGCAAATAAAGACGTCTATTTTACTCGTTATAAAAATGTTCGTAATGAAGCGCAGATTGAAGCCATTTGTGATGATGCAGGAATGAACCGCGATTTGCTCGTTTATACCATTGTTTCTCCTGCCCTACGGGCATTTTTAGTCAATAAAGCACGGGAAAAATCGATCCCTTGCGTAGACCTCCTCGGACCTCTTCTGGTCGGATTGGCAAGCTATTTTGGCTACGAGCCGAAGTCGATTGCCGGATTACTTCACGACGTGAATGAAAGCTATTTTGAACGCATTGCCGCAATGGAATACACCATCGCCCATGACGATGGCAGAGATTTAACTGGCCTTGAAAAGGCTGATTTAGTCATTGTTGGAATTTCCCGTACTTCCAAGACTCCTTTATCTATGTATTTATCTCACCAAGGCTGGCGCGTTGCTAATGTTCCCCTGATTCAAGGATTCGAAGTACCCAAGGAAATGTTAAACATCGATCAAAGGCGCGTGATTGGTCTGACTATTGACGCCCAGGATTTGGCCACGATTCGTCGTGCGCGATTGGAGCGCTTAGGGCAAAATCAAGGTGGAGAATATGCAGACTTGGAAAAGGTTAATTTAGAGATTGAATATGCCAATGAGATCTTCCGACGAAACCGTCGCTGGCCTATTTTCAATGTGACAGGAAAAGCTTTAGAAGAAACCGCCTCTGAAATTATCAAACTGATGGCATCTCGACGGTTGACACCTCCTCATACTTTAGAGAGCCTGCCCCCCAGCCAAATGCCGTCTATGGGCACATTGGACGTAAAACAAAAATCAGAGTAAAAGAGAAAATAGAAAAGAGGAATACGATGGCACGAGGCTCACAAGTTTGGTTCAATGGAAAAATTCTCCCCGTAGAAAATGCTAAAATCAGCCTATTCACCCATGCACTTCATTATGGAGTGGGAGCCTTTGAAGGAATTCGAGCCTATAAACAGAAAAAAGGTGGAGGAGCCGTATTCCGCCTGACAGAACATCTGGAGCGCCTGTTTGAGAGCTGCAAAATTTTAGATATTAAAATTCCTTATAGTTTGAGTGATTTGATTCATGCTTCTCTTTCAATCTGTAAAGCGAATGGATTTGATGAATGCTACATTCGCCCTATTGTTTATACTGCAGATGGTCCGCTGGGCGTCAATCCTGGCATTAACCCTCCCATTGATGTCGCTATCTTAAATTGGGAATGGGGCAGTTATCTCGGAGATAAAGGAATTAACGAAGGAGCCCGGCTCAAAGTCTCCAGCTTCATTCGTCCTCACGTCAATTCCGCAATGACCAAAGGAAAAATTACGGGTCAATATGTCAATGGTGTCATGGCCAAACGCGAAGCGGTTGCAGCAGGTTTTGATGAGGCCCTTTTACTCGATGCCGAAGGCTATCTCACCGAAGGAAGTGGTGAAAACCTTTTTATGATTAAAAATGGAGTGATTAAAACCACTCCTCTCAATTCCATTTTAAGTGGGATCACTCGCGAAACAGTCATGGAATATTTCAAACATAAGAAAATACCGGTGCAAGAAATCCGGTTCACCCGCGATGAGCTATGGTGCGCCGATGAGATTTTTCTGACTGGAACCGCCGCAGAAATCACACCGATTAAGGAAATAGATCATCGGCCCATTGGAAAAGACGCCCATATTGGACGTCCTGGTCCAATCACAGCGGAACTCCAAAAAGCTTATCAAGCACTCGTCAGAGGAGATCTTCCTGAATACGGACAGGACTGGCTGACACCGATTATTTAAATTGTAACTTCTTTATTCAGGAGTGAGTGGGCACTTACGTGCCCACAATGATCCAATCATCAACAAAACACCCACGCTCAGCGCGCCGGCAACGCGCACCGGACAGCGGCCTCACCATCATACCGGTCACCGCTAACGAAGCCGCCAAGACTGCCATTGAAGACATAGGCGTAGTCAGTATGACGAGGGTAGAATGATGATGACCAAAACAACCTGCTAAAAAGGTGAGGCAAAAACTGTGGAATATAGCCCCTAGAAGAGCCATAGCCCATTTCCTTACCCAGCATTTCAAATTCTTCTCTCGTTGGTAAACGAGCACCCGCCGATTTACAGTAGGTTTCCGCGTCCGAGCGATTCATTCTTCGTATGGTTCCATCCTCCTTTATAACTAGATCCCCCCAGATCAACCCTCGGGAGTCCTTCCAAGACTTTCCTAGTCTTTTCACAATCCCTGAATCATCCACTCGCTGATAGACTGCTCCTGAAAAAGTCTTTTCAGGAAGAGTAAAAGGTGAAGGGTAATCCTGATTGGCGAGTGCAATTGAAATCCTTTTTTGTGCATTCCAATCCTCAGTCGGAAGCTTTGCTTGAAGTCTCTGAGCCAGAAGATACTGCGAATACAATCCAGTCTCTAATAGTTTCTCAAAAGCAAAAACCTTTCCATCTGTTGATGCCAAAGGGAGGGCATAAGTGAGACTTACTGTATTTTTTAAATTAGCATGAGATATAATCAGATCCCAATTCCATGAACTCAAAAACCAGCTCAGGAACAAAGGGGAGATGGTTTTTTCTCCTTGAATCATCTCCTGAGCTACCCGTACTCCCACACGATCTTTCCAACTTCCTTTCCCTTGATGAATCTCTTGAATAACAAAGTGCCCTGGATAAAATTGCCAAGTAAAGCTCGGCGTCTCATTAATGCTAAAGACTAGAGAAATTTCATGATCTTTTATCTCATTGATCTTTTTGTGACTTTCCTCTTGCGTCGTCCCTTCCAGTATCCAATTTAGATTAAATCCTTCACGAGACAGCGCATGACAGAGTTCATCAAGCTTCTGCGCTCGGCTTGCAATATTGGATAGAGAGAGATCTCGATTAAATAGTAACCGATCCAATACCTTCATCATATTATCAAAACCCAATCCGCCAGACCTCTGCGAGGTGATTTCACACTGAGGAGCCTCTTGTGGCTTAAGATAAGCCACTCCTTCATGGCGAGACGTCACCCTCTCACTCCACTCATCTCGAGGTGCCTGAGTCATCGCTAAAGCTGGATCACTATGCTTCTGATAAAACTCAATCAAGTTTGGATGAAGGTGCAATTGAGGATTTTTTTTGACCTGATTTCTCAAAAAATCAATATTCAATTTTCCCTTCGTGGGATCATAGATCGCGATATTTAAAAAATTCCTAAGGCTTGTTTCTCCACAATCCGGGTAGGCTTTCTCCTCCAAACTCGAATGCCGAGCCTGTCCATAAGAGAAAAGGGGAGGAAGAGGCTTCACCGATAAGGAGTCCTCCTGCATAACAAGGACGAGCTTCTCTGGGTTTTGGATGAAGTCCTCAGCCACCTTTCCTGGATTTTCTTGAGCCTCAGATTGAAGCTCTACAAGATGGACATCCGATTTTAAATAAGATTTTTGACTCTCAAATTCCTGCAAGGCATCACCCTTGCGAAGAATCTTCGGATTGACCTGCGCCATTCCTTGAAAGAGTCTTAGAAAGTCTTGCCTCTGATCCCCTTTCTTCCAGAAAAAAGCAAGAAGTGCCTGCTCAGTTAGATGACTGGGGTAAGCCCAAGGAGAATTTATGGAGTCCTTCAAAGATTCCACAATGAGCTTGGAGAGTTCTTTCACTCTTTTGGAATGAAGCCCTTCAAATAAAATTTTCTTTAAATTTTCGCTGAGTTCTTCTCGTCTTTTTAGATCTTTCAAATCTTCATCATGAACCTGTGAAAGCGTCCCTAATACTTTTCCTATGAGTTCCGGTGTCACGTGGGAAGCCAGATCTGAGTCAATCTGATTGGCAACAAAGTTCACACCATCCTGAGAGGGAAAGAGACTCTGAATCAGCTCAGCCATGTGATCCTGGGGGCAATCGTTATTTTTCACTAAAAGCTCATGAATCCGAGATGCCTTCTCAAGACATCCCAAGCCCTCCATTTTAGAGCCATAATTCCCATAGAATCTCAGATTCTCAAGCGTCTTTGTGGCAAGCAAGGTGAACCCATAAACAGGAGATAAATAGTCGTACTCAGGACTCAATACAGCATGAACCCCCTTCATGTCTCGATAACTGATTTCGGCAACAGCTACGCGCGTCACAAAGATCATGAAGAAATAAAAGAGAAATTTTTCTAATCTCCCGCCGAAATTTTGAATCATTTCTTGATTCTAAAATGAATCCAGAATTTTTACAGAATAATTAATCCACGTCACACAGGTTTAGCCTTAACGCGCTATAATTCGAGAGTGAAACTGGTTGTTGCCAAGATCCGTGAAAGTTAGGTTTTGAGCCATTGGATGGAGGGGGTTTAGGATTAAGTTAAATTCTTCGGGAATCACGATTGAAGGTACGACTAAAGCAAGTTTATTTGCTTGAAAAAGAACCACATCTGCAAAATTTCGAGAGATGTCAGAATCTGGAATAGAATTCCATCCTGGGGGCAGATCTGCAATTTTTGGGATTATAATTTCTGCATCAGGTATGTCGATTTTAAGTTTTGTCCATTCTATATTGATTGCAGCAAGCCCAGCATGACTCAGCCATTCTAAGGCGGCTAGGGAAATCGTGGTTGAACAATATACAGCTTTTACACCTTTTTTGTGCCACCGGCCAGAGACTTGTAATGCTCCGTCGCCAGAAAAGGCAGTGTGTTTATATTTTGATTTGCAGACGCGGTACCAAATCGACACTAGCTATAAATCCCATGTTCAATACGCATCAGGAGTGTTTCCACTTCTCGTGCACCAGGCTCTGTATCAAGGAGACTCCAAGGGGTGATATTTCCCAATGCTGGTACTTCCGTTTGAAACCACGATCTGGCTTGCTTTGTTGATCCTAAAATGCCTTCCGCCATCTTATGGGCACGAATGATTCTAAAAATACGATCAGTCTCTTCTTGGTCAAATTTCTTACGTTTCTTGAGTCGGTCATAGAAAGTTGCAGGTTTCAAGCGAGCGATTTCTAAGAATTCCTTTTGAGTAAGATGAGCCCACTTGATAAATGCAAGGACACGAGTTGGCGAAATCCCATTTCTCACGAGCTTTACAGCAGAATGGTCATCGGTCAACTCTTGAAATAGCATTTCAGTACTTTTGGCTAAAGTAGACATCTAATTACCTCAGTTATTTTATTATACTACATTTTTAGAGTTTTTATACTATATATTTAGAGTATCTGTAACTCTCACACAACCCTTCAAAATTGTAAGCGAATTCAACCACTCCTGGCGGCAGTATAGGGGATTTCTGCGTTATCCAGACAGATAACCGGGTGAAACGTCCAGTGGGGTGCCTTTGTCGTCGGATCTACCTTCTGAGAAATTTTCTTCCAGCTTGCTGGGTCGGCCTCCACGCGGTATTTTATATATTTATACTATAATGTCATTCTATTAATGGCCGACAAACGCACCGGACAGCGCCGTAATTATAACCCCGGTGATTGAAGTCGATGAAGCCATCATTGCCATAGAAGCTATAGTTGAGATCAGGATTATGAGGGGGGACTGACGACGACCAAAACCCCGGTCCATCAAGGTGAGGCAAAAACTGTGGAATATAGCCCCTAGAAGAGCGATATCCCATGTCATCCGCCAGCATTTCAAATTCTTCTTTCGTTGGCAAACGGGCACCCACCGATTTACAGTAGGCTTCCGCGTCCACCTGATTCATCTGTCGCAGGGTTCCATCTTCCTTTTTAACTACATTACCCCAAATCAACCCTCGGGAGTCTTTCCAAGACTTTCCTAGTCTTTTCACAATCTCTGGATCACTCACTCGCTGATAGACTGCCCCTGAAAAAGTTTTTTCAGGAGGAGCAAAAGGTGAAGGGTAATCCTGATCGGCGAGTGAAATGGAAATCCTTTTTTGCGCATTCCAATCCTCAGTAGGAAGCTTTGCCTGAAGTCTCTGAGCCAGAAAATACTGAGAATGCAATCCAGTCTCTAATAGTTTCTCAAACGCAAAAACCTTTCCATCTGTTGACGAAAGAGGGAGAGCATAAGGGAGAATTGCCGTGTTTAAATGAGCCTGTGCCGTAAGCTGATCCCAATTCATTGAACTCACGAACCAATTCAGGAGTAAGGGGGAGATGGGTTTTTCTCCTTGAGTCATCTTCTGAGCCACTTCTTCTCCTACGCGATCTTTCCAACTTTCTTTCTTTTGATGAATCTCTTGAACGATAAAGTGTCCTGGATGAAACCCCCAAATGAAACTCGCCTGACCATTGATACTAAAAATGAGAGCGATTCCATCATTTTTTGCCTCGTTGATCTTTTTGTGACTTTCCTCTTGAGTCTTCCCTTCCAACATCCAACTAAGATTGAATCCTTCACGAGACAGCGTATGACAGAGTTCATCGAGCTTCTGTGCTCGGCTTGCATGATTAGATAGAGAGAAATCTCGGTTAAAAAGTAACCGATCCAATACCTTCATCATATTATCTAAACCCAATCCACCTGACCTCTGCGAGTTGATTTCACACTGAGGAGCCTCTTGTGGCTTAAGATAAGTCACTCCATCATGGCGAGACGTCACCCTCTCACTCCACTCATCTCGAGGTGCCTGAGTCATCGCTAAAGCTGGATCACTATGCTTCTGATAAAACTCAATCAAGTTTGGATGAAGGTGCAATTGAGGGTTTTTTTGAGCCTGATTTCTCAAAAAATCAATATTCAGTTTTCCGTTCTGCGGGTCATAGATAACCATGTTCAAAAAATTCCTAAGGCTGGTTTCTCCACAATCCGGGTAGAACTTCCCCTCTAAGCTGGAATGCCGAGCCTGTCCATAAGAAAAAATGGGAGGAAGAGGCTTCACCAATAAGGAGTACTCCTGCATATCCAGGGCGAGCTTCTCTGGATTTTGGATGAAGTCTTCAGCCACCTTTCCTGGATTTTTTTGAGCCTCTGATTGTAGCTCTGTGAGATGAACATCCGATTTTAAGTAAGATTTTTGATTCTCAAATTCCTGCAAGGCATCACCCTTGCGGAGAATCTTAGGATTGACCTGCGCCATTCCTTGAAAAAGGCGTAGAAAGTCTTGCCGGTGATCCCCTTTCTTCCAGAAAAAAGCAAGAAGCGCCTGCTCAAGTAGATGACTGGAGTAAGTCAAAGAAGAACCCCTGGATTCCTGCATAGATTCCACAATGAGCTTGGAAACTTCTTTAACTCTTTTGGAATGAAGCCCTTCAAATAAAATCTTCTTTAAATTTTCGCTGAGCTCTTCTCTTCTCTTTAGATCTTTCAAATCTTCATCATGAACTTGAGAAAGCGTCCCTAATACTTTTCCTATGAGTTCCGGTGTCACGTGGGAAGCCAGATCTGAGTCAATCTGATTGGCAACAAAGTTCACACCATCCTGAGAGGGAAAGAGTCTCTGAATCAGCTCAGCCATGTGATCCTGGGGGCAATCGTTATTTTTCACTAAAAGCTCATGAATCCGAGATGCCTTCTCAAGACATCCCAAGCCCCCCATTTTAGAGCCATAATTCCCATAGAATCTCAGATTCTCAAGCGTCTTTGTGGCAAGCAAGGTGAACCCATAAACAGGAGATAAATAGTCGTACTCAGGACTCAATACAGCATGAACCCCCTTCATGTCTCGATAACTGATTTCGGCAACAGCTACGCGCGTCACAAAGATCATGAAGAAATAAAATAAAAATTTTCCTACTCTCCCGCCGAAATTTTGAATCATTTCTTGATTCTAAAATGAATCCAGAATTTTTACAGAATAATTAATCCAAATCAGGCATCATTCGTTTCATGTACCCATCAAATAATGGAACGGTAAAACTACTCTCGCCATGGGAGGGACTATAGATCATTCCTTTAGCTATAAGCGATGCACGAACTGGGGCAACAGATTGCACCTCTCTTTTCAACAATTGAGCAATATCGCCGGATCTTTGAGAATTAAATCCATGCTCCGCCATTGCACGAAGATATTTCTTTTCACTGGGGGTCAGGCGATCAAAACGGACTCGGAAAAAGCTAGCGTCAAGCTCAGAGATAGCTAAATCAGTCGCAGCTTTCACATCATCCACTGTAATCGGTGATTGCCTTGCACACTGCCAACTGTGCTTTCCCCATTCTTGAAGAAAATACGGATAACCTTGTGTTTGTTTAAAAATTTCATCAAATGCATCTTCCTTATAGGTCACATTCAGCTTCGCAGCCGGTGCAAAAAGTGCTTCGCGGGTTGCTGATTTAATCAAGGGTCCAATCGAGGGATATTCAAACAGCCTCTCGGCATAGGATTTAGCTCGCCCGGCTTGGCCGACAAGCTGGGGAAGACCAGCCCCAATTAACATAACCGGAAGTTGTTTTTGTGTGCATTTATGAAAGGCCATAATAAGAGCAGCAAATTGCTGTTCTTCGATATACTGAATTTCATCAATAAAGAGAGCAAAAGCAGTCCCCTTTTCCTGAGCAGCCCTCCCCACTTCCAAAAAAAGATCGACTAAATCATGTTCTAAATCTCCTGAATCTGCTACTCCAGGCTCACTTCCGAGATCGATTCCGAATTCAATATCTTGATATTTGACTTTCATTGCACGGACAAAACCACCGAGCGCACGCAGAGCCTGTTTACCGAGATCACCCGCAACAGCGATCCGGTTGAGCTTCAATAGCGCAGTTCTTAAGGCCGGAACCAATAGAGCAGGTAATGATCGATTTTCTGGCGTTTCAATAGACGCCACCACAAACCCTCTCGCCTCAGCTTCCTGTGAAATCCGAGCAAGAAGCACAGTCTTCCCTACGCCTCGGAGACCGACTAGCAAAAGACCTCGAGATGCCAGCCCGTTTCTGCACCGATCTAATGAAACAGCCGCTTTTTCAATAATCTCAGAACGACCAGCAAGTTCTGGCGGTATTGTTCCTGCTCCAGGCGCATAGGGGTTTGTACGAGGATCCATATAGAGTTATGTTACCATGAGTTATAAAAAAACAATAAACTATAATAACTTTTATATATTTCATTCACAACACATTCCGCCGTAAGCTGTAAGTATATAATTTTAAAATGATAAATGTATTTTCGAACTACCAAGCACAATAATTTCGCTACTAGAGCAACAGCAGAATAGTCAGGAGCCCACACTACTGCGCCGGCAACACGCACCGGACAGCGCCCTCACCATCATACCGGTCACCGCTAACGAAGCCGCCAAGACTGCCATTGAAGACATAGGCGTAGTCAGGATTACGAGGGGAGACTGATGACGACCAAAATAACCTGCTATAAAGGCGAGGCAAAAACTGTGGAATATAGCCCCTAGAAGAGCCATATCCCATTTCCTTACCCAGCATTTCAAATTCTTCTCTCGTGGGTAAACGAGCACCCACCGATTTACAGTAGGTTTCCGCGTCCGAGCGAGTCATTCTTCGTATGGTTCCATCTTCCTTTATAACTATATTCCCCCAAATCAATCCTCGGGAGTCTTTCCAAGACTTTCCGTAACCCCTCAATAAGTTGAGGGAATGAGCTGGCTTGTATTTTAGCCCGGTTTTGGAATTTGTTGTCGTATTAATATGGTAAGATTGGGTATCCTATCGTTATTCAAAATTCGGCTATTCAAGTAATTCCAAAATGAAACTCTCAGTTTTTTGCACGTTTTTATTAGACTTGTAAAAGTATCTCGACAGGTCCGGCCCAAGTCATTTCTGGTACCACCACTTATTTTCCTACGCGTAACATATTCGCGGATATCCGTTTCCGCCCCGTTATTATGAAGCGGAATTTCTGGACATTTTAGGACGACTAGAAGGCGCTCCTTCTTTGAATTCAATTTCTTGAGTTCACATTCGACTTCCGAGTAAATCATTTCCTGATTGAAGATCTCATCAAATCTCTGACTGAGTCTTTTAGCAAATTTCGGATGAGGAGATTATTGGAAGCGCTTCAATAGATGGTAGTACACCCATATTTCAGTACGAACAGAATCTAATTCAATAGCCTCAGTATTTGATACAGGAACTAATCGATGAATGTTTCTTTCAGCATGAATCCAACAAAGAGCTTGCTGGTTGGGAAATGCATTATACTGAAATGCATCATCACTCAAAATTAGGAGATCTTGTCGAAATCCATTTTCTATCAATGCCCCTACGAGAGCGGCTTCCGTAATAATCCGTTGGCTTTCGATGCCAGAAATTCCAAGTTGGGCAAGTGTTTTTTCCCAATTGGCTTTTCCAAGGATTGTCTGGCCCATATTATCTAAAACTACGGCAAGGGCTTTCGGGTCCAACTTATGTTCTTTTATATATTTTTCTGCGGTCGAATTAAGCTTATATTCAAATCGTTGCATCTGCAATAATTGCAAAAAATTGATTCGACTTTTTGATTCAGTACTTTGAAACCATGTAAACCAGGAGTTTCCTATTACAGTACAGAATCCATTTTTCCCCGCATGCCTTGCTCCGGTATCGTCTACTTGGATATAAGGAGAAACTTGAAGGCCAGTTTTAAGAATATCAGCTTTCTCTTCGTGAAAATTCTCGTGTCCTTCCGTAAGAATAAAATTAATCTCTCCAGCCGAAATATCAATGCCAAATTCTCTGAGTTCTTCCAGCAGGCGAGGCTGAGTGACATGACATTGGTAATATTGATAGATAATATAGGTTTTTAACTGATTCCCAAAATGGCCATGAATTGAATTGGGTAACTCAGCCTCAATGTAGGAGCCATCCTCAGTCTGCCACCTTTCCAAATGGTAGCGAGTATTATGTGCTTGGATTACCAGATCCTGTACCGTAAAATTTTTATACCCTTTAAACTTGGCCCCATCTGGTACCCGAGGAGCTTGAATAGTCTTGTGATCATGAATTTTCAAAAAGGCAGTCTTTGATCTCTTTTCTGAGCCCGCACGCTTTTTGAGACAGTTATTGGCTTTATTCTTTTCAAGTTGGCTAGCTTGCACCTTTGGACGAGGAGGTATATTTTTCAGTCTTGCAATCTCATCTCGAAGGTATCCAACTGCTAATTCTAATTCTCGAATTTTGTGGATCTGTTGATTTATCAAGAATTCTTGCTGTTCAATAATGCCAATCAACCCACTTATGGACTGCGGTTTTTCTGATTTATATTTGAACTCTTGCTCCATGCTTTTAACGCAGCAATTTTCAATCCAAAATTGGCAAACGACAACATCTTTACCTCAACTTATTGAGGGGTTACGACTTTCCTAGTCTTTTCACAATCCCTGGATCATCCACTCGCTGATAGACTGCCCCTGAAAAAGTCTTTTCAGGAAGAGTAAAAGGTGAAGGGTAATCCTGATTGGCGAGTGCAATTGAAATCCTTTTTTGCGCATTCCAATCCTTAGTGGGAAGCTTTGCCTGAAGTCTCTGAGCCAGAAGATACTGCGAATACAATCCAGTCTCTAATATTTTCTCAAAAGCAAAAACCTTTCCATCTGTTGATGCAAGAGGGAGGGCATAAGAAAGATCTACTGTATTTTTTAAACGAGCATAGGAAATAAGCAGATCCCAATTCCATGAACTCAAAAACCAACTCAAGAACAAAGGGGAGATGGGTTTTTCTCCTTGAGCCATCTTCTTAGCCACTTCTTCTCCTACACGATCTTTCCAACTTCCTTTCCATTGATGAATCTCTTGAATAACAAAGTGGCCTGGATAAAATTGCCAAGTGAAGCTCGGCGTCTCATTAATGCTAAAGACTAGAGAAATTCCATGATCTTTTACCTCATTGATCTTTTTGTGACTTTCCGCTTGAGTCATCCCTTCCAGTATCCAATTGAGATTAAATCCTTCACGAGACAGCGCATGACAGAGTTCATCGAGCTTCTGAGCTCGACTTGCAGTATTAGATAGCGAGAAATCTCGGTTAAAAAGTAACCGACCCAATACCTTCATCATATTATCGAAACCGAATCCCCCTGAACTCTGGGAGGTAATCTCACACTGAGGAGCCTCTTCTGGCCTAAGATAAGCCACTCCATCATGGCGAGAGGTCACTCTCTCACTCCACTCATCCCGAGGTGCCTGAGTCATCGCTAAAGCTGGATCACTATGCTTCTGATAAAACTCAATCAAGTTTGGATGAAGGTGCAATTGAGGATTTTTTTTAACCTGATTTCTCAAAAAATCAATATTCAATTTTCCCTTCGTGGGATCATAGATTGCGATATTTAAAAAATTCCTAAGGCTTGTTTCTCCACAATCCGGGTAGGAGGCTTTTTCTAAGCTGGAATGCCGAGCCTGTCCATAAGAGAAAATGGGAGGAAGAGGCTTCACCGATAAGGAGTCCTCCTGCATATCCAGGACGAGCTTCTCTGGATTTTGGATGAAGTCCTCAGCCACCTTTCCTGGATTTTTTTGAGCCTCTGATTGAAGCTCTGCAAGATGAACATCCGATTTTAAATAAGATTTTTGACTCTCAAATTCCTGCAAGGCATCACCCTTGCGGAGAATCTTCGGATTGACCTGCGCCATTCCTTGAAAAAGGCGTAGAAAGTCTTGCCTCTGATCCCCCTTTTTCCAGAAAAAAGCAAGAAGCGCCTGTTCAGGTAGATGACTGGAGTAAGCCAAAGGAGAACTCCTGGATTCTCTCAAAGATTCCACAATGAGCTTGGAGAGTTCTTTGACTCTTTTGGAATGAAGCCCTTCAAATAAAGTCTTCTTTAAATTTTCGGTGAGCTCTTCTCGTCTTTTTAGATCTTTCAAGTCTTCATCATGAACCTGAGAAAGCGTCCCTAATACTTTTCCTATAAGCTCAGGCGTCAAGTGGGATACTAGATCTGAGTCAATTTGATTGGCAACGAAGTTCACACCATCTTGAGATGGAAAGAGCCTCTGAATCAGCTCAGCCGTGTGATCCTGGGGGCAATCGTTATTTTTCACTAAAAGCTCATGAATCCGAGATGCCTTCTCAAGACATCCCAAGCCCTCTATTTTAGAGCCATAATTCCCATAGAATCTCAGATTCTCAAGCGTCTTTGTGGCAAGCAAGGTGAATCCATAAACAGGAGATAAATAGTCATACTCAGGACTCAATACAGCATGAACCCCCTTCATGTCTCGATAACTGATTTCGGCAACAGCTATGTGCGTCACAAAGATCATAAAGAAGTAAAATAGAAATTTTCCTACTCTCCTGCCTAAATTTTGAATCATTTCTTGATTCTAAAATGAATCCAGAGTTTTTACAGAATAATTAATCCAAATGAGGCATCACTCGTTTTTGGAAAACTGATTAGCCTTAACGCGCTATCATTCGAGAGTGAAACTGATTGTTGCCAAGATCCGTGATAGTTAGGCGAAACGAATTGCGAGTGCTCCTTTTGGATTAATTGCCTTAAGAAGTTTTCGAGCTGTCCAATCGATGGTTCACGTTTTCCTTGCTCATAAGCACCTAATGCGTTAGGTGATTTTGAGCCTAATCGATCCGCCACTTCTATAAGAGTAAGTCCTTGTTTCGCTCTCTGGCGCTGGAGCATTAAAGCTACCAATTCTGTTGTATCATCGGAGCCGATAAGAAACTTATTCTCCAAAACAGACTCAACTTGAACTTTGAACTTAGGTTTCCCTACGATATCCTCTACCACTGATTTTGCCATTCGAAGAGCTTCAGTTTTCGAGCGTCCTTGAGTCATCAGATCAAGACCTGGAATCTCCACAACCCAGAACTTACCATCTCTTGTCAAAACACCTTCAAATTTCATAAAATTACTCCTATTTCAATATTACATCAATTGTTGTAACAATACAATTATTCATCCTATGGCTTCCTTAGACCTGGATTTTTTTGGGCTTTTCGCAGTGTCCCTTGAGCCGTTCTTTCTGGTAATTCCCGATGTCGACGAATGGGCTCAACCATCGTGCCATTCGTCCAAATGACATGATTTGCCCCGGCCCTCAAAAACCACCACCCATGTTCGGTCAACATCTTTTCTAGATCCCGTTTTTTCATAACTTAATATTACAACAAGTGTTGTATTAAGCCATATTTTTACAGTAAATATTAGAAACACAGTTTGTAAAGTGACGTTGAAATTTAAGCCCTAAATAGTCTTAATTCTATTAATTTTTTGGTAATTTTTAGAATTCCCCATTCATGGCTAAATACCAACAACAAATGCCTTTATAATGCAATCCAGTCTTGAATATTTTCTCAAATAGGAAAACCTTTCCATCTATTGACGAAAGAGGGAGAGCACAAGGGAGAATTGCTGTATTTAAATGAGCCTGTGCCATAAGCTGATCCCAGCGAGAGCCATCCAGAATCCCAGGGTCAACAGCACCCAAGGAAAACAAATGATCCACTTCAGTTTATTGAACGCTCTCTCAGAACAGTCCGTCTAGTTTAAACAAACCAGCCTCACTATTACTACAAGAGACATCGACGATTCTCAGTGAAAACCGTTCGAATTTTCTAAAGACCTGAGTCTATTGAGTAAGAGCACTTTGTATTTCTGGTCCCCATTCTTGAGCATGGGGACGAGAAAAGCCATATTGAATTAGAGCTTTCAAAGTCCTAGAATTCCCTTTTTTAATGAGAGCTCTGACAGCATTCGGCCACTTCCCAGAATGAGATTTGTAAAAGCCCCATCGTCCAAGATACTCATAAAAAGTCTCTGGCATTCCGTCTTTTTTAATCATGGCTTTGACTACTTCGTCCCAAAACGGATCTTTAACGTTATATAAATTGGCGGAAAATTTATTTAGAGTATCTGGACTTCCTTTTTGAATAAGGGCTTTGATTTCATCTATCCATTCGCAATATTTAGGTCTTTGAAATACCTTTTCTGCCATGAAATCCAAAACAGCTGGATCTCCCTTTTTGATAAGAGCCCCAATTTGTTTTTTCCAAAATAAGTCCTTTTCGTAAGGATGATCCAAATCAGCAAGAATATTCTGCACTAAGCGGAAGTGCCACTCAGGCTTTCCTTCAATGATTGCATTTACCGTCCGCCTTGCTTCGACTAAATGCGAAAGCTGAGCTTCTACCAGTGACTTCATTATGATATCCTCCACTTGCCTGTCGTGAAGTTCATCAATAATATTTCTGAACGTATGTATTTGTGATGAACTTCCATTGACTAGTCTTGGAATTTCCTCATTAGGATATTCCAAAATATGCCGCCATTCTGGATATTCCGCGATCAGAAATGATTTGTTACCCAAGGTCGAATACGGAGCTATCTTTTTGAGGTTCAAGTCATCAAGACTTGGTAGGGAATCTGTGTGATCTTTATCATTTCGAACGACTATTTCCATAAGATCTCTCACCATGTCGTCTCTTAGTGGATCGCCTGAACTCAGTAGTTTTGCCAAGTGTACTTTAAGGTCTTCTTTTTTTCGTTCCAAAATCAATTTATGGGCCGTTCGCCAAAATTCTCTTCGTATACGAAAGTGATCCTTTTCGACGTCCATTTCTGCAAAAAACTTAAGATCCTCCATGTACTTGCGAGTAGTTTCTTGAGAAACTACTCCGTCTGGATCTAACCCTAGATCGCCGGTAGGTTCCCATTTGTCCGCAACCTTTTCAAACCTGGTTGATCGATGTGTATAGTGAGGCTGGTATTCATAAGACTTCATAGCCCCAATATATGCCCCAGGATCTCTAGAATACGCAGCAACAGGCTTCAATCCAGAAAGGAACACGCGAGTTGACGGGTATATCGAACTTCCGGAAGCCATCAGGTGAGTTTGAAACCGGCTAGAAGGAACACTGTGGAACATACTTTCGAGTTGCTTTGAAATTGTTCCATTAAATCCAGTATCAACAAGCAGAATTTTTTTTCCATCGCGAAGGGTTTCAGAAACTTTTTCCTGCTCTAGATACGAGGTGACGTTAGGATCGAGCATATTCGCTCGAGATATATTCAATAGATGAATTTTACTCGATCTTTCTGGGTCACTCTTGAGAGCAATTTTAGCATAATCATACAGATATTCTCCATCACGAGCTAAGAAATAAATCTCATGATCAGAATACATTTCAATAATTTCAGATATAGCCTCCAAGTGATTCCGCCTGAGTGTTTTCCACGATTCAGGCAACTCTGAATGAGGGTTTGCTTCCACTTCAGCATCAGTAATATTAGGGCGTTTAGAGTAGTACTCAGAGGTGGCGACGGCAGAAACAGGCGCAAATAGATACAATAGAGCATATAAGGTAAAAGCTTTTGATTTCATATTATTTAATAAAAAACTATTCATAATTAATTTAAACCCGATCTAAAAAATTTCTTTTTCTAAACTAGGCCGAACAACTACAGCCTAATTGAAGCTAAAGCAAGAAGTACGCCTTCAATACTACTGCCAAACTATTAAGTTTTTCTATTTATTAATTGACCAAGTATTGAGCAACTGGAAAAATACTGAATAATATCTACTTATTTAATTTATTTTATATTTCATATCCATAGTAAATATTCAATACCCAAGCGTTTAACGAGAGCCCTAGCGATAGGACTACCCGCCAGAAGGGCTCTATAGCGTCTATTATCGACCTCTTTCTTCCATAGGTGCCAAATTTTCAAACTATAATAGAAAATAATATTTTTTTCATCTAGCTCAAATTTTTCAGCCAGGATAATCCAGAGAATAAAAACGTAGGCTGTAACTACAATGACTGGAATTCCTAAGTCTGAAGGCTCTATAAAGTAATGCCCGGGTCTATCGATCCATATCCCACCCGTTGTGATCGGAAAACCACTAAGACAAGACAAAGAAAATCAAAAAAATAATTGATAAATTCCGTATTTTTAATGAACCAGCATATCGTTGTTATGCTTAGGTATTAATAAAATGCACATTTTTATTAAGTAGTTTTATTGCATCTCTAGTTAATTTTAATCACGAAGAAGAACCAGAGATGAAATATGTGTAGCAGTCCGACCTTGAGTAGCCTTTCCCTAGTGTTTAACTGTGCTGACCGGATTTTGCATATATGGAAGTAGTTCCTTACGACCTTCTTCGTCTAGAACAATCACTTCTACTTCAAGACCAAAGGAGGTCCGTGCCTCTGGTGGCATACCGTCCTCTACAGCATTTATTGAGTCTTGATACAAATTAATAACTAAGTGTCCACTTTTGTAAAGATTGGATAAAACTGCTTTTGGTATCTTTGTAGCTAAGCTCATTTTAGAATCACTTTTATGATATTCATATTGATTTAGAGCAAAGAATGTCCTGAGCCTACCATCCCCGTATGTCGTATATGCAAAGTGTTGCTCAATATTCTGAATATCACCAGTTTTCCAATGTTCATATTCCTGGTCTGCCATTGTTCGTGAAAGGATGACAGAGGTAGGGAGATCTGCCACTACGGTAGATGTTTGATCATGAGCGGCAACCTGCCCCCTTGAATTAATATATGTCATGAAAAACTGTTGTTTCTTGGTTCGAGCGGAAATTTTGTAACCATAGTCCAGAAAAGCGGCATAACTATTCGATCGGAATTCCAAAACGTCCTCAAATTGGTTTTTTCCATCTTGAGTGCTGCATTTAAGGTTAGCAGAAAAGTGAGGGTAGTGTGGATGATCCGCCACTAATCTAATGCGTATTACGTTGCAGTTGGGTCTAGTGGTCTCGGACATACTCGCTGGATTATTTATGAACGTATGCCTATTGTTATTATGGATAACATAAAATTGGCTCAAATTCTCAGCAAGGAGACTTTCTACTAATCTAAAAATACGGCTGTTTATTCCTCCATGGATTACTGGATTCATCCTATCTACAGGTAATTCTAACTCTTTAGTTTTTCTAACTTGATCAAGCTCTATGCTCACCTCTTTTCTAGCTGCACTTAGAGCCTCGCTTTGAGACTCACAATCTATACAATTATTACTTGTAGAATCTGAACTACTCGACTCAACTGAATGGAAATTTTTTTCTTTCGTGGGCTCTGCGAACGCACTTGCCCAAAATAAACTAAGGAGAAGAATAATATGAATCTGAACTTTAATGAATTCTCTCACAATAGCCTTTCATGGTTCTCATTGGAGCAAATTGGTTATAGTTTATTTTCACACGGATACTATTGTTAGTCAAAAACTGACGAGAAATTAAAAACTTCTACTCTTTAAATGAGTTCAATGCACTGCCGAAACGTGGATATCTCCAGACATCTTTTATCTTCTAAAAATAAAGTATCATGAATAATTTTGATGAGATAGTGGCAATTCAAGAGAATCTTGAATTGCGGCACTATCTTGATTCTAAAATGAATCAAGAAATTTACCATGCTAAAAGTAGCAATTTAGATTGCTCGAACTGTCAAATTCAATGACTTCGCCACTGGCGCAAAATCAGAATAGTCACAGGTCCACACTTCCGCACCGATCCTTCGTGCACAGACTCCAATAAGGACGTCATTAGACTTCTTACTCGCAGGCCAACCTAAATCCGCAAGTACTAAACCCGCTTTTTCATATTCTTCTTGAAGGGGAAGAAGAATTCTTTGATGTCGTTTAAATGCTTCAATGATTTCAGAGATAACTTGATAACTTTTCCTACTTCTCGCTCCAGAAAGTAATTCCATCGAGACTATAGATGCCATGAACATGACACGACTTCTCGCCTCTTCACGAAGCTCTCCGCGATTTCCACGTAACCAATCAATCCAAACCGATGTATCGACTATCAGCGGTTTCACAAAACTTTAAAACCTGGGAGCTGACCAAAGCTTGCATCAATCGCAGACTCGATTTCAGTATTAGCCAAAACTACATCTAATGCACGATCAATGGCCTCTGTGTCGGTCTTAGTTCCTAACGCTCGACGAACCCGTCTTACTTTATCCCGATCTAGATTCATCGTAGTTCGGGTCCTTTTTACTACTCTCGTAGCAAGTTCTCTTTGTCGCCTCATTCAATACACCTATACTATTTCGCAGTTTGCGATCCTGTTGGAAACTCACTTAATGTTTCGAATATGTATAAATCGTACATATTATACATATCATTAGTCAATGAGAAGTTGTCAAAACCACAAAAATATCCTTCTAACGCTCGATGTAAGTTGTTCCTTTAGGCTGCTGACAAGCACGTCACATTTGATGCATAGTTGGAAACTGGGGGATTCTCATGACTCGGTCTCATCATCGTTTATGGATAGTCGGTTTCATATTTTTTTCAATTACTGCCTGTGGTCAAGATGTAGAAGTCTACCTTTCTACGCCGAGCCAAAAGATTTTTTTAAAACGTGATCAGACGCTCCCACAACCAGCCCCTGATCAGATTACAGCGACGATCCATATTGATACCAACATAAAATACCAGCAAATGGATGGATTCGGTGCGTCCTTTACCGACTCTTCAGCTTGGCTCATTCGGCATGTCCTCTCTGAGGAAAAACGGAATGAACTCATGAAAAAACTCTTTGATCGAGATGAAGGTATCGGCATCAGCTTTCTTCGACAACCCATCGGAGAAACTGACTTCAGCACAGAGCATTCTACCTCCGATAATTTTTCTATTCAGCATGACTTGACGGATATCATCCCCCTTCTCAAAGAGGCGCTACGAATCAATCCAGATCTAAAGATCATGGCCTCCCCCTGGAGCCCGCCTGCGTGGATGAAGCAGAATCATTCCATTTCTTCTGGGAAATTCAAGGACCCCTCAGTTTATCCCATCTATGCTCGCTACCTTGTCAACTTTATTCAAGAATACCAAGCATCTGGAATTCCAATTTACGCAATCACTACCCAAAACGAACCCCTCTCTGAAACTCCCTATGCGAGCATGAAAATGGAGTGGAAAGAACAGTTCGAATTCATTTACAATCATCTTTCTCAAGCTATGAATGACGCGAATCTTCAATCGAAAATCCTTATTTTTGATCATAATTGGGACTTGGATGCGTATGTAAATGAACTCCTTAAGTTTAATAATGGTGCCATTCTCAGTAAAATTGGAGGTGTCTCTTATCATTGCTATGGAGGAGAGCCTCAAGCGATGGATAAACTCCATCGCAACTACCCGCAGTTAGATATTTACTTGACCGAATGTAGTGACTGGGAAACAGAAAAAACCCCGGAGCGTGAATCGAGAATTTCTTGGGTGGTTCAAAAGCTTCTCATAGAAAGTGTGCGAAACTGGGCAAAAACAGTGGTTCGATGGAATATTGCTCTAGATGACCACAACGGTCCACGAGTATCTGAGGCTCCTTGCACTCACTGTTTGGGATTAGTTGAAATTAATAGAAACACCGGAGAAATTACCTACCTGCGAGATTATTATGCAATTGGACAAGCCAGCAAATTTGTTCAACCGGGTGCCTATAGAATTGATTCAAACAATCTCACTGGATCAATTGAAAACGTAGCATTCCTGAATCCAGATGGCACAAAAATTCTGATCGCTTACAACCCCACACAAGAAGACAAGACGTTTCAAATCATGGAAGGTAAGACTTATTTTAAATATCAGTTAAAATCAGGATCGGCTGCCACATTTAAATGGTAAAAAATATCTTTAACGGAGTCGATCTTTGGTCATGAACCGCTTCTCGAGCTGACTACTCGAAAGAGGACCTTTCTTGAACTCACTCCTTTTCTTGTCCAAGATCGCACTCGATATTTGCCCCCTTTGCTTCGCATTCAGAAGTAGAGAGAGATCCAATGCTTGATCCTTTTTCGCTCGCAGCTCCTCACTGAGCATCCAATATAATTTTTCTCTCTTTTCAAGAGAAACCGTTTGATCCATTTCCTTAATACGAGGAAAGAGATTGAGAATATAAGCAAGCTTTTTAGAAAACTCCGGTGTCCTCACGTTCAGTGCTTGATAAAAAATATCTCTCTCAAGAGCAAAAGAGAACCCTTCAAGAAAAGGTTCGAACTCTGGCGCACGATTTCCCTCATATCCATATATGTCAGCAAAACTGGTTGAGTCCAAATAGGTTTTCTCTAATGCAATGACATCTCGAATCTGAGGCATATTATGAGGACTGCGATACATGACAAAAGACTTATTGAGCCGGAGAGCCGTGCTGACTGCGCTGTTTCCCTCAACCAGGACTGGAACATCAGATGCCGCCAGCAAGCTTACGAACTGAAGGTTCGAAACTGCACTCAAAGAAACAAGATAGATATCATCCTGGAGTGATTCCAATTTTTCAATCTCTTCAGCATCCCACACCTTGATTCTATTATTTAATAAACTCCGTAATACATCCGCTTTATTGGGTGTGAGAACTACCAAGGGTTGCCCCGGAGAATGGGTTCGTTTCAAAGCAATCAAAAACCTTTCGGTCTGACCTCTCAAAAAATCTTGGGAACCTGTATTGTGAGCTCCATATAAAAAACCCAATTTAGATTCTTTAAAAATTTCATGATTCAAGTATCTGCGAACAAATCCTTCTTTAAAAGAGTGAACACTTTCTTCTCTCATCTGTGCGGCAGTTTTATTCTTGAATAAATCGTTGTCAGGATTTCTAACTAGACCAGAGCGCTCAGGCCCTATTCCAGGTGGATTGAAAAAAATTCGAATTCCAGCCGCCGTTTCAGCGTAGTCGAGCGAATTACTGTGCATATTATCGCTGACTACAAGAATCGTATCCTGAGACGAATAGGAGTGATTTTTTTGAACTTTAGGACTTCGTCCTTCTGAGAAGAGTTCAAATATATAATCAGTGGAACGGATACGCTCAGATTGCTCTGGACTGATAAAAGAAACATCTAATGCAGAATTCAACTCACCCAATTCATGAAACTGATACATCTCTTTCAGAACGTTATACGAATAATCATCAATAATGACCGCAATGGATGATGCGGGGTAATGCTTCTTCAAATCGAGCATGATCCACAACGGTCCCGTAATATCACCAAACCCCGTATGGGCTCCGGCTATATTAAAAACCATCGAAACTCGATCTGCATGGAAGGGGGCCTGTTTGAAAGTTGTTGATTGCTTACGACCACAAGCAGACAAATAAAGCTGACTCACAATTAAAACAAGAGCAGCACTTCTGCTAAACACTTTAAACACGACTACCTCTTTCAAAGAATTAAATGAGGCTCAAAAACTTAGCAAAGCGTTCAGCTATTATCAAGTAAAATATTTTTAATAATAATTCGAATAATAATTCGGCTGCCATGAGCTTTAGCGTGATTTTTGCTTGGATTTCACTCGCCCGACAGCACCTCAAAAAAATCCAATGAACTTTGAATTTCCTCAGGAGATACCGTGGCTGTACCTCTCTTTCCCACTTCAATCCCTGCTGCTAAATTACCCAAAACAGAGGCTTCCTCGATTGAAGCTCCCGCGACAAGTGAAAGCATCAGTACTGAAATCACAGTATCACCTGCCCCAGAAACATCATAAACTTCTCGAGCATATGTGGGGATGATCCGCACTTCGGAATTTCCCTTACTAAAGATGGCCATTCCATCTTTTCCACGAGTAATCACGATATGTTCCGAATGAGTGGCCTTCAGTAATTTGAATCCAGATTTTAACAAAGATGCATGGTCTCGTATCATGATGCCGGAAAGATGCTCTGCTTCCTTTGTATTAGGCGTAAGAACTGTAGCACCTTGATAGTACTCTACCGGAGTTTTTATATTAGGATCAATTGCAACCTTCTTACCCGCTCGTTTTGCCATTCCTAAAATGGACTTGAGCATGTTCTCCGAGATCAGCCCTTTTGCATAATCTTCGATCACCACTCCATCCACTTTTGCGATTTGTTTTTTAAATAGGGCGAGCACTCGGTTTTCGATCTTCTGATCTATCTTATGGAGACTTTCATAATCGACTCGAACTAACTGCTGTCGCTCACTCACTACCCGCTCTTTCAGGACGGTCCTACGTGACCCATCCACCACGAGATGAGTGCTTTGAATATGATTGGATTTTAAAAGGGATCGAAGATCTTCCGCTCCTCGATCTTTTCCGACCACTCCTAAGAGAATTGGAATTGCACCTAAGGCTTGAATATTATCCGCCACATTTGCTGCAAGACCTAACTTCAATTTTTCTTCCACAACTAAAACAATAGGAACAGGGGCTTCTGGGGAAATACGCTCAACGGTTCCAATCGTGTATCGATCGATTCCAATGTCTCCCACTACAAAAATTTTTTTATTTTTATGCCGGGCAAGAATACCCCTCAAGACATCCTTGTTCCACATAGATTGCTGAATCTCATGACCTTGTATTGGAGCGCTTTTTACTTTCTTTGCCATCACGATCACCTATTTTTGTTCGGTTGAGAAAAATGCTAGATGCTTATCAACTTCTTTTAAAGCTTGTTTAACTGTAAGGCCTTTCATACAGGGATAATAATTGCACAGGCTTCCGATACAATTAAAATCCTGCCCACAGTACACATCCGGAACCAGAACGCTTGCCTTAGATTCATCAGATAAGTACGGTCCCCATCTCAAAGCACTTTGAACTCGAATAGGAGGATAAAAGGTCAATACTCTTTTACCTAATGCAACGGCGACATGAAGAGGACCAGTACTTGGAGCCACTACCAGATCGGAAAAACTGTACAGTCCCGCCAAAAAATCAATCGCGTCACCATTCGGCTTTGCAATGTTTCGATAGGAAAAAACTTTTCCTTTTAATGCCCCTAACGCTTCTTCAATTCGATCGACTAAAGGTCCTTCTGAAGGACCCGCAGTAATCAATACTTGGCGTCCATCTTCAATCAATTTTCGAATGAGTTCTTGATAATGAGACTCTGGCCAATTTAATGCCGAGCCACCCATTCCAGGATGGACCACTACCAACGGCTTTTTAGAATCCCAACCCAGATTTTTTAACCAATCTTGAGCTGCTTTTTTAGAAGCCTCGGGAACATCGATGTGAGTCGGAACATTTCTAGCTCCTACTCGAATCCCCATTTTTCTGAGAAGCTGAAGGTTATAATCGGCTTCATGCATTTCTACTTGAGACCGATGCTGTCGCACTCCGGTATTATAAAAAAGGTAAGAATGAAATTTACTTAAAGGTCCAATTCTATATCGAATTCTTGCAAGGAAAAGGATCATCGCAATTTTCCAATGACTTTGGAGCACTACTGCAATCAAAAACCGAAACTGCCGAATTTCTTTATATAGTCTAAAAAATCCCTTAATTCCTGCATGCTTTCCTTCTGGATCAAAAATCATGAGTTGATCCACGGAGGAAAGTCCTTTTAACAGAGGTTCAACATTTTTTTTTACAAGAACAGTCAGCTGAGACATGGAATAGTGACGCTTAATTGAGTCCAATACCGGGGTCGATAAAACAACGTCTCCTAAGCGGTCGGGCCTGACTACTAATATTCGCAACGGCTCCCGTGCTAAACTCGTCAAATTAGCTGAAGAAGTCTCTAAATTTTCCCTTTGCAACTCCGCCATGCAACCCCTATTTTAATTTTAACCGACTTCTTGCATTAAACTCCATAGATTTTACAACTTCATCTAAAGTCATTTCACTTGTGTCTATTTCAATAGCATCGAGTGCTTTTTTAAGAGGAGCAACAGCTCGAGTAGAATCCCCATGATCCCTCTGAGCAATTTGAGCCTTGATTTCCTCAAAGGATGGGGCATCAGCTCCAGAAGCTTCCATTTCAATCAACCGTCGTTTGGCTCGTTCATCAACACTCGCAAATAGAAAAAATTTTACATCAGCATCTGGAAATATCACTGTGCCGATATCTCGACCCTCAAGAATGGCTCGTCCTGCACATCCCAATCGCCGCTGTATTCCTAAAAGCGCAGCACGAACTGTAGGTATTGCAGAAATTCGAGATGAAACCATGGACACCTCAGGTGTACGAATAAAATCAGTCAAATCTCGACCATCCGCAAAAATTCGATTCGCTGGATTTTTATCAGAAAACCTTCGAAACTCCAAATGCACTGAATGGGCAAGCTCTGCAGCGCTCCTTGCCTCTTCTTGAAAATTTTTATTTGGAGAATTCTTATTGGGTGAAGCCTTATTTTGAGAAGTTAAATGCGCAAGCTTTTCTAAAGTAAGAAATGCAATCGCTCGGTAAAGCGCTCCGGTATCTACATGAATAAAATTTAATACTTCCGCAAGGCGATGGGTGGCGGAACTTTTCCCTGTACCTGCCGGCCCGTCAATCGCAATGACAGGACCTTGCTTGGGAATTCCCATAATAAACTCCTCTGTCATCTTTTCTTTCTGGGAGAAAAAGTCTTTGAATGAAGACTTAAAATTTCCGCAGCTCGCTCATTTTCATCTGGTGTGCCAATACTAATGCGCAAAGCTTGGGGTAGTCCGTAATTTGCTATAGGACGAAAAATGACCCCTTTTTTCAGGCACGCTTGATAAATCTCGATCCCTGATTGTCCAAAACCCGCTTGTACATCCGCTAATATAAAATTACCCTGACTTTTCCAAAAGGGCACACTCATCTTCATGAGCTGTTTTTCCCAAAACTGAATCCCCCGTTGATTGACTTGTCTTGCTTTTTTTACAAAGGTGGTATCAGATAAAGCAGCTTCAGCGGCAACCAGCGCTAAAGAATTAATATTAAACGGCTGCCTGACCTTTTCCATTTGAGAAATGACCTCAGACTTAGAAATGCCATAACCGATACGTAATCCTGCTAAACCATAGACTTTTGAAAAAGTTCTCAAAATAATGCATTGAGGATAGTCTTTAAGAAGCTCGAGGGGATCTGGTAGATCAGATGCCGTTACGTATTCCCAGTAGGCATAGTCCAGCACCACCAAAGTCGAGCCATTTCGAATGGAAGCTAAAGCCTTAAGTAACGATTTAAGTTCATCGGATTTTAGGTAAGTTCCTGTCGGATTATTGGGATTTGCAATAAAAACGACTCGAGCTTTCTCGTTTTTCTTCACTAATTCAACAATCTCTTTTACATCAAACTTTAATTGTGAATCCAATCGTGCTTCCAAAGTTTTAACACCGTGAATTTGTGCACTGATTTTGTATGCAATGAAAGCAGCCTGAGATGTGACAATTGCGTCCCCAGGAACACAATAGGTTCGGATGATAAGCTCCACCACCTCATTGGAACCATTCCCAAATATGAACGATTCCGGCGAAACTTTGTGACTTTTTGAAAGCGCATTTTTAAGTCGAAAACCAGCGCCATCGGGATATCGATGTAATGTTTTTAAATGACTTTGTATCGCTTTCTTAGCCAACACACTCGGTCCCAAAGGATTTTCATTGGAAGCAAGTTTAATGACTTTTTTAATCTTGTATTCCCTTTGAGTTTCCTCAATGGGCTTACCCGGAACATAGGGAACTAAACTGCGAATATAATCTGGCACCTGAAACATCGTCATTAAAATACCCTCTCAACTGAAAAGAATCGTGAAAACACTACATCATGGGATCTTATTTGGCGCAAGTCCACTCGTAGCCCGTAAAAATCTCTGGCAAGATTCACATTTGCCACATGGAGCTGCATTTCCATAATAACAACTCCAAACACTTTCAAATGGAAACCGCTTGGATACTCCTGCCAGTTTCTCCACGATCTCTTTCTTATTCAATGAGGAAGTATAAGAAAAAGCACGCACTTGGTTTGCCGTAGATAAAGCTAATGCTGCTGTCACTCGATTTAAGTATTCAATGGAATTATCGGGAAAGGTTGCAGCTTCTTCAATATTAAAACCCACCACTACTTGTTCTGCCTTCATTCTCTCTGCATATGCGGCTGCTACATGAAGGAGGATCCCATTTCGATTCGGCACCCAAACGGAACGTGCTGACTCTTCGGTAATGAGCTGATCATCCAACTGATTCCGTTCCAATTGAGGTATAGCAACGGCCGATTGGGTCAGAGAGCTTCCTCCTAATTCACCTAGCCAAGGTAAATCCACAATCTGGTGAGGTACATTATAGTATTGCGAAAAAGACTTTGCCGCTTCCACTTCCTTATGGGAGGCTCTTTGGCCATAACGGGCTGTAATTGTTAGAATGGGCTGATCTAACTCCGCACACAATGCAAGATTAGCCGCTGAATCCAAGCCACCGGATAAGAGTAAAACTGATTTCTTACGCCTCATTAGAAATCCGTACCTTTTTATGCCGGTAAAACCGAATACCGAGCATGGTATTACGAATGGATTGGAAATACTTCTTCATTTCCTTTCCAGGGATCAACTTTCGAGAGAGAAGAGCATTCATTTTCGTGGGACCCATATTATAAGCTGCAAGCACATAACAGGGAGATAATCCCTTATATCCATCCCTAATCCAAGCCAGATAGGAAATCCCAATAGAAGTATTGAGAAATGGATCCATCAACATTTGAGAACTCAATGGATAACCTTGATATCTTTTGTGAATCCCTTTGCAAATAAGCTCTTCGCAAACCGAATATTGAGCGCCTAGATCATGCATGACGTAATGAGCGGTACCGAGCATCACTTGCATGAGACCTATAGCTCCCACGGATGAAACCGCTTTTACATGAAAGCCACTTTCAACTTCAATCAAAGAGAGAATAAAAATCGGATCAAATCGATAACGTTTACAAAGTGAAATAATATGCCGTGATAATAAAGGAATTTGAGACTGAGGAAGGGAATCTAAGCGATCCGCCAAAATTTCGCTTACCCCTTCTTCCGAAATCAGGCGATACACCTGAGTTCTCGGTGAATGGGCAAGAGTAAAACTAAAATCATCAGTAGGGTCGGCTTCTGTTACGCTTGCAGATACCGAGAGGAAAATCGCTCCCACAGCGACTGCCCATCCCAAAGTCAAGTTAATGTACTTCATAATGACTCAGAGTATAATGCCCGACTCTGAGCGAGGTGTAAAGCCTCTTTCGCTATGCGTCTAAAACTACAGAGAATCTAACGATACAACTCATCTAGTTTAGATTTTAAAACTGCAAAGGCTCATTTTCAAGAATGAGGGACATTTGATAAGCATCTTCTCCATTTCCATAAAATCTCTTACGAATGTGGGTGATTACAAATCCGAGTCCTTGGTAAAGATGAATTGCCGGCGAATTCGATTTTCTCACTTCTAAAACAACTTTCTTAATCCCGTGTTGCATAGCTAAAGAAGAGGCTTTTCTAATCAATTGCTTTGCCAACCCTAATCTTCGATACGACTCATCAATAGCTAGATTTAAAATCTGACATTCTTCAAACATGGACCAGAAAATAATAAAACCAGCAACAATCGAATCGGTTTCATCATCCGTAAATATAAGAAAATGACTGTAAGGCTTAAACAACTCCGCCTTAAAATTTTCTTCAGCCCAAGGTGAAATATTCGACCTTTTTTCGATTTCTACAATTTTGAGTAAATCATCCACTGTCGCCGGTCTTAGGCTAAAATCAGTTTCCATAATTTATCTAAATACTCCTTGGCACAAGAAATCCCAAGTCTTAACTGCAACATTCGCGGGGGATATATCTGTTTTTATCTCTTCCGAAGCAATCAGATATTGACTCACTTCAGAGCTTTCATGAGTATCATTTGACGTGTCGCGGATTGCGTCCTCTTTTGGCGTAAATAAATGGGCCAATCGGATCTCACGCGACCAATTCCCTAGAAGTTCCGCACCCATAATAGTCCAATCGATGTTTACTGCTATTGACTTTAAAAGAGGTGGGCTTAATGGATTAGCAACAGAGCGGGAACGGACTTCGTCTCGATATTCAGCTCGGGGTGTTACCCCCCCATAATGGCCTATTATCTTTGGAACCACAACATGCTCTACCTTTTCAATCCAAGTCTCCTGCCGGAAAGTCTGAGGAGGAATCTCTAACCAGTAAAGATTCACCCACTGAGAAGGCGGTAAACTACAATGAGGTACATCGATTCCACGCTTTGCCCGCCACTTTAAAGTGAGAGTTTCTTTAGGGTGGAAAGGAATCCCTATCCATTGATCTAAAATCAATGGATGGCTTTCGCCCTGTTTATCTTCATGCTCTACTTCAAGGGTGCTGATTTGAAACCCTCCCGTAGAATGATAATATTTTGGTTCTCCCCTCTCAGGAGGATGATTACTTCTCTCCAAATAAGTGGGTGTCATGATCCCTGTGACTAAACGAAGAGGAAGAGAGGGGGTCTTGGCTCTCAACCAAAGAGTGAAGGGTCGAGTCGTCGGATTCGATATTTTTTCTTCTAATACAATCCAACCTTCATTTGAAGCCGCCTTAACGAAGCTCTTTGAATCAGGAAGCTTTTCTGGCTCTGAAATTTTAGATTTAATTTTAGGCAAGGCTCCGGAAACTTGAAACTTAATCTGAACCACAACATTTGGGCCCTTTTCTAAAACTAATTCTAAAACCACCTCTTGTGTGTGTTGTCCATCTATATTCATTTCTTCATAGCCTTTTAAATTTCTAAAAAGCTCAGAGATTTGAATAAACCATCTATGAGCCTCTCGATCATGCCCCACCAGTAAGGGGCCTTGACTCTGCACAAGCTGATTTTGAGTATTTAAAATACGGTGGTAAAATGTAGCAGAAACAATCGGCGCTCCCAGAAAGTTCTCTGACCATACAAAGAACTGCTCTAAATTTCGCTGAGAACCAGGTAATTCTGAATCAGGAAGAAAAAATTTCTTATGAAAAATGATCTCATTCCCCACTTGGGTACAAAACTCCTGCGCCACCTCTTCTTCTAGTTTTGCGTGAGGATCAGGACGACGAGGATCACTTTTATCACTCATTTCGGAAATCACACGCAAGCCTAAAGCCTCAGCTAACTTTGTCGGTAGTTGGCTTTTCTCTGAATTTTCTTCGGAATCATCGGTTGAACTGCCCTTCTCGCTGTGCTGCGAAACCGTGATCTCAGGCGAAGGGGCGTCCAAGAAGGGACGAGCGGGGCCACATCCATAATTCTGAACCATCCAGAAAATCACAATTCCTACGGATATATCGTACCCGCCATTGAATATCCAAACCGCCCAAAATTTTTCCTTTGTAAATCTCTTTTCCATAAATCTTTTTTCCCAAGCCTCTCTTTGCATTATTTTGAATAATTAACGCTGTCAGCCATAAAGCAAATTCAAAGCCAATGAAAAAATTAAAGTCAAAGCTCAATGATATGAGTAACGTAAGATATACTGATGTTCGGTTAGCTTGGATTTACTTGAGAATACAGGCTCACTTTTGAACCGTTTAGACTATATAGTAAACCAAGGAGGTAGCTACCTTGCTAGCACCAACGCAACGTCCTCTTAAAAACCTCAGAACGATTTTTGACGTCCTTTATGGGTTTATTCCCATTACCGAGTGGGAAGAGGAAATCATAAACTCTCCTTTCTTCCAACGCCTCAGATGGATTAAACAATTGGGCTTTGCCAACTACGTATTTCCAGGAGCTGAACATAATCGGTTTGCACACGTCATTGGCGTGATGCATTCAATGGATCAAATGATTCGAGCACTTGGATTAGCAGTTCCAGATAGTGAGCTCTTTGATCCACGAGCTAAAAATGAAGCCGCGATGTTTCATAAGAGTTTACGAATTGCTGCACTACTGCATGATATTGGCACGTTTCCCTTCAGTCACGCTATTGAATATGCTTATATGCGACATGGAAATGATAAACGACGATCTGGCAGCGCATCAAAGAATCTTCCAAATACTCATGAGCATTTAGGCTCTTTTATTATTAAGAACACAAACTACCCAGGAGGCTTGACTCGAATCCTCGATCATTATGGATTTGATGTACAAATGATCTCCAAGATTATTAAAGGAGAATCTCCCCATCCCATCGCAAACCAGCTCATGCATTCCGATCTCGATGCAGATCGAATGGATTACTTAATGAGAGATGCTCATTATACAGGTATTAAATATGGCCAGTTCGATCGAGAATACATATTGGCTAACTTAGTGACCTATGATGCCGGTCAATCTCAATTAGCATTCGGTGTCCGAGAAAATGCAATCCATGCTGTAGAGGATTTTCTGATAGCGCGGTTCAGTTGGTATAGCCAAATTATTAAAAACCCTGGCTCTGCAAAATTTGATATCATATCTTCTCACGTCGCACAGGCATTTCTAGAACATGACTTCCTTCATCAGTTTCATGATTTATTAACCATGATTGAAAACGGAGATGAACGTTTTTACTGGTGGAATGATATTTATTTCATGACCCGATGTCAGGACGTCAAATTTCAAAACCTGATTAAAGACCCTCAAACTCGGGAATTAACTTCCATGCTTCTCTATCGCATTCCGCCTAAAACAGTGCACCACCCTCTCTTTGCCCATAGAATTTTAGCTGTGGAAGAACAGGAAAATGAAAAGAAAAAGCTCATTACAAAAATTAAATCATTTGTAGGAGAACTCGAAGCGGTACTCCAAAAATATGGGACAGGTAAAGAATGGCTGTTTGCCGATATTCCTGACAAAGATGTCTTATTTACGAGAGGGTTTAGACATATTGTGAAAAAACGCTCTACAGACAATTTATATCGTGAGCGCGACCCTATTAAGGTAGTCTCTAAACAAGGAAAGCCTTCTCTCCTTGTTGAACGGGACAATACACTCATGAAGCACTTATCTGGCTTCATCAATTTCATACCCAGTGTGTATGCAAATGATGCTGCAATTGCTCTTTTGCGTTCACGAGGTTTAATTGAGAAGTAAGAATTCCAATTAATTGAAGTGAAGGAACGGAGGTTCATTTGATATTTTGAGACATCTCCAAACTCCAAATGCGATACCCGTTATTCATGCTTAATGGTTTTCCAGCTACCTCAAACTGGGTACATGTTTTTCCATTTTCTTCTGACTGAAAATTTGAATTGCGGAGAGTTGATTATGAACGGAGCAGCGAAGGGTGCAGTTTGAAAGTTCATTTTTTCCACCTAATGCTAAGGGTTGTTGATTCATGATGTAAAGAGCAATTTTACGCTGTTAATATTAAGTTTAGAATCTGCCACTGGTTAAGCAAAATTAAACGATAGTATTTTTTCTAACAAAAAATTCAAAAAATAGCTCAAGTCTCTAACTTACTTTTCCATGGATAAATAAAGCAGGGTGTCTTGTCACTATTCGCTGACAGCTCGCACTGGCTGGAAATAATCAAAAATAGTTAATAGTTTTTTTAAACCTTCAGAATTAGGGAGTGTGACTCCGCCTAGGGTCTTGTTATCGTAGTGCTTCGTAAAGTGAGTCCTCACATACTCTTCTTTAAGTGTCTGAAGTGGAAGTTGCGTAGCCGAACCTTCAACAATCCCCCAATTCTCTTTAAGTTCCTGAGGATCGGATTCTGACGGTTTTTCACCTATTATAGTTTCATATAAATATTCGCTTTTCTTCGCCCAATTTAAAATCTGCTGGTCTTTGATTCCCAGTTTTTTATCCAAGTTCTTTGCTAAGGTAGGAATAATTTCGCTATTGAACTTAGGGTTTTCTAATAAGTTTTGAATCACTGTCGCAGCTAAATTTGGAACTGTATAGCCCTCGTGAGATCGCCTTAACTCTTTTTCCAATTCTCTACTTGAGGTCTTACCTGCCTTCACTGTTGGATCCCCTATTTTTCCGTAATAAAACCGATTCCTCACTATCTGGATCAAATCTTGAAGACTCAATGACGGGTAATCCGCGTGTATTCCATTCATTCGTTCAGAATACTCCACATACTGTTTACTGTGATAAAAGTAACCTCGATAAGCATCTTTAGTGGTAGGTTTTGCAATTCCAAGCTCGTCACCGAGTTGAGTTCTTAAAACATGATTGGTATGAGGTGTCTGTTCGTCATCCACGAAATTAATAGTATTCCGAAAAACCTCTTCACGTTCTTGATCCAGAATTGAAGCAATATACTCTTCCAAGTGCTGAGGAGTTTTAGCACCCCTGTCGCCTTGACCTGACATCAAAATAGCTTTGAGTCGCTGCACCCCATCTATATTTCCTGTCGAGCAGTGCTGTCCAGCAGATGCGAGAATGACAATAGATTTATTGATATCATCTGGAGACTTCCTGTCCTTCATGAATTCAATAATTTTTTTTATGTCGTAAACAGCTGGAATTTGAGAAGGCACTTCAGATTCACAAAGTTTTACGATTTTTGAAATCCCGTTACGAGCAAGGCCAATCGAGATCGGCTTATATTGAATGTCATGATCCGTTTCTGTATAAGTGCTAAAATCAACTAACTGATTTGGATTCAAATAGGCTGGATCACTTTGAACTAAAGGCAACCTTCCTCCAGAAAACCGAGAATCAAAGTATTGAAGTAATTGAGTGCATTTTAATTCTTTTATTTTTGGGAGATTCAAATACTCTTTTTGCTCCCGAAGAATATCATCACTGCTCTTGAGCGAGAAGGGTTTAATGGTCCTATTGACGAGTACACCAGAGGCTATTTTCTTAAAATCATAGTCCTTTAAGATCGGAGACTTGCTTAACTTTGCTTCACTCACGGGAACAGGCTTTGTGGCTAGAACTAAGGCTTCATAGACCCCTTCAAAACCAGGATGAGACTTCTTCTCCTGGATGATGGAATAGGCAGTGAGGTTCTCTTTCGTAGGGAGGCGAAGATCACTCCCTGCTGTGATCAGAAATGAAGCTGCTTCATTTTCTTTAGACAACAGGGCATGAATGAGTGCTGTTTTTCCTCCTTCTGATTGAAGATCTGGAAAAGCGTCATGAGACAAAAGAATACGAAGGGTATTCGTATTTTCATTTTTAGCGGCCTCCATCAGTGCTGTGATTCCTTGATGATCCTGATGATTGAGATTTGCACCTTGTTGAATGAGTGCCGTGACCATTTGATCATGCCCCCAAGAGGCTGCCAGCAGCAAGGGAGTCCGTCCATTTTTATCTTGGACGTTTACCATCATTTTCTCACCCATCCACTTTTTCAAAGTTTGAAAGGTTTTTAAATTTCCACCTCGAGCAGCGTAATGAAGAAGAGTCCCTCCATTTTTATCTTTATGATCTAAATCAAGATGAAGATGATATTTTAAAAACAAATCAAAAATTTTTTCATTTCCCTCACTCGCTGCATACATGAGTAAACTTCTGCCATATCTATCATTTAGGTCAGCGCTAGCTCCACTTTTCAAAAGCAGCTCTACAGTTTCGACATCTTTGTTGTTGATAGCCAAATGAAGCGGAGTCATACCTTCCTTATCTGGAAGATTGACTAGCTTCTTGATGACTTCTTTTAACTCAAAAGGCGCTAGAGCAGACTCTTTCTTTCTTTTTTGATTGGCCACTAGTTTGAGATAGGATTGAGGGTCAAGCAAAAACTGAATAATTTCCGTATTTTTTGTCTTTACTGCTTCCATAAGCGGAGTGATTCCCTCTTCATCGTGAATGTCTGGACCATAACCTTGATCAAAAAGCGCTTGGAGAACTTTCTTGTGGCCATACTTCACTGCTTCCAGGGCGAAAAAAGCACGGCGATAATGATGAACCCGACATCCCTTGCGAATCAGCATTTCCATAATATCGGGGCTATTATTGTCGTATGCGTAATCCAAAAGGGAATAAGTCAGATCATCTATGACCTCTAGATCTATTGGACGCTTTCCCCCCTTTTTGAGGTTTAGGGTCAGTTCAGATTCATCAGCTCCTGCGTTCAGAAGCAATTCAACGATTTTCGGATGGTTTTCCTTAACAGCGATTCCCAATGCTGTTTGACCCTCTTTATTTATCTTATTTAGATTTATTTTTTTGCCATTAAGTAAAGCTTTAACGACTTCTATCTGACCCTTTTGAACTGCAAGAATCAGAGGCGTATTACCTTCTAGGTCCGTCGCATCAAAAATAGGATGAAGGCGGTTAACCGCGAGTTGAAGCTGTTCACAACTCGATAGTCTCCCTGGATTATTAATGATCTCAAGAGCTCTCTGCACCTGGTCAATACTCTGTAAACTCTGAACCAACTCATCACCCAGTGCTCTGCTAGCCGCGTAAGAAAAGGAAGCATTTAATAATAAAACGAAGTCCACCATGAAGAGTATCGATAAGAGCTTTTTATGCGTCATCTTCTTAGTATACTCATGCTTTCTATGTAATAAACGTAGAAAGTAATCAATTATTCCCTAATTAAAATAGCAACTTTTCAGGCCGATAATAAGCAGCTTCAATAAAATGAGTTTCTTGAGGCTGTCCACACTCATCCCATGCCGCGAGAGTGAGAGCCAAGCGTGAGATTTTATGTCGGGATCGCAGTGATGCTTCAAACAAACGAGAAAGCCACGAGTCCCATTGAGGATGAGCTTGTAAAATAGCTTCAACTTCATAACCAGAAAGAAGACCTGGAGGCTTTCCCCACTCTTCTACAAGAACTCGTCGAATTTTTATGACTTTCTTTTTTAAACCCTCAACTGTAACCCGTGAATCGGATACCCGATTGACAGCACTCATCTCTGCCCATGAATGATTCATCACTAATACCACCAAATCGATTCTATCTAAAACCGGTCCAGAGAGTCTTTCCAAATAAGCCTTCCTCACTGAATGAGAACATTTACAGAGTGAAAGTGATTTTTGAGACATGTCTCTTTTTTTCTCCTGCTTTTCCGGGATTGGAATCTGTGGAGGCCAGCCTCCACAAGGACAAAGATTTCCAGAAGCAGCCATGAGAAACTGTGCAGGTAATTCCAAGGAACCTTGTGTCCGTGTCAATGTAATCTTCGCTCGCTCTAAGGGTTCGCGAAGAGATTCACGACTATCTCTGGACCACTCTGGAAGTTCATCTGCTATGAGAAGCCCTCCATGAGCCAATGAATACTCTCCCGGCCGTATTGTCAAAGAGTACGCACTCCCGATCAAAGCACTCGCTTTGACTTGGGAACTAATTCTTCTCACCGGAACAAAATCCTTCTCCGAAGAAGCCCGAGGTGCGTGGCAAAACCGTCCCAATTCAGCAAGTAATGATTGGTTCAACCGTTCCTGTGGCGAAATAAATGATTTCAGAGCAATGAGCCATTCCAATGCTTGGCTTTTTCCTGTGCCTCTCGGCCCTAAAACCAGAAAATGATGGTGTCCAGCGGCTGCTACCCCCACCATCCTCTCCAACGAGGGTGACAAGGGTAAGAGTGAGGAAGTAGAAACTGGAGTTTCGATTTCGTTTGAAGGGATTTGATCTTTTGAAGCCAGAGCATTTTGTTCCCATGACCTCTGCTTATCGTCAAAAGAAAGGTCTGAAGAGAACCTATCCCAAGCATCCATGAGTGTTTTTACAGGAATCAAAAATGGCGCCGCTACCCCTTGGAGTTCTCCGCTTTGATGAATCACCTCTAAAGCTCGCACGGCATCACTATATTCTGATTGTGAAACAATAAAATGAGATAGCCGCCCTCGCCAAGCTGCATAGAGGGTGCGAGTGATTTGGCCAGCAGGCTTCACTGCCCCATCCAAACCTAATTCACCCCAAGCGCCCAGTTGAATCTTCATCTCTTTTCCATGAGCAAGAATTGCTAATGCCATCGGAAGATCTAATCCTGTTCCTCTTTTTCGGATACTGGCTGGAGATAAATTTAAGATCACTCGCCGTCTTGGAAATTCCATTCCACTGGCTTCGATTGCAGAACGAATTCGCTCTCGCGCCTCTGCTACCTCGGGACTCGGTAGCCCTACGATATGAAAGCTGGGTAGCTGAAAAAAAGTAGCAACTTCGATTTGTTGTAAAAAAGGGATAGACTCATTATTTAACGGTGCACAGATTTGCATGACGAGAGTCTGTGCAGAGTGAGTGCCAAAAAATACCGTATTTCAATCATATCTATACGAACGATTATATAATACTCGGACAGACAGATCGAATTTTGGACTTAAAGGAACTACTTACTCTTGGACTGGCTGCAGCTCACTGAATAGAGCGACACCCCTAAAACAAAAAATCGTCTGAAAATATCAGATTGAACTGATTTCTCCAGACGATTTTTTATTAAGTTTTGGTTTAACTCTATCGACTATCGGTTATTTAGCCTTACAAAGATATAAACAAGCACCTTAACCTTGGAAGATCTCAAGTAAAAACTCTAGATCAACTGGATTCATGATTGCTCGGTACCTTTAACTCTTCTAAAGATTAATGTTCTAACAACTCTAAAGCTGCACGAACAAACTTCTTGCGTGATGCAATAGATGCAGTCTGATACTTTTGAATCACTTCTTGAAGTTGACCATCTTTAGCGGCAAAAGCAACTGCTGAAGCAGTACCAGCTACTCGACCCAATACGGGTGACTTGCCAGTCTTTTTGCCATTGGAGGCTGTTACAAAACTCTTAAAGTCAGAACGAATTGCCAAGTTAGCAACCTGCAACTCTTCTACTGGAATCTTTAGAAAGTTTGCTAACACTCCGACCTTTTCCCAAGGAAGCGGAGCACGTCCGTGTTCAATGTTAGATACAAATTGTACCGAACACGCACATGCTTTCGCTACATCAAGAAGGCCAAGCTGCCTTTCCAAGCGATGAGTACGAATTAAATCTCCTAAAGGACCAAACGAGCGATTGTCGCGAGAGCGACCTTTTGGGCGTCCACGTTTCATAGTGGGTCTTAAGTAACGTGTGTTTAGTTATTTAACAAGCAAAAATAACTGGGAAGTTAATATTTTTTTAAAACTCATGTATTTTATCACCTTTGGCACGATAAATTTGCAATATAAAGTACTTTCAAGGGAAAAATTAACTTTTTAATGGATTTGAAACGCGTTAGATAAGAAAAGATCCTCTTCACGGATACGAAAACTGAATTCCGGCCTCTTCAGTGTACGCCACCGCAACAGGCAGTCATGTGATTCAACCTAAAACAAGCTCTCCAATGTAAAAAAAACCGACTGAAGGTCATGACTATTCTGTAAGTTTTCAAAGAATCACCCCTATCATGGATTCATTTTATTACAAATTCTCAGTTTAGGCATGCCTTATGCCTAAACGCGGCTATGCTCGCCCTCTTTTTTACTGCCTTTGCTTTGAACGAAAACACCTCTTGTATCTCACCCACTCTTGCTTTTCGAACTGGGAGAGAGACTTGCTGGGTTCGTTTCCAGTTAAAATCAGATCAACAAATCTGCTTAAATCATTCTCTTTGGTTGAATTGGCTAAAATCCTCTGGTACCATCCCTATTTGCGAAAGCCCCTCAAATCAATGGAAGGCGTTTTCTCATTTTGAAAATTCTATAAATCATAAAGATCATAAAAAAATTAAATTAGTTCAGACCCTTAGCTCGCTCCCTTTACGTTCTACTTCACAAAAAGAACTTGCTATTGTCTACTGGCTCTGGAGATCTATTGAAAGAATCCGAGAAAGAACTTACGAGCTTTTGGCTCCGGAGGATCGCCTTGGAATTCTTCGCAGTCTACTCCTCAACCAAAGTATTCCAGATAGTCCCCTCCCAATCTTGAGACGATTGGGATTTGTACATCTCATTACAGCCACAGGTATTCATCTTTATTCAATCATTCAAAGTTGGAACTGGGTTATCAAAATAGTGTGTATTTATATTGAAGTCCCTGCTGCACTCGGTTTATGGATAGGCCGATTCACATCATTTGGAATTTGCTCTGTGATTTGGCTTCTCAGCGGCGCTCGCCTCGGGATGCTCAGGCCTTGGCTGATCATTCTTTTACGAGAACTATCTCGTACATTAGGATTTCGATGGAAAAAAGCGTCCCCTTTAATTCTTGCACTGCTCTTGGAATTATTCATCGGGGGTTTTCTTTCTCAAAGTGGACAAGAACAATTTAACTCAACAGGTCGTTGGATTTATGCACTCGCCGTAGGAGGTGGGTTATTCTGGTGTCAGTTTTTCCCTTCTATTCACCTTGGCCTAGCTGTGGGATCTTGGATCACCGTTGCTCTTTGGGAAGTATGGGAAACGGGTCTCATTGCCCTTACAACTCCAATCCTAAGTCTAATGACCTTACCCATACTCTGCTTTTTCATCTATCCAATCCTAGTCATCTGCGTAGCATTAAATGAGATCAACCCGGAAGTGGGTACAAACGCACTCGCTCTTCAGATGATTGGAATTCTCTCTCAGTTTTTATCTCAATTTATTTTGAAACTTTCAATATTTGCCATGTCTCCAGGAAACATTTGGTTGATCCCCAAAAAAATAATTCTATTTGCCAGTTTCTTTGCATGTACCCTGTTAATCATCAAACCTCCATTAGAGAGAAAGTTCAGTTTGTTATTCGGTGGGCTACTTGGACTTTTAGGAATAGCTGCACGCATCTATCTTGATTCAGTCACAGTTCAAAAAAACTATTTAGCTCCTTCCCTGGCAAGTACTGTCGAACAACTTGATGTAGGACAAGGCGAATCAGCTCTTGTTTCAGGTGCAGAAAATGGCTTAATTGACTCAGGATCTAAGCAAATTCTCTCCGATGAGCGATGGTTTCGAATTTTATCCGAAAGGCAAATTTCTAAACTAGCCTGGGTTGCCATCACCCATCTAGACGAAGACCATGCAAGCGGCGTCATTCGTCTCGCAAAACTCATCCACCTCGGTTGTGTTGTCACTTCGTCAGAAGAACTCAAAACTCGACGAGGCATAGTGTATACAAAAACCCTTGCTCGCTATGGTATCCAAGTAAAAGATTGGAGTTCAAACTGTATTCCCTTCCCCACTTTGGCTCCCCTACCCTCGCGTAAATCTCACCGTAATCAAAACATGAGCGCCGTATGGATACCGTTAAGTTCAGGAGGTTTTTACCTGTCAGGTGGAGATGCCTCGGCAATCGATGAAATTCGGATAGGTCATTGGGCTGCTCAACTTTCTAAAAATAAAATCTCTCCCAGAATTCTAAAACTCAGTCACCACGGTTCGAGATTTTCTAGCTCTCCTCAGTTTTTAGCCCATATCCGACCCACTGAAGCCTGGGTCTCAGTAGGAACTGGAAATCGCTATGGCCATCCCGCATTAGAAGTTCTCGATAGAGTAGAGAAACTAAAGATCCCCGTTCGAAGAACGGATCAGGAGGGTTCCTTAATGTCTCATTATTAAATGTAAGCCCTAAGGGAACTACTTACATTAAATCAGTAACCTTCCGCCATCTATAACAAAAACCTCACCCGTCACCCAAGCTGCGTCTTCTCCCAGAAAAAACCGTACAGCGCCAGCTACATCGCGAGGCTCACCTATACGTCCCAATGGAAGACTTTTCCCTCGTTTAGCGTAAAATTCTTCAAGTTCTGATTTATTTTGATGATAGGCTTCATGGAGGGCAGTTCTAACTATTCCTGGGCAAATACAATTTACTGTGATGTTATCCTTACCCAGTTCTTTTGCTAGAGTGCGAGTTAAATGAATTAAAGCAGCTTTTGAAATTGAGTAAGCTAATGCCAGGTGATTAGGGAGAATTCCTGCAGTCGATGAAACATTCACAATCCTGCCGCCCTCAGGATTTTTGGCCATAGTCTCCATTGCTGCTTGAATCAAAAGAAATGGCCCCTTAAGATTCACTGCCATAGCTTCATCCCAGGCCGATTCGTCGGTGGCTAAAAGTCCACCCAAAGGATATACACCTGCATTATTAACCAAACCGTAAATCCCTTTATAGGCCCCAATGATTTTTTCAATGATCTTTTTAATTTGAAGAGAATCTCGGAGGTCGCAGGTAAATATACTTAAATTCTCTGAAACGCCTCCTAGCTCATATGCAGCGGCCTCTAATTTAGCTCGGTTTCTACCCAACAACACAAGTCGGTAGGTCTTTGAACTTAATAAGAACTTAGCTATTTCTAAACCAATTCCACTTCCACCGCCCGTAATCACCACTGTTTTTAATTGCTGCTTGTCAGTCGCCATAGAATCAAGTCTATCAGAATCCAAGAATTTCAAAAACTTGCATTCTACACTTTATCAGTAGTATACTATTAATAACGGTTATTATTTTTTAAACGAGAAGTTATATTCGGGTGGTTTTTTTAAAAGGCTATGAAATTCAAAGACTTAAGAACTATATGTCTACTTTTGTCAAGCTTCGCATCCTAAAGGTAATGGGAGTAACGACTTGCGTGACTCTACTCAATCTTTCCTGCTCTTTGGGAGGATCATCCAATTCAAGCAGCTCCGCCCTCGTGAAAACATGCTCGGTACCTAGCGATCAATCCGCCACCCTGATTGGACATTGGCCAGTTTTACCGGTTCCGGTAGCGTTTCACCAAGGTGATTTTATTTCTTCTGAAATTTCAGCAATGACTGCAGCGGCGGATACCTGGAATGCTTTTTATCAAGCGAGTTTAAATACCACGCTTCTTGATTATGGAGGTTCAAGTAGCCCAAGAGTTTCAACTGCTAACGATAGCAGCCAATTAGGTACTTTTTGCTCTCAAGGGATTGTTCAGGGTACTTCTTTTGGTGGCAACGTAGTTGTTTATAAATTAGGCGTCTGGCCGTCTGCTTACCCCGCTGCCGCAATCGCTATTACAAACTTTTGCCCGCCCACTGCATCAACCACCGGTGCAGCATCAGGAACTCCGGGAAGTCTTTCTAATTTTTATCAAACAGTGATTGAAGTTAACTATCAGGGATTTTTCGTAAGTGGGCAAAAGGTCCCCGATCTACAATCTATTCTCACGCATGAGTTCGGTCATTTGGCAGGTCTTAAACATAGCTGCGAAGGAACCTCTCTCCCAGGCAGTGGCAGTCCGAATTGTAATGAATCTAACTTGGATCCATCTTATATACTTGCTGTTATGTTTCCTGTTTTCACTTTCGATCAAACGGGGGCGGGTCAAGTTAAACAAGGGTTAGGAACCAACGATGAAAGCAGAGCCAATTGCCTCTACACCGCTAAATGATCAGAAATCAAAGAATCAGAAATTTAAAATTTTTTTTGAAGACCCCCATCTCATTGTCTTATCTAAACCTGCTGGATTACTTTCCCAAGGAGAACATACAGGGGATGAAAACCTCGTTGATGAGTTAAGGATTTATTTTGGCAGAAATTATGTGGGATTAGTTCACCGTCTCGATCGAAATACTTCGGGGCTCATGGTCGTGGCAAAGCGAACTAAATCAGCTCAGAGACTCACCACCTCCCTACAAAATGACAAAATTGTACGACGTTACTTGGCATGGCTCATAGGAACCCTTCCAAAAGAAACCCGATGGAGCCATCAACTCCTCAAAGATACAAATAAAAACAAAGTTGAAATCGTCACTTCAGGAGGAAAAGAATCCAGTTTAACCGTTATGCCGAAAGGCTATGGTCTCTGGAAGCAAACCCCTCTTACTCTTGCAGAATTTAGACTTGAAACCGGCCGCTCTCACCAAATTCGTGTTCAGGCGGCATATGAAGGATTTCCTCTCCTTGGAGATCAGAAATATGGAAAACCCCTTCATTCACCCACCTTTCCTCGCGTAGCACTGCATTCCTATTATTTAGAATTCCCTCATCCCATGTCAGGAGAATTACTTAAATTTGAAGAGCCTCTGCCCAAGGATTTAAGCCGTGTTCAAAAGGTCCCTTGACTAGGCCTGAGGCCTACTTCCAACCCCTCACTGTTACCTTTGTAGTGCTTCAGCGCCCAGTAGCGATGAGAATCCCTATTTTCGGACAGATATTAACGTTATGAACGTTAGAACCTTTGAGGAGTAACTCCACACGAATTTCTAATGGATGACTTTTCATTTTTGAATGGATGAAACTTCTTACTCGATTCACTGTTATTTACTGATAATACCAATCAAAGGTTGAAATTTAAAGTGCAACCATGCCGAGCACCTCTTTTTTCTCTAAAGAACTAAGAGCATGATTTGCCTTAGCCTCCTCTTGAAAGAAAGATTGTGCTTGGGCTAAAACGGATAGGGAGAGAGTGCCTTCTTGTATTTTGGTTTCTACTTCTTTGGCAACTTCTGGCTCCAAACTTTTCAGCAACCGCATACTCGATATGCGTCTTTGAGCACTCGACTCCGAATAACCTAAACTCTCAACGCAATAAGAAAATAAACTAGAAAATCCAAGTACTGCAAATAGTCGTCTTCTTTCTAGTTCTTGTAAATGATGTAAAATTTGAGTTGTTGTTTCTCGTTCAACTTTGACCAGTGCAGAGGTTTGATCGAGTAAAACTTGGTCAGGTAACTTTCTTAAAATTTCCATTCTCTTTTCTCCTATTACTTGAGACTGGGAAACACCTTAACATAGTTTTCTGAGACCGATTTTTTGTATTTAGAGAGCCAATATGGGCTTTAGAATGAACAATTGGTACTCGGGATCAACTCTTACTCAATGACTCTTCTGCTAGTTGCTACTGCACCTGTAGCGAGTATTTAAAATGAAGTCAGGAATATTGAAAAACAATTCAGAAAAAATAAAAATACCTTGTCAAGAAATTGTTCTCAGATTGCCAAATTATTCTCATCACCCTCAAGCGAAACCTCCTCCCTTGATAGCCTGCACTCGATTCCGATTTCATACACGATTCGTCTGTCGCGCGTGTCTCACCCGACACGAGTCTAGCACCTTCCCGTGTCTCGGAGTGCGTCTGGTCGTAACCTTGATCTCGGTAGTGTCCCGACTTAAAATTGATCTCATCTCATAACTCCGCCGGGGCTTTTTGAAAATACTCTCCACAACCCATTGGATCTTTTTTCATGCGTCGAAAGTGCGCTTATCAGCTGACTCATGGTATATATTTTCGGAAGGATAACCGAAGCCATGTTGTTGATGGCAAGGCTGTAGCCCTTGATTTATTTAATATCCTATTTTATTGGCTTCATGCTAGGCATTCAAAAAAATAAGTAAATTACCTAAAAAGTATATTTATTTTTAAAAACAAAAACAGAAAGATTACGTATGATCAAACAAAAGTGGATATCTGCTATTATATTGGGGTTGTTCTCATATCATTTTTCATTCGCTGACGTAATAAGTTTCAAAGACTATGGTTTTTTTCCGGAGTTTAAAAAAAATTTTGGACCTATTGCCGATTTCCTTCTCGAAAGTGAAAAAGAAGGTGTTTCATTCGAGAGTATTGTACAAAAGTACGATCTATTTACAGCCAACATGATCGCAGGAATACAACGTTCAGATGAAAAAGAGGACTTGGCTATCAATGTGACTCATCAGTTAAATTTAGTGAGCCTGCCTCCTCCAGCTTGGGCTGATTTAGCTGCATCAAAAGATATGGAGATGGCAAGAGAAAGTATAATAAAGCCGCTCCTCATTGAAGATGGAAAATTTGTTGCACCCCACTCTGCACGCGACAATATCGAGATTGGGGTTCTATCCTCTAACCAGGTGACCCCTATAAAAAATGCGCCCGGCATTTATCAGGTTAATAGATGCATCACTATTAGAGTAAATGTAGCACGTCAAATAATGAGATATCTTTTAACTCTAGTACCAAGAGAGCCCCATTACCTAGTACCTATTGTGATTGCTCCTAGCCAGGAGGAACTAAAATCCGAGGAAGAGAAGATTCAAAAGCCTATCTTCGTTTATACTAGTCATTCTGAACGCTTGTACCCTATGAGTTTTCCGACTACCCAAAGTGATGGAACCCCAGATGAAGACTCACTCAAGTTCATTCGATGGTTAGAGACTGCCAATAAGCGTCTTATGAAGCTCCAAAAAATGCCTTTGGTCCACGAATTTGCAGTTAAACAATATAGTAAATATATAGACAAACAAACCGCTTCCCTTTATTCAAAATGCATTAAAAAGATGACCAAGAAATTAAGAAAAAGCAGTTAAACAACGATAGGGTGAAAGAAATTTTTTTCTCAAATAAGTAAGGAGTTCCTTTATGGCTCTTGACAAGCACTGCAAGGAAATAAAAAATTTCTTTCTCCCTGAACCTAATCAAAGCGTCCTTTTCAAAATCCAGCCTTTTAAATACCTGTTTTCACTTTTTCCAAACTGAGTAGGGAAAGTTTCGGGAAGATCAATCTGACCCACGATTTTGAAACTCATTTTTTTCCGCTGAGCAGCAGTCAACACATCTAATTCATATTTTTTCCATGAAATATTGGCGGAATTAATGGATGTAATCAGAACACCTTCACTTTTGAGTAAGTCCATTGCGAGAGAATGAAGTTTTTCTAAATCTTTCGAGGTTGAGAATTTTCCCTTATTTCCATGTGAAAAAGAAGGAGGATCCAGGATAATACAATCAAATAATTCACCCTCTCTCTTTAATCTGGGCAACCATTCAAAAACATCTCCTGCAATGAATCGATGGGTAGCCTCGGAAAGTTCATTTAATAATATATTTTCCTTTGCCCATTGAATCGCAGTTTTGGATAAGTCAAGAGTGGTAACCTGTGCAGCAGCCCCACTTCCCGCAGCTACCGAAAGACTTCCTGTATATGCAAAAGTATTCAGGACTCGCAACCCTTTGGAATGCGCTCCTAACCAATTTCGGAGGGGTTGATGATCTAAAAAAAGCCCTGGATGTCTTGTCTTTTGGAATTGAATCCAATAGCGCCGATTATTTTCCACAATTGAAAATTTCGATTCCGGAGGTTGTCCGTCAATCACTTCCGCTTCAGGAGCAATCCCTTGATCTGGGCGACTGAGCCCTACAATTGAAAGAGCCCCCTTTGATTTAAGGAACCGAACTATCTTCTCGCGAGCCTGTAAGCTTTGATTTAAAGAAAGAGAACTCTCCCATTCTGTCACCCAATAGTGGTTACCAAATCGATCCACCGCAAACGAGCGTAATTCTCCATCACCTTCACCAGGTCCATGAAATACTCTGACCGCTTCTGTTTTTTTAAAAATATTTAAACTTTCACGCCAGGCCCAGGCACACTTTAATTCAGACACTACGACCGTCCTTCCTCAATTGATCCAACCAAGAGCAAAAATCCTCCGGCAAGGGGGCCTCAAAAACTTCACCTCCCGGTAGTTCCAATGAAGCGGCATGAAGAGCCACTCGACTCACGGATAAGGAGGATGTCCCCAAGCTCACTTGCTTCAATCCTCGATACATGGAGTCTCCTAAAATAGGATGACCTCGATTGGAGAGGTGAATTCGAATTTGATGCCTCCTACCCGTACGAGGCAGTACTTTCCCTAGAAAGCTCTGTTGAAAGCATTCCTTCACTTCTACCTGAGTGATCGCATGGACTCCATTGACCGGCTCATTTACTTTAAAAACAGGAGTTAACGGTATCCCGCTCGCCAAACAAGAGTAAATCTTCTTGACTCGTCGATCTTGAAACCAGGAATTAGCGAGTCGATGACTTTCTTCGGTACGTGCAAACAAAACAACACCACTAGTCTCTCGATCCAATCGATGAACGACCCAAATTGGAGAGTAATTTTTTACGGCCCATTCTGAAAGAATTTGGGGTGGGTTTCGCTCGGGGTTTCGACCTGGAATGGTGAGCCAGCCCGATGGTTTTGAAACGACTAACCATTGAGCAGTCAACGCCAATACTTGAGGGTCATTAAGACTTTCATTAATACTGATCTGATGAATCATGCTTGAATGAATGTAACATTGCGGTTAGGGTTCTCGCATGCCAAATCGTGATAGTCTACTGATTAAACCCGCCCGGCGGCGCTTCTATAGGCCTTTTGCTCGTTTTATAGTGCTGCTTTCTGCAGTCTTCTCAATCCTTTGTGTTTATCTGGCCTCGGGTCCTGACCGAGACCTCCATTTCTCCCGTGAGATTCCTTCTCAACTCGAACCTGCCAGAATTGATCGAAATTTTTCAGCAATGACTCGATGGCCTCAATGGTTTTTTTCTTTAAGTGAAGTTCAGGTTTTAAATTCCGAAAATGTCGCAGATAAGACACTTCCACAAGTTCTCAAGCCTGGTGAAACCCTTCAGCTGGATATTGATCCTCATAAGGGAAAATCGAAAAGGTTTCAAATCAGGGCAGAAGTCACGAAATACTCTCCTGGACAAAGTTTAAGCCTTAAAATTCTTCAAGATTCCTCTCATCGACTGACGCGGCTTTTTGATCAAATTGAATGGACTCTGGAAATTAAACCCCATGGACACGGGAGTCTCTTGCGTGGCACCGCCACAGCTCATACGAGTCATTGGCGCTCACGTCTATTAGGTTATTTTGCAGAAAAAATTATTATGAATCAGATCTTTTATCCTGATTTAATTAAACTCTCGGAACTCAGACAGCCTTTTTCAGATCTTTCTCCTCGAGTTGTTCCGGGGTCGGGCTCGATGTCTGATTGATAGTATCAGTAGGTCCATCAGCGACGGGCTCAAGAGTCACCTCGATTAATCCATTAAAACCATTTTCAGACAAATCACTCACTGGATCTTTTAACTCTGATACAGGCTTTAACTCTGATATAGGTTTTAATTCTGGTGTGGGACTTACAGTAGTCTCTATGCCTGATTCTGCAAATGTTTTCCAACCTTGAACAGTGGATGTATCACAAATAAAAATAGATTCCCTAATCGCTCCCTGATTCAAAGCTGTCAGGATAAATCCAGGCGTCACAGGGCCATGGATCATTTCTCCATCATACATCCATAAAGATGCCTTTGGATCCTCTGAACCTGTAAAAATACCCGCTTCTTTGATTTGAGCCGTATTGCCTGATCCTTCGGCCCAACATTCACAATCAAAGTCTAATTCTTGGGTATAAAGTTGCAACACCACTTCTCTCTGCGTTAAGGGGCCAATGATTTGAGATCCATTATTAACGAGCCATTTAACTTCCTTTTTTACCTGCTCCATCGCGGGCTCTTGAGAATGATCTGAGTTCAAGGTCCCACCTGCCTCAGTTGCCTCTCCTGAACTGAGGCGAGACTCCTGAGCTTTTCTGAAAAGCTGGAACTGCGGAAACATGAAATGTCCCACGAAATATCCAATGATAAGTGAATAAATAACCGCTAATAATGCAAATTGTAAACATTGATTCTTTGCCTGACTGTACGTTGCAGTCGCTTCAGCCTCGGGTAGAATGACTATGACTGCAAGCTTCCCCATCTTGAGACGATGGTATCCCCCAAAAATAACATTTCCCTCTAAGTCATTAAATTGGAGTTGATTACTCACTGACTTCGAATGATGCATCTTTTGAAACAACGGGGTTCCACGAAGTTCCCCTTTAAAAACAGATGACTGCACTTCAGATTGAATCAGAATATTTCCAAGATCATCAACGAGGGCCGCACTGATCCCTCGACTCTTTTTTAACACTTTCGATAATCGCTCGAGATGAATATGTGTAGATACAACTTTTTCCACTCCCCCCTGGTTTAGCGCTGGGCTCAAGGGGAGAGCATATACAATCGATTCTCTTATTCCGAAGTCTGCAGAGGTCGGCGCGACTATGACATGACCAGCAAAAGCCGATTGAAGCAAGGAAACTTCACTCTCGCCTGAGCTTTTAATTCTTTCGTTTAATTCCCCTGAAGCTAATGCTCCTGAAGCATTTTCAAAATGAAACTTGGAATTCAAGGCCAAATAGAGGCGCTTTGGCTTTGGATAAAGGTCAAACACTCCTGCCGACTCTCCTTGCTTCCACAAAGAAATGTCAGAGATATCTGGATCAGCTTGGATGAGCTGCGCTTCTAAATTGCCTAAATTGCCTAAATTGTCACTTTTATCCACTAATTCTAAAATATGCCGGTTCCAATATTCAAACTGATCCTCGAAATAGGAAGATAAAAAAAAGGAAGCTTCAGCCAATCGTTGGTCAATTGAAACTCGATTTTCCCGCTCTAAGGACCGCCAAACTAAGCCCATCCCTAATCCCAGTGGAAACAGTGAGGCAATCATCCAGATCAAAACAAAAGAAATGCCAGATTTTGGAAGCAAAACTTTCATCCTCAAAAAATCCCCTCCTCCCTGTATCGGAAACTTCAAAAAATTAATGAATAATGGTATTGTACTTAATATGAATTCCAAAAACCGTCAGGCAGCCGTCACCCCAGAATTTGTAATTCAATCTCTTCATTTGGATAGCCCCCCCCCTCTCAAGCCTCATATCCCCTTTACCTGCGTTACTACTGATTCTCGTAAAATTTCAAAGGGTTGTCTTTTTATTGCCCTGAAAGGGGACAAGTTTGATGGCCATGACTTTATTGAAAGTGCGATTGCCCAAGGCGCCGTAGGAATTCTGTGTCGAAACGACTATTCCCTGCCCTCAGCAAAAAATACCTCATTCTTTTTAGTCGAGGACACCCTCCTAGCGTATCGTCTTCTCGCATCTGCTTGGCGGCGCAAATTCCATATTCCCGTCATTGCCGTTGCGGGAAGTGCGGGGAAGACCACAACTAAGGAACTCCTTGCTGCAATTCTACGGGGAAAGTGGAAGCATATTTTGAAAACTCAGGGTAGCCAAAATGGATTTGTAGGAATTCCCATGACTCTACTCGAATTGAAAAACGAGCATGAGGCAGCGATCATTGAAGTTGGAATTGATGAAGTCGGAGCCATGCATCAACATATGTCCATCCTTAAACCTAATGCTTCAGTATTAACTTCAATTGGGCCTGAGCATTTGGAGTATTTGCATGACTTGCCCACAGTAGCTCGAGAAGAAGGCATTGCCCTTTCATATGTCAGTCAGACTGGAGGTCATGTTGCAATCAATATCGATGATCCGTGGATTAAGCCCTACTTTGAAGGATTAAAGGGAGGTAAAAAAACTGCTTTCACTTTGGCCCCCCCCTTACCCTTCAATTTTGAAGGGTCCGCTCCACAGATCGATCCCCTCGTGGGACAGATCAGTCTAGATGGTAAGATCTTGACTTTTTGGGGTGCTGGAATCCCAAAAACAACTCTACCTATTCCCCTTCTCGGTAAACACAACGTCATGAACTTATTGGGTGCACTGACTATTGCAGTGGGTCTTGAATTAACAGTTGAGGAGATACAAAAGGGTCTAAAGACCTTCAAAGGCGCAGAAGGTCGTTCTGAAATTCGTATCCTCCAAAGATCCATTACTGTTGTTTGCGATTACTACAATGCGCAGCCTACTTCTGTTGTTGCTGGCCTGGATTTACTTGCTCAAGTAGCAAAAGAAGGTCCGCAGAACGGATCTCGCTGGGCCTGTCTAGGTGATATGTTAGAACTTGGACAGAATGAAGAACGATTTCACCGTGACCTTGCTCAAAAAATTCTAGAACTCGATATTGATCACATTTTACTTTATGGTCCGAGAATGGCCGCCCTCTTTGATGAATTAAAAAAACAAGACTTTCGAGGACACCACGCACATTTCACCTCTCATGCCCATCTTGCTTCTGTATTGACTGAAGGGGTCAAACCAGGCGATACCATTCTCATTAAAGGCTCTCGCGGAATGAAAATGGAAGAAGTATGGAAAATTTTAGAAAATTATACAAACACTCAATAGGGCAAAAAAATTGACGGCAAAAATTCTCCTTCCTACTCCTGAAAATCTTGCAGTCGCCGCTCAAGCGATTCAACAAGGCGATGTGGTAGGAATGCCCACAGAAACAGTTTATGGACTGGCAGGAAATAGCCGGTCTGTGCGTGCTCTCGCTCGAATCTTTGAAACGAAAGAGCGTCCCACGTTTGATCCTCTCATTATTCATGTAGGGATTCCTGTTGGGCATGTTGGGCCCGTGGAAAATGGAATTCATGAATTAGAGAAGTTACGTTTAATTGATGCATCTGGATTGACAGAACTGCAAAGAACCCAAGTAGATCGCTTAATCCAATCTTTTTGGCCAGGCCCTCTTACTCTCGTACTACCTAAACATCCCGATGTTCCCGATCTAGCCACAAGCGGACTTTCAACAGTGGGAATTCGAATGCCTAGCCATCCCATTGCTCAAGCACTGATTGCGGCTTCTCAATGCCCTTTAGCGGCACCCAGCGCTAATCGTTTTGGTAGAATCAGTCCCACAACTCCTCAAGCAGTGAAAGATGAACTTGGAGATCGAATTCAGTGGATTCTGGATGGAGGTCCTTCTCAAATTGGTTTAGAATCAACAGTTCTTGCTTTTAACGAGCAAGGAAACCTTTGCGTCCTTCGACCAGGGGGAACTTCTCTAGAAAAAATTGAAGAACTTTTAGGTGAATCCCTTTCAGAAACGCCTAGTCAATCACTTCAAGGACCTCCTTCACCTCTCCTGGCAACTCCCGCACCGGGCATGCTAGAAAGCCATTATGCTCCTAAAAAGCCCTTTTATTTATTGAATCAGAGAGTACCCCTCCTCGATTCGATCGATTTTGCGTTCATCTCTAAGGCGATGAGTTCATTCTCACTTTCATCAAAAATCGGTTTATTGCTGATGTCGGGCGATCCGGAACCTCTTTCTCAACAACTCTCTCAAGCCATCAACCGACCTGTTCTATCGCGATCGCTTAGTCGCACAGGAGATCTTCACGAAGTAGCCTACCGCTTATTTGCTGAAATGCGATGGCTTGATTCTTCAGATGCGGCTGTCCTTTTTGCAGAACCTTGCACGCCCAACCAAGGGCTCAGTCATGCGATCGCAGACCGTCTCAATCGTGCTAGTGCTCGCTCCCGAACTCAATAAGTACGTAAGTACTCAAGAGAACGTCACATCGGAAGCAATTAGCAAAAACTTGTGATAGAGATGTTCTAAATAAAAGAGGCAAGAATGTTTACTGGGATTATCGAAAAACAAGGAAGAATAGTGGATCTCGTATCTAAAGGTAATTCTTTAGAAATTCGGGTAGATACCGATTATACTGATCTACAACTAGGAGAAAGCATTGCCGTCAATGGAGTTTGCCTTACGGTTGCTCAGTTTTCTTCTCATAATCAGGGTCATAATCAGGGTCATAGTCAGGGTCATGGCGAAATTTTATTTTTTATCAGCCCTGAAACTTTACAGAGAAGTAATTTAGGGTCTGTCCTATTAAACAGTTTTCTCAATTTAGAACGAGCTTTAACACTGAACACTCGACTCTCGGGCCATCTGGTGCAAGGACACGTGGATGGCAAAGCCAAGCTGTTAAAAATTCTTTCAAAATCAGATAGTTATTCGATGCAGTTTGAAATTTCTGGAAATTTATCAAAATACTGTGTAGAAAAAGGCTCTATTTGCCTCAATGGTGTGAGCTTAACCTTAAATTCGGTTTCAGACCCAATGAATGAAAATAGCCTAATTGAGATTACTGTAATTCCTCATACTTGGTCTCATACGAATTTATCTCGCTTATCTATTGGAGATTGGGTCAATGCTGAGGTTGATATTTTAGCGAAATACGTGGAGCGTCTATGCCATCATTAGATCAAGCCCTGGAAAATTTAAGAAATGGAAAGATGGTGATTCTCGTTGATGATGAAAATCGAGAGAATGAAGGAGATTTAGTCTTAGCCGCTGAATGGGCCACGCCTGAAGCTATCAATTTTATGGCTACCCACGCTCGAGGACTGATCTGTTTATCTCTCAACGATAAACGAGTGGATGAACTGGGGCTCCCCATGATGACTGCTTATAATCAATCCCCCAAACAAACAGCATTTACAGTTTCAATCGAAGCAAAACATGGGGTGACCACTGGCATTTCAGCCCAAGATCGCGCTCATACCATTCGAGTGGCAGTGGATCCGGGAAAAAGCTCAAATGACCTCATCTCTCCTGGACACATATTTCCTCTTCGCGCACAAAAAGGTGGCGTCCTCGTTCGTGCAGGCCATACAGAAGGATCTGTTGATTTGGTGAAAATGGCAGGATTAAATCCAGCAGCCGTCATTTGCGAAATCATGAAAGAAGACGGTACAATGGCACGTCGGAGTGAGTTAAACGCATTTTCTGAAAAGCATCATATCCCGATTGTCAGCATAGAAGATCTCATCTCAAGACGAATGGATAATGAGTGTTTAATTGAAGAGGTGGCAAATGCCCAATTACCTTCTCAATTTTCAAAAAGTGATTTTCAAATTCACGTTTTTAAAAGCTTAATAGATGGAACTGAGCATTTAGCAATGGTTCGAGGCCCTGTCAAAAACCCAGTATTAGTGCGTGTGCATTCAGAATGTTTCACAGGAGATATTTTTGGATCCCTCCGTTGTGATTGCGGCCCACAACTTCAAACTGCCATCAAACAAATTGGCGAGAGCGAGAGCGGAATCCTGATCTATATGCGTAAACATGAGGGCAGAGGAATCGGCCTTACCAATAAAATTCGCGCCTACGCACTTCAAGATCAAGGAATGGATACCGTAGAAGCAAATCTCCACTTAGGCTTTCCCGCTGATTTAAGACATTATGGATTGGCGACACAAATCCTTAAGTACTTAGGAGCCACTCAACTTCGATTACTCACAAATAACCCAAAAAAAACTACGGAACTGCATGGCCATGGACTTTCGGTAATCGAACAAATTCCAATAGAAATTACCCCTAATGTCCATAACCAAGACTATTTAACTACGAAAAAACAAAAATTAGGACATTTATTAAAATTAAAAAAGGGCCTATCATGCTAAGATTCGCTGTAGTGGTAAGTCGCTTCAATGAAGAAGTAACGAGTGGACTTCTCAAAGGTGCACAAGAATACTTGAACGAAAAAAACATTCACGTAAGTGGTTCTGATATTTTTCCTGCCCCCGGTGCATTTGAAATTCCTTTAATTGCTCAAAAACTTGCTAAAACTCAAAAATTCGCAGGGATTATCTGCTTAGGCTGTGTAATTAAAGGAGATACTGCTCACTTTGAATTTATAAGCCTGTCTGCAACGATGGGGATTTTACAGGGAATGCTCACCACAGAAACACCCATTACTTTTGGGATTCTTACCACCTATACAGACGAACAAGCGTCCCTCCGAAGCCAACATAATTCACACAACAAAGGTCGCGAGGCTGCTGCTGCTTGCTTAGAAGCAGCAGAGACTTTAATCCGAATCGAAAGACTTTAATTCAAATGACCACCCTCAATCATCATCATCATCACGATCATGAACACCACTCTCATCATCATGTAAACAATAAAGGTCCCGCAGCCATTAAACGCGCAATCTTTGTCACCTTTCTTTTTATGATTATTGAATTAGTGGGAGGTTGGTTAGCCAATAGCTTAGCCCTTGTTTCAGATGGCGCCCATATGTTGACAGATATAGGCGCTATGCTGCTCAGTCTCTTTGCTTTCTGGGTAGCTCGTCGGCCTAGCACTCCTACTATGAGTTTTGGCTACCATCGCGCTGAAATTTTAGGCGCACTCATGAGCGGATTGCTGATTTGGCTGATTTCGGGCATTTTAATTTATGAAGCCTTGATGCGAATACAGGCTCCTCCTAAAGTAGAAGGACCGCTCGTTTTTGTAATTGCTACGATAGGATTGGCCGCCAATTTGGTGAGCATGTGGATGCTTCGATCGACGAAGGACGAAAATCTAAATACTCGTGCAGCCTATCTTCACCTGATCTCTGACTCCTTAGGGAGTGTCGGCGCAATCATCGCAGGTTTAGTCCTATGGTTTACGGATTGGCGCCCCATTGATCCCATTATCACCATTTTATTTGCAGCCTTAATGCTTTTTGGCTCTTGGAGTCTTGTTAAAGAAGCGGTGGGAGTTCTCATGGAATCGGCACCCTCCCATGTAGACCCCACGGAGGTAAAAAATAATCTCCAAGCCATTAAAGGCGTTATAGAAGCCCATGATCTACATATCTGGACCGTGTCGAGTGGAAGATTAGCTTTGAGTGTTCACTTGATATCGGAAAATACCGAATCGGTCCTAATGATCGCTAATGACCTTCTAAAACAAAAACACGGGATTATCCATACAACGATCCAGGTGGAGCATCCTAATCGATTTCAATCAGAACGCTGTTATGATTGTGTTCCTATTGAGGTGTAAGACTCCTTGCAGTTCTTGTCAACAACCCTAAAGGAACTGCTTACTTGAGATTAGAACAATTCAATGATAAGGGTATCTTTATCAGTCGGTATGCACCCGTAGCTCAGTTGGATAGAGCATCTGGCTTCGGACCAGAGGGTCGGGCGTTCGAATCGCTCCGGGTGCACCATCTTAATCATTCATTGTGCGCCTGCCACGAAGGATGAATTGCAAAAAACCATAAAGAATTCATATATTCATCAAGGTAAAGTGGCGATCTGAACCCACTCATCATCAAGTTATCACAAAAGCGATGTCATCATGATGATTTAACTTAAACTCGTCCTTCGTGACAGGCGCACAATAAAAGATTTGAATAAGTAATTCCTTTAGGGGGTGACAAGAAGTGCAAGGAGTCTTATTGCGCCGTAAAGATTTGGATTCCCGGCGCAATAAGACTCCTTGCACTTCTTACAAATTAATGGAGATAGATTTTAGAATATTGGGTGTGAGTTTGCTCAAGCTCACGACTCGTTGCGCAACGAATCGAAGTAGCTTCAACCTCAAATATCAAATCTTGGCCGGCTAAAGGGTGATTTCCATCTAAAACCAGTGTTTTATCGAATACTTCAATGACTCGAAATGTTCGATATTCACCCTGTTTATCCTGCGTAATAACCTCATGACCTATGTCAATTTGCTCACTAAAGGGTAAATCCCGGCGTAAAATTTTAATCATAAGTTCCGGCTCATAAAAGCCATAGGCCTGATCCGCTTTCACAACAATCTTTCGCTTTTCACCTTTTTTTAAATTCTGAAGCCCACGAATGAGAACGGCTAAAATGCCTGAATGTCCATCTGCAAAGGTCAATACCTCCTGATAATACGCTGAACTGATCAATTTCCCTGTATAACTTTTAAGCACACAATGAAATGAAACAACTTGAGCCTTCACGTGCAAATCCTTTTAGGTCTTGACATAGCAACCACCCAATCTTTCTTTTCAAATTCAATCTATCATACTCTCAAGGTCACACACGTGAAGTTTGCAGAAAATTAAATCGCTTGATATTTAAAAACGAGGGCCTATTCAAAATTAGTGGACCAAATTATTTTTCACAGTCTGCCTAAATTAGTTTTCCATCTCTTATCGTATGTGTTATCATACAGGACGATAAATTGTTTAGTCGCCTCAGAGTCTGCGAGCACAGTGCTCATATCCTCTTTAGCGGCCCCCAAGCCTTAAGGAGGTTTCATGGGTAAAAAATTATATGTTGGTAATCTTCCTTTTTCAGCAACCGACCAAGTTCTGGTAGATACATTCTCTCAGTGTGGCACAGTTGAATCAGCTAAAATCATTATTGATCGTGACACAGGTCGCAGTAAGGGTTTCGGCTTCGTAGAAATGGCATCTGATGCTGAAGCAGCTGATGCAATTAGCAAATTCAATGGCGCAGATTATGACGGCCGCGCAATGACTGTCAATGAAGCAAGACCTATGGCACCTCGTGAAAACAAAGGTGGCTTTGGTGGCGGCGGAAATCGTGGCGGCGGAAGCCGTGGTGGTTTCGGTGGCGGCGCTGGCGGCGGACGCGGAAATCGTTATTAATCTTTATTTAACTTTTTCCGGCGAAATTCTCCATTCATAGCTCATTCAGAACTTGGATGGAGATGGAAGCCGTGCTACATTCCCGATTGAGATTAAGGGCATAGTCTATAAGTCGCAAGACTTTAGAAGCCCTCACTTCACAAGAGGGAGTGGTCACAGATAGGACGTTTCATTTGTCTAAAGAAGATCTAATTCGTATTGAAGGTAAAATTTCAGACGCAACGGGTGGTGGTATTTACCAAATTCTGCTTGAAAATGGACATACCATTTCCGCAAGACTTTCAGGAAAGATGAAGCGTTTTAAGATTCGGATCATTGTGGGGGACAAAGTCACTGTTGGCGTGTCCCCCTACGATCCTTCTCATGGAATTATTACTCATCGACAGAAGATTTAGATGTTCTGAGCATCATCCTCCCATCTAATCTGTTACATTTGATCATAAGTTCTTATTTCAATTTAAAGAGGGGGACGATATGAAAGCTACCTATACTAAGCCCGGTAGAAATCAATTTAAATGTTATCATTGTGGCTTAATCTTTCAAAGTAAAGACGGCAATTGGTATAATTGGAACACTATGGAAGTACATCTTTGTTTTTCATGTGAAAAAATTACCAAAAATATGCCTGAACGATGCTTATCCCATTAGTAAATATGATTTTTTAAGCTACAGTCGACATTTACTTCGTTTAATATTAATTATTGCGTGAGTATTTTTACTTAGGAATCAAATTATTTATGCGATAAGGGGGCAGTGTATGGCATTTTTAAACCGCGTCTTAGACCCACCATCTTACGGATTTGAGAACAACGGTGTTTTTTATATCCCAAGCCACAAAGAGATTTTTCTAGAATTCCTTCGAAAAACTAATATTATTCGTTCAAAAAAAAACTGGCTATCCTTCTTTGGATGGGCAGCTGCACTTCTTCTCAGTATTCCTCTTTTTATTTTTATTTATAACTATTTCAGTTGGCCACTCTTACTGATTGGTTTCGTTTACAGCATGGTGATTTTAGGTTCTCATGGAACTGTCTATCTTCACCGATACTCTACTCATCGTGCATTTATCTTTAAAAACTCATTTGCTAAATTTATTTGTAAAAACTTGGTTATAAAAATTATCCCTGAAGAAACTTATGTCATTTCACACCATGTTCATCATTGGCTGTCGGAAAAACCAGGAGACCCTTATAATGTAAATGGTGGATGGCTTTATTGCTTTTTAGCCGATGTCACTCATCAAGGAATTGCTAAAGATCTCACTAAGAAAGACTACGAACAACTTAAGAAACTCATGGCACATACGGGTGTGATATTAAATAGCTATGAAAGCTACCTCAAATGGGGTTCTCTTTGTCATCCCTTTTTTACGACCCTCAATTATACTTTAAATTGGGCATTTTGGTATGGAGTATTCTATTTAATTGGAGGAAATGCCCTCGCAACAGCGATTTTTGGAATGTCGTTTATCTGGGCTATTGGAGTTCGAACGTTTAATTACCAAGGACATGGTAGTGGCAAAGATAGAAGACGTGATGGAATTGATTTCAATCGTGATGATCGATCCATTAATGAAGTTTGGCCTGGATACGTTGCTGGAGAATGGCACAATAACCATCATCTCTATCCGAACGGAGCTCGATCAGGCTTTTTACGTTATCAACTCGACTTACCTTGGATATTTATCTGGTCTTATTCACAGATAGGTGGAATTTCCTCCTATCGTGATTATAAAGCCAACTTTTTGAAAGACTATTACCTTCCTTACCTTTCAAAAGAACTCGTATCCAAAAAAACTGTGATAGAGTCAGTAAAAGTTTTTCAAAATTAATTCATCTAAAAAAAGGGAAGCAACCATGGAACCCAATGATTATGAGTCAGATATTACCTTTGGTCTTTGGTTAAAAGATCAACGTGTTCGAAATGGTTTCACTATTGAAGAAGCCTCAAAAAAGGCGGAAATCCCACTTCAAAGACTGAAATCTCTTGAAATAGGCTATGCCGAAAAAGGAATCACATACGCCGAATCCAAGAAGCTCAGTGGGCTCTATAAAATCGTACTTGAAGATTTTATTCAAAGAGCATCTGAAGATAAATAAATAAAATCCAGAGGGACTTGAATATCTGGATGTAAACTTTTGTGCACTGGGCAAAGATGCGCTGCATTTTCTAATTTTTTTCTATAATCTTCAGATATTTTGTCGGGTAACATAATTTTTACTTTAAGTGACCCAATTCTTCTGGGTTGAGTGATCATCTCTTTTTCAACTTCGAAGCGCGCCCCCCCTAACGAAACTCCATCTCTTTCCGCGACGATTGCCATAGTGGTGAGAATACAGCTCCCCAATGCAGCCCCGACTAAGTCCGTAGGAGAAAATCGCTCCCCCCTTCCTTGATTATCTTTAGGTGCATCCGTTTCAATTTTTGAATTCGACGGAATATGAATTAAATCACAATGTTTTTCACCCGTATAAGTTCCTGCCATTTTTACCATAACTAAGTACCCCTGAAGGATGGAGTGCCACTATTTAGGCAACAGATCAAATCTTTTTGTGAATTAACCTGTGACACTTGCTTGCCCTGTTCCATTTTGATACCTATTAAAGTCAACGTCTATGACACAAACTTTTCAAACTCCTTTAGATGTGAGTCACTTAAGTAAACGTTATAGAACCTCAACCCAAAGGGCGTTCGAAGCTATTTCAAATGTATCATTTGAAGTTCAAGCAGGAGAGTGCTTTGGGCTTCTGGGGCCAAATGGAGCAGGTAAATCGACCACTATTAATTGTATCTCTGGATTTTTTCCTGCTAGCTCGGGAAGCGTTTCCATTCTCGGTCATAATGTCTATACGGACCCCAAATCAGCACGTTATTTTCTAGGAGTCTGTACACAAGACGACACATTAGATACTGATTTCAACGTATTAGACCAGCTCATTCGGTATGCCACCTTCTTTAGAGTTCCCGTCATTGAAGGACGGAAAAGGGCGGAAAATTTATTAATACGTTTTGGGCTTGAACAAAAAGCAAATCACCCGATTGAAAGTCTTTCTGGGGGCATGAGACGTCGTCTGCAAGTTGCGCGAGCCTTAATCTCTTGTCCCAAAGTTCTCATACTGGATGAACCGACCACCGGACTTGACCCCGAAGCACGTCGGGTTCTCTGGGAAATTCTTATGGAATGTCGAAGCGAGGGCATCGCTATTCTTCTTTCAACACACTATATGGAAGAAGCCGAGAGACTCTGCGATCGAGTAGCTATTATTTACCAAGGCAAAATCTTAGATATAGACTCTCCAAATAAGCTGATCCTAAAATACATTGATCAAACCATCATCGAAGAGGAAGTTCGACCTGGGGCCATTTGGAAACGTCCTCCTAATTTAGAGGATGTTTATCTTAAACTCACGGGTAGTAGACTTGGAGTCAATGGATCATGAGAGTTCAAGTTTCACTTTGGGGTATCCGCTGTGTCTGGCTTCGTTATTTTGACGTCTTTAGAAAAAGTTTTATTTATTATTTAGTGACAACGTTTCTCGAACCTATACTTTATCTTCTTTCGTTTGGAATTGGACTAGGCAGTTTAGTAGAGCATCTTGAATATCATGGGATAGTTGTTAAATATCGCAGTTTTATTTTTTCTGGAATTATTGGCCAAGCAGTTCTTTTTCAGGGATTTTTTGAGGCTTCTTATGGTGGCTTTGTTCGAATGTATTATCAAAAAATTTTTCATGCAATGGCCGTCACTCCCATTACCTTATCAGAAGTCCTATGGGGCGAACTTCTTTGGGATACGATGAAAGCAACGACTGCTGCGGAGGTGGTTGTTTTTATCGGTGTCATGACCGGTGATTTTTCACCCTGGTCGATGTTGCAGATTTTTCCGCTCTGCTTTGCCAGCTCTCTTCTTTTTTCTGCTTTGGGCTTAGCGGTTGCAGCTAATTCAAGCACTATTGATCAAATCTCGTATCCACAATTTCTTCTAGTTTTTCCCATGTTTCTTTTTAGTGGCGTATTTTATCCCATAGAAAACTTACCTATTATTCTTCAAGGGGTAGCTTGGGCACTTCCTTTAACTTCTGTCATTTCACTGGCTCGATCTTTTACGCTTGGATTTCCAATTGAAATAAAGGCTATCTTCATTCTCTTCTTTTGGCTCATTATTTTAGTTTGGATATCTAGAAAATCCATGACGCGCCGACTGGTTAAATAACTAATTTTTTTGCAAAATTTCTTCTAGTCTGCTCTACTTCGATATCTAAATCCGGTTGTTTTAAACTTTTTGAAAAACCAGGGGCACATCTATGATTCACAAAAATTCAGGTAAATTCGTTTTAATCTGCAGCTTCATCATGATTTCGTCGGTCAATTGCGCATCTCCCGGCAAAAGCACGGGGATCGGTGCAGGAGCAGGCGCAGCTACAGGTGCCGCCATTGGAGGTGCTCTAGGCGGCTGGAAAGGTGCGGGAGTGGGTGCATTATTGGGAACTGCCACTGGGGGATCAATTGGAAACTACCTAGACAAACAAGCCCAAGAATTGAAACAAGTGGCAAATACGAAACGAACCAAAGATGGCATCCTGGTTAAATTGAAAAATGACTTGTTATTTGGCACTGGTAGCGCGGTTCTCAAAGATACTGCCATTGACGACATTTCTAGTTTAGGGGATATTTTATCGAAATATCCAGATGACCGCATCAAAATCGAAGGCTTCACAGATAACGTAGGAAAAGCGGATTATAATGAATCATTATCAATCCGACGAGCAGAGGCCGTCAGACGTGTTCTGATAGGAAGAGGCGTCAAGGACAATCAAATGATTGTTTTAGGATTTGGTGAAACCAAACCTATTTCAGACAACGCAACCCGCCAAGGACGCGCTGCAAATCGAAGAGTGGAACTTCATATTGACGTGCCTCAAAAAACCTAAGGGCATCGCTCAGTGTATGTGACCACTCTGGATTCAAAAAAATACAATCATCAAGTAATTTACTTTAACAGCTTGTCTAAAAAAACTTAATGCTGACTCGCTTTTATTGATTGAAAAATCGCCGTATTGCAGGTAATCGTTTGTCCTCACTTGCTTGAGTCATATGCGTCCCCATCGTCTAGAGGCCTAGGACATCGCCCTTTCACGGCGGTAACCGGGGTTCGAATCCCCGTGGGGACGCCAAAAAAATTGCTTAAAGAAACGCTCAAGGTATTAATATCTTGAGCTTTTTTTTCGCCTTGTGGGTCAATTGAATTAATTAATACATCTCTCTTCAAGGGCCTGCGGGGCATATGCGGGACAAGAGCCCCTTTTTCCAAAGTTATTGTCGCAGGAGCTGCAATCTTGTTGTTTGGTTCTGATCGTTGTTGCGAACTTCGATAGGAGGCAGCAGACCTATTTAGAGATAGGATTGCCTGAAGAGCTGCGGCCTTAACCTGCTCTTCTGAAGACTCCCCCAATTTTGATATGACTTCTTGAACAAGCTTTGCCATTTTTTGAACGTCCGTACTTTCATCTTTCTCCGAACTTTTAAGATTGTCAAAAGCAAAGTCATCGCAAAGCCTCAAATCACCGTCTAAAAGATGTGTATAGACCCGCGACGTAATACTAATGTCAGAATGACCTAAGATCACCGATATCTTCTTAATTCCCCAACCTTGGCGGATTTTATTACTAGCGAAGCTATGTCTTAATGTGTGCAAGTCGATACGCTGTTCCAGCCCAGCTTCCTTTGCAGCCACCTTAAGAGGCTTGAGCAGATAACGATCATTGTAGCGTTTGCCATTCTTTTTCGTGAAAATGAATGTCGCTTTGCGGGTTAGTTCGTGAAGAGCTTCCCAAGCACCCTCATCGAGAGGCACTCTTCGCTCCCTTCCGTTTTTACTAGTAGCAATGTAGATAAAATCGCCGTTACCATCGATGTCGCTCCAACGGAGGTTGAGAGCCTCACCCCTTCTCAAGCCTGTATGTGCAAGAAACTTCACGAAAGGATAGAGAAGAGCGCAATTGGACTTCTTTGAGGCTGCAAAGAGCCTTTCCAATTCTTCAGGTATTAAAAAATTGATTTTGCGCGTTGGAGCCTGCCGGGGAAAATACTTTTTGAAGTCTCTCATCCGTCGAATTGGATTTTCTCCATTGGACTCGACCTCAGCATAACAATCACCCAGGGACGCCATCAGTGCATGATACTTTTGCAGCGTTGCGTGAGAAATCTCTCGATCCTTCAATTCTAAGTAAAATTTAAATAAAGTTTCTCTTTTCAAATCCTTGAATTTTAGTTTTCCTAATTTAGGAACGACGTCCTTCCTTAGACGTCGCCGTGTTTCATTTTGCCAATGAGGTTTGGCAGTCAAGAACTTCACACTTTTTAAGAAGAGATGCGAAATCTCCTCTACGTTCCGATTGAGAGTTTTCTCAGGAGTCTTAGGCTGGGGATCTAGTCCCAAAGCCAAATCACGACGAACCTCTGCTTCAAGCAGTTTAGCTTCATTCTCAGTTCTCCCTGCTGCACGCTTGATCCACTGCCCCGTCTTTGGGTCCTTCCAGCGTACGATCCAGGTGACGTTTCCACTCCGGTGCTTCTTAGCAAAGATATTGGTGAAAAGTTGATTCATTGCAATTACCCCTAAGCCGACGCCCACCCATTACTTTGTTCTTGAGCTAACCAACGAACAAACTCTTTCTTTGGAAATCGAACCTCACGACCCACTGCAATTCTTGGAGGTCGCCGTTTGGGTTCTGATCTCTTAGCCCAATTATAAACAGTCCGACGATCACACTCCAAGAAATTACAGATCTCATCCAACGTAAGAAGGCCTTTTTCAGGATACAATCGATTCACTTCTTCTAGCAATGTTTCAAACATACTCAGCCCCCATTATTCCATCACGATTGTTTCAGATTTCATAAAATCGACGAATGTTCTTGCAGGTGTTTTCTCGGCAACACCTGGAAACGCAAATCGTGCTCGATACCACGTAGAGTCGGCAGATAGTTTCAGGACTACTGGTCCACTTGAGGTTCCGACAGTGACTGGTGTTGTGGACTTCGTCACCGACCAGAATTCTTTGTTTGGGTAATGCCAACCATTTCCCGGTTCAGGACTGTGACAAAACCGTCGATCATCCCAAGGTGAAGTTCCATTGGATAGCTCCCATTCTGCACACTGATTCATTGCGTTTTCGTCGGGATGAGGCTGCTCAGGAAGAATCCTGTAAACTCGAATACTGTTGCAGGCTCGAGATGCTCCTGGCCAGCCTTTCTGCTGCCAGTAGTTTGTAGCCTTACCTATGCCGTCCCAATCGTACATGTCGGTTCTAGGATTGCCACAACGACTTCGACAGCCACTAACGGCATCCACAGTGCTAAAACGTTGAACCGCATGCCCCTCTTTCAACAGCGCCACGGCTTTGGGTCCGTATGCGTAGATGCCAATCATTTTTTGTTCTCCCGGCTCCAAAGTCACTCCCCAATTCCCGACAGCAAAAGCTTCATTGATTGAGTTTGAAAAGGTCCTCGGCGTGTCATCTGAAAGTGGAATTGCAACCAGTTCAGATGCAAACTCCTCCTCCCAGTCTTGTCGAGCAATTGAGTGCCCACAAAAGCTCTGAGTCAAATTAAGACGAGTCATTGAACTACTGAGGCGACCATTCATTCTCACTGGAATTTCTACCACCAGAGGCCATTGTGAATCGTTTCGAATTGGGACGAATTGCACCAAAGCAAGCTGAACACCTACAGAATTTAGGAACTTCAGCTTTTGGGCAGCAGGGCTAAACTTTTCATCAAAAGCAGATACAGCCTTTTGGTCTTTACTGACTTTTGAAGGTGGAGTCATGATATTCAAGCTCACTGTTTCTAAGGGTGTTTTGTCAGTTTCACCGAAAAAATGAATTTGAACCAATGCAAGACTCTCGCCTGTAGTAGAAAGCAATTTCGAAAACCCAAATGCAGAAAACTGGATTGAGCCTCCATCGAGACTGTCGTTACTTTCTTTTACTTCGAGGTTGTAGGGAATCCCGCTCTCAGGTCCTACCCACCCTTGAACCGTTACACGTTTGACGAGGTCTCGCTGAGTGGAAGGCCTGATTTCAAAATGAACTTCATCAGGAGCAGAATGAGGAACAATAATGGGCCGATCCAATGCCAGACTAGATAATGTCCCAGCTGGCTCTACCGAAACCGGCTCGCTCATCGAATTGTCTTCGAGCTTCCATGACATTTTGAGACTGCTACGCTTCATCACTGCTGCTTTTGGTGGATTATTTGGGCCGGTCTGTTCGCTTAGGTCCGGAGTTGGAGCAGGCTGACCTCCTCCTTCCGGTGATCGAAAAGCGCATCCTGCGATGCTTAATGCTAAAACCATTGTTGTTACTGACTGATATTTCATATTTCCCCCTGGATTACTTCTTTCAGGACCCAGAAATAGAGGTCCATTTGTCGCTGCTGTCGTTTACATTCAGATGTGATTTTTTTGGCTCTCCCTGAGCTTTGCCTGATTGCTCCCCTAAAAATGCCGGTGCAATTTCAGTTGGATTCAGAGGTTTCTCTTCTTTCCTGCCAATTCCCCTTTGCTCGGTCTTATGAGCAACAGGCATCGAGTTCTTTTGGATTGGACGAGCTGTTTTGAAAGGAATTCGGAGTACACGTGTTTGTCCTTCAGTCTTCATACTGAAAACGCATTCGCCTACCCTCAGAGACTTGATTCGATCGGGTGGAATAATAAATTCCTGCACCTCTCGATTCGATGAATCTCCCGTTCTAAACCCGTCGTGAGTACTGTAGGTTTGCTTCACGGTTTTTCGAGTGCCAATAAAGCGGGACCACCGTTCAGCATCATCGGGGTCATCCTGGCGAAAGATAAATCGTACATTGCAATTGCCTAAAATTTGGCCCGTAAATTCGGGACTCACCGTATTCAAATCAGAAAGAGTTTGGTGCGCCAGGTGAATCATGAATTCACTGGAACGCCCTTTATTTAGAAACGTTGAAAAACTTTCAGTAGCAAAAGCATCAAACTCATCAATATAAACGCTAAATGGACGATCACTCTTAAGAGAAGCATTCCGTTTTCTCATTCCTGAAATCAAAATGATCTCTTGAGTGAGAAGTCGACCGATACGACTACTCTGGACCTTCTTGCCCTCAGTAGGAAGGTCAACGAAGAGAATTTTATTTTGAGTGACGACATCCAGTAGAGAGATCTCTCTGCTCGGGTCAATTTCATTCTTCTTCCCGCAAGCCAGAACCTTTTCCCATTCACCGTAAACCAGGTTATTTAGGTCAAAGAATAGGCCTTTCAGTGTCTCATTCTTGTCATCTTCACTGATAGACTCGAGTTCTCGCAAAAGGTCACGAATGGTAAATCCATTTTGATTGGATGTAGTGAGGTGGCGAAATGCCTGAAGGAGTCCAAACTCACATGCTTTTGCATAGTGAGGTTCGCTATAGACAGCAGAGTTGAAAAACTTGGTTTGAAGTTCAGAGGCATTCCCTAATCCACAGGGGTTCCAAATTGAACTCTCTTCAGGAAAGGTAGCCGAAAGAAGAAAGAGGTCCTGCTCCCTTCCAATGGATTGACAATAGGCCCGTACAGACTCGTAAAAACCACGTTCTCCCTTTGGATCAATGACGACGGCACCATATCCCCGTTCAAGATCTGCAAAGAGGAGCTTTTCGACAAGAACCGTTTTTCCAGTACCGGTTGCACCAACAATGTGAGTATGACGAAGACGTGCCGTGTCTCCAATCCATTCTGAGCCAATTCGAATTCCATATTTTGGTTTTCTTCTCAGGCGAAAACAGAACTTATCCCAGAACCAATTGATCACTTGTGGCTGGAGCAATGTTAAGAAGGTAACAGTAACTCCAACACTCCCCAATAGGAGCAGTTGCTCATGAGTGAATTGCTGAAAGAAACCTGACGAATGATGGAGCACCATTGTCTTTTTCATTGATAGTCTCGGCGATCAAAGAGTCGAACTTCCCCTCGTTGAGTCCAAACTGGAGGGATTGACGATTTTAGACAGTTCCAATGAACAACACCCATAGGCTGTTCCTTTGGACCAGAAGGAAGATACTTCTTTATCGATTCGAAAAGTGTGTCTTGCGTTGCAACGTAAAGGACAAAAATAATTCCTGGAATGTCCTTCCATCGATTCATAAGATGAATAAAACGCGATCGACCTTTGTCCGAGTTTTCTACTTCAATCGCAATGCCTTTTCCTGATTTGAAGAAAAACAATCCATCTGGAATCTGACGATACTCTTTACCCTTAATTGCACGCTCGCAAACGAAATGAGCATCCCAGCATTCCTCTAACCGTTGACGCACTGACGTCACAATTGAGTCATGAACTAAGGTTGCGAGTTGGAGATTTCTGACCGGTGTATGGGGAGTCGCTCCACTTTCAAGGGCAACTCCTGCTCCCGTTCGTGTGGTTCGATAAATGGGTTTTCGACCTAAAGTTGATGTAAGTTCTTCAAATAGAAAGTTCCCTTTAACCAACTCTTGCACCCTCATTCTACAAGCTCTGTAAGATGCATTTGGAAAAAACTTCTCAACATGCTCCGTCAAAAGAAATTGTTGTTCGTAACAGAGCTTCAGAATTCTCCTATCTCTGTCCTGAAGAATGATCATGCTGGTCCCCTCTTTGTTTTTAGGTTTTTGTTTTTCTTTGTTTCCAGTCCCCTGTCTCCTCCCCCCATGAACTCCCGGCCCGCACTTTGGATCTTGGATCTAGACTTTGGATATCGCTTTGATTTGCCGACCCCGCTCACTCGTCGTTGAGTGGGTGGGGTCGGCAAATGCGCCAGCAAGAAGCGATTATCTAAAGACCTGGATCTAAAGAGGAAAGGTGCGGGCCGGGAGTTCATGCTGAAGTTCATCTCAATTCTTCGCATCATGAACCCCTGACTGAATTGGCTTTGCGAAGAGTTCGCCGGAACGTTTTACTCTGTATGCCTTGTGCGGTTCGTGAAGAGTGCCGTCTTCTGAGACAGAATCCTCTTCAATGAATTCCTCAATGACGAGGGGTTGAATTCGTTCCCTTACAAACTTCGGAAGTTGCTGGTTAGGCGTAACTTGGAACTCACGCAGAGATCTATCGAGACTCTCTTGAGCTTTAAGATCGCCCTGGGATTTTGGAACCTCTGGTTTGGAGTCGGTAAGAAGTGCAGCAACACCTCCTAGTAGTGCACCGCTTAAACCGAACACCAAAGTATTCAACATCCTGCTTTCTTGGTTGGGAGAGAATACTGCCCCTCCTGCTGCACCCAACCCCGCTCCAAGTCCAGTCCCCAAGAGAAATCGTTTTCTTCCGGTGAGACTGGCACATCCTGAAGTCGATAGAACTGCCAAGAGACTCCACACGATATAGATGACGGTTTTGCGTCGGAATTTCATCAGAAGCGAACCTCCTCTTGGACGAGCACAGTGAGAGCGGTCTGACTTTCAACAACAAGGATTGGCTTTTCAGCAGTTGCTTCCTCGATAAGTCTTTTGCCCTGATCTGCAGCCGTTTGTGCGACCCCCTGCAACAGAGCATTCCTTCCTGTAGGCTGCGGAGTGGAAAATCCAAGTGCATTTGTATTTTGAGTTTGTTGAGAAGCAGCAAACCCAGAAATAAAACTAGACGCCATTGCTCCAGCAACAGCTACAGCCTTACCGCTAAATACTTGAGCCTCAAGTCCATAGGCTCCACTAGTGTCTAGGCCAGTGCTTTGAATACCTACTGCCTTGCCGGTCCTTAGAAGGAGTTTATTAAACTCTAAAGTGAGGCGTCCTTCGGTTCCAGCCTGACGCGCTAATCCCATGAGCTTAAGATCTGAAAGTGCTCCCTGGCCAGAATCCAATACGATCAAAATGGGAGAACCATCGGGACCCACGACAAGACGAGTGAGAGTCTTTCCATAGAGAAGCTTTCCAGTAGGAATTTTCACTGTGCTAAAATCCGAGTGCACTTGGAATAAGGGTTTTTGGTTGGCCTCGCTGTTTTGAGTAGGTGAAAGGGAGGCCGGATTGCTGTCAGCAAATCCCACGTTAAGGCCAAACTTTCGCATCAGAACATCGGTTTCCTTTTGTTGATTTCGAAGACCGATAGTTCGTCGCTGGTACTCGGCATCAGTCATTGCCAGAGCAGGGATACTGAAAAAAAGAACAATCGCTGTCTTTCTCATTCCAAATCTCCTTTTGCTCGGTATTCCAAGTCCGATGCTCTTGGTGATTCTGAAGAGGGAGCAATTGCAATCACTCGTCGAACCGTTCCGGTGCTTGTCTCCAAAATCAGGTTAGTCCTTGCAGATCCGGAAAGAGGTTTTAGTAAGACTCCGCATCCCAGCTCCTTGGGGAGAGACTCAAGGCGAACTAAAGCGTCATTTCCAATAGCAGAGACAAATAACCGGCCTTCGCAGCGAACCTTCGTGATGAAGCCGGGATAAAGCTTGAGAACCTCTTCTGCGCTGACAGAACTCGATATAAAAAGCGTGATTAGGCCCAAAACAAATCGTTTCATTCTGCTTGTACCGGACCTTTCTTGAAATTTAGGATTCGTCTGACACTTCGAAATAGACTCGCCTGAGAATCGAGGTCCCCTGAAAACGCTCCAGAGAGAAACTTATGAGTCATGGCTGGAATCATTAGAATGAGAATAATGGCAAGAAGTTCTACTGCAACGACGTACAGTCCCCAGCTTCCGGCCTTCAACATTTCTTTTCTGGCCACGAGAGCGGTCGTAACCTCCACTGCTGACAGCATTGGAAACCAAAGAGCTAATTCGATGGCATAAAGTGACATGTGGTTAAACATTTGAGGAGCAACAGGATACACACCGCAGGCAATGGGAAATAAGAAGAGCAGTAATGTCCAAAATACATCTCTCGCGCTCTCCAGCAAGAAGGATGCGATTAGGAATACCCAGTCTACGACTGCGCACATCACCCCCCAAACGCCGGTTCTCCAGGCCTGTTCTAATACGGCAGGCAAATTGAACGACGTGGAGGTTCCTGACGGTCCTGGTTCCCCAGAAGCCTTTTGAAACGCATTGAGAATGATTGCTCGCAGATCCTCCTGATGCCCAAGCCTAGAAATGACAGTCGATAGTCCTTCTGAGAGAATCAATAGCTGAGAAGCCGCTGACTTGAAAAAAATCAGAGCAATACAACCGATTGCCATCCGCTCAAAAGAAAGATGCAAGTCAAACGAGCCTCGCATTGATCTGACTAAACAAAACCCAAACGACGCACCTAAAAGTAATCTGCCAGAAGGAATCAATATATCTGGCGTAACAGATTCAGTGATCATCGGTTGCTCCCCATTCGGCCTTTGCGAGAAGCAACCGTGAGTTGTCGCTCGTAGAGAACTCGACGCATTTTTGATTCTTGAAGGTCTTTCGAGACTTGGCTCTTTTGAAACTCCAAAGACATGGCTTGAAGTTGGACTAATTCCGACATGGTTTGGAGTTGTACGCCGGTGGCAAGCATTTGAGCCGAAGAGCTAGCTGCAGTAATTTGACTCGCTCTTCCAGGAGTTGCTGTTTTTGACTCCTCAGACAGCTTTGTGCCAGTTATCACCATTTCCTGTCCCATTTTGTAAGCAGTGTCCCCTTGTATAGCGCTACTGGTGATCGCTTGGTCAGCTAGTGACACTTTCACTGCCATCAGATCGTCAATCTGCTCTTTTGTTCGTTGGGCTCGAGAAATAAGATCGTTCAAGTCAGATAGACTTCGAATTGAAGTAGGATCGAGGCCCTGACTTCTCTCTATTATGGATTGAATATTATAGATTTGGTTAACCGCTCGATCCACGCCCTCATTTAAGTCTTTCAATGTATTGATTTGATCCTTGGCAACCCCAATATTCTCCGTAAGTCTTTCGATCTCGGTGATTTGACCCGACACCAGCTGAATAAGTGGGACCATTTCAGATCCAAAAAATGCATGGGCAGTTGGACAGGACAGTAAGGAACTAGAAAGGACCACAAAGGAAATCCCTAGGAAGGAGAAACGCATCGTTGGCTCCTTTCCAAAAGCTGATTCTTTCGGATCTCGGCTATTAGCTCTTCTCGAAGATTGTCAGTCCTGAGCAAAGCATGTTCTACGTCAGTAGGATAAAGCCTCCCAAAACGAGACAGGAATGGAGTCTTAATGAGACATTCCGAGAAGACTCCTTTTTTCTGACGAAGAGATCTAACCTTAGTCAACTCTACTGAATTTAAGCCGAGAATTCCCTGATACTGTTCCAGATCCTCTCCCTGTCGAAGAAGGATTCGAATAGGTGCGTTTTGAAAAATACTCTGTCCACTTTGGTCAGTGAGAAAATCAGATAAACTTTGTGTAACCGCGATCGCCGCTCCGTTCAATTTGCGAAATTCACGAAATGCTCTTTGAACTAAAAGCGGTTCATCTCTCATGAAATTCCAACACTCATCTAGGACAACATAGACAGGATGAGTGGAGTCTCGTGATCTTAAAAACGCTTCTAACTGGCCTAAAATCGTTTGGATACCCATCTTTTTATCGTTCTGATCAAGATCCGAAAGTTCAATTCCGGCCATTCCACCGACACTATTGAGATGACTGAAAACACAGGCAGTTGAAGCCTGGAGTTCATTTAATTTCTTAGGTTCTTCATATCCCTGCCCAAATGCACGAACTAGACGTCGAAAACTTCTATTATGATCAATGAAAAGAACGCTCATCGGAACTCTGGCTTCGATCATTCTCTTCAGTACCAAACCAGTAAAGAAACTCTTTCCACTTCCAGAAGCGCCTACTACAAGCCAGTGGAGAGCCTCTAACCTCGAATCGTTGGGTGAAAAGTAGAGAGGCTTTTTACGGACGGTTGTCAGAATAGATGCACCTGGCTCGACTGGATCATTCAGATTTGGAATCAAATCACATGCAGTTACTGCACGAACCAGATGGGTACGATGAAGCCTGTGTCTCAAACCCAGCGTAGCGCAAACAGCCAAATCAGCTCGCTTCTCGTGACAAAACATCGAATGGTCTAGGTCCAACTTCGAAGGTGAAATGAGGATAAGGGAGATTTCTACTAGCGTTTCATCTCCGCGAGATAGACCCTGAAGAACTGCGCTTGAATCTTCAAAAGCAACCTCTGCATCAATATCTGAGATGACAGAATCGCCTCTGGCATTGTTGCGTCGGGAAATTTCAATTTGACGTTTAACTGACTGAAAGCTTACTCCTCGAACAGTTACGACTACTGTAACCGGCACATCAATTCTTTTTAGAATTGAAAAAAGAAACAGCGGGTCGGTTTGAACGGGGATCTGATAGAGAGAATAGACTTGTTCCTGACCTGTATAGATTCCTCGAGTTATTTCTGAAAAGTCGAGTTTTCCTGCAAGACTAAATCGCCCTGAGCAGCCAATTTCATAGCCTTCTGCACCTTTATCGCTCATTTCGCAGACAATTGTGTAACGTTCATTTTCGTTGAGACTGACAATTCGTTCAAGGAGAGCTTCCTTGGATGCAATCAATTCTCTCTCATCAAGAGTGTCTGGAGGTTGAATGTCGAACGGAGTTTCCAGGAACTCGGATCGACCATTTGGATTTTTAATCCTAACCCTTCGCTCGATTGGCCAAATAAGAGACTCTTCCCAACCTGTCTTTGCGAACTGGCTCGTCACCCTAAGAATGACGTAGCCTGATGCTCCCACTGCTAAGGAAATAAGGTCTCCATAGCGAACTCCTCCGAGAGCTACTGACATCCCTAAAACTAGGCTTGCTAGTCCAATTAAACCAAAGAGTGGAACTCCGAATATCAGCGGCCTTCTTAAAAGATTCCTGGCTGTGGGCTCGCAGTAAACTCTCATGTTATCGCACCTGACTGGAAATGAAGTTCCAAACTCCGGTCAAACCAAGTAGACAAGCAATTGCGACAACAACTCGAACTGTCTCATTCTTTGCATTCGGATCGCCTTGAATATGTGCAAAGATATTCTTTCCGAGATATCCCACAGCTACGATTGGGAGAAGCCTGCCCGTAAAGGCTTTTACCAAGTTATTCAGAGTTCCTTCAAGGTCTGCCGCAAACGCAACCTCTGGCACTAGGAGACTTAAGAGCAAGAGAGGTTCATTCATTGCTCCAGCTTTCCGAACGAACCTACCTAAAGTTTTTTCTTTATGTGTTGCTTTCAAACCGGCCTCCTTCCGATATGCATCCAAATTCTGCGACCGCAAGACATCTCTTTTTGCGACGCACTAACAAATCGCGGCGAGTATGAGCATGAAGAATGCCAGGTACACAAAACATCTAAGATGTTGAATTGGTTAAGTTTGAAGCATATGCGTTAATTTCAATTGGACTAAGCAGTCGCAAAAGTTGGATTTTTCTCTGGATTTTCAAGTCACATTTCTGAGACAAGACCTTTCAAGGGGGCGGCAATAGTGAAACAAGAATTCAAGATATTGTTAGTTGAGGATCAGGAGAGCTTTAGAGAGGCTGTCATTCAACTTCTTGGGGTGTACAACGAAGTTCACGGAGTAAAGAACCTAGCTGAAGCAAGAGACATCCTACAAAAGCGATCCTTTGAGGTCGTTATCTTAGACAAGAATTTACCTGATGGAGATGGATTTCACCTCATCTCTGAAATTAAAGAAGAAAATCCAAACTCCGTAGTGATTGTTCTTACGTCCAACAGCGATTTCAGTAACGTGAAAAAATGTATCGCACTGGGTGCAGATGACTATGTCGTAAAGAGTGGAAATATTATTCCAGAACTCCTGATTCGGATTCCAATTGCAGTCTCCAGAGCGGCAAATGACCGGCAGCTCACCCATTTGAACAATCAAATCAAAAAGGCCTTTAAATATGAGTTGGTTGGAAAATCAAAAGCTGCAACTGAACTTCGACTATCCATCCTAAGCCTTAAGGGCACACCTTCGACAGTTCTTATTACGGGGGAAAGTGGAACAGGAAAAGAAGTGATTGCTCGCCGATTGCATGCGATCGAAGATGACAGCAAGAATCGTCCTTTTATTGCATTGAACTGTGGCTCTATCCCAGAGAACCTCATCGAGAGCGAACTCTTTGGGCATAAAAAAGGCTCATTTACTGGAGCACATGCTGATCAAGTTGGAAAGTTTGAATTGGCTCACGGAGGAGATCTTTTTCTAGATGAAGTAGGAGAACTCTCCCTTACAGCACAGATTAAGCTTCTTAGAGTTCTTCAGGACCAACAGTTCTATCGAATTGGCGGAATCAAACCTATTCAAGTCTCATGTAGAGTCATCGCCGCGACCAATCAGGATCTAGAGGAATTAATTCGACAGAAGAAGTTCCGATCCGACCTGTTTTATCGTCTCAACGTTTTGAAATTTCATGCTCCACCACTTAGGTCTCGGCAAGAGGATATTCCAGACCTTGTCCAATTTTTTCTACTTCAAATTGGCGCACCCTTCATGACTTTGACCGACAAAGCTTATAGCAAGCTGGCCGAACATGACTGGCCTGGAAACATCCGAGAGCTTGGGAACATAATAGAACGCGGAGTCATTTCAGCTAGAAAGAAGAAATCTAACCGTATTGATCATGAAGACCTCACTATCGATCGATCTCTTGAAGGGAGGGAAGCCGGAGGTCGTAGAATTGAAATGGCTCTTCCAAGTGACTTTGGAGACCTGTCTGAGCAGGGCTATAGAGAATACCTAGAGCTAGCTGAACGTGAGTATCTCAAGAAGGCTTTGTCTATTCACAATGGAAATGTCGCAAATGCTGCATCTGCAATTGGAATGTCGAGAAGCAATCTTTTTCGGAAAATTTCCCAGCTTGGAATTTCAAAAAAGACTGAGGATGAGTCCCTGACTATAAATAACAGCAATACTTTACATCCCCTCACCTCCAAATATCGCCACGATCAACACTTGGATACAGCAGAGGCAAGATAACTATGTCGAGCAATAATCAGAATCTCGTTGGAAAAGTAGCTCTCGTTACAGGAGCAAATAGAGGAATTGGACTTGAGGTGTGTAGACAGCTCGCTCAAAAAGGTGCCCGAGTTATCCTCACCAGTCGCGACGAAAGGAAAGGTCAGGAAGCAAAGACCTTGCTTACCAAATCAGGGCTAAATGTTGATTTTTGGGTATTGGATGTCCAAAACGATGAGAGCGTTCGTCATGCAAGAGAGTACGTAGAGGGAGCTTTTGGAAGGCTGGATATTCTAATCAACAACGCAGGTATTTTGCCTGATAACACAACACCAGGCATATTCTCTGATCGAAGTATTTTAGAAACAGACTTCGATGATATTCTTGCAGCGTTCCAGACCAACTCTCTAGGCGTCGTCCGTGTTTGTCGTGAATTTGTACCTCTTATGAAAAAAGGTGGTTCAGGTCGGATCGTTAACGTTTCGAGCATGATCGCACAGCTTGCAACCATGGACAGCGGCAGCCCTGCATACCGGATTTCAAAAGTTGCACTGAACGCGATTACACGCATCCTCGCGGACGAACTCAAAGATCATCATATTCTATGTAACTGCGTTAGCCCTGGTTGGGTCAAGACTGATATGGGTGGTCCCAATGCCAATATTCCTGTGGACCAAGGAGCAGCTGGAATTGTAGACCTTGCATGCCTACCCGACGGTGGAGCAACTGGGCAGTTCTTTCGAAATGGGCAGGTCATTGAATGGTGACCATCAATTTTGTTCGAAACAGACAGCTTGGAAGTGTAATTCTATTTGGGATTTTTCTGGTTTCGGCCTTTATCATTCCCTTTTACGTCAATGACATTTGTCGCTGGATCAGTCTTTCCACTGATAGGTCTGGGTTTATCGTTGCCGTACATGAAGCCATTTGCTCGGCACTCTCATTTTCTTGGCTGTTATACATTCGAAAGAAATCTGAAAGGCAGCAGAGTTGGGAAAAATATTTTCCTTTAGTATTCATCTGCCTTTCCTTTGCTGACCTTGCATATGGGGTTCACTATTACTTTCTAAATCACGTATTCAAGAACACACCAGGATTCTTGATTCACCAGATCCCATATATTTTAGTAATGTACTTTCTCTCTCATGTCACGATCATGAGGAGCTTTGAAAACACGAAAAAAAAGAAGGAAAAATACCTCATTGGTGGTGCAATTGCTGCTATAGCAGCCATCTATTTCGCCTGTTCCTACAAGATGGTTCTTAGCTATCATTTTCCTGCAGGGTACCAGCGTCCTACAGCCAATTTTATTACCTCCTACATATACGGCATCCTGCAGTCTATCTCGATGGGCGGGCTTGTAGTCGCAAGTCTTAGGACTCCTGGACTCGCAGAGTTTTTTCAATGGTTCCTTTTTGTAACCATGAATGGAAGCGATTTCGCCCTGAGATACCAGGACGTAGGTGCTCACAAGCTAGGTACCCCCATGTTTGAATATGGTTGGGAAATAGCTGTTGCCGGAATCAGCGCACTTATTCTCTTTCGAAGATTGGGTTTAGGTCAAACTGACAAGCTCATGAATGAAATGCCAACTCCAGTGAATAGCATTCGAGTTCTAGCTCCACTTTCCACCCTATCGATACTCGCACTCTTTGTTGTTCTAAACTTGGTATCTGCTCCCTATTTTGAAATTGCCAATATTAATACCATCAGTGGACATACACTGATTTTCGCCTTTGTGTGGCTAACGGCAAACGGAATGGGACTTTATCTTAGTCAGATTCTTTCCGATCGAATTAGAAAGCTTAATCTTCAAATTGAATCAGCTCAATCTTTGGAAGACTTGGATAAATTGCGCGGAAATCTCGTCGAAATGAACCCAGTGTTTCAGTCCCTTAAGCAGATGAAAATTCAGTTGAGTCATTCAATGGAAGAGAATCTGAAAGCAAGATCCTTAGCCGCTGTTGCATCCACAGCGTCAAGAGTAGTGCATAATATTCGTTCTCCCCTTTCTGCCTTGGAGATGGGACTGAGTATTGTCCCCGATATGCCTGCTAATGCCGATTCGATTATTAGAAAGTCTCTTGGAGAAATCAAAAGCTTCGTTAAGGACTTGGAAGCTCAGTCGCGTAAATTCAAAATGGAGGATCATAACCTCGGAAACACCAAAGATATTCGGCCCAAGACAGTGGAGCAGATTTCTAAGCTGGTAGAACTCTCAGTTGCTCAAAAGAAGATTGAACTTCACCAAAGGTCCGAGATTCAGATAATTTTAGAGATTAATGAGAACGCACGCTCTCTTTATTCCGAATTGGACTCCCTAGAATTTTCCACCATCATTTCTAATTTAGTCAACAACGCAGTCGATGAAATGCAGGCCGGCGGCCAAGTTAAAGTTCTTCTTTCGAGAGACGGCAATTTCGGCGTCTTACAAGTTGTCGACAACGGGAAAGGCATCGCTGCCGAACTCCTACCCAACCTTGGAACCCTAGGATTCACCCATGGCAAAAAGCATGGAACTGGGCGAGGCCTTCATGATGCGAAGAAAGCCATAGAAGCTTGGGATGGGCGTATCTCCTTCCATTCAGAACTAGGTAAGGGGGTGTGCGTTTCAATCCAGTTGCCCGATTTAAACTACCACTTATGTAACCAACCAATGAGCCCATTTCTTAAACCCAACCCATATTGCAGGAATTAAAATCAGAATAATTGCAAAAATTGACATTCTCGCTGGAAATAAGGGGTAACAATCTGGTCCCCAAATTTTCCGACCATAGTTTTGACAAAGTAAACCCAGTCCATTTATTTTTAAGATCATATTTGAATCTTCACTGTATGGAATTTCGAACCAATCATCAGGGTTAAGTTCACTCAATTTCATTGGCTCGGAGAGGCTTTTAGTGGGTTTCTTGCTCTCGTTATGCCGCGCATATGCACTGAAGTTGCATTTATCATCCGAAGACTCCGTAGGATCACCACTTCCTCCAGGATTTTTTCCTTGAGAAATTCGCATTTCTCTATCTGTCAGTTTACAGTATGGGCCTTCTTCTAACTTCTTCCAGGTTACTTTGATCTCATCAGGAAGCTCCGAGAAAACAACTACATCATGAAGAAATATGACCGACAAGCAGGCAAGCCCACCAATACTTATTGTAATTAGTATAATTTTAATAGTTAAGTATAACTTATTAATAATTCTATTTAATTTAATTTCCACTACACTATTGTCCTATATAAATAGAAGTGTGTGAACTACATTAGAAGTATTTTAAGACAGCACAAAAACCTAACAAATACTTACCTTTTATTTGGATTTGACTCAAATCAGGCTCAACTATACCGCGAGGTGTTTGTGACACTGCCAAAACAGTAACCTAGGAAACTGCCAATTAAAGAAATGTGTGGATCCAGGAGGCGGTTGGGTATTTGTAATCTAGTTCCGAAATATGCATCAAAAAATAACTTCAGTTATTATCTTTTCGCTAAAATATAATAGTCTAGATCTGGCTCGTTCCTCCATTGAATCCGATCATATACGCTATCTAGTAATGCAATTTCTTCATTATGGCCTTGACGGTAAATTCGGATTTCGAATCTGATGCTGTTAGCAATAATGTATGCGTGCAAATCCCTTAAAAAATACATAGTGTGTTTTCTGGCTATTTCCTGATGAGATTCGCTGCAATAGAAAGAATGGGCCGAATGGATATTCGTTGTTGCATTAATATTGCTATTTAAAAGCACTTCTCCGTTTAAATATTTTGACCTACAGCATACTGGCTTCATTGCATTGGGCTTCACCTCGAATTGAAAGGTGTGAATCTGACTATCGAAGATTTCCAATTTGTTTAAGAGTCTTAGTCGATCAAACTCCTTCTTGCATGGATCTGGAAAGTTCGCCCTGGTATCATGAAGACAGGTATCATCATTGACCCAACTGAAGTAGACGGCGTTAATACTTGCAAGTACCTCGAAAAAAAGCTTGTACTGACCATTCGCAGCAGGAATCTTTTGCCTATAGGGAGCAAGCCCAGGCCGAATATAGTCGTGAAGATAGGGATCTTGGGCCACATGATCCACCGCGTGAAAGACCATATTTTGCAGATTTAGTTTCCAAGAGAAGACTCTTTCAAGGAAAAACCGTGAGTAGAGAACTCTATGTGCCATTCGCTCATTTTAACCAATACAGTTAAATTTTCTACTTATAACATCTCAATATCTTTAAGTTATTTTTAACTTTAATAAAATATCAACTTTTGTTAAAGTGTCATCAAGACCTGGTCGATAAGCATAAAGAAGATGAGGAGGTATCAATGAAAAGCATTTTAACACGAGATGTCGTTGCCAACTTAAAAGACTTTTTGAAATGCCCCCAAAAGGTCCTTTGTGATTACCTTGGGATTTCTCAGGTAGCACTGTCTCAAAATATCGAAAGACCGTTTAAGTTAATTTTGGAAAATAAGGTTGGTAAACGATTAAATACCTTTCTGTTTTTAATTGATTGCATCAAAAAGGATAGCACCTTGGATGCAGCGACTATCCACCGAGTGTTGGCACTTCCTTCCTACGAAATGAAAGATGGATGGAAAATTGATGCAATTACAGCTCTTCATGATGATTGTAATGAAGAAATATTAGTCGAAATCTTCAATATGTCTTTGATGGTTCTGCGCGCACGTTTTGACAAAAAACCCATTTACGATGGAATGTACAAGACCATTCATCGCTAGTCTGACACCTGACCATAAATTCAGTCCCAAGTTTTCAGCAAGAGAGCCTTAATTTTTTTTAGACTTACCGCAAAAATTCACGGTTTATTTCTCGTTTCAAGAATTTGACGAAGTCGCCTGGCCGCTGCAACTTTACAGACTCCCTCTTCATCTAATCTAATTGCTTCTTCAAGTTCAACCTGCGCCTTTTCCAAATCTCCCATCGCAATCAATACTAGCGAATAGTTATAGTGGGTTTCTGCCCAAGCGGTATCGAGATCGACTGCTTTTCTCACCGCACCCAGAGCATCCTCAAGTCGCCCCAGCTTAACAAAACTATGCGATAGATTAGAATAGCTTACGCCCCTATTTTGAAGTGAAGCTTCCATTTCTAATGCCGCATGCAAGTAAGGAATAGCTCCACTGTAGTCTCCCTTCATGTTTAGAGTGTAGCCTAAACTATTCAAGCCGAACCAGTCTTGCGCATCAAGCTCGACACAACGCCTGAAAGCATCTTCGCCGGATTGATAGTCCCCCAATCTCACTGCTGCAAAACCTAAATAGTACCAGTGTGCACTATCTTTGGGCGATTGATGGACCAGTCTCTTGAATGTCGACATAGCTTGCTCATACGAACACATTTCAAGGAATGTCATGCCCAACGATGAAAGCAGATCCTCGTTCTCCGGGTCCTCTTTGAGCCCTTCCAACAGGAGTGCTCTAGATTCTACAAATTTCTTGTTCTTTCTTAAGGCATCTGAAAGAGAGTCTCTCGCCTGAATCCATTTTGGACAGTCTTTAACAACAGCCTCTAAATGCTCAATTGCAGAATCATACTTTTGTTGTTTTAAATTACAGATCCCTAACAAATAAAATGTAATTGGATGAAAGTCAGAACTCAAACCTTGGAGAACTGCTTCAGCCAATGAATATTGCTTCTGATTAAGATACATGCGGGCGAGTTCATTTGAAATCGGTCTACTATTCCTAAATCGTCCCAACCCATTTTTGGCGATTGAGATTGCTTCTGTGGGTTGATCGTCTTGAAAATAAGCTCTCGCCAATGTCTCGAATAGACTCTCGTCTCCCGCGTCTTTGAATCTCAACAGCACAGATATTATTCGCTTTGGAGCAATATTGTTCGCAAGCGCGTAACCACACATCTCAGACCAAAATGCAGGATAAGTAAAAATGGCTTTATGGCTCTGCTCCAGCCATTCAATCATCTTGTCAGGACTCCCATTCAAAAACGAAGCAAGAGACCCAAATATATAAGTCACGGCTTCATTGGGCTTGAGAATTAAAAGTTCCTCCGCAGTATTCTCAAGATCGCTATAAGCCCGTCTCCGAAGCTGTATTAATCCATTTATGCGAAGACCTAGATATTTTTCCTTCTTTTCTTTCAGTAAAGGACCAATTGCTTTCTCTGCGATTTCTAATTCATCGAGAGTTATAGCAAAACTTGCAACCTTATTCCTATTTCGGCTGTCTTTAAGGCTTTCAAGGTCAATATCCTTTAATGCTTTTACTGCGGATGTTTGTTGTTTTTTATCAAAGTATATTTCAGCCGTCTTTACTAGCAGGAGCGCCTTGCTATCTGGATCATTGGTGGTCTTCAAGTATCTTCCATAAAGATCCAAAGCCTCATCAAACTCTCCCTCAAGTCGAAGAATTTTGCCAAGCAACAATACCGACGCGTTTTCTTCCAAAGTCCTGGCGATTAGGTATCGCCTTGCTAACTCGATTTCCTTCTTTTCCAGAAGAAATTCTGCAATTTGCCGGAGCTCCTTTTCGGTCATTTTGGAGTGCTCTAAAATTCTTTCGAAGATTTTTATAGCATTTTCCCTTTGACCAGCTAGATATGCGCGCTTAGCTCCAGCGAACAGGGCCGACTTAGGAGTGACAGAAAGTGCCCGCTTCTTAATTCTGTACGCAGCAAGTGAAGATACGAGTTCATTACTAATATTAGGGGCAGTTGTTTTCAAAGAATAGAAATAGAAAGCTTTCTTCGAAGAGGGAGACACTTCCCTATCTGCCTGCAGCGCGGGATTCATTAAGTTGGATTTGGAGATCTCTTTCTTCCCCTCAGAACTGAGTGTTACATTCACACACTTTTCAATAAAGGCCCTTCCTTCAGAAGAAAGTAACCTAATTTTTGACAGAAGCATCAATTCCGCGCCTGAATATCCCTGGATTTGGGGGATAAGGGTTTCTGAACCTTGAACGGTGGTCTGAGGCAGCTCCGATTTCAAGCTTAAAGTCAAACGCAAGAATTCCCTTGGCTCTTCCTGTAGGAAAGTTGCAAGTCTAGAGGCCATTTTCAAATTGGGAACATACTGCCCGCGCTCAATTTTGGAAATATAGGTAACATGTTTTTCTAATAGTTTCGCTAGATTAGCTTGTGACAGGCCTAATTTTTCCCGTTTCGCGGCTATCATCCGCCCATAAACGCCAGGAGTAACTTCCCCTCGCACTGCTACTTTTTCCGATGATTCCGTCCATTCATTCATAGAATGATTATAGCATAGCATGATTATGCTACTCAATGAAAAATTGGTATTTACTATTTGACATCTAGCGAATAGCCATGTAGAATATTAGGTACAGATGTGGGTTCTTAAAATTTCGTAGATGGCTGCAGGTAGTCTGCAGGTTTTGAAAAAGAAAAAGAAGACAGCATTGTTTGCGCAAAGCTGCCTTCTCAAAAAAGTTGTCCGGAAAAACCGAGCAAGTTTTATTAGACCGGCAGTCATAATAATACCTATTCGACCATCCAAAGGACAGCAAAAACTACCAGGAAAGGCCACAGCCTGAGGGGAAACTATTCCCTTAATACTGGGTGTCGTCCATGAGGTGTAATGAATGTCGAATATAATCACTTATAAACCAGGTCAAATTGCAACGCAGTCAGGTATCTATAGAGTCCTTCATGATTTTTGCCACTCCAAGTATCATGAGGTGACAGTTGTGGCAGGAGATAGGTTTCCTCCCTGCCACGGTTGTTCAACCAATTTACGCTTTGCTCTAGTCCGCGCTGCCATCCACATCAACTACCTGAACCATAGATAGGCAAACTGTCCAATAAAGAACACATAGGTACCAATTCAAGTGTGTTCTTTATTGGACCTATTTTATACTTTTTTTATTTATTAAAAATAAAACAATCTATTTCCGACTTGGAGATTCTATGAAAAACAGCAAAAGTTTCGCAATTTCCGTATTTCTTTCAAAGAAGGGCATACATAAAGAAGATTGCATAAAAAAAGAGAAAATTGAAGAATTTAAGGCAGTGAAAATTCCTCTCAAATCTCAAATCAAAGGTGATTTGTATTTATATTGTCGAAAGTCTCCGATCCCACACTGGTTTGAGTACTTGTCACCAGTCATAAAGAAGGAGCATCCTCTTTCGAGCCCATTAAAACCCAGCTATTCCAACTCCGGATTGCTTGTTCTGGAATTGCAATCACTTTCGCGATGCGCTATTTTCTCTTTTGGCTATGGCAAGAGCCTCCTAAGATCAGACTTCATTGAGCCATACTTTGGGAGGAATGTTGTCTTGAACTCCGTTGACCCCTGCAAAATGTTAGCTGCCAAGAGTAGGTCATATGAGCGTCAGCCAAGGCACAAAGACAATCAAGTTTCAGCTTGCTCGAATTTACACGAGTTCGACCTAAATCTGGAAAATGAAATTCTTCAGAGAATGACTGGCCAGTATGATGATAGTTTTATTACAAAAGAAGGATTTAATAAGACCACTATTGGCCGGAAGGTATCAGGATATCATTCTTTTGGCTTCACGACTCGAATTCCAATAGATCGTATCGATCCCTTCCTTAAATGGCTCTTCAAAACTTTTGAAAGCACTAAATATAAAAAGATATTGCCGGACATTGATTCGTTCCAGCCGATAATTTCTCAAAAACTCACTTTACAACTAAATCAACTACTATTAAATAAGATTAAAGATTCAAACTCCGACGGGCTCCACCTATCTATCCCTAACATGCTAGATCCAATGGAATTTCTAAGAATATCAATCAAAGGGCCCAATGGTAGAGAACTAGGGCAGATAGACTCCAGCACCGTATCTTTGGATCAAGTTCAAGAATTTCTATCAAAAGCTGAGAGTTGTAATTTCACTGACACTGAAAACTGGGAGAGGCGCTTCAGAATATTGTGTCATTCCGAGATTGATCCGGTTAGGAATCAAAGCTTTAGCATATTTCGATGTATAACCGGGGAAATTGCTTACAATGGAACTACCTATGCTCTTATGGATGGCGATTGGTATGAAATCAATAAGAATTTCCTCGATCGCATCATTAAATCCTTAAATAAGTATGTTAGGAAAGGTTTTGCGAGACTTTCAGCTTATGAGGACCTCGACACGACAGAATTTAATTATAACAAACGACAGGGTATGGAATCTGGATATGAGGTTTTTGACCAAAACGTGGTGAAGCTACGGGGCAAAGGAAGAGTAGAAGTTTGTGACCTTCTATGTCAGTCGGGCAAGTTAATTCATGTCAAAAAATACACTGCTTCATCAACTCTGAGTCACCTTTTTTCTCAAGGATTTGTCTCAATCAAAGCTTTGGTAGAAGATGCTACATTTAGAAAAACATTCTTGGATAAAATTTCCGACCAAAAGTTAAGAAAGAAAATGGAATCCTCTTTAAAAAGAAGAACGGTTCCCGTTGTCTTTGCCATCCTAATTAAAGAGTCCTCTCATCACAAGGAAGAGAAAAAAATCGAGAATCTCCCTGCATTTAGCATTGTAAATCTCTTCAAATTTGCCAGGGACATTGAGACTCTAGGATTTAAGCCGGTCGTTCAGTTCGTTTTCCAATCTTAAGATCCTAGTGAGAGTATCTCAATCACTCAAGAGGTACTCTCACAATTTCGTAATTGTAGTCTTGCCAAACCACAACACTTGTTCTTTCAGGGTATCAAAGTCTCATAACTTCTTTCCCATTCAACGATGAATCGTATGTTCTTAAACGCTTAGATTCTAGTAAACATTCATTTTACTTATCAGGACTGTTAAATGTGTCCTAAATGACATTTTTTATTTATTACATCAAGTTCACACCTGATTTACCCGACTTTAATGTAGGTGAAGATCATATTCTTCTTATTAGTGCTCTTTCCCACTATTGCTTATAGTGCTGACTGGTTTTGTAAAGAAGGTGGGTCATCCTGGAACGAAAACATGCTTACGGTATGTGGAATCGGTGAGGCTAAGACCGAGGAAGATGCCAAGATTGCAGCGCTAAGAAATGCCGCTCAAGAATTTAAGGAACTATGTTTGCAGTCAGCAGATTGCCGTAATCATGATTCAAGAATTGACCCTAAACGCACTGATTGCGAACGAATAAATGGGACATACAAATGCTATCGTGCATTTAGGTACGAAATCATCGATAAAATTTCACCTACCGCTTTTGATGAGTACCAAAAAAAACTCCTGGATGAGGAGATAGACCTAAGTGAAAAAAAATTACAGGAAATGCGTGCTATCAAGGAACGCGAGCAAAAACTTGCGGACCTAAATAAAAAGATAAATAGCGGTAATGTCAGTGAGGACAAGACAATTGACTCATCTGACCAAACGCCCTTCAGGGGTATCTCAAGCGGGTTTGATATAGGATTTGATTTTCTGAGCATTAGTTCAGCGGCATTTAGTGGTGAAGGAGTGTTCTTTTCTGCAGGTTTGAGCTTACAATACCGGGTTGAAGGCTATGGTGATGTTGAGATTGGAGGAAATCTTGACATAGCTTTCCCAACTTCAAGTAGTTCAACTGGTTCCCCATTTTCATTTGCCACACCTAGTTCAATTGTTACAACTGGCTCTGATTATTATCTTATGATTCCAATGTACTTAAGGGTTTACAATAGCTCTGACAATGCGGACAATTCAGCTTTTTTTGTTGCTCCAGAAGTGAGAACTTATCAATATCAAGGATTGTCACGGACTGGTGTTGGGGCATCATTTGGATGGAAAACTGTTGGAAAAAGATCTAAGGGGGTAGCAGATGCTGTTTCTTTTCGAATTGGAGCTTCCAATCTTATCGACCCATCTGGTCTGCCGCCAGTTTTTTCCGTCTTTTTAACATGGCCTATAATACCTCTATGAAAATCTACCGGCGCGTGATTGTTTTATCTCGTCATTTTTTCTGTATTCTACTCCTTCTGCTTTCAACTGCTTGTAACACCGTTAGGGTTAGTCAAAAGATATCTTACTATTTGAAACCTTTAAAAGCCCCATGTATAGAAGGACCGTTGAAAATTGATTATCGACATCAGAATAGTATTTGGTCTGATGCATCATTTATAGTGATTCAAAATACTTCATCTGAAACAGTCAGACTCGATTTGGAAACCTTATCCATCTTTCAGGATGGGGTATTGATTCCGAATATTGACTTTGAAAATAACCCAAACACAACTAAGACATTAAAAATTTCGAATTCTATCGCGGATACTAGTACCCATATGGAAGATATATCAGGCTACTATTTGCAAAACTCATTTGGAAATAACTTCTCCGCTCAAAATAGCACTGAATTCAAAAATCGACGCTTCCTCTTTATTATCCCAGATGGGACTGTGTTTCTTCGCATAGCCGACATTCCAAATCAGAACTACAATAGAGTGCTGAACAATTTCAAAGCAACCTACGAGAACATGAAAGATGATACTGAGTCTACGCCTGAAGAGCCTGTTGAAATGATAAGACAGAAAAAAGAACACGAAGAGTCTCAAGATGGGCCGAAGGTTACTCCATTCAATAAAAAGGCTTCTCTTTTTAAGAGCTTTCTCTCCCTTCTTACGTCGAAGAAAGTAGAAATTCAGATGGATCTGCTGATTACCTACAAAAAGTTAAACTCAGAACAGACTGAACTATCGTGTTCCAAATTTCAGATTAGAAATGCCGAAGAAATCCTACTTGAAGAGAATGATACCAGCTATTCTATTAAGAAGCATAAGTATCCTGACTCCAGATTGCTCGGCATTTCGAGCCAAGACCGTACTATTTTTGAAAAAGTACTCACTACTCTCTTGAAATGACCGTTTTAAACCTGATTTAGGATTTAGATCTTGCGGCACATCCACATGATGTTCGTGACCTGCTGGCCAGCTTAGACGCAAGTACCTTAGTTTCTTGTCCACAGTCACATAGACACCGCCAAATGTAACCTTTTGATGTTTTGCCAATTATCTTAACTGCCACTAATCTCCCGAATCTGACGCCGGCCAAGCGTAAAGATCTATCCCCTCTAGGAAATTGATTGGAATATTCTTTCGCAAATTCCGCTCTATATTGTTTTTTCTTGGGGCTTAAATAGGTCGTTAATACTATTGCTAGACGGGATTCATCCAAGTTTTCGCTGTTATGTCGTGGACGCCGCCCATATTTCTTAGAGAAATACCAAATACTTCTTATGTTCTCTTCTACTGTATTCTTCCCATGTCCTACTTTTCTTACCCATTTTGCGAATTTTGGATCAAACATGGGACTTTTCGCGTTTGAATATCGCGAAACCGCCTCTGCAAGTTTCTTTTCGGAATTGGGAATTCTTTTTGGAAGCCTATGGTGAATTCTGTAGAAGTCTCGAATTTCTCGCTTAGCTCGTCTTGGATCTGGTTTAGGACAACAAACCGGACATGGCTTGTGGGGTTCTCGAGAATTTGGGCTAGCATAGAACTCATGACTAAGTTTACATATCCACCAATATTTCTTTCCGGAGCTTGGCAGGACATCTGTAGGCAGAACATCCTTATTCTTCTTGTAATGCCACTCTTCGGCTATTTTGGGATGAATAATTTTCAAATTGTATTCAGTACTAGGTCGGCGCTTCTCACAAAATGGACAGTTGTGGCTTTTTGACCTTGAGTTGGGACTCTGCTGCCACTCATGACCCTTAACGCATTTCCACCAATATTTTTTGCCCGTGCTCGGAAAAACATCTGCCGGATTTAACCTCCCGTTTTTCTCAGAATGCCATTGTTTAGCCAATTTTGGAAAAACTGCTGCCAAAGAGTATGCCTCAGTAATTCGCCGTCTTGAGCAAAAAGGACACTTTGGATTTCTAACTCTTTGGTTGGGGCTTGAAAACCAAATATGATCTTTGTTTTCACTACACTTCCACCAAAACTTTTTATTTGACCGCGCGACAACTTGATCTGGTGTAACAGCGCAATTCCTAATTTGATACCATTCCTCCGATAAATTCGGAGCCAGTACTTTCAGATTGTTTTGTGGAGAAGGTCGCTTCCCAGCACAATACGGGCACCCGTTAACTCTTCTTTCTGAAGGTGATGCCTCCCACTCGTGGCCAATTTTGCACTGCCACCACACGCCCACGTTAGATCCAACACTCAATTGATTTGGAGTAAGAGGTAAATTTTTGTCAATAACCCATTCTTTGACAAGATTTGGGGCTGCCTCCTTTAGACTTCTGCCCAAAGTCGGATTCGAAATATTCTGAACTAAATCAAGGAATCTCTTGGGACTTTGGAACTCAGAGTAGGTGAAATAGGCTTTGATCTTGGAGCTTGGAGCAATTTTTGAAACTGCACGCAAGGTCCTTTTGACCAAGTCAATATCTGGCTTGGTCTCTTGACGTTTGGTCATTAGCACGTCATGTCTTCCAATAGCTTTAAGCCCCTGCCCCCGAATACGAAGCAACTTAATGCAGAGTTTTTCCAACATTGAATTTTTTGAGCTATCTTGGTCATATCTGTCTCGATGGAAAAAATTTCCATCGATTTCGATTCCAAGGTTTATTTCTGGAATAAACAGATCACACTCAATATTTCCAAATCGTTTCCGGTGTTCGACTTTATCAAAGACCGTCTCCAGTTCAGCCAATAGTCTTAGTTCTACTATGGAAGTTTGGTTTCTACATACCGGGCATCCTCTCCCCACAGTGCGATCAGCAATCCTTGCTCTATAAGAGTGCCCCTTAGGACAATTCCACCATACAGCTCGTCCGCTTCGTTTCGTCACAGCTCCCGGTATCAATCCTTCGTTTTTTCTTTGGTCCCATTCTTTAGCCAACTCAGGAAAATTGATTTCAAACGAGTTTTCTTGGGTAACATCTTTTCCGGCACATCCAGCACACCAATATCCGCTGAAGAGATTATTAGCATTCATCGCAAAATGGTGCCCGTATTCACACCTGAATGACAATTTAATATGCGCGTTTTGGTAGGTTTCGCTCAAACAGCGACCACCTTTTTTTTCGGATTCCGTCCTGATCACATCAAGCCATTTTTCTTTCGAATACCTTCTCATCCGCCGTCCGCCTAATTAAATAGAAGTCTATCACCTTCAATATCACGAAGCTAAGGTCTGCGATGTTACATAAACTCTAATTAGAAACTTGTTCCCATTTGCCATTTACACATCGACCGATATGATATCCAATTTTTGCAATAGGGGGCATACCGCAGTTAAGAACTTCACTCCCACTCGGCATCTGCAAAGTAGGCTGTGAAAACATGGGGGTCACATCGACATGACCGGCTGGTTCCCGTCGAACATTGAATGCTCCTTGGAATTTTTCTCCAGCCTTTTGCATTTGTGAAAGAAACTTCTCATTAGCTTCCCCTTGAGCTCTTTGGAGATCTCGAAAGCGATCATATTCAACTTGTTCTCTTTGCAATCTTAGCTGCTGCTCTCCGTAATCACGTTCTGCCTTTGCTGTTTTAATGGTCTCCTCATAGACAATGTCTTCACGAATTCTGCGCATGAGTGAGCAAGCATTCTGATTATCGAGATCACAACCGTGCCTTGCAAGTTGTTCACCTACTACCTTATCTGACGTCATCCTAGCAGCCTTAATACATCCGTTAGAAATCCCTTTATCGCAAGCTACAGAATATGCATTTAAAACTCGAACATCAGCCCTATCTGTCGCAAAAAGCGATTCAGCAAACGAATAGCAGTCTTTTCCAACACCCTTTATACATCCAAGTTCAGCTTTTTCCATTTTTCCTGGTCGACCGTAACGTTGGCAAGCAATCAAGTCGCCGGTTTTGCAGGCAGACCAGATTTCAGCTTTGGACAGCTTTGAAGCACAGGAATCATCAGCCATGCACTTTGTCTGTGATAAGGCACCAATCTCTCTGTCTTTTCTGAGCCGCTCCAAATCTGCGCAAGCAGCCTTCTCTCCCCTTTCGCACCTGCTCATTAGGTTGACTTCAGCGTCGATACTAAAAGAAGCCGGCATAGCCTCGTGCGAACCTGCCAAAACAAATAGAAAGGCACTTAGCAAGAACTTATAATTGCTCATTAAATTAAGTATATTATACGGAAACTAGCGCAATAATGTGTCAGGAAAAACATAGCTTGAGATTTAACCAGAACACCCTGTCCTAACTGTTATTACTCAAATTGACAAAATCCGGAATGTACCAATTTTCAGACACACTCCGGATTTTTTCAGACCCTATTTTTCAAATAACTCGCCCTTTCAGACGGAACCTCCTACCCAAATCCTGCAAGAAAAGTAGATTCGAAACCATGACCAGTACCCGAAAGACAACCAAAGTAAAAAGAGTATTCCAAATTACTGAAACACTCGGAGACTGACCTAACACATCGCGCGATCGTTCCAACTTCTGTCTGAAATCACTCAGACTCTGATCGACTTTCATACCAAGAGTAATTCGATTCACACTAAGGTAGGTATCTCGAACGTCAGTTTTTTTAGAAATCTCATCTTCAAGTTCTGAAACAATTTTTCTATTTTGCTCAAACTGCATTCTTTGGTGCAGGGCCTTCTGAATCACACCCCCAGAAACAACCCATATACTATAGGAATAGATTAGGACTACCATGAGTCGGTACAGGAACCGACTCATGGCTGTGTGACCTTTCAACAAAGAAAACGCTAGAACAGCTCCTTCCAAGATAAACGCCTTGAGATAAGCCGATCCAGAGCTGCCATCAAATTCGGAATAAAACCTAGCAGTCTCTGAAAACAGAAATCCTGTAATAAGGCCAACTAACAACAACAAGGGAGCTAAACTCCAGGGAATCATCCACTTCCTACGTTTCTCTCTATTTTGCTTTGGCGGCAATTTACTACCCGCGTCTGTAGTTTCGAACAGAGAAATAACATTCATTGCAGCCTTGCCCTTAGCTCTATACCTAGTCTTCGCCTTGCTCAAAATCACTTCCTTGTTCTTCAAATAGTGTTCCCTATTGTATTTTTTCTTTTCAAGATCAGTCATGACCTACCCCCTTTCTACGCAATCTCTTCCGTGACTTGCCGCTGTACTCCCGACACTCTTTCGCCAGATACCACCTTGCGAAAATGCGAGATCACACAGCTTCTAACAATTGGGCTATTCCACCCAGATTTACGCCAGAATCCACGGACGTAGTCATTCCCGTCCACTTCCACGGCCTCTTCAACAAAGGCATTGATCTCAGCCTCAGAAGTATAGAAAGCCAGAAACCGATCAGCATCCGCATTCATGTCGTTTTGCCACTGAGCTTCTTCCTGTTCTTGCTGAATCCTCGCCTTTTCCTTCTGTGCCTGGTCAGCCTTAGCCTTTGCCTCCTTCTCAACCTTCTGTGCATGAGCTTCATTCAGGGCTATCTCCTTGGCTTTCCAATTTTGATAGCGGGTAATATTCAGCTTCCAGTGGTTCCGAATCCACACCATCGGGCTATGAATCTTCCCCTCCTCCCCTTCTTTTCCTGATCCATGCTTTTCAAGGAACTCAACGACGCCACCGCAATTCTCGAACACCTCTGCTCCATGAAATAAAAAAAGTTCTTCAAAAATCTCTCTCTCGTTTTTTGCCTTTGACCCATATCCAGCTTTTTCAAAGCTCACCCATCTCTGCACTAAATCCTCTGGAAAACTTCCGCTGCCGAGAGAAGATTCTTTCTTAGATTCTTGAAGAAGATTCTTGGCAGCTGAAATTCCTTTAGGATTTTCAGCACTTTGACCAGATTGCCCCCGGGTCGTTTGCCCTCCACTTTCTCCGGGTAAATTACCCTGTTTAACACCAGGCGCATTACCAGCAGGATAGTTACCTCCCGGTAAATTGCCCGGAGGTTGTTCCCCTCGTCCTTTCAAAGAAAAGTAATGAGGATTCAACGCCCAGAAATTAATCAGTCCTGTCTTAATTTTTAGTAGTGCGCCTCTATTCACCAAAGCGTTGAGAGCAAGCCTAATATTGGATTCGTCCATTCCTGTATCAGTCCTGAAATCTTCAGCTGAGATAGGAGCGAAGGCGACAGGGTTCACTAGTGCGATTGTACGATCAAAGACCGTCATGATGAGAGCAACGTCAACCAACTTCAGTCCGTGACGCCCAGGAGACTTCAGCTGCCTGGTAATTCCGTGAGCTTGCTTGCCCCATCCATCCGCAAGATGGAGCTTGAGCAATGTCTCTTGAACTGCTGAAGACAAACTATGGTTCCCGTCCAATGCAGCTTGAACCATTCTTTCTCGCTTCTTTTTACCCTTCGCACCGTATACGCGTTCTGGCGCAGAGCTACTTTGTAAATCACCCTCATATAAATTACCCGCAGGCTCTTTACCTCCGGGTTGTGAACTCATGGGTTCCATACCCGTAGGTATTTGTCCCCCTGGTTCATTACCTCCGGGCAAATTACCCGGAGGTTGTTCTCCTTCTAGCAATGGTGAGTAGTTTTGAAATTTCTGAACTGATCTTGGCTTGCTCGGTTCAATTGCGCCAATCGCGGTTTGAAGGAATGACTTCTTACTCATGACTCACCCCCTGAGAAGCGCCTTTATTCCCAGAAGAAAGGGTATGAACTTCTGCCAAGGGCGACTTCATGTTCAAACGCTGTAAAACCTCATCAGCAAGCCTGAGATAGTCTTCTGCACCAGAACTCTGTGGAGCGTGATGAAAGATCGTACGACCTAATGCAGGGGCCTCTCGGAGCTTTACAGAGCGACGAATCTTAGTCTCAAAGACCTGATCTCCGAAATTCTCAACTAAGTTATCCAGAATATCGCTGCTAATCCGAGTCGAATCGCAGAGAGTCAGAAGATAGCCCAGGATTTGTAATTTCGGATTCGTAGCGTTCCGAATTTCTTCAATTTCTCCAAGGAGTGACTTAATTCCCTGCAGTGCGAAGACGCCTGAATCCACAGGGATAATCAGGTAATCAGCTGCATTAAGAACAGAATTGAGGAGCGGTCCAAAGGTTGGAGCCGTGTCTATTAAGATCAACCCATACTTTTCTTTGAGTCGTTCTATTCTTTGAGCGAACCTCATCTCGCTATTAGTCATTCCGATCATTTCTCGTTCAACCTGAGCCAGCAAGGGTGTTGCCGGAATGATATCGATGCCATCCTCGCCGCAATAGGTTGCAAGATCTACCTGTAAGCCGCGGTTGCGAATCAGGTCACCGACCGAATACTTCACTGCATCCACATTGATTGCTGACGCTTGAGTGGTGTTTGCTTGGGGGTCAAAATCAATCGTCAGGTGCCGAAAGTTTCGGCTACCCCTCATCCGCAATGCCTGAGCAAGATTAACTGTCGTTGTGGTTTTTCCTACGCCGCCTTTTTGATTCGCAATTGCGATCACTGGACATTTCATTTTTATTCCTCAAAGTAGGTTGACAGCACCGGGTCTCTTACCTAACAATGAGAAAAGAGAACGGCGGTGCAGGCACTCAAAGTTAAGTGCCGCTGGTTTTCGGTTAGAAATCAGTGACGGTGATCTGAAATTTCTGCCACTGATCCAGGGATCAAAAGATTAAAGCTCGAGGCGCCTACCTCGGGCTTTTTCATTTATGGAGGGTCCATGTCATCCCCCCTAAGAATGTCCGCTTGATGAGTTGTTTCGTTACTCAAATTAGTCTGCGGGGCATATGCGGGACATGCTGCCGCGACAATGTCCAAAATCATTTGGAAATTTGTAGCCAGTTTCGACAAGATTGAAGGTAGAAGATTGGGGTCGATTTGGGTGAAAAGTGAGTAATTACAAGAAGTTAATACTAACTCAGGCAACCGCCCTTTCACGGCGGTAACCGGGGTTCGAATCCCCGTGGGGACGCCATTTTATAATGATGATTGTTTAAGTTTTGAAACTGATAACCCCGCGATAATAAGCGGGGTTTTTCATTTGTGGGAACGCAAGTTCAGCTTGCGTTTGGAAAGCAGGAGTTTCGTTTGGGATAGGAGAAAGATTAGAGTTTTGAGGAATTTTCGGACTGGTAATGCTGACGTGGGAGCCAGGTATAGTGGAACGAAAATGAGGGTGACCAACCGAGCTGGCTAAGGATCGACGCATCGTCGCCACGGACATGAATATGACCGCAAGTTTGTTTGAGCACTCGAGATGGGATTGATTTACCGGTAGCAGCTTGGGTAGCTAATTTTACGAGCTTACGGATATATTCAGAACTCAGATTACGATTGTGCTCACATTGGGGATCTAGGAATAGCGGTGTTTTTGGGAAGCTCGCTTTGGGCTGGATTTTTGTATATCGACTTTGCCAGTGCTCAATAAACCGCCTGTAAGAAAGCAAGCGATTTTTGATACACATCTCCAATCACCTTTGTTGATATTTTAATGATCAACGCTGGCATCCCTGGACTCCGCACTAGCTCAGAATCTGATCCGTAAGTGAAATCGACGCAAATACGATCTTCAATAGAGGGACCACTTTTTTATGATTGCTTTTCAATTGTCTAAATAGAAAGTCCGTTTAAACACGCCTTCATTCGCCTGTTTGGGCCTCATTGCTGAACCGCGGATAGTATTGTTCGGCTTCAGGTCCAGAGTAACGGTTTTTAGGGCACCCTTAAAAGTGCCCCGTTACTCTGGACTCGTCGCCTGTGAAAAAATCGTCGACCGAACAATACGTATTTTTGAATACAGCCCGTGCCACGTAGGTAGGTGGGACATCTTGCGACGCCCACCCCCATTAGAACTGTGCATGCTCTATTAAAGCACACAGCTCCCTCACTAACACCGGACGGACTCCGGTTGTATCCTCGAGCTAAAGAACAGATTTCGCATACGAGGGTTTTCGGGAAATCGCACTTTTTCTAAGACTTTAGAGAATCTTACCCAATCAAAACTCCGTTTCTGACTTCGTCGATTTAGGTATTTGAAAAGCAATTTCTTCACTTCATGAATGAACTGATTGACTCGCTTCTCATTATCATTGATCGCAAAGTAGTTGATGTACCCTTCTGTCACCGATTTCATTCGAGGAAGAAGGTTCTTATCGTGACGGTGATTTTGAATATGGCTTTTGAGTTCTCCTATTTTCTTGCGAAAACGCTTGGGACACGTGCGCCGTTTCACACGCCAGAACCTCTTGCTATCCTTCTTCCTAATTGAGATACCCCAAACATGAAGAAATCCCAAAAAGGTGAAGGTTGGCATTTCGGAACCTTTCAGAGCATAGCTGGCTGCGGTTCTTTGTCCGCATGCCACAATTTTAGTCTTCTCCTCATTGAGACTAATTCCAAATTTATTTAACCTTTCTGTGAGTGATTTGAGAAATGTCTCTGCATCCACGAGGCTTTCGAAGGTGAAAACCGCATCGTCCGCGTAACGCACTATGCGTACTGTTCCTCGGTAAGACTTCTCGTTGATCCAGCAGAACCACATATCTATCACATAATGAAGGTATAAATTTGAGACCAGAGGTGAAAGAATTGAGCCCTGTGGAGAGCCTAATTCATTTCGCACTGGTATTCCTTTCTCATTCAAGGTGGGAGCTTTGAGTAGTTTCATAACTAATCTCAAGAACCTTTCGTCCGTTATCTTCATTTTGAGAAAACGAAGTAGTGGTTCGTGAGGGATTGTGTTGAAGTATTTTCGCAAATCAATGTCCAGTGCTGCAGCACATTTCCATCGCATCAGGTGCTCATTTAAGGCAATTAATGCCGTGTCACATCCCCTCTTGGGTCTGAATCCGTGGGAGCAATTCAGGAACCATGGTTCATATATTCTCTCAAGAATTCTTCGTACAGCTTCTTGCACAATTTTGTCTTCAAAACAAGCTATGGCAAGAGGTCTGGTACTCCCGTCAGCTTTCGGAATCTCTCGAATCCTAGAGGCTTGAGGATGATAACTCCCTCTGCGAATTTTAGTTAGAAGACCTGTCAAATTCCCATTGAGATTCTTTCCGTATTCCTCCTTTGTTATTCCATCTATTCCCACAGCTTTGTTTCCATCAAGGCTGTGATAACATTCGCGTAGGACTTCAAGATTAATAATATGTCCAAGGTTATTGAACACCGCCTTTCTATCCTTTCTTTTACCCATTTATACCTATGTGTCATAGTACCAAAAATTGCTAAATAATCCTTCGAGTTAGCCCTTTCGAAGGAGGGAGCAATGGAAAAAAATTGGATTGCAGAAGAGCTGGCCGAAGTAGATTTTGGGGATGCTCGTCTCACCGCAAGATGCTTGCAAGTTGGCACAGATTTTCTGAGTTGTCCCACCGCTTCAACAAATAAGGCAAGTGGAAGCTGGGCTGGAGCAAAGGGGGCATATCGCTTTTTCGACAATGAAAAGGTAATGTGCGCCGAGATGTTGGAGATTCATGCCAAAAAGACAGCAGACAGAATTTCTCAACTCCATAAGCACCGACCTGTATTGGTTATTCAAGATACTACTGTTTTAAACTATGCAGCCTTTCAAAGTTTAGAAGGGGTGGGAACTTACGCGGCAAAAGTAAGGAAAACAAAAAAATCGAGTTATATAAAAGCTCTCATGATGCATTCGAGTTTTGCTATTCGGGAAGATGGGTTTCCTTTAGGGTTGCTTGATCAAAAGCTCTACAATCAAAAAAGAAGAAGGAAGAAAAATATTCAACATCATCTTCCAATTCAAAAGAAGGATAGTTTCCGTTGGCTGGAATCAGCTCAACATATTTCTAAGTTCATAGATAGGGATCGTGCTTTAATACATGTCTGCGATCGTGAGGCGGATATTTTTGAATTTTTCGATGAAGTGAAAAAGTATAATCATTTTTTCTTAGTAAGAGCTGCATCTGACAGAGTTATAGGTGAAAAGTATTGGAAAGCAGACGGACATCTTTGGGAAACAATGGGTGAGCAAGAATTGCAAGGATTAATCGAAGTAGATATTCCTGCAAAGAAGAAAGATCCGGCAAGAAAAGCAAGCTGTGAAGTTCGCTTTGAAACTGTTATATTTCCCCCTCCTTTCCGATCCGCAAACGTTAACGCAAAAAAGCTTGAAAAAGTAGCAGTACAAGCGATCTGGGTTAAAGAAGTAGGTGCTCCTCGGGGAGTAGAGCCATTGGAATGGATGCTCTTAACGAATATGCCGATATCTTCTTTCGAAGAAGCGTTAGAAAAAATAAACTACTATTCATTAAGATTTCAAATTGAGACCTATCATAAAATTCTCAAGTCTGGATGTCGCATTGAAGAGAATCGATTTGAAAAATCCGAGAATTTAAAAAAATGTCTAACGCTTAAAAGTATAGTCGCAATTCGTCTTTTTCAACTGACCTGGGAAGGTCGAGTAAACCCAGACAAACCATGCTCAGAAGTGCTTTCCGAATCTGAATGGAAGGCACTCTATTGCTATATTCACAAAGTAACCGAAGCACCTAATACACCTCCCTCTACTCAAGAAGCTATCTTAGAAATTGCAAAGCTTGGGGGATTTCTTGCCAGGAAGCATGATGGCGAACCCGGACCAATAGTGATTTGGAGAGGGTGGGAGGAATTAATGAGAATCAAACGCATGTATGAAATTTTTCATCACCTATTGCCATTAGATAATGGCCCCAAATGGAGCGGGGCGATATATGGGTAAAAGAAAGCCTTTCTATCCCCTCGCGATCTTTGCTCTACTCGGTCTAGTTTTGTTGGCAGGTCTAAGTGGGCCCTATGCTGAGTGGCTCGCATCCTGTTTCTCTTTTCCGATTGTTAGTTACTGGGGCCCTTCCCTCCACGGTCATTACTCGCTTCCCAGGTACTACAACCCCTCGGTCATCCCAAAGCTCATCACACCTCACTTAGGTTGCATCCGTTGTAAGGCATTACAGTATCCTACTGAAGTTTGGGACTTCCCAAGTTGACTCACTGGTCTCTCCACACATGCCAGGCTCTTTGACTCCGCTGGGTCCCGAGAGTCTCGCTTTAACGACTGCCAGGATTTAGGCTTCCATCTTGTCAACGACGTCGCCCATTTCAGAAATTCATCAAATTGTCGGAGCTCTTTCACTTCACGCTTTCGCATTCCGGCCTATGTGGTTCGCTCCATACGCTTGGTGCGCCCCGTTGCCGGGGCTGGTCACCCAATGTTCGCTATGACATAGAGTAGCTACCTCCTTTGTCAGCAGGACTCACACCTGCTAGACCAGTGGCCCTTCGCTTGGCGCACTGACAATTTTGGATATAATACGGGGGCGTGCCAGTCGCTACCTTTGGGCCTGTCTTATCGTTAGACGACCACGCTTCCTAATGGGCCTCATCCCCCATCCCAAGCAATCAGTATCCCTTCCAGAGATCTTCCACTGACCTTCAGTTTGAACGTCCTACAAGGAGGAACAAATTCGGTCTTCAGGATACGCCTATTTTCCATGCGTAATCAGATTACTTGAAATGTTTTCAAACGTCTTTATTTAGCATTTTACGAAATTGAGCTTTCTCCTCTTGTTGCTTTTCATAGTCATCTTGATAAGTTCCATTATTCTTAAGAAGGGCTATACTGAGTGCCGCAATTTTTCTAGCTAGAGCCCTTTTAGCGTCCTGATAAGGAATCTCTTTTCTTTGTTCTTCGTAATAATTTCGTAAGAACCCTTCACTTCTCATTGCACTTTCGGCTGCTCCTAAAAAAACTTCTTTTAGATCTGCCCTTCCATGAATTTTTTTATTTCCATAGATTTTTCCATCACTCATTTGGATATGTCTTGCCAACATACAATAAGCCCAGAATTGGTGTTTATTCTTAAAACGGTGCGGTGTGCAAACTACAGCTGTGATAATACTTGCTCGAACCGTACTAATCCCGGGAATAGTCATGAGATTTTTAATAGGTTTATATTTTTTAGAATTACGCTGAAGAACCTCACGGTATTCTCGTTTTCTTTTCTCTAAACCATCAATCTGCCAATAAAGATTCTCAGCAACAAACCGTGCACTCTCATGAGACAGTTCTTTTAATCGGTCTCTCGTTTTTTCATAAAAATCTGTTTGTGATGTATCGATCGCCTCGGATCTAAATACTGCCTTCAGTCTATTCTTAGTTCGAATGATTTCTTCTACTAAGGCCAAATAGCCGTACACTAGAACCCTCAGCTGGATCCAGTGACTTTCATCATGATAAACGGCAACCAAATGCCCCGTTCTAAGTTCCTGAGCTAAATGTAGAGCATCTCTAAAGTCTGTTTTTGTTCCCTGTTTTTCAGCTACATAAACAGGATTACAAACTACCAGGTGATCTACCTCTTTTTTTAGTATGATATACAACCACTGAGCCAGATGCATTTCTTCAAATGTCAGGAACTTCTTCCCCTTAATCTTTCTTATGAATCCAAGTAAATTTGCCTCTGTAGTGGCAAAATTTTGGCGATCAATATTTTTCCCTTTTTCATCCACGACTGCGACGGTTGTTGTTGCTGCATGTGCATCCATTCCAATATAATAGTTCATAACAACGTTCCCTCCTTGGCACGCTGGTTAGACTGGTTGAAACTACTTTACGAAGCAGTTTCTATTATACCACTCCCCAGATTGAGGCCCATTGAGCGATTAGCCCACAAAGCTTACGGTCTTAGTACCGCAGCTCTGAGGGGACGTTGCTTTCTTACATTGTCGCTAGTGATGGTTGGACAGTACAGCTTATAGCTAGATATAAAGCGACAAATACATTTGAATCGGCGACAACGATTTCCATCTAGAGTAGCCGCTGCAGCTCTTCAGTAGTTAAATTAAGAAGTTTTAAAGCCTCGATTTTACCAATTACTTTGCGTCTAAGGGCTTTAATAACAGTCTCTTCTAAAATTTTATCAAGAGGAACTGACTTTGGACTATATTCTTCGGGTCGATACCCTAATTCATCAGACTCATCCATTAAGCGATTTTTTCAAAAATCAGAAAATTCATTGAACTTGGGTTCTGAAATCTTGTTCAGATCTCGAAGACTGAAACAAATCATTAGAAAACTAACTTTAAACCGTTTACTCAGTCGAACTACATCTCTCGAAGTAACATCTCCAGACAGAGATAGCCCCATTTCGTCGAAAGTTTTTCGCAAAAGATCTACCGCCCACCTAAGACATTTGCTACGCTCTTTCATGATGAAGATCATGAATACTTGGCAGTTTTTTGCCTTTGGCTCCGCGTTCTTTGCGGCGTTGACTGCTATTTTTGGCAAAATGGGTGTGAGCGGCATCAACTCCGATCTCGCAACCCTAATCCGAACAGTGGTGATCGTCTTCGTGACTGCTTTTGTAGTGAGCCTTCGGTCTGAATGGCAGCGATTGGATTCAATTTCACCTAAGACCATCCTATTTTTGGTTCTCTCGGCAATCGCAACTGGGCTTTCGTGGTTATGTTACTATCGGGCTCTTCAGATGGGCCCTGCCTCGCGGGTTGCCCCAGTGGATAAACTCAGTGTCGTCATGGTGATGCTATTGGCTTTTATTTTTCTAAAAGAAACAGTGGGCTTGAAGGAAGTGATTGGCGGCTGTCTGATTACAGCGGGGGCAATCATCATCGCATTAGCTTAATGGTCTCTATAGGAATTGGGCGAGACAAAATATGATGAGGGGGGAAGTAAATGAAATATTTATTTCAAAAATTAATTAACGTCGGCTCTGTTGCCGTGTATGCATTTTCTCTTTGGGCAGTTTGGGGGACAGTTTGGGGGACAGTTTCGGCACACGCGCAGCTGGAATCAGAAAAGAAGATTTCATACCGATCCGATACTGAAATTCCTTTCGGCGGAAATGGTGGCTGGGATGATTTGAGTATTGATCCCGAATCTCATCGACTTTTTCTCAGTCATTCTGATCGCGTTGTTGTGATCGACACTACAACAAACAAAGTGATCAAAGAAATTACTGATACCCCCGGTATACATGGAATTGCGCTTGCGCCACGTCTAAAGAAGGCTTTTTCCAGTAATGGGAAAGAAGGAAAAGTAAGCGTGATTGACTTGAACGCTCTTACAACGAAATCGAAAATAGCCGTTGGTGAAAACCCGGACGCGATTCTATTCGAGCCAAAGCATGAGGAGGTGTATGCGTTCAACGGTAAAAGTCACTCGGTTTCAATTATCGACGCAAAATCAGAAAGGGTCGTGGCAACGGTTTCGTTACCAGGAAAACCCGAATTTGCTGCGGTTGATCCTGATTCAAACCGCGTCTTTGTAAATATCGAAGACAAAAATTCGATCGTCGCTCTGGATACGACAACGCATACCGTTCAGGCGGTCTGGACCCTTGATGGCTGTGAAAGTCCTTCTGGCATTGCGATTGATCGAAAGAACCATCGGCTGTTCAGTGTTTGCGAAAATGAAAAGATGGTCATGATCGATTCCGTAATGGGGAGAACTATCGCCTCAGTTCCGACTGGTCAGGGTACCGACGGGGCTGGTTTTGATCCCGCTCTTATGCTGGCGTTTAGTTCAAACGGAAAAAGTGGTACTGTTACCGTCGCTCGAGAACAGGAGCTGGAGAAACTGGTAGTGGTTCAAACGATTAAAACCCAGCTCGGTACTCGGACGATGACACTCAATCCAAAAGATCATCGCCTCTATCTTCCGACCGCTGAATTCCAACCCAATAAAAAGGGTGAAAGACCTAAACCCCTAGATGGTTCTCAAAAGGTTCTGGTATTTAAGCCATGAGTTCAGTTCAGGACGCCAAAGAACAATCGGATTTCATCAATAAATTACCTCAGATCACTGCGGCTTTTTGGATCATGAAGATCGCGGCGACTACGCTGGGTGAGACAGGTGGCGATTGGCTCTCGATGACCATGAACGTGGGTTATCTGGTAAGCACTCTCATCTTTTTTGGCCTTTTTGTCATTGCGTTGGGAGCTCAGCTTTTTTCTAAACGACATCACCCTTACCTTTATTGGACGGTAATTATAGCGACCAGCACTGCTGGAACTACGATGTCGGATTATATGGATCGAAGCTTAGAACTTGGATACGCCAAGGGTGCAGCGATTCTTGTAACTCTGTTGATGATTTCCATTTCCGTCTGGCGGTTGACAGTAGGCAACGTATCAGTTGACCCTATCCGCACCCGAAAAGCAGAGGTCTTTTACTGGGCCACTATTCTTATCTCAAATACATTGGGAACTGCTCTCGGAGATTTTCTTTCCGATGATTCCGGACTTGGATTTTTTGGAAGTTGGTGCCTGATCACAGCTATTCTGGCTATTATTCTGCTAGCTCACTGCTTCACTCAATTACCGAAAATCTTATTGTTCTGGCTAGCCTTCATTTTGACTCGTCCTTTTGGTGCAACCTTGGGTGACGTTTTGACAAAAACCCATGACAAGGGTGGGCTTGATTTTGGTAGGGGCTATTCCTCTCTGATCCTTTTAGGTATTCTTATCATTATGATTCAATGCTCATACAAGAACAGCTGTAGCGGTTAAAAAATAAATCTATTAAAAACTAAAGCTCTACGCGAAAATTCCACGCTCCATACCAAGAGGCTCCGAGGTCTACGCTGCCGTTATCCTTATTTCCAAACCGAGTTCCCTCGTAGACTGAGCGATCAAAGGAATAGCCCACTGAAAGCTCACTCTTGAGTTCCTTTGTTACAGGAAACCTCACTCCGATCGGAGCATGCATCTCATTGTAGTACATGCGATCCCCGGGATCAGGACGATTCTCACGGATGTAGGATTGTTGAGCCCACCTGTATCCAGTGAAGACTTGGATTTTCTGTGGATTCCCATACGCGATTTCAGCGTTGAGGGTGGGTCCAAAAATCCCTAGAGTAAACATCCAAGGCTGTCTGGGCATCCAAATGATGGAGGTGAAAGGAAATCCAAACATCCCGATGAGGGTTTCTGTTTGATAAAGATAAATAAAGCCCGGAATCGGAACATAATTGCTAATTGGATTATTATTTGAAAAGAACACCGTCAGCATCCAACGACTTCGCTCTGAGCTGCTCCAACTGTAAAAGGCACTCGCTCCAATTGTTGCCACGCCAAAATCTGCAAAAGGATGATCGCTTGCGGAACCTACACTGATTCTTCCGCCAATGAGCTTATCGTCTTCAAGTTTTCGGGAGTAAGAGCCTCCCAACTCTACTTTCCAAAGGTCCTGTGGCACCTCGATACCCGTACCCGAAAGGTTTTGTTCTTCTCCAAAATGAAGAGAGGTGCCGCCCAATGAGAGCGACACGCTATTTTTATCATCGACATAAACTGGCGTTTGAATCGTAAGGTGGTGCTGGTCCACATCACCTGGCACTTGCTCAGGCGTAATCCAACCTCCGTAAACAAGGGTTGGCCTTGATACAGGGAGAAGACCTAACCCACCGAACACGGCAAAACCCGGTACGGCCTTAGGAGGAAGTTTCGGTAAACTTTCTTTTGCTTCGATTTTTACTTGATCCCGACAGTTCGGGGAAAGATCCGCTTCATGTTTTTGAAGACACCACAGAAGTAGTGGCCGAACATCGCTCCCCTGCGCGAACGCCGGATAAAGTAAAAAAAATAATCCGAATGATCCAAATCCAAGAACCAATTGAGCTCGACTTGCTTTTATTTTCAAGCCTCACTCTCCTCTGGAATCCTGGTGAATGCGATCCTCAACGGCGCACAATCCCCACTTTCATGAACGGCTCCTAAGTGAACTGCGTCTTTCCCAAACCTCAGATTCACTTGATCCAGAGCCTGAGTCAGTTTCTCCCGCCTTGGGTCTTCAAATAAAGACGGGGAATGCAAGGTCTCGGGCACCAGTCCAGTCAGCACAACACCCACGGCATAAATCGAACCTGCGGGTAGCCCCTTCCATAGCGTTCGGATGGCTTGGATCAATGCGATGGTGTCTTGGGTTTCCATCAGACCACAATGAGCCTTCCACGAGTCCTGCCCCTGGAACCGCACAAAGATTTGAATTTTTGAAGCGTACAATCCCTCCTTGCGTAATCTCAATGCAGCCTTAGTGGTGAGCTTCTTCAAAACCTGCAAAGCACCTGGCTCATGACGAAGTTCAGGTGGGAGTACATGGGAATGGCCAATGCTCTTTTGCTCAGAAACGATTTCTATTCGATCCTCTCCACGAAGAAGATGCCACATCTGCTCTCCAACAATACTGCCCCAGGCATTTTTCATTTCAACAGCGGTAAGTGAGCAAAGGCGCTCCATATTGTAGATCTGCTTCGCATTCAATCTGGCTTCCATTTGAGCACCCACGCCCGTTAAATCTCGGAGCAACAGACCGTGTAAAATATGGGGCAGATCGTGCAACTGGATGACCGTAAATCCGTCAGGCTTGTGCATATCTGCGGCGATTTTGGCAAGATAACGATTGGGGCCGATACCAATGGAGCATTTTAACGAAGAGCCTACTTGATCCCGAATTGCTTTCTTAATTTTTACGGACAGTGCTTCTGCGACCTTCACTTCCTGTTGTGTGCCGGTAAGACGACAAGCCATTTCATCAATTGAGCAAACGGCTTCAATGGGTATACAGGACTCTACCGTCTCCACAATTCGGTTATGGTATTTGATGTAGTTGCCGTGATCTCCCTCGATAAAGATCATCTTCGGACAAAGTCGTTTAGCTTCGCCGACCATCGTGCCAGTTTTGATACCGAACTTCTTGCCCTCGTAGCTTACGGCAATGCAGCAGGTCGTATCGGCAAGCAAGGGCACGACGGCGATGGGTTTCCCACGCAAAAAGGGGTTCATCTCCTGCTCAACAGAAGCAAAAAATGAGTTCATATCCAGGTAAAGCCACCGGACGAGTTGGGAAGGGTCTTTGGATTCCATGTGGACATCCCACTTTTTTATTGCGTGGGCAATCCCCTCTCGGACCATTTCACGGTGCCTCCATTCATGCTTCGCACATTTCTGTAGCCGAGAGATTTCAATAGAAGCATTCCAGAGAGTGACATGTTCCCACGATTGCATACCGTAACAATAGGAGTATTACGATCTTCAGGAAGTTCTCGAGCCCGTGCAACGATTCTTTCCAGGGGTACATTGATGGCTCCCAAAACGTGGGCCTCTTGATAAATCTCCGGATCACGCACATCGACGATCAGAGGTCTTTTTTCGTTCTGCAAAAGTTTGCTCACTTCCTCAATTTCGACAGTATCAAAAGGGTTACGGGAATTATCAATCAGTGTTTTCAGCATAGAATCCGTTGGCACGGAAGCCACGGGTTCCTTTTTAAGATGGGCGAAGAGTTCGGGGAAGTGACGCACAAATGATGAGGCATATTTGAAGATGTTATCGGGAAAAATCACGACAACAATGGCGTCTGGTTGATCCTGGATTACTTTTAACGCACCTGCCAGGGCCATTCCTGAACTAGGACCAGCAATGATACTTTCTTCGCGGTTGAGGCGAAGGCACATTGCGTAGGCTTCGTCATTTTGAACCTCAACCAATTGGTTATATTCCTTCGGATTGAAAAATCGAGTCTGCTTCAACTGCTTGATTGAGCGAACTCCCGGAATATCGTGACCTTCGTTTGGATGAACGCCGATGATCTGCACCTTTGAGTTTTTCTCTTTTAGAAAGCGCCCCGTTCCAGTAATCGTCCCGCACGTACCGAGCGCTGCAATGAGGTGGGTTACTTCCCCTTTTGTCTGTCTCCAAATTTCTGGACCCGTCGTCCGGTAATGTGCATTGGGATTCGCTTCGTTCTCATATTGATTCAGCATCTCAAATTCCGGATTTTTTTTTGCGGTATCCATCGCTAATGCGATTGCCCCCTCGGGAGCTCCCGGTGCTGGACAAAGGGTATCATCAAGCTCTATAACGTCGCATCCAATAAAACGGAGAAGCGCTCGCTTTTCCAGCGGGATGGCTGAGGAAAGAGGAGAACGCAATGGATAACCCTTTGCATTACCGACCATAGTTAGGCCGAGTCCTGTATTGCCTGAGGTAGGCTCAACCAATTTCTTCCCCGGCCCAATTCGACCGGACTCTTCAGCAGCTTTGATTAAATTTGCCGCAATTCTGTCCTTCACCGCACCAAAAGGGTTATACCATTCAAGCTTAGCAAATAATTTCGCCTCCTTAAAGGAAACGACTCGATTCAAGCGAACCAAGGGCGTGGGGTTTTCCTCACTGGAAAGCATCTCTAAGACTGAATCAAATACTCGAACAGAAAGATCACTCTTCATTTTATTTTGACCTCCATTGATCAAGCTCCAGTCACTCCACGCATAACCCGGTATGCCACCATACCCGGCTTTAAAGGCTTTCCGCAATAAAGATTAGCAAATCACGGCGAAGAGTGGTGTCGGGTGTTGTCTTCCTCTTGGCCTGAGTTGTTTGCCCTTAGCTCAAGAGGAAGCTCGACAATGAAATTCGATCCTTTCCCAACTTCGCTCTCTACCCAAATTTTTCCACCATGAGCTTCAGCAAGCTCCCTTGCGATGTATAACCCCAGTCCCAACCCTCCATAAAAACGTGAATCAACCGCTCGCTCAAATCGTTCAAAAATTCTTGTTTGATCCTGTCTTGAAATTCCTGGACCATAGTCACGGACAGAAAGAATCGAATTCTCGAACATCAGCGCGCCGAAAGGCTCGTCACGTAAAATCAAAGGAAGAGCAATGAGAGATTTCACTCCTAGGGCACGAAAAACCTCAAGATACTTCGGGTCTTTCTATACCTATTGCTCTCTTAAATTAATTGGACAGACACAAAGAGCATCCGCCCTGGCATCGGTTATCTCTTGGCCCAGGTCTCTCTTTGCTCGTCGAGCATCCACAAGATCTTGATAATCCATTTGGATTTGAGGAGCATAAAGAGGGGTCATATTGAATGGATTGAGTCCCTGAGCTAATAGCCCTCCGGAAGTCGGCAAGAAACAACTGAGTAAAGGAGCTAATCTTCGGGTTTTATTCCGCGATGGTTGCTCAACAATAGACTTCATTAAAACATGAAAAGCTTCACCCATCTTCTCCGCTTTCATGAGTTCTACGATGTGTTTTTCCGCTCCTTCCCCGCTTTCTCCTTCTGGAGCTTCTACAGCAGACTTCAAGCCTTTGAGAAGCCACAGGTTAACAGTTTCACAAAAGCGCTCCCATCGAAAATCCACGTCTCGTTCGGCACCCATTTCAACGTTTGCATGCACAAAAAAGATGTAAAAACGCCAAAAATCCGCAGGTAGAGTCGCTAATGCTTCCTCAAGCCAGATGCCCGTGCCCGTTGACTTTGAGCAAATTCCGCCTTCATAGATAAAAACCTCGTTGGGTAACAGTTTCCAATTTTCAACTGAATACCCTCTGTTACTCGCCAAAAGAAGGGCGGGAAAAAGAGCCCCATAAAATGGAGTGCCATCCATTCCTAGAAAAAAATGATGTCGAGTATCAGGACTCTTCCAGTAACGATCTTCCATGTTAGAACCTTGTTTCGCCAACATCGAAACTTTCGCCAAAAGAGAATCGACCCAGGAGTACACCGTTTTACCCGGTAGGCTAGCCAAAGGAATTCCCCATTGAGTATCTCGAGTGATGCAAACATTGGGATTTTCAACAAGGGTACGCCGAACTCTCTCTGATACCTCAGCTTGGTCCTTAGCTGGAGCTTGAGCGTGATTCACAATCTTGTCTTTGAAAAGATCCATTCTAAAGAAAAGATGAGGCTCTTCTCGCCACTCGACGCTCCCTGCACATACGGCACATCGACCCTCTATTACTTTGTCAGATTCAACTAAACGAGCACAGTCTTTCTTATTGTTACACTGATTACCGTAGGTTCTCCCTCTACAGTAAGGGCAAGTCCCTTCCAAAAACCGATCAGGCAAGTGATGCTGACAGCGAGTGCACCAAGCTATTTTCTGAGTCCCAGAAGTAACCACTTCGCGATCGACAAGGTCTTGGATGAGTTCTTGAACAAATTGAGCATGAAAAGGATCTTGAGTTCTTCCAAAGTGATCAAATGAAAGCTCTAACTTATTTAAGAGTGGAAGTGTTGCTTCATACTTCGAATCAAGCAATTGTTTGGGAGTTATACCATACCCGTGAGCAACATACTCACTTCTTGCTCCATGCTCATCGGCACCACAAAGAAAAAAGACTTCTTCTCCACTCATGCGATGAAACCGTGCACAAACATCCGCGAAAAGCATCGGGACACAATTGTGGAGTCCAGGAATATCGTACAAATAAGGCCAGCCTGCACTCACAAAGTGAATCATTGTTCATCTCTCCTATAATTTCCAGGTCTGCTATAAACAGCTTTTGCGATTTCTTTTACTGCATTTACGGCCATTTCAACATCTTGATGAGTACTCGACCAGCCCAAGCTGAATCGAACTGTTCCTTGATCTTGAGTGCCCAAGTTCTGATGAATGAGCGGCGAACAGTGGATACCAGTACGCACCATAATTCCAAATTTTTTGCCCAGCATCTGTCCCACCTCAGCGGTATCCAGTGCCTTCAGACTCATGGATGTAATGGCTACTTTAGCTTCGGCTTCGGGCCCATGAATAGTAACTCCATCAATACCTTGAAGCTGCTCCATTAAGAGTCGGTTGAGTTTTACCTCATGCTCACGAAATACTTCGACCCCTGTTGTTAAAATATGCTCCACTCCAGCCAATAGTCCTGCAAGTCCAACCATATTGGGAGTGCCAGACTCATATCGCTCGGGTCGGGTGAGGGGTTGCTCTAAGCTTTCTGAATGCGAACCGTTTCCTCCTTCACGGAGGGGTTCCAAATCAAGTCCTGAACGAAGGAATAATCCTCCCGTTCCAGGAAGACCCAAAAGACTTTTGTGCCCAGTAAAAGCAAACATGTCAATTCCCAGCTCCTCCACATTCACTGGAAATGCTCCTGCAGTTTGCGCCCCATCTACAAGAAGAGGAATTCCCAATTCTCGAGTTTTACGGGAAATCTCCTGAATGGGTTGGAGAGTGCCCAAAACATTGGATGCATGAACACACGCAATCAATCGGGTTCGAGGATTCACTGCCTTGACTAAGTCGTCAGGAGAAACCTCACCTCGGGAATTACTTTTTACAATGGTAACATCAATCTCACGGGTTCTGCGTAAACTCCAAAGTGGGCGTAGCAAAGCATTATGTTCGAGATCCGTCACAACAACGTGATCCCCCTTGCGGAGGTAACCTTTCAACGCCAAATTCAAGGCGTCTGTAGAATTCGCAGTAAAGATTAAATTTGACGGATCCTTAATCCCAAGAAGCTGCGACAATTTAGAACGCAACCTGACAAGAATACGTTCCGACTCTTGTGCCTTAACGTAACTGCCCCGAGCTGGACTCGCTCCCCCATGGCGCATGAATTTCTCTACAGCTTGATAAACACTCTCAGGCTTGGGAAAACTCGTAGCTGCATTATCTAGATAGACCTCACTCATTTTTTCCCCTTTACTCGCAGAACTCTTATTAAAAAGAGTTACGCCGCACGTTATAAATGGATTACTGCCTTGTGACAAGTCTTATATCAGAATTTTCAAATTTCAAAAATCAGTTGCTCGTCCTCTTCATGAACACCTTATTCATGAACACCTTATTCATGAACACCTTATTCATGAACGCCTTAGATGAACTCGTCTACAAAACTTATCCCCTAGTGTGATCTTTTTTTTGACGGAGAATCTCCGAGGATTTGACTAAAATCATTCGAGAAAACTCCGTGAGGATCAAAGTTATGAACTACGTTCATAAAGCGCCTCAAATGATCTTCATAGTTTCCCAATTTAATTTCAAGCGGAAAGACCCAGTCTTGATTTTTTCCAAAGTGAGCACGTCCATGATACTTTTCAATCAGTAGTTTCGCCATCTTTTTATAGGATTTCAAATAATCAGTAGCTAAACTTCTTGGAAATCCGAGAGGACGAAAGTATGGAAATTCGATCATTACGGCTGGCTCATGAAGATGAAATTCACCTCCAGCACTGGTATGTGCCATCAAGGTAGTATCTTCCGCTGGAGCAAATCGAATAAAGATTCCCGTCAAAGGAAATGAGGCTCCAGATTGCAAAAACAACTGCTGGAGATCCACCAAAGCATCCTGAGCATACGAAAGTGGAACCGCAATTTCCCAATCGGAAACATACATACTTTGTTTGTCCTGATTATAGAGGCTCGACATCATTCGATGAGAAGGCCCAATTACATTTGTAGAAGGCGTAGAGTTATGAAAAAAGTTATTTTTTTCAAACGGAGGTAAGATCTTAAGACTTAAATATCTAAGATCTTCTAAAAGAATATTCAGATTCTGATGACATGCTCCATACTGAAGAACTAGAGGAAACGGTTTGACTATGAAACTGGGAATTGGCGGACTGAGCAACGTATTATTCGCATTTTTGTCAGGCAACTCATAGGTTTTATTACCGCACGTCTTTACATATTTCTTTGCGTGCGGAAACCAATGAATCTGACCATAGTCACAATTTCTAATTGCGGACAAAACACCGTTACCTCGAATCATCTCTTTATCTTGCCCATAGGTGACATGAACGTGAAGATTGAATTGTGGAAAAATTCGTAGCCTAATTCGCACCACTGCACCGAGCATTCCTAAATTTGCTCTGAGCGCTTTGAATGTATCTGGGTCTGTATTATTCGCCGAGAGTTCTGCGAGCGTGCCGTCTGCCTTGACCAGAGTGATAGACTCAACAAGCGATGAGAGGACTGCTGTATGATGAGGTGAGCTTCCATGAGCTCCCGTGGCAATAGCACCTGCGATAGATACGCCGCGATAACCAATAATTGCATAACCTAACGACTGATTGCGCTGATGTAGCCATTCTGTTAGCTCGTCCAGTGTCGCACCAGGCTCTACCACTACAGTGTCTTTGCCATCATATTTTTCTATTCCGATAATATGACGGAGTTTTTCCGTCGTAATGATGATCCCGTCTGAGCATATTTGATGATTCGTGGTATGAGCATTTCCAATCACTCGAATATGTGCACCTACGCTCACAGCCCGCTTCACTATGCTTTGGACTTCTTCTGCCGTTTCTGGATGATCCACCTCCTGCACCTTGTCGCAGAATGTCTCTGAGTTATATGATTTAACGGGCGCTTTCAAGCAATCCTCAGGGCATGTCACTTCATTTTCACCTGATTCTGGTTCGCATTTACCGTTACCACACGTCAGTATTAGGCCCGCACCTGGGCAAGACGCCGCAAGATCATTTTCTGACATTTCTTCGTTTATTTGGTCTAGTACTTTTTGGTAATTTTTTTTATCTTGAATTTGATTAGAATACGAATAACGAATCGATGAAATGAAAACGACTGAAACGATCAGAACAAGAGTATTTACATGATTAGTCATTAAAGAATCCATCCTCTACTTTGATTATGTAAACCGGTCCGGACCCTACATGACTGGAAGTTTATTTCCAATATAATTTTCAGAAATATCCCAGGATTTGACAAAGCTATTTCACAATGCACAATACAATGCGTAATTTTGACGCTATATTGCGTCTGACCATTAAAAGACTGAGGTACAGTCCTTCAGGTAGGCAATATTTTTCCAAAAGCGTTTCCCGCCGGAGGCAGTTCAGCCCAATGAACGTTAACCTCCGCAGTATTTTTAGATTAATCCAACGTATCCGCCCTTCAAAACCGATTTTTACTTCCTATACATGAATCATTAGCTATGATTTAATAATTGAGTAGACAACTCTAAACCCTATGCTTCAGGAAAAAGGCGATCCCATGAAACTTCTCGCCGCAGGTATTTTGTTATTTACGTCCATAGCACTAGCTGGAGATGGACCACTTTCTCTATCACCCGATCAATTTAATCAATATTTACAAAATATAGTGCAAAGGGAACAGCGAGAAATAATTGAACTAGAAGCAAAACTGGCCACATTACTTTCGAAGCCCCCCAAAGAAAAAACCAACCTTCAAACGCAAATTGGAAGATTCAGACCTAGCCCCTCATCACGGATGCCCATCCAAACCTCCTCTTCCAAAACCACTACTCCCACACCCAGCGAAAACGACAACGACGAATTGAAGCAAGCATTAATTGAGAGCCTAAGTAATGATATTGACGCGAAAAAATCAAACATTGAGTCCATCTACAAACTCTCTACAGACGAAACACATAATACCGAATTTCAATGCAGCATTTAGCAAGTTTTATGAAAACGATCAGGGCTTAAAGTCCAGAGTTGATCAACATCAAAACAACATCGATAACTTCAAGAAATGTGTGGAACAGTTAGGACTCTCCCAAAATAAATCCTGCTCCGAGTGTGCAAATTCGGCAAAATGTCAGGTGGAAATAAACAAAATACTGCTCACCAGCATTGAACATTTCCAATCACTGACGCGCGATCTTTGCTCTATGACTCTCAGATTAGCACAATTAGACGATGCAGATAATAAAGACCTGGCGGATAAACTCCAGGGACCTGCAAGGGATTTTTATTATGAGGGTAACCGTGACTTTCAAAACGTCATTATGACCTACCTCTCAATAAGTAGTGGAAAAGTAGATCATGGTCAAACTGAGACCGACAAGGCAATAGCCATTCTGAACTCCATGATAGGGTTGGGTGCCTTAGCAGGTGGACCCGTCGCTCCCGTCGTAACTGGCCTACTGGGAGTGATCGCCCAACCTATCGCGCAGAATACACTGGGTGGTGGCTCCAAAGATCATCCGGCCCGCATTGCAGAAACGGTAGGTCTGGAGTCTCTGTCTACTGTGACCCGAGCTTTATTTCTGAATCTCATCGAAGGACTTTCAATAAATAATAGTGAAGCGACCTCAGATCAGTCTTGGGGGGAACTCGGAAAAAACTTAAGTTACATTGCCCGTCATTATTTGGCCGATGGAAGACTGATCGAATTCACAAAACAAATCAATTCCAACAGTCAACTCAAGAAAGATCAAAAAATTGGAATATACCTTTCCGCCCTTGTCTTGAAGTATCTAACAGACTCCAAGGAACGAGAAACCCTATCCACCGACTTGAGCAAATCTGACCCGCTGAAAAATGCTCTCAAAACCATAAAGGAAAAAAAACTTGAGATTAAGGACATACCTACGGTAGTGAATCTAAAAACTGTTAAGTCAATTCAGGAGAGCATCCATAAAAACCCTTACTTTTATGTGCAAGCGAATACAGATACATTAGGCTTTCTTGCTCCATTTAAACCTTCAAAAGATCAAGCACTTGCCAGACTCTATCTCAAGCCGTACTTTTTGAAATTTGAAGAAATACCAGGAACAGATCATGAGTTCTTCATTCGGGATTCAGATGGACATTACCTGACTGCAATAGACCATTCACATTTACGTTTCACGACTGAGCAGAATTATAGCATAAAATTTATAGAATCCGAGGATTCTAAATTCAACATACTGGTTTTAAAAAATTCAAAACCGATGGGATTACTTTCTGAAAAAGCGGAGTATTGGGGTATTTACCATCTTAAATTAATTTCCCAAGGAGAAGCCGAGAAGAACAAAAAGAAGTTGCTTAAATTTACTGTTCAAACGCTAAGTGAAGAAATGCGCTAGCTTTAAGGTGAAATCGATTCCGAATTAATCATAACTCATTGGGCACTCTTCGTCGTCAGATATGTATAGAAATTGCAATTTCTGTTTAAGCACCTTTTTTTGATCGGAAGGGACTTGTGCTTTCCACAAGCGAAGTTCCTCTAATTGATTTAAATTGAACACCCCAGAAATATCAGTGATCTGAGAATTATCAACATCGAGGTAAATAAGACTTTCCAGTCCATACATATAAAGGAGAAAGACGGAAGTTCCCTTAAGTTTTCCGTGCATACTCTCAATAGTGAATTGCTTTGACTTCATCAGGAAAATAAAGTTTGACGCCAAAGCCGCCTAGCTATACTCAACTCATACTAATTTTCTGAAAAACAGCCATACTTAGGAGATCAAATGAAAAAATTTATAAATAAAGTATCAAACTACAAGACATCATCTAAGTGGATCACTATTTTTTCTATTTTTCTGATTATTGTAGCAGTTAGCAGTCTTCCCACTCCCAGTTGGGCCGACGAAAATTTAAATTCAACGCAAAGAATATGTGACGTGCTTACTATCGCAAGGAACGAATCCGAGCAAAAATTCAAGAAATTAATTGAAACAAAATATAATCGTTCGGACATGAGATATTGGAACGATCTGGTTCAAGACATACTTACAAAAGAATTCAAAGACTTTCGTGATTTCGTAAGTATTGAGTTACTAGAGACCATCGAATCCTTTTTGGAGGATGAAAAATTGGAATTTCGTACCGTTCTTCGAGAGTTTGCCGCTTTAATGGCAAAGGAAGAGCATTCACGTGTATCTGAAATTATCTTATCGAGTCTAGAAAACCCGCAAACTGAAATTATTCTAGGTGATAGAGAAAAGACCGCACTAGCTTGGCTGAATTCCACTTACTCAAAAATATTTGATGCTGAAGCTATTTTAAAACAAATCGAGGAATCTTATATACCAGGCACTTTTGCGCTCAAACGATGGTATTAAATTAAGAAATGCGCTAGCTTCAAGGTGAAATCGATTTCGAGTCAATCCTATAGCTTACGCTACCACCTTTCGTCGTCGGATATGTGTAGAAATTGCAATTTCTGTTTAAGCACCTTTTTTTGATCGGAAGGGACTGGTGCTTTCAGCACGCGAAGTTCTTCTAATTGATTTAAATTGAATAATCCAGAAATATCAGTGATCTGAGAATTATTAACATCGAGGTAAATAAGATTTTCCAGTCCCATAAGAGCAGAGAGGTCACCCTTTAAATCAAGGTTATTGCGAGCATGAAGGTACTCTAATTCTTTTAGTCCCGCTAATGGAGAAAAATCAACAATACCAGTCTCGTCAACGTTCAAGTAATTAAGATGACCCAAGTGAGCAAGAAAAGAGAAATCTCGAACCTTAGCGCCAACAAGATCCAGCGATTTTAACCCCTTAAGTCCTGATAGGTGTGAAATATCAGTCACTTTACTACCGGAAAGATCCAGCGATTTTAACCCTTTAAGTCCTGACAAGTGTGAAACGTCACTTACTTTACTATAGGACAGATCCAAAACTCGCAACGAGGCGAGCTGAGAAAGCGAACTGACATGATCGATCTTGGTACCACTTAAAGCGAGTATTTCCAAACTCCTCAGCCCGCCAAGAGGAGGAAGCTCAGTAAACTTTCCTCTTGAAAGATTCAGATATCTTAGATTCCCAAGATCCGAGAGAGGTGTAAGATCAGTCACAGGGGTATCTTCAAGCCTAAGCCGTTTCAGATTTCTAAGGTGAGAAAGCCCAGAGATGTCAGACACCTGGGTGTCAGCCATATCAATCTCTTCCAGATGAACCAGCTCAGAAAGCGCAGAGACATCACGAATCTTGGACCCTCTGATATTCAGGGCTTTCAAGTCTTTAAGACTAGATACAAAAGAAAAACCGTCAGGATTCGTCAATCCCATATAGAGTGTATTTAGATTTTTGAGCTTAGGTAAAAACGAAAGGTCCACCTGTGACAAGAGATAAATACGAAGATCCCTGAGATTTTCGTGTTCAGATAACACCCACAGATCATTTTCTCCTAGCTCTCTGAGCCGATTCAAATTCAGGCACTTGAGCTGAGTCAGCCTTCCTAAAACATAAATATCCGTTACTTGAGTTCCGGAGAGATTCAAATTTTCCAAGCTCTTGATTTCGGCAAGAGGAGTTAAGTCTCTGACTCGGGTGGCTTCCAAATTTAGACTTTTTAATTCTTTCAACCCAGCAAGGGCAGAGATGTCTGAAATTCGTGCGCCTTCTATATTCAAATAGGTCAATTTCTTTAAACCGGAAAGTGCAGAAATGTCGTCCAACCCCGTCGAGGGAATATTGAGCACACGGAGATTATTAAATCGACTGAACTCATAAAGAACGTGAGAGTTTTTGATTATGCCCTTGATGGTAATTGCTTGAATATCACTTGGCAGAGTCCTGATGTATTTTGCATTCAGCTGAGACCCTCGGATCACTACTCCCTCTTGGATCTCTTTCTTCGTCAAGTCATCTAGAAAGTCATCGGTAAATTCATAGAACCCGAACCCATGCGCTGACCCAATGAATTGGATGACTATCCCCACAACTATTACCATCTGAGTGATCATCTTCATATTGCAGCGCACCAGTAACATGCTGTCCGATCAATGTCCACGACCCAGTTGCAGTAGGAAAGATAAAACATATTTTCTTCGGAATTGTTTTGCATACATCGTGTGATTGCGATTTTCTGACAAAAAAAGTATCTGAATAAAACTATGAATAAAACTGATGAAAATTTGATCGCTGCGCCCCTCGGAAAAAAGTCTGCCTATGAGAACAAGTATAATCCTCGCCTGCTTTTTCCAATTCCAAGGAAAACAAAACGGGATGAAATCAGCATCCCAACCCGATTGCCTTTCACCGGCTTTGACATCTGGACCGCTTTTGAAATGTCCTGGCTAAACCCAAAAGGCAAACCCATGGTTGCCCTAGGCGAGTTTCGAATTCCTTGTGAATCCCCCAATATCATTGAGTCTAAGTCTCTCAAACTCTATTTGAACTCTTTCAATAATAGCCATTTTGAGTCATTTGAGAAGGTTAAGGCGACGATTCAGAGTGACCTCTCTCATGCAGCCGGGATGAGCGTGCAAGTGGAAGTTAGACCACTCAATCAGGCCGGTCGAACCATCAGTGATCTTGAAGGAAAGTGTTTGGATCATTTGGATATTGAATGCACCGAATATCAACCTAATACCTCCTTCCTCAAAACTGATTCAAGTCTGGTGAATGAAGTTTTGTACTCTGATCTTTTGAAGTCTAATTGCCTAGTTACAGGGCAGCCTGACTGGGGCTCGATTGAGATTCGATACAGCGGCAATAGAATCAATCACGAAGGACTTTTAAAATACATCGTCTCCCTCCGAGATCATAATGAGTTTCACGAGCAATGCGTGGAAAGGATTTTCAGCGATATCCTAAGGAACTGCTCTCCAATGGAACTGACGGTTTACGCGAGGTATACGCGGAGAGGTGGATTGGATATTAATCCGTTTAGAACCAATTCAAAATCGGTTTCCAATCTAACCAACCACCGGCTTTTGAGGCAGTAATCAGTAATTGTGCGCCGTCCACACAGGATGATTTCCTCCTATTACGTCGATGCTCCAGCTAAGGACCGAGGATAAAATACTTGATCTTCATGAAACAAGGTCCACTCTCGATTCAGGTGGATTTGTGCTAAAGTCCTTTTGACGTCAAAAAATTCATAAAACTCCAGGGCCCTCTTGGTTAAGCCCAGTCTCATAGCTGGAGTGTTATGGTTAGACTTTGGATCTTTCTTATGAGGCTTTACAAATTGAGGCCGAAAGAAATTTTTCCACACCATGAAGAGGACGTACTTTCCAACCATTCGAGCGTGGTTTTTTGCAAAGCAGATGGTTTCCCGACTGAACGCTCCCATATGCTGACGAATTAAGAGATCCGCGTGATTTACACTGAATAGACAGTTTTGATAATTCCGCGTCTGCTTAGAAGATACCGTGACTTGATGGATTTTAAGATCCTTCAAATCGCGTTCAACAGCTCTACGATATTGAAAATGTTCGTCCGAATAAATCACCAAGGGCTGAGCTAGATCCGCTCTTCTTTCATAGAGGCGAGAGAAGATCTCCACCGTGCTAATTCGAATGGCTTTTGGCGGGTAACGCCCCTCTTTTTCTTCCGTCAACCGTCGGACTTGCTTTTGCCTTGGAGACATCCTTCCTTTTCGATTAAGTGGCGCGAAGTTAAAGTCATAAATAAACAAAGACTCCTTGCCGATAGCTTGTTGGATTTGATTCGGATCATACTGACTTTTAGCAAACGCTTCGAGGCCATCATAAACGAGGGGCTCGCTGATCTTCAACGCCTGGGTGCGCTCTGTTTGTTTTATCAGCGCCCACTGAACCAATTTTCTCACTCTGAGGCGGATGAGATGTTCGGAAGTCTCCAGCCTTCTTGCGATTTCTCGATTGGACACTCCACACGTCATATAACTGAAAATCTTGCAGTTTAAGCCAGGTTTTTTCTCGCGAAAATCGAGCTTAAAATAAGTATACCGAAAATTTCTATTACAGGAACGACATCGAAATTGGCGAACCCGGTAAGGATAGCAACGAGTTTTAGCCCAACCATTTGACCAAAAAAAAGAATTGAAATCCTTCTCATTGGAGGGAAGATGAAACTTGCACATTTCATTTGGGCAATAGGGTGGCTGGAAACACTTTTGTCTCAGAATAAAAGGATCTTCTTGCATAGAAAGCACTGAATGCAGATCTTCAGCCTTTGCCCGACCCTAAGCAGTCACAAATTCGTATTTAAATTCAATCCCTTCGACCTCACCCTAACAGAAGCAACCGATCCGAATATCTTGCACAGCGCTCGAAATCTGGACCGAACCCCCTCAAGGAGGGCTCGATCTTTTCCTTTGTGTGCGGCGCACAATCACAAACCACACTGAAAACGCCCTGTCATGGTCGGAAAAATGCAGCATTTTACTCTAAAAGAATAACCAAAATAACCGAGGCTAAAAAATGAAGGAACGGGCTTTCTCTTTTATTCCTATGAATCATAGACCACCCAAACCAAGAACGAAAGGTATGACTGAAATTCGGGGTCCCTACTACTCCGTCATGGGAAAACGCTACCTTTCTGATATTCTTGAAACCCTCGGAGACTCAATAGATGGTCTCAAATTCGCGGGCGGGTCATTTGCCCTACTTCCTCGAGACCAATTAAGCGCACTGATTGAGATTGCCCATCAAAATAATGTTTACGTATCTACAGGCGGCTGGATTGAACGTGTCCTATGCTTTGGTTCAGAAACTACCGATAAATATATCGCAGAGGTTCAAAATCTCGGATTCGATGTCGTTGAACTTTCCACAGGTTTCGTAACTCTTCCACCAGACGACCTTCTCCGTCTTATCGAAAAAGTACAAAAATCCGGAATGAAAGCTAAACCTGAGCTAGGAATTCAATTTGGAGCGGGCGGCGCCACACCTACTGAGGAGCTAGCATCAGAAGGAACTCGTGACGTGGCATGGCTGATTCAACTTGCAAAACGATATCTCAATGCAGGTGCCTCTATCATTATGATTGAATCTGAAGGAATCACGGAGAATGTAAAAACGTGGAGAACCGATGCAATTTCGCAAATCATCAATGAAGTTGGAATAGAAAAAACAATGTTTGAAGCTGCAGATCCCAACGTATTTGAATGGTATATTAAAAACTACGGTATAGAAGCTAATCTTTTTATCGATCATAGCCAAATTGTACAACTCGAAGCCCTACGTTCCGGTATTTGGGGAACAAAAAGCACCTGGGGTCGAATCTTGAGCTATGGCGAAGAATTGAACGTTGAAAATTTAAAAAAGAGAGTAGGCCCTACCGAAGAAATCAGCCGTCATAAATCCAAGAAACAAGCGGCATAACAGAAAAAAGAAAATAAAAGGAGAAAGGCACACCACTCATGCCCTTCTCCCAAATTACCATTTTCTGACTCACTCATTAAAAAGACATATCACCACATTTTCTGACTACTTTTTTGCCCGGACTTTTGTCCGGATTTTTGACCAGACTTCTGTCCTGCTTTTTGGCCAGCTTTCTGTCCAGCCTTTTGTCCAGCTTTCTGTCCTGCCTTTTGCCCAGCTCTGCCCTGCTTTTTGTCCCACAAAGTTAGAACCAAAACTAGATCCCAAGTCAGTGCCATAACCATAACCATAACCATAATTAGAACCGTAGTCGGAATAATTATTAGGGGCATAATTCGGCAAAGAAGAGGTTACAATAGGTGCAACACCTGCTATCGCAAATGAAGAAACTAAAGCCAAAATCCCTGTACCCATCACTGATTTCTTAAGCATAATGATCATTCTCCTTCGACAATTGTCTTTGTCCTGTAATTACTGCTGTTAATTAATTGAGTTGCTTTCGATAATCCATCTGAGCAAGGCTTATGCCGACTGAATGAAAGTAAAAATTTGTAGTTATTCCAAATATAATAGTATTTTAAATGTAAATTAAAGAGCTCTTAGCTTCCCTTACTTCAGAAAAGCCTTAACAATTTTATTGATATTTAATAAATTTTAAATAAATCAAAAGAACACAGAAAATCACGTCGTTTCTTTCCTTCTTACGTCTCATTGTACCTGTTGCATACTGATAGGCTAAATTGCGAATTCGCTCAAGGTAAGTAGTTCCTTTAGGGCTGTTAACAAGCACTGCTAAGAATGAATGAAAAATATACTTGAAAATACCATTACAAATGCGAAAAACAACACACTGCAATATGGTATTTAATTTGCACGAAAGTACTTATTATGAAAACAAAACCACAAATGATTCAAAGAGTATTTTTCTCAATTGCCACTATTCTTATTGCAAGTAATTGCTCGAGCTTATCGGGTCAAACTGAATCAGGAAAGGAAATCGCATCAACCGGACCTACAATCCTCAATGCTCACTCAGACCCCTCAACAGTTGAACTCAATCGAGACCTCCAGCCTAAGAAAACACCTGAAATCCTTGCAGATGTAAAAGACTTCAGATCAAAAGTGACTGATGTGCAGCTTAAATTCACGCACATTCCTCTTCAAGTACGAATGGAAAATATCGGCGGAACGACCTGGAGAGCAGAACTCACCCCTCAGCAACTCCAAATGCTCGCTGTGAGTGGTAAAACCATCAAGTACGATGCAAGCATTGTCGCAAAGAACGCTCGAGGACAGGTATCAGAAAGTCCTTCAACAGTTACTGTTGCAATTAAAGCTCCTGACCTCTCTACAAGTAGTACCACCGGCTAATAAAATCACCATCGGTGATAAGCAGGATGTCCTGACTTGACCGCCACAAAGGTTCCTCGGCAAGTTGCGCAGACTTTGCCATTCGCAATCAGCTTTGCCTCCACCACTGCCCGATCTTCCTTAGACTCAACCACATGTGCAACTAAATGAATCGCTTGCTGAGTAGGCGTAGGTCTAAGTAACTGAATCGCATATTCCGAGGTAACCGTACAAGGAGGTCGATCCACTCCTGTTTTTTTCATTAAATACCAAGCCGCTGTCCAATTAGAATGACAATCCAAAAGTGAACCAATAATTCCGCCATTGAGAATTCCTGGAAAAGCTTCATGATGTGCCGATGGAGTCCAATCTGCAATGACTTCATCCCCACTAACCCTACTTCGAATTCGTAACCCCTTTTCATTCGCGGGCCCACAACCAAAGCATGCACTGTGGAGAGCATAGATTTCCTGTAAACTTTGTTCACTCATTTAAAATTCCTTCATCCACTCGAAAAGTTCATAATGATGATGATTGAAAATCAAGTTTAAGATTTTCGGATTCTAACGCCAAAGCTAGCTGAAAGTCTACAATCCTACTTTGATCATCAAAGCACGCTTCTCGACATACAATTTGTAAAGTCATCATAATAATTAAAAAATAATTAAAAATAACCCTTAAAAATAGACTCTCGTCCCCACCATTATTCCCGAGTTATTGAATAAGGTTTCCCAATCTTTAAAATAATCGACATAGACTCGAATTGCACTAAAATCCAAGAACGCCCCTCCTTGATACCAATCTCCGGAATTAGTAACTCCGGTTGCATTGGGTGTCGAGGGGAAATAATACTGAACTACTCCTTCCAAACCAAAGTACCGGGATACATAAAATGTAAGACTCACTCCAGCTAAAGCACTATTCAAAGAGTATCCACTTGTGCTAATATTTCGTACTCCAAGCTGAAGAGTAATATTAGTGGATTGACTATGATAACCAAATACTCTTAAATTAAATAAGCCAGTCCAACGAGTGTCCAATCCCGACTCAAGTCGAGCTTCTAATCCAAAAATAGAAGCATATGCTGCAAGATAGACATTCCAAGCATTGTAATTCACGCCGCCATCAGTCTGATTAAACTGGTAACTTCCGCCTAAATAGTACTCATAGGGGGTTGGAGTATGGAGCGCAAACCAGAGATCTTGGAGCCTCATCGTGTCGCGAGTTTCGAGCCAATCAGACAAGGTCCAATGACTCTTTTGCTTTTGCTCCTGCTTTTGGACTACAAAAGTATAAATATCATCGGCACGACTCGTCAATGGAGCAACCCCAAAGACGAAAATGCAAAAAATGATACAAGCCATCGAATAAAGACGCTTTTCTTTTCTGCTGTATATCATTCTTTTATGTTAACTCGTATTTATTAGTTTACACTCAAAATTAATATAACTACTTATCCATAGAACCACTTATCCAGAGGATATTCAGTGATGAGTCTAGAAAAAGCTGTCGTTAGAAAACTAAAAGCATCGCGCCAAATCCTGTGCACGGTTGAGTCATGCACAGGTGGACTCATTTCAAATCTCATTACTGACGTGTCCGGAGCTTCAGAGGTTTTCTGGGGAAGTTTCATCGTCTACGACAATTCCGCGAAAGAGGCTCTAGGAATTTCCAAACATCTGATCACCACAAAAGGGGCAGTCTCACCTGAAGTTGCATACGAACTGGCCGAACGAGGCCTAGAAAAAATGCAAAATGCGCCATTCCTTTCCGAGTCTTTTGCCCTACTTAAACCCCATGAGCTCATCTGTCTTTCGACTACAGGAATTGCAGGGCCCTCAGGAGGAACATCCGAAAAACCCGTAGGCCTTTGTTATATGGGTATAGCGATTTCTGGGAAAAAAACGAGAGTTGATAAAATCCAAGTTGAATCATCACTAGACCGGATCCAAACTAAATCGCAATTTGCACAGAGAGCTTTGGAAATCTTACGGGAACTTATATAAAGGAATGCGTATATGAACCTTTATCTATTATTCATTTTAACTTTTCTGATTGGCGTGTTCTTTTTAGACACCCTTGCAGATCTTTTGAACTTAAGTCGCCTCAATGGCGAGCTTCCTCAGGAATTCCAAGGAATTTATGATTCTGGAAAATATCTTCAATCTCTCAAGTACCAAAGAGAAAACGTCTACTTTGACCTAGTGCATAGAACTGTTGATTTATGGGTATCCATTCCATTTATTCTATTGGGTGGATTTAATACTGTAGATACGTTTTCAAGAAGTTTTGGACTTAGCTATATTCCTACAGGGCTAATTTTTGTAGGAACTCTTTCCTTTCTTAGATTTTTCATCGAATTCCCGTTTTCCATTTATAGTACTTTTGTTTTAGAAGCGAAATTTGGCTTTAACAAAACGACTCTAAAGACTTTTTTTCAAGACCTTATTAAAGGTACCTTGATAGGTGCCATTCTGGGTGGATTCATTTTTTCGGGCATTGTTTATTTCTTCGAAAACGCAGGGCCCCATGCATGGTTATTCTGTTGGATTGCCGTCACTCTTTTTCAATTCATACTTCTCTACCTAGCTCCTGTAGTCATTTTACCTTTATTCAATAAATTTGAGCCCCTCCCTGAAGGACTTCTCAAGCAAGCCATAGAAAATTATGCAAAAACTCAAAAATTCGCACTGAATGGAATCTTTACAATGGATAGCTCCAAGCGCTCCACCAAATCAAATGCTTTTTTTACAGGTTTTGGAAGATTTCGGCGGCTCGTTTTGTTCGACACTCTAATTGCAAAACAAAGCATTGAAGAGCTTGTCGCGGTTCTTGCACATGAAATTGGCCACTTTAAAGAAAAGCACATCATCAAATCATTGATTCTTTCCATCCTCACCATGGGAGTTATATTTTATACTTTCCACTTATTTATCAATAACACCCAATTATTTGAAGCTTTCCAAATGACTCATACTTCCGTCTATGCCAGTATAGTTTTTGTTGGATTTCTCTATTCACCTCTATTCCGTATTTTATCACTATTCACACAAAAACTATCTAGAAAGCATGAATTTGAAGCGGACGCTTATGCTATTCATACTTATGGAAACCCGGAGATATTAATTTCAGCATTAAAAAAACTGAGCGTGGACAACCTTTCTCACCTCACTCCTCATCCATTAAAAGTTGCATTAGATTACAGTCATCCTCCCATTCTAGAAAGAATTTACGCCCTAAGAAAAAAGTAATACATTGAACTGGAATCCTATTTTTATCAGAATTATATTCATTTTTTCACTTCTATCAGGGGTGTTTCATCATTATACTCAAGCATTAGATCTCCTTCCTTATACTAATCGACAGCATCCTTTTAATGCTTGGACCACCACTGCTCGAGGCGACATTCGAACCGTAGGCATGGCTGGAGCTACTGTTGGACTTGCTGACACTTTTATAGCGAGCTTAGATAATCCCGCAGGATTAGCGATGACACTCTACGGAGGAGATACAACTTTCACGTCTAATACTATTTACGATGGAAACACTCAAAATTACGATGAGGCCATGTATGCCAATGACATTGGACTGGCCATCAATCTCTACCCCTGGGGATTTAGTGTAGGGTACGTTTCACCGTTCCAAGTCGGTCAGCCCTATGGCCTCGCTTCCTCGCCTAATGATCCTACAATTCTCACGGTAAAAACTCGAGAACTCTATTTTTCAGCGGCAAGAGTATTTTTCAATAATCGGCTTGCACTTGGAGGCAGCTTGATTCTGGGCCAATCTGAACATCAGATGGAATTTACAAATTCACCTCAATTAAGTGCCTCTTATCATGCCTATGCGCTTGGCGGAAATGTAGGTGCCACCTTCCAATTCCCTAATCGCTTCCTCCTTGGACTGAGTTATAATTTGTCTATGCAATATCCAGCAAATTCACTCTCAGAGCCCACTTCTGGAGTGACTCATTTTTTTCAACCCATCAATGTACCTTATCGAATCGGTGTAGGATTAGGATGGATACCTAATCGATTCTTTCGAGCGGATATATCCACTTTTATTATTGGCACTACTGACAATGCAGCACTTCTCCGAGATGACTCTGTAATAGTAGGTCAATACACTACGATTCAACCTAAAGTAGGCATTGCCTATCAATTTCTTGATTTTAAGAATTTGCAAGGAACCGCATTCATGGGAACCTACTATGAGGTCACTCAAGTCCAGGACCAACCTAATCGAATTCATGCAACAGGAGGTTTCGAACTCAAACCCTGGATTCTTACTCTGGGTTTAGGTGTCGACGAAAGCCAAAATTATAGAAATTACTTAGTCTCATTAGGTGTGGATGTTTTTAGAGTGATGGAAAAACTTGATATCATTCCATCTCTCCCTCGCCCCTCCTATGTGGGAGCTTTTCCAAAAACAGTTTCATTATCGGATGAAGGACTTTCACAACCCTTAGTAAAAGATTGGCAGGCTACAGACAAATCAGTTAACCCTATTCAAATTGGTTTAGATATTCCAAAAAGAATTAAAGAAAAGGCTAAAGAACTTGGAGAAACAATGTCGAATGTTTTCAACTCCAACTCCAACTCCAACTCCAACCCCAATAAAAATTCAACAAAAGTAGCTCCAACACCTATTAAGAAAAGGAAAAGACGTATTAAGGCACTGCACAAACATTAGACAGCCGCATCGATTCCTTTGCATAGCTTTGTTTTCTTCCGTATTTCACATTAAAATAAAGAGTCCAATACCAGCACCTTACAAAAACAGGCAATAGGCCCAAGTCTTGCTTTAGTAGCCTGCATATGATGACACGAATTAAAATAATAACCAGTTTTTTAGTTTACTTCAGTTTAGTAGCTTCTACTCAAGCCGTAACTCCAAGCCCTATCGAAAAGAAAGCTTTTCTTCGCTGGAATCACGCGAAAGAATTAGTTGGAAAAAATTATCATAAAAGCATTGTAAAAACTGGAGAATCAATTGCAGTTCTTGATGATGTGTTATTTCAATGGACTCATACTGCCTTAAAAGGTCACTGGAAATCTCGATCTGCAGAAGTTTCAAAAACTATTATCAAGGAAAGTGAAAAATATGGATTTGATCCCGTATTTTTAATGGCCGTCATCCAAAATGAAAGTAGTTTCAAGCCTGAAATTATTGGTTCTTTCGGTGAAATCGGCTTGATGCAAATAACCCCTCAGACTGCTCAATGGATTACGAATAAATATAACTTACCTTGGAAAGGGGCAGAAAGCCTAAAAAATCCAACCACCAATATTAAAATTGGAGCTGCATATATGGCTTACTTACGAGAAAAGTTTGCATTTCATAGTCAACTCTATCTTGCCGCCTACAACATGGGGTCTGCAAATGTTTATCGAAATCTAAAAAAACAAGTATGGCCTAAAATATATCCATCTCGAGTGATGCATCACTATGTTAAATTTTACGCTAAATTACAGGTAGCCATTCAAAAGACGTAAGCACCGCAAGGAGTCCTAAAGGAACTGCTTACCAAAAGACTTAAAACTATGAACCCGCTCGAGCTAAAGTGCTAAAGTGCTAAAGTGCTAAAGTGCTAAAGTGCTAAAGTGCTAAAGCGATCGGACGACACTCTGTATCAACTTGCAAAAGAGAATCTTTTTTTGACAAATAATAAGTATGAAAAGTACCTGCTAAAATATGGGTCCTTATTTCATGCATCATTTGTTGATAAAATGTAAGATTATGGATTCCAACTAAATGCCAACCCAAAAACTCCTCGGTTTTAACCAAGTGATGAAGATAAGCCCGAGAATAATTGGAACAGGTAGAGCACGTGCAAGCCCGATCTAATTGCTCTTCGGAAAATTTATAGACACCTCGGCGCAACTGCACTTTCCCCTGCTGAGTAAAAGCCACACCTCTTTGTGCAAGTGAACTAGGGAGAATACAATCAAACATGTCCACTCCTCGATGAACAGCCTCGAGGATATCAATAGGCATCCCCACCCCCATAAGATACCGAGGAAGACCCTTTGGAAGCATTTCAGCGGTCATTTCAGTGAAGTCATCCCTGATCTCTTTACCTTCCCCAACAGCTAACCCACCAATCGCAAATCCGTCAAATTCGAACTGCGTCAGATGAGACGCACTTTGTCGCCTGAGTTCTGGAATACAAGCTCCTTGAACTATGCCAAATAGAGCCTGCCGAGACGTTCCACGAGCTTTTAAACTCCGCTCTGCCCAATGATGGGTTCGATTCATCGCCTCAACCACTAAGCTGCGATCTGCGGTAGAAGGCACACACTGATCCAATACCATCATGATGTCACTGCCCATCGCTTTCTGCATTTCGATACTCAACTCAGGACTCAACAAAACTGATTTACCATCTACATAACTCCTAAATTTCGCGCCATCATCCGTAATCTCACGCGAATGGGGTAATGAATAAATCTGAAAACCACCCGAATCTGTTAAGACGGATTGGTTCCAGCCCATAAATGAGTGAATATCACCCAACCTCTTAAATACTTCGACACCAGGGCGCAGCAAGAGATGGTAAGTATTGGCCAACAAAATCTTTGCACCCGTTTCCTTCAAAGTGTCTCGAGTCTGACCTTTAACGGTTGCCTGCGTGCCTACTGGCATAAACACAGGAGTCATCACTTCTCCATGCAGCGTCTGAATTCGTCCAGCACGTGCACGGGATTTTGTAGCCTCTGATTCTAGTTTAAAATTCAATCGACTCATAAACTTCCAACCTCTTGAAAAAGAGATCATATAGCATAAATGAGCGACTTAAGATATGAACAGTGTTCATGATGCAAAAGCAAGCAATCGAATTAAAAGAAGGAATTCTTTTTTTAATAAAGAACTCACCTGTTCGTTCACGGATTTTTTCTCCATCAGGACAACCCTTTGATACCCATTTACTTCACCTGTCATCGTTGTATCGAACAAGCCGACGACTTTATCTAAAAAACAACGGCCAATTCCTGCCTTCGCTCGTCTCTTCGCCTCGCACACTCAGCTCTGCCTCACTTTTAAGAAATCTCATTGAATACAGTCCGATAGAAAACGAGCTGATCTGGGCAGCGAAAAATCCAAGTCAAAGCCGTCAACCTAAATACCTCCTCACACTGCGGAGTTATATTTCAAACCTCTTTCATGAGCAAAACCACCGAATCTTATGGACTTTTCTTCCACCTCCTTCCAAAAAAATAAAGACACTTCACAGATATTTAAATTTTGTAGAAAGCTTAGTGATTATTTTAGACATGGCATTAGGAGATGAGCTAGGCCCAAAACTAGCTCCTTTATTTCATCTTTGCGGAGCGGCCTACGACCCTGGAACAAAAATTAAGCAGCAGTTAGAAACTCGCCGAACTTACCGCAATTACCTTCAAGCAGCCCTCTATGGTACCTACCTGAATTTAGAAATGTACGATGAGGCAGACATCATAAAAATAATCCAAGCACTCTTTCCCAGCCTGGGTGACCTTGCCCTTCGCGCTGTACAGAGAAGTGTTCGCCTGGACCGTGAGTTTGTTCAAAAAACAAATCCCATTTGGCAAAGCTTACACTCTAAAGAAGTACTTCAAACTTTTTGTAGCCAAATTAACCAAGGTAATGCTCAGCTCGAATTGCCTGAGGACCCATTCAATAATTACCTAATCTACCTTTGGACAGAGAAATGGTTAGACCACTTTAATCTATAAAATGAATCATCTTCTAAGGAGGACTAGTGAATCACCGCTGGATTTGGAATAAAATGAGTTACAGGAGCATTTTTTATCTTATACTCCTTAATCCCAGTATAGATCGTCATAACTAAACAGAAAGCAATTCCAACAACACAGACTCCCATAATGACTGTAAACTTTTTCATAGTTCAACTCTATTTCACTTTTTTATAAGAAGTTCAACGCCTAAGCACTTAGTTGGGTGCAGCTTTAGACCAAATTTCCTCAAACCGCTTATTATATCTTTCCACTACAACGGGATTCGAGAGATAGATTTGATTCTCATTATTGGCGATACTTGCATGATTTGTATAATTAAATGAACCTAACTCAACTCTCTTGTGATCCACAATCATGAATTTATTATGCATAATACCCCTCTGTCTACCATATCGCACTTGTGCTCCCGCCTTAATCAGAAGAGGCACTAATGAATGTTCTCCTTTCGCTTGCCTTCGATCCACAACAATACGAACAGGAATTTTTCGCGACGCAACAAGGAGTTCATGAACTAACTTGTCCAGATTAATGTCATAGATTGCCACATCAATCGACTTTTGAGCGGATTGTGCAAACTTGATCAACTTCACATCACAAGGCTCATCAGGAGAAAAACAAACTTCTTGATCCTGGGGTGCTGAGACGCTCCGCTCATCAATTACTTTTGACTCTTTGGATCTACTTCTCGTTTGTTTTGCAACTGCAACGTTGCTAAATACAATGGAATTCAGAACCATGACAAAGACTAAGACAAAGGCTGAGATTGATGTATTGTTTTTTCCATTCATACAACAAACAAGAGTTAAGCTTATAAATTAAAAAAGCAAGTAAATTGACAGGAACTCGGAGTCACACAACATTTTCTACACTTACTTCAACTTGTGGTAAAAGCATATGACATGGAACGGAATGAGTGCAAACCCTACACAAACGACGAATTTCCACTCGCGATGAATCGGCTTTCACAAAACCCAGACTTGCCCAAATTGATTCAATTTGTTTTTCCAGAGACATCTGTTCAAGAATTTTTAAAATTTGCCAAAAACATTAAAAGTACGGAAGATTTCCAAAAACGAGTGATTTCAAAAGCCATCCAAAACATTTTAAATCAAACCTCCGATGGACTTTCGGTGTCTGGTTTAGAAAATTGCTCTTTGGAAAAAAAATATCTCTTCCTATCCAACCACCGCGACATTCTATGCGATCCGGCGCTATGTACCAACAGCCTTCTCTCTCATGGTTATCAAACCCCAAAAATTTGCTTAGGTGATAATCTCCTGACTCACCCTCTCATTATCGACTTGGTAAAAATGAATAAGGGAGTTACGGTAAAACGGAACTTACCACCCCGAGAGCTTTTGAAACACTCACTCATTCTCTCTAAGTTTATTTATGAACAAATTACGGAAAATCTCGATTCAGTTTGGATTGCTCAACGGGAAGGCCGAGCTAAAGATGGAAACGACCTCACCCATCCAGGTGTTTTAAAAATGTTAACTCTTGCTGGAGACGAACCCATTTTAGAACAAATGAAAAAGCTTCATATAATTCCCGTCGCAATCTCCTATGAATATGACCCTTGCGACATCCTCAAAGCGCGAGAAATCTATCTTAAAGCAACACACGGCACCTACCAAAAGACCGCTCATGAAGACACAAAGAGTATCATCACTGGAATTCAAGGTTATAAAGGAAAGGTTCATATTAATTTTGGAAAAGAACTCAACGAAGACATTGAACTCGCCCGTCAACACCCCTTAAAAAGAGATCAAATCCTCGCTGTGTCACGTGTCATAGATCGACAGATCCATAGAAATTACAAAAATTGGCCATCCAACTTTATTGCATTTGATTTAATAGAAAATAATGACTCCATGAAATCGAATTATTCAACTGAAGAAAAAGAAAAATTTATCACTCGATTAAAATCTCAACTCTCTCTTTTAGAAGAAGCTGATTCTGACAAAAATAAAATTGAACGACTTATTCTTGAAGCTTATGCATTTCCTGTAAAAAATGCTATTTCTGCCACATCACCCCAACCGGATGGGTATTGAGCACTAAAGTAGAGAGTCCTATTGCGCCGTAAAGATTTGGATTTCCGACGCAACAGGACTCCTTGCTATGCTTACTTCCAATCTGAATAAATTGCGGCTAATCGCGGTGTAACCAACTTGAGATAGCGGCGATACAATCCACCTCTCTCTGCATCCCGAGTTGCATGTCGCGCAAGAACTTTAAGGGTTTCTTGATAAGCCAATGCCTGACAAAGGGTCTCGGCATGAATGATCAATTTATCAAACCGAGTGGGCTCATTCCAGTATTCCTTCTTAAATACCCGATTCACCTGAGCGATCGTTTCCATGAATCCATTTTCTGAAAAATCAAGCTCAGGCTTCACACATCTCATCACTAAACTCACAAAGTTCTTCCGAAATTCATAAGTCACGGCTTTAAACTCTTATTAAACGCCGACTCACCGATTGCACCCACCGGATGACCCGCTACTAGACTTTGTAGAAATTGAGTTGGATTCTTTTTTAACTCTTTTACAAAATCTTTCATCGCCATGAGAGACTGAATCTGAGATGTGCCTTCATAGAGAAGGGCTCCAAAGCTATCTCGATGGAGTCGTTCGACACAATATTCCATCATAAAGCCATAACCTCCAAACGCCTGAATGGCTCGTTTGGACAACGTCGTATTTGCTTCAGCACCATAATACTTCACCAGAGGAGTTCGACGTCGAACCACTCGCGCAGATTTTGAAAAAAGCTTGGATTCATCCTGAGTCAATTCACCGGTATGGCGTTTTTTTAAATCTAAGCGTTGAAAAATATCGAAATGAGACATGGTATCTACCATGAGCGCACGAAATGCGTCTCTTTCTGTTTCCCAATCTTCAAGATTCCTTTTAAACAAAGGTAACTCAACCAAAGTCTTCCCAAATTGCTTACGAGTTTCTGCGTATTGGCGTGCAGCATCTAGAGACGCTTCAATTCCGCCTAATCCTTGCATGCCTACAGAAATTCTGGCTTCATTCATAAGATGAAGCATTAACTTGAAACCTTCGTTTTCATTTCCAACTAACTTGGCTACCGTATTCTCATAGACCACTTCGCAGGTAGGCGAGCCATGCATTCCCATCTTTTCTTCAATTTTTGAAATTCTATAATTATGGACAGGTTTTTCCCTCCCTGCAGGCGTGATCCACTCCTCAGCAAAGAACATGGAAATCCCCTCTAATCCCTGCGGAGCACCCTTCACTCTAGCAAGAATAAAAGCCAGTCCTCCGCCCCCATTCGTGATAAAGCATTTAGAACCATTTAAAAGGTAAGTGCCATCACTTTGTTTTTCAGCCGAAGTTCGAACGGAGCCGACATCAGACCCAGCGTCCGATTCAGTCATACACATACTGCCGCTCAGTTCTCCACGCTGAATCAGGGGGAGATACTTTTTTTGAGTTTCAGCGTCACAAAATCGTTCAATCATGTCGGCGATACTTGCAAAGAAACCGATTTGCGTACTAGTTGATACGCAGGCCCTCGATAGCTGCCCGAAAACCAGAAACCAAAGTGAGCCCGGAATCCCCATCCCTCCGTGCTTTGGATCAATCGCCATGCTGAAAAGATCTAAATCTTTAGCTTCCTGATAAGTTTTCTTTAAAACATCAGAAATCTGAACGGTCCCATCGACCAAGCATCCACCGCCTACTCGATCCAACTCGGCAGCCCGACCGGCAACTGTTTCGCCTGTCCACTTCCCTGTAGCAGTCAACAACTCCTCATAAAACGAAATCAGTTCCTCAGAGTTAGAAAAGCCATCAGAAGTTGGAAAATTAGGCCTATAGAGAGGGATAATAGAATCCCAATCAATTGCATGCCGAAACAAATACCGCCACTCCTTCGAATCAGAAAAATAGTTCATTCTTTCATTTATAAAAAACAACGAGTAATTTGCAACAGTATTTCCGTTTTTATGTTAAAGTCCTCATTTTGGTCATCCATTTATGATTTCGTCTGATTTTTATGACATCGTACAAAAAGCAAGTTTGCCTGGAATTTGGTCGAAAGGAGTTGCACTTTCTCGAACAGATTCCGTTATTGAAGACTCTCGTAATGAAGATGAAATTATACTCAGGGTTCGCGCAGCAGATCACCCTGTAAGCCGAAAAGTCACGCTCTGGCCTTTGGATGAGGATTGGTATTGTGACTGTGGGGCTAAGGTAAAAGTTTGTCCCCATATTGCAGCCGCTGTGATTTCACTCAAAAGTGGAAAAACGGTTTCAAACGCTACCCAAACTCTCACTTCAAAGTCAGCGCAGATTAGCTATCGTTTTAAAAGAAATGTGGGTGGACTTTTATTTGAGAGGTGGATCGTTTTTGGGACTCAAAAGGAAGAACTATTAACTGATTCACTTGTCAGTCGAGTGGGCGGAATTAGCTCGGGAAGAATCACTTCTTTACCTATTGCTGCCACCAAAGAAGATTACGCCGTTGATGCTGCCCTAGGTTCTGGACGCCAGGTGAAACTTGATTCCATGACATTAGCGCAACTTTTCAAATCACTTGCGCATTGTTCAAATATTCAACTGGACGGCCAAACCGTGAGTGTTTCACCCAAACCGATTCAACTTTTAGCACAAGTGACCGACGAAGGTTCAGGATTCCGAATACAACAAATCAAAAACTCATTAGTCACTGAATCCTTTAAAGAAGCGGTTGCTCTTTGTGGCAATGTTCTAAGATGTATAGAAGTTCCAACACTCACAACAGAAGAGAGAGCTCTCCTTTCCGGTGATGGAAAGTGCTTTTCTGGCAGAGAAGTTGTGCACTTGGTATCTGTGATCATTCCCTCTCTGAGAGAAAAAATTTCAATCGAAATCTTAAGTCATAAACTTCCAAAACTTAAACAAGTGCCACCTCGGATTGTTTTAGATTTAGAAAAACTAGGCACGACTGACACCCTTTCAGTTTTGCCCAAACTGGTTTATGGGACCCCCCATGATCCAATCCACTTAAACGAACTCTTCATAGCTGACCCCATAGCTGAAAAAAACATCATCAGAAAACTACAGAATGAACTCCAATTAACACCTGGGCACAGAGTCACTTTTGAAGGAGAATCCGCTGTAGAGTTCTGCTTACGCCTTAAAGATTGGGAGCTCTCAGGCGATGGTGTCAAGGCATTTTCTTTATCTGATACGCTTACCACTTCGATTCAATTTCAAGAAAGTGGGTTCCAATTATCTTTTGAGTCTCGAAATAACAAAGCTCAAGCAGATCCTCAGCGAGTACTTCAAGCCTGGAGAGAAAATCATAACTACGTACCCCTTTTGGAAGGGGGATGGGCGCCTCTTCCAAAAGATTGGCTGGAACGCTTTGGAAGTCGGATTGCTTCACTTTTGGAATTTAAAGATTCAGCTCAGCAACTCCCCAGTTATTTGATTCCCGAACTCACAGAACTTTGTATTGAATCGAATCAACCCTACCCGGAGAGTTTTAAAAATTTAAGAACTTTTTTAGATCATACGGATACAATTCCAGAAGTAGAACCACCCAAGAATTTAAAGGCCACCCTCAGGCATTACCAACAGAAAGGCCTAAATTGGCTTTGCTTTTTGAGAGATTCGAAAATGGGGGCTATGCTTGCCGATGATATGGGGTTAGGAAAAACACTTCAAGCACTGTGCGCAATTCAAGGACGAACACTCATCATTGCTCCTACAAGTGTGTTACATGGCTGGGCAAATCAGATTAAACAGTTTCGTCCTGACCTCTCTTTTTCAACTTATTATGGAAATCAGCGAAAAATTGATTTATCCGCGAATATTATTCTAACTACCTATGCAATTCTGAGATTAGATCGGGAACAAATCACTCAAATCAATTGGGATACGATTATCTTAGATGAAGCGCAGGTGATTAAAAACCCAGACAGTCAGATTGCAAAAGCCGCTCATCTCCTTCGTGCAGACTCTCGAATTGCACTGAGCGGTACACCTATCGAAAATCGCTTAGACGATCTTTGGAGCCAATTCCAATTTTTAAATCCAGGCTTACTGGGAACACTTGAAAGTTTTCAAGAAAGGTTTGCCCTACCCATCTCTAAAGGGAACCTCTTAGTGGCCCAACAATTGAAAGAACGCATTCGTCCTTTCATTCTCAGGAGACTCAAACGAGAAGTTGCACCGGAGCTGCCGCCACGAACTGAAACGGTTCTTTACTGTGAACTCAGTGCCGAAGAAAAAGACGTTTATGACGCACTCTTAGCCTCAACTCGCCAAGAAGTACTGGATAAACTTGAGGCTGGAGGGAGTGTTTTTGCAGCGCTGGAATTATTACTCAGGCTCAGACAAGCCTGTTGCCATGTATCACTTGTTCCAGGTCAACTGAGCCATAAATCATCAAAAATAGACTTACTCATTCAAACTTTGGAAAATTCAATTGCCCTCGGACATCGTGCACTGATTTTTTCTCAATGGACTTCTTATTTAAATTTAATTGAGCCTCACTTAAAATCAAACAATATTACTTTCTCTAGATTAGATGGTACAACTCAAAATCGCCAACAAATCGTCGAGGAATTTCAAACTAGCACTACTTCCTCTGTCATGTTGATTTCCCTTAAAGCGGGAGGGATTGGATTAACCCTCACAGCTGCAGACCATGTCTTTCTCATGGATCCTTGGTGGAACCCTACAGTTGAAGATCAAGCAGCAGATAGAACTCATAGAATTGGTCAGAAAAACCCTGTCTTAATCCATCGCCTCATTGCCGAAAATACAATTGAAGAGCGAATTCTCAATCTACAAAAAGCTAAATTAGAACTCGCTGCTTCGGTCCTCCAAGATGGCTCGCCAGCTGCTCCCATCACGAGAAACGATCTCATTCATTTATTAAATTAAAAAGGAACTCAGCCTCAAAAACATCCTATTTAAGCAATTTCTCTTTTATCATGCTTAGCCCTGATTACTTTTTCTAACTCGCTCTCTTTACGAAGAGAGTCAAGGCGCCATTGCCCCTTAAATCGCTCGCCATTAATAAAAAAAGTGGGGGTCTCGGTTACTCCGCTTTGAATTGCACTATTGATGTCTTCAGCTAATCTTTCAGACAAATTTTTTGAATTCAAAGCTTTTTCAAATCTTTTCACATTGAGTCCCAGCTGGTAAGCATAATCCAATAAATCTTCTTGGTCTAAAGCTCCTTGATTTTCGAAAAGCATATGATGCATTTCCCAGAATTTTCCTTGTTGTGCGGCAGCTTCGGCAGCTAACGCTGCCTGACGTGCATGAAAATGAATGTCAACTAATGGAAAGTTTCTAAAAACATAGCCCATCTCCCCATGTAGATCCTGTAATAGTTTCTCTACCACCGAATGAGCCTGAGCGGAAAATGGACATTCATAATCTCCATACTCCAAGAGAATTACCGACGATTCTGCTGCTCCTTGAATGTGATCTCTCTTGTCAATAGTTGGCGCATGCAAGCGAAGACTCCTTGGCTTATTTGATGAGATATCAGGCGGAATCATAATGGGAAGGTTTGCAAATGTCGGACTAGGTAATCACGAGCGGAATACCAATTGCAAATCGCTCTCATAGTTCTGACTTGCTAATAATTGAATATAAAGGAGTCAATCAGATGGCACATCGAACCAATGTGATTCAAGTTTCAGAAAATATTGAATTCAAAAATGGACCTGAAAAAGTAACAGACCCAATCTGCAGAACCCAACTGACTCGCAAACTTGCAAAACATGTTCTCGTAAAAACTGATCATACCTATTATTTTTGTAGCAAAGAATGCTTGAATAAATTCATGTCACATCAATTACCTCAAGCCAAAGCATCCTAACTTTAAAACCTCATCGGATCACCTCAAATACCTGAGAATTCAAGAGAAGATGCATTTTCCTTCGGGTGTCCCACTATTTCAACCGTACTCGCTTGAGGACCTTCCTCTCCCATTTCTTCTTTAAACCGAACCACTGTTCCAATCTGAAGTCGCTCGAACTGTTCACATAAGACACTGTTTTTATGAAAATAAATTTCTCTACCGTCAGCTGTTTGAAGAAATCCATAATCCCCATCACCCCTTAATATTCGAATCACTCGAGCATGAGGGGACATTTCATGATGTCTTTGTCTCGGAAGTCGTCTCACATGATCTCTCAGTTTCCGCTCTACTGCATCAAAAGCATCGCGAATGGCCACGAATACGTCTTCATGAGAATGATTTTTTTCACGATCTTTTCCCACGACAATTTCATGGCCAGGGATCGTTAAATCAATTAAAATTCGAAAAATTTTTCCTTGATTACGCCGTTTATGAGGAAGCTCAACCGTAACCCGACAGCTCAAAATACGACTGTAAAATTTTTCTAATTTTTCTGCTTTCTTTTGAATGACCATTGCTACCGCATCAGAATGTTGAATCTTGTGAAAATTAATTTGAAGAATTGAATTCATCTATTTCGCGCTCCACTCTTTAGCTTTCTGTAAAAACAACCGACCTAATAGCCAAGCTAAAAGCCAAATCAAAAGATAAACTTGAGAATCGAAAGTACCTACTTCCTATGAAGCAAATCAGATTCCACCCTACGTCAAGCCGAAGCGTCATTGGCATAACTACTGCTTTCAAAATGACTCATATGCTTCCAAGCGCAAAATCAAAAAGAATACTATGGTCGCTAGATCCCTTTGAAGAGGAAAGCGCCCTTCATAAAAATATGATTCAAATTTTGCGCTTATTCTTAAAATTAAATCAAATCAATATTACCCCTATTTATGTTTTAGAATCGCAGTTTGATCCATTACTGCAGATCGAGTCTCTAACAATGAAACGAAAGTTGAAAACCACTCATCAAACAATTCAAAGTCTCCTCCATAGAAATAAGCTTTCAGACCTTCTGCAAGCACCTGAGATCATCTGTAAACACTTTAACTCACCCATTCAAATTGCCGATGCAGTCATTCATTATGCACTTTTGAACCATACTGATCTTATTTTGGTAAATACTCACGGAAGGAAAGGAATCCAAAGATTTGTATTTGGAAGTTGCGCTGAAACACTTGTCGTAAGATCACCTATCCCCGTACTCGTGGTAGGTGCTCGACCGTTAAAAACAGAGCATTTAACTCACATTCTTTTCCCGACTGATTTTTCCCAGGGTTCGAAAGAAATTTTTAGACAAATCGTGGCGACCGCCAAACAATTTCAAGCAAGCATCACACTCTTCCATGCGGCTTTAAACCCAAATGATCTCGGATTTCAATCCGCTATTTATCTGATGAGTGAAATTTCAATTCCAGTTTCACTTTTTATTAACGTAGACTTTGCACGTAAAAAAAGAAGAATAAAAGCATGGGCTGCTTGGGCAAACCATCAAGGAGTTCCTACCACGGAAGAAATAGAACTTCGATCAAAGAATATCGCCCTCTCTATACTGAAGAAAGCAGAGCAACGAAAAGCTCATCTAATTACAATGCAAACTCAAAGTGGACCCATCAGCGCTTCAGTCATAGGGAGTGTTACCCGTGAAGTGATCCGAAGTGGCCTTTTTCCTGTCTGGACAATCCATTTTAGAAATAAGAGAAATGGCCGTCACCCTATCCGCCAAATTGCATCTTTCTTGTCTGCTTAATAAGAAAAAAACTAAAAGAATCAGCCGCCGTATGACTCAAGTAGCAACAAGACTCAACGCAAAATAGACAACCCTCTGATAAAGATTTATTTTCATTCTACTTTTCTTTGTTAACCAAGCATACATTTTCTTTGAGATGTAGTATTAGAGAGATATAATCGCTAGTCCACTGGAAAGGGGCTGCCCGTGGCGCGTATCCTTATAGTCGATGACGAAAAAAGCATAAGCATGACAATGGAAGCCACACTGAAAAGTGCAAATCACCAAGTTGAACTTGCTGACAGTGGTGAAATGGCTCTTGCTCTCATGAGAAAATCCACTCCTGAAATTCTACTCACAGACCTCAGGATGGATGGAATGAGTGGTTTGGATCTTCTTGGCAAAACTCGAGAATATTTTCCCTCTGTGACAGTAGTCCTTATGACTGCTTACGGCACAATTGATACTGCTATCACAGCCATAAAAAATGGAGCTTATGACTACCTAGTCAAACCCTTCACCCCTGAGCAACTTGAACACCTGATTGAGAGAATTGAAGAATATCGCAAATTAAAAGCAGAAAATACTAAGTTACGAGATCAAGTCAACGCACTCTCAGAACCCACAACAATTGTAACCTTAAACCTACGCATGCAAAAAGTATTAGACACATCAAAAAAAGTTGCTATTACTGACTCAACAATACTGATCACTGGCGAAAGTGGAACAGGAAAAACTTTACTTACAAAATTTATCCATGATTCTAGCATGCGAGCAAAAGGACCTTTTGCGGTGGTCAATTGCGCAACCCTTTCCGAGAATTTACTTGAAAGTGAACTGTTTGGTCACGTGAGAGGGGCTTTTACGGGTGCAGTAAAAGATAAATTAGGCCGCTTACAAGCTGCAGACACAGGAACTGTTTTTCTTGATGAAATCGGAGAAATTTCGCCTAGCCTTCAAACAAAACTACTTCGATTCCTTCAGGAACGTGAGTTTGAACGGGTCGGAGATACAAGAACCATTCGAGTCAATGTAAGAATAATCGCCGCTACAAATAAGGACTTAGAAAAAGAAGTGAAGGCCGGAAGGTTTAGAGAAGATCTTTATTTTCGACTCAATGTTATCGATTTGCATATGCCTTCATTAAAACAAAGGAAAGAGGATATTCTCATCCTAGCAGACCAACTCCTGGCAAAATCTTTTACTTCGATTGGACGTAATTCCCGCCCTCTGAGTGAAGAGGCCAAACAGGTCATTGAACATTATAGTTGGCCTGGAAATATACGCGAATTAAAGAATGCAATGGAAAGAGCGGCAATATTATGCACGACGGATCAAGTGACACTTGAGGACCTTCCCGATCGAGTCATTGAAGGCTCTCAACAAAACATAGAGCAAGTCAGTCCATCTCAAGATCAAATGATGACCCCGACAGATACCAACCTAGAGGAATTAGAAAAACAACATATTCGCCATATTCTTGCCACTGCGCATACTCTGGAAGAAGCAGCAAGCATTTTAGGAATTAACTTAAGCACCCTTTGGCGAAAACGAAAAAGATATGGTTTAGAATAATTTAATTAGGCTGCTATTTCCTTAGTTGAATGATTGCGCTCAATTAAATTTAGAATTTCTTGATTTGTTAAGCTTCTTAAGAGTGCGAGCAAAGCTAAAGAACCTAAAACCACCCTACTGAGACGTCTTTGATTCAGCGCATACATTCCTAAAAAACCTCCCATAACTCCTACAATGAGTCGGCTCGCAGGGGACCAATTCTTTTGAAACACATCGATCTGATGATGCCCCCGTCGAATTTCACCTCCCTGTAAGCTCGATATCTTTTCATCCGCACGATGGGGCTCTAAATGATTTTCAACACCTCGAACCCCGCGTACCTTTCTTACAGCAGAAATAAGTGGGCTCACTTCATGATTTAATAAAACTCCGCTTAAAATAATTCTGCCTCTTCTTACATTCACTTTTATCGCATGAGGATGGGATACCCACCGACCAATTTTTGCCCGTACTCGAGCGACTAGTACCTCATCGATTACTTCTTCCCTTTCAAAAAATCCTCGAGCGCTGGCAATAACTCCTTGAGTTCGATGAACCAAATCACGAACTGCAACATCCATTGCATCTTGAGTCTGCCGTGCAATATGACTCACTTTATCTTTGAAGATAGCCCTCCGACGCAAACCCTTTGTTGGGTCAAAAATGTACATTGTACTCATTCCTAACCCAAAAGCAGCTAGCAAAGTTGAATATCGTCTCATCTTAAATGATCTCCAGAAAATATTTTTTAGTAACCCATTTTTATAGAATTACCTAAGTCGTTCCTTTAAGGCCGTTGACAAGCATTGTAAGGAGTCCTCTTGCGCCGTAAAGATTTGGATTCCCGGCGCAACAGCACTCCTTGCAGTGCTTACGAATTACTTTATGCAAAGAACATGAACAACAGTTCAAGCTAGAGCCGACAGCCGACACCTAAACCCATAACGCTTTTGGAATAAGCATAGTTTTGTAAATCGAGCGATATGTTTTTTGTATATGAATAATTTAAATTAATATATAAATTGTTACTCAAACTTCTCGTTAAGAGTATAGATGGATTAATTGTTTTTTCATAACCCCGTGTTGCAAATTGATTCATTGTATTCACAAACATAAAATCAAAAATAAAGCTGAAATCAATTTTCTCCACCCACACAGGCAGATTTAAAGAGGTGGTAAGTCTGTAATCTATTCGATCCCAATAGTCATCTCTGGCTCGATTATAATCAGAAGACAAGGTAACGCTGAGTCCATTCATTCTCCCGACTTTGAAATTCTGGGTTAAGGTAATTGCAGGATTTAATGCATTTTGTCCTACATCTTCATTAGAATAGAGCTTCATGTTGACGCTAAGGATTGTACTTCCTACTTTAAAAAATGAGACGCGCTCACCCAAAGTAAAATTATAAAATCGACTATAGAATGGAAGACTATGATCTTGCTGCCAGTCCCGCAGCAAGAGATTAAACTCCATATCAAAATTCATCGCGGCAGGTGCATTAGAATAAACATGTTCTAAGCGTGTTCGAATCGCTGATGTAATTGATAAATTATCATTTTGAAATACTAATGGTTCCTCTTGATTAAAGTACTTCATATAAGCCATATCTATTTCTGGAGCAAGAGCCCATCTTCGATCTAATACATATTCATACTTACTATAAACTTCCGTTTTCGATAACCCAGATCCTGTATTGCTTATTTGAAGAAGTGATTGATCAGCTTTCGTTAGAACATTTGTATCATATTTAATATCTTGAGAAGATTTAATGTACCAACGATTAATTGCCATGGGTACTCCATTGTGAAATTTTGAGATCTCGTCTGCACCCATTTGTTTTTTCAAATTAGAGAGAATCTGTCTCGCTTGCTCCGCTATGGGAGTAAATCGATCATAGTCAATAACCTTGCTCAATGCTGGAAATACTTTCTTTTTTAATTTTAATTTTTTTTTATCTAAATCTATTTCCTTCTCTATCAAAGCGACTTCCATTTCTGAAATTTGAAATAAGGCAGCTTGCTTCACGTTTTCAGGATCATCTTGAAACCCTTGAATACTTTGGTAAGCATTGGCTGCCGTCGTATAATCTTCAAGGATTTGACTGATAAATCCCACATAATAAGTAGACGCGCCTTTTTTATAACCTTGCGCTGCTGACTTTTTAAATGCTTCCCGCGCGGACTTTAATTGCTGATTCGCATAAAGAGCCTGTCCCATTTCATACTGTAAATCATTATATTTAGCTCCGAGTTTCACTGCTCCTTGAAATGCCGGAATCGCCTGGGCATAGGCAAGCATGTGATTATAACACAAACCTTTCCAATAAAGGAGCAAAGCTCGATCACTGGAATGGATAGCATTTATCTTATTGAGAGCATCAACAGCTTCTGAATAGGCACCTTTATTATAAATAGGATAAATTTGAAGCATCTCTTTTTTTATATCAATCCCGCTATTAGCAATATCAGCATTCGCACGTAACAAAAAGGAATCTGAAAATTGACTTGTCGCAATAAAAACAAATCCGACGGCAACCCTAAGATGCTTCATCATCAAATATGTTGGCCTTTCATCACCTAAATATTTATGGAAAAACTATCTCTCTTTCATTGAGTATAACTAATTACCAACGGTAATCCTTAAATTTATGTTTGTCGAGGTTGGCGCTATGGGTGTCACCGGTGGGGACGGAGGATTTGAGCAAGTTAAACAGCTAGGATCAGTATTTACTGGATATAAAGGGACTTCAACAGAGGCTGTCGATGGAATTAAAAGAGTAGGTGGAACCACATTAGGAGGTGGGGGTGAAATAAACTGATTGGCAATCCCTAAACTGGAGACAGAGGTAGTACTTAACCCCGTAGTGGAATTTCCATTTGCTCCAGAAAGATCACCATTCTCTGAAATGCTTGCAGTAATCGGAGATCCTCCCATGACTCCATAAGCTCCTGCACTTCCATTCGTTGAACTTGACGAAGTATCAGAAGATGCAGGAAGCCCCGGAAAAGCTACCACAACTACATTGGGTGCCTTTGAGTTTGCTGAGATACCTGTATTTTGGCCTGAGCCTGAACTGGGAGTAGTATTAGCCGAAGCTACCGCCACCGAAACAAAACCTAACTTGGGATCAAGTTTAAAATCGGAAGGTGGAACATAGGATCCAGTATTTGCATCAAATTTTCCTAGAGATACGGGAGGAACATACACTCCCGTATTAGGATCAAATACGCTTCCGGAAGGTGGCGCTAGGTACAACCCTGTTTTAGTATCCAAAAAGCCACCTGCAGGGGGTGCGTAGGCCCCTGTCTTCTGATTATAGACCCCTTCCGGAGGAGGCAATGCAGGTTGTACAAATCCACCGACTCCATTTCCTAACGCTCCAACAGAGATCGCCTTCCCCAGCGCTGAAGCCAACTGTTTATCCAAGCCTGAATTTGACCCCGCAAATACTTTGGCATCCATACCCGGTGGAATAATAGAATTGAAATGAGGAGTTGTGGTTAACTTTGAGTTCCCTTGCGAAACCGATGATCCTGAGTTCTGATTAGCTGCTGTGGGATCGGATTTTTTCATTGTTTCAAATTGAGCAGGCGAAATTTTTGTAGGTAAAGTCACCTGAGGCAAGGTCGGACTCACGGTAGAAAATCGACCTTCCGTTACCACGACCGCTTTTTCACTCGTTAAGAGTGGCACTAAATTGACGGTCTGTCGAAAAGAATCGGATGGGTTAGGATCAATTTTTAACATAGCAACTGCGCCTTCAAACGTTACCAAAGAGGTCACCTGATTTTCGGAATTGTAAATGACCTCAAAATCAGTCCCTCGAACTCCCATAACCGCGGACTTTGTTCTCAAAATAAATTTTACCTTCTTCGATGGAGTGCTATTTGATAAAAAGTCCTTAATTACTTTTGAACGCACATAACCGTTGGTCACACTTACATTCGAAATGGAATTTATCTTAACGTCATCTAAATGCATGCTCGAATCCGGCCCCAAAGACAAAGCTGTTTGGTCTAGTAACATAAATTTCACAGAACTCTTCGGCCCCGTACTCACGACAGCTCCTTCTAATATCAAGTCACCTTCATGTAATTTTATTTCGTCCACTCCGAGTATTTGCTTCACATCCCCCTTTAAGATAATCACTTTTCCTATACTCTGCGCTCCACATACTGAAAAAGTCCAAAGTCCAGCTATCAACATAGCTGAGATGAGGTGTAACCTTCTAGTTAGCTGCATTACTGAAATCTCCTAAGAAAACTTTGATAGCAGGCCCTGACGTCCCTGTCGGTGTAGGTGTCGGTATCGATGTAGGTAATGGCGGAATAATATTTATATTAGCGCTCTTAAGCTTTGTACTTGCACTGTACCCAAAAGCCGCCTGGGTAGTATCGAATTGATAAATCCCTAATGAGGTATCCGTACTCGTTGTCAAACCACAATCTAAGTCAGAATAACCATACGCCGTCATTTTCACAGGAAAATCAAATTGTGAATTACTATTTATTTTTATAGGAATTGCAACAGGGGTTACTACACTTTGCCCAGGATTAGGAAACGAAGCACAATAAAACAACCCCGGACTCTGGAGACTCGGTCCTTGATCACTAGCAATCACACCGGTCATCAACTCAATACGCAAACTACTCATCTGACCTGGATAGCCTGGAGACAAACTTGAGCTAGTTGCGGAACAATCAGACATATAACTTAATAGCGTACTAGGAGTAATCCTAGAGTTAAATGCATCTTTACAACTAATAAAGGCAAGGGGAAGGATTTGGTTATTATAAATATAGGAAGAATCTAATTGAGGATCTGAAAAATAGGAGCTGATACATGGAGCATCTACTGTTGGAGCATAATTCGAGTTGGGAGTAGGAGTAGGATTTGTATTGTTACTACTATTCAAGCTTATGAGTACACTCGCATCCTGACCATTTAAAGAAATAGTTGTCCCAGTATTACTCGCAGCACTAGGATTACCATCAACCCCAATGCCACACTTGGGAACTCCACCCGAACTCAATCCATTTAATTCATAACCAATGCTATAAACATTGTAGCTTCCGTTTGGAACGGTAAGAGTTTCACTATTGGAAATGGTACCATCAGAGTTCGAGGAAAAGCTTGAAAAAGGAATATAGTACCCTCCTAAAAAGTTTGTCCCATTCGTTCCCTTAAAATAAACCATAACACCACCCGTCCCACTTGAAGAGGAGGTCGGAGTGGGTGATGATGTTGTCGCTGTTGTTGTTGTTGTCGCTGTTGTTGTTGAATCTTTTGAAACTGCAGTTCCTGATATAAGAGAAGACATAGATCCAATAGTGACATTCGTATTGCCACTCTGGTCTCCTCGACCATACATAGCGAATATACCGCAACCCAAGTTAAAAAAAGTGAGAAGCCAAACCAAATGGTATCTCATCAGAATGCCCCTCTTTCATTCCATGGCCCCTTTTATACATGTACATGTATTGAGTGTCTCAGTAATTGGACCTTATGAAATAGTATATCTCTTGGTTTAAATATAAAATAGACATTAATAAAATCTAGCCGGGTGTCAAAATCGACCCATAGCCTAAATTGCAATAAAATCATGTCAATATATTTATTATTTTGAATTTAATACAAATCTGGACTCGCACTCTGAATTCCTCAATGCGAGTCCAGGTGTTGAACATTTTATAGTCTAGGTGTTGGACATTTTATTTATAATGATAAGTTATTTAGCCGCCTGAACTTGTACCACTACTTCCCGAAGATGACCCAGTGCCACTAGAAGAGGTGCCCGTGCCAGTGGTGCCACCCATGGTACCGCCTGTACCTCCCGATCTGGACGAACCGCTTTGATCGGAGCCTGAAACAGACGGACTCGCCATTCCACTCGGTGAATTACCCCCTGAAACGCCTGCTTGACCTGACGTACTACTGTCACTGCTCGTGTCAGTACCTGTTTGTGCTGCAGCGGTAAGTGAAAAAAATGCGACAAAACCGAGAACTGTTAAATAAGATAATTTGCGTTTGAACATAAGTTGGCCCTTTCTATTAAATATTAAAATTATAATACTTTACTTGATTAAATCTTCAGAATGCTGCTTTCGCTTCTTGTTCACTTATACAAAAAATGATCCATTTATATGGGCATCCGTTATGCATCCGTTATGCAGTAACCTGCACTTATGTCTAAACTAATAGTCGTAGCTAAAAATTTTGGAAATGCTCTATGCGAAATAGATTTTATTTAAATATAATTATGTTTACTGTCATTTTTTTTGTAAGCTGCGCATCTCAAAGATATAGTTTTATTCCTGCCGAACATCAGGCATCGGCATCTAGAATTCGAAATGAAGCAATTTACTCGATTCCAGAAAAATCTCCCACTGGAATTGTCCGCATACTTTCACTCGGAGTCAAAGAGATCGAATCTGAAAAGGGGGGTGATAAAACTCCAGCACTTCTTTTAAGAATTGCTCTTTCAAACCATGGTGAAAATACCAATGAAATCCTTGATATTCGGGATCAGTTCGTTTCATTCTCTAATGCCGGCTCAAGTGAAGTTCTCTTTTCAAATTTCGATCATCAACTTTTGCCCCGCCTCGAAGTCAAACCCGGTGAACTCAGAGCACTTGATCTCTACTTTAAATTACCCCCATTCATGAAGTCCGAAAGCGATATTCCAGAATTCGATTTTCACTGGAAAATTCAAATAGGACATGAAAAAATCTCGAAAGTGACTCCATTTGATCGCATCCCTATCCCAGACTATTATTACGGTCCGAATTATTATCCTCCCTATTTTTATCCTTATGGTTGGGGCTGGGGTTATGCTTTAGGTTGGAGTCCGTTTGGGTGGTCAAGTCCCTTTGCTTATCCTTAAAGAAAACCTAAAGTTTCTTTCGCAGTCCGAAGACCTGAAGCAATTGCAGACTCTAATGAGGGAGTTCCCTCTGTATCTTGGCCAGCAAACGAAATGCAACCTACCTGTTGTCTCGCGATATGTCGTGATGATTTCTTTCGGATGAGTGTTGAAGGTATTCCGTGTTTAAAATTGAATGGAAAACCAGGCTTAGGATAAACCATTCCATGACCCCACCGATAAATATAAATTGCGGTCACATCTCGATCAAAATCAAAATCTGCCCCTGAAAAAATACGACTTAAATCTTCCCTTAAAGAATTTTCGTAGTCTACAAACGGCGTCGTCATTAACTTCATTCTTTCTCGGGGCATCTCTTCCGGGGCGGCAGTATTGCCTCCATAAAAGGTCAGTACTGTAGGTCGATTCCGGTCCATACGATTTGGACTCATCCAATCTGCAGTCACAAAATCAGCCCAATACTTACTCCCCCACCAGTATTGGTTATAACCCAGTCCAAGATCTACAAGAGGCGCAGCTCGGCGTATACTCACATTAGCTACTACGACCGGCACCAAGGTTGTTTCTCTCCATGCTTTCTTAGTAGAATCGTCCACCAGATGACTCACAAGATGTTGGGCAGAATGTGCTTGAGTTGCGACGATCACTGCTTTTGCAGAAGTTTTATAAAACTTTCCATTATGAAAATAAGTGATACTTGCCCCTTCAACGGTTTTATCGATTCGTAAAGCAATCGCCCCTTGACGCATTCGAACTCGATTGAGAGAAGAATCGAGAGATTCTTCACTAGGAATAAGCCACTTTAAAAACTGCCTTGAAATACCTGCGTTTCCCCCCGGCATCGCAAATAAAGAATGGTATTCTGCTCCAAGAAAGCTAATTGCTGAGTGAGCATTGACCTGAGTGCTGGTACCAGCCAATGCGTCAATTGAAAAGCGGGTATAAAAATCAGAAACTGCTGGATGAAAATGTTTTTGTTGAACTAAGTAGTCATGAAGAGTTTTCTGAGCTAGATAATCATACTTTGGATCACTTTGATCAGCCGGATCCGTAGGGGCTCCTTCACAACGGTACCAATCTATAAAATCCTGTCGTGCTTTTTTTAGATCTAAAATCACTTCAGGTGGATAAGGTAAACTATCCAGCCCTTTCCCATAAACATCACTTGCCCAACGACGAGTTCCTGGAATCACAAAGGGTGTCTGATCATCAAAAAAATAATTATAAAAAGGACTCGGTATGATATGGGACTCCCAATTCACGCCAGTTTCACGATAGATTTCCTTTAAAAAATCTGCATAAGGTGCAACACCATATGCACCTCCCGTAGAAGCCAATACTGGAATTGGGCTAAGGCCATCACTTGATGCATTGCCTCCATAAACTAAATTTGCATCCAAAAAAAGAATTCGAGTTTGAAGACGCTCTCGACTCAAATAAAATGCGGCAGCAAGTCCTGAAATTCCAGACCCAATAATTACGACTTCACTCCCAGTCAAATCCTCCACAAGAGGAAATACCCCCTGTGCTGCATCTATCGGAGAAGACGCTAAAGAAACGCTATTTTTACCAAAAGTTAATCGCTGATCCCGTAACCAATGAGCTACTGAAAAAGCTGAAGGTAAATTCCCACTTCGCAAGGCCCGCGGATCATCTTGAATCCCACCATGAACCCGCCACCCTGAGTTTTCTGAGTCCCTCTGAAGCGAAGATAAAGAAGGGCTCAAGTGAAGTTGTGCACATCCACCTACTATCGATCCTCCCGCAGCAATCATAACGCCATTCAAAAAATCTCGTCTGCTGATTTTCCGGCTAAAAAATGAATCTGCACTCATTTTCCTTGTCCTCCCATTTTTTCTATAGGTTAGAATCATATTTATGTGGATTGCAAAGCCTATCTTCAACTTAACAGAAAATGAAAAAGCTGCTTGGCAACAAATTGAATTCAACTTACCGCTTGCACAGACTCTCAATTGGGCACGCGCTATCGAGGCCGTCTCTGGAAAAGCCTTTCTTGTTTTTAGTCCTGATGAAAAAGTGGGAGGGGTTGTTTTCAGTTCTCCTAACCACTCCCATTTCAAAAGTAAACTTCAGTTTGAATGTATCAATGGTCCTTGGTTACATTGGGATGAGCCAAATTCCATACCTCGTCAACTAGCAACTTTTGCTACAGCTGTTTCAAAAATCAATTCAAATTTTGAGTCTCTGAGTCTTAAACCAAGATGGGAACGAGGCCAGATGCAACGCCGACTTAGCCTTCTCCCTATCCCCACCTTCAACCACACTCAAGCCGCTACTTGGATCGTTCCAGTTAAAACGTCCCCACTAGAGCAATTTCAATCTCTGAGCCACCGAATGCAAAGAACTCTTTCATTAGCAAAGAGAAATCAAGTTTTAACCCAATGGGACGTTCTCACTCCAACCCAATTAAATCACTTTGTTCCAGCAATGAGACATTTTGGAGAAACGCATGGATTCACGGTTCCTCCCCTTTCTTGGTTTCAGGCATTAATTCAAGAATCGGCCCCCTCCACTTCCCACTCTCCCTCATTTTGGCTTATTTCTGCCAGGAAAGAAGGGCATAACCAACTCGAATCATTTACACAAATTATCGTTTGCAAGAGGGGAAACCGAGCTCACTATCTGTTCGGATATGAAACTCGAGTTCCCGAATTACGCTCAGCCATCAGCACCTCTGCCGTCGCTCATTGGGAAGCGTTGATTCAGTGCATATCATTCGGAGTTCAAGAATATGACCTCAATGGTTATTTAATAAAGAGAGATCCCCATCATCCTTATACCGGTGTTTGCAATTTCAAAGAACAATTTTCCGGAGCTGTAATTGAATATGATGTTCCAGAGTTTTTAATTCAATAATTCATCTTCTTCACAGCAAATGATGCAGAACCAACCAACAATTGAATCACCTTGTTTTTCTTTCGATTTTTTTGCTAAAAAAGTTCACTCATGCAGCCATTCCATAAAAATAGTTTTTCTTATGAAAATCCTCTCAAGAAAAAATTTGGTTCTCATTTCTTTCGAGGTATTACGTCGTCTGCTGGAATCTACTTCATGTTAGACAAACAAAATTCATTTCTTTATATTGGTAAGGCTAAAAACCTGAGAAATCGTATCACCCATTATTCACAAATTAAGCCAGGAAATTGTTCAGATCATATTCTTGAAATGATTGATCATGTCTGCTCTATCCAATGGTACGAATGCTCATCTGAAAAGGAGGCTCTGACTCGTGAAAGTGAACTTCTTCACGCTTTACGTCCACCATTCAATATTGCCGGTACTGAAGTCATTCATTACTTATTTATTGGAATTAGAGAAAGAAACAGCAATCAACTCGACTTTCAATTGACCAGCCGATGCACCATTAAGAGTGAAGGATACCGTTTATTCGGATGCTTTAAAAATAGAAAAAAAACCAAGATAGGTTATACTGCATTATTACGTCTCATTTATGCAGCTAATTTTGAAAAAGATCGCTTTAGCTATCCTGCAAAAATAGCTCGAGTTTCACCACCCTGGCTTTACTCTATTCGTTTTCCGGAATCTTGGAAAACCGCTTTGAATCGCTTTTTAAATGGAACTCATACAGAATTATTGCATTTCATCATTCAAAAATTACTAGAGAATGAAAATATTCCACACTTTATGCGACATTCAATCCAAGAAGACATTGAGGTTGTCAGAACTTTTTATGACATGGGACCAAAATTTAATTATGAGTTAAAAAAGAAAAATCATCTCAATAACGAGTTTATTGATCACTCTCAAATGAACGAATTAATCGCTAAAGAAATAAACTTGTTCGACTTTTTCAAAAGCGCCTGACTGAGTAAAGATTGACTTGCTCATCCGAACTATAAGAACTACAGTCTAACTTATGTCTCTTCCCATTTTAGACTATTGGCGAAAATGCACTACCTGTAAAAACCCCATCTTATTCAAACAAAAGTACTGGATCTGCAGCATTTCCACCTGCAACCGAGTGCGAACTAACCTTGTTTTTTGTAATCTCAGATGTTTTGATGCTCATATCCCTGTTCTAAATCACAAGGACGCCGGAGCTTATGAGAAAATCGCTCCTTCTCAGAAAGATCTGGAACAAAGCCAAAAAACAATTACACAAGAAACAAAACAGACAAAACCTGCTTCTGTTACAGACGAAATTCTAGTAGTGGTATCAAAAGTAAAAAGCTATATTCGATCACGTTCTGGAATGAACACTTCAGATGCTGTTATGGAAGTCCTATCAAAACATGTACGGCACCACGCTGATCTCATGATTGAAACCGCTAAAAAAACGGGCCGGAAAATAATTTAATGCTCACATACGGAATTGATTTCGGAACATCAAATTCACTTATTGGAGCCGCTGACGAAAGTGGCTTGAGGGGATTCGTACCTTTGAATCCAGGTGCACCCAATCCTGAAGTACTCAGAAGCCTACTCTATTTTCCCAATGCCAAGGAAGTATTTTTTGGAGCCAATGCCATCCAGGAATTCAGTGCTAGAGATCATACAGGAAGATTCATTCGTTCCGTGAAGAAACAATTACCCAGCCGCAGCTTTCTCGGTACTTATATTGATAATCGCCCATTTAATCTTGAAGATCTCATCGGTGTGTTTCTCGGAGAATTACGAAAACGGGCAAATATCTATTTTGATCAAGATGTGACACGCGTTGTTTTAGGCCGTCCTGCACGTTTTGCTGTATTAGAGGCTGACGACCGCTATGCCGAAGGTCGCCTTGAACGTGCAGCTCGCATTGCAGGATTCAAAGATATTGAGTTTCTACCAGAACCTGTCGCCGCTGCATTTGGATATGGACGTAATAGTCAGGATAGCTCTGCTAGCCAAAAAAGCTGTGCTAAAACGATAAGCGAACAGGAGAATTCCAAAGTCTCCAGTTTAGTTCTTGCAGCCGACTATGGGGGAGGCACTTCTGACTTTACTATTTACCAGTTAGGTAATCGACAATTTCAGCCTTCGGACGTCATTTCAATGGGGGGCATATCTCTCGCTGGAGACGCACTGGATGCAGCACTCATGCGCCATAGAATTTCTCATTATTTTGGCACGGGTGTGCAATATCGAGTGCCCTTTGGATCTAATACCCTGACTATGCCAGCATATCTTATGGAGAGAATTTGTCATCCAGCAGAGATCTCCCTTTTACGTAAGCAAGATACATTGGAATTCTTTAGAAATGTTAAGCAGTGGGCTCTCGGAGAAGAAGATCGAGCTAAAATGGACCGGCTGTTTACATTATTAGACGATCAGCTCGGATTTCCTCTTTTTGAACGGATCGAATCCACAAAAAGAATATTATCAATGAATGAATCCACACAGTTTGAATTTAATTACCCAGATATCAATATACTTGAGACGATCTCTAGAAAGGAGTTTGAAGAATACTCATCTTCGGCGCTCGAATCCATTTCAAAATCACTAGATAACACTCTTCACTCTGCGCAAGTTAAGCCCGAAGCTATTGACCGCGTCCTTTGCACTGGGGGAACAGCTAAAGTCCCCTGGCTTCGTCAATCTTTGATCGACCGTTTTGGTGAGAATAAGATTTTTGATCTTGATCCATTTAAGGGGGTGGGTCGCGGCCTCATGGAACGAGCATTTGAAGTTGCCCGAATTTCCTGAATTTAAAGAAAAGTCCACCTAAGAGTTCTGGCTCTCTAAGGGTAACAAAAACTTGACTATTGTGCCCTTGCCTAAGGTACTTTCAAGATGGATCGTTCCACCATGGGATTCGATAATTTTTTTTGTAAGTGAGAGACCAATTCCCGTACCTTGGTCTGGAGATTTGGTTGTAAAAAATGGATCAAAAACTCGAGGAAGAACTGTGTTCGCAATACCTTCTCCGGTATCACTGATAGAGATTTCAATTTTGTCATGGCCACCCATTCTACATTCTCTGATTTTGACCCAAACATGTCCGCCCGCAGGTGTAGCAAAGATCCCATTCCTAATCACGTTCAGAAGAGCTGTCTCTAATTCTTGAATACAAACTCGCAATGTCATATGTGATTGGCTCAGAGTACTTTTATCAAAGCTAAGCAGAACTCGTTTCTGTTGAGCCAACGGCTCCGCGAGGGTCTCGACGGTATTAAATAGAGTTGTCAGATGAATTACTTCTTTTTTCAACGGCTTTTTCCTGGAAATATCCAGCAGGGCACGAACCAAGTGAGCACACCTCTGAGTCTGACTTTCTATTGTAGTTAGGCCATTTTTTATGAATGACTCCTCCTGCAAGGATAAACTTTTTAAAAGAAACTGCACATTCATGAGAATGGCTCCTAAAGGATTATTTAATTCATGCGAAATTCCTGCGATCAATGTACCTACCGCAGCCATCTTCTCCGATTGCACCAAAGACTCTTGAGTTTGCCGCAGATTTTTTAGCGTAGCTTCTAAATCCAGCAACGTACGATAAAGTCGAAAGGCTGATTGCACTCGAGCTTTAAGCTCTTCAGGAGCAAATGGCTTCCCTAAATAATCATTTGCGCCCGTTTTTAACCCTCTTACGATCTCACTATAGCTTGCTTTAGCTGTTAAAAGAATAATGGGTATATGTTGAAGTTCAGAACTTCCTTTAATGTGCGCCACAAGCTCTAAACCATCCATTTCAGGCATCATAATATCCGACACAATAATGTCGGGGCGCTTGACCTGGATTGCACTTAATGCTTGTAGTCCATTCTCAGCTTTATCGATACTATAGTCGTTAGTCAGAATTTCTGAAATATATTCACGCATATCTGCATTATCTTCAACAATAAGCACTAAAGGTTTTTCAGCTTTTCCTTCTTCCTTTTCCTTTTCCTTCTCATTTTCCTTCTTGAAAACATCAGTGGGCGTGAGTGATATTTCCTTGAACATGAGTTCAGTTCGATGATCGGCTGCAGAATGACCTCCTGAAGAGCGCAAGAGATCAGCCCTTGACTTCATGATAGGGTCGGCACTTTTCGAGAACCGAACAAAGAATCTTGAACCCTTTCCGGGTTCGCTTTCCAAACCTACTTGACCCCCCATAAGATGTGTGAATTCTTTAACCAGAGCTAAACCAATTCCTGTTCCCTCGTGTTTTCTTGTTGTCGAGCTGTCGAGCTGCTGGAATCTCTGAAAGAGTAGTCTTTGCTTTTCAGGAGCAATACCAGGCCCAGAATCCGAGACAGAAAGCTCAATACTCTCTTTAATTGAACGAAGCTCCACCTGGATCCATCCTCCTTGAGGTGTGAATTTGAGCGCATTGCCGAGGAGGTTGAGTATAATTTTTTCAAATTTTCCCCAGTCCAATGGAATTTGGCCTAAATCTGAATCGCATTTGAATTGGAGTTTAAGTCCCCTTTTTTCTGCTGTTGAAGATACATCTGTAACGATCTCTCTTACTAAACATGCCGGATCGACAAGCTCCCAATGAACCTGAGTTTTTCCAGCTTCAATTTTAGAAAAATCTAAGATGTCATTCACAAGCGCGTACAATCGTGAACCATTCCTCCGAATTCGTTCCAACTCCACTCGAAGCCTGGGAGACAATTCTGGCTGCATAGTCGAAAGAATCATCTCTAAAGGTCCGAGAATTAATGTCAGGGGTGTTCTGATTTCATGACTGATCGTAGTTAAAAACTCGCTCTTGGCTTGAGCAGCTGCCTCGGCAGCTTTCTTTGCCTTTTCAAGCTCTTCTTCCATTCGCTTTCGTTCTGTAATGTCTACGAAGCTTCCAAGAAGGCCAATGATGCTTCCCTCTTCATTACGAAGTGGCACCTTACTTGTCAGTAAAATGCGCTCTCCACTCCCCTCTTGCCTCTGAGGTTCCTCAATATCTATCATAGGCTCGCCACTTTCCATGACAGCGAAATCACACTTTCTGAAATAATCGGCCTGTTCTTTTGGGAAAAAATCATAATCGTTCTTTCCAATGAACTCGTCGATTGTATTGACTCCTAATGCCTTATTGAGAAAGTTGATATTTCCACCTAGAAAGCGGTCTTCTCGATCCTTCCAAAAAATAGCGTGTGGAACAAAATTGATAATGTACTGAAGCAGAATCTGCTGTTTACGAAGCTCTTCTTCAGCCCTTCTCCGTTCTGTTACATTGTGCATGGAGGCAATCGCACCTATTTTCTTACCTTGAGAATCAAAAATTGCTTGTGCATCCACCGACACACGAATTAATGGGGCATTCTTTGGAGCAATGACCATTTCTAAATTATGCACCTTTTCACCTTGAAGTGCACGATAGAGTGGAATATCTTCCTTTTCTAAAGGTATTTTTCCATCCGGCCTATAGAGATCATAATGTTGTGCCCACTGCTCGGGAGGAATTGGGCTCTCTGAAAAACCATGAAATTCTCGTGAGGCACGATTAAAGACCGTTAAGATACCGTTTGAATCACAGGCAACAATTCCGTCTTTCATATTATTCAGTACAGCAGTCAAAAACTCCTTCTCATTATAGAGAGCTTCTTCGATTCGCCTGCGACTGACGATTTGCTCTCTCATCCGATCATTTGACTGGGAAAGTTCAATTGTTCTTGCCTTAACTCTTTCCTCCAACTCTTCGTGCACTTGTCGAAGCTCCTCTTGCGTACGCTTCAGAGTGCGCTTCAGCTCTACCAGATTGTCTTTATCTTCACTGACCATTTTGCCCCACTCATCAGATCCTTATTGATCTGAGGTTTAAACGTATTTGACAGTCCTCACCCCGTTGTAAGCATTCCACTCGCTATCCCTGTCACAGTATGACGAAACAGAGAAGAGTCCTGCCCTTCAATTGCAAGAATCTGTAAAAGATTGAGAGGATGAATCATGGGAGCACGCAATCGAATACTAGCACCCAACCAAGGTCGGAACCAGAGCAGATTATCTTGCTCAGAAATAAATTTAATAAATTCTAGGGTAAATTGAAATTCATCGTCAAAAAGTGTTTCAATACGAATGATGAGATCCCTAGCTAAACCGCTTTCACTCAGATAAAGTTTCCAAATAGGTAATTCTACTTTTGCAAGTGTAAATCCTAAAGCTCTCACAAAGGATGAAAATACTGGCTCTTTATAAAAAGCTTCGCGCAACTCCATCCGAGATTGATGATCAAAGCTTTTCCAAGTGGACCCGACTCCCCACCAAGTTGGAAATAGCACTCGTGTTTGGGTCCAACATAAAACCCAGGGAATCGCACGTAAGGATTGCACAGAAAGCTGCGTATTTCGACGAGCAGGTCTAGATCCAATTTTCAGTAAATTTAAATAAGAATAAGGAGTTGATTTTTCTACTGTTTTTAGAAAATCTGAATCTTCAATTATCTTTCGATATTTCTCTGAAACTCGATCTGAAAATTCTTGAACAATGGAAAGGTGAGGTGTCACTGAAGATCGATCAAGAGAATGATTCGCACTTGCTGCAATCCTTTCAATCTGACCTCGTGTAATTTCTGGGGTAGAAAGCGAACGTTCGACCATCTCACCTTGTATTGTTACTTTATAGATTTGCAATGCTGAAGCTGGCCACCACGCAGTTTGATCTTGAACACTCCCACCACCACGATCGACGCTCCCCCCGGAGCCTTGAAAGAACACAGGTTTTACTTTCTCAACCTTCTCTGCATTCTCATACTTGCATATAAGATCTATTCGATTCATAGCTTGAGCTATCGCAAGACGACTTGGAAAAACCCCGCTCTCTTTTGCTGAATCCGAGTAACCTAACATGACTTCAAGACTCCCACCCCAATTCTCCGAAATATCTTTTCCAATCAAAGGATCTTGAATCATTTGAAGAACGATTTCCGCCGCTCCATCCAGCGACTCCATCTGTTCAAACAGTGGAATCACCGGAATTCTTGCGCAGCCAAATACCTTATGTACTTTTGTATGAGCTGCACGCAAATGCTCGATTGAATTCGCCATGCTCACAATGAACCCACGAGTATACCATCGTGGGTCTCCTCCTTGAGCAATTTGAGAAATTAAGTCGAGCATACGATCGATTGCGAGCTTCGATCTTTCTTTAGGATTAGACATCAAAATATCCGAAGACTCCCGAAGCTCAAGCGGAACGACCAAACCAGGAAATACATGAAAAAGTTGTTTCAATCGTATCAATAGAGGGTGAATTACGCCTATCTGGGTTTCATATTTACTCATAACTCGACGGAGCTTTTTACGAACCTTCATGACCCGAGCCCCATCACGACTTCGAATTTCTCGAAGCAAAATAAATTTATGAGATAATTCAGATAAATCTGACTTAATGGATAAACTCGGAAGCAATGAAAGAGATTCTCCTACTCCCATTAAACAGCTTTTGGCAAAGCGAATGAGATGCGCTCTTGAAATCATCAGACTTTCACGCATGACTTTTTCATCGACAGCTGGATGCCCGTCTTTATCTCCCCCAACCCAACTCCGTACATAAACGGGAACAACCTCTCGACTCGCATCTAAAAGACTTGTCAAAGTGGCATTCGCTAGGAGCAGTGAGTAAATATGCTCAGCTTCATCTTTTACATGAGGAGTTCGTTCTCGAACTATGGAAATTCTCCAAGCAAGCTCTAAATCATGGCGAAGTTTATTTTCTAAACTCACTTTTAAAAAATCTCCATTCAATGCATCCATTAACGTACGCTGAATTGAATGAAAAACGAGGATATTTTGAGGAGAACGAGCTTCAGTCGGATGAGCAGTGAGGACATAAATAATAGTTTCAATATTTAATTTTGACTCTACCCCTCCTTCTTTTGACAAGTTCAAATGTTTCAGTCGCGCGTGCTGCGCTAAACGACAACTTCGGTAAGCATTTTCGCAACCGTTCATGAGCTCAAGCATTAGAGTGAAGGATCGCGCCACAATCATTCGTTCTTTTGAGTTCATCTGACGCAGTTGAACCAACTGCTCTTGGAGGACTCTCTTAACTATAAGATCGTCACTCTCTCGCAATCGCGTCATATTTATACGCAAGGTTTCAATAGCATGAAAAAGCTGTTCCCCCACTTCACGTTTTATGACCCCTCCCAGAAGCTCAACAGACCACTTCACAAGTTCACGTAATTCGATCGGTAACGAATCCATTTCTGGAAGATCTCGAATCATAAAAAGGTACTCTCTATTCTCCAAGCGCCTGCCGCACAAGAGCAAGAACTTCATCTAATCCAAACGGCTTTCGAATATAGCCAAATGCTCCAAGTCTCTGATATTCATTAATAACTTCATCCGTTATAAAACCACTTGCAATAATAACAGGCAACGCTGAATCAAGCTTTTTTAATTCGGCTAGTGTTTCCAGACCGCTAATACCAGGCATCTTGAGATCCGTCATGGCAAGATCAAAGTGTCCTATTTTTGCAGCATGTATTGCATCTTTTCCGTTTGTAGCCGTGGCCACATCGTATCCTGTATATTCAAGAATGAGTTTCAATGCATTGAGGATCGCAAGGTCATCGTCAATCACTAGGATTTTAAATTTATTCCTATGAACGTTATTTAAAGTAGAGTCCATCTAGTGGTTCTCGCTTTCTAAGGGTAATAAAAGCTTGATCGTCGCACCCTTGCTTAAGGTACTTTCAAGATGAATAGTTCCGCTCACAAGATAGTTAAATTTTTTAATTAGAGGCAAACCTATTCCCATTCCCTCATCTTTTCTTGTAGTCGAACTATCGAGCTGCTCAAATCTTTGAAAGAGTAACCTTTGTTGTTCAAAAGCAATACCAGGCCCAGAAGAAGCGCCTGAAACGCTCTCACCCACCAATCGACCCACATCGAGATAGTTTTATAATTTTCTAACACTTTACCCCCTTTGTCTAGATTCCCTATTTTTTCGGATCAAAATAAGTAATTGCAAGTCAATAGGTTCATTACTTTGTCACTAATATTGCAGATTACATTTATAGGACTTATGAAAAAAGACCCATGGCCAAAACTACCTTACACAGACTGGAAAAAGACTCGTGATACTCTCCATAGGTGGATCCAGATTATTGGGAAAGTTCGAACTACCCAAACGCCGTGGACAAATCATTCTTGGAATTCTACTCTCTATGTCACCTCAAGAGGCATGACAACCTCTCTCATCCCAAATAGCATTCGCAACTTTTCGATTGACTTTGACTTCATTCATCATCGTCTTGAAATCCTAGCAAGTGATGGAACACAACGTCGATTTCCGCTAAAAAGTGAATCAGTAGCAAGTTTCTATGAACGCTTTTGTGCCATTATGTCAGATCTCGGGATTACACTTTTATTTGTACCGCGACCCAACGAAGTTCCAGATCCCATTCCTTTTGCCAACGACACGAACCACTCCACTTATGATCCTGAAGCTGCCTATCGATTTTGGCAGACTTTAGTACAAGTCACTACAGTATTTCAAGAATTTCGTTCAAAATTTTTAGGCAAATGTAGCCCAGTCCATTTTTTCTGGGGAAGTCTAGATCTCGCAGTAACCCGTTTCTCAGGGCGTAGAGCTCCTGAGCATCCAGGAGGAATTCCAAATCTTTCAGATGAAGTTGTTAAAGAAGCTTACTCTCATGAAGTGAGTAGTTGTGGATTCTGGCCGGGAAATAACATGATTCCTTATCCCGCATTCTATAGTTATGCTTACCCACAACCAGACGGGTTTGAGACAGCACAAAAAATCGTAGACGCTGCCTTTTATAATCATACACTTAAAGAATATATTTTACCTTATGACGAAGTAAGAACCTATTTTGCGCCTAAAGACTTACTTCTTTCATTTCTCCAAAATACTTACGAATGTGCAGCAAATCTTGGAAACTGGGACCGCAACCTCTTGGAAGACAGCTATTATCTAAATATTCTCCAGGAAAAACAAAAAAAATCACATATAATATTAAGATCAGCATAAGTTATTCAACACTAAGCTCGAGTTCTTTAACTAAAAAGTAAATCCAAGTTGAAGCCCACTCTGAAGTATAAGACTTGAACTATAAGGAATCATAGAAACTTGCGCCCCCAAGTGCAACGCTGACTGGGAAGGCCGCCAACGCATTCCTAGAGAATAAAAGAAAACGGAAGACGAGGGAACAAACGAGATCCCTGTCTCCGCAAATGAGAAAAGAAGCAGACCATAGTCAATCCCACACCACGCGCTCCAACTTTCTCTTCCTGTCTGCTCTTCCCAGAAGGCAGGCTCTATCGGAAGCCGAACTCCTCCTCCAAACATAAAATTATTCACCCCACTCTCTAGACCTCCAACATTAAATCCACCAGAGAATAAGTGAAGACCTAAACGCCGTTTAATCCAAAAAGTAGTTTGTTCATTGATCATGAATGAGTTAGGAGGCGAAGATTCTCGATTATTAAGAGAAGTAAAATAGAGAAGCCCCCCTTCTGGCTCGAAGGAAAGCCAAGGCGATGAATCACCCTCATTATCTGGCCATACCAGAAAGAGAAGAGAACCTGTTAGAATACCCGCACCAGTCACAGCCAGATGGTTAAAATTAAAAATAGGATCATAAAATTCTTGCTTTGAAAACTGCACAGCTAGGATTGCAAGGGCAGGTATGAGTACTGCTGGAGCTGTGCTGACACCAGCTTCCTTAAGAAGAAAAGCTCCAGTTAATGCCCCCTGAAGTGGAGGAAAAAAATGAGTTATCCCGTCATAGTCAGTAAAATAGGTGGACTCCGCATAAGAATAGTTACTGAATAATAAATAAAATCCAAAAATGAACTGTAATTTTTTTAATTTTAGTTTAACTCTATGCTTCATAATTTTTGGAAGATAATCTTATTTTATACTGTGTGAATGCTTTTTGAGAAGCGTATTCGTTACAAGTAAGATAGGGTTCGTGTTTTAGTATTTTTTAAATTAAAAACCAAAAACAACCATAAAGGCAAATGAGTTAACCGTACTCCCTTGCACTGCTAATGGACTCAACGCAGTCGTACTACCACTGCTGTTGCTAAAATTTGCAGTTGTATCAGAATAAGTTTCACGGGCGACTCGGAACATCAACATTTTCCATTGAAGAGCCGCCATTAGACCTACACTACTCTGACTCATTGTAAAACTTGGAGTGGTATAATCACTAAAGCTGTACATCCGGAGATTGTAAGATAACTTTGGGCCTATGCTGAGAGACCAGTTTCCAAAAAGCAACGGATAGACAGGAATAGCAATATAGGCTCCAAAACCAAACATAAAGGGGTCAGGAGTAGTTGTAGACGTACTGGTAGAGGCATTGACTCCATTTGTTGTAGGTTTATTAGAATTACTAGATGACGAGGTATCTGAAGATACCTTAAAACCCATATCGAAATTAAACCCTCCCTGTATCCCTACTATTCCATGAATGCGCTTCTCCATAAAAAGCAAGAGAGAGCCAAATCCATTTAGATTTGGATTTTGATAAGAGTTGGGAGAATAACCAAATCCAACACCCCCTCCAAATCCATTTCTGGCGTTATGCAATCTCTGAGTACCTAATTCAGTTTCAGTAGAAACAAGTGAAGGTTCATTTGAATTCGGATCAAAAGCGCTCTCTTCGAAATAAATAGCCTTTGCCTGTGACGGAAATAATAGCATCGTTCCAATGAACGACACGAGAAGAAGCTGCTTTAATCTATTCAGGCCGATTGGGAAACTATTCAGATTATAAATAAATTGCATTTTTACCTCGATAAAAACTGAGTTGTAGATTTCCCATACTGACAAAAGACGGCTGTATTCAATTCTACTTCAAAATCGATTACATTGGGGTCCACTCCGGAAGCTTCCTTTACAGAGGTAAATTTCGCAAAGTAAGCACGCCATTGTTCATCACGATCTTCCAAAAGCTTTGAAGGTTTCACTTCGCCTTGGTCATCTAAGCCAAAGTAATGAGGTGATTGATTTGAGCCTAGATCTAGATCTAATTTTGAAGGTGAGAAGAATGCTTCTTTTTGAGATTCCTTAGACATCAGTAAGACAAAATAGTTTCGAATCATAGAGCTTTCCATGTGCTGAGCACGTCTCAGGACCGGATACTTATCTATTTTTTTGGTTCCAACTATCGAGCGCCCCTCGATGCCTATCGTCTGAGGTACAACAAAAAATCCGCTGACATGTTTGAGTTTATAATTCCTCATGGACTCCTCATCAAAGCTACGAAGAATTTGACCCGTCATTTCATCGATTTTCGTCGTTACAGAAAAATTTGCGACTAGATTCGGAAGCAGGTGAATCACAGAATGCTCCCCTACAGTAGTGGCGACTAATATTGAAGGCTGATTTTCAACCGAACCCTCCGTGATATTTTTTACGCTTGCACTAATCTCTTCCACCTGCTCTGAGTCAAAAGGCTCTCTTTTGTATCGTGCTTCGATGTCTTCTGAACCTGTTAAAGGCAGAAGGGTTATATAACTCAGAGCATTACTATCCTTGCAAGATGGACTCACCTCTAACTCACTAGTCGGAAGAGATGACAGCTCCCAAAATAGATTTTTTACACGCGCTCGAGCCACTTTGATATAATTTTTGGTAATCTCGGATGCTACATCCAAAGCTAGCCCTGGAGGAATCTTTGGAACGATCAAACGGATTTTTTCTGATATGGGAGCTCTAGGTACTGATCCGTTACAATATTCTGCTTTAATTTGATTCATCTGGCTGTTCTGATCTGTTTCGTTTTTCACTTTTTCAAAAAGCTCAGATGGCCACTGGTGAGAACGACCTTTTACTGGAGGATTCTGTGCTAATCCATCGCTGCAATAAACAGATCCTCGAAAATCCTTCAAGTCGCTAATATCTGTAACCTTTGAAGAATCCGCCCATGTCCTCAAGGAAATCCCTGAAGATCCAATAGCTACAAGGATAAAGACCACCCCTTTAGTTACTGTCCAATAAGATCCGAATGCTTTCGCCATTCTCATTCCTTGTATTTTTGAGGTTTACCGTCTTAGGCACGCAGCCGTCTGCTTGAACTATAATTTCTCGATCGGATGAATCAATCACTACCGGCTGTGGATTTCCAGTACATTGAATATTCCTAGTAGTCTCGCCCCGAATGATAAGACTGGCGCACATAGGAACTGTCTCTAAATAAAGTGTAGTTCTTGAACTTGCCATATATAAGTTTACTTCAGGAATTGTCCCATGATTTTTAACGGCCGCCAAGCCATGATTTGCGGCAGATAACGATAATTCTTTTTTATTAGAGGTCATTTTTTCTTCAGCTTCTTCCTTTGTTGATACCTGTTTGATTTTTGGCAGGTTGAAATCGCAAAGCAGCCAAACCTGAAATAAACCATTCTTAGTTTCCTCAACTTCTTCTTTTTTAGGCTGGCAGACAAGACCTGAGAAATGTTGATCCGAAGAAATTTCTTGAAAGTAGGCTACACTTTTCTCTGATTCGACGTTGACAGTCTGTACATGAATATCGGTCTGTAGTTGATGGGAAGCAGAACCTATGCATTGAGAAGTTGCAGTTTTTCTAGCTATATCAACGGAAGGACCCTCACCTTGGCATACGATACGAAGAGAGGACCCCACTCGTTCCTGAGTATTGGACTTGGCCCAGGGTGGAATAGCCCATACTATCGATGTGGCCAGTAAAATTTTCAAGCCTAGGCATAAAGCATAGGTCATTTTCAAGAAACAGTTTCTTGAATCCGCACTCAAACGCAAGTTCATGATACCCTCACACTCTTGTCGAGTTATTTATCACTTATATTTAATATAGTTCTATTCAGCGTTATTGAGTATATTTTATAAATATATATTGCATACCGCCATTATTTACTTTTAAATAAAAATATAAAGAAGTTAAAATCTGGAGGAATCATGAAATTTCGAATTGAATTCTATTTAAACGTCATTTTATTGTCGGCTTTCATGACATCCTGTTCAAGCGAACCAAAAAATTTAACCTCTGAAAACACCCCAGACAAAATTCTTTCTAGAATAGATGAATTATCCTCTCGTCCAGATTGGCTAAAAGAGTCCGAGCCCTTTATGGTTGAAAAAGGAACAGTGACTTCTCTAGGACAAACAACAATCCCAGGGGACCATCGAGTAGAAGCTGCTTATCGTATTGCCGAAAACAGTGCAAAAGCCGCCATTGCAGGAGCTATCGAACAAAGACTTGAATTCATCTTTCAAAATGCTGAAGAAGGTACAACAGTAGACGCGAACCAAGCTCGCTATATCGGGGCCGAATCTTCAAAAATTGCCACCTCGTCGATTCGGACTGGAAAAAGATATTGGGAAAAATTCGCGACCACTTCTGATAATGGAGAGAGAGTCACCCGCTATCGTGTTTTTGTTACTGTAAATATGCCAGAAACTGATTTTAAACGCGCTGTAATGGACGCTATTAGTCGAGCACAAGGAAAAGTGGGTTTAAGTCAAGACTTCAAAGCAAAAGTAGATCAACACTGGGACCAGTTTACAGGTAACTTGCCAACCAAAGAAGCACAGACAAAATAAAAAATAAGAGTGTTAGAAAGTACAACCTCATTTTTTGAAAACAATGGCAAATTCCTTCGCAAAATCCTTCATTTTCACTTTGCCCAAAACAGGTCTATTCAGGTACAGAAACTAAGCTGCCTTTTTTCTAGCTTCAACCGAAGTGGTATTTTTCAATGACTGCAAATATTCAAAGTATTGAACGTATGGATTTATCCACTTGTATTGGTTTTATTTTGGGAGATATTTTCCAAGTTCCCGTGCTTTATTTGTAAAATACTGAGTTGCTTCCTTAGGGGAGGCTCCTTTCGCGTAGTACTCAATTTGATTAAACTGGTCTTTCAGTTCGTCGATTTTTTGCCAAACGGTTTCATTTACTAAAACTCTATCCTTAAAAATTTGAAGACCTCCTTTAACTTTTAGACATTCAAATAGCATTTGAGATGATATCGCATCATAGTCCTTATTGGGATTGTAGTTCGAGGCATAGTGAAACAGTCGCTCAGCCAAGATGTACCCACGAACCTTCTCCAAAAAATTTCTCGGAATTGTAGGTATCTTAGGAAGCTCGCTTAGTACATTAAGATCAACCCGCAACTCCTCAAATGCTTCAGCCTCCTTTGACGCTTTATGACTCAAGTACTGTGGTAGGGGTAACACACTATTTGAATGAAAATATTCGTGCAATGAAACCCATATATTTGCACAAATATTTAGTTCATTCGATGATGCTTTGAGCAATGGTGTAAAGACATCCCCATCAATCTTGTCTAAAAGTAGCGGCCTAGTAAAATTAGAGTAACGCTCCAAGAAGCGATTTATGAAGTAGTATACAGGCATCGACTCCACGTTGATTCGAAACGTTTTATGCCAGGCTTCTGGAAATAAGGCCATAATTCGCTTATTTTTTAGTCTTATCGAAGTATCGCTGAGCTGGACAGGAAAAGAAGTAGAAGGGTAGTATTTTCGTATTGAAAAGTAATCATCTAAGGGCTTAAATAGGAAATACTCAAGACCTAGGATCGTATCATAAGTTGATTTTAGTCGCGTGAAGACAAAATGAGGATTTTCTGAGTATAGAATATTTTCTTTGTTTTCAGATGCATTTTGCAAAGCTGCTTTCACTATTTGTAGTGTGACCTCATCAACATTGGATTGATTGAAATCCACATAGTCACTGAATGATTGAATCGTTTGATTCCAATTAAAATCAGATGTTGAATTTTCTAAGTCCCTCGAGGCAGATCTAAGAAATAATGACAATGAGTCTTGCATTCAACTTCTCTTTTCGAACAATAATGGAGATTTATTAGTTAATTTTTATTAACTTATATTAGAAGCTTGTGTGTCATAAATTATCGATATCGAAATTATCAAACTAAATCGGAAAGTGCTTTAGAACTTCCAGCAGGATTGCACAAAAGCAAAAGCATCTGATGCTGTCGGAGTTCAACCTGGAGTTGGAAAGATCGAGACTGGAGAGCGATACACACTCGGCATTATTTTTCATGACTTCAAGGAAAAGTGAGCCCACAAGGCTTGAGTCGAAAAAATAAACGATGATGTCCGAAGACAGCCAGCACACCTGACCGAAAGAAGGCAATATGGTCTTAACGGAAAAGGAGATTCAGTATGTCTGTCTCACAAATGAAAATCGAATCCAAGATTGGCCCACTTTATTTGATTGGAAGCGAAAAAAGCCTGCAAGGAGTTTTCTGGGAAAAACAGAGCGCTCCATTGGTTGGCAAGAACTCGGTTACAGAGAAAACCGTTTTAGTGAAAGCCGCTATTCAAATAGAGGAGTATCTCGCTGGAAAGCGCAAGAGGTTCGACATTCCTCTTAGTGCGGAAGGAACCGATTTTCAGAAAAGCGTCTGGAAGGAGCTAGCGAAAATCCCCTACGGAGAATCCCGTTCATACAAAGAAATTGCAGTCGCCGTGGGCGACGCAAGCGCAAGCCGCGCCGTAGGAATGGCAAATGGAAAAAATCCGCTTTGCATCATCGTGCCGTGCCATCGAGTAATTTCCTCGGATGGATCGCTGGGTGGCTACTCTGGCGGATTGAGCATTAAAAAGAGACTGCTCAGTCTTGAAAAGAACGGAGTCCTGTCATGAGTTTCAATCTCTCAAGCCGCCTCCAATCACTTGACTGGGCCTCTCTCAACGAACAGTTGCTTGGAAAGGGTTTTACAGTGACGAAACCTTTCCTCAAATCTGACGAGTGCAAAGATCTCAAGAGCCTCTTCGATGAAAACGAACTCTATCGTTCTACTATCGACATGAAAAGATATAGCTTTGGTCGCGGAACATACCGGTACTTTAAGTATCCTCTGCCCGAAATGATTGGGTCGTTGCGCGAAGGGATTTACGAGAAAATTGTCCCGACCGCGAACGCGTGGGCTGAGCGCAGTAAAACGAATATTCATTACCCTCACAAGCTACCGCAATTCATCAAACAAATGCGCGAAAATGGGCAGACTCGCTCTACTCCAATCATCCTTAAGTACGGTCCTGCCGACTATACCTGTATGCACCAGGACATATCGGACGGTATTTTTTTCCCTTATCAAGTGATCTTTGGATTGAGTGAGCAAGGAAGAGACTACGAAGGCGGACAACTCATTCTGCTTCAGCAGCGTCCACGTCTGCAAACCATTCCCTATGTGATAACCATTCCGAAGGGAGCTGCTGTGATTACGACATCAAGCTACCACCCACAACAAGGTAAGCGTGGGTTCTATCGGTGTCCGTTCAAGCACGGTGTGGGCGAAATCACTTCGGGGGAACGCTACACACTCGGTATTGTGTTTCATGACTACAAGGAGAAACCCAAAGAGTTGTGAATAGTACTTCAAAATCATATATAAACATATTATATATAAGCCTATAACCTTCATGTATTCATCAAGCCAAGCATAAAATCCGTCATCAGTAACTCGACAATCAACAATGAGCCGAAATACTTCCGAGACTTTTACCGGATACTATTTTGAATCCAGGGTGAATCCTACAATGAAGTGTTCAGAGTTACTTATTATTATTTTTTAACCCTTCTAGTAGGTTCACACTCATCTCCATCCTGCTTCCGGTGAGGGTTCCAATTCCGATAAGGATGGGTTCTAAAATATCAAGCGGCACCGCCCTTACAAAATCTAGACGATCAAGTTGCCCATCATATAACTTTGCACTAAGTGCTAGTAAATTATCCATTTCCCCATGTGTTAAATACTGATATAAAAATCCTGCAATTGGAGAGTTTTTAAAATCGAATCCAGATGCTTGGGACCGTCCATATTTTAATGTTTCAAATACAATCAAGTTAGTAGGTTTCTCTTTTTTGGCAGTTCTTAAACGAGATGGTGGTGCTTTCAGGAATTCTTCGATTGGGACGCTATTGACTTGAGGTATGCTCACTTCTTCACCTAAAAAGAACAAATAAGGTGCATCTCCGCCGCTTAATTGTGCAAAAGTTTCTAGAATAGCAATAGATACTAATTTTATATTGATGTACTCAACAGCATTCCTTAAGTTGATCTGAATCTGTTGATGCATAGCCTCTAAGTCTGATTCTCTAGGAAAATCGTTCCATGAATGAACAACATTTTGGTATTTCAATGTTGATAAAAATAACTTTACTCGCTGTATTGCCAAGCGATATTGACCTACGGTAAAAAGTGAATTTCTAAAGATCGGGTTATTTTCTAAAATAAGAGTCCATGTCTGAGAAATAAATAATCCAAAATCTTCATTAAAAAAACCGGATACATCTTGATTTGAAAACGCTACTGCACGTTTGATATTTGTTTCAATTTTATCATTTGGAACCTGGAGTGTGAAGTCATTAATTAATTGCTGAGTTCTCTGGAAAAGAATATCAAAAGGCGTTTCTCCCTGTTCATTTGCAGCACGAAAAGGAATGGTAGATTCTATACAAGTCGTAAATTGAATTTTATCCCAAAGAGTGAACTGTATACATTCTTTGAGAATTCTAGCGGCAGCTACTGTGCTTAAAAACTCGTTTAACCCATTAAATGGATGTAAAACTGTGCCCTCTTTAAAGTTAAATACTTTCGCTCTTAGCGACAATGTAAGAAAGCAACGTCCCCTCAGAGCTGCGGTACTAAGACCGTAAGCTTTGTGGGCTAATCGCTCAATGGGCCTCAATCTGGGGAGTGGTATAATAGAAACTGCTTCGTAAAGTAGTTTCAACCAGTCTAACCAGCGTGCCAAGGAGGGAACGTTGTTATGAACTATTATATTGGAATGGATGCACATGCAGCAACAACAACCGTCGCAGTCGTGGATGAAAAAGGGAAAAATATTGATCGCCAAAATTTTGCCACTACAGAGGCAAATTTACTTGGATTCATATGAAAGATTAAGGGGAAGAAGTTCCTGACATTTGAAGAAATGCATCTGGCTCAGTGGTTGTATATCATACTAAAAAAAGAGGTAGATCACCTGGTAGTTTGTAATCCTGTTTATGTAGCTGAAAAACAGGGAACAAAAACAGACTTTAGAGATGCTCTACAATTAGCTCAGGAACTTAGAACGGGGCATTTGGTTGCCGTTTATCATGATGAAAGTCACTGGATCCAGCTGAGGGTTCTAGTGTACGGCTATTTGGCCTTAGTAGAAGAAATCATTCGAACTAAGAATAGACTGAAGGCAGTATTTAGATCCGAGGCGATCGATACATCACAAACAGATTTTTATGAAAAAACGAGAGACCGATTAAAAGAACTGTCTCATGAGAGTGCACGGTTTGTTGCTGAGAATCTTTATTGGCAGATTGATGGTTTAGAGAAAAGAAAACGAGAATACCGTGAGGTTCTTCAGCGTAATTCTAAAAAATATAAACCTATTAAAAATCTCATGACTATTCCCGGGATTAGTACGGTTCGAGCAAGTATTATCACCCTAAATTGGTAATTCAAATATTAATATATAAAGTATTTTCATTTTGTCATGCGTAAATTTGTACTTTATAGAATTAAATTTGTCCACTAAAATAGTGGAGTTTGAAATAAAATTCATTTACATGAGATCAAACTTTAGTTAAGACCTCCTGCATTATGATCATCCACAACAAGATGGGCCGTCCAAAAAAAGATCCTAATCGAACCGATATACGATTGGGGGAGCTCAAGTATAAGGGAGAAGATGACTCACTTACGGCGGCAGCAGGGCTTCCCATTATGTTGGAGCTGTTTTCAAGGTCACCCGCATTTACTCAATTTGTAAAGTGCCTCCCTTCCAGAGCTGGAAATAATACTTACGGAAGTGAAAAAATCGCATTACTTATTTGGCTAGGATTCTTGAGAGGATTCGATTGTATCGAGGATTTGGCTGATTTTGTATGGGATCCAGGTGTCATGCGAAAGCTGGGAGAGATTCCGAAACCTAGAGCTATTGGAAATTATTTGAGAGATTTTTCAGTAGAAAATAATGAAGCTATGAACGCATTCTTAAGACATCAGGCAAACCTGGCCAGAAGGCGGTTATTTAGCGACACTCCATTGGTGATTGACATAGATAGTACTTCACATGTTCAAAGAGGAAGTACCATTGAAGGGCTCGCTTATAATTATAAAAACGAATGGTGCTTAGATAGCCTAGTAGCGTTTGATCAATTAGGATTTTGTCATGGAATGAAGCTCAGACCAGGCAGTACGTTTTCCTCTCAGGGATCCGCAGATTTCATTCGTGAAATATTTCCTGTATTGCCTGTGGATGAAGTGCAAAGAAAAAAAGAAAAAAGTAGACGCTTTTTTCGAGCAGACTCAGCATTCTGCGAACAAGACTCCATTCATGCCTGCCTCGAGAGAGGGGTTTTATTTACAATCAGTGCACATGGCCGAACAGGATGGAAAGACCGAGTAAAAGCAGGAGCGATTCAAGATTGGATACCCTGGGAATATTCTCAAAAGGAAATAGAAGAAGCACAGGAGGCTGGCATTTCTTTACCTAAAGTAGATTTAGGTTCTTTTGTTTACCAGCCCGGATGGAGTGAGAATTTGCGTTTCTACCATGTCGTCAAAAGAACTTGGGTTACAAAGAAAACTAAACTCCCTAAGAAGAAACAAACACAAGTTGAGAGTCTGGATGAAGAAGAGACTTTTGTTGAAGGTGAATGGCTCTATTATGGAGTTTTAACTAATTGGAATCTCTTTGAACATTCGCTTCAGGAAATCATGATACATCACCACCAGAGGGGTCATGCGGAAAATTTTATAAAAGAGGGAAAAAATTCTTATGACCTTAAGCACTTTCCATGTAAACCATTGAAAGCAAATCACGCTTATGGCCTTTTAGGTTTAGTCGCGCACAATTTCATGAGAACGCTTGCTCTTCTCGATTCACCGAGCAAGCCCCACTTTGCTAAAGCAATTAGAAAAAAATTCATTTTTATCCCAGGAAAACTAGTTAACAGCGCTAAACAATGGTGGATGAAAATTCCAAGTCACTGGAAGAAGGAGGTGGACCGACTTCTACACGCCTGGGAAAGGGCGTTTCTTCTTTCCCCAAATGCCAGGTAGATATTTTTCCTCTGGCATTGGGCCCACAAAAGCACTTTCGATTGTGATTAGTCCTGCATGATCTTTGACAACTTCACCCTAAATTGGTAATTCAAATATTAATATATAAAGTATTTTCATTTTGTCATGCGTAAATTTGTACTTTATAGAATTAAATTTGTCCACTAAAATAGTGGAGTTTGAAATAAAATTCATTTACATGAGATCAAACTTTAGTTAAGACCTCCTGCATTATGATCATCCACAACAAGATGGGCCGTCCAAAAAAAGATCCTAATCGAACCGATATACGATTGGGGGAGCTCAAGTATAAGGGAGAAGATGACTCACTTACGGCGGCAGCAGGGCTTCCCATTATGTTGGAGCTGTTTTCAAGGTCACCCGCATTTACTCAATTTGTAAAGTGCCTCCCTTCCAGAGCTGGAAATAATACTTACGGAAGTGAAAAAATCGCATTACTTATTTGGCTAGGATTCTTGAGAGGATTCGATTGTATCGAGGATTTGGCTGATTTTGTATGGGATCCAGGTGTCATGCGAAAGCTGGGAGAGATTCCGAAACCTAGAGCTATTGGAAATTATTTGAGAGATTTTTCAGTAGAAAATAATGAAGCTATGAACGCATTCTTAAGACATCAGGCAAACCTGGCCAGAAGGCGGTTATTTAGCGACACTCCATTGGTGATTGACATAGATAGTACTTCACATGTTCAAAGAGGAAGTACCATTGAAGGGCTCGCTTATAATTATAAAAACGAATGGTGCTTAGATAGCCTAGTAGCGTTTGATCAATTAGGATTTTGTCATGGAATGAAGCTCAGACCAGGCAGTACGTTTTCCTCTCAGGGATCCGCAGATTTCATTCGTGAAATATTTCCTGTATTGCCTGTGGATGAAGTGCAAAGAAAAAAAGAAAAAAGTAGACGCTTTTTTCGAGCAGACTCAGCATTCTGCGAACAAGACTCCATTCATGCCTGCCTCGAGAGAGGGGTTTTATTTACAATCAGTGCACATGGCCGAACAGGATGGAAAGACCGAGTAAAAGCAGGAGCGATTCAAGATTGGATACCCTGGGAATATTCTCAAAAGGAAATAGAAGAAGCACAGGAGGCTGGCATTTCTTTACCTAAAGTAGATTTAGGTTCTTTTGTTTACCAGCCCGGATGGAGTGAGAATTTGCGTTTCTACCATGTCGTCAAAAGAACTTGGGTTACAAAGAAAACTAAACTCCCTAAGAAGAAACAAACACAAGTTGAGAGTCTGGATGAAGAAGAGACTTTTGTTGAAGGTGAATGGCTCTATTATGGAGTTTTAACTAATTGGAATCTCTTTGAACATTCGCTTCAGGAAATCATGATACATCACCACCAGAGGGGTCATGCGGAAAATTTTATAAAAGAGGGAAAAAATTCTTATGACCTTAAGCACTTTCCATGTAAACCATTGAAAGCAAATCACGCTTATGGCCTTTTAGGTTTAGTCGCGCACAATTTCATGAGAACGCTTGCTCTTCTCGATTCACCGAGCAAGCCCCACTTTGCTAAAGCAATTAGAAAAAAATTCATTTTTATCCCAGGAAAACTAGTTAACAGCGCTAAACAATGGTGGATGAAAATTCCAAGTCACTGGAAGAAGGAGGTGGACCGACTTCTACACGCCTGGGAAAGGGCGTTTCTTCTTTCCCCAAATGCCAGGTAGATATTTTTCCTCTGGCATTGGGCCCACAAAAGCACTTTCGATTGTGATTAGTCCTGCATGATCTTTGACAACTTCACGTTGCTTGGATTGAGCCGGACCTTCGCTAACGGATAGCGCCGATGTTTTACCAACTAAATAAAGCTACACACTCAGAGGCGCTAAGCACGCCCTAAAAAATGCTGCAGGGGACCTGCAGGGAGCACTCCCTTGTCTAATTTCACTGCCTAGAGGCGGAGGTGATGCCAAATTCTGGGCGCACGAAGGCCCTTCCATCCCCATCGAGGGGAACAGAAACAAAAATTTCTTCTAAAAATGACCTGTTTTTAAAGTGTCTGATTCAAAATGCGGATTTGGGACTTCACGTTGCTTGGATTGAGCCGGACCTTCGCTAACGGATAGCGCCGATGTTTTACCAACTAAATAAAGCTACACACTCAGAGGCGCTAAGCACGCCCTAAAAAATGCTGCAGGGGACCTGCAGGGAGCACTCCCTTGTCTAATTTCACTGCCTAGAGGCGGAGGTGATGCCAAATTCTGGGCGCACGAAGGCCCTTCCATCCCCATCGAGGGGAACAGAAACAAAAATTTCTTCTAAAAATGACCTGTTTTTAAAGTGTCTGATTCAAAATGCGGATTTGGGTTTTACCAACTAAATAAAGCTACACACTCAGAGGCGCTAAGCACGCCCTAAAAAATGCTGCAGGGGACCTGCAGGGAGCACTCCCTTGTCTAATTTCACTGCCTAGAGGCGGAGGTGATGCCAAATTCTGGGCGCACGAAGGCCCTTCCATCCCCATCGAGGGGAACAGAAACAAAAATTTCTTCTAAAAATGACCTGTTTTTAAAGTGTCTGATTCAAAATGCGGATTTGGGAACCTTTATTTTTCTTAGAAATTTCAATTACTTATCTTCATTATATAGGGAAATATTAAAATGGCGGGAGTGAAGGGACTCGAACCCTCGACCTTCGCCGTGACAGGGCGACGTTGTAACCAACTCAACTACACCCCCGCATTTAAAATAGGGCTGTCACTGCGTCTTGAACAAGAGAGAGAACTAATCGAATCGACTATCAAAGTCAACAAAGTTTCTTAAAAACTCCGATCATTCACCCGATTCATCATCCGATTAATGGCAGCTTCCGCTTTTTATATTCTTCAGTCAAAACATCCTGCATCGTTTTAATCACGAAATCATAGATATTTTGTAGATTCTGCTCCTCGGTGAGCGAAGAATCCATCATTGCGCTCACATCAATTGGAGGGAGGATCTTGAAGTCCATTTTAGCGGGCATAGGAATAAAAATAGAGGCAAATGCGGCTGGAGCTAGAAGCAGCGGGAATAAGGTAAACACACCGCTAACCATGCACCACATAAAGAAAAGAGATCTAAATGTAATAGGAACGCCATGAAGACGAAATTTTTCCTTGAGACCTAATTTTTCAGCAATTTCCTCACCCCGATGAAGAATTACGTAACTCTCATGAGCACCAATGCTCACAACGGGCACGATGGGTACTTTGGCTTTAAGTGCAAGACGGATAAAGCCTTTTCGCTGATAAAAATCGACTTTTTTACGTTCAGAATAAGGGCGAAATGACTCTTTTTCTCCCCCCGGGTACACAAGTAATGAATAGTCACGGCTCAAAGCTTCTATAGCAATTTCCGGATCCGCAGGAATGGCACCAATCCTTGGAATAATCCAACGAAAAACGGGATTATTTAACGCAAGACTATGAGCTAAACCCAAGGCTCTTTTAGAAGACCCGAAACGCTTCCACCAAGCATAAAAAAGCATCAACACTTCAAAAGTAAGTAGGCCGTTATGATTTCCTACAAACAGCGCCTTTTCCTTAGGAAAATTTTCCCAGCCAGCTACATTACAGCGAAAATAATATTTATAAAGACCTTCCAGGAATGGTTCAATTTTTCGTGCGAAATCATGATCGACGCGGCCTAAGTCTCTAAAAAGTCTTCGTTTTTGTGCTGATGAAACCATAAACCCCCTCAATACGGAGGAACATATGCGCCAAGTTATGCCTATTGTCAATTAAACTGACTGGAGAAGTTATGCAATATCTTCTGATCCACCCCCTCGAGCCCACTCCCCCGTAATTCGGCATGTCAGATAAGACTTCATGAAGCCGTCTAAATCCCCATCCAAAGTCTTTTCTGCTGTAGGGACGACGAAGCCTGTTCGATGATCTTTAACCATTTTATAGGGATGAAGAACATAAGAGCGAATTTGACTGCCCCAGGCAATGTCTTTCTTGGTTTCCTCAATAGCAGCTTGCTTCTTTCGCTCTTCCTCAAGATGCCGTTCATAAAGACGAGATCTAAGGACTTTCATTGCGAGATCTTTATTCTTAATTTGAGAACGTTCTTGCTGGCACGCAACCACGATACCCGATGGCATATGAGTCAGCCTGACCGCTGAGTCCGTCGTATTCACGCCTTGCCCCCCCTTACCTCCCGATCTGTAAACGTCAACTCTAAGATCAACCGGATTAATCACAACCTCAAAATCATCATCAATTTCTGGGCTGATATAAACACTCGTAAACGAGGTATGTCTGCGAGCATTTGAATCAAAGGGGGATATTCTTACCAATCGATGAACGCCCGCTTCGGACTTCAATAAACCATAAGCATAGGGCCCGCTGACAGTCAGTGTGACATTCTTAATTCCTGCCTCTTCACCTGCCAAGTAATCAATCAAATCAACTTTAAATCCCTTATCTTGAGCCCAACGCTGATACATACGCATCAACATCTGCGCCCAATCTTGAGACTCAGTTCCGCCAGCACCGGCATTAATAGTTAAAATGGCATTATTGGAGTCTACATCTTCAGAGAGCATCTTATGGAATTCAACTTGCTCAAACTGTAAAGACAGACCTTTCACAAGCTGAGAGACCTCTTTAAAAGTATCTTCATCCTTCGCTTCTTGTGCGAGCTCAAAAAGAGTAGTCGCATCGTTAAATGCACGCTCAAGCTCTGAAAACTCAGTCAATTCAGACTCAAGGCGAGATTTTTCCTGCGTGAGTGCCCGAGCCTTTCGGTTATCATTCCAAAAGCCATCTTGATTCGAAAGTTCTGCTAATTCTTGAATTCGACGTTGTTTGACCCCAAGGTCAAAGTGAACCTCGAAGGAAATCGAGCTTTTCGCTCATATTGGATAGAAATTCCTTAATTTCATAAGGAGCCAAAATAGATCCGCTTCCCTGCTGTTGTAAACTCATGTGAATCTAATTACCTGAGTAAGTGCGATCGATCAAGCCTAAGAATTGATGAAGTTTAGAAGAGGGTAATATTGTCTTCAGTATTTTGGACTCCCACTTTGCCATTTCTCCTGCCTCTCGAACTCCTAGTTCATGATCAAATCCCAATAAATGGAGAATCCCATGAACCAAAAGCACATCTAATTCCAACTCGGGTTCATGATGATAGGATTTAGCTTGTTCTTTGAGGGTGGGTAGACAGATGACCATTTCACCCAGCAAGCCGGTTTCACGAAAGAATGCGATGGCAGGAAAACTTAAAATATCAGTCGGATAGCGTTTTCCACGAAACGAGGAATTGAGACGGGTCATCGTAGGCCGATTGACTAATTTAAATTCGACATTCCATTGAACTTTTGGACCTAATTTTGCCAATGTTGGGAATTGCTGAGCTGCTTTTAGAATCCGATTGAGCTTCCGTTCCGCCAACTCATTCCAATCTTGAAGGGACAGGGCTTTCATGGACAAGACTCTAACGTATACCCCAATATTATGTTAATTCATTTTAATATGACTCAAATGAAATCCAATCCATCTCCAACAGCGCTCCTTCAACTCATTGAAACCGTGCATCGCCTCCGAGCACCCGATGGTTGCCCGTGGGACCGAGCTCAAACTCATCAAAGTTTGCGTCAATACTTAATCGAAGAAGCCTATGAAGTAATCGATGTTTTAGATCAAATTAACTCTCCTGAAGACCTAAAAATTCCAAAGATCCGAGACAGTTTTCGAGAAGAACTCGGTGACCTTTTCATGCAAGTACTTCTGCACTCCGAAATGACTCATGAGGCGGGGGCATTTAATATTCATGACGTTGCTCAAGGCCTGAATGATAAACTCATCCGCAGACACCCTCATGTGTTTGGAGAAGTAAAAGCAGATTCAGTAGAGAGTGCACTCAAAAATTGGGAAAAAGAAAAATCAAAAGAAAAAGCCTCAGACTTAAATTCGAGTATTTTAGAGGGAGTACCTCGCAATTTGCCAGCACTTCAACGCGCCGCTCGCGTGTTGGAAAAAGTGACAAAAGTAGGATTTCAATGGCACGACATGCATGGCCCATTGGAAAAAGTCGATGAAGAACTCGCAGAACTTAAATTAGAAATACTCAAGCTCGATCAACTGACTCAGACCCCTCAAACTTCTGAGTCTTCTGAACTTGAAAAAGCACTTAAAAAACGAGTTGAATCTGAATTGGGAGATTTATTTTTTACGCTGTGCAACATTTCTTATCTCATGAAAATCAGCCCAGAGGATTCTTTACGAGGCACTCTCTCTCGTTTTCAAAATCGCTTTCGGCATGTTGAATCTAGACTCAAAGAACAGGGAAAAACTCCAGAGCAATCTAGCTTAGTCGAAATGGATCAGTTTTGGAATGAGGCAAAGAAAATTGAAAAAGCTGAAGTCTGGGGTCTTACAGGAGGTATTGCAGCAGGAAAATCAACAGTCGGTCAATACTTCATTCAGCTTGGAATACCCGTCATAGATGCAGATCAAATCACAAGAGACCTCCTCCAAAAAGATAGCCCGGCCTATTCTGATTTGATTCATCGCTTTGGAACCCTAGAGCGAAATCAACTCCGAGAAATTGTTTTTTCTGATTTAACAGCAAAGAAAGACCTTGAACAGATCCTCCATCCCTTGATTCAAATGGAAAGTAGAAAACGAATTCAAACTTTGGCTTTAAAACATCCCATCATCATCTATGAAGCTGCACTTCTAGTCGAAACGGGTCGTTATCAAGACCTAGCGGGTCTCATTGTTGTAGAGGCTTCTGAAGAAATTCGCATTCAACGCCTTCTCTCACGGAAAACGGCAACACCCGAGTTAGCCAGAAAAATGATAAACTCTCAAATTTCAGATCTAGAGAGAGAAAAGCATGCAGATCTTATTTTGGAAAATTCAGGAACCCTTGAAGATTTGCATACTAAAGTTGAGGAATTTGTTTTTAAAAAAGGTTGGAATTCACACACTTAATCTTTACAAACAAAAAAACGTCCCCTACTCTTAAATAATCGTTTTTTAAACGTCCGCTACCGGAGGGTGGATGAAATCTATTATTGGAATCATTGCGGGAATCATTGCGCTTAGTTCTCTATTCACAGGCTGCAATCCTTATAGCGTGGTGGATAAACCATCAGGAGATATTCAAACTTTATCTGCCGCCCGAGCCTGTTTTGACCAAGGTGATTTTACCTGTTCACTGAACTACTATGCACAGCTCTCGTCAGCCCAGTCAGATCAACAAAATGCTGAAACCGCTTTTTTACTCCTGGCTCAAAATGGTGCCCCAATCACTTCCTATGTCAATGCTGTTGTAAATGGCTCCAGCAGTGGAGGTAAGCTCATTACACTTCTTTCAAATTCTTTAACCCAAACACCCAGCTTAACCAATCGTCTTGCTTATTTTCATGCCTATCAAAAAAATACTGCCATTATCGATACGAAATCTCAGGGCTTGGTTCGTTTTGTGGCTAGTCTAGCTCTGATTGCAGAACTTCTCGGAGAAGATGCGAGCACCTCCGGCAATCTCTTGGCCTCAGATATTGTCAAGAATCCAACTGAATGTCTGACCAACATGAATTCAAACCCTATTACTTTCGCCAGCCTCATTCCGAATACAGGTTGTGAAAAACCAACAGGAAAGCTCCTGACTACCGGAAGTCCCCTTACCTCTTTAGATGCGATCACCAGTGATACGAGTATGTCAGGAACGCCCACTCTTTACATGATTGATGCTGCCATTAATTCTGCGGAAGCAGGGTTGAATCAAATGGACACTTCCGGCTCTTTAGGCTCCACAACTCTAAGCTTTACCCAGAAGGTATTACAAGCGGGGCTTTCTGGAGGCTCAGGTGATTCCCCTTTCTTTCGAGGAACCCTCATCTTACTTGGTGTAGGAGCAAACTAATGTCTTTCACACTCTCTTTTTTATTTTCATTATCTTGGATTGTCTGGATGAGTTTTAGCTGCACCTCTGCTTTCGCTTTGGACCAAATTATTCGCCCTTACCAGAGCGTTCGGAGTGCAGGTATGGGTGGAGTCAGAATCACGACTGGATTATATGATGAAAACTTCTTCAATAACCCTGCTCGAGTCACTGCCAATCCAAAATCAAAATTCACGCTTCTCCAACTTACGCCAGGAGAAGTAACCCCTCCGACAATCAATGCTGCGTCTTCTATTGCAAGCGGAAAAGATGCCATCACCACAGTAAACAGTGTCGCGGGCCAGAATCTCCATGATCGAATTCAATTGATACTTCCAGCCTTTTATCGAGCTGCCAGTGACGATAGAAAATGGGCCTGGGCTTTTGGACTCATTACAAGTCTGCAAACAGATGCTGATATCAGGATGAGTACTCAAGCCAGCTTCGACGGCATCGTAGATATAGGTCCTGCCCTCACCATTGGAAGAAAGCTTCTCAAAAATAATGCTCTCTCTATCGGCTTAACAGGACACCTCACCTATCGTTTAGGCACCAACCCGAACTACGGATTATTGGATTATATTCGAGGCGTACCCCTCACACTCAATTCACTAGGCGGCGAAGGAGCCATGGTTGATTTCGACCTAGGCTCTACCTATAAGCTCACCCGCTTAGGCGAATTTGAGATCAGCATCGGTGGTGCAATACAAAACTTGCTCGGAGGACAGTACAGTAATTTGCACTTCACGCCTCTCAATATAGGGAGTCTTCCCCCCGCACAACCCCGAAGTTTTGGACTAGGGGGCTCTGCCACTCGTGCGAAGTGGGGACCCTTTTCTGAAACAGTTTTTGCGTTAGAAGCAACAGACTTTCTCAATAATTCAAATGGAAGTCTATTTCGACTTTTGCATATCGGCGGCGAAACTCGCTGGAAAGCCATTGCCTTCCGAGCAGGTCTTAATCAGGGATATTGGACAGCTGGACTTGGACTCGATGCTCATTATTTTACACTCAATTTAGCGAGTTATGGCGAAGAGATGGGCTTAAACGCCGGTGTCTTACAAGATCGCAGGTATACCCTAGACTTTGGGCTTCATATTTAAGGCCCTGTTATTACTTATAAATACTTTAATAAATAAAAACAGTACAATATTATTGTTTATTCGCTCGACTCAATGCATAATTATAAACATGTGGCATGCTCCGAATCAGCGTATCCGATCCCTCACAAGTGGGAAAAAACGAGACAAAGATAAGGGCCGAAAATCTTTACATATCAAGAGAGTAACTGCTCAACTCGAATTTTATGAGGGCGACTCTCCCGACCCCACTTCAACGCATGTTCGTCTAGTTTTAAATGACTTAACCGCTAAAAGCACTGAGCTTTTTTCACCTATTGCCTTAAACCCTGGGCAGGAGATCGCCTTATCTATCAAGGAGCCTGAAAGGGTTAAAGTTCAAGCTCAAGTCGTTTGGTGTCAAGAACAGGGTGTCAATAGCCATATTCTCTCTAATCAACCTTACTCATTTCGATTGTGCGTAGAGTTCAAGTTAACACCAGAAGAAGCACAAGCCATGGCTGCATTTTGTGAAATTATAAATAATAATTATCTATTTAATACGCATACAATTTAAACTAAGGAACTACTTACAATTAGCTAAAAAGAGAATTAAACTCATCCCAATGATTTCTAAGCTTTCCCTTTAATTTCAAAACTGCTTGTGTATGCAATTGACTCACTCTTGACTCCGTAACATCGAGGACTCGTCCAATTTCCTTAAGATTCAGATCCTCATAATAATACAGCGAAAGCACTAACCTCTGCTTTTCAGGCAAATCCTGAATCGCCTCTGCAATCATTTTTTTGATATATGCAACATTGACTTCACTAAAGGGGGTCGAAGCTCTACTACCATGATCACCCACGCCATGCAGAGCCCTTTTATCAGCTTTAGAAAAATGGGAAATATCATCATACGAAAGTAACGAAACACTTCGAACTTGATTCAACAGTTCATGATATTCTTCTTGAGAAATACTGAGCTCCTCGCAGATCTCCTCATCCGTAGCTTGACGACCCTTTTGATGTTCAATTTTTGAATAGCATCGTTCTAATATCTTTGCTTTTTCTCTTACTGATCGAGGAACCCAGTCTTGTGCCCGCAGTTCATCTAAGATCGCTCCTCGGATTCTAAATTCAGCATAAGTCTTAAATTTATTATCCCTGGATGCATCATACTTTTCCATTGCATCCATAAGACCAATTACACCAGAGCTCATCAAATCATCCAGCTCAATATTTGCCGGCAAGCGGGCAGCAATTTTTTGAGCAATGTATTTAATCAGAGGTGCATACTCCAGGATCAACTGATCTCTAGACCTATTGACAGGTGAACAATCCTCTTTCACTAATGATGCTGTGGCACCTGCTTCTCTTTCCAGTTCTTCAGCTATTTCCTTTTGAAGTGCTTCTTCTTCTCTTTTTGCCTCATCGCCGAGAATGGAATCGCTGGAGGATAATTCTGTTCCGTTCTCATAAGAATTTTTTACACCCGAAGTCTCGCACCGCTTTTCATTGGGATTTTCTTTGGGAGTTTTTTCGACACTCTTAGTCTCCTTCTTCACAGATGATTTACGAATATTTTCCCGGTACTTTTGAATTCCTTGATTGAGGCTCATCCGTATCCCACCTTATCCAAAAAAATTTAATTTCTATAGATCTAAAGACATTCCTTTAGTTGTCAGGATTCAAGAAAATGTTTTGGGGCCGTTTAGATTTGGATCCCCGGCCCAAAAACATTTTCTTGAATCCTACATCTATCAGTCTACCAGAAATTTATTTTTCTTCATAAATTGTGTGAATTATTCAGTGTCACAAATTTGACTATATATCCAAAATGAGAGTAACAAGTCTTTCAGGAGTAGCTTCTTCAATATCACCCGGCACCGTTTGTCCCGTTGTAAAATAGAGAAAAGGTAACTTTATCTTTTGACTTAAATTATATATAGAGCCATAGAGCATTGCTTCATCAAGCTTCGAGATAATCATTCCCTTTGGCTCTAGAACAGCAAATCGATGAGCGGCATCAAAGAGTTCTGCATCCCTCGTAATTGCCGAAAGCACGAGATAAGTCTGCAAATTTTGAACTGATTTCAGAATCTCCTCTATTTCCGCCAAAGAAGCTGGGTCTCGTTGAGATCTGCCAGTCGTGTCGATCAAAATTAAGTCTAAATTCTTAAAATCAGATAATGCTGCTTTCAAATCATCTGCCGAGCTGGTGGATCTGAAAGGAAGATTTAAGACCTTTGCATAAGTACCCAACTGATCAAATGCTCCCATCTTAAATCCGTCTAAATTAATCAATCCTACTTTAAGATTGTTTTTATGAATTGCTTCAGTAGCTAATTTAGCGATGGTAGTAGTTTTTCCCACTCCCGTCGGACCGATCAATGCTATTAAAACAGGCTCCCCTAATGCCCGACCTGAATCTTTAATTGCACCCTGACTCGTCCGAGGATGTACGACTGTAAGAGGATTAAAGACTTTCACAGTCTCCATAATTTCCTGAGCCAATAAATCCATGACATACTCAGCACTCCTCGATCGATCGGGGCCTAATTCAAATGCTACTTTTTTAATAAGAGATAAAACATAACGACGTTCCACTCCATTAACAACAAGCTGCTCAAATGCATCCTGTAGGGCCGGAATCTCAAAAGCATTATTTTGTAAAATCATGTCACTTTTTTGATTCTGATTGTTTTCCGCTGATTGCTTTTGCACCATCTGAACAGTTTTTAATTCATCAATCATTTTCTTCAGATAATCAATTTCATCTTCAAGTGAAATCTTTGTTTTTGTGGACATTTTGAGAGAGGCTTCAAGCTGACCTGATTGAGTATCTTTAGGGATTACGATAGGTTGAGATTGTGGTAATGATTTAGACTTTGTTAAATGCGTCTTTTCATCAGCAATGTCTATATAACGAGTTGCAGTAATGGGTTTGCTTTTCTGGGTCATTTCCACTCGATCTTTAGTTTGAGCAGCCCTCTCTAAATGTTTATGAGTATATTTATCAAAAACATCCGCCTGCTTTCCGGCAGGGAGATTTCTCATCGCAACCTTCGTAGACTCTGGAAGTTTGGTTTCCACCCGTTGCTTCTTCTGGAAAGAACGATCAGAAACAGCCGCGGTCACTTCCACCGACGCCTTTGATGATAGTCCGAATCCTCGTTTATTTTTTTTTGTCTGTAGAATAATTGCTTCAGGGCCTAATTCCCTTTTGACACTTTCTAAAGCCTCTTGAATAGTCGGTGCTTCAAACTTCTTAACTTGCATATGATATCCTCACTGTTCCATACGATTTAACAGTAACATTTGGAGTAATTTCATTATGTGAAAGTACGGTCACATTTGGAATAAAACGATCAATTAATCCTTTTAAGTGGTAACGAATTAAAGGAGAACAAAGTACAATTGCATGACTTGTTTCAGTTCCCATCTCCATGGCTTTTTGATTTAATTGCGCAATAAACGCTCGTACAAATTCGGGTTCAATAGAAAGCTGTTGGCCTTGATCGGTCTGAATAATTCCAGCGGCGACAGTTTCTTCAATCGTTCTATCTAAAGTAAGAAGCACAAGCTGCCCTTCCTGATTAATCAACTTTTTAGTAATGGTTCTCGCAAGTGCAGTTCGTACATGTTCCATCAAAATAGTAGGATCTTTCTGCGTAGGAGCCAAATCTGTAAGGGCTTCAAAAATCGTTCTCAAGTCTCTAATAGAAACATTTTCCTTTAGGAGTGACTTGAGCACTCTCAGTACGGTTCCCACAGTCAATAAATTAGGAACTAAGTCCTCGATTACTTTTGGCGCAGTTTGTTTGAAGTTATCGAGGAGGACTTGAAGCTCTTGTCGTCCCAGAAGTTCATGTACATTCTGACGAATGAGTTCCGTTAAATGAGTTGCAATCACAGTAGAAAGATCAACCACGGTGTAACCAGCGTACGTAGCTTCTTCCTTTTGGCGTGGGGTAATCCAAATAGCATCCAACCCAAATGCGGGTTCCTTTGTTGGCACCCCTACCACCCGATCCACTACGTTGCCAGGGTCCATAGCAAGCAAATTACCCACCATAAGCGATCCGGAGGCGATCTGGACGCCTTTTAGCAAAATTTGATAATCACCTGGTTTAAGCTCGAGGTTATCTCTAATTCTCAATGAAGGAATAATGACTCCCAAATCCAAAGCAAACTGCTTACGAATATTTGAAATTCTCTCCAAAAGATCACCATTTTGATCGGCATCCACAATATTAATCAACCCATAGCCTACTTCTAATTCCAAAACGTCCACTGGCAGTAAACTCTCCAACTTCTCAGGTGCATGCTTGAGTTTCTCTTGATTGGTTTTTTCTTCCTTTTGCTTTTCATCCAAATTTGCTTTTGAATAAAGTCCATAAGAAACACTACCTAGACAAAGACTTAAAAATATAAATGGAAAAAAGGGTAATCCAGGAACAATCGACATAACTCCCATTACCACTGATGCTGCTGCCAATGCTTTTGGCTGCATCATGAGTTGTTTGGATATTTCATGACTAAAATTAGTACTGGTTGCGGTTCGAGTTACAATAATACCGGCCGCCGTCGAAACGATTAGGGACGGAATCTGAGTAACCAGGCCATCTCCTACGGTTAAAAGCGTGAAAGTCGACGCAGCGGTTCCAATATCCATTCCCTTTTGCAAAGTACCAATGATAATGCCACCCACCACATTAACGATAACAATCAAAATTCCCGCAATTGCATCTCCGCGGACAAACTTGGATGCTCCATCCATAGCTCCATAAAAATCTGCCTCGCGGGCAATTTCTGATCGCCGACGTCGAGCTTCTTCCTCGTTAATGAGTCCGGCATTCAAATCTGCATCAATTGCCATTTGTTTGCCTGGCATAGCATCCAAAGTAAATCGTGCAGCCACTTCAGCTACACGTCCTGCACCTTTGGTAATAACGACAAAATTTATAATCACGAGAATGATAAAAATAATCATCCCCACTGCATAATTTCCACCTACAACAAATTCTCCGAAGGAGCGAATTACCTCTCCTGCAGCTGCAGTACCCTCTTCGGCTCCATGCAATAGGATTACTCTCGTTGTAGCTACGTTTAACGAAAGTCGAAAGAGTGTGGTAATTAATAGCAACGATGGAAAAATACTAAAATCTAGCGCACGATTTGCGTATACAGAGGTAAGTAATAAAACCATTGAAAGAGCAATTCCTAAGCACAAGAGAATGTCCAAGAGGAACCGGGGCATCGGAATAATCATTACCGAAAGAATTGCCACTAATCCTAATGCGAGCAAAAGGTCGGCACTTTTCGTAAATCGTTCAAATAACTTCACAAGTCCTTCTTCCTAAGCCGATAAACAAAGGCTAAAACTTCTGCTACGGCTTGATAAAGTGCTCTGGGAATCGATTGATTTATTTTCACTGTTTTATAGAGAGTTCGAGCTAACGGTACATTTTCTACCAATGGCACTCCGGCGGCTGCAGCTACTTCCTTTATTTTTTGGGCCACAAAGTCTGCACCTTTTGCCACAACTCTAGGCGCACTCATCGACTGAGTGTCATAAACCAGTGCCACAGCAATATGGGTAGGATTTGTAACAATGACATCAGCACTTTTCACGGCCTGCATCATTCGGCGTCGAGCCATTTCTCTTTGAACTGAACGAATCCTCGCACGCATCTGAGGATTACCTTCACGTTCTTTATGCTCTTGCTTAGCCTCTTGTTTGGTCATTCTTAAATTTTTGCTGTATTCATATTTTTGAAATCCATAATCAATTGCCGCAAAAACTCCAAAAACTCCTACTAGGGAAAGAAAAATCACTTTTGCAGATTGACAAAAAGCGATCAGGAGATCATCTGCATCACCACCAAAGTGAGTAGGAGCCGCCAATATTTCTGACTTTAATAAATAAAATGATACCGCAAGAACTACGATCATCTTAAACATAAGTCTAAGTCCGTCATAGAACTGCTTCATGGAAATCATTTTCTGTAAGCCTTGAATAGGATTCAACTTATCAAGATCGGGCGTCAGAGGTTCAAATGAGAAAATGGATCCGATCTGAACATAACTTCCTAGGATGCCAGCTATAAATCCTATTCCACAAATAGGACCGCCTATTGAAAACATAATTTCAATTGCTTTAACAAAATAACCATGAGCGGTTTTTGCTGAACCTAAATCTAGCTTTGACGACAAGTCTGTTCGAAAGACCTCTCTCGTAAATTCAGAGATTTCGACTGCAAACTTAACGAAAAGTGAGTAGGTCGCAATGCCGGTCGCGAGCAAAGCGGCGAGTCCTGACAACTCCCGACTTTGAGCCACTATCCCTTTTCGACGATACTCTTCTAATCGATAGGGAGATGCTTCTTCGGTAAGATCTTCCTGCGATCGATCCTCTTGATTCTCTGCCAATGGCTATCGCCTCCCCGAAAGAGCTAGCATAATTGACACCATCCAATCACCAATACCTCCTAGAATTTTTGTTATTACATTATTAAATTCTGGCATACTCAAAAACATCACAATAAAGCCAATACTGGCAGTAATAGCAAATGACAGAATAAGGATATTAAGTTGAGGCATCGCTTTTGAAATCATTCCAAAAACTACGTTAACGGCAAAAAGTGAAATCGCGACGGGCGCCGAAATCTGAAGTCCAAATTTGAAAACTTCACCAGTCATTTGAATTAACCTATGACTAAATGGAGCTAAGAATTGAGCTCGTCCTAATCCCACTATTCTATAACTTTCGAGCGATGCTCTTAACATCAAATGATGTCCATCCAAAGCAAGAAAAATTAACATAGCTAACGATGTTTGAATTTGAGCGACCACTTCACTCTGAGACTCTTGATGGGGGTCATACATACTAGCAGAAGCAAATCCCATAAAAGTCCCCACCAAATTTGCTCCAAATGAAATCCCTTCAAATACTAATCGCGCAGTAAATCCCAATGCCAATGAAAACAGGGTTTCCAAGGCAATTACACCTATAATTCCGCTAGCCGAAGATCCCCATACGTCTGCATCTTGGGGCTTAATTTGACCTGATGCCACTAAACTAGGAAAGAGAGCAAAAGAAACTGCTAGACCTAAAAGAACTTTGACAGATGAAGGAACAAAGCGATCACCGATGAACGGTAGAACTGAAAAGAGAACGGTGAATCGAACTAATACAGCGAAAAAAGTCAAAATTTCATCTGTATTAAAATTAAAAAGTGACATTACCTTACCCATTCTCCTGCATTTCCAAGAATATCACTGGCATAATGTTGTAAAACTCCAAGCATCCAAGGGGCCATGATCGCAAGAACTACGATAACGGCAATCATTTTAGGAATAAAGGTAAGAGTTGATTCATTAATTTGAGTGACAGCCTGCATAATACTCACAATAAGTCCTACCCCCATTGCTGCCGCTAAGAGAGGGCCTGCAAGAAGAATCGTGGTTTTAATTGCCTCTGAACCGAGTGACATCACCATTTCATCTGTCACAATTGACTCCTCTCGAATTTAACCAAAACTTTTTACTAAACTTCCAATCACAAGTTCCCAACCATCTATCAAAACAAAAAGCAAAAGTTTAAATGGAAGAGAAATCACTACCGGTGGCAGCATCATCATTCCCATTGCCATAAGAACACTGGCTACCACCATATCTAAGACTAAAAAAGGCAGATAAAGCATAAATCCAATTTGAAATGCGGTCTTCAATTCACTGATAATAAAGGCTGGAATTAATACGTAGGTTGCTACTCCACTACGATTTTTTGGCTTCACCTCTTTGGATAAAGACAAAAACAATTCAAGGTCTTTTTCTCTTGTTTGATTGAACATAAACTCGCGAAGAGGCGCCTCAGCCTTTTCATAGGCCATTTTTTGGTCAATTTTCTCATTTAGGTAAGGTTCTACAGCATTTGAGGAAATCACTCTCCATGTCGGAGCCATAACAAAAAATGAAAGAAACAAAGATAGACCTACGATTAACTGATTAGGAGGCATTTGCTGGGTACCCAACGCTTGTCGTACAAAACTCAACACAACTACTATTCTAGTAAAGGAGGTCATCATAATCAGAATAGACGGGGCGAGTGACAAGACCGTAAGCGTCATTATAATTCGTAGCACTGAGACAAGGTCACCCGGCTTTTGATTATTAGCAAAAGAAAGACTCAATGAAGGCAAACTGAGCCCTGATGAGCCGGGTGTATAGGAGCCATTTGAATTTGCATAAGCGAAAGTTGGACCTTGAATGCTAAAAATGATGAACAAAGCTAAGGCCAAATATTTCATAAAGGCTTTAGCCCTTTCAATCTCGTCCGGATTTTAGATCTCACACTGAAAGCCGCTTCTGGGCTTAAACTTTCAGAATTCAAAATCTCGGAGAATATGGGCTCATCTGACGATGACTTTGACAAAATATTTTTAGAACTACTTTGCTCAGGGTTGGATGGGCCATCCTGAAGCTCTGTGATTAAATTGATTGATTCATTGGATACCCCTAATGCAAATAACTCCCCAGCAATCCTCACTACTCTAATGCTTTTTTTAGGGTCCAAATAATAGGTGGAAAGCACTTCGATCATTTTTCCATTTTTATTTTTTGAACCACCGCCAATAAATCGATTTAAAGTGCCTAAGGATTTTCCCGCTTGATTTGCCTCAGAGAATTTTAATTTTTTCAAGATGAATAAAATCGGAAATAAAAGCAAAATAACTGCACCCAACTTGATCGCGATAGATGTCATCGAAGGAAGAGCATTTGTATTTTCAATTGTTTTCCGCTCACTCACCTTTTGCTTTACAATCACATCCGCCGGACTTACTTCTGGTTTAGGAGTACTGTCTTTAACAACAGTTTCCAGAAGTGCTTTCTCATCTATATCTTCATTTAACGCTCCCTTGGATGGAGCTACTGGATGAGCGTCAAATTTGATTGAAATCATTTTACCGTTAGGCTGAATCTTAACATAATCTTTGAAGTCGTCAGCTTTTCCACGTACAAAAAGACGGCATCTTACTAATCGAGGAGAATATTGATAGGCAAATACTTTAGTTAAATTATTACCACTTACAGGAGCAATTTTCGCCGGATACACAGATACATTTTTAATATTAATCTGAATGATATTGCTCAGATACTCGGTTGTAATTTGCTCCTTCCCAATCTTTCCATCGAAAAGCAAATTAATTTCGTCATTATTTTGAACTTGTACCTGCTTCAAATCTACCATTGCAAATGATGAAGACTCACAAAGCGTCACTGCCAATACCAATAAAACGTACAGTTTTCTCATTTCAATTGCTCGATCCTCTCTACCGGTGAGATGATATCGGTCAAACGAATTCCAAATTTTTCGTTAACAACCACTACTTCCCCTCTAGCGATGAGTTTATCGTTTACTAAAACTTCTAGTGGTTCTCCCGCAAACTTCGATAACTCCACAACAGACCCCTGTGCTAATTGTAAAATTTCTCGAACAGCCATTTTTGATCGACCTAGTTCCGCTGTAATTTTTAAAGGAATATCTAAAATAAAATCTAAAGACTGAACTGCAGGCCCATTACTCTTTGGTGATCCGCCCTGGCCCGAGGAAGATGCAGCCCCTCCTCCACCACCAGCCTGAGACTTTGAGGCGTTTAAAGTAGCCCCAATGTCTTCTATATTTTCTCCAGATATATTTGTTTCCACTGAATCAGCCATAGCGTCTCCTTACGTTCTATTCATCATCCGTAAATCTCGTAACCTGAACTGCTCTATTTCCACGAGAAATTCCAAAAAAGCATTTCAACTTTGGAACACCTTCAATTAAAATTTCCATTTCTCCATCTGCATCCTGAGTCAGTGGGATAATGTCGCCAATATTTAGATTGACTAAATCACCTACTGTAATCGTCGTAGAACCTAAATTGACTAACACATTGACCTCAGTATTTCTTAAATGCTCTTCTAGTGTCGCGGTCCATTCTTTATCAACACGATCCAATTCAGTTTGAAATGAGGCATTAAGTTTATTTTTAATAGGTTCAATGGTTGAATACGGAACTACAAGAGCAATAGTGCCGCTTGCATTCTCAAGTTCTACTTCAAACGTGGTAGATATAATAACGTCCGAAGGAGGAACCACACCGACGAATTGAGGATTAACTTCTGTCCTTAAATAGGAAATATCAGTCTTATGGACCGGGTTCCAAGCCTCTTCCAAGTCCCTGATCGCAAGGTCCATGACTTTACGCATAATTGAGAGCTCAATTCTCGTAAATTCCTTACCTTCTAGTTTTGTATAGGGGCGATCCGTTCCTCCAAAAAAACTATCTACTAGCGCGTACGATAACTTCGATTCAAAAACAAGAATAGCGGGCCCTCGCAGGCTTTCGAATCGCATGATACACATACAACTTGGGATTGGCAGTGTATTTACAAACTCTCCAAATTTTAATAAGTCTGTAGAAATAATACTAATAGTAGCAATTTTCCTCAAAGCATTAGATAAGGACATGCGATAGAGTCGAATAAATCGTTCATAAATAATATCAAGTGTCGGCATTCTTCCGCGAATGACACGATCTTGATTTGTTAGATCATATGGAACTATTTCGACTTCAGCATTTGAATTCAAATCATTGCTTAACGAATCACTCATCCCTCCAGAAGAGGGTTGTTCCGATGCTTTTGGATCAACTGATCCTTCGGCTACCGCATTCAGAAGTGCATCTACTTCTGCTTGAGTTAATACCTGATTCATAACCTAGCCATCCTAGCTTTTCGAATTTTAAGTTAGGCATCTTGCCCGACTTACTCTCAACCGGCTAAAGCGAAACTCGTAAAAAATACACCTTTGACCTTTCCGCTCACAAGAAAGGCATTAAGTGCATTTTTAATTTCCTCCTTTATATATTCTCTACCATCCACCGTTGCAAGATCAGCAGGTCTTTTACTATTAAAGAGATCAATGACTACATTTCTAACTTGCGGCATTTTTACATTAATTTCACTTTCGGCTTCGTCATTTGGAAGCTCTAAGGAAATATTAATACGCACAAATTTTGGAGTTGCACTACCTGGAGTGGATAAATTAATTGTAAATTGATCTAATGTGACCATTTTTCCAAAATTTGAAGGCTTTTTCTTTTCTACGTCTTTTCCCTCTTCCTCTTTTCCACCGCCTTCTTTTTCTTTTGATTTCTCTCCCTCAGCTTCACCCGTAGCACTACGGGCCGAAATATCCTCTACTGACGGGCGTTTTTTATCGCGTTGAAATGAAACGAATAAAACTGCAAGCATACCCATAGTAACTATTAAATTTACTAAAGATAAAATAACGACAAGTTTACTTCCACCAGAAGCACCACTAGCGGTACTTACTACTGAACTGGGCGCTTTTTCTTCGGTAGCTCCGGAATTTCCCGTTGCCATACTCATCCACATCCTTCCAATAGACTACTTTCTATTTTGCAACGGGGCCTTATTGAAGGCAAGTGTACAAATAGAAGAAAAATAGTAAATATCAAAGTCTTGTGGCTTAATAGGAAAATTGTATCGACTTCTGTCAATTGAATGACAATATTTACGGAATCAGGAATTACAAAAAGTATGTTCCTGATTCCGTTTTTAAGAGCTTTTTTCTAGGTCCTCTTAAGATTCATAATTTCCTGTAACATTTCATCAGCAGTACTGACTACTTTACTGTTTGCTTGGAAATTTCTTTGAGCTTGAATCAAATTAATAAACTCACTCGCTACGTCTGTAGTCGAGGATTCAATCGTCTTCGATGAAATTCTCCCTCGACCACCTGACTGAGGAATTCCTACGGTAGGCTGACCCGAGAGGCGACTCTCACGAAAGCGATTTTGACCCACTTTCATTAACCCTTCTGGGTTTTCGAATTTGGCCAAGGCTATTTGTGCTAAATTGAAATTTTCTCCGTTGGTATATACAGCAGTAAGCATGCCATCATCATTGAAGCTCATACCTGCCAAGGTACCGGCGGTAAAACCATCCTGCATTGTCTTATAATTTTCTGAATTGGTTCCATACTGAGTCACCTGTAAACCATTTCCTCCATGCGCCTTTTCCTCACCAAAGTTGAACCTAATCGCCTGATCAGGTAAAGCCCCTTTATTAAAATTGAAGGATGACTTATCAGTAATCTGATCTTTCAATCGCCCATCAGTATCGAATACTAACCGCCCCTTAGCACATTCTACCAATTGTCCTTTTTTCCCCGAGGTAGTCTCTTCCCCTTTTGCCATTGCTCGCCACGTCCAAATGCCGTCGTCGGTCTTATTCATATAAAGAGTGGTTACATGGGCTGTACCTGCAGTATCATACACCGTCACCCCTGTAGCAAAATGGGAAGTCTGCTCAGGATGAGTTGGGTCAAAGACAAGTGATTTATCAGCTCGAAAGTCAAGGTTCATAAACATTTTCACTTCACTGGTCTTTTTTGCATCGATCACCGTACGACCAATATCGATAGGTCCCAGCTTAGAAGTAATTTTTCCATTTTCATCCGACTGAAATCCCATAACATGGAAATTATCGGCGTTAATGAGCTTTCCATCTTTATCAAAATGAAATGCTCCATTGCGAGAATAACTTTGTCCATCATCGCCATTCACACAAAAAAAGCCATCGCCCGTAATTGCAAGATCGGTTGAAGACTCTGTAGGTAATATTGAACCTTGAGAGAAAATTGGATTTACAGCCGCGAGCCGCACTCCTCGACCGATCTGGTTTCCACCGAGCAACCCCTTAAGTGATTTCGCGATCACATCCTGAAACTCAGGACGACTCACCTTAAATCCAACGGTACTTGAGTTTGCGATATTGTCGCCGTAAATTGACAGCGCTTCACCTTGCGCACTTAATCCAGATACACCAGTATACATTGACGATAGAATTCCCATAGGAACGCCTCCATGCGTTTTATTAATCTAACCCATCAATCATTCAAGGTTAGTTAGGCTTCCCAAATTGGGTCCAGCCTAAAGTTACGTTAAATAATTACTGCACCATCTATATTCGTGAATACATTACCAGCTAGCGAATCTCTATCTAGTGCTGTAATCACAGTCCGATTCTTTACACTCACAATCAATGCCGTCGTTGAAGTTAAAACCAATGCCTCCTCCACGCCTTTAGCTTCGGCTTTATCAACCGCATTATTGACTTTAGCCATGGTCATCGGGTCCAGAGCTATCTTTCGATCTCTCATCCTTTGAGCAGCATGAGAAGAGAACTTAAGAGGGGCTTTGATTTGACTTAAATCCGACTTATTCTCAGCCTCTCCCAAAGCTCTATCAAAGACTTGATCAAATTCTCCTTTTACACCCTCTTGCTTCTTCAGTTGCCTCTCAGACGGAGAAATCCCAACCTGAGAGGGTAACGAAGTTACATTCGGATACAGAAACCTTGCATCACTCAATTTATATCACCTCCTTTTGGTATCTCAATTTTAGCTTGATCCGGATCTTGCAATCCATTTGGAAAACCTTTTTCAATTTCCGGTGGGTTATTTACAGGGATTTTAGGCATGTTATTTACTGGCATGTCATTTTGGCCCTTATTGACAACCTTTAATTCCTCTGGTTTAAAACCATCTAGATTATTAGATCCAACTCCCCTTTGAAATCCAATAAAATTATTTTGCTTGGGCGGCTCACTTACTGCAGATTCACTATTTTTTCCGATATTAGACGGAATACTGTCCATTTCAATTCGAACAATATTTCGCATGGTAACTTTGTCTTGGTGACGAGAATCACCCACTAAAAAGATAGGTTCTGTGCCTTCGAAACTAATACCAACAATCTTGGATAGCATTTGCGGATTAGTTTCAATAGCCTGACCACGGTCATCTTTGGCCTCTATGCGAATCATATAATTACCGGCTTTTGCGGGAAGTGAATTGCTTCTGATTCCATCCCAATTGAAATTCACATTACCGGCCTTCTCTGAACCTAGGTCTTTTTCAAATACAGATTCTCCTGCTTCATTGGCAATCTGGACATGCACGGTAGCCGCGTTTTTAGGGAGTCTAAACTCAAGCGAATCCGTTTGTCCCTCAAGATGTGGAAATCTCCCTCGATCAATCGTGACATTTTTTCCTATAAGATTAGTCATTGCCATTTGTTCGATAGGTTTATTTTGAGCTGCCATTTTATTTAAATTTTGGTTTACATTCTGTAATTGTTCAACTGATGTAAATTGTGCTATCTCAGTTGCCATTTGCTCTGCTTTGAATGGGTTAATTGGATCCTGGTTTTTCATCTGCGTAATCATTATTTTTAGAAAGTCATCCTTACCTAATGTCTTCTTTATTTCTCTAGGTTTCTCTGGTCTTTCTCCATATTTCGCTTGGATTTCGTTATAGATTTCACCATACTTTGCAGATGTTGCAGCCTGTTTAGCATCCTTATCATTTGCAAGTAATCCACCTGAAGCCGACGCTCCTCCACTATTCAATGGACTATTCACTGCTAGATCGCTTTGAGATGCCCCACCTTTTCCAATACCTTGCAACATCTATATCCTACTTTCCTCTCACTCTTCTCAAAAGAGGGAGTGCTGCCATTGACAAACAACACTCCCCTAATCCAGTATCCTTACACTTACGCTTTCACATCAATTCGACCTTGAATCATAGATTGCCTTGAATCAGCAGCTACCCTCAAGGGCTCAATCATGGGTGTTCTAAATTGGCTTTTTCCTCCCCCATTTTGGAATGAAAGATCCGATTCAGATCCAAACCATTGTCCTGATTGTCCTTGTTGATGACTTTGATTCCCATTTTGTCCAAGGGACTCTTGAAATGCAGAATGCCCCTGTGACTGACTAAAATCTTGACTCAACTCGCCATTATTGGAACTCCCTATAGATCCAGCAACTGTTAAATCCACGCTATTCAAGCTTAGCTTTTGAGCTGAAAGACTGTCTTTGAGATGGCTGATACTTTCCTCAATGACTTTTTTAGCCTTAGCATCTGATGCTTGAATTTGAAGACTGACGAGACTACCGTCAGTAATCACGCGCACATTCAGTTCCCCTAAGTTACCCGGCTTCAACCGAATTCGCATTTCTCCTCCTCCTTGAGAAGAGAGATTACGAATTCCTGTACTGATATTCATCAGTGAGTCTGTTGCTAGCCGACTCTTAGACATCGCTCCAGGGATGACTTGACCTGAAATCTCTAAAGCTGGTTTAGCTGTAGAAGAATTCAGCGCATTTAACTGTACGGAAGCAAAATGCGATTGATCCGGTTTTGAAGTAATTTGTAATTCCTCTCCGAATGGTAATTTCTTACCTTTCGACCGAGTATTACCCATTTCTCCAATCCACTCCTGCTTACCTTCCGACTGAGGATTTTCTGAATCCGATTTATTCAAAGTATTTACACCACTTCGAACTAAATTCAATGTATTCAAAAATTCACCACCGGATAAGTTCGCAGACAAGTGCGAATCTATTGACTTCTGTGATCCTTTTAGATTCGCCTCAGGTAGCCGCTGAATTACGGCCGCTTCTCCAATTATCGAACCAGATTGTAAATATTGCCCTGGCGTACTCTCAATCGACTGAACACCTGGGAAACGCTGATCTTGCGATAATTGAAGTAATTTCTGCCCGTGACCTCGTTCAACTGACTCTAATTGCCCCGGATTCAATTGATCTGTTTGATTGAATTCTTCAACCCAACTTCCCTGCTCCGCCTCACCCCCCAAATCTCGCGGATTTATCCCTCTAAGCTTCGATAAGTGATTACCCATCAAAGCAGAAGGAGTCTGCGATGCCTTGGATATAAGGTTCGAAACACTTCCTTTATCCAATGGCTTGAGTCCAGCAAATGCGGTAACAGATTGATCCGGATTAAAATCAACTTTAGATTGACCTTCGGCTTTATCCGTTTGTTTTAATCCGACCTCACCCTGCTTCAAAGTGTCTAAGTTTTTCAACTTCTCACTTAAAACAGGATTCTCTCTCATAAAGGCATCCTTACCTTTTTGAGCCTTGTCTCCCTCAATTACCTTATCTCCTTTGATCTGTTCGGGTTGTACTACTTGCCCTAACTGACCAGGAAAATTCTGAGTTCCAAGTATTTGAGTTGCTGCATTCAGTTGAGTCAATTCCGATTGAAAATCGGAATCAGAATCAGTCCGCTTTTTCGAATTTTTCTGCAACTGAACCAGCTTGTCATCCCGAAGACGGTTGCGGTCCACTGACATTACGTTGTTCGTGACTTCGTTCATTTTTATCACCTCCTTTCGTTATTGAATTTTCATACCCATCCATGTCACGCGACATGGTCGCCTTTCTCTCAGATGAGAGAGATCTTTTGGCATGAACTACCCCTGCCATAAGCTCTGAAAGTTTTGTCGATCGTACTGAGTCCATTAAATTCATGATCTTGGCTAAACGCGCGGTATCCATTTGAGACAATGTAGCAACTGCCAAATCATCATCCAGCGTGCTCAGCACTTTAGCTGCAGCTTTTGGACTCATTGTAAGAAAAGTCTCTACTAACTTTAAGATTTTCTCTTCGTTTTCTTTAGTTTTAGCTTCATATGATTTGGCAATATCTTCACGAAGCACTTTTAATTTTTTAAACTCCTCAGCTAAAGCATCCTCTCTTGCCTTTAGTTCGGATGCCTTTGTCACTAACTCTTTCCGCTTGACCTCATTTGAGTCTCGAACTTTTGAAAGATCTTCAAGAATCGCCTGATCCACCATACATCCACTATTTTTTACCGTGCTTTTTATTGGCGCATTAGATTCATCCTCCCCTGCAAGTACGGTAAGAATGCGAGTGCCTAATATTCCTAAAAATACTGATAACAATATTTTTTCCATCAACTGTCGTTTCACAAGATTTCCTCTTTTAACCTATGGCGCATAATCATAAGATCATCGAGTTCATTGTTTTCTTGCTTAATCAGTTGCTTTTTATAATCTTGATACGCATGATCATAAATAATTTCAATCATTCGAGTCTGTCTTTTTGCAAACAAATACGCTTTCAGTGCCTTTTCTACGCTACGATTTGCCCTAAGGATGGCGTGATCAGCTTGAAGTATCCACTGCTTAGTACCACTAATATAGTCTTGTTCTGCAAGAAATGCTGATATCTTCACTGGAGCATTTGCTAACTGTTCACGTCTTTCAAGAGCACTTCGATACTCCGTAACAAGATATTCTTTACGCTTGAGTTCGGCTTGATAAATTTCTTGCTTGCTCGCAAGATTCCGCAGCGATTCATTTTCTTTGTTCTTTCTCGCATCAAGTACAGTAGCAAGTTTAAATTTAAACTTCTTCATTCTTTTTATATTTTCTAACTATTAATTTAAAATTAAAAGACTGAATGTTTTTCCCGCTAGGGGCAAATTATGCCGTAAGTAGTTCCTTTAGGGCTGTAACCGCTCCCCTAAAACCTAACTTTTTGGGATGCTTGTGCTTGATTTATCGAAGCACCGGAAAGTTGCGGGTGAGTCGCAAGGATGGCTTCACCATGACGAACAATGGAGTGCATCGCTTCTAAAGTAACAGCCATATTTGACTGTTCATTGAATCCTTGCCTTAAGAAGGCTGTAATTCTATCATTTACTCCTACGGCCTGATCTATTTTTGGATTACTTCCACGTACATATGCCCCTATATTGATTAAATCTTCTACTTGATTATAAATTGCGATCCACTCTCGAATCTGACTTGCCCAAGCTTGATGTTCGGGCGTAATAACGGCACGCATCACGCGACTTGTACTTTGTAATATATCGATTGCAGGAAAATGATTCTTCTGGGCAATTTTTCGACTCAGAACAATATGACCATCGAGAACGGAGCGAGTAGCATCCGCGATAGGATCATCTAAATCATCCCCTTCAACAAGAACAGAATATAATCCAGTAATGCTGCCACGAGCAGGCGACATTCCGGCACGTTCCAATAGTTTTGGGATCATTGAAAATACACTCGGCGTATACCCTTTAGATGCAGGAGGCTCTCCCATTGAAAGGCCTATTTCTCTTTGAGCCATGCAAAATCGCGTAACGGAATCCATCAGTAAAAGAACATCTTTTCCCTTATCTCGAAAATACTCTGCAATTGTCGTCGCAAGAAATGCACCCCGCATTCTCAATAGAGGAGACTTATCTGAAGTAGAAACAACTACTATAGATTTTTTCATCCCTTCTGGGCCTAATTCATTTTCAATAAATTCACGAACCTCACGGCCCCGTTCGCCTATTAAAGCAATGACATTAATATCGGCCGAGGTATGTTTGGCCATCATCCCCAAAAGCACTGACTTTCCTACACCAGAACCAGCTAAAATACCTAAACGTTGTCCTTTACCACAAGTTAAAAAACCATTAATAGCTCGAACCCCCAGATCAAGAGGCTTCTCAATCATTTGGCGGTCTAGAGGATGAGCCGGTTTATAATAAAGGCTTCGCTCTTCAAAATTATAATGATCAAGCTCCTTGAATCCGAATCCATCCAAAGGAACTCCTCGAGCATCAATGACTCTTCCAAGTAACCAAGTTCCTACTCCTACCATAGCTGATTTTCGTTTCAAAATAACCAAACTATCTTTATTAATTCCAGGTACCTCCTCATACGGCATGAGAAGCACACGCTCCTCTTTAAAGCCGACCACTTCTGCTTCTACTCCCTGGCCACTGGATGAATCACCCGAGGTTAATATCCTACAAATGCTACCAATGCCTGCACCCGGTAAGTGAGCTTCAAAAATAAGTCCCATTGATTTGGTAATTTTTCCAGCTTCAGTATATCTGAGTGATTGAGCTAACCGCTCCCCATAGAGCATCTCATCTATTTTCCAATTCAAGATTCACCTAAAGTTTTCGTCCCGACTAAGGCATCATAAATTGCCTCAATCTGAGTATCTATGCTCGCATCAATTACATTCCAATGAGTTTCAACTTTGCATCCTCCTCTTCTTACTTGAGGGGATGGTACGATTTTTAAATTAGTTAAATTGTCGTAAGCTTTTGATAAACCCTCTTTTAATAACTCTATAGTATGGATATCGTCTGGATGAATCAATAGGGTTACATGATCCCGAACTCCAATTTTTCCAATAAGTTCTGTCGCTAATCGAAGCACATATCCACTATCTGTGGATAACTCTTTGAGAGTAATCGTGCGCCCAATTTTGAAAATAATCTCCATCAAAAATCGTTCATTCGCTCTAAATATTTCTAATTTCGCAGATTCTGCCTCAGCGACCATACGATTAAATTGCTCTAAATTTGCAGTAGCCTCCTTATTAAACTTATCAAATGCCTCCTGATATCCTTTTTTCAATCCCTCTTGATATCCAAGCAAATCCGCTTCTGACTTTACTTCTTGAGCAATTTCCTCTACCCTCGCACGAACTCTTTCATCCATAGCTCGCATTTCTTCAGCTTCAATCGACAAGGGGTCACGAAGAAGTGGATTTAAACTAAAACGACGATCTTTTTGTGGTCGATTTCGTCTTTCATGATCAGTAGAAGCTAACGGTCCATATTTTTCTTTAACAGTTTTATACTCTTTTTCATTACTTTTATTGAAGGCATTCAACTCAAATTCCTTAATGACTGGCTTTTGAATATTTTCGAAATTAACAACCTTGTAGTCTGAGTTTTCAGAAGCTTCATGAATAATTTTGAATTTTCCTAATTTAAATTCAGACATAGTTTAACTTGCCTTACTCCAAATTATTCTAAACCAAGGCATCCGCATCTCCCCCTCGATTAATAATAATCTTACCTTCCGCTTCAAGTCGTTTTGCGACATTAACAATTTCTTGCTGTGCAGTTTCAACATCTGAAAGTCGAACTGGTCCCATTGCTTCCAGATCCTCTTTCAAGAGCTCAGCCGCTCTTTTAGAGATATTCTTAAATATTTTATCACGAATTTCCTCTGGAGCTGTCTTTAATGCTACTACTAGTTTATCATTAGATACGTCTTTAAGTAGCAATTGCATTCCGCGGTCATCAATAAAACTGATGTCCTCGAACACGAACATAAGTTTTCTAATTTCCTCTGCCAATTGAGGATCTTTCTCTTCGACCCTTGCCATAATATTTTGCTCGCTGGACTTGTCCATAATATTGAGCATTTCCGCGATGGGCTGTACGCCTCCCAATTGCTGAGTGTCTATCGAACCCAAAGTAGCAAGCTCCTGCTTGAGTACCTCGTCTACTTGTGCAATCAGATTAGGAGAAATAAAGTCAAGATTTGCGATACGTAAAACGACTTCTGTTTGAATCGATTCCGGCAACCGTTTTAATACTTCGCACTTTTTAGACGGCTCAAGGTGAGCTAATATGAGCGCTACCGTTTGAGGGTGTTCGTTTACCAAGAAATTAGCAAGAGTTCGTGGGTCTACAAGTTCTAGAGCCTCTAAAGTTCGACTTCCTTCCAAAACAGAGAGCTGCCCAAGAACCGTTTTCGCTCTTTCTTCTCCTAATGTCGAAAGAACGAAATCCCTTCCCTGTGCATGTCCAAAAATCAAATTATCTTCTTCAGCTATTTCAGTATAAAATGCTTCAAGTACCAACTTGACTGAAGGAATTGGAATTTTTGTAACTTGACCCATTGCACTCACAAGTCTCTTAACATCGTTATCTTTCATTTTTTGAAATATTTGCGAAGTAACTTGATTTCCAAGCACGTTTAAAAGAAGGGCTGATTTTTCAAGTCCGTTCATTTCCTCGAAACTATCAAATGACATTTTAACGCCTGTCCTCTCAGATTTTAGATTATCCTACGCTGTCGCGGCTTTATCGCGACCCTTCGCCGCCTCTTCTTGATTTCGTTTTTTCGTCTCTCCATGTAACCAGTCCTTCAAAATAAGGGCTGCCTTATGGGGGTTTGCGTCCACTAAAGTAATGATTTTTTCTTTAATCATTTCTCCTTCAACTTTAACTGGATCCATACTTTCAGGAAGCACGGGTATCACATCATCTAAATTTGGAATGTTAGTATTCTTTTGAATGGTTTCTAACTCCTCGATGGTTTGAGGTAGGAAAGTATCAACACTATCGGTTGTATTTTCCGTTATCCACTTCATGAACGGCCTCACGACAAGGAAGAAAAAGAGCATAATTGCCAAGCCAATTACGCCGTACACCACCAAGTTTTGAATATAACTATTACGATCATGGTCCGCAATCACCCGTTGCGCTTCATCAAAGTCTTCACGTGTGAATTCCATATTCTTTATTTCAATAGAATCTCCACGTTTTTTATCTAATCCTACTGCTTCAGAAGCTATTACTAAAAATTCCTGTAATCTTTCCGGCGGCCAACTCTCTACTTTTGTAGTCACTTGGCCGTCTTTACTCACAGTCTTATTCGTCTTTCCATCTATAACAATTGCCACGGAAAGTCGCTTAATTGAACCTAAAGCCCTCGTCATCTTCCGAACTGTTTGTGGAACCTCATAGTTTGTAACTTCGTTATTTTTAGAAGTCTCTGTTTTGACTTCCCCGTTAGCAGCCGGTGGTTGTCCTGGAGTATTCGAAGTATTCCCAGATACTCCATAGGGTCCAGGACGAGTGCCATTCATCGAATCATTATGCTTTTCTACAGATCGAATAGCAGTACCATCGGAATCGTAGACTGTCTGAGTCTCATTGATTTGGGAAAAGTCCAGTTCAGCAGAAACTTTCGCTACTACATGCCCGTCTCCCACAATATGGGAGAGCATATTTTCAATTCTCTTTTCTAAATCCGATTCTACCTTTTCTTGAAAATCAAGCTGTCCCGCGGTCGCCGCAGAAAGTGGATCAGTAGGATTTTTAGAAAGAGTTTTACCATTGGAGTCCATGATGACAACGTCTGTGACCTCAAGACCCTCGACTGCCCTTGCTACCAAATTACCAATTCCAAAAACCTGCTTATCCGAAAGAGAGATACCTGGATCGAGATCGATTACTACTGAAGCAGTAGATTTTTTCTGATCTTCAACAAATGTTGTTTTTTGAGGAAGAGCCAGATGAACTCTGGAGCGCTTTACTCCTTTAATAGTATTTATAGTTCTTATTAACTCGCCCTCTAGGGCTCGCTTCTGATTTAATTTTTGAACAAAGCTCGTCGTACCTAAAGATTGCTTATCAAAGAGTTCGTAACCGATTACCCCCGACTGCGGTAGCCCCATAGTGGATAACTCTAGTCTTAAGTCGTAAAGGTTTTCTTGGGGGATAGAGATGTTTTTACCGGTTACATCAATTTTAAATGGAATATGTTTTTCTCTTAAAAGACGAATAATATTACTGGAATCCTCTCCACTTAAATTAGACATCAAAATAACATAACTTGTATTTCCCGCCCAAAAAAACAAGGCTACCAAGCCTAAAATGATTGTTGAACTGACCAATACTAATGCTATTTTTTTCCCAACACTAAGAGAATTAAGGAATTCAACTATTTGCGCATATACTTTATTTACGTAATTTCCCACTATGTCACCAAATCTCTAATTTACATTTTTAATAACTAGATCTGCATACGCATTATTTCTTTGTATGCATCTAAAATTTTATTTCTTACTTGCATCATTAGTTTTAACGAGGTATCAGCTCGCTCTATTGTGAGCATAGTTTCATGAATGTTTTTATTCCTTCCCGCGACGAGTTCAGAAACAGCTGTATCTGCCTGCTTCTGGTATAAATTCGCTTTATCAACAGAGTCTCGTAAAATGTCAGAAAAATTTTTACCTGCCTCGGCCGCGCCTGCCGAAGACATACCCTGATTTTGCATCTCACTCATGACTCGATTTTCAGCCGGAACGGCTTCCATCGATCCACTCAAAAGTTGCTCGACGTTTCCTGATTGAACAATTTTATTTAAATTAGATACAGTTAAATCAGTCATTTATCTTCCTAATTAACGCCCAATTTCCAATGCTTTTTGAGCCATCGACTTTGCTGCGCCCATTGCAGTTACATTAGCCTCATAGGATCGCTGAGCACTAATCATATTAGCCATTTCTTCTACAGGATTTACATTAGGCATTGCCACATATCCCTCAGAATTTGCATCCGGATGGTGGGGATTATAGACCATTCTCGGAGCCTTTACGTCTTCTGCAATATCCACAACCTGAACACCCTGAACGTTCTCATCCAGTGCACTTTGTAAAATCTCTCCAAAATTCTCTCGATCTGTTTGGGCTGCAAATATGGGGTCCTTTTTTCGATAAGGACCATTTCCAGGACCTACTCCGCGAGTCGTTTCAGCATTAGCAATATTGCTCGAAATCGTATTCATTCTTTTTGTTTGAGCATCTAATCCTGAAGCACTTACTCTCATCGATGAAAAAAAGTCCATTAACGATTTCCTCCACCTTCTGTAACCGCATATCTCAACATCCCTAATTTTCTTTTTAGCATTTCAGTTGAAGCATCATAAAGGATTTGATTTTCTGCAAGTTTCGCCATTTCTGCTGATCGATCAACAGTATTTCCATCTAACGATTCAATTCCATTCGGATCATCATAGATCTCTGGTGTTACCGGGTCTGTAGACCGGTGAACAATGTGATTTGGATTTGTTTCTGCTGTTGGAATCTGATCTCCAACGCCCAATGCGTCTCGTAATGCAGACTCAAACTCCATAACTTTTGATTTGTATCCTGGAGTATCTGCATTAGCTATATTGGAGCTGATCACATTTTGATTCGCAAGTCTCAGATTCAAAGATGTGTTCAGCGCACCTATGACTGGATCAAACCCACCATCTCCCATAATTTTCCTTCATCAAATAGAATTCAAGTATTGTGCCTAAAAAACCGATCAAGAAAGAACTGAAATTTAAGCCTATTCTGAAAATAATCTCTTTCACTAGGCAAAATAAATCCGGAAAAATAATCCATCTCACGCCAGTTTTGCCTAGTATCCAATCTTACGTAATCGTAAACAGCTCCTTTAAGGCTGTTGACAAGTACTATAAGGAATCCTGTTACGCCGTAAAGATTTGGATTCCCGGCGCAACAGGACTCCTTATAGTGATTAAACTTGAATCCCAAGACGACGATAGTCTGCTAGTTTATTCCTTAAGGTACGAATAGAGATCCCTAGGGCACGAGCCGTGTGTGTTCTATTTCCATGATGATACTGAAGTGCTTCTAATATGACGTTCTTTTCAATATCATCCAGAGTACGCCCTGGCATCCAATTAATATCCGTAGCGAGAGATGCCTTCCCAAAAAGCTGAGATGAAAGGTGGTTTGAGAGCTGGCGACGTTCTATATAAATATCTCGATCGTAAACTTTATTTCCTTGCGTTGTAATCACTGCTCTTTCAATTACATTTTCCAATTCACGAATATTACCGGGCCAATTATGTGACTCAAGTAAAGTGAGTGCCTCAGGTGAAAACCCCAGGACTTGTTTCTTATTTTTTTCTGCATATTCTTTCAGAAAATGTAGACTCAGGACTTTCACATCACCGATTCTTTCTCGAAGTGCCGGCAGGGTCAAATTGACAACATTTAGACGATAAAATAGATCTTCTCGAAATGTCCCTTGTTTAATACAATCTGTAAGATTTCGATTAGTCGTGGCGACGATTCGCACATCTACAGAAATAGGTCTACGACCGCCAATGCGATCTACTTCACCTTCTTGAATCGCTCTTAGAAGTTTTGCTTGTAGGCGAACTTCCATCTCAGAAATTTCATCTAAAAGTAAGGTACCCCCCATAGCCATTTCAAATTTCCCGGCCTTGGTACCTACCGCTCCAGTGAAAGCTCCTCTTTCATAGCCAAAAAGCTCAGATTCCAATAAGTTTTCTGGGATAGCAGCGCAATTAATTGCAACATATGGCTTGCCCGCCCGATTACTATTCTGATGAACTAAGTTTGCTACTAATTCCTTGCCCGTACCGCTTTCACCTTGAATCAAAATGGTAGCCTTACTCTGAGCCACCGTTTTTGCTAGCTGGATGACTTCACGCATTCTTAGGTCTGTAGTTAGAATTTCACTCATTTTTGCCCTCCTTGGCATTTTTAGTTACAAGGTCTTCACTTTTACTATTAGCTAGCGATTCCTGTGCTAGCCTTATCCAGAAATCGTCAGTTCCATTTTTTACCTGACTACTCGCCAACTTTTCGAGAGCTTCCTGTCCCTTAAGTCTTTGAGAAGGATCATTTGATTTTCTTAAAGTAATTGCATATTGGTAACGGACTTGATCTCCGCCTAAGCCCTTCTCTAATGCTTTCGAGTAGACTAATGCAGCATCACCCCAACGCTTTAGTTTTTCAAAAAATTCCGCTTGCTGTAATAGCACCTCATTAAACGTGGGGGTTGCGGGCACGCCTAGTAAATCCTCTACTTGTATCTCTGAGGTAGAGGAAAGCTGCTTGTTTTTGAAGTTTTTTTCGGAATCTTTATCGACTTGTTTTCCTTCAATTTTATTTTTTGAATCTAATTGTTGCTCTAAATGTTGATTAATATTTAATGCAACATCAATATCACCGATTTTTGATTCAAGTCGAACTATCCAAGCATCCAGCCGGGGTTGGTTTTTAATGAGTTGAGCCCGGCTCACATGTTCGATCGCCGACTTAAGATTTTCTTCTTTTTCGTCCATTATACCTAGAATCAGCTCTTTTTGATAAGAGTATTCAGATTCATCTTTTACCATTGCCAGTAAGCTTCGAATTTTTTCGTTATTCGCTTCTTTTTTTGAGAATTGAAAATCGATCCAAAGAGCTTTTGCTTGAACGAAGTTTTCCTCTGAATTTTTAAGTTCTATCTCTAAATCTTCAGTTGGCTCAGCGAGATCCGTTTTAGCCTGCATGTGAGAGGATTGTTGATATTTTTTAAATAATTCATCGCCAAATTTTGACATCCCTAGATCTAAGGCTGCTTGAGACAGTTTCAATAAATATTCATGATCTGAAGTATTTTCTAAGCCTGAAATCAAGTGCGCTTTGTCTCCATAGATTTTAAGCGCTTCATATTTTTTCCCCTGTGCCAAAAGCTCTGAAATTTCTCTTCCTAAAAAATTATTTGAAAATGTAACAAGAGTGTTCTTTACATAGGGGAGCTTTACATTTTCAAGCTCTTGAATGGCTCCATTTGTAGCCTGTTCCAAGGTACCTAATGTAATAAGCCCCTGAACGTGAGCTAGAGCACGAAAATCTTGATAGTTTTTAAGAACCACCTCTTCTGACCCATTGAAGTTTTTAGCTTCTTGAGAGAAGAATCTTTCCAACGAATCCACAGTGAACCCTCCATGATCTTCACAGGGAATGAGTCGAAGTCTCGCTAATGTTGCACCTGGACTGAAAGGATAGCGATTGATTGTGGTGTAGAACCATTCTCTCGAGGAGTGATTGAACGTATTTAGATTTCGACCTTCTATTTCACCTAATCGGAATGTCGCCCTCCATCCTTCTGGATGGTTTGGAAAAATCTCTAGAAACTCCTTAAAACTTTCTTGCGCTCTGTCGTATTGTCCTAATTGATAAAGTGATTCAGCTCTATTTATATAAAAAGACGGATACTTTTTAGCTTCACTCTTAAAATAGTTAATTCCTTGAAAATATGCACCTAAGGCTTGTGCATACTGAAACCTAAGAAGATAAAGATCACCTAAACGAAACGCTGCCTCAGCTTTATCTGATGTTTGAGGAGCATTATCCATAACCCACCGATATTCTAAAGCCGCTCTGTCAACTTGACTCAGGGAGTAGAGGGACTCAGCCGCTCCAAGATGAAACACCCAAGCAAGTTTGTAATGAGAATAATGATGAGCCAACCAAAGATAGTTTTCCAATGCGGCCAAGTATGAATTCTGATCAAGAAGTTTTGCTCCTAGATACATACTTGAATGTAAAGCGACAGAGGAGCTAGGCGCATCTGTCATTAATTTCCTTAAAATTGCTTCACCTTCACTGCTAAATCCTAATTTAATTAAGGAATTTGCTCTAAGAAAATTCATTTCCAATCTAAATTCGGATCGAGGATATTCCGAATCAAAAAAGTCTAATGTCCGAATAGCTAATCCAATTTTACCTTGTCCATAGAGATCAATTGCTAAGCGTACATATTGAGCTTCTTTGGTCTTCTTTTTCGCTTTGTAGTAAGAAAAATCTGCATCCGGGGTTATTACTGAAAACCAGCGATGAAAATCTACTTTTTGATGTACAGGATTAAAACCTAGGAAAACATCTGTATTTTCTTTTAAAGGTTGCTTACAAAATCGACTCAGATTGGCTTCTTCTTTTTTTTTATTTTCAGCTATCAACTTCCGGTTGAATTTTTTTTTCCTTTCTTCTTCATTTTTTTTCGCCATGAATGAAAGTTGGGCTCGATGCTTGGATGCTTTCACTTCTAAAAGAGTCGGACCTTCTTTAAGCCAAAAATCAACGACATAACGTGGAGGATTTTTCTCATAATAATCAAAAAATTCCATTGTCGGATTAGCCAATGCTAGTTTGCCAATTGGAAATTTCCACTTTCCTTTTAGCCTCACGCCTTCTGGCAGCTCATCCAATACCAATGATCCCGTACGAATATCATTTAACTTCTCGAGTTGCTGCTTCCAGGTTTGCTCCTCCCCAAGAGGCGCGCCTAAATCCACGAGACTCGCCCCTTTTAGCAAAACCTCAAATCCTTGGTTCTCATTTTTCCATTTAACAGGCACTCTTTCACTCATATGAAGAATAATCCGACTATGAGTGCTGAAAGTGAGAAGCTCAACAGCATCGCCTGCCTTTGCCCATGAGCAAATATGAAATAAGATCAAGGCCACGATCCAGTGTGAATTTTTCATTAGAGCTTCCTGCTCTCCTCTTGTCTTCTTATTCAATTAGGTTATTCAAATAGGTTATTCAAATAAGCAAGATACCAAGCAAGCAAGATGCCAAGTTTTTTAATCAATCTCTCTAGGGTTCAGGAGCTGAGTAATCTTATGAAGCTACTAGGTAATCCTTGACCGAGTTGATTTAGCAGATGGGAAAAATAGATGCCTGTTTTTTTGACCTATCGTCAGAAAAGACTACAGTTTACGGCGAAACTTTGACAGTTTAGTAAAAAATTCCAGTCAGTAGTGATTTTTGAATGAATCGTAATGGCTTAAAGCCTGGTAAGCTTAAAGGACATAAAAATGAAAAAATATTTTATTTCTCTCCTTATATTTATACTTTTGTTCCAGACTGGCTGCAGTTTACTTTTTGGAAATATCCGGAGTGAAGACGAGAAATCGACAACCTATAGAATAGCGGACCTTTCCAAAACAAATCCAGACTGGTTAAAGCTTGATCCTAAAAGCATAAATGATACGGTAAACGTCGACGGCAATAGTTCGGGGAATGGAGTATCAGATGTTCTATTTCAATCTCAAAAAACCGCTTCGATTATTTCGATGAATTCAACATGTAGAACTAGCGAAAAAAAAGAAGAACGACAAAGCTTAAGAGAACTCTCTAGAGAATTGCTCCTTGGAATCTCTGATATTACATCCCAGGTCGAAAAATCTTTGACTCTCCAAAATACAAAGGCTTTGCAAACGACTATAAAGGGAAAAATGAATCATGAAGAAATGACGCTCCGAACCATCGTACTTCAATACTCTCATTGCATTTATGACCTCATGTATGTCACACGGCCTGAGCACTTTGAGGAAAATGAATCAGACTTTAATCACTTCGCTGATTCCCTTCGACTCAAATAAAGTATCAAACCGAGAGGGGGATAAAAACCATGAATGATATTTACTTGAAGGAATTATCAGAGGAACTTCATACTGCTCCTTTGTCATTAGCGAGTCAAATTGGACGACGTATCCTAGACATGCTTCAGTTTTTAGGGGGATATGGATTGCTCTGTGTTCAGATCGTAAAAGAATGCCTTTACCCTCCTTTTTATTTCAAGCTCATTCTTGAACAAATCTTTGCAATTGGAGTTCAATCAATTTTGCTGGTAGCCGTCACTGCCTTAGCGACCGGCTCAGTTATGGCCCTTCAATTTGGTTATGGAGTAGCAAAGTTTGGGGGGAAATTATATGTTCCTAAAGTCGTTACTTTAGCCATTTTACGAGAAATGGGACCCGTTTTCACAAGTCTCTTGGTTGCAGGTAGAATTGGATCAGGCATTGCCTCTGAAGTAGGCTCCATGAAGGTCACTCAACAAATCGATGCAATCCGCGCCTTAGGAACAAGTCCAATTAAGCGAATTGTCATTCCCCGGTTAGTTGCTAGTTTGATCTCCCTTCCTATTCTTACCTTATTTGCTGATTATATCGGTCTTTTGGGCGCGATGATTGTCTGCTCAACTGAACTGGGTATTAATAAAGAGTATTTTTTTTCTAAAGCGATCGAGACTTTGCGGATGTATGATCTTTTTACAGGTATGGCTAAAACCGTTGTCTTTGCGTTTTTTATAGCTGTCTCTGCTTGCTGGAAAGGATTGAATACAGAAGGAGGAACGCAGGGAGTTGGCAATTCTACAACGTGGGTCGTGGTTGCCTCTAGTATTTTCATCATGATCAGTGACTTTTTCCTCACTAAACTCTTCATTTTAACAGTTTATCCAAGGAGCTAAAAATAATAAAAGATCATGGAAAACCATCAAAATAAAATTGCACTGGATGTTCGTAATGTCTTTAAATCCTTCGGCAGTAAAGTCGTACATAATGGGGTATCCTTCCAGCTCTTAAAAGGTGAGATTTTGGGCCTCTTTGGGGGCTCTGGAACGGGTAAGAGCGTAATTTTAAGATCTATCATTGGACTCGAGTGCCCCGACAGGGGTGAAATTATTTTTGAAGGAAAAAATATTATTGGTCAGGATGAACGTGATCTCGTTAAAATTCGAACGAAAATTGGGTACGTTTTTCAAAATGGCGCACTCTTTGATTCTCTCACTGTCGAAGAAAATCTATCCTACCCCCTCCTCGAACATACTGATCTCAATAGTGATGAAATTCATAAAAAAGTCGAAGCCATGTTAAAACTAATCGATTTACCCGAGAGTAATTCACTTTATCCCAATGAACTCTCGGGAGGGATGCAAAAACGAGCTGGGCTTGCCCGAGCCATTATCTTAAAACCTCAAGTTATTCTATTTGATGAACCCACTGCAGGATTGGACCCACTGAATACAAAGAGACTCATTGATAATATAAAAACTTTAAAAGAAAATGGAATTACAGGAATTTTTGTTACTCACGATATACCCAGTGCTTTTGAAATTGCGGATCGCATCGCTATTCTTTATGAGGGAAAGATCCGAGTCATTGATACAGTGGAAAATATTAAAAAATCTACAGACCCATTAGTTCAATCATTTGTCAATAGTACTTAGAAGATTATTTACAACCGAAAAGGGATCAGAGGTATGCACAACAAACAAACTAAGACTGAGATCAAGGTCGGTATTTTTGTCTCGATAGGGCTCACATTAATCATGCTTGCTATTCTTCTACTGGGAGGGGGTACTCAAAGTTTTTTTTCCAAGAAACTTCGATATACAGCCCATTTCTTACGGGTAGATGGCTTGATTACCGGAGCTAAAGTCATTTTAGGTGGTGTGCCTGTAGGTACTGTCGAAAACATTGAACTTGATAAAACCAATAGGAATATCAAGGTAGAATTCTACGTAGATTCCACTGCCAAGGAGTGGATCAGAAATGATTCAAGGGTGGAAATTGCCACCCAAGGGGTCTTAGGAGATAAATACATCAGCATAGAGGCAGGGAATCAGGAACAACCTATTCTCCCCCCCGAATCTGATATTCCTAATCGACCCACTAAAGATTTAAGTCAATTTCTGACCAAAGGCGATCAACTCATGGTCTCTTTAAATGGAATCGCTACAACTTTAGATGGAATTCTAAAAACTTTCGAAACTGATAATCGAAGTGATGTTTTCTTTAAAGGAATGACTCTTGCTGCAAAAAATCTTTCACAAGCCACTGAAAAATTAAATGAAGAATTAGATCATAGTCAAATTAAGAGTACGCTCTCTCATCTGAATCAGATATTTGAAAAGATCAATAATGGCACGGGAACCATCGGTGCATTAGTCAATGACCCTAACCTCTACGACGAAATGAGAGCACTCATGGGCGGGGCCAATAGAAATAGAATTATACGCAATTTGGTTCGCCAAACGATTAAGGGATCAGAAGAACCTCTTCCGACCCCAAAAGTACATCCTTAGCTCTCAATTATCGGCAGTTGTCCATCCACTACTAAAGGTTCAGGATGAACCTCGACTTTTTCTCCAGCATTGATAGGAATAATCATCCCACGCTTTCTCAGCTTTTCCACTAGAGTGGTCCGATTCATACTCAGAAGCCCACTTGCACGATTTTTATTTCCATTGGTTCGCGCAAGAGCCTGGTCGACTAAATGATTTTCAAATGCTGCAACGATCGCTTTTAAATCCACTCCTGAATTAGGAAGGACCATACGAGGGAACTCCCACTCAGAGAGGGCCCCTAAACCTTGAGGGCGAGCATCTGCATATTTTTGAAAAATCCGATGAGGCAAATCCCCTAAGTCTACGGTTCCTTGCCCCTTTAATATCACTAACCGCTCCATAAGATTTTCAAGTTCTCGTATATTTCCGGGCCAATCATAGGCCAGCAAAGCTTCCATAATTTGGCCTGAGGGTGCCTCTACCGAATATCCTGTCATCTCATTAAATTGCTGCACAAAGTGATGAACTAAAAGAGGGATATCGGTCTTCCGATCCCTCAAGGCGGGAATCTTAAGTGGAATCACATTCAAACGATAATAGAGATCTTCTCGAAATTCTCGTTTTTGCACGGCTTCCTCAAGATCTCGATTTGTCGCTGCTATGATTCGAACATCCACTTCCATCGTACGAGAAGAACCTACAGGCTCAAATTGCCGTAACTGTAACACTCTTAATAATTTAACTTGAAGATGAAGGGGTAATTCTCCTACTTCATCCAAGAAAATAGTGCCACCATGAGCTAACTCAAACCGTCCTTGTCGACTCTGGATTGCTCCAGTAAATGCTCCTTTAACATGACCAAAGAGCTCTGCCTCAAGAAGATCAGACGGAATCGCACTACAGTTTACAATTACTAAAGGTTTTAAAGCCTTAGAGGAGTTTTCATGGATAGCTCGAGCAACAAGCTCTTTGCCCGTACCACTTTCCCCAGTAATTAAAACTGTACTATCTGTCTGAGAAACTTTCTCGATAGTGTTAAATAGACTTTGAATTGCAAGACTTTCACCGACTAATGGAGACCGAAACGCGAGCATCAATGCTCCCCTCCCCTTAACCCTTCCCTGAGTTTTAATTCTAAATCTTATCTGACGTGTAGTTCTCTTTAATATAGGCTAAGCAAACTTTGCCGGAGTGTCAAAAGGAAACTAATAACCGAATGCAATACGAATCCATCTATCCGAATTCAGATCACCTCGAAAACCAATCCACAGAATGAATATAAGAACAAGGAAAATAGCTGAAGACCAAAAACAGTGTTGAACTGGATTATTTCTTCGCCTAAAGAAAAGGCCTAATTCTAGCAGAATAACAGAACAAGGCACCGCCCAATACGGATAAAGTCGAACTACAACAAAAATAAAGTGCATTTAAATAAGTTTAAAGGAATCTACTTTTATTTCAAGCTACGAAGTGCGGCTACCTGATCCATCTTTTCCCAAGTAAAATCAGGATCCATTCTACCAAAATGACCATAAGCAGCTGTTTTAGAGTAGATAGGTCGCAAAAGATTCAAAGATTCAATAATACCTGCAGGACGAAGAGAAAAGACCTCTCTTACAGCTGCATTCAGTTTTTTTAATTCAATTTTTTCTGTACCAAACGCATTCACCATCACGCTGACTGGCTCCGCTACCCCAATAGCATACGCCAATTGAACTAAGCATCGGTCTGCTAGTCCTGCCGCAACAATATTTTTAGCTATATAACGACCCATATAACAAGCAGAACGATCTACTTTTGAGGGGTCTTTACCTGAAAAAGCTCCACCACCGTGAGCCCCGTGACCGCCGTAAGTGTCCACAATAATCTTTCGACCCGTTAGACCACAATCGCCCATAGGGCCTCCGACAACAAAACGTCCCGTCGGATTAATATAAAATTGGGTCTTATTATCTAGGAAGTGACTTGGAACCGTTTTCTTAACAACTTCTTCAATCAACGCTTCTTGAATCTGCTTATAAGAAACATCTTCATCGTGCTGAGAACTTACGACAACTGCATCAATTCTTTTAGGATGACCATTTTCGTATTCAACAGTGACCTGTGTTTTACCATCAGGTCGAAGCCATTTTAAAACGCCTTCTTTTCGAACCTGAGATAAGCGTAATGCTAATTTATGGGAAAGATCGATAGAAAGGGGCATAAACTGTTCCGATTCACGGACAGCATAGCCAAACATAATTCCTTGATCGCCTGCGCCTTGTTCTTTTTGATTATGAACCCCTTGGCCTGCCGTCACACCTTGAGAAATATCAGGAGATTGACGATCTAAAGAGACCAAGACGCCACAGGTCTTGTAATCAAATCCTTTTTCAGAGGAGTCGTAACCGATCTTCTTGACAGTCTGACGTGCAATATCTGCATAATCTACACGTGCTTCTGTAGTCACTTCTCCTGCAATTACAATTAATCCAGTCGTAACGAGAGTCTCACAAGCAACACGAGACTTAGAATCTAGACCTAATAAAGAATCCAAAACTGCATCCGATATTTGATCTGCAATTTTATCAGGATGGCCTTCTGTTACTGATTCCGAGGTAAATAAATAGTGATTTGACATGAAGAATAACCTCTCTAAACTGAATAAATTGACTTGAATTTAATTAAGTTTCAAGATGAATTGGAAATTTCGGCGTCGTGCCTTTATTCTGTTCACGACGTTTACGAACCTTTCCCTTGCGAGCTTGTCGAACTTTACGAGCAGTCTTAGTTTTCATCATACGTGAGGGCATACGAACCTCCAAAAAGTAAAATAACGATTTAGCCTCTATGAGGGGGTGTTGTCAATTACTTAGCATCAGTTTACTTAAAAATAGATCCTGGGTTTGGCCCATAGGTTGCTTTAACGGGGCCCATGACTTTAAAATTAATGAATTCAGCGTGGATAGCGCTATTTCTAGCTCATCCCTGGACGACTCCTCAAGTTGAAGCCAGCGATTTTACTCATGCCCTTGAAAAACCCCCTCTTGTGTTAGGTCTAGGAGAACAAAGACTTCTCCGAATAGAAGGCCTTCTGAAATACTCTCTTGGAAATAAGGTGGCCCGCATTCTCCCATTGACCGAACGCTTTGAAAAGTCAAAGCATGCTCGAAAAGAAAGCCTTTTACTCAAAGGAATATCGATAGGCATGGGAGATCTATGGATCTGGAAAACGGATGGAAGTACCGAACACAGAACGATTCGGGTAGAAAAGTCAGGACATAATGACATCAATATCTTACTGGAACGAGCGCTAGGAAAGCTCAATGAAGTTGAAGTGATCTTTTCCGGCAGGGGAGTCATCCTAAGGGGGGAGCTGGTCACCTTATCAGAAAGCGCTCAAGTGGCTGCTATCACTCGACTCTTTTCTAAAGAAGTTCATGATGAGACCTCCATTTCCAATGAACTCTTAAATCAAGGACAAATGAAATTAGAAGACTGGCTCAAGCATTCTAGAAGTTTTAAAAATCTTCGAGTTGAACGAATCGGATGCAACCTCTGGGTACGGGGAAACATCGATCGACCTTCGGAGCAAAGCTCAATTGAGCGACAAATCAAAGGTATTTTTCCTTTAGCTCATACTGAAATTGAATCTCTCCCAGATCACGCACCTACGGTTTATTTTCGAGTTTTTTTATTAGAATTAAAAAAGAATCAATTCCATAGCTTAGGCATTTCTTGGCCAGGTAGCACACAGGGTGCATTTCAAGTGACGACTGGAAAAATCCGCGAAATGGTGCAAATGGATTTAACTCTTCAACAACTAGAAAGTAGCGGCAATGCGCGCATTCTCTCTAATCCCGAGCTGGTCGTAAGAGCACCCGGAGAGGCCGAACTTTTTGCAGGAGGAGAGCTCCCTATTCAAACTCAGAATAGATATCATTCAAATGTCAGCTGGAAAAACTATGGATTAACTCTCCGCCTCAAAGTATCTCACACGGCTGGAGATCGAGTACGTCTCGATATATTTACAGAAGTCAGCCATTTAGATGCCCCTAGTTCTCAGGATAGAATTCCAGGAATACAAGCAAATCGCATGAAAACACAAGTAGACGCAAAATTTGGGACCCCCCTTCTCCTTTCTGGACTGCTTCAACAAGGAATGAGAGAAGAAGCTCGAGGACTCCCCTTTCTTCGAGGTATTCCAATATTAGGGTTACTTTTTGGCTCAGAAGACTATTTGGCAGAACGCTCTGAGCTGGTTGCAATTCTCTACCCTCATGCAGCTCCCCCATCTACTCCTCTTGAGAAAGTCTCTCCATTCATGCCTCGCGGTCCATTACCCCCTCCGCGTGATTGGCTCAGTTCCAAAGAAGAACGCTTTCTTCGAGAATCTAAGGACTACCCATGGAATGCCCTCCGTTAAAAAATCCCGTCTGGTTCAGCTCAGTTCTCTTTGATCCTCAGGTCACCGATCTTTGCATCAATGGTTCTCAATCTGCCTTTATCGATAGGGGCAATGGTCTAGAACCTCTTGAAATCCCACCTCAATCCAATTGGAACGAAGAAATACTCCGAGATTGGGTACTGACTGAACTCTCTTTCATAGGAAAGACTTGGGACGCTAAATACCCTTTTGTAGATGCGATTTTAACTTCTGGGCATCGAATTCATATTGCATTTCCTCCCTTAACCCAGCACGGCATTTTAGTGTCCTTAAGACGGCTTCCAAAGCCTCTGAGTCTCTCTCCAGACTCTCAACAGCAGTGTGCTAGATGGACATCACCTCTTTGGACCCAAATTTCTAAGGCTGTTCGCCAGGGAGATTCAGTGATCATTTCAGGCGCTACAGGAAGTGGGAAAACAACCTTGGCGAGCGATCTTCTAGCAGAAGTCCCTCCCCAAGAACGAATTATTGGATTAGAAGACACGGCAGAACTCAATCCACGACATCCCCATTTTTTAAGCCTTGTCAGTCGTCCTCCAAACGCTGATGGATATGGAGAGGTCACCATTCGCACCCTTCTTAAGCAGACCCTCAGAATGCGTCCTGACCGGATTGTATTGGGTGAATGCCGCGGATCTGAAGTCCTCGAACTTCTCCAAGCCCTCAATACTGGACATAAAGGAGCACTTGCAACACTCCATGCGAACTCACCTAGGGATGCCCTCAGAAGACTCGAGCTCCTGTGCTTACTTGCAAGTGGTGGCTCCATTCCTCTTTCAGGAATTCGGGAACTCCTCAGTTTAGGGATTCAATGGATTGCTCAAGTCAAGAGAGAAGGCCCCATGCGTCGAATTACGGAGCTTTGGAAGGTAGAAGGTCGCGAAGGGGATACTATTCTCATGCGGCAAGTGCTAGCATTGTAATAAACTCAATGTACTATCATTGAAGATCAACTTAAATTAAAGGTATTCATGTGACTACTTTAGAAAACCAAGGTGCATATCAAAAAGCTTGGTATTTAAAATTCAACGACCCCTCTTCTCAGCGAGCACTCTGGCTTCGTTTTACGCTACTTTCTAGCAAAAATGGCTTTAAAAAAATTGCTGAGACTTGGGCTATTTTTTTCCAGAAACTTCCTCATCGCGAGATCAGGAAAATGGCCCTCAAACAAACTTACGACATCGGAGAGTTTTCTCTCTCAGGTGCCTCTGGAGTTCGCATAGGCGAGTGTGAACTTACAGAAACTTTTACGCGAGGAGTAATCCAATCCAAGGGAAACTCCATAAAATGGGATCTGACACTCACATCCGGAAGAGAAAGTTCTTTTCGGATAGTTCCAGAATCTTTAACAAAATTCGGCCTCATCAAAAACTCAATTGTAACAGACTGTGAAGAGCTTCTCATGAGTGGAACAACCCAAATCAATGATGAGACACTCTCTTGGAAAGAAGCTCCTGGCATGAAGGGGCATCTCTTTGGACCCAAAAGTGGCCATTCTTGGATATGGGGACATTGTAATCTCTTTACAAATGAAGAAGGAAAACTGGCTCAATTCATTTTTGAAGGCTTAAGTGCCCGTACTCAAATAGGGCCTCTCGTTACACCCCTGCTTTCGTCTTTCTTTTTCTTTTATCAAGGTCAAAATTATTTTTTTAATACTTTAAAAGATCTTCTTTTTCTTAAATCTTCAAACACTTTAAATGAGTGGCGTTTTCAAGCAGATCGAGGTGATATTTCATTTCGGGGCTACGCTAAAGCTGAGCACAAGGATTTTGCTGGTTTAACATTTGAAGATACAAATGGTTCATTACTTTACTGTGCAAATTCAAAACTTTCTGACATGAAAATCTTAGTTTATCGATCTGGCAAACTGGAAGCTACTTTTACTGCTCTGGGGACAGCATCGTTTGAAGTCGTATCTCGAACTAAAAACCCGTATGTACCTTTGTTGATTTAACCTTGGGTAGGTACCCTGCTCAATTGGATAAGAACTACAGAGATTGAAGGAAGCAAGCCTGCCCTACTCACTTTTTGTAGCTTTTGATTAAAAACTAAGAGAGTAGTTTTTAAATTGCTGACTTAAGCATTGGCGCAACACTTACATTTCCCTTGTCCCACTGAGTTCTTTAGTCCCAGCAAAATCAAAAGAATGGGCCAAGTAATATTCATCACTTTTTGACTGAGAACCTCAAAAGCACCCAGGAGAAATGTTAGCCCTATCAAGATGATGAGAATTCCATTCATTTTATGGCATACACAACAACAATTCGTATTTGCACAGTTTTTATTATTTTCAGCCACTTACTCTCCACGCTTGAGTTAAACTCTAGATTCTAATTAGACTTGTCGAGCTTTGCTTTTTCTTCTTCTAACTGATGAATCCTCGCATTTAGCTCCTCTGCTTTATGTTGTTTCCGCGCCACTTCAAGTGCCTCATGACACCGCTTGATTGCTTCATGATCAGATGCCGCGGCTATACAATTTTTAGCTGTCTGTAGAGCGGATATCTGCGAACCCATTTCTTTAAGCATCTGCTGTTTATGTTCATTAAATCCATGATCTTTTTCATCAGCGAATGCAAACGTGGTTAAAAACACTAGACATGAAAGTAGCCCAAAGATTTTCATAACGCCCCCTGCTTATTATTATTTTTTATAATTATTAAATTAATTTTAACCTGACTGCCCAAAATAGAAAGAAAAAATTTAGGGAACCGCAATACGCGATTCAATCCAATACCTTCCATCAGCGGGAAATTGCCAAGGAACTCCGCCCAGAAGGAGAGCAATTACGATTGTTAATAAAGTCCATTTCAAAAGAAAATGCTCAAAGGGCACCGATGACATCTCCCATACTTTCTGAAGCCGCAAGCCATAAACCACAAATTAAAAGACCCAATAAAGCAGGAGCTACAAATAGGAATAAAGGTTTCAAAGCACGGGTTGCAAGAAGAGCAAGCTCTCGATCTACTTGTGATCGAATTTCTTGCCTCAATGACAAAAGTGCGGTCTCCACTCTTTCAGTGCACGGACGCCCCTCCATTAAACTGATCTGCACCGCTTTTTTTATCGCAGCGCCTGCATGAACAATCACACGCTCCGTTGCACCTTTTAAATTTTCATTAGGAGCCTCCCATATGGAATACCCCCAAGCCATTGAAAGCTCTAAAGCTTCCTGTTTTAAAAGCTGACATCCCTTTGTCCAAGCCAAATCAGGAGGTGTTCCAGCACGAACTAAGGCAAGAAATCGCTCACCGGCACATTGAGAACTCAGAACCCAAGATCTATGTTTTGCATCTAACCCTCCCCATCGGGCAACATCGGCTAGATGCATCAACCAAATACTTGCAATAGCAGTAAGCGCTAATGCCAATCCACATGCTAAGAGCCAGATCAATCGATTCTGCTCCACTCCAGGCAGAAGCTGATACAGCGTCACTCCCAACACTGGTACCAAGAGAGCACACGCCAAAGCTTGTGCAAATGCTTGAGATGACTTGGCCTTTGCATCTTCTAAAGTCATGGCATGATCTTCTGATAAATGTCGCAAACGTTTCAAGGTAGGTAAAAGAGAGCCTCCACACGCACGCAGGGCCTTTAAGCTTTCCAGCGACAGCGTTCCCCAGGGTTCCGGTAAACTTCTCAATATTTCCCAGCGATCAGCAGATGGAACCATTCCCGCCATCAGTGTTTCTTCGATTTCCCTTAATGAATTGGCTACCTTTTGAAGATCTCTTCGCTGACGTCCTGAACCCATGAGCTGACTCAATGTAGAAAAATCATGACCGAAAAATCGAATACTGAGGAATAAACAAAAAAATGAAATCGCCCAGATGACCATAACAAGTCCATTGAGCAAGACTCATACGAGTCATAAAGCTAAGAGAAGCTAAAAAGCGACCGAATTTCTAACTTTGACTCCAATATTCGCTCACCGGAACTTCCGGTCTAATGAGTATCGAGTTTATCGATAACCTTTAGAACTTCGTCAAGTTGTTGAATCGCGGTGATCGCATGTGACTCTTCATAAAAATCACTTGGAGTAACATCTTCACTTCCATAAAAAGCGAGTTCGCGATCTCTTCTTAAATTTTTCGATATCTCGCAAAGTCGTTTCAGATCTGGAAGAATTTTTTCAGAAAGATCCTTCTTGATTTCCACTAATTTAGAAGAAACTTCGTGAGTCATGGGCACATTATGCCCAGCTTCGCGAATAATACTTTTTAATGCCAATTCAGACGCCTCTTGGCACTCTCGGACGACGTCCGCATAAAGTTTTTCATTCATTAAAGCTTGAATCGCTTTTCTTCGTCCTCGCGCTCGCAACCGATAATCCTGGATAAGTTTTGTATTAGTCAAGCCGCATTCTCCCCTATTTTTTTCAATAAGCACCTATCTGGATCATAAAGGATGTGAGCGATACTCAAAGCACCCTTCATTGCAGGCTCAATTGTAGAGAATACACTGGACATGACTACCGTAATTTCAACAGGCAGTGGCTTATTTAAAAGTTCTTCTTTGCCTATTCCCTGGAAATGACTTTCAAACTGATCACGAATATTCTTAACCCGATCATAGGTGAGACGGCCTTCTTTCAAGACTACCAAAATATCAATATCGCTTCGATAGGTGGCAGTCCCAGACGAACAACTTCCAATTAAAAGCGCCCCTACAATCTCTAGATCTCGTGGAAAGTTCTTCTTAATTTCTTCCATTTGATAATCTAAAAGGGGGATAAGAGTGGGAACTTTAGTAAAACTACCCATAATCACAGGATCATACGAAGAGTCACTTTCAATGTCAATTACCAGAACTGATAAGTATACATAGCCGTTACGCCAGCGTAAAATCCTCGCGCACCACTATACCGCAGAAGCCTTGCAATATTCACCTACCAATATTCACTCACTGGAACTTCCCCTCCCACCGTCAACTCAGGAATCCTTAAAGTGGGCTGAGCATCCGTCACAGGAGCTCCTTGTCCATCTTTGCCACAAGTCCCCGTGGCGAATCCAAGATCATTCCCCACTCGATCCACAATGGAAAGAACTTTAGGACCATTGCCTACGAGAGTTGCACCTCGAATCGCAGATCCTAACTTACCCTTTTCAATTAAATAACCTTCAGTTACAGCGAAAACAAAATCTCCTGTAACCGTATTCACCTGTCCTCCACCCATTGCTTTTACAAAAACCCCCCAAGAAGTGCTCTCTAAAATTGCCTTTGGATCATGCTGACCGGGTGCGATATAGGTATTAGTCATACGAACAATAGGCTTATGCCGAAATGACTCACGGCGTCCATTTCCAGTTGCCATCAAATCAAACTTCATCGCTGATAATCGGTCAACCATGTAGCTTCTCAATTTCCCATTTTCAATCAAAACAGTTTTTCTTGACGCAGTTCCTTCATCATCAAAACTGTAACTCCCCCGCTTCTCTGGAAGAGTCCCATCATCCAAAACAGTAATCAAAGGAGAGGCTACCTGTTGTTCTAATTTACCCTGATAAACTGACAATCCATTGCAGGCAAGGTCGGCCTCTAGCCCATGCCCAACCGCTTCGTGAATCATCGTTCCTCCTGCTTCGGAAGAAATGACTACAGGCATCGTTCCAGCAGGTGCTGGCTTGGCAGTTAAAAGGATCTTCACGCGGCGAGCTGCCTGCTCCCCGATCGATTCTGGCGTGACCTTGTCAAAAAACTCCAAGCCCGTATAACCACCGTCACTTTCGTAAGCAGTTTCTATCCTGCCGTCTTGCTCACCCACCACTTGAACCATGGTTTGTAAATAAGTTTTTGCATCTGATGCAATCAGCCCATCACTATTGAAAATAAGAATTTTTCGAAACGTATCCATGACGACGGCTGTCACTTGCCTTGCGCCGGGGAGTTCAGCTCTTGCACCTTGATCCGCTCTTCGAGCCAGCTCGATTTTTTCTGCGAGACCCACTGCTCGCGGGGACCTTTTAATTCGATAATTGAGGATGTCCTTGGAGGGTTGTTCTGCACGTCTCCACTCCAGGCCAGAAACCCCTCGTTTTCCCTCTTTAAATTGAACCGCCTCTGAAAGGGTTTCGGCTAGGACAACCAATGCCTTTTCTGTTAAATCAGTGGTATAACCGTAGACCGATCTACCATTAAAAATAATTCGGAGCCCCACACCCCGGTCAGTTCCATTCATGATCCGATCCACTCGCCCCCCCTCAAAGAGAATGCGAGAAGATGCACTTTCCTCAAAGAAAAGCTCAGCCAATGCACCCCCATTTCTTAGGGCTCGATTCAAGATTTTTTCAATGTCGACGGGTAGGATTCCGAATGTTTTCAGCTCTTCGGTTTTCAGATTTTCAGGCGGATTTAACTTCTTCATAAATCAAATCTCCTAGACGGTTCAATAAGTCATTTACTTCGTTTAAAAAATCAGGTGGAATTCTTAACTCTAGATCGCGATAAGGGTCCCCTTTTTGAAACTCAAGCGTCGAGTAGCTCGTAATACCTTCATAAGACTCCAAAATGAAATAAACAAAAGCAGAATCCTCTTTCCTGACTCGAATTTCACGCTTTATGGAAAACAAGGGCATGTGACTCATAAAAAAACACCTCAAATCATCTCAACCTGTAGGGAGGACTTGCTGAATTCCAGCAATCACCTTATTCTATAATTAAAGTGAATATTAAAAAAACTTCTCTCTTAAACTTAAAACTTATTTTTATCACACTTTTTCCGATTGTCTGTAGTTGTTCTACTGCAGAATTCAAGTCTAATAAACCAAACTCAAGCCATTCAACTACCGAAGACCCTCAGAAACTATTAATCGAATTAAGCAATAGAGTTCAAGCTCTAGAGAGTAAGCTTGCCAGCCTCGACGATAAAATAAACGCGACACGTCCTCTTCCTGATTTTGCTTCAAATACTAAACAAAAAAGCTCACCTACTGAGGTCATTACGCACCCAGCCGCAGATCTTGGGACCCCCATTATAACACCCCCACTTCCTCATGATCCTGAAATTGGATTTATTCATGATGACGCAGTCGAGTCCTACCGTAAGTCTATGATTTTATTTCAAGGTCAGACCTACCCTGAAGCTATTCTTTCCTTCTCTGACTTTATGGAAAAATTCCCAGATCACATCCTTGCAGGCTCAGCCCAATTTTATATTGGGGAGTCTTATCTCAAACAGAAAGAATACAAGCTGGCTATCCAGGAATTTCAAAGAGTTCTCTCCTCGTATGATCGAAGCTCTCACATTGCAGACACTCTCCACGAAATTGCATCTGCTGAAGATAGCCTCAAGCAAACCCGTGAAGCTGCCGGCCATCGTCAACTTTTAACTTCACTGTTTCCTCACTCACCTGCAGCATGGGTCACAAAAAACCAAAACTCAGAAGTGTTCAATCAAGAAGAAGCTAAGCCAAAAGAGTTAAAACCAGAAGAGCTAAAACCAGAAGAGTCAAAACCAGAAGAACTACAACCGGAAGAAAAGGAGGAATCCCTGAATTCAAATGATCATACCGAGGGCAGCCGAGAACTGGATCACCCTCCATTTCCAGAGACTCCTCCCACGGCACCTCTAGACGGTCACTCTGAGGAACTCCCTAAGAGTCTCGAATGAAGTCCATAAAGAAATGCTTATGGAGAATGGCCTCATTAGTTCCATGGGTCGGACTCATAACGCCAGTCATAACTGCTTCGGCACTGGCAGCAACGCCTGCCCCTAATCCAGAAAAAGAGGCTGCATTCTTAGGAAAAAACTTGAAGCCCATTGGTGATGAAGAATGGAAAACAATTGCTGCCTCCAGAATCTCTGAAAAATACACGGTTCTCAAAGGGGACACTCTTGTTGCTATTTCAAAAAAACTCTTTGGCGATGTTAAATACTGGCCAAAAATATGGGCGCTGAATAATAAAATCATTACCAATCCTCATCATATTACTCCTGGCACCGTGATTACTTTTTCAAATCAAAATGGGAATTCACTCGACAGTGATTCCATAGAATTTCAAAAAAATGCTATCGCCCATTCTACAGAATGGAAAAATCTACCCAAACAAAAATGGGAATCCTTTGTAGTTCAATTGCCACCTGAAATCGATCCCTTAGGATTTGATAAAAGAGATAAAATCAGTATTCGGCGTCAGACAGGTTTTGAACTTCAAGTCATCCCAGCGACTCAAGAACTGAAAAAGTTGGGAGAGATCATGAGATCTCGAACTGAAGGACTTTACATCACAGTAGGCGACACCGTATATATTCGAGCAGAAGAAAATCTTCAGATAGGTCAGAGTTATGGAGTCACCGGCTCACCTACCGTCCTTAAACCCAAAAACTCTGACAGAAAAGGATATTCCTATCCTTTTTTAGGAAAAATAAAAATTCTGGGAGTGAAAGATCATTTATTTATTGGAAATGTGATAGCAACAAAAGACCTTTTGCCTCGGGGAAGCTTCCTGATTCCTTTGCCTGAAAGAATTCCCATGTTAATTCCCATCCCTGGCCCCAGTCGATTGAAAGGCGTCATGATGATTGACGAACACGCGTCTACTCATACGTCAGCCCAATATAAAGAGGTTTTTATTGACCGCGGCACTGAAGATGGAATTAAGCAAGGCATGGTTTTTAGGGCTTATAAATACAAAGACACCGTCATTGATAAAGTAATCACTCAAACCAATTTTATCGTTGAAGCAGATATTATGGTGACTCAACTGTCTGAAAAATTCTCTGCGGGAATCATCATCAGCAGTAACAACACCATTGAAGATAACTCTCCAGTGATTCTCATCACCCATCTCGAAAGCTTAAAAAGAAATGACGCATACACAGATAACGAAGATCACGAAGAAACTTACGACAGCCTTGATAAGCTAGATTCCCCCGATGATCCCTTAGGGCAAAAAGATAAAAAGGAAATTAAACAACTTGAGCAGTGGAAAAAGAACCCTGCTCCAGTAGCGTCACCAGCACCTGCTCCAGTTGAAAATAAAACCACCAAACCAGAACTCACTCCACCTAAAGACGCTACAGAAGTAAAAAACAAAGCTGAAGAATCACCGCCTCCACCTGAGAACCCAACTACGGAAGAAGAAACACCACCACCTCCTCCTACTGCGATAGAAGAAACACCAGCGCCACCTCCCCCTACGGTACCCCAAACCACTGCTGAACCGCAAAGCAGCGAAAACCACGGAGAGAGCCAGGAAGCTCCCACAACCACTCCTGATTTAACTCCTTCTCGTCATGAGAGCCATTCCTTCGTCATGAGAGCCATTCCTTCGTCATGAGCACGTACGGCCCCATGAATCACTTTCACCATTGATGAAGAAGAATCGCGGAAGGCAAAATCGTCTTAATAAAAGGGTCGGTCACGGCATCCTCTTCCAATGCAATGGTCAGATCAACCTTCCGTTCGCCTATTCTATTTTGAATTTCCAGGGTTATGAGGTGCTTTTGCGCCCTAAGCAATGTTAATAAGTTTTTATCTGAAGTCAAAAGCAGAAGATCAATATCCCCACCTTTAAGATGGTCTTTTGTCCTACTACCAAAAAGATAAAGTAAAGTGGAAGAAGGATGAATGAAGAGTGAAAAAGCTTGGATAATGCCTGATGCTTGTTGATTTGTCAGTCTCATTGAATTTGCTGTTTTAGCTGCAAAAGATGGGGAGCATAGACCCTGAGCTTTTTAAAAAACTCCGTAAGTTCTTCTTCTGTATAATCATGAGCTGAAATATTACGGAGGGATCGAATCTCCATCCAAACTTCAGCATCATCCACAATTCCTAATTTTTCTCCTTGGTTGACAAAATCACGAAGGGAACCCTCGAAACCAGGATCATTCTTTAAAACCATCGCTCTCACATACTTGGTAAGAAAAAGATCCGAAACTCTTGAAAATCGTGCAGAAAAACTTTCCCATACCTCCAGGGATTCTTCATCTAACGTAGAACTATCTTCGGGTAGTTTTTGAATTTTGTTAAAACTATATTCCAAATGTGCGAGAGCTTTCAGAAGTTTTCTCTTATAGCTGATTACAAGCTCGCTCTGTTTCGACATCATTTTAAAAGCTCCCTCTGAGGCATTTAAGCGAGCTACCAAAATAGCGTAGTTCAACCTCTAAAGTCCATGACTTCCGCTGGATCAATTCACACTTTAAGCACCTTCAAAAACCTGCTTTATTATATTACAGATCCATGATTGCCCATTCAAGGTAATTGATAATTCACTGGAATGAGATCCGCATTTACAACTCAAAGTCCGAAAAGACTTCAATCCAAGTGCTCGATTCTGCAGAGATCTACAGGCATAAAACATGAACAATACCGATCACTCATGTCATACCCCATCCTGCATCTGAAACGCTCTGAGTCCCACTCCTACCCTATTCCTGACGAAGTCTGGAATATCTGTAACCCTCTTTCTGAAATCTATGTTCAAGGGTCTGAACAAGCCCTCCAACTCTTGAATCAACTCCCCGAAAGAGGACTCGCGATTGTAGGAACTCGGGAACCTCAATTAAGATCCTTAACTACACTAAAAAAATGGATTCATGAACTTTCTGATTCTCATTTAATTATCATCTCAGGGCTTGCAAGAGGAATTGATGCCGCTGCTCACACTGCTGCCCTAGAAGCGGGTCTTCCAACCATTGCTATCTTAGGGACGGGTCTAGATATCTACTACCCTGCTGAAAATACTTGGCTCCGTCACAAGATCCTTGCCTCTGACGGACTGGTCGTCTCGGAATTTCCTCCAGGAACACCTGGCAAAGGGTTTCACTTTTTACAAAGAAATCGCATCATCGCAAGCTGGGCAAAAGCGACCTGGATCGTGGAAGCCAGCCAACGCTCTGGATCACTCAATACTGCCCGTTGGGCTCGAGATCAAAACCGAACCTGCTTTGCCATTCCATCATTTCCACAAGATCCAGCATTTTTAGGAAATCAGATCCTTTTGGATCGAGATCATGCCCTTCCTTTTTGGGGAATCCATAACCTAGGGGCCGTTTGGCTAGAGCTGGCGACTCAAACAAAAAATAAAAATACGTTTCAAACAGACCTCTTTGGCTCGCCTTCTAAACAAACTCCTGACGAAGCTCTTTTAGTTCAATTTGTAACTCAACTCACGCACAACCAAGGGGGCGCTCAAATCCAGATTTTATTGGATTGGGCGATCTCTGAAGGTTGGAATCCGCAACGGTTTTTCAATAATTTACAGTCTACGATCTCTAAAAAGCTGATTTTTGATCAAAGCGGTATGCTTATAAGCCCTTAATATTAAAAGACTTAGTAATTTAGTCATCATATGGCCCTTGAAAAATGGAAAAACTTACGACTATTGTATGAAATGGCCAAAAAAGCATTAGTCATTGTTGAGTCTCCTTCAAAAGCCAAAACTATTCAAAAATACTTAGGGCGAGACTATATTGTTAAAGCAAGTGTAGGGCACATTAAAGACCTACCGAAGAGCAAATTAGGGGTGGATACAAAAAAGGGCTTTAGCCCAGATTATCAAATTATCCCCACTAAAGTAAAAATCATTGAAGAACTCAGAAAAGCTTCCAAGCTCGTTCCTGAACTTTATTTAGCAACTGACCCGGACCGCGAAGGTGAAGCCATTGCCTGGCACATCCGAGAAGAACTGAAAGGCCGTGGAAAAAAAATCTATCGAGTTCTATTTAACGCAATTACAAAGCCTTCCGTGCTTGAGGCTATGAATAAACCTCTTGACCTCAATGTCGATAAATTTCAGGCGCAGCAAGCCAGGCGGATACTTGACCGTCTTGTGGGCTATAAAATCAGTCCTTTACTCTGGGATAAGGTAAAAAGAGGAATTTCTGCAGGTCGAGTTCAATCTGTTGCACTGAGACTGATTGTGGATCGAGAAGTAGAGATTAAAGCGTTTAAGCCTGAAGAGTACTGGGAAATTCACGGTATCTTTTCTAAAGATGGAGTTGATTTTAAAGCTCGATTTTTTAAAATGGATGGCAAAGATCCTGTATTACCCAATCGTGAAGCAGTAGACACTATTCTCAAGAACTTAAAAAATGCTCACTGGAAAATCGATTCAATAGAACAAAAAGAACGATCCAGGAAACCAGCACCTCCGTTCATTACCAGTCGCCTCCAACAGGACGCCGCCCGTAAATTAGGATTTAGCGCAAAAAAGACGATGACTCTTGCTCAACACCTGTACGAAGGGGTGGACTTAGGAGAGCTGGGCACTCATGGATTGATTACCTATATGCGTACTGATTCAGTAAGAATCGAACCTGCAGCGCTTCAATCGGTTCGAGAGTATATTGAAAACCAATATGGAAAACCTTATCTACCTTCTGAGCCGAATCTCTACAAATCTAAAAAAAGCGCACAAGATGCACACGAAGCGATTAGGCCAACTTCAACTGAATTCAGTCCAGACAAAGTTCAATCCTCTTTAGATAAAGATGAATATCGCCTTTATCTTTTAATTTGGAATCGCTTTGTCGCTTCTCAAATGACTCCCTCTATTTATGATCAGACCACCGTTGACGTTGTCACTCAAGATTCATTAGGACATAGACAACTCTTTCGCGCCACCGGCTCCGTTCTCAAATTTGCAGGGTTTACTGCAGTGTATATGGAGGGAACAGAAGAGGGAGATAAAGCCGAACAAGATTCCGAAAGTATCCTGAAGCTCCCAGCGATTCAAAAGGGAGACTCTGTAACGAACACCAGTTTAATACCCTCTCAACACTTTACCCAGGCCCCACCCCGCTACACAGATGCATCACTCATTCGAGATTTGGAAGAAAAGGGCATCGGAAGACCCTCAACCTATGCAACTATTCTCTCTAATCTTCAAGATCGGGAGTATGTAGAAAAACGTGAAGCCCGATACTACCCGAGCGAACTGGGTACAGTCGTTACAGAACTCTTAGTGGCCTCTTTTCCAAATATTCTAAATTCTGAATTTACGGCAGATATGGAAAACCAGCTCGATGAAATTGAAGAAGGAAAAGCGGACTGGAAAAAAACGCTTGGGAAATTTTGGAAACCCTTTGAGAAAACGCTTGAAATCGCCAAAGAGCAAATGAAAAATGTCAAACGACAAGAAGTCCTCACGGAGGTCGAATGTGACAAATGCAAGCATATGATGGTGATTAAATGGGGTAAACTGGGCTCCTTTCTTGCGTGCTCTAACTATCCCGAATGTAAAAATACACAAGACTTTAAAAAAGATGAACAAGGCAAGATCCTTATCGTTCCGAAAGAATTTACCGACAAAAAATGCGAAAAATGTGAATGCCGCATGGCAGTCAAAAGTGGTAAATTTGGTAAATTTCTGGCTTGTAGCGACTACCCAAACTGCAAATTCACTCAAGCCATTACTTTAGGAATCTCGTGTCCTACTTGTACCGAAGGCGAAATAGCCCAAAAGAGATCAAAGTATGGACGATTCTTTTATAGCTGTAATCGATGGCCAAAATGTAACTTTGCGATTTGGGACAAGCCTATTGTTCAACCTTGCCCTCAGTGCAAGTATCCAATTTTGACAGAAAAAATTACAAAACGTGCAGGACTCATGCATAAATGCTGTCAAAAAGAATGTGGATACATAGAAATCATTGATCCCAACTATGGAAAGGGAGAGCCTATTGCCACTCTGGAGACTACAGGAACAGCATAAAATCTAAGTAGTTCCTTTAGGACCTACTGTCCGTGAAATTCACGGACAAGACTATTTTTACGCTTATGCCTTGCAATAGCTAAATTTAAGAGTCTTGTTAGCAATTCCTGATAGGGTATACCGGAATGCTCCCACATCTTGGGATACATACTTATAGAAGTAAATCCAGGAATCGTATTGACCTCATTAAAATAAAACCTATTGGAATTTTTATCTAAAAAAAGATCGACACGAGCCATTCCCTCACAGTCGAGTAATTCAAATGCCCGGCGCGCAATAGTTTGAGCCGCGACAACTTGTGCAACATCCAATCGAGCTGGAATTAAAAGCTTCGCTCCATCTTCATCGATATATTTTGCATCATATGAATAAAACTCATGAGACGGTATAATTTCGCCTGGAACACTCACTAACGGCTGCATTCCTGCTTCAAAATTCTCAAGCACGGAAAGTTCAATTTCCCTTGCATTCACTGCTTTCTCGATCAGAACCTTTGAATCATAAAGAAATGCTTTTTTTAATGCAGCGTCGAGTCCTTCTGCATTTTTAACCTTACTGACTCCTACACTTGAACCTAAATTAGCAGGCTTAACAAAGACTGGATAACCCAATTCTGTGGCAGTTCTTTTTGCTATACTTTCAAAATCTTTTTCCCATCCTGAAGATTTCACTGCAAGATAAGGCACAATAGGAAGACCTCCACCCATGACGAGCCTTTTTGCGAATTCCTTATCCATTGCCACTGCTGAAGCTAAAACTCCGCAACCGACATAAGGCACATTTGCCAATTCCAATAATCCTTGTATTGTACCATCCTCACATAACGGGCCATGCATCACAGGAAAAACAACATCGACCCCTTGCGTTTTTTCAGATGAACCCAAGTGAATGAGCCCAGCTTCTGCACTTCCTGGATGAGGAGGCAAAACGACACATGGAGCATTTTTTAACACGGGTAGACTCTCTGAAGATTTTTCAATCAAACTTAAATCATTGAGAAGCCATCGTCCCTGTTTATCAATCGCCACAGGAATGGCCTCAAAACGACTCGAATCTAGGTGAGCAATGACTGAAGCAGCTGACCTTAAAGAGACTTCATGCTCTCCTGATCTCCCGCCATAAAGTACCATCACTCGAAGCTTTTTTTGATCTGACATAGTCATTCCACCTTCCACATGGGTATTAAAATATCATATTTATTGACCTTTTGTCCTACACGATTTGCTGTTGATTTGGGGGAGCTTTAAAAGTAAGGTTCAAGAATAAGTGAGGAACTATGTCTGAAATTAAAGGTACTTTAAGTTCACATCTTTGGGATTCTAGCGATTTATATCGTAACTCAGTGATGCAGCTTCAAGAGGCTGCCGAAACCATGCGATTGGACCCTAATATTGCCGAACGTCTTAAAGTGCCAAAACGAGCGCTCATAGTGAGCGTGCCCATCCGATTAGATGACGGAAGTATTCGTTGTTTTGAAGGGTATCGAGTTCAACATAACATGACTCTTGGGCCTGGAAAAGGTGGCATTCGTTTCCATCCTGATGTCAATTTATCTGAAGTTGCGGGACTCGCGATGTTAATGACCTTTAAGTGTTCACTTGTAGGTCTTCCTCTTGGCGGTGCAAAAGGAGGAATCCGAGTCGATCCTACCAAACTTTCTCGCCAAGAAGCGCAATCGCTCACTCGACGCTACACGAGTGAAATCAATATGATTATTGGTCCAGATAAAGATATTCCAGCTCCAGATGTCGGGACTGACGCTCAACATATGGCTTGGATGATGGATACGTATTCTCAAGAAAAAGGATTTGCAATTCCAGGTGTTGTCACTGGAAAGCCAATTGAAATCGGTGGATCACTCGGGCGGGCTGAAAGCACCGGCCGTGGCGTGGTTTATACGATTCAACATGCCGCTAAACATTTGAAAGACACGGGTCAACCTGGACCGAAAATGGACGAGACCACCACAGTATCAGTCCATGGATTTGGAAAAGTAGGTGCTGTTGCTGCTCAGGAAATTCATCAACTCAACACTAAAGTGGTAGCAGTAAGTGATGTATCCGGAGGAGTTTACAGTAAAACTGGCTTAAATATTCCAGATGTCATTAAATATATGACAAAAAACAGAACGCTGAAAGGCTACCCTGAAGGAGACTTCATAACCAATGAAGAGCTATTGACCATCAACGTCGACGTGCTCATTCCAGCAGCTATCGATGGCGTTATCACTTCTCACAATGTTTCAAAAGTGAATGCAAAGATTATTGCAGAAGGCGCAAATGGCCCTATCACTACCGAAGCATTAAGAGATCTTGAAAGCCGTGGCACTTTTGTTATTCCCGATGTTCTTTGTAATGCAGGTGGCGTCATTGTTTCCTATTTTGAGTGGGTACAAGGCATTCAAAACTTCTTTTGGAGTGAAAAGGAAGTGAATGAAAAATTAGCTGAAGTCATGGCTAATGCTTTCCATAAAGTCATCGATGTACAAAAGAGATACAAATGTGGAATGAAAACAGCGGCATTAATTTCAGGCGTGGATCGACTCAATCGAGCCATGCTACTACGCGGCCTTTTCCCATAAATTCATGAGGAGTAAGTGGCACTTAAAACTGATGAACTATTTTGTCTTATCGGCTTTAAGTGTCGCTCCTTTTTCCACTTTAGATTGGCTCACTGCTACTCGAGTGGGCGTTTCAGCCCTAACTCTTTCATTTTAAGCTGGAGTCCTTTTCGCGAAAGCCCTAACTTCTCAGCTGTCCGCGTCACATTTCCACCCATCTCTTCTAATGCTTTTTCAATAAGATCACGCTCTAATGATTGAGTCTGTTTCTTAATAATTTCCTTTAAACTCGGTGGCTCGCTAGAGGAACTCGCCGTTTCTTCAGGAACCGCTCCTATGAACTCTTCCGGAAGATCTTTTGTAGAAAGGATATTGCCATCACACATCAGAATCATCCGTTCTAAGACATTCTCTAACTGGCGAATATTCCCAGGCCAAGCATGATTTCGAAGTGCATTCAAGGTTTCAGGAGTTAAACCTGTAATACCCTTCTTCAGTTTATGATTAAATTGTAAAAGAAAAAACCGAATGAGAAGATCAATGTCATCCCGACGCTCTCGCAGTGGCGGAAGATGAATCGGAACTACATTCAGTCTATAAAACAAGTCTTCACGAAATCGATTAGCTTTAACTTCTTCCTCAAGATCCTTATTCGTAGCTGTGATAATTCGGACATCTACTTTGATAGAATTGACTCCACCGACCCGTTCAAACTCTTGCTCCTGTAAAATTCGAAGTAATTTGACTTGCATCTCCAAAGGCATTTCAGCCACTTCATCTAAAAACAAGGTACCTTCATGAGCCAGTTCGAAACGACCTGGCTTAGAAGCAACTGCTCCAGTAAAAGCCCCTTTCTCGTAACCAAAAAGCTCGCTTTCTATCAGAGTTGCTGGAATTGCAGCGCAATTAATCTTCACAAAGGGTTTTTGAACGCGGGAAGATTGACGATGGATTTCAAAAGCAACAAGCTCTTTTCCCGTACCACTTTCTCCCGAAACTAAAACTGTGGAAGAAGATGGCGCAATCTTCGAGATCACCTTAAAGATATCCTGCATCTGAGAACTAGAACCAATAATAGATGAAATTTGGCTTATACTTGATTCCTGAGCAGAAAAGGGACCTTGTTGTTGAGGAGAAACCTGAGAGTGATTAAAAAATATGATCGGTTCTTTTTGGCGCTGTCGATGAGTGGCAACTGCTTTCTGTACAACATTTAATAACTCAGTTTGGTCAAAAGGTTTCGTAACAAAATCAAAAGCCCCTCTCTTTAACGCACTCACAGCTGATTCAACGGTGCCATAAGCAGTAATCACCACGACAGGCAATTGAACATGATTTTTCTGGCAATAATCTAAGATTTCCATCCCACCCAGACCGGGCATATAGAGGTCTGTGATCACTACATCCAGATCCTCTGAACCCATAGCATCAAGAGCTTCAGCACTGTCATTGAATACAATCACTTCAAAATTAGCCTTTTGAAGCATGGCTTGAATTACAAAGGTAATATTTTTTTCGTCATCGACAACCAGAATACGCCCTAGCACTATCATTTACTCCTTAGTTAAAGGTAATATCACGGAAAACCTTGTAAAGCGTCCTTCTTCAGTCAAAACTTCAATTCTTCCACGGTGCGCTTCTACAATTTTATGAGAAATAGATAATCCCAGTCCTGTTCCACTCGGTGAAGTCGTGAAAAATGGTATAAAAAGCTTATCTAGATGTTCTTTCTTAATACCACAACCCGTGTCTTCCACTGCGAGCACCACCTCGCCATTTTGCATCTCTCCTTCCACACCTACACTCACTCTAATAATTCCTGTAGGCTTATCCTCAAGAGCTCGTTGCGCATTTTGAATTAAATTGATCAATACCTGGCGGATTTGTTCTGCAGACGCCATCACAAATGCAGGGGTCCGAGGAACATAAAACTCAAGCTCAATTTGAGGTCGAATAATTGGCCTCATCATCTGAATCGTTTTTTCAGCGAGAAGTGAAACATTAATCAACTTTAAATCTGTAGTCGGAGGTTTAGAATAATCCAAAAACCGAGTCACAACCCGATTCAATCGATCCACCTCTTCGATAATCACCCTAAGAAATTGACTTTCAGGTACATCTTTTGAAGGATCTAAATACTGAGCAGCACCTTTAATTGCTCCTAGCGGATTTCGAATTTCATGAGCGAGGCCCGCTGCCATTTCACCCAGTGCTGCGAGTCGTTCTTTTTCTCTTTGACGAGCATAGACTTCCATACTTTGCATCATCTGGGCAGCCTGTTCAAAATAAGGGTAAACAATAGGAAGCAATCCCCAATTATTTCCCCAAGGCTCTGGGGGAGAAGGTACTCTCACTGTTAAAAAACCCAGTACTTTTCCTGAATCAATGAGGGGAATGAGCAAATTGGAACCTAACGCCTTCAAGCCCTGCAACAACCCTCTATAGTGATCCCGCAAGAGTCGCCCTGCCGCACGATCAATTTCATTTTCCAAAATTTGGTCCAATAAAACGGGGAATTTGCCTTTTTTAGCCAAATCCTCGCAATATTGCAAAAGAGGATGATTCGATAATATTTCACGAAAAACTGACTTAGACGCTGGTGAGATCTCTACTTCAGGCTCTTTACCCACTACTCTGGCCCTTCTAAATTTTGTACCCTCACTTCTTAAGACAAATAGTGCGACCCATTCTGGCTCAAGCGTTTGCTCCGCAGTCAAAAGAATAGCTTGCAAAAGTGAAGCTAAATCCACAATTCCAGTGAGCTTCCGTTGAGCATCCCGCAAGGTTTGCTGTAATCGACGATGCTTTTGAGTCAATAGCCGTTGAGTAAAATAGCTCACTAAAGATCTCAACGGATCTAAGAGCATGAGAATTAAAAAGGATGCGATGAAGGAATTTAAGAAAAATAAACCTGGACTATTTTCAATCCAGGCTACGAGAAGTGAATATACAAAAGTAAGCGTCAATGCGACCACAAGCAAAACAAGAGACCTTGAGAAGAGTGCACTGATATTGAGCAATCTTTGTTGAGTGATGGCCTGACTCAAAAAAAATAAATAGGCCGCTAAAGCAAGATTTCCAAAGGATGGCAGAGCACTACCCATCCAAGAGATGTGATCCATGACTGAAGTCGCAAGAACAATGAGGGCTCCAAAATAAATTAAATTTCTACGACCCAAACCTACAGTGGGTATTTTTGGAATTCGGGGTAATCCCCTTTTTAACTTGAAATCAATCCACATGAGCTGAAGAGTTTGAAAGACCACTAAAATAGGAGAAAAGCAGATGAACTGCCGAACCCATGGAACAGTTTCAAAATGCATCAAGAGGGCAAAAGAGAGTGAAACCGCCATCAACACACTCACTGCCAGTAACCGACGACTCACATTGTCATAAATCCGAACCATCACTCGAATCAAGATCAGACTCGCAGGCGCTAGTAACACATTAAAAAAAAGATGAAGTCTATAAAATCCAAATCCCGGCCAAATTTTTTCCAAGAAGAAGGAAAGAGACCAAGCTGATACGAGCGTAGTGAGCAAAGCAAAAGATAAAAAGAGAATATTTCTAACATTTCGCGCAAGTACTGAAAATCCCAGCGCAAAACTCACCACGGCAACAAGAAGCGACGACTGTCCTAAGGTATCCATAAGATTAGACTTTATCAGGATATATTTAAAGTTCTCAAGTACTTCGCCGATACAGAAGAAGTATGAGTCAGATTCACACTATCCGACGGTTCCGTATCAATCCGGTAGAAGTTGTCATTTTTCTAATGATTTCTACAATCTTTATCCATTCCCTCTATAAACTCTTTTATAATTATGACGCATTTAATCCTATTGCTTTGGTACCCCTAAATTCAAACCCCATTTCGGAAGGGCGTAGCTTAGCATCCGTAACCCCTGTCCTTTTGAATGTCGATATTCCTTGTGACAAACCTGTAACTATCACCTCTCAAGCAAGTCGAGTTCGATTACATGGTCAATTATGCGGGGTAAATCCTAATGAAGGCGCAAGTAAATTGGCAAAAATGACCATTATCAACAGCGCTAATCAGTTTAATGCCACCGTATTTACAGACGTCTACAATGAAAAATTTTCCACTGACTATATTCCACTGAACACCGGGATCAATTCAATCCAATTAAATTTTTCCTATCTCGATAAAAAACCGGTATCCCAAGAGATCATCTTAAATAACACTCAACTCTAAATCCTGCCCCGTTCTTCAACCATGGATCTCAGTTTTCTATAATCCTCTTCTAACTTTGAAAGCGCACTCTTTAATTGAGAGACTGATTCAGGCACTTCTCCAGCCGTCAATAATTTTTGAATAGCCGTTTTAGCCCCTCGCTTGACGCGCCCATCAGAGTCTAACTGCAGAATTTTCGAGAGAATCGAAATGGCTTCCGCACATCCTGATTCCTCTAAAGAATGAACCAATTGTATTCGAAGCCGGAAATTGCCCTCGTCACTTAAAACCGTGAGCACATCTAAGACTCTAGCCCGCTCCGAAGAAACTGCAGTTTTTAAGACATTTCCCAATGCTTTCACTGAAGCGACACGAACGTCTCCACTCACCCCTCGACGAGTCCAATCCATCAACGCACGCAATGCTTTAGGTCTTTCACCGCGACCTATTCCTGGCAATTCCGCTAGTCCGCTCAAAGCATTCCCTCGGATCACATCACGATAACTGGACTTATTGAGCTGACTGAGTAAAAACTCTTCCACTTTTTCTATATCATTTACAGATACAGTGAGTTGATTCATCCGAGATGATGACCAAGCATAGGTTGAATCTGCCTCTACAAAGTAACTCTCATCCTTTTTCGTCAATTCAACCAATGCATCTGCGGCCTTCTGATCTCGAAAAGTCCCAAGCGCATTGACAATAGCCCGCCTCGCTTTTGGATGCTTCGTAGAAAGAGCCGCAATTAATCCATCCCTCGACGCATTCGTTCTGATTTCAGCGAGTGCTTTGGCAGCTTCAGCTTGAACACCCCAGAAAGAATCAGAAGCCGCCGCTTTTCCAAGCTCATTGACAACCTCTAAATCCGCGATTTTTGTTAATTCTTGAGCAGCCTCAATTCGGCCCATGCAATCGGAATCCCTAGTGAGCTGAAAAAGGAGCATTTCTTTAGAACGAGGGAATTTGAGCGTTTTAGGAATATTAAAATGGGGATCGAATCGAACCATGACAGGTTTTCGAGAGCATTGTAAAAAGACCCTTTCTCTTGCCTCTCCAATTTGGATTTTATGACTGATTTTTTCGCCTCCTTCGAGTGTTAACTCAAGAACTACAGGGAGATGAAAAAGATGAGTGATGACCCCATCTTTTGATTGAACAGGAGCACCTTCAGTTTGCTTCTGTTCAATCACCCATTCAGTCATTTTCTTATCTTCATGCCAGGAGTAACTGACTTCAAACTCAGGATAACCTGAATTAAAAACCCACTCATCAAACAGTCTCCTCAGATTTCTGCCAGTGGCATCTTCAATGGCACGAATCAAATCCAATGTTTCGACAGTTTGACCCCGATGGCGCTTCAAGTATAACTGAATCGACTTCCAGAAAAGATTCTCTCCTAAAACATACCGAATCAAATTTAAAACCAAACCGCCTTTTTGGTAAAGGTGACGGTCAAATAAATCAATGGGTTCAATATAAGTATTACAAACAATAGGACGTCGATACCCATGCCGATCTTCTTCTAAATACTCTTTCAGGTCTTGATAAGAATAGTATTTAGCTTCTTCAAAACCTCCTTGAGGGCCCAGATTAGACTCCACCCACACTCGCTCCATAAAGGTAGCAAAACCTTCATTTAACCAGCCGTGAGACCAGTCTTTACAAGTTAAAAGATCTCCAAACCATTGATGCGCCAACTCATGTGACACTAAAGGATCACTCGAAAAGTCTAAATGCGCCCTTGCGTCATGAAGGGTTAACTCGGTCTGAGTCGTTGCTGAGGTATTTTCCATTCCTCCAAAAATAAAATCCTGCACCGCAACTTGACTGTATTTTTCATAGGGATAATCAACACCTGTTTTCTTCTCAAAAGCCTCGATCATTTTCGGAGTATTGCTAAAAGCCCTCTTGCCATCTTCTTCACGCCCCGGTGCTACGAAATATTGCACCAGCAAACCACGAGGGCCTTTTTCAGACCATTCTGAGAACTCTGCAACCACGAGTGTGATTAAGTAGGTCACATGCGGAGTGCCTAATTTATAATGAAATCGAACTCCCTCCGACACATTCTCTTTTGCCAGTAAAGCGCCATTCGATACTGCTGTGAAACCCTTGGGAACAGTGACTAACACCTCAGACGTGGCTTTTTGATTGGGATAATCTAAAGTGGGAAACCAGTAACGATTATCTTCATCCTGTCCTTGTGACCAAACCTGATGAGGTTTTTTGGGGTAATCCGAATCTGGACCGGTAAAATAAAGTCCTCTCCGTGGATGGGTCACTTGATATTGAACACTCACATCGAAGACATCACCTGTGTTTGGGATTTTAGCTAAGCGAATATCCAAGTGATGCCCTTCAATAGAAAACTCAGCTCTTTCATTCCCGATCCGCACTTCTTGAATATGAAGACCGATTTGATCGAACCTCAGAATTTGCTGCCCCGGAGCTACTACAATGACTTTCTGTGTAACAGTTCCTTGTAATGTCTTACCTTTAGGATCGATGACCAAATCCAGCAAAATATGGTCTAATTTAAAGGGGCGATCGGGGGCATAATGAGGAGACGCGCCTTCAATCGCAAACGGACGCCGTTCACTGAGCTGTTGACGCAGGAATGAAGATGATGAATGGCTTTCACAGAACTTACAAATGAGTTTTTCTCGCATAAGTAGGATTTGATTAACATAAAACTCAATATTTTCGAATGAATTCCAGCACTCCTACTTAACACCATGCAACTAAAAAACAACTAAGAATATCACCAAACGAGGCTGAGTTTGTGAGTGATGTCGCTTAATGATTCCAGGTACTGACACTCTTTCAAATTCTGATTCGATATTTTACAAGCTTCGACTGTTCTCTTGGCTCCCTGTGCAAATTCTTCCAATTGCGTGGGATCTAAATCATGAAGACGTTTTACGGCGTTTAAAATTTTCGTCCTTTTTTCCATGTCGGCGTCGTGGAATGCAAATATCAAATGATTCAGGATCGTTTTTCGAACCATTGGATCTGCCTCCCACTTTTTTAATATCCTCTCTGCAGCGTAGGGTAAACCTTCCAATTCACTTTTGGACATTTCCAAAAACTTCAAATAAACATCATCGTGAGTTGGGCGAAGTTTGATCAGGACATCCTCAGCAGAAGAGCGAACATAATTACTATTCTGATGTTGCAGCATTTCGATTAAAGCAAAATAAACCTTTGGATCATTGGGTTTGATTGCGATCAGTGCTTCTTTTGCGATCTCTCGAAATTCATGGCTTAACAAAAAAGGATTAAATATCTGGTTAAAAAGTCCACTATATCCACTGACATTAGTCTTCAAAGCTTTTATAAGGTCATTGACACTTCCAACTAAAGCTCGATGAATCTCTGAATCATCCGGACTGATCTCTGCCAACGCATAGGCAACGCTGATTCGAACTTCCCTCGTATCTTCCTTCAATAATTTAGCCAAAATTTGATTGATCGCAGGATCATTCGGCTTGATCTTTCCTAATGCATAAGCAGCCGCACTCCGAATTTGCCAATGTGGAACTTTCAATAATTCAGCTACAGTATGAACAATCGCAGGATCGATCGGCTTAATCTTTTCAAACCATTCCGCAGCACTTTTCCAGCCGGGTGACTTCAAACACTCCACTAGACCAGCGGGATAGAGCACAGCAAATAAGTCACACGTTATATGTAAGTCTACAGCGCCTTTCTTAAAAAGCTCAACTAGAGCTTGACTAATCATAGGATCACTCGGTTTAATTCTTTTCAATGCATTTGCAGCCTGCTTCTGAACGAACCAGTCAGGGTCCTTTAAGTGCTTGATTAGAATACGATGAATCGCCGGATCACTCGGCTCGATCTCTCCCAATGCGTATACAACTGATCGTCGAACATTGCGATGAGGGTCCTTCAGATACTGAGCTAGAGCATTCAGATTGATTTTTCCTAATGTAATTGCAGCCTCGGTTTGAAGAGAGGCACTTGACCACTCACGGCGATCTGCCAGAAGAAGTTGAGTGAGAGCATGTGTGATCTCAGGATCATCCGGCTTGATCTTTCCCAACGCTCTTGCAGCTTCAACCTGAACACCGACATCAGGATCTTTCAGACACTCAACTAGAGCATGAGCGATCATAGGGTCACTCGGCTTGATCTCCCCCAATGTGAATATAACCATGCCCCGAACCATGGGGTGAGGGTCCGTCATACGTTCAGCCAAGGTAGGTGCAATCGCTGGATGGATCTCTCCAACCGCTGCCAACGCTCCTAAACCATCCACAGCATTAACATACACTGTAGGATTCGGATCTTTGATTTGTTGGACTAATTTTTCATAATACTTTAAAAACGGAGCACTCTGAGAAATGGCCTTTTTATCTGAGTCTTTCAGATAAGGTACAGTGATACTATTAACAGCCAAGTTCTCCTTTATATGCTTAATGATGAGTTCCGAAATCAAATTAATATTTTGATCCAAATATGAATCCTGACAATGAACAATGCCAGGATAAAGAAGAGAGAGATGATTTTCCAAGTAGTTTGAATCCATTCCCATTTGAGAAAACAAAGTCTGAACTTGATGTCGATAACTCTGTACACTCAGAGGAGTGCCGGCTTCCTCCTCACATTTTTTTAATAAATGATCAGTGAGTTCAGAAAAATGACTGAGATTGATCTTCGACTGGACTTCCCGAATTTGAGTCACTTTCTGAACAATCTTGCTCCGTCCTGACTTATTCAAATCCAGCAGAAATTCTACGATATCTGAACTTTGAATTTCCTTGAATGATTTGGGAAGAATTCGCGTTTCGAAGAGTCTTTCATGTTCGACGGACAACTGATTTGACTTCTGATCTGAGAATTTCAAAACCACTCCGTGCTGATTGTTTTTCATGTGATCATAGGAGCCACTATTAAACGGAGTATCTTGATACCCTTCGATGATGCTCCTGAGATCAGGATCTTGATAGTGAATGGGGATGACAGGTCTCTTTCGGGTGTACGTTTCATAAACTCCCCGAATTTCTTGAAAATTAATTAAACCATCCACTTTAGACGGTTCTGGAAGTAAAATATTTTTTACACCCAACTGCTCTTTTTTCCGATCCAAAGCTCTTAAGATTAATTCCGTATCTGCTGCATTCACCCGCTTTCCGCTGATCGTAATGATATAGAGGGCACGCTCGCCCTGAGCCACCACTTCTGTACTACTCACATAGCCTTTGAGTTGGTCCTTTGAATCGTAAATGAAGAATACTCGCTCGTGAGGATCATTGGGATAGGGAAAAGAATATTGAGAAGAACAATCTCCGCCTGGGCATCCCCGAAAGATTCCCATTGCTGGAGGAACCTGAGTCAGTCTAATTTTCTCAGTTGCTTTTTGAATTTCTCCCTCAGTTTGTTGAGCATAAGAATCAACCCTTTTGAAAATAGCTTCAATCAGTTCAGATTCCAATGCAGGGTGGGTACTCAGAGTTGAAATTTGACTTGAAATAGAATTCCTCACCAAAGGTGCCAAGGTATCCTGTTTATCTAGAAAATATTCAAGATCCTGTCCATTGAGTTGATTCAGAGATTCTTCGGCGGCCTTCCAAGATTCCCAGGGTTTTCCATCTGCATTCTCAGCTTGTCCAGGACGATGAAGAACCACTTGCAGGGTAGATAAGGCAATCAGTTCTTCAACCTCGGACAAGAATTGGATCGCGTGTTCCAGATGTCCTTTTGTAACGGTATGAGGCTTGACCGGAAACTGATCATAGAGTTCCAGCACCAAGATCAGCCTGCCTTTCAGATCCAAGTCTTTGGCTTTTCCAATTTTTTCATTAAAGAGTGCCTGGTTTTGTTTTTCCTTCCCAAACTCTGCCAAAAGACGCCCGAATTTTTTGCCCGAGAGATTTTGTAAATTTCCAGAGTCTTCCAAACTTCCGAAAATTCCATTGATCTGAGAGTTCACTACTTTTTCAGGAGAGAGTCCTCCCCTTTCGTCCTTCAATTCCCTTTTCAATTCTTGGAGAGATTGACTGAGCTGACTCTTCCATTGCTGGATTGCTTCTAGCTTAATTTTTTTAGTCCCCACTTCCAACCCTCCTAAAGGGGGTGTCACAGTAATTTCGTCGTAGGTTTTATTTTCGAATTCCTGAAGATATTTCGGATTCGATTTCAGCTTTGTTAATAACTGAGCTTCGTCATCGAGCAATGAGAAAAGGTTGATGTCGTAGCTTGCTGCATCACTAAAAAGCTTGGGCAGCTTATGCTTAATCTCAATCAGGAAGGCTAGTTTTTCTCCATCTGTCTTGAGGGAGGGAAGTTGAATGGAGTCTGCCCCCGGCCCTGCCCAGGAAAAAGAATAAAGAAGCGTGGATGATAATAGAACAATCCACAATGAAGCTATAAACCTGGTTTTCATATTAATTTAATCGGATATTAATATAAAAAGCTTAATTTATCTTGGCGCTGGAAAATTTTGTCAGTGGAGTGTTTGGGAAGGCTTGAAATTTCAGGGTTTTCAAACTCCTGATTGAGTGAAACTGTTATGACGACGCTACTTGCAATTTAAGTCCCTCAATACGTCAAATCTGGCTAGTATTGCGACAATATTGCGACAAAATCTGTCGCAATACTTGAAATTGCGACAATTATAGGAGTATAATCTAATATATAATAGTATTGCGACAAAATCCGTCGCAATACTGAACCAGGGAGGGTTCATGGCCCCTAAAAGGAAAACCGAACTTGAAGACCTAATCCTGGGGCTCTTTGACTGGAAGAAGGAAATTAATATCCACGAGATTGCGCACGCTGCAGAAATGTCCATAGAGGACTCTGCCGATCGGCGAGCAATTCAACGGGCATGTAAAAACCTGATCCAGAATAAGATGATCGAGGCCCAAGGTAACGCCCGCGCACGCACTTACACCCTCATCTCCCCTCCTAAGCAGGCCCTTCCGCTCGAATCTCCAGGGACAGAAAGCGGGGAAGTATTTAAAGATATTCATCTGTCCAAAGAATCCAAGACTTTGCTACAGTACGTCTCACAATCACTCCAAGCTCGAACTCCCGTGGGCTATAATCAGGATTTCTTAAGGTCCTACGAGCCAAATAAAACACACTACCTGAGTCAATCGCAACGAGCCGAGCTTCTCATTCTCGGCAAGGTAGAAAACAAGCTCCGGCCCGCTGGCACTTATGCTCGGAACATTTTGAACCGTTTACTCATTGATTTATCGTGGAATTCAAGTCGCCGAGTCTTCACGATGGCAATATCGCGCGCTTTCGCGTTCGTCCAAGCGAGTTTCAAAAATGGAAATCTCTTCAATAAAAAAGAGAACCTCACTCCTCCCAAGAATATCTGAGCTTATTCATGCTTTAACAACGCATGAGCTTCGAAAAACTAGAATTGAAATCTTGAAGTAAATCCTGAAGGCATTTCCAGGCAAGTTCGAATGTATACTCAAAGCGCTGTATCATTCCCTCATCCTCTAATCGGGTCATATTCTGAGAAATAGCTTCCCCATAAAGCTGAAGCGCTTTCTGAAAGTTACTCAATCTTTGCTTGAATCGAATATCCAAGTTTTCAGTTGTCAATTTTTTTCTCCAAGGTTCAATCGACATGTAGAGTATAGTTAACCAACCATGACTAAACAAATGGTTTCGTAATCTCAATTACAATGGAGGATTGTCACTATGAAAACACAACACATCGCATTCGGACTCACCGGTGCTCTTCTTTTTTCCAGTGCCAGTTGGGCAGTTGGACTAGAAAAACCCGTCATGTGGTCAGGAAAATACTCTGGCCTCGGCAATGCAGCAGCCTCTAGCGCCAAAGGAGCAGAAGCACTCTACTTCAATCCAGCAGGCTTAGCCACGGCTGGACGAACCACTGAAAACGACGCTACCCTTGATTTTTCTCCCACCTTTACAAAAATGACTACCCCAGTCATTGCTCCAAATACCGCCACCAATTCCAATACGACTTTTTCACCTGTAGGGGCATTGCTGCTATCTCACCAACTCATGCCAGGCCTAGGTGTGGGTCTGGGGATCTATGCTTCGGGGGGTTTAGCCTTAGATTATGGGAGTGTCACTTTAAATCCTCTTTTACAGACAACCCTACCCGCCGAGCTTCGAGTTGCTTTAAGCGGAATGGAATTTGCTTTAGGAGCTGGTTATCAAGTCACTCCCATGCTGAGCATTGGCGCAGCTTGGCGTATCTCACTCTATAGTGCCGACTTAGCAACACTGGGTGCAGACCCCACTGACCCCAATTCGATAGCAAATAACAAATTTTTGAGTCAAACAGGAACCAATTACTCTGGCTTTAGATTTGGAGCACAATACGGCAGCGAAGATGGAAACTGGGGGATAGGCGCGCAATTTCGAACCAGTGTGGCTTTAAACGCATCTGGCACCGGAACCTCCTATAGTCTCTATGGCGCAAACCAATCCGCCACTGCTCTGGGCGCCACTCAACTGCAGACTACCCTCCCTCTTCAATTCTCTCTGGGAGGTCACTACACTCTCATGAATGATTTAAAAGCGTTCTTACAATATGACTACACACAATACGTAGATAATCGGACTTTAAACATTACTGTCGGCGGAATTGTTACATCTCAAACTTTAGACTGGAACAATCGACATAACGCGCGTGTTGGTTTTGAATACACAAGAATACAAAACTGGCCTATCCGCCTTGGATATGTCTTTACCTCACAAGTGACTCCTAACGATTATCCCGCCATTATTTACACCGGCCCAGGACCTGCGAACACCATTACATTAGGTACTGGCACTCTACTCGCCTCTAACCTCAGCCTCGATGGCGCACTTGACTACACCTGGGGCAACGGAACAGGTACTCCTGTAGCGGCAACAGCAGCCGGCCCTTATGCTGGAGCTTATAATGCAGTTGCCTATACCGCTCACACGGGCTTGAATTACCGATTTTAAAAACTCGGCTGGCGGTAACAAAGCTTGAAGGAAGACCCTTCAACCACCAAAACTGCCGAATAGTCTGAATCAGGTAATAAACTCAGAAGAGTCCAACTCGACGAACATCGATTGGACTCTTCTAATAATTGAATCACCCTCACACCTGTCGCTTTACAGTAGGCTTCCTGCATGGACCAAAAATTAAAAAACGCCTTTCTCTGAATGGCACATGGCATTAACTGTATTAAAGTCCTTTCCTTCTGAAATATTCTATGTAACAGCACTCTCGAAAAATCAAAATCCTCAGAAATAGGCTCTATATCAATCCCCACTCGCCTTCCCCTTGAAAAAGCATAAAGGGCCATTTCGTTTGACTGTGATAAATTAAAATAAATTGAATTTTCAGCACCCTTTAACATGGGCTTTCCAGATGAGTTATAGGAAAACTCCAAAAGACGAGCGTCTATGCCTGTATACTCACTCAGAAGTTCTCTTAACACCCCTCGGGAGAGGATAAACCTCTCCTGATCTTCATCAAATAATAACTCCTTCGCTCGACCTTTTTCATCCGAACTCAAGAGACTCCAAAACTGACTCAGGCGTTTTTTATATTGCTCAAAGGAAATATGCCAAAGATGAACTTCATCAAAAAACAAAGAAGAGTCCTTAAAAATCACGCTACATCATTTCTTTGACTACTTTATAAATATCTTTTTTTAAAAATGGCTTTTTTATCATGGCATTGACTGAATTTTTAATTTCTCTAATTTTCTTGAACTCATCGCTGTCGTCATCAACCCGACCCAGATCCAAACTTCCACTCAACATTATAATTTTTAAATTTTTTAAATTTAATTTCTTCAACAGCGCGATCAACTTGTAACCATCCATTACAGGCATCTTTAAATTAGTAATTAATATCTTATATTGAGAAGCCGCCAGATTCTCAATCGCTTGCTTCCCATTCGCCACCTGATCAACTTCAAAACCTAATTCACTTAAAAAGTGGCCAAGAAATTCTGCAATTTCCTTTTCATCCTCCACAATTAAGACTTTCCCAGAAAATTTTTGAAATACTTCTTCTTTATCCTTATCGATTTCCTTACTACTGACGAGTTCGACTTTTTCTGGCTCTTCTGCTTTGGCGAATGTAAGTGTAAACACTGTGCCTTGATTCACCTCGGATTCGACGGCGATTTTGCCATTCATTTCATTAATAATAGAAAGAGCAATACTTAACCCCAAACCAGTGCCTTTACCCACAGGTTTAGAAGTAAAAAAGGGCTCAAATATTTTTTTCATAATATTTTTTTCAATACCACTGCCATTATCAATAAACTGAACAATTAATTCGTTACCTTGATCCTTAGTTCTCACTTCAACAACACCACCACTTTTAGCTTCCAAAGCATCCCGTGCATTAGTAATAAAGTTAATAGCGACTTGTTGAAATTTACCAACATTTCCTCTCGAAAGAGGCTTAAGACTTTGATAATTTTTAACTATTTTTATATTATCGTTTTTATAAATATACTCTAGAATTGATATAGATTGATCAAGAACATCATGCAAATTAATAACAGCCTGTACCGATGAATCAACTCTGGAATAATTTTTTAATCCTCTTATAATATTTGTAATTCTGTCTACAGAGTTTTGCTGTTTTTTAATTACTTTTAAAAATTCCGTATTCTTTTTTTCTTCAAAATACTCACCAATAATTTCAAGGTTACCTTGAATAATAGTAAGTGGATTATTGATTTCGTGAGCTATGCCAGCAGCCATTTCACCGATAGAGGCCAACTTAGATGCTTGAATTATTTGTTGCTGCATGGTCTCATTTTCTAATTCAACTTTTTTCTGCTCAGTCATGTCTTTCGCCACACAAACTATGCCTGAAATAACTCCTTGATCATCACAAATCACAGAGCTAGAAAAAATTACCGGAATATTCCTTTGATCCTTAGAAATAAAAGTCAAAGATCTATTTCTAATAACACCCTCTTTTAACGTGCTCACTAAATTAAGGTCTGATAAAATATCTTGCTCTAAAATTAAATCCTCTATACCCAAACTCATAAATTCATCTGCCGTGTACGACAATACACGCTCAGCAGCATGATTAACTTTTTGGACTTTACCGACCAAAGAAAATACAATCAAAGGATCCACCATGGACTTAATGATGTTCTCAACATAGGCTTTAGCAGAACTTGCTACCTTCTCAGCCTCAACTAATTGCTTTGTTCGTTCAAGAACAGCACTCTCTAAAGTCGAATTTAAGCTGCGAAACTCATCTTCAACGGCTTTTAATTTTAGAAATATTCTAATTTTTGCTAAAAACTCCTCATGATCAAATGGCTTAACAATATAATCATCTGCACCTGCCTCATAACCCATGAGCCTCTCATCAAGCATGGCCTTAGCAGAAACTAAAATGACCTTCGTATGAATATTATTACTTTCTTTGATCTTTCGACAAATATCATAGCCATTCATCCCACTCATCATAATATCCAAAAGCACTATATCAGGCATAAATTCATTTACTTTTTGAAGAGCTTCGTCACCATTTGAAGCAGAACTCAGCTCACACATATCTTTGAGTAGATGTTTTAAAATATCTATATTTCTAGGATCATCATCTACTGCCAATATTTTTCCAAAACCACTCATATAACCTCTTTTACTGGAATAATAAAAACGAACTCCGTGTCGTTGTTATTCTTATTTTGCGCAAAAATCTGACCATGATGAGCGGTTATGATTTCTTCAGAAATTGCCAAACCTAATCCCGTTCCACCAGCGCCTGAGCTCGTCCTACTGCTTTGAACGAATTTATCAAAAATAGTACGCAATTCAAGCTCTGGAATTCCAACGCCAGCATTTATTATAGAAACCGATACTGCATCCCCCACCGGCAATGACGCCGCTTTTATCTCGATCCTAATCTGAGTCCCTTCGTAAGAGAATTTAATTGCATTCGAAATTAAATTTCTTAAAACTTGCTTAATTTTCTCCTTATCACAACAGACCACTGTAGAAATACCTGAAGTCTTTACTTCAAAGGATAATTTTTTATTAGCAAAAAGCGCATTAAACTCAGCACATACCGAATCTACACAGAACTTCAAATCATATGGATTATAACGATATTCTATTTTTCCAGATTCTAACTTTGAAAGGTCCAACAAATTATTCAACAACTCCAACAAACTATGACTACTCTCTATGATTTGATTAAAATAATTTTGAATGGTCTTTTGAGACGCCGAAAACACTTCTTTTTTTCCAAAATTAGCATAACTTAAAATACCATGCATCGGGGTCCTGAGCTCATGAGACATATTTGCTAAAAATATAGATTTAGCTTCATTCGCTGCTTCGGCTACCTCTTTCGCTTTTCGTAATTCATACTCAGACTTCTTTCGGTCACTAATATCATGAACCATAAGGATAAACACTTTCCAATTTCCCAAATAGGCTGCACTCACACCCAACTCCACGGGCAGAGTCATAAGATCCTTTCTTAAAGCTACGGTATCAATGCGATGGCCTATCAGTTCTCTGATATTTAAACTTTCAATATTTATAATTTTTCCAATTTCTGCGATCAAGACATCCCCAGCCAAGAGCGTCTTAAACGACATCTTCTTAATCTCAGCTTCGCTAAAACCAAAAATACGTTCTGCAGCAGGGTTAAACGATTCAATCACGCCATGATGATCTACTGTAATGACTCCATTTGTAACGTTATCCACGACAGCTCTCACTCTCGCGTTTGCCTCAGCTATCTTTATATTTTGCTCTTCAATCATTCCTAAAGTTTGTTGCTTAATAGATTCATAAATTAGAGTTAATGCTAAAATAAGCGATAATAGTGCCTCTAATACGCTGAGTTGAAGATATTTCATTTGCTGAAGAGGCAATGAATACGAAGGACGATAATTCAACTGATCAGCTACAAACCAAATTATAATTTCTAAAAATGTGATCACCGCCCACACAATTCCTGAACGGGCACCTACTAAACAAATAGCAACCATCGGGATTGCTACTTTCCACATGAGAGGCGGCGAACCACTCCCTCCACTGATGTAAGTCGCGTAAGAGAGAACTAAAAATAAATCGAAGGTAATCGCATTTCCAGCCAGAGCAATCGAACCTGTCCACTTCAATAAAAATGGAACCAAAAGAGCACCTATGGCCGACAAAGCGATTCCAACTCCACCCCTTCGTGAGTTTAAAACAAAATAGTAAAACATCGAAAATGGAATGCCGCCCACTAGTAACAATGCGAACGAAAATGTAATCGTTAATTTAGCGTGGCGTCGCGACTCAGAACCTTTAACATCGAGTGATTTAGGAATAAAGTAATCGAAAAAATCACGAATTACCACTTCATCCCCAAAAAATAGAACAATGCCTTACGGGAAGCAAACTTCCATTTTAAATAGGCTAACGTTTTTACGCTGAGATTATATCCCATTTTTCCTTCAATAAATAAATCTCGAGAAGCCCTTCTTTTGACTTTTCCGCTGGAGGTTTTTGGCAAAAATCCTGGAGAAACAAAAATTACTTCTTCAACTTTTAGCCCGAATCCCAAATGAACTGACGCAATGATCTCTTTCCGTATTTCATTCTGAGATCGCCATACCCGAGGATTTATTTCAGCAGCAATATAAAGTGATTCCGTACCTTCATTATTTTTATTAGAAAAAGCAACGACCCTTCCCACTCTCAGTCCCTTAATTTTAGAAAGTCGTGCTTCAATATCAGAAGGAATAAAATTTTGACCCGCGACGATAATTAAATCCTTTAAACGATCTAGCACAAAAAGCTCACCATTAGCTATATACCCAAGATCTCCAGTACGTAATTGCTCTCTTGGTTTTTTCTGAAGATCATTCTTTTTAAAATAATAAGGTGAAATAGATGGACCTTTCGCTACAATTTCACCTACAGATCGCTCTGGCAATTCAATAATATTTTCAGAATTTGGATCGCAAATCTTTAAGAAGTGATTAGGAAGTACTTTCCCTACCGAGACAAACGATAATGAATTTTCAGAAAGTGGATCCGTAGGTACCGCACGTTTTTCATTAATCAACTTCAATCGATCTACACAATCATACCGGGTTTCAGTATTACTCGCAGGAAAAGATAAAGCTAAAGTCGTTTCAGCCATTCCATAAACCGGATAAAAGCTGGTCGATCGAAATCCGTATTTTCTAAATTTTTGAATAAAGCCTTGAGCAGTTTCTACATCAATAGGTTCTGCTCCTATAAATGCTAACCGCCAACTAGATAAATCAAGCCCGGAGAGATCTCGATCAGAAATTTTTTTTAGTGCAATATTATATGCGAACGTAGGACCTACTGAATAAGTGATTTTAAAATGATCAATCCCCTTTAACCATGCTACAGGACGAGTAATAAAAGTAAGTGGAGAGAAAATATACGAGGGGATTCTCCAATATATTGTAAAAAACAAACTACCGACCAATCCCATATCGTGATAAAGAGGAAGCCAAGACAAGAGTCGATCAGTTTTGGAATTCACTTTACTCGCAATCCCCATTGCAAAGAGATTCGCTGCAAGGTTTTCGTGCGTAATAACTACACCTTTTGGATTTCCCGTACTTCCAGAAGTGTATTGAATAAATGCGATATCGCATAAAGGTTGAACAGGGAAAGAAGCGCAAGCTTCCTTAGTAGGGTCCATCAAAGTCGACTTGATATAGATTTCATCCACCTCTACTACAGGAACATGAAAATCCGTTTCCCCCATATGCCGATTCCAAAGAATTGAATTTTCAATAATAATGAGACTTGGATCACAATCCTTCTGAACAAGACGAATGCGCTTTATAAATTCATCAGGTACTCCAAAATCAGAAAAAGTAGGGAGTGGAACTATGATAAAGCCTTCTATCATGGCTCCTAATATGCAGGAAAGAAATGCATGTGGATCTGAAACGCAAAGGATAATTCGATCTCCCTGCTTAAGACCATATACAGATTGCATAATCTGAGCATAACTCCGTGCTCTCGCTGCAAGTTCTTCATAGGATAGAGGCAAGTCCAAAAATCCCGCCCCCTTAAGACTGACTTTCGAACAGGCCAGAGCTTTAGGACAAAAAGCGACGTTCTCGGAAAATCGAGATAACAAAGTGGGAAACTGGCTTTGATTCGCATTAAACTCTACGGAGTTTTGTTTTTCAACCAACACTCATTCCTCCATCTACTCTGATGGTAGCGCCTGTCAAATAATCTGTTTGACACGTGACCAAAAAATACACGACCTCTGCAATCTCATCGGCTTCTCCTAGTCTAACTTTAGGGATTTTTGATAAAATAAATTTCTCAACTAAAGCCTTTTCTCCTGAAAGCATCGATGTGTCACAATAGCCAGGAGCAATCGCATTAACAACGATTCCCTGATCCGCTAATTCTCGAGCGGCTGAATAAGTAGCAGCAATAATTCCTGCCTTTGATGCTGCATAGACCGAAGCAAGACCAGCCCCTCTCTCTCCTGCGACTGAAGCAATGTTAATAATTCTCCCTCGAGTTTGGTTGGCCATAATAGGAGCAAATACCCCCATGCAACTCAAAGTGCCGTAGAGATTAACATCAAGTACTCGCTGAATTTTTGAATCTTCCATCATCAACAAGGGTGTTCTAATAAATATTCCTGCGTTATTTACTAAAACATCTGCCCGACCATAGGCGGATAAGGTTTTTTCTGCTACCTTTTCAATATCACTACGAACTGTCACATCCATTTCAGCAACCAATAAGTTTGAGTTTGAGTTTGAGTTAAAGTCCGATTGAATTTTTTCTAATCCAACTGTTGAAATATCTGTGGCGACGACATAAAAATCGTTTAAAAGTAATTTTCTAATGATTGCATAACCAATACCACCAGCTGCGCCAGTCACCACCGCCACACAACGATCAGATTTATTATAATTCACAAATAGAACTCCTTCTCCTGTGCACTAAATTGCTTCGCCAAAACTAAATCCTCTGAGCTCACCCAGGAGCTAAACTGCTTCGATCGCCCAAGTGCCTCTTGAATCCTTTGCCGGAAGAGATATTTACAAAGGCTCCCGTGAAGCAAAGGAAAATCAAGTAACTCTCTCGCAATTAAATCTATTACCGCAGGATGAGTTACTGTCCTATCTTTGAAGCAACGCTGGATTGCTGCCAACAAAGAAATAGTCATGGCATCTATAATTCCCAACTCAAATCGACCTTTACGGTAGTCCGCTTGGGCTAATTTATTTAACTGTTGAGTCACTTTTCCTATTGGAATACTCTTTTTAACAACCGGTGAATGACTGAGTAGGAGTTTAGTCAACTGGCTAGAATCGAAATTTTTAAGAATAGAGCTAAGACGACGACAAAATCCAAACTCCCTAAGACTAAAATCTACATTCTCTGGACTCCCGCCTCTTGCGCAATACATAAGAAGTGGAGTTACATATGCAACTAGTAAGCGATTAATCGCATATTGGTTTTGTGGTCTTGTAACTATTGTTCGAAATCCTGCATTTGAAAGATATCGAAAGAGAGCTCGTGTAGACTCCGTAGCCTCACCTTCTAACGCGATCTCGACCAGATCTTGTTTACTAGGATAAAGAGGATTATAGAGATTAACAGACGCAGATTTTGTATTTTCCCATTCCTGTAAATCTCCAAAACGAATCACATAGGCGTACTTGTCTTTTATCTTCGGTGTTTTTACATAAAGATGAAAGATCGATGTCCCTGGATCACCTTGCGATCTTACATTTAATGAGGAAATTAAATCAATCTTGGCTCCTCTCATTTTTCGCCTTTTTAAATCTCTCTGAAGTAGCAAGAGTCGTGAAGAGTCGTTTGAAAATAGAACTTTCCATTGAGTTGCCTCATTTTGCTCTCCTCTAAGACAAATCCCCTGCACCGATTGACGAATAAAGAAAAATGAAAGGGCAGCTTTCGATATAGGATTCATTACTGACTTCCCAGCACAAGCAAGTTCAAGATGGTAGTCACTTTCCTGAATTTGACTCTTAACTGAGGCACTTTTCATTAAATTAAAACAGTCACGATAGACTTCATGATAAGCAGGAGGAAGTGCAACAATTCTTTTTTCATTTTTTTGAAGCAAAGACTTTGTTTGACTTGGAGTTAATAGCACTCGTCTTTGCTTTCTTTTTTTTAATTCCTTTTTAGCCTTGATCGCCTTTTGAACGAAGGAATCTACATTGACTTGAAACTCAGAGTCATTAAATACATCATCGACCAGGCCATTACGTTTTGCGACTTGAGATGACCATTTTTCACCCCACAGTAAAAAATCAACTGCCTTATTGAGTCCCACCAACCGAGGGAGATTCTGAGTCGCTCCAAAGGCTGGGATAAAGAGATAATCATGGATTTCAGTCATATAAAAATGACTATCAACGGTATTTGCAACAAGGCGGTAATCACAATTCAAAACAAACTCGACCCCACACCCGTAACAGTTACCTTGGATTGCAGCGAATGTAGGTACTTTTGCCGCTTTTACACTTTGATAAGCTCGACGAATTCCTGCAGTTAACTTCAGTGCATCCTCTGGAGTGTGGACTGCGCTTGCTAACAGTAAACCCACTCCATTGATAAAACTACCTGATTTAGAGCTTTGAAATACTACTGCTTCAACCGGCTCTTTCTCAATAGAAAGCATAGCCTGCTCCACTTGGGTTGCTGTAGCATTATCTAAAATATTCACAGCAGAACCAAGAGTATTAAAATTTACATAAAGTATCCCATTTTTCCGCTCTAGTGTAAGAGACATATTAAGTATTCCGGCTCAATACATCATGAATATATTCACACAAAGAGCTAATAGTGAGTAACTGAGGATCATCGCACCTACTAATCCAATCATTTAAAAGAAGAGGTCGATTAAATTCATCTTCCAGTGCAAGAGAGAGCGACACCATTCTCAGCGAATTAAAGCCGAGCTTTGCTACAAAAGAATCTGCATCATTAAGTTCCACCTTTTTTCCCAAGGCAGCTAAGACCGCTTTTTTTACTTTTAAATTAATTTTATCATTCGTTAGTTCCATGCTATTTCTGCCTTCCCACCCTGTTTACACAGGAAAAATTAATCATCTTTAATTATAAAATAATGAATTTAATTACTTACCTTAGACAATCGATCCTTAATTAATCTCATTTTTACACCACCGGCTGGCGCTATTGTCACTGTACGTCTCACCGGGACAACAGGTTTATTTTCTAATAATTCAAGAGAATATCGCTTCAAAATCGTCGCTATTACTATTTTCATTTCAGTCAATCCGAAAGCCATGCCAATACAGCGACGTACGCCGCCTCCGAAAGGTAGATACTCATGAGGGGTAAATCTCCGTTCCAAGAATCGTTCTGGCTTAAAAGAACCAGGATCTGGGTACAAATCTTCTCTATGATGAGTTAAATAAATACATGGAGTGATCTGCATTCCTGCATCAATAGTAAATTCTAATATTTTTACAGGAACTTGTACTCTTCGAGAGACCACAGGAATAACAGGATAAATCCTTAGAGTTTCCTTAACCACTGCATCGAGGTAGCTTAACTGATGAAGTGAATCCAGCTTTTCATCTGTTCCATAGAAATCCAACTCTGAAATCAAGGTCTCTTGAACTCCTGGCGTACAATGAATCCAATAAAAAGCCCAAGTCAAAGCGGTAGCGGTAGTTTCATGCCCCGCTAAAAGAAGCGTGACAATCTCATCTCTCAACTCAATATCAGAGAATTTCCCAACATCAGAATGAGACGCAAGAAGTAGACTGAGAATATCTTCATTTTTTAGAGTGGCGTTCCCTCTCCGCTCTGTGATCTCGGCAAAGATCAGTACGTCTAATTGCGATGATCTCGTACGAAACTTTTCCCAAGCATGCCAAAGCCCTGAATCACTTTTATCAGGGACACTCACTAAAGTACTAAAGCTTGCAGAATCCAAAAGAGGGACTAAAAGCGTTTTCATATCCGAAATGCGTGTACATTCTTCACCAAACACTGATTGTAAAATAATTTCTAATGAAATATCCAACATCAGAGAATGCACATTAAAAGTTTGATTCAACTCATAAAAGGACAAAGCGCTCTCCACTACCTTCTTCATTAGCTTTCCATAGGCCCTCATGCGATCACCATGAAAAGCTGGACTCATAATCTTTCGATGCTGCATATGGGGACAGGCATCCAACAATAAAAGAGAACACTCTCCCAAAAAGGGGCGTAAAATCGCATTTCCCTCGCCCGCATAAAAAACCTCGGGATCTCCCTTAAATACTTGTTGAATTGCATCAGGATGACTAAAAAATATATGTTTACCCAAGCCCTTGAACTCTAATGTAAATGCATCTCCATACCGCTTCTTACACTCCTGCATAAATGCAAAAGGGCGAGAAAACCATTGAAAGGTTTGTTCTTCAGGAGGAATTTCTGGGCCTGATGGCAAAAAAACTTCCATACTTATTCATTCTCATTGAGGAATGTTTTATTGCCAAGACGAAACTGAATTCAAATGGGTTAATTTTTCATTACCAGGATAAAAAGCGAAATTATGTGTATATTTTAAAGAGAATTACCTACATACGGATTCTTCAATTTTCAATTGATATTTTTGAATTTTTTCAAGAGTTAAACTCATTTTATGAAATTGCTTAAACTCAGCAAACCCATAGAACTCAACCCATAAATTTGCTATTTCGCTTAAGAGCGGCCTTATCCTCTTATACTTTGATTCGGCCCCCACTAAATCCATATGATTCTCTACTTCTTTTAAGCGATCCTCTGACCAGCCTTGCCAATCTCTATTATCTAAATTCAATAAATAGATTTGGGCCTCCTCCAGACTATGGTTCAATATTATAAAATCATGCGAGCATAGTTTTTTAACTGTTGGAAAACAACTGGTCAACATACTTAAAGTAAGAATCAAACTTCCAATAACTAGGATCCTGTTACTTTTCACCTTACTCTCATCGGCAAAATTTTCACTTTGGAAAATATTATAATTAGATTAATTTAATCAGACTAAAAACTGATTACAATAGTACAGTATAACTCTACGATTTTAATGAAATATTTTTAAAGTCGGCAAAATTTGCACCGATGAGAGCTTTGTAGGTTAAGCAAGGAGCACCACCTACTCAATCATGGAGGAATAAGAGAATGATAAAACTAGGAGGATAAAATGGGATTGCGTATCAATACAAATATTCAGGCTCTCACAGCTCAACGATTCTTGGGCATAAACAGTGAACGTCAAAAAAACTCTTTAGATCATCTGTCTTCTGGTTCGCGAATCAATAAAGCCGGGGACGATGCTGCAGGGCTCGCCATCAGCGAAAAATTAAAATCCGATATTCGCAGCTTAAGACAGGCGACCCGAAACTCAAACGATGGAATCAGCCTGATCCAAACCGCAGAAGGCTCGTTGAATGAGATTGGTAATATTTTAGTCAGATTAAGGGAATTATCGATTCAGGCTTCTTCTGATACCATTGGAAATCCAGAAAGACAGTTTGTCGATAAAGAAGTTCAACAATTGAAATCTGAAATCGATCGAATTTCCTCTACCACAGAATTTGATGGTACTCGACTCTTGGACGGAAGCTCTCCTCCTCTTGAGTTTCAAGTGGGCATCCATAATAATCCACTCCAAGATCGATTTGTGTTCGACTCTGGAAGCCTTTCCTCTACCCTCGAAGCATTGAATTTAGGTGCTGTTACAACTACCACAAAGGAAGGCTCTCAACAAAACTTAAGTATGCTGGATGAAGCGATAGAACACATCAATGGAAATCGCGCTACTTTGGGTGCACTTCAAAATAGGATGCAATCCACCGTAGCCAATTTAAATACCTATCGAGAAAACATTGAAGCAGCAAATAGTCGAATTCGAGATACTGACATAGCAGAAGAATCAAGTGAACTGGTCAGGGATAATATCTTAAATCAGACGAACGTCGCCATCCTCTCTCAAGCAAACCAATCGGCTCAATTGGCCCTCAAGCTGATTAGTTAAGAGGAAAAGAGTGAATCTTTTTAATAAGTGATACGCAAAAAGCGGGAATATCTATGGAAATGATGTTCCCGCTTGTTTCAATCCTGGCTTAGCCTTATAAGAGTGTCATGTCTGAAAATACAGAAGCATATTGTGTTAAGTGTAAAGCTAAACGCCCGATGAAAGATGGGCAAAAAGTGACTATGAAAAATGGAAGGGATGCCATGCAGGGCAAGTGTGAAACCTGCGGTACTGGCATGTATAAGATCCTCGCTAAGCAAAAATGAACTCTGCTTTAAAGCATCGGCTTCCCATTCAACATCCCGATTATCAATATCCTATTTCTAGAAATCCCTATTGGACAAAGCTACAGGATATTCAAGGGCGTGTTTTTTCTGACAATGAAACAGAAGCTCATAAAAATCATTGGCGTTCGAAGTTTCAAAATCCTACTTTAGCAAAGAATAGCGAACTTCATGTAGAAATTGGCTGTAATGCGGGCCATGTCATTGTCGAATGGGCGAGTCTGTATCCTGAAAATGCTTATATTGGCATAGACTGGAAATTTAAACCTATTTTCCGTGGTACTGAAAAAGCTCTTAAACGTAATCTAAAAAATCTGATTTTTTTTAGATCTCACGCTGAGCGAATTCAATACATGTTTGGACCTCGCGAAGTCGATGCTCTTTATCTTTTTTTTCCAGACCCTTGGGCTCGAAAAGCTCAATGGAAAAATCGCTTCATTCATCCTGAGCAGCTTAAACAAATCGCTCCGATCATGAAGCCAAATGGTATCTTTCATATTAAGACGGATCATCGAGATTATTTTAATTGGATGTTAGAGGCTGTAGAGAAATCTTCAGACTTCTGGAAACCGATTGAAGTGTCTATGGATTTACATAAAAACCATCCAGCTCCCCATACATTAAAGTTGCCGGATGTTACCTTGTTTGAGTCTATCTTTATCAAAGATAAACTTCCCATTCACAGCTTGAAGCTCCAAGTTAAGGCATGTAACGAAAATTAACAAAAACCTTTTTACCCGCAGCTACTTGAACCGTTTTTTCTGGTAAAGCGGATGCGTTCACGGGAACTGCTCGTACTTTATAAGTTCCAGCGTCCACTACGATTCTCAAGATTTGAAGATCCCGAGGCAAAAGATTCCAAGATCGAAGGTCCGCTTGATCACTGATATACAATGCCGCTTTTGTTAAAAACCCTAGAATAGGGCTATTCGTCACTTTTTGAACCCCATAACCCACTGTTTCTTTTGCGACGAGTCCAGCAACCTTTTTGGCTATCATACCCGCATATTTTTCATCCAAATTTTCAATTGCCGTCGCCTCAATGTTTTCAAGTAGATGTGTCACCCCCTTAAACTCTCCATTGACTTCAATATTTGCAGCCGACACACGATTGAACCGGGGATAAAATTTTGGTATCTCACCAAAGTGAGGATGCGGCTTTTTTATGGGTGAAATTCCATTTTCATAGAGAATGATGATTTCACCTTTTTGAGAACTGGGCCCACTGAGTTTTGCCTGTTCATGATCGCTGGAGGTCAGATGATAGGATTGATCCCAACGCTCCATCTCATCGGGCATCCGAAGCTGCCATGCGCACCTCCACAAATCTTTCCCTAATCCAGGATACTCAGGGGTCAGTTTCCAAGTGTTTTTATAATCTATGTAGGCATCATTGTAGTTCTGATCTGCTTCATAGAGGATAGCTGAAAGATACCGAGCAAAAGCATTTTGCTTATACTTCCGTTCCCCTTCGGTCACCATTAAGTAGAGTTTGCGATTCACCCGCTTGGCTTCAACAAGAGCATTTTCGTAATCACCCTTTAAAGCATAATTCATTGCTAAATAAGTATTAATGAGTACTTTTTCAAAATCCTCACCTTTATAATCCTTAAGATTATCACTTGTTAAAAGGGTCGCGGTTTCAGCGGATAGGCTCGTGTAGTCTTTTATGTCAGCTATTTTATCTGCTCGCAAAAATACTACATTACTCTCATCATACCTACCTGCGGAATGTAACGATAAGCCCTGATCTAAAAGATAAAGAAGAAGATCACGACCATTCTCTCCTTGATCCTTTGCTCCTTTTTCTAGACGAGTGGCTGCAGCATTATAATCACCCTTCTGAAAAAGTCGATCAGACTCATGATCCGACATTCGGACGGAGGAACAAGCAAATCCTCCAATACCGAGAAATACTGTCAAAAATGCCGCTTGTAGGTTGACCTTAAGCACGACAAAGGTCTCTCTGTGGCAATGAAAGATTAAAGACCGATAGAATGTTTATTAAACTTCTTTCGAAGCTCTCGCTCTTCAGTACAATCAATCGTATTACCTTCTATATGGGTTAGGTTCATAGTTAATTTATAATATTTAAATTCTTCATTCCCCATTTGTTGAATGTTCGTTGCTAGATTTCCACTCAGAATATAGTCTGCGCCAATCTGGTTGCCCCTTTTCTTTGCCGTAGGACCAGAGACATTACCCGCTGCATTATAATCATACTCCTCACTCAACGTGCCCCGCTCTTCTTTATTCACGAACCGGACTTTTCCTGACTTAATCAGAGTGGTGCGAATTTTATCAGTCATAGAGACTGTATCAATATGCTCCTCCGTACGATTGGATACTCTCTCTACAATTACAACGGGCGGCTTCTTTGCGTTAGCTACATAGGCACACGAAACCATTGCTTTAATAATCGTGTCAGCCATCTGTTGCATATCCGATTCATTAAACTTGTCATCTAACAACTCAACTCGCGTTGGATCATCGTATTCACCCTTTGTAAAAGCTTTTGGACCGCATCCCAAACTGACCAAAAACAAAGACATGGTGACCAAAGACAACAGAATAACGCGCATAGGAATGCCCTTTCTCTGATTACTTGATTGAGTAAGAAAAGTTTACGTCAGCTTTGACATCTTTGTAAAATAGATTTTAGTAAATTGAGTATTCCTAGGAATCACTATTGCTTGACTTACCAATCCTTGCCATAAGGAGGCATAGTCTAGGTAGATGTATGGATAAAGATAGGATATTTGCGGAGCTTTTGCATGAAGAATATCTCGAAGATGATCTCCCCAGTTTTAAATCGTAATCTCATCTTTGTGCACGGCAAGGGAGGGGTTGGAAAAACTGCAGTCTCTCAAGCAATCGCACTTCAACTTGCTCAAAGAGGAAAACGAACTCTATGGATCACTCTTGAAGACCCTACTCTACCCGCAGGAGAGTTCAAAAATCCCGAACCTCATCTATGGCATCTCAACTGTAGTTTCACTCAAGCTTTTGAAGAATATGCGTCCATGAAGATTGGTTTCGCTCCTCTCACCCGAATTTTTTTGCAAAATAAGCTCATGCGTTATCTAGCTAAAGCTGCGCCTGGTATTCACGAATTAGTACTACTAGGAAAAATTTGGTTTGAAAGGAATCATTACGCTCATGTAGTTGTAGACTTGCCTTCTACTGGATATGGATTAGCCATGTTTCAGAGTACTCAGAATTTTATAAAATTGTTTCATGGAGGCCCGCTACACCGAGATGCTGATGCTATGATGGATACATTTAGAGATCCTCAAGCGACCGGCCACCTTATTTTAGCATTACCTGAAGAAATGCCACTGCGCGAATCTTTGGAGCTGAATCAATACTTAAAGGAATTCTTTCCAAAAAATCAGGCTGTTTTTATAGTAAATCGTGTTTTTCCTCTGATCGAAAATTCAGACCCCAAAGAAATAAATCCTTCACCCTCTTGGCCAAGTCCACTTGCCACCTCCATCCATGATTACATTCTCAAACGTATCTGGTTAGAAAGGCACAACTTAAGACTTTGGAGAGATGAAAAAATTGTCTTCGGCGAATTAGAATTCATTCCTCCGCCTCCTCTAGACGCCCCTCTTCTCATTGTAAGACGACTAGCTGAACAGCTTCAAAATAAGGCTTATTTGTGACTGAAATTGAACCCAAAATTGAACCCAAAATTAAAAAAGACACGGAAATAGACCCCTTAAACAATAAAATAGATGAAGCTTTAAAAAAGCGTAAAATTTTAATCACCTGTGGCACAGGAGGAGTTGGTAAAACTACGTTGAGTGCTGCCATCGCCATTCGCGCAGCAATGCTGGGGAAAAAAACTGTCGTCATTACAATCGATCCCGCTAAACGACTGGCAAATTCGCTTGGACTTCATACTTTAGATGATCAACCGACTGACTTAACCCCACAAATCAAAGAAATTTATGAAAAAGCCCAAGCAGCTCAAGTTCCATTACCCTCTCCTACTTTCAGCGGCAGTCTGACCGCCATTGTACCTGATACCCGGAAGACCTTTGAAACTTTTGTAAGGGAACTCGCATCTAATCCACTTACGGCAGAACAGGTCATGCAAAATCCCATTTTTAAAATTTTTGCGAAAGAGTTTTCAGGTACAAACGAATATATGGCATTAGAGCGTCTTTTTGCGCTTAAGCAAGAAGGGAACTATGATTGCATTATTTTAGATACTCCTCCGAGCCGTAACACTCTCGCATTTTTAGATGCTCCCAAAGTTCTTTCTCAGTTTTTTGAGGAGAAACTCATACGATGGCTTGTGTTACCTGCAAATAAATTGCTTACCACAGGAATGAAAAAGGCTTTAGGAATTCTGGAACGCCTCACTGGAGCTGGGTTTATGACAAACCTCTTTGACTTTGCTGCAGCGCTCTTTGAGGTTCAATTTAAATTCACCGCTAACTTAAAAAAAATTACGACTCTCTTAGAATCCCCTGAGGTAGGGTTTTTAATGGTGACAACCCCTACTCCCGATACTCTTACGGAAGTCAACCTCTTCATCGAAAATCTTCACCAGCGAAAGTTTCATTTTGAAGGAATTGCCCTCAATCGAACACTGGGGTATTTAAAACCGGACTACTCTAGACCAGAATTAAAAAAAGCCGTGGAAATTATTCAAGCTCTTCAAAAAAGAGAGCACCATGTCATTGAAAGTTTAATGAGGAATCCGAATGCACTTTGTGCGAAACTACCTGAATTGGCACGAGATGTTCATTCAGTGGAGGACTTATTTCATGTGGCTTTGGCTCTCAATACTCCTGACATTTCAAAGCATGAGTTATGGAGCTCCATCTAGCCTGGGTCCAACTTATGACCAAGAAGCTCAAATCATATGGAAAAAAGGCTACGCTGCCATCCAAAATTCTCATTTTCAAATTGCGGTAAATCATCTTCAACGCCTGGTAGATCGATATCCCTCAGATTCCAATGCCCTTGAAGCTCACTTTTTACTTGGAAAAGCATTTTTAGAATTAGGGAAAGCAAAAGAAGCAATTGCACCTTTGAAATATTTTATCTTGTCCGCAAATACTCATCCAGCATCTATCCGCGCAAGGCTTTATTTAGGAACAGCATATCTTGACCTGAAAGAATTTTTAAATGCAGTTTCTGTCATTGAAGAAATTAATCATTTACCCTCAAAACTAAAGTCACTTGATATGAATCAAGACGCACGCCTCATTGAAATAGAGGCACTCCTGGGACTCAAACACGAAGCTCGTGCAAGATCAGCCATGGAAACAGCCATAAGAGAGATGTCGAATAAAATGAGTCGTTCAACTCAAGGAAAGACCCTGTTTTTAGATCTGAACTTGAAGGTTTTGGAATGTAATCATTTGCCCAGTCCTGACTCTATGAATGAAAATCAATTAAAAAATCAACTCGATCGACGTGGCACTTGCTTGCTTGAAGCACTTTTACTTTATCGTAATACCTTAATAAACAAAGATATCCCATCAGCAACACAGGCAACTGAACTTCTCAGTCAAGCCTTTCAAGATTATGACCACAGTTGCACCACACCCAGCCTTCATCTCAACGCCCATGAACTCAAAAGAAGTCCTCAACAAAAAAGTGCTTATCTAGGGGAATTAGCCGATTTACTGATTCAAGAATGTGGCAAAAAATACAATACTGGACTTGCATTACTCAACTCTTGGAAATCTGTGCTTCCCCCTATCACTTCGAATTTAACCCTCAAAGTTTACCACACCCTAAAAAACCTTTCTCCGAGGAATCCATGATCTCAAATACCATGAAACTTTTAGCCGAACGAATTCAACAGAACCGAAAAAACCTCTGGGATTGGTATATGAGTTTTGCACAAAAAGCCCCCCCTCCTTTTTACTGCTCAATCGACCTAAGGGACTCCGGCCATAAAATTGTTCCAGTAGACAGTAACCTTTATCCTGCAGGATTTAATAATATCTGTCCGGAAGATTTGCGTGTTTGTCCTTCTATTTTTAGGGCTCAGGTTGAAGCTATTTCGATTCAAAGAAGCTTACCTACAGTAAAACAGATCTTAATTTTGCCTGAATCTCATACGCAAAATACTTATTACATAGAAAACCTATATTACTTAAACCAAATGATTGAAAATGCAGGTTATAAAACAAAAATAGGTTGGTATGGACCCCACCCCGGAAATGACAATAACGGAGATGACAATAGCCCGATTTTGCTCACATCATTCACAGGCAAAGAACTCCATGCTTATCCAATAAAAATCAAAAACGATGTTGCTTCGACTGATGATTTTGTACCTGACCTTATTTTACTCAATAATGACTTCTCTACAGGTTATCCCAAGCCCTTGGACACCATCAAGCAACCTATTTTACCGAGTCATGCTCTAGGATGGCACTCTCGCAAAAAGAGTGAACATTTTCGATATTATAACCAATTGGCAAGCGAGTTCGCAGCTATCCTTAAAGTTGATCCTTGGTTAATCCAGATTGATACTGAAGAAGTGGGACCCGTCAATTTTAGTGAAGATCAAGGTACGGAGGAAGTTGCTCTAGCCGTCGATCGAGTGCTAGAAAGAACACGGCTAGCCTATCAAACACATGAGGTCGATCGAAAGCCTTTTGTATTTGTCAAAAATAATGCAGGCACGTACGGCATGGGCATTATGGTAGCTCATTCATCTGAAGACTTAAGAAAAATGAATCGACGCACTAAAAATAAAATGAGCATAGGAAAAAATCGGCTCCCCATTGAAAGTGTGGTGGTCCAAGAAGGGGTGCCCACGGCAACCCTCGTCGATCGCCTAGCCGCTGAACCTGTCATTTATCTTTTAGGGTGGCAACTCATTGGAGGATTTCTCAGAGCAAACACTGAGAAAAGTGATGAAGATAATTTAAATTCTCAAGGCATGGCTTTCAAAAAGCTCTGTATGTCGGATTTGCGCACTTCTGATACCGACCTGCAGGATGACGAACTTAAACACGAGCCAGTTCGAGAACTCGTTTATGGTTCCATTGCTAGACTCTCTGCTCTTGCAACAGGATTAGAACTGGCTCATCATGCAAGAAATTATAACTGATGAATAGGCTTCTCAAACCTAATATTCTCTTTACCCTTTTGCCTGCGCTCCTTTGGTGGGGAGCTATCTACGCGCGCCCCCAAATGATTCAACCTCGATGCTCCACCGATCCTCAAACATGCTCCAAACAGTCAGTTTTATTCATGGATCGACTTTCATTGAACATGGAGGATTCAAAGGCAGATCAATACTCTTATTTTACTCAAAACCTTTCAGGGATATTTGCCATCGCCGCACCCGTTGCATGGAATACTGCTTTGTTCGCTCTCGGGAAAATGAATGGGATCATCGCCTTAACTACGCTCGGGAAAGACCTCGTCATTATTCTTCAAACTGTAGTCTGGAATGGATTTTTCACTGAGGCTTCGCATCTTATTTCTCAAAGACCGCGACCCTTTGTTTATTCTGATCCTGTTCAAAAAGGAATTGATCCAGCGCATTACACTTCTTTTTACTCCGGACACACAAGCTTTGCGGCAGCAACCACCATGGCTGTTTTTCTAATACTACTCTCTCAAGGCGCACCTTTTATCATCCTTCTTCTTTCTGCAATCATTATGGAAACGCTTGTTTTTTCTACTGCCTATTTTCGTATCCTCGCTGGACGGCACTTTTTAACAGACGTGATATGCGCTGCAATATCAGGCAGTCTGATTGCATGGAGTGTCGCTGCTCTCCATAGAAAAGCGAAAAAGTGGCCTTAACCTTGCTTCCTCTTTATTTTTAATAGTGGAATATGACAGAGGAGCAGTTCGTTCATGAGTTATTTAATCGCTGATGACTATGGTGTAATTGGAAATCATTTTAGCGCAGCGCTCGTGAATCTGTTAGGTTCAGTAGACTGGTGCTGCTTTCCTTATCTCGACTCTCCAAGTCATTTTGGTGCATTTATCGATAAACACCAGGGCGGAAATTTTCAAATTTCTCCTCAAGGTGATTTTCACTCTGAGCAACGGTACACGCAAGGAACTCAGGTACTTGAAACACACTTTGAAACCCCCACGGGACGCGCAATCCTAACCGACTGGATGCCTTTTGATGAAAAATACTCTCACAGTCCATCCCTCTGCCGTCGCATTCATCAAGCTGAAGGAAAAATAAATTGGCTTGTCACTTGTACGCCACGGTTTCGATATGGAACTGATGCCGCACAGGCCGAACGGCACTTAAATGGCATTTTATTTAGAGGAACACAATTTGATGATTTAGCCATTCTCTCTAGCGAAATACCTTTAGAAATCTCTTCAAACGGGGCTTCTGCCCTAGCACACTTTACACTGGAGAAAGAGCAAAACACCCAATTCGTCTGGGCTTGGGGAAGGCTCCCTATTCTTTTTCAAAATGTATTTTCAAAAAATCTATCTAAACCTGAACTTCAAGCAACCGTTGAATATTGGCGTAAGTTTGAGCATCATTGCCCGCGATCCGGCTGCGTCTTTGGGGGCCCCTGGCATGATGAGGTGATTCGATCTGGTTTAATGTTAAAATTATTTACAGCTCCTTACTCAGGTTCAATTACTGAAGCGATTGCTGTCACCCTGAAAGGGATCGCACATGGAAGTCACACTTGGGGTCATCGATATGCATCGATTCGAGACGGAGCCTTGAAATTGCAAGCATTCACAAATTTAGGATATATCGACGAAGCTCATGCTTATTTTTCTTGGCTAAAAGCCATTATCGAACGAGATGGAGCAGAGGGACTTCAGCCACTTTATACTCTAGATGGAGGAAGGACTCTGCCAGAACGAGAGTTACCTTTTTATGGCATGCATGAAGTTTCTCGACAATTTCAACTCGATATCTATGGGCATGTGATTATTGCAGTCAGTGAATATTTTAAGATCTTTGGCTCATTACCGAACGAACTTTGGAATCCTCTCTCTGAAATTGCAGATTACATTTGCCAAGCCTGGAAAAGACCTGATCATGGACCTTGGGGTCTGAATACAAAATCTGAACATTTTGTCGTTTCAAAAGTTTTTTGCTGGGCCGGTCTAGATCGAATGTGCTGGCTAGCACGCATCAATGGAAAAAGTCCGTCCCCCCGTTGGATGGGAGAAAAAACCATTCTTCATAATACCATCTGTGGACAAGGATTTGACCCTGTACGTAACACTTTTGTACGCTCTTTTGGAGACCGAGAAATCGACTCTTCAATCCTGTGGATTCCTCTTTTAAACTTTCTACCCAATGATGATGCCAGAATTATTGGAACATTAGATGTTGTTCGTTCTGAACTCTCTCAGGGAGTTTTACTTAAACGCTCCCGAATCCCCTATGATCTACAAAATAAAGAAAAAATAGACTTTTGGAGCAGTTTACTCTTCATTTCTTGTCTGGCGCAAACTGGACAAGTCGAAGAAGCAAGCGATCGTTTAGCTGAAATATGTACTTATTCAAATCCTCTCGGTCTATTTGGAGATCAAATTGACCTCAATCCAGAAGGAATTCCACGTAACTTTCCGAGTTCTTCAGTCCATTTCTCTCTGATTAACGCAGCATTATTTATCGGATGGGCTAAAGGAAAACACAAGCCATTTTCCGAAGCGAATGATCTCACTTCTATGCAATCTAAAAAAACAGCTTAAATCGTAAGGAGTCCTGTTGAGCGGTAAAGATTTGGACCCCCGACGCAACAGAACTCCTTACAGTACTGACTTAAATCTACCCACTAGTGACTTCTTGCAAGGTCCTTTATAAATGAGTAAAGGTCCTTCAACTCTTCCTTACTGAAGTTTCCGAAACCAGGCATAAGATCTCCTGGCAACCCTTCAATCACCGCACGATTAAAGCTGTCTTCTGATTTCAATCCTTGAGATTGAGAATTAAATGACTGAGTGGTAACAAAAGCAACAGGGTTTCCGACTAAAGTTCGAACTTTAATTCCACCTTCCCCCTGGAGCCCATGACATTTTGCACAATCTCTTTGATAAAGACGTGCGCCATTTTTGCTTTCAATCGATAGTGAGTTCTCTACATCTTCCGCAGCCTGATGATACAAATGTGCATTCATTTCTGCACTTGTCTCAGCAACTGTCACACGCTCTATCGCCAACTCAAGAGGAATGGTGGGATCTTCTTTTGCTCCAGCAGAATTTTCTTGGGTCGGATCTATTCCAATTTTAGCAAAATCAGCCGGTACATCCGCTTGAGCAGGGGTAGGACCCAGTGTTAATACATATTGTGCAAGTGCCCATCGATCATCTGCGGGTAGAGTCGCATAGGACGCCATTGCTGAAGGGGGTAATCCTTCTTTCAAAGTCTTAAAAACCTGCGTTGCTTTGCGTCCATTTTTCCAGCCTTCTGCTACTGTAAAGTTTCGAGGAGGAGGATTCAATGCACTCGCAGCAGGACCATTTCCTTTTCCTTCAGCTCCATGACAAGAAACACATTGAACTGAAAAGATTTCTTTTCCGTGTGCAACCAGCTCAGGAGTCGATATCCAAGGCTTTGAGTATTTTGATTTTCCGTTAGATGCCGCAGCAACTAAGGGGCCTTTGACATAGACGTCGCCGCGGAAAAATAAATCTGTAGATGACAGAATCATAAAAATGGCTAGAAAGACAAAAGAAGTCACAAAAATGACTGCATTCTCTCGTCGATCATACTTCAAATTCATGAAGATATACGCAACTAAAAAAGCCTTAACACTTGCAACAGCCAGGGCAATAAAGAAATTGAGTCGCCCCAGATCGATGTGCGCAATTCCTACAGTAACTCCTGTAAGAACGAATAAGATCAATCCGACGGTAACAGCCGTCTGAGTTGAGATAATGTGATGATGATGCTTTTGAGTATTGGTTCCCATATTTAACCTACTAGGTAAAGAAGCGGAAAAAGATAAATCCAAACTAAATCAACAAAGTGCCAATAAAAGCCGACCAATTCCACTGGCGTATAATAATGTGAATTAAAATCACCTCGAATAGTACGTCTCAGGAGCCAGGCAATCACACCCATTCCAATTAAGACGTGAATACCGTGTAGGCCAGTCATCATAAAATATAAAGAAAAGAAGAGTGGGGCTTTATGATGGACAATCTCAGTATTTGTAAAAAATGCACCTGGAAGAAGCCCATCATGAAACTTATGGGCATACTCGAAGTACTTCACAACTAAGAAACAACAAGCCAAGAAAAAAGTAGCACTTAAGAGCCCGATCGCCCGATTTCTTTGTCCTCTCTGGGTGGCACTCACTGCCAGTGCCATTGTTAGACTGCTTGTAATCAGAACAATCGTATTAATTCCACCCATCTTTACAGCTAAGTATTGATGAGCTTCATGGAACATGTCCGGATAAAGCCCTCTGAAAATTCCATAAGCGACAAAGAGCCCGCCAAACATGAGTACTTCAGTGACTAAGAATATCCACATCCCTTGTTTAGCTGCTTCAAATTCATCTTCAGCACTAGCGAAGTGATGAGCATGATGATGTTGATGTGCCGTAACTTCTACTTTCGACATGATCTCTCCTTTAATTATACGTTCGCCGGCATCGTTGTATTTTCTGGCAAATACTCATACGGCCAGGAAGTCACTACTGGAGTCTCTAAAAAATTGTCGTGGGGAGGTGGAGAAGGACTTTGCCACTCCAAAGTTAATGCATTCCAAGGATTAGCAGGTGCACGCTTTCCCTTTAAAACTGCCTGAATCAGATAATAGGCTATATATAAAAATCCAACACCAATAAACCACGAACCCACAGTAGAAAGACGATTCAAGAAGGTAAATTCAGGTAAATAGCTCCAATAACGCCTTGGCATTCCTTGAGCCCCTAGAATAAATTGAGGGAAAAAGGTTACATTAAAACCTATAATAATGAACCAAAACGCAATTTGCGCTGCTTTTTCATCATACATTTTTCCAGACATTTTAGGGAACCAATAATGAAGTCCCGCTAACATACCCATAAGAGTGCCTCCCACCATCACATAATGAAAATGAGCCACAACAAAATAGGTCGCTGTCAAATGCACATCAATGGCAAGAGTCGCTAAAAAAACTCCTGTCAATCCACCAATTGTAAATAATTCTAGAAAACCAAAAGCATAGAGCATGGGTGCATTAAAATGAATAGATCCCTTATAAAGAGTTCCCACCCAACTAAATACTTTTACTCCCGTTGGAACCGCAACAAACATGGTGAGTAAGGAGAAAACAAAGTTTGCAAGCTCTGATTGACCACTTACAAACATGTGATGTCCCCAGACAATAAATGCGATTAATGCAATTCCGAAAGAGGAGTATGCAATCGCTTTGTAACCAAATATTGGCTTACGAGAGAAAACTGGAATCACTTCAGAAATCACACCCATAGCTGGAAGAATCATAATATAGACCGCTGGATGAGAGTAAAACCAAAAGAAGTGCTGAAATAAAACTGGATCGCCCCCTAGTTTTGGATCAAATATCCCAATATGTAAAATTCTCTCCATACAAAGAAGAAGCAAGGTAATTGCAAGTACAGGAGTTGCTAAAACTTGAATAATACTCGTTGCATAAAGTGCCCAGCAAAAAAGTGGCAATCTTGCCCAAGTGAGGCCAGGAGCCCTTAATTTATGAATAGTTACAATAAAATTTAAACCTGTCAAAATAGATGAAAACCCAGCAATAAATGCCCCAAAGAGGACCAATATAACCGTTGTATTCGTACGAATTGAGTAAGGGGTATAAAATGTCCAACCCGTATCAGCGCCTCGCAAAAAAAGAGCAAGCACCGCAAAACAGGCTCCTGCAACAAATATATAATAAGAAGCCAAATTGAGCCGAGGGAAAGCGACATCCTTCGCACCCAACATCATGGGTAGAATAAAATTACCCAAGGCAGCGGGAATAGATGGGATCACCACCAAGAAAACCATGATCGCGCCATGATAAGTAAAAGCTCGATTATAGGCGTTAGCATCGATCAGGCTATGTCCACCGAACTTAAAGAGTTCAAGTCGGATGAGAAGAGCAAAAACTCCACCCAGTAAGAAAAAGGAAAGAACCGTAATCAGGTACATTACGCCAATTCGCTTATGATCAAGAGTAGTTAACCACGACCAAATACCCTTGGAGTGATTTAAGTAATTATCTCCCCTATGTGCTGCTGCAGAGTTATTAGCCATACTGATCAATTCTCCTCACCCTTTGGGCATTCGCCCGAGTTACTTAATGCTCTTGATATAAGCAATCAATGCGTTCATCTCTAATTCAGTCAATAAGCCTTTGAATGTCGGCATGACTGGATTGAACCCCTTAACCGTATTGCTCTGGGGGTTTTCAATGTGATTGCGAATATAATTTTCATCTGCAACAATAGTCTTTCCGTTAGCAAGTTCAACCTTACTTCCAAAAAGTCCTTTGTGTGTAGGACCTACTTTAGTCGTTCCATCTACTGAATGACAGGCAATACATCCCTTTGTTTCGTGAACCACTCGTCCTTGTTGAGCAAGCGAAGTCTGTACAACCGCAGATTGAACAGATGCCGCAGAAATATGAACTTGATCCTGACTCACCTGAGCAAGCTCTTGAACAGCATCAGGAATCGATTCTAATTTCTTATTTCGATTCCAAGCTTTCCATTGATCGTCAGTTAACACGACTACCTTTGCAAGCATCGCCGAATGAGAAGTTCCACAGTATTCTGTGCAGAATACTTGGTGCTTTCCAGGAACTGTCGCATTAAACCAAATGCTACTATACATTCCAGGAACTACATCTTGTTTAATTCGAAAACTTGGAACAAAAAATGAATGAAGCACATCCTCAGAAGTCATGATGAACTTCACAGGATGATTCACAGGAACAAAAACTTCGTTCACTGTGGTCTTTCCATTGTCGTACTGAAACGTCCAAAGCCACTGCTTACCAATCACACGAATTTCATAAGCATCCGCTGGAGCTTGGGTCATGGAATGATAAATAGAGTATCCCCAAACAAAAATGCCCATCAAAAGAAGAGTTGGAACGGCAATCCAAACAGCCTCAAGTAAATGGTTCCCCGTCATATACTTCGTCTTTTTGCCCGGACGATGCTTAAAAGAAGCAATAAAATAGAGCATCGCACCCAAAACTAATACGAAGAAGAAGATACTCAAATAAAGTAAAAAATTGTAAAGACTATCCCAACGGGCGGCGATTTCGGTTCCCTGAAGAGGAAGACTACTTGTGAAAGCCTGGTTAAACATTAGAAGAGGCTCCTTTTCTTTGTCTACGCCAAAAAACTGCTAAATAACCGCCAAATAGAATGACTGTAATACCGCAACTTAACTGCATGAGTTGAGTCAAATATACAGAGTACTTTCTCGTATGCGGGTCATAACGATAGCAAAATAACAAAAATCGATCCACTACTGTTCCAATTTTACCATTGGATGCTTCTAGTAATGCTAACCGTAAATCTTTATTTGGGAATTCAATTCCGTACAAATAACGAGAAATCTTCCCTTCCGGTGTCAGCGCAAAAATAACAGAGCCATGAGCATACTGTTTCTCTTGCTCATCATAACGATAACCGAATCCAACTTCTGAAGCCAATTTACGAATTTGTGACTCTTCACCTGTAAGGAAATGCCAACCCGCCGCAGCCTCTGGCCTTCCATAGGATTTAAGATAAGCTTCTTTTTTACGATTAGCTAATTCAAAAGACTCTTTTGGATTCATGCTCACTGTAACAATTTCAAACTGATTACCCGGCGTCCAATCCAAGGTTTTGAGAGAACTCACTAATCCATTCAGCACAAAAGTACAAAGGTTTGGACACTCATAATAGACTATAGTCAAAATAACGGGATGTCCCTTTTGAAAAAACTCTGCAAGTTTAACTGGCTTGCCAGATTGATCAAATAAAACAATATCAGAGATCGATACCTGAGATCCTAAATGCTCCTGAATCGTAACATCTTTTAGTTCAGGAGGGATTCCATTCGTCACTCCAATTGAACCTTGATTTTGAACATCAGGGGAGCAGTAAGCATATTGAAGGGAAGAGCTCTGAATAGCACAAGACGCAAGCAAAATAAGCGCTGCCTGGAACCATAGGCGGCTAGTCTGAGCTAAAAAACGCATTATCTTAAATACCTCATAAAATTACAACTCTCACCCTTCAGTGGTCACCCTGAGACAGGATTGCAGGACTGTCTTTGAACATAACCATGTCTACCTTTAATTTAAAATAGAGATGTTCCGTTTATAGTTTTAGCGATGATTCAAGTCAAGAATAAGCTCGAATGAAATGAGAGAAAGTGGTACAAACTCTTTTATACAAAAGCTGGGTCAGACGACGATTGGTTCAGTTTAGCTTAGTAAAAAAGTCAATTGAGATGGATTTTAATCAAGAATTAAAAGTTATAAAAGAGCTCTCTAAATCTGGAATTGTCACTTTGGTTCTGATCAGTGTTCTAGCTGGCTACCTGATTGGGCAATCTCCCGAAACCACCCTGAACTGGCAAAGAATGGGCCTCACTCTCTTAGGCATTCTTTTTCTGGCTTCTGGCTCATCCGCTCTGAATCAATATCAAGAACGAGATATTGATGGCCAAATGGAAAGAACTTCAAAAAGACCGCTTCCTAGCGGACGAATTAGACCCACCACTGTTCTCATTTTTATTGGAGTTACTTTAACCCTCGGATTGAGCTTACTTTTCTATCTAGACCCCATGCTTTTTATCTTAGGGGTTTTGGCCGTCATCTTTTATAATGGATTATACACTCTCTGGTGGAAAAAATACTGGGCTTACGCTGCAGTTCCAGGAGCGATCCCAGGAGCCATTCCTATTTTAATGGGACATACGGCTGCTCATGGACAAGCTCTCGATCCAGCTGGGCTCTATCTTTTCTTTATTCTTATCTTTTGGCAAATGCCTCATTTTTGGACACTTGCCCTTCGCTATCAGAAAGATTACGCACAAGGCGGCTTTCCCACCTTACCCGTAAAACATGGAAAAATCGTTACTCTCAATCAAATTATCGTATGGTGTTTAGCCTATGTAGGACTTGCCATCATTGCTCCGCTCTTTCTCCACGTTCGATGGGTTTACCTGATTCCTACACTTTTGATGAGTTTTAAGGTCATTCTCGAACTCTATCGATACATTAGAAATCCAGAAGGTCAGAAATGGCTTCATTTCTTTCTTTGGATTAATTTAAGCCTGATTATCTATTTAGGTGCAGCGACGGCTGATCTTTGGAGCATTTACCTACCTATTCCCCATTTTACACGCTAAGCACCCGACCTCGTCGTCTCACTTTGCTATTTTCTTACCGACAGACTCGATTGACACGCTACGGATGCACCTTGACTTGAGCATTGCTTCAGTACTTTACCATTCATATCGTGGGCAATGACATCCCACTCGTGATCGGCAGACTTCTCTAATGTCATGTATCCAAATTCACGAATGGTAACTGCATCCCGAATCGTCCTTCCTCCTACTTGAACTCCAGCTATCTCCCCTGGAAGTTTAGTAAGAGCTGCCCCACTGTTTCCAGCCACTAACTGAGAGGGACCCTCATCTAAAAACCGGATCGCTTCAAAAAGGTGAATGTGACCTGATAGAATTAATTCTAAACCAGATAATGGGTAATTTCCAATTGCTGCCTGAAGAGTTGCATTCAATGACCTTGCAGACTTTAAATGAGACTCACCCGAAGCTTTAAGTACTGCCCAAATGGGTCTATGAGTGAAGAACCACTGGTACTCATTTTTTGATTCATGAATGCTCTTAAATTGAGAAGAGTACTTTCTGACTTGATCTAAGGGGGATTGACTATCCTCTGCAAGAGCTGAATCGAATATGACTGCTTTCTTCTGACCTACTTGAACGAAATAAGGATCGGTGTAATCGCTACACTGACCTGAGAAAGGTCGAGGATCTAAAAATCTAAACCAACCCTCGCCTGCCCTTGCACAGAGTTCATGATTTCCACGAACAAAAATCCAAGGTGCCATTTTAAGTAATTCATTTGAAGGATTAAAAAAATCGGCCTCCCAAGTTGACCAATGATTTCCAAAAGGAGATCCCACACATCCCGCATTACCCTCGGGGCAATGAGCTTCTCTATAAATATAATCACCCACATGAATCACTAAATCAGGCTTCCACTCAGCAGCAAGTTTTATAATTTTTAAAAAAGGCCACATCTCTGGATTATTACAACTTTGAATTTCCCTGCCACCCTTCCAAGTTTTAATACGACAACCTGTATCTCCTACAACTAATATTCGACTGGGCGATGCCTTGGGCAATGGAAGAAGACGCCCATTCCATTCCACTCTCTTTGTCCCTTCAGGTACGACTGCCTCACAAACCTTAACGGGAAATGATTCGTCAGGGGCAGAGCGAAGTTCCATGAGTTGGGAATGAAAGTCTATCTGAAGCGTGGGGCAGGTCGGTTCTGTCGTAATCGCCCTTGCTCTTGGAATCGAGTGAGGTCCGATTTCAATCCACACATAAGGAGTTTGAGTTTCAGAAACCGTATTTTGCTTGATTTGAGAAAAATTAGAAGCACACGAGAAAAAAATACTTAAGCTCATTACAAATAAACATTGAACCCAACGACGCACCCAAGAATACATAATGACCTCTTAATAACTGCTTCTCATTAACCACTCATGACATGATTACATGAATGCTGTTCTATTTAGCCTTGCAGAGATTTTCCGATCGTAATAAAACTTTTCCATGCCTGAACCTTTTTTTGAATCCGCCCAAAAAAATGACCCAGAATGGGACCTAAAATGGGAAAGAACTGTGGTTCTTGAACTTTACAAAGAATACAATACTGTCACAAGTCATCACAAAGTGCCACTCAGACCTGTAGCTATTGCTCTATTTGATTCAAATTTACACTGGGGACAATGGGATCTTCAAACTCGTACCATTCTCATCTCTAGAAAATTGGTTCAAGAATACTCCTGGTTCCAAGTTCAATCGATTCTGCGTCACGAAATGGCACACCAATGGGTTGACGAAATTGATAAAGTGAATGTTAAAAAACCCGATGAAAAAACCGCCGAAACAACTGCCACAAAAACCGCCGCAAAAATTGAAAGACCTCACGGACCCCTTTTTAAGAAAGCGTGTCAAACCCTCGGTGTCCCTGCAGAGTTCTCTTCCGCAACTGCAAATCTCCAAATAAATGACCCGAATTGGAAACGCCAGCAGAAAAATAATGAGGTCGAAAAACTCCTCGACAAAGCTCAAAAACTTCTTTCATTAGCAACCTCCAGCAATGAACATGAAGCCCTCTTAGCAATGAATAAAGTGAGGGAGCTCTACGCCAAATACAACTTAAGCCAAGCAGCTATTCACTCTGAATTGGACTTTGCTCATCTCATCATTACTCACCAAAAAAAACGAATTGAAGCGCATCACCGAAAAATCGTTGGAATCCTAGTCGGCCACTTTTTTATAAAAGTGCTTTATTGCTCAACTTTTGATTCAAAAACTGGAAAACATTTCAAAGCAATTGAACTCATAGGTACACGTGCCAATGTGCTCATGGGTGAATATGTTTATTATTTTCTACTCCAACAAATTGAGTCTCTTGTCAAAGACCTCAAACGAGGCCGAAAAGATCTTTCGCGATTAGCACTCAAGTCTTACCGGTTAGGGGTTCTTCAAGGATTCGAAGATAAACTAGCGGAGTTAGACCGAGAGAGTGTGAAAAAATATAAAAAATCCCCATCTAAAAATGAATACCCCGAATCCTATGAGTCCCACTCCCTTGGAAAAGCGCTCGTTCTTTTAGAGGAAGACTCTCGATTGGATACCTACCTATCTGAAGCTTATCCCAGAATCAGCACCACCACTACCGCTCGACAATGGGTTGAACCTTCCGTTTATTCTGCAGGTAAGGTGGCTGGTAAAAAAATTACATTGCATAAAGCCGTTTCATCTCGTGCTGGAAATCAGGGGTTTTTGTTATCAGATAAAAGATAAAGGGGTACGGAGAGTTCCTATCTTCTTTAAAAATTCAATTTCCCGTTCGACCTCCACGGGCTGTTTTGGATCGACAATGATCATCTTGGTCCTTATAGATCCACTCCGATCTATAAAGGTAATACCCATGAGATATCCATTATGAGTATCTTTTACTGGATGAACCACATAAATACCTGGTCTTCTGCTGCCATTCAATAATAGAGTATTCGCTTCGGCTTGCGTTATCTTTACATAATCAGCATATCTCGTTTGCTGATATTGAGTGATCAATTCTTGACTCGTTAGTGCCGAGTGCCGAAGTGAAGGATTACGGAATCTCTCTTGAATATATTTGATCCCCTCTTCAAATTGTTTTGAATTAATTCTTTGAACAGGATCGGGGTTTATTGCCGCCGCTATCAGATGATCAACAGGATCTAAAACTGACTTTTCAGATTCTTCACGAATGAACTGCTCAAGAAGCGGGACTTGGCAATTGAGAAATCTTTGAAATTCTCCATAACCTGAAATCCTTCCCTGATTGCATTTGAGGATCCAGTCTCTTTTTTCGGGTTTGATCATCTGATAAGCGATGAGACCTGCAGCGTAGGTATCGCTTTTCAAGGCATTTTCTAGTTTTTCATGATCATCCGATCCGTACCAACGTATATTCGTAGGGTGTGAAAAGGGTTTAATCTTTAGAACCTCTGGTGCCATCATTCGGATAGTGCCAGAGCGTTCCCTCAGCTCTCCATTTTTAATCATCTCTTGAGGTAAATAGGCTAAATCAAAGTCACTCACAGCTAATTTGGGTTTTTTACCCATTAAGCCTACTAAAATATTCTCTTCTTTTAGATCTGCATGATTAATACCCAACTCATGAAGTTTTTTGATCCCCAGACTGAGCTGATGAACGAGATCTAAACGCTGATCCAAAGTCATCTTTTGTATTTCACGGGTCTTATGCATGGCTGCAAGTAAATCTTGCGGATACATGGTTTGAATAATTCGGTCCTTCCCCACATGATAGGTCTCGACTAGTCCCGTCTGCTCTTCAAGGGGAAGAGCAGAAATCATCCCTAGAAATTTTTGCTCATTAAGAAACTGTTTAACTTTTTGAGATGGGTCGTCCTCATAAGGCTTGAGAGTCAATCTTGCTAACCTCGTCCAACTTCCATAAGAAGTCACTTGATGAGCAACTTTAGTCGCTCCCTCTCCCAGTTTACCCGACGCAAATTCCAAGTAAATTTTGCCCTTCTCGTCTAACTCAAATTTTACGGGTGTGGCTTTTCCCTGTTTATCACGGAGCTCCAAGGGCGCTGGCTTGCTCGTTCCTGCTCTCCACGCCTCTTTATTTGATTCAATATAATGGATGAGCTTATAAACCTCTGAAGGATAAATATCTGATTTATAAGTCCTATCTATCTTTTTTAATGCCTGTAAAAACTTCTGTTCAACGAAGGGTATCCGGTCACTTAAGTTAGACTGCGGTGAAGTACAGGCTTGATTTTCCAATTGATTAATGACTGTGAGAGAATTTAAATATTTTTTAAGAAATTCAAGTTCTTCGACAACTTGAACTTCTTCACTTTTATCCTTTTTTTGCAATTCATCTATCTTCTGTTGAGTCTCTTGTATTTCTTTCTGTGTTTCGAGCGGGATCGCTGCAAAACTGAGTTGAACAGAAGCAACACACAAGAAGGAAGCGTAGAAAAGTGTTTTTTTGATGAATAAACTGCTTATAGCTCTCATAAAAGAACTATCGGCACATTCAGCGCATTTATTTATAGACCTGTAACTAACCACTATTTTAGCGCAACAAGTCAGAAACATTACTTATTTTTTCCCATAGTGGCGTTGTCGAGTGCAAATGCCACGCTATGGAGCGTAAATATCAGATTTTTCAAAATCGCTTTTTGAGCCATCCAATCTACCGAATTTATTGACATCTTGATTATGTACAATAATTATGAAATTATTGTACATCACGGAGAACAATAATGGCAAAAGCTAATTATGACTTACCTAATGAAACACTTGAGGAGGTTGTAAAACTTTCAGGGGCAAAATCTAAGCGAGAAGCCCTTGTGATCGCAATGGAATCTTATCTAAAAAGGAAAAAACTTGAGCGACTCATTCAATCCTACGGAAAGGTCTCCTTAAGCTGGACGCAAAAAAGTCTTAAAAAATATAGAGATTGATTTTCATATGGGAAAACTTCCTGAAAATTCGGTCAAAGTTATAATAGACACCTCTGTATGGATCGACTTCTTCCACGGAACTCTATCGCCCCAAGAAAAAGACACTTTTGTTGCATTACTAGAAGCTGAGGAAGTAGTCATTACAGATATTATCAAACATGAGTTACTTATTGGAACAAACTCATCTTCAGAATATACCAGCTTAAATAATGACCTTTCCGCCATTGAGGAAATTACCATTCAACCCTCTATCAAAGAAGAGTTTAATTACTTTGGATTTGAACTTAGAAAAAAAGGACTTCTCGGAAAGTACACTGACTCCACAATTGCATTTTTATCAAAAAAACATAAATTTCCTGTGTGGTCTTTTGACAAATACTTTGAAAAAGTGGAGCAAAAGGGAATTATTTCTATTTTCCAATCTAAATAGAAGAATTCCCAATGCTTACCGTTTACACATGGTGATGAAACACTGACTCTTCAAGTCGTGGATCACCAATCGCAACGATATTATTTTTCTCCAAGAAGCGAGAAACCACCAAACCAAAGACCCCAAGGAATCCAATCGTAATACCGATCTCACTGAGACCGAACTTAGGACCTTCTGCATAGAACTCAGGTTGCACCATCCAAAGTACATCGACCCATTGAGCAATCAACATAAAGACTGCCACAACAGCTAAAACCTTAGGATTTCTTTTCGCATCTCTTGGCAACAAGACTGCAAAGGGAAACATGAATTTTCCAACCAATAAGAAAGTCGTCACCCATGACCATGCGCCATGGAATCTACGAATGAAATAACCCGTCTCCTCAGGCAAATTTGCATACCAAATCAGCATGAATTGTGAAAAGCCGATGTAGGCCCAAAAAACTGTAAATGCGAACATGAACTTGCCTAAATCATGCAAGTGATTTTCATTCACAATTCCAGTAAGCTTACCTTTGGAACGCATGTAAAGGGTCAGCAAACAAGTAGCAGCCAAATTAGAGTAAAACAAACCAGCGAAGCAATACACTCCAAACATTGTGCTAAACCAATGAGGGTCAAGCGACATGAGCTGATCGAAACTCGCCATGGTAAATGTGATCGCAAAAAACACCATAAAAGCGGGTGCGAGAACTCGATTTTTTAGAGTGAGGGCAAAGGCTTTAGTCTTATCCTGAGCAATCGAATTTTGAACCATTTTATGAGAAAAAAACAACCAAAGCCCAATCGCTATAAAATTACGAATCGCAAAAAAACCCGTACTCAGATAACCTGACTTACCCTGAAGAACAAGATCACCCTGAACATGCTCAGCATGACTCCAGATATAGAGCGTTGGAACACCGAAGCAAAGAATACCAAAAGTAACCAACACAACAGGTAAATAAGCAGTAAATGACTCACTCAATCGACGAACCGGAGCACTCCACATCGCTCCCGTCATCCATTGGATAGCAGCAAAAAAAGCTCCACCCAATCCCAAACTCATAAAGTAAAAATGATTCATTACAAAACTAGTCCAGGCGCGGGATGGATCAAACATCAAACTAAACCCAAAACTCACGACTCCAATTGCAGAGAAAACTAAAAATGCAGTCCTCACTTCATTTGAAACTTTGAAATTCCCCGGATTCTTAATTGTCGTTGCATTTGACATAAATTACTTCGACTCCTCGTCAGCCATTTTTAGATCTTCTGCGGTAGGATGTTTCGATCGTTGGAGTGCTCTAATATAATGAATCGCTGCCCAGCGATCGCCAGAGGAAATCTGCGATGCATAGCTTGGCATGAGATTAGCGCCTCGAGTGACTGTATCATAAATAGCCCCATCGCCCCAATTTCGAACCTTATCAGACTGGAGAGACGGTGGTCTTGGAAATTTGGGAACAACAGAACCATCCCCTTCACCTGCAGGGCCATGACATACAATACAATACGTATTATAGACATGCTGTCCACGAGCTAAAACTGCCTGAGTTGCCCGTAAAGGATTTTTAAGCTCCTTGCCCGCCATTTCTCGGTCCGTATAAGAATAGGGCTCAAAATCTCTTGGAATCGTGCCCTTCACAGGCATCATCATGGACCCTTCTTTTTGAGCTTTCAGTGCCGGACTATAAACCATATCTGGCATATAGATGACGTTAGGAGCTTCATGTCGACATCCGACCCACCCCAGAATGGATAAAGAAAAAACTGCGGCGAGATAAGAGCTGTATATTTTCCTACTCATGATTAAAACCATCCCTCGGTATAAACACTCTTAACTCCCGTAGCGCCGGTCTTTGTTAAAAAATCTTGAGCCTCAGATTCGCTAAAGGACTTAAACTTTTTTGCCTTCTTCTGGGAGGAGGAGTCATTTTCTTCGTCCTCTCCTGGTTCAACTTTCGGAGGCGCTTCAATGATTAAAGCAAAACGATCTCGGGTCAGTCGCGGGTCGAAAGCTTTTTTATGATGGTTAGGTAAACCATTAAATAGAAACATCCCTGCAACTGTAGCAAGACCTGCAAAAAGAATCGTACATTCGAACATCACAGGCACAAATGCAGGCCAAGAATTAAAGGGCTTTCCTCCCACGATGAGTGGCCAATCTACGGCAGATGTCCAATATTGAAGTAAAAACCCCAGACTACATCCCGTAATTCCAGCAGCAAATGTCACAAATGGGAGCGGAGATCGTTTCAAGCCTTGAGCAGCATCTAAACCATGAACAGGATATGGAGTAAATGCATCAAAACTTTGATAATTTGCTTCTCTCACCTTTTTTGTGGCCTTAATTAATGCATTTGGATCCTGAAAAAATCCAATTACCCCAGCTAGATTTTTCTCGGTACTCTGATTAACCATGGCTTAAAACCTCCTTTGAAGGCGACGGATGTGGGCCATGACCCTCGTCTAAGTCCATCACTCCCTTAACCTCTGCCATAGCGATCACGGGCAGGATGCGACAGAAGAGCAAGAACCAGATAAAGAACCAACCAAAACTCCCTAACGTGATTCCCCAATCATAGAAAGTAGGTACATAATATTTCCAATTAGAAGGAATAAAGTCACGATGCAATGAAGTCACAACGATCACAAAACGCTCAAACCACATTCCGATATTTACGAAAAGAGAGACAACAAACATAATCGGAATACTTCTTCTAGCGTTTCTAAACCAAAAAATCTGTGGAATGATTACGTTACAAGTTGCCATGATCCAATAAGCCCACCAATAAGGACCAAAGGCTCGATTGATAAATGCAAATCGCTCATAAGGACTACCGCTATACCAAGCGATAAAAAACTCGCAGGAATAAGCATATCCTACCAACATTCCTGTTGCCATGATGATCTTATTCATCTTTTCTAGATGGTTAATCGTGATGTAGTTTTTCAAATTAAACATTTCACGAGCAATCACCATCAAAGTGACCACCATTGCAAAACCGGAAAAAATCGCCCCGGCAACAAAGTAAGGAGGAAAGATGGTTGTATGCCAACCTGGAAGGTTAGATACCGCAAAGTCAAAGGAAACAACGCTGTGCACAGAAAGCACCAACGGAGTTGATAGACCTGCTAAAAGCATGTAAGCAATTTCGTAATGACTCCAATGCCTATTGGATCCTCTCCAGCCCAGGGATAAAACTGTATAAATAAATTTTCGAATTGGATTCTTGGCTCGATCTCGAATTGCAGCAAGGTCAGGTACTAAACCTACAAACCAAAATACTGCCGAGATCGTAAAATAAGTACCCACTGCAAACACGTCCCAGAGCAAGGGTGAGCGAAAATTGACCCACAAGTGCCGTTGGTTTGGATAAGGCAACAGCCAAATTGCAGCATACCAAGGCCGCCCCGTATGGATGACTGGAAATAAGAGTGCAGTCATCACTGCGAAAATGGTCATCGCTTCTGCGGATCGATTAATTGCAGTACGCCATTTTTGCCTAAAAAGAAACAAAACAGCTGAAATCAACGTTCCAGCATGGCCAATACCCACCCAAAACACGAAATTAACAATGAATATACCCCAGCCATTGGGTTGGTTAAGACCTAAGACGCCCAAACCATTCATAAACATGTCTGTAGCAAGCGCAGCCCCTAAACCAAAAACTGCGATTGCCGTGATAAAGCAAACCCACCACTTCTGAGTAGGGAATCTTTCTAAGGGTGCCGCGATATCATCATTGACGTCTGCTAGGCTTTTACCACCTGTCACTAATATATCGGGTGTGAACTTCATCAGATCAGTAGGAGTCGCCATGATTCAATCACCTCTCCTGAGTGCATATCTCAAATTTTTACAGCAGGTTCTCACTTGATTCAGCATGTGTGGATTAAACATGTTTGGCTCCCTCACCTGCATGGGATAGTTTCGCCCTATTTCGTACTTTAGTCATATAAGACACGGATGGCTTCGTATTTAAATTCTCAAGCACTCGGAATGCCTGTGGGCTTTCCTTCATTTTGGAGACAATACTCTTTGGATCATTCATATCTCCAAAGACGATAGCATCACTTGGACAGGTTTGTTGACACGCTGTCTTTAAATCTCCATCTCGAACTCTCTCACTTGCGTCTTTAGCATGATCTTTTGCATCACTAATGCGCTGAACACAGAAACTACATTTTTCCATGATCCCGCGAGTTCGGACAGTGACATCCGGATTCCAAACCATGTTCATCGTACCTTCATAAGACTTCCAATGATCAAAGAAATTAAAACGACGAACTTTATAAGGACAGTTATTCTGACAGTAACGAGTACCTACGCATCGATTATAAACCTGAACATTTAAGCCCTCATCATCATGAACAGTTGCCAATACTGGGCAGACCGTCTCACAAGGAGCATTTTCGCAATGCTGACAAAGCATAGGTTGAAAAATCACTTCAGGGTTTTCTGGACTCCCTGAATAATATCGATCGATTTTAATCCAGTGCATTTGTCGACTGACTCGAACTTGATCACGCCCCACTACTGGAATATTATTTTCTGCTTGGCATGCCATGACACAAGCACCACAGCCAGTGCACGAATTTAAATCAATCGCCATTCCCCAGCGATACGATTTGTATTCATGACTTGGCCAAAGAGAAGGTACCGTCTCCAGCCTTAACTCTGGATCAGTATGCATCGCTGTTGCCGGATTATTTTTAAATTCGCTCAACGAAATATCGTTAATGATGGGACGATCTTCGGTGGCTGAATGCCATTGAGTTGCAGCCAATCGATAAAATTTTCCAGTCTTGCTTATTTTGACATCTTGTCCGGAAAAGACGAGTCGATTGTCCTCTAATTTAAGAAAAGAAAAAACATCAACGCCAGTGAGATTTCCCACTTTTCCAACTGAACGGCGACCATACCCTACCGCAACACTGACTACATGTGCATGCATCCCGGGTTGGATATGAACAGGAAGCTGAGCACTGACATCACTCGAGCGAATTTCCACTACGTCGTCGTCTTTAATACCCAGTGTTTTTGCTAATTGCGGGCTTACATTTAAATAATTATCCCATGTCACAGTAGAAATCGGATCTGGCATTTCCTGTAACCAAGCATTATTAGCGCTACGCCCATCTCCCATAGATACTTTGGAGTAGAGAGCCAAAGAAAGGCCCGCCCCCACTGCAGACTGCTGAGGAGAGACTGGATTTTCTGAACTGGTTAGAATTGAATGCGCTATTGCCTTTTTAGGCGATAACTGACTCAAAGATCCTTTTAAAAATGAACGAGCTGTAGGTTTTTTAGATGAGCCCCCTAGAGCCGTTGTAGCATCGAAAACTCCTGCCCTTAATACGCCTTCCCAAAAGCGATCAAAAGAGGTTGCGCTCTGTGAATCCCGAAAGATCGTTCCCTTCCAATGCCCCTGAATATATTCATGCCAATCTTGAGCTTGGGCAACCAAACCCTTCACTCCTAATGCTTTTGCCCAAATTAAAAGAGAATCTTGAAAAGCGCGGGATGAATGAATGGGGGCCATCGCAGGTTGCTGCAGACTATAAAGACCTTTTCTTGGATTTGAATCGCCCCAGTTCTCCAAATAATGGTGATCTGGCAAAATATAATCAGCCAAGTGTCCTGTTTCATCTTCATGCTCGGAAGCCACTATGACTAAAGGTACTTTTTTCATGGCCTCTTCAAGGCCTAGTAAGATCTTGGGTAACGTATAAGCAGGATTAGATCGATAGATGATCAGTGCATCCACCTGACCCGATTTCATATCTGAAATCAGTTTTGTCATACCTGCAAAATTCCCGTGAGCTGCACTATAGCTCACAGTACCATCCACTGTAGCGCCTTCATTTGCTAAAACTGTATTTAAAAAGTTAATGGCTACTTGAAGAGCAAGCGCATCTTGAGTCTTGGACTGAATACTTCCGCCTACTACTAGACTTTTTCCACAATTCTCCCACAAATCCTTTGCTACTTCCTTGAGCTGATCTGGACCTCCAGGTAGCCCAACTTCTGCAGCGATTTTTTCAGGAGTAAACCCGGCAAGAGCTGACAGGACATTAGGATCTGAGGCAAAATTAGAATGCCTTCGTCTCACAATGATTTCATGAGCTAAAGCAAGTGCAATTTTTAACTCATCACCCGGCCTAATAGGATATCGCTGATCCGAATTAGAACCCGTTACCGTTAACATCGGCTCAAAACAGATTAATTTAGAAAGCTTTGCTTGAGCTGGATTTTGTTTCGAAAGCTTCCGCCCTTTAGACCAAGCCTTTGAGTATTCAACGGGAGAATTCCACGTACCCAAAAAATCCGCTCCCAAAGAAACAACGACGTCTGCCTGATCAAATCGATAATGAGGAACCAAAGAAGTGCCGTAGGAAAGCTCTTGTGCTTCCGCTATTTCTTCTAACTCCAAAGGTTCAAACTCAACATGAACACCATTCCGAAAACCGCTTAAAAATTCTTGAATCAAACGGCTTGTAGATCCACTCCGAACTGCTCCAGTTAAAATTCTGACTCGACCCGAATTAGAAGCAATTGCTTTCAGTTTAGACTGAACCGCAGTATCCACATCGGTCCAAGAAATTTCCTGACCGAAGCCCTCTCGCCCAGCTCTCATCTTGGGAGCTTTTAACCGATCGGGATCATAAAGATTCAGTAGCGAAGCTTGCCCTCTTCCACAAAGCGAGCCCTGATTCACAGGGTGATCTGGATTACCTTCTAGTTTAATTGGACGTCCTTCACGATTTTTTACCAGGACTCCACAATTGGTTGAGCATTCTTGACAGGTTGAAGCATAAAAGTTTGCAACACCCGGAGTGATTTCTTCCGGTTTAACAACATATGGAATAATTTTATGAACTGGCCTACGAGCACAAGCAAAGCTAGCCATCGCCATACTTGCGCCCATCACTGTAAGAAAATCTCTTCGAGCAATGCCTTGCTTATCAATCCGATCTATTTGCTCCACCCATTCTACAGGCTTCTCATAGAATTCTTGGGCACGCTTTTCTTGAACTTTGGGATCATTCCAATAGCTAGCATCCAACTCCTCAGGACCTATCCAATGGCGCGGTGGAATAAATGGCTGCGTATTTAGGGAATCTGCCTTCGTCTCTTCGTGGTGATGGTTGTCCATAATTTCTCTCTTCACTTCAAACAGAGTCTTTTCCTTAACGATGGCAAGTGCTGCAATTTACAGATGCAACAGGGCCACGTGGGTTTTTCTGATTTGGATAAATCTTTGTCAGGACATTACGAGGTGTCGTCTGTCCCCGATGGCATTCCATACACCATCCCATAGTCAACGCTTCTTTTTGCTCAATACGAGCCATTTCCTTTACGTTACCATGACAGGTTTCACAGGATACACCTTTTGCTACGTGCCTCTTATGAGGGAAGTAGACATAATCAGGCAGCTCATGAACGCGAATCCATTCAATGGGCTTACCCTCTGTAAATGCCTTTCTCATCTTCTGAATGTAGGGACTGTCCAACTTCACAACGGAATGACAATTCATACAGACATTCAGTGACGGAACTGAAGCATGCCGTGATTTTTCAGCCCCAGAGTGGCAGTACAAGCAAGGGACTTTATTGTCCCCAGCATGAAGCTTATGACTAAATGGAATAGGCTGCTCAGGAGCATACCCTTGGTTAGAAGCGGTTGGGTAAAACCGAATCAATCCAAAGATCGCAATGACCCCTACTGTCAGAAATAGAGCAACACCTAGTTTCTTTTGTGTCCCAGAGATGCGAACCATGAGGTACCTACTTATTGTTTTGAACTTTTTTTGTATTAACGCTTATCTGACAAACTTACTAGTCCCTTTTCAAGTAAATCTTGACCGAGGGCACCAGATTTTACATTTTCTTGTCAAATTCCACCCCTGAGAGGCCAATCCACACCCTAAAAGTGATTAAAGCACCCCATCAGTCCTTAATAGAATGCCTTCTTGTACCCACATTCTCAAGGTGGGTTCCATAAGAAAGACGGTTTCCTGAATAGGCCGACTCAATTGCTGAGCCAAGGATTGAATTAAGGACTGAGGATTCCCCCCCCCTTCCAAGCACTGAAAGAGAAGTTCAAAGACCATCGGCTCCACTTGAAGAGTTCTTAATAGAGAGGTTTGATCATCTCTAAAAATAAGTATACAAAATAATTCGACTTTCTTTAAAAGCTCGAATTCCTCTCGGTTACCTTTTATATACCAATGAGGAATGGGATATTGATATGTCCTCAAAAGTAGACTGGGATTAACCCAATCCCCTTCATTGGGATCTCGACTGGTTTTCGATTGAAATCGAGCCCATTCATAATCTGCTAATTCCTTCAAAGCGGGCTCAAACTTCAGCCGCTCTGAAAACTGCTGAACTGCCCAATTGATACGAAAGTCTTTTGGCCAAAACTGAGTGATGAAATCATTCCCTACTTCTTCCCAAGATGGACTAGGTACAAGTGACTGATAAATTTTTTTACATTCTGGATAGACCGCATCGATTGCCTCTTGAATTGAGACGCGAGTCAATTCACGGTAAAAAGCGAATTGAGGGTCCGCAGGGACTTGAGCACCATAAATACTTTTCAGCATCTGCTCTTGAACTTCTTTTAAAGACATAAGTCTCTGGATTGATCCTTCTTCTCGATAGTTTTCCAAAGTGCGGCAACTTCATCTACAAGGACGTTTAATGGGGGGACATCCCTTTCCCGCTCAAGTAACAAAGTCTTTACTGGCATGAGGGAATGGATATCTTTTAATAAAAGCCGAACTGGATCAGGAACTGGAGACCCATGAGTATCCAATAACCGTTCTTTTCCCGCCAAATGAATCTGCTCATGTCCCGCTATATGAACTTCTATCACCCGTTCGAGCGGAATCTGGCGAAGGTAACGCCGCGAAGCCGCGATGGCATCTGGAAAGTGATTAAAACTATTCACATACACATTATTTATGTCTAACAGCATTGAACAATTTGCTTGTTCCAAAATTTCTGTCGTAAATTCGGCTTCAGTCATCTCTGCACCTGGCATCATAAGGTAATAAGAAGGATTTTCCAATCCAAACGGGACCTCTAAGAAGTCTTGAACTTGGCGCACTCGTTCCACAACATGTCGAACTACCTCGTGAGTAAAGGGTAAAGGCAATAAGTTATGTAACTGCACTCCCCCCGTGCTGGAAAAACAAATATGATCAGTGACCCAACGAGCACCCGTGTCTCGAACTAATTTTTTGATTTGGGTCAAATAATTAAAATCCAAAGCATCCGTGCTCCCAATAGATAAACTAATTCCATGCATTGCTACAGGAAGAATTTCTGAAACTTGAAGAAGAGCGCGACGGGTTTTACCGCCGCGCCCTATAAAGTTCTCAGGCACCCACTCTACCCAATCGAGTCGAGAAAGTAAGGTAACATCTCCCTTCGCCAAACGATCCGCGAGCTCAAAGAGAAATGATTTACGGACACTAATTCCGCGCATGAGAGAAGAAATCACAAAACCACTTATGGAGTGCTCTTGTCTTTAGTAGGAGCAGGGTTACTGTCCATATTTTGATTTGTGGCACCTGTAGAAGGTGCAGCACCCGTAGGAGTCGTGTCATCCGCTTTTTTCATTTTTTTGCCCATGTCACCACTGCAACCCCCGTCTTTACCACTACAACCGCTGTCTTTTCCATCTTCCATCGCGATGAGTGTGGATTTAGAAAGATCTTGAGTTTTCACTAAGTCGGCTGCATGAGCTGCCCCTACTGAAAATGCTGCAATCAGCGCGCCGGTAAAGACTACCCTTTGTCCTTTATTGTCCTTCATTACAAATGCTCCTTTATTCATGAGTTATTAGGCTATTCAATTCTCAAAATATATTGTGATATTGAATTCTAATTGTGTCAAAAGCCAGATTTTTGGCGGAACAGCTCTGCAAAATTTTCCTAGCTTTTTGGTGGCACAATACTGCAAGATCTTCCATAAGCAGTTCCTTTCGGGCCGTTGACAAGCACGGCAAGGAATCCAGCTAACAGTGAGTTAGCGGCTGAAAAACCATTTGAGAGATACTGGGCTTTACATGATAACCACTCTGACTAACGACATACGATGGCATCAAAGACTGGAGAATTTCAGTAGAGCACTCTCGCAGCTACGAACAGCAGTAGCACTGAGCCGTCAAAGATCCCTTTCCGAACTAGAGATCCAGGGACTGATCCAAGCTTTTGAATTTACTCACGAGCTGGCCTGGAACGTTATCAAAGACTTCTTTTTTGAGCAAGGCAACAGCTCCATCATGGGCTCTAAAGACGCTACACGCGAGGCTTTTCAGCACAGCCTGATTGAAGATGGACAGAGCTGGATGGATATGATTCGAAGCAGAAATTTGAGCACTCACACTTATAACGAAGTGACTGCTCTTGAAATAGCTCATAAAATTCTTGTCATCTATTTCCCACTTTTTGAGAGCTTTTTAAATAAAATGAATGAGCTGAAATCGACAAAATGACCTTAAACTGCATTCATGCTTTTGGACTTGAACCCGAATTGCTGTCAAAAATCATTGATGTCTTTAAAAAGTATAACAACGTCGAAAAGGTCGTCCTCTATGGATCTCGTGCAAAAGGGACATATAGACCAGGATCAGACATTGACCTTAACCTGGAAGGTGAGAAATTAGACGATTTGACTCTCCTTCAAATTGAAAACGATCTAGATGGTCTGATGTTGCCCTATAAAATGGACATTTCAGCAAAAAAATCCATCACCCATCAGAAACTTTTGGATCATATTTCAAGAGTTGGGAAAATTATTTTTCAAAGAACGAGTTAGACATCAGACTTGCACGACCTCTCTAACAGAGATATGGATCTCTTTAATGCTGCACGAAAATGTCTTACAGGCAATTGGCAATACGCCCATCGTTCGACTCAACCGAGTCGCTCAAGGGATTCATGCAAATATTTATGTAAAACTCGAATTCACGAATCCAGGAGGGTCCATTAAAGACCGAATCGGCTGGTGGATGATCGAGGACGCCGAAAAGAGAGGTCTGCTCCAACCAGGTGGCACTATCGTAGAAGGAACCAGTGGAAATACAGGTGTCGGCCTGGCTATTGCTGCTGCAATTAAAGGCTATAAGTGCATTTTTGTTCTTCCCGATAAAATGTCTTCGGAAAAAATCAGAAACCTCAGGGCATTTGGAGCTAAAGTAGTGGTTACACCGACGGCTGTCGAGCCTGATGATCCTCGAAGTTACTATCAAGTTTCTCGTAGATTAGCGCGTGAGACTCCCAACTCCCTCTATATGAATCAATACGACAATCTCTCGAATCGAGAAGCTCATTACAAAATGACTGGCCCAGAAATTCTGAGTCAAATGCCTGAAATTGATGCTTTTGTCGCAGGGATCGGAACAGGCGGCACTATTTGTGGTGTGGGAAAATATTTAAAGGAAAAAAAGCCCTTATGTCAGGTCATTGCAGTCGATCCTGTGGGCTCTATTGTTTATGAATATTTTAAAAGCGGAAAGATTCTGAGCGCACCCAAAACTTACAAGATTGAGGGTATCGGTGAAGATTTCATTCCAAAGAATTACGACCTTTCCGTAATCGACGATGTAGTACAAGTGGAGGACAAGGAATCCTTCTTACTCACTCGCGACCTCTTAACAAAAGAGGGACTTTTTGCGGGTATCTCGAGTGGCTCTGCTGTCATGGGAGCAATAAGATGGGTCAAGAAACAAGGTGAGCGCTTTAAAAATAAAAATATTCTCGTCATTCTTCCTGATAGCGGCAATCGGTACATGTCTAAGGTCTATAATGATGACTGGATGAGGGAAGCAGGTTTTCTCGAAAAGCCCTCTATGGGTTCCGTCGCGGATCTGATGCATATGACTCGAGCCAATCGGATTTCGATTGTTCTCGCCAAACAGACTGATAAGGTCTCGGCGGTCATTGAACGAATGCGAGAAAAAAATATTAGTCAACTTCCGATTTCGGATGATGCAGGTTGGATTAAGGGAGTAGTCACAGAAGGTGCCATTTTAAATGCACTTTACGAAAATCGAATTCAACCGACAGACTCGATTGAAAATCTCGTTGATCCTTCTGTTGAGTTTGTCACTCCAGAAGACCCCATTGAAAAAGTTTCACGTCTTGTGACCGCTGGCAAAACTCCACTTGTTACAGATCCAAATAAACAAGGTGAACTTCTGACCATCATTACTAAAATTGATCTTCTTACTTTTCTAGGACATCGCACATGAAAGAATCCCATTTAGATACAAAAAAAGGTTTTGGAACTTTAGCCATTCATGCAGGACAAGCACCAGAACCTATGACTGGCGCAGTCATGACGCCGATTTTTCAAACTAGCACTTATGTTCAAGAATCTCCGGGCAAGCATCGTGGATATGAATACTCCAGAACCGACAACCCCACTCGAACTGCTTATCAAGATTGTGTTGCAGCTCTTGAAGGAGCCAAACATGCCCTTGCCTTCGCTTCTGGGCTTGCAACCACAGATGCTGTATTGCACACATTAAAAGCCGGAGACCATGTTGTTTCATGCGACGACGTTTATGGCGGCACTTTCCGTATTTTTGACAAAGTATTTAAGAAGATGGGAATTGAATTCACCTTCGCCGATCTCTCTGATTTAAAAAAAGCCGAGACCGCTTTTCGCCCGAATACAAAATTACTTTGGATGGAAAGTCCAACCAATCCCATGCTGAAAATTTTAGACATTAAAGGACTCACGGCACTCGCAGCACGCAAAAATGTCATTTCAGTTGTCGATAATACTTTCATGAGCCCTTATTTTCAAAAGCCCCTTGAACTGGGTGCTGACATTGTCGTTCACAGTGTCACCAAATACATGAACGGACATAGCGATGTTGTGGGGGGTGTCTTAGCAACGAACAACACTCCATTATATACGGATTTAAAATTCTTCCAAAACGCGGTTGGCGCAATCCCTGCTCCCATGGATTGCTTTTTAGTACTGCGAGGACTGAAAACTTTGCATGTACGAATGGAGCGCCACGCTCAAAATGCGATGGCTATTGCACGTTATCTGGAGAAGCATCCAAAAATTGAGAAAGTGATTTATCCAGGGCTCGAATCGCATCCTCAGCATGCGCTTGCGCGCGAGCAGATGTCAGGGTTTGGTGGAATGATTACTTTTTTTATTAAAGGGGGCTTGACTGAAGCCAGGACATTCTTAGAAAAAGTCCGTATTTTCGCATTGGCGGAAAGCTTAGGTGGTGTTGAATCTCTCATTGAACATCCTGCGATTATGACTCATGCAAGCATTCCCGCAGAAACTCGTAACTCTCTCGGAATTCATGATAATCTGATCCGAATCAGTACTGGGATTGAAGATCTTGCAGATCTCACCGCAGATTTGGCTCAGGCGTTACTATAAATTCGTAACTACTCACGCATAGCATTCAGTTGAAAATATCTCCATTCGAAGCCTCAGGAATCGAGCGGCAAATTTTTGACTATCTGAAATACTATTTTTAAAATACATCTTGTAGATTTAGCATATAGTCATAATAATAGAATATATCGCATAGCGGATAAGGTGATTATATTCGATTTTTGGAATATTTATTTTCATACAAATTATTCATGCCCCACGGTCATTGTTTTCTTTGGAGTTCTGATATTCTGTGGGTTTCAGTCATTTCAGACGCCGTGATTGCTACGGCGTACTATGCGATTCCACCTGTACTATTTTATTTCACTAGGAAGAAAAAAGATCTTCCATTTGTTTGGATGTTTTTTCTATTTTGTGGATTTATACTATTATGCGGAACGACACATATACTTGATATATGGACAATTTGGATTCCAGTCTACCGATTGTTAACTTTTACAAAAGCAATTACTGCGAGTATATCTATTGTAACTGCTATTTTGCTTATTCCTCTCATTCCGAAAGCGCTATCGCTCAGAAGTCCAGCCGAACTTGCAGCAAAGAATAAGGAGTTAGAGAGCGAAATAAAAGAGCGCGAACGGATGGAAAAACTTTTAAAAGAACAACAATTAAGGACTACTGAGTCCGCAAAAATGTGTGCTTTAGGTGAGATGGCTGGAGGAATCGCCCATGAGGTTAATAACCCCCTGACAGGCATTAAAAATACAATCTCACAAATGGCCGAGCTTTTGACTGAAGATCCCATTGATAGGAAAACTCTCATTGAAATGGCGAACACCATTGAGAAGACAGCAGATCGAGTTGCTAAAATCGTTCAGGGACTTCGGTCCTTTTCCAGGGATGGAAGCCAGGATCAACACCAAAATGTAAACTGTAGGCAACTGATTGATGAAACATTAGCTTTCTGCAACGAACGATTCAAAACTCACCGGATTCAATTAGTAATAGAAGAATTCAAAGACGACGTTGCGTTTAATGGTAATTTTATCCAAATCTCCCAGGTTCTTCTTAACCTCTTGAACAATGCTTATGATGCCGTCCAGAACCTTGAAGAAAAGTGGGTCAAAATTTCAATTATCGATCGACAAGAAAAGGTAGAGATTTCTGTAACAGACAGCGGTCAGGGCATTACCTTCGAAAACCAGAGTAAGCTTTTCCAGCCTTTTTTCACGACGAAAGAGATCGGCAAAGGGACTGGAATTGGCTTAAGTATTGCGTTAGGAATTATTCAGAGTCACCGGGGAGAGATAAAAATTGACCCACTATGTAAGAATACAAAATTTTTGATCCTCATACCGAAAAAATAAAAAACAAAAGCATCGAACTTTATGGAGATTAGGAATAAAAAATGGGAGACCTAAAAAAATATACGATCCTTGTGGTCGATGATGAGGAAATCGTCCGAAATTCCGTTAGTTTTGATTTTAAGAGAAAAGGTTTTACAGTTTTTTCTGCCGAGAGCGGTGATGAAGGATTTAATATTGTAAAGGCAAATAAAACCGATCTTGTTCTCTCAGACATTCGGATGCCTAACGGCGATGGATTGTCACTTCTCGAACAAATTAGGACCTACGATCCAGCTATTCCGATAGTTATTTTTATGACTGGCTTCAGTCAAATCAGCGAGAAAGAATGTATTTCCAAGGGAGCACAAAAAGTAATTCTAAAACCATACGACCGTAAGCAGCTTATGGACACTATATTTCAAATGCTTGGCATTCCTGCAGTTTGAGAACATAACGAAAATCCTAAAACATGGACGTAGAGAGAGCCCTTGAGTATAGAGCTTCTTAAGTCGCCTTAGCAAGTCGAAGGACTCGTGAATTCACATCGAAGATGATTGCTGTGCAATCTCGCGCAGGCACATCGTTTTCATCCCCAAGTTTTGACTTCACTTTAAATGCAAACTCGTTGAGAACCTTAAGCGAATCATTGTCTCTAAACTGATCTAAATAGTTTCGAATTCCGGCAGCACTTTCGAATGCTTGGGTAAACCCATCAGAGACCAAAGCAAATCTGCTCTCCGGTTCAAGATGAATCTCACCTTCTTTTTCTGTTTTAAATCCAGAACTGCTTGAAATTACGCCGCCTTGACGCGGTAACTCAAAAGTAGAGTGACCCAGTGCTGAGTAGTAAGCTGAAATATTCCCAAAGTTCATATACCTTAAACACTGATCTTCACGAGAATAGCTTCCATAAAATAAAGAAAGTTGATTTTTCTCTCCTAATAAAGCTGCTAATTCATCGTAAATTCGTTTTACAACCTCAGTCGTTGCTCCTTTTTTTCTAAGATGATCCAATGAAAGCTTAGCAGTGACACTCATCACACTCGAAAGAACTGCACTGGAAAGTCCATAACTGGTTGAATGAGAAAGAATGATAGACAGTTGCTTTTTATCGCTCGACTCTGCCAAGTCAAAATAATCACCACCCGATCGCATTCCTGCAATATAGCGGCTCGACACTTTAAAACCCTTCACTTGGGGAAAGCGCTTAGGAAGCTTAGCTTTTTGAATCCGCTCTGCTACGCGAAGCTCTTCGTGAAGGTATTCCAAAACATCTGAGAAGGAGGCATGCATCTCTTCCACTTCCTTCCACATTAAAATTTGCTCATAGCAACGAACTTTACTCATGACCTCGAGACGGCGAAAAGGAATTGTAATCAGATCATCTACCAGCCCCCGAGCGAGTAGATCAGGAAAAGGATGATGTTCATCTAACACCAAAAAAATAGCACGCCCTTTGCGATCTAACTTTTTTAAAAATTCTTCTAATTGTCCTAAAGTCCCATCTACAAAAACAATCTGGCCATATTCTTTCACTTCTGAAGCTTGCGTCACTCGAATGTCAACGACGCTGCTCAATTGATTGACCCAATTTTTTAACTTTTCAACATCTTCTGAATAGACTGTAAGACTTAAACTCATAGCTCTTTCCCCGTCTCCACTCTAGAATGTTCTCATCTGGTATTGCAGCATGAAGCGTGAGTCACCCACACTCATATACGAACCGCCAATCTCCTCTGTGTACCAAGTCAGAGCAATCTCGGCACCCGGTCGTTTCATACCGAATCCAGCACTCGGGTATCCATCACCCCAGCCACCTCTCAAAAAGATTCCACTTTGAAATATAAACTCTGTCCCAATTGCGAGATGACCCAAAAATGCATCACCCGATTGATTCGTTATGTCTCGGTCCTCCAGTACCAAATTCATCGCCACACCTTGCCCAAGGACAGGCGTAATACTGAATGACCCATCAAAAGTCATAGGCTCCGTAGCAGGTGCGCCAGTAGAAGTACTCGTGAATGAAATAAGTGAATTTGAATTATATTGTGTATTAAAGACATTTCTTGCCACCAGATTCACCGATGGAAGTAAACGAATAGGAGCTGTTATCGCTACACCGACTGTATGTGAAAAACCAGAGCCTTGCGCAAGTCCCTGATTGTAACCTAAAGGGGATGTGTCTCCCGGAACCGTCGGAGTTCCTATTGCTTCATTCACCCATTGTAAACTATAGCCCAACCGCACCACTCCATCAAAGAGACGAAAGCCCGTTCCAAGAGTCGGAATAAATTGATAAAGGCTTTTATAGGTAATGGAACCCTGTGAATTCGCTTGCGCAGCGAGTTGTGATTGCATTAAAATTCCGAAGGCCAACCCTGGAAAACCAAAGTTTGGTAATATCGCCCCCCCTACGCCGGCGAGTTGTCTCTTATTACTATCTAAAGTCGCTTGATAGGAACTCAAACTAGTTACTTGGAAGAAGTTCAAACCCATCATACTTAGATAAGAAGAACTCGCATAAATAGAGTAATTGATAGGTTCAAATACTGCTTTTCTGATTTTTCCTAAATCTGCCGGATTGTAAAATAACCCGGACGCAGGGTCATCGCCCAAAGGTAAATACGCATCCCCCATGGCGGCCGCTCTACCGGAAGTATATCGAGAACCGGGAATGATATCTTCTCTCGCAAATGCCGAGATACTTAATCCCAAACAGCCTAAAATAAATACTACGAATGTGAGTAGATTAAGGAATGTTTTACTCCAACTTAAAAATGAAAAGTTCTTACGTTTCGTATTTGTACCCTATTCCGTAAATAGAGAGAATATGCTTGGATAGACCTGGGATTTTACGCCTCAGTGCCCTAATATGAACATCAATAGTCCGATCATTTGCTTTAGAGGAATCCTCTTTCCATACTTCTTTTAAAATTTTATCTCGAGATACAATATTTCCGTGCTTTTGAGCAAGGTATCGGAGAATATCAAATTCTGTCAAGGTGAGTTGCGCTTTTTTCCCTTCAAATATGACCTCACGGCTTGTCGGATCAATACTGAGATTACCAACTAGGATCGTTTGGACACTTTGTGCTTCGCTTTTTCTCAAATGAACTTTAATTCGAGCGAGCAGTTCCTTGTAGTCAAAAGGCTTTGCTATATAATCATCAGCCCCCAGTGAGAGACCTTGTGTAATTTCAGTAACGCTACTTCTAGCAGATAAGAAGATAATTGGAATTCGACTTGTTTTCTCATCTTTCTTGAGGAGACTGCAAGCATCGTAGCCACTTAAGATAGGAAGCGTGACATCTAGAATGATCAGATTTGGAGATTTATTTCGAGCGTAATCTACTCCAATTACTCCATTAGGCGCGACGATGATTTCGAATTCCTTTTTAAGCATGGCCTCTAGAAATCTTCTCGTGTCCGCATTGTCTTCAATAATTAAAATCTTTGATCTATTCATTCTATGCGGCCCTATGAAAGTGACTTGTTACAAACTCTTCCGTGATTTCCTCTTCAATCGAGCCCCACTTTGGGTGAGCTTTTAGAAAGATTCGCGCTAGATGAGTATCAAATTGGCGGCCCGAGAATTTTATAATTTCCTGATACGCAAACTCATAAGAGCGTCCTTTTCTGTAGGAGCGCGTCGTAGTGATGGCGTCAAAGGTATCCGCAATCAAAATAATTCTGGCATGAACAGGAATTAAATCTCCCTGAAGACCGTCTGGATAACCACGACCATCAACTCGTTCATGATGATGTTTAATTGCAGGAAACATAGATCTAAAAAATGGAATTTTTGAGAGCGGATCCAAGATCTCAACACTTCGAACGGGATGCTCTCGTATGATCTCTTCCTCTTCAGCGGTGAGGCGTCCGGGTTTCATTAAGACTCTATCAGGAATACCAATTTTTCCTAAGTCATGAAACACACTTGAGTATTCGACCTGTTTTTGCTCAAATTCGCTCAGGCCAGCTGCTTTCGCTAAGAGCCGTGCATTTCGGGAGACACGGCGGCAATGCCCATACGTATAGGGATCTCTCTCCATCAGTGTCTGGAGAAGTGTTTTAGATAATAATTCTGCCCAATCGGGAATTTTGTCCCATGCCATGTCAGTCTCTTTATCGACACGGGGGATGGGGTACTTGAGAAAATTATTCTCACTCGTTAAACTACGACCATAATACAGTGCATTGTAATTATTTAGGTAGTATATTGGGTCAAAATATTTCGAAAGTTAGGTTTTATTTAAATGAGTACTGATTTATTGCTTTATTTGGGCACTATCTCTATTTGGGGATCTACTTGGCTCGTTACTAAATTTCAATCGGGAGTAGTTTCTCCAGAAGTCTCGGTAGTTTATCGCTTCGCACTCGCTTCTATGATCCTTTTTATTTGGTGTTGGATAAAAAAGCTCAATCTCCGATTTTCACTGCAAGACCATTTTTTTATGATGTTACAAGGACTTGCTCTTTTTGGTTTAAATTATCAATTAATCTATTTGGCATCTCAATCTATACCATCAGGACTGAATGCAGTGATTTTTTCGTCTATCTTAATCTTTGATATTATTAATTCTACCCTTTTTTATCATATGGCCATTACAGGTCGGACTGTATTAGCGGCACTTCTAGGATTGGTTGGAGTTGGGACGGTATTTTCTACCGAGTTATCTTCTCTGGATTACGCTCACGGACCTCTATTTGGATATATTTGCAGTCTGGGTGCTGCCATCATTACATCCTTTGGACATATGGTCGCGGTTCGACATCATAGGCGATCATTACCGGTGACTGAAACGAATGCGTTTGCAATGGGATATGGTGCGATTCTAACTACAATTTTATTGCTCATAAGAGGGATTCCCTTTTCTTTTGATGTATCTGCGCCGTACCTTACTTCGCTTTTTTATTTAAGCGTTTTTGGGTCGGTTTTTGCATTTGGATGCTACCTAAAACTTCAGGGGAGAATTGGGCCACAGCGATCAGCTTATGCTCCGGCAGTTACTCCCATCATTGCTCTTGGAATATCAACTCTATTTGAAAATTATATTTGGACCTTGCAAGCAATTGTAGGATTTATTTTAATCCTTCTAGGCAATGTACTGGTTCTAGCAAGAAAAAAAAGTTCTTAAAATTCTACTTCTGGACCTACAAAAAAGTTGGCTGAGTTCTTGTTGGAGTAAGAAGATTTCTTTGTAACACGACGCACCACTATCTCCATAAAATCTATTAACATAATTATTTTGAATCCCTCAATTTTCGTGCTAGATGCCTGCACTTGAACGTGAACTAAAAATACAGTTCATCCGCCGATTATTTTAAAATAGGGGAATAATAATGTTGAATAGAGGTATCTCTGCAGCAATTGCAGTAACTTGTCTTATGTCAGCTCAGACCGCCCGAGCTGAGAGTTTTTACTATCATGGCAGCACTATTGATGTGGCACCTCTCGCCGGTTCAGAGTGGGCTATCGCCCACAAGGGGCAGCTTCCGTATGAGAAGTGCTTCATCACTGCTCCCGACGGTTTAAATACTGATCGGACTGACGTTCTGGTTTATGGAGTATCTCACCTTCAAAGAACCGAAGACGAAGACAAGGCACCTCGCCTCGTTTGTTACTCTAGGACTTTGAAATTGGGATTTATGCTTCCCATCGGTCTGGACTCAACTGACCATGCAGGCCTACTAGCGCACATCATGATGGGAGAAGAAGTAAATGATAGCATGAGCGTCTCCAAATTGGACGGAAAGACTGTTTCAATGCTCTTTGGCAACTATAAAGGTTTTGAAGCCTCCCTTTCCGCGCTTTTCGGGTTCAGTGGCCAGATTATGACTAACCCTTACGGTGTAAAAATCAAAAATGCGCAGGGTCTCGCGTTTGCCATTGGTGTTTCGGCAGGATACGTTCAAACCAGCATCCTCAGACGAACCCACTATTACTCTATCGATGGTTCGAATCTACTCATGTTGGTTAATGGGACTGAACTTCCTCGAACAATGACGGATTGGTACACGAGAGTAGAACATACCCATCCAAATGATCCTGTTCGCTTTCATATCGACACCACCGTGGATTATTCAAACTTGGATGACCTTCGATTCGTTAAAATTAAATAATAAGTCAGACACCGCTTGGCTTGATATGAATGTTTTATAGTTAGATATGAATTACTCATGAGTGTTTTATACCTTGATATACAACACTCATGATTCTATTAAAAATACGGAGTAATCGAACCGTCCTTACTAGTGGAATATGAGCCGCACCCCAACGTGCGCGTAGCAGTTCGAAGGAACAACGTGGTCGCGAGACCCAGACCGCAGAAACCTCGCCTTATACGCAAAGGAACCGCCGCGGAGGACGCGACGCGGACCCCTATCGTAAAGATCGCTTGTCCAAGTATACACGTTCCCCCGAGCATCATAGATCCCTGCAATCGGTCGCTTCGATCTTACCTTCTGCACCTGACTTCCATCATACACTGCATAATTACCCAGCTCCCTCTCAGGAAAGGGATAAGGTCCAGCATGAATTTGTTTGTCAGCCCCAAGACGAGCCAGGTATTCCGCCTCGGCACTGCTGATCAACCTCGGGATTAACCTATTTCCGTTCAATTTACTTTTTAGCTTTTCTACAAATGCATCCGCCTCATATGCAGTAATTCCGTTGGCGGGCAAATCCATCTCGCTTTCATCCCAGTTCTTAATCTTATAACATCCTTGCAGCGCCGGTTTTCTACCCATGACCGCCATCCACTGACGCCGTGTAATATGCGTATCCATCGACTTAAATGAACCCACTGTCACTCTGTGTGGATACTCTTCCCAATTATATCGACCGGCTTCGCCTGCTGGTGTTCCCATATCGAACGTTCCACCGGGAAGCGCAACAGCATTGAGCCCCGCAATCCCTCCTATATTCTCGATCCTTCCTTCTACGACTCCTCCTGACGACGGTGTCTCCGCAACTACCTCCCCAGGAAGAGGAACTCGGGAAATCCCCCCAGCACTGGAATCCAACCAATGAAACTCTTCAATCGCATTCAAGATGATATGATAACTACCCGAGGGCAACGCGGTCCTACAGAAAGGACATCTTTGATCCCTTGCAGATCCCTCTTTTAAACATTTTTCACAAAAATCTTGGCCACAGCACGGCGTTGTCGCTGAATTGCCCGTATGCATGTTCCCATCGATAAGAACACTCTCCCCTACAGTGCCCGGAGTCTCCAAACAAATCTTACAACTGGAGTCCATCGTCCGATAGGCAGATGCCTGATGATCCCACCGAGAATGTCCTTCCACTTCATGGGTGGTATCCAGTGCATCTCCCCAAGGAAAAAACTGATGCACTCGCGTAAGCTGATTCTTCAAGTTTGGCTGCTTAAATAAGCTCGCATTTCTACTTTCCTGAGCCAGCATTGCCGAGTCAAACTGAGGCGAATTGAGGATTCGCGCCATCACGTCTTTTCGATTATTTTGGGCCGCCAGAATAAAAGGGGTGGCCTGCCTTCCCTCATACTTAAGAGACACATCCAACTTAGCCCCCTTGTTCATGAGAAGCGCCACAATGTCGGCATTCCCTTTGGCCGCCGCCAGTCCCAACGGAAACCACCCGTCCGAGCGCTTCTCGTTCAGATTGATCTTCGACATTTTTTCCGAATTCTCTAGAATCACCTTCGCGTGTTCGACCGTCTGTGCCTGTTCCTGCTCAGAACCTTGGCCTAGTTGGGTCAGGACAGTCATCAATTCTTCGTACTCCGGCCCCACCACTGCCTGCGCAGAAGTGCTCAATAGAAGTCCCAACACGAAGATCCAGTTCTGGGCCCTGAAAGATTTGTGTTCGAATCGCATCAAGAAACGCGCCATCTGTTATTATCTCCCCTTCTCTCATCGGCGATCCATTGAATTTCTTGACAAAAGGAAGAATTGAGTAGTGACGGAAGTCTATTGGGCCAAATCCATGGGTATAGAGAAATATAAATTCCCGACTTTGCTGTAGCGGCACATGGCTTTAGTATTTCTCCGGACGACGCTGGGCGCGTGCCGCAAACGGGAACATCTCCGAGGGGAGGGGGGCCGACTTATTGAGAAATTTTTCTGGCTGAGTGGGCTGATGATTATTCGGAATTGAGGTAAAAAACTATAAATCCTGCCTGCCGGTATCTGGCAACAGACAGGATCATGGGTTGATTTTATTTTTATGTACTTCACATCCAGGTCCCTTTGCTCTCGTACGCTCATTTTGAACACCTGTCTCTCCTTGTTGTAAGTAATTGGACTACTTAAAAAAACAAGAAGATTACAACACGCTTTAACGCAGGTAGGCCGTCAAATTCCCTTGGTAATTAAGTGCCGTCAAAATCACAATGGTAATCACAATGTAGGAAAGAATTATGTAGGGAGTGATTAATTTTATCCTCTCTTCTTCCGAATAGCATTCAAGAGGGTTCCTGAGACATGGGTGATGTCCTTAAAAAATTCGGCCGATACTTCTTGCTCGACCAATTAGCGCAAGGTGGAATGGCAGAAATTTACCGTGCACGACTCGCTTCAGTTGGAGGAGCCGGTCGGCTGATGGTCATTAAGAGAATCCAAGCGGGGTATGGCAGTAATTCAGAGTTCTTAGAAATGTTTAAATCTGAAATCAAAGTCACCATGGGATTCAATCACCCTAATATTGTCCAACTTTATGATTTCGGCGAAGAGCAAGATCAACCCTATATTGCCATGGAATTGGTCGATGGAAAAAATCTCCGTCAATTTATGTCTCGATTTACAGAATCGCAACAAACTTTCCCCATTGAGTTAGCTACTTTTATTATTGAACAATCAGCATCCGGACTCAATTATGCCCATAGCTTTAAGGATAAAATCACAGGTGAACCCTTCAATATTGTACATCGAGATATCAGTCCACAAAACATTCTCATTTCCTATGAGGGAAACGTAAAAGTCATTGATTTCGGAATTGCCAAGGCCACTACTAATAATGAAGCGACCCGCGCAGGTGTCATCAAAGGTAAACCGAGCTATCTTTCACCTGAACAAATTAGCGGAGAACCATTGGATGGTAGAAGTGATATTTTTGCATTAGGCGCGGTATTTTGGGAAATACTCACAGGTAAAAAATTATTTGCGGGAGAAAATGACTTAGCTGTTCTTAAGCTCATTGAAAGCTGCCAAACTTATGTCAAACCTCCCTCGACTCTCAATCCTAAAATTCCAAAAGAACTCGACTATATTGTATTAAAATCCCTCGCAAAACAAAGAGAGAAGCGTTACCAATCAGCGGAAGAGCTGCAACGCGCTCTTCATAAATTTCTATATAGCTTCATGAGTGAGTTCAACCCCTCTGATCTCTCTTATTACGCAAAAGATCTTTTCAAAAATGAAATTGTAGAAGATAGAAAAAAGATTCAAAAACTCAATGACAAGGTCGAACAACTCCTTGCTTCGAATCTGTCTCAATCCTCGATTGAAACCCCCAGTGAAGAGGGAACGAGCACAACAAAAGAAGATACGACAACCCTTGTAGAATCCCGTCCGCAAGGAAACCCAAGGCGTGAAGTATTCTCACTAGAAGAAGCAACCAACGGAAACATTGAAATAGAGATGTCTAGAAGCACATTTCCCTCGCCCTCATCATCTGTATCATCGTCTTCATCATCACCTTTATCTGGATCACCATCATCCAATCCGTCTAAGTCCTCAGCACCTAAGCAACGCTACTCATCGAATTCCACGAAGACTTATTCCCCCGTAGGGCGGTCTTTAATTGTAGGAGCTGCCGCTGTTCTCGCTGTTGCGATTTTGGGGCCTGATTATGGAATTAAAATTCCTATCCTTTCTGATTTGCTTACAACTGAAAAGAAAGTGGAGAAAAAAGTTTCGCTGCCTATTTCGAATGTAGATAGAAGTGCAGCATCAACTCCATCCGATGGCTCGGGAGCTAACCTCAAAAATGTAAAAACACTCTTGCTCAAGCTCAATCTTTCACCCGCAGGCGGAGCACCCGTCATTACTGTGAGAGAAAAACTCATTGGAGAAAAAATCTTAAACGCAAGCAAACCAGAGATTCAAGTTCCATTAGATTCACCTTTAGAAATCACAGTTGAGCGTTCAGGTTATAAATCATTCAAAAGACTCTCGGTTTTGAAGTCCGAAGAATACAATGGCCTTGCTGAGTATCAAATGGATATCCAGCAGGATCTAGACCCTCAGCATTTTGGCTTCTTATCCATTCACACCACCCCGAGTTCTGATGCAACCATTCTTTTGAATGGGAGCCCGTGGAAAAAGCAGACTCCTTTGGAAAACGAAAAATTCCCCGTCGGCACCTATAGTATTCATCTGACAAATGACGTTCTCGGAATGGAAAAAACAGTCTCCATCACGATTGATGAAGGCAAAGCGGTAAATATAGATACGCAGTTAGAAGTTAAAAACTAAATTTTCATAACCGACTGATCCCACTTATTCTAAAGGAGAGTGTGTCGCAAGATTCTGAAGCAATTTAGGAATCAATCCTCCAAATCCGCCATTAGAAAGCACCGCAACTAGATCTCCTGCTTGGGATAATTTCGTAATCTCAGCAACGCCTTCTTCTACTGTCATCATTAAATAAGCTTTTTTTCCGGCTTGAATCAGATCGGATACTAACATTTCACTTGAAAATTGATCATCAAGAGGAATGCGGGTTTGATCATGAGGCTGAGAAATAAAAACTATATCAGATCCACTGAAAGCATCCGCATATTCTTTTTGAAATATTTTTCGCCTTGATGTAGCACTTCGAGGCTCAAAGACTGCTACAAGTCTTCGTTTTGGATATTTTAACTGAAGCGCTCTAAGAGTCTCACGTACCGCGGTAGGATGATGAGCAAAGTCATCCATGACTAAAACCCCTCCCACTTCTCCCCTGATTTCTTGTCGTCGCTTTACACCGCGAAAAGACTGAAACGCCTGACGAACTTGATGAGGATCTAACCCAAGCTCTCTACATTCAATCCACGCAGCAAGTGCATTCAAGACATTATGCATACCTGGAACTTGAATCGTCAACTCATCGACAATCTGATTCTCGTCCAAGACCTCAAATCGTGTCAGACCTTCTTCAAACCGAACACGAGCCGGCGTAAATCTAGCATGAAATTGAGAAGAGCTCGCGTAAGAAAGAACTGACACTCCTGAATTCAAAATTAGATCCTTCACATTTGGATAATCAAAGCAGCAAATCACTCGTCCTCCGGGACGAATGCGAGATATTAAACCTTCGAAAGCATAAAGGACTGCACTTAAATCTGGATAAATATCAGCATGATCATATTCTACTGAAGTAAGAATGACATCATCTGGAAGATAATGATTAAATTTTGGAACTTTGTCCCAAAAAGCAGTATCGTACTCATCCCCTTCTAAAACAAATAGCTTCTTGGATTCAATACTGGAAATATGAAAACTAAAGGGCAAATCATGTGAGACTCCACCTATAAAATAACTCGGATCCTGCTGACACTGAATCAGGATGTGCGCAAGAAGACTAGAAGTTGTGGTTTTTCCATGGGTGCCCGCTACCACCAAATTTCTAGTTTCTTTAAGAAAGAGCTTCTCCATGGCCTCAGGTAATGAGCTATAGGCATACCCGCCATCAATTGCAGCCCTTGCTTCGGGATTATTAGCCTGAATTACATTGCCAATAACAACAAGATCAGGGCGTCCATCAGAAGTATTGACCAGGCCATTTACCAGGCCATTTAAATGATCTGTATGGTAACCACTTAAAAGCTCAACACCCGCATTTTTCAATACGTCACTCATAGGTGGGTAAACATTTTGGTCACTGCCAGTTACTTGAATTCCTCGGCGCTTTAAGTAAGCGGCAAAAGCGCCCATGAGTGTTCCACCGACACCCACGATATGAACCTTTTTAAGAGCACTTAATTCTGGCAAATTCTTTTTTTGATCCATAAAACTCCATTTTATTTTAACTCCGCCCGAATTGCTTCATGAAACCGAGGCCTGAACTCCTGAATCTTGATATTATCTCGCGACGGATGCACTCGATTGGAGAACAAAACAACAGCAAGTTCTGCCTCGCGATCAATCCATAAAGAAGTTCCAGTATAACCGGAATGTCCAACAGAATGACGGGAAAATCCCTTACCTACTGCAGGATGACTCCCTGATGGCGTATCCCAACCCAAAGTCCTTGTACATCCCGCAGGATGAGAAACTCGAGACCAAGCTTCATCTAAAACAGGGGAAGATAAGAATCCCATCATGAGACTTCGTGAAAAGTGGAGTACATCCCTAGCAGTCGCGAAAGCACCCGCATGTCCTCCATAGCCGCCCATCGCCCAACAATTATCATCGTGCACATAACCCTGTAAAACCCCGCCTCGCCACGAACAGTCCTCAGTTGCAGCAACAGCTTCATACACTTTTAAATTTGAAGCCTTTATAATACGTCGATAATAAGCACCTCGAATACCCATAGGCTGCCATAAAAACTTTTCAACTGCACGATCAAGTGGCATTTGTGTCACTTGCTCTAGAGCAAATCCCAAAAGTAAAAATGACAGGTCTGAATAGACCATTTGTTCACCAGGAGAGCCCACTGGAACACTGAGGAATATTAATTTTCTCATGCATTCCTGACGTTTCTCAATGCTCATAGTATAAAGAGGCATGGGTGCAAAATAATTACGGATTTGCTCCCATAATGGCTGCCATGCAACATATCCAGACGTATGAGAGAGCAAATGCCGAATCTCAACTTTGGGATAAGAATATTCGGGAAAGATGGAACTTAAGGAAGTATTCCAACCAATCCAGCCCCTCTCTACCAAAACAGCAGCAAGGGTGGCTGTGGCAAACACTTTGGTGACTGAGGCAAGGTCAAATGGAGTGTCTGGCATCATAGGGAGTACAGAAGGGGTAACTCTCCGATTTCCTATACTTGCTACCCAAAACTGTTGAGGGTCTTTCTTTCTCCAAAAACCAGCAACAAATCCTGGGGCAACCCCTTCTTTTACGCCGGATTCTAAAACTTCCCAAGTCAAGGGGAAGCTCTGCTTTGACAATTCATTTTGAACGAGTTGAGTAGAGTCGATCATATTTTACGTGCGGTAACCATCAGCATTTTAGAAAATGCTGGAAAAATTTTTCCTAGCCACGCTAAAGAAGTATCAATCCATTTTCCTCGTGACTCTAAATTGAGTACACCACAAATATCAACCACTTCGAAACCCGTTTGGTTACAGAGCTCACGAATTTTAGAAATATTAAAAACTCTTACATGTTCTCCAAAATGGTCTTCTGGATAGGCACCCGTCATGGAGAGATATCCTCCTGAGATAATCCGAATTCGATTTTCAAGGCTATTGAGATTGGGGGTCGTAAATAAAAGAACTCCCCCTTCTTTCAGCACTCGCCATGTTTCATCAAAAAAAAATTTAGTGTCATAAAGTTGCTCTAAAACTTCGCCTGCATTCACGAAATCAAATTTGGAATTTTCAAAGGGTAAACCCTCTTCTACGTCCGCGATCTTAACACGAACGCCCCTTCGTTCAGCAACGGCTGCCGCTACAGGATTGACTTCAACGCCCCATACTTCGTTATTTTGTTCTAATATCAATCGAGAAACCTTGCCCCCCAAGCAACCCACATCCAGCACCTTCTTGCCTCGACCAATCCGGGAAAGAACGTATTCCTTAAGCAAAGGAATCTGATATAAAGTATCTTCAGTGTCCAATCTATCGTACCGGGTCAGATATTCTCGCATTTGCATAAATTTTTTAAATCACAAGATTTTCTCGGATCCATTGTCCCGTCTCAAAACGAGCCCCAGCTAACTGAGCCGCGTCTAATGTCTCGTACCGACCTTTGATGATTCTCTCAGCAAGAGCTAATCCAGCTCCATAGCTATGCATCACTCCGTGTCCAGAAAAGGAATGAGCTTCATAGATCCTTTCATTTCGCTTGATTTCTTTTTGGTGCACAGGACCTATAATGGCGCATTCGTCAGGTGAAACTTCATATTGCCCTGCCCATCCGGTAACATGCTTGAGTTTTTCAAAATGAGTAGAGCGCTCATACAACGCTGGCCAGATGGTCTCTATAAAAAAGCTTTCTCCATCGTAAGCGTAATTAATCCCATGCGATTCGTTGGGATGAGCGTAACCCGCTAGTCCATTTGTTGCCTCTGAATGAAAATACACTCCCGAAGTATCCACAATCATTCCATAAGAAGTCAAGTCTACTTCTTTGCAATCAAAGATGGAAACTTGTCGGCGTATTGGAAAAGAAGGACTTTGATAACCTATGATTTTTGCAACTTTTCCGGCCCAAGGTCCTGCACAATTAATAATCCGTTCAGCATGATATTCAATACGGGAACGTTGTGAATCAAGGACTTCCTTCGTAAGCACATCGAGCTTTGTCTCATGTGACATCACGCTTTCAAATCGTTCTGCGACTGCACGGATTGGATGACTTCCCTGTTCGCTATGCTCAACAGAACAGAGGAGAGTCCGATCGTCATACACCACTCCCAGCGCACGACTTTGAGTTCGATAATAATTTTTTAATAAATTGGGATTAATCAGACCGTCCCGAGGTGCGAATAACGCTCCCACAATTCCATCCGTTTTATCTATAAATGAAACTTTGCGTTTTAGCTCAGAAACATCCCACACCTCCACGGGCCAACCCAATCTTAATTGAGTTTCCCTCGCCTTGAGCGCAGCCTCCCATTTATTTTGAGAATGAAGCCAAAGATAACCACAAGGCTTATATCCCACCTCCTCGGCCAGGGTAGCAAAGAAACCGATTGTCAATTTTGACATCTCAATATTAATAGGCTGAACCCAAGTAGCTCTTACGCCACCTGCATTGAGTTCCGAACTACTCAATGAACCTTCTAAATCAAAGTCAATGACACGAATATCGGTCATCCCCTGTTTAGCCAAGTGCATCGCAACACTGCTTCCAATGACTCCAGCTCCGATAATGAGCGTTTGAACTTTCTGGATCATAAGACGACCCTACCACATGAGATCAGTATACGTCTCGGCAATGATTTTAGGCTGTCCTGCTTCCTCTGCAATATATAAGATTTTAGTACCCCTAGAACGATGACCCATGCCACCCGACTTGAGTTGAGATTTATAGTTCTGAGTAAAAGTAACCATTGAATACTTAGGGTGGCGATAATAACGAATGTTCTCAGGACCAATCTTGATTGTAGAATATCGAGCGTTCAACTGAGCTTTGTAAGATTTCCAAGCAGACTTACTCTTTCCCTGAGCAGAAAAATCGGAATGATAGTAAGAAATATATTTATTAATATCCTTTTTTTCCCAACTTTGAATCCACTCATCCACAAAATTCTTGAGTTCAAGATTCTGGCCAGGTTGCATATACTCGCTAGTCAGTTCAGAAAAAATGAGAATGGGAGTCAAACCTAAGCGAATATGAGACTTAATTTCTAAAATTTCTTCATTTTTAACTACAATGCAACCTTGGCTATCATAATTTTTTTTCAATCTTTCGGGCTCATTGGTGGCATGAAGCATAATCCCTGAACCGGTACGTCCCGCCAATTGATCAAATGTGTTAGGGAAATTAATATGATATCCCATTTTACCAAACTTCTTATTGAGCGCAGGCGGTGTGGAAATGGATTTAAAAGTATAAATCCCTTCAGGGGTTTTCAAATCGTTTTCATCTTCCTTATCCCCTGCTACTTGCCCCAATGTAGCATGATAAGTTTTGATGGGTTTATAGGTACCGTTACTGTATTCGCAAACAAGTAAGTTATTGGTCTTTTTGTCTACCAAAACCGCTGAAGTGGTGACTATCGAAGCAAAAAGGTTGCTCTCAAAAAAGATAAGAATGAATACGAAACAAGTCAATTTAGCCATGGGAGTATAGTATCATTAAAATGACAAAATCGCCTCAATGACAAGCAAAATTACTTATAATTAGGAAGCTGCAATATGCTTTTGACCTTGCCGAAAAGATCGCCATCGGAAGCCCCAAACTCGAAGTAATGCCTCAAAAACAATTCTTCGATTCATTTTTGATTTACCGATTTTACGATCTTCAAAAATAATTGGAAACTCGACTATCTTAAATCCTCGCAAGAATGCGCGATACTTCAACTCGATTTGAAATGAATACCCATCTGACTTAAGAGTAGGCAAATCTACCGATGTAAGTACATGGCGTCTCCAGCCATTAAACCCACCGGTAAAGTCCCGAATGGAAGCACCTAATATCATTCGAGAATAAAAACTTCCTCCTCGACTCAAAATTTTTCGACCTAAACCCCAATTGAGAGTTCCACCACCCGATACATAACGGGATCCAATCACGACATCATTTTGCGTCAGAAGCTCAAGCATCTTCCCTAAATATTTAGGATCATGTGAGAAATCCGCATCCATCTCAATGAAGCTCTCAAAGTCTTCTTTAAGACCCCATCCAAACCCATGAATATAAGCCGTTCCTAAACCCATTTTCTTAGCTCGATGAAGCACATGAAGCCGGCTGTTTTTTTGAGCGAGGGTATCTGCAAGCTCACCGGTTCCATCAGGAGAGCCGTCATCTACTATCAAGATTTCGACATTTTTCGGGGCGATAGAAAGAACCGCTTCAGCGAGAAGCTTTAGATTCTCAATTTCATTGTAGGTCGGTATGACGATGAGTGTACGCATTTGTTAAGTATTGAACTAACATTTTTATGAGATTCCTGACAAGTTTTTATACTGACATAAGCCAACATAAAAAGAGAGAATGACTCATCTCATCACACTCAGTTTTGAACTAGATCCAAAATCCTCTTGAGCTCTTTCAGTCTCTCCGTTTTGGATCGATTTTTTATTCTCTCCCAGTCTCGGTAACTGATTCGTATGACCTTCCAGCCTTCATCACGAAGAATGAAATCAAGCATTTGATCTTGGGCACTCAAGATCTCCTGGCCATTTCTTAGTTGAAAGTGATGCGGACCATCAAATTGAATAATTAACTTGGAAGAAGGTACTGCAAAATCAACGTGAGTTGCAGTACTTTCAATCCAATACTCTTCCCGCAAGTCTTGAGGATAAAAAACTCGAATATCTTTACCGATGGCCTTCTGAGCATTAGATATTCTAACTCCTTGAGCCTTAAATCGAGAAGAGGCCTCTTCCAAGCGACGAATGATCGGAGAAGGCATAAGAATTTTGAATCTTGCAAATAAAACTCCCCTAGCTAAAGAAAGCTGATGAAGCTCTATAAGATTAAAATCCCCAATTATCTTTAGGGCCCTTTTTTTCCAGGCTTCTAAGTAATGCTCTGTAGGCTGAACACCTAAAACTGAAAATGCATAAATTGAATTAGAAAGCCCCTGAGATTTAAAATTTTCAATGAAATAAATAGCCCTATTCTGCCATACCGCTAAGAAGTGATCTTCAGGATGAATTCCTAATACTGAAAATGCATAGAGTGAGTTAGAAAGCTCCTGAGACTTAAAGCTTTCAATAGAATGGATTGCCTGCGTCTGCCAGACCTCTATGAAGTGATCTGTAGGATGAATTCCTAATCCTGAAAATGCATAGAGTGAGTTAGAAAGGCCCTGAGATGTAAAGCTTTTAATTAAATCAATCGCCTGACTCTGCCAAGCCGCTAAAAAATCATCTGTGGGATGAATTCCTAATCCTGAAAATGCATAGAGTGAGTTAGAAAGCTCCTGAGATTTAAAGCTTTTAATTAAATGAATCGCCTGACTCTGCCAAGCCGCCAAAAAATCATCTGTGGGATGAATTCCTAATCCTGAAAATGCATAGAGTGAGTTAGAAAGCTCCTGAGCATTAAAACTATTCATCTGACCTAAGGCAGATTTCAGCCAAGATTGAATAAAAGAATCTGGGATAGAATGAATGCGTCGAGCTTTCTTAAGCTTTGCTAAAGAATGTAAACTCATAGCTAGGTTAATTTTATTAAAACGAGGTAATAATGGAGTTACTCTGCCAAACCAGGCCTGAACGTCCTGGTCCTTCACTCTCCATGGATTTTGAGACATTTCACGAATCTCATATGACACATCACTAGGCCGTTCAATACTCCAAGCGGGTGTAAGTAAATTTAAGCCACTTCCCAGTGTAATACACAGAACCAGCAGGGAAATCATTTCCCTCATTAATTTCTTCATATTTTTCGATCTCCCTGATCTTTTTCTGAGCAATACCAGTGATAATGAAATTAAAGTCTACGCGGATAACGGGAATTTAACAAAAAAATTAAATAGTCTGCGGAATCAGACAAACTTAAAAGCCTGTGTGAAAAAAACTCACAAATCCCATCACACTCCGTTTTGAACTTGATCCAAAATGCTCTTGAACTCTTTCAGTCTCTCCGTTTGGGATCGATCCTTTATTCTCTCCCAGTCTCGGTAACTGATTCGTATGACCTTCCAGCCTTCATCACGAAGAATGAAATCAAGCATTTGATCTTGGGCACTCAAGATCTCCTGGCCATTTCTTAGTTGGAAGTGATGCGGACCGTCAAATTGAATAATTAACTTGGAAGAAGGTACTGCAAAATCAACATAGCTCGCAATAGCGTCACTCCAATACTCTTCTCGCAAGTCCTGAGGATAAAGAACTCGAATATCGTTACCAACGGCCTTCTGAGTTTTGGATATTGTGACTCCTTGGGCCTTAAACCTAGAAGAAGCCTCCTCCAAGCGACGAATGATCGGAAAAGGCATAAGAATTTTGAATCTTGCAAATAAAACTCTCCTAGCTAAAGAAAGCTGATGAAGCTCTGCAAGATTAAAATCTCCAATTATCTTTAGAGCGCTTTTCTTCCAGGCTTCTAAGTAATGCTCTGTAGGCTGAACACCTAAAACTGAAAATGCATAAATTGAATTAGAAAGCTCCTGAGATGTAAAGCTTTCAATAGAATGGATTGCCTGCGTCTGCCAGACCTCTAGGAAGTGATCTTTAGGATGAGTGCCTAAAACTGAAAATGCATAGAGTGAATTAGAAAGGCCCTGAGACTTAAAGCTTTCAATAGAATGGATTGCCTGCGTCTGCCAGACCTCTATGAAGTGATCTGTAGGATGAATTCCTAATCCTGAAAATGCATAGAGTGAGTTAGAAAGCTCCTGAGAGTTAAAGCTTTTAATTAAATCAATCGCCTGACTCTGCCAAGCCGCTAAAAAATCATCTGTGGGATGAATTCCTAATCCTGAAAATGCATAGAGGGAGTTAGAAAGCTCCTGAGAGTTAAAGCTTTTAAATAAATGAATCACCTGACTCTGCCAAGCCGCTAAAAAATCATCTGTGGGATGAATTCCTAATCCTGAAAATGCATAAATTGAATTAGAAAGCTCCTGAGATGTAAAGCTTTTAATGGAATGAATTGCCTGACTCTGCCAAGCCGCTAAAAAGTCATCTGCCGGCTGAATTTTTAATACTGAAAATGCATAAAGTGAGTTAGAAAGTCCCTGAGATGTAAAGCTTTTAATGGAACGAATTGCCTGCGTCTGCCAGACCTCTAGGAAGTGATTTGTGGGATGAATTCCTAATCCTGAAAATGCATAAATTGAGTTAGAAAGCTCCTGAGAGTTAAAGCTATTGATTTGACTTAAGGCAGATTCCAGCCAAGATTGTATAAAAGAATCTGAGATGAAATGAATGCGTCTAGCTTTCTTAAGCTTTGCTAAAGAATGTAAACTCATAGCTAGATTCATTTTACTAAAACGAGGTAATAATGGCGTTGCTCTGCCAAACCAGGCCTGAACGTCCTGGTCCTTCACTCTCCCTGGATTTTGAGACATTTCGCGAATCTCGTGTGCCAAATTATTAGGCCGTTCAATGCTCCAAGCGGGTGTAAGTAAATTTAAGCTACTTCCCAGTATAATACACAGAACCAGCAGGGAAATCATTCCCCTCACTAATTTTTTCATCTTTTTTGATCCCTCTGATCTTTTTCTGAGCAATACCAGTGATAATGAAATTAAAGTCTACGTAGATAGGAGAAATTTAGCAAATAATTGCTGAATAATATGCGAAGTTAAGATTCCGACCTATTGCTCTGTTCGCGGACGTCTAGATTGAAACAGTCCTAACTCTTTACTGAGAATATTTCAATCCACAGGCCCGCGAAGGGCGCGACCATGCAATTCAATTCGCGAAGCTGATATTAAAAAGTTTCAATCCACGCGCCCGTGAGGGGCGCGACCAGTCAGAGTAATAGACATCCACTTTTTTCATCGTTTCAATCCACGCGCCCGCGAGGGGCGCGACTTGCTTTAAAACATAGGCGTCAAGCTGATCAAATGTTTCAATCCACGCGCCCGCGAGGGGCGCGACCCGCTTGCATCAACCGCTTTTTCTCATTTTGAGGTTTCAATCCACGCGCCCGCGAGGGGCGCGACTCGATATTACTGATGGACATAGGATACATACAATGTTTCAATCCACGCGCCCGCGAGGGGCGCGACGTGTTCCTTCGGATCTTTGGGCGGGAGAAGCTGACGTTTCAATCCACGCGCCCGCGAGGGGCGCGACAGAGACGATGGCCGCATAGTGAGTTTTGATAATGGTTTCAATCCACGCGCCCGCGAGGGGCGCGACTCACTAACTCGGACGGGATACATTAACCATAAAGTTTCAATCCACGCGCCCGCGAGGGGCGCGACTTAGCGATGGTGAGCTAGGTGGATATATTGAAAAAGTTTCAATCCACGCGCCCGCGAGGGGCGCGACCCGATCAACCCGATCAACTCGCCAATGCTATAAAGTTTCAATCCACGCGCCCGCGAGGGGCGCGACGTTACGGCGGGAATACTTCAGCTTCGATTGCATGGTTTCAATCCACGCGCCCGCGAGGGGCGCGACGTAGAACAACTGTTACCGGCGGATTTTCAAGAGAGTTTCAATCCACGCGCCCGCGAGGGGCGCGACTTTCAGCACTCCTAGACTATTAACTAACTGACTAGTTTCAATCCACGCGCCCGCGAGGGGCGCGACAGATATAAAACCACGCATGAGCTTCGTAATAAGTGTTTCAATCCACGCGCCCGCGAGGGGCGCGACTCAATCATCTTGGGCAGCTTACGTTTCGTGAAAGTTTCAATCCACGCGCCCGCGAGGGGCGCGACTTGCCTAGTGACTTAACCCCTCCCCATACTTTAGGTTTCAATCCACGCGCCCGCGAGGGGCGCGACAGTTGCATAAAAATACGTCATACTGATCCTCGGTGTTTCAATCCACGCGCCCGCGAGGGGCGCGACTTAATTCCTTGGTCTGCCAAAGATTTAAGCTCAGGTTTCAATCCACGCGCCCGCGAGGGGCGCGACATCGAGTGCAGAACTCATTCAAGCAACCGCTCGAAAGTTTCAATCCACGCGCCCGCGAGGGGCGCGACCTTCGGGAGGAAATTTACAGGTCAGCGATATCATGTTTCAATCCACGCGCCCGCGAGGGGCGCGACCTCAAGCCGGAAGAGATATAGAAGCAGCTTGCTAGTTTCAATCCACGCGCCCGCGAGGGGCGCGACGTTTGGGATTTAACTTGCCTAAACTTAGTATCATTGTTTCAATCCACGCGCCCGCGAGGGGCGCGACCGGTGGAGATGGCGCAGGAGATGTCACCTACGTATGAGTTTCAATCCACGCGCCCGCGAGGGGCGCGACAGGACATCCCGCGTTTTATCTTGTGCCGCATTCCTGTTTCAATCCACGCGCCCGCGAGGGGCGCGACCGCCGACCATTATCAATGCTTGCGACTTCCGATGACATGTTTCAATCCACGCGCCCCGCGAGGGGCGCGACCTGAGCGGCGTCAGCGTTATCGTGAGTTAATCATTGCAGTTTCAATCCACGCGCCCCGCGAGGGGCGCGACCCATCGTGATTTACATAATGAGCGTTGTAGATCCCAATGTTTCAATCCACGCGCCCGCGAGGGGCGCGACGAAATGAAGTACTGGTGTATGGGCAATTCATGATAGTTTCAATCCACGCGCCCGCGAGGGGCGCGACTCCTTAATGCTAAGATCATAAAATAACACAAAATTTCAAAGACCCATCGCTAATCGCGACTTCTATTTCAATAAAAAACAAAAAAGAACGACCACCGACGTATAAACTATTGAAATCATTAAAGCGCTAATCACTGGCACTAATGATGTCTCATTGAGGTTAGCGAAAAATTATAAAATTAACGTGTCCTGGAAATCTGTTGCTTTCTTGGTACCGAAATGCTCTACTTTTGACTTCCAATTGCTTCCAAGATAGTAAAAACGCAAACTGTCTTTTTCTACGTCATATTCTTTGAGTAACCTTGATTTTAACATTTCCCATTGGGTTGGGTCCACTTCACATTCAAATACAGAACATTGAACCCTCTGACCGAAATCTTGACATGCTCTAGCTATTCGCCTCAATCTGCGACTCCCTGCCAAGTTTTTTGTTTCTACATCATAAGTAATTAACATTAGCATAGGTATTATTTAGATAAAAATGCTGGATAATGATTTAAGTCGCCACGAATCGTCCGCGCTAACAGTAGAGCTTGCAAATGAATAACAATACCGATTGGTGCCTTTTCTCCGAGAAAAGGGTGGATTAATTCTTCCTTTTTTTTCTCTTGCCAAGCAACTAAAATTTCTCTTCTGACTTTATCATCAATTTGTACCGCACCCGTTTCAGAAATTTTAAATCCTTCGGAACCAACCTGTTTAAGATTAATCAAACTCAGAACGAGACGATCTCCCAAGACTGCCCGAAATTCCTCCACCAAATCCAGCGCTAAACTAGGTCGACCTGGGCGGTCTCGATGCAGGAACCCTGCCTGAGGATCTAATCCAACCCCTTCAAGAGCCGAACGACAATCATGAGTAATTAAAGAATATACAAAAGAAAGCATAGCATTCAGTCTATCTAACGGTGGGCGACGACTACGAGTCTTAAACAAAAAATCTTCCTTTTGGCAGGTAATTAAATTGTTAAAACACGAAAAATATTCGTCGGCTGCAGCCCCCTCTATTCCTCGTAATCGATCCAAATCAAATTCCATACCAGACTGCTCCTGCATTCGCCCCATTCGAAGCACAGTGCCCTTTAAAAGCTCCTTTGAATCACATTCAGAGTAATTTCTTAGATGCCTTTGTAATACCGATCGACTATTAGCAATTTTCGCAGCGACTATTGCTTTTGCAATTAAAACAGACCGTTCCGTTAAATCAGATATTCGATATTGTTCCTTACGAAGGAGTATATTTCCAGAAACGGGTCCTTCTACTCGGGCTAAGAATTTACCAAATTCTGAAAAAAAACTGATCGATACACCACGTTCAGCACAAAAAGCCATCGCATATGGAGAAATCCATATAGGCCCAAATACCATCAACCCCTGAAACATGTGAATTGGGAACTGTCCGAGTTTTTTTTCACCGGCCTCTACCACCAAAGTTTCATTTTCCTTACGTACACGTGAATTTTCAGTAGTGATATAGAGAATATTCAACAATTTCTTCATAAATCACCCGGTTTAAAAAGACTTTTAAAATAATGATCTGCTCTATTACTATCAGAATTAGGTTGACATAAATCCATCAAAGAACAATTGCGACATTTCTTTTCAAAAATTGGCAATGGGGTTCTCCCTGAATGAATCAGTTCATGTACATATTTTGCTACTGTTGCTGTCTCAGTGCGGATAGCGTCATTCATCTGTACCCATTCACGACGATTTGGCTGGGCATAATAGAGAGCACCCTTAGAAATGGTAAGACCAAACATTTCTTCAAGACAGATTACTTGTGCACAAAGTTGAATTCTGTCTATATTAGTGCTTTTTTTTTGACCTCGCTTATATTCGATCGGACATGGTTGCCAAAGCCCCTCTCTTCCAGACAATGAAACTCCCTGTTGCGATCGAAAAAATTCAACAACATCGGCAATTCCACTTAAACCTAAACTATTTGATCTAATCCTCAAGCTCCGTGCAATAAATAGGTCTTTCCTTTGTTCAGATTGACCAGTATCTACCTTTTCGTGTAAAAGTTTACCTTGAGTCGTTAGAATATTTTCCGCCCAAACTTGCTCAATGTGAATCAAAGCACATTGCCTCTCACAAAAGGCGTAATGCTGAAGGGCTGAAATAGGTATAAAATCAACTTCAAAATAATTCACATCAGAGATGTTCTAAACAATGGAGTTAGATGTTAATAGCCATTAATCTCTTCAGGAATTAAACCGTCAATCTGATCTATTCTATAAGTACCATCTGTATCCACTTTCAGGCTTCCGTGCACTTTAGACGAGGCACATTTCCCTTCTTTAGAGGAATGCCTCCACCAAATAACTTTAAGTACTTCCATACTGCCTTCTGGGCGGGCAGAAGAGGCGTCATTTTCAAATAACTTCGGAAGGATATTTTTTATGACTTCAGCATCTGTATCGCTGAAACCAGTTCGCACGGCAAGTTGCGGATTCATGCTTCCGTAGGTGAGATAGACTCCATAATCAACTCGATGTTTCATACCCATAGTATCAGAAGCACGCTTAGATCCATCACCCTCGCCATTTACACTTTTGGTAATCTGAGTGCTGCTTGTGCTAATTGGTTCAAGGCTAAATGCGGATTGTATCGTTACGGGGCCACGAATTCCAATAGAGACTCCAGTATCTCCCTCAAAATTGGTTTCTTCTTCACTTTTATTAATTTTTTTTTCATTTTTTTTGAAGGCGAGCAATTGACCAAATGTTCGAACATCCAACCAATTTTCACATGCTAATTTTGCTGTCTCTATTGAACTTAATTTTCTTCCAAGTTTTTCTTCTACTCTTTGGCGAATACTTTTACAATCATCAACCTTGCGATCATCAGATTGAACTAAAATAGAATGTCCATTTTCAAGTAATCGATCACGAATTTTGCGTTTGAGGCACACATCGGTTATCTCACCGAATCCTTCGTAGTTCGTACGAGGACGATTACCATTTAAAGGGTCACCATTGGGATTTGCGTTTTTTACTCTAAGAATAATCGCAAAATCAATTTTATTTTGTAACGAACCCATTATTGCTCTCCTTTTGTGTTTTCAGTCTGTAAGTCGGATTTTTTTCTGTTCAGGTCCTGTCGTTGACAGTGATATCCTAGAAGAAATTCACCATTCAAGCGGACATCGCTTTGATACTCATTTAATTGAAAGAGACAGGTGACCTCAGTCAGAAGATTTTTCATTACCTGTAAAAAAGGAGCCCTCTTTGCTTTGAGTCTGGCTTGGTAGGGTACCAAGGAAGTTTCTATATTCTTCCAAGTTGAAAAAGGACGATCAGCAAATCGCTGCATCAACTTGAATGCAGTAGTGTCACGGCTCTCACCTCCTACATGGAGAGCCCTTTCCTCAAGATGATCAGCAATAGCAAGTAGTCGCCCATAGAGGTAGTCTCGGCTTGTTCGATCTGGTTCAAGGGCCATTTGATAACTCCTTTTTTCTTTAGAATTGCGTTCATAATAACCTTTGAAAAGTGCGCAAGCAATGCCAAGAGTTTGTTCCCATTCTCTAGGATCTTTTATTCCTACGCGATTACAAGCCCTTCGGAAGACAGACTCAACCAGATCACGTGGAATTGGGGCTGAATCTAAAATACAAGGCAAAATCCGTTGAATTGTATGTTTTTTTAATTTGTCATCAATACGTTTCGAGAAACATGCCTCTGCAATACTACTTGGACTTGGAGCGAAAATTTGCCATAGAATACCTGTTTTCCCTTTTGCTTTCGGATCCAGGAGATGCCAGGAAAAATCAGAGTGCCAATTTTCGATCCGTCGAAGAAATTCCGAGCTTTGCAATTCCCGGTAATAAACGATAGCTATTCTACCATCACTTGCTGAATCAAGACCTATCACTACGATATCCTGAAGCTCTCCTAGTTTCGCCTTATATCCAGCTATCTTCTTATTCAGTTTTAATGCGAAGGTTTGGCCAAAATCAGATTCATTTTTTGAATCGCTATCCAGTGATTCTCCAAAAAGAATGGAAGTATCAGCAAAGGGATCTGGGATATCTTGGCCACCAGTCGCCCATGAAACAAACACAAGATTCCCGAATCGCTGGGACTGGCGTTTAATAAGCCACTGAAGCGCATTGTGGATTTTTTGGGAGGCTTCGCTAGACATGCCTACAGCTTGGCTGGCAACACTAAATCTGCCTCTAAATGTATAGCCCGTACTATCATTAGAAGAGATAAGTTTAGCTCCATCACCACTATGCCGAATTCGACCGGGGTGTTTTGTCGCCAATACTCCCACATTCCCAGTTACAAAGCATAAACCCTTCTCGACACACTCAAGCGTTGAGTTATATAGAGTCCAAGCGTCGAACAATGACGGATCTTCCCAGGTAGTAGAGTTTGGATTTCCTGGTTCCTCTACTCTCCATCTAACAAATGCATCCCCTTGATCCATAGAGGTGGGAAGGACGCTGAAAATTTCATTCTTAAAGACCGCTGGCTTTTCGCTTTTTGGATTCCACATACAAGCGAGGGTAGCAGGTGAGTCCGTATGAAGAACATTGCAGCCGATTAAGTCAGCTACAACCGTTCCCTTGCTAATATATTTAAAAACAGCATTTACTTTGGGGTGATTCGCAACTGGCGAAGACGCCCAGGCTTGTAACTGCTTTGAATATGAGTCGAAGTAAGAATCCTTCCTTCCACCAAAAGTCTTGTAGTCCTTCGCTATGTATTGAATTTTATCAGAAAGAGGATATGGTGCGTCATTAGCAGTTCGAGTCGCAGACTTTTCTGTGGTTGGAATAATCGTCTCTATCTTGAGAATGACTTTAGCAGTGTTAAAATTGCCATCTAGATCAATAACAATCTCAATATGAGCATTCTGCAACTTATGGGCGACAGGTACTAATATGTTCTTTCCTGTGCTTGTATGAGTAGTATTTGAAACTAAATTGAAGGTTTCATATAATTTTTGGCTCCAACTCATTCAACCACTCCGTCGTCAGAGGTGATTGAAAAATTACATCCAATTTCAAACTTTTTCGGCATCATCTCGCGTACCAGGTGACGAACTTTACACACTTCAGGACGATCAAATTGAATAATCCCACTCTTCATCACAGGAGAGAAAAGGCGCTTATAGAGCTTATTTTCTCCGTTTTCATCAGGATAATCAAAACCGTGAAACATCAGACCAAACCCGAGTTCATCCAAATCATCGTAATCACTCTTGCCGGTACCAAATTCACAAGGCTCCACATAAGCCTGACAGTCTCTTGTCCCCAGGTAAACGTCCAGGCTTCCACCTTTATCAAGCTTTCTTAAGGCAATCTGGTAGTGCTTACCATCGTTGCGATCTTTCTCCAATTCTGAACGAAAGAGATTCCATTCGAAGTGGGCTTGAACTTGGTATTCAACATCCGCCAAGAATGTATAAATAGATAACGAATTTCCCCCTCCATAGTTCAAAGGTTTAGTCCCTTTCGTTTGGGTTCGAATTTTCTTCATCACGCGAACCTTATCAATGACCCAAATAAAAGTGGGTTTCCAATAGATAGATTTGGCTATGCCTTTTAAAGCTTCATAAGTAGGAATGTGGTAAGAGCACTTCTCTCCCCCAATTTTTGTCAAAGGATCTGTAAAAAGAGCATGAGGACCCCAAACTTTGAATTCAATACAATTTTTCGGTTTCATAGGGTATTCCAAAGTCTACTTTAACAATTTATAAAACTCATTGAGTTGACCATTTCGAGACTAATGCCGAAATCATCACTATAGTACTGTTTATCCAAGTAATAGATACCTGTGCTTTTTTGAATTTCCTGCATAGCACCCTCCTGAGAAAATTTCAAAATTAAATTTGGATACAGATTTACAGTATAGCGCTGAGCTTTTCTAAGAAGCTCAAATTGTTTTTCTACTTGAAAGGCACCGCATAGTTCAGTTACAAGGGCTTCGCCTTCTTTGCCATACGGTACAATAACTCCTTGTGTGGAGATATCCATGGCTTTGAATTCCTTTCCCGCAGACATGAAGGAATGTCTTAAAAAGATCGCAGGCGCACAGTCCTTTGTTCTCTTATGTTCTGAAACAGAAATCGAATTTTCTCCCAATAAATTCAAGAGTCGATCGGAACGTCCGATATAACCTGAACTTTGATCTCCAATTGGGTAATCCATCTCTCCTCTTCGATCAAAAAAATTATACTGATAGTATCGTTGCATTGCACTTGGACTAAGAAGACTATTACCTAGTAGAGATGGGCTGCTCTCAAATTCACGTAAGATGCGATCAGTATGCTTTTGTCCTGTAGAGATATCTTCAAGCGATTTAATATTCTCTTGAGCGGCGTTTACTACATAAACTCTGCCCACTTTTATTCGACCGTTTCGGTTACAGCGCCCAGCAGCTTGGGCTATGGAATCCAATCCTGCGCTACAGCGAATCACAGAATTAAAATCTAAATCCACCCCTGCTTCAATCAATTGTGTACTAATACATAACACTGGATCTCCCCTTTCCAGCATTGCACGAATCTGATTCAGAATAACCAACCGGTGAGCTGGGCACATCGCTGTACTGAGATGAAAGACAGGAAACATCGAAGGCGCTTTGCAGAGCTGAAAAAGGGCTTGCGCCATCTGTTTTGTATTTACAATGACAAGGCAACTATTCGCCTGGGAAATCTGATCCAAGGCCAATTTCGCAATTTCTTCATTGGTCCAACCTATAGACCTAGTGTAATTAAGAACTTCCACCCGTTTGAGGTCATCAAAAAGACTCCGGACATCTGACATTATTTCGTTGCGATCGTCATATTTCATCATCCCTTTTGTGGGTTCAACTTGATTTAGAAGTGGTTGCGTCGCGGTACATAGTACAACCGTGCTCCCACATTGCTCCACGAGAAAATTCACGGCATTGTTAAACAAATGAATGCAGCGAATGGGCAGAGTCTGAATTTCATCAAAGATAATCAACGAATTGGCCAATTGATGTAGGCGTCGAGCCCCACGGGTACCACCACTAAATAGAGACTCGAGCAATTGAACGCTCGTGGTATAAATCACTGGAGCATCCCAGTTTTCAGTGAGGATCTTGGCCTTCCAGGTCTGCTCTTCGGGAGTCAGATTAGAATGATGTTCCAAAACAATCAAACTAGGTTCAACGTTGTCGGATGTTGGGTCCAAAATGTTACGAACAGTTTCGGCATTTTGATCAATGATAGTGGTAAAAGGTATAACAAAAATGATGCGGTCAAGATGATGTTTTTTTGCGTGATGCAAGCCAAAGCGGAGGCTAGCAAGGGTTTTCCCTCCACCTGTAGGAACAGTCAGAGTAAAAATCCCTTTGCCCCTTTGAGCACTTTCGAAACAACCCTGTGAGATTTTTCGCCGAATTTCATCAATTCTGTTTTGAATCGGAATATTCTCCAAATATTTTTCAAGTCGTTCAATCAAGAGATCCCACTGGGGATATGAGCCATTGTAGCACCTAAGTGCAGCCTTCGGATTTTCGAAGTCTGCACTATCAATTCGATCCCCGTCAATAAGACAACTGAAGAGAAAACGAACTAACAGACCTTCCTGAATTGCGCGGGTTTGGCGAGACTGGTTGTATTTTTGAATAGATGCAATGACCTTTTTTAAGGGAATTAATAAGTCTTCAGAGTCCAAAATACGCTGAACCTCTCGAAATATTTCTGGATCGGCTTTTTCAGTGACTTCTATTAAGTGCGTTTTTTTATCATCTTTCTGAATTCTGCGTTCCCAATTATTCTCTCCACTAGGCTTCAGACAGTCAATAAGCCCAGAATGATGTGAGACAATACAGAGAGTGAGTATTTGCTCCAAAAATTTCTCGGCAGGGGTGTCTTTCCCCTTGAACTGCTGCCGTATATACTGAGCCCCAGCAGTGGAATGATCAATCTTGCCCTTCAGTCCTGAGGCATCAACATATTCCTCATCCTCATCAGGATTGAGTAAACCAACCGCAGATTGGATATATGATTGGAATTCTTGACTGAATTTTCCAAGATCATGTAACAATCCAACCAGTGCGCCATAGTCGCCAAGGCCTATCTTGGCCCCGAATATCCGACTTTTTGCACTCACTCCTTGTAGGTGGCTAATGACAGATTGATTTGTCCCATCCTTGCGTGCATGCGCAATATAATTATCTTGGTTAGTCTTACTCACAGTAATTTACCCTCTCTTTTCAGTGATTTCAGAAGTGTCGCCATTACAATCAATGAGTCTGCCTTGTACTCTAATAACCTAATGACATAGCCGAAAAGCCGTTTCCGGCGATATGGGCCGTATCTGAGTAGATGAAGTTATTATTTTCTAGTGCTAGTCCGGCGATTACTGTCATATTGCTATCCTTATTCCAAGAATCAGGAAGATCCTGCATACAACAGTAGCGCTGATGCTCAAAACAAAAATATCTAAAGAAAGTTATCCGGAATATATGGTTTTCCAAAAATCCAGATCTCATATTTTCCGGAAAGAAGTGCCATTACTGCGCAAGTGACTTGTCCGCGATCAGGATCGGTTGGCCATTATTCCTATGTGGGGTCAGGCATGATCGAAACTAGTAACTCGGTTTTGCAAAGTCAGATCTAGTTTCTTACATTTTAAATTTCAACGTTTGATTGGCATTACCAGGACATGGCGCAAGAATTAATGGATCAAGGCGCCAGCAAATCGTTTTAACTTTAGACTTTTTTCTTGGGTGTTTGATGATTTTTTAGGAATGAAAAGGCAATACTCCTTTGCATAGAAGAGGCCAAAACGGTGAACAATCCAACACATGCTCATGATCAGCCTGCCGATAAGGCTGGAACTTAGGGCATAGGTAACAAAAAAAGGGGGATCCAAATGACAGAGTGATTTTATCTTTTACGCATTCACCTGGAGCTTTAAAAGTAAAAAAGGGCTCTCAAATCTTTACGATGATAAAATAACAAATAGCCAAAAAAAAGGAGCCTTAAAAGGCTCCTTTTAATAAATAATACTTTACAAATCTTTATGATTTTCAATTATTGCATGTCAAAATGGTAGTTTATATAAAACAAACAAAAACTATTCTTAAGTATCGATAACTATTTGAAATAATATGTAATTTTAGTACATCTGTAAAATCTTTGTCTAAAAAATGGTAAGAAACTATGCCTCCTAAGAAGAATAGCCACTTTCAGTTGAATGATTTTCTCATTCAGTTTGTAAAGTTTGTGATTAACACTTTTAAACGCGCCGGATTGGTCCCTAACTTCACTCAGTTTGGCAACTTAGGAGCGACTGACCGTGTTACCGTTGAGAAATCCCGAAAATATACAGCCAGATGTCTCTGTCGTTGCAAAGCCAGGTCGACAATACAATATCCTACCCCAAGCGAGAGGTCTGCCACCTCTCACACTCTCTGGCCCCATGTGCTGTTAAGCACATGGGCTTTTTTAAAAGCCCTATCCCTTCATAGCATCTAAATTGTCTTCAATGCTCTTGTCTGGCCTTGTCCGTAAGTAGAGATTTCCAGATCTTGAATGCGCAATCACTGCGTCCACTCTTCCTTGACGAGTCAGTGCAATACCCTGAATTTTTGAAATCCATCCCATCGTTTCAATCTGATAGGAAACGATCGTTTTCTTTTTGTTTCTTTGAACCCCAATAATTTTAAGTTTATCCGTGCATTCTTCGATTACGCCCTTTTGCTGGCCCTCCATTTGTTCAATGGCCTTCCAGAGCATTTCAAATTCATTAGGACTGAAATCTTTGATTTTTTTGTCTCCCTTGACTCCAATCTTCCCACGTAAAAATCGCACGTAATTCTCTGGATCATTACCATCTTCTTTTGGAGCATACACTTTTATCAATGCTTTAAGATCTTTCGTTCCATGCTCATTTTTCAAGCAATCAAGATGTGCCTGATGGCCCGTTTTATAATCTGGGAATACCGCAAATCCCCCTGCTTTCCCAATAGCACCATTTCTTTTACTGACTTTCCCTACAACAAGATTGCCAGGATTATTATTTCTCCAGGTCCAATTGCCTTTTGAAAAACAAAACTTCCTGCCATCTTCAGATTCGTAAATTACAGAGTGCCTAGGTCCAGGACCTGCTTTAACAAATTTGGGTTCACTCATGATTTAATTACTTCCAGTTGATCAACTGACATTAAAACTCTAGAATGATGATGCCCTGACCATCGATGAAAAAAATACCCTTTCAAGTGGACTTTAATTTTTTTCTTCATTGTTTCTCTAATTTTTTTTTCAAGTTTATGGTTTTCATAATCCCAAGTTAACTGGATGATCCTAACATTTCTTTCGGTTTCAGATTCTGCCGAAGGAGCATCATTTTTGGTCTCTTCAACATCAACTGGCTCTAAAAATCTTAGGTACCAACCTTTTTCAATCCTATCTCCTTTGGCAATACTTTCATATTCTGGAGGACCAGGAAACGTTTGTTGCTCGATTATTCCCGTTACCTCAACAATTGCTGGCTCATAATGCATGACTGGATTTGCGCCAAAACTCAGATTGATATCCAATAACAAGCTTATAAATAATAATATAATTTTCATACAAGAACTGCCCTAAATTCGGCCGCTGAATGGAATTTCTTTGTCAAACACCGTCAAAACTTTGTTTATTTCCTTATCTGAGGGTAATTCGACACCCTTTGGAGCAGCAGCATCTACCTGATGAACCTGTATTCCTTTTTGCCGAATGTGAAACGCAATTCGTTGCCATCGTTGTCTCCAAAGGCATTCTCGACGTTTGTATTCAGCCACCTCAAGCTTGAGCCTCTCAACCTCACCCGCGAGTTCCTGATTTTCTTGAGTAGCTTCTTGTTGGCTTTTAATGGCCCCCCTGCCCAGAGACTTCTTAGCATAATCGTAAGCTGCTTTAATTTCTGACTTAGCTTGAAGTGACTGTCGACTGAACCCGAACCTCTCTCCAAGGGCTTCCCAGGTTAGTTTCGATCCAAATTGTCCGGCTGCCCAACGGTCGAGATCAGAAACAATGGTAGAAACATCAGATTTGGTCATTTTGCGAAATCGTTTAGTCATGGATAGAGTCCTCCAGATACTGATAAGGGCTGAAGTCTGAGATCCCGTTATCGATCAACTGTTGGGAAAGTACTTTGAACTTCTTATCGTTGTGAGCAATCCAATCGACGCTCTTTTTCGGCTTGTCGGTTTTTGCCTGTTTCTCTGCGGTTTCTCTTGCAATCAAAGTCATCGCGTATTGGCGCTTGAGTTCTTCAATACGGCCATCATCGTTCTTGACCCACACATAGTCTTTACAATCCGCAGAGCACTGAAGATGCCTCTCACAAGGAGTTTGGGCAAAATTATGCACGCACATTCCAGTGCCAACATCATGGACGGCATTAATCCGTGCCTTTAAAAAAGCATCCTGCACCTGAGCTGGGACATATTTCAGTTGTTCCGCAACTTGCCCTTGAACGAGCCCTTTCTTAATATCTTCTCGCAACATCAAAGCCCGCTTTTCTCGGCTCGTATGCTGATAGGCTTTAGTGTCTCTTGGATTTTTCCGGCCGAACCACTCAGTTTGCAGAAGGTCAGTCAACCCGCCTTCATCGAGTAAGGTATTGAGGGTATGACGAAAATGATGAGTTGTAAAATCAGCCTCCATAGAATACTCCGTATACTCTTTGGCCAAAGTCTCAAAAGATCTCAAAAAAGTAGTCATCATGGAATGCGTACAAAAGGTAGCAATCCAGCGTTTTTCACGTCCAGTTGTTGAGAAACCAACAAATTTCAAAAGAAGAAGATCTTTAAGAAAATAGTGGCGACCGCACTGATCGACGTGAACAGGCGCAATGAATTGGGGCGAAAAATCCTTTTCACAGTAGGCCGTTATCCCCTCCTTTGTAAGAAAATACTGTGACCTCTTCACACCTGAAACCGATGATAAGACCTCTTTGCCAAGATAACCATTTTGGCTAAACCATCCAGCTGTACTAATCGCCTTTAAGGGGAGACCTACCGCTTCAAGCTGGTGCCTATTAAATTTTTGGTCATCAGAGACGTCTGCGAGAAAAGTCAAATCAGGGCCTTTTACTTTTTCCATGATAGCCGCTGTCTGCCTTGCAGGTGCACAAATCTGATCTAGCTCTGTGATGACATCACGTACAATTCCCACAACCTTTGTCGGCAAGAATAGACGTCGCCGAGGAGTAAATGTATCCCCAGAGGAACGCTTCCGAGGGAAATACTCAATATAAAATCTACCTTCGTTATCACATTCAACCTTTTGATAAGGAAGTAAAGCTATCTCACTAAAACGCCGCCCCAAACAGGCCAGGAGAACCAACACTAATACGTAGAAACGATACTTATGATCATGAGGTACTCGTTGGTAAAGTTGTCCTAAAATCCGAAATACGGCAGGCTCCACCAATTTCGATGACTTTGTTTCTGATGCTTCTGGATCGTCAAGGCGTTTATGAGCCAAGCCGCCTACGTTTTCGGGACGCTTCATTCCTGTAAATCTGTATCCTAAGTGAGTCTTGCAGAGACGATTTGCGTCGCAGTACCCCGCAAATTCATGAACTGCTTTGTGTAAATTGTAGCCGACTCCATCGCTATAGTGTGATGTAATCAGTCGACACGCGTAATCAAGATGCTCAGGCGTGAGTTGAAAAAAACCCTGACTCTGCTCAGAGCCAGCGAAAGCCACGTACCCTATTGCTGTAATAAAAAATCTCTGGCTGGTTGCAGTTTGATTTCCACGATGAAAACGAAGAACAAAGAGTGCCTTCGCCACTTCAAGCCATACCCCCGTTAGCTCAGCCCCTCCCAATTTTGGTGCGAATTGAAAATTGAGCGTCGTCGCTTTGCAGTTTTTGCCCGTAATCTTGACTAAGCGCCCCCTTGCAATCGTCCATAAGGAAGATTCCCAATTCACATCTTCAAATCCTTCCAGTTTAAGCATCTTTGCTCTTTCACACAGGGAGCGAAAATTTTCCGAACAGTCTTTCTCTAAACGGCTTATAAATTGGACGACGTTAGTTCTTCCACTAGTAATTGGCCTATCCATGAACAACCCCCTCCTTACATTGTTCAATGACTTGAGCGACTGCTAGAATCACTTCATCCAATTGAATCCCCAAACGTCCCTGCTCGTATTTTTCTAACCTTTCCTTTCGGCCCATCAGGAGACAATCCAAAACATGCTCATGATCAGCCTGCCGATACGGCTGGAACTTAGGGCATAGGTAACAAGAAAAAGGGGGATCTAAATGACAGAGTGATTTTTCACCGCAGATCCCGATATCAGTTTGATCTAAGGGATTTACTTCGCTCACAAACGCCAAGTGCTTGTCGTCTCGCTCTCCGTTGATGGCTTCGTGCTGGCTTTCAATTACTATCCCTCGGAATAATTGGAGGTATTTTGAAAAACCTTTCGCCATTGCTTTGTCCAAATGCTCAACAATGGTTCCGGCAAGTTCAAAATAGACTTGTACGTGCTGTGTGTCAGTATGGTCTAAAATCCGAGCCAACTCAGCTCTACTGATACCTTCCGCTGCAAGACCTGTCGCGAGAGTGTATCTCAAGCGACGAGTGCAGATTTGGAGCAGCTCGCCTGTTAATGGTGAAATAATTTTATGACGGCGAACGAACCCAACTATTAGACGGGTAATATCAAAACTGGTCATATTGAAAATATCACCAAAAGAACCAGCAGCAAGTGCAGAACGGTTTTTCTCAATATTGATAAAGATTGGTTTTTCTACTTCAATTGTATTCCCCTCATGTATGGCAACGGTAGAAATACTTTTGTTTGCTTCAATAAGTTCAAGCACATAATCTGCAAATTGGGGCTCTAAATATTCATCTAACAAGTCATCCCGAGGGTTGAGGCCACGCTTCTTAATTCGTGGCATGCGGATCACATAACAAGGCGGTTGCCCATCGAGAGCTAAATTCATCAAATCTGAAGCCTTAAGATAGGTCAAATTCGCTGGATTGCGACCCAATGCTATTGAAAGAGCAAGCGCCGCCTTTTGTTGCAAATGGGAAAGTTTGGAACTTTTATCCTGCCGAAGAGCGTCTAGAAGTAGAGGGAGTTCCAATGACCGATGAAGTGGGCCCTTATCTTTATCTTCTAAACGAACAGCCTCCCCTTTTGGATTTCCAGGAATAACCATTCCTTCAAGTTCCATTGCATATGCTGGACAAAATCCTAGTTCGGGATAATTCTCTGCACACCAAAGATACCACTGTATTGGACGATATAAGGCCCATAAGCGGTGCTTTGAACGAGCTTGCGAAATGGAGTCCTCTACCAATCTTATAAGACTATTTTTTAGGACTTCGGTATCGAGAGAGTTCGATAGTTGATATCTTCCTTGAGCCTTTAGAAATTCAAACCAAATCCCTCTATAGGCAATGAACCCAGCATGGGTTGAAGTAAATTGAATTCTATCTTGCACATACCTTTTTGCGCTCCACCGAAGGAAGGAGTTTTGAATATCAGAAAATACGACTGAGCCATTTGTCTCCGTGGGGCATGGCAGGTGCCATGTATCGGAGACACTATCAACTACGAGACCTTCCCTCGTTATGATCGTAGTAGGCAATTCAGCCCAGCCATTTCCGGTAATGAGTTGATTTAAGGTTTGATGAGCACTCATCCTTCGCTCCCCGACAGGAGTAATTTCTTTTGAAAGCTTTTCAGAGCATATTTAGCCTGCTCTTCAATCTCTTGAGCAATGTAGACTGACTGTGACTCTAAACTACTGTCACCCCTTAGAATTGCCAGAGCTTGTCTTCTGCGATCTTCGTTCAAACCAGATTCGCGAAGTGTTCGCTCTATTCTGCTTGAAAATGTATGTCGGAGAGCTTTTGCAGACAGATGCGGAGGCAATTGATCTGCAAACCGCCTTCTCAATCCTTCATACAGTTTATTTAAAGCTGATTGAGAGAGGGGGTCTCCCTCATCACTCAATATTAGATATTCGGAATCCTGTTTAGACTTGGCCTCAAGCTCGTCTCTCCATGTCATGATATATTCATTTAGTCTGCGAGCAAACTGAGGATCCTCGATAGGTAATATGCGGCCATTACGTTTTATTTTCGGACGGGGGCGGCGAGTATCGTTAGGATCCGGAGGTCTTCGTTTGACATGTATTCCAGACACTCCGCCCAACTCAATGTCTTCTACCTTTAGGCTTAAAAGCTCACCTGGGCGGAGGCCATAATAGAGCATGATCATAGTCGAGATATAATTTCTAAATTTTACAGCTGCGTTTCGTCCAACCGACTTCGGATTGTTTGGATCAAGGCATTCAATCAAGTCTTTTACTTCCTGCTCTTTTAAGCCCTTAGGTTTGCGCGTATTGACTGGAGGAAGGCTTGTATAGGTAGTATCTAGCCATTTCAAGTTTCTTAACTGTTGGTCTCTTATGCGCTCGTAGCGCATGTCTCCGAGAGCCAAGCTACTCAAATATAAATCGAAGCACCAACTAAAAAAGTTTCTTATAGTTGCTACCCGTAAATTAAAACTATGGGGAGAGACTGCAAGCTGAGTTACTCTTCTATCCATGCACTGATCACGTCTTAGAGCCTCTACTAAGCTTCCTCGTAGTTCGGCCTCTGAAAAAAACTTTCCTGACTCTATTCTTTCCCACAGATCAATCGAATGTTTATCTAGCCACCGATAAAGCACCATCAATTCCCTAAGATTTCGTACTAAGGTCGAGGTACTCATTGATCTTCTTCCCAAGATAAACTCATTGGGAGTAGGTATCGGCAACCCGTTTATATCAAGGAGTATCGGAATTTGATCCCCGGAAGAATGAGAGATGATGTCAATACGCACGTTGTAAGTCCTTTACAAAATGAATTAACTCTCAATTACTAAATTTACAATTTAATTTTTATCCGTATTAGTAGATTACTTATTATTCTCTTAGCTTGAAAAATGAAAAAAAGCCTTTTGAATCTTTACAATCCAAAAGGCCTTCTTAATAACTTATTTTCTTATTTTTCAGTAGGTTAGCAAAAACAGCGTTGTCCTTGCTTTACAAAACCACTTTATTCCGACCTAAAATGGAATGTCGTCTTCAGTAAAAGACGGCTCCATATTCATAGGTGAAGAATTTCCCTGAATTCCCTGAGATGGGTGCTGTTGAAATGAGCCGCCACCCATATTGGAATCATGGGCTTGCGTATCTCGCTGTGGACGATCGCCATAATGAGAGCCAGCTCCAGGCCCAGCAGCCGCGCCTGCACCCGCTCCTGCAGTAGCACCTAAGAACTGAACTGTTTGAGCCTGTACTTCCGTCGTGTATTTAGTCTGACCATCTTTATCCTGCCATTGGCGGGTCTGAAGACGTCCTTCTACATAAACTTGGCGGCCTTTTGTCAAAAACTGATTACAGTTTTCAGCGGTTTTTCCCCAAACAACAATTTTGTGCCATTCAGTTTTTTCCTGCTTTTGACCTGACTTATCGGTCCAAGACTCGTTCGTTGCTACACTAAAATTTGCGACAGCAGCCCCTGATGGCGTATAACGCACTTCTGGGTTTTGCCCTAAACGACCTACTAAAATCACTTTATTGACGGACATGAAATGACAAATAGCTTCCCCGGAATGGGTCTGTCAAGGCAAAATCCCTCCGAGTCGCTATTCTAAATGGAGTTTTAAACCGGTGGAGCAGGAGACTGAGGAGATACAGGGGTTGTTTTAGGAGGAGATACAAGAGGAGCTTTAGCAACAGAGGGCCCTCCAGACTCTGGATAAGCAATACCTTTATCAGCGAATTTTTTGCGCCAATAAGCATCCACCTCTCGACGCGCCCATTTCTCATTGACTAAGAAAAGGTAAGGGTCAAAACCACATTGAGGACAACTTAATGCTGCACGTATTTTCCATCGATAGACGGTTTCAAAAACCATCCAAAATGGAAAAAATGAGACGATCCCCTTCCAATTCATCCACTTCCAGGAGACCAGCATAAAAATAATCGAGGTCAGCACCACTTGAAAAACCTGCCTAAATCCCTCGGGTTTAGGCCGAAAAGGCACCTTCCGAGTCGCTTCACAAAGAGGACAAATAAAACACCAAAGTGTGCTATATCTGTCCCGCCAAAAGGGGGATTTAATTTTTTCTTCAAGCTTTAGTCTTTGATTTAACCGTCGAGAGCCCATTCGATGATCCATTCATTGCCTCTATAGCCAAAGTATAGCATATTAGGTCACACATGAATCCAATGAGAATAAATCAGTATATTAAGCCTACCACCCAATTTCCTCCCGCCTGGCTTTGGCTTGTCGATGAAGCTATCCCTAATTGGGTAAAGAAAGAGTATAGCCCTCGAGAAAGCTGGAAAAATAAGCCATTTTCGAAAGAGGATGCTCGATTTTTTTTCAAAGGGATCGAAGAACTTTCAGATCTCTTTACTGAAGAACGCCCCAAAGGGATGCCCAACTACTTCCAACATCCGAAATATCGTTCTTCCTACCTTCTTTACTTCCTCCCTCTTCAAGCTGCCAAGTTCTTGACTCTTTTTCAACTTTACCCTCACGCAATTGAAGCGGCACTCTCTCATGGACGAAAAACTGGCACTCTCCGAATAGCAGACATTGGAGCGGGGCCAGGCACAGCTTCGCTGGCTTTATTGCTCCTTCTGATGAATTTAAAAATGGAGCCGGGTCAGGAAATTCCGCCTATTGAAATAACTTTGGTTGATACAAATCCAGATATCATGGCCGACGGAAAAGCTCTTATTGAACAACTCTCTAGCAGCTTCCCTAAGCTTCGCGGACGGATCCAACTCAAAACTCATATTCTTCCTTGGTGGAAAGCAGCGTCTCACATCCCTGACGCTCAATCTTTAATACTCCTGGGGCACGTCTTGAACGAGGCTTCTGCTCCCCAGCGGGATTCTCATAGCTTTTGGGAACTACTACTTAAGAAAGCAGAGGGTGGCGGTGTTCTTATGGCTGAACCTGCCACAAGAAAATCGGGTCAGTTACTCTCTTCATTGCGAAACCATTTTTTTGAATCAGGTCTGATTGAAAATACTCCTTCTCAAATCTGGGGGCCTTGCCTCCATGCAGGTACATGCCCCCTCACTCGAGGCCGAGATTGGTGCCATGCTTCTGTTCCCATTGATGTTCCTGGTAAATGGTTCAGAGATATTTCCGCGGCGTTAGGGTCTGAAAAACACTGGGTGAAGTTTACTTATCTTTGGCTCGCCTCTTCATCCTATCCTTCGCCAAAACCTTACCCTCAATTACGACGCGTCATTAGTGACCCCCTCAGTCAAGGCCCAAAATCTACCGTATTGATTTGCGAGCCTGAAGTTGCTGGTAGATTTCCAGTTTTAGAAAAACAAAGAGTGGGTCGAGGAGATATCGTTAAAATTTAACAAATACGTAAAGATCTCTCATAACGAGTGCGAGGTAATTCGGTGTTGTCCTTTTCAAGCTTCTTTTCGTTTTTTTTGTTTTCTTTATTACTTTCTACTTCATCTTTTGCGGGTTCAAAAATATCAACTTTACAAACAGAATTAAGCCAAGCTTTAGACCCAACTCTACACATCAAAGATTTGCAGAATTTTATTTTAGATTATGCCCGCCCCATTCAACCGCTATTCGCATCTTCTGATCACTCCTGCGCCTTATTCCAAAATAAAGTATTTTGCTGGGGTAGGAATCAGCAGAGTCAACTAGGAGACAGGACGAAAGATCCTCATCCGAAACCCACCTTGGTATTAGGACTTCGAGAGGTCACTGCCATTGCAGGGAGTGCTCAATCTTCTTGTGCAATCCATGGAAAAAATAGAAGAGTCAGTTGTTGGGGAACCTTAGATTACGGCGGACTCAAAACTTTGATTAAAAACAAAATCACTCCTCTCACTCCCATTCCAGGGATTGAAAATGCAACCTCTGTCGCTGTAGGTTATCTTCACGCCTGTGCCACACTCGACAATGGACATGGAGTTTGCTGGGGTAATAATAGTGATGGCCAGCTGGGGAATGGAAAACTGGATCAAGACTATGAGGAATATTCCTATTTCAAACAACCTACACCCGTCTCAAGGCTTAAAAATGCGATCTCAATTGTAGCGGGACTCAATCACTCCTGTGCAATTTTAAAAGGAGGTCAAGTAGCGTGCTGGGGGGATAATCTTTACGGTCAATTAGGAGATGGAACCTCTAAGAATCGCCTTCGTCCTACTTTGGTTCTGGGACTCACGAATGTCACTTCTCTTTCAGCAGGTGCTTATTACACCTGCGCAGCAGGAGAAGATGGAAAAGCTTTTTGTTGGGGCCGCAATGATTCTGGTCAACTCGGCGATGGAACGAAAATCGATCATTCTACACCCACGCCTATTGCAGAACTTGAAAATGTTCTTTCTATATCGGCTGGAAGTCACCACACTTGTGCAACAACGCAAGGGGGAAAAGGATTCTGCTGGGGTGCCAATATCTTTGGAGAGTTAGGCAATGGCTCCAAAAATAAAAGCTTGATCCCGACTCCTATATTAGGATTTGAAAATATCCTCTCTATTGCAAATGGAGACTTTCATTCCTGTGCGAATTTAATGGACAACTCAATCGCCTGTTGGGGACGGAATCTTTTTGGAGAATTAGGAAACGGCCGTAGCACTGAAAATGCTACTTCGATAGCTGAGAAATGCTTTGATTCCCTGATCGAAACCTTTCCTCTGAGTTCATCTTCCAAAAACTGGAACATTTCTTTTGAACCCAATGTCTACACCGGAAAATCTGCATGCAGTCAGATTGAAAGCAGCTCCATCCCCATTTGTACTGAAGCTTTTCTTTGAGGATCCGGCTGGCCCCCTTTCGGGAGCCAGCGGAAGAGGTAGGCCAATTTGAATTCGAGCATTGAATTTTTTTGGATGACCACTCTCGCCCCCACAGCATACGTTCCGCAATAATCCGCAACCAGTGGCCTTATTTTGTACATATGCAGCGAACGTGCCAACGACCGACTTAAAATTTATGGGAAAATAAAACAAACAGTTCTATTGAAATCAAAATAGATCACGCATTATGCATTTCTACTTTAAAGATGACATTGCAAAAAAAGCACCGTCACAAAATTAAACACGTTTGAGTAATGCTGCCCAAAAACCATCACCATAGGGAGCCTGATGAGGCGCAAGAAACCATTGATCTACCATGAACTCTTTTAATCCAGCTTGGGTAATTGCTTGAGGACCTTCCTCTTTGAGCACTGAACAGACTGAATAAGCAAGGAAGCCCCCAGGTCTAACTTTCTCCCAGGCAGATTTTAAAACCTCTTGCTGAGCTTTCATGAGTCCCTGTAATTCTTTTTCCTGTCTGAGCCAACGAACATCAGGATGTCTCCGTAAAATACCCGTACCCGAACAAGGCGCATCTACCCAAACCAGATCCTTTGGCCCCTGATTGCTCAACTCTTCCCATGGGATCACTTGGATCTCAGGCGCAGCTCGCTGTACCGTTTGCACGAGAAGCGGAAGCCGAGTCGCAACTCGATCCGTTGCAACCCCCTGAATTCCATTCCATGCCATCCCTACCGATTTACCTCCAGGTGCAGCGCAGAGATCGAGACCTAATATAACTTGATCTCCATAGTCTTGCCTGACTCGATTCACAATTTCATTCACTAAAAATTGACTCGAAATATCCTGAACAATCCATTCACCTTCAGCAAATCCTTTGCGATTAACAACTGATCCACCTTCAATGCTTTTCCAAGACCCTGGAACAGGGCCCGCTTGAGCCCAATCTGCCGTAAAATCTAATTTTCGAGATCGAATCCATAACGTAGGTCTCTCCAAACTTGCCTGCGCATAACCTTGGGCCCATTCTAAACCGTGCTGATGAAAAACTTTAAGCCAAAGCCACTCAGGTAAACTCGCCCAGGCAGCTACCACACGAGAGTCTTGATCAGCAGGAAATTTTTGATTTCGCCATTGAGATGCATATTCAGATATTTTTCTTAAACAAGCATTTGCGAACTTTGCAGGAGCTTCCCCTTCTTTAGAACGAACCTCAGTTACCGTTTCAGAGACGACAACTGCCGCAGGAGTGCGATCTTGAACGATGATTTGATAACTCGCTAATAGCAAAATTTTCCTGAGCCACCCCGAAGGCTTTTTTCGCAGCGAAACCGAATCCAAGATAAAATCGAGACGCCCCTTCCATCGAAGGGTTCCTGAACACACATCCTGCAGCCAAGCCAAAGAAGGAGACTCCTTACTTAAGGCTGCCATCTCCTCATCTAGAGCACGATGCTCGCTCAAAACCCGGGTGAGAATTCGAACTGCCAAAGCTCTAGGGTACATCGTTTTTTCAGACATTATTTAATACCACCCCACAATAAATAGGCTCCAGGTACAAAAGCAGAGTCTTCACGGGGATAGCCACTTAGTTTTTCTAAAAATGGAAATAACCATCTCAATAGACCTTCCCTGCCGCTGAGAAATTCCGTAGAGTCAGGTCCAGAGCCATCATCCATTACAAAATCCAATAGGCCTCGTTTCTGCTTATCGATATAAATAACTGAAGGTTTCCCTTTAATATTCGCAAGTCTTCCTGCTTCATGAATAGCATCATTCAGAGATCCAAGTTCGTCTACTAAATGGGCTTGCTTAGCCTGATTACCTGAAAAAATCCGTCCATCAGCAATGGCGGTCACTTGATTCAGGGTGAGTTTACGACCTGTGGCTACGGCTTGCTTGAACTGCAATAAAATATCATCGACCATAGTTTGGAGTAATGCGCGCTCCTCTGAAGTCATCTTGCGATATTCCGCGCCCGAATCTTTAAACTTACCTGTCTTAATCGCAAAGCGTTCAATCTTTGCCCAATCATAGAGTTTTTCTAAGTTAGCAAACTCCATAATGACTCCAATGGATCCAGTCATACTTCCAGGATTTGCGAAAACCTTCTTTGCACCACAAGCAATGTAATAAGCCCCACTTGCGGCTATTGATCCCATAGATACGACTAGAGGCTTTTTATATTTTTTAACAGCTTCATAAATTTCTTGAGAAGGGGCTACAGATCCTCCTGGTGAATTCAATCTTAAAACAACTGCCTTCACCTGATCGTTGTCTTCAAGTTTTTCAAGTTTCGCCAAAGTTTTTTTGGAATCCAGAATAATTCCATTCATTTCAATGACCCCAACAGACTCTCCGCTAAAAAGCGCCAAACCGCTTCCACTTCGAGTTGAACTCACTGGAGATTTAGAAAGGAAAAAAATTCCGGATATTAAAAGGAATAAGGCGAAAAAAACACCAGAAAGGATAAGAACGATAGATAATGGCCCCAGAGAACTTTTCTTCTGTTCAGTCATAGAAATAAAACTACCTCTAGAAGGCTTTGAGACACTAGAAAAAAGAACTAAAAAAAAGCGCCGTCTCAACTGCCCCCTGTTTATTGGAGACTTCTGAGATCGGCGCTTCTTTTACATTTTTAACTAAAAGCGAGTCAAGAATTTATTCTTGCTCTTCTTTTCCACCCTTAAGTGCTGCTTTGAGTTTATCGCCCAAAATATCACCCATAGATGTTTTCTTAGAACGTTCTCCGACGTATTGGTCGTAATTTGCACGCTCTTCTGTTCTGCCCAGTTGCTTAATGGATAAGCCAATGCGACGTTCTTTCGGTTCAATCGAAAGAATTTCAGCACGAATCTTATCGTCTGGCTTCAGAATATCAGAAGGCTTCTCAATACGATGATCTGCAATCTCACTGACGTAGATCAGACCTTCAACGCCTTCTTCCAACTCAACAAAAGCACCGAAGTCAGTGAGTTTAGTCACTATACCGTCAACTGCTTGTCCTTGACGATAACGGGATTTAATATTCTCCCAAGGATCGCGCTCAAGTTGTTTGATACCCAAAGAGAACTTCTCAGATGGCTTATCAATGCCCAGAACAACCGCTCTGACATGATCGCCCTTCTTAAACTTCTCAGAAGGATGAGTGAACTTCTTAGTCCAAGCGATATCACTAATATGAACGAGACCATCAATGCCCATTCCAATATCAATGAACACACCGAAATCGGTCACAGATTTTACATCGCCTTCAGCAATGGTACCCACAGGGTATTTCAGCTCAAGAGCATCCCATGGATTCTCTTGAAGCTGTTTAAGTCCGAGGCTAATGCGCTTATTCTTAGAATCGACTTCAAGCACTTTGCACTCGACTTCATCGCCCACATTGATGAGCTTAGAAGGATGCTTCACGCGTTCGGTCCACGACATTTCTGAAACGTGGATCAGACCTTCAATGCCATCCTCAAGCTCAACAAAGGCTCCGTAGTCTTTCAGACTGACAATCTTGCCTTTAACCTTAACTCCGACTGGGAACTTATATTCCGCATCATCCCAAGGATTAGGTGAAACTTGTTTTAAGCCTAATGAAACACGTTCTTTATCTCGATCATACTTGAGAATCTTAACTTTAATTTCATCGCTGACCGCAAACAATTCACTTGGGTGCTTAATACGCCCCCAAGACATATCGGTAATATGGAGTAATCCATCCATGCCACCGAGGTCAATGAACGCACCATATTCAGTGATATTCTTGACTGTACCGGTAACAATCGCACCTTCTTGAAGATTTGCTAATGTCTCTGCTCGTTGAAGCTCTCGCTCTTGAGCGACGACTGCACGACGAGAAAGAACGATATTGCCACGTTTTTTATTAAACTTGATAATCTTGAACTTGAGCTTCTTACCTAGAAACTTGTCCAAATTCTTCACTGGCTTGGTATCGATCTGGCTTCCTGGTAAAAAGGCTTTTACGCCGATATCTACTGAAAGTCCACCCTTCACCTTAGCGATGACAGTACCTTCTACAAGCTGATCTTTTTCACATGCTTGAGAAATTTCATCCCAGGCGCGGATAATTTCTGCCTTGTCTTTGGAAAGCAGCATAAAGCCGTTTTCCATTTCCATACGTTCAAGATAAACGCTCACTACATCGCCCACACTGACTTGGGCAACTCCGTGCGCATCTTTAAACTCTTGAATGGGAACTAAACCTTCACATTTGTAACCGATATCAACAGTTACATATTCAGAGCCAACAGAAACGATGGTTCCGTCAACGACTTCCCCTTCTTTAATTTCTTGCTGTCTTTGAGAAGCTTCGAAAAGCTCTGCAAAGTTTTCTTCTTGATCATCTAAATTGATTAAGGATTCCTCAGGACCTAAATCTGATGAGAATTCGCTCATCCAATCTTGATTCTTTGGGAGAGGCTGGGACTTTTTGGAGGCCTCTACTCCACTGGTTTGCTTACCTACCATAAATGATAAATGGCCTTTCTTTTACACACTTGAGGGCATTCAATACCGCAAAGCAGTACAAACGAACGCTCACTCACCGGGAACCGAAATTACGGAATCTCCGTTGTGGAGATTAGGTATAGAGAGGTAAACACCCTTTGTCAAGTTAGCGTTCAGGCTACAGACGGCCTGCGCCTCGAGGCGCAGATTATAGGATACCAGATTATAGGATACGACGACGCTTGAGTGCACGTTCATACACGCCCAGTGTCTTAATAATTCTTTTTTTGCCATCATAATGAGCTTTTACGTGTTCTCGGGCTCTCAAACCCATTTTAACCCTCTCTAAGGGGTGATCTAATAAAAACCGTATTTGCCGCTGAAGATCAAATGGATCATTAGGCCGAACGGTAAGGCCAAACTCCTCTTGACCAACAATTTCTTCTGCGCTTCCACCTCTAGAGATAATAATTGGACATTCCATCGCCATGGCTTCTATGGCTACCAACCCAAAGGCTTCTTGCCTGGAAGGCATCACAAAAATATCTAAAGCCTTCATGACTTCTGGAATATTTTCTTGATATCCTGCAAATAGTACATGATCGTCCAACCGAAACTGTCCTATCATTTGCTTCAGTTCTTCGAAGTAATTATACTCTGCGCCTATAGTTTCTTCTCCTACAATAACAAATTTTACCTTTTCTCCTTCATTCAGGCTTTTGAGTAAGCCGGCAGCTGCCTTGATAAAAGTGGCCTGACCTTTGGCGGGATCTATCCGACCCACTAAGCCAATGACTACTGTATTTTTATCTACTTGCCACAAAGCTCTCTGCTGTTGTTCATTGACACGTGCAGGATCAAATAGATCAAAATCAAGTCCCAAATTGACGACTTTAATATCCCTTTCCTTTATGGAATGAGTTTCTAGGACATTTTTAAGGAGAGTTTGACTCATCACTATCAATGAGTCTAATCGACTATAAATAGCCCGATGAAAGAAATCCTTTTTACTGTGATTATTCATGATGTGCCGAGTGGCCACGAGAGCAATTCTAGGCTTTTTCCACAACCATGGAACAATTGAACCCAAAAGTGAAGTTTGGTGGGTATGAATGAGATTAACGCCGTCATTAATAAATAAATTCAGCTCATTTCTAATTTTTAAATCAAAATAATTGCTTGGCTGATAAGAAAAGGGTGAAACTATGATTTCGGCACGGTTAGCCAATTCCTCATGAAGAGGACTCCCTTCCAAGCAAAACACCCGAACCTTCAATCCCAGACTTGCAAGACTCAAAGAATCACTTGCAGCCACTTGCTCTAAGCCCCCCCAAGAACGAGAAAGACAAATCACAAGACAATTGAGACGGGCTTTAAGAATATCAACTAAGGGTGTTAACTGCTGTAAATCACCGCGAAGGGCGGATGCCGGTTTTAATTGAATTCCAGACTGCATCAGAACTGATTCCTTTCAAACAATCTAACTTCTTTTCTGGCGGCTGCAAACAAGTGTTACGTTCACAGGGCCAACAATCTACTGGATTAAATATCACTTGAACTTTTCCGGGCCCCAAAGGCTCGGTTCTTTTCAAATCACCTGCACCCCACACCACTTGAACAGGAGATCCGCAAAGGGCCGCCACATGGGCTAAGCCAGAATCATTACAAACCGAAAACTTTGCCTTTCGGAACAGCTTCCAATAAGAACTGACTGTTCCTCTTCCCGTCCAATCAGACAACCTTAAGGAAGGATTGTCCGCAAGCCTCATCGCTAAAGAAGACTCTGCCGCCCCACCGATAATGACTCCCTCCCACTGAGTTTCTTGAGAAATCTGATAGGCTAAAGCCGTAAATTGATCTTCTGACCATCGGCGTGATTCAGCAGTGGCACCCGGAGCCAAAATCCAAAACGGTTTTTCTGGTGGATCGAACGCTTCTGCATCTGGCCAAGCTCTCTCAGCATCAAACGAGCTTAACACACCCGCAATGCCTGGATCGAGGTCATTATCGGCAGGAATTCCCCAAAACCCTTTGATAGATCTTTGCAGCTGCTTCAGTTCGGGTAAGAGCGCCACATAGGATTCCGACCGATGCTCAGTTTCTTTACTATTCCAAGCAACGACTTGATTGAGTAAAAATCTTCGCCCATCCTTATTATAGCCGCGTCGCACTTGCACATGAGAGCGAAATAAAAACCAAGCAGATGAAAATGAATCAGGCAGACAGATCCCCAAGTCCCAACTCCCTGCCACGCGCATCATTCGTGCTCCTTTTTCAATCGCATCCCAACGATTAAAAAAAGAGGAGTTCATCGGCCGAGGTAAAATAAAAACTTCATCGATCAGGTTTCGAAATTGAATCGCTTGCACCCACGGCACACAAGCCACAGTTATTTTAGCTGAAGGATACGCTTCTCTTAAGTAATGAAAAAAAGGATAGGCTAAAATTTGGTCCCCAATCCAATTAGGAGATCGGATTAAAATCTTTTTTGGAACTTTCATTTAAGGTGCCTCAGCGGACTTACCTAACTCCACTTGCTTCAAATTCGCAACCACAACTCCAATTTTGACTTTTGCCTCAAGTCGAAGCGGTATTCTACGATCATCATCCGTTAACCACAGAAAACTATCACCATTTTTTCTTAACATACCCTGAAATTTTATTTCAGGTTTAATTACAATGGCCGCTACTCGCCCCAATGGTGAATCTACTTTTTCTCTACGAACCACTGTACATACCCCTTCCAAAATTTTTCCTTCAGATACAATAGGAAGTGTGATGACAGCTCCTGTGGGTAGAGGAATTGTTCTTAAATAATAGAGTGCGGAAACAGTGTCTTGTGAAAAGGGGGCTATAGGTGAATATACTTTTGTTTCAATATACCCTTGGGCTTTACGAGTCCATCGATTCCAATAGAAAGTTTGTTTCTTCTTAGAATCATAGAGTTCAAGGGAATCCCGAGTCTGTTTCGTTTCATCTAAAACGAGGTGAAATCGGTGTGAAAAAAATCCATTATAATCTATAAAACTCTCCAACACATCATTCAGCCTATAGAAGAGGCTGAAAATCGATGAGCTAACGGCGCTCCCTTTGATATGATAAACTTTTCGATTATCCATATATTTAAAAGGTAATACCTGCACCACCATCTCCCCGGCAGGTAATCCAAAGTATAAAATATTATAAGTGAATTGTTCATTAACCCAGATCGGATCTTTTTTGGGCCGACGATTTGGATAAACAAAAATCTTTTCTCCAACTTTTTTTGGGCTTGAATATTTATGACTCTGAGAAAAGCGACGTAGGTGCCCATGTCTTTTCTTTTTATGAGATATTTTAATTAAAATAGGATCGACTGCACTGTCAGGAGTACGGGAGCCAGCTTCTTTAATATCAAATCTTTCTTTGTAATCAGAAGAAAGATCCGCTGGCAGCTCATGACTCACAGTTACAGGTTTTATGGGGCCACTTACACAAGCCCCCAAGAAGCTCAGCAAAATGATGAAGATTGCTTTGAATCTATTTTTCAGAAACATACAGAAAGTTTACAAGAATAATTTAAAATAGTCGAGCCAGCGACCGTCAAACTCATACCGCTTCTAGCTAGCTGACAGCGGATTTTGCTGTGACCTGTCGACTGTGGCCTGAACGCTTACATGTCATTTTCTGACTCTCGGCTCATTCCACTCCGCCTCTCGCAAGGGAGAAAGATCACCTTTAAATCGACGGTGTGTCCAAAGCCATTGTTCTGGGTGGGCCAAAATCATTTTCTCTATGACTGCAGCATATTCAGCGGTATTTGCCGCCAGTTCATAATGAGCATTGGAAAAGGATTTCCATTCTAAAGGAGGTTTTACATTGACTTGCCAACGACCATCCTCCTTTCGAAAATTTTCAACCGGCAGCAGGGTTGCACCCGTCCGCTTCGCTAGAGTTGCCACAATCAATGGAGTCCCTACAGGTATCCCAAATAAAGGAACGCGAACTCCAACAGGAGGGCCTGCATATTGATCCAATACAAAACCCACCGCTCCATTTTTTTTGAGATGCGATAAAACGTCTCTTAGCGTTTTCGGCTCATAGGTTGCACGAATTTGGCATTGAAGTCTGCCGGCTTCGATCGACTCATGAACCCATTCTGGCTTAAGATGTTTAGTGACTAAAAGCAAATCGGAGTGAGTCAGCAATCCTCCTGAGGCTGCCATCACTTCCCAGTTCCCCACATGACTAGAAAGAAAAACCAATCCTTTACCCCGTTTTTTTGCTGCCTCAATATGCTCTATACCCGTGATGTCCACATATTTAAGTACGAATTTCTTTAAGGGCCCAACCACAAGGAGAATTTCCAAAATTAAATTTCCCAAATGCTGATAGCTAGCTCGTAAAATTTTTTTCTGTAACTCAACTTGACCGGGAAAGGCGATGGCAAGGTTTTGATTCACGACAGTGACACGAAAGCGCGCCCAATAGCCTAACATTCCCAAGCAATTTCCAAAAAATAATTGAAGTTTTCTGGGCTGAATCCAAAAAAGATAACTCATCATGCGAAGCAATAAGATCATTACTTGCCCCATAAAATCCGTGACCACACTTCCTGTCCTTCAATAAAAACTAATTTGGGTTCAATCACAATCACTTCTGATTGTTGGATTCCCAAATCCCGCCACTTCACCCAATCTTTGCCAGTCAGAGCTATTTTAGAATGATTCAGGGAGGCTGCTTTAAGCGTCTCTTGAATCCAAATCTTTTCGTATCGAGTATGATCTTTGAGTGAAATATGTTGAGTCACTCGATATCCGGATTGACGTGCTAATAAGGCTGCCGATTGACTATCTGCAATTCCGGTGATCAACCAATGCGAATCCACAGTAGGCGCTGACGGGAGTTCGTATTTCACTCGAACCATGGGTTTGCCACAAGAATCAGGTCGTTGATTTCCCTTAGTCCATACAAGAAGATCGGCATATTTCAAAGATCGATAAAAATCACGAAAAGGAACCTGCCCAGGTTTTGCCGAAGTTAACGCTACTATTTCCAAATCCTTTTGAATTCGCCAATGTTGAAATCCATCATCTAAAATGACGAGATCCACCTTTGAAGGCGATTTTTTAGAAATATTCCGAAATTGTCGAACTCGATCTGAGCCTATTCCAATCCATGCGTAAGGACAAAGCTCCTGCAAAAGAGCCACCTCATCCCCACATTGCTCAGCCTTCACAGAGCCTTCTCCTGGCTCAATCAAGCCCCCCTGAGACTCCCACTGACTTTTATAGCCTCGAGATAAAATACAAACAATCAATCCTCTTTCATGAGCCTCTCGAGCAATATGAGCTACTAATGGTGTCTTACCCGTGCCTCCAGCTTGAAGATTACCTACACTGATCACGCGAGCATCCAGCCTGGTTTTCTTCAATCCACCCCAATGGGCTCCCCATCGTGCTACCTGAGAAGCTCCAGACCAAAATACCGATGCAAGGCTGATCCAAACTCTATGCAAATTACTTTCCTCGGATGGTTTGCACAGCTTGAATAATTTCCTGTGCTGCACAAAAACTAGGGCTCAGGGAACCCATCGAGCCACAAACTCGTTCATGAAGCCTTTCAAATCCTTCAAACATATTTTTTCGCTTCACTGGATCGGTCATCAAAGCGATCACTTCTTCGGACAAAGATTTTGGAGTCACTTCGTCACATAAAATTTCACGAACGAGATAGTCTTTTCCTGGTATCCAACCTGCAATTAAATTGACAAGACCCACTGGCCCCCGATACCGAATCAAATGCTTAAAAATCCAGGCTGATGTTCGATTGGGTTTATAAACTATGGCGTGCGGACATCTCAATAGACCCGCTTCCAAAGTAGATGTACCCGACTTCACCAGCCCCGCATCCGCCGCAACTAAACATTCAGCAGCATCCCCTTGAGATATTTTCACCTCTAAAACAGTCCCGCCCCCCCCCTGATCGTGTAGGCGCTGCTTGACGCGACTTCGTATAGCCTCCAAATCCTCTAAATTCGTGGTTACAGGAAAAGGCAGTAAAACTTTTAATGCCTCACGAGGAGCTAAAAATCCCTGCTTTTGTAACTGCGTCGCCGCAAGTAACGCTGAATCTAACATTAAATTTAAATGGACTTTAATCTCAGAAGCACGACTCCCCGGCATCATAATCAAGACTCGATCCGAGTCCAATAAAGAGAGTTTTTTACGAGCATCCGATCGAGTCAGGTCCAGCGGAAGTTCATCCAATAAAGGATTTCCAACGTATTTTACAGAAATATTCAAATTACGATAAAAATCTTCTTCAAATGGAAGTATACAGAGGATTTTTATAAAAAACCTTCTTAAGAACTCAACTCTTCTTTTTCTCCAAACCCATACCTTGGGTGGAATATAGAAGACCATAGGGATTCCTAATTTTTTAAACCGTCGAGCCAGTCGAAAATGAAAGTCTGGATAATCAATCACTACCGCGATATCAGGCCTCATCTGTCTGGCCTCTGTCGTAAGCAGATTCAATGCTCGAAAAATCCTCGGTAAATGACGAAGGATTTCAATAAATCCCATTGCCAAAAGCTCACGCGCGTCTACTACCGCACGAAGCCCTGCTGCTTGAAGTTTTGGTCCACCCACTCCAAATGCTTCAACACTCTCAGCAGATGGAACTTGTGCTCGAATAGCCCTAAGAAGTTCGGCACCGTGAGCATCAGACGAAGTTTCTGCAGCTGATATTAAAATTCGCAAAGGTCGGTCTCCAGATGAGCGCCCGATCAGCGCTAAATTAGTACCCGATTAGCGAACAACACCCGTTTCGCTTTTACGAATAAATGAAGTAAAAATCTGAATTTCTGGAATGTCACCATATTGAGATTCGATTTCGAGTAAACATTGCTCTTTTTGAATATCCGCTCGTGTCCAAAGCTTAATTGCTTCATTAATTTTTTGGATTTTCTCTGTAGGAAACCCACGACGCTTCAATCCCACAATATTAGTCCCTTTAACTGAACAAGGCCGAGAACCCACTGCGATCACGTAGGGCGGAACATCACGCTCCAAGCCAGATTGGCCCCCTATATAAGAATGCGCACCCACTCGTACAAACTGCGAAACTCCTGTCATTCCACCAATCGTGACATAGTCTTCTAAAATGACATGTCCCGCTAGCCCACCATAATTCGCAATAATACAATGATTCCCCACAATACAATCATGCCCTAAATGAGTATAGGCCATCAGTAAACTATGATTTCCAATACGAGTGACACCCCCACCTTGTGCTGTTCCAAGGTTCAAAGTCACTCCCTCACGAATCGTATTATGATTACCAATGATCAGTTGCGTCGGCTCACCTTTGTATTTCAGATCTTGGGGAATAGCACCCAAAACACTGAATGGGAAAATAACATTATCTTCGCCGATCTCTGTCCGCCCATCAATCACCACATGACTCATTAAGCGCGTTCCACGACCCAATTTAACCCGAGAACCGATGGTACACCAGGGTCCGATTTCTACTGAAGGATCAATTTCAGCACCAGGAGAAATTTGTGAAGTGGGATGAATCATCATGACTCCTTGTCAATATTTGTCGCCAAGTTCGCTAATATTTCTGCTTCAGCAACTTTCTGGCCCTCTACTGATACGGTACATTGAAATGCCCAAAGTTTTCCACGACGTTTACTCACGACCGTTTCAATTCTCATAGAATCTCCGGGCACCACTGGTTTACGAAATCGAGCGCCATCAATGCCTACTAGAATACACTGAAAATCGCGGGACAATCGATCAATATCTTTGCCAATACTGGGATAAACAGAAAAACTGGCCACTTGGGCCATAGTTTCAATAATTAAAACCCCAGGGACAATTGAAAATCCTGGAAAATGCCCTTGGAAATAGGGTTCATTAAAAGTTACGTTCTTCAGTCCTACTACGCGGGTACCCACTTCAGCACTTGGAAAGGGCTGGTCGGTTCCTCCAGCTGGATGAATTTCCAGAATTCGATCCACTAATAAAAAGGGGGTCCGATGAGGCAAAAATCTTTGAATTTGATTCACATTAAGGCGATAGGGGTTTTCCATTATTTTAATCTCCGTTTTTCAAGCAACTTACTCAGTAATGCGTGCGCGCGAAAGTGTTCTTTAGAATCTCGTTGCGGATTTCCAACTGCCGTCCCCCCCGGCGGCACATCTTTAGTCACTAAAGTCAATGCGCCCACACTTCCGCCATCCCCCACATGCACATGATTTGTAATTCCTGTGAGACCGCCAATATAAGCATACTTGCCTACACTCGCATTCCCTGCCAAACAAGTTCCCCCACAAATCACAGCCCCTTCGTCCAATCTAGAATTATGACCGATATGAACCAAATTATCGAGTTTGGAGTTTTTACCCACTCGAGTCTCACCTAGAGTTCCACGGTCCACACAGCTATTAGCTCCGATTTCTACATCATCCTCCACAACGACATGACCTAAATGATAGATCTTCTGATGACCTAGAACCTGCTTTCCATTACGCTTCGGAGCATAGCCAAATCCATCTGCACCTAAAACACTTCCAGCATGAATCCGAACTCGATTTCCCAACCGAGTCCATTCATACAAGGTTACATTTGGAAACAAGGTACACTGTTCACCTAAAACACATCGAGGTCCCACATAGCAGCCGGGATATAAAACCGTCCCAGCTCCTATTTTGACACCCTCTTCAATTACGCAGTGCGGTCCTATCTTCACTCCAAGCGCTAACTCTGCTGATGCCGCTACCACTGCAGTAGGATGAATAGCCGCGACCTCACGACTCAACAAAGGTGGAGCAACCGTAGATAATTGGGCAGCAAATTTTTCAGAGAGAAGAGCCATTGCTAAGTAAGGATCTTCACACGCTACCACTGCCGCTGAAGACCAAAATGGGAGATTCGCTTTTTCTAGCGGTCTCACAAAGGCCTCTCCGGTAATCAGGACTCCAGGATGAGCCGTCGAAAGTTCATTTTCAAAAGCACGAGAAAAAAAGAATGCCAAATTCGAAAGGCCTGCCACTCCTAAGGGGGTGGGTCTATCTACTGAAATGGACTCTAAACGTGCGCCCAGAAGACTTGAATTCACAACTCGGCCCGAAACACACTCAACAATCTCTTTTAACGAAAGTGGCACTCTTATAAGACCTCGATGTCAGCTGAATATTGACTCTGACTTACTCTTCTTTAGATTTTGATCCAGATTTTGACTGTTTATCAAAAAGTGAAATCACTTCTGCGGTTAAATCATCCTTATCCAAAGAATAGAGTACCGTATTTTCATTTTTTTCCAGAACAACCGTATAATCGCGCTTTTTTGCTGCTTCTGCAATCAATGTGCGAAGTTTTACAATAATGGGCTGTGTTAAGTCGCGTTCTTTTTGTTGAATTTCTTGCTGAGAGCGTCCCGTGAGCTCTTGGAATTTCATGATTCTGTCTTGAAGCTCAGCTTGTTTCTTCGCACGTGCCTCATCACTCATCACAAGAGATTGCTTCTTAAATTCTTCTGTCATTTTTTTGATCGAAGCTTCTTCTGTTTGAAGTTGTTTTCTTTTAGCATTGAACTCTTTTTCGAGCTGAATCTTTGCTTTTTTTCCAGAGTCTACGTTCTGCAAAGCCCTCTGCATGTCCACAGTACCAATTTTGACCTGCTCTTCAGCAGCAAAAGCAATTCCAGACATTCCCACTGACACTACGAGTAAACTTAAAGCTTTTAAAACCGTACCTGTTTTCATGAAACTCTCCTGATGCCTAATCTGTCTAGGCCGATGTTATACCGATATAGGGAGCAGAAAATCACAACCTATCTCGAATTACAAGAGTGCAGGTCAATTACAAGAGCGAAGATCAGCCTCTTAACATGCTTCTATTTTGAACCGCGATTTTTCTGAATTCACTCGATATTCTTGTGTCTTGACATACCTTCTCCCAGTATTGAATTGCGATCAAGAGCGCCTCTTTCCAGCTACCCAAAAGCGTGTGATCATAGGTAGGAAGACTCAATATTTTTCCTGTATCTTCGCCTCCAGCACTGGGTGCGTAGAGCATAGGAAGCATGTCATACACTGGAGTGAGTGCTACTTGACTATCGCCAGGCTGCCAGAAAAATGAAAGGTTGCCTGGATGTCGATCAGAATTTGCAATCAATCTGCCGAAGCACTCTAGTTTCTGGATGGTTCTCAAATCATCTTCTGAGATTTTTTTCTCGCGTTCAAGTAATTTTCCAGACACTGCCCAGTTCTCTCCATGCCCAGTCCATTCGTTTTCAAGTGCTGACAGCGAAAGAACCCCTTTTCTTCCACTTAGCCCTACGCGATCGAAACGGATCGTTTCCAGGAAAGTTCGTCCCCTAGCCTCAATGATTCTAGCCTCTGCCGCGGTAACACCCTGGTCGCGCAAGGTCTCAAGTGCAAGTGCTTCACAGATCAAAAGGTCACGCCATCTTTGCGAAGCAAGCGTAGTTTGCATATGGATTTTCACATTTATGAGCGTCGATGATTTCAGCTTTGCTATGAATCAGGGATTGATAACGTTCAAATGATTGTGCTCCGACCAGAATGTTTCCTGTAAGGTCTTCGCCGCGATTTGCTATTGCTTCAAGAATGTCATCATTGTTCCAATCCAATATCCGCAATGGCAGTCTCAGGTCAGTATGTTTTTGGCTGAATGCTCTTCCTAAAAAACCTTGAGGTCGAATGTCATCCAGGTAGACTTGCGGGACTGAGAGGACCTTCGGTACGCAGAATAGATAAGAGTGGATCAGAGAACTGGCTCATTTTTGAATGATTAAGTGACTGATAAAATGAAAATAAATACCTATAACTTCAAATAGTTACATTATAATTAGTCATATATAATGAATGATAAGTTTTAGATTTAAAATGCATTTACATTGATAGAGGTGCTAAGCATTTTTTTCGCAATCAAGATTGCGAAGACTTTTTAAAACCATTTATTTTATTTTAACTATATGAAATTATATGGTAATTATAATTATTGCGACATTTTTAATTTTGTCGTAATATGAAGTATGAACTTAACTTATGACCGCATGCTGGAAGCCTTGGGAAATTTAGATAAAAAACTCAATCATCCTGTAACACTCATTGTAGGAGGAGGCGGGGCAATGATTTTAGCCTATCAGTTTCCCTTAGTCACTACAGATATTGACGCTGTGCCTGCACAAGGTACAACTCCTTCAGAACTAGATCCTCTCATTAAGGCTGTAGCATTAGAGCTCAAGATCCCGCCAGATTGGTTGAATCCTTATTACTCGACATTTACTCACGTATTGCCGTCAAATTACGGGGATCGACTTCAACCTATTTCCAATTTTGAAAACCTTAAAGTTTGCGCGCTTTCCAAAGACGATCTCTTAATCATGAAGTGCTTTGCAGGAAGAACGAAAGATCGTCCTCATGCCCGAGCACTGATTCAAGGTGGAGCGAATACTCGTTTTGTAGAAGCCCACTTAGAGAGTTTAAAAAATCGAGGAATTCCAAAATCGGAAAAGGCCCTGGATTTTTTAGATGAAGTTTTAAGTATGGAGTAAATTTATGAAAGGTGGCCTTCTCAATATTCCGCAATTGACGGACCTAAAAGAGGCCTACGATTCTTTATTGCATTTAGAACCCAAAGATCCAGGGATTGATCAGATCGCGCTTTTCTCGCAATGGGCTCGCTTTGACGCGAGATTAGCTGAAATTTGGATTCACTATTTAGAGCCACATTGGGGTCTCCTCAATCCTCTTGACCTGAACACAACCCTACTTAAGCAGCCTTGGCCCGCCGCTGCGGGACTCCTTCTGGAGTTTGTTCAGACACTCATCGAAGCTAAGAGTAAAGAAAACAGAATAAATAAATCTGTGAACAGTCAGGATCTTGAAAAATTTCGACTTTGGAAACGATTGGTAACTTATCAAATATCTCCTGCTGAGTGGGAGTTTTTCTTTATCGGTTTACATAAAATAGGTGGGAAAATAATGTTCGAAGATGCTTGTTTTTCTTTGAAGGAATACCGAGATTGGGGCTTTTTGGGGCGAGATATTTTAGTTCAGAAAACCAGCTCTTCTCATTTTAAAGTACAGGCTCATATCGAAAAAGAAGTACGCCTACAAATTCTTCAGCAGCTGCTTCGCGCTTCACCAAGAATAACTGTAAAAAAATATTGGGAAGCTATTGGTCAATGCATTTCTTTGCGGCAAGCTGAGCGAGACTTGTCGAACTCCCCCATTCTTGAGGCAGTAGGCCAAACACAGGCGAGGTACTATCGAATGAAAAGTAAATGATATTTACAAAGACTTGTCTGTCATTCAGATCATTTAAACGAGCTGCCAAAATAGCGTAGTTCAACCCCTAAAGTCCACGACCTCCACCGGATCAATTCACATTTTAAGTAGCTTCAACAATCTGCACAGCCTCATACGCTCTCAAACACAGGATGACTCAGCATACCGTCTAAACAAGGAACACCCACCTGGCCCACCGCTAATGAACCAAAGTAGTTCCCAAGCAAGACAGATTTTTCTAAGGAATACCCTCGTAGCAACCCTGCGGCAAATCCCGCAAAAAAGCAGTCTCCAGCTCCTGTCGGGTCCACTTCTTCGGTCTCAAATGCAGGTACCCGAAACTCACGATCATGGGTGTATACGGTACATCCCTCTTTGCCTTCGGTCACTAATACGCAGGTTTGCTGGCGGATTTGCTGAAGGTCCATTAATTCAGCTTCCTGGCGGTTCGCCTTTAAAAAGGTAATTTTATTCAAAAGATGAAAGTAGGGGGTTTCTTCCAGCCTTTGATAACCCACATTTTCTTGATCAATCTTGCGAACTAATCCCTGCATGTCACAAAGCACATAGCGGGCGGACTGAGAAAGCCGCTCTAAGGTCTCGGGGAGGACTTCCCCAACGATTCCAACTGCTAATCCCAATTCAAACTTTCCATTGTCCGGGATATCTTCTGGGTAGATGGGCTCACAAACTGCCCCTACCTTTCCTATTCTTTCGCCTTGCCTAAAATCAGCAATGAAATGGGTTGTTGCGGAATTGGATATAATCTTGGGGGTATGGGTAATCTGTGAAAAATACGCAAAGTCAGGTCCTACCTTAGCAACTACTGAACAGTTCACCCCTAAGGCTTCAAAGACAGAAGAAATATACGACGCAGATCCCCCTAAGGTAGCGGAATGATTCCCATTCGCTAAATACAAGGTATCGTGACAATAATGTCCAATAATCAAGGCGGAAGATGGCTGCATAGCATGAATTTATACGCTAGAATTATGGGTTTTCAAGTCTAGACTGAGACCAAGAGAATTGAAGAAGAATTGAAGGAGAATAGGATGAATACCGTCATTGTCATACCTGCTAGAAAGGGCTCAACTCGATTTCCTAATAAGCCCCTGGCGCTCATCCAAGGGAGACAACTCCTCTACCGAACCTGGCTCATCGCCAAAGCGGTTACAGGAGTAGATGAAACTTATATCGCAACGGATGATGAAGAGATTCGAGAACAAGCGGAAAAATTTGGCGCAAAAGTCCTCATGACTGGAAGTCATTGTGAGAATGGAACTGAACGAGTCTATGATGCTGTTCAACAGCTCAAGAAAAAGCCAGAGATTGCGATCAATCTTCAAGGGGATGCAGTCTTAACCCCCCCCTGGGTGATCCAATCCATTGTGGAAACCCTGCAAAAGGATGCAACCGTTCCACTGGCAACTCCAGCAACACGACTCGATTGGAAGCGTTATGATGAATTTCTTCAATCTAAAGCGGGTGGGCGCGTGAGTGGAACACTCGTTGTTTTTGATTTAAATCATCGGGCTCTTTATTTCTCGAAAGGACTCATCCCCTTTGTTCGAGACCGCAAAATAGCAGAACCTCCCATTTATCGTCATATTGGTCTTTATGGTTATCGCTACGAAACTCTGAAAAAATACATTGAACTCAAACCCACCCCTCTTGAAGGAATTGAGAAACTTGAACAACTCCGAGCCTTAGAAAATGGCATCCCTATTCGAATTGTTCTTGTTGATTATCGCGGAAGGACCCACTGGTCGGTCGATAACCCGGAAGACATCAAAATCGTCGAAGAAATTGTGAGACGAGAAGGTGAGCTGATCTCATGAATATTTTATTATCACGCCACGGAAATACCTTTGGCCCACATGACCCAGTCGTCTGGACAGGAGCAACCAATGACCTCCCGTTAGTGGAAAAAGGAATTGCTCAAGCTGAAACGTTCGCGGAAGTACTTTTATCTCAAAAAATCAAACCATCCGCCATTTACTGTAGTCCACTCCAACGAACTTCAAAGTATGCTTCCATCTTGGTTCAAAAGTTAAACTTGCCGTTTAAAGCCACCGTCGATCCACGAATCAATGAAGTGGATTATGGTGAGTGGACTGGACTCACAAATGAACAAGTCATTGCGCGCTTTGGAGAAGCAGCACTCAAAGCCTGGGATGAGAAAAGCCAATGGCCCACAGAAGGAAAATGGGGATCTTCAGAGTCCGCTGTAACGGCTGAGGTGAAATCGTTTGTTCACGACCTCCTCATCCAATATGAAAGCAATGAAACTGTAATTGTCATCACGAGTAATGGCCGACTGAGGTATTTTTTAACCCTCGTTCCAGGTGAATTTGAGAAAAGAATTCAGAACAGCTCGTTTAAAGTAAAAACGGGAAATATTTGTAAGCTGAGCGTTCATAATGGCGGCATTTCAATTTCCTACTGGAATCAAGTTCCTGCTTCTTCCTACTTGGGGAGTCGCAACCTTCAAAAAGTCTGACATACAGAAGCTACCTACCTAGCAGGTAGTCTGCGAGCTTCATGTATTCGGTAGCTCAAGTTCGTGCTTAAAACGGCGGTCCGATAAAGAATTGGAATACTGAAACGTCTTCACCCGGTTTTCTAGCCAATGGGAAGCCCCATTCGAAACGAAGTGGGCCAATAGGAGAAAACCACCGGAATCCAAATCCCGTATCGGTTCGAACTGTAAAAGGATCATCTAGCCCGCCCCCTGGAAAATGATCCCAGGTATTCCCTACATCAAAAAAGAGAACTAATTTGATGCCCGCTTCTTTCAGCAAGGGATACTCAAGCTCGACGAGGGAAAATGCTTCTGCACTTCCGCCCAAAGGTATGGGGTTTCCAGAAGAACTTAAAACTGGACTCCGAGGTCCCAATAAGAAAAGCGGAAAACCTTTCATATTATTAGGTCCACCTAGGTAAAATTTCTGAGAGGGAGGAACTGTAACTCCACCGACACTTGAAATTTGACCTACTTCAGTACTATTTCGAATGACTAAATCTCCAACAATTCGATGATAAATTCGATTATTGAGAACCCATTTTGTGAATTTGAAGTCACCTCCCAAGCCAGCAACCTCGAGCGAGGCAGACTGATAATTACCGGCTGAAGTTTCAAATCGATTGTTTCGTTTATCTCGAATCGTGCTCAAAACAACACTGGAGAGGATCCCTGAATCCGACGCAACAATCGACGGATCTAAATTTGCATCCGGGAACAGATCCTGAATCCCTTCGTATTTATAAGTAATAAACGCGTAAGTATACTCGATAATAGGATGACCGAGTTTGAAGTCAAATCCCAGTTTCGATGTTGTATATTTATAAGGAATCGGAAATTTCACTGAATAGACATCAAAACCCGTACTCCAAAGAGAGTCAAAAGTATAGGGCTCAGTAAATCCTAAATTCAAGCTTCTAGAAAGCTGTTGAATCGAATATTGAGCAGAAAGGCTCAGATTTTGACCTCGACCCATGAGGTTGATCTCTGCAATTTGGGTTGTAAAAAAGAAACCCTGATTACTTCCGTAGCCAGCTCCTAAGGTGATCGTCCCCGTCGAGCGCTCTTTCACACTGATATCGACGTTCAGAATGTCTGACTTACCTTTAGGCGTTACCGTATTAAAAATCACTTCACCGGGTGCAAAATACCCCAAACGTTCAACATTTTCTCGAGACACCCTGAGCTTTGAACCACTATAGAGTTCACCTTCATGGATTTTAAGTTCGCGACGAATCACTTTGTCGTAAGTCTTACTGTTACCCACGACATTGATTTCACCAAAATAGCAAAGATTTCCTTTTTCAAAGTCATACTCAATATCTATCGTTTTAGTGTCGTCATGAATATTCATCTTAGGAATCACATTGACGAACGCGTATCCTAAATCTTGATATTTCTCTGTGAGGTGCTGAATATCAGCATTTCTTTTAGAAATACTAAATGTTTGATCCGAAGTCAGAGTGAGTTCGTCGCGAAGCTCTTCTTTTGAAAACAGAAGATCTCCCCCAAAATCAACAGTCCCCATTTTGTACTGAGAACCCTCATCCATATAGATGGAGATAAACACCCATTTTTTATCATCACTGACCGTGACCACTGGGTTTTCAAATTTAAATTTGACATACCCATGATCCAGGTACCAATAAGTCAGTCTTTGTAAATCTTGCTTAAATGCAGATTCTTTGAAGTTGCCTGAGCTCGAAAGAAAAGAGAAGAACCCTCCTTCACGGGTTTCGGCAAAAACACCCTTAAGCTGGGCATCTGTAAATTTTTTATTATTGAGGAATGTGATTTTCTTAATCTGGACTTTATCATAGTCATTGATCTTGTAAGTGAGCTCCACTTCGCCTTGCTGAGTGGGCTTTATGTCATAAGTCACTTTTGCTAAGTAAAACCCTTTTTCCTCATAATGCTTTTGGATCAAAGCAACATCTTCTTTAACTTTATTAATATCTTGAATGGACCATTCTTTTACTTTGATCACATCTTTTAAATCACTCGAACTGATGCGCTCATTGCCTTCAAAATTGAGCTTTGCAATCACCGGCCGCTCACGTACCACATAGGTCAATCCGACTTGCTGATTACTTAAGAGCGTCCCCTCTACCGCAATGTCATCAAAGAAACCCATTTTAAAAATAGATTGAATATCAGAACGAACTTTTTCGGCTGTCAGCACATCTCCTGGCTTAGTACTTAACTTAGCTAGAACAGCATCTTTTTCAATTCTTTTTAAGCCCTCAACATCAACAGATCCTACAACCTTTCCAAAGAACTCACCTGCGTGCTGAGTAGGTTGAAGCCGAGGCTGAGGCGTATTGATCTGAGCCAAAAGAGTTTCCTTCGCGGAAACAGAATGATCCATTCCGAGACTACCCAGTGTCGCGATAATCGCAAAAACGAAAATGCGTTGCCATACGAAATGAAATTTTGAAAATCGTCTAAGAGCAGTCACTCATTATAATGTCTAGGTGGGCAAATCTCTGCTGTCAACAATAACAAGTTAAAAGATTGAAAATTATTAATGGATAAAGGTTCCATCCTTCATAATTAGAATGCGGTGCATCCTTTTTGCCAACTCTAAATCATGTGTAACGAGTAATACCGAAACACCTGTAGCTTCATTCAGTCGCACTAAAAGATCCATTACAATAGAACGATTTGCAGAGTCCAAATTTCCCGTCAGCTCGTCTGCTAAAAGAAGTTTGGGCCTAAGGATTACAGCACGTGCAATAGCCACACGTTGCTGCTCACCTCCAGAAAGCTCACTGGGGCGATGATCTAGACGATGCTTCAATCCCACAAACTCAAGTAGATTTGTAGCCTGTGATTCTGAAGCTTGCCGTGCATGTCCAGCAATCAATGCCGGCATCATCACGTTTTCAAGTGCCGAAAATTCAGGCAGAAGGTAATGAAATTGAAAGACAAAGCCCAAGGATCTATTTCGAAAAACAGACAGTGCTCTTTCAGAAAATCGAAAAATGTCTTGTTGTTTTTCTCCAAACAGAACCTGACCAGAACTCGGGGCTTCAAGTGTTCCTAAAATATGAAGTAATGTACTCTTGCCCACGCCTGAGGCACCCGTGATTGCAATCATTTCACCCGGCATAATCGTCAAGTCAACTCCCCGAACTACGGGAATCTCTTTTTTTCCTTTAAAAAAAGACTTTCGAATCTGTTCGGCTCGCAATAAGGGGTGCTGTGCACTCGCATGAACTCTTTGATCGGTTTCTTTATTCATATCTTAAACCATCCAGAGGTGAACGGCGGGATACTTTCCAGGAGGGATAGATCGTCGCCAAAAACGATACCATTAAAGCTACAAAGGCTATCAGAGAAATATCTTTCCAAAGTACAACGACAGGCAAGAATCCAATATAATAAATATCTGCAGGTAAATTGATCCAGTGAGTTTTCTCCAGTAACCATCCCAATCCAAGACCCGATAAAATTCCCAGTCCAGTGCCAACTGCTCCAATTCCAATACCAATCAGGCAAAACAATCGAAAGCTTTGTGCTGGCCGAAAGCCCATTGCCTTTAAAATAGAAATTTCTTTTGTCTTATCATGAATCATCATCATCAGAGTGCTCACCACATTGAACGCCGCAACGATCACAATTACGGTTAAAATGATTGCGATGACCACTTTCTCTAATTTAATCGCATAAAATAGGTTTTTATTGAGCTGGCTCCAATCTTTTGCCCTAAAAGGATAATCAAATACTTCAGCCAATCGATCTGACACTCGACGAGTATCTGTACCTGGCTTCACTTTTATATTAAAATTCGTAATTCCACCGGGATGGTCCAAAAACTTTTGAACGGTCTCTAAGGTCATAAAGGCAAATTTAGAATCGTAATCATACATCCCCATTTTTACGATACCCACGACATTGACTTTGAGTATCTTCGGAGTCGAACTGACCTCTCCCGTAAAGGGGGCAATTAAACGAATCTCAGTTCCCTCTGGAGCCCCCAACTTCTCTGAGATGGCAGAACCTAATAGGATTTCTCCATCCGCTTGTGGCATTCTTCCAGAGACAAGTCGTTCAGGGATAGCGGTCACTTGTCCGATACTTTGGGAATCGATCCCCTCGAGAATTGCTCCTGAAACCCCGCTAGGTCCTGATGCCATCAGTTCGGTCACAAAGGAAGGGGTGATCGCTACCACTTGTGGAACTGTTTTTCGAATTTCAGCTTCAATCAAACTAGCGTCTCTGACAGGCTCTCCTCTGGAATACAAGACAATATCACCATTCATTCCTGTAATCACATGGGCCAATTCGCCTTCAAATCCATTGATGACACTTGTGACAACAGTTAGAGCCATTACACCTAAAGCAACACCCAACACAGATACCCAAGCAATGAAGGATAGGAACCCATCAGAGGCTTTTGAGAGTAAAAACCGAAAAGCGAGGGTTGGAACAGATGATTGGAAGAGTGCCATCCCTACGTCTTTGTAACCTCGGAATGGAGGGGTTTCATGAGAGGAAATAAGATCACATCTCGAATGCTAGGCGAATCTGTAAATAACATGACCAATCGATCAATCCCAATTCCAGCACCCGCAGTGGGTGGCATGCCATACTCAAGAGCGGTCACATAATCTAAATCCATATCGGATGCTTCCTCATTGCCCGCATTCTTTGCATCTACTTGTGATTCAAAACGAGCTTTTTGATCGATTGGATCATTCAACTCGGAAAATGCGTTCGCCATCTCTCGTCCGTAAATGAAAAGCTCAAATCGATCGACTAAAAATGGGTCTTTCTCATTTTTTCTCGATAAAGGAGAAACATCCAACGGGTAGTGAGTGACAAAGGTGGGCTGAATGAGCTGTGATTCAACTTCTTCGTCAAAAATCACCATCAATAATGCTCCCGTCGTTTCTTTTGGATTCATCGGGAAATTTTTCTTTTTGCCATACTCCAAAAGAGCGGCCTTATCACGAAGCCGAGAGCGATCTTTAAATTCAGAGTATTTTAAAATCGAATCTTCAACACTGATTCTCTGCCAAGGTGAGCTGAGGTGAATCGCTGTTCCCTGATAGGTCAGTTGCTGCCTTTGTAAAACTTCCTCGCCGATTTTTTGAAAAAGTTTTTCATGGAGGTCCATTAAATCTTCATAGGTGGCATAAGCCTGATAGAACTCAAGCATTGTAAATTCAGGATTATGTTTAATCGAAATTCCTTCGTTCCTAAAATTTCGATTAATTTCAAACACGCGCTCAAACCCCCCCACAACAAGCCTCTTTAAATAAAGCTCAGGGGCAATCCTCATGAAAAGTTTCATGTCCAATGCATTATGATGAGTCGTAAAAGGTCTCGCGGTAGCCCCTCCTGCAATCGGATGCATCATCGGGGTTTCGACTTCCATAAATCCTTGATCCACAAAGAATCGACGTATCTCTTCAATGATTTTCGAACGCTTTCGAAAAGTATCTCGAGTGTCTTGATTCATAATTAAATCTAAGTAGCGTTGACGGTATTTAATCTCCACATCTGCCAGGCCATGAAATTTTTCTGCTAGCGGACGAAGGGATTTAGTCATTAAATCTATGGACTCACAACTGACTGATAATTCTCCCGTTTTTGTTTTAAAAACGGTGCCATGTGCAAGAAGGATATCTCCAATATCGAGTTCTTTATAAAGCGCGTAAGCGTCAACTCCGATTTTTTCCTTTTGCACATAGAGCTGTATAAGACCTGTTCTATCTTTCAAGCGAATAAAGGCAGCCTTACCAAAATCTCGAATCGCCATGATTCGACCCGCTACTGAGCAGGAGATCGCCAAACCATCAAGCTCTTCTTTACTCTTTTCACCGTAAGCGTGATGAAGGTCCACTGCTATTGCAGACGGAGAAGCTCCATTTTTATAAGGATTCTCAGTTCTCTCTCTTAAACGAGTCAGTTTCTCATAACGGACTCTTACCTGCTCAGAATGATCATCTGCATTTAAGACATCCATCTTCACTTACTCCTGACTTTCTAAAAACCGTTCTGCATCGATCGCTGCCATACAACCTGTGCCAGCCGCAGTAATGGCTTGGCGATAAACATGATCAGCAACATCCCCTGCAGCAAATACACCGGGTACATTCGTACACGTTGATTTATGATCAGTCAAAATGTAGCCGGTCTCATCACATTTCAAATACTGCCTAAACAAAGCCGTATTGGGTTCATGCCCAATAGCCACAAAGACGCCATCCATTTTAAGCTCTTGAATCTCGTTTGTTTTGAGATTTTTTAATTCGATTCCAGTAACCGCATGATCACCTAAAATTTCTTGAATTTCAGCATCCCAGATAAATTTGATTTTAGGATTTTTAGTCGCTTTATCTTGCATGATTTTGCTCGCACGCAACTTATCCCGTCGGTGAATAATCGTGACGGATTTTGCAAAGCGAGTCAAAAATGTCGCCTCTTCCATGGCCGTATCTCCACCCCCGACGACTGCAATATCTAAATTACGAAAGAAAAAGCCATCACAGGTCGCACATGCAGATACGCCTTTACCCATCAATCTTTTTTCACTGGGTATACCGATCCATTTAGCAGAAGCTCCGGTAGAAATAATGAGAGTCTTGGTTTTAATTTGCTTACCGTTCGAAAACTCAATGGTAAATGGGCTTTTTGACAGATCCGCTCGAGTGATATTGCCTTGAAGAAAGCGTGTCCCAAACCGTTCTGCCTGTTTTCGAAAGGCCGTCATGAGATCTGGACCTAAAACAGGCTCCGCAAAGCCAGGGTAGTTCTCTACATCGCTCGTTATAGTCAACTGCCCTCCAGGCTGGTCTCCTTCAACACACAGAGGGCGCAGGTTTGCCCTTGCACTGTAGATGGCTGCTGTCAGACCAGCCGGACCCGTTCCCAAGATGGTTATTGACTCTACATCACCCGAAGTCAGATTTGTTGTCATGAGGAACTCTTAATGCTGCTGATGAAGACCGCTACCGTTGGTTTCAGAGTCATCCAAATCATGAGCCAGGGAGTCGATACTCACCCATTCAGCATTTTCTGAATCATCTGGGAGTTGAGAAACTGCTTTTTTGACGTCTTCAGCAGAAATCACTCCACGAGCTACATTCCTCTCAACTAATCGGGTGTCTAATACCTTAAAATCTACAGAATCATGTAATAGTGCCATATAAGATCATAGATAGATCGTCAGGTCTCTCTGTGTCAATAGAAGTAAGTCACAAGAAGTCACATTAATGCCATGTCTTTGGGTCACGTTCTGAGTCTTTATCCAATTCATCTAGCTCTTGGTCATTGTTTACAATTAACTTTAAATGTTTGGAACGACGCTTCTTGCTGCGATTTCCTGCCCATTTAGCAGTTGGGGATTTTTTTGCCAAAATCAGTGCCGTACGTACCCATAGAAAACCAAATCCAGCTGCCATTCCCCCTAATTGAGCCAATCCCGCCCAGCGTCCACCCGATGAATAAAATGTTGTTAATAATTCAAGTAAAACAAGGATCCAGATGAAATGTTTCGCTTTTAACGGAAAAAGCATCATGAAATGTAATACTCGCTCCCCAAATAAAATCCCGTAGGCCAATAAAAGGCCATAAATTGCTCCTGATGTTCCACTCATAGGAATTTGGGATGCCATGCCATGTAAAATGAGCGTCGTTAACAGGATATAAATGACACCACAGCTCGTTGCGCAAAAAAAGTAGTATTGTAAAAACCTCCGAGCCCCCCAAACAGCTTCTAACTCACTTCCGATAAAAGCGATCATCATTAAGTTAAAAAACACATGCATGACATCGCTGTGCACAAAAGAATAAGTTAAAAGTTGCCAGAAGTGAAATTTATCAACAAAGTCATGAGGATTTAACGCAAACCACCTTGAAACGTGCATTCCCAAAAACTGGTCTGCAGTTTGCTGGATAAGAAAACTAACAAAATAGGTGATAATAAGAAATTTGACCGATTGAGTTAAACGAATTGGCATAAGATGTTTAACTATATACTAACCTGGCTCCATGACCTCAATGAGAATTCCTCCTGCGGAAGCAGGGTGAATAAAATTTATCTTCATTCCATGGGCACCCGCTTGAGGATGCTCGTAAAGAAGTCGATATCCAGCTGATCGTAGCTTCTCACAAAGGGGCTCTAACTCGCCGGATTGAACTGAAAATGACAAATGATGCAATCCTGGGCCCCATTTTTTAAGAAAATGTGAAATCGGTCCATCTTCGCCCAGTGGCTCTAGAAGCTCAAGATGACTTTGTGTATTCGGAAAAGGAAGAAAATGAGTATTAACGCCTTGCTGCAAAACACTTTCAACATGATTCACTTCTAAATCTAATAATGAAAACAGTTTCTTCATCCCAATTAAGTCTGAAACTGCGATTCCAATATGATTTAAGTTGGCCATATAAAAAGTAAAGCAGGTACTAAAATAGGACGAGGACCACCACCACTTGTTGCTGTACCCAAATTCGCCTCCTGAGACGCGAACCTAGCAAATGATAGAGGTCCTCAGTCAAGTCGCCTAAGCATCGATTACCCACCAAAGTCCTCTTAGCCTAGACATTAGACTCATCGACGCTTTTTGGATGAACTTAAATTTTTCTTTTAGTACTCAAACTGAATGTTGAGATAACTTGAACTTATTCTTAAGCAAGTCGAGATTTATGCACGGATTCACGACGCTTTTTGAGCATCACCTTCTTTGCAACCTGTCGTTTACGGTTCTTCATCTTCTGTGTTTTTTGTTTTCTGCCTCGTCCCATAGCGTAAAGGTTTCTGACACTTCGAATAAATAATCAAGTAAATTCATCCGCACCTTGCTAAGAAAAATATTCCGTCAGTTACCTGACATGCAGACTCCTCTTTTAATGCATAGGGAAATTCATAAATCATAGATTGCTCGCTTCTTTTGCTTCTGTTAGCCTTAAAAAAAGGGAATCATTGTACCACTTATGTAGATAGAATCATTCTAAAAATAGAAAATTTGGACTTGAATAGCAAATACCTAGGAAAGGTATTCACAGGGAGAGAGCATGGAAACGCAAAACCCAATTGAAATGCCACAAACCGAATTTCCTCCTGGCTCCTCTGTTATTTACGCCATGCATGGGAAATGCAACGTATTAGGAACAGAAACCCGCTCTTTAGGCGGTGAATCCATCCGATTTTATAAACTAGAGCTCAAAAAATCGATGCTTTCGCGATCCTCTCGTCTGGAACCTGCAATTTGGGTCCCCGTGGCAACAGCTAAGAATCGAGGGCTTCGCGCGCCCATGACAAAGGCAGAAGCCGAAGCAGCACTAAAAATCCTCCAAAGTAGAGAATACTATTTTAGAGTCAATGAGCCATGGCTCACCATTCAACCCCAGCTAGAAGCATCTATCCGCTTAGAGGGTGGAGTTGGGTTAGCTAAAGTAGCAAGTTATCTTTTTGTCTTAAAACGCAAACAGATTGTGCCTTCATCTGAAATCATAAAACTCCAGGAAACTGTTCATAAGCTCCTCTTTAGAGAACTAGCGGATGCACTAGGAGAGTTCAGTAAAGTCCTCGAAGAAAGAGTCAGTAAAGGGTTCAAGTCAAAACTGATTCCTGATCTTTGATTATAATAGGATGGATCTTCTAAGATACCGTAATGGTATTGTTGATGATAAATATAATTAAACAGAATTAAGAAATAAAAAAAAATGGGGGCATCGAGCTATGTTAGCGCCGAGCTACCTCGGTACTAGTTTCGCCGCGGGCAGGCTTAACTTCTGAGTTCGGGATGGGATCAGGTGTAACCCCGCCGCTATAGACACCCCCAAACTTGGGAGAGATCTCTGTGCGACAGAATGAAGCACAGTTAAAACTGTTTTTAGATAAAGGCTGAGTCCCTTCTCAGAAACCTGAGAATAGGGAAGAATAAAAAAAGAGATTTAACTCTTTGATTTTCGCATCAGAATTCATTTTAACTCGATACCTTTACAGGTATTTTATTAAAAATAAGATAAGCCTCTCGTTCGATTAGTAGTGGTCAGCTGAGTGAATTACTTCACTTACACACCCACCCTATCAACCCTGTAGTCTACAGGGGAACTTTAAGGGGACTTTACGTCCCGGGAGAAGTTGTTTTGAAGAGAGTTTCCCACTTAGATGCTTTCAGCGGTTATCTCGTCCGGACATAGCTACCCAGCAACTGCCACTGGCGTGATAACTGGCACACTAGCGGTCCGTCCATCCCGGTCCTCTCGTACTAAGGACAGCACTTCTCACTTCTCCAACACCTACGGCAGATAGGGACCGAACTGTCTCACGACGTTCTGAACCCAGCTCGCGTACCGCTTTAATTGGCGAACAGCCAAACCCTTGGGACCTGCTCCAGCCCCAGGATGCGATGAGCCGACATCGAGGTGCCAAACCTCCCCGTCGATGTGAACTCTTGGGGGAGATAAGCCTGTTATCCCCGGAGTACCTTTTATCCGTTGAGCGATGGCCCTTCCATACAGAACCACCGGATCACTAGAACCTACTTTCGTATCTGCGCGACATGTCCGTCTTGCAGTTAAGCACCCTTATGCTCTTGCACTCTACGGCTGGTTTCCACTCAGCCTGAGGGTACCTTCGCGCGCCTCCGTTACTTTTTGGGAGGCGACCGCCCCAGTCAAACTGCCCGCCTGACATCGTCCCGTGGCCGGTTGATTGCGACCTACGGTGAGAACAGTCAAAAATCCAGGGTGGTATTTCAAGGTTGCCTCCCTCTGAGCTAGCGCCCAGAGTTCCAAGGCTCCCACCTATCCTACACAGGATTCCCAACTGTTCTATGCCAGGGTACAGTAAAGGTTCACGGGGTCTTTCCGTCTTGCCGCAGGAACACGGTATCTGCACCGCGACTCCAATTTCGCTGAGTCTCCAGTCGAGACAGTGGGGAATTCGTTACGCCATTCGTGCAGGTCGGAACTTACCCGACAAGGAATTTCGCTACCTTAGGACCGTTATAGTTACGGCCGCCGTTTACCGGGGCTTAAGTTCGAAGCTTCTAGGACGAATCCTATGACCTCTCCCCATGACCTTCCGGCACCGGGCAGGCGTCAGACCCTATACTTCCTCGAATGAGTTAGCAGAGTCCTGTGTTTTTGTTAAACAGTCGATACCCCCTGGTTTCTGCCCCCTAATTCAGCTTCTCTGAGTAAATCAGAGTCACCTACAATAGGGCTACCTTCTCCCGAAGTTACAGTAGTATTTTGCAGAGTTCCTTAACTGGAGTTCTCTCACGCGCCTGAGGATACTCTCCTCGCCCACCTGTGTCGGTTTCCGGTACGAGTCAACACAAAACTCACTCCGTAGCTTTTCTTGTACGTCGAGAAATCATGACTTTAGGAGGAATTACTCTCCACGGATTCCCTTCTCGGAGATAACTGTAAGACGGATTTACCTATCCTACACCCCTACGAGGTTGCACCAGTACAACCGATGACTGGCTCATCAATTCTTCCGCAGTCCCTACTGAGCTAATAACGCTTTGTGCTGAGTTGAGGAATATTAACCCCATCTCCATCATCTACGCCTTTCGGCCTCGACTTAGGTCTCGACTAACCCTGCCCGGACGAGCCGTGTGCAGGAACCCTTGGGCTTACGGCGATTAGGATTCTCACCTAATTTATCGCTACTCATACCAGCAGCAGCTCTTGTCATATCTCCACCTGTGCTTACGCTCAGGCTTCACCGATTTAGACAATGCTCCCCTACCACGCAAGAAATCCGCAGACTTCTCGCATTCGCAGCTTCGGTTCTACACTTCAGCCCCGTTACGTTTTCGGCGCAACATTCCTCGACCAGTGAGCTATTACGCTTTCTTTAAAGGATAGCTGCTTCTAAGCTAACCTCCTGGTTGTCTGGGGAAGGTCACATCCTTTCCCACTCAGTGTAAAATTTGGGACCTTAGCTGGCGATCTGGGTTCTTTCCCTTTTGACGACGAAACTTATCTCCCGCCGTCTGCCTCCTATGGGGTAAAGTTCACTGGCATTCGGAGTTTGATAGGGGTTGGTAACCCGGTAAGGCCCCTAGCCCATTCAGTGCTCTACCTCCAGTGACTCTCCATAAGACGCTACCTAAATAGCTTTCGGGGAGAACCAGCTATCACGTAATTTGGTTGGCCTTTCACCCCTAAGCACAACTCATCCGAAACCTTTTCAACGGTTACCGGTTCGGTCCTCCACGCCCTGTTACGGACGCTTCAACCTGGTCATGCCTAGCTCATCACGTTTCGGGTCTAGTGCCGGACACTCATTCGCCCTATTCAGACTCGCTTTCGCTACGGCTTCCCCTATTGTACGGGTTAACCTTGCGACCGACACTAACTCGCTGGCTCATTATGCAAAAGGTACGCAGTCAGGCATTTCTCTTTCGAGCATAGCCCTCCTACCGCTTGTAGGCACGGGGTTTCAGAGTCTATTTCACTCCCCTTAACGGGGTTCTTTTCACCTTTCCCTCACGGTACTATGCGCTATCGGTGACATGCTTGTATTTAGTCTTGGATGATGGTCCACCCGGATTCCCACAGGGGTTCTCGAGCCCCATGGTACTTGGGATACTCCTAGAGCTCAAATCGATTTCATCTACGGGGCTATCACCCTCTTTGGCCGCCCTTCCCAGAGCGTTCGATTATCAATTTAAGTCTCACATTGGAGTCCCGCAACCCCACTGAACAAGTTCAATCGGTTTAGACTGTACCCGTTTCGCTCGCCGCTACTTAGGGTATCTCTTACTTGATTTCTTTTCCTGGAGGTACTGAGATGTTTCAATTCCCTCCGTGTGCTTCCTAACCCTACTTCACTTGGATTAGGATCATAGGACTTAACTCCTACGGGGTTTCCCCATTCGGACACGTACGGGTCAACGCTCTTTTGGCAGCTCACCGTACTCTTTCGTGGCCTAAACCGTCCTTCTTCGCCAGCATGTCCCAAGGCATCCACCTCGTGCCCTGAGTCGCTTATCATTTCTAGCTTCGAATCAATGACCTAGTTGCCTAGCTCACTTTTTCTACTCTTCGCCTATTCGCAGATCTCTGAAATCTCCTCACTTCACTTTCGCTCCATTCAGATTTTTCAGTTCAAAGTCGTCTCGAATCCATCTATTCGGTTCGCTCGTTTCTTTGTTCAGATATTTTGTTCGTGTTCCTGATTTCCATCCATCTCGTGAACTCTTCCTATTCCTTTTAAAAAATAAAAAACTTTCCTTCGACTTCCTTCTATCAGTATACATTTTAACTTCTTATGAAATTTAACTTCCATAAAAAGCTCCTTCAGCAATTTCTTATTCATGAGAGCGTGATGCCACTTCATAAACTTTCGTTACAAAAGTCTAATCCATTCATCACACTATTATTTTAACTGTACTATTCTGTTGTCAAAGATCTCTCATCACTGACCCTCGGATAAATCCACTGCCCGTAGACCCAAAGAATTACTTCCTTGGCTAAACTTTATCTATTCTTAACAATCTTGGTGGGCCTGGGAAGACTTGAACTTCCGACCCCACGCTTATCAAGCGTGTGCTCTAACCAACTGAGCTACAGGCCCGCTGGATCGCAGCCAGATTGCTAATTAAAACTGATGTGGTGAATCTCTTGAAAGAGAAAATGGAGAAGAGAGGACTTTAAATCTCAATAAAATTTTTGGTCATCCTAAAACTTCCAAAAAGTAAATGAGACTTGACCGGAATGTTTCGTCACTTGCGTGAGAAATGTTCCTTAGAAAGGAGGTGATCCAGCCGCAGGTTCCCCTACGGCTACCTTGTTACGACTTCACCCCAGTCACCAACCCCACCTTCGCCGGAGGCCTCCTTACGGTTAGCCTGACCGTCTTCTGGTTGAGTCAGCTCCCATGGTGTGACGGGCGGTGTGTACAAGGCCCGGGAACGTATTCACCGCGGCGTGCTGATCCGCGATTACTAGCGATTCCAACTTCATGGAGTCGAGTTGCAGACTCCAATCCGAACTGAGAACGGCTTTTTGAGATTAGCTCCGAGTTGCCTCTTGGCGTCCCTCTGTACCGTCCATTGTATCACGTGTGTCGCCCTGGATATAAAGGCCATGAGGACTTGACGTCATCCCCACCTTCCTCCGTGTTAACCACGGCAGTCTCCTTAGAGAGCCCAACTTAATGCTGGCAACTAAGGACAAGGGTTGCGCTCGTTGCGGGACTTAACCCAACATGTCACCACACGAGCTGACGACAGCCATGCAGCACCTGTCTTCCTGCTGTATTGCTACAGAAGCCCTATCTCTACGGTTGTCAGGGGATGTCAAATCCAGGTAAGGTTCTTCGCGTTGCTTCGAATTAAACCACATGATCCACCGCTTGTGCGGGCCCCCGTCAATTCCTTTGAGTTTTAGTCTTGCGACCGTACTTCCCAGGCGGGGTACTTATTGCGTTAGCGCCGGTTCGGCGGGGGTCAAGACCCACCAAACCTAGTACCCATCGTTTACAGCGTGGACTACCAGGGTATCTAATCCTGTTTGCTCCCCACGCTTTCGTAGTTGAGTGTCAGTACTTGTCCAGGTCGCCGCCTTCGCCTCTGGTGTTCCTCCCGATCTCTACGCATTTCACCGCTACACCGGGAATTCCACGACCCTCTCCAAGACTCTAGTCTCACCGTTTCTGGGGCACTTCTTGAGTTAAGCTCAAGGCTTTCACCCCAGACAAATGAGACCACCTACCTACCCTTTACGCCCAATAATTCCGAGCAACGCTTGCACCCTCCGTATTACCGCGGCTGCTGGCACGGAGTTAGCCGGTGCTTCCTTTCCCGGTACCGTCAGTCCAATGAGCTATTCACTCACTAGATTTTCGTCCCGGGCGACAGAGCTTTACAACCCGAAGGCCTTCTTCACTCACGCGGCGTGGCTGCGTCAGACTTTCGTCCATTGCGCAAGATTCCCCACTGCTGCCTCCCGTAGGAGTCTGGACCGTGTTTCAGTTCCAGTGTGGCTGATCATCCTCTCAGACCAGCTACCCATCAAAGCCTTGGTGGGCCATTACCCCACCAACTAGCTAATGAGACGCAGGCTCATCCCAAAGCGAAGGGAATTGCTTCCTCCCTTTCCCGAAAAACCCAATTACGGATTCCGTCGCTCTATCCAGTATTAGCCCGCCTTTCGGCAGGTTATTCCAGACTCTGGGGTAGATTACCTACGCGTTACTCACCCGTACGCCACTTTACTCAGGATTGCTCCCTTTCACGTTCGACTTGCATGTGTTAAGCACGCCGCCAGCGTTCGCTCTGAGCCAGGATCAAACTCTCATGTTTTACTTTTTGTGACTAGGTCTCTTACGCCTCGTTTCCTCAGCGTAGGTCCTAGTTAAAATCAAACAGTTTTTAATCCTTCGACTCAATTTCTCTATATATAATGCCTAAGCATTACGCGCTCGTAAGTTATTATTTGCTTCAAAGATATTGATTCGGAGTTTTCGACATCACCCTATCTTGCTAATCCGCTCGCTTACGCTTGCCGATCAGGATAGAGCTGCCTGCCTACTCGCCCCCACTTTCTCTTTCAAAAAATTCATCACATCTTGTCAAAGATCAACCGCATTTGTTTTTTTAAAACTCAGCGGCGAGGTCCGCTGTTAATAACCATAACGCATGTTAGACGCAACGTTTATTTTACAATTATTTCATTTTTTTTTTAAAAGACCATTTTTGATCACCAAGCAGGGATTTGGTAAGCTCGCATTCGCCGGATAAGAGTTGTCTTGTTTATACCTATGGCTCGAGCTGTACGATTTACTCTGCCCCCATACTTTCCTAAAGCTCGCTGTAAGTACTCTTTTTCAAATCTTGCCAATGAATCTTGAAAATTTAGAGTAAGGGTCGTTTCGGCAACTCCTAATACTGAAGAATTTATCATAAGCTGATCTTGAATTAAGTTTGAACGATTCAGAATCAGCCATTGAGGCAAATCACCTAAGACGATTTGAGCACTTTCACTCGATAAAACAGCATATTCTAGGACATTTCGTAATTCTCGAATATTTCCGGGCCAATCATATGTTTCAAACTTCTCAGCAACACCAGGAGACAAACTTAAAATAGAACGACCCATTTTCGAGCAGATATCCTGAAGACATGAGTGTACGATCTCGTCGAATTCCTCATGCCTTTCGCACAGTGAAGCAAGAGGAATCGAAATAACTCTGAGTCGGTGGAATAAGTCTTCTCGAAATTCTCCTTTCTTGACTGCACTCTGAAGATTTTTATGGGTAGCTGCGATAATTCGTACATTCAAATGCACTTCACGATTACTACCCACAGGAGAGATGACTTGCGTTTGTAAAAACTCCAACAATCGTGCCTGTAGCCTAGGCGACAATTCCCCTATCTCATCTAGGAAGACCGTACCACCTTGAGCTAACTCAAGCTTACCCACTCTCTTCTGATCGGCTCCTGTAAACGATCCTTTTTCATGCCCAAAGAGCTCAGATTCAAGAGTACCTTCATGAAGTGTTGCTAGATTAACAGCGATAAAAGGGCGCGCCCTTCTAGAACTATGCTCATGTATTTTCCTTGCTAAAGAACTCTTCCCGGTTCCCGTATTCCCTGTGATCAGAACGATCGTGTCACTTTCGCATGTAATTTTAAATAGTTTCCCTAAATTTTTAGAAATATTCATTTTCCTTACCTCAATAATAGAATCAATAATTTGTTCCCGTCCCCTAAAAGCAAATAACAAGCCAACTCAGGCACTATTCTAAAGAGGTTAAATGCTAACTTTTTCTATATAAATGTAGGTTTTTTCCATCACATGCACAGAAAGTGTTGGGATAAACCTACAAAATAGTTTAATATACACCCACACTTGAACAAAGGACCTCTAGTCAATGCGTAAGAAAAAAATCCTAATCTGTGATGACGATTCATTATTTCACATCCATTTGAAGCATTCTTTATTAAAGGATCAGTTCGAATTGATCTCTGCCTTAAATGGTGATGAAGCAGTGGCAATCGTTAAAAGTCATTCAATTGATATCTTATTGCTTGATATTCAAATGAGGAGCCGTGATGAAGGATTTCACTTCATTCCTAAGTTTTTAGAGATTGATCCTCATCTTGCAATTGTCGTAACCAGTTCATTAGTTGACTTTATAGCAGTCAGAGAGGCGATTCAGCTCGGAGCAGCAGACTATATTGTAAAAGACTTGGATTTACCGCTCTTAATTCACACACTCAACCAAGTCCTTGAGCGTCGCTCCTCATTCAACCCACACCAGCCGAATCATTTTGATACTCTTTCGATCCATAAACAGAACATCCTCATTGGAGAGAGTGCCCAAATCCAAGAGCTAAAGAAAAACATAGAAAAAATCCGACGGAGTCATGCAAACGTTATCATTACCGGAGAAACAGGGACAGGAAAGGAATTGGTCGCGCGTCAACTAAGAACGCCGCTACCTAATGGGACCTTGGCACCGTTTCTTTCAATAGATTCCTCTACCATTCAAAGCTCGATCGCTGAGAGTATTTTATTTGGACATGAAAAAGGTGCATTTACTGGAGCGGATAAATTAGTCAAAGGCCTCTTTGAAGAAGCCGACAATGGCATCGTCTATTTTGACGAAGTTTCAAATATGCCATTAGATATCCAAGCTAAGTTACTTCGTGTTCTGCAAGAAAGAGAAGTAACCCGAATCGGTTCATCAAAGGTGCTCAAGCTCAACTTTCGTGTTATCTGCGCAACGAATCAAAACTTAGAATGTATGGTACAAGCAGGGAAATTTAAAAATGACCTCCTCCAGCGCCTCAATGTAATCCCGATTTCCTTACCTCCGCTCCGAGAAAGACAGAATGATATTCCGTTACTTATTTCTCAGTTTATCTTAAAGCAACCCACACCTTTTGGAAGTCTGAAATTTACTGAACGCGCAATTGAGTTCCTTAAAACTTACAGTTGGCCAGGCAATGTACGTGAGCTGGCAAATACAATAACGTATTTGGCCACTATGATCGAAGGGAGTGAAGTAGATATTTCCGATTTGCCTGCTAAATTTTTGAAAATTGAAAAAGAAACTGATTATATAAATATAACTAAAGAAATTCCGCATAGTCAGGAATCATTTTATTCGAGGATTTCGAATTTTGAAAAAACCTTACTCTCACAAGAATACTTACGTTTCGATGGAAATATCATGCAACTCGCTGCTTCATTAAAAATGGACAGATCTCATCTTTACACAAAATTAAAAAAATTTGGGATACATAAAACAAGTTCATCGCTCAACTGATTTTTTTGTCCATTTCAATTTTATGATGCACTCCCTTTTTTAAATTATCTTTTTTCACAGCCTGTTTTTTCTTTTTAACCTTATGCTTTTTTAAGCTTGGAAGCAAAACACTGTTACGATCCATGTGTCTTGAATTACCTCTGGACATCCACAACAAAGAACCTAAAAGCAAGAGCCCTAATATTCCTATAAAAATACTCTTAATAGTATTTTCTAACGTCCATCCCATTTGTTCATCAATCACCGCTTCTGCAGAATGTTCAAATTTTGATATGACCGGAGGAAGTGGCACTAATACAGGAGCCGGCGGAGGAACGGGTGCAGGCACAAGATTAAGCACAGGTTGTGAATTGATCATCATCTGATTATCTATAATATTGGGTGATCCATTAGATACCTGAGGTTCCTGGCTAGATATTTGCCTAGATGTCTGAACCACTCCCTGAGCAACTTCCTGACCAGCCACGTGACTTGCCACCTGGCGCAATACGCCTACTCCTTGAATTAAAACTCTACCAGAAGTAGCCTGACGAATTGTGCCATCCTCTTCCAGGATGAGTTTATCCCCCGTCTGAATTAAATTTGGCTTTGCAATATTTCGTGAATTTTTTCGCAGCAACTCATTAAAGGAATCTGTCTCTCCGTATTTCCATCTTAAAATTCGAACAAACCAATCATTTGGCTGCACGACATAAGTTGAAGTGATCTCAGGTATGCGATAATTTAAAACAGTGTTTTCTTGAAGATGCTGATCGGGTTGAAGTTTTTGAACGGCTTGATTATCATCTTGCAACTTCGTCCACCAACTTCGGTGGCCATATAACAGATGGGCAACCTTTCTCAGAGTATCACCCCGACTTGTTCGATAAGTACTTGTAGTGACAAGTCGCTTTTCTAGGGGTGGATCAGGAGTTGCTTTCTCTCTCGCAGATGCAATCGACCCCAATAATAGTAAATACAATAACATAACCTTAAATAAGCCCGTCATAGCCATCTTTTCGACAAAGAAGGGAAGAATATTTAAAGTTCTGTTAAAAAAAATAGATTTTGATGCATGTAGTTACAAGAATTAAGTCATTTCCTTAAACATTCCGTGGACCTCAGCAGCTCAATATCGAACCTGGTTCCAAGCCAACAAAAAACAGATGGGTGAACACGTTCACCAGTATTCACCCATCACGGATAACAAAATAGCTCAATGAGCTATAAGATTAGATAAGGAAAGGCGAGCTCGAAACCCTTCTTTTTACCAGCATAGGCACAGGTATGGATAAGTTCCATAACCAGTCGAACAGGTCGATTCATCTCCCCAACTGTCGTTGAGCGAATTGAGAAATTGAGCGGCTTCGCCACCAAAACCGGATGATGCCCAATCATTACAGTTTCCATTATTTGAGCCACCCGGAAGAGCTCCGCCTGAAACGAATCCAGTCCAAGCCTGGGTGGATGCAAAACCGGTTCCGGTCATTTCCGCATAGGGAGGGGCGCTTAAAGCTATAAAAGCACTAATGCTTGAGGAGATTTGAGTTCCACTTATATTGAGGATGGGCAGTGATGTGGGTACACTGAAGGTGGCAGCCAAAGTCGTTACCCCAGCAGTTGCAGAATACCCCAGTAAGGCGACAAAATTACTACAAGTGATTGATCCAGAATAGGTACTCGTATAATCGGTGTGGCACTGATTCGTGGTAGTTGTCCTTGAACCCACATTTTGGCCCGAATAAGACGAATTGGACTCGTACATATAAATAGGCGTACTAGCACTAAATGAAAGAGTGCACGACGAAGTGATGGCCCCTGTTGTATAGGTAGAGCCACTCCAACTTCCTGCTGGACAAGTTCCTCCTACAGTATTTGATAGAGAGTAACCTGTGCTAGCCGTTACTGTAAAAGATTGAGTGGAGTTATAATTTACTGTTTGAGCCGTACTAGGGCTTAGAGTGACATGACTCCCGGATGGAGTGACTGTTGATGTCATCAGAGTAGCACTAAACGTAACCGTACAGTCTGCGGTAATGGCGCCGGTTGTATAAGTAGTACCGCTCCAGGTTCCTCCTGCACAGCTTCCACCTACCGTGACTGGGGTTGCGTAGCCACTATTAGCAGTCACTACGAAAGTAATGAAGGGGTAACAGCTATTTTTATAATAATTTAAGAATAATAATATTATAAATTCAAGTGAAATTATTATCTTCACTCGAAAGATCAAGGCAAAAGACTTTCCAACACATTGGGATTGCGAGGCGGGTCTTCGGATATTGAAAAGAAGAGCTTACGGATATAGAAGCTATGAAAACTATCGGCTCCAAGTCTTGAATGCTTGCTCCTGACAGTGTCTTGAAGGTTTACCCACTACGAAAAGATATGAATCTTTGCGGGTCATTCAGGCTATCTTGTAGGATTAAGATTAATAAAACGGTGAAAAAATGGTGGACCACCTCTGACAAAGACGAAAAAATGCTCCACATTTGGTATCCTTCCGACATTATAGAGTTTTCTTGGATACCTCAGTACAAAAACGTGACGTTGCTCCACCAAAAATATGTTGAGGAGAAGCGCACAACCGCCCAAATTGCCAAGGACTTCAAATGCTCCACAACTGTCATTAAGCACCATCTCGCCAAAGCGGGTATCCCTCGCAGGAGAGGATCAGTCATCAGCCTCAGTAGTAAAAGGGCTATCAACCTGATCCTCGAATACAGCCGTCTCGGGATGAGCGGAAGAAAGATTGCCGATGCACTCAATCAGATGGGATTCCCCCCGACAAAAAGGGCAAAAAGCTGGGGAAGGAATACGGTATACCTGATCCTGAAACAATACTCCAAGTAAGCCCAAAGTGAGCCGTCAGAAATGGCGGCTCACTTGATTTAGGTTAGCTAAATTGTGACACTGGAGCTATTGTCTGTGATTTCTATCCTGACGCGTCTTTGCTTCTAGGTCGCGCATAGTTTGTAGATCGAGCCCTACCCCTTGATTAGAAAGCTGTTTCAGCATGAGGTAAAAAGAATAGCCGGTCCAATGTAAACAGGTTCGTCCATACACTAAGTCTTCATACATAGCTCTGAAACTGATCCCTAGTGTATGGATCTGATCAAGTTGAGCCTTTTCTTGATCAGGAAGGGAAGAATATACCTGACTAAATTTCTCAATCGCAGTATTCGATTTTGTCTTCGCAGAGGATTGATCTAGGTCTTGGTCAGCACAAAGCCCAATAGCTAGTTCCGCAATTGCATTTAAAGTACCTAGCGTAAGCTTAGGCAGTGACTCTAGATCCCGTAAATCTGAACACAACTGAGATGGGTGATTTACAATGATTTGAATATCTTCATCTGAAAAACGGCGGCTAGGCTCATACGGATTTGTAAATGCTTTTACAGTGAGTAAGCATTTTTTAAGCTCGCGAATGTCGTAGCATCTCCCATCTTGACCTTGAAGAAAAAGTCTTTGGGTATCTCTAGAACAGGCACGCTTTCAAAAAGAGTTTCATCGTTTCTACAGACTGTTTAGGTTCAGACTCTATCTTAACGTCAGATAAAAAGGCTACAGGCGGGCGAATCCGAACTTCCGAAGCCAGTGCCTCGTCGATAAGTTCTATAATCCGGGGATTTTTAGACTCCTCTGCAAAATCGCTCACGGTAGCGGCACTTTTGTTTTGAACGTGTGGATCTGCATTAAGGGCAAGCAAAGCTTCAGTAATACCTACGTCTCCCCCTTGCGCCGCAAACATCAACGTCGTACTGCCATATTGCAAATCTTGAAAGTTAACGGGCACTCCTCTTTTGACGAGATCAAGTGCCGCGCCTAATTTCTTGCTCCCCAAAGCAAAGTGAATTGTCAGTTTTCCACCATTCATAGCGTAGAGATCGGCACCGGCATGCTGAAGTTCTAGGATAGCATCCACATTCCCTTGCTGTGCAGCAAACATCAAAGGGGTAGATAAATGTTGTCTGTGTCGATAGTTAACGAGATCAGGCACTTGTCGAATCCAGTCCATTACTTTGTTGAAATCTCCTACATCTAAAGCCTTGTCCAACTCTTTTTCTTGGATTGATTTTTCTTGAATTGATCCCTTCCAGTCGTCAAGTTGAACTATTGTGGGTCGTCCTCCAAGTAGAAAAACCTTTGCAACATCTACGGCTGCCGAAGTGACTTGAGTGGCAAAATCAAAGTTCAAGGTTGCCTCTGTATCGAAGTTAGTATGGTAATAAGGGTTTCTGCGTTCAGCACCGTTAAACAGCAAAAGAGCAGGAAATTCATTTTCTTCGAAACTGACATGGTCTGAGCGGTTCCATCGAGCACCCCAGTCGTAAGCTTTTAATTTGCGATGCAAAGCCATCTGCATGAATGTAAGTCGAAGTGCTCTAGATGCTGGATTAGTGACAAAAGCAATATGGTCCGTAAAAGAACTTTCGGGATTTCTACCTGTATAACCAATCATTTCGAAGACAATGCTGGATACGATAGTATCGCCACGCTTTCGAGCTTCCTTTAAATAAGCTTTTGATCCGACCATGAAATCTTCCTCTTGATCCCAGAGAGCTAATTTCAATGTCCGACCCGATTTTTGTTTGGCGAGGAGTCGTGCGCTTTCCAAAACCGCCGCTATTCCACTCGCATTATCATCAGCCCCAGGAGAAGTCGGTACAGAATCATAGTGGGCAGATAGCCAGACCTGTTCGTTTGGCAAATCACTGCCTTTCAGGGTAGCAATGATATTCGTTCCTGTTGAATACTTGTGAAGTTCCACCTCATAACCCAGAGATTCAAGAAAGCTCACACAATACTGTTGTACATACTGCCAGTGAGGTGAGTTTTTTGTGCGAACACCTGTAACTTCACTTACTAATTTTCGATATTGGACAGGATCAGCGACTGTATTTTTACTTTCTACTGGATTGTGAAGGTCAAAAATAGTCAAATGCGGCAACAAGTAGGGACCAACCGGATCATAACTTTGCTCACTTAACTTCAATACTTTAGGCGTTGGAGGTGGCATTACCGTTGGAGGTGGCATTACTGTTGGTGCTTTTTTATAATTCCCCTGCTTAGAGCGACCCTGTCCATAGGAGGACTGCGCTTGAAGAGCCAAAGCAATAACAAATAAAACGACTAAGTTTTTAACGGCATAATCGAGGCGTATCATTACAAATAAATAACAACAGGTGTCAAACCAAACCATTTGGTCACTTAACATTTTTCAGTCACCACAGACTCGACCGGAGTAAACAGCAGGATTACTCCAAATCCTTACACAATATCTTCCGTCTTGATGTCACTCTTGATGGAGAACTTCTTGAGTTTGAGGGAGGCGATCTGGCTCGCGGCATTCACAAAGGCAGGGGTGAAATCATGAGCCATCACGATAACACGAAAGCGATCTCCAACCGTCTTTCTTATCTCTGCCATCTTGGAAACCAGTCCACCGAATGTAGTTTCATGGAGTGTGCCGCTCTTGATCTCAACCAGAGTAATCCTCCCGCTGGTGTCTTTGCACCAAATATCAAAGTCCGCACCCACTTCAGATGGAGGCTCCACTATCCGAAGTCCTTTCTCGATTTTGTCGAGGTCATTCTTAGCGGCGGAAGCCAAATCAACTGCTAGGGCAATCCCTTTCTCCATGCGGAAAGAGTCGGGTACAGACCGAATCCCTTTCCAAAGTGCGGTCTTTGCCAGCGCAAACAGGATGTCGAGCACTTGATCTTGCGGAAGACTGTCATTCTCTGCAATCACTTCCACCTTTCGCTCTAAAGCCTCCAATAACTCAACATTTTTGGCGGTGATTTCGTTTCTCTCGTTTGTCCAGTTCATGACTGAAGTGGGATTCACCCCCAGAAGGGTAGCGAGTTTGCGCACGGATAAGTGATTTCGGTGCATAAAACTTTTGACGTATTCCTGCGCGTTTTTGATCTTTTTCACGATTCTCACTATAACATTTACTATACCATTCAATATAACAAGTTCATACGAAAATAGGTGAAATCAGACACATAAACTTACTCTTATTTACACACTAATATACTTTCATACGATTTATGATGGACTTTTATTTAACACTTGAGCTAATCTCTTTAGTATGAGTGCCTGTAAAGTAAACTCGCATAAGGGCGAGTCAGACAGGGCTGTTCATAAACTTTGTACGAAATGTAACCGTAAACAGCCCCTTAACTTGTTCTACACAAAGGGAAAAGATCGTAAGGGCAAGGTCCGACACGATCCCCTTTGCAAAAAATGTAAGCTCGCACTTCGAGCGCGGAACGCCGAAAAACTTCGGCTTGTGCGACCACGGTCAGCACCCCAGAAAAAGATCAATCTCCGATCCTGTGGATTCGTCGAGATCGTCAATCAACTTGGCGCGTACCTGCCTAGCCAAATCAGGACATGCCTCACAAACCTCACTCACGAGGTTGTTTTTAGTTCACGACCACCTGACGATACAGACCTGACCCTGAGTTCCGCCTTACGAGAGGAAGGAACTCATGAACCAGAAGCCATCACGGAAAATCCTGCTATTCAAGAAGCGGGTTCAAAAACTCGTTGAAGGTCGGGACTATTCTTCACAGCCGATCCTTGGGCTTGATGCGATAAGAGGACGATCCGGGTTTTACAAGATCAATCCTCAAGAAGTCTTCATTCTGAACGACATCTTCTCCCGCTTCGTCGCGCTCGGTGGAAATTTCGACAAACTACTCGGCTACTGTCGCCGAAGGAAGTACACCACCAAAATCCAATCCTACCAATGTTCGAGGAAACTCGTTTCAAAGAAGACGGGCGGAAACCATGTCCCGCGCCTATCTTTGGAGCTACTCACCAATACAAAGATTTTTGGCTATGGCTCGATCATCGACCATGATGACGTTTTTTCTGATCTGCAAAAAGAAGGGAAGCGTCTGGTTTTACCACTCGCACATGGTTGTGTGATTGATCCGCCTTAGCTGAAAAAGTCAGAGCAATTCTGCTCGATCAATTCAACATAACACTCTAACAAAGGAGAAACTATGAGTGTAGGACCGAAAGAACTGATGAGAAGACTGCTTAAACGTGCAGATAGACGACTGTATTTCGCTGCGATTGTCCGTGTTTCAACACAAAGGCAGGGCAATGTGCTTCACGGCTCAAAAGAACAGCAAAACCACTTTATCGACAACTACCTTGCAGACTAGAAAAGCAATTGAACTGCAAAATCATCCTTTCAAAAAGAGTGGTGGAAGAAATGAGCGGAGGTGAAGACTCCATTATCCATAGAACAGAACTTCTTGAGGTCATGAAACTGATGGAAGCGGGGTATCTGGATGGAATCATTTACGAAAAGTTGGACCGCCTTTCCCGAGATCAGGAGTTCAATATCCGCATCCTAAAAACCGCGCAGAAAGCCAACTGTGCCATCGTTCAGGTGAACAAGGGATTCATTGATCTGAAGCAACGCTCCGATCGTCTAGGTGTCACGCTGGAAAATGTAGTTGCAGAGGACTATCGTTTTGAACTTCAGGAGAAGGTTCAAAAGAAAACCCGTGCCGCTCGCGTGAACAACGGCAAGGATAACAGCACCACTCCTGTCCTCGGATTGGACCCGCACCCGACGCAAGCAGGTTTTTATGTCATCAACAAAGAGGAACAAAAGATGGTGACCGAAATCTTCTCCCTCTTTGCAAGAACCTCAAGTTACGACGCGGTTGTGAAATACTGCCAAGAAAAAGGGTACAGGAGCAAGACCCGCATGACGAAAGAGAAGATCGACAAAGAGGGGAACCGTGTGGCACCGCGAATGATCGGGGGAAAGCCAATTACCCCCACTATCTATTACGATCTGTTTAAGAATAAGAAAATTCGAGGTATCGGACGATTCAAAGATGATTGGGAACAATACCCCGACAAGCAGGATGTAAATGGTATAGTCCATTACAAGTTCCGCCACGACCCCGTGGTTCCTCCTGAATTGACCGTACAGGTTGATGCTGTACTTGAACGAATTGCCAAAGAACACGTGAAATACGGGAAGTTCGTGTACTTACTTCTGGTATATTCTTCACGAGTGACGGAAAGCGAATGAAGGGGACTGGAGGAAACAATATTGAAAACGGTCGATACAGGTACTATTCAAACTCCACCCTCAAACAAAGCATTCCAAAAGATGAGATCGAAGCCCTCATCATCAAACGGATCAAGCACTATCTCGCCAACAGCGGGACCGTTGCATCAGCTTCTCGAAGAGACTCTGAAGAACAAGCACTCCTTTGTACCCATGTTCGAGGAGCAAATCCGAGAAGCCCAAATCAAAATGGATGAGGCGAGACTTGCCATCGATAAGTTCTCAGACACAATCCAAGCTGCGGTTTTGGATAAAACACAAAATCTCACCGAAGTTTGTAAGGTCATGCTGGAGGAAAAGACCAAAGCTCAAGCGACCGTGGAAAAGCTCGATGCGGAGATCAGGGAACTGGAACGGAAGAAGATTATCGCAAAGGACCGGTTTGAGAACTCCACACTACCCGACTTCTTGCAGAGGACCGTTCAGCATTTTGAAAAATTGCCTGATACTGAGAAAAAGAAGATCATCCAAACGATCATCGCTCGTATCGTGATTGACCCTGCCAAACCTGAAAAAATTGAATTGCTGATTAACCCGGACCCTGAAGGCTCACCGTTGGTAAGGTGGAGCATAAATTCTATTAAGTCAGAAATGGTGGAGCTGATCGGAGTCGAACCGACGACCCCCTGCTTGCAAAGCAGGTGCTCTACCAATTGAGCTACAGCCCCACTGTACGAATGGTATTTATTGAGCGCCCTCATCTTTACGAAATCTCGAGCCATTTAGCAAATGTAAAGTTACAAATTTTTCATCTTATTTTCAGCCTCATCGTCAGCCTATGGATTAGAAAACGCATTATGTGATAGATAGTCATCATGTCAGCATTAACTATCGAGAATTACAGCAAAGGCTTTTTAATTGATGATGAACTCATGGCAGGTATCACATCAAATCCAGAAAATCCGGGTACTTATGTTGCTTTTGTACTACAACACACCACCGGAGAATACTTAGGTTATCAGCCCTTCTCTGATCTTCCTACTGCCCTTCAATCCCTCAATCAAATTCCCCGATCTTGGGCATTTGAGCAAGCAGGCGGTTGCGGAGGGGGCTGTAAGGAAGGGGGGTCTTGCTCAAAAGGAAGCTGTGGAACCCAAAAATGTAACAAAGGGGCTTGCTCCGTCCTCACTCCCAAAACCTAATTATTTTTTAACCAAAACTCTTCCTTCGCGGCAAGTACGTAGTTCCTTTAGGGCTGTTGACAAGCACTGAAAGGAGTCCTGTTGCGCCATAAAGATTAAATAAGTAGTTCCTTTAGGGTTGTTGGTAAGAACAGTGAGAAGTCTGTTGCGCCGTAAAGATTTGGATTCCCGGCGCAACAAGACTTCTTACTGTTCTTATGATTTGAATTCCCGGCGCAATAGGACTCCTTTCAGTGCTTACCTTTGATGAGCTCTGCACAATTTAAGTACCGATTTAATGTCTGGTACGCTTGGTTTCCAGAAAGATAGAATAAAAGAAGAAACAAACCTAAACCTACAAACTGAGAAAAATCATTAGAAGAAGTCTCTACCCATCCAAGCAAAGATGTCTTTACCCACGTCATCTTTTCTTCACCGTCCATAAGTGAATCAATTCCTTGCATGAGCAAAAAAAACACAGCCCCCGCCAAAGCAGTCAAATACTTAGTCCGGTTCTGCATGGCTTGTAAGTCCATTTTGAAACTCGCGATAACCCATTCCCACTGATCAGCAGAGGCAGGAATTAAACGTGCCATCTCTTCGGAGACGCGCTCTCGCCATAAGCCTTCCTTTAAAGGTTGCTCCAGCATGGCCGCCCCCCCTCCTCTGCGGAAAAGACCGGGCACTTGAGCAAGAACCTCAATACTTAATATATAGATAGAATAGAAAATCGGAACTACAAGAATTAACCAATCTAAATAGTTTCTAAAAGTTCTTGGAATAACCCTCAGCTTTACAAGAATCAGAAGAATAATGGACATCAGCACTGGCAGGAAAAAACACCAGAAAAAGACATTCAACATTCGTCGATTGACGCGATTTCTTTCTTTTTGAATATCTTCGGCAATAAAATGAATAAAACTTTTATAGAGTTCTTGTCGATTTAACCCCTGCATTAACTCTATTCTACGTGGTCTCTCCGTTATGGGTAAATAATTTTTTATAAATTATTTACCCATAATGGGTGGCCATCCATCTTAAGAGGTGACCACAACTTCCCGCAAACGTAGAATTGAACGTGATTTTCCAGTTGATTCATCGATATCAATAATAACAGCACCATAACCACCTGGCCCCTCTGCGGGCTCATACCGAACAGGGCGTTTTGTAAGGAATTTTTGAATAGAAATCTCTTTTTTCACGCCAATCACTGAGTCAAAACATCCACACATTCCAACATCTGTAATTGCAGCGGTACCTCTAGGCAAAATTCTCTCATCGGCAGTTTGTACATGAGAATGGCTTCCAACCACCGCACTTGCCTTACCATCCATAAAGTAAGCAAATGCTTGTTTTTCAGAAGAAGCCTCACCATGGAAGTCGATTAAAATACTTTGAATTCCTAATTCATCTAGACGATCGACCTCTCGCTCAGCAGCTCGGAAGGGACAATCTAATGCATCCATGAATACTCTACCCATGACTTGAACGACTCCCAATCTCAGCCCTGAACGCTTGCGCGACTCCACGACAGTCACACCTCGCCCCGGAGCCCTAAATGATGGGTGATCAGGATAGTTCGCAGGACGAAGAATTCGTGTGCTTGTTGCCATAAAAGGAATAATTTGTCTCTGATCCCACGCATGATTTCCTGTAGTAATCACGTCCACACCCAGATCAAAAAACTCTTCCGCCATTTCAGGAAGAATTCCATTTCCATGAGCAAAATTTTCACCATTGACCACAATAAAATCGATTTGATATTGAGAAGCCAATTTCGCAATAGCAATCTTTACAGCTTCACGACCTGGACGCCCAAATGTATCACCAAAATAAAGAACTTTCATTGAACTGCAACCTCTGTAACTCTCAACTCACGGAGAACCGTGACTTTAATTTGACCTGGAAAGCGAACCTCTGACTCAATTCGATCCGCAATTTGACGAGCCATTTGAGAAACCCCCGCATCAGAAACTCGAGTACTATCTACGAACACACGAAGTTCTCTACCCGCTTGAACTGCGAATGCCATACTGACACCTGGAATTTCTTTCGCAATTTTCTCAATAGCTGTCGCACGCTCCAAAGCATTTTGAGTAGAGCCGTGCCGAGCTCCTGGACGAGCCCCTGAAATTGCGTCTGCCGCAATCACCAAATAATCTAACACGCTTTTGGGTACGCACTCTTCATGATGACATGAAATAGCCTGTACCACTTGAGGATCTTCGCCATAGCGCTTGGCAAATTCTGCCCCTGCCTCAGCGTGACCACCATCATGTGTTTGATCCAATGCCTTTCCCAAATCATGTAGCAATCCAGCACGCCGGGCTAACATCGGGTCAAAGCCAAGCTCCACCGCCAGATTTCCGCAGAGCCAAGCCGTTTCGACAGAATGCTCTAATTGATTTTGACCGAAGCTGTGACGAAACTTTAAAGTTCCTAATACACGTAAAATCGCAGGATGAATGTTTTGAATTCCTAATTCTTGAACAGCCGCAAGACCCGCCGCTCTTGCCTCCAGATCAACCTGGCCTCGTGCTTCAGCTAAAACTTCCTCAATTCTTGCCGGCTGGATTCTTCCATCTCGCACCAAAGTCTCTAAAGCAACGCGAGCGACTTCCCTACGAAAAGAATCAAAGCTCGAAATCAAAATGGAATCTGCCTCATCATTTAAAAGTAAATCAACACCGGCACGCTCTTCAAAATGTCGAGCATTGCGCCCGTCTTTACCCACAATCTTTCCTTTGATTCCATCTTTTAATTGCAAGGGCGAGAGCTTAACCCGAGAAACTGTCAGGTGAGAAACCGTTTTTGTCACTTGTCGAGCAACTGCAATAGCAATCAGTCGTCGTGCCTGATCTTCTTCATCTAAATAGTTCGGCAATAGAGTGGAATAGGTAGTCACTGATGAATGAAGAGTCAGCGCTTCGTGATATACAGGTGGTACAACAGGCTGTGGTACAGCAGGATGTACAGGTCGTTCAGGCGGTTTTTTTTCAACCGTTAAACTCACTGAAACCGGCTTTTTAAACAGGAACAGCCAGCGTTTCCAAAAGCTCATAAACTTTCCCGCCTTTCCCACCATTGGAATACAAAAGGGGTTTTGAATTCACGTGCCTCGGTAAAAATCCAATGAACCGGCTGATCCAAAACTTTTTGCGGAACCTGTGGAAAAACCTGAAAATCAAAAGCAATGGCAATACGAAGAGCATGAGGCGCTTGAATCAAAAAACGATCATAATAACCTGATCCCATTCCAATACGCTCACCCCTTTCGCCAAACACCACTCCGGGCACAAAAATTAAATCAAGACTTTCAGGTGGTACCGCACTTAAATGAGATTGGGGCTCTTGGATTCCATAGACGCCGGTTTTCCAAGTCAGTTGAGGATCAAGCATTTCTGAAACTTCAACAAACTCGATCACCTGATTCGAATTGTTCATGACAGGTTCTTGAGCAATTCTTGAAGCAACACTTGGAACAACCCTGGGATAATGCAGCTTACATCCCAACTGAGAAAAAAGGGGGGTCAACGAGTCCAAATTGAGCTCTGACGGTAATGCCCGATAGAGTCCAACGTGCAGATTCTTATTCCTGAGTTGTGCATGTCTTGAAAAATTTTGGAATTCTGAAAACTTTAAAAATCGTGCAACAGCGTCAGCACTGAGAGCAGACACCTGCTCAGATGACAATAACTTACGTTGTTCTAAAACCTTTTGCCTAATTTGAATTTCTGACTCATCCGATTTTGAATACATTCCATTTGCTCAGTTCCTGCATACCAGTCACACCACTCAACGAATGATTCTTAGACTGAAATTAGCATGTTAATGAGCGAAGAAATATAGCACTAATTTAGTAAGGATTCAACCACCAATGCAATTCCCTGCCCTCCACCTATACAAGCAGACCCAACCCCATATCTTTTCTTCTGCCGCCCTAACTCATAAAGCAAGGTTTGGAGGATTCGCGTACCGCTCGCAGCCAATGGGTGCCCTACCGCAATAGCTCCACCATTCACATTTAATAATTCATGAGGGATTTCAAGCTCTTTAGCCACTGCTAAAACTTGTGGCGCAAACGCTTCATTCACTTCAATTAAGTCCATTTGCGAAAGGCTCAAGCCAGCTCGCTTAAGCGCTTCCCGGATAGCAGGTGCAGGCCCAATTCCCATAATACTTGGATCACACCCTACAATTCCATAAGATACCAACCGACCGAGTGGTTGAATCCCTCTCCTTTGCGCCTCTTTTTCCGTTGAAACGACTAAGGCGGCCGCGCCATCCACAATGCCGCTCGCATTTCCTGCGGTGACTAAGCCGTCATTTTTAAAGAGGGGCTTTAATCGAGCCAACTTTTCAGGCGTGCTATCCGGTTTAGGATGCTCATCCTTTTCCACCCGCATCAAATTTCCCTTTTTATCGTGAACCATAAAAGGAACAATCTCATCTTGAAATTTCCCCTGAGTCATCGCGCTTTGATAAAGCTCCTGACTTCTCAACGCGAAGGCATCACAATCTGAACGAGAAATTTGGTATTTCTCTCCTAAATTTTCTGCGGTAATCGCCATGGGAACTTGTACATGCGAATCATAAAGAGAGTCCACCATCATATCACTGATGGGACTGTGACCCATTTTCATTCCCCATCTTGCCCCACGAATCAAATAGGGGCTCATACTCATATTTTCAACCCCACCCACCAGTGCAATGCGCGTATCTCCGGCAAGCATCTGAAAATACGCTTCAATGACAGCTTGAAATCCAGAGCCACACAGACGATTTACCCCTAGAGCTGGGACAGAAGTTGGAATGCCCAATTTCAATCCAATATGCCGCGGGGTGTAAATACTGTCGGAAGCAGAATGTAAAACGTTTCCAAAAATCACATGATCCACTTCTTTAGGATCTACTTGCGCTTGCTCTAAAGCTGCCCGAGCTGCGGTCATGGATAAGTCGGTTGGATTGACATCTCGGAGTGCCCCCCCATTAGCACCAAATGGGGTTCGCTTTCCTGATAAAAAGACAAGAGATTCATGCTTCACAGATGTATTCATAATTTTTCACCATTGATCGCACCGTTAACCGAGTCCATTCACCTTAAAAATTGAAATATTTTAAGACACCTGTCGGTAAATTATGCCTGTTTACAGATTTATCACTCCTAGACCATACTTAAATAAGAAAGAGACCAATGAATGTCAACTGATGTATCGTCTACAAACACTTTAAATTTCGACGAAGTGAGATTAAAGAACTACATTGCACAAACCGAACATCGAAACGAAATGCAAACCCGTGAGATCGAAGCCAACCATCAAAAAGATCTAGAAAAATTACAAAACACAAGCGAAGAGCAACTCAATAGCCTTCGACATGCCTACGACGTCAAAATCTCCAATGAAGCAGAAGCACTCGAAGAAAAACTCAACCAGACCCGTAAGAGCAATGAGGAAAAAATCAATCTCGAAAAACACTCAAGCGACGATGAAATAGCAAAACTCAAAACTGCAAATCAACAACGAGTGGACGAATATAAAAAGAATTCAGAATTACGTCTGGATACTTTACGAAAAGAATTTCAAACTGTGGAAGAAAATATTCGTGACCAGGCTAAGAAAACTACAAAACGAGAAAGGGAAAATGCGGGTCTATGAGTCAATACACAGAACATTATAAAGATCACTATAAAGAGCAAGCTCCCAAACAACCCGAACCGCAACCGGTTCAAATCAATGGATTCCAACAGGTGCTGGAAATGTTGAAAATCGCTGATCCGGTATTTCGGGAATCCCTCCTCAAGCGCCTTGCAAGTAAAGATCGTGAACTCGCAAATTCATTGAAGCGCGACCTAAGGGATTTGGATATCTTATAGTAAACTAGATAACCTGCTTATAAATAATTCAAAGTTTACAAGCCTCACACCTGACTACGAGGATACTTCAGAGAGTGACGAGGACGAAAGCACTCCATCAGAACTAAACCACTCAATTGCCCAACACGATCTCAAAAAACCTTCTGAGAAAGATGAGTCACTTACTAGTTCAAAGACTAACCCTGTAAAAAATGATCTTTTAGAGCAGATTAGAACTTTCAAGCAACCATTACGTCCCATTCCAAAAAAAGGTATTGAACAATCGGGCCAAAAAGCAGATGTGCAATCAAGTTTAATTGAAGCTTTAAAAAAACGTATGAATTCATCTGGAAATTTAAAAAATTGAGCCCCTTCGTAAATCATTAACCTAAGCTGTCGATACTACAAAGCTAGTGCCTTCGCCAACTCGGCTCCTACCCTCGCATTGTTTTTAATCAGCGAAATATTTGCAGTCAGGCTTTGTCCCCCGGTTTTTGAATTCAGATACGCGAGTAAAAATGGAGTCATATTTTTACCACGAATATTGTTCAATTCCGCTTCTCGAATCCCCTCTTCGATGAAACTTTCTAACTGAGCACCCTCTAATTCATCTTCTTTAGGAATCGGATTAGCCACTAGAACTCCTCCCGGGGATCCCAGTAACCATTTACACTTCACTAAGTCAGCAATCTCTTTCAATGAGTCCATTCGATAAGTCACGGGAAACTGACTTTCACGACTATAAAAAGAGGGAAAGGAACTCGATTGATAGCCAATCACTGGAACACTCAAGGTCTCTAAAACTTCTAATGTTAAGCCAATATCCAAAATCGATTTGGCTCCTGCACAAACAAGAGCAACGCTAGTTTGGGATAATTCATTTAAATCAGCTGAAATATCGAAAGTTTTTTCGGCACCCCTATGAACGCCTCCGATACCTCCCGTGCTAAAAACCCGAATTCCAGCTAGGTCTGCGCAATAAAGAGTCGCAGCTACTGTGGTACCTCCACTCACTCGAGTAGCAATAGCATAAGGTAGGTCTCTTTTACTCAGCTTTAAAATACTCCCTGATTGATTTTTACCAAGTCTCTCTAAGTCAGAACTCTCCAATCCGACTCGAATCTTTCCATCAAGAACTGCAATTGTGGCCGGTAACGCCCCTGAACTCAGAACAATCTGCTCTACTGAACGTGCAGTCTCAATATTTTGAGGGTATGGCATCCCATGCGTAATCAGCGTCGATTCTAACGCCACAACCGGATAACCCTCATTCAGAGCCTCTTGGATATCCGGTCTTATATAAAAAATTTCAGAGTTCATTCAATCTCCTCAAGGATTTTGATATATCGCTTATATTCTTGAACTTGCAAGCCTAGTTGTGGTTTCTAAGGTGAGTAGTTCCTTTAGGGCTCAGGCTTTGTTGGAATTGATTAGGGGGAAACTATGATTCGTAATCCAAGCTTAAAAAAAGTTCTTAAATGGATTCAATTAGCAAGAATCGTAAACGAAAAAGCAATCAGTCCACAAGCCTTACTCGAAACGAAAGATTTACTCAGTAGACGCGATCTCCTCAAACTAGCTGGAAAAACTGCGGCAGTTCTTCCTTTTTCGAATTTTTTAGCCCACCCAGCCTTGGCGAAAATAATCCAAGCTCCAATGAAAAACTCTGAGCCCGTTATCATCTTAGGCGGTGGAACTGCGGGACTCACCACCGCGTATCGACTTCAAAAAGTTGGAATTCCTTGTGCAATCTATGAAGCTAGCAATCGCATCGGAGGACGAATGCTATCAGCGTCGAACTTCAACTCAGATGGGATGTTTTGCGAACTCGGTGGAGAACTGGTGGACAGTGATCACGAAGACCTCATGCAACTCTGTACAGAACTCAATCTCGGAATTCAAAACCTTCAAGAAGGAGATGCGGGTTTAAAAACAGACTTATATTATGCGGATGGCCGACTCATCCAAGACTCAGAAATGCTTTTCGCTTTCCAACCTCTTGCTGCTCAAATCTCTTCTGACTTGAAAGAAATTTTTGGAGATACTGAAGTCAAAATGCCGACCTATAAAGATCAAAAAAATCCAACCTGGGTTAAGTACGATCAAATTCCACTTTCTGAATATTTATATTCAAAAAAAGACGTAGAAAAATGGGTCCTTGATCTCATCCAAGTCCTGTATGTATGTGAATACGGCCAAGATCTAGATCAACAATCAGCACTTAATTTTCTCACTTTGATTTCAACTGACACAAACGCCGGACTTAAGCTTCTGGGAGACAGTGATGAGAGTAAACGCATTGTAGGAGGAAGCAGCAAACTCCCTCTTGCCCTAGAAAAAGCGATCCAGGATAGAGTGCCTATTTACTTTGAGCACGAACTCGTGAAAATCAGCGATGGAGGAAGAAATTTAAAACTCATCTTCATCAAAGATAAAACAACCTTTGAAATTTCCACATCTCAACTCGTTTGCACAATACCCTTTTCAGTACTGAGAAATGTGGAGGGAGTTTCCAAGCTCGATTTGGGCTTGGCTACTCAAGAATGCATTCAAAAAATGGGATACGGCGCCAATTCGAAACGGATCATAGGATTTAAAAATAAAATTTGGCGTAATCAGATAGCAGGAAACTCTACCCTAGAAAACCCTACCAGAGGAAATTCAAACGGCGCACTTCTCACCCTGACTCATCAACAATTCTGGGAAACGAGTCGAATGCAGCCTGGAAAAAGTGGAATTCTGACTCAGTTCCTAGGAGGCAGCCAAGGACAGCAAATCATGCAAGCGCCTTTACATTCTAGTTTGGATTGTCTTAATCAGACTTTTCCAGGCATAAGCGCCGCTTTTGACGGAAACATACGATTCGGACATTGGCCTGAAAATCCATGGAGCAAGGGAAGTTATATTTGTCTCAAGCCTGGACAATACACCTCTATGCATGGACTTGCTGCAGAAAGCTCTCTCTCAGATCGCTTGTTTTTTGCCGGTGAACATACCAGTATTGAATTCAGTGGATTTATGAATGGTGCAGTTCAATCAGGAAATCGGGTCTCCCGGCAAATTATTTCGCTTCGAGGCCTTCAAAATTCCAAATCTCAATCCACGCGTACTGATTTGACAACTTTGGAAATTCAATAACTCTAAAGCCCGCCATAGAATCATAGCTCCGGCCAGGATTACATCCGCCCGTTTAAATTCCATACACGGAAGGTCTCGTCTCTCTTCGATCGTTCTCCATTTGAGTTCCTCGACCATCCGATGAAGATCTCCTCGACTTAAGACAACAGAGTCTACCTGACTTGAATCAAATTGCTTCAAGCCTGCATGCCAGGCTGCGAGGGTAGTGGCGCTCCCTGCCACAGCAATTAAGTCACAAGAGCTTTTAATTTGTTCTCGCCAAGGAAGCATTGCTTGAAATGCCTGATCTATCGCTTCTTGGCAGGCCCAAAATTCAGCATCCGTCACTGGATCGGACTTTAAGTAGCGCTCCGTAAATCTCACCGAGCCGATGTCAATACTTTGACAATCTTGAAGAGAGATCAGCTCAGTACTTCCCCCTCCGACATCAATAACACACGAATGCTGAGGGCTCATTCCAGGAAGGAGTGCTCCCAAAAAGGTAAACCGTGCCTCATCCACTCCAGATAAAATCCGAAATGAAAATCCTGTGAGTTTTTGAATCTTAGAAAAAAACAAATCACTATTCTTCGCATCTCGAGCTTGGCTCGTTGAAACACAAATGACTTGATTCGTTGCGAGTCCCGCATCCTGCACTTTAAGCGCATAGTTTTTCAAACATTCCAGCGTGCGTTCCATCGGCCGGGTTTGAAGCTCTCGATTCTGATCCACTCCTTCGCCTAGACGAACCACAGTTGAATTATCGCTGATCACACGGAGGATACTCTCCGTTTTGGGATCCCATTCTACAATTAAAAGAAGGCAAGTATTGGTACCCAAATCAATAGAAGCACGAATCATAAAATCTACATCCCAATCTTATTTAAGGCACTGCTGGAGCCAAAGAAGGAGCCGGAGATGGCGTCGAAGATACGGAGGGAGATCCTGAGACAGGAGGAGAAATAGGCCCCTTCTTCACTGGTGGTTCATTCTCCTCTAGACTCTTCCCTTGCAACATGCTGATTTGAACTTTGAGTTTGTAATTTTCCTTTTCTAAAACATCAACCTTATCTTTCCAGTATTTAGACTCTTCCTCGAGCTCCGCAATTCGCTTATTACGTTCATGAGCAAGGGAATAATAACCTTCAGAGAAAGTTTCAGTATCTGGATTAAAAATACCGACTCGTGTTTCCCCGTCAACAATTCCTTTTACACGATAGCCGCCCTCTGCTTTTTCGGCCTCGATCACCTGAACGTCAAAGCTCTTTCCAGGATAGGCTTTATCTTGCCAAAACCGAGCAGCCGATTCCTTCGCTAGGTTTTTTGCGCGATCACTTGAACATCCTGCTAAGATCAACAAGGCTCCCACAAAGATCCATAGAACTTTCTTAAACTTAGAATCTATTTTTTTCATTTCTCATTCCTCTTCTTAATTTAATGAAAAAAGTCTTTTAACTTTTCTTGCAACTTGTCATTCAATTTGTCGTTCAACTTGTTTTGGACAGCAGGGGGAACAACCTGTTTAATAATAGACTCCGCTTTTTTCCGTAATTCCTCTTTAGCTCGACCTGTCAACGCATTCCCTATGTTTTTAAGTGCCACATGAGCTAATGCAGATGGAACCTCCGTATAAGAATAACAAGGCGCCATCAAATTACAATCCACATGAATAGGGAAATGAACAGGTGAACTTCCTTCAGCAAAGATATGCTCAACCTTCACCCCATTCTGCTCGACAGAAATATCTCGGAGTCGAGTGATGTTATAGGTATCAATGACATCCCAAAAGGTATTTAAAGAATAATTTTTTATACCTATCGTGGAACTTCCTTTTAAATCAATTCCTTGCTGAGGGACTGCTTTCGCATAAAAATCGGGTGCTATAAACTGATTATCTGCAATTGTAAAATCAGATGAAATAAAATCATATCGAGATGTACCATGAGGCAACGCACCCAATGATTTTCCTTTTAAAACAGGAACTTTATCTCCCAACTGACTCAAAGAGCGATTCAACGCCTCGGACACCATCTTCATGACGTCAATAGTAGCAAAAGTCGCTTGGTCTACTTTTAACTTTCCATGGACTTTCAGATTAGAAATCGCAGGATCAGGATTAAAACTAGCACCCTGACCCGACATACTCAAATGAGCCAAACCCTTGACTGTGTTTTTAAATAAAGCCATTTGTGATTCAACGGCCTGAGACATATTTAATCCGTCGATTTTAGCGTTAAACTGATAAGTAGGCGTTTTTGGCTTTAATTGAAAATGCGCATCTGCCGTAACAGTGCCCGAAAATATTTTTAGATCACACTGATCAAGCCCAGCCGTTAAATGACTGAAACTCAACTTACATAAAACATCGGATACCGTAATCTGACGGGCTTTGATCATTTTCAGATTGACCCTCATCTTAGCAACGCTATCTGCGAGTATTTTATTGACTCGAAGAGGAGCGAGCATCGCATCGAAATTGGCTTGCGCTTCTGTAGGCATTTTTGAATCCCTATTTGAAGCCATTTTTGAAGATGGCTCGCTTGGATTCGAAGCTTCAGGCGCAGCAGCTTTTGCCTTTTGCGCCGGCGGAGGGAACTCCACGAGTTGATCCAGATCCATTCCCGTAGATGTCATTTCAAAATCCATTTGAGGCTGGGTAAATGACACTAACTTACCTTGAATTTTGAGATCATTTCCCGGTGCTTTCATTGTAATAAGAATAGGGTTGATTTGATCAGGAGATATTTGAATGACCCCATCTAAAGTAGGCTGTGCCTTGAGCTGAGGTGCTTTTGCCGTCAATCCTGCAACCGTAATTTTTGCATGATATCCCATCTTCTGAGAAGACCCGCTGACATCAGCGACGAACTGCGCAGAGCCACCTAGCTCATATTCTTTCAACATGGGAAATAACCCCACCCACGGCTTTAAATCGATGGTATTGGATTTAATATTAAAACCTATCCTAGGTTCTATTTTAGATTCTGTTCTAGATTCTGTGCTAGATTTTGGCAGCCCCGCTGAAGAAGCTAAATCAGAAACTGTACCTTGTGCATTGATCTCAGCATTAAGAAATTTTGCAAGCAGACTGAGTTCAATTTGATCTATTTTACCCTCCTTCAAAGTCGGCTGAACTTTACCTGTAAGCCGGGCAGGACCTTGAAGAATAAAAGACTTTCCAAACTTTGTATCCAAATCTGCCCAGAGTTCGATTTCAGTGGGGTGACTTAAAGAAACATCTCGAAGTTCCAAATTTAAATCTTTAACTTGAGTGGTTAAACCACTTAATTCATCTCGGTACTCTAATAAAGCGTGCTGAAGCTCTATTCCCAATTTAGCACGTGTCACTATTCCCGGTAGGTGACTCGTAGATGTTTTTGACCCAGTAACGGGAGAGGGAGGTATCGCCTGTGCATTCGATGCGGTAGATGAAATACCCTGAGGTACTTCCTTCATAAGCGACATGACATTCAACTTCCCATTTCGGTACTTGATTATTTTCAGAAGAGGTTGATTCATTTTAAAGGTAAGAATCGGTGCACCCGATAGAATCGATAAGAAAGGAAGATGAAAATAGGCATCTTTCACTCTCACCACTTCTTCTCCAGTGGAGTCCAGAAGTTTTAATCCAGAAACCTCCACTCGAACTTGGCCCCAGAGAGAAAGAGAGAGCTTTCCCAATTCAAGCTTTCCATGAATTTGTTGACTCACTGTATCTACAATCTGAGGTCGATACTGATCGACATCCACTACAAGTGGAATCATCACGATTGCAACTAATAACAACGCAAGAAAGGCACCCAAGACCCTAGCAAATTTTTTCACACCTTCCCCCTCTTCTTAGAAATAGATAAGCACAGCAAGGAGTCCTGTTGCGCCGTAAAGATTTGGGTTCTCGGCGCAACAGGACTCCTTGCTGTGCTTGTCAACAGCCTTAAAGGTTACTTACACAAACGATCAGCCACTAACTGCTCGCTGTTAGCTTCTTTTTCAACAACTCACCTAGCATACCAGGATTTGCTTTTCCGCCAGTCTCTTTCATGACCTGGCCCACAAAGAATCCTAACAGTTTTTCTTTCCCTGACCGATATTCTGCCACTTGCCCAGGAAATGCCGCAATCACCTGATTAATAGCTGGCTCAAGTGCTCCAGTATCACTCACTTGCTTAAGGCCCTCACGGTCCACGACTGACATAACAGCTTCGCCCGTCTTCCAAATAACAACAATAACTTGTTTTGCAGCCGTACTGGAAAGAACTTGGGTTTGTAGGAGCCGAACTAGGTCAGCGATGTGGGACGGTTTTAACCGACTTTGATTAATCTCGATGCTCTCTTCATTCAGAAGACGAGCGACTTCACCGGTAATTAAATTAGCAGAAGGTTTTGCTGCGACCTTCGCATCCATGCCACTCTGTTCTAAACTTTGAATGACCTGTTCAAAAAACTGAGCCAGGGGTTTAGAACTGGTCAAGACTCCAGCATCATAGGCAGAAAGACCTAATTCCTTCATAAGACGATTCAATTTTTGCTCAGGAAGCTCTGGTAAACTCTGACGAAGCTTTTCAATAGTCTCACTATTTAACTGAAGAGGAATTAAATCCGGCTCTGGAAAGTATCGATAATCATGTGCTTCTTCTTTCGATCTCATCGAAATAGTGACATTCTTAGTAGAATCAAAAGTACGTGTTTCTTGTACTACTTTTCCACCGGCACGAATCACTTCAATCTGTCGGGCAATTTCATAATCAATTGCCTTTTCTACAAATCGAAAGGAATTCACATTTTTAATTTCTGTACGAGTTCCAAGCTCTTGAGATCCCTTTGGCATGACGCTCACATTCGCATCACATCGGAAATTACCTTCTTGAAGATTGCCATCACAAATCCCCAGATAAGTCACTACTGCATAGAGGGACCTCAAATAAGCCCCTGCTTCTTCAGAAGTACTCATGTCAGGGCCACTCACAATTTCAATCAAGGGAACACCGGCTCGGTTCAGATTCACCAGAGAAAACCCCGCCATATGAACATTCTTACCGGCGTCTTCTTCCATATGAATTCGCCGAATGCTCACCTTTTTTTGGCCCTTGCTGGTCTCAATATTTAACCAACCATATTCGCAAATCGGGTGTTCAAATTGGGTAATTTGATAACCTTTAGGGAGATCGGGATAAAAGTAATTTTTTCTCGCAAAAGTATTTTTCAGAGTAATTTGGCAATTTGTGGCCAATCCTGCTTTGATTGCATATTCTACGACTTTTTGATTCAATACAGGAAGTGTTCCTGGATGCCCTGCACAAATAGGACAAGTATTGGAATTCACATCCCCATCTGAAACAGATTGACCGTCTGGCATTTTTGCCAGGCAACCACAGAAAATTTTAGTATGAGTCGCTAATTGGCAATGAACTTCTAAACCAATGACCGCTTCAAATTCAGGATGCATGGTTAAGCCTTTCCTTTAATAAAAGAATTCAAAAAAGCATGACCTACAGAGATCAACTTCTCGTCTCCAAATTGAGGAGCCATGAAGTGTAATCCTATAGGCAAACCCTGCTGATCTTCGCCACAAGGAATACTCATTGCGGGGAGACCTGCGAGATTCGCTGGAATCGTAAAAATATCATTCAAATACATTTGAAGCGGATCATTACTTTTTTCGCCTAATTTGAAAGCCGTTGTTGGAGAGACAGGCCCTAGAATAAAATCGACCTCTTTAAAAGCCTGATCAAAGTCTTGCTTAATCAAGGCACGAACTTGACATGCCTTTTTATAATAGGCCTCTGAGTAACCACTTGAAAGTGCAAACGTTCCAAGAATAATTCTTCGTTTCACCTCAGCCCCAAAATTTGCACGAACATGCTCATAAAACTCTGTCAGATTTTGGGCATTTACCGCCTTTTGAGGTCTCACCCCAAATCGAACTCCATCAAATCGAGCTAAATTACTCGAGGCTTCACTCACAGCCACAATATAATAAACAGCCACTGCATACTGAGTATGAGGAAGTGAAATCGGAACTAATTGAGCACCTTGCGCTTCCATCCATTTCAAAGAACTTTGAATTGCCTTCTCCACGTCGGGGGAAAGACCGCCAATAAAGTATTCTTTTGGAACGCCAATCCGTAATTTTTTCCATTCAGGTTTCTGCTGTATTGCTTGAAATCCTTTCGTTGGGCCTAGAGGAGAAGACGTAGAGTCCATCGGATCATGACCCGACATGACGTCCAAAAGAAGAGCTGCATCTTCAACACTATTCGCTAACGGCCCTACTTGATCCAATGAAGAAGCAAAAGCGACCAAGCCATAACGGCTCAATCTCCCATAAGTGGGCTTTATCCCAACGACTCCACAATAACTGGCAGGCAGACGAATGGAGCCGCCAGTATCACTCCCCAGAGCTGCCATACAGAGCCTTGCCTTCACGGCGGCCGCAGATCCCCCACTTGAGCCACCTGGGACTCGGTCAGGATGAGTAGGATGCTTGACGGGTCCGAAGGCAGAATTCTCATTCGATCCTCCCATCGCAAATTCATCCATATTGAGCTTACCTAAGCTAATCCCCCCTGCTGACTCAAGTCGTGCAACTACTGTTGCGGTATAGGGAGAAATATAATTTTCAAGCATTTTAGAAGCGCAAGTCGTTCGCACTCCGTCCATCGTAAGATTATCCTTAATGCCCAGTGGGATGCCGAGTAAAGGCTTCTGATCACGAGGAACTTTTCCGTGTTTTGTGAGAAGAATGTCTGCTGCTTTGGCTTGAGATAAGGCTCTGTCTTCGCAAATGGTTAAATAAGAGCCCGTTTGACTTGCCTTCACCGCAGCTAGGTAATCTCGAGTCAGTTCGACTGGAGAGAGGGTTTTCTTATCAAAAGCATCATGGATTTCACGAATTGTTTTAAACTGACCAATTAAACTCGAATGAGTCATAAATCGTTCCTCTTTTGTGAGCTTTCAGTATTCAACTTTAAGCTGAAATCTGAAGCCTGTAGTCTCATTTAAAGAATAGGAGGGACTTTAAATCCATCATAAAGAACATCAGGAGCCGAGCTTAGGACTTTCGGTTTTCCCTCCGCATCTCTCGGAAATAATCTAGCTACATCCTCCCGTAAAGGAGGTAAAAGCTCTAGAGGATGGGTGAGAGGCTCTACATGATGAGTATCTAAACTTTGGAGTTGCTCAACATATTTTAGGATTTCTCCCAACTGAGAAGTAAAGATATTTACCTCTTGATCTGAAAGCTCTAAACGAGCAAGTTCAGCTACTCGACGAGTCAATGCTTCGTTTACTTCAACCATAAAGTATTCCTTATCATAAGAGGAAAGTCTAAAGGGAATGTCTTAACGCTTATTTAAGACTTTTTCACCCAAAATAGCTTACCACATAACGTAGAATAAACTTCTTCTGTTGTTGCCCTCGAAATTGAATCGTCACTTTTTGATCTGTGCCCGAACCCTCGCTGTTTACGACAGTTCCACGTCCATAGTCAGGGTGCACCATTTGTCGTCCTACCCAATCTTCTTTTGCCTCGATCATGGTTCCACCCCTTGACTCCACCCCAAGTCCAAATTGACGAGACGACCCTGTACGATAGGTATCCGCCCGAATACCATAAGAAAGATCTTTAAATTCAAGCAGCTCTTCCGGAATTTCAGAAAAAAATCGGGACGGCTCCTGATAGCTCACATTCCCCCAAATTCGCCGCACGATCACATTCATCAAATAGAGGCGCTGCCGTGCTCGAGTCATTCCAACATAGCAGAGCCGTCGTTCCTCTTCGATATCTTCTTCCGGGGTTTCCTCCCAAGCTTTAATAGAGGGAAACAAGCCTTCTTCCATACCCACCATAAAAACAACCGGAAACTCTAACCCCTTAGAGGAGTGCAAAGTCATCATTTTTATTGAATTTAAATTCCCGTCCAGATTGTCCAAATCAGAAACTAAAGAGGATTGCTCGACAAAAAGAGGTAAAAGTTCAACTTTAATTTTTTCAATTTCAGCTTCAGTCACGCCCTCTAGACGATCCAACTCAAATTCTTGCAAGAGAGAATCAAATTCCTCCAAGTTTTGAACTCGAGATAATGCTTCTTCAGTCCCCTCTTGCTTGAGTTCCCGCACATACCCAATCTCATCTAAAATCAAATGATAGAGCTCTGAAAGCAGAAGTTTTGGCTGCTCCGCCATGAGCCTTTTGATCAGTTGGATAAATTGAAATAGTTTCTTAGCAGTCCCCGCCGAAGTGATGGATGAATCTAGAGAAGCACGCTCAACTATATCAAAGTAACTTAATCCTGCTTCACTCATTGCTGAATGATATTGGTCTAACTTTTCTAATGTTGTTTTTCCGATTCCTCGTGCTGGAACATTGATAATTCTTTTTAAACTGACGGAATCTGAAGGATTTAAAATGACTTTAAAATAAGACAAAACATCTTTAATTTCCTTACGATCGTAAAACCTCAAACCACCCACAATTTGATAGGGAAGTTTTTCCCGTCGAAGAACATCCTCAAATTGGCGACTTTGAGCATTGGTTCGGTAAAAAATCGCAAAATTTTGATACGTAAAATTCTCTGATTCAGCTAACCGCTTAATTTCAGAAACGACCATTTCCGCTTCTGCCCGTTCATCCGGAAGCTGAGCTCGAATCACGGCATTTCCATCTTCATTTTCCGTCCAAAGTCTCTTATCTTTTCGAGAACGGTTATTTTGAATCACATCACCGGCTACTGCCAAAATCGTCTTGGTAGAGCGATAATTTTGCTCAAGTTTCACAACCCGGGCACCGGGATAATCCACTTCAAAATCAAGAATATTTCTAATATCTGCCCCACGCCACTTGTATATGGACTGATCCTCGTCACCCACTACACAAATATTTTGATGCCCCCCCTGAGTGGCACCAGCCAAAAGAGATAAAAGTAAATATTGAGATCTATTGGTATCTTGATATTCATCGACGTGAATATAACGATAACGGTGTTGGTATTTTATTCGCAAATCTGCGTGGTCTCTCAAAAGTCGGTAAGTCATACAAATAATTTCTCCAAAATCTAGAGCATTATTGGAGAAAAGATCTTTTTGATAGTGTTCGTAAACACGCTTTAACTGACGAGAAAAAATATCATGATTCGCTGGTTCTAATTCATGAGGCTCAATCGCATCGCATTTAGCGCGATTGATACCACCTTGAATCGCTTTAGGATTGAAATTTTTCTCATCTATCTGAAGGGTTGTCATTGCTTTTTTGATTAAACTGAGCTGATCCGAATCATCGTAAATCACAAATGGCTTGGTAAAAGGGGTTTTGGCGATTTCCCTCCGCAACAAACGCACACAAACAGAATGAAAAGTTCCAATTTCGGGTCCATTTGAACTTGTCCCAGTATGCCCTAGAAGCTTTTCAACTCTCTCTCTCATTTCAGCGGCAGCCTTATTTGTGAATGTCACTGCTAAAACTTGGTAGGGAGCAATCCGCTTCTCCTGGATGAGGTAAGCGATTCTGGAGGTTAACATTTTTGTTTTTCCGGAACCTGCGCCGGCTAAAACAATCAAAGGCCCTTCTGTCGCTAACACGGCTTCGCGTTGTGGTTCGTTTAATAATGACTCAAGTTTACTCATTTCCCCCTTCTCCCATAAAAGAGAAGGATCTTCTAGCAACTTCGCGATCATAAGCAGACCGCATATTATATCCGAACAAAAGTCCAACCACTCTACTGTCTTCTCCTAATACTGGAATACAAGGACTTTCATTAAACATTTTAGCGACGACTAAAAGTCGATCATTTGCATTTACCGTCGGGGGTCTAAAACCACTTCGATAGACCAAATCCTTGGCCTCAACCAACGCACCCAAATGCAACCGTGAAGAAGACGGCGATTTCCAAGCATCCTGGATGAGATCTATAGTCAAAAGACCACTAAAAACGCCTTGCGTATTCACTACTGGAAGAAAAGGATAACGTGCATTAGTCAATCTCGCATACAATGTTGCGACAGTCTCTTGTTCGTGAACAATTTCATAATCAGTGATCATAGCGTCTCGAACATAAACTGCATCTAAAACCTCTGTGGATCGACCTCCCACCATAGAAATACCCCGCATCTCTAGGTTTTTATCAATCAAAGTGGGTGTCCCAACAAATTGTCGACATTGCCTCGCTATCAAACCTGCTAAAAAACAGGGCAAGAGGATATGAGCGTTCTGAGTTAATTCCAGCACGAGTACGGCGCCAGTAACTGGAATGCCTAAAACGGCCCCCCAAAGAGCAGCGCCGCCAATGAGAGCCGATGCAGCAGCAAAATGGATAAAATCATTTAAAATCCAATGATTTATACAATAACCCAAATAACCACCTATGACAAAAAGTGGCCAAAACACTCCTATGGTTCCATAAGCAGCAATCACGAGTGCAAGACATAGGACTTGAGCAAAACAAAGAAGCAAAACTTCATTCACGGAGAACTTTATCCAGAGTACTTGCTCCAATAAAACTACGGGTAAGTTATGAATAGGCTTATAAATAGAAAATACTAAACAAAGTAATATCGCCCCCATCATAGGCTTCAACCCAGGTCGTTTCAGAAATAGGTTCGACAGACTTTCTTGAGAATAACGGAAAAAATGAATCAGTCCGGCGCCTCCTAATCCTGCCATAATCCCGATGATAATCACTCCGAACCACTCTCGCCAATTTGAAAAATGGAATCCAATCTGCATGCCGGTGACATTCAAACCCTCGAACGAGAATAGATTCATCAAAAAATGAATCCCTAAATAAGCGAAAAGAGCGCTGATTGTTGCAGATATACTTCGCCCCCCTATCCCAAGCTCAATGGGCAAAAGGACACTGGCGAACGGAGCACCAAAAGCCGCAGAAATCCCTGCTGCTAAACTGACTGCAACATCTGTCCGTCTTTTTTGCTCAAACCAGAGAGATGAACGTGCATTCAACCTCATATTTAAAAATTGGATAGTTTCTATCGCAACGCCCTCAGGCCCTATAGATCCGCCAAAGGTTGTCAGAAGAAAAGAAATACTCGCACGCATCACCCATAGAAGCGACGATTTAGGTCTAAAGGGAGAATGAATATGATAAAATAAATCCGCTAAACCATCATAGCGTGGATTTCCGGTTCGACGATGTAAAATGATCCTCTGAAAAACCATCAACGCTACACCCATAACAAGAAGAAAGATGAGTGGCGATCCAATTAATTCTTGATATTTTAAAAACAAGTACCGCTGAAAGAAAACCAAGAGTGCCGCGATCAAACCGATCAAGGCAGGCGAAATCATCATTCAACCGTCACACTTTTCGCAAGATTTCTAGGTTTATCTACATCTGTCCCTTTTAAAACCGCTCGTTGATAACTCAATAATTGTACAACGGGTGTTAAAATAAAAGGCAATAGACCAGGATCTACCGATCTATTTTCTGTGGGTAGTGGAATCCAATGATCGCAAAGTCCTCGCAAATCTATATCGTCAGAATCACCGATACCTACAATCGTAGCGCCCCTTGCTTTTACTTCTTCCAAATTCGAGACCGTCTTATCTCTCCAGGAATCACGAGGTGCTAAAACTACGACTACCATTCCACGATCAATCATCGCGATGGGGCCATGCTTAAGCTCTCCTGCTGCGTAACCTTCAGCATAATCATATGCGATTTCTTTCAACTTAAGCGCTCCCTCTAATGCAATGGGATAGGAATATCCTCTTCCAATAAAGAAGAAGCCTTTCGCATCAACTACTGCATCAGACGCAGCTCTTATTTGACGAACCATCTCAGAACCCTCTTCAAGTCCTCTGGCCAATAAATGAGGCAATCGAATGAGATCCTCAAAGGCCTTACAGAGTTCTTCGGAACTTCGATGCTTTCTCTTGACCCCTAAATATCCAGCGAGCACAAAAAGCTCTGCTAATTGGGCTATAAATGTTTTAGTTGCAGCCACACCGATTTCTGGTCCTGCTGATGTATAAAATACGCCCTCTGCTTCACGAACGATAGAACTCCCTCGGACATTAGAAATTCCTAACGTAGAAATTCCTCGTGCTCTCATTTCCCGAAGTACTGCAAGGGTATCTGCAGTTTCACCCGATTGAGAAATACCTAATATCACTGTTCTTGGTTTAATGACGGGATCCCGATATCTAAATTCGCTCGCAAGCTCAACACTGACAGGGACCCCCGCCCACCGTTCAATCCAATACTTACCCAACAATGCGGCGTGCCAAGAAGTCCCGCAAGCCACGAGGATCAGCTCTTCAGCTTCCTCAAGAATTTTAACTTCTGGGCCAAAGGCTAATGGAAATGGCTCTGTTTTAACTCGGTCTAAAATTCCATTCAAAGTATCAACAAGAACGGCCGGCTGCTCATGAATTTCTTTGAGCATAAAATGAGAAAAGCCACCCTTATCTAATTTCTCCACAGACCAATCTAATTTAACTGGTCTTCTTTTAACTGACGCACCCGTCACAAGATCAAAGAACGCCATTCCATCTCGCGTACCGACGACCACATCACCATGCTCTAAGAAAGTGACTTCATTGCAGTATCCGACTAAGGGTTGAGCATCACTTGCAATAATCCCCCCTCCATTTAAATCCTGTCCTATCACTAAGGGTGACCCATTTCTCACTCCTACGAGAACACCTGGCTCACGCTCTGACATCACTACAACACTGCATTGTCCGTGCAAACCTGAAAAGCTTCTTCTGACTGCTTCCACTAATCCAAAACCCTTTTCCATTTCATCTAAAACTAAAAATCCGAAAAGCTCCGAATCAGTTTCAGACTTTGGCTGATGTCCCCGAGAAAGGAGTTCACGTTTTATGGAAAGATAATTTTCGATAATTCCATTATGAACTAAGACTATATGTCCAGTCTTGTGTGGATGTGCATTTTGGGTAGTAGGTTTGCCATGAGTTGCCCATCGAGTGTGGCCAATTCCGCAAGTTGCACTTTGATGTAATTCATTCTTATCACGCAACAGCTTTTCAACGTTCTGCAATCGACCTTCAGCTTTGATAATCTCAATATGATGATTGCTCTCGAGTGCAACACCAGCAGAATCATAACCTCTATATTCAAGACGTCTTAAACCTTGAATTAAAATATCAACAGCGGGTCTACTTCCAACATACCCTACAATACCGCACATCATTCCTCCTTTGGCTGTCTCAACTTCAGAGCATAACCAGGTTTATTGATCTGTCTTGCACGAGCTATCGCCATATCTCCAGGAGGTACATCCTCAGTAATAGTAGACCCCGAAGCAATAAAAGCGCCCTTGCCGACTTTAACAGGCGCAATCGTTTGACAATCACTTCCTAAAAATACTTCATCTTCAATAATGGTTCGATGTTTTCTCTCACCGCGAATCACTCTTCCGTCAAAATTACAGGTCACGAAACCGCAACCAATATTCACATTCTGACCCACGACTGCGTCTCCCAGATAAGAGAGATGAGCAATACTGGTATAATTACCTATAGTCGCTTTCTTTAATTCTACAAAATTACCTATTTTTGCTTTAAACCCAACGTGAGTATCAGGTCGAAGATGTGCGTACGGTCCCACCTGGGCTTCAGCATCAATCTTAGACTTTTCTGCAATAGTACCCGTCTTAAGCTGAGCTCGCTCCCCGACTTGTACATGAGTTAATACAACATTGGGTCCAATCACCGCACCCTTACACACTCGAGTTTCACCCCGTAAAATTGCACCTGGATGCACAATGACATCCTGTTCTAATTGGACAGTCACATCTAACCTTGTGCTTGAAGGATCAATAAATATAACTCCAGTGAGTGCCCAACTTCGAAGGCATCGCTCATTGAGAATAGAACTAATTTGAGCGAGTTCCCACGGATCATTTACACCACGTAAGTCCACTGCATTCTTCCAAGGTAAAACTGCTATTTTTTTCTTAGACTGGGCAGCACTTCCAATCAAATCCGTGAGATAGTACTCTCCTTGCACATTATGATTGGAGAGCTGTTTTAAACCCTGCATTAAAAACTTGGAATCAAAGTGATAAATGGATGTTGCAACTTCCTGAATAGCCTTTTCCTTTAAACTTGAATCTCTCTCTTCTACAATTCTAAGAACAGGTCCACTTTTTCCCTTTCTTACAATTCGACCTAACCCTGTAGGATCATCCATAATACAGGTCAATAGCCTGAGAGCCTCACCCTTTTTGAGTGGCAGGATCATTTGTGAAATCAGCTCCTCAGGAACTAAAGGAAGATCTCCTGGGAGAACTAGGATTTGAGACTTTTCTTTAAGCCTAGCCTCACCCCAATCTGAATCCATCGCACACCGAACTGCATGACCAGTACCCTGCTGTTTAGGCTGAAAAATAAACGTAATGTTCATTTTTTGGAAGAGAGGTTCGCTTTGAATGTAAGCCTCTACCTTCTCCCTCCCGTGGCCCACTACTATGCTCACATAAGCAGTAGGTATGACCTCGCAGACCTTAATCAATACGTGATAAAGTAATGGCTTACCCCCCATTTCATGTAACACTTTAGGTTGAGAAGAACGCATTCTTTTCCCTAAACCCGCAGCCAAAATAATGACCCCACAGTCCTGTGAATTATTAAGTTTTTCCATGAAATCAATGAGCTACCGGAATTTTTCTATTTTCTCAAGTATAGTTTTAGTCGAAATGTCATCAACACATAGAAATTCATCAAGATTATCCATCTATTTAAGAAAATGAATACCCGTGACAACTGTTTTAGTTGATATTTCTTAGAAATCCTTATAAAATTCGTTGTCAAAATCCTATATAGGGTTAAAATAGTTTGAATCATACGTGGGAATCACTATTAGTGAGGGGAATATGAGTATGGATACAAAGATCTTAGCCAAGTATAAAAAACTGCTCCTGGAAGAAAAACAACGGATCTTGAATAATTCAAAAAATGCACTTAAAAATGAGATCGTATTGTCTCCTGACGATCTTCCTGATGAGACCGATTTGGCAGCAAGTGAAATTAATCAAAATTTAGTATTTAAATTACGGGATAGAGAACGCCAACTTCTCACCAAAATCGACGAAGCCTTGGCTCGAATGGATGAAGGCAGTTTCGGCACCTGCGAAGACTGTGAAGAGCCCATTGAGCCCCGTCGGCTGGAAGCTCGCCCTGTCTCCACCATGTGCATTGCCTGCAAAGAACGACAAGAGCATCGCGAAAAAATCTACGCCTAAACTATGGAATTACAGTTACCATCCATTCATTGATGTGTATGGGTGAGAAAAAACCCTAAAGGCCCCTGAGAGTTCCGCCGAATCTATATTTAGAGTCATTTATAATCGCAATGCGGCTCGAAGGAGATAATGGATGGTAACGAATTATGACGGTGAGCAGATCGAAATTCCTGAAACTTTGCCCATGCTACCCGTGCGTGACATTGTCGTATTTCCCTACATGATCATTCCACTTTTTGTAGGACGTGACTCCTCAATACGGAGCGTCGAAGAAAGTCTTTCAAGGTCAGATCGGCTGATCTTACTTTCTTCACAAAAAGACATTGGAGATGAACATCCCTCACCAGAGGGTATTTATAAAACAGGCACCGTGGCAATGATCATGCGGATGAGAAAATTGCCCGATGGCCGAATCAAAATTTTGACACAAGGCTTATGTAAGGCCAATATCAAGGAGTTTTCACAGCTTCAGCCCTACTTCGAAGTCAAAATCGAGAAAATGACCGAACCCAACCTCGGACCTTTTCCTGAGACTGAAGCACTCATGCGTAATGTCCGTGAACAATTGGAAAAAGTCATCTCATTAGGAAAACTTCTTACTCCTGACATACTCATGGTTTTGGATGATATCGCTGACCCAGGAAGATTGGCCGATCTTGTCGCATCCAATCTAGGACTCAAAGTAAGCGATGCACAGGCCATTCTGGAAACGATTGATCCCATTGAACGACTTGCTAAAATTCACGATATCTTAACAAAAGAAATCGAAGTTCTATCTATTCAAGCGAAAATCCGGTCTCAAGCAAAAGATGAAATGACCAAATCTCAGAAAGAATACTTTTTAAGAGAACAGATCCGTGCCATCAAGACCGAACTAGGTGACGCGGACATAAAAGGCGAAGAAATCGGCGAATTAAAGGAAAAAATTTCTGTTTGCAAAATGCCAAATGAAGTCGAACAGGAGGCTTTTAAACAGCTAGGTAGACTCGAGCGAATGCACCCAGATGCTTCTGAAGCCTCTATGCTTCGAACTTATATCGATTGGTTAATTGAGACTCCCTGGAGTAAACATACTATCGACAATTTAGATTTAACTCGCGCCAAAGCCATTTTAGACGAAGACCATTATAATCTTTCTAAAATTAAAGAACGAATTCTTGAATACTTGGCTGTGAGAAAATTGAAAGATAAAATGAAAGGTCCCCTCCTCTGCTTTACTGGCCCTCCAGGAGTTGGAAAAACCTCATTAGGTCGCTCTATCGCTCGCGCACTGGGTCGAGAATTTGTTCGAGTGTCTTTAGGCGGAGTCAAGGATGAAGCTGAAATTCGAGGACATCGCCGTACTTATGTCGGTGCCTTACCTGGACGAATCATTCAAGGACTAAAACAAGTCGGAACTAACAATCCCGTTTTTATTCTCGATGAAATCGATAAACTGGGAAGTGATTTTCGGGGTGATCCATCCGCAGCACTCTTGGAAGTCCTTGATCCAGAGCAAAACAATAGCTTCCGAGATCATTATTTAAATGTCCCATTTGACCTTTCCAATGTGATGTTCCTCGCGACCTGCAATGTTCTTGATTCCATTCCCTCTGCCTTAAGAGACCGAATGGAAGTGATCCAGCTAGCTGGTTATACTGAAGAAGAAAAATATTTCATCTCTAAGAAATATCTTATACCAAAACAAACAGTGGAAAATGGAATCAAAGACACTCAGATTGAATTTGATGATTCCTCCATTAAAACTATTGTTTCTCAGTACACTCGAGAAGCAGGTTTAAGAAATTTAGAACGAAATATTGCAACGGTCTGTAGAAAAACTGCTCGCCTGGTAGCAGAAGGTAAAGCTGAAAAAACTTTGATTAATCAAGAACAAGTTTATCGGTTTTTGGGGCCTGCTCCCTATTTAAGAGAAGACGAGCAAGAAAAAGACGAGATCGGTATCGCTACTGGACTTGCCTGGACATCAGTCGGAGGAGAAATCCTATTTGTCGAAGTGACCCGGATGAAAGGTAAAGGTGGCATCATCTTAACTGGGCAGCTAGGAGATGTCATGAAAGAATCAGGTCAAGCAGCCCTAGGCTTAATTCGATCCCGGGCGAAAGACTTCGATTTAAATGAAGATATCTTTTCGAATACTGATATTCATGTGCACTTTCCTGCTGCTGCAGTTCCAAAAGATGGACCTTCCGCTGGAATCACGATGGCCGCAGCCATGATATCGCGTTTGACTGGCATTCCTATTCGTAAAGATGTAGCAATGACAGGTGAAATCACTTTGACAGGTCGCGTACTTCCAATCGGCGGGTTAAAAGAAAAGGCGCTTGCCGCTATGCGGCATGGAATTAAAACGATTATTATTCCTGCAAAGAATAAAAAGGATTTAGAAGATATTCCTGAGGAATACAGACAACATCTCAAGTTTATCCTCGTAAAAAATATCGATGAAGTCCTGGATGTGGTCTTAACGCAAAAACTGTCTGCTAAAGGTCGAGAGAAATTCTCCCCTTCAAGTAATAAAGACGAAAAGCAGCTAAAAGGGCCTCGAAAAAAGGTACCAGCGGCTGCTGGCCCTGGCTTTGATAAAGCAGCTTAATCATGATTCGAAGTAGTTACTGTAAGGAACCCTAAAGGAACTGCTTACGATTCGCACGAGAAAGCATCACTTTGATTTTCATTTAAATTGAAGGGTTACCGCAACCGTGCGAAAACTAAATTATGACTTCATTGGAGTTATTGATTTGTGTAGTGCTCGTTTTTTTGTCCGCCTATATGTCAGCCTCGGAAATCGCCTTATTTAGTCTTTCAAAATTCCAATTGAGGTCTTTAAAAGAGAATTTTAGACCGGTTCATCGTAAAATAAAGCGCCTCTTATCGGATCCAGGGGGCTTACTCATTACCACGCTTGTTGCAAATGAAGTCCTCAATATAGCTTTAGCGTCATTCATTACAGAATTTGTATCTCGGAATCAGGCGTCCACCCATCTAAGACTCAGTCACATCCCTGATTGGGCATCTCAAACTTTAATCGGAATTTTAATTGCAACTCCCATCATCCTTCTTTTTTGCGAGATTACCCCCAAGGTCATCGCCGCACGAATGAACCGGCTGATTGCCATACTTACCGCCGGCCCTCTCAACATCATTTATGACCTATTTAAACCCATCCGCTACGCTTTAAAAATAACTGTAGCCATGATTATTCGCCTTATCCCTTCCGAAAATAAAAGAAGAATAGTGCTCTACCCAGAAGTGAATTCAACCGATACTACGAAGCATGAGACTATTCTCAAAGAGTCCGACTTTCTTTTAATGGTCGAAGAGGGTCATAAAGAAGGCGCGATTCAAGAGGAAGAACTTGAGCTCATCCGTAATGTATTTGAACTCAACAATACCCCTGTATCAGAAATCTCAACGCCCCTCTCTCAAGTTTTAACGTTACCTGTAACCACCACTATCAAAGGAGCCTTAGCAGCAGTTCGAAATCAAAAATATTCTCGAATTCCCATCATTGGAATGAATCGAAAAGAAATCGTAGGCATTTTATACTCCAAAGATTTACTGAGATCCAAAATTCAAGCCGACAGTTTCCCAGATACGGTAACCTCGCTCATGCGTAAGCCCTTTTTTGTTCCACCCACTATGAAGCTCAATGCTCTCTTCCGACGATTCAAACAACATAAAATCCATATGGCTATAGTCAAAGCACCCAATGGCGAAATCACTGGGGTCGTGACTATGAATGACATTCTAGATGCTCTTTTTGAAGATCTTTTTACAGAAGAGGATTTACGAAAAAAATCAGAACATCCTCCTTCACGAATGCACCCCCATCATAAGAAACAGACTTCCGGGAGAAAAATCAAGTGATCACGCTTACAGTTTGGAAGCTCGTTGCAATGGTCACTCCACTTACAATCATAGAAGGTTTCTTTGCAGGTTCAGAAATCGCACTTCTATCTGCAGACAAACTCACCCTTATACAACAATCTAAACAAGGAAATACTCGAGCATCCTTAGCTTTAAAATTAGCAACTCACCCGGAACAAGTATTTTCAACCACCTTACTCATCACAAGCATCTGCGTCATCAGTAACTCAGCACTCATAGCTCTCTTTTTCTTAGAACAATCACTCAAACATGCTGAATGGATAGCAGTCCTTGTCACTTCACCTCTGGTTGTCCTTTTAGGAGAACTCATTCCAAAAACAATTTACCAGAGGAATGCCAACTTTTTGGCACCCTGGGTAGCCTATCCTATCCATTGGACGTATTGGTTATTTTACCCCATTACTCGGATTTTATCTTCTTACACAAATCGTCTCTCTCTTATCATTGGGCCTATAGAAGAGTTGCTCGCAGGAAGACGAAAAACGACTCGAGAGGAAATACGGGCACTTCTCTCATATACAAGAAATGAAACGGAGATCAAAACAAACGAAAAAAGAATGATCAAACGTATATTTGATTTTCGGTATTCCGAAGCGCAGCATGCGCTCATTCCTCTAGTCAGGGTAGACGCCATTGATGAGTCTGTTTCAGTTAAAGAAGCATTAGAAAGCTTTGAACGACATCGGCATTCTAGAATGCCTGCATATTTGGAACGCATCGACAACATCGTGGGAGTGATAGAAGCAGTTGATATCCTATTTGCTACCGACCTGGAAGAGCCAATTAGTCACTACATCACTCCTGCCCAATACGTTCCGGAAACACAACCCCTTGCAGACCTCATGCTTGATATGCGGCGAGAAAATCATGAAATGGCTGTAGTCGTTGATGAACACGGTGGGGCTGTCGGAATTTTGACGTTTGAAGATATTGCCGAAGAAATTGTTGGAGAAATTAGTGATGAGTATGATTACGAATCCCTGCCTTTCAAGGCAGTCTCAGAAACAAGCTGGGTCGTCAAGGCCAGCATGGAAATCCAGCAAATAAACGAGATCTTAAAACTTGAACTACCTGAAGGAAACTATGAGACTTTAAGTGGATTTTTGCTTCAACAATTTGGAAGAATTCCAGACATAGGAGATGAATTGTTCTTTGACACTCCTGCAGGTGCTTTCAAATTTACGATTCAAAAAGCTACCGAGCGACATATAGAAACCGTGCTGATTCAAAAAATGGAATCCATCTGACCTATTTTTTTAAATATTTTTAACAAGAAGTCTGTACAATCATTATAAAGAGGCCATTCAATGCAGAAGACAGTGCTCATTGTCGATGATATTTCTTTCGTCAGAAAAACTCTCTCAGATATTTTAACAGCAGCACATTATCAAGTGGTTGGGGAAGCATCGGATGGCGCAGAAGCAGTGAATCTGTACGCCCAACTTCGACCCGATATTGTGACCATGGATGTAGTCATGCCCATGATGAGCGGAATTGATGCCACTCGACGAATTATCAAAGCCGACAAACATGCTAAAGTAATAATTATTTCAGCCATGGGCCAAGAAAATCTCGTTATGGAAGCGATCAACGTTGGAGCAAAAGACTATATTTTAAAGCCTTTTAGTACTGAAGACATTTTAAAAACCGTTGAGCGAACGCTGCAAGGTGAACAAAACATCTTAGCGCGATCGACTCACCGGGAGAAACTGGGTTGAGTGGGATTTAATCAATTAATCATGAAAAGGCAGGAAGCCGCATGATTGCACAGGAAGAGACAATACGAAGAGTAGTGAATGCATTACCGCATGAATTTCAATTTTATCATCTTGGAAAAGTAGAATTGCAATCCATTGATGTAAGCACTGCAAGGAGTCCTGTTGCGCCGGGAATTCAACTCTTTACGGCGCAACAGGACTCCTTGCAATTCTTGTCAACAGCCCTAGAGGAACTCATTACCATTGATTTTAAGGAAACCGATGCGATCGCGTACCATCTTTTTGGAGACTTACGAGCACTCATCATTATCCTTTTTGCAAAGGATTTAGATTTCGCGACTTATTCTGAATTGGGCAATGTACTCGCAAGTAAAATAGCCAATCAGTTGAGCTTAGACAACGGAGCAGATATTTTAATTTCTCCCCCACAACAGCTGAATCACGCTCAAATAGAGCAACTTATCCAAAATAAAAATACGGTTATCAGACGAACTTACACACACTTGAATAAAAACTCGGTTATTCCTATAGCAACCTGGGTCTTACCGACTCCATCAGAAGGGTTTGGATATGCTTAAAGCAATTGGTTCTTGTTTAAAGATTTTGACCTTTTCAATTCTTGTATTGATTTTAGGAAATTGGTTCAAATGGGATGGCAGAACGATTTCAGATCAAGTAAAGTTTCACATGGCTCATGCTGAACGTTCCGAAACACTGAATACGGTTCGTGAATGGGCACAGAAAATCACTCATGAAGCAAGCAAAGGGGCGCATATTAAATCCATCCATTTCTCCTCTCCTATGACTGTCACAGTACCCGAAGAGATTTCCCCTTCCGAAAGACAAAAACTTAGAGCACTCATCCAAGAACTCAATAGTTCACATAAAAAAGATTAAAAACCCCAAATTTGATTAAAAAAAACCCACTTCATTTCTGAAGTGGGTCATCACTTTCATTCAATCGAATGATTCGTATTGAGTTATTTCAAACTGTCTTTGAATTCACGTCCTGGGCGAAATTTTGGAACTGTCATCGCAGGAATCTTAATCTCTTTGCCAGTCTGAGGATTACGACCAATACGAGCTTTACGCTTGGTCTTCGTGAAGGTGCCAAAACCGATTAAGGTAACATCATCACCCTTTTTCACACTCTTCTTAATCGTATCTAACGTAGTATTTAAAACCATTTCTGCATCTACTTTGGTCATCTTCGTGTTCTTTGCCACTGCTTCGATCAATTGAGCCTTGTTCATTGTGTCTATCTCCTTAACATGTTGATTACGTGTCACTGACTTACCCCAAATTATTACTTCCTTGGAGGTATCCCCTTCACGAGGCTCCATGCGGCAAGCCAAACCTAACTAGCTTGAGATGATGTCCAAATACGGGGTCTCTGTCAACGCCAGTTTTAAAAAAAGTTCAACTTTCTCGGACAATCCTGAGCTTCTTGATTCCAACTTCCTCACGAGGTCGATCCATAGGACCCGTTTGAACACTTCCGAGCTTTTCCAATACATCTAGCCCTTTCACGACACTACCAAAAACTGAATGCTTGCCATCCAGCCACTGAGTGGGAACCAAGGTAATGAAAAACTGGCTGCCATTTGTATTTGGACCCGAATTTGCCATAGATAAAACGCCTGCTGCGTTGTGTTTGAGCGTTGGATGAAACTCATCCTTAAATCGATAGCCCGGCCCCCCCGTACCCAGACCTAACCGATCGCCACCTTGAACCATAAAATTTTTGATAATTCGATGAAAAATCGTTCCATCGTAAAAAGGATCAGTGCAGCTTTTTCCAGATTTTGGATCGGTGTAATCTTTCTCACCATTTGCTAAAGTCACAAAGTTTTTAACGGTTTCAGGTGCCTTTTCCTCCTCAAGCTTACAAGTGATATCGCCCAAAGTTGTTTCAAAAACCGCATAAAGACCTTTACCTAAACCTAAATTCTCTTCCACTGTAGATCGCATAATAGACTCCTTTTTACAGAGCGGTATCATGAATTCACTCAAGCCAGAAGCGGAAAGCAGAAGATCAGGCCCCTAGACCTAAGAGGACTCATTTGATGACTTGAGTTGCTGCAATATACTGATTAACACCTCAGAGTTAGAGGCAAAGCAAATGAGCTTTAATGCCTCGTCCGCACTCACCCATCGATAATCATCATGTTCATGAGGGTCTAAGCGCACCCGAGGCGGTAAACGATCTTTGGAAACTATCATGATCAAAAATCCGTACTCTACGACTTGCGATCCACGACTCTCAAACTGAAATGGCCTTCCTACCGATTGGGGATAGCCGGAAAAGGACAATCCGGTTTCCTCTTCAGCCTCTCGTAATGCAGCCTTATCCAAAGACTCCCCTTTTTCAACACTTCCAGTCACCGGTTGCCAAAAGCCTCCCCTTTGAGGGAGCGTTCTCAGAATCAAAAAAGAATACAAGCCTTCATTGAGATGATGAAAGCAAATCCATACTTGAACCTTTTGTTTTATTTTCTGAAAAATGGGATACCTCAAAGTAAGCGAAACTCTCTCATGAGTCAGTCACAAGTCTCTTAAATTAATTTAATACCAATTGAGTGGGGCTTCATCCAAGTTGTCGGTCACCTGTTTAACCTCTAAATACTCTTCGATGCCGTAGGTACCGAGCTCTCTTCCTATTCCACTTTGTTTATATCCACCCCAAGGGAGTTCATTGTAAGTGGTATTGAAAGTATTGATCCACACAATGCCGACACGAAGCTGCCCTTTAACTCGGTTTGCTCGAGCTTTATCTTTTGTCCAGATTCCTGCTGCTAACCCGTATTCTGAGTCATTAGCTAATTCGATGGCTTCTTCCTCAGTCTCAAATGGCATAACAGTGAGGACAGGACCAAAGATTTCTTCCCGCGCGATTCGCATAGAAGGTTTTACATTGTCAAAAATAGTAGGTTCTAGGAAATTTCCATTAGCAAATTCCTGACCCTCGGGTCGTTTTCCACCGCAGCGGAGGGTTGCACCTTCTTGAATTCCGATTCGAATGTACTCTTCCACTCTATTTCTATGAGCGGCAGAAATCAGAGGACCCATTTTTACATCTGGGTTCAGACCCTGTCCTAATTTAATCCGTGGAATTTTCTTGAGCATCGCCTCGATGAATGCTTGATAAATGGTTCGCTCTACCAAAAGACGAGAGCCAGAAGAGCAGACTTCTCCTTGGTTAGCGAAGATTCCAACGAGGGCGCCATCGACAGCAGCTTCAAAATTCGAATCTGCAAAAACAATATTAGCGCTTTTTCCACCCAGTTCTAACGAGCATTTTTTAAGGGTTTCTGCAGCTGCATGCGCTACTTTGCGTCCAGTTACTGTGCCTCCGGTGAAAGCAAGCTTATCTACCTGAGGATGAGAGGTCAGTTCTTCTCCTGCTCCAGCTCCTGGACCTGTAACGATATTCACCACGCCGGGAGGGAGGTTTAAATCCATGATGATTTGAGCTAGTTCCAGTGCGGTGACAGGAGTCATTTCAGAGGGCTTTAGAACACACGTATTGCCTGCAGCAAGTGCAGGTGCGAGTTTCCAGGCTGCCATGAGAAGAGGGTAGTTCCAAGGAATGATTTGTCCGCACACGCCGATTGGTTCGCGGACTACAGAGCATTTTACATTGTTTATTGGAACTTGAACGGGTTCTTCAGTGAGTTTAACTGCTAAATTGCCATAATACTCAAAAAGGTTCGCTGTATCTGTGATATCGGCTTCAGCTTCTCTGAGGGGTTTTCCATTATTTCTGACTTCAAGCTCAGCGAGCATTTTGGCCCGCGTCCGAATGGCTTCAGCTATTTTGAAAAGAATCTCTTTTCGATCTTGAGTCGTCGTTTTACGCCAAGGGCCGTGATCAAATGCTTCCCGTGCAGCATGGATGGCTTTAGCTACGTCCTCTCGGCTGCTCTCAGGAACGATTGCAATGAGCTCGTTATTGGCGGGATCTCGGATTTCTCGAGTAGCGCTATTTTTTGCATCTGTCCACTGACCGCTGATCATCATCTGATATTTCTTCACGTCATTCTCTCCTGCGAAACTAACGTGAGTATCGAAAGCAGTAGAGATGAGCATTAAGAAAATTTGAGTCGTAAAAAATTTTAAAAGAATCTTATTGTATTTTTTCATCATGAGAATGCCATGGCTAACATTCTAGACTATGCATGTCAAACGATGAGGGATCAGGGGAATGTCGGATCTGATCATCCCCTCGTATCCCCCCATGAACCGAATTGACATGAGCCGAATTGATTAAAGACAATGAGTCAAAGTAATGCTCGAAGCGGTCCCACCTGATGGAGTGAGCGTTGCTTGTCCGCAAGTCGATGAGAATACCAGAGTTTCAGATTTTCCGTCGTAGGGTCCACCCGAATAAGATGTTGAAATCGTTCCACCCGTGGGGAAACAGCATCCCGCAGTATGGGTGAGTGGACTTGCAACGGTTGTGACAGACATAAATTGAGCTAGATTATGTTGAACGCGAACCGTCATGGAAGAAATCACCCGAGTTCCACCTGTTCCCGTCATCACAACAGGGTCATCAGTGGAAACTGTATGATCCCATTTAGGTAGACTGACAGAAGATCCTGTGTAATGCACTCCGTTGATCACTATGGATCTTCCGCTGGAACAACCGGAAGATCCACACGTAATGGTCATTCCTCCTGTTTTAGGAGTTGAATAACCGCTGGAGTCCTGAGTCGTCGTTACGATGGAATTTGAACCTGCAGTCCGAGTCAAACCCGTTGTATCCGTGGTACGAGTAAAGACCGCATTAGCAGCACTATTCTTAGGAGAGTTCACACACGAGCCAGTTGTCCAAGTAAAGATCATATTTCCAGTCCAACTTACAGCTCCAGTTGTGCAACCGTTGCCGGAGGTCCCTAAATCATAAGTTAAAGTGCTTCCAGAGCAGCTAGCTCCAGCAGCGATACTTGAGCACGTTGTACCCCAAGCATTCTGGAGTAAGGAAAACTGATCCTTCACACTTGCAAATAGACTTTTTTTTATCGTTGGACCCATATTTAGAAGAGCAATGGTGCCCTCTGTTGAGCTTGAAGCTCCGGCTACAGACGATGCTGCTATTTCCGATCCCGATCCATTGGAGGTAGTGGAAGAACCGCTTGAGCCGCAACCGTTGATCAGTAAAGTGAACACAGAAAGTAGAACTAGAACGAATCCGGTTTTATATTTCATTGGTAATAATCCATCCTCTCTAAATTTGTTTTGTTATTACTATTGCATTTTTAGTGAAATAATTAAAATCTATTTATGAAAGATAAATAGATATGACATTTAATAAATCGATCTTAAATTTCAAATTTAATTTGATATGGATAGGGTGGGTTTTGTGCTTGGGCGTAGGACCTCTTGCGCGGGCAAGCTGGGAATTCTTACCCGAATCGAGGCATCAGCTTTTCCAAACCTACAGTTTTTTTATCGAGCAGCATAATATCCTCGTTTATAGAGGAGAAGGTCGCTACTGGGCTGCCGTGAGTGCTAACCTTCCATTGGTTGGAAATAATGAGTTGTCTACTCACCCTCAGCTCCTGTTTCATTTCTCCGGAAATGACTCGATGCATGTCGATGATGAAGGAGGAGTGTTCACAGAGACTCTTGATACTCGAATAGGCTTAATGTTTGAAATAGTGACACCTCAGTTTTTGGGTTTGAAATGGTCAATCGGGTTGTTTCATGAATCTGGACATACGGTGGATGGATCCCAAGACCCGAGCTTGGCGCCCCTGAATCTGGGAGATAACGTGCTTCGGGCACGAGTACTCCGTGATTTTGGAACCAAGATACGCGCAGGTATTACCTATGTGCCCGTGATCCACGCTATTCCAGATAACTTAAATGCCGGAATGAATGAATTTATTGAATACTTCCCTTGGGGATCTAAAGAGGATCATTCAGCGTCTCCATTTTTGGCAATGGGTTTGGCAAATGGTATTTCTTTCACGGGATCGAGCACATTTCATGCGCAGTTGGGGCTTTCATTTGGTTCACATTTTCAAGATCGGCACACTCACGATGCTCGATTGGTTGTCGGTTATTACAACGGAGTCGATCCTCGCGCCAAGTATTCTCAATTTGACGGAGATAGGGGAGCTTTTGAATACCTGGGCATTATGTTTGATATTTAGGCGTTTTAGTCGAGATCAGGGAGGACCTATTAATAGTCAGCTATTCATTTTCGTTAAAATCATCGACTTCAACCTGAAGAAAACCCGTCTCTTTTGAAAAAAATAAAAGGAAAGAAATTTGGAAAAATTAAGAAAAGTTCACTTGAACTTTTACTCGAAGATAGAGACTCGCGATGATTGCATACATTGACTCATCTGTATTACCCAGAATCTTATTAGACGAAGAAGGAAAGATTGAAGAATTTAAAAAAATTGAACGAGGTATTTCAAGCGTATTACTCAAAATTGAATGCCTTAGGACTTTAGATCAACTAAAATTCGAAAATCAATATAGTGACGACGAGTACATAGAGTCACGCTCACTCTTTCTTTCGGCTTTTAAGAAAATATCATTCATTAAACTGAGCAACTCAATCGTTGAATCCTCCTGTCGGCCCTGGGAAATACCTGTTAAGAGTCTTAATGCAATTCACCTAGCTTCTGCTCTTCAATGGAAACAAAATGAAGAAAAGAACTTAATGTTTCTTACTCACGACAAACGACTTGGGAACGTGGCCAAGTCCAATGGATTGGACGTTATTGGACTTTAGTCCCACCGCGAGGGAGAAAATGCCACGATTTTAAATAAATGAGCGAGGCTATCCGAGTACTTCTTACCGTTGTAAGAATAAGAGCAATCCTTGCCTCTGTCGATTCTTCGACCCCTTTCTCTACATAATCAGCCAAAAGAATATGTTGATTTATTGTGTTCAGCCATTGCGAAACTAGAGTAACTTAAGCTATAAGAAAGTCTTAACGCATCCTTCTTGAATTTAAAAAGCTCAGAAGTTATCGCGTTGAAAGGGGATTGATAACCCAGTGGTTGATCATGATTATGCCGATGTAGCTCAGTTGGTAGAGCAACGCTTTCGTAAAGCGTAGGTCGTGTGTTCGATTCACATCATCGGCTCCAGTTTAAATGTTACATTCTAAATTAATTTGCACTTAAATATTAAATAATAAAATCTAAAACTAGCTGATCTATAAGGTGTTTTCTTAATTTTGACATTAAAAGTCAAGTAATGGCCGCACTCAAGTATAAGTTGATTTTCTGAAGTTTAAGTTGAATTTTACGTCAGCCTAAAGAGGCTGTACGAGTAAAAATCACACTAGGGAGCCAGGTATAGTGGAAGGCAAATTGAGCTGACCAACCGAGCCGAGTGAGCAGAGAGGAGTCTTGGCGGGTCGAGTGAAGGTGACCGCAGGTTTGTCTTAGAATACGAACAGGGATAGGAACTCCGACCGCAGCGATGGTAGCTTGCGCTATCAAAGTAGCAACGTATTCAGATGAGACAGGGCGATTGTGATTTCCTCTGGGTGGCAATATGAGTGACTGACGGGGGTAGGTCCATTTTGTTTTTTTGTAAATATTTAACCAATGTAGATAGTATCGTCTTTGAAGCTTAAAGAACCAGTCTGGCGAGGACTGGAGTTGGAGCTTCTGAGGCCGATTATAAAGTCGTCTTCCTTTTGTTCTCTGAGTACGATGATGAACGATGTTGAGAGTGGCCTGATCTTCCATACAAAGAGTAGCAAGACGAAGGTCCTCACGACTCCAGCCGTAAAATAAAATAAGACTCAGAAGCAATGCTTGCTGAGGATCTGACTTGGGGGTTTTTATGAAGGCAAAGATTTTTTTGATCTGAGATTCATCACATACTGTTAACTGCCCAGGAGATCTACTGACGATCACACTCTCTGCCGGATTAACAACTATATGCCGATTGGATTTTAAGAAACGGTAGAAACTATTGAAGCATGATAGAGCCTTTCGGCGATAGCCGAGATCCCCCGCATAAAGGCATGACAGGTATTTGAGATAGTCCTCCATCATTCTTGGAGTGACATGCAATAGTGATACAGGGGCATCCAGAGTCTTTAGCCATTGGTTAAAATTGTCAATTGCATGCAAATAATGAAGACAAGTAGCGTCCGCTCTTTTTGTCCTTTGCAGCATTTCCACGAAGCTTTGAAGAAGGGGATGTATTTCTGCATCAATTCGAATCTTTATGAGTTCAAATCGGTGGTGATATTCACTCAAATGCAAAAGTTATTTTTCCAAAAACACATGATTTGAGTGTTCTTATCGATTTATTAGTACAAAGCCAAATTATAGTCCCGTTTTTGGAGGATGATCTTGAAGAATTGACCCCATATGCGGTCACTTTCCGATACGATGAAAGCTCAGATAAGCATCCCCTTTTGGGGATGCTGGCCCCCCAACACGTTCTAAGTAACATTCAGGTCCAAGGACTTTAGGAAAGTCCTTGGGATGGAAGTACAAAACAGGAGGTTTCTGCTTCACCTGTTGATTATAATTTTCGATTTCCCTCATCTGCTTTTCACCCTGAGCCTGATAAACTTCAAGGCAAGCTTGAATTCCTGAAGCCGCATGTGTGTAAGAATGAGTGACTAATATCAGAGTGATTACAATCGCTGATTTTTTTAAGACTTGGGTAAACATTCGTGCTCCAAATGGGTACGAGTAGGAATTAGACGCACCTTGCTGCAATCGGTAGATTTTGCCAACTCTCGGATGAGCGTGCGAAAGTATCGTCAGGTCGAATTGCCAAGCCGGCTACAACTTAAAATCAAAGAAAAGAGTGCAGAAGCAGCCAGAAAGTGTCGGGAGCTAAAATCCGAATAACATATTGTAATTTATATCGTTTTATGACCTAGACCCAACATAGAATAAAATTTATTGCATTAACTTCTAGAAAAGAATTACACTAACCTCTAGTAAATATTTACATTATTTTCGAGTGATTTTGTATTCTACAGAAGAACAACAAGTCTCGACTCATTGCATAGCAGTACCAAAAGAATCGAGAATTTTTATGAACCACATCCTTGCCGATTCTCTCCAAAAAGCCAAAGAAGCCTCAAAGAATGGTGTAGTGCGCTCAAAAAATATCGATCGAGGAGTCAGAGAACGACTCGTAAAAGCTCATTTTTTAACCGAAGTCATTCGTGGCTGGTATTTGCTTACAAGTCCAACAGGAGCCGGCACAACGATTCTCTGGTACAGCAATTATTGGGAATTTATTAAACAGTATTTAACCGATCGCTTTGGAGAAGATGGATATTGCCTATCACCAGAATCCTCTTTGGATGTAATCGCAGCCCACACCTTGATCTCACAGCAACTCATAGTCATTACAAAAAAATCTTCTAATCAATTGATCACCTTGCCTCATGACACATCTATCATGCTTTATTGCGATACGAATCATTTTCCAACCACCCTCATTCAGAGAAATGGTTTGAACTTGATCCCCTTAGCGGATGCACTCTGTAGAGTGGCTCCTACTTATTTTCAGAATAATAGTTTAAATACAGAAATTTGCTTAAAACTTGTGGAGTCCTCTGCTGAAATTTCCAGAGTTCTTTTAACTATGCAATCACCCACTGCGGCCAATAGAATAACGGGTGCTTATCAACGCATCGGGGATCAAAATAGAGCCGAGCATGTCGTTAAAGACATGGCTGCTGCTGGCATGACTGTCCATCCTGAAGACCCATTTAATAAAGTATCGCAGTTTTTTGAGAAAGTAAGACTGTCTTCTCCTTATGCCGGCCGAATGCAATCAATGTGGAAACAAATGCGTTCCTCCGTTATAGAAACATTTCCAAACCCACCGAAGACTCATCAAGATGTACAGAAATCTCTTCGAATCATTGGAATGTTATATAAAGAGGACGCGTACCACTCCCTATCTATAGAAGGATATCAAGTCACTGAAGATATGATTCTTCGAATTAAAGAGGGCAACTGGAATCCTGATAGCGAAAAATCGGATGCTGAGCATCGAAACGCCTTAGCGGCAAAAGGCTATTTAGGTGCCTTTAATTCTGTTACAGAAAGCATTACCAAAGTCCTAAAAGGCTCAAATTCTGGGAAAGTATTTGCGAGTGACCTACAGACCTGGTATCGGGAACTTTTTGCCCCTTTAGTCCAAGCTCAATTATTAGCGCCATCAAACCTCGCCGGTTATCGAAATAATCAAGTTTATATTTCGAACTCTCGTCATTTACCCCCTCCTTCGAGCGCCATACTTGATTCTATGGATACTTTGCAAAATCTCTTAGTAGAGGAAAAGGATGCTCGCGTCAGAGCTGTACTTGGACATTTTATTTTTGTTTTTATACATCCCTATATGGATGGAAATGGCCGAATTGGCAGATTTCTAATGAATTTGATGCTGCTATCTGGCGGATATAATTGGACTGTCATTAGGACATCCGAAAGAACCCGCTATATGGACTCTTTGGAAGCCGCCTCGACACAAGGAAAAATCGAAAACTTTTCCAAATTTATCGCATCTGAAATGGATTTCTGGAAAAAAGAAATTTCTAAAATGAATATCCCCTAGCAAGTCTTCGATATACAAATGAGTTTAAGAAAATAATAAACCTTTTCAGGATTAGTTTCATTCATTTAACTCTAAGCGAACCGCACCTAAAGATAATAAATCAATACTGGTAATGGAATGACTGGGAATCATGACCAATAGTACCAATTTGATAAGTGAACGAGTAATCGATTCCATCTCCAGTTTTCAGCCCCTGAATGACGAGACTCCAGCTCTTATCTTGAGCTTGTATCATTCGAACATTTTGTTGCAGACCATTTTTATTCACTAGATAGTGAATATCCACAAATCCAAACCCAACCGATGAATTAGTTGGAATGACAGTAATTGTAACTTGTCCATTTCCACTCACTACAACGTTTTGGCTCAAATCACCTACCGGCGTTGGCGTTGGCGTTGGCGTTGGCGTTGGTGTTGGCGTTGGTGTTGGCGTTGGCGTTGGCGTTGGCGTTGGCGTTGGCGTTGGTGTTGGCGTTGGCGTTGGTGTTGGCGTTGGCGTTGGTGTTGGCGTTGGCGTTGGTGTTGGCGTTGGTGTTGGATTCACACTTGGATAGATAAATTGAAACAGACTCGAATCATGACCAATAGTGCCAATTTGATACGTAAAAGAATAACTGAGCACATCACCTTGTTTCAACCCAGATATATTAAGACTCCATGTTCCGTCATTAGCTTGCACCATTCGGACATTCTGCTGAGGATTAGCTTGATTTATTATATAATGGATATCTGCAAATCCGAATCCTGTTGATAGATTACTTGGAGTGAGAGTAACAGTTACTTCTCCATTTCCGCTCACTACAACCATTTGAGTAAAATCACCTACTGGCGTTGGTGTTGGCGTTGGTGTTGGCGTTGGTGTTGGCGTTGGCGTTGGTGTTGGCGTTGGCGTTGGCGTTGGCGTTGGCGTTGGCGTTGGTGTTGGCGTTGGCGTTGGCGTTGGTGTTGGTGTTGGTGTTGGTGTTGGCGTTGGCGTTGGCGTTGGCGTTGGTGTTGGTGTTGGTGTTGGCGTTGGTGTTGGTGTTGGTGTTGGCGTTGGTGTTGGTGTTGGTATTGGTGTTGGTATTGGTGTTGGCGTTGGCGTTGGTGTAATACCTCCTTGTGATGAAATCAGTGCACCGGCAGGCACACTTAACTGAGTTCCGTCTGAAAAATTCACCGGAACAGTTGAAGAACTAGAATTATAAGCTACGTATTGACGAACCCCGTTATTGTTAAATACTGCATAGGTGGGAAGATCTGCAGTAACTTGAGTATCAAGTTGACCAAATGTATTTAAATTCTGAATCCAATAATAAGTATGGGCGTTTGTCTCTCCGGTTTCGATAGTGTAATTCAGATTATTATTAAATTCAGCTACAGCTGCAGCAGGGTTATACAGGGCTTCAATACTCATATGAATATCCCTCCATCTATCAGGATTCGATCCACTATGAGTTCTCATATAAGTTTGATTGGTTTGAAGATAACTTGGATTTCTTCCTAAATAAAGAGAGCCTCCTGTAACTGGCATAAAATTAATACCGTGCAATTCTTCTCGATAACCATCCCACCAGATTGAGTAAGCGCCTCCATCAAGCCAAACCATCCCCAAGGTGGGTTCAGGAAAATCTGATGGAATAGTCTGTTTATCAATATTAAACCAATACTGCTCGATCGCGGACGCCTCAGTAGCATAAAGATAAATCCCAAAATCGCGAATCGTATCATTGTGTGTCGCGACACCCCAAAGCATCACACCTGACGAAAAATTCATACTTTCTGATGAAGATTCTTCGTTATTACCAGCAGCAAAAAGAGAGGGCCCACTCGCCCAACCATGACCAGAAAAGGAATCAAACATTCGTAAAAATGGAAATCGACTGTCCGTTCGGTCCCAGTTATTCGCGTCCTTAATTAAAAGTTCGACCATGCCACCGTATTGACTTTGGGATGCCCAGTTCGAATCATATTGAGCAATCGTTGCTGCTGCTTGAATAAAATAACCATAATGAAAATGATGATCATTTAATTGAGTATCAGTTCCGTAACTAGCAGGATAGCCAATGAGAGTGTTCCAAGTAGAATCATAATAAAATTGACGCGAGTTTTGACCTTGAAACCAGTCCTGCAACCCACTTTTTAATTCGGATAAGAAAAGATCACGTGCAGCCGTGTAATTAATTTGATCTGCGATGCGAACTAACCTTGCAATTCGACCTAGAGCCTTTCCATACCAGTAGGTATCAGTCCCTGCATTAACACCCCAACGATCAGATGGGCTTAGATTATAAATATTATTAACATACTGATAAAGTTGGGCAGATGAAAAACCGTTTATTCCATCTTGTGCTACTAAAGGTAGCTCAGGTAGAATTCCATTGAAAGTTAATTGAGTTGAAAAACTTGAAGCATCGACTACTTTCATCGTTCCTCGTGAAGAAACATACGTGTAGGAAGTAACCGGATCACTCGAATTCATCCATTGATGACGAAACAAAGCTATCAAGGGTCGATTTACATTATTATTTCCACTCTCTTTTAAAACAGTGTCCGCACTATATTGAGTCACTATCTGAGCGTGCGTTGAATCATAAGTCCAATTAACACTCGTATTTACAACAAATGCATAAGCATGCTGTCGATAAATTTCAAGAGTACTTGTTGTATTATCAGGCAATACTGCAACTGAAAGATAGTCTTGTCCATTTTGACTTGACGTTAATTGCGTTGAACTCGGCGAAGTCCAAACTGACCCCGAGGGAGCAAAGATTCCGTAATTATGTCCATTAACACTAACGCCCAGAACACCACCGTTTTGATACCAGACGACCGGAGTACTGCTAAAATTAATTACCGCATTGCCTCCGTTTACACTAAAATAAGCATACGGAATACCTTGACTCATTGTGCTTTTTAAAGTTCTAACACCATCACTCCAGACCGCTGTCACAGCCCAATCAGAATAACTTTCAACTTCAGTGTCAGAAGAAGTTAATCCTTGTACACCTACACTCAAATCTTGCTGAAATCCATAATGATATTCATGAACCGTCAATCCTAAATCCGTAGTCACATAAGGCGTAATTGAGTATTGGGTACTATAACCTAACCCTAATCCTCCACTCACTGCCTTCATCGAAAGCGGATACGAAAACAAATTTTGAGAATATTGCTGAGTTGGGTCATATTTCCATAATATTGAGGTCCACCATTTATGTGTGGCAGTTGGAAGCGAAAAACTCGAAGTAACCCGAGGCACCACGGAAGTGCCATTCTGGTCAGAGGGACCTGACGTACCTGCAGGGAGAGTTGTGGTATAATTTCCAGCACCTACTGGAACTAAAACAAACAAAAGCGACCAATAGTCCTGGAAACACTTAAAGTTAATTTTTCTCACAAGCCCCCCATGCTGAAGTTATCAACAAGAATGAAGTCCCCACAGTAAGCAGACAACCTAAGAATTATTATTATTATGTGTAGATATTTACAAATTAACAATAGATCAAATTTATATTTATAAATACCTTCTGAAGATTTTCTTTAAGGGTAGGTAATTCTTTTACCCATTTCTAGCTCAAATAAGTAAGACGATCACATCAGGGCGTGAATATTTCAGCCATTTTTTCAATTTTTCGTGTATGAATGACATTCGGAGTTAAAAACCATGCATTCAAAAAATGAGAATTCTTCACGAAAACTGAAGAACTATCTAGTGGCTGTTATTATCTACAACGTTCTTGTTATTCTCTGGGGTGCGTATGTTCGGGCTACTGGATCAGGAGCAGGATGCGGAAGTCATTGGCCTCTTTGCAATGGGCAATTGATTCCTATCCAAACAAGTATTCATACTCAAATCGAGTTTTTGCACAGAATCTCTTCTGGACTCTCTCTACCCTTGGTCCTTCTAGGTACGAGTTGGATTTTTCGTCAGTATTCAAAAGGAACCTGGATAAGAAAACTTGCTGCAATAGCAAGCATTTCTATTATTATGGAAGCTCTACTTGGAGCTGCGTTGGTGTTATTTGAGCTAGTTTCTCATGATCAGTCTTTAAAGAGAACAATCTCCATTTCATTGCATTTTGCTAATACACTCATACTTTTAGGCTCGCTTGTTCTTACCGCTGCCAGTAGCGATCGAGAGGGAAAAGGCTGGAGTTGGAATTACCTTCCTTTTAAACGACAGGCCTTTCTTTTTGTTGCTCTTTTCTTTTGTGTAGGCATGGCTGGCTCAATCACGGCTTTAGGAGATACATTATTTCCATCCCAATCGTTATCACACGGCATTCAGCAAGATTGGAATGCCTCAAGTCATTTTCTAGTTAAATTAAGGATTATCCATCCGCTGCTGGCAATTACTTTTGTATTACTTGCAACTCCGTGGATTTTTTCAAATTTAGCTCAAAGTCTTTCATCAACCTTTAAATATTGGGGAAAGCTTTTGCTCTCCCTATTATTTTTGAATGTTGTTATTGGAATTTTGAATTTAGTTTCTCTTGCTCCGATTCCACTTCAACTTCTACATCTATGTATGGCAGTGACCGTGTGGATTGTATGGGTTATTTTCTTAGATCAAGCTTTAGTTCAATCTAAAAATATCCAGACTTTATAAAATTTATGTTAATTTTCAAGCAGGTCCTTGCTGTGTTCAGATTGAATTTAGCACTAAAAGCATGCCCGCTACAAATACAAATTTGTTTAAACTTTTGTAGCTCGCTCTAAGAAAAGTCTTCAGTAGCACTGAAATGAAATATCCTATATGTCATAGTCTCCAACTTATGGAAGCAATTACTTTCTTCTCTCATTTGAGTCATTGGCAAATCGATTTTTTAACTTTTGGGTTACTACTATTAAGTACAATATTTACTCTTATTCCTGAAGAATTACTTTTCGTCACGCTTGGTTACCTTGCTCATTGCGGACGGATACACTCTCTAGAAGCCATTTTTGTTGCTAAGCTCGGGTTAATTCCTGCTGATGCCCTTACCCTTTGGATCGGAAGAAAACTTGGAAAAAATATACTCAACCATAGGCCATTTCGATTCCTGTTCGCTGAAGAGACAGTAAATCGTTCGTTAGAAAAATTTAAAAAATCCGGGGGTGTTCTCTTATTTTTTACTCGATTTACACCCTTCTTGCGTGCTCCCGTGTATGTGGCTGCCGGCATCTCTGGCTTTTCATTGCGACGCTCTATTGGGATCGATTTATTGGCAGCTTGTATACAAGTCCCTGCCCTCTTTTTAGTAGGCTTTATTTTTGGCAAAAGTGCGCAACCTTTTGTGACGCTTTTTACTTACTTAACACTGACTATAGCATTAATTTTTGGCATAGTCAGTATAGCCAAACCGATCATTCAATCTCGACGTAGATGTCATGACCTGTCCTGATCATGTGCCCCAAAAACCAGCACCTACAGGCGCTCTAAGTAAGTAGTTCCTTTAAGGCTGTCGACAAGCACTACAAGGAGTCCTGTTACGCTGTAAAGAATTGGATTCCCGGCGCAACAGGACTTCTCGCAGTGCTTACCGTTCTAATCATACTATGATTTTGTACGCTCAAGTCTTGTCACATCAACTTGAGCAGGAGTACCTATGCCGGACCAACTGGATTTCTCATAACCCTCGTCTCTGACTTTTTTCGAAGTTATTTCCGCTTCAACAATGGCATTAAAACCATTTTCTGCAGCAATAAAGGCAAGCCTCAGTATAGTTTCGTCCCGATCCTCGCAGTTATCAACCCGAGCGGTTTCCTTTGACTTTTTGAGCACTGGAACCGGTCTTCGTTGCGTATTAAAGAAAAAATAAAGACTTCGTGCCCGTTCCATGACCTCATTATAAGACTGGAGCTGAGGATCAACCTCTGCATCGTAACACGGCGAACAATAATAGGTATGACTTAGCTCTTCTGGAAGATTTCTTAAAAACGAAAAAGTAGACGCCTCAAGAAATTGCACACACTCTTTACATACAAAATCTTGGCAAATCTCACAACTTAATGTAGCTTTTGGTCGACGACACGAAATACATACTTCTTGAAGCATAATGACTCTTATCTATAGTTATTTCTAGCGATATAGCAAGAGCTGACTTAGAAAGTCAATATCTTAAAAAGGAGGCAATTAGAGCTGCCCAATTGCCCCCTAAACCTTGTTACTGAGTTTTATGCTGCTGAGTGAGTTCTAAAGTAATATCCCCAAACTGGGTGGTCATAACCTGTTTTACAGTCCCATCAATTACAACATCTCGTGTATTATCCCATATTTCAATATGACTTACACTTTTTGTTTTAGCGACAATATGCAATGCCTTAAACGTCCCTGCTGGTACAGTGACTTCAGTATAATCTTGTGAAACAAGGACAGGCTTCTCATCAGGAACTGACTCTTCCTTGCCATTATGAATTAATTTAAGTACTTTTGCTGAATCACGATCAAACAGAACATCTGTTTCATCTTCCTTTCCCATGGCAACTACTTTTTCAGATAACCAAACACCATTCCCCTCTTCTTTGGTTACTTCCTTATGCATAGTTCCAAGACTTCCAAAGCTAGCATTTAAGTTATAATCGGAAGAATCCCCCACCTTCCACTTCAAGATCGACATTGGATCGATATTATATATTTGAGTCAAAGACTGACTAGCATTAGCTGCAAACCCCAGAAACAGCGAAAACATTATTAAAAAGCTTTTTTTCATAAATATCATTTCTCCTTATCTCAATAATATAGTCGTTCGCTAAAATGACCATCAGCATAAAATAAGGATTTATATTTATTTTGTATTTTAATTTCTTGTAATTATCCTTTTGGATTTACTTACTTACTCATTCAATCCCGACTTCGCAGAAACTCCAATCTTCCCTGCAACATTTTCAGCAACTCGGAGGTGATTTTCCAATACCGGAAGTATAGTTACGGCTAATTCCTTTACTTTAGGATTTTTTGCATTTTCTGCAGTCTGCTGAACTTCGCGCACATCCTCCCTATGATCCTTCAGCATCATCTGAACATACTCCTTGTCAAGCGCTCTTCCTGTTTGTCCCTCAATCCTTTTTACCGCTGAAAGCTGTTGTGCATCTATCTTTGAAGGAAGAGTGGCCCCATTCTCAATGGCCCATTGTTTAAGTTGATCATTGAGCTTCGTATGATCCTCCACCATCATCTTGCCGAACTCTTTTACTGATTTTGACATGGCTTTTTGTTCCGCAAGTTTTCCAAGTTGAACTTCCGCCATATTTCCCATAGCTAGTTTATTAACAAAGTCCATGTCGGTTTGAGTTAAATTCGAAGTCTGTGCAGCGAAAGCTGCACCTTTCATTAAAATAAGCCCTATCAAAAATCCATGAGTCGTAAATAATCGCATATACATGGAGAAATGTCCTTCCTATTTGATTAGTTTGATGCGGGAGTTCTTTAAGTCATTCAGCAAAATGCTTTAGCAAAAAGAAGTCCAATTTTAAGTCTAAAAACATAGCTCGTTAAAAAGTTTCAATCCATTCTGAATCTTAAAGCAGAATTCTATCCTAGACTCGTAGCAGGCTTACCAAAATCTTTAGTGGAACTTAACATTGAAAGTACTTACCTCCGAGTGAAAGAGTTTAAACGCTGGCAGAGAACCTTAGATCGCTTCAATCACTCACTATCGATAATAATGGATGTGGTGACGAGGTAACCTACTTTAATTCAATTCATGTTAGAGTTTATTTAAAAATGAGATATTAAAGTGAAAAAATTTCACTGATTGCTTCAATAGTTTTTAAAGAATAATGACCCCTTCAAAACGGCTGCCCTATTCAGAGCCGCTCCACCTTACGCACACCCCTTGCAAGTTAAATGAGTAATCTCAACATCATTTAATTTAAAAGGAGAAAACAAAGTATGTCTTTAGCAAACAAGAACAAATACAAATGGATATGGAAAGGAACATTAGCAACTTCCATACTCAGCCTGGCTGCTATTGCCTTCGCTCAAGAAAACATGCCAAACCAACCGGGTACTACTCCCGCAAGCCGACCAGGAATACCTAGCACTAGACCTTCGCCATCTGGAACTCCATCTACAACTTCACCTTCAGAAATGGTTTCACAACGAGAAGTCTACGAAGCCAATCTTCAATCATTAAATACGAATACTGCAACTCCAGTAACTGGAGCAGTACGATTCGTAGTTGATGGAAGCAATGTAGGAATAGATCTTCAAGCCTCAGGACTAGCGCCTGACATGGCACATATACAAAATATTCGCGCCGGCAACACTTGTCCAGATTTGAGCGCCGATAAAAATGGAGACGGGATTATCGATAGTATAGAAGCAAGTAAAGTAGCCGGCCCTCCTGCCTTTATGCTCACTTTAAAGCCTCAACAAGGCGACAATATTACTTTGTCCAGCACAACACAACTGGCAAACTACCCCGTATCTTCCTCGAGTGGTGATTTATTCTATATTAACTCATTTCCAGCAGCCATGGTCACCACAGCATTAAATTCTCAGAGCCCCACTACCGGAAGTAGCACCCCCGGAACGATTGGCGCTCCAGGAACTACGGAAACACCCACCAGTCCCACAGGCTCTACTTCCAGTTCAAATACTGAATCTAAGGTGAACTTGGAAAATCATTTAGTTTTTATTCATGGAGTTGCCCCAAACACTTCCTTACCTAGCACAGTCCAAAGTGAAAATGGGCTTTCAGCAACAGACACGATTCCTGTTGCATGTGGCGTGATTGTCCGAGTCACCCAGTAATTGAAGCAAAATTCTTTAGAAAAGCTCAATTATTGTTCCATTACAGGCCCTAGAAAGAACATTCCTAGGGCCTGAATTTTATAATATTTATACGCAATTTCACTCCCCTAATTCGCCGATGCACTTTGCCCATAAAGTATACCGTTAACTATCAAATAGCCCGACTCATGCCCCCTCGAAGAGGGATTTTTATGTACCCAATGCATAATAGCACCTGCTGGAGAGGCTGAATAAGACACGGTATTAGCGGTTGATGTTATATAATCACCACAAGCCTCTACTATCATTCCCAATGAAAGCTCAGGTAAAACACCAAAGCTTTCGTTGTAAACAATCTCTAAAGTATCTTCATCTACTGGTCCTAGCCGAATTTCGAAATGCTGGTGGCCATTTTTATTTTTATAAATCTGCTCAATAACCCCTTGCACATGTGCACGTGCTCTGAATTGATTTTGAGTTGTATGCTTCCAGTTCAAAACCTGTTCATCATTCGTCGGAATTACAACTCCTCGATCAAGGCAATTAGGGCCTACTTGAGAGGCGAAAGCAGAATTCACCATCAAAACTAGAATAAAACTAAAAGTAGAAATCACACATATACAGTGACTTTGCAATCTTCTTGACTCCATTTTTCTTCCCCCCATTTACCTATATAAACTTCACAACAGTACCTTGAGAAAACCTATTAGAAAAGAGGGATTAAAAAAAATAAATAATACACTAAGAAGTCTAACCACCTATATTTGGACTCATCATATTAGAATCACCTAAAATCCTTGTTGAATCCCATTTTGCTCATCCTTTACTGTTTTTCGTAAGTAGTTCCTTTAGGGGTGTTGATTAGCACGATAAGGAGTCCTGCTGCGCCGTAAAGATTTGAATTCCCGGCGCAACAGGACCCCTTATCGTGCTTACTGTTTTTCTATCTTCTAGTTGCGTAGTACTACACTAAAGGATAAGTGATGTCTTAATAAAATCTTCGAATTCGAAGTAGGAGGCAGTGTGATTCTTTTAAATCCAAAAAGGCACGTACGTGAGTACCCTGACTCTCAATCCCGAGAGATCATGCTCAAAACGATCGCATTCTTCGAGTCTCGAGGCAAAAAACGACTTAAGCATGATGATCATGAAAGGATTTGGTACGCTGATTTTCTAGAATTTGTAAAAAAAGAAAAGATTTTTGCTACTCTGATGACACCCTCTTCCTACGGATCGCCTGACTCTCGTTGGGACACTTGGCGGATTTGTGAATTTAATGAAATCCTTGGCTTTTACGGACTTAACTATTGGTATACCTGGCAAGTTTCCATGCTCGGATTAGGTCCTATTTGGATGGGCCAAAACGAAGAAGTAAAGAAAAAAACTGCAAAACTGCTACAAGACGGAGGTATATTTGCCTTTGGCTTATCCGAAAAGGAGCATGGTGCAGATCTATACTCAAGCGAAATGCGCCTTGAAAAACAGGAAAATGGCCAGTTCCTCGCCAATGGTCGTAAATATTATATTGGGAACGCGAATAAAGCCTCCCTCGTTTCAACTTTCGGAAAAATTGCAAATACCGATGACTATGTTTTTTTTGTCGTAGATTCTCAGCATAAAAACTACGAATGCGTAAAAAATACAGTAAACTCTCAAAATTACGTTGCTGAGTATGCATTGCATAATTATCCTATCACAGAAGTTGATATTTTAACCCAAGGCAGGGCCGCGTGGGATTCCTCTTTGAACACGATAAATATTTGCAAGTTCAACTTAGGTTGGGCTTCCATCGGCATCTGTACTCACTCCTTTTATGAAGCGATCAATCATGCTTCTAAGCGAAATCTTTTTGATCATTATGTAACTGACTTCCCCCATGTTAAGCAACTCTTTGTAGACGCTTATTCACGCCTGGTGGCTATGAAGTTATTTGCACTTCGAGCGGCAGACTATATGCGCTCAGCTTCTTCTGAGGACCGCCGTTATCTACTCTATAATCCAATGGTTAAAATGAAAGTGACAACCCAGGGAGAAGAAGTCATTAATCATCTTTGGGATGTGATCGCTGCAAAAGGATTCGAAAAGGATATGTATTTCGAAATAGCAGCAAGAGATATTAGAGCTCTCCCTAAATTGGAAGGCACTGTTCACGTCAACATGGCTCTTATCATCAAGTTCATGCAAAATTATTTCTTTAAACCAGCCAAACTCCCCTCTATCCCTAAGAGGGATGACCCTAAAAATGATGAATTTCTTTTTCATCAAGGTCAAACAAAAGGATTGGGAAAAATCCGTTTTCATGACTACCGTATAGCCTATAACAGCGTCAATTTACCCAATGTAGAAGTTTTTAAAAAGCAGATTAAGATTTTAAAAGGTCTACTTGTGCTTGCTCGTCCAAGTAAAGATCAGACTCAAGATTTTGATTTCTTACTCATATTAGGTGAACTCTTCACCCTAGTTGCTTATGGTCAACTTATTATTGAAAATTCAAAAATTTATAAAATTGACGATGACTTGCTTGATCAAATATTTGATTTCATGGTGCGAGATTTCTCTAAATTTGCACTCCAACTCTACTCCAAAACGAGTAGTACACGCATCCAAATGTTCCTTTCTTCTCGAATGATCCAAAAACCTATTGGAAATCCAAAACGCTTTGAAAAAATCTGGACGGAACAAGTATATGCACTTAGAGAAAAGTATACAATGAACGAAGAACCCTCTACCATTCCTTAGAAGTTATATGTAATTCTAACTACTAACGAAAATAGTAAAAATGAGTAAAAAATATATACCTATATTTCTGTTAGTTTGTCTCATCTTCTTATTGAACTTCCTAGGGTGTTCAAATCATACTTTTAAAGACGCTGCACCCACTATTGGCGATCAAAAAACTAAACAGGAAGACATTTCCCTTACTCCGTCATCTTCTACCGCTCTACTAGAACAGAACAAGAAAGAAATTGAAGCTCAAATTACAATTCAAGGTTCTTGCGTTATCATGAGACCACCCAGTCCTGACGAATCTCAACTGATGCCATGTAATAAGTCTGCCTTGCAACTGGTCTATCAGAAAAACCAGCAACTTATTATTACAGTGATCCGTACTCAAGAAGATGGAAAATTCGCAATTGTAATACCAAAGACTTCACCTTGGAAGCTCACTTCAGCTACGACAAATTGGCAAGCAGAAGTGGAATTGCTAGGCAATCATAATGGCAGTAATAAAGTGATTGTTATTCTCAAGCCTGAGAAGGTTTTAAAAATAATAAAGTAGCTCTTCACTTCATACATCCAAGGGTCTTATTCAGGGAGTATCCTATCGGCACTGCTGGATCATCTGGCGAGCTGATGGTTACAGCTATTCACTTATAGCGTAAAAAGAAAAGAGGAGTGGGAATCAGGGGCTCGCTACGCGTCCTGTGCTATCCATCCTCGCCTGAAGGCCGAGGTTTCCCGCGCATAAACGATGAAACCTAAGTCCATAAACATTAAATCGAGCTCTGTTGCAGCGTAAAGATTCCGTCTTTCGCTACTACAGAGCTCGATTTAATGCTTACGCTGTATTTTCACTTCTAAAAATTATATCCCTAATACACCACAACCTAAACCTGTACAGCTGGGGGTAGGGCTAGCTGAGGGTACTGGTGTTGGCGTTGGTGTTGGTGTTGGTGTTGGTGTTGGTGTTGGCGTTGGTGTTGGTGTTGGTGTTGGTGTTGGTGTTGGTGTTGGTGTTGGTGTTGGTGTTGGTGTTGGTGTTGGTGTTGGCGTTGGTGTTGGTGTTGGTGTTGGTGTTGGTGTTGGTGTTGGTGTTGGTGTTGGTGTTGGTGTTGGTGTTGGTGTTGGTGTTGGTGTTGGTGTTGGTGTTGGTGTTGGTGTTGGTGTTGGTGTTGGTGTTGGTGTTGGTGTTGGTGTTGGTGTTGGTGTTGGTGTTGGTGTTGGTGTTGGTGTTGGTGTTGGTGTTGGCGTTGGTGTTGGTGTTGGTGTTGGTGTTGGTGTTGGTGTTGGTGTTGGTGTTGGTGTTGGCGTTGGTGTTGGCGTTGGTGTTGGTGTTGGTGTTGGCGTTGGCGTTGGTGTAGTACCTGCCTTTACACAATAATTGACGTCTATTAAATCTGACGACCCTAAAAAAGAATCCTGTACTGTTATTTGATTCAAACTTGCGTTGAAAGTAAACTCAACGCTTGAGTCATTGCTTATAGATACTTTCAATGAATCTGGATCTATCCCAGAATGTGCAAGGGTATAAATAGAAGAATTTTCTGTCAATTGATTTGCAATGAGATCTCCTATCTTAACCAAGGCATCATCCCAGCTAGACTGGTTCATATCCACATAATGACCTTTGCATAATTGAATTAAAGATAAAAAACTGTTTGGTTCATTTGATGAATTACTCGCACCACCGTTAAACCAAGAGTAATCCCAAAAGTGAGAAAACCCTTTAAAGAAAATTCCAGTCGCGATGACTAAACCGCTTACATTGAGTGCATCTATTTTATCTTGAAGCCAAGTAGGGATTTTCGATTGATCGTCTTGACTACATCTATGTCCTTTTTCAGATAAAAGAATAACAGCAAGTTTCGAACCCACTCTGAAAAATAAGGAGGGACTCATTGGATTCAATTGACCTGATTCGAGCTTGTAAACGAGAAACCCATCTTGAGAGGACTTTTGATACCCATTACGATCATCTTCTTGATGTGTATCAAATGTTAAATTCCTTCTTTCCGAATTCCCTATATCTTTGTCGTTATCAGAATGGGCATGGTCGCGTCCACAACCGAAATCGTCATGATGATCATCGTCCCGATCCCAACCTTCATGATCACCTCTATGTTTATGGTGCACCTGAACAAACCCTACTTCATAGTCGACTCCAGCAGGTAATTGACTAGTCAGTGAGTTGAGATCTTGTAGAACCTCTTTTTCTTGCATTTGAAGCGACTGATAAGACTCTACAACAAAGAGCAAATCCAGCTTGGTTCCGATAAGAGTAGGATTGAACTGCTCTTGGTAGCAATTGCGACTAGAATTCACATTGCATGTAGCATTGGGATTTTGAGAAACTGAAGGCAATACATTTTGACTTCCCGTCAACATTAAAACAAGAATCCAAGATAGAATTTTATTTTGAAGTCTTAAAAAAGATTTCATAATACCTCCAAACTCGTCTAATATTTATATACTCATACTGTATATTAATATTTCAAACACAGACATGAAAATATTACCAAGGAACTCTTGCCAATTTAATAAACTGTTAATATAAATTAATGTACTAATCTTTGAATTTTGGGAATTTAGGAACTGATGACCATCTTAATTGATAATGCCACAAGCGAGCAGCATAGTTAACACCTATTACTGATGCATGAGTTGATGTACTTTGTTTAGAAGCACCATCATATAGATTAAGATCAACAACACTTCGAATGACAAACTTAAGTCCATCCTCTTTTTGATGAGAGATCAAAGTACACCCACTCTCAGTGGGACACTGTATCTTTCCACTCACTAGGGAAAATCGATCGAAACAAACGGCTTGTATAAGCTCCCAGTTTACAACTTTACCGTTCCCCTTGGCGTCAGCATAGAAAACTGTACCCGGAGGATGAGGAGGAAGTTCAATGGGTTTCCAGATTTGATTTTTTGATTCCCAGATCCACGTAAAATCTGAAATCTTTCCAGAAGTATGCATTTGGTCATACTCTTCAGAAGTAAAGGGGCCATAAGATTTTCCAAATTTACCAAGAAATATCTCGCTTTTTTCAATCATAACATCCCCTATTCATTGTATAGATGCATCTTTCTCTACTGCAAGATACTTATCTTTACTTTCACAGTTATCATAAATATCCGCAGCAAGAGATCCAATTTCATCTTCCCAAATCTCACTTCTTCCATCTAGCCCGCCTTGAGTTTTTCCCCAATTCCAAACTTTTTCTGCCGGGGCCTGACTTCCAGTTTGCTTCATTTTTTTTGCAGCTTCTTTAAAATCAGGGTGAGCATTTTGCCAAATAATATCTTCACTTGCTCCGTTGAATATTTCTACTTCAATCAATTCATTATTTTCAGCTATTTCCTCCAACTGAGCATACATTCGTTGATTAAGCTGATTAATTTCTCTATTTATTTCAGCAACCGCTGCCCTTTGAATATGTAGAACTCTACCCATATGAGCAGATAACATTTTTCTCCAAAGAGGAGCAGCACTCTTCATATGCTGAAAATGAATCAATTCTTGCTTCAGTATGTTCATTTGAGAAATTAAATCTTCCGATAGTTTCTCATTAGGTCGACCATTAATCTTCACCCGCTTAAACTTTTCATTTAATTTACGAACATCTGCTAGTAACTTCAAGAGCATCAATCTTTGCTCATTCTTCCCTTCTTGACTCAGCTGATTAGCGAGCCCATTTTCTTTGAAAATTAAATTGATTTGCTCCTGATTGGCAAGAAATACAGAGGACCGAATCCATTCACTCGCTATGGGTGCTGGAACTTGAGCACTTGCAAGCCCTTTTGCAAAATCAACGGCCCGATGATAATGATCAACTTGTAATTTTGGATCACTTAACGAGTCATTTTTTAACCAAAAATAGGAGTCTTTAAAATTTCTTCTAAATGATTGAATCACACTCATTGCATCAGGAAAACGGCACATCTCGTTTAATGCCATAGCCATGACCATAAGGGCCTCAGGAGCAAAAGTTTGCTTCAGCGCTCCCGACTGTAGGCCAATAGCAGTTCCAATTGCCTCCCGGTATCTTTGCATCATTAAAAATGACCACGAGAGTTCAGATAATCCATGCACTCTTTCATTAGAACGCATCCCAATAGATTGATAGTGCTGAACCGCATCCTGATATCGTTCGAGCGCGTATGCCGCCCTTCCATAAAGCAGGTGAGCGCGATCCATAAAAGATTTAAATAGATCATTTCCTTTAGCATTTAAAAAGAATGAGTCCAAATCCTTCAATGCTTCTGTGTATCGACTTTGCGATATATGAAGGACTGCTAAACTAAAATTCTCATAAGCGCCAGAGCCATTGAGTAAATCCAAAATTTCAGGGGTATTATGTGAACCATCTAAAGCAAGGTACATCGCAGCTTCCCAAATACTAGATTTCAGGATTTTAGAATTTGAAGATAGATTCGAAATGGCTGAATTGAGTTCAATAATCCTGGGTATTAAATTTGCGTCAATTAGAATTCCTGAATACTTTCTATGAATAAATGATAAACACCCAAGAGCTGCTAATTGAAAAGGCGCCGTATCAGAAATTACCTCACTTTTTAAAAGTGCGCTAAATCCCTTTTCCGCTAAATGCACCAAACCAGCAGAGAAAAGGACCCGAGACATCCAGTACTCAGAGAAAGCTCGCTCTCGATCACTCTTTGCAAGTTTTCGTAAAGCCAAAGCTTCAGAAAAACCTCGAACTTTAGAGCTCTTCCTTAAGGCAGAGCTTTCAAACTCCTGAACCCAAATTGAACCTTTTAAACTATCATTATCAGGCCACGACCATCGCTCTGACGGAGTACATGTCTCCTCACTATAAACCGATGAAATTTGACTTTTAGATGGAAGTTCTGCAGCACCTACCATCCGAGTCGCAGTCAAAAAACAAAAAATAAAATAACCAACGGTTTTATTTTTAAACATAATTATTTCCCGAAAGGCATAAAGCTAATTCCGAGAGTAACCACATTATTAAAATTGTTACGATCACCGCGGGATTGTCCAAGTATTGCTGGAATCACCTGTTCGATTATCGTCTCCCGATAGTACATTAAATTGTAATCCAAGCGGATGGATAGAAACTTGTTTAAATAAAACCGTTGTCCAAATCCAACAGAAGGGGTCATGTCATTTCCAGACCCTGTATTGGTCATTCCATATCCCCCTAAAAAATAAAAATCATAATAAATAATAGATTTTCCTAACACACTCAATTTTCCATAAAAAATACTTCCCATTCCTTCCAAACCCACATAGTAATTAGGAATATTTGTATTTACAGTTGCTCCTTGCACAGCCTGGAAAGTCTCTAAAGCTGCAGATGGGCTTACTAGATCTTTATATGCATTTAAATGAAGCGATACATATTCACTCAGATGATATCCAACCGATCCTCCTAAGGTTTTTACAGATAGAAATGGATCAGAGTACAGAAACCCACCATAGAGAGAAAATTCAATTTTTCCCTTTTTAGAAAATGTTCTATTTTGAACTACCCCCAACTCTGTTTCATTTCCTCGAGCCCAGTATTTCTCTTTGATAGAATCTACATTCACTTGCTCAGCATCCGTCCCGGATGAACTCACAGGCTCCTTGACTCCTGCACTATCCGTCACTCCTATACTGTCTGCCGCATAGGCAAATGAACTCAAAAACTGAAACACATAAATAAATGAAATAGTTATTTTAAAATACTTCATAATTTGCTTACCTCCCCAAGGCTTTAAAAATAAATGGATACACTATAGCAACATCAACTCCTCCAGTAGGCTTAGGAAACTTCCATTTGAACAAGTGACTGAGAATACACTGATCCAACGAGGCATCTCCTACTGTTGAACTGTTTATTTTTCCTGATTTCACATTCCCTCCTCCCTGAATTATAAAATCCACAACAAGCTTTCCTTGAACGGAAGGATTTTTAATCATCGCCGACTCATAACAGTAGCGAACCTCTGCCAAATGGCTGTGAATCACTCTACCCACCTCGTCCTTACTAAGACCATCTTCCACCTTCGCATCTTGAGTACTGAGAGATACAAATGACTCGCCCTGACCCTTTAAACTCACTCTTTCCCCCTTTCCATAACCCACTGAATTCCCCGCGCCTGCCCCTCCTCCTAATGCACCTACAACAATAGGGTTTGAAGAAAGCAACCCCGCTACCGGCGTCAGTGTTCGAGACTTTTGACCTTGATCAAACATTGCACTTAATGCTGCTTTTGAATTCCTATCCGATAATAAATCGGACTTTGCCAAAAGCGCGAGCACCCCGCCCTTCAACAGCTTTTGAGTTGATTTTTGAACTACTGTAGATTGAAAGGCTCGAATTAAACTCCCTGCTTTCTTACTGGCACCCTCCTGTTCTTGAGCACTCTCTTTATTTTCAGTTAAACCCTGACTTACCTGAGGAGTAAGAATAAATTTTGCAAACTGTGGCGGAATTATGGCCTCATCTTTAGAATGAAAAAAATGAGAAGTTATCATTGCAATAGAAATCAGCACACATAAACCTACAAAAGAGGAAAGCACTGATTTTCGAAATGTTTTAATCTCTTCTAAATCAACCACATCCTGTGGTTCAATATAATTCGATTTCCAATTTAAGGATATTTCCCCTGACCTTACGGGATAGATCCTAATCTTTATATTATTACTTAGAGAATGTTCCTGATTCAGTAATTGATTCTCAGGTATATTTTCAACTGTGACCTCATTTAAGTTTCGAACTCTAATTCCATCCTTAGTTCGCTCTAAAACAAAATTAAATGGATACCCCAGTCCAAACGGTTTCGAAGAATTCCAAATCTCGCTCTTTAATAATTGATCACTCCTAGAAAGAGTATTAATAATAAAATGATTACTCATTCTAAATACCTCATTTCCCTAAGTGTTTCTTTATTCTCTGTTCGAAACCCTTTTCTTTTACGATAAAGATGAATATTATTTTTTCGTTTTTGAGTATCTGAAATTTCACTCAGCGAGTCCAAGGGACGTTTATTCACGCCTTCTACTAGATCTCCTTCAAAATCAATTACCTTTTGACGAGTAGACGCCTTATTTTCCTTTGCTAGAGCTGGAAATATAAAACATAATACAACAAAAATATTACACAGACTCATAATCAGGCTTCGACTCCAGTACTTAACAAATACATTCATAATTTCCCCTCAGACTTATCTTTTAATAATTTTGTATTTATATTATTTATTTCATTTGCTAACCGAAGCGAGACCTCAACGGAGCCCGTATGAGCATAATGAGAAAAAAGTGCTTTATCTAATTCTAACTTATTAGGAGTGTCTAACTCCTGAACAGCCTCCTGCAGCTCGACTAATCCTTCTGCTTTCGCCCCTGACGCAATCAAAATCAATCCTTGCATTACCTTTATTTCTGCTTTAGAAATAATATTTTTAGCTTTCATTTCTTGAAGTAGATATGCATTTTTTTCCCAAGCATGATTCTGAAAGGATTCCAACCAGAGTTTTTTAAGTAACCATGGAAGTTGTTTAGAAGACTTACTAAATTCTTCGCGAACTTCTTTTATTTGCAGCGCACTATAATCAGAACTAGATGTAATTATTTTCAATGCATTTAACTCTAAACTATCTATTGATGATTTTTCACTCCATTGAGGAATTTTATTCTTTATCTCTCGCACTTCAATATCAAATAAATCAGAATTACTTTCTTTAATAATTCTAAAGTCATCATCTTCAATCGATGAGTTTGAAGCTAAGTGATAAGCCTTTTTACCAATATCTTTTGATCGCTCCATGAAGGGCTTGACGATTTCCTTCACACTATTAGTGTATTCGCTTACTTCCTTAGTATTCATGTCTTTTGGAATAGAAATATTTTCAAGAGTTGTACTAAAATCTAAATAAACTCCAGATAACTCTTGAAGTACACGCGCACGGATTCTACTCCACGGCAATACCAAAGCATTTGAAGCGACATTTTCATATTCTTTGATCCATTCTGCCCGGCGGGTAATCGCTTGGACAGATGCTTTATTCAAAGGAACTTCCTGTTTTAGACTTATCCGCGCCCGCTCAAAAGACTTAGGCAATAACACACTAAAAATTGGAACAACTGAGATTCGACTCAAAGGATCTAAATCTTCCCAACCCTTACTCACATTCCGAAGTAAATAAAGTTGATCTCTTAACTGTATGCTAGTGTCAAACTTTAGTACGACAGCAGACCATATTACACGATTCTTTTTATTCCCTTTGAGTGCAAGAGTTAGGTACTGATCTAAGTCTGTAGAATCTATTGGATAAGACTTTGGATCTTGTCTTAAAATATTTAGAGCATTATACCTTTGACACTCAGTCGAAAGCTCATCGCGATCTACCACATTTTTAATTAAAGTATTAGAACAATCAAAATCTGACCTTCCATCTATCCATTGAAGGAAATAAATTCTTCGCTGTATTTCATCAAAATTTTTAACACTTGAAGACTTTTGAGTGAGAGCTAAATACCTTTTATAGTCTTCTATGGCTTGTTTGAACTCATAGGACTCTTCGGATATTTGAGCTCGATTCAAAAGAGCTATTTCATGCCCGTGAGAGCCAGGATATTTTTGAATTAACTCAGAGAAAAAATTACCTGCTCTATCCTTCTGCTGGAGTGCAAGATAAGATTGGGCTGTTAATAAAAGACTGTCTGACGCTCTATCACTCGCTTGAAACTTTTGTTGAAGTACTTTCGCTTGATCAATCGCTTTTAAATAGTCCTTTTTTTGATAGAATAACTCTGCAATCTTGTATGCTGAATTGGCTGCAATTCCTGATAATCGCTCTGAAAAAGTCGCATCAACCCACTTCTTTCCGAGGAGTCGCATTGTTAATTTAAATGCTTCATCCCACATCTCACTTTTAATATAGGTATCAATTGCCAAAGTAGCTGACGGCACTGCATACTGAGACGAACTTCGACTGAGAGCAAATTCGACGAGACGCTGACTTGCCAAACGCGTACTTGCATGAGTATAAATGACTCGATTTGCTTCGAATAAGAAACTATCTAACTTGTCACCCGATACAGTTAACTCATGAGATAACGAATCAATCCATGTTACCCATTCATAAGAGGACTTCGACAGTTTTTTAATGAGGTCTTGATCTTTCCCCTGATCATATAATTGCGGCACTAGCACCTTAGGAATCAAGTTACTACTTCTGAGATCCTCATAACGACTTGCAATTGCCTTAAGCTTTAAATCTGTACTATTTAAATTGCTGTCTTTATGCCAGTTAGAAATAACCCATAGATAGTGCTGCGTGGAGGATTGATAATCACCTGATTTAAATAAAGTCTCTGCTAAATTATAGTGAGCTTGCGCAACAAGGGGATCACTTTCTGGCATTATATGAATAAAAACCCCATAAATTGTACCCAATGTCTTTAGCAATAAGGATACTTGCGTCGCATTTCCAGATTTTGCTAACCGTGCTTGTACTTCGATGGCTGTTTCACTCAACAACTTTCTAGCTAATCGATATGAATCACTCTCCCTAACTACTTGATCGTTAACGCGATGTAACTCTACAATATCTGCAGAAGTTTGCATCGCTTTTTCAAATTGATCTTGATTCATTTGATGTTCAAATAAGCTCATCACTACTTCAATAGTTTCAGGTCGACGCTTTTCCTCTTCAAGGAGCTGATTTTTCCACTTCATCAATTCATCATCTCGACGATGAGATCGTAATAGCTTTCCAAATCTAACAGACATCCGACCTAGCAGTGGCCCTTTTTCCAAACTTCTAAAGTAATTCAGTGCGCTTGGTAATTTAAAATAATCCGGATTTTGTTCATTACCTTCTACAAAGAAAACTACAGCATCCATTAGACTATTTTCTCGAATGGCGGTATCTGATGCAGAAAGTGACTTCCGAGTTTCTTTGAGATTATCAAAGTAATTGATGTGACGCTCTATATGAGCAAGAGCCTTTTGAATATCTTTCAAATTGAAATATGACCAAGCTAATTTGTAAAGAGCAAACGGAAAAAATGGTGTCTTTGGATATTTCTCTATTTCATTCAAATATGCAATTGCCTCTACATGTTGATTTTTTTCAATTGCCATATCGGCTAAAGCCATGTACGCCGGCATAATTCTGGAAGAGTTTGATTTTTTTACTACATTTAAATAATCACTTTTTGCTTCATCTTTTTTCCCTAATTCATCGTAAGCCTTCCCACGCATATAAAATGCTAAATCTACTGAATCAAAATTTGGGTAACTATGGATGAGATGTGTTAATGTACTTATTTCATAATTAAGAATTGAATTATATCGATCTAAATTTACAATAGTCTTTTTTTGATGAGACTTGGCGTATGTGATTCTAAACTCAATTGAAGCGCTTTCATCATACACTTGCGCCAATCTCATAAGCAAGCTGGATTCTTCTTTTGAATTTTCATATTTCTTGCTCAGTTTCCTTAATTTTTGAATTGCCAAATTTTGTGACTCCAATGCAGCTCGATCAACCTGTCGATCCCAATCTTCCCCTTGATCTATGACATCGGCTGAAAGTGGAATAGCTCTCATCAAAATAAGCCATCCAATCGAAACTATTATTAATTTTGATGAATTTAATTCCTTCATATTTATTCCTTAAACTTTATCTCCTCTCAAATTTAATCCTTATTCACCGCTACTAGCTTGTAATCTGTAAACCCATTTATTGCCGCTGAGGCAAGTACTGACTTAAGAGTAATGTAGGGCACTTTCTGATCGGCAATGATCAATATTTTTGAATCCACTTTCACATTGGCATTTGATTGGGCAATATATTGTTGGCGTTTTTTTTCAATTTCCAATGCGTGGGTAATAAGCTTAGAAGTTAAATTCGGCTGAATTTCCCCTGAGTCAAATCTGAAATGATGAAGATTCACTACTGGCTTATTTTCAACTTGAATATAATTTTCTGATATTTCTACTTTTAGCGCCTCAACTGGTGGTTCCAAAAATTGACTTTCCGGAATCTTCATCCCACTAGTCGGCGTAATGCTAACTGCACTAGTTGCATAAGATTTAAGTAAAAATACGAGTATAATTGTAAAAATATCGGCGAGAGAAGTAATCTGTAATGTCATTTCATCACTTAAATTACGGTTTTTAAATTTTTTTCTCATAGATTAAAACCCCGCCAACAACACGCCTGGAATAACTTTTTTAAGTTTTTCCATACATCCTACTATGTGAACATACTCGATTTCGTCTGTCGCATTAAGAATCAAGGAATCTAACTTTGGCCATTTTTGTTTAATTCCGCTAATTTCACGAACCAGACCTTCATAATCCCAAGCCCCATTTTGAGCACTTAAGTGAATCGTTTGAGTTACTTTTCCACTCACTTTAAGCTCAAATACAAAGGGTGTTTGCATTTGGACTTGAAGAATTACTTCAGGTGGCACTTGATTAAGAGCACCTGTAGATCCGGCTCCAGCTCCAGCATCTAAAATTCCAATAGATATAAACGATGCTGAAACTAACATGAATGTAATCAACACTGTAAAACAATCTACAATAGGCGCAAGGTTAAGCTCAAAATCTTGTGTCAATTGATTTTTTTCTTTTAATTGACTCACAAGCTCCTCCCCTGACCTTCTTCATTTTTATCAACTGCATAAAACCTTTGTTTTAAGATATCCATTATTTTAAGAGCTGAATTTTCAACCTCTGCTATTAAAGTATTCGAACGATTTACTAAAAATGAATAGGCAAGCATACTTGGAATTGCCACAGCCAATCCAAGCATGGTAGAATTCATTGCCGTTGAAATTCCTGCAGATAGCAACGCCGATTTCTGTTGAGCGTCTGCATGTCCTACTGCTTCGAATGAATGTATCAAACCGAGGATAGTACCGAACAATCCTAATAAAGTAGCAACATTTGCAATCGTCGCTAGAAAACTGGTACGTTTCTGAATTGCCTGTGTAGCGTGACTCACCGCTATTTGTAAACCGTCTTCAATCACAGTCTCGGGCATATGTGCTCGGGCAAGAGCCGTTTTAATTACTTTTGGAATAAGACTTGTTGAGTACTGATCGCAAAGCACTACGGCGTCATTCATTTTTCCTGTCATTGTAAAACTAGATATCTGTTTAATAAATGAATCTAAATTAGGAGTTGGGTAATTTTGATACAATGCTTTGATCCTTTCTAGAATAATTGCAATACCAAATGCCCCCATAATCAAAATAGGGAGTACATGTGCCAAATCATTTTTTAAGAATTCAAATACGTTCATAATTCATTCCTCTCTTATTCAATTTAGTAACCTGTTGTTGGTTGGTAGTTTATGGACACTTTATCCGTGGACAGTAAACTCAATACAAATGCCTGATTTGTAATCACCAATGAATTGCCAGAAATTGCAAAGTCACTACTTGGAACGACGGTAGTACTTCCATCTTGATGAATAATAGTGACAATCATTTCTTCAGTCGATGTAGGCGTACGAGCTAAAGTAAAAGTGCTAATTTTTTGAATAATATTTAACCCTATAGCATCTAATACCGGCGAATAATCGGAAACACCGATATCGAGCGTTAACGAACCGTTTCCCACTAACTGACCTAGCTGAAGATAACGGTCTCCTCGATCCGCTTCATTAATTTTCACAGTACCCACCGTATTATCGATAGCAACACGTGAATTTTGAATTGCTTGAACCGAAGCTCCTGTCGTTGGTGTTATCACCGCAGTAAAGTAACTTGAACTTCCTGTACTCGATTGATCTAGAGTTTGGAAGAAAGTGTCAAGTTGTTGCTTAACAGTAGCAACTGGAATGAGTTTAGTTTGATCGACACAAACCCCCAATGTGTAGGTATAGGTGTCTACTGTTTTCGATGAACAGCTCGTTCCCAAACTCCCAAATCGGCAATTATTTGCCGGGACATTACAGCAAAGTCCATTTGCACCATTAACGAGGGCACTGGCTCCGTTATTAGCCAAAAGTGTAGCCTGATCGCACATGTAACCCCAATCTGGACTAAATCCAGCAGGCAGCGAGGAAGGAATGACAAGAGACTGATCATCTTCATCAGAAAGAAAAACAATTCCACGAAGTGAGCCTGGCCTAAAAAATGTGGTACTAGGATTAGTTTCATTATCTGAAAGAAATTGAAGAAGTGAACTTAATCCTCTTTCCGAACCTGATCCAGAACTTCCCACCGCAGCATTCACCATAAAATCATTACTGAGTTTGGTAATCCATGCCGCATCCCCTGCAACTCCTGCAGGAGGAATGGTAGAAATAATTGCTCTTCCTGATCTTACCGTATCATTTTCTACTGTATTTATACATTGAGAAAGACTCGACTGCCCACTCCCCACATTCGGATTAACACAGTTTGCCGAACCCGAGTAGATTGCATAATTATCTCTAATATTACATTGGGTAACGCCTTTCAAAAAATACGGCAAGACCTCAGAGCAAAGCGCGGTAATGGGTCCATCGTGAATTCCCGGCTTTAAAAGAGCGTAGTCAGGACCCCAGAGAGGATTTAGATCACCATAAGTAAGACCAAAATCGAACGTTCCTGTACTATCATCAACCAAGGTAGAATCCCAAACTGGATTTCGGTATGAACTCAGCCAACTCAAACTTGATAGATAACTCGAAGTGTAACCTACCGACCCTAAGATTTGCTTGCTCAAATACCCTGAATAAGCGGGATTAGCTAAGTAGGTATCTGTGGTAATTACAGCAACTTGAATATCCCAAGTGGGTAGCAAATACTTTGTGGTGAAATTATGAAATCCGTTGCGAAGTTTTTGTTGGTGAACATCCATACTTGATGAATTATCCACAACCCAGAGTAAATCTATTTTAGTATTTACGCTCTGAGCGCTAGAAAAAGTCTGATCCTGTTGTAAAAATCTAAACGAACCCGGAATTTGACCTGTACACTTGGAAAATATTAGCGTTAATATGATTAGAATGGGTCCTATAATTTTAACATTATTTTTATTTAGTGTCATAAATCCTCTTTTCCAGAAACCAGTGGTTTCAGTGCCACTGTACTTTCTGTAATCCACCCATCGAAAATAATATTCTTAGGACTTGCTCCCTCTTTGTATTTATCTAAAGTATGCATTTCAGAATCTAGCTCTGCATCCTCTTTTGAACCCTCCCTTTCTCCGTCCCAACCAATGGTCGATTTTGAGCCTTCTTCATCAACTCCCAAAGCATTCATAAATTCATCTTTTTTTATTACACACTTACCTATATAATTCGATTTTCCCAGACAAAATCGAGCGGTTACTTTTGAGTTTGGACCTGCAACTGGCCCAAAGATAACTTCATCCTCTTTTCCATGAATTTTTGTAAATTTAACGATAGCTCCATTAACAGCTATACAAATCGATTCTGAATTAATCTTTTCAACGGAACCCAAAGATTGATTTAAAGTTTTTAAAGAGATTACATTACTGTGTGCCAAACATGCTTCTCCATCTGCATGCGATTGCATTTTTTTATGAAAATAAGTATTCATAAAACACCCTTTTAATGCCACTTCATTAATATCTTTTTTAGCATTTTCTTTAATATTAACATCTTGCGAAATAGTAGATTGCACCGAGAAATCAGTTCTTTGATCATTAGAAATGTTTTTTATATTTTTATCAATTTTTAATTGCTTATATTCATTTAAATTACTTATAGAATTTTTAGTCGAAGTCTCTGACTTATGAAGTTTATGACTAATAGAATAATTCCAGTAAAATATCAACAAAACAGCAATCAATGAGGAAACTAGTAATGATTTTTTAATATAAGCCGGTCGCATACTACCTCCAGATATCAAGTTAGTTTATTCGTAAAGTAATATCTTACTCAATTACTCCAGTAACAATTCATAATGTTTATCGGATATATTTATTATTTATGTAATAATATTTAAAAAGAATTTGGCCGCTCGTTATCGAACGAAAAATGACTAGTAAAATCTGACAAGTAAGATCTGTTTTAAAGTAAGCCGCCGCAATGAGCTGAGTTTTCAACTCAGCTTCACTCAACATCCTTATTGATAATTTATATTATTATTTAATACTAATATAAATTTTTAAAATACTCGAGCACGAAATAAATATTTTTTAGCCTAAACGAATATCATTAGTGAATAATTTTTATTTCATCTCTTGCGTCGCTACAACTTAACCGGTATGAAACTCGATGATACATATTGTATGTTGCTAGCAAGGGGGGAATTGATAAATGAATCTACGGCATACTCTAGCGCATATTGTTATTGTTTTTTTTATACTGATTTCAACTTCATCAGCTCAAATATACGATTGGGTGCTCATGGGGCGTGATGATATTCAAGTCATCGAAGATCCAAGTGTAGAAGCTCAGCTTCGGATCCAAATGATACGCCAAGCCAAAAACAGTATTGACTTGATAACCTTTGACCAACGTTCAGACAATGAAATAGGCATCCCGATCCTTGAAGCTCTTGAAGAAGCCGCCCTAAAGGGTGTTAAAATCCGATTTGCTATGACTTGCCTTATATCGACAATCAAGGACCCCGAAGGAATTGTCCCTACTTACCTGAAAAAAATCGCTTCTGAAGCTATCAATTTTCAGTATAACTTTGTGGGTGGCAATGTCATGAAACACCACGGATGGAAATTCATGGATGCAACCCATGAAAAGCTTATGGTTATTGATAATAATTGGGCAGTCACCACCGGGCGAGGTCAAGGAGAACAATACTTACACTGGCTGGATACAGGCTTTGTTTTTAAAGGCCCTCTAGTGACTCAAAGTAAAGTAGCGTTCGAACACCTCTGGAGTTCAATTATCAGAGAAAATCCATACAAAACTCAGCTCCCTAAACAGACTCCAAACTTCAGTGGCGACTTAAAAAATATTTCAATTCCAGAAAATACATTAACCCTCCCTCTTAACCCAAATCAGATTACTGAACTGAAATTCCTCACTCAGTGGCTTCTTAAACCTGCTTCCAATGGAAGAGAATATCGAGCCCGTGTTCTTCACTACGACTTTTTAGATCAGATGCGTAACTTGCCAGAAGTTCAAAACAAGAAAGCCAAACCCAGTGATTACGATTTAGACAGCAGAATTAAGCTACTCCACGATCCAGTAGTTGAAGAATCAATCGCACTCCTAAAAACAGCCAAAACCTTCAAATTCCATACCCTTTCAGTTTCTCTTCATCCAAATTTAAAAAATGCGATTTTATCTAAACTTCGGCTTTCTTCACAGTTAGGACAAGACTTTCAACTGGAAGTTTTTACGAACTCAAAGAAATCTCACAAAAATATCATGTCTCTAGCAATTGGCTGGTACGCTGGTCTGAAAGATTTAGATGACCTACTTTGGGGATTTGATCATTCAAAGGGATTTCTTCTTGCAGACAATAAAGTCCCAGATGACCCAACATATCTTCATCGAAAATTGATTATCATTGAACAAGATCCAAGTCAGGCCAATGGTCATGAAGATAGCGTAATCTTTGGATCTCACAACCTCTCCTATTCTAGCACAGCAACCCTTGATGAAATGAGTTTCGAAATAGAAAGCTCAGATTTTGCTTCAAGAATGAATAAAGTTTTTCAGAATAGCATCTCATTACACGGACAAGTCATCGATAAAGCAAAGCTACATCATCAACGGTTAAAACATCGAGCCTCTCAATGGATCAGTAGTTATTTAAAGTGGATATTTTAAAAAAATAAATAAACTAACTCAAGTTTGACAAGGTGCAAAAGATCCTATAAGACACCTCTTTGATTCAGTTTGCCTCTGGAAAAGAGGGAGAGGGGACATTATGATTTTACCTAATTCATTATATCAATGTTTATTTATTTTCTGTTTTATCGCTTCAGTCTATAGCTCGATTTCAAATAGCTTTGCCGAATTGAGACGAACATTCGAGTTTTCTAATGGAGCATCCGTCGTTTACGTTATCGATGAGAAAAATCATCCGAGTGACTATCGCGTTGAGTTTGTAACTCCATCTAATGAACAACAAAATAATCCTCTACTTCACCAAGGAAGAGGGTTGACTTATTTTGAGACTAATCAAGACCGTTTGCATTGGGAGTCTTTTCAAATAACAACTCCCTATCCGACGACAAATTCTGCGAGAATATCCACTGATTCGAATTCTACGTTCACGTGGTTCCAAGATAGCGGAACAAGAAAAGTTATTTTTCAAGATGGAACGATCCGATTACCTTGCAGCAATAAAGCAGTATATGAAGAAATGTGGGAAAAGTTCGTAGTTAAATCATTTGACCATAATGGTAATCAATATTCTATCGAAAGCCATTTATCAAAAGAGGGCACGGCAACAACATTTTTGTACCGTCAGAGCGATTTAAATTGCACCCCACTCGATTCTACATTTCATCCAATAATAAATGAACATATTCAGGACTCAGTGCTCTCTATACAAGACGTTGAAGCTCAAGTGACACTGAGCAATTTATGTGTAAATTGGCCAATCACTGAACAACAGGATATTTTTTGGTTGCATTCCTGCGAATACGCAGGCGAATTACAAAATGGTACTTCACTCATTCGACTCAGCGATAACAGCACCATCAAGATCGATTCAAAACCATTGTCTTTTTTACCCAACTCAGGATTACCCTATAGCATTAAGGACGGAATTTTAACATTCTCCACCCATACCCCTGAAAAAAAATCATCGGAGCTACTAAAAAATCGCGAAGGCACGAGCTTTCGTATGAATTTTAAGTTGGATTCTCCTCCATTTGAATTAGATTTACGTGAATTTGACGCAGAACAAAGAAAAATAAGTCAACTCGTTAAAGGTGGAGTGGTTTTTGACAAGAATCAACAACCCATTAATGTTGTCGATGAAATGAAAAATTATCCAGAGTTGGTCGCTCATTCTAAAAACTATAAAGAAAAGGCCGATCCTTCTATCATTGAATCCATTGCGTTAGCAATCATATCTAACAAAAGTGCGGTCATACTTGGAAAACCAGGCATTGGAAAAACGAGTGCAGTAAAAGCCTTTGCTCGTGAAGTAAGTCAAGGAAAAGTAAAAGGGGTTCCACGCACAACAAAAATTTTCCAAATTGAGATGGCAAAATTAGCAAGTGGAACACAATTTGCGGGTACGATTCAACAAAAGCTGAGCATACTCATCGAAGCTGCAAAGGAATTAGGATGTATTTATTTCATCGACGAAATTCATTCCACAGCAGGAATCGGAACGAGCTCCCATCAATCCAATGATATTACTCAATACATTAAAGAGCCTATTGAAACCGGATCGATGCTGATTATAGGTACAGATACTGAACATGAATTCATAAATACTTTCTCCAGTGATCCCGCATTTATGGAACGGTTCGAACAAATTAAACTCACTCCTCCAATTGGAGATGAGCTTGAAGCCTTGATCAAAGGAAATATAGAAAATAAATATAACGTAGTCGCAGATCAGACTATTGTTAAGCAAGCAATTGAGTTGTCTAATGACTTAGATCTACTCCTTTCTCAACCTCGAGCTGCGGTAAATTTATTAAAAGTAGCCGCTGGACTCACTTTTCAGAAAAGATCTAAGGATCAACGAATCACGGCTCAGACCCTCCATGAAGCTGCAATTACTAAATATAAAATTGATCCTTCTCATTTTTCTAGATCTCTTGTCCGTGCCAGATTTTTAAACCTAACCCAAGGCCTCGAAGAGCACCTTATTGGACAGGAAGCCGCTAAAAAGGCTATTATTTCAGTTTGGAAGAGAAAACTTACTGGAGTAGGTGATTCAGAGCAAATTAATAGTGTTCTTTTAGTAGGACCTCCAAGTGTAGGTAAGCGGAAATTAGCAGAAGTTTCGGCTAATCTTATGGGCTACGAAAAAACTATTATTGAAATGACGAAATACCCTCCCGGAAGCATGGATCAATTTCGAAGAGAAATTTACGTGGACCTTTTGAAAAGTCCTTTCAGAGTCATTATTTTGAATAATCTTGAAAAGGCTCATATCAGCTTACAGGATGCTGCCTTGTCGATGCTTCAAACTGGGAAATTTATTGTAGTTGAAAAAGTTTCTAATGAAAAGACAGTAAGCCGAGAAGTAAATACTAGCAAAGCACTTTTCATTCTGACTACAAATGCAGCAAGTCAATGGATTAAAGATAAGCAACTAGACGCAAATATTACTGATAAACTGATTTCCGGAGGAATATCTGAAGCAATTGTCTCCCGTATTCAGTATATCGCACCTGTCTCAAACCCAGATGAGAAGGAATTTACTTTGGCGATTACAAAATTCCTTGAAAATACATTAGCCAGAGAAGGTAAAAAACAAGGAGTCACTTTCCATTTAGACAATAAGGAATCATTTATTAAAAAAATGAGTGACCAGTATCAAAAAACTTGCAACTTTCAAGATGCAAGGAGAATCATGCTTGAAATAGAAGAATATATTTCGGATGCAATTATCAATACCGATTTTGAACCAGGTACAACAATAGACCTTAAATGGAATAAAAACTTTGAGCCACAGATCAAAAAGGACTCAGTGAATCCTTATGATCATCTGTACACCTGAAGTTTATTTAGGGAACTCCTGCGAAAAGGCAGGAGTTCCTTTGATCCATAAGGAAAATATTATTTTCATAGATCCGTAAGCACTAAAGGAACTACTTACATAGATACAATAATTCTTAATTAAGCTTTCTCATGTCCCTAAGAAAAAACAGAGGAATTTTTATATTAAACTCTTCTTGATTCTGGTTTATCATTTGGTATGCCCCTCTCATACTTCCTGTCGGGGTGGGAAGAGGACAAAAACTAGAATATTCAAAACTTTGACCTAAAATCAATTTAGGTTGCTTCCCGATAACTCCAGTGCCTTTAACTTGATGTACTTTGCCATTTCCATCTGTAACAATCCAATGACGACTCACCAGCTGGACTGAAACGTCACTCAGATTTGTAATCTTAATTGTATATGCAAATAAGTAGAAGCTCAGTTCTGGCTTAGATTGCTCTGGCACAAAACTAGGAATAACATCGACTCGAATACCACGGGTGATTTCACAATACATAATATCTCGCGCAATGGGCTAATGAAATTCTATACCTATTACCACCTCATTTCATGTCATCCAAAACAACACAACTTAATTTCAATATTTTAATTTGGAAATATGAACACAGAACTATTTTAGTCCATATTCGAGCTTAATATCTATTCCCTCAAGCTCATCGTTCAAAAGCGTCAACCGTTAAACAATTCCAAAAGTTGCACCCACGGTTGCCATAAACATATCTTGACCTGGTGTCGGAATAAGGTCACCTCGCAAGGATAACCCCACGTTAGGACTTACAGCCCACCCCGCACTTAACCCAAGATCTGGAAAAAAATCTACTGCACTTCCTGAACTTGTATCCCCAGCTCGCCCAAAATACATTGATTGTCCAATTGAGCGATAAAAGAGGGAGGGTCCTAGATTGAGCGAAACAAGTGTTTTATCTGTAGGCTTATATCCTAAGGCCGCAGTCAGCGGAACCATAAAGGAATTCGCCCCTGGGATAGTTTCAGTTACAGAGTTCGTTCCGAAAAAATTTGATCCCGCTGAACCCGTATGGGTATATAAAAAGGCCGTTTCAAGTCCAAGAACCCAATTTGTAGGCATACTCATTAAGTTTGTAAGATTATAATCTAAATTAAACCCTGCCAATGCACGACTCGTGTAATTTTGATTACTATCTCCATAACCTAAGATCCCTAATCGAGGAGTAACGACAAAATTTTGATCAAATACTCCTTTCGTTAACTGTGCCTGCTCGGCAGTTGATGAAGGGGTAACGCCTTCCTCTGCCATGGCCGTCATGCTCACCACGGAAGCGACCAAGAAAACGCTTTTCATTAATATTCGCATAAAATTTTTCCTCCACTTCAAGTTTTTCGCACTTGAATTTTGCATTTGCTGTTCCTAATTAAATCAGCGATCAGAATCATACGGACCAATTTTGTAGTCCATGCAAACCTCAACGTACGCCTCGTTGTCCGGTATGCAAAGCAGTTAACATTGAAGGTCGCTGGCTTTCTAAGGATATATAATTATCAGTTATTGATTCCAGGATAAGAATAAAAGTTTAACGCAGGCAATGGAGAAAGAGGCGGTCGGGTAAAATTTGATCCACCATAAAAGGTTGGGTAATCTAACTGTAAATGAAAATTAAATGGAATAGCCTGCGGAGTATTTAGACTTGGATTTCCAGTAGGTTGAGTTGCTGGATTAAGATTATTATATAAACTGTCAAATTGTGACACCGTACTCCACGCCCTAACAAAAATACTAATTCTATTTATAATCTCTCCGGCATCGTCCAGACACCTAAACTCGTAACTCCGTTGTGTAGGTCGAGCGACTACCGCACCAATCTTGTAAGGCCACTGTGTTGCCAAGGGTGCATTTACTGCTAAATAACCAGGCGAAGAATTAAAATAATTTGCCACATAGACATTGGATTGATAGCCCTGACCCGCACTATTTTTCACCACATATTGATTATTTAAAGTATTTCCTTGCAAGAATGTTAGGCTCGCTCTTGGATAACCTTGTATGTCCTTGGTTTGAGAAGCAACAGCAGGACCCGCCAAACAGTTCGAGTCCTTCCCTCCCCAATTTGCATTTTCCTGAGTAACTACAGGAGAAGGAGATGGAGAAGGAGATGGAGAGGGACTCATTGTAGGCGTAGGAGATGCAATAGGAACATTCACTGACACATTGACAGAAACCGTAACATTATTTGTAGTCGTAACTGTATAAGCCCCTGAGCAGCAGTTCGGGCCAGTAACAGGATAGTTTGCATTTGTATAATCCGTGCTACAAGTAGGTACTCCCGCCTTAAAGTTCACAGATGTTTGCAGTGCGGGAATGGGAGACGACGTAACTGAAGGCGATACGATTGCAAGTGGAATACTTCCATCACTTGAATATGTAGCTGGAATCGAGGGATCTAATACACCATTTGTTTGAAATAAATTAATATTTGAAGGTCCTACTCCTGGCAGATATTGATAATAATAATAAGGAATTACTTCAGCAAACGCGCACATATCACCAGGAAAGTTATAATTAATAGGAAGATCAATGGCAAAAAGATCGAGCTCAGCACCCTCGACGATGCAATAAACATCTTGATTAGTACTACCTGCCGCTACCTTACAAGAAGAGGCCCAATCCCCATCAAGATGAGAAAGCATGGTGGTATTAGTAGGAGGTATAATATTTACAAAAAAATCAGAGGATGAAAATGAAAACCCATTTCCAGATCCCACCGCAGCAGAGGAGGATGAGGAGGTATCAGTTGTGGACTGCTTGCAATTAAAAAGAAGACAGGAGGCTATCACAAAAAAAGGCATCCAAACTATGAAAAGATCTTTAATTTCAAATAGTTCATATTTATTTGACTTTCTACGCATGCTATTTTTATCATATACTTGTATTTTATAAAAATACATTTCTTAGCATAATAATTTTAATTAAATATAAAACCCGTCAAAATTTAATCGCACTCACTTATAAAAACTACACTGGGAATGGATTTAATTAACTCTTCATTCATTTAAAATTATCTTCAATTGGGATCTCTTCAATTTTGCCTAAAAACCGTCCACAATAGACTTTCGACTCCAACCACAAAACTTCTTCTGGGACTTGATCTTGAAAAAGGACCTTTCGCCAAACTCTATTCAGCGTATCCCAACGATATCCACGTGTACGTAATAAATCTTTAGATTCAAATGGTGAACCGCTTGCAATTATTTTAGAAAATGGGCGCCGAGCAGCTTGGAGCAGCTCATATAGATATGTCGTGCACTCATCCCCCATACTTAAAAGATGAAGTAAGGCTTCCGCATCATTGAGAGCACGATGAGAATCTATAAAAAAACCATGACAAATAGAAAGGCCTTCCAATTTATGACTAAAAAATCCTTTTTGATTCCAATCAATTTGGCGTAAAGAACAGGCCCATAATTTTCCAACAGAACTCTTCACGTGTTGTTCAATAAAAGGCCGATCAAATGCTGCATTATGTGCAATAATCACTTCTACATCTAAAAGTGCCCTTTCCACCAGCCTCCAATCAATGATCTTCCCTCGAAGGACTTCATCAGTAAGACCAGTTAAATTAGAAATTTCTTTGCTTAATGGCTTTCCAGGATCTTGTAATTGACTATAGGCCTCTTCAATTTTTAAAATATGACCATTTTGGTTATTGAATAAAAATCTACGTAAGCCAATTTCAATAACTGTGTCTACACTTTTATCTAATCCAGTGGTTTCAACATCAACTACAACACCAGTCTTTACTAATTCTTGATGGTTTTTAATCCACTCCTGACTTGCATAATCAGGCGATATAAATTGTCCAGAAAATTTCCTTAAAATAACTGTTTCACCATCTTCAGACATTCCTCTCCACTTAAATTTCACATGCAACTCCACTTCTTTTACTAATCTAGGAAGACAACAAGGACACCTTCATTATCTTTTCCATTAGATAACTTTTCATAAGCCCATGGATAGTGAGCCTGTTTAAGGTATTGAATGACGAGCTTTCTAACGATTCCAGTTCCTTTTCCGGTCATGATACGAGCTTGCTTCAAGCCTTTACTATTCACACTTAAAATAAAGCGATCAACAACCTCAATAATTTGTTCGCCTTTAAAACCATGAAGATCAAGTAAATCTTTAGCCATTCACACTCCGCTCAAAACTTAAAAGTCTTAGATTAAGGCTTGATTCGAATGTCAAATAATGAAGGAAGAGGAATTGCCCGTCCATCTCTTCTCACTTCAGCACGAAACTTGGCAATCCTTACATCCATAACTTCCTGACAAGCCTGTCGAATTGCCTCATCTAAGGTAAGTTCAGTTGAAAGCACCGCCGCACGAATCGCTCGTTCCTCATTAGCGATGCCTCCTGATTGTACTTTGCCTTCTAGAAATTTCTTTTTATCCACTGTTCCCATTAATATCTGCTTGATTTCAATAAAATTAAGCTTCGGATTAGAATCCATAATTTTTCCAGCAATCTTGGTTATAAATGGAGCTGCCTGACTCGTACCACTTAATGCGAGATGGTCTCCTCCTGGTATGGACGAGACAATACCTACACCTGGAGCAGCAATTTCGACATTTTTCTCTCCATAATTTGAAAAAGATGCCAAACTTTCATAACCTCGAGTTGCAGCTACTGAAATTGTATTTTCTAATTTTAAATTTGCTGGAAATACGGGGGACTGGTCATTATTAGTACCTTCATTTCCAGCGGCTAAAACAAACAAGGAGTGAGGTGCCACCTTTACGAAATCTGCTCCTTTTTCGATTAATTTAAGCATGAAAAATTTGGAATATTTATCAATTTCTGAATCCGTAAGTTCGTGCCCAAAAACAATTTTACCCGCTTGAGCAATGATTGATTGTGCTTGGTCCATACTTGTACCAAAAGAACAGTTAGCAACTTTCATCTCTGTAGATGCTAAATATTGTCCCACCGTAATCAATAACTTTACCTGCTGATCAACAACTTCTGATAAAAACCCCTCCAAAATTAAATGATCCCCAGAATTCACATCTCTTGTCGAATTCGATAGACTTAAATAAGGCATTAAAGAAACTAAAATAGACGGCGCAGGGTCTTTCACCTCAGTTGGAATAATTTTTGCGGCCATTATTCTAGCATCATCAGCATTGTTTGACGCAATTCCAGCAACGTGAGTTCCATGGATAAAATTACCAAATGTTTCAACCTCTTCAAGAAAGGGGTGATCTTCCTGCTTATCTATAATCCATTTTTTATCACTTTCTGTTGCTTTTGCCGTCATTAGTTTGATTTGAATATCAAAAAACTTTTTTACATCCGAAGAAAATTTTCCTAAATAGCTATAATCTATTACTTGATTATTATTTTCTGAAAAATTCCATCCGTTAATATCATCTTTAAACTCATCCCCTTTAAGTCCTCCGGGATTACTCCATATTTTTCCAGAAAAATCTATATGTTTAACATCTGTTCCAGAATCCACTATACCAATGGGCACAGCCCAGGATATTTTTCCAAAAAGAAAAAATATGGCCCAATATACAAACTTATATCTTCCTAGTTTTCCCATGTTGAATCCCCCCTATTAAATATTGCATTAAATTTCAAACAGACCGTATCCACTAAAAGACTCTATGGAGATGACATTTTCCTTACCTCCAGCTAGTGGTTGCCTTGGAAAATTTCTCATTCCAAATTGAATGATTTGCTTGTAATCAGACGTTCGTTTAGACACCTTCTAGAAATACCCCCGTTTTCAAAATGTAGATGAAATCGTTTTTTCTCTCATAAGAATTCAATACTGTCAAAAATATCAGTAACAAATATGAAGAATAAGAGCCCACTCAACCCTCTAAGGGTTTCCTATTAATTACCTTTACTGGAAAGGATAAATTGAACCCAATTGAAGGATTTTAGTAAGTTCGTCTAAAGCAGTCCGATTTTCCTGTAGAAGCTGTGGGTCTGAAAGTTCATTAATTGTTATCCGATCTCGATAGTGCTTTTTAACCCACTGAGTTAACTTTAAATAAAGGCCCTCATCGAGATAAACTTTAGAATTAGACGCCCTAAGTTCCTCTTGAGTGAGCGTAATTCTTAACCGCAAACAGGCGGGGCCTCCCCCATTTCGCATACTTTGTCGCAAATCAAAATATTGAATCTCATCGATCGGCGAAGTTGAGTCTTGAAGAAGTTGATCTAGGTATAGCTTTACTGAGCGTACCTCCTGACATTCCACAGGCGCAATGAGTGTCATTTTACTCTTACCCGGAGGCTGAACGATCTGAGTATTGAATAGGTAAGAAGCTACAGCATCTTTTAAACTCACTTCTGAAGCTGGGACCTGGATCACTGTCAGTACTTTCCCTTCAGAAACCTGTTTGAATTTTTCATGGAGTTCACTGAGGACTTCGCTTTGTAATGAAAATGCATTTTCATGGCAGAAAAAAACGTCCCTATTACCTACTGAAGCAACATCATTATGAAATACTCCCGCATCAATTGCATCTGGACTCTGTTGAGCAAAAATAACATTTTTAGCATCTAGCTTGTGCAGACGCATGATTGCTTGAGATGCTTCGAAAGTTTGTCGTGCAGGGTAATGACTCGCCTCCTTACTTGAAGGTCCAAAGGCAGTTTTTCCGTATACAAAAAGATGCAAACCAGGCCTTCCATACTCTGTGCAAAATCGTGAGTGATTCGCGCCTCCTTCATCACCAAAATAGGAGCTAGATGGAAGCGCAGAGTGATGAGTAAAATAATGAGCATCTGAAAAAACCGTTTGCAAAATTCGACTTGTCATTGAATGTTCAATTGATCGGTGAAATTTATTGATCAAATTTGCCGGAGTGAAATGAACTTTTCCATCAATGGTATCTGCGCTTGGAGCAACCGTAGCTGCATTAGCTGTCCACATGCTTGAAGCCGAGCAGCATGCGAGAAAGAGTTCGGGTGCACTTCGAGCAGCCTTTTCTATAATGGCCTGATCTGAACCTTCAAATCCTAAATTTCGCAAAGTAGATAAATGTGGCCGCTCGTGAGGAGGAAGAAGTGCTTGCTTCAAACCTAGATCTGCTAAATATTTCATTTTACGCAAACCTTGCAAAGCCGCTTCTTGAGGATTTGAAACCAACGCTCGATGACCTGTTGAGGCCACATTACCAAACGAGAGCCCCGAATAATTATGAGTAGGTCCGATCAACCCATCAAAGTTAACCTCATAAGCGCTAGGTAATAGCATAATTCCCTTTCTATCAAATGAGTGTCCCCATCCTCAGCTCATCACCAACTTAGACCTACCCCAATAACACCATAACGCGTATTAGAAAACAAATCAGTAGCGCTTCTTACTGTTACTTGCGATAACTCGCCCACTAAATGATATCTCCACGTATTACCTAATGGCCAGGAAAAGGAGCCACCACCTTTGATCTCAAAAGATCCTGAAATGAGACTGATACCATTCGCTAAAAAACTGAGACCATTACTAGAAAGAGGAGAAAATTTCAAATAAGTATGCATTTTTACATCATCTCCTAACTGTAGTTCACCTGCCATTCCGACCATGGGTCCATACATATTTTTGGTTCCCACAACACCTTCACTAGCAACCATCGTAAGATAAGATAGTCCGAGTAATAATCGGAATTCCACATCCGAATCCGCAAACAATGTATAACCTATACGAAGGCCAAACCCCATATATCGAATATCCGAAATATTATCGTTTTTAACCGTAAATAAAGGCAAGACGTTATAATAACCACTCATATTCATATCCCATTTTCTGGAAGGAAAATAATACCCATATTCCCCTCTAAAAACTGTAGCTATCTCTTTAGCATTGGGAAGATCAGTCTCGGTGTATGAAACTCCACTGAGGCCATATTGAAAACTGAGATAATGAGTACCGTCTGAACCTCCAGAGATTGCTTCAGGGGCATTTACTTTTCTCAAGGTATATGAATGCTCCTCTATAATTTGCCCATCAGCTTCGACTCTAAAATCAAGAATTGTAGTGTCTTCAGTAATAGGCAATGTAACAGTAAAATCGCCATTATCATTTATACTGACAGCTTGTAAATTGATTGAAATTTGATTAAACGATCCAGAGTAGTTTCCAGTGAGTGTAGCTGTCGACTTTTTTTCTCCATTTTCTTCATGAACTTCAACAGGAGCGGTTTCCGACCACCACCTCAGCCTTGTATCCTGCTCATCGTGATTCACTCCTTCAATAACGACCCAATCTCCAACTGATTCTATTCCTGAATCACCTGCCCAAGTAAAGCCATCTCGAGAGATAACAGGTAGAAATAGAACCACCGAGAACGCAATCCCCAGACACAATAAAACATAAAAAGTACGCGAAACGGCACCCAACCCCTTGGTCCATGGGAACTTATTCAATTCTCTTTTCATTGCGCGCACTATTAAAAGTTTACTATAGTTTTAAGCTAGTGCACAAACTAATCGAAACTCTTGAAGAAATGGAAATGATTCTCATCAGACGATGTGCGCCGCATCATAGCTAAACTCATAAAAAAAGATTCACATTTTTCTTAAAAAGAAGTATGTAGCGCGCGGGGTGTGTGTGACGCGCCGAGAAAGAAATTCTATTCAATAGTCTCTGGGGGGATCTATGGGGTTAAATTCAACTCGCAACAGAGTTCCATTTTTTCTAACATTTTTTATAATCTTTATTCAATTCATTGGAAACCAAGATGCTTTTGCTTACGAAAAGGGGACCTTTTTTAGGCACTGCCTTGATCAAATCGATGCAAATCAGTTATCTCTGCATCGCTTCTTAATAGATTCTCATCCTTTTGTACAATTATGGTCGAACGAAAATAAGGAGGGCAGTCAAAACAGCTATCAATCCAGGCCAACCTTATCATTCATTGATCAGAGAACTCTTCTCAGAGATTTAATGACTGAGTACGTGAATACGTACATAGAAAATCAAGAGTCTTTTGATCCCTACCATCACGAGCAACTTACGACCTGGAAAGCCAAAGGAACCATGCTTTATCGCCATCTTTGTCAAAACAGTGACTTTAAGCCTACATGCAAGGAGCACAAAGACAAGATCATATCTTTTTTTGAGAACCACTTGAAAAATATAGATGCAATTAAACCACTCCCTCACTTAAAGCAAAACAACTCAACGTACCTAGGCCTATTTAATCAAGCTATAATAGAAATACGTCAAAAATATTCAGTGACTCGTGCAGCAATAAATAATGAAATCACATCTACGCTTTTTAAAGAAAACACTTTGGATACCTCTATCCATTCAGCTCAGGATTACAATCATCAACTCCAGAATATCCTTTCACAGCCCAATCTATCTGAAATGAATCAACACTATAAAAAGACTTACCTAAAACATGCTCGATCATTTCCTGGAAAGATACTCTTCACAAAAACAATGTTGAATCGAATTGAGGGAAACTTTTTCGAAATTCACTTTGTAGACCTCATCTTAGCTGTTGAAGAAATAACAAAAGAACTCAGGAATGACTTTCAAAAGCTTCTTAAAGAAAACCCTCTCATCATGAAATCGCTGGATATAGAAGAAACCGCTGAAAAGGAAGAAAGACTCAAACTTGAACCTAAAAACATCGAGTTAGTTAACTCTTGTAATCAATCAATAGAACAATGGTTTCATTCAAGTAATATTTCTCAAATCTTTGCTTCTGAAGAAATATTTTCTTTGATTGAAGCACTCAATATAACTGACATCGAAACAATCCGATTTCTAACCCAAAACCAATTACAAAGGGCAATGTGGAGATTAAGAGAATTAGCACTCACAGACAAAGCCCAAGCTCTAGAAAATTGGATTAATCACAATATCCTAGCTGATGATCAAGTTGAAAAATCCACCCTATTGGGAGGTGGGATTACTACCACAAAACTCATTTTCTATCCTCACTTTGCCAAAGGCGTTTATAAACCTAAACCAAGAGATCATAAACGATATCATCAAGGACTCTTTGATTGGGTCGATCATAAATATCAGGACTTGATGGATTCACTTGGAGGAGATTATCGGAAAGAGATTGCAGCATATAAAATTGATCGACTCATTAATCTTAACTTAGTTCCTCTGACAAAGAAGGTGGATTTAGCTGATGGTGTAGGTTCTTTACAACTTTTTATAGATCAAGCATCTACGGCCCGAATTATGAACGAAGTTGATATTAACAAACCCATTCAATCTGGACATTGGAGTTCTCCATCTGGAAGAGCCCTATTACATCGAAATGCTCTATTGTTTGACTGGCTCATTGATAATCACGATAGAAACGTTGATAATTATCTCTTCCAAGATGATGGTCAAGTCATCCTAATCGACCATGGATGGACATTCCTTTGTTACCATTTTCACTCTTTATCACATGAACAAATTAAAAAAATGATACCAACCCGAACTATCTATCAAAACATAAAAATACTCGCACAAGATCACGCCCTAGTAGATAGAGAGTTAAGCCCACTCCTCAATTCAATTAGACTTAAACTCTTTAAAGAAAGGCTGAACTTTTTCGTAAAAAACGTTGAAGAACTGATTTTAAAAAATGGAGAAAATGACGTCTTCTCTAAAGAAGAGGAAGGTCCTCCAATATATTTACAATAAAAAGTAGCGCATAATTATGAGAATATCTTCAAAATTTTTAACTTTAACCTATCTAATAGCTGGTATCCTTCTTTTACCTTATTCTGCTGTTTTTGGGGAAGAAAATACTGAATCAGAAGACGTTAACCCTGCGCCTGGTTTTATTGAACGATATTCATCTGACTCAAACTATGGAACAAAACTAGAAGAAATAGTCAAATGGGAAGATCTCTCCAATCAATATGTATTAGGATACGGACTAGATAATAGTGGTAAACTAATCCCATTCGCTATCTATGATAAAACCTTTTCTACTTATTTTTTTTCACATTTCTGGAAACTTTTAATTCTAGGGAGTGTTGGCATTAGTGACTTAAATTTGGCTCATTTAAACAAGATCATCAATAAACAAAAAATAAAGAAAAGCATTAAAAATAATCTGGATTTTCATCTTACACCTGAGCAACGGGAAGAACTTGAATCCACACAAATTCACATCTCGGGAGATTTTTGGAAAAATAAAAATATAATTTGGAAGTCAGGAAAACAGCCAGACCTCTTGGGACCATCCCCTTTACGAGTATCTTTTCGAGATTTTAATTGGTCTGAGATGGCAAAAGATCATCCCACAGTAAGTCAAGCTTTGTTAACCTTTGGCAAATCCACACACTATTTATCTAAAAATGAAGGGATCCCACTCTCACTTGAAATTAACTCTGTCACTACTTATCCAAACGTCAATTTTCCAACTTTGTCAGAGCCTACTTATGTAGATAAAGTCATTGAAGACATTGAATTTGATCTTCAAGCAGATGGCACCTATAAAATCCATCATGAAGAATTTAAAAAACTTGCGCGCCCTATCAAAGTAATTGATCTTCATAAAAAAAACTCATCACTTCAAAGAGCAGCATCTTGGGCTCTAATCACCATGAGTATTAAAAGCGGGTTAAGCGCAATTCCTATTTATGGACCACCTCAAGCAACTATGGCCATGCTTGAACGCGTCTTCGACTTTATCGAACTCCTTTATCTCCATCGTCATGCACAAGCCCTCATTTTGGTATTAGAGGCATTAGATCATAATCAAAATTCGCCTTTTACAACTTCTAAGCTCTCTGAGGAGCAACTGAAAGATGCCGTTTTTTACCTACTCAGAAGTCAAACCATGCTTTCGTCAATTTTTCTTAACCTATTTTCAAAAAATGAAACCCTGACTGATAAATACCTACATAAAATTAATACTAAAAGAGCACAAGGATTAGTGAACTTAAGTAAAAAAGAGATAGAATTATTTCCCATTCCAAATACTTATTTTGCTCTAGGAGTAAAAAAAGACTTAGAGACTGAGGAAATTAAAAAACTTAAAATTTATGCTTTAGGTTTTACAAAACTAGCAAGGAGAAAAAAACCCATTACGGTAGTTGACTTTCTTCGCCCTCATAAAGAAAAGAGAAAAAGGGATCGTCTCCAAGTACTCTTACTTAGTGCGAACTTCATCTATGTCCCCATTCCTACAATATCAAGCATTATAAAACTAATATTTAAAGAAATAGTCATTCGAGAATACCATCGACGTCAGATGTGGGAAAATGGCTACTTAGCTCATATTCATCACTCACCTAATGAACTTAAAGAATTACTTATGAGAACCACAGGGATTCCTGAAGCACTGGCCGAAAAATATGAAAAATCTGCGATTTTCTCAATAGAATCCAAGAGAATAGATCCTCTTGACTTAACTTCTGAAGAAATACCCCTACACCGAAAACAAGTAGAGAATTGGCTTAAATTTTATGACCCTTCTTATCAAAGCTGGAGTGAACTTCACACCGAGAAATCTCGAGTCTCCGTTATTAAAACCAACAATATAATTCACAATCTGGAGTAAATAAATGTATACTTTTATTAGAAAATCACCTCGACTTTTGGGAATCTTGTTATTAATACCCACACTTGCTCACTCAAACTACGAAACCTTAACTCATTTCTCTGTTTCACATATAGGCGATAAGGGTAAAGAATCACTTGAAGAATTAATCAAGCCAGTGAATGTAGCTCGATTAATACAAAAATACGCCAATGAAAAATCAGACTATAAAACCGATGTTGAATCCTTCACAAACGAAAACAATAGACCAGGAATTCAAATTGATTTTAAAAAATTATCCGCTCCAGACTCAAATGATAAAACACAGGATGAACCTCACACTTCTTCATACTGGAATATTACAAATCAAGCATTTACGGGAGTCAAAGGATACTTTTCTAATCTAAAATCACTAGTAAACGAGTCATTGAGTTCCTATTTTTCAAGCGGTACAGCGATAGGATACCCCAGCCATCGCAGGACCAGTTGTGAAAAAAACGGAGTTCGCATTGACCTAGATCTTCAAGACTCTTCTTATAATGTTTTGGCTATCGCTCATGCTATCGCTTTAGATATATGCTATTATCAAACTGAGATTGAACCAGATATTTATGATTTCAAAATGCAAATTCACGTTATGCTTGATCCAGGACCCCTTTTTTCTAAAGAAATATCACCTGCAATGTATCAACGTATTACTGTAGAAACTCAATTATTGAGTAATGTATTTTATGAATTATTTTACTCTATTCGGAGAGATCTTATCAAAAGGAAATAATGATTCAGGCGACAGATCAACACTATTAGTGCGTAGTTCCTTTAGGGATCCTTGCAGTACTTACGTGTCCTATCGGACTAACTCAATTCGAAACTTGCGCCCTTTAATCCGGCCCTCACGTAATTTTTGCAGCGCAAGGGGCGCCACACACCTAGTTACAGCAACATAGGAAAAGTGATCATGGATCTCAATTTTTCCAACATCTGATGCATTCAGCCCCCCTGCATCACCAGTTAAAGCCCCTAGAATATCACCAGGACGCATCTTTTCTTTCCGACCTCCAGAAATATAAAGTGTTTCCATGAGCGAGTTTTGATGAAAAACCTTGAACTCTTCGACATTAAGATTCTCAACAGAGGCTAATGTTTTCTCTATGAGTTTAATTCCCGTATATTTCTCAATAGCTTGAATCTTTCCCTTTTCGCGAGAAGTGGCAAGTGAAATTGCTAACCCCTTTTTCCCTGCTCGTCCCGTTCGTCCAATTCGATGTACATAAATATCAGCCTTCGCAGGAAGATCATAATTAAAAACTGCATCCAAATTTTCCACATCTAGCCCGCGCGCTGCCACATCGGTAGCAATAAGAATACGTACACTCTTATTACGAAATTTCGCCATCACACGATCTCGTTCATTTTGCTCTAGATCTCCATGTATACACGCACTACTGACCCCCACTTTAGAAAGTGCACGAGCAAGTTCGATGACTGTAGTTTTGAGATTGCAAAAAATAATTGCCGATTCGGGCTGATTTTGCTGAAGAATCCAAAGAAGCCCATTAAACTTGACCTCCTGTTGAGTTTCGTAGACCACTTGCCGAATATCAGGAACGGAATGTTGAGATTCCTCGATTGTAATCAGAGCCGGATTCCGCTGATAGGCTTGGCTCATAGCCTCGATAGTTCGTGGATAAGTCGCTGAGAAAAAAACAGTTTGTCGGCTTTTGGGAATATCTTTCAAAATCTTTTCCATGTCATCTTGAAACCCCATATCCAACATACGATCTGCTTCATCTAGTACAACGGTGGAAACATTTTTTAAATCGAGAGTTCTCCTCTTCAAATGATCCAAAACTCGACCAGGAGTACCCACAATGACATGAACACCCTTCTCAAGAGAATTCAACTGGGGAAACATAGGTTGCCCACCTGATAAAATAAGGACCTGCATCCCCGCATGCCGGCGACCGAGCTTGCGAACTTCACGAGCGACTTGAGTGCATAGCTCTCGAGTTGGACAAAGAATCACAGCCTGGACTTTTAGTTGTTGTAGATTCAGCTTTTCAAGAACAGGGAGGGTAAATGCTGCCGTTTTACCACTTCCTGTTTTTGATTGACCTACTAAATCCCTGCCTTCAAGCAACACTGGGATACTACGAGCTTGTATTGGAGTAAGCTCTCTAAACCCGAGCTCCTGAACTACCTGGATCAATATAGGCGATAGAGACAGAGAACCGAAGTCCATTGCCCCTAACTTTACTTGTTTATTTGACATCATTTTAAAAACCCTCAAGCTCGAATCCCCACGAAAGCATATCTTATATCAAGTAAAGACGAAGAAATCAACGCATTGCAATATAATTAACTTAATAGGTTATAGATATCTATGCTATAAGACCCTTTTACGGCTTAAGAGGATATTATTTATGAATAATTTAATACATAGAACTCCGTCAATAGGGGGCATTATCAAGAAGGTCATGGCGATCAATCCTGAACTGACCGTCCAAGACATGATTGATCTTATTAAACAATCCGTCCTGGCTCAAGGTGCCGTGGCAAATGAATTCTCTACAGCTCAGGTAATTGATGAGGCAAAAGTCTTAAAACTTGCTCAAGCAACGACTCAAAACAAAATCAAACAGGCGGTATCTATATGATAACAAATCTAGACGTACCAAAAAACTGCTTTAGAGTGACACTTACATTACCTACTCCACGCTCCCGAATTGATCAAATTCTGCTCGAGGAACTCAGAAAACAAAATCGTAACTTAGTATTAAAAAGGATATCTCGTACTGAATTCAAGGAACTCTTCAAGAAAAAGAGAATTCGAATTAAAGGACAACCTGCGACTCCCTCCTCATCCCTTGCTCAAGGCACGACCTTTGTAGATATCGTCGGCTTTGAGGATACAAATACTGAAAAAACCAAATAAGGTGGCTTCGATCCCCTTCTTACTTGCAAGTCTTTTAAAAAAATTCTAAAAATTAAAGAGTGAAAATTAAATTAACGATACTTTTTCTTCTTCTTTTATTAATCTCTTCAGCTTTTATAGCTGTACGATACTATAGTTATGTTTTCTCACGAGAGATTAAAGGAGAAATTGCTGGAATCGATCGAGTAACCCAGCTCGAAACTCTTATCGGAACAACTTCTAAAATCCCAGCATCACAAATGTTTTCTTACGCGGTTGCAATTAGAACTCCTCAAGGCGAAATTATCACTGCGAGTAGTGAAGATCGCCAATGGGCTGTGGCAGAAAAAGGTCAATGCGTAGAAGCTAAATTCTTTCCTTATCCACCCTGGGAACTCGACAAAGCAGGCACGTATCATGGTGCTCGCCTTATGAAACTTTTTGACTGTCTGAAAAAATAATAACTTAAGAACCCACTTTCACTACTGACTCAATTAAAATACAACCCAACAGTGTTATTTCAAGGTTAAATGTTATTAGTTAATATCCTATTGAATATTAATGGAAAAAATCTATGTAATTTTAACAAGGGACAACAATATTTACAACTTCAATATTACTCATATATAATAATACTAAATGAACAAGCTTACCTACATTGGTCTACTGGCTTTATCCCTACTTTTTCCAAACAGGTCCTACTCTAATAATAATCCTAATGATAATAATGATATTTTACGCAGTACCGTAATGATTTATAATGACATTTCAGGTGAAAGTAATTTTAAAGACCTAATCATTAACAACTCTGAAGCAACCATCAGAGTACTGGAGTCAATTCAAAATAACTATAATAATAATTTAGAAAACACCTCACTTTCTTTAGCTATCGAAGACTATAAGCAAAGCATTCAAAAACACGATCCCGACTCAGTGATAACGACAAATTACATTTCGATGTTAAATAACATTCATAATAACCAGAATGAGAATCAAGCCAATTTGCCCCATCTCATTGACTTAGCAAACACTTACAAAAATGAATTGATTAAATCTAGCACAAAAAACAAAAAAAATCCTTCAACCGAATTTGAAAATCAACTCACGCCAGCAAAAGCTTACTTGAACATGGTAAGAGTCTCTCATAATGATCTCGTAAAAAACAATAATAGCACTCCGGTTACTCACGCATCGGAAGAATTTTTGAGAGCGTGCGAAGAGTGGGTTAACAATCTAAGTGCGGATTATAATCATCATAACAGTATCCATACTGCATACAAGAACATGGCAGATAAACATGCTCAATACATGAACAGTATTGCTATATTAATAAAAAATAAAGCAGAAGAAACACGACTCATTGACGATATAGACCATATCAATGCTATCGTCTCTAATGATCCAAATTCTTTCAATAAACAAATAGAACTTACTAATATTTGTCGCACGTCTAAGAAGTACTCAAAAAATTTTAAAATTAAATTTAAAAATGAAAACCATTCTGAAGTATTTGACAAAATAAACCAAGAGTTTGCTCAAAGCATTTACGATAGTTATAAGAAAATACCTAGATCTTCTCTTATAAAAATATATGAAGAAGATAAAATATCTAAACCAAATAAATTTTACAAAGAAGATGGAAATATTTTAAGAATAAATATTCAGCCACAAAACCAAAGACCAACTGCCGTTAAAATAATTAGACCCAATTCTTATGATGGCCCAAAAACTAAAGACTTTCATGATCGCCTAAATATAATTGCAAAAACTGCTGAAGATTATTTAAATAATACTAAATCTACCAACATAAACGACCCTGTTAATTACGATAAGGAAAAACATGAAATATTTAAACTTTTAAAATTTTATGGAAAGCAAATAGATATTAATGCAAACCTAAATTGGGCTAAAGTTAATCAAGAGATGGAATCAGGAATAAGAAAAGAATTTAATGAAAAATTTAAGAATGGGAAAAAAATTATACAAGATTTTACAAAGAATATATCAACTATACTCTCCGAAGCAACCAGAACCGCTGAAAAGCCCTTCAAAGGGGGGTCCGACTTTGAAGAATATGAAGGTATTTATACTTCAAAGATAGGAAGACCTAATCTTTTTAATATTTATGAAATCACATCTAACAATAGAACATCGCAATTTATTAGCGCCCAACGACCATTTGAGAAACTGTCTAACTCTTCAGTTCAAACTAGCGTAGTAAGAAATCAAAATGGATTATCAAATGCTGTAGAAACTTCCTTTTATCGTATAGACCAAAAACAGAAAGTAATTCCTCTTTTTTCCGCCTATCGACACTCCTCTTACAGCCCCATTAAGATATATACTCCAAAAGAAAATAAATTAGATGAAATGAATGAAGATGACATCAAAAGACGATCATTTGCAATGAGCAATATGAAAGATATGCTGGAACACCTGGTAAACAATTACAAGAACGCTAACGATGGAAATTGTCCAAAAACAGTCCCCCTCTCCTCTATGATGCTGATTACAGCGGAAAGATCCCAATGGGAAAAGCTGAGGGGATTTCAATCAGAAATGAGACAATTAGAGGAAAGTTACTTTGTGTCTCGAATGTTTGATGGCAGAAAGATTAAAGTCAATGGATGCAAGGATGACATTACCATAAATACTTCATTTATGAATATCGGAGCAAATAAGCTCTCAAACGGTACACTAGGAAAAACGCTTAATGATAAAAAATTTCAAAATAAGATCAACGCAAAGGGTTTTTATGAATTTAATTCGTCAATAAAAGATTTTTTTAAACTATCAACCGAACTATTCAATAAAAATTCCAATAAAATTCTCTTAAATTATAATAAAAATCAAATAAATGAACTTAATTCTTTAAAATCTATATTAAATGAACTTAATAATACTTACTCAATAGAAGACCCATCCATTCCAGAGCTGAAAATACAGATACAAACTCTCTCAGAGTCCCTTAAATTGGACTACAAAAATATTCAAGAAGCACAAGAAGCTTACAACGACGGATTACTAAGAAACACAGACGCTATAAAAGACCTCTATGGTAAAATTAGTCTCAAGGAAACAGAATTACAAAAAACCTATAGAGTTATTGAAAATATTCAAAAATTTAATTATTTAAAAAACGAAATAAAAATTAGAAATAAAGAAGAGGTAGCTATCAATAAAATTAACGATTTAATAGAAATTCTTAGAGAGAATAACACTATTTACTCCGATTTAATAAAGTCGTTAGATCAACAACGTGATGTACTTAGAGCTTACAGTGATGCCAAGAAGATATACTATAAAGAGGACTATACAAATCGATTATACAGATTAGACTTTCAAAAAAACTACTTACTAGCGAATTACAAAGTTGGAAATAATGTGGAATTTTTCTGTAAAAGTGGAGAAGATAGAACAGGAAGACTAAATAATAAAATAGAAGAAATGCTAGCTTTTAAAGCCCTCTATGGTCACTTACCCTCTTATGACAACCCTAATGATCGAAAGATTATTAAAAGAATTGCCGCTCGAGTTTACCATGGTGGTAGTAGCAGGGATGCCAATGGCATGAATGTTCGAGGAGCTCGAGGATTACAAATTGATGACGATGAAGATTATGGAGTAAGAGGATCCATAGAGAACGCAATGGCCAAGCTAGCAAAAGATGCTTTTTATGAAAAACCTCTTTTTCAAATAAAGAAGCTGCCAATAAACTAATACTATTTTTTAGGCCCCTTGTTGCTATGGAGATTCCCTTGCATTAGGGAAGATCATAACCATTTGACTTTTTTTATGAAACAAGCAGGAATCATTAAGCTGTTTAGCATACGAGGCATAGAATTTAAACTTCATGTAAGTCTTTTTTTCCTATTGGCTTATATTGTTTTAATTTCTGTGGTTCAATTTCCTTGGGTTGTACTTCACTCGGGAGTTAACCCTCTCATCTTAACGGGAAGTCGTTGGCTATGGAGCCTATTCTTTGGTGTAAGCATATTTGCATCTATTGCTTTGCATGAGTTTGGACATGCTATTGTGGCTCAGGCCCTAGGCGCCAAAGTCAAAGGAATTACCCTTATGATGCTAGGAGGAGTCTCCGAAATTGAGCAAATACCTAACGAACATCCTTATGATGAATTCAAACTGGCCATAGTTGGCCCTTTGGTAAGTTTGGCAATAGCTGCTATTCTTTATGAAATTCGCATTCAAGCCTTATCTACTCCATTAATTTTTTTTTCTTATTGGTTAGGCACTGCAAACCTAGTGCTTGGAGTTTTTAATCTTATCCCAGCCTTCCCAATGGATGGCGGGCGAGCATTGCGCTCTATCCTTTCAGCTTATCAAGGGAAAATTAAAGCCACACAAACTTCAACTCAGATCAGTAAAGGATTTGCTTGGATCTTTGCCCTTTGGGGTATTTTAACATTTAATTTGTTGCTTATGCTGATTGCATTTTTTGTATATAATGCCGCCAAAAATGAAGCCTCATATTTTCTTACTCAAAGCTTAGTTACCCAATTAAGAGTGATTGATGCAATTACTTATGTAGAACCTGTCAATGAAAATGCCACGATTCGGGATACAGCGGCATTAATGCTTAAAACTCGAAATAACGTATTACCTGTCCAAACAGTTATTGGACAATCTGCTATAATTCATTTGAGTGAATTAAAACAAATCTCTCAAAACTTTTGGCCCCTCACTCAAATTAAAGATATCATTCAAGGAACTGTCACACCAGTAGACATTTATGACCCTATATCTAAAATCTTACGCAACTTAATAACCATTCCAAATCAAGTTCTCCCTGTAAAATCTAAAGGAAAGATAGTTGGAATCATCAAACAATCCACTTTGAATCAAATACTTCAATTCAAAACCCTGGAAGAAGTGGCTATTTTAGATCAATCTAAAAAAAGTAAGCCACCAGCAGCATAGTTACTCAAGCACTAAACAAAACTTTCTCTGCTTCTTCGGGCGACATTTTTCCTTCTGCAACAGCTCGTAATAGCGTTAATCTAGCTTCATGCAAATTCATTTCAGTCGGACTCTTTTCAGTATAAGGCGTAGATTGTACTTCAATGGTCTGTGAATCTGATGAAGTAAACGCATTACCTGCCTGACTTCCTATAAGAGACGCAATCTTTTCACGAAAGCCAGGGGGCAACCCTTTTTCAAACTCTTCCATCTCACGACGGACATCAAGACCTGCCATCATATTATGCATAAGCGTTTGCATGCGACCCAATTGCTCAGGAGGAAGCTGTTGAATGATCTGCGAAAGCTGCATCAACACCTTAGGATCCATTTTACTCGGGTCAAACTGTGGTAAACCAATAGAAGAAAATTGACTCATAGCACCTCCATATATGAAAAAATCTACGATTTTTGTCCAGCACTATTTATGCCTGCTCTACTCATTTTTAATTTTTTTCGAGCAGTCGACTCTCTAAAAGAATCAATTGAAGATAACAATCTCGCACGGGAGGAGATTTCAGCAGCTCTGGAAGATAAATTTTATAAGCTGGCATAAATTTATGAATATAAGCTGCAATTTCTGTTCGAGACATTCCTGCTTTTCCCTGATCTCTGGCTCTTTCCTCTGCTTCAACTCTCCATTGAATTACAAAGTTTGGATCCAAGGGTGCCAACTGAAGAAATCCATCTAATAGATCATGCCAAGGCTTATACTCGCCCAACAACTCATTGATTTTTCCAAGCTCGCTATCAGGAAGGTGATGAGCTGGTGCTGAAGTAAATCCTAGCATCCAGCCCTCAAAAAAAATAAAATCTAAAGGTCCAAAAACTTGCTGCCACTGAGACCGAGGCATCCGGTCTCCTTGTCCCTGATATTTAGACTTGTCATAACGAGGTAAACTGACGCTTTGATCTTCAGAAATTGTTTTTAATGCCTGAAGTGTACTGAATCCCAGCTCAATATCGTGAGTTCCTGGATAACCTCTTTGCTGCAAAAAACGATTGTTAGGGAACTTTTGCGCTAATGCAATTTGCTCTTTGCGAGTTAAGTAAAAATCATCAATAGATAAACTCACCGAACGAAATCCAATCATTGAAAGTAAATGAACCAAGACACTTGTCAAGGTAGATTTACCACACCCTTGAGGGCCATTTATGCCCATAACAAAGGGAGGTACAGTTTGATTGAATTGATGTCTCATTTCTTTGAGCCAAAAAATTAACGGCAAGTAATAAAAGTGAATCCGAGATTCCCAATTCGGATCTTCTTTAAACCGCCTCCACAATTCAAGTCCTAAACGATTCCATTCTTTCAAGTCCGAATTTTGGAATTGATTTCTGAAAACACCAGGGCCCTGCAAAAGGTATTTAAGATCAACATCAAAGTAAGATTGCATTTTTATTTCCATTATGAACTATTGTGAAATACCACAACCTATGCCAATTAGCTCTCTAGATATTTTAGGGGAAATTTATTTAAAGACTACGCTATTTGCATGAAATAGATGTGAGATGATTAGGGGGAGTGCACATGAAGTTTATTTTCTATTTTAAAGCTATTTTCGGAATTTTTATTTTCTTCAGTACTTACTCTATTGTTTGTTATGGAAGTGTCGATATTCAAGAGGCAGTAAAAGGAAAAGTATATCGAGGTGCTGCACTCTACTCAGAGGAAGATTTTAATACCTTAAAAGACTTTAATATTAAAACAATATTAAATTTGAACGTTATTGGAGTCAGCGCCGAAGAACGCTTCTCAAAAAAGTATGGTATTCAAAATTATTTAAATATACCCATCATTCCCTTCCCCAGTTTTTTTCCAATTAAACCTAGCAAAGTTTCAATTGAAAAAGGATTAAAGATCTTAAGTGATCCCAATTTACAGCCCATTTATGTTCATTGTACTTATGGGCATGAACGAACTGGTTTATTGATTGCCCTCTACAAGATTCGCTACGAAAACTTGTCCCCCAAGGATGCTGCGGAAGACATGTTTGCTCATCAGTTTCATAAAATTCTTACTTATGGACTGTACCGTTATTTTATAGAGCATGAATTTGATCCCAAGCCTCCTGAAATTGAAGAAAGCTTTGACCTTCCTACGGATGGAACTAAAAGCAACTCATTTTGAGTGACTGATTTATCTTATAACGCAATTCGATCTGGCAAATTTACTGCAATACAAATTCTATATTTGGAAGCTTCTCTATGAAATTTTTCACTTTTTTAATCATAGTGAGTCTCGCTTATATGACATCAACACTTAACGCCCAGGGAAATAAGGAGAACCCCATGTTTAAACTTTCCAGCCCAGCTTTCAATGACGGAGAAACAATCCCCATGAAATACACGGGAGAGGGAGAAGATATCTCTCCACCTCTTAAATGGGCAAATATACCCAATCTTACGGAAGAACTCGTTTTAATTTGCGATGATCCGGATGCTCCTAATAACACTCCTTGGGTTCACTGGCTGATTTACAACCTTTCTCCAACTGCCACAAACGGACTTCCTGAGCATATGCCCAAGCAAGAGATCGTCGAACATCCTGTTGCATCCACTCAAGGGGAGAACGCCTTTGGTAAGATTGGATATAATGGACCGATGCCTCCTCCTGATCATGGGCCGCATCGTTATTTTTTTAATCTTTACGCTCTCAATAAAAAACTCAGACTTCCCCCTGCACTCCTTAAAAGTCAACTTCTTACAGCAATGAAAGGTCACATCATCGGAGAAGCAACACTTATAGGAAAATATCGCCGTATCTCTAAACAGAATGAAGAACCTTTAGTTCTCCACACCTCAGGTGGTGAAATGCCAGACGCTAACGAGAAACACCCTGTAGAACTGGAAGAGCCAGATCATGCTGCAAAAAAGAAGAAAGCCAGCTAAAAAATAAAAGAGCAAGAAAATTACCTTCTTCTAACGTTTGGATTATGCAATCCTTAGAAGCATAAGGTAAAATTTGTGTTAAACTTTTTTAAAACTATTATCTTCACTCTAGTCATATTTACTCTAATATTAATGATTTGGTTAAATTCTAAATCTAACCCTAAATACAACACAATTGAATTCATCAAGCATGATGACTTTCATTCCCCAGTCATACCTCCACGTAAATCTTTAAATACGATTATCGCAAAGAGTAATCCGTCGATCTTCATTGACTCTTCCTCCGGCTCACTGCCCAATCAGAAAGGAAATAGTGTTGACTTCAAGGTAATCGATGGCTTAGCAATCGCTTATGGTGATATCATCTTAGGGAAACTTCCAGAAGACTCCAATCTATCGCAAGGTTCCTACGATTCGCCACCTCCTCAATATTGGGACAAACCAGAAATTCCTTATGCCATTAGTCCTGACCTGCCTCATCCAGAAAGAATTGAAAAAGCACTGGAGTATTTCAAACAACACACTGTAGTTAGTTTTATTCCTTATGAAAATCAAAAAGACGCAGTCATTTTTGAACGTGGAACGGAGCACTGTCTTTCTGTGTTAGGTCGAGTCGGAGGGTTGCAGCCTATAAAGCTATCCGATAATTGCCAACTCACTGAAATACTTCATGAGATTATGCATACATTAGGATTCGTTCATGAACAGTCCAGACCGGACAGAGATAAGTATATCCAGGTACTTTGGCAGAATATAGAAGAGAAATATCAATCTCAATTCGCAATAGTACCTGAATCCTTTTTTACGGGTAGTATGCAAGATTCCGCTTTTGACTATCAATCCGTTATGCTCTATCAACCCAACGCATTCGCTGTAAGCTCAGATCTTGTAACCTTAAAATCCCTAAGTTCCGAATCAATTAATCCAATAAGAGATGGATTAAGCGAAAATGACATTAAACGTGTCAACCGGCTCCATCACTGGTAAATGCATTCGTAAGCACTGTAAGGAGTCCTGTTGCGCCGAATCCAAATCTTTAAGGCGTAACAGGACTCCTTACAGTGCTTGTTAACAACCCTAAAGGAACTACTTACATTCATTCCAAAAATCGTGGCTCATCAACACTTCTTCTCATCATTTTCAAAAGGTCCCGCAGCTCAAGATGATCACCATTTTTCATATACTTACTTAATGTACTTAATAATTTGTAAAATTTTTCTGGATTGTTTTTTGATAAAATCAAATACTGATCAAGGTCTTTGCCTTGTAACATTGAAGCTAAGTAATTCCTAAATTTATTGGCAAGCTCCTTTTCATCTGCCGCTCTCGGCTTACCGTCAAGTGAATTTCTTTCTTCCAAAAATAAAAGAATCGGTCGAATTTCTTCGTCCAATTTTAAATCCTTATACTCTTTAGTCTTACTTATATTGTCTACTTTATCTTTAAAGACCTTCCATAATCTCTTTGAGTCCTCTTGCTCATATACTGACTTTGCCACTTCCATAACATTTTGAACTCGCGAAGACGCTGTTCTTCCAGAGGTATCTTCTAAAAAATCACGTAAAAGATCAGCGAGCCTTAAACTTACCTCCATATTTGTTTCTTCATATGCAGAACGCATCACAGAAGACGCTGTTCCTGTAGTCAAAATGTCGCCTAGTAAATCCGCGTGAGATTTTATTAGATCATTATAATTTTTAATTACTTCGTTCCCTCTCCATAAGAAGAGATTCAAGAGATCTAGGCTCTGACTTTTCTGAGTAGAGGGCTCCCATGGCGCTAAATGATTCAAAATAGCTACTGAGTATAAAGCAAATTGTTTTAAGTTCACTAAATCCTGGTGGGTACCGTGATCAATAATATCAAATAATTGCTCAAGCACTTTCCATATCAACTCATGCTGACCAGATCCTCCCTTTGCTGAATGATCAGAAATAAAAAGAGTGGAAAATAGATCTTTTGCATGAGGAGCCGTAGCGGCTCGTATAAGCGTCGTAAAAAAATCTTTTAATACCGCTTCATCTCCATTAAAATTCTGTAGTATTCGACCCATTTGTCGGAATAAACCCATTCGCACAAAGCGCATGATAATACTTAAATTATTTTTATCACCAAAAGTTGGGCCTCGAAATGCTTCTGGGGTTGAATAATGGATTTCATAAAATAAATCCCGAAGCAGCTCTAGTCCACCATTAAACCCAACCTGACTTCCTGATACATTTTCTTTAAGTACGGCTACAGTTTGCCAAATATTGTAAAGACGAACTTGAAAATCTGCCACTTGGTCCGCCGGCAAGAAAAACTGTGCCCCGCCTGTTGGTGCTTGAGGATCTTCAGGTTCATTTTCAATGTTCTTGTGGCAATTTGGCAGTTTTGGGAGACCGATATAAAGATTGGTAAGAGTATTTAAATTATCAAAACCTGTCACACTTTTTTTATTTGTTAAATCATTTACGGTTTCGAGCAGAGTCATTGGACGATGGTTGTCATCTGGGTATTTTGCTTGAATTTCTGGTGGCCAGTTTTTGCGATCTTTTATATCACCCCAAGCGTCAGCAATCTCAGCTAAAAATTCCAAACCTAAATTCTTATTAAGCGGAGCAGGAGCATCAAAATCAACATTTATTAACGTAAGTTCAAATAAATCTAGAGTATTTACTAATCGAACTCGAGGAGTCAGTTCTCCCGGGTAAAAATATGTAATGAGTCGATAATCAGTTGAACGCTGATAAAGCCATTTCAAAAGTTCTGATGGCTCATAATGTGGCCCCGAACCTTCACTATCCACCCACTTAGTTTTAGAACGAGTAAAATTTTTCAAGAAATTTAAAGTGAAATTCAAAATATCTTTATCGGGAATACTTTCTTCTCGGTTTCCAAATTTTTTAAATATCGGTTCCAATAAGTTCTTTAGTCCGTATTGCCCTTCTAATTCCCATCTTTTCCTAGGTCCTTTCTTAGAATCTGGCTTAGAATCTGGCGAAGTAGAAAGAAGGTCCCAATTAGTTAGGTTATATTGAGTTTCATCAATGATCTCCTGTGATCTCTTGTTAATTTGTTCTTGTTTTTCTTGAGGATCATTAGAAAGAGTTGAGCACTCTTTATATTCTATCCATTTTTTAATCCTGGATCTTAATTTACTGTCGAAAAGGACATCTATGCGGGACTTCTCTTCAACAGGACTTACTTCTCGCTTGAATAAATCATCCAATTCTCCCATTAATTTTGGGAAATTTTCCTTTTTTATGACCTTGGCCAGATATGACTCCAGCTCTTGAATATCTGTCTTGCACTGGGATAGGATCGAATTAGAAAGATCAAAGAATGGCTTCAATATTTGTTGTGGTCCATCACTGAAAAGCACAAAAGCATCCATCAATTTGAAAAGTCTACCATTATCCATTTCTTCCTTCCAAAGATTAACCAAATATTTTAAATCAATCAAAGATAGGCTTTCGTGAGTCTCTTTTGAGCCATCCACCAGACGCTTCGCTAAGCCAAATTGAAAATCATAAAAGGACTCACCATTTTCAGTCTTTTGATCTCTTAAAAACTGAATTGACGTTGCAATATCTCCCTGAGGATCGGTATTTTGACATCTCAAAAAATGTTGAAGCTGTTCATCAAAGCCAGCAACATTGGTTCTATCCAATGAAAAATTGAGATTCACTTCACTACAATCTGAATTAAATGCAATAGCATCTGGTACCGCTTCACGTTTATTTAGATCCTCCGGAGCCAAATCATGACGCCGAACAGGGAAGAAGGAGGTAATAGGCTTATCTACTATGTACTGATTCCCTTGGCCTTGAACTGCAAATTTGTGGAATAGTGTGATCACCGAGCTCAATAACTCTTTGAGACGGCCATCTTTAGCCATGGTTGATATCAAATGAACGGAGTCAAGGAATTCTGTCCGATCTGAAATGAGAAATAATGATCGGTAAAATCCATCATTTTTTCCAGCATCATTCATCACATCCTGAAATAATCCAAGAAAAGGATGAATATTATTCGAGTTCAATGTTCTCCGCATATTCTCAAGAACGGAAGAAAATAATCCATCCTCCATATTTATAAAATTTCTTAAACTTTCAGAGAAATGGTAAAAGTGAGTTGAATTACTTGCTGAAATTGCAATAGACAACGTGTCAAAAATATTTTTACCTTTGAGCTCAGGTAAGGGCTTCGTTAAAAAACTTACACTGGCCTTGAGCCGGTTTTGATCTGTGACTGTTGGCAGGGTCGCTAGAAGTAACAGATCCTCTAATACATCCCGATCTGATAGGGTTGCTAATGATGGAATTAAGTGGTGTATTCCCCCTAATGAATTCTTTCCTGCATCTGCAAAAAGGTTAATGGCATATTTTACTAAAGGATAATAAGTTTCTTTACTTGTAGTATGATGGTCACATCCCATCCACGGTTGTGCAGGACGACGATAAGCTGCTTTAATTATGTCAGTAACAACTTCTATTGCGGATCGAATTGGACCTGTTTCACTTTCTCTCAACCCCATCTTAGCCAAGTTTTCTAGTGATTTATAGTGGGTATCTATATTGTTTGGATAATTACAAAATAATCCTAATTCAATTAGGGTTAGGATATTATCTTTAAGAACATAGTCCGCCGCATCTTTTGAGCTATTTAGATTTGCTAGCTCTCTTACTATATGCATTGCTGCATTGGGTACCTCTGTCGTTGCTTTCATGCAACGAATGGGGCCGCTCAAATCATGGATTGCATTGGCTAAATCCTCTAACAAAAGAGAGCCTGAATGACTCGGTTGGTTTTTTAAAATCCCTGCTAACAGAGAAGCAATATCCGGAATATTTCTTTTGAGTTCATCTGGATGGGTCCCAAAAATTTCATCCATTGTTGCGAATGCTTCACCATTAATTATAGACTGGATCAGGTCATCTTTAATTGGAATTTCTATGTCATTGGATTTTTCGTTACACGTATATACGTGATTTTCCTGAAAATACTTAAACAAGTGATCGCTAATAAGTTGTAAAGCACGCCCAGAAGGTAAGCTCTTCCTTAATCGTTGTTGTAGATTTATAAATGACTTAGAATCTGAAATATTAATACCCAACTCAATACCATCAGAACAATTTGCATCTGTTAGTTTCTTTCCAAAGGCCTCAATAGTTTTCAATAAATCAGGAGCATAGGGGCCTAGATAGGCATCTTTAAAAATCGATAATCCACTGGATATAAATTCGTCATTCTCTAGAAGTCTACCTATTTGAGTAAAATATGAATCGAGAATTCCGTGGTGATCTAGCGTATGAAATGTAGATTCGACCTCATAGAGTCTTTCCTTATTTCCTAATAAATATTTATTTACAAAAGTTACGATAGGACTGAGTTCCTGATCTGTGAGTCCGTTAGGCCCATTGATCAATTGATCAATGGGTTCTAATGCTCCATTTGCATTAAAACAACTCAGTAAACTTCGAAAAGTTGCATTATTTAGTACCGAACTGGACAAGTTGATGTTTGAACAAGCACTATTAATCCTTCGATAGTTTAACACATTTGCAACGTTTTCGTCTTTACCGCTCCCGATAAGACTTCCTGGAGTGCAGCCAAAGAAGCTAGAGATTACAATGAAACAAAAAAAATTTAAAAACCCATTCCAGATGAATGGATTCCATAATTTCAAAAATTTGTACTTTTTTATCAAGAACATCCCCCGATGCATTTTTCTCAAATAACTGAGCACTCGAAACGCTATTAGAACTCACCACAATTTGGAAGAATAAATTTCTTCCATGTTAAGAGAAATTTGCGTCAAAAAAATAGCTTACTGCATCAACAATAATGAGAATGATAATCAGGATTGATTTATAAGTCTTAATTTTGTAGATGTGCCTAACGAGGGGCATTAAAGAACATGAGACTGAATCTATCATTTCAAAATGAAATTTCACTTGATAGTGGAGGCTACACAAAACAGAGAAATTTTTTACATCAAGCAAATCAGTTATGTATTCAGACTTTGCTCAATTGTTATTGTCGGGAAGTTGCTACTCCAAATAACCTACTTTCGTTTGTTTCTCCAAAAGATCTAAAAAACTGTCCTGAAGATCTTCTTATTCCAAGAGAAGAATCAGGGGCCCATGTTCTTTTAATTCAACTCCCTTTTTCTAATCTTCAAATCGCAGTAAAAACTGCTTCTTGGATGTCCCTTACAGGTACATATGAATTTTGTGGCCCCTGCTTTTATCAAGATGTCAAAACCTGCTGGCATCGATTAAATGGACTCACCTTAGCCTACCTAATAGAAACGGAGCTCAGCGGCTCCTATGATACTCCCTTTAACGGAGACTTTTTGGCTTCCATAGAAAACAGCCTTCAGATGACTGAGTTAATTACTCATAGGAATGATCACCTTTTTCAACACCCCATTACTTTTATTGAAGCAGAACAGTCTTTGACCTTCGGTCATCCATTTCACCCTAACCCGAAAAGTCGAACTGGATTTTCACTTAATGACGCGAAGAGATATTCTCCGGAATGCAAAGCAAATTTTCCACTTCATTACTTTGCAATACGGCGTGAATATCTTATTCAGGATTCATTAACTTCAAAAGACACTGCATCACTGATTCAAGAAGAGGGTCCACTTAAAATTAAGTTAGATTCTGATTTTGCCTTAATACCGACCCACCCATGGCAAGCAAAGAATTTACTCGGTTTTTCTGAAGTTCAAATTGCATTAAGACAAGATCAAATCCGCGACTTGGGAATAAGTGGACCTCATTATTACCCCACTGCATCAATACGAACTCTTTATTGCCCAGATAATCCTTATTTTTATAAAATGTCACTCCATGCTAGAATTACAAACTGCATTCGAAGAAACACTCTAGTTGAGCTTCAAAGCTCTCTTGAGGTTTCACGACTCTTGCATTTACTTACCCCTGATTGGCAGCTTCGCTATCCTCAAATGACCTTTCTTGATGAACCCGCATTTCTTACCGTTAGCTTTGACCCAAAAGACACCGTAGCTCATCAAAAAATAACTGAATCATTTGGAATGATGCTACGAAAAAATTTTGATAAAGCAACTGCTTCCGAACACTCCCCTATCGTCACTGCCTATTTATTTGGAAATCGTGAATTAGGGAGGACTTTTATTAAAAATACAATTCCTTGGTCCATGAAACCGGAAGATTGGTTTACCTATTATATTGAACAATTTGTTCCGCCTCTATTATCTTTATTTTTTGAACAGGGCATTATGCTTGAACCTCATTTGCAAAACACACTCATTACTCTGAAAGAAGGTTTACCCTCTCAGTTCTTTATAAGGGACTTTGATAACGTAAGAATAATTTCTGGAACACCAGCGGAAAAACTCCTTAAAACAGCAAGACAAAAGGTACACGAAGAACTTCTTTACACTGAAACTCAAGGTTGGAACCGATTTTTTTATTGTCTAGTGGTCAATCATCTTTGTGAAGCCATTTACCATTTATCTTACAATGATCGGACTTTAGAAACCAAACTATGGGGGCATTTAAAAGCCATTCTGTTAGAATACGCTTCTTCATCCTTAGATAACCATATTCAATCACAAATAGATCAAGTTCTTCACGGCAAAACACTTCCTGCAAAAGGAAATCTCATTACACGTTTTCAAAACTTAACTGATCGGAAAGCGACTTATCTTGAACTTCCAAACCCATTCAATTTGAATCAAAAAATTTTATGAACCTACGCAGAATCCACATTTACTTAGGTTTACTTTTATCAATCCCTCTCCTGCTCATTGCTACAACAGGAATCATTTTAGGACTATCCAACTCAGTTCGTCAAACCCAATGGCCTTACTACCTCACGCAACCGAGCACTCAAAAGAAGATCTCTCCCGATAGTATCATATCACAACTTCAATCGACCTATCCGAGACTTAATGTGGATTCATTTTATCTATCCACTCAACCGAATCAAACTGTACGAGTCGAAATGACTGATGCGATCACAGGGTCTGAGCATAGAATCTTTCTAAACCCTTTTACGGCAGAAATTCTTATTGACCAAAGCCCCATTCCAACAGATGCATTAGATTGGGTATATAAAATTCATCGAGGAACCTGGGCTGGATGGAATGGCCGCATGGGAATGAGCCTTTTGGGTGTTCTAGTCTTTCTTCTGTGGCCTACGGGTTGGATCGTCCGAAAATTTCGAATGCGAGTTCAACTCATTCCATTAGAAAAACTGCCTAATCTAAAGACTTCCTTAAAACTTCATCGATCACTGGGATATTTTTTCGGCGGAGGGATTTCATTCATGGCTTTAAGCGGAGCTTTAATGAACTTCAATAAAGATCTCATTCGATACTTTGATCCTGCTCCTCAAAATCCCTCTAAACAATCTCCGCTACGAGAAAGTCTTATAACACAGTTAGATAAAAAAATTGCGATCAGTTCTTCGGTACGGTTGCAGTCACCTTTAGAAAGTATTCATTTTCAAAACCGGACTGATTCGATAATCCTTTTCTATTTCAAAGATAACGCTCGTGTTTATTTGGACTCTGACACCCTTCAAATCAAGAAAGTAATGAGTCCTCGCTCACATTGGATTCACGCACTCTACCCTCTTCATAGTGGAAAAATATTTGGAAGTTTAAGTAGTCTATTTATATTAGCTGTAGGGACATTGCTTCTCAGCTTGCTAATAGCAGGCATTCAATATGCAAATCCTCGAAAAATCCTCCGACTTTATTAATTTTTCCCTCACTTTTGCAATGGGGTCCTTTAGAAATTCGTCAAACAAAGGGAAAAATAACAGTACTACATTCAAAATTCTCAAAATTCTCAAATTTTTCATTTACAAACATTGCGCTATGCACTATTAGAGGGTAGTTTTTGGTGGTAATCATTATTTAATTCTGCTTACCACCTATAAAAAGCATAAAAGTGGGGTATTTGTTTTATGCACGGTTTTATTTTTTTATTATTATTTTTTACTTCAAGCTCCTTTGCAGATGAGTGTCGTTACGAAAAAACATATCACTCGGATACTCATGAATTTTTGGGATGTAAAATTGAAGCAACAACGCCTTCTTACAGAACCCAGCTAACAATTCCTGCGGAATCGATTTCGGAAGTGGACTGTGTGTTCTTCTGTAACGACTTTACATTAGTCCCCATACCTCATGAAGATCAAATGAGCGTGGTAATCATTTCACGTTCAAGGGTCAACGATATTCTAGAGTTACAACAAAGTAGCATTTCAAGAAATGCTGAACTCGAGCAAGTTCCTCCCGAAATATTCCTACAAGAGATGTTAACTTTTTACTCAGAGATCACGGATCTCCTAAACAATGACGAAAGCATTCAAGATGAACTTTGGAATCAGTACGTTCAATCCATGATCCACCAAAAAGATCCCTCCAAGATTCTTCCAAAAAATGCTTTTAAATTAATTCAGAAAACAGATCTTCCAGAAGCAGATCAAGTTTCAACAAATCCAGATGCCAGGAAATGTACGATTTGTTGTGAAACTTTAGTGAGTCAACTCGATCAAGGTGAAGAAGTAGTTCAGTTAAATTGCGTAAGTGAAACCGGTACTCACGGGAATCACCTCTTTTGCCGAAAGTGCATTGAAGAATCATACCAGTATCAGCAGACCTGTCCAACATGTCGTGGAATAATCAAGCCGCTGCCACTAAAGTAGGGACTCAATCAAATTATAAAAAAATTAATTCATGTTCATGTTTATGTTCAATCTATTAAAATTTCTGATTCTTTCTTCAAATGAATTCACGAAGTTATCAAAAGGTATTCTATAAAGAATATATTGATCTTCTTCTCCTTCAATCTTCGTCGTGTCTTCAATATCATCATCTTCCGGTGAGCAAATCGGAGAGTGAGGTGTTGGGACAATCCCTACTGGAGAATCTATTGGAGACGGCGGAACAAGGCCTCTCCCATTTGAATCCTTTTCCACTTCAGAATAGTATCCCTTCAACAACATTCGGTCGAGGGTGGCCCGAGCAATTCTAAACCCTACTAAATAATTCTTCAACTGAATGATAGCAGCCATATCAGCTTGGAACACACCAAAAATATCAAATTCAGCCGTAATGGTGTTCGTAAAGGTCTTCGGATCAAAACTCTTTATCATATCCAATACGCGATCTGTAATTTGGTCATTGGCTTCCACAATCTTCTTAGCAATCTTATAATTATCCAAGTTGGTATTATATTGAGCCACTGAAAGTCTAACACCCTGTTCGATCCGATTATTCAAATCCTTCATTTCAAATCGAAGTTCTTTAATTTTTGAAATATTCCCTAAGTTATCCCAAATAGTTTGAATTCCCAAACCCTTGGACGGATCACCCACAGGGTCTATGAGACGAAGAAAGAGGGCTTTCTTTTCAACTTCACTGATCTCAATTGCAAAAACTTTCTGCTTCCGCTCCAGAGAGACCTGTTTCGCTTGGTTGACAGTTGGTCCTTCAAGCAAGGGTTGAGCAGTTTCAATTGAGTTTTCTTCACAACCAATTTTAATATTTCTGATGTGCTCAATGTCATGGATTCCTAATGCACGAAGAAGAGCATACTTGTCCGCGGCAATGAGCGATTTCATATCCCCTAGAGCCACTTCAATGCCTTTCACCATCGTATCCATTGTCACACTAGACCCCTTGGTAATATAATCCTGGTGATCTATCTCTCCTTGCCTCTCGATCTCCTCTACTTTGGCTCTAATGATCTTCGATTCTTCTAAGAGTTTATTAAATTTACTCCAAATCGCGAGGTCATGGCGGTAAGCATAGACCAATCCTTCCACGAGTGTTGCCAAATCCGCTTGAGCAATCTTAAAAGAGTAATAAGCAACCTTATTTTGCAGACGCGCTTCAAAGGCGTTGATCCATAAACCCATAGATAAAAAAGGTGCCAAATTACCAATCGCTTGTATATAGCCTAGAGGATTCAACGACTCGAGTGCCATACCGATTTGACTAGGTAAGCTAATTTGAGGAGTCGTTGCTCTGAGCCAAGATGAAAGTGAATTGTACTTAGCTTGCATCTTTCTTTCGAATTCTGCTTGAGAAGCAGGATTTGTTGCTAAAGCAATATCCACCGCCTTTTTAATATCTAAAGGCCCCTGTGGAGCGGTAGTTTGAGAGTATGGGTCAGCAAATAATTCAAAGATGAGAGATCCAGTAACTGGGTTACTCACGGTAATCTCAATGGATTCTTCTAGATTAAGACAAGCTGTTACGTGATATTCATTGATTTCCTTCTTGCCGCGTTTCCTTTTAGTATGGCCCCCATAACACTCTCCATCCTTCTTAAGATCAAACTCACCGCGAATGCTAGGCATTGAAAGATGAATTCCTCGAACTCCACTTTTCGTAATCTCAATCGGCTCCATTAAGAGTTCGTTTTCGTTCCCTTTGGGACTTCTAATTTCAATAGTCCCCATTCTTCCTGATCGAGTGACATCTACTGCAACCCATTTAGTTCCTTTAAATGCCCTAACCCAGCCATTCCCATCTTTGCCCGTGTTGCTCGAACTAAAATCAGAATAGACCGTCAATTGTCCTTCAAAGTGACCCCTTTTATTTTCTTCACAGCCGGATAAAAAAAACCCCATGCTCATGACACTGATGAGCCAAGGGACTACCTGGATGGAGCATTTTTTTCTCATTTCTACGACAAACATAAAGTTACCTTAATACATAAAAAGGACCGCAAGCTTTCGCAAGGCGGTCCTTTTTTGATTTCACTCTTTCAAAACTCAATAGTAAGTAGTTCCTTAATAGGCTCTAGACTCGCTCAAAAACAGTAGCGATCCCTTGTCCCATCCCAATACACATGGTTGCAACCCCTGTTTTAGCATTCTTTGCTTTCATCAAATGCAAAAGAGTTGCGGTAATTCTTGTGCCCGAACAGCCCAAGGGATGACCGAGTGCAATAGCACCCCCATTCAAATTTACTTTTCCTTCAGCCTGATCTAAAAGCTTAAGATCCTTAAGCACAGATAACGATTGAGCAGCAAATGCCTCATTCAACTCAAACAGATCAATATCTTCAATCTTCATCTGCGCTCTCTGAAGCGCTTTTTTTACAGCAGGTACTGGACCGTAACCCATAATCGACGGATCACATCCAGCAGTAGCCATGGCTCGCACTCTTGCTAAAGGTTGCATACCCAAATCCTGCGCTCGCTGCGCCGACATCACTAAAAGTCCTGAAGCTCCATCCGAGATTGCGGATGAATTTCCTGCTGTCACGGTTCCATTTTTTGGATCGAACGCAGGCTTTAGCTTAGCGAGTGCTTCAAGGCTTGCATCCGCGCGAATCACTTCATCATAATCAAAGGTGTTGGGCGTTCCTACTTCATCATGTCCTAAGATTGGAATAATTTCATTTTTGAAACGACCCTGAACAGATGCCTCTTGAGCTTTTTGATGAGATCGAAGAGCAAACTGATCTTGAGCTTCTCGACTGATCTGATGCATTTTTCCCAGAAGCTCGGCTGTTAAACCCATCATTCCCGCAGCCTTTGCACTGTACTTGCTCAATGCAGGATTAAAATCAATGCCATGATTCATGGGAACATGTCCCATGTGCTCAACTCCTCCGACCACAAATATATCCCCATTTCCAGTCATGATGGACATTGCAGCAGTATGGAGTGCACTCATAGATGATCCACAGAGCCGATTCACCGTTTGGGCACTGACAGAATGAGGGATAGCAGTCATAAGCGAAGCAAATCGAGCAATATTAAACCCCTGCTCTAATGTTTGTTGGACACAACCCCAGATGACGTCTTCAATTTCTTTTGGATCCAGTTTAGAGTTCCTTCGAAGGAGGGCTCGTATGACTTCGGCGGAGAGATCTTCCGCTCGTACATTGCGGAACATTCCACCTTTAGATCGACCCATGGGAGTACGTACAGCATCAACAATTACTACGTCTTTCATTTATTTTTCCTCAAATCCTTAATAAAAAGACTTACCGGACCCAGCCAATTTTTTCATGCTCTCAGTTGCTTCATACAATTTTCCGAGACTTTTAAAATTCTCCGCTTTTTGACAGAGTTCTTGAATTCCAACTGAATCAGCATATCTCAAAGCCCCCCCACGGAATGGAGGAAATCCAAGACCGTAAATGAGACCAATATCTACCTCAACGGGTGAATGGACAATCTGCTCCTCTAAACAACGCGAGCACTCAATAATCATAGGCAACATCATACGATCAATGATTTCCTGATCGGTAATCGTCGTATTAGGATTTGTAGCCCCAGTATTCATTATAGGCGTCAATAGAGAAGAGACTCCTGGATCGACTTCCTTTTTAGGAGATCCTTTTTTATTTTCTTTATAAAGATAAAACCCCTTGCCATTTTTCTGACCAAAACGTTGATTTTCGAACATGACTTGAATCGCTGTTGTTCCAGTTTCAAACATTCGATCAGGATATTCCTGGGCCATCACAGAATTTGCATGATGAGCAGTATCAATACCCACTACATCCAACAGAAAAGCCGGGCCCATGGGCCAGCCAAATTTTTCCATGACCTTATCGATTCTTTGAAAATCCACTCCATCTTTTAAAAGTTTTTGAAACCCTGCAAAGTAAGGGAAAAGAACACGATTGACGAAAAATCCTGCACAATCGTTCACAACGATAGCAGTCTTCCCCATAGACAATGCATAGGAAACAGCGGTAGCGATAGCAGTCTCACTAGATTTTTTTCCACGAATCACTTCAACTAAAGGCATTCTGTGGACCGGGTTGAAAAAATGCATTCCACAGAAATTCTCTGGATGTTTGAGACCTTCAGCGAGCCGAGTAATTGAAATCGTAGAAGTATTGCTAGCTAAGATAGCACCTTCTTTCACTTGACTTTCAACTTCTAAGAGCACTGATTTTTTTATTTTTTCATTTTCAACAACAGCTTCAACTACAAAATCAACCGTTTTGAAGTCACCATAGGAATAAGTGGGATGAATCTTTGATAGAACTCTTCCCATCTCGGCAGAAGTCATCTTCTTACGGTCCACTAGCTTGTCCAAAATTTTAACTGCTTGGTTCATTCCTAAATCAATTGATTTTGCCTGAATGTCTTTCATGTAAATGGGAATTCCTCGTGCAGCAGATTGATAGGCTACACCTCCACCCATAATACCGGCTCCCAATACGGCCGCAGTCTCCACAGGATGTCCTGCTTTAGCAACTTGTTTGCTCGTCTTTTTTAAATATTGATCTCCAAGAAATAGACTCACTAAAGAATGTGCAACTTGCGTCTTTGCCATTTTCACAAATCCAGCTGTCTCATAAGGCAATGCATCGTTACGGGACTTTGACGCCCCTTTTTGCATGGCTTCAATTGCAGCCACCGGTGCAGGGTAATGAGGACCAGCCTTAGCCGCCACAAATGCTTTTGCAGTTTCAAAAGCCATTGTGGCTTCAATCGCATTCAATTGAAGAGGTGCGGTTTTTTCAGCTCGACGGGCTTTCCAATCCATTTTACCTTGGATGGCGCTTTTTAAAAGATGAAGAGCTGATTCATAAACTTGACCTGGAGCAACTACGGCATCCACAGCTCGTATTTTAAAAGCAGCTTCCGCGCCCCATTGCTCGCCGGAAGCAATCCATTCAATAGCATTATCAGCCCCTGTCAATCGAGAAAGCCGAACGGTACCGCCCCAACCTGGAAATATACCCAATTTAGTTTCAGGTAATCCCACTTTGGTATCTGCTGCCATCACTCGATAACAGGTCGAAAGGGCTAATTCAAAGCCTCCACCCAATGCAAAACCATTAATTGCAGTCACGGTCGGGTAATCTAAATCCTCAATGTCAGAAAAAATTTCATTCGTCTGCTTAATCCAAGAAGTGAGTTCTTCTTCTGATCTTTTAAAATAATTCAGAAACTCCGTGATGTCTGCTCCAACGATAAAACATTCTTTTCCACTCGTAATAAGAAGGCCTTTGACGCTCTTATCTGCTTTAATTTGGCTAACCGCTTCTTTCAGTTCCTTTAAGGTAACTGCGTTAAATTTATTTACCGAATCCGTTTTTAAGTTGAATTGGAGTTCGACAATATTTTCGTCGAGCATCGAACAGTGGACTGCTTGGCCTTCGAATTTAATCATTTTACGTTTTGACTCCTATAAATAAATGAGACCTATGCTATTCGTTCAGCGGGGGAAAGATAGTCGAAACTGTTTGTAAAATCGATAAGAATCCTTGAAATTATGGATTTGGGTTTGCAAGAGTGGGAATTGATAAATCCTTCGGTGGAGGAGAGGTTTGAATACCTAAGTCTTCCAGCTCTTTTGCTGTAATACCCAATTTCGGAAGGGAGGAGAAATGACCAAAAGTATGACTAAAAAAATGGGTTGTCCTTTGATCCTTAAAATGATTCACAATCTCTGGAGTACATTCATACCAGGCTCCACTCACTTTATTTCCCTGAATAGCATCCGCCCAAGCACTCTGGGGTAAAATGTTGAGTATGCTTGAGCTCAGTAGAGTACATCCTTCTTTAGACCACCCTGATTCGGCTTTATGCGCATGAAATAAAATGACACTCTTTGAATTACATTGAGGGGGGTTTTCGATCCAATGAATGCCGATCTTCTTAGAATTCATATAAGTCATCGACTCTACATTTGTTTGGTAAGACCCGATGCTTGGATTTGGAAATTTAGATGAGTTTTCAAACGGCATCAATATAGACGTAATCTCTCTCATAGTGAGGATTGCACAAGTTTGAGGATGCGTTTTTAAGTGGTGTCCTATTTCACGATAAGTTCCGAGTTCTTTCCACAGATCCGCTCTCAGTGTGTGAATAAATAATAACCCATTGACTCCTACTGCTAGAATCAGGGAGTACTTTACAACTGTTTTTAGAGCAGGGCTGATCCAGTCTTTTTGAAAGAGAAGGATCAGTCCACAAAAGGAAGACCAACGCAATAAGATTTCAACCGGAATCATAAAGCGTCCTTCTTTGTGAGGTACAAGGCAATGCCCCAGAAGGTAAATGACAATACAGAAAGCCCAAGGTTGGATTCGTTTAATTCCATTCCATAAACCAAAGACACTGCTGCCCAGTAAAAGAATCCCTACAGGAATAAATAATTTGTAAGTAGCCCAATCCCAGGCAAACAGCTCGGCATAAGCCGATAGCCCTTGGCGGCCAAAAACTTGAGAACTCGAGCCGGTAAAAATATTATACTGGAGATACATCCAAAAGCTTTCCCAGGGGCGACCATAAATGGTCCAATCAGCAAGACCGAAAAGAACCCCACCCAGTAAAGCCCCCCCTAAGAAGCGCAAAATTTGCTGATATTTCTGAGTTTGAATAGAATGAACAAGAAGGGCCAGAAATATCCCGGCGGAAAATAATCCCGATGGGTAACGAAATGCAAAAATGGCAACTGAAGCAGTCCCCGCAAGCAGCCAAAAGCCATTGGCCATGCAACCTAAGGCTACCCATAAAGCAATTTCAGAAAGATGCTCACCTCGTGGACTAATCGATTCATAGAGAGCAAACCACGGAAGGAGTAAAAGGATAAAGCCCCAATGTTTTACTCTTGTAGGCACCTGAGCAGTGATTGGGTCATGATTGATGAGTTGCTGCCATCCCCAGAGAATCAAGAGATCGAGAGATCCGCTGAAAAAATTGATGGTAAAAATTCGAAAATCAATTGAAGCAGGAGCAAGGAAATGCGTGATTTGAAGAACTCCGGCAAGTAATACTGGCCAAGTCAGGTTTCGAAGATGGAGCCCGATCTCCTGACTATGATAACCAAAGCCATGAGCAATCAGATTAGCAGGTTCAAATGTTTGACACCATTCATCAGGATGAAACCAGTGAGAAAAGGTGGTAGATGAAATAGCTCGAGATAAGATGGCAAATATCCACCACCCTAAATAAGGAAAAGATTGAGAAGGAAAAGACGAAGCCCTAAAGAATTTTACTGGGTGCCCTTGTTTCATGAATGAGTTTATTTTTAACTGCTCCTGATCAGTCAGGCAATATGAATTGTCTAAAGAACTAACGCGACGTGTCGGAATTTAAAAATATGATCCTACTTAATTTTCAGCATTTCTGGATATTCATCGAAATTCTTGAGATCATATTTGTTAATGATGGACATAAAAAACTTACAAAAGGTTTCACTTTTTGCTGATTTTACCAGCGATGAGTTAGGCTGGCTTGCAACCGCACTCTCCAGAAAAACATTTCGAGAGGGAGAGGTCATTATAAAAGAAGGAGAGCCAGGTTTTTCCTTCTATATTGTAGAGTCTGGATCTGTAGATGTTTCAAAGCGAACTTCTGCTGGAGAGCAACCTTTTCTTTCAACAATAAAAAGAGGAGCTATTTTTGGTGAACTTGCTCTTATGGGGCCCTTGTTTGGCAGAAGTGCAGATGTAGTGGCCCGTGAAGATGTAGTGGTCCTTGAGTTAACTTATTCTAATATGGATCAACTCTCTTCAAAGTATCCCACTTTGGGAGTTAAAATCTATCGGCTCATTGTGAAGAGCCTAATTAATAAAATTAGTCATACCACGAATGATCTGCTCTCTATTATCGTTTCATCTAGAATGGCTGCCTTAGGGGAAATGGCAAGTGGGGTGACTCATGAGATTAATAACCCATTATCGATTATGCGAATTCATTCAGAACTGATCGAAGGAGTGGTTCAACAGGAGTCTATTGGGACTCTTGACAAGAAAACGCTCAAAGTGAGCGCATCTAAAATCACGCAGATGATTGATCGGATTTCAAAAATCATAAAATCCGTAAAAGCACTTTCACATAATGCAGAGAATGAAATCATGACGGAAGTGGAAATGAAGGAAATATTAGATCAAACTCTGGAGCTCTGTCAGGCTCGATTTAAAAATCAACTCATCACATTAGACACAGAAAAAGCTTTTGGAGATATTAAAATCAAATGTCGCCCGATTCAAATATCTCAACTCATACTCAATCTACTGAATAATGCTTTTGATGCAGTCAAAACATTAGAAGAGCGCTGGATAAAACTCGAAGTAAAAAATACAAAAGACTTCGTGGAAATCTCAGTTACCGATAGTGGAAAAGGAATTCCTCCAGATATCCAAAAGAACCTCTTTGAGTCTTTTTTTACAACAAAGGCTGTCGGCCAAGGCACTGGGTTAGGTTTGAATATTTCCAAGAAAATCGTACAAACTCACAATGGCAATTTCTTTGTGGATAACTCATCGCCCAATACACGATTTGTAGCTCAGTTGCCTAAATCCTGATTCCATTTTTTATAGAAACTACAGAAACCGCCAACACCAGGGCTTAGGGTACGCCATTTCTATAGAATCTATTCAAAACATTGAAAAGGTAAGTTTGCGTTAACCACAGCATTTTTTATATTTTTTACTGCTACCACAAGGACACGGATCATTTCGGCCTACTTTAGGCTCAGTACGACGAAGTGGGCCTTTCACTAACCCATGAGCGTCTAAGAACCGCCATTCATTATTTTCTTTTTCGAAAAAGCTCTTTTCCCAATGATCGTGAGTTTCACCTTCGGATTGGTACTTAGCTCCAAAAATAATCGTACCTGTTTGATCCTTTTCATTTCCGGCTTCTTTTTCTACGATCTTGAGCCCGAGCCATTGTGAGTTTTTAGACCAATCTTCGATTTCCTCGCGCTTCACTTCATGACGGGTTCGAGAGTGATGGGTAGACACGATAAAGTCAATATAACCTAAGGCAAATGCCGTATACCTCGCCCGCAGAAGCATTTCTGCGGTGGGAGGCTGTTTAGCTCCTTGAATGATAGGTAAACAACAACTAACTTGATTGATTTCTGAGCCACATGGACAGATGTTTGAATCAGACATAGATTCATGGTATCCGCAATACTGGCCTGGAGGTCAAGGATTTATGGAGACAGAATCTGAATTTCGAAAACGAATCCAACTGCTTTTAAATCGGATTGAGACCGCATTTGCCCCTATTGATCCAGACATTGCAGAATGCGAGCAATCCATGGGAGCTTTAACCATCACCTATGCTGGCCAATCTCGATGTATATTAAGCACTCAGCCATCCGTATATCAGCTTTGGCTTGCCCTTGCCGCACGAGGAACTGCCTATCATTTTAATTATAATGGCACCTCTGGCCAATGGCTTGACGACAAGGGACGTGGGATTGAAGTAGTCAGCTTTATAGAAAATTACACAAAGGAAACGACTGGGCTTGTTATCAAAATTTAGTTCGCATTTCATATTTACCCTGTGCCAATTAGGCGCCGAAAGTGCTTTAAAAAAAGAACTGGGGAGTGGGTATCCAGAGTTTAAATTTGCCTATTCACAACCAGGCTTCATTACTTTTAAACGAGAAAAGGAAGTTCCATTTGATTTTGAGCTAAAATCTATTTTTTCTCGGTCGTTTGGCGTGTCCCTCTCTCAAATTCAGCCTTCTGATCTGTCACCCTTAAAAGCCCTCTGCACCGAATTGACTCAGACTTTTCCAAACTCTAAGCCTCGCCTTCATGTGTGGGAGCGTGACTTTTATCATTCAGGTGAAGAGCCTTTAGGTTTCATTCCTGGACTCCTTGCTCAAAATTTAGAAAAACAAATTCGAAAAGAATTTCCAGATTTATTCGAAGAGTCTACCTGTGCCGCCTTAGGCAATCCTGTATTGGATATCATTGTATTAGAGGAAAACCGATATTGGATGGGCGCGCATCTTCACTCAGCTGCTCACTCCCCCTGGCCGGGAGGACGGACACCGATTCAATTGCCCGAATCATCCCCTTCAAGAGCCTACTTAAAACTAGAAGAGTGTCTTCGTTGGTCAGAAGCGCCTCTTCGTCCCAGTGATACGGCCATTGAGATTGGAAGCGCCCCCGGCGGTGCGAGTCTTGCCTTATTAAATCGAGGCCTCAAGGTGATTGGAATTGACCCAGCAGAAATGGCTCCCCAAATCCTTAAACATCGAAATTTTTTTCATATACGACAACCAGTTAACAGCGTTTTACGTGAAACTCTTCCTGAATCTATTCAGTGGTTGCTCTTAGATATGAATGTTGAACCTAGAATATCCCTTTTCTCGGTAGATCGATTAGTTTCCCGTATGCCGGAATCCTTGCTGGGTGTTTTTCTAACAGTGAAACTCAATCAATGGAAAATTGCTGATGAAATCCCCCAGATGTTAGATCATGTGCGAGCGATGGGCATGAAAAAGATTAAAGTTGCGCAACTCAGTCACCATCGTCAGGAAATTATTATTTACGGACTCACTCGAAAAGGTTTATTAAGAAAGCATTGAAAAATTTATGACAAGTCATCCAAAAGTGAAGGTTTATACGATGCAAAATTGCCCCTACTGTGTACGGGCTAAACAACTCTTGACCAAAAGAAGTATTGCATTTGAGGAAATACTTGTTCCTGAAGAGGACGATGCTCAGTGGGATGCTCTCTATAAGAAATCTGGAATGAGAACGATGCCACAAATTTTCAATGGCGATCAACTGATTGGCGGATTCAATGATCTAGCTGAACTCGATAAAAAAGATGAGTTAAAATCTTTAAAATAAGCTTTACAGTCGACGGCTAAAAGAGCGTAGCGATTGGCTGGCCAAGATTCTGACCAACCAACCCATCTTTCGGCATTACAGGTGCAGCCATAAAGGCATGAAAAATTTAAGGGTAATCTTGCCTTCCGCTCTTCTCGTACTCAGCCTCTCTGCAGTTTCACTGTCTTCGATTCCTTCCCCATCGGACGAAATCAATCCAAAAATCTTATTGCAAGCGTCTCATGCATTGCATGCAATAGCAGACAAGGCAACTCCAGCCGTAGTGAGCATCACTTCGATTAAAAGTAGTCGTCCACGTACAACTTCGCCCGATACTCAACCGAATACCCCACCTAACACTCCGTCTGAAACACCTGATCAAGCATTGCTAGGGATCGGCTCAGGTGTCATTGTTCGCCCTGACGGAACTATTTTGACTAACGGACATGTAATTAGTAATGCAGAAAGTGTAACAGTAACCATTGACGAAAAGCACAAATCCCCAGCCCATGTCATAGGGATCGACCTAAAAACAGACCTGGCAGTCATCCGTTTGGACACCCCCCCCAAAAGCAACCTCCCTACATTACCTTTTGGCGATTCTGATTTAATTCAAGTAGGAGATTGGACTCTTGCAATAGGAAGCCCCTTCGGCCTGAATCGTTCAGTGACTTCTGGAATCATCAGTGCTGTGGGGAGAGCTCGACTAGGAATGTTGGATATCGAAGACTTCATTCAAACAGACGCAGCTATTAACCCTGGTAACTCCGGAGGCCCCCTTTTAAACGTAAAGGGAGAAATGATCGGAATTAATACTGCAATTTTTTCTCAAACTGGCGGATTTATCGGCATCGGCTTCGCAGTGCCATCTAAAATTGCCAAACAAGTTTTGGAAGAATTATTAGCACATGGAAGAGTCATTCGGGGTTGGATTGGAATGATGGCTCAGAATCTCGATCCTGACTTAGCCCAATACTTTAAGGTAACAACAAGTCAAGGAGCTTTAATCAGTCAGATTATCCCCCATGGGCCTGCTGCAAAAGCCGAACTCCAACTAGGGGATGTCATCACTAAATATGGAAACAATAAAGTTGAGTCCGCAGAGCAACTTAAATTATTAGTGGCAAAAACAAAAACTATCAGTCAGGTCCCTGTAGAATTTTTTAGAAATGGAACAAGAAATAAATTGGACATTTTAGTCACAGAACAACCGGGCCTGAAGACTATAAATCTTGCCCAACAGGCAGGGCAATCTGCTATGGGAAAACCTCACAAATCCTATCTTTCTCTTGGACTCGCTGTAGAGGATATTCCTCCAGAATTTTCAAGTCTTTTTGGGATTCCCATTGACGCTGGTGCTATTATTTCCGACGTACAACCCGGAAGTCCCGCGTTCTCTGCAGGATTAGGCATTGGAGATATCATTTTAAATCTTAATAAAAAGGAAATCAAAAATGCGAAGGATTTCTTAAGGACAATCAAACATGATAAAAATAAATCTTTAAATATGCTTTACATCCAAAGAGGACCTGACGAAAAAATTTTTGTGCCAGTCAAAGTAGAATGACTTCGAACCCATGGAACATATTATGCATAATTTTAATATAAAAAGGGAGATCTACCATGCACAGAACTTTAATGACTCTCATACTTTCCATTTGGCTTTCCATTTGGACGATAAGCTCAACGGTTTGGGGAGCTGATGATCCAGGCATGTCAGATGATACTAACCTAAGCTCAACCGCAGGAGCCAGTGAAGTTACCCGTGGCTATCTCGCTAATGAAACTGTTGGAATTAAACCTCAGCTCGGTCTCATGGTTTTTACGGACCAAAATGGTAATTCAACCTCTCGTGCTATGGGGGGTTTTACCGTGGATGGCAATATTGCTACGATGATCGATAAAAATTGGAATAATATTTTTATAGGACCCTCTAGCGGTTTCCTATTTTCACACCTTGGACAGACGGGGTCAAACTTCGTAGGTACCAGCGCAGACATCACTGGAATGGGTGATCCAGGATCAAATATCTTTTTAATCCCCGCCAACCTCAAGCTTGGGTATAATATAACAGACAATTTACGAGTTGCTGGGCACGGAGGGGGAAATGTGACTTATCGATCCGTGGCTAATTCTCTCAATTTAGGTGCCAGCTCTTCACTCCCAGGCTCCGTATGGAGAATTTTTCCCAATGTAGGGGGTGATTTAGAACTTGGCTTAGGAAAACACGCAGCACTGATGTTACGTCCTGATTGGACACTCACTCCAGGTGATAGCATTTTTACGGGTACGATTGCGTTTAATTTCCCAATTACCTAAAACCGTAAGCACTGTAAGGAGTCCTGTTGCGCCGGGAATCCAAATCTTTACGGCGTAACAGAATTCTTTAAAGTCATTCCCTTCGGTGTTGCATTCCAAAAAATCAGCATCAATAATGCGCCCACTGCTGAAAAACCAATCATACTTGGACCCCAGGAACCCCAACCAAACCGATCCAACATCCAGCCCATGCCTACTCCTACAAAAGATCCACCAATGTATTGCATTCCATCAAATAATCCTGCAGCTGTAGCTGACGCATTTTTACCACCAAAATCCATGGATGCTGTTCCTGATAGCATCGATTGCACCATACTCACCGAACAAGAATATACAATGAACGAACCCATGACCCAATTAAGGTGAGGTGCGCTAGAGACCACTCCTAAACAAATCATTTGGGCAAAATATCCTAAAAATGCAACCGGAGTACGACGCCCCTTAAAAACCCAATCCGATAATGTCCCTGCGAGAATTGCACCCACGATTCCTGCGGCGACGATTGCTAATGCATTTCTCTGAAAGATACTTGAATTCAAGGTTAATTTTTGAACTTCTACCATGTACCTTGGAAACCACTGCTCGAATCCCTGCCGCACAAAGCCCGTACAAAATTCAGCAACCGCAATAGCGATCGTTACAGGATTCGTAAAGATTTTTCGTATGATATATTTAAGACTCACAGTTTCCGAATCGTCACTCGAAGCATCTTGGACATTAAGCTTAGGAAATCCACAGACTTCAGGGGTATCTTGCACTTTGAAATAGGTTAAAATCGCCATCCCCGTAATGATGATGGAAGGAATAAAAAAGAGCCATTGCCACGACAACACCGCGACTAAAGCAGGACCCAGCATGAAAATGAGTGTCCGTCCAAGTTGAATCATGGATCCAAAGATTGCCGAAAATACTCCTCGTTCGCTCATATGAAACCAAGCTGAATTGACTTTAATTAAAGATACCGCACCAAAAGATTGAAAATAAGAATTCAGCATCCATACCATCGAAAAATACCCTAATAAATAGGCACCTTTTCCTAAAAAACCAAAATAAGCACCTAATCCAAAGAGGGCATTAAAGACAACAGTGCCGAGTGCTCCTATGAGCATGGCCTTACGGCCTCCTATTTTATCCACAATGGGCCCATTAAACATTGCGAAAAGCCCATAGGCAAATAGTGCGGGACTGATAATGCTCCCCATTTGAACTTTATCCCAACCATAGATTCTTGATAAAGTTGGATTAATTAAAGGCAAGTTATAACGACCCATATACATAGTTGAATAGGTAAAACCCAAGGTGAGCCAATTCAACGCACGTCTTTGACGAAAAGAATCAGAATGAGCTATTTTATTTTTAGAAACATTCAATGAACTAGGATTGCCCAATGAGCCAGACACCGATGTACTCACACCTGCCCCCCTAAAAGCTTCCTAGTTATTAATTTTCATGACCTTAATTTGACTCTGATCCACTATGAGAGCTCTCTTGCCCCGAATCATTGCGATCAACTCCTCACCAATCAAACGAGCTGCTGCTTCACTTAAAATCCCTGCTTTTCCTAATTCCTCAGAATTCTCAATTTTGCTCCTCAAGAGAGGTAGGAGCTTAGAAGTACTCATCAGATGTTTAGAGGCTATTTTATGCTGATCCGCCAAGATACCCACATAACATCGAAGAAGGTCTAAGATTTGTGACTCTTCCAGAGTGGGAACTGAACTCTTGGGCATTTTAGGAAGAATGACATTGTCTAATTCCGAATGATGGTGCAGAGCAGCCAAAATGGCCTCACCACTATTCTTTAATTCTCCTTTATTCAATCCCCGAAAGGTACCCAGATGAGCTAGATCTTTGGGGCGCACATGCGCGAGATCCAAAAGAACATGATCGTCAGCTACCCACCGACGAGGCAAATTTAAATGCCTCACTCTCTCTTCTCTCCATTGAATCAATCCAGATAAAGCCATGTAACCTTGTTTATCTAGACGTCCATTTCGCGCGAGCTTTTGGGTCAATCCTTCAACGTCAATTTGATAAAGTGATTTATCTTCCCATTTTGCCGAAAGCTCAAGCGCCCAGTCTTTGCGACCTAAAGCATCTAATTGTGAAATCAGGTTCTTTCCTAACTCAACCAGATACTCTACATCCGCATGAGCATAAGCAATGAGTTGCTCTGGAAGAGGTCGAACTGACCAATTGGTTCGAGCATGTCCTTTCGTTACATTGACATCCAATACCATTTTAAGAAGCTTGCCTAAACCAACACCATCTCCATAGCCACAAAGAGAGGCCGCCACGGCTGTATCTAACGTTGGGCTAGCAACTGCCTCAAAACTCGTAAAGAGACACTCCTGATCCCCCTGCGCGGCATGTACAACTTTGAGAATGTCAGGGTCAACAAAGATCTCAAGCAAAGGATTCATTTTACTCTGTTGTTGGTCTTTTATAAATGCTTGGGCATCGACCAGCCAGCTTTCAGAATCCGTTGCGATCTGAATAATTTCTACAATCGGGAAAAAAGTAGATTCACGAATAAACTCTGTATCAAATGCGATGATTTTGTGACGTTTTAAGGTCTTCGCAAGCTCAATCATTTCATCAGTAGTAGAAAGTAAATTCGGATGTCTATTCATTCGTTTAAAACCCTAAGGTGCTCATAAATATCGCTTTTGTGCATAGCATCAGTAATAACTTGCTATTCTAGGACTTCACCTTCATTAAAGTCCAGGATTTTCCCATGATCAGCACTCTTTTACGAAGATCTGTTGCCGCCACCCCCGCTTCATAGCGGGAAGGCTAGCATTCCAACCAAAAATAGTGCAGATTAGGCGGTCAAATGTCTATAGAAGCACGACTCAAAAAAGAAGTTTCACGTCGAAGGACTTTCGCAATTATTTCGCATCCTGATGCTGGGAAAACCACACTCACTGAGAAGCTGCTCCTCTATGGTGGGGCAATTCACCTAGCAGGTGCAGTAAAAGCAAAAGCAAATCAACGACATACCACTTCAGATTGGATGGAGATCGAAAAGCAAAGGGGAATCTCCGTTAGCTCCAGCGTGTTGCAGTTTGAATACAATGGAATCCAAATCAACCTTTTAGATACCCCCGGACATAAAGACTTCTCTGAAGATACTTACCGCACTCTCACTGCGGCGGATGCGGCAGTGATGTTAATTGATGCTGCCAAAGGGGTAGAAACTCAAACCAGGAAGCTTTTTGAAGTTTGTCGAATGCGAGCCATTCCTATTTTCACATTTATGAATAAGCTCGATCGTCCTAGTCGCGAACCCTTGGACCTCATTGATGAACTCGAAAAAGTATTAGGAATTCGATCTTGCCCTATGAGCTGGCCTATTGGGCTAGGCGATCGATTTCGCGGGATCTATGACCGTCGTGACAACGAAGTTTTATTTTTTCAAACTGAAGGCGAAGCCAACGTCAAAGGACGACTTACGCCTAAAAAAGTAACCGGCATTGACGATCCCTTATTCCTCCAGCTCATGGGCGGTCCCTCCAATGACCTAGAAGAGGGAAAAATTCTCCATGACCAACTTAAAACTGAACTGGAATTACTTGAATACGCTGGTGACTCTTTCAACTTAGATCAAGTTCTCAAGGGAGAACTCACGCCTGTATTTTTTGGCAGCGCGATGAATAATTTTGGAGTCCAACGATTTTTGGAGAGATTCATTGAAATTGCCCCGTCTCCTTTAGCTCGTAATACAAACGAAGGATTCATCGAACCCACTTCTCAAAAGTTCTCTGGCTTTACGTTCAAAATTCAAGCGAATATGGACCCATCCCATCGCGATCGCGTTGCCTTTATGAGAGTTTGTTCAGGCAAGTTTACTCGAAATATGACGGTCAAACACGCCCGACTCAATAAAGATATTAAGTTGTCTAAGCCTTTACATTTTTTCGCTCAAGAACGGATGGTGATTGAAGAAGCGTGGCCCGGAGATATTGTGGGGCTTCTTGACACAAGTGGTGAACTCCGAATCGGCGATACTCTCTGCGAAGGAAAGCGTTTCGAATATGAAGGAGTTCCTCGCTTTTCTCCAGAACACTTTGCATCCGTCATGATTCTTGACCCCATGAAACGTAAACAACTTAAAAAAGGCCTGGATCAACTGTCTGAAGAAGGTGTCGTCCAGGTTTATAAGCAACGTGGACTTGGAGACAAAGATCCGATCTTAGGCGCCGTGGGTGCACTTCAATTTGAAGTTTTACTCCATCGACTCAAAATGGAATACAATGTGGACGTAAAAATTGAACGACTTCCTTTCGTCCACGCTCGATGGATTACAGGAACAGGATTTGATGCGGACTACTTTGAACGGAGAGAAGACAGCCGATGCCTAGAGGACCGAGATGGTGAATCCGTGATCTTGTTTAAATCAGACTGGGGACTTCGCTGGGCTCAGGAAAATTATAAAACAGTTCAATTCTTAAAAACAGCGCCCATGAAGCGAGTGGATTAAGAACGGCTGGATCCACTGTTTTGAAACTTCTCCACCTTGATACCAAATAGTCCCCATAAAAGGCTGCATCTTCAGTACAAAAGGAACAAAGTAGCGATCACCTGGCCAGAGATTTAAGGATAAAATGTCTGAGTCTGGAATCCAACTGAGATCTCCTTCATGATTCTGTAACTTGGGCTCCCCTGAGTCTGTTGACTCTAACTTTACGGTGAAAACGAAAACAATCCAATCTTCACTTTTTTGAGGTTTGAAATTTGGAAATTGAATGACGCCGAGAGCTTTGAATTGGGATTCAGGTAAATCGAGTCCGGCCTCTTCTAATAGCTCTCGGCGTGCGGCTTCTAGAGGTGATTCATCCTGTTCACACTTTCCTCCTAGCCCATTCCATTTGCCTTCGTGAAAATCAATTCGTCCAGAATTTTTTGAATTCCTATGAATCATCAAAATTTGATTGTCACGACGGACATAAATCAGAACTGCAGGAATCACCTTTCTCAAACCCGACTCAAAAGAATTGTCAGCTCTAGGCATAGAACTGCTCTATAACCTCGTGATATTTATTTTCAATGACATTCCTTTTCATTTTCAAGGTGGGCGTCATTTCACCCGCAGCAATAGAGAATTCCTTTGTTAAAACAGCAAATTTCTTAATCTGTTCATAACTGGCTAATGAGGCATTCACCTGATCAATGTAAGTCCGAACTTCGTTAATAATTTGTGGCGAGGTAATCAGAGTCTCTTGAAGAGTACTTTGAGATGATCCATTGCCATTCTTAAGTTCAGCCAATTTTGATTCAGATAAAGTAATGAGAGCAGAAAGGAACTTTCGGCCATCTCCCACCATACAAACCTGACTAATAATAGGCGAAACTTTAAGTGCTTCTTCTATTGGAAGAGGAGCCACCATTTTTCCACCTGAGGTTTTCAATATTTCTTTCTTACGGCCCCGGATCCGAATCATTCCCCGAGGATCCATTTCGCCTAAATCACCTGTATAAAGCCAACCGTCCTTGAGTACTTCTGCAGTCGCTTCTTCATTTTTAAAGTAACCTTTAAAAACATGACGCCCACGAGTGAGAACCTCGCCATCTTCTGCAATTTTTACTTTAATTCCGTCGATGGGCCCTCCCACAGTGCCAGCACAATCGACACCTCGACCCGTCAAACACACGATCGCTGTCGATTCGGTTTGACCAAAGTCTTCTAGAATCTCCAAGCCAATCGAACGGAACCACTGACACACATGAGCAGGCAAAGCTGCCGCGCCCGAGGCTAATGCTTCCGCTTTACCTAGGCCCAGGGCTTTTCTAATTTTTGAAAGAACCAGGCGATCGGCGATTTCCCATTGAAGCCGATCAGACACTCCATAAGGGGCCCCGTAGAATCGACCTGACGAAGTGCGAGCCCCTACACTTAATGCCCAGACGGCTAGCTGCTTCTTCAAGCCCGTACTTTGATCTATTTTCTTTAATACGCCTTCCATCATTTTTTCCCAAAGGCGGGGAACACAAAGCAGTAAAGTAGGCTCAGCTTCGGGAAGCTCAGTCGATACGTTTTCAAATTGAGTACAAAAATAAACTGTATATTGCTGAGTAATTCCAGCTGCAATATTTTGAAATGTTTCTGCTATGTGGCAAAGAGGGAGAAAAGAAAATAAAGTTCCTTGCCCCAGAGGGAGTTTCCAATGCTGAATGACGCAATCAATGGCATAAATAAGATTGTCATTTGAAATCAAGGCCCCCTTGGGAGTGCCTGTAGTTCCAGAAGTGTAAATCAGGATAGCGGGTGCATCTGGATTTAAACGATCCAAATAATCATTGAGGCTCTTGGCACCTTTTATAGCTGCCAACTTTTTTCCTTCGGCCAAGGCACTCTTATAAGAAATGGCTTGAGGAGAAATCGAGGTGTCACCATCAAAAACGATGATAAATTCTATTGTATTAGGAAGTGCGGCCAGCGTGCCGTTCTCGCCTACGATTTTCTTAAAATATTCTTTATTTTGTACTGAAAGAAATTTGGTCTCAGTATGATTCAGAATATATAAAATATCCTTAGCCGTGGAATTCGGATAAATTCCGGCTGATTTGCCACCCAGTAAAATGGCTGCCAAATCCATATGAACCCACTCAGGGCTATTGTAAGCAAAGATGGTCCCAATGTCCTGCGAAGTCACTCCTTTTGATTCTAAAAAGAGCGCCAACCAATAAACTCGGTTACAATAGTCTCGCGCCGTAATGGGTTTCCACTTCCCATTTACTTTGTAAACCTGTGCTTTCTTATCTGGTTCAGAATTTGCCCAACCTGCTAATCGGTGTAAAATCGTAGACATAACACCTCCCTAGCCACAGACATAGCTGTAAGTTAAGTCAGTTGTCAAATACAGCCTTGAGTGAACGCTAAAGATTTTCAAAGGGGAGGATTTCGAAAATCCCCCACTCATTTATCAATCAAGTGCGCGACTACTTCTCGGCTTCTGATACGAACCTTCAATACAGATAGAAAAATAAACATTCCACCTAGCTTGCGATCCAGAAATACAATTTCACGGGGTGGAGATCTGAGCTTTGAGGAAAGAGCCAATTGAGCTGCCTTTCTTGCGACACGACCCGGAAGGTCACTCTCCCCCCACAAATAAGCACCCTGATAAGCGCCCTGGGAATCGAATAAATGAGCAGGAACTCCAGGAGTGTTCGGCGCAAAAAAAGGTTCAGTAATCAAATAACAAATATCTACGAAATGAGAGCGTAACTCTTCTGAGTCGTCGGCTCTCAAAAATCCTAATGCAACTCCACCCGATACGACTTCATCCTCATTTCTTCGAAATGCACCTCTCACCATTTTGAGATAAGGCTCCATAAACTGTTTTGAAAGCTTTCGGACCGCACCAAAGTCTAAAAGCACGATCCGATCAGGTTCACCCCCTGTTCCAATTCGAATTCGATAGTTTCCAAAATGAGGATCCGTTTGTACTGCTCGCAATAAAAACAACTCCCGAAAATACAACTCCAAAACGGCGGCACCGATCGCATTTCGCCTTTCTTGAGGAAGCTGTAAAACTTCGGGACTATCTACTGGAACTCCGGCTTCCAATGAAGTGGTGAGAATTCGATTCGTAGACAACTCTGGAATTACTTCAGGAATAATAAATCTTGAATCATCTGCCAGGTTTTCACGAAACTCACGCGTCGTTTGAAGCTCTCGCGCATAATCCACCTCTTGGTGAAGCATAAATCGAACTTCTTTGAAAAGATCGTCATATTTAGGACCTTTGGGTATCATTTTCGACAGCGACAAGAGGGATCGAAATGCTTTTAAATCTCCTTCAATTGCTCGATCTACTCCTGGATATTGGATTTTCATCGCGAGCCAGCGTCCATCTGTCTTTCTGCGAGCACGATGAACTTGTCCTAAAGAAGCAGAGGCTAGAGGTTCGTGCTCGATCTCTACCTGACTGAGCTGCTCGTCCGAAAGCTGCTGATTTAACACTTTCTGAATCGCTTTCCATTCCAACGGAGGAGATTGGCTCTGAAGGGACTTTAAAAATGAATTCGCTTCAGGAGGTAAGAAATGTTCTCCATACATCGAGAGCATCTGCCCCACCTTCATCAAGCTTCCCTTCAACTCACCGAGTTCGCGCGTAAGTACCCCTACCTGGGAAATCAGTAACTCCTTAAATCGCTCTGATTTATCAGACTCATTCGCGAAAAGATTTCCCATTGCATGAGACGCAGCTTTAGCTCCAACAGTGACTGAAACCTTAGCCAGAGCGATCCCACGGGAAAATGCATTCGTCTTAATTTGACTTAAACGGTCTTTGGGTGCCACCATGAAAGCATCTTACAAAATTTTGAGCGTAACAGACACCGAATTCAAGCTGGGCTCTGCATCTCCCCTAACAAAAGCAGTTCCTTTGGGGCTGGTGACAAGCGCTGTAAGGAGTCCTGTTACGCCGTAAAGATTTGGATTCCCGGCGTAACAGGACTCCTTACAGTGCTTACCTCTAACCTTAATTATAAAATTGCTTAGTTAAGGTTAGTCAGCTAACCTTAACTAAGGATAATCTAAGTTAGGCTTATTCACCTTAAACCCCCCTGCTCCATTCGCTGCACAAGCGCCTTGCGCGGCTTCCCGCTTGATATTCACCCAAGGCAACGCGCCTACTCTTGACTTCGCAGTATTTCCATAGCGAAATGCCTCGTATTTCATGACACAAAAACTTTTTCCCGCTGTCGGTGTTGAGTATGCCTCATTACCGGGCACCGAAATGTAGCCTTCAGGACATTCTACATTCGATCCCATTGCAGGCATCTGTCCCAGTTGTTGGCCCGCTTGCGCCATTTTGCTACGGGGTTTTCTTTTTAAAGTTTTGCAAATATATTCTTCAGCTTTAGGGAGACCCATGTCTTCACAAATCCTCAGGGTATTTTCAGCGTCAGCAGTATTTTTAAAGGAGACTTCGCCATATCTAAGAAAAGGTAAAACATACTTTTTCATAAGCTTTCCGTTTACATCGATTTTATGACATAATTCTTCAGCTCCATCTTCTTTCCCCTCTTCAGACAAAAGGTTACAAATCGCCGCTAACTTCCCATCCGCATCTATGTGGTAATCCAAATTATCTGGGTCACACCAAAACTTTTCCCCATCTGCAGTTTCGAAATAAACCTTCTCTCCAGCTATTACGTGGGAAAGGTGAACGAGCATGCCACTCATCACGAATGTGCTCAGCACCGACCCATACAAAACTTTATTTTTTAATTTGAATAATCTCATAAATCACTTTTCTTTCTTTTATTTTCTAATTTTTTCCAAACTCAATTGATCTTGCAATAACGTGTTCAGTTTTAAAAATGAGGATCTCGTAATGGCTTATACCTCATTTTATCGCGCACATGGCCATGTCCACTTGGGGAGCCCTTATTCCAATCCCAATCATTGTGGCAGCGACTACAAGTCATCGCATTACATCCATCAGACCGTTCCGTAATCACTCCACAGTGATAACAGGGTCGAAATCTACCTCGGAGATCATCGTTTGAAAGTCTAATTGCTGGAGGCTCCTCGGCACCCAAACGAAGGAGGTTTTCAAACTCTTTCATTTGTTGTGCATATTGAGAACATGCGCCCTGATGCTCATTTCCGCATCGGATGCATCCTTCCTGCTCGCATAAAAAGCACGAGTAAAATGCAGATTTTTCCTGAGGTTGAACGATCCTTCCTCCAGCACAGCCTGCGGTAGGGCAAACTACCCAGCCCATTTGTCGAGCATTCACTCGATCCACAATTCTCATTCTGACTTTTTCGACCTAAAATTTTGATCGCCCCTGCTGAGCTAGATACCCAGTGTGGAGAACATTTTTACACCCAGGGCATTGATTGAGATCTTCACCATCTCGGTTGACCACCATATCGCAATATCCGGGAGCACAATCTTGACAGAGATAACATGTACAGCCAGCGGGACCGGGCTGTGAGTGATCTTGATCTATTTGTTCGTCAAAACAAGAGAGACATTGGTTTGTATTTACGGGCTCGATGGGAGCAGATGGAGCATTTGCAGTAGCAATTTCAGCAAAAGCTAATAATGGAGCTGTCTCGCTGACCTCTGATTGAGAAAATTCTGACGACTTTATCGATGATGTTACCACCGAGAACTTCTGCTGCTGAATTTCCTTTTCACGTTCATGATAGTAGAATTCCTTGGCCTTCAGATTCATCAGCTTCTTGAGCTGCTTAACATGAGTGATTAAATCCGAATTTTCGTTCTCAATTCGCTCCCCTTCAAACGAAATCGCGCACTCAGATTTAAGACTCAAAACCTCGCTTAATTTTGATGTAGCCTGACAAAAGCCCAGTTGGGTATCTCCGAATACAATTAGGCCCGAGACTACTGATAAGACTAGAATAAATTTTCTTGCTTTCATACTGGACCAGATCAATACACTATTTATTATTAATTATCTATAGAATATTATTATTTAATATCAGTAATTAACAATGAAGGACATAGAGTACGGCCTCCGACTTCCCCGAAAGAGAGACTTGACAGGTACTCCTAAAAGGTGTACCATGTATCATGATCACCGTTGTGGAGCTGAGTGAGTTTCTCAATAAACAAATTAAAAAACGTCAAATCCCAGATTTCATTTTGATCAAGCTTCAAGACTGGGTTGAAGATGTTGAGAATCGTGGGCTTGAAAGAGTTCGACAAATTCCAGGTTACCATGATGAACCTCTAAAGGGAAAATTGGCTGGTACGAGGTCGATCCGACTTGGGAAAGGATGGCGAGCTTACTATCAAATTAGAGAGTTCAAACGAATTACAGTTTGGGTGGAAAGGATTGATAAACATGAATATGGTAAATAGAAAAAAAAGCAAGGCACTCCAAAACTTAGAGGCAGCAACAGGCGGACCAGTAACACTGGGGAAGCTGATTGAAGCAATTCGCTTGGGAGAAGAAAAAACACAGCCTGAATTTGCAAAAATTCTTGGGATCTCAAAGTCTCATCTCAATGACATTGAGAAGGGAAGAAAAGTGGTTAGCCCTGACCGTGCAGCACGATTTGCGAGGGCCCTGGGGTATTCTGAAGAACGCTTTGTTACTCTTTCACTTCAAGGGATAATAGACCACGCAGGTTTAGCTTTCCGCGTAGAATTGAGGTTTGCTTAGCACAGTCGCTGAATTTTCAGTCAATTTAAAGCAAGCATTGGACTAGCGCACATACGGACTAACCGTCTCAACGTGGCAGACTTTGAAGTTGTGAAATACAAAGGTGTTCAATTAATTAATCATCCATACTAAAGAACAAAACTATCAAGATACCTTTTTCATTTCTTCTCGAACAGTTTCTCAGATTACCTCTCGTAAAGAGGCATCAATCTGTTTTCCAAACAGTGCTTCACAAAGCTTTTCTTTCATACTAACCAGCCAACTCTTTACGAATATCTATCTCGCATCAGCAGATCGGGTGGCAAAGAGACTACTCTCAAAGCGATGTTAAGAAGCATTGAAGAGGATCCAGTGATCCAAGGGCTCTGCGCGCCCATCTCCTTGCTAGCACCTAGTTCTGAGGGCTAAAAGCACACCGAAACCCGACAACCGCGTACGAGCCAGAGGCGGAATAGTTCAGAAACGCAGCGAAGACTCCAGCGTTCGTGTCAGCGGACCAGGAACCACCCCGCAAGGCGGCCCCGGCATTATACATGTAGATTTTACCCACATTCTGTGTTGAGCTGTATGAACCGAGTGGGGCAAAAAGGAATTTATTCTGACTCCCCTCTGAGAAATAGGTAGCGTTGTTATATTCCTGCCATATATTCTGTCCTGTTCTTAGATCATCCGATACCCATTCCGATACGTTCCCTGCCATATCCCAAATCACTTCTCCATTGCTCAATGCGTGCGTCCTTTTATGAGTCCAGTCACTGTGATTAGTCCCAACGTAGGGATTCTCATCTGTGCCCGGAGCTGCGGCTGCATTTGAATTACTGTTGCCCCGCGATAATTGTCCCGCCCCTACTGCTCCACTACTCCAGTTTGCCGGGGTAGCCTCAATACCTCTTGCAATCGTCATCCACTCGTCATTCGTGATCAAATGGTATCCTGCTCCATTCGCTGCACAAGCTGCTTGCGCGGCTTCCCGAGCAATATTCACCCACGGCAACGCCCCTACTCTTGACTTCGCAGTGTATCCTTCGCGAGATGCCTCATACTTCATGACACAAAAACTTGTTCCCGCTGTCGGTGTTGAGTACGTTTCATTACCGGGCACCGAAATGTAGCCCTCAGGACATTCTACATCCGAACCTATTTTGACGGGTACCTGTCCCAGTTGTTGGCCCGCTTGCGCCATTTTGCTACGAGGTTTCCTTTTTAAAAGTTTGCAAATATATTCCTCGGCTAAAGGCAATCCCAGATCTTCGCAGATGGTTAATGTATCTTCCCGATCCGCATCATTTTTGAAATTCACTTTTCCATGTCTAAGGAAGTTCAAAATATATCTCTTGGTAAGTTCTCCATTGACATCCAGCTCGAAAGCGGTCTCTTCAGACTTTCCATCATGAATTTCAGACTCCGCCATCAGATTGCAAATTCCAGACAACTTCCCATCTGGATCCATGTGATATTCCAAATTATCTGGGTCACACCAAAACTTTTCTCCGTCTGCTGTTTTGAAGTAAACCTTCTCTCCAGCCATCACTTGAGAAGGTTGAACGACCATCCCACTGATCACGAATGTGCTCAGTGCCAACCCATACAAAACTTTATTTCTTAATTCGAATAATTTCATAAATCACTTTTATTTCTTTCTTTTCTCTTTTTTTTTAAACTCAAGTCATCTTTACAATTCATCTTGCAACGACGTGTTCATTTTTAAAAATGACCGTTCTAAAAATGAGGATCTCGCAAGGGTTTGTACCTCATTTTGTCGCGCACATGGCCATGTCCACTTGGGGAGCCCTTATTCCAATCCCAATCATTGTGGCAGCGACTACAAGTCATCGCATTACATCCATCAGACCGTTCCGTAATCACTCCACAGTGATAACAGGGTCGAAATCTACCTCGGAGATCATCGTTTGAAAGTTTAATTACTGGAGGTGCCTCAGCTCCCAACTTTAGAAGCTTTTCAAACTCTTTCATTTGTTCTGCATACTGAGAACATGCGCCCTGATGCTCATTTCCGCATCGGATGCATCCTTCCTGCTCGCATAAAAAGCACGAGTAAAATGCAGATTTTTCCTGAGGTTGAACGATCCTTCCTCCAGCACAGCCTGCGGTAGGGCAAACTACCCAGCCCATTTGTTGAGCATTCACTCGATCCACAATTCTCATTCTCACTTTTTCCACATCAGCTCCTGATCGACCCTGCTGAGCTAGATACTCTGTATGGAGGATATTCTTACATCCTGGACATTGATTGAGATCTTCTCCGTCTCGGTTGACCACCATATCGCAATATCCGGTAGCACAATCTTGACAGAGATAACATGAACAGCCAGCGGGACCCGGCTGTGAGTGATCTTGATCCATTCGTTCGTCAAAGCAAGAGAGACATTGGTTTGTATTTACGGGCTCGATGGGAGCAGATGGAGCATTTGCAGTAGCAATTTCAGCAGAAGCTAATACTGGAGCTGTCTCGCTGACCTCTGATCGAGGAGCCTCGATCTTGCCTATAAAGTGCTGCCAGGCTCTTTTCAATCCATATTCTCGACCCTGACTTGAAGAGGAAGCTTCTGTAGATTGAGAAGATTCTGACGATCTTATCGATGGTGTTGCTACTGGGAGTCTCTGCTCCTGGATTTCCTTCTCACGTTCCTGATAGTAGAATTCCTTGGCCTTCAGATTCATCAGCTTCTTAAGCTGCTTAATAGGAGCGATTAGATCCGAATTTTCGTTCTCAATTCGCTCCCCTTCAAACGAAATCGCGCACTCAGATTTTAGGTTCAAGATCTCGCTCAATTTGGATGCAGTTTGAGTGGATGAAAACAATTGCACCCACTTCTCAATCTGAGAACTCCAGCCTTGTCTGGCAACCAGCTCTAGAATTGCTCTGAGTTCGGAAGTTCCAAAATACTGTTCCTCTCCCTTTTCTAAAATCAACTGAGCTATTTTAAGATTTCGTGCTTTGCTAGCCCATACCAGTGCCGGGAGACCCTCTTTACCGGGAAATTTCAAGTCACAATCATCCCTGGTAATGAATGCTGCACCAGATAGGGAAATAGAATCCAAAATAAATTTTATGATCTCTGTTTTCCCTTTTTCGGAAGCCAGAGTCAGAGGAGTATGGCCACTTGAGTGAGAGAGTAACTTCGGACAAAGTTGCGCCCCCCTGCTTGCTGCGAGCTTCACCATTTCTAGATTTCCTCGCTCAATAGCAGACATCAATATCGGTTCGAGAGGTCCTAAATCCGCTCCATGATCTAGCGAAACTGAAATCACGTCCGATCGGTCATTCTCCACAGCCCATTTCAGAAGTGTGCGACCTTGAAGCCTCTCGTAATCTTTTTGATTCGAGTACGCGCTCTTATTTAGCGGAAAAACTTGGTTCGGATTCACTCCGCGCTCTAAAAGAATTTTGATAATCTCAAACTGAGAGGATGCGGCTGCCTGAACTAAAGGCGTTCTCCCTCGGCCATCAGGCTGATTCACTAATGCCTGTTCATTGAACTGGTTTTTTCCAAGAACTCCCTTCAAAGAAAGAAGATATTTGGCTAGATGAACTGAATTTGTTTCGATCGCCCAAGTCAGGATAGAACGATCATGAAAACGATCATACTGCTTTGAATCCACATAGGCATTGGAGTCTGCAGGAAACAAAGAATCAGGACGAGCGCCATTTTCTAAACTCAATTTTAAAAATTTGAATTGTTCCTGCTCTGTTCTAGCAGATACGAGCGATTGCATGAGGGCTGTCCAACCCATGCTGTCCTGATGGTTCATCACCGCTCCTCGCGAAAGCAAAGTCCGCATCAGTTCAAGTTGACCCTTCTGTGTCGCAGAAAGGAGCGCGGTTCTCCCTTGGTGATCAGCTAAATTGATATCTGCGCCTCTGTCCAAAAGGGATTGCAGAACGTCTAATCCGGTCCCAGACTCAATTGCCAAAATCAAGGCAGTCTTTCCATCCTGGTCCGTTTCGTTAACGAATTGGCGAGTGTTCTGATTTTTTTGTTCTAAGGACGCGAGAAGCTGAATCGCCAAGCTCCGATTTTTGCCCTTAATAGCTACGTGCAGATCATTAAAATTACCTGGAGCATCTCCCTGGCAATAGCCCAGTTGGGTATCTTCGAATGCAACTAGGCCCGTTATTACTGATAAGACTAGAATAAATTTCCTTGGTTCCATACTGGATCAGACCCATACACCATTTATTATTTAAAATCAGTAATTGACAATGAGGGTTCTCAACTGTTGAGATTCGAGTATCTTAACGTACCTATATATAGATTTATAATGCATTTTCCTCTTAAAAATGGTTTTCAATAACATTCATGAGACTCGGAGATTGGGCTGAAAAACAAGGAATTACTTACATGACGGCATGGAGATGGTTCAAGCAGGGCAAAATGCCTGTGAAGACCATCCAAACGCCCAGTGGTATGATTTTAGTCGAACAAGAGAATGAAGCAGGGACGACGTCTCAACATAAATCAACAGCCATTTATGCACGCGTGAGCTCTCATGATCAAAAGAAAGATTTAGATGGCCAAGTGGCAAGATTGTCTATGTATGCGGCAAACCACGGACTCGTCGTCACCCAGGTTTTGACTGAGATCGGCTCTGGTCTTAATGGAAAACGAAAAAAACTCCTCAGCACACTGGCAGATCAGTCTATCGACGTCATTTTGGTAGAGCACAAAGATCGATTAACGAGATTCGGGTTTGAATATATTGAGACCTTACTAGAGATCTCAGTCTAGAGAAGTGTTGTAGCTGACGAGAATGAGTTATTGAACCCGCCTGAAGGCACTTTGCGCTACCAAAACACAATCAAAGATTCAACCGATGATAATCACTACAAGTGTTCATTCTTTACAACGATGTTCATAAATTTATAAACATCGCATTAAAGACAAAAGTGTTATATTCCTGATACTATGAGGAAATGGCCTGATAAGACTGATACCTTTCAATTGTACCTCATTAAGGTCAGAAAAATTGATCTGTTTTCTTTTCCTTCACTTTTTACTTTACCACTCGCCAAGTGAGAATATGGGGGAGTAAAGTAGGTACGGCAATCTCAAAACTCAAACCGTCTTGAGTTGCGATTTACCGCACTAGGTTTTTGCGTTGACTAAAACAAAGCAATACATTAAGTACTCAGCAAAATCAGATCTTCTTGAGGAGTACTACTTGATTAAGAATCTTTTCGTGTTTATCTTCGTCCTCCAGTCCCTCAACGTATTTGCAGACCCATCTCCACATCAATATACAATAGGAACCTACAACGTATCTAATCTATGGGATGCTGACCCCTCAAATACGCCACAGATCTGGGCAGACTTCCAAGCTTCCTTACCGAATCATAAAAAAAATATCCATTCTCAATCGCCCCAATACGCCCAATTCGATATAGCCACTTCAAATTATTATAATCCTAAAATTTTACAGGCCAAAGTGAACAATATCGTTTCAGCTATCAAACTGTCAGGGATACCTGATATTTTGGCACTACAGGAATTTGAAAGTGCAGGTAATCAAAGTAAAATATGGGAAATGCCCTATGATCCACAGACCACTTTCAAAGAAGCCTTAGAAAAACTGGGTTATCAATATTTTTTCCTAGGCTTCCAAGAAAAAGACAACCCTGTATCTGTCACACCTGCTGTAATCAGCAAAGTTCCACTTAAACAATTACAAGCCATCTCTGTGCACAGTGGGCATAATACCTCTGGGCGCAATATTATGGTTTTAGAATGGGATTTACCTCAATCTCGGGTTGTCCTCATCAATGGTCATTTTAAGTCTAAACGGGACGGAGGAGACTCCCTGAGAGAAAGCCAAGCACGTGCTGTCAGAGACCGAATTCATCTAGAAAAAACGCTAGATCCAACATCTCGAGTTATTGTCTTAGGAGATTTGAATAGCACTTATTATGAACCCGTAATGAAATTAATGGGGAGCACAGGAGATGAAGCATCCATGCTCACTGAATCTGGAACTCCCAACTTGCTGAATTTGTGGTATGAACTCAAGGAAGATCAACGTTGGGAATCCTCTTTTGGGGGCGCATATGGCACACTCTCTCACATCTTAATTTCCCATGATTTTTTCTATAAATATGGCTTAAGTTATGATCCCGGTAGCTTTCATGCCGTCGGACAGACCGGTCCAGAAGCAGAGGTTCTTCTGAATCCAGAAGGAGTCCCCTTTGACTGGCAAATACAGGCACGAGGGAAGCACTTTGTTCATCATATAGGGAAGGGATATTCTGATCACCTACCCTTAGTCGCAAGCTTTACTTTCACGACACACCCTCCTGATCTAGCTAATGTTAAAAAGAAGATTCAAGATCCTTTTCACGAAGACTCCAGTTATTCACCACACAAAATCTTTTTTAGTCATGTAAAAGTCTGCGACGAACATGAAGCATTAGACTACAAGGAAGTAGATTGGAATGATATCGACTCCTACTATGGGAAATGTGTAAAAATAATTGCAAATAAGGGATTCCCCTTAAGTCCTCGAGGAAAACACCATACTAATTTTATTACACTTCCAGTTGAAAATAAAAGTCATGAAGACAATCATACTTTTACTTTAGCCATTGGAATGTCTCGTCATTACGATTGGCGCCCTAATATTGACGACAGCAGAGTCAGCTTAGAAGAAGCCTCCCTCCCAGAAGGGGGTAGCTATGATTTTCAAAGCCCGCATCCACATAGTAATCAGTGCTATGCTCGTAAAGTATTACAGGGTGAAGGCGGAGAGTTGCGAAAAATAGTCGGCAGAATCAGCTACCAAAATGGTAATTTATCGATTTTAGCTGCGAGCCGTGAGCCACGCCATATTGAATTGATTCATTTACCTGAGCCTAAGCTTCGTGCTTGCCCTTGGTAGCCTCTTAAAAATAGACCTTAAAACACATGAGGTACGCTTCGTACTTTATTCTTTTAGACCTTTTTTATCCAATTCAGATATTCGACAGACTCAATCACTACAGTACCTTGTCGAATTTCTTCAGGATAATCTTTTAGATTCCCTGTGATAAGAGCTATACTGATTCGCAAATACAGGGAATTTAGTCCCATATCAAAATTTACCGTGGGTAATTTTAACAGGTATCTAAATTCACCGTCCACTCTGTTTTTTATTAGCGCTAGAAGAACACCTCAAATCTGATTTGCTCAAGCAAGAAACTTGTGCTAGCTTCACGCCCACTATGGGTAAAAGACTTAGCGTAAAGCACAATAAACGTCGTACTGATAAACACACAGCCTATCTTGCTGGTACTGCTCCGGCTGGCCATAAAGTAGCCCTTGAGCGCAGCAAGAAAGCAAAAAAGAAAAAAGCTTACGTAATGACCTAATAACAGACTGCCAATAGGCTGTTTGTTATTAGATTTTTATTTCTATTAGGCTGGACGACCATGAGTAGGGTTTAAGTGTTCTCTTTTACATTTATACAATTCAATAAAAAGGAATGCCTAAGCCCCCGGCCGTGGAGATATACACGAACGGCCCTTGATGAAGAACGATGCCCATTACCGGTTTACGTTGTTTTTTAGCAAACCAAGTAGGTAAGTACCGCTCTCAGCTTGATGATGAAAATTGATGATGAAAACTACAGAAAATGAAGGAAGCAGCACATGCTCTGCCTACTTACTGTAGTTTTTGATTAAAAAATGGGAGGAGAGTATATCATAAAAGCACATAAAAGACTGAGAATGAGCTTCAACAGTGGGAAGTGGAAGTAACTGTTCTTCTAATCAAAGATTTACGTTTCTGTCATGTGTAAAGAGTGGCTTTATAAATGACAGAAACGTGTTTTTCTCTATTCTCTCTGATGCATCAAGCCTTTTGCTTGAGCATTTCCTGCAATTCGCCGCGTTCATACATTTCACAAATAATATCGCAGCCGCCTACAAATTTTCCATGCACAAAAATCTGAGGAACAGTCGGCCACTGGGTGTATTCTTCTAATGCTCCCCAGAGTGGGTCATCCGCTAGAACATCCACTCCCACTAGGCTTTCTGCTCCTGCAGAACGAAGCACTTGGCATGCACGTGCAGAAAAACCGCATTGAGGAAACTGAGGCGTTCCCTTCATAAAAATAACGACAGGTGATGATTTAACTTTCTCTTCTACTTGAGCAATCAATGAATTTACCATAAAATCTCCTTACTTCTTAAATTTACTAAACTGTTCCGGTGTATATGTTTTCAAGGTCAGTGCATGCACATCACCTGAGTCAATTTCCGCTTGTACAAGGCTCAACACCATACGATGCTGTTCAATCATCATTTTTCCAGAAAAAATAGGAGAAATAACGACGGCCTGATAATGGTCTTGGGTCCCTGTCATATCAACCACCTCAACTTGAGTGTCGGGACCCAGGGACTCTAATCGCTGTTTTAATTGGATAGGATTCATTTTAGCTCTCATAGCACATTGGGTCAAATCCTCAAATACTGCATTTAGACTCATCATTTCATCCAGCGGTGTGGGCGCCCCCCGTATGAATAAGGGTCAACAACTGTAAAGGAACTGCTTACATAGGCCCCTTTCATGCTTATAGTTCACCGGCTCGCAATTTGCTTCTAAATCGATTAAATGGAGCAAGTACCTTTGATACTTCCGGTTTTACCTATCCGGAATGCAGTTCTCTTTCCGTCGGTTTCAATGCCATTAGTGGTGGGACGTCCCCGCAGTATTCGAGCTGTTGAACAGGCGCAAGCGACTGACTCGCTACTTGTCGTTGTTGCACAACGAGTTTTAACCCAGGGAGATCCCCAAGTTGAAGACCTTTACTCAATTGGTACCCTTTGCAAAATTGAAAGCAGCAGCACCACCACCGACGCAGGCACTCGCCAAATTATGGTCACTGGAATTGCACGATACCGACTGATTGAATGCAAAATAAGCACTGCTGATTTCTTAATTACACAAGGGGAAACCGTTCCTGATATACACAGTCCCCATTTGAGCCGTAATGAAGCACTTTTTTATAATTTAAAAGAACTCGCCCGAGAAGTCATTGAACTCTTGCCTGGTACTACGGAGCCTCTTTTAAAATTGATCGACCGGGTGGATGATTCTGCTTATCTCAGTAATATTTGTGCAGCTTATTTAAATTTAACGCTCGCTGAAAAGCAGGAGCTACTTGAAACGGTTGAAATCGAACATCGGATGGAATCTATTTTAAATGCTATGAGAAGCGAAAGAGAAACTCTCAGCATTCAGAGAGAAATTCGAGACAAGATGTCTGAACGAATCAATAAGGCACAGCGTGAAGCCTTGCTGAGAGAACAACTGAGGACCATTCGACTCGAACTCGGTGAAGAGTCGGCAGATAATACAGTGGATGATCTCGATCTAAAACTGAAACAAGCTCATCTTTCGGAAGAGGCCTATAAACAAGCTCATGAAGAATTAAAGCGCCTGAGAAGCTTACCTGCTGCTTCAGCCGAATACCATGTGATTCGAACGTATCTGGAATGGATCTCTTCTTTACCCTGGAGTAATAAGTCAGACAGCCAACTGGATATCGCCCGTGCAAAAATAATTTTGGATGAAGATCATTACGGACTGGAGGATGTAAAACGCAGAATTATTCAGTTTTTAGCCGTAGCAAAGCTAAAAAATGACATCCATGGACCAATCCTCTGCTTGCTTGGCCCACCTGGAGTAGGAAAAACTTCCCTGGGACAATCCATTGCACGAGCATTAGGCCGAAAATTTATCCATACGTCTTTAGGGGGAGTTCGAGATGAAGCTGAAATCCGCGGCCATAGACGAACTTATGTAGGAGCCATGCCAGGTCGCATTATTCAGAGCATCAGACGAGCAGGAACTCGAAACCCTCTGATGATGTTGGATGAAATTGATAAACTTCGCGCTGATTACCACGGCGATCCATCCGCAGCTATGCTCGAAGTTCTTGACCCCGAGCAAAACAAAACTTTTACAGACCACTACCTGGATGTCCCATTTGACCTCTCCGATGTCTTCTTCATCACAACCGCCAATGTGGTTGACACGATTCCTCTAGCGTTACGAGATCGAATGGAAATTATAGAAGTAAATAGCTACACTTCAATTGAAAAACTGCAGATTTCTAAAAAGTATTTAATCCCCAAACTACTAGCAAGCCATGGCCTTAAGCCCCATTACATTGAGCTGCCGGATGAAACTATCAAGAAAATTATCAGCAATTATACCCGTGAAGCGGGAGTAAGAGAGCTTCAGAGAAAAATTGCAACGCTCTTTCGAGTTGCTGCCGAACTGGTTGTTGAGAAAATTTCTCAAAAAAACCTAAATTTTTCAGCTATTTACTTATCACCCGATAATCTTCAAAAATGGTTAGGTCCAGAGTTATTTATTTTAGAATCCGCTGAACAAGTTATGAAACCCGGAATAGCCACCGGCCTGGCATGGACGCCTCATGGAGGAGACCTTCTCTTTATTGAATCAACGGCGATTCCGACAGAGAAAGGGTCTCTCATCCTGACCGGCCAGATGGGTGATGTCATGAAAGAATCCGCCCAGATTGCTCTCAGTTTAGTCCGCTCTTTGGTAACCACCCAACTTCGCATTAAATTTGATTTCAGCGCCTATGATATTCATATCCATGTCCCTGCGGGAGCAGTTCCTAAAGATGGCCCTTCTGCTGGTATTACTATTCTTGCCTCACTGACGTCTCTGATTCTGGGAGTTCCCTTAGATCCAAGTTTAGCATTGACCGGAGAAATTACTCTTCGAGGAGTGGTGCTTCCCGTAGGAGGGATTAAAGAGAAAATCCTTGCAGCTCACCGTGCTGGAATCGTTAGTATAATTATTCCAAAAAGAAATAAGCAGGATCTTTTCAACGTTCCAGTCGAAGTTAAGAATCAGTTAAATTTTATTTGGGTGGAGACTGTAGAAGAGATGTTAAACTTTATTTTTCGCAAAGTGGATTTACATTGTACTAATGAAAATGAAATTGCCGTTTAAAATTCACCCTGAATCCGGCCCAGAAATTGCTAAATCATTTAAACTATGCTTCGATCCATAAACTGGTTTGAACACACTAACCGATCTCTTCTTTCTCACTTTCCCGAAGCCCGATTTTATAGCGTCTATTTGGTTGAACGACTTTCCGCTCTCTTACTGGAAAGACTCCCTGCTGAAATCAGCCACTCCATTCTAAAATTACTTCCGCTTACTTTAGCCAAAGATCATTTCAGTTCTCTTATAGCAAATGTAACCCCAGATGCAGATTCGAGCATTGGGTACGTCGACTTTGTCAAACGAGCAGAATCCACTTTGGGTTGCTCAGATCTAGGTAAACAGAGTCTTCAACTCGGCTCTCTCGACTCCCTCGACTCCCTCGACTCTGAAGACGAGCTGTACAAATATTCTGAAAAACTCACTAATGTTTTTCTTTGGGCCATTGCACAGGAACTTCCAGCCGAAATTAAAACCCGCATGGTCGAAAATCTACCCTCTGAACTTCGGGCTCGAATGGATTTATTCTCAGCGCAAACCGACGAAGCCAAAGTCAGCTAAGAAAGTCAGTTCTCATGATCCTGCTTTACAACTCCCACCTTAGGACAGAACCGAGATAGGGAACAATCTTCGCAGTAAGCTCTCCGCGATGTGCAAATCTTACGACCATGACAAATCAGAAGATGAGCATAAAGAGTCCAATCTTGATTCGGTACAAGCTTCATCATTTCTTGCTCAACCTTCACAGGATCCGTCGACTTCGTAAATCCCATTCTACGACTTAGCCTTCCTACATGTGTGTCTACCACTAGGCTAGGAATACCAAAAGCCACGCCTAGTACTACGTTTGCCGTTTTTCTACCTACTCCTCTGAGTTTTACTAATTTTTCAAGGTCTTGAGGGATTTTTCCCCCATAATCGCTCACCAGAATTCGCGACGTTTCCAAAATAGAAAGCGCTTTACTTCGAAAAAAGCCCGTGGATTGAATTAATTTTTCAATCTCTTCTAACTTCGCAGTCGCCATTCGCTGTGGAGTTGGAAATTTTTGAAATAAAGTAGGTGTCACTTTATTTACTCTTTCATCTGTACACTGCGCCGAAAGAATCGTCGCAACCAAAAGTTGAAAAGGGTCATTGTAAATTAAACTACACTCCGCTTCAGGGTACTCTCGCTTCAAAATGCGAAGAATTTCTTTCATTCGACGCACTTCGCCTTCTTTTTTATTTAAACGAGCTTGAGCCACCGTTCAACCTCCTGGACCGACTTAGAATTCACGATACGATCTGAAGAAAGCAAAGCTTTTCGAGCCATGGCGATACCATAGCGAGTATCACTGAGTCCCTCCGTATCGTGAGCATCGGGATTGATTGAGGTCAACGTCTTTATTTTTCTCATCTGAGGTCCCCAACGCCAATCAATATCAAGCCTTGCTGGATTCGAATTCAGCTCCACGGCCACCCCACACTTGGAGGCTTCCGTCAGAATGGCATCCATATCAAGATCATAGCCCTTACGACCTAAGAGGAGTCGACCTGTAGGGTGCCCTAAAAAGCGAGTGTAAGGATTGCGAATCGCCGTAAGAATTCGGTCCGTCATAGCTTCTCTCTCCATTTGAAACCGAGAATGAATCGAGGCAATCACAAAATCAAAGCGCTTTAAAACACTCGGCTCGTAGTCCAAAGAACCATCTGCCAGAATGTCGCTCTCAATTCCCCAAAAAATACGAATTTTTGGATGCTTTTTTTGAACTTTTTGGATTTCTTTCTCTTGCTCAAGAAGCGTATCTTTTTTCAATCCCTGGGCATAAAATGCAGACTGACTGTGATCTGAAATGCCAATGTACTCGTAACCCAAATCCTCCGCTGCTTGAATCATCTGCTCTAATGTCGCTGCTCCATCTGAACGATTCGTATGATTATGAAAGACTCCACGAACACCCTTCCAAGGGAGAAGTTGAGATAAATACCCATTGCGAGCGAGATCCACTTCCTCACCTGTTTCGCGCAGCTCGGGCGAAATCCACGGCAGATTTAACCTCTGATAAAATGCATCCTCTGTTGGAGCATGAAAAGATTCTGGATTTCCAAGAGCTTTCCAATGCTCAGCGGTTCCGGTTGTTTTTGCTAATTCGTACCCAAATTTCTCACTTGAAGCAAAATACAACTGAACTGGGAGTACTGAAGGATAGCCTTGAATGAATTGAGCGACTTGATCTTCAATTTGATTTTTTGTCTTTTCACCATTTTTCAATTCAACTAAAAACTCAAGCTTTTGTAATATTTCAAGCTTTCGTCGAAGAGCTCCTGTTTCACTCACTCGAGCACCAGGACAAGCCTCCTGCAGTTTCTTTAAAAACTTCTCCGCTTCTGAATCTACGTCACAAATTCTCTTCAACCCCTGAGTGGCTTGACTAAATAAAATTCCTTCCAAAATTTTTGTCTGTAATTTTAAACCAAATCCCTTGAGATTGAGAAGTCGATTTTCTTTACATGCATATTCGAGTTCTACCACCGACTGAATCCCTAGCTCTTGGATCAAAAGGCTGGCTTTCTTTGGTCCTAAGCCAGGCACTTGAGTTAATTCTAGAAGTCCCTTAGGAAGGGCTTGCAATAATTCATCACGAGCACCTGTTCTTCCATGGAGCAAAAATTCTGTGACTACCTCTTCAATGCCTTTTCCAACCCCTGGCAACTCCTTGAGTGTCCCTGCTTTAGCCCGTTCGAGTAAATCATCTTGCACGGCCAAGTTTTGAGCTGCTTTGTCAAATGCTCGGATTTTGAATGGATTCTCACCCTTAAGCTCCATGAGTCTTCGCATTTCATTTAACAAATCAATTACATTAGACATCCTGTGGTCTTCCCATAAAACTTGAATAAGAGCCAACGGTAGTTCAATAAATGGACTTCAATATTGAATCCAAACGTCTGTAGGAGTATAAGATGATGCATGTCTCAAACAATTAAAGTTGGAATCAATGGCTTTGGCAGAATCGGCAGGAAAATCGCTCGGTTAGCACTACAGAGAGAAAACATCGAAATTACCGGCATCAATGACCTCTCTAAGCCAGAGCAAATGGCCCATCTCTTTAAATACGACTCAGTCCATGGCACTCTTAAGGAAGATGTACACCTTGAGGGCAACACGCTCTATGTTGGAAATCGCAGAATAAAACTCTCAGCAGAAAGGGACCCGTCTGTACTGCCTTGGGGACCTCTAGGAGCCACCATCGTCCACGAGTGCACAGGTATTTTCACAGACCACGAAAAAGCGGCACTCCACATCCAGGCCGGCGCTAAAAAGGTTATTATTTCAGCTCCTTCTAAAGATCCGGATATTACAATTTGCCTAGGCGTAAACGAAAATCAGTACATCCCTTCAAAGCATAACATCGTATCCAATGCCTCTTGCACCACAAATTGCCTCGCTCCTCTGGTCAAAGTTTTAGATGATCAATTTGGAGTGGTGCGTGGCACGATGCTCACCGTCCATAGTTATACCAATGATCAACAACTTCTGGACCTTGCACACAAAGACCCAAGACGTGCTCGTGCTGCGGCAGTTTCTCAAATTCCAACTACAACTGGAGCTGCAAAGGCCGTCACCTTAGTCATCCCTCACCTCAAGGGAAAATTAGATGGATTGGCAATTCGTGTGCCTACACCGAATGTGTCGTTGGTTGACTTTACGGGTGAACTTAAAAAAACAGTAACGCGCGATGAAATCAATGCCGCATTCAAAAAGGCATCGCAGGATTCCCTTAAGGGTATTTTAGGCTATAGTACTGAACCTTTGGTATCTATCGATTTTAATGGCTGTGAAAATAGTTCGACGATTGATGCAGAGTTAACTCATGTGGTCGATGGCAATTTCATAAAAGTCATTTCTTGGTATGATAATGAGTCTGGTTTTTCTGCAAGAATGTTAGATTTAAGCCTATTCATGGCAAATAAAGGTTTATAAGAAATGCCTCACTCTACAATTTTGCAAAATATAAGAACCATTCGAGGTCTAGATTTAACATCTAAATCTGTTTTCATGCGAGTTGACTTCAATGTTCCCTTAACTCCTCCTGATGCAGACGGTGAAATACAAATTGAAGATGACACCCGAATTCAGGAGTCACTTCCAACGATTCAATACGCTATTGAAAAGGGAGCCAAACTCATTTTGGCGTCTCATTTAGGAAGACCTGATGGAAAGAGAAAAGCTGAACTGAGTATGGAACCGGTCGCACGCCGATTAGCCACCCTATTAGGGCGCGAAGTCACGCTAGCCGATGATTGCATAGGTGATGGGATCGAGCTGATGGCTCAAAGCCTGAAGAATGGCCAAATTTTACTTTTAGAAAATCTTAGATTTTATCCGGGTGAAGAAGCAAACGATCCTGAATTCGCTGCACGTTTAGCTCGCCTAGGAGAAGTTTATATTACAGACGCTTTTGGAACAGCTCATCGAAAACATGCATCTACCTATGGTGTACCTTCCTTAGTCTCACAACGAGGCATGGGATTCTTAATCGAGAAGGAACTTCAATATTTAGACCCTCTCCTTTATCAACCCAAGAAGCCTTTTATCGTCCTTCTCGGGGGCGTGAAGGTAACTGATAAAATAAAAACCATTGAATCCCTCATGAGAAAAGTAGATGGTTTACTGATTGGTGGCGCAATGGCTCATGCATTCTGGGCTGCACAAGGTGACGAAATTCCCGCAGGTGCAAAGCACCCAAAACAAGAAGATATCGAGGCTGCTCGCTCCATCATGAAAGATGCTCGAAGACGTGAACTTGAACTACTCGTCCCCGCAGATACAAAAGACGGATTTGATATCGGACCAAAAACGATCCAAAAATTCACTCAAATTCTTTCCAAAGCTTCAACGATTTTTTGGAATGGCCCTATGGGCTGGTTTGAAAAGCCAGGGTACGAAACTGGCTCTTTCGAAATTGCTCGTGCAATTGCTGCCAATACCCAGGCGGTTAAAATCGTCGGAGGGGGAGATACAGTTGCAGCAGTTAAAAAGGCTGGGGTTGCTGATCAATTTAACCATCTTTCTACGGGGGGTGGCGCTGTATTAGAATACTTAGAAGGCAAAGGTCTTCCAGGTATTGACGTTCTCAAATTATCAAACCGAGAAAAACAAGCAAACCAACATCTCACCGATGATAATGAAGGCAAGATCGTTCGCTAAAATTCCAAATGTATAAATCAAAAGGAATTTTAATAGCCGGCAATTGGAAAATGAATCTGACTTTGAAAGAAACTGAACAGTTTTTTTCAAGTCTTCGAGATTTATCCTCTACTTATTTAGATTCCGAAGCACTGACTTTACTCAAAAGTCGGAGTTTACGTGCTTGCCTCATTCCTTCTTATCTTTCTTTGGAAAAAGCTCGATCCAAACTCAGCCTCAGTCCATTCCCGATTACTCTTGCAGCACAAAATGCACATTGGGAACAAAGGGGTGCTTTTACCGGTGAAGTTTCTGGACCGATGTTGCAAGAAATAGGAATCCATTGGGCTTTGGTGGGTCACTCTGAGCGTAGACACGCCTTTGGTGAAACGGATGCCACTGTACGAAAGCGGGCAGAAAGTCTTTTAACTCAAGGCTTTCACGTTATTCTTTGTATCGGAGAAACCCAATCAGAACGAGAAGCGGGAAAGACTGTAGAAATACTCACTCGTCAACTCAATGAGGGTCTTCCCAATCTCCTCTCTCATTTAAAAGACTTATCAGAGAGCAAACTCATTCTTGCTTATGAACCGGTCTGGGCCATAGGAACAGGCCTCACTGCAACTCCCTCACAAGCAGAAGAAGTTCATCAAATGATCTGCAAATATCTTGAAGATCGATTGGGAGCTGAAGTTTCAAATAAAATTCCTATTCTTTACGGTGGAAGTGTTACGCCAGATAACATCGATTCTCTTCTGTCTTGTCCTCATATAGACGGTGCATTAGTGGGGGGAGCGAGTATCAAACCCGAAAGTTTTCTCGCGCTTTTAAAAGCGGGCGCAAGAACTTTAGAAAACTAACTAAAAACTGAAGCCTAACTTTGTACCGATCGAATTAAATCCAGCAGGACTGTAGGCACCTTCTAGAGTAAGACGGAACCCTATATTAGGGACTTTTAAACTCAACCCCAAAAATGCGAGAAGGCCTCCGCCATTGCCATTCACCGGATCCAATCCCGGAATATCTATTCCTGTATTATTGATAATACTCAGCTGACCCGTAGCATACTGATACCCGATCCCCATATAGGGATCTGCGAAATCCAATTTTCTCGAGACGACAAGTTCGGGTGTCCAAGTGACTGTATCCACTGCAAGACCAATACTTTGACTCAGGTAACTCACATCTCCAAGCGGGATATGGGTTGAACTGCGACTCAGACGAATTGCCCAAGTCAGTCCTTCTTCAGGATTAAAGACTACCCATTTTAAATCTACTGCCCAAGTCAGGTACCCCTGAAAAGAGAGCGCTGAACCCCCTATGTCCACACAATTAGATATTCCCTTGTGTAAATTCAGCTCAGTTAAACTCGGGAGAACTGGAGGAGTCGAAATATCGACCCCCTGTGTTGCCAAAGCTGCAGACAGAAGATCTGGAACTTGAACCAGAACGACTTGAATTCCAAAATCTAACCCGAGCTGGGTACCTAAAGGCGTGGCGGGTTCGAAAGGTCTATGATCTAGGACACGTCCAAGTGTCGTCACCATCGCATTTGCAATATCACCATTTAAAAACTGGAGCGGATCACTGAAAGCCCCACCTAAAGAAATTCCTGAAAATCCATAAGCCACTGTTTTTCCAATAAAAATTGAAAAAATGAAAACAAACTTTCCCAGTTTGAAGAATTCGGATCCCATTTATATTCAGTTTATCATGAGCCATTATTTTACAGTGAAAACTCTTAATTGCCCTGTTTTCCGAGTCACTTCAACGGATGTCCCATATTGAGTGCTTCGAACTACCAAGTCGATCTCCCAGTCTCTTCCTTGGAGATTCTTGATTTCCAATACCTTCATTTTCGGCGTCAAGAGAGGAGAATTAAATACTAAATAGGACTGGTCCACATCCATGGAAATTCCCAACATTGACTTTAACATCAAAAAAATCGCCCCTGCTGCCCAAGCTTGGGGTTTACAAGCAACCTCATAGGGAACAGGAGGCTCAAAGCCCCTTTTTCGAAATCCACAGTAAAGTTCGGGAAGTCTAAAATCATCACTCGATTCCAATACCTCGATCATTGCGATGGCTAATTTTTCTAGACTTGAAGTAAAATTATAAAGCCGTAATCCTTCCATAATAATTGAATTGTCATGAGGCCAAATTGACCCATTATGGTAGCTCAAGGGATTATAAGCTGCCTCTCCATTGGCGAGGGTACGAATACCATGTCCACTAAACATGGCTCTGGACATCAAGATTCGGGTCACTTGCTCTGCTTGATCAGGAGTTAAAATCTGAGACCATAAACAATGCCCCATATTAGAGCTTTTCACCTCACAACTCTCTAAATTCCCATCAATCGCTAAATTGATGAATTGTCCCACACTATTCCAAAAACGTTCTTTAAATTTAAGTTTGAGTTCGAGAGCTTCCCTTCGATAACGAATTGCTAAGTCTTCATAACCCAAGACACGAGCGAGAGACGCCATATTCATTCGAGCTCTAAAAGAATATCCCTGCACTTCGCAAAGTCGAATCGGGAGTACTGCCAGACGACCATCCGCATGCATAATAGAATCATGAGAATCCTTCCAACCTTGATTGACGAGGCCGGATGCAGACTGTTTTGCGTACTCTAGAAAACCATCCCCATCTGAATCCCCCCATTTCTCAATCCATTCCATCGCTTTCAATGCATAAGGCCACCATTTTTTAAGATTTTCCTTATCCATTGTCCATCGAATGTATTCATGAAGAAGAATTAAAGCCAAAGGGGTCGAATCTACTGAGCCGAAATAAGGAATAAAAGGCACCTCACGCGTCCTCGCCATTTCACCATGCCTCATCTCATGAAAGACTTTTCCGGGCTGTTCATCCGTGAAAGCATCTACTTTTGTCCCTAACTGATTAAATACATAGTCTAGAACCCCTTTCGCAACTGAAGGATACCAAGGCAATAATTGGTAAGCCGTAATAATTCCGTCTCTCCCAAAGGGAGCACTAAACCAAGGTATTCCAGCATAAGGATAAAGATAATTCGGATGTTCCTGAGTGAGGAGCATATAAATATCTGTCTTCGCGTTAAGAATCGAACGATTTACAATTCCATTATCAGATTGAAACACTAATGAAGAAAATGGAGACGTCTCCATGCCACTGATCAATAATTTCATTTTATCGGCAATCGTCACCTGAGCATATGGAATTTGGTAAAATTTACCGTCAGTCAACCGATCGAAGGAAATGACCGTCTTTAAAAGCTGAGTTCCTTTTGCAGGTACTTGTATACGCGTAAAATAGCCAGCCAATGAAGGAGAAACCCTGATCTTTTCAGCATTAAATAATCTATGAATATAAGTACTCCGAACCCGTGAATCCAAACCTTCATATTGCAATATTGTAATCTGTTCACCTTCTTTCTTAATCTCTTCAGGGGGTAGCATTCTACCCCTCTTTTTCCTAGGAAAGCCTCGTACTTCAAATACATCATCAAATCTACCCCCAGCCCACTGCTCTATTTGGAGAGAATGATGGGTTGAGCTAAAATTTTTAATCTCGACCGTTTCAAAAAGAATATCTTCTAAAAATGTTAAAACCCGACGTATCAAAAATGTGTCACGACGAATTCTACCGCCAGGTTCATCTATTTTTTGAAAATCCTGATTAGTCATCGAAAATACAACTGTATTTCCTCCAAAACGTAATTCATGAGAAAGAGCAACAGGAGACGTTCCATTGAAAGTCATCTCCCAAATTCCAAGATAACGAGTATCGTGATAATAAAATCCGAGTTCAGAAGCATTCGTATAGAGCCGGGGTGCCTCACCTTGAGGATCCACGACTGCAAATGATGAATTGTCTTTAAAGCTAACTTTAGGTATTCCCGTCAGCAACGCGCTGGACGGGATGTAAGATATTCCATCGATGACGATCGGACCCTGCCCCTTTAGCGGCGACATGTCGGTAGACACGGATATAATCCTCCGTCATTCTTTGAAGAGAAAAATTTTTTTTAACCCATTCTCTACAATGATTACGATCGATTTTGATAATGTCTTTGACTCGACTTGCGAGCTTCTGAATATCTTTATCCACATAGCCTGTAATACCGTCCTGCAAAATTTCAGGAACTGCTCCCGAAGGCCTAGCCAATACAGGAGTGCCACAAGCAAGTGATTCTATCATCACCAGTCCGAACGGTTCGGGCCAGTCAATTGGAAAAGCCAGAGCTAAAGCATTACCCAAAAATTCAGATTTTTCAGCTTCCGTAATTTCACCTACATATTCGATGAACTTTCCATCTACATAGGGTTTTACAAAAGTGTCGTAGTATTGCTGGCTTTCTATGCCTTCAATTTTTGCTGCAATCTTAAGAGGCACGCCGGATTGAAGTGCAATTTCAATTGCCCACTCCGGTCGCTTCTCTGCAGATATCCTTCCTAAAAAAGCAAGATATTTCCCTGGGTTTTTATGGAAAACAAAATCGTTCACATTAATTCCATGATAAATCGTTCTTTCCCACGTAATTGACTTTAGAAAATCTGCTTGGCAATCACTAATGGAAACATAGGAACATTCTGGAAAACTTGAATAGGCAGCAACCAGATCTGGATGATCCAATCGACCATGAAGAGTTGTTACGAGAGGCGTTTGAGTCAGCCGACTTAATGGAAGCATCCAATAGTCATGGTGGTTATGGATCATATCAAACTCGTGCGCCCGCTCAGCAACCATCGATAGCATTCGAAAACTATAACTTGCAGAATCAACCACCCGTTCTTTACGTAATCTTAATGCTTTTTCAACTACTGGTATTGTTTGACCTTCAATACAAGAGTCCCCAGAACCAAACAAAACTACCTCTATATGAGCGTCTTTTAATCCTCGACAAAGATTAGATATTACCCTCTCAGTTCCTCCATAGAGCCGAGGAGGTACGCTTTCAAAAAGAGGAGAAAGCATTGCCACACGCATTAGGCAAAACAAATGCAATCAGCAGACCAACCTTGACAGAAGAGTCGTGCGGCATGAGGATCGTGCAAATAGAGATTGCTATTGGCCTTGAGTTTGGGTTTGTCCTTGGGGTTGTCCTTGAATCTGTAATGACTGCTGTACTTGATTCATAATACTTTGAGTTTGTTGAATTTGTGCATTTTTCTGTTGCTGCTGTTGTTGCTGCTGTTGTGCTGCGGCTTGTTGCGCATTCTGTATCATTTGCTGGTTCTGTTGTTCTGTTGCCTGTTGATTTTGGGTGTTTTGCTGCATCTGATCCTGCATCTGTTGCATCATCATCATTTGATTATTCATTCCCATCCCGCCACCCATCATTCCCATTCCACCACCCATCATTCCCATTCCGCCACCCATCATTCCCATTCCACTACCCATCATTCCCATTCCGCTACCCATCATTCCCATTCCGCCCATTCCGCCCATTCCGCCCATCAAATTAAAATTACTCTGGGGATGATTAGTTTGAGAATTCTGAGGATCATCAGCAGAAGAATCTTCCTGTTCTCGACTACTTCCTCTCCCTCCCACAACCTCCACTTGTGGATCTTCACTTACTGAATTTGCATTTTGATTATTAGATAGAGATTGAGAACTAACTTGCAAATTACCTTTTAAATTACCTTTTAAATTAGATGAAGAATAAGAACCTGTGGCCTCTTCGACTTTTGACTCAGACACTCCGGCTCCAGGCGTTTGCGGCACTCCGCTTGAAACAACGGAAGGTACGGCAGGAGATCCTAAAGACTTTGATCCTAATTGAGAACTGGATTGACTCGCCATTTTGGAATCATTTTGCTGAGGAGTAGGTTGCATTCCCGTAAGTTGCTGAGATTGAATAGAATTACGCTTTTGTAGATTCTGTTGTGGTCTATTCTGTTGTGACCGTGCGATGGGAGCGCGTGCCTGTTGTGCGTTTATTTTTTGGACGGCTTCCTTATTTTCTTCTTGAGCAGCTTCGTAATCACTCTGCTTCTTTTCCTTACTTTGAATAATTTGATCTTGTTGAGCCTTCTCCCTTGCAGCCTGTTGAGCTTTTAGCTGAGCTGCCTTTGATTTAGCCTCTGCATTCAATTGAATCTGTCGATCGTTCTGTGCCTTCAGCTTTTCTTGCTGCGCTGTTGCTATTGCTTTTGCCTTATCTTGAGCTGCCTGCAGCTGTTTCTGCTTTGCCGCTTGTTGCTGTTTAAGTTGATTCGCTCGCTCTGCTTCCTGTCGCCGTTTTGCTGCTTGTTGCTGTGCACGCTTTTGATTCAGGCGTCTTTCTTGTTGAATTTGCCTACTTCGCTCCCTCGCTTGCTGTTGTTGCATCATTTTTTCTTCTGATGCTATTTCCTCTGCCATGTTATTATCCGCCCACGCAGTAGGAATGCTTTGAATGACGAGTAAACAAATCAACAATATTTGATACATATTCATTCGCCCCTTAAAATTAAATCATCACTTCTCAACAGTTACTGACAGTTTTCTGTAAACAGTTCCTTTATGGCTATTGATAAGCGCTGTAAGGAGAGAGTTCTGTTGTGCCGTAAAGTCTCTTGGATTCCCGACGCAACAGGACTCCTTACAGTGCTTACGTTTTCCTATTGTGATGATCCTCCTGGTTGCTGTGGCTGCTGCTGTTGTGGTTGCTGCTGCAGTTGTTGCTGCAGTTGCTGTGCAGCCTGGAGATTTTGGCTAGTTTGAGCAGCCTGCGCAGCTGCTGCCGCTTGTTGACTTTGTTGAAATGTTGCCTGAGACTGAGAGGAATTTTGAGAATTTGTCTGCTGTTGCTGCTGAATGTTCTGGCCTGCTTGTCCCATTTGCTGAACAACATTTTGTAAATTCATCATATTCATCTGAGATTGATTCACCTGGGACTGACCGTTAGACCCAGATATAGAACTGCTACGTGTATTCACTCGCTCAACAGAGTCCTCTTCCTGCCTGGTTACAGATACTTGCTGGGACATAGACGGCTGTCTAGTTACAGAAGCAGGCTGATTCATAGTATTATATGAAGTAGCACTATTTGAACTAGCACTATTTGAAAACCTGTTAGCTTGACCCACCTGCTTTATTGTAGGTGGATTTTTAAATTGGCTAATGTCTCCGCCATTATAAGTATGCTGAGCTTGAATCGCATTACCAGAATTAGTTCCATAAGTACTTGTATTCCTTGCTTTACCTTCAACGTCTGAATGCTGGGAACCATAAAGTGATTTCTGATGCGACTCAATTTGACTTGCCTTTGCCTTAATAGAGTTACTATTGGCATTGATTTTTTGACGTAAGTCTACATGGTCGCTGAGTAATTTTCGAAACTGTTTTCCGTCTGTTTTATTTTGCTTACTTAATTTTTGCATTTGAGCTTCTTTATTTTTAAGCGCCTTAGTTGCTTGTAAATTCTGAGTCTGCATTTTCTTTATAGCAGCTTGATGACTATCAATTTTAGCATTATGATATTTTTTAGCAAGATACCCTGGCCCATTAAAGGTCGGCTGGGTAGTATTTCCAGAAATCGGAGCATTAGTATCGCAAAATCCACTTTTCTGAAAAACAACGTTCATCAAAAATAAAATAAAAATTATACCAAACTTCTGGATAAAATTATTTTGTACTTTAGTATTTGAAAATACCCAACTCAAAATACCCATAAAATAACCTCTTACTTAAAATTTGAAGTAACGTTACACTATAGTGTAATTATATATCAATTAGGTAATTATACATACACAATAAATACAGTCTCTTTTCTTCTACATTCAGAAATCATTCTCCTGTGTCAACCGTGACAGAGGACTCAAGGGAGACATAGGAATTCGTTAACAGTAGTCATTTTTATTATTTTTCAAATTTTTCTTGAATGCGGTCTTCACGACCAGATAAATGATCTGGACTGGGCTCTTCTTCTACCATTTCTAAAGAATCCTGGGGCTCTAATTCCATCACCACTTGACTTAAACGTTCATCACTCATGAGATCTTGACGAACAGCTTCAATGTATTTATCTGGGTATTTAAATACTAATTCATGAATGTATTGCCTAAACCGTCCGTTACTCAACAAAGCTTGCTTTTGCTTAATTTTTTTCCAATTCTTAATATAATGAAGTCGGCAATAGCCAGAAATGAGTGCTAAATTTTCACATGCTGATTCACGACAGGCAACTTCATTTCCTAACAAAGATAGTGCCGAAGGTATTTTTGAAGACGGCTCCGAAGCTGGGTGTTTGTTTTCTACGAGATGTAATTTTATAGAACGGCGCAATTGCTGACGGCCTTGGTTTTTTAAAGCTGACTTTCTCATACCTCGACTCTCTTCCCATTTGATGATCTATTTTAAATAATGAATGCAATTTTCGTATCTTAAAATAGACTGAAAGTTATGCAGCCTTCTTAGCTTTAACCTTCTGAGTACGCCGCCTGCTCGAAACTCTTGAGCGCTCCGATACTCGATGAGGAGTCGAAAACGAATAGACTATATAAGCTACAAACGCAGAAGGAACTCCAAATAAGGGCAACCAAATAATCGCAAATCCTAAAATATCACCTAGACCTTTTCCTGTTGCAAAATCCTCCAAAGAGGTATGAATTCCAGACCAACTTGCAGCAAAAGAAAGACCTAAACAAAGTCCATAAAAAATATGTCCCACGACATGGGCAGCTGCCACAGTCAGTCCTGCATCTCGAAACTTAGCGACAGGATGATATTCAGCGACTACTACTGATAATAACAACCCCACCATCAAACCATGAACTAGACCAGTAAGAGTAGAGATAATCACTGCCGTTCCTGGAGTCAACACGGGAGCCGTTGCTATCAAAATCGCATATAAAAATGCAAAAAAAAGCCCAAAACAATAATGTGTCATTAAACCGTAAAATAAAGTCATCTCGGAAGACTTAGAGAATATACTTCCTATTGCTCGCACCATGTCTGCATTCGCCCATTTCATTCGATGAACAAACGACATCACACCAATCATTGCGGTTGTTCCGATTACCCCAGCTAATGCAATTAAATAAAGACCCATAATAGTTACCCTTCTAAGTCTTTGTAAGAATGCGATTTCGCTATAAAAGAACCTTCAAGGTTTATTATATCACTTTTATTTATATTTAACTCTTTAAATTTATATAATAATGTAGAAAAGCGATTAAGCCCCGCAAGCCTTGGTAATTCCTAATAAAATCACTACACAATGTGCTGCAAATGTACTCCCTCAGATACAAGAAGTCCGTCAGCCCTAGGCAGTTGAAGTCTTCCAGACAGGCATGCAGTGCATTCCTTATACGTCAGATGGAAGCCACTGTAACTCTATTACTTCTTAGCTTCAGATGCAGGATGAGCCGATGATGCAGGGGGAGTTTGTGGCTGACCAGCAGCTCCCTTTGGAGCTGCGGATTGAGCCGAAGACTCGGCGGGTACAGCCTCAAAAAGACTTTTTCGAGACTGCCCCCCCATTAAAGTCAGAACAACAGACGTGACCATGAATAAAGCTGCGGCACCAGCTGTAAAGCGGGTAAAAAAGTTAGCTCCGCCTGAGCTTCCAAATACGGTTTGACTTGATCCACCAAAGGAGGTGCTAATTTCAGCACCTTTCCCTGATTGAATCAAAACAACAAGTACAAGTAAAACGCAGGTAATTACATGAATCACTGTCACAAAAGTCTGCATATTTATTTATTCTCTTTTGCTTTTTTCTCTTGGTGTTTCTTAATCATTTCTTCTTGAACGTTTCTAGGTACAGGTGAGTACTTCAGGAATTCCATCGTAAACTCTCCTTTACCCTGTGTTGCAGACCTTAAATCCGTCGAGTAGCCAAACATTTCACTCAATGGAACTTCAGTCTCAATCACAGCATAACCTTCGTTCGTTGTACTATTCACAATCACACCACGACGTTGATTAATTTGCCCCATGACGGATCCCTGGAACTCTTCAGGTGCCTGAGTCTCCAACTTCATAATGGGCTCAAGAACTGTGGCACCTGCTTTTTCATAGGCTTCACGGAAGCCCATCAAAGCAGCTGTTTTAAATGCTTGCTCTGAAGAGTCCACATCATGACTCGCTCCATCGTTGATCACTGCACGAACTCCAACGATTGGGAAACCAATAAGACGACCTTCCTTGATTGCCTCCTGGAAACCTTTATCACAAGCAGGAATAAATTCACGAGGAATAGATCCGCCTGTAATATCATCGACAAATTCGTAGGTTACAGCAGCATCTGCAGGAAGCGGCTCAATAAATCCAACCACTTTACCAAACTGACCTGATCCACCGGTTTGCTTCTTATGAGTGTAATTGAAATCGCCACGCTTGGTGATGGTTTCTCGGAAAGCCACCTGTGGCTTACCTACAATCACTTCACAATTGTATTCACGCTTAATGCGTTCACAGTAAATTTCTAGATGAAGCTCACCCATTCCGCTAATGATTGTCTGACCGGATTCCTCATCCCGATGAACACGTAAAGTAGGATCTTCCTTAGTAAACTTATTCAGAGCCTTTGAGAAATTAGCTTGGCCCGCTTTATCCTTAGGTGCAATCGCAAGTGAAATAACGGCATTAGGAATAAACATGGAAGTCATCGTGTACTTAATTTTACCATCTGTAAAAGTATCGCCCGATGCGCAATCCACACCAAACATAGCAACAATGTCTCCAGCTTGGGCTTCTTCAACGTCGTTCATTTCATCCGCATGCATTTGAGCGAGGCGAGGCACTTTAACTTTCTTATCGTTAGAAGAATTATAGATGACGTCGCCCTTCTTCACTGTGCCTTGATAAATTCGCATATAAGTCAACTGACCATAGCGACCTTCGTCCAATTTAAATGCCAATCCAACAAATGGAGCAGTTGGATCAGAACTTAGAACTATTTTAGCTTCGCTATTGCGTTGATCGAGAGCAATATTTTCCTTTTCAGGAGGGCTTGGTAAATAATAGGTGACTGCATCCAAGAGAAGCTGAACACCTTTGTTCTTGTAAGCAGAGCCGGTCATCACTGGAGTAAAATTCAAGACTGAGTGTCGCTTTACGAATGGCGAGACGAAGCTCATCCACTGTAATGTCTTGTCCTTCTAAATACTTGTTACCCACCAACCTCATCAAACTCACCGACTGCTGCAATGAGATCTTCTCGATACTTTTTGACATTCGCTCTGCAATATCTTCTGGAATATTCTCTTCGCGAATCTTCTCACCATTGTCGCCATCAAAATAAAAGGCTCGCATCGTGACTAAATCCACGATCACCCTTAAATTGATCTTCAGCACCAATAGGGTAGGTAATCAAGTGCGCGTTATGATTTAATTTTTCTCGGAGCATTTTCACGCCACGGAAAGGATTTGCACCTGCGCGGTCCATCTTATTAACGAAACAGATACGAGGCACTTTATAGCGCTTCATCTGACGATCGACTGTAATAGACTGAGACTGTACGCCTGCTACAGAGCAAAGGACAAGGACAGCTCCATCTAACACTCGAAGAGATCGCTCTACTTCAATTGTAAAATCTACGTGGCCGGGAGTATCAATTAAGTTAACATTGTAGTCTTTCCACTCACAATAAGTGGCAGCAGACTGAATCGTGATGCCCTTTTCGCGCTCAAGATCCATAAAGTCCATCGTAGCACCTACGCCCGATTTACCCTTAACTTCCTCTATCTTATGGATTCTCTTAGTATAAAACAGAACACGTTCGGATAGCGTGGTCTTACCTGAGTCAATGTGGGCAGAAATACCGATATTACGGACCTTATCAATCGAAATACGAGCCATGACAACCTTCTCCTTAAAAACGTGTGGTGTATTCTACTCAAAAGTGATCGATTTAATCAAGTGATTTCTTTCTTTAATAAGTTTTCTTACTGCTGGATTCAACTGTTTTTTTAGCCTATCTTCATTTCTACCTTATTATGAAAAAATTTTTCTGGATTGACCTTGAAATGACCGGTCTCGATGAAAACATCGATTCTATCTTAGAAGTAGCAATTGTCGTTACAAATCTCGACTTTAAACCACTAGAAGAGCTCCATAGGGTTGTCTACCAACCCCCAGAAATACTCAAACACATGAATGATTGGTGTAAAAAAACACATGGAGAGAGCGGACTCACCGCAGCAATTCCCCAAGGATCACCTCTCGCTACTGTAGAAACAGAAGTCTTAGCAATGATCGACCGCCACTTCAGCAGTCAGGAACGAGTTGTATTAGCCGGAAACTCAGTAGGAAATGACAAACGCTTTATAGACAAATATATGCCCTCTGTCGCCAAACGGCTTCATTACCGACTGATTGATGTCAGCTCCTTTAAGGAAATTTTTCGAGAAAAGTACAATCTAGGTTTTTCGAAGAAAAACGCCCACCGTGCTGTAGATGATATTTACGAGTCCATCCGAGAACTGAGTTTTTATTTGTCCTATTTTAAGGCCCCAGAAAGTAAAGCATTCCATGACTCTCAGTAGCCGCCCTAGCTTCCAAAAAATTTATCTCGATCTCGCATATACCCTCGCAGAGCGATCAACCTGCCACCGCCTCCAAGTTGGGACTGTCATTACCAGTACTGATTTCAGAAAAGTCCTTGCAGTCGGCTATAATGGGAATGCCACGGGTCTCCATAATGGCTGTGACCGAGAAGAACCAGGGAATTGCGGTTGCCTCCACTCAGAGGAGAACGCCGTAATCAACTGCGATGCCCCTCGTCAAATAGAAAAAATTGTTTTCGTAACCCATTTACCTTGTATTCAATGCGCAAAACGCTTGATCAACTTAGGAAGTGTCAAGAAAGTCTATTACGGACAAGACTATAGAATCAAAGATTCCATAGAGCTTTTGCGCACGGTTGGAATTCAAGTAGAACACTTTCAAAAGCCCTAAAGGAACTACTTACAAAAAATGAATCGCTTATTAAGCTACCTATGCGTCTTTGAAATTTGCGGAATTTGCTTTTTAGCTGCGTGTTCAACCGCCCCTAAGGGACAGGAACCCACCTTAACACAAACACATCAATCTCGATCGACTACTCTCACCCAAGAATCGGCAATCACTCGATCTCAGCAAATCACTGCCGTTTCCTATCGAATTTGGATGAATTTGAGCGAAAATGATTCCGACTTTCAAGGTAAGACCCTGATTCAGTTTAACTTAAAACCTAATACTCCAACCGTTGGACCAACCCTTAAACCAACCCTTACAAAAGACATCATCGTCGATTTCGAGGGAGGGGCCATTCAGGCAGTGATGGTCAATGGAACCACTCTAAAAAATGCAACCGTTCCTGAAAGATATGACGGTCATCATTTCTTTTTCAAACTGAGCGAACTCAAACCTGAATTCAATCAAATTGAAATTTCTTATTCTCACCCTTACACTAGGAATGGTAACGGACTCCATCACTTTAAAGATCCTGCAGATGGTCTCATTTACCTTTATTCTCATTTTGAACCCTATTCTGCACACCGTGTATTTCCCTGCTTTGATCAACCGGATTTAAAAGCCTCCTATGAACTTACTGTAGAGGCTCCCAAAAGTTGGCAAGTGATTTCCAACACATTAGAAAAAGAAGTCAATTCCAACAAAGATAAGAAAATTTGGATATTTCCACGATCCGCTCTATTTAGCACTTATTTATTTGCAATTCACGCTGGACCTTACTCCGTCTGGCAATCTCAAGCAGAAGAAATTCCGATTAGACTTTTCGCTAGAAAATCCATAGCTAAATATGTTGATTATGAAGAATGGTTAGACGTTACACGAAAAGGCTTAGCATTTTACGGACTCCAATTTGGATATCCCTATCCGTTTGCAAAGTATGATCAAGTCATTGTTCCTGATTTCAACGCAGGAGCAATGGAAAATGTGGGGGCCGTAACCTTTAATGAAAAATATGTTTTTAGAACTCGAGTTACCCAGGATGGCCATAGAGGACGTGCCGACACTATACTTCATGAAATGGCTCACATGTGGTTTGGAGACCTGGTCACGATGCGCTGGTGGAATGGTCTATGGCTAAATGAAAGTTTTGCAACCTTTATGTCAGCCTGGGCAGTTGATCAAGCCACACCATTTCGAGGCAGTTGGCAGGCTTTTTTTGCGAATATAAAACAATGGGCCTATTGGGAAGACCAACTCATCACAACACATCCTATTGAACTCCCCGTACCTGACACCGAGCATGCAGCGGCTAATTTCGATGGAATTACCTATGGAAAAGGTGCATCTACTCTTAAGCAGCTCCGTTTCTCCTTGGGCGAGGATGACTTTCGTGAAGGTCTCCAGCGATACTTTCAAAAGTATGCCTATAGAAATACCAGCATCCATGATTTTATCAAGATGCTTGCTGAGGCATCCAGTACAGACCTAGCGCATTGGGAGCGGACTTGGTTTCAAACTTCTGGAGTCAACACTCTGAGAGCGGAATGGGCATGCGAAACCCCCTCCGACACCCAAAAATCAACCCTCTCTCAATTTAAATTAATCCAGGGAAACCCTCGTTTATTAGACTCAATCCAAAAATCCAGCAATGAGATCCGCCCACATCGAATTCAAGTTGGATTCTATTACTCGTCTCATCGGAAACAGCTCCTTCTGAAAAAAACTCTAGCTATACCTTATGCAAATGACACTAATTCTGTTTCAAGTGCGATCGGAATGCCTTGTCCGGATTTTGTTTTACCCAATGAACAAGATGATGATTACGTAAAGGTTGAACTTGACCCCATCAGCCTGAAATTCATTTCTCAATATCTTTCACAACTCAAGGATCCGTTTAATCGGCAAATGATCTGGCACATTCTATGGGAAATGGTTGTCGATGGAAAACTACGCGCTCAGGATTATGCTGATATCGTATTTCGCCAAAGCAATACGGAAAAAGATACCTTGGTGCTTTCTAAGATTTTACGCACGCTTAACAACTCATCTCTTCACTCATCTTCGGTTCTTAAATTTCTAACAGGTCAATTGCGAGACCAATACCACAAGAAAATAGAAAGCTTTATGAAAGACCATCTTCTTTTGGCCGCAGCAGGAAGCGACCACCAGCTCGTTTGGTATCATTCTTTCTTAGATATAGCGTCTACCCCACAATACATCGCCTTTACCCGAAGACTCTTAGAAGGCAAACAGAACCTGAAAGGCTTAAAAATCGATCAAGAGCGACGATGGGAACTGGTTCAGACCCTCGCACGCATGGGGGAAAAAAATGCAGATCAACTCATTGCACAAGAACTCAAGAACGATCAAACAGATATGGGACAAAAATCAGCCATTGCAGCTGAAGTCCTTATTCCGGCTAAAAACTCTAAAAATAAGTGGCTTCTACAGATCACTCGTCAGACAGGAGATTTGCCCGTAGCAAAAATGCGCGAAGCAATGGCCAATTATCAGATCTTAGGCCAAGAGGAATTTGCAAAGGATTCAATTGACTCCTACTTCGAGACTTTGCCAAAACTCGCTCTATCTACATCTATTGAAAATGAAGAGTATGCAAGATGGTTTTCCCGTTCAATGTATCCCGCACTGTGCGATGAAAGCATGATTCAGCGTACCACGACCTTGCTCAACTCATACCCTGACTTGCCTACATCTGTAGTAAAAAATCTGAAAATAAATCGCCAAGAAGATGAACGCTGCATAAAAGCAAGAAAAATCTCAAACAATTATTAATATTAAATTATTTAATAAATAAATAAAGAATACAACGAGTTAAAATCGTATCTTAATATTAAAAATTGTTCTATAATTTAACAATCTAGACCATTCATGACTAGTGGGGAGATTTATGATTAAACACGGCAAATACAGTGCAATTAATTATATAAAATGTGTCTACACGGTTTTTTTCGCTTTCATTTCCATCAGTCTGACTTCGAGTCAGGTAAGCGTTGCAGTTGAAGAACCTCTTCAGCAAACTCAACCCAACATGACTTCCCCCAGACGCCACTCAGATAACCAGATTCAAACAAATATTAATAAAAACACCGCAGTAGATGACTTTTATACACATCATACAGAGACAGGCCACAAAGCTAATATGTTTGTGAATGAAAAAATGAAAAATTCAGGCACTAAAGCTAGAAAGGTACTTGGAATTCCAACCCATCAAAAGCGGGTAAATATTCATGAAATTAAGACCCCCTAAAAAAATCCTTAACAAATGATTACGAACTCACATCCACTCTTAAAACCACTGGACAATGATCTGAACCTTTAATTTCAGGCTGATGAATCATTTGTTTTAAATGTCCTTTGAACTCTTCATTCACAACAAAGTAGTCCAAACGCCATCCAATATTTTTCTCTCTCACTCCCGGGCGATAACTCCACCATGTATAATGGCCAGGTTCTTTCACAAAATGCCGAAAACTATCTACATAGCCTTGTTGAAGTAATTGGTCCATCCAAGCGCGCTCTTCAGGCAGAAATCCTGCATTATTCTCATTTGCTTTTGGATTCTTAAGATCAATGTCCCGATGGGCAATATTAAAATCACCACAGATCACAACATATTTTCCTTGTCTCCTTAAGCTCTCGCAAAATTGAAACAACTTTTCACAGAAGGAAAGCTTATAGCCCAAACGAGTATGCTCTCTTTGGCTATTTGGGAAATAAGCGTTAATTAAAACAAATCCCGGATACTCCGCCACGATCACACGGCCTTCATCATCAACTTCAGGAATCCCGATTCCTACTTGTAGCCGAAGAGGCTCTTTCTTCATGTAAAACGCAACACCACTATATCCTGGTTTTTTGGCAGAATGCCAAAAGGAATGATAATTTCCTGGATGGAGTAGACTCTCATCTAACTGCTCAGGAGTAGCCTTTGTCTCTTGCAAGCAAACAACATCTGCGTCCTGTTTCTCAAACCAATCTACAAAACCATTACGTCCGGCTGCACGGATTCCATTTACGTTCCAGGAAATGAGTTTCATAAAAATGAATTATCACTCAATCGGTAACCTGACCAGACCCCAATTCTCCAAAATGGAGTGGGAATCTCTTTATTTATGAACTTCTCCCTCTGGGCATGGTTAATCTGACAGCGTAAAATGAGGGACTGAATTTGCGAGGGAACTTCCAAATTACCCTCAGGATAGCGCGTGACAATAAAATCAGGGCACTGCGCAGGGAGCCAGGAAGTTTCAGGCCAGCGAGTCACGGATAGACGTCCCGAGACCCAGGGTCCTGCTAATTCATCAGCTACAAGTTTTGAATCCGGTGAGATTTTCTGAAGTAAGGCACGCACTGGCGCGACGTCTTTTGATTCTTTCCTAAAGTCTCGTAAATCCCCGAGTGGGTTTTGATCCATTTTAAGAAATATAAAAAACACCCAGATCCAGATCAATCGATCCGATCGAATTTGACCTAACAAGATGATGGTAAGACAAGCTAAGAGGGGCCAAAGCTCCAAGACATAATGAAAGTTTTCATTCCTCAAAGGAGGATAAGTTGCCAAGGCCGCACTCGCGAAAGAGGGTAAAAGTCCAATCATCCAAATCTTAGACGCTGGCAGGGAATCGCCCTGCTCTCTTAACTGATTATGGAACCTAGGAAAAAGCCAAAGTGGCCAGAGGGGCAAAAAAAGCCAAGGCGAAAAAACGGTCAAAAAATACTTCGCTAACTCTTTTGCCCCCACTGCTTGGATTACGACTCCAGGAGAATGAGAAAGTGTTCTCACAAAGCCTTTTAAATCTTGCCCCAAATAAGCATAATAACGATTGAAATAATTTTTATCCACCGGATGGGCCGAATTTTCAAAGTAAATAAAAAATCCTACTAGAAATGCTGCCAATACTCCTAGAACGATCGGCTTCAACCCATGTCTCCTATTTACGGCCTGAGAGTTCACTTCATAACGAAAAAGAGTCATCGCCCAACAACATAAAAAAAGTGCCACATCCAAGAGTAAAATTTCTTTGGATGCAGCCGCTATCAAAAATAAGCCAAAAACTATCGTCTTTCTGTTAAACCCTCTGAGTAATATCGCTTCACCGCAGTCAGCGAAAAGAAGTGCAAAAGCCCATGAAAGGCTGGAAAAAGCTAAAGCATTTTCATGAAAACCCCACCTTAAATTTCCCCAGAGACTACCAAAACAAAGTACAAATACTGTAGTCGCAGCTGAAAGTTTTTTTCTAAAATCAGGTGCTACCCCAGGTACTCGATCGGCTAAAAAAATCCAAGCGGCCCCTCCCAGAAAAAGCAAGAGGGTGTGCACGATGGGTAAATAAAACGGCGTTTTCAGTGCAAGCTGAAATCCAGGCACGAGCAAGGCAAGACTGGGAGAGAAATGATCTTGCAAAAAATTCCCTGCCCCACTGATAGTACTATGAAATCCCAATCCGTGAGATAGGCTCCAAAGAATCTGATGAAAAATTCCCACATCATAAAGCGTGACTCGAAGAGCTAAAGTTTGCTCAATCGCAAGAGCCACTCCAAATACCACCCCTATGAGATAAAATCCCTGCCTGAAACGACGAAAGGTCAGTAAATGGCTAAAAGAAATCGCCATACGAAAAAAACTACTCTTCTCTCTGAGCATTGGAAACGCGCCATACACAAAGACAGCTAAAATCAGAGCGGCCCGCCTCGGATCTGCACCATGAGAAAGATAGACTTTACCACAATAAGAAATTCCCCCGTTCAAGTAGATTCCAATTAAGAAAAATACCACCAAGTCAAACAAGACTGCACAAAGACTTGTATTATTCCATCGGGGATCTGTATTAGACATTAATCAATACGATGGAGTTCAAAACCTCGATGGAGGCACTCCACAGCTCGTTTCATTTCAGATTCTGCAATCAGACAAGAAATTTTGATTTCAGAAGTCGTAATTAATTTAATATTCACTTCTGATTCAGCCAACAATCCAAACATCTTGGACGCAACCCCAGGATGATGTTGCATTCCCACTCCTACAATACTGACTTTCGCAAGTGCCTCTTCTTCTGTAATTCGCATGGTCTGAAAATATGTTTTTTTCAACTCTTCTAGGACCTTTTTAGCACTTAGAAAATCTGACTTACCTACCGTAAAACTCAAAGTGAGCAATCCATTCGAAGGAATGTCCTGAACAATAATATCGACAACGATCGCCGAAGCCGACAGAGCACCAAAAATTTTTGCAGCTACGCCAGGAATATCCAAAATATTTTGAAGAGTGAATTTAACTTGCGCCGGATCTGCAGCCACTCCCGCAACAACTACGTGTTCCATTTTACTCCCTAAAGCTTCCTGTGACACCACTCTTGTACCCTCCACTGAAGCAAAACTTGACCGAACATGTAACGGTAGACGATACTTGGCCGCGAGTTCTACTGAACGAATTTGAAGAACTTTAGCCCCAAGACTCGCCAACTCCATCATTTCCTCGTAGCAGATTTGTTTCATTTTCTTGGCTTGATTGCAAAGTCTAGGATCGGTTGTATAGACCCCATCAACGTCCGTATAGATTTCGCAATCATCTGCCTTTAAGGCTGCAGCGATTGCTACCGCACTTGTATCAGATCCCCCACGACCTAAAGTTGTAATATTATTCTCAGGATCGACCCCTTGAAATCCCGCGATCACCGGAATGACATGTTGAATGATCTCTTGATTCAGCAGAGAGGTGTCAATGGCCTGAATTCGAGCCTTTGAAAAAATACTGTCCGTCAGAATTCCAATTTGATACCCAAGAAAACCTCTGGCTGCGTGTTTTCTCCCTTTTAAAGTTCCACGCCTTTCAGCTTCGGCATTAATCGCCAGAGTCACTAAACCTACTGCGATCTGCTCCCCACTCGCAATCAGCATGTCGTATTCAGGTGAAAAAGGCAGAGGATGAATTCGGGTTGCCAGGTCAACCAAGCGATTGGTCTCGCCAGACATAGCTGAGACCACTAAAACAATATCATCTCCGCGCTCCTGACAATCCAAAGCCCAGCGTGCAACATGCTGGATTCTTTCGATTGTACCTACTGATGTGCCTCCAAACTTTTGTACGATTAATGCCATTTGAACCTAACTTTTAACAAGCCTACAAAATTTACGTTAAAAAGCAATGAAAACCCCATTTGGTTTTCCTACTTGCGAAAATCTTCTCCCCTGCATTATAAGTCTGGGGAGGCAAATTCATGTTAAATACATCAAAAAAACCATTTGAAGGTAAAAAAGCACTGATCCTAGGCGTCGCCAATGAGCGAAGTCTGGCTTGGTCAATCGCTCAGCACTTGCATCAGGGAGGCGCAACGCTCGGATTTAACTTTTTGGGTGACGCACTGGAACGTCGAGTACGTCCTCTCGCCGAATCCGTTCAAGCTGATTTGATTGAGCCATGTAACGTCGCAAGCGATACAGAACTCGATGCTTTTTTTAGTCAGGTCAAAACCAAGTGGGGCGGATTGGATATTTTGATTCACTCGGTTGCTTTTGCAAATCGTGAGGATTTAGAAGGTCGATTTGTAAACACCTCTAGAGAAGGTTTCCGAACTGCGTTAGACATTAGTGCCTATAGCTTAATTGCAACTGCCCAAAGGGCAGAACCCCTCATGGAAGGTAGAGAAGGAGCTATTCTCACTCTATCCTATTATGGCGCTCAAAAGGTCGTCCCCAATTATAATGTCATGGGTGTAGCAAAAGCTGCACTTGAGGCAAGTGTCAGGTACTTGGCTTATGATTTGGGCCAAAAGAAAATTCGAGTCAATGCTATTTCCGCTGGTCCCGTCAAAACACTTGCCGCAGCAGGAATACGTAATTTCCGCACCATGCTTTCGGCTGATCAAGAAAAAAATCCACTACATGAAAATATTACGGGTGATGACGTAGGAGCATTAGCGGCTTTTCTTTGCTCTCCTCTTGGTAGACATATCACCGGCAGCACGCTCTATGTGGATAGCGGTGCTCATATTATGGGCGCTTAAATGCAAACAGAACTTCATCGTCATTTAGATATTTCCCTGAGACCTGAAACACTACTGGAATTAGCCCAAGAACGAGGACTAGAATCTCAAAGTACGAGTCTGGAATCCTTTAAAAATAAAATCATTCTTCGTACGCCTCTTTCTAATTTATCTGCTGTACTCGCAACGTTTTCACTTTTCCAAAAAGTTTTAGACCATCCCAGTGTTCTAGAACGTGTTGCTTTTGAAGTGATTGAAGACTGTTGGAATGAAGGCACTCGCAAGGTTGAACTCCGCTATTCACCTAGTTTCGTTTCTGAATACAGCGGTCTTTCTTGGGAAGAGTCTTTAGCTGCTTTCCAAAGAGGTCTGAAGCGAGGCATAGAGAGATATCCAGAAATCAACGCAGGCTTAATCTGTATTGCAAGTCGTGATTATGGCGTAGAAAAGGTGGATGAAGGAGTCGAGTTTTTCTTAAAAAATTTTGAAAGTTTCGTCGGCTTAGACCTTGCTGGAAATGAAAATCAGTTTCCTTGTCGTCTTTTTGAATCATCATTTAAAAAAGCAATTCAAAAAAACGCTAAAATTACGATTCATGCAGGAGAAGCATCCGGCCCAGAAAACATTTGGGAAGCGATCGAACTTCTAGGTGCCGTACGAATTGGGCATGGTATTTCGAGTATGCAAGACCCTGTACTTTTGAAATATTTGGCGGAAAAGCAGATCTGCTTAGAAATGTGTCCTACAAGTAACTGGCTAACCAGTGCTGTTCCAAGTATTGCGGAACACCCACTGCCTCAAATCCTCAGAGCTGGAATTCCAGTTTGTATCAATACGGATGACCCAGGTATTTTTGGAGTCAGCCTCACCCATGAAATTCAAGTTTGCCGAGGAAAAATGGGAATGAACTTAGCTGAGATTCAAAAATGCCATGAACATGCCTCTCAAAGCAGCTTTTTGACGTCCATCCCTGCCTAAATCAATAGGACCCCAACTGCAAAAAGTCGGGTCTAAAACTTCTACGTAAGTAGTTCCTTTAGGGGTGTTGACAAGAACTGCCAGGAGCCCTGTTGCGCCGTAAAGATTTGGATTCCCGGCGCAATAGGGCTCCTGGCAGTTCTTACACTTCTACATTGGATTGAGACCGTGGTTATCCTCTAACTTAATAAGTCTCTTTTTCAAAATCTCACGCTGCTTCACTCTTGGATCAACGGTACAGGAATGCGCTTCAGGTCTGTAGTGCTTCTCGCAGAATTCACCGCCACATCCGCATTTGTCCATCAAAAGATGCTTCTTACACTTTGGAAAACTGCATTTTTGGGAAAAAAACTGATTACTTGAATCGTGAACCGATTGAGAACCTGCATTCACAAAAGCCGTTGAATGGGCAACCTCTTCATTTGTCTTTGGAGCTGCTTGTGCAGCTGTCTTTCTAGCTATCTGTGCAGCTACTTCATTTAACTGAAGCAAATACTCTAAATTTAAATCACTATCATTTTCGTGATCACCTTCGATTTTTTCGAGCATCTTTTCAGGGTTAAAATCCGTTTCTAATTTTGTATCAATCACTTTTTCAGCTATTGATTTTCTTATTTCAAATGAAATTCCAAGCTCATCGTTTCTTAAGCTTTTTTCAACGTCTGACAATAACTCACTAATCATGACAGTAACGTCAGTATTAAACATTTGAACATAAGCAATTACTTTGTCTTTTTGCTCGCAAGCCTCTAAGGAGGCCTCGATCAAATCAGCACGTGCCTTTGAAAAATCATAATCCAATGCAATCTGCTCTCGTGTAAACTCATCTTCTGAAGCGTTTAAGCGTTTACGCTGCATACTCAGAAGTAGCTGCTCTCGATTCCTATTTTCTTTTAAATGATCATCCAGAGTCTCATACTCTGAAGGACAGTATTTTTTCATGACTAGATTATGGAACCTTTTAAGCATGATAGCGAAATTCTTACTCAAGTTAAATTGAGCTGCCGTCATAAAATCATCCGCTTCATCCGCCCACGTCGTGCGAATGGTCTCGTAACCGCACAACGAAAATAAAAGTAGACCGATGAAAAAACTCGAAAAAGATTTTCCTTTTAAAACAGACTGAAATTTCATTTTTTACTCCCACAACAGATTTACTAACTGCGTCAATACCTTAAAAAACTAGGAATGCCAATTTTTTTTCAATTCTTTTCCAATCCTTTTAAAAACAAATTAAAAATTTCATTTCCTATCGATTCAGCCCCTCACGAAATGTGTCATTTGTGATACAAAGTAAAGATTCTAATCTCCTAACATCTCAAACGGAGCCCTATGCACCTCATGCCTTTAATTCATGACCTAGCCATTATTCTTGCTGTCGCCGGCATTGTATCTCTTATTTTTCAAAAAATACGGCAACCCGTGGTCTTAGGATATATTACCGCTGGAATTATCGTCGGCCCGTATACCCCACCCTACTCTTTGGTCACCGATATCGGTGGTATTAAAATCTGGGCAGAATTGGGCGTCATCTTTTTAATGTTTAGCTTGGGCTTGGAATTTAGCTTCCGCAAGCTCGCCTCCGTAGGGCTCTCGGCTGGAAGTACGGCATTATTTGAAGTCATTTCCATGCTCTCTTTAGGTTTTTTAGCAGGAAAAGTTCTGGGTTGGTCTTCAATGGATAGCCTCTTTTTAGGTGCTATGCTTTCCATTTCCTCCACCACAATCATTATTAAGGCTCTTGATGAATTAAAGCTCAAAAGCCATCATTTCGCAGAAATCATTTTTGGCGTTCTGATTGTCGAAGATCTTGTCGCAATTCTTATCTTAGTCGTACTGTCTACTATCGCCGCTGGGAAGTCAATTTCTGGCCTTGCCATTCTTGTTGCTGCTGGAAAGTTAGTCTTGGTCATTGGGGGATGGATTCTTGCAGGATATTTTATAGTTCCTGAACTCATTCGTTACGTGAGCCAAGTCGGGAACAATGAGATGATGACCATTGTTTCCCTCGCTCTCTGCCTTCTCTTAGTTGTATTTTCAGCATTTTTTGAATACTCCGTGGCTTTGGGTGCATTCATCATGGGTTCAATCCTGGCAGAAAGCACTGAATCTCATAGAATTGAAGAAAGAATGGAATCGCTGCGTGACGTTTTTGCAGCGATTTTCTTTGTGTCCGTTGGGATGCTGATTGATCCTATTGCCCTTTGGCACAATAAAGGTGCGGTAGCTTTCATCACGGTGATCACCATTATCGGAAAAGTGCTGAGCACCACAATAGGCGCTCTGATCTCTGGACAAACCCTACGCACTTCTATCCAAGTTGGATTTGGTCTCACCCAAATTGGAGAATTCTCTTTTATCATTGCGGGCCTGGGAGTTACCCTCGGAGTCACTAGCGATTTTCTCTACCCCGTCGGAGTTGCTGTATCCCTCATCACTACCTTCACTACCCCTTACATGATTCGACTGTCCTATCGGTTTGCAGCTTTTATTGAGACCAAAATACCAAACCGCGTCAAAACTATTCTTACAGCCTATGCATCTTGGACTCAAAAGAAGCGGGCTGATGCAACCCGCAATCAAGAGTTTTATCAACTTCTACTCAGATGGGTCATCAACGGTCTTATTGTTTCTATGATTTTCGTATTGTCTGGTGAGGTAGTACTTCCTATTATTTGGGAAAAGATTTCTAATTCGAATGGCTCCAGCGCCGCAAGCTGGTTGGGTACCGCGCTGATCTCTGCTCCTTTTATTTGGGGAATGTTGACTACTTTTAAAGATTTTGAAATTAAAACTCTCAATCGCATCGGGCCACATGGGGGTGCTTTAGTTATTTCTCGACTAGCCGCCGCTCTTTGGTTAGGTGCTCTGAGTCTTGAGTTTTTTCCGGTGAAGAATGTAATCCCGATCGTATTCGTATTGCTCTTTGGACTTTTTGTGCTTCTTTATAAGCAAATCGAGACTTCTTACCATTGGCTGGAAAAACGGTTTATGCAGACATTTGAAGCAAAGGAGAAATCCAAGTTTCAAGAAAGCCAATTTCGCCACCTTGCCCCCTGGGATGCACATCTCGTCAGAATTAAAGTCCATCCCAATGCCGGTATTGTAGGGAAGAGCATAGCAGAAAGCCGTATTCGAACCCGATTTGGATCCAGTATTGTGGCCATTCAAAGAGGGCTAAAAACAATTGTAGCTCCAAACCCAAATGAAATTATTTTTCCTAAAGATGAGTTACTCCTTCTGGGAACAGATGAACAATTGGACGCTATTCATCCCGAAATTGAAAAACCCCTAGGACTTGAAGATCCCCTACACACTATTTTTAACTACGAACTCAAGCAAATCCTCATTACAGAAACCTCATCCTTAAAAGATCAGAGTATTCGAGCCTCAAATATTCGAGAAAACTATGAAGCTATGATTGTGGGTATTGAAAGAGCCGATCAAAGGATCATGAACCCTGAATCCGATATGAAGCTCAAGGGTGGGGATACCCTTTGGGTGGTAGGAGAGAAGGAAAAGTTAGATCAACTCGTGTCTCAGTTTGTCTCTGAAATTAATTTTTAAAATATTTTATTTTGCCACTTGCATTCGTCCAAAAGAGAATATATAAATGGTTCATATTTTGGGTTTTCATGGGTACCCCACTTCCCCCCCACACACTGAATGTGGTACCCGTGGCTATAAAGGACCCGGAGGCTAGTTCCTCCGGGTCCTTTATTTTTTTATAAAATCAACTATTTCCCCATCTTATCGTAACCATTTGGCTTTTGCCCTTCCTGTAAGGCAAAATCTTTCCATATATGTAAACAGTTCCTTTAGGACTCCTTACAGCGCTTACCATATATCCAATTGTGGTATTCTTAAGCCATGTCTAAAAATACGCCTAATCATCTTCAGGGTGTTCAAGTCCTTTTCATCTTTCTATCATTAAGCATCACAAGCACTCACACCTGGGCAAATGAATCAAACCCAACTCCGCCACTCCCCGCACTCGATGACGAAGGACAAGCCGAATTACTCCAATACAAGGAGAATCTAAAAAACCAAATCACTCCTCTGAATCGTTTAAACCCACTCAGTCCCGACTTTAATAAAAATCAGGCTCCTACCCCTGGCATTTCGCAAATCTCGGATCAACTGCAACAACTCTCTCCTCGAATCGAGGAGCTATTAAAAAACCCCAGCCTACAAGGTATTCTCCGAATCTCTTCGGACCCCGACTTAGCCAACAAGACAAAAGAAATCCTCAACCATCCAGACAGACTCCGTCTTATTTATGCGCAAATGGGTTGGCTCATTTTTTTCTTTCTTTTCCGAACATGGAGATCCTCTAAACTATCTCATGGCCAATGGATCCGTAGCCTTTGGCTAAAATTTTGGACTCTCCTCCTCTATGTAACAGTGACGGGATTAATTATTCCGGGATTGATATTAGGTGATTTATACAAACAATGGCTTACCCTTGCGTATCATGCCGCTTTTCGATAGTTCTGGGCATTCAGGTGATGCCTTCTTAAAAGCCTTAGAAAATTACTACGATCTAACTTCGCTTCACGTGCAGCGGCGGAAACATTCCCATGATTGCGATTTAAAATTGAAACTAAATATTCTTGTTCAAATGTGTCAGACCATCTCCTTTTATACTGAGTAAAGCTGAGATCACTTTTTTCAATAGCATTTTGATCCGACCGTACTAGCCGCAACAAGGGTCCTTGTGTCTGGCCCTGCTGACCTTCAGGCTGACTTTGAAGCTGACCTTCAAGTTGACCTTCAAGTTGAGAAGACGAAGGAGGAGCAGCCGACCCACGAGCTTCCATTTCCTGAAGTCTGGTTTGCAGCATTTTGATCAGCTCTTGTGAAGAATGATCTGATAGATATTTATCATAGCATCGACTCACAGCTTCGCTGAGTTCACCTAAATCAAAAGGTTTCTCAAAAAAGTCAGAAACGCCACATCGGAACGCTTTTACCGCCAGTTGTGAATCATGATTTTGGGTAGTCACAATAATTTTGACGTGGGGATGACTTTGATTCAATTGCTTGACCCAAGCAAAACCACTTGAGGGGTGCGCATTCAATTCCAAAATGAGAATATTCAGCTCTCGACCTTCGACAAAAAAAGGCTGAGCTTCATCTCTATTGGCAGCAAACCACACCTCATGCCCATCTTGAACTAGCTTGGAATGCAAAAGCTGACTAAGAGATTTTTCCTGTTCTACCACTAAAATACGAGCCTTCATCTCTTCTCCCCCAAAGTATCGTATTATTTTTATCGGAAATAGTGTGTCGGAACTTGAGTGCAGAAATTATTTTATCGAATCGCTTCATTTTACCGTCAAAATCGCATCAAAATGTTGTGATTCCTTGCCACTTATGATGGGAATAGGTTGTGGTCCAAGAAAAAAAACTCAGCCATCGGCAATTACAGATATTAGAAATTATTAATTAAAACAGTAAGTTGTACACCTCTGAACTGCTGCAAAAAACGTATTCAAATTATCATTCCGAAGTGTCGACGAAACAGAATACAAAAAGGCGATTCTTCTTTTTTATGAACGTAATAATATTTCTGCATTTAAGAAAATCTTTTTAGAGCAATCAGAAATTGCAGTACGAAATTACTTTAGAAGTCGAGCTTAGAAGTCTGATTTGTATTCGAAACTTTAATTTAAACTTTAAACTACCTCAACACTCCGCCCGATTCATGAGCGGGCTCAATCCATTTCACAGCAATGGCTTGCGCAAGAACCTGTCCTTCCATTCCATCGTCTGAACACTCAGGGGTTGAATAGGTTTCTTGTCGCCCATCCTCTAGAAATACCACTGACTTAAGATCAATAACCGCATCCCCTCCCTTTTCCTTTGCCATGTGAATTAGATCGCGAGCTGCTTTATTGAAATAATTTTGACAGAGTTCGGCTTCTTCGCGGGCTGGATCCAGTGAAGGGTAATTCACTTTAGCTCGCACGAGACCTAAAGTTTTGTAGGAACGCTTTACATTACCGATGAAAGCTGCCTCTTTTGGAAAAGAGTACACTTTTTTAGAAGTTGAGGGAAGAGTACTGCACGCTACAATCCCAACCACCCCAATGAGAGACAAGAGTCTGAGCATCATAAGAAAAGTCTAACACAAGAAGCTAAAACATGAAGAATAAAGTTTTTTACTTTATATTTAATATTTTTGCCATATTTTTTTCCAGATGTAAACTCTTTAGATAGGTTTATTCTTCAAAAGTAGTCCTACTATATACTAACAATATGTAATTATTTATTTTTCTCCATGGCCTCCTACTTGCAATCACACCAGCATTCGAGGAGCGAAATATGAAGAGATATCATGCGATCACATTAGGAATAATTTTAGTGAACTTCTCTACAATACTTGCTTCTAATGTGGTTTCGGCTGCACCAGAAAATAATTTTGAAATTCAAGGCATGCGTGTGCAGATCTCTGGTCCTGGGGCCACTGAAAATGAGGTTCGAAATGTGCGGGATCGAGTGAAGGGTCCCTGGCTGAATCATCTACTTGAAGACAAGCATAGAATGAATCAGATTGATGCTACTAGTCAGGCTGAAATTTGTCCTATCTGTTTAGACGAGATACAGGGCAAGGATCTGATGTTGACTCCGTGTAATCATGTGTTTTGCAGCCCCTGTATTACCCAGGCTCTCGATAATCAACAGAAGTGCCCGGCATGTCGTCGAGAGCTTGTAAATTCCAAGGAACTCCAACCTTTCAGGTACACTCCTGGTGAGGAAGTGGAATTGGCACTTGAGATTAATATTCCTAATTTCGACGACCTACTCACTCCTGAGTTTGCGGCACTTGGAGTCATGTACGAGGTGGAAGGCTTGATGTGGAGTGGGGTTGCAAAACGGCAAGGTTTTTGGAGAAGGCTTCTACGCGAGAGTATCTGGACAATGAATTACGAGGATGCAACACGGTTTTGTCGAGATTTGGGAAGAGGAGCAAGATTGCCCACTCGGGAAGAGTATAGAGCTTTGAAAAGAGTGCTGGGGGGTCAAAATCGTTATAATCCTCGCATAATCTCAGATATGGTGGGCAATGGCTTTTGGTCGTCTTCAGTCGACCCCGACTTTCCTTCCAACTACGCCTATGAATTCAATGGCAGTACTGGTGTCAGTGGCAGCTTTGGCATGAGTCGTAAGCGTGCCGTCCGGTGCATATTGCCAGCGCGTTGAGCGTGGGTATAAGGAATTTGTTTTTATTGCCTTTAGGGATGCGAAAGACACTGAATTGAGTCTTGAGGAGCCGTAAAGATCCCTTCCCCGGCTCCTCAAGACTCAGTACAGTGGCTACGGTTCAATGTACTCAAACTTCTGATTTTTGAAGTTTCTTAAAATCCACTTCTTACCTTCATGCTTGACCACGTAGTTAGGCAAGAGAGGAATTTTACCTCCACCGCCCGGTCCATCAATAACAAAGTGAGGCACTGCCATTCCACTGGTCCAACCTCGTAGATTCTCAATAATATTCAGTCCCACTTCCACAGGGGTTCGGAAATGACTAATCCCTTGAGCCAAATCACATTGATAAATGTAATACGGTCGAACACGCATCATTAAGAGTTTATGATTCAACTCTTTTACAATCTTTGGACTATCATTCACACCTTTAAGCAGAACCATCTGGTTGTGTAAAACACAGCCGGCATCTGCCAAGCGAGCACATGCATCAAATGCTTCGAGGGTGCACTCTTTTGGATGATTGAAGTGAGTATGTACGAAAACAGGATGATATTTTTTCAACATATCCACAAAACTTTGCGTGACCCGATGAGGGAGTGTTACAATATTACGAGTACCCACACGAAAAACCTCGATATGCTCCATGGCTCGAATTCGTGAAATAATATACTCAAGTCGATCATCCGAATTAGAAAGAGGATCACCTCCAGAAATCACGACATCTCGGATTTCTTTGTGGCTTTCGATATAAGCCAAACTCTCTTCAAGCTGCTTATTTGCAGCAGAGGAGGAAGGATCAGAGACTTTTCTTTTACGAGTACAGTGTCGACAATAAACCGGACAATTATGCGTCGTATAAAACAATACACGATCTGGGTATCGATGAGTAATACCCGGCACTGGCATATCTCTCTCTTCACCTAATGGATCTTCTAAGTCCGTGGGTAGAATATTGAGCTCGCCTGCTTTGGGTACAGATTGAAGGCGAATCGGACAATTAGGATCGTCCTTGTCTATCAAGGATGCATAATACGGCGTAATTCCCATATTAAACATCTCATGGGACTGCGCAAATGCATCTCGCTCTTCTTGAGTCACGTGAATCACTTTTTCAAGCTGATCCATTGATTTGATGCGCTTTTGCTGCTGCCAAATCCAGTTATTCCAATCTTTATCTGGAACGTCCTTCCAAATTTCCGGACGTGGTGCACTCTTAAAACGATCACGTATATTATTTTTAGTAACAATATTAAAACTCATTCGCCCCCCTCGCTTCGTGTCATTTTTTGACACCTTCAACCGTCTGGAATGCCAGATTATTGCATCATTGTAAATGGACTATTTGCACCACCATTGGAAGTCATTTGTATTTACGACCCACTTAGGTGTATTTTTGAATGACTATGCTTTCAAAACTATTCTTAGGTATGTCTTTGATGGGGGCCGAATGGGTCCTTTATTTATTATTAGGACTTTCTATCCTCTCCGTGACACTTATTTTGGAGAGAGTGCGATTTTACCGCTCAGCATCACTCGGCTTGAAAGACTTTCGAAATCAGATTCGAAAATCAACAGCGGGCGGCAAATTGAGTGATGCAACTCAAACTGCTCAGGACCGCACACAGCGGCAAGCGGAAGGTGCTCAAGATCTTGAATCTGAAATGGTCTTTGCACTTCTCTCTCATGCTGGGGCCTCGGCTGAAGTCTTAGGAGACGTCGCCCAAGAGGCTGTGCTTCGTGCGAGATTAGAATGGGACAAACACCTCTCCATTCTAGCGACAATTGGAAGCAATGCACCCTTTGTCGGTCTTTTTGGAACTGTTCTGGGAATTATAAAAGCCTTTCATAACTTATCGCAACAAACAGGAACAGGCACTCAAACCGTGACTTCAGGTCTTTCAGAAGCTCTCGTCGCAACAGCAATCGGCTTGCTCGTAGCAATTCCTGCAGTCGTCGCATTTAATGTTTTTCAACGACGCGTCAAGTCCGCCATTACCGAAGCTGAAGCACTCAAGTGTTACTTAATTGGAAAAATGAGAACTCAATCTCGAACTCAATCATAAGAGTTCAACCCTAAGGAGTAATTTATGGCCGGAGGTTTTGGCTCAATAGACGATGACGTCATTTCAAATATTAACGTCACACCCTTAGTCGACGTAGTCCTGGTGCTCCTCATTATTTTTCTCATTGCTGCGCCTGCCATTTACCAATCCGCCATCCAGGTGCAACTTCCAAAAGCAAAATCAGGAGATCAACCCCTGAAAACGCCATTGTCGTTTACGATCAACAAAGAGGGAACTTTATTCTGGAACAAAGATGCAGTGAATTGGGATACCTTAGAAGGACGTCTCAGCGCATTAGGAAAAACCATAGCTTCAGAAACGGCAGTCATTAGTGCTGATGAACAAACTCCCCACGGCACAGTGATTCGTTTGATGGACCTACTGCGCCAAGCAGGATTGACTCAGTTTGCATTGAGCACCCAGAATCAGCGCTGAATGGACGCGTCATGAATTGCTTCAGGCTTCTACAACTATTCAAGCCTTACAACTCGAACACCCTGACTTTGCTTTCACTTGTTTTCGAAGGAACATTGCAAGCTTCACATATCCCAAGTTCAGCATCCATTGAGACAGTGGTGCTACTAAAAACACACGGTAAAATCGTAGAGTCAGAATACTCATCGTAAGAGTAACGACCCCCAGTGCAATCCATTCTTGATTCACTTTCATCACCCCAGTCCAACTTTCACAGCAAGATGATAAGTCAGGAACGAACCGCAATAAGCTAAGCCTGTCATATAGAGCAGCATAAATGCTGGCCACCTCCATGAATTCGTTTCACGACGAGTCACAGCAAGAGTTGAAAGACACTGACACGCTAAAATATACCAAACCAATAAGCTTAAAGCAGTAGCAACACTCCAGTCACTCGCTAGCTGCTCACCTAGTTTTTGAGAAATTCCTTCGCCTTTGGATTCAACGGCATACACAGTTGCCAATGAACCCACCATCACTTCTCGAGCAGCAAAACTAGGAATCAAGGCAACGGCAATTTTCCAATTAAACCCTAAAGGCTTTACCCATGGCTCAAGGACATGACCGAGCTTTCCCGCAAAACTATAAGAAATAGCAGGCTCCATTGCCCCTTGCGGTGCCTTTGGATAAGAAGCCAAGAACCAAAGAATAATCGAAACTGCCAAAATAACGGTGCCCGCTCGACGAAGAAAAAGTTTCGAACGATCCAGGAGGCCAATCAAAATATTGCGCAGGCTTGGCCATTTATAAGTAGGAAGCTCCATCAAAAGCGCAGGCTTACTTCCTTTAATAAAAGTAAACCGAAATAGAATAGCCATCAGCAGAGCAGCCAGGATTCCAAAAAAATAAAGCCCAAACATGACTAGACCTTGCAATTGAATCGGTCCAAAAATGACTCGATTAGGAATAAAGGCAGCAATTAATAATGAATAAACAGGTAATCTCGCAGAACAAGTCATCAAAGGCGCTATCAGAATCGTCGTCAAACGATCTCGTCGATTTTCGATTGTACGAGTCGCCATAATACCGGGCACTGCGCAGGCGAAAGAAGACAGTAAAGGAATAAAGGCCCTCCCATGAAGTCCCACTTTTCCCATCAGTCGATCCATCAAAAATGCAGCTCGAGGCATATAACCCGAGTCTTCCAGAAATAAAATAAACAAGAAAAGCAGTAAAATCTGGGGTAAAAACACAAGAACAGAACCCACTCCAGAAATCACTCCGTCCACAATCAAGCTCTGCAAAGGTCCTTCAGCCATATTCTGTCCGACCATGGCCCCAACCCTATTGATAGCGAACTTAATCCAATCCATTGGAATCTGAGCCCAGGTAAAAATGGCTTGAAAAACACATCCTAGAATCAAAATCAAAATCAAACTTCCCCAAACAGGGTGCAAAATAATGCGATCAATCCGATCAGTCCACAGGGTCGGAGAAGCCGATTTTCGAATGACCGCTTTTAAAATACGATCTACTTCCGAAAATCGTTTTCGAACTTCTTCAACAACCACTTTGTGCCCAGCAGATATTTTAGCAATGGCTTTTTTATCTAGATTTTGTTGTAATTTTTTTTCAACTTCGTTTAAAAGCTCTGAGATCCCTTGCTTGCGCGTGGCTACAATAGGAATGACAGGAACTCCCAGTTCAACTGACAAGAGAGAAAGATCTAATTCCAATCCCCGTTTTTTGGCAAGATCCATCATATTCAAAGCAAGGACAAGCGGTCTTCCAAGGTCTCGAAGTTCTAATACCAAACCTAAACTTCGCTCAAGACTGGTAGCATCCGCGACCGCTAACAATAAGTCAGGATCTCTTTCTTCTTTTTTATGACCGAGGAGTACATCTCGCGTAATTGCTTCATCGGGTGTTCTCGCATCTAAGCTATAGGTCCCAGGCAAATCGAGGACACTTAATTCCAATCCAGAATCTGTAACGGTCTTACCCTCTTTGCGTTCTACTGTGACCCCAGGATAATTCCCTACTTTGGCGTGCCCTCCAGTGAGGGCATTGAAAAGTGCTGTTTTTCCGCAATTTGGGTTTCCAGCCAAAGCAATCTTTGGATTTTGAGTCCTCGCTTCACTCATAAACCATCACCTCTACCACATTAGCCTCATGACGACGGAGAGCAATCAAAGAACCTCTCACCCGTATCGCAAGCGGATCTCCTCCAAAGGGAGCTTCATGAAGAATTTCTAACAGTGAACCTTCCAAAAAACCCATTTCTAAAAGCCTTTGAACGACTTCAGGACTCGTATCAGATCTCCCCACCTTAACAATGAGTGCTAAAATTCCTTTTTTTAATTCACCTAATTTAATATTTTTTTGACTCACTCAAGCAACTCCTCTACATGCTTAATCCCTTCATGGAGGAGTCGATCAATATGAAGATCATCCAATGCATAGAAAGAAGTTCTTCCCTCACGACGAACTTTGACTAACTTAAGGTTTCGCAAGGTTCTTAGATGATGGCTCACTGCAGGTTGACTCATTTCTAGCTTCTTAGCAATTTCACCTACATTGTGCTCATTTTTTGACAATAGCCATACAATCTGAACTCGAGACGAATCCCCAAGTGCCTGAAATGTTTCGGCAAGAAGAAGAAATTTCTTTTTAGACTTAAAGCTCTCACGAGTAGGTACTGCATCTGACATAAATATATAAACGATTGCTTATATATTTATATACTAAATGTCAAGACTTTGCCCAAAGCATTTTCTATAGAGCATTTCCCCTACAAACATCAGAACGAGCGTCCCCCCTCCAATCACGGATCGAAGTACAATCAAGGCTCCTAAATCGACTCGGAAAGCTAAGTATAGAAAAAGAATGGATTTTAGATAAAGATAGATGGCCCAGATCAGAGTCAACTTCCTCAAGTAGCGACTCGTTGAATTAAAAACACGCGGACGCAATGCCTCAGGTAAAGCCCGAATAAAATAAGCAAGAATAGGTATCCGAGCAAAATAAGTAAATAAAAGGACTGTGGCGATCAGAAAATTCTGAGCAAAGGGTTCTAACCGAAAAAAGCGTGGGCTTTGGATAAAAAGATCAATTAAACCAAAGCTCACTGTAAACCCTGAAGCTACCATAAAAAAAGGGGAAATGCTCAGACGATAGACCCAATGAACACCGAGTTGAATCCCCGTCGCCCCAATAGCAAGCGCAATAGCTGGCTTCGGGCCTAAACGGTGAAAGGCAAGATAGAATACAATGGGGGCGGCGAAATTAATAAGAACATAACTGATCCCTTTTCGAACCTTCAAGCCTGAAAAAGTGCTCACGCCGTAATATATCTCATGACAGCTTGAATTCACGTTAAAAATCCAATAAAACTAGTGTTCTATGAAGTCACAACAAGCGGCCCCCCTCAGTAAGTCTCAAGATAGCCTCCCAGGTAATTCTCAAGGCAAATCTAAAAATGATGCTCTTTACAAGATTCGCCACAGCCTCTCGCATATTTTGGCTGAAGCGGTGATGGAACTCAGACCCGGTACAAAACTGGGCTTTGGACCACCCATCGAAGATGGATTTTATTACGACTTCATTCTACCCACTCCCATCACGGAAGAGGATTTCCCTGAAATCGAGAAAAGGATGCGCCGACTGATTCAGGAAAATTATACATTTGATCGAGAAGAACTCCCTCGCAAAGAAGCTCTCGCCCGCCTTGATGAAATGGGAGAGCCTTACAAGCGTGAATATGCAGAAGAACTTTTTGAGAAACGTGGCATTGAAAAGCTGAGCTTTTACCGTTCAGGCCCATTTTTAGACATGTGCGAAGGACCCCACGTCGAGTCCACCCGAGCATTACCCGCTCAAGCCTTTAAATTACGAAATCTTGCGGGAGCATACTGGAGGGGAGACTCAAAAAATGCCATGATGACTCGAATCTACGCTTGGGCATTTGAATCTAAAGTGGAGCTGGATGCTAAAATCAAAGAATTTAAAGAAGCTCAAGAACGTGATCATAAAAAACTAGGTAAAGAACTTGAAATTTTCACGATCGATGAAACAGTCGGCAAAGGACTCCCTCTTTGGCTGCCCAATGGCACCGTGATTCGCGATGAACTTGAAAAGCTGATGAGGGAGCTTGAATTTAAAGGTGGATACCAACGTGTAGCCACTCCACATTTGGCAAAAGCTGAACTCTATCATCAAACAGGACACCTTCCTTATTATGCAAGTCATATGTACCCACTCATGGAAGTAAAAGAAAAGACTTCAGAGGGAACAGAGGGACAGGCCGCTACTGAAACCAAAGAAGTCTATTGCCTGAAGCCTATGAACTGCCCTCATCACCACAAAATATTTGCTTCAAAGATGCGCAGTTATCGTGAACTCCCTCTGCGTCTCGCAGAATATGGCCAAGTTTATCGATTTGAAGACTCTGGAGCGCTCTCCGGACTTTTGCGAGTTCGAGGTATGTGCATGAACGATGCACACATCTATTGCACAGAAGATCAAATTAAAAAGGAATTTCTCGATGTGATGAATCTCCATCGAGAAGTCTATGATATTTTAGGTATTACTTCTTATCATATGCGTTTTTCCACTTGGGACCCAGAAGATCCTAAAGGTCGCGAAAAATATGTGGATAATCCTAGAGCTTGGGAATGGACTCAAAAATTAGTTTATGAAGCCATGATCGACAGCGGTATACCGTTTGAAGAGGGAAAAGGTGAGGCCGCATTTTACGGACCTAAGATTGATGTACAGTTTAAAACGGTGACAGGCAGGGAAGAAACCGCTAGCACGAATCAACTCGACTTTGCTGTGCCAGAACGACTCGATTTAAAGTATATCGGCGCAGACAATAAAGAACATCGCCCTTATATCATTCATCGCGCTCCATTAGGTACCCATGAAAGATTTGTTGCGTTTTTAATTGAACAGCACGGAGGTGCCTTTCCAACTTGGATGGCGCCTGTTCAAGTACTCGTAATCACTGTGAGCGAAAAATTTAATGACTATGCTGAAAAGGTAGTCTCAAGCTTACGAGGTCAAATGGTTCGTGCAGAGATGGAGTTCACTTCAGATACGATGGGGAAAAAAATTCGGAACGCATCCAAAAAGAAAATTCCGAACGTTCTCATTATTGGTGAACGCGAACAACTCGATGGAACTGTGACCTGGCGTCGTTTTGGCCAAGAAGAACAAAAAACCATGGCGATTGATGAATTTAAGAGTATCATTTTAGGTAAGATCCAAACTCGAAGTAAAAGCTAACTCGCACTCTAGGAGATCCATGAAGATCTGTTTTGGTATTACGGGAAGTATCGCCGCATACCGAAGTCCTGACATCGTCAAGGATTTAGTCTCCAAGGGGCACGACGTAAAGGTCGTACTGACTTCTAGTGCGCGAGAGCTGGTGAGCGCTCGAGTTCTGTCTACAGTCAGTATGAACCCTGTCCTTTCACATCATCCTTTTAATGAAGATCATGAAGGCACAGACCATATTAGTCTCGCGCGTTGGGCGGATTGTTTTATTATCTATGCGGCAACCGCTCATTTCATGGCTCGATTTGCACATGGCTTGAGTGATGATTTTCTTTCATTGCAGCTTCTTGCTGCCCAATGCCCTGTTTTCGTGGCACCTGCAATGAATCCCACCATGTGGGCTCACCCAGCAGTTCGTGAAAATTATCAAATTTTAAAATCAAGAGGTGTCCATTTTATAGACCCCATTCATGGAAAAGTCGCATGCGGAGAAGTCGGGATTGGACATATTGCTGATTCTCAAGACATCATTGCCGCCCTATTGGCTAAAATGAATGCTCAATTGACTCCGCCCGATCTTTTTTTAAAGAATAAAAAAGTTTTAATTTCTGCAGGCCCTATGCGCACTTTTATCGATCCAGTCCGTTATGTTCAAAATCGGTCGTCTGGAAAAATGGGTTTGGAGATTGCTCAAGCAGCAATTCGCGCAGGTGCGAAAGTCACCGTACTTTTAGGCCCAGTCAATGAAACAATTGAAGCCGCTTTTCTAAATTGTGAAATTTTTAGATACGTAGGGCCTCAAGACTATGGCGAGAAGCTCGAAGAATTATTTCCTCGTTCGGATATCTTCTTGTCATTAGCTGCCGTATTAGATTTCAATTTAACACCCAATCTAAATAAAATTGAACGCAGCACTTTAGAAAAACTCGGAAATCTGAATATTCCACTTCAATCCGTTCAAGACTTTGTAGCACTTATGGCTTCACGCAAAAAATCTGATCAACAAGTCATTGCTTTCGCAGCAGAAAGCGGGACCGATACGGAGATTCTCGATCGAGCCACAAAAAAAATGAAAAAAAAATTAGTGAATGCAATTGTTGCGAATCCTGTCCGTCCCGGTCTTGGACCAGAAGCGGCTGAAAATGAACTTTGGATTATCAAGAGAGACCAGCAACCCTTGCATATGGGACCCGCTCCCAAAGCTCTCCTGGCAGAGCCCTTAATAAGGAGTCTTTTTAAATGAATAAAAAAACACGCATTTTATTACCTCTAAGCATCATTATAATCTCTATTTTAAGTTACTTTATTTATGAAAGTTTTACCTACGTATCGACAGATGATGCGCAAGTCTCCGCTCACGTTACGATGCTTTCATCTCGAATTAATGGAACCATTGAAAAAGTCTGGGTCCAAGAAAACCAAAAAGTCAAAGCAGGACAAATTCTCTCACAAATTGATACTTCAGAATATTTAAATGCTTTAGAAGGTGCCAAAGCTCAAGTCGCATCTCTAGAGGCCAGGCTTCAAGAGGCAGAAATAAACTTTAAACGATCTGGCCAACTTGTGAAAACCCAAGCCATTAGTCTGGAAAAATTTGATGCGGCTAAAGCCAGCTACAGAGAGTTAGTGGGCCGACTTCAAGCTGCTCAATCCCAACTCAATCAGGCAAATCTTAATGTCACTTATACTCGGATTATTGCACCCGCCGACGGAATTATTGCGCGAAAATCTGTAGAACCTGGCCAATTTGTACCCGTCGGCCAAGCTCTTTTTGGCTTTGTAGCCAATACAGAAAGATGGGTTACTGCAAATCTAAAAGAAACAGAATTGGGAAGTATTCAACTTAGAAATCCCGTAACCATCACTATAGATGCTCTCCAGAATAAAACAATTAAAGGTGAAGTCGAAAGTATCAGTCCCAGTACAGGTGCAATATTCAGCCTACTCCCTCCAGATAATGCCACGGGAAACTTTACAAAAGTGGTTCAAAGAGTTCCTATCCGAATTAAACTTCTCAATCTTCAAGCTGATGATAGCGATCGGCTTCAAGCGGGTTTATCCGCTGTAGTCTCGATTCGAGTACGCTAATGGCTAGTCAAGCCATTTCAACTCGCTCAAAGCTATTAGTTTTAGTAGCCGTTTTAGCTTCTCTATTGGAAATCATTGATACTTCAATTGTCAATGTTGCAATCCCTACTATGATGGGGAATTTGGGTGCGACTCTGGATGAAATAAGCTGGGTCGTTACAGGATACATTATTGCAAATGCTATTATTCTTCCTATCGCCAGTTGGATGAGCATACAATTCGGTCGAAAACTCTACTATACAGGCTGTATTCTCCTTTTTACCCTCTCGTCAGTCGCCTGCGGCCTTGCTCCTAACTTAACTACCCTTGTTTTATTTCGTATCATTCAGGGATTTGCGGGCGGTGCACTTTTGCCGACGTCCCAAGCCCTCATCTATGAAGCATTTCCCAAGGAACAAGCCGGAATGGCGGGCGCCATTTTTGGAATGAGTGTCATGATTGGTCCTACGATTGGTCCTACTTTGGGTGGCTATCTCACTGACAATTTCGGTTGGCGTTCTATTTTCAATATCAATTTACCTATTGGTCTCATCGTCATGATCCTCTCTTGGATCTTAGTCGAAGATGTCGGATATATACATAATCCAGACACAAAAAAGAATTTTAAAGAAATTAGAAAATCTCTTTTCAAAACTAAGGAATCACGTACCCCTGTCGATAGTTTGGGTCTTACTCTTCTCATCTTAGGAATCGGTTGCATTCAATTTGTTTTAGAGAGAGGTCATGCTGAAGATTGGTTTGATTCTAAGCTGATTACAGTGGCACTCTTAGTGGGAAGCGCATCTTTAGTGGGACTGATTATTTGGGAATTAAAAACCCCCCACCCTATCTTAGAATTACGCCATTTCAAAAATCCAAGTTTTAGAAGTGGGGTCATTCTTATGTCTGGCCTAGGGGGCATGCTCTATGGCTTATTATTTTTAGTTCCTGTATTCGCGTCTACCATCCTGGGTATGACTGCCACACAGACGGGGGAACTTTTTATCCCCGGAGCCTTGGCTGCCGCTTTTGCAATGCCTTTTATTGGTAATGCGATGAAAAAGACAGATCCGCGCTATTTGATTTTAATTGGAATTATATGTTTGGATTTAGGAATGTTTTTTATATCTCGCTTTAACTCACAATCATCTCCGTCTCAAATGTTTTACCCGCTTTTAATTCGAGGCGTTGCCATGTCCTTTCTCTTTGTGCCCATTAATACTTCTGTATTGACTCAGTTTAGTGGTGCCGCCATTGGGCAAGCCGCAGGCATGTTGAACTTATGTCGCCAACTCGGGGGAAGCGTCACCATTGCCGTTCTCTCTACTCTTTTTCAAAATATTCAAATAAGAGAATTTTCTTATTTATCGGAACATATTACCTGGTTTGATCAGGCCGCAAATCACGCTTATGCACTCTTCGCCGGAGGAATCCATTCGCAAATGCAAGTACTCCATGGCCTCGGAGATCCATCACTTGAAACGATTAAAATACTTTACCTCAAAACCAGAAAGGAAGCTTTTGTTCTCGCTTATCAAAAATCGCTATTGATGGTTGTTGTAGGTTTTGCTCTCACCTTGATTCCTCTCTATTTCATGAAGAAACCTAAAATAGACGGTCCTATTCCAACAGAACACTAGCATTCCTTAGATTTAACATAATGAGCAATAGAGATCTACTTATCCACTTGTCCCCAGCAGCAGATCGTTGTAAGACAAGCCAACGTGCTTTAAGCTAATTGTGAGTCATTTTGAATTGCTGTGTTGCACACGGCCTTAAACTGAGCTTACTCACTAGAAGCACTGACTGTAACTGTTTAAAATGATGAGTGATTTCTTACGGAGAGATGGCCGAGTGGCTGAAGGCGCACGCTTGGAAAGCGTGTTATGGGTTAAACCATACGAGGGTTCGAATCCCTCTCTCTCCGCCATCAAATAAAAGCATCACTAGAAAAACTCTATACACCCCCCTCCACCCGGCAACAAATCGACGCTCTATTGAGCAATAGCTATGATAGTGTTCGGCTTAGATACTCTCTATATCGATACTCTCTAGATACTCTATTGAGGGATTAATTATGAGAACCGGTGATAGAAGTGAATTTCCAATTGTGGGTATTGGTGCATCGGCTGGAGGACTCGAAGCCTTTACCCAACTTCTTACTCACCTGCCGACTCATACCGGAATGGCATTTGTTCTGATTCAGCATCTGGACCCCAAACATGAAAGCATGTCAGTAGAAATTCTTTCCCGTACTACTCATATGAAAGTCACTGAAGTCAAGCAGGGTACGCACGTGGAACCCAACTGTATTTATATTATTCCTCCTAACTTCAGGATGGGCATTTTACATGGAGCCTTGACTCTTTTCCCACGTATCGAGGTCCGGGGTCACCAGCATCTAGTCATCGATTTCTTTCTTCAATCGCTTGCGGAAGATCTAAAACATCGTGCCGTGGGGGTCGTTCTATCGGGGGCCGGATCAGACGGGACTGAAGGGCTTTCTGCCATTAAGGCTAAGGGTGGGATTACTTTTGCTCAAGATCCTAAAACCGCAAAATTTGACACTATGCCTCTCAACGCAATTGCTTCTGGATCTGTTGATCTCATATTATCTCCTCAACAAATCGCAGAAGAAATAGGAAGACTAGCTCACCACTCGTATGTCGTTCCAGCTGCCATAGAAGAGCAGGCTGTAGAAGTTGAAGACCCTTCCATTTCGACACAGGATAGTTTGAGCCACATAGTTCTTTTGATTCGAAATCTTTGCCACGTAGATTTCACGCTTTATAAAACTACCACAATTAAGCGTCGCATTGAACGACGTATGATGCTGAATAAAATGAATAGCTTGAAGTCCTACACCGCATTCCTTTCCAAAAATCCAGATGAGGTAAAGGCCCTCTATGCTGATATCCTCATTCACGTAACAAGCTTCTTTCGAGATCCTGAGGCTTTTCAAGAATTGAAGACAAAGATCTTTCCAAAACTCATGGAAAGTCGCGTTGCAGGCATTCCTATTCGTATTTGGGTTCCTGGTTGCTCAACCGGCGAAGAAGCCTATTCTATTGCAATAGCCTTAGTTGAATTCTTGGGTAAGAAGATTTCTCAGACGCCAATTCAAATTTTTGCGTCCGATATTTCTGAGCTAGCTATTCAAAAAGCTAGGATCGGAAAATATTCGGAAACTATCAGTCGACATATTTCTACAGATCGCCTCAAACGATTTTTTATAAGAATGGAAGATGGCGGTAGCTATAAGATTGCCAAGTCCATTCGAGATTTATGTGTTTTTTCAAGGCATAGCGTCATAAATGACCCGCCCTTTGCTAAAATTGATCTCATTTCTTGTAGAAATCTTCTGATTTACTTTACGGCCACTCTACAAAAACATGTCATTCCCATTTTTCATTATTCGCTTACCCCGAAAGGTTTCCTATGGCTTGGTCAGGCAGAATCCATTGCAGGATTTTCAGATTTATTTGCCATAATTAATAAAACACATAAACTTTATGTCAAAAAAGATACACCTATTACTTTGAGTCTTAATTTTCCGACCAACCCCTATGTCCCTGGAAAGCAGACCAAAATTCGAGAGCCAGTGCCTTTCGCAAAAGCTGCAATAGATACAAAAGCAGTCGCTGAGCAAATCCTTCAAACACAGTACCCCGGCTTTCTCATCAACGAAGAGATGGAAATTCTTCAGTTCCTCGGGAATACCAGCCATTTTGTGCAACATTCACCAGGAGCACCTAGCTATAATATTCTTAAAGTAATCCGTTCAGAGTTCTCGCGGGATCTACGTATGGCGCTCCAAATGGCTAAGAAACATACAGTTCTCATTAAAAAGGACGGCTTAAGTTTTAAAGAGGGCCGGAAACTCAAGACATTTACACTAAAGGTAATTCCAAGTAAGCCATCTAAAATCTCAAAAGAATGTTACTATTTAATCATTTTTGAAGATGCTACAGAATCAACTCAGACCAGTAATAACCAAATAATCAGATCGAAGCGGGGAAAGTCAGGCTTAACAAATCGCAAAGATCCCTATCTGATAGAGTTAGAAAATGAACTGCTTGCGTCGCAAGAGTATCAACACTCTCTCATCGAAAAGTATGAAACCACGCAAGAGGACCTGACTACCGCTAATGAGGAACTTCAGAGCGCAAACGAAGAGCTTCAGAGTACTAACGAAGAGCTGGAAACGGCAAAGGAGGAATTGCAGAGCGGGAATGAAGAACTCACAACCGTAAACGATGAACTCCAAGTTCGAAGTTTTGAGCAGAATCAAACAAATAATGACCTCGTTAATCTCTTAGGCAGCGTTCAAATTCCGATCGTGATGTTAGGAAAAGACCGGAAGATTCGTCGATTTACACCACTGGCAGGAAAATTTTTGAACTTGATTCCAACCGATGTTGGGCGTCCCATTGGGGATCTCAGATTGAATTTTAGCTCTCCTGGAGCGCATTTTAATTTGGACGAATTGGTTTCAAATGTCATCGAGACAATGAATTCCACAGAAGAAGAAGTACAAGACGTGGCAGGGCGATGGTACCGCCTCCAATCGAGACCTTATAAAACACTCGATGGCAGAATTGATGGAGCTGTTCTTGCACTCGTCGATATTAATGACCTGAAGCAGAGCTTACAGGAAATAAAACTAGCCCGGAGTGAAGCTGAGAAAGCCAACCGCGCCAAAGATCTTTTTTTAGCAATGCTCTCCCATGAACTGCGTACTCCACTGACAGCAATTCTTTCCTGGGCGCAGTTGTTACAATCGGGTACGTTGGACTCTGGGAAGATCAAACGAGCTGGCCAGATGATTGAGGACTGTGGAAACACTCAAAAGGACCTTATCAATGATCTTCTCGATGTTTCTCGAATTATTGTGGGCAAAGTATCACTCGAAATAAATGAGGTAAATCCTATCGACATTGTTTCTCGGTCGATTGAGTCGGTTCGTTCGACTGCGGAAAAAAATTCGATTAAAATTGAAACTTTCTTTGATCCTAAAGCAGGAACCGTCATGGCCGACGCTATGCGACTCAAGCAAGTGTTTTCAAATTTACTCACCAATGCAATCAAATTTTCCTCCCCCAATTCGAAAATCTGGGTGAGAGTAGAGAGAGGCATTGGCCATGAGAGTGACAAAGCAAAAATACGCATTTCTGTGGGGGATTCTGGTAAAGGGATTCGACCTGAATTTTTACCCCATATTTTTGATCGGTTTAGCCAGGAAGACAACTCCAGTATCCGAATGCATGGTGGATTAGGTTTGGGTCTATCGATTGTACGAAATCTTATTGAATTGCAGGGTGGAATTGTCCTGGCTGAAAGCGCTGGTGAAAATCTAGGCGCAACCTTTACAGTAATTCTTCCCGTGAAGTCGGACTTCAATTCATTATCCAATCAACAAGTGCTTACAAAATCCATGAATAATCCTCTGCCAGTGTTTGGAGACAAAATGATTCGACTCGATGGGCTCCGAGTGCTCATTGTGGATGACCAGGCTAGCTCAAGAGAAGTGTTTACGGAGTCGCTCCGTTCTTTGGGGGCTGAAACTCTGGCTGCCAACTCGGCGCAAGAGGGACTTAGGATGTTCACGCAATTTCAGCCTCACGTCCTGGTAAGCGATATTGCGATGCCTGGAGAGGATGGCTATAGTCTGATTCGCAAAATCAGAGGGCTTTCATCCAAAAAGCTATCCGATACTCCTGCTATAGCACTGACAGCTTACAGCAGCAAAGAAGACGTCAAACAGGCCATTTCAGCTGGATTTCAAGCACATCTAGTCAAGCCGGTAGATGGGTACATTCTCGCCAAAACCATTTCTAATTTGGCTGGTCAAAAATAGGTCAGCATTCATGAGAACTAAAAATTTACTTATGTAAACGCTGTGGTTTTTTTTCAGTCAGTTTGTCACAAGATCGGCAAAGATGAACTTGCATCTGATCCCAGTCAAACCAATCCCCATCTCGTTGGGAAAAAACAAGACGGCAACAAAAACATTTAAATTGATTTTTTGCTGTTTTAAGTTGGAAAGTTTTCATTGAACACTCATCCTTTTAACGGTGAGCTAACGGTGAGTAATCAACCCGAGAAGGATTATAAGGGATAGCCCACCCGTAACTCTATCCCTTATAATGATCCGAATCCTAAAACATTTCACTCTCTATTATTAGAGAATGAAACGTCCGAAAACAAAAAGGAGCAACTCGCTTAGTAGCGACCTCCGCGGCCTCCGCCGAACCCACCGCGTGAGCGATCGCCCCCACCAAAACCACCGCCACCACCACCGCCGCGATTCTCGCGAGGAGCCATAGGCTTGGCTTCATTGACTGTCATAGCGCGTCCATCATAGTCGGCGCCATTAAACTTGCTAATGCCCAGTTGAGCTTCTGCTTCTGTTGACATTTCAACAAAGCCGAATCCTTTGCTACGCCCTGAATCACGATCAATGATGATTTTAGCTGATTCAACAGTTCCACACTGAGCGAATGTGTCAGAAAGAATTTGATCTGTTGCTGAAAAAGGAAGATTACCTACGTATAGCTTTTTACCCATGAGACCTCCTAAAGGCTGGGAGCCGCTTAGGAGCGATATGGACACTATGTCCGCAGACTCGAAAGAAGCAAATGACTGATGTAAAGACTAGTACATTTCGACTGATTTTGATAGCTCTAAATTAAGTTGCCGATATAATGTAGTTTTTATATTATATTTTCTTTCTTTCTGACAAGACTATACTCAATCCAGAAGTACAAGTTTGAGACGTAGAAAGCAGTCTATAGGTATTTTTTAAATTCATTTAGAGAAAAGGAAGTACCGCAATATGGCTAAACCAGGACGAGCAACACAAGCAAAACGAAGTCGTGAATTGGCAAAGAAAGAGAAGCAATGCAATAAAGAAGAGCGCCGAGCGGTCAAAAAAGAGCAAAAAGATCTCAGGACTACTCACTACTCTTTATTAGGAGAAGATCCGGATCTTATTGGTATTTACCCTGGACCTCAGAAACCTTTGACAGACGGCTAAAATAAATGACTACCTCTGAACTATTACCTGACTTGAATGCATTTTGGGATTTTGATCATCCCGAAAAAACTGAAAATCGTTTTCAAGAACTATTGACAGAAACGAGCCAAAGTCATCCAAGTTTTCATATCGAACTTCTTACACAAATAGCTCGGGCGAAGGGTTTACAAAACCAACTAGGAGAAGCTGAGCAAGTCTTGAAAGAAGCTGAAAAACTTCTTGAAAGCACTCATCCCACCTCTCCACTTGCAAGAATTCGATTTCTTTTAGAAAAAGCAAGAATCCATATTTTGAGAAAAACTCCTTCTCAGGCTCGACCTCTCCTGATAGAGGCTGGAACTTTAGCGAATCAGTCGAGAGATGATTTTTATTTCATAGATGCAGCCCAGTTACTAGCCGCTATTGAGCCTCCAAAACAGCAGCAAGAATGGATTCAAAAAGCATTAACTCTTGCTGAGTCCTCACAACAGCTTCAAGCGCAGCTGTGCCTCGGTAAACTGTACACAATTCGTGGATGGGCACAATATGATGCTCGACAATTTGAAAATGCGCTTGATACTTTTAAAAAAGCGCTAAGCTGTATTAAGGCTGAAGGGATTCCAAGAAAAACGATTGTCGCTAAATGGGCTATAGCTAAGGTACTTCGTACACTTCACCGTTCAGTGGAGGCTTTAGAAATTCAAAAAGATCTACTTGCCGAGGCCAATCAGCTCAATCAAAAAGACGGCTATATTTACGAAGAGCTGGCTGAATGCCTTCAATCACTCAAGAGAAGCGATGAAGCTCAAATCTACTTTGATTTAGCTTATCGTGAGCTTTCCAAAGACGATTGGCTTTCCGACAATAAGCCAGACCGGATCAAGCGCCTTAAGAACCTGGGAAAGAGCAAATAGCATAGCGGAGGATGGTTTTATGAGCTCATTTTTCAGCTCATTATTCATGGACGCTCAAGGGCATCCTTTATGGACCCCTATTGCAGGAATGACATTTGCTATCGTATTCTTGATTGTGGGAATTATGAGGGTTGTAGAATTTTCAGGTCTTAATTTAAGTAAATTTCAAAAATGTATTTTTATACCCGCTCATATTATAGGATGCTTTCTCTTTTCTTCGGTTGCTGCTTTGATCACGGTGGATACTCATGGGATTTACAGATCCCTCATGAATTCTTTTTTTGCTGCAGGGATAGTCATTTTATTTCCCATACATATCTTTATCGGGATAAAACGAAGGATCAAGATCAAGCAACTGAACGGCATAGCATAGGATCACATCCCACTGGGGCTCTAGAATAAATTAATAATCGCATTAAACCCCACAAGAGTACTTTGCGAAGTTATATTTCCAGAGATTGGAAATAGCAAAATATACGGATAAATATACACCGAATCGGTACATGATATCCCTAAACCAAAAGTTTGATAGACATCCGGATGATAGAATGCAAAAGTGCCATTCAAGTTTCTATTATGAAGTGAAGCAATTCCAACAACTGACCTTACATTCAAGCGCTTAGACAATTTATATTCAAAATAGGGATCCGTATAGAGATCATACTGAGTTTGCTGACTAGAATCGTATTGAGATCCATCTGCAAAAATATTATAGTCAATTTGCAATACGAATCCGACAGTAAGTCCAAATTTAAACTGGTAGAAACTTTCATTTAATAGTGTAAACCCAAAGCGATACCCAAAAACGTCATAATACTGATTATTCGTCCAGAGTGTACTTTGAAAATCCGCCCGATTATGTATAGGTCCTAAATTAAAGGAGTGAGCAAGATCCATATAAGGATCCGCTACTGAGGTATTTTTAGGTCCTTGAAAAGGGGTTTGAGTCAAAATACCTGTTCCTAAACCCAACGTTGTTTTATCATCGATTCGACCTCGAGCAGAGACCGTACCACTAAAAGTAACTAAAGGAGGTGGCACCTGATTGCCTGGATTAGGAACCTCCCCTGAAAATGGATGAGCAATGGAAGAACCCGAATAAGTCAGATTAAATTGACCACTCCAGCGAGAACGAGACCCCTCCAAAGTCTTCATTCTATTATTTTGCAATTCTTGTGATTCCGGAGAAGATGAAGGCATTTTTTGGCCAACGTTGGGAGCAGGCGGATTCTTCGACTCAATCACTGGGTCCAAAAACCCATCCTCATCCTCTAATGCCTCTTTTCCAGCTTCAGCACGAACGGCGCCTGGCACACCCACTGCGATCATTATAAAAGCCATCATCACTCTATTCAACTGCATCCCTACTCCCCCTCACTCAGTCGATTGACAAAAATTTAAGAAAATTTTTCCTCAGGTCGTTCCAGACGCGACATTAGACTATAGACACAAGGTACTACAAATAAAGTAAGAATCGTGGAAGCAATCACACCTCCAATAATGGCAATGGCCATCGGTATAATCGCCTCTGAACCGGGCCCCAAAGAAAGTGCTTCAGGAAGTGCCCCTACTACCGTAGCCAGAGAAGTCATAACAATAGGTCGAAGGCGAATAGGACAAGCCTTAATCAATGCTGCATGCACATCTTTTCCTTCTCCACGGCATTGATTAGTAAAGTCAACTAGCAAAATAGAATTTTTCTTTACTATCCCCATTAAAAGAATAAATCCAATCAGACTATACATATTGATTGTCTGGTGACAAAGATAGAGACCGATGAAAGCTCCAGCAAAGCTAAAAGGCAGTGCCATCAATACAGTAATGGGATGGATAAAACTATTGAACTGCGAACCTAAAACCATATAAGAAACTACAATCCCTAATAAGAGTGCAATAATTAAGCTCTGAAATGACTCTTGGAAACTTTGTGAACTTCCAACCATTTTGAGGGTATATCCAGGAGGAAGCATGGACTTTGCCAATTTTTCCGTATAGGCCATCGCTTCTTGCTGGGAATGTCCTGGAGCCGGATTTCCATATACTTTAATCGCCCTAGCCCTGTCCAACCGCGAAATCAATAATAGACTTGGCTTTACTTTTTGATCCACGAGTTTAGAGAGCGGAACCCGTTGTCCACGATTCGTTCTCAACATAATACGAGAAATATCGGGAATTTTATTTCTTTCAGAGGCCCGCAATCTCACTTCGATTTCATATCGATGACGCCCCTTAGGATACTCAGTTTGACCATTTAAAATCAATCCTCCCATCAGGGTATTGATCACATTCGTAACAGTTTTTAATGAAACAGCATATTTGGCCAGATTAGCACGATTAGGAGTCAGCTGAACTTCTGGCATCCCACTTTGAATGTCAGTATTGACGTCTACAACATAATGAGACTTTTTCATCTCGTCCATCACTTGCTGGGTGAACTCAGTCAACTTGTTCCAATCCGGGCCTTGAATAATAAATTCAACGGGGAATCCTCGTGTAGCGGAAAAGCCTCTTAAAGAAAGATCTTGTACAACAGTCTCCATTCCCGGAATCATTTTACGTATGGCTTTTCTTACTTTTATAATGAGATCAGATTGGGAAATATTTCTTTGATTGCGATCCACTAAAGTCGCGTAGGCCATTCCTTGATTTACCGCATCACCACCAAAGCCCCCCACCAGACTAAAAAGGCCGTTCACTTCAGGTATCTTTAAAAGATAGTCTTCTACCTTTTTGATTTTACTATTTGTAACCTCTAGAGAAGTACCTACAGGCAACTTAAACCTTAACATAAACATAGCTTGGTCTTGCGCTGGCATCATCTCAGAAGAAAGATGCCTTGCAATCCCCCAACTCCCGAAAAAAAAGACCATCGTAATCAATACTGTTTTCCAGCGATGAAGCAGTAAGAAATGAAGTAAAGTTTCATATTTCGTTGCCATTTTTTTAAAAATGCGATCGACAGTTCGCATTTTTGCATTGGAACCATGATCAACCGTGAGATATCGCGAACAACGCATAGGAGTCAGCGTAAGTGCTTCTAATAAAGACAGGAGAACTGCGACTGTCACAGTCACACCATATTGAAGAAAGTATCTTCCAATAATTCCGTTCATAAAAACAACAGGCATAAAAATGGCGACAATAGCAATCGTTGCTGCCACAGCAGCAAAGGTAATTTCTTCTGAACCTTTAAGGGCAGCTTCTTTCTTCTTTTCTCCCAATTCTCTATGTCGGACGATATTCTCAAGCATCATGATTGCATCATCCACTACAATCCCGATTGCTAAGCTGAGGCCCAATAAAGTAAATGTATTAAGTGTAAATTTAAAAAAGTAAAAAGCCACAAACGTTCCGATTATGGAAGTAGGAATCGCCAAAAGAACGTTTATGGTTGAGGTCCAAGAACCTAAAAAGAGATAGCAAACAAGAGATGTCAAAAGCGCCGAGAGCATCAGCGTATAAAGCAGTTGATCTACGGATTGTTTTATAAAACGAGTATTATCAGAACGAAGGCTTAATTTGAAATTCTTAGGCATTAAGGGTTGAATTTCTTTCATTTTTTGACGAACGGCCTGACCTACTTCCACAGCATTAGAACCATGCTGCTTAATAATTCCCAACCCTACTGCCAATTTTCCACTCATTCGAGATATTTTTCTAATATCAGCGGTTCCCTCCTCAATCTGAGCCACATCCCTCAGTAAGGTGGGTTTATAATTCACGCCTTGCGAAATCCGACTATTAATTCGAATCTTACCAAATTCCTCAGCACTGGTTGCCTCTCCCAAGACACGAATATTGTATTCTTTGCTGCTATTTTGAATTTGGCCGGCGGGAACTTCAATTTGCTCCTGCTTAATAGCCTGCAAGATATCTTCAGAGGTGAGATCCAACCGATTCATTTTTTCTGCATCGACCCAGACACGCAAAGCAGGATCAACATATCCTCCTACAACAATATTTCCAACACCAGGTACAATTCCAAATTGATCTTGGAGAAAGTTTTTGGAAAAAATCATCATGTCGATCAAAGGAGTTTTTGGATCATCAGTAGTCAATCCCAACCACATAATAGGTTGATCTTCTGGATTAGTTTTCCTCAGAGTAGGAGGAAAGAGATTAGTAGGAAGCAGATTTTGAACTTGATCAATGTGGTTTTTAATTTCCTGAAGTGCCTCATCGATATCCGTCTTAAGATCAAATTCTACTGCAATGGTAGCGGAACTTTGCTGGGCAGTAGAAGTCACACTTCGAATCCCATCAATCTGCATAATAGAATCTTCGACCGGGTCTAAAACCTGACTTTCCATGACTTCAGGCGCTGCACCATTCAATGTAAAGGAAACACTCACTACTGGAAAGTCCACATCTGGCAATTGACTAATACCCAGTCTATGAAATGAAATAGCTCCAAACACAATAAGAGCCGCCATGAGCATCCAAGCAAAAACGGGACGTCGTATTGAAATTTCGGATAAACTCATGATTTAAGTTGCATCCTCTTTCTCTGGCATCTCAAAGCGAGTAAACCAGCTATATACACAAGGGACCACAAAAAGGGTCAACACCGTAGAAACTAAAACACCCCCTACGATAGAAATTGCCATAGGAACACGTGTCTCCGCTCCTGGTCCAAAATTAACTGCACCAGGAATAGCACCAGCAATAGTAGCAACAGAGGTCATTAAAATCGGTCTCAATCGAATAGGACAAGCTTCCAGTAACGCTTGAACAGGAGGTAAACCTTCCGCTCTCCGTTGATTGGTAAAATCTACGAGTAGAATTGAATTTTTTTTCACAATTCCCATCAATAGTATCAAACCAATCATACTAAAAAGACTGAGTGACTGATGAGAAAGATAGAGTGCCGCTAACGCTCCAGAAAGACTAAATGGTAAAGCCATCAGGACGGTCACCGGATGAATAAAACTATTGAACTGCGAGGCTAAAACCATATAGGCGACTGCAATTCCAAGAATGAGCGCAAAAATCAACCCCTCAAAAGCATCTCTAAATGCTTGCGCGCTCCCTGTTGCCTTAAGATAGTACCCCGAATGAGCAGGAAGAACTTCCTGACCTATTCGAATCACGGCATCCAAGGCACTTTGTTGTGATTGATTGTTAGCGACATTTGCATAAACAGGAATAGCTCGACTTCGATTGACTCGGGATATCAGTTGAGGTCCGGTAGTGAGTTGAATATCCGCTGTTTGAGGTAATGGCACTAGACTCCCACCTGTGCCACGATCATTACTTAAAAGAACCTTGCTCAGATCGTCCATGCTAGCAATTTGATCTGACTCTGAACGAAGACGAATGTAATATCTATGGTTATCCTTAGGATATTGAGTGTTAGCATTAAAAATTTGGCCACCAATAAGATAACTCACTTCCTGACCTATCGTAGTCACTGAGACGCCTCGAGCTGCAGCCTTGGTTCGATCCGGAATAATATTAATCTGAGGCATTCCCACTTGAAAGTCGGTATTAATGTCTTCCAATAGCCCAGTTGCCTCAAGCTTTTGTATAATGATCTTTGAGTATTCTGAAAGCTTCGTCCAATCTGGACCTTCAATTGTAAATTCGATTGGAAACCCTCGAGATGCGCTAAACCCAGTCAGTGAAAGATCTTGCGCCGAAACTTCTGCATTCGGAAGGAGTTGCTTTAACTCCCTTCTGCTACGATCCATAATCTCTCTCTGAGTCAGCGTCCTCGATTTAAGATCCTTTAGAATCACATAGATCATTCCCGCATTCACGACGTTATTATTCTGATAATTGCCAATAGTAGTATAAAGGTCTTTGACCTCAGATTGTTTCTTTAAATATTCCTCAGCTTGTTGATAAACTCGATCGGTTGCCTCAATAGAATTTCCCACAGGTGTCTTAAGGGACAATAAGAAAAGAGATTGATCTTGAGAGGGGATGAGCTCTTTTCTAAGGGTCCAAAGAAAAATCATGGACCCTGCAAAAAGAGTCAGCGAAACGATGATGACCCCACTCTTATGTTTGATAGCCCAAGCCAAGGCATGCCGGTACTTCTCAGATAATTTGTCCATGAATGCGTCCATGGTTTTTAAAACCCAACCCGGATTGTGCATTTTTCCGGAATGGAGAAATCGAGCACAGCGCATAGGAGTCAGAGTTAAAGCTTCTAGAAGTGAGAGAAATACGGCTACTGTTACCGTAATACCGTATTGATAAAAAAACCGGCCCACCACTCCTTGCATAAAAATAACAGGGATGAAAATAGCCGCTATCGCAAGGGTGGTAGCGATAGCCGCAAATGTAATTTCATTGGAGCCATCTATTGACGCCTGTCGCCGGCTCTTCCCCATTTCATAATGCCGAACAATATTTTCCAACATCATTATAGCGTCATCAACGACAATCCCAATTGCCAAGCTCAACCCGAGAAGCGTAAAAGTATTCAGCGTAAATCCAAAAAAGTAAAGAGCACTAAAAGCTCCAACAATAGAGGTGGGAATGGCGAAAAAAACGTTAATAGTAGATGACCATGACCCAAGAAATAAAAAACACACAACGGAAGTCAAAAGTGCCGCGAGGATAAGAGTCGTATTCAGTTCATTAACAGAATCTCTAATAAACTGAGTTGAATCAAGTCGAACGTCAACATGATATCCAGGCAAGAGAGTGCTTTGTATCTGCGCTACTTTATTTTTCACAAGCTTGGCGACTTCCACAGCATTCGAACCATGCTGCTTCACAATCCCAAGTCCAACCGCTGTTTCTCCATTAAACCTAGAAATTTGGCGTAAATCAGAAATCCCTTCCTGAATTCTCGCAACCTTACTAAGAGGAATTGGATTATAATTCGGAGCACCATTTCTCGTATTAATTCGAATTTTTTCAAAATCCTCCGCAGTATGTGCTTCTCCCAAAACCCGAATATTGGTTTCGTTCGCTTTTGACTCAATTCGACCAGCAGGTTGTTCAATCTGTTCCGCTTGAATAGCAGCCCAGATATCACCGGACGTTAAATTATATTGATATAATTTATTTCTATCAATCCACACTCTTAGATTGGGATCTACATAACCAGCAAATGTAACATTTCCTACCCCCGCTATTGTAGAAAGCTGGTCTTTGAGTGTATTACGAGCATAAATCATCTGTTTGTAATGGGGCACGCTTTTATCTGCGGTAACCAAAACCCAGAGGATCGGTTGATCTTCAGGATTAGTCTTGCTCACCACAGGAGGATAAAGTGCCGTGGGTAAAAGATTTGAGGATTGATTAATGCGATTCACTACTTCTTGAAGTGCCACATTAATATTGTGATTCATTTGAAATTCACATGTAACATTGGCGATGCCTTGACTTACACTCGAAGTAACTCTTGAAAGACCTTCGATTCCCATAACGGCGTCTTCAACAATGTCAACAACATCCACCTCCATCACCTCTGGAGCAGCATTATCCAATCTTAAGCCAATATTGATTACTGGGAAATCAACATCTGGCATTTGACTGATTCCCATTCTCTGAAAGCAAATGGCTCCAAAGAGGATAAGACCCAGCATCAACATCCAAGCAAAAACAGGGCGACGAATTGAAACTTCTGATATGCTCATAATCTATCCATTGAATTCATTAAGGTTTGTGACTCATTTTAACGGCCGTCATAATTTCTGGTCGCTCTCCCGTTGCCGCCTGTAGCTTAGCGGAATCCAATTTCACCGTTTCACGTTGGTGATCGAGCTGTCTTTGTGCGTCTTGGTAGGTCGCAATCGCCTGAAAAACATCCAGATTTGTCACTAATCCATTTCGGTAATATTGAATTTCAGTCTCGTAATTTTTCTTTGAAATATGAACCAGCTCTCCCAATTTTAACATCTGTTTTTGGTCGGCGACTAATGTGTCAAAAAAGGTGCGAACTTCTTTTTCAGCAGTCCTACGAGTTTGCGATAAAAGTAAACTATATTGACGAGCAACAGATTGGGCTTGACGAACTTGCGATTGTAGGACTCCTCCCTGAAATATGGGCACAGAGAGTTGAAGTGAAAAATCCCAATTCACATCAGACAATGCTCCAGGTGGCCGGAGTAAGTAATAATCTCCTACAAGATTTACGGATGGAAGTTCGGAGCCGAAAGCAAAGGGAACACCTTCTTCCTGCGCTTGAGCCGTAGCGAGTGCAGTTTGAACATCTGGCCGCTGTTCCACCTTCGGTAAAAACGAAGTCACATCTCCCGCACTGGAAGACATGGGTTCATTATCCTTTAAGATTGTATTTCGATTCCATCCTGTAAGGTAAGCAAGAACTTCCTTTGCAACCTCCAACTGTCCCTTGGAATTTTCTAGCTGCACTTCAAGGGAAGCAATATTGGCTTCAAAAGTAAGAAGATCTGTGAGCTGAGATCTTCCAATTTTAAAAAAACTCTGAAGCTCCTTCAGCCGCTTACGGTTGATTTCGATTTCAATCTGATAATTTTTGACATCATCTTGGTAACCCAAAATATTGTAATACGCGGTTGATAAATCATAAAAAAGCTGTTGCGCCGCGGCGTGCAAAGCAAAGACTTGCGCATTTACGAGATCTTTCTTTTGCCGAAGAAGAGCAAAGTCACTAAACCCTTTAAACAACGGCTGTGCCGCTTTGAGTTGAATCGTATTTTGTGAAGCAGGCGAAATAGCACTTCCAGTGACGCTTGAAGGTTCGGCCTGATTCAAAAAAGTCGCCGAACCAGAAATAGTTGGAAATAAAGCGCCCTTTGCTTGACCATTGACCTCATCGGCTTGTGCGAGTAGCTCTTTTTGCACTCCTATAGTTTCACTCCGTATAATGGAGGCAAGATAAGCGTCCTTAAGAGTTTTAGGACTATTCTCATTTGTCGTAGAGAGAAGCCCTAAATTAGAAACCGTAGCCCAAGAAAATGAACTTTGCATCACTATAAGCGAAATGAGAAGGACCCAAATAAAATGACCTGTGAAAAATTTTAATGAATGATTAACAATAAACTTCATAAGAAAATCTCCCTAAGAACATTTAATCCGCTCACTAGATTATTTTTCTGTTTAAAAGTTAAATAATTAAGCTGCTTGGAGAATTTTAAATAAACTTCCTTATAAATTCGACTGTAGGTACTTTTCCCTTTAGCCGTAAGGCTGAGACTTACTTGTCGCCGATCCTTTACTTGAATAATTCGTTTTACTAAACCTTTCTTCACCAACACTTCAACCATTCGACTGATGGTCGGTGCACTGACTCCCATCCATTCCGCTAAATCTTTATTAGTTGCATTAGACAGCGTCAATATCGCCAAAATTCGGAAATGCGGCACAGTTAACTCTGACTTTGCAGCCAGCCGCATTTCATTTCTAATGAATCGCATAGTGGGGGGTATTATTTCTAAAATTAAACGAGCGCAATCCTGCATAATTTATTTAACCATCCCTACTTATTAGCTATGCTAACTATTTCTAAATGAAAACAACATTATTTTATAATGTCCGACAAAAACAAAATAGTCAAAGTAGTTAAAAGGGTCAAAATAGTGACATGAATTTTGTTAGCAACCCTAAAGGAACTACTTACTCTTATTTTTAAAAAATAACTTTAGACCCTCGAATAGCACTTACTAGACATTATCCAAAAGCTAAGAGAATATAAATTTCTGAATCAACTTTATTTTTTAAAGAGATGGAAAAATACTTATGACTCCAGCACAAAAATCTAGGGTTTATCGTATCATCTTGATTCTCTATCTTGTTTTCACATCCTCCTCGATTAAAGTTTTTGCAGCTCTTGGAGAACACGAAAGTTCGACTGAACTCGAACAACATGCCCTAAAGGGGACTAAGAAAATAATTCTGCACGGAAAGTTCCGAGTTCACGAAATTACATCAGAAAATAACCATCTAATTAGAGAATATATTTCTCCCGATGGCATAGTGTTCGCCGTCACCTGGAGAGGAATGACGCAACCCAACTTATCCTTATTACTTGGATCCTATTTTCAAGAAGTGAACAATGCACTCTCCAGTCAACCCAAGCATCAAGGTCGTGCTCCCCTATCTATCAGTACTGACCATGTCATTATTGAAAAATTCGGACACATGCTTGATATTCACGGAAAAGCGTACATTCCTAGCTTACTTCCCAACGATGTCAGTGCTCAGGAGGTGCTATGATAAAATCTGTTCAAATCCCCCTCTTACTTCTATTTTTTATCTCAGCTTGTGCATCAGATAACTCAGAAGGAAATCCCCCCGTCAGCAATACATCCAGCATTACCCCTGCCACGGGCGCCAATACAATCCCTCTCCACATAGGCGGTCTGTCAGTATGTAGCCAAAACTATCCCAATGAACCTTGCGCGACGGTAACCGTTTGTGTTCCGAATACTACAAATTGCCAGACCATAACAGATATCCTGGTAGACACGGGAAGCGTGGGTCTACGTGTATTCGCATCCACTTTTAAAAATTTTTCAACTTCATTATTTACACCTGTAATGAATGGCTCTAATCCGGTTGCAGAATGCGCCGAATTTGGAACCGGTAGTGACTGGGGACCGGTAGTCACCGCCTCTGTGACACTCGGAAGCGAACCTGCCGTAACCACCCCCATTCAGCTCATTGAATATTCCTACGCTTCAGCACGTCCTTCCGGCTGCTCTTCAGCAGACCAGACCCCCTCAGGCGCCGGGTACAATGGAATCCTAGGAGTCGGACTCACTTTACAAGATTGCGGATCTGCATGCGCCACTCTTGCCAATAATGATATGTACTATTCCTGTCCTGGAAACGCTTCTTGCACCAGCGCAACAACCCCCCTCGCCAGTCAGCTTCAAAACCCCGTTGCACTTCTCCCCACCGATAATAATGGGGTCATTGTCGAATTACCTCTCCCTTCATCCAATAATGTAGCCTCGATCACGGGTTCACTGGTTTTTGGAATCGGCACACAATCGAATAATAGTCCATCTGGAGCGACCCTTTATGGTGCGGATAATTACGGTAATTTTACCACTAGCTTCAACGGTGCTTCGTATTCCATAAGCTTTATAGATAGCGGATCAAACGGCCTCTTTTTTCCAGACCCCACAAATTTACCTCTCTGCACCGAAGCCACAGGATTTTTTTGCCCCACTTCAACGACCTCTTTTTCAGCTACTGATACCTCTGCTTCAAATAGCTCGACTCAAGTAAGCGTCAATTTTTCTATCGATAATGCACAAACCCTTCTCACTACAGGTAATTCCGGACTCCCCACTCTAGGGGCAAATCTTTCAGGAGTCTTTGACTGGGGACTCCCCTTCTTCTACGGTAGAAAAGTCTATGTAGGATTCACAAATCAAAATTCTTCGTTGGGCACTGGCCCTTATTGGGCTTTTTAAGCTCAAATCAAAATCTTTTTAGAAAGAACTTGGGCCCTCAGCTCCTTTTTGTAGTCTACAATTCGATCTAAATATTCTGCTCCCAGATTCCCTGCTGCTGCTCCTAGAATCTGAGTTGCGAGAATGCCAGCATTCCACGCATTCCCAATTGCGACGGTAGCAACAGGAACTCCTTTCGGCATTTGCACAATCGAGTAGAGAGCGTCCTGCCCTTGAAGATGCCCGATCGGAACAGGAACTCCAATTACGGGTAACTCAGTGAGTGAAGCAACCATGCCTGGAAGATGCGCTGCCCCTCCTGCCCCTGCAATAATGACTCGAATACCACCATCTCGAGCCGTTTCGGCAAATCGCACCATCTCTTGGGGAGTACGATGAGCTGATACGATCGATATTTCGTATGGAATCATCATCTTTTCAAGGGCGGCAGCCGCATCCTTCATCACAGAATAATCAGAGTCACTTCCCATCACGATTGCCACAAGCGGTTTACTGGATGATGATGATACATAGGTCATAATTTAATTTATCCTTGGATTTTACTGTGCCTTTAAAAGCATTGTAACCATCGTTGGTGGCAATCGTCTAAATCTTTCAAAAGAATATCAATATCATTGAAAGACTGCACTGTTCCATTTAGGTGACCCAGTTTTCTGCGGGGCCGAATTTCATTCTTACTATACCAATGAAGATGAAGACGACTCGTCGGTTCTGGCAAAAACTCTCTAGAGTTCATCCCTATGAAATGGTCTGGGCCTAATAGATTCAACATAGCAAAAGCTGCGCTAGAACTGATCTCACCTAAGGGTATTTCTAAAATGGCTCGGCAGTGATTTTCAAATTGATCCGTCGCACATGCATTCTGTGTATAATGTCCAGAATTATGAACCCGAGGAGCAATTTCATTTACCCATAACTCTCCAGATTGGGTTTCAAAAAATTCTATTCCAAAAGCACCTACTAACTCAATCGATTTTGAAATTCTTTCAGCATACTGCTTCGCTCGTTCTTCATTTTTTTGGGATACACCAAAAGCAGTTGCGGGGCCGTAAACTCGAACACAAATGCCTTTTTTTTGCTCAGAGATCACGAGAGGGTAACTTAAAAACTCACCCCCTCTAGACAAAACAGCAATCAGGGCTAACTCCCTTTTAAAGAGAACTTTTTCTTCAGCATAAACAGAGCTCCCCCATCGACTCGCTTTCGCACAAAATTCTTCAGCGCGCTTGATATCCTCAGGAGAATCACTGATCTCTAAAACACCTTTTCCATCATAACCCATCTTCGCCCACTTCAAAACGCAGTGGCCACCATAATGTTTGAGTATCGATAAAAGCCGTAAGTGAATGTCATCCGTAGAATTCAAAACAAGATAGGAAGCAGAAGGGATCTTTAATTTTTCGAGTAATACTTTTTGCCGAAGCTTATCTTGAAGACTAGCGAGAGTATCTAAACTAGGAAAAAAGTGAACAGAGTTTTTCGATGCAACGGTTCTTAATTTTTCACAATTAACAAATTCATTCTCAAAAATAACGCAACTCACCTGCGCAAATAACTTTTCAAGAGCACTTTCATCATCAGTTGCGCCATACACTCCGAGGGGGTAAGCTTGCGCTGCCGGTGTATGAGGATTCTCAGAAAGCACAATCGGCTTAAATCCCATTCTAAATAAGGCGTCAGCCAACATCAGGGAAAGCTGACCTCCTCCTATAATTCCGATGTGGGTTAAGTTTTTTGATTGTATTGGCATTTTAATCCCTTTTAAATGGTCTACGGATTTTAGGCACCAAAAAAGTAAGGTCTGGAGGATTTTCTCGTCTAGTTTTGCCCAAACTTCTCCGAAGTTCGATCGCATTCTCCTAAAATGAGACTCTTTCATTCCCTTTGCTCTTCCCTATTCCGCCATGCCGCTTGCAACTCTCTGAGATGGATGATGGAAAAAACGCCCCCTTCAGAACGCCCCAGAGAACGATGCCTTGAAACAGGGCCCTCATGCCTCAGTCTCAGAGAATGCCTGGCCTTAATTATCAGCTCTGGCCCTCGAGGAGTCGGCTGTTTAGGCTTGGCAGGACAACTCTTAGAACGCCCCGGAAAAGGACTTGGAAGAATCGATGAAGAACGAGCATTTTTTACTGGCATTGAAACTTCAGGAACCGCCTATTTAAAAGAATTGCCCGGCCTTGGCCCTTCAGCACAAGCCAAAATTTTAGCAGCTTTTGAATTAGGGCGACGGTATGCTCTTTATCGCTGTAGTTTTCATAAAAAAATACAAATGACGGAAATGTCGCTTCCCGATCTTGCAACTCTTGCACTGAATAAAATTACCCAAAAGCAGCGGACTGAACCTCAAGAGTGGCTCGGCTTTGTTCCCATTCATCGATCAGGTGAGCTGGGAGATCTCTGTGTCGTCGAAAAAGGCGTAAGAACTCATGTGAATACGGATCCAGCTGAGCTTTTTGCAAGGCTTTTGGCCTTAAGACCCAAAGGATTCTTTCTTTTTCACAACCACCCCTCAGGATTGACAAAACCCTCTGTTCAAGATTTCGACCTCACGAACAGAGTTGCAGGTCTTTCTAAACAACTCGGAATTCAGTTGGTAGGTCATTGGATTGTAACTCCTGAAAACGAGCGCTGGATAGGCGTGAGTATTGTATAGGAGTCCTCCGGGTAGACTGCGCCCACTCAACATCAGCTGATGAAATCGGGCGTTTATTATGCTAAGAGGTTTAAAATGCTACTGAGTACCCCCCCTGTCCCCTGTCCAAAATGCGATAAAATCCTTGAACTGTGTATTTGCAGTGAGATTAAACCTCTCTCTACGCGGCCTCACGTCCTCATTCTACAACACCCTCAAGAACCGGATCATGATCTGGGCACTGCAAAGATCACCCATCTCGCATTAGCTGAGTCTACTTTAAATATCGGCCTATCCTGGCCCAATCTCCGAAAGGCTTTAGGCCGCGATGCCATTGGCTCCCGCTGGGTGGTTCTCTACCTAGGGAGTGGGATTAAAGGGGAAAGCAAGGATTCCTCTCCGCTGCAGTTTGTCTCAAAACAAGGAGCGCCCGTTCCTCCTCCAAAAGAATCAATCGATGGAATCGTCATACTTGATGGAACCTGGAGTCAAGCTAAAGCACTTTGGTGGAGAAATGCCTGGCTTTTGAAATTGAACCGTGCCGTCCTTAGACCTACCCGAAAGTCTCTTTATAAAGAACTTCGGCGAGAACCCCGCAAAGAATGCTTATCTACGATTGAAACTGTCGCAGAAGCCTTAACCGCCCTGGGTGAGTCTCCTGCTATTGGAGATGAACTTCGAAATCTATTTTCAAAGCTTCTAGATAAAAAGAGAAATAAATAAGAAACGAAATGATAAGGGACAAAATTTAAGTAATTTAAAGAGATAACCTATGGAATTGCACCTCAAGCTGAGGTAAGTTGCCGGCATGTCTATTTGGATTATCATAAGTTGGATCTTGGTCTTGGTCTTGACAACAATCAACGTTTTGGTTTTTTTAAAGCTTAAACAAGCCAGTGAACAAATGATGAAAATGGCATTTCCTGGAGCCAAAAACATGTCTGATGCTCTTTCCAAAATGCAACAGATGACTCAAGGACTCAATCGGGGCCCAGGCGGCGGCGGATCCAATAAGGACGCACAGCTCAAAGCAGCTATGAACATGCTGCAGCAAATGCAAAAGGGTGGAAAACGCTAATTTTCACCTCTGCAATACCGTAACTCATTGACACTTCTTGCAGTGCCTACCCTATTCGCTCGTGTTTTTTACGCTCATTCGGGCCAAAGAGGTGGCAATGGCTCGCCATCTGAAAACACATTTTTTTCTCCCAAACACTGACCGCATAGATCCCTAGGAACGGTCTTTGACTGCAGTTGATTCGGGTTATTTTGAAAAAAAGAACTGATTACCCAAGTACCCAACAACACCAAAGTCTCTTGGTCTGTTTTTGGAACCTCATCCAACGGCAAGTCAATTTTGACTTCAATAGGATGAAGGGCATTTCTAATTCCCAATAACTCCTCGTCCAATATCGGAATACGGGCATTATAACAACTCAGCGCACCCTCCTCATTACTCTGAAAGAAGATTTCCCTCGGCACCGGGATCTTTTCCAAGGCTTGCTTAATACAGTCAGGGGTATCTTCTGACTCTTGAAGTTGAAGATAGGGAGCAGTGTTCCGACGAAGACGATAAGAGAGCGGTTTCTCTGCTTGTAAAATACTTGAACTTAAAAAGCACTTCCGCACCTCCCTAAGATGGATGTCTTTGAATAATGAGTTCAATGGCTCACAATCAAACGCTTTATTAGGCTTCGGATTACTTACATATTCTTTTTCTCCAACCTCGGCAGTGGGCATTGCTCCCACCTGACTCGGTCTTCTATAATGAAGATTGTATAATAGTATCCTATGCAATGTATGTTCGCCTTTCACAGGTCCGCTAGAACATGCTGAAAAGAATAGAAAGAGACTTGAAAGAATTAAAATTTTTATATTTTTGAGTAGTTCCATTTGTACCCATAATAATCCAGGCACGTGGATTGCACAAATCGCCGCCCATCTACGTGGCCCTTCATCGCCTCGTTTAATATAGTTGTTCTTCTAAGAATAAGGAGGTTCTAATGCGAAACTCACTCGCGATTTTCACAGTATTTTTCATTGGCTTCGCCCTAAGTGGCTGTAATTCCAATTCTACCGCAACCCCACCTAAGAAGGTGACTAAGCCTGTTGAAATAGATCAGAATTCATTGGACTGGGCCATTAAGCTTCAATCAAAATGCACCCCCCCTGCAGAAGAGGGCGAAGCAGACAAATGTGTGGCTTTATATGGCTTTACCGTACTTAAAGATGGTCATTTTCAGCTGGGACCTGGTCCAGCGGGTGAAATGAGAATTGGGATGATTGATCCAGAAGAACTTAAGGCCATAAGCTCGGCCTTAAGTGCTACACTCTCATCACCCCGTTTACAGGCTGAGGTACATCAAAATATTGATGCAAGTGGAACTAATGACATTGTCACTTTAATTAGAGGGACAAGTGAGGCAGAGATTTTACTCAAGACCTCGGGAAGCGATCTCAATTTTCAAACAAGGTCCATTGACGAGGCAAAGGCAGTTCTCACCGCAATTCGCAATCTTGCATTGAAATATTACGCTCTTCCATTTCCAGACGCGTGCAATGATGGTGCGGCAACACTTCAAACTCTCTTTAGTTCGATGCGAACTTGCTCAGCAGATGCCGATTGCGCATACGTCAGTGATGCTTTTGATATTATTGATTCCAATAGTACTCAATATATCACGACTGATGATTGTACTTTAATTCACCCATTGATCGTTGGAAATGCAACTACTGTCCGAAGCAATCAAACCAAGCTTCAAGAGGCTGTGTCCCAGGTTCAAAGTGCCTGCGGTGCAGGATTAACTCGCTCTGACTGTACTGAATCTGTTGGATTCCAGCTCAGTGGCACCTCTCCCACTTGCCAACAAGGCGTATGTCAAATCAATTCGAGTCATTAAAAACCACTCGAATTCGATTGTCTCCTCCGGGACTAGGATTTCCTAGTCCCGGTCTAGAATGAGATGGCATTTTGATTGCAAATATTCTGGATCATTGGGGGCTCACGATGATTTGTTCGAAACTACTCTTGATTTTGATATTTCTCACCCTAATAGGATGTAATGGTGGCTCTGAAAGAACAGTGAATCCATCTGTTCCCGATCCTGTACCCCCTCATGATACAGGTGAAGACAATACTGACCTCAATCCCACCTCACCTCAAGTGACCTACGCCTCAAAATGGACCAGCGTAACTCTTTTAGCAAATTCTGCCAAAACGATCATTGATTCATTAGGACACTTTTCAACTAATCGAAATGCCTGTGGCAAAGACGCTTATGGTTCGATTGCTCTAGAAGTTTGGAATCCTTTAGCTAAAAATTTAAATTTAGCTATTGAAAAAGATCCACCTTACAATGACTACTGCATCCCGATTCCAGAAACTAATAATAAATATATGGATGGTACTGTTGAAATAAAGATGGAACAGGGGAATCGTAAACTTTATGAACTGAGAGATAATCAAATTTGTAGCACCATTGCAGATCCCCAAGTTTCTGACATTCTTTTTGGAATTATAAATAAACTCATTATCATTGCAGATAAAGAAGATTGTCCAAACGGATGGGGGTCCTTCGAATAACTCATGGAAGACGGATCATATGAGACTCAATTGTGTTTCTCATTTTAGATCGTGAGGCCATGGAAGGCCTCTAACATTTTCTCTCTTACCTCTTGAGCAAGGACTTCTACTTGACTTGCTGCAACACCAGACGTCTCAATAGGTGGCAGTACCTTTATTTTCAATACTCCACCCTTCAAATGCCCTCCTTTAAAATGAATAAAAGGACGAATAGGACCTGAGACAATGGGTACTAGCGGCACACCTGCCTGGATTGCCATATGAAATGCGCCTCTTTTAAACGGCAAGAGTCCTTCCCCTGTACGATTTCGCGTACCCTCTGGAAAAATCCAGATGGAAACTGATTTTTTTTTAATGATCTCCGTCGCCCGCGCAAGACCTGCCAAAGCTTTCACTTGATTTTGACGATCTATTAAAATATTCCCCGCGGCCATGAAGAATAAGCCGAAAAATGGCATCCATCTGACTTCTTTTTTACCAATCACTACGGTTCTTTGAGGATAAATGCCTCCAAAGGTAGCCATATCCATATTACTTTGATGATTAGCAATATAGATACAAGGCTGAGACGACTTCAGATATTGCTTTCCGTCTACTTCTACTCGAAGTCCAATAATCTTCAGAGTGACCCAAGAAAATATACGAGCAAAATCACGATTTATATTGAGATTTCCCCATCTAAATAATGAGTAAAGAACCCCACCCAAAGAACTGATAATAATCCATAAAGATATTAAAAAGGTGCGAAAGTAAAACACGATCTACGGAGCATCGCACATCCTCCTCACAGGCTCAATACAAGATATCAGATTAAGCAAATAAATCTGTAGCTAGAATTTATTCTAATCCGTATCTTCTTCTTTTTCTCCAAAGAGTACTTAAATTAATTCCCAAAATACTTGCTGCCTCTTCAAGCGTAGTAGCAGTAGTGAGAATATGACGAATATGTTGCTTTTCTAAATCCTCTAAACTCACATCCGATTGCGTAACTGCCATTAATGACGGAGAAGTAGATTGAAGAGGATGGGTATGTTCTAAAACTCGATCAGGCAAATCTTCTAACGTTACTTGATCTCCGGTACAAAGAATAGCTGCTCTTTCCAATGCATTCTTCAATTCACGAATATTTCCTGGCCACCCATAGCCCTCAATGGTTCGCTTTGCACCTTCATCCAGGGCTCGTGGCTTACAGCCAGTAGATGCAAATGAACGCATCAAAAGCTGTTCAGCCAAGGTCAAAATATCCTCCGGACGCTGTCTTAATGATGGCATATGAATATCAATAACATTTAAGCGAAAATAGAGATCTTCTCGAAATCGACCTCCTTTAACTTCACGCTCTAAATCTTTATTCGTAGCTGCAATAATTCTTACATCCACTCGAATCGTTTTAGTATCACCCACTCGTTCAAATTCTCGCTCTTGAAGAAATCGAAGTAATTTAGTCTGAAGACTAGGAGACACCTCCCCAATTTCATCAAGGAAAACCGTCCCAGAATCTGCAACTTGCAAACGCCCGATTTTATCCTTCACCGCACCCGTAAAAGCTCCTCTTACGTGGCCAAAGAGTTCACTTTCAAGAAGATTTTCAGACAATGTAGCGCAATTAACAACAACAAAAGGCCCTTTAGACCTCGGACTTCCATCATGCATCAGTTTAGCTAGCAAGGTTTTACCCGTTCCACTTTCTCCCGTAACGAGAATAGTAGAGTCCGTAACAGCCACTTTTTTGGCTGTATCCAAAACCTTTTGCATCCTTGCATTTCGAGTCACAATTGCTGAAGGCTCGGATAAAGCATCTACTTGGTCTCGAAGTTTTGTATTTTCTTCTCTGAGACGCCTGTACTCTTCGATTCTTTCCACAACATGCTCTAATTGTTCAGGAGTAAAGGGCTTAACTAAGTAGTCATGTGCTCCACTCTTGATTGCTGCAACCGCTGTATCTATCGTACCATAAGCTGTCATGATGACTACAGTAGCAGATGGAAAATACTCTCGCGCTTTACCTAAAAGATCAAGACCACTCATTCCATCCATTCTAAGATCTGTTAATACGATATCCGGATTTGACCTTCGCATTAAAGTAATGGCCATTTCACCGCTATCAGCAACATCTACTTGATGGCCAATATTTTTTAATGCAGCCTCAATTGTGCTACAAATACTTCGCTCATCATCAACAACGAGAACTCTTGCCATTGCGGACTCCTTTCATAGAGAGAATCGACTTTTCTGAATAAAACAATCCATGAATTTACCTTGCAGCTTATGAATCGATTCATCTGTTACTATATTTGTTCCTGATCTTCGCAAAGGCAAAGTAAAATAAAACTCTGCACCATGTCCAGGCTCACTCACAACCCAAATACGCCCTCCATGCGCTACAATAATTTCCTTGGCAATCGCAAGCCCGGCTCCCACACTTCCTGATCTAGCAACTCGTAAATCATAATAAGGGTTAAACTTTTCAAAAATTTTATCCTGTCTATACTTATCAATCCCCGCGCCTGTGTCGGTAATTTTAACTTCTATCCACTCTTCACGACTTTCAACACGCACATCAATTTTCCCTCCTCTGGGTGTGTGTCTTAATGCATTAATGATCAAATTAGACAATGCCCAAGTAATCTTACTCGCATCCATAGGAACAATGACGGGTTTTCCATGACTAACAACTTGATAAAGAAGCTCAATCCCTCGTTCATTCGCTTGAGCTTTAAATGATTGAACTGAATGCACAATCAGTTTAGCCAAATCAACTTTTTGAATTTCTAGCTGTTGAGTTAAAGTTTCAAAACGAGTTACAGTCAGTAAATCTTCTAACAATCCCCTTAGACGATCGACATCATCGGCACAAGTCAGAATTAAATTTCTATGAGTAGGATTTTGAAATTGATCTACCGATCTCTTTAAAAGCCGTGTTGCCAGTGTCAAACTTGTAACAGGAGTTTTCACTTCGTGGGATAAAGTTGCAAGGAAATGACCTTTAGCCTCCTGACTCTCTCGTACTAATGTTACATCTTGAGCTAAAACCAAAGTATTGGCTTGAAACTCTTCCCATAGTCGCGTCATTACAGATCCTACGGAACTCTCCACTTCCTCAATGACCTCGTTAGACAAGGGCATGGATTGAATTAAATAATAAAATTTTCTTTCATCTACTTCCAATGTGAATTCAACGGGCAAAGTACAGGAAACTGCTTTCATCACAGCTCTCAACCCAGCTGAATTTATTTTCAGCGTTTGGTCAGAAAGCTTGCTTCCTTTTAATGACATCACTGAACTTAATCCTAAAATTTTCTCAGCAATGGGATTTACGTACAATACCTCTTCTCCTCGTAATAAAAATATTCCATCTGAAATTGATGCTGCAATGATGTCAGCTCTTCTCTTCTCAAACAGCAATCTTTTTACATTTAACGCTCGATATCCTTTCAACCGCTGAAAAAGCCGCTCAAAGCTCAATACCACCAACAAAACTTCAGGTATTGTCGTGCCAAAATTTGGCAATGCGACAGGTGAATCATCCTCTACATTAACATCATCAAGAACCTTGACTAACTTTGAGATAGGATTGACTATAATTGAGATCGCCTTAAAGCTCACCACAAGCACCAGTAGCATAAATCCAAAAAACAAATAGATAGCCAATTGCATCGATTTAGACTGTTGTTTCTGTAAATCTTCGGCTAATGAATAAATAAAATTTTCATTCATTTCAATAAATGCATTGATCGTCGCAGCAACTTTATCGTACTGAGCTCGTACATCTTCATTTACTTTTTTTGATTTTGAAGTTGATACTATTTTTACGTACGCATTAAAGTACTTTTCCGCATTTATTAATATTTTTTGAGATTCTAGTGAAAAAGAATGAGACTCTAAGTGCTTTATTAAATACCTAAATCGTGCCAACCCCTGACTTGAAGATTCTCCAATCCTCACACTTTGATCAATTTCAGAGAGAGCTTCTCGCATCTGAATTGCAACTGACAGGTCGTGATGAGCTTGTATGACCAAAGCCGACCCAGAAACAGAAATATGCTGTTGACGCAGCCCAAGCATCATCGAAAACAATATTGCCACTATCATCAGAGTACTGAAGGCAAGAGTCAGCCTGCACTTCAAAGATAAGTGAGAAGCGAATGCATAAATCTGCTCATTGACCTTCTGAAAAACTTTAAATGCCATTTGTTATTTCATCTCGCCAATAAACAGACTTCCAAAATATAAAATAAAACTCCTAATTGGCTTTAATACCCACATAGGCAACATCCTAACCATCCTCAATAAAAGTGGAATTCTTACCCCAAAGCAGGGGGTAAACGCAAATACTATACCACTGCTAAACCTTCAAAATTTATCGATTTATCCATTAAAATGAACTTTTCAATTTAAAATCGAGTAAATTCACCTTAACATCGTGAAGAATTCAACATGCAGTTTGCACGATTTCCAATTTTTTGCCCTGGTTTTGATTTTGCGATTGATGACAAAACATTTGCAGTCTATTTTTTCCGGTCAACACATCGATACAAAAAATAAGCAACACTTATACCATTTAAATTTTAGCGTGCTGACATTCCTGAGGTTCTAATTCTAGCATTTTGCTTTTCTTCGAATGCTTGACAATTTGCACAGAGTCGTGCCTCAGGAAGCACTATTAATCTCTTTGAAGGAATTTCCTCCCCACATTCTTCACAAATTCCAAAATTACCTGTTGCCATTTTAGCAAGGGCCCTCTCAATTGCTAAAAGCTCCCGGCGCTCAGCTTCTTGTAGTGAGGTATCTCGTCCAATTTGTTCAAGGGTTTGTGCAATATCAATGATCTCAGCGTGTGCAACATATAGATCATTATGTGCTTCGGCAGCTTTCTCTGAAGCACTTCCCATTTTTTGCCAACGCGCTAGCAGGGCATTTCGAATTTGTTGCATTATCTTTCCATCCATAGAATATCCTCCTAAGAAATGTGAATACTTTGCGAATTTCATTCCATGGATAACATTGCTTAGCGCGGCAGTTAACTCATGTTCTATAATTTACATTGAGAAACATAAGTCTGCAAATAGCGGCTCGTCAAAGGCCTTTTCATCCTTCGAGAAAGTTCTAAACTGACTCTACATAGTTGTTCCAAATTAATTCCAGTTTTCATCCCCATTCCATTCAACATATAAACTAAATCTTCGGTTGCTAAATTTCCAGAGGCTCCTGGTGCAAATGGACATCCACCCAGCCCTCCTGCTGAACTATCGATAATTCGAGTACCCAGATCAATTGCACGAAGGGCATTGGCGAGAGCAGTTCCGCGAGTATCGTGTAAATGAATAGCAGTCATTTTTGAACCGAACATTTTTAAAGCTGGCTTTAATACTCTTTCAATATCTTTCGGAGTAGCCACTCCAATCGTGTCTCCAATTGAAATTTGATCCAGCCCTAAACTCGCCAACTTCTCAATGGTGAGCAATGCCTTCCCTGCAGGCACCTTTCCTTCAAAAGGACACCCAAATGCTGTTGAAATATATCCCCGCACTTTTAATCGTTTACCTAAAACAGCTCTAGCTTGTTCGATCACTTGACGAAATTCCATCATTGATTCGCGAATCGTCATTCCTATATTTCTTTTTGTAAAACTCTCTGTGGCCGCTGTAAAAACAGCAATATTCGTAACTCCAGCATTCAAAGCCCTCTGCAGCCCTCTTTGATTAGGAACTAAACACCAAGCAGAGGTAGATTTAAAATGCACTTTACTCTTTTGAATTAAGGAAAAAAGTTGATCAGTATCGGACATTTGAGGCACAAGGTCAGTGCGTACAAAAGATCCTAATTCAAAGTCTCGAACACCTACGGCAACAAGAGAACTCACAAACCAAAATTTATCTTTGAGAGATAGAGATTTGGGCTCATTTTGCAAACCATCCCTAGGACCTACCTCAAAAACGCGAATCGACTCAGTCGCCATTTGCAACAGCCTCCAAATCTAAAAACTCATCTCCAGAAGAAAGCTGCTGACCCTCTTGAACTAAAATACGAGTCACCCGCCCAGAAAAAGGGGCTCGAATTGTAAATTCCATCTTCATCGCCTCGATCAATAAAAGAGAATCTCCCTTCAAAACATGATTTCCACTTTCAATGAGAATTTTTCGAACTTTACCTGGAAATTGAGCGACCAAATCTCCACTGTTATCCTGCTCACCTAATTCTCGATCAATACTCAGCCACTCTCCTGTCCAAAGAACACCTTGCAAACTCGCACTCCAGCGACTTCTGGACTCTTGAAACATCAATCTTCGTCGAACTCCACTCTCTGACACTGCAATAATCCACCCTCCTGGACGTCGAGTTAACATCCATTTCGGTTTCGACTCAGAAGATAACTTTATTTTCTTCCCGGAAATCTTAATAAATTCACTCATGCCTGACTCCGATCAGAATAAAAAGCGCTCCAAGGAGAAAGAATGGGAGGATCTAATGAGTTCAATGGATTTTTCAAACCACCTCCTCCAGAAGTCCGTGCCATCTTCAATAATTCTAAGGATTCGTCATCCGGTAAGGGTGCAAAAGACTTGAATTCGGTATCTAGAAAGCCTGTATTGACCCATCCGCCTTTAACTTTCGGATGCTGAGTCAAAGAGTGGAGAAAACTTTGATTGCTCCCAATTCCTAGAATCACGGTTTCTTCCAAAGCAAATCGGAGTTTTTGAATCGCCTGATCCCGATCCTGTCCAAAAACAATTAATTTGCCAAGCATTGAATCAAATTGAATTCCAACACTTTGGCCTTCTTCTATACCACTTTCAACACGAATGCCTGCACCTGTGGGCCAAAGGAGTCGCTCAATTCGACCAGGAGTCGGAATAAATCCTTGAGCAGGATCTTCTGCGTAGAGTCGAACTTCAATTGCACACCCCCGTACGTACGGGGTGGTTTTCAAAATCATTTCAAATGGAAAATTCGCTTGCTCAATCTGTGCTCTCACTAAATCTACGCCAGTTACAAGTTCGGTTACAGGGTGCTCAACTTGAAGTCGAGTATTCATTTCTAAAAAATAAAAATCGCCACTTTCATCTACAAGAAACTCTATTGTTCCTGCATTTCGATATTGAGTGGCTTGTACTAATTTCAAAGCGGCGCTAAAAAGGCCCTCACGTGTTTTATCGGATAGATTTACGGCCGTGGCCTCTTCCCAGACTTTTTGATGTCTCCTCTGCAGAGAGCATTCTCTCTCATGTAAATGAATGCCATTTCCGTTTCCATCTCCGAATACTTGGACTTCGATATGCCTAGGACGAACAATGAGTCGCTCTAAAAAGAGAGTTCCATCTCCAAACGCCGCCAAAGCCTCTGCGCTGGCACTTTCAGCAGAATCCAAAAGATCCTCAACCCGATTTACTTGGCGCATCCCTTTTCCACCACCACCGGAAGAAGCTTTCAGTAAAAGTGGATATCCTACTTTTTGTGCTGCCGAAATGATATCCCCTCCTCGATCTACCTTGGCCCAAGGAAGAGTAGGAACTCCTTCGCGTGAAGCTAATTCCTTAGCTGCAATTTTACCTCCCATAAGGGCCATCGTTTCGGGACGGGGACCAATAAAAATAAGTCCTGCATCTTCTACCGCCTGAGCAAACAAAGGTCGCTCAGAAAGAAAACCATAGCCGGGATGGATCATTGCGGCACCCGAACGTTGTGCTGCTCCAATAATTGAGGGAATATCTAAATAATTGGAAACCTCTTGAACCTCATCAGCATAGGTTAAATGACGTGCATCTTCATCGCCAGGAGCGACAATTCCCACACTCGCCCAACCCATCTCTCGACAAGCTTGAAAGATTCTGCAAGCAATTTCGGATCGATTGGAGACCAAAATTTTACGCATCTTTAGACTCCTTGTTGGAGACTCCTTGTTGGAGACACCTTGTTAGAGACTGCTTGTTAACTGTTTAGCCAAGATGGCTTTCGTTTTTCCAGAAATGAACGAACCCCCTCTTGCCCTTCCTTCGATACTCTCAAATCAGCTAAAGTTTTGGCGACATACTCAAGGCAATCAGGCAATTGATCTCTGCGCTCAGGCCAAGATAGATCGAGTACTAATCGTTTGGCTACAGCCATTGCATTTGGACCACATTGAAGAATATTACCTAACATTCGCTCCACTGCTCCATCCAATGCGTCTGCCCCAGCAACAAGTTCATGCACGAGTCCGATCTCTTTTGCTTTCTGTCCTTGAAATCTTTCCGCACTCACAAATAAACTACGCGCGTGCGAAGCTCCAACCTTTGCAATTACAAAAGGACCAATACACGCAGGAACTATCCCCAATCTCACTTCACTCAAGCTAAAATTGCAATCCTGAGTTGCAATGACAATATCACAAATACTGACCAAACCCACCCCACCCCCGATCGCAGCACCATGAATAGCACCAATAACCGGCTTTGAACACTCATTGAGTGACGCAAACATCTGAGCAAGCTTTCGAGTATCTTCTAGATTTTCTTCATAACTGAAGTCGATTGCTTTTTTCATCCAATTCAAATCACCACCTGCACAGAAGGTAGGCCCCTCTCCATTTAAGACAACCACCCTCACGTCTTTTTGGAGAACATCCGTATTAAAAACACGCAAAAGCTCATCCATAACAGAAGAGTCAAACGCATTTCTAACTTCAGGGCGATTTAAAGAAACAAAGAGAATTCCCCGAGGGTCCAACCTAACTTTTAAAGTATTATATGACATAAGATTCCTTTATTTTCATTTATGCCCCTTTAGATTTGGAAAACAAGAGATTTACGTATCTAAATACTTGGACACTCAGAGACTATTTATTTAAATCTATGCCATAGTTCATAATTTTTTATTTGACTTATCTTAGCAGTTGCAGCAAAACCTTTGGATTCATTTCAGATTATTGTCTGAGCTAAGAGGAAATAAAAAAGTCAGTACTCATTAAGTTGTACCGAAGCATTAGGTCATACTGACTCCTAAGCTTCAAATTATTACCGAGGAGATAAAATAGAATGAAATCGTTCAACACTCGTGAGATTTCGCACAGAACTTGCCACATTATTCGCGATGAGAGATTATCCCGCGATTTAACACAAATTGAAATGGCAAACGAATTGGGCATTTCTCAATCGGCTCTTTCAAAAATTGAAAACCTTGCCATGATGCCAACCTTAATCCCATGGCTTAAGTTTTGTTCTGTTTTCAGCTTACCTGCTAATCTCCCATTAGATGAAAAACTTTACAAAGGCTGGACTAAAGATTTAGAAAAGAAAAATTCAAAAACCAGCAAGATGAGAAATGGCCGAGCACAACTCGATTCCTAATTCTTACTCTGCTTGATTGACCCTTTTTAGAGCTGATCGGAAGTTCATAAGTGGATGACTCACAAAGTTATCCAGAACACCGAATCAGCTCTTTTTTTTGTCTTTTTAAAGTTTTTTTATCTGTTCAATCGACTACATTCTAAATACGCCAAAGCGGGTAGAATCAATCGGCGCATTATAGGCTGCAGAGAGACCTAATGCCAGGTATTCACGAGTTCTCCAAGGAGTAATAATCCCATCGTCCCAAAGTCTAGAGGTACTGATGTAAGGACTTCCTTCTCGTTCATATTGTTCTCGAATCGGATTTTGAATTTTTTCAATATCTTCAGGAAGAAGTTGTTTACCTTGAGCCTCCAGTTGTTCCATTTTTACCTGAGATAGAACCCCTGCAGCTTGTTCCCCACCCATGACGGAAATACGGGCATTCGGCCACATCCACAAAAACCGCGGTTGGTAGGCTCGCCCGCACATCCCGTAGTTACCTGCACCAAAACTTCCTCCCACGATGACCGTAAATTTCGGTACATTTGCATTGGAAACTGCAGTCACCATTTTAGCGCCATCTTTCGCAATTCCACCGTGCTCATATTTTTGACCCACCATAAAGCCGGTAATGTTCTGTAAAAAAATAAGTGGAATACTTCTTTGAACACACAACTCTATAAAATGTGTTGCTTTTAGAGCACTTTCACTAAAAAGAATTCCATTATTACCTAAAATTCCAACTGGGTAACCCCAGATATGAGAAAACCCACAAACTATTGTATTACCATAAAGAGCTTTAAACTCCTGAAATCTAGAACCATCTACAATTCGAGCAATAACTTCTCGAATATCAAAAGATTTTCTTAAATCAGTCGGAATGATGCCGGCGATTTCATGAGAGTCATAATGAGGGTCTTCAATGGAAGTTCTTTCAAGAGGAGTAGGCGGTTTACGATTCAGATACGAGACAATGTCGCGAGTGATCTGAAGGGCGTGATCATCATCTTCCGCAAGATGATCAGAGACTCCAGAAATTCGACTATGGACATCTCCTCCTCCTAGTTTTTCTGCTGTTACAATTTCACCTGTTGCAGCCTTAACGAGAGGCGGACCCCCCAAGAAAATCGTGCCTTGTTGTTTCACGATGATGGTTTCATCGGACATTGCTGGAACGTAGGCTCCTCCTGCGGTACAAGAACCCATTACGACAGCGATTTGTGCAATTCCAAGAGCTGACATTTGGGCTTGGTTATAAAAAATTCTACCAAAATGATCTCGATCTGGAAAAATATCTGCCTGAAGAGGGAGGTAGGCTCCTCCTGAATCGACTAAGTAGATACACGGAAGACGATTTTCTTTTGCGATCTCTTGAGCCCTTAAGTGTTTCTTCACGGTCATTGGGAAGTAAGTGCCACCTTTTACAGTAGCATCGTTTGCCACGATCATGACTTCTCGCCCATGAACGACGCCTACACCTGTGACAATGCCAGCACTCGGAGCAGCTCCATGGTGCATATCCCAAGCAGCCAGTGCAGAAAGCTCTAAAAAAGTAGTTCCGGGATCAATCAATTTTGCAATTCGGTCTCGCACAAAGAGTTTGCCTCTTTTTTCGTGCTTACTGAGGGCTTCAATTCCCCCTCCTTGATGCACGATTGCAAGCTTTTCTTCTAGTTCACGCACGAGACTTCGGTTTTTCTCGGCATTAGTTTTAAATTCCTCTGAACTGGTGCTAATTTGAGATTTCAAAATGGACATGTCTTCAACCTATGCAGGGATCAGAGAAAATTCCAGCAGATACTGAAATTAGTTTTATACTTTTCTTTTTCTTTGCCTACTTTTTAAGTAGCTCTTTAACGCCTCTGGACTAGAGACCCAATTACGACCGTACTTTTTGACAATGCCGTTCGTTAATCTCAATACCAGCTTGCTGCCTCAAACTAAAAACTCTTGAATCAAAACAAATGGCTGGACTATGACTGTCATAAATTTTTTAAATGGATACTGATCCCAAAACTTTATTTGTTCAGCAGATGGTTTTGCAAGAAAACCTTTTTGAATCCACTCTTGGATCTGAATGGAATTATTATTCCCAATTTCATGTTGAACTTCTGAAAGATTGAGAGAAGGATCCACTATAATCACAGCATCCCGCAAAACATGTGGCTTAATCCAATTCCATTCTGCTTCATCTGAGTGATTCATCTTTTCTTTTAATATCACGACAAGGCACTCCCGAATGATTGTGGACTCGCACAATCAAACCACTGAAGCAAGCCAAAGTTTAAATAAAAAAAGGCACTGAAGCTGTCCCAGCACCTTTCTTTCTTTAAATTTAATTAGAAAAAAGTAATCCTCTTAAAAAATTACTGACCACTCCCACTCGGAGCTTGAGCTCCATCCTTAGCATCCGTTGAAGTGCCTTTATTCACGGTAGTGCTCACAGATGCCGCAGCTTGAGCTGAATCGGGTTTAGTCATACTCGTTGTATTGGCTGAAGCAGGATTTGCAGGGCATTGATCATCAGCAAATGCTCTCAGACTCACTAGCATCGACACTAAAGTCATAACATTTAATAAAGTTTTCATATTTTTCTCCTGTGTTCTCTCTTAGTTTAACCTGACTAAATCAGTCCAGTCAACAGGTACTTTAATTGATATTTCCATTAAAAAGCCAAAGTCACCCCTGCTGGACGAATAATCTCCAATAAATTTTGAAATGATGAGGTCACTTGCATGGCAATCTTTCGTCCTGCAGGACTATCGACTTTTTTAATTTCACCGTTATTTGCGTAACTGACTGTAATCGTTCCTAAAGACGGATCTTTAATTTCGATAGGTTTTGAGTTTTCATTATACTTAAAGCTGATGATGCGTGGATTAGAGGAACCCCCTTTAGAGGTTGCTGCATGTTCTATATCAATGAGAGAACTAATACGCCCCACCAAATCATAAACGAGTTTAACTTCTTTACCTTCTGAGTTTATCGCCTTCTTTAAATTTGCTTTGTCATCATATTCGAATGTAGACCAACTCGTTTCTTTATTCGCTTCTTTGTCATACTTAGTCACTTTATCTACTTTTGAAATTTTGCTGTTATAGTGAAGTACCGTAATTTCTGTCGGGGTGACCTTTTTAGTAACGTGCCCTTTATTATCATATTCAAATTGAGTCTCTGCCCCATCTTGCTTAATGAGTGTAGGTAGACCAAATTGTTCATTATAAGTTGTTTCCGTATGTTGACCATCGATATCGGTGATCATTTTATAAGTCCACTCTTCACCGCCTGATTTACTTTTAACAAAATACTCGTATTTACTTTGAGACACTTTTTTTCCAGTATTATCCTTGATCATGGCCATTGCCGTATAATGCCCAGAATCACGTGGATCCATAGTATAAGTGTATTCGGTCAAAGTCCCGTCACGATCTTTGACGCTTTTGATGTGTTCATATTTATCTCGACCGTAATATGTCATAACCATCGTTGTCTTATCTGAATAACCTACTTCGATTAAATTGTGACGGTTTTGAGAATCATATTTGAAGGTGTAAGAATTCCCATCTACATCGCGACTATAAATAAGCTCACCCAACTTATTATATTTATATTCCGCCCTCTTTCCATTCTCACCTTCAATTTTTGACACAAGGCCGTCACTACCGAAAGTGAAAAAAATCTTGCGATTGAAATTATCAATAAGCTTTTGTAAGTGCCTATCTTTCCCATACGAAAGTTCGGTGAAATTTCCATTCTTATCAGAAGTCCTAACCAGATGACCTGATTCGTCAAACTTTTCGAGCTTACCTGTATCGAAACTCCTAATATAGCCACCTGCTACTTTTGTGATGTATTGATAATTAAAACGATTTGAATGCAGTTGAGTACCATTGGCAATTAGCCTTGCTTGAAGCTTTCCCTGGGCTCTGAACTTTTCCCATTCATCATTACGAAAAATAGCATCATTTATTAATTTATTCTTATAGGCAGTGAGTTGTGCAGACGTTCCCACTACCCCTATTTTTTGAGCCACTCCGGCAATCATATCAGTAGCTTTACTCAATTCCGCCTGATTAAAACCTACTGGACTAAATCGATTCTCTGCCCCACCCCCATATTCATGCATGACAGCACTACCATCGGCAGAAATCGTCAAGTAAGGCTCATACTCTGTGCCCCAACCATACCCAAATATCCCTTTAAAGGCTGTTTTTGAATTATAAGCTCTTTCAATTCGAGGATTTACAATATCCGTATAGAGGACAAAGAAATTTCCATTCTTCAAGCTCACACTTGCGAATGAAGTACTGGAATAAATGACTACTTTCATTACTCCAGCAAATAGAGCAAAGTTTCGTATAAGACTTCGACTCATGCATCCCCCTATCGAACAAAATTACACATCAATTTTTACTATTTTCATGATGACAAAAAAACCTACGGCTTCCAACAGAAATATTACCATAATAATGAGCCATCCAATGGGAGTAGTAAATAAAGGTTTCATAAAATCCGGATCAGTAGAATAAAATACGGCTCCCAAAAGAGGTGGGATTGCCATAACAAACACACCTTGATAAAAACCTTGCGCAGTAAGGGCTGAAATTTTATTTTCTACCTTAATTCTTTCTCTGATCGTGTTTACAATCGTGTCAAATGTCTCCGCCAAATTTCCACCGGTTTCTTTCAAAATATTGACAGAAGTCACAAACATCTCAACATCATCTGTCTTAACTCGCTTTGAAAGATTTAAAAATGCTTCCTCCAGGGAGACTCCCACCTTATTTTCACTTAAAATAAGATTAAATTCCTGTTGTATCGGGTTTGGCATTTCCTGAGCCACAAGACCTAGGGATTGAACAACAGATAAACCAGACTTTAAACCATTAGACATCAAACTTAAGGCATCCACCATTTGAAGAACAAATTTATTTACCCGACGGTTATACATCCAATCCACAATAGGTTTAGGAGCTTTCCATCCAATTATGGTCGCCATAATAGCAAATGGGATACCTGGAAAAAGCTTAGGCAAAAACACAAGAAATACGACTGAACCCAAGCCAAAACTGAGACAAAAAAGCCAGAGTAAAATCTTTTGCGGTGGAATTTCTATAAACATCAGACCAAGACGTTCAACAATATAGTCTCGAGTCCCAAGAGATTGAAACCTCATCCAATCCAGAAATCTTTTATTGTAGGTATAGGAAAATATAAAAATGGCGACGCCAAATCCAAGTACCCCGATTATTTTAAGAAAGTTCATTCAAGTCAACCCTCTTATGGCTTCCCCGCGAAGAGGCTTCTAGGTATTTTCATGCCCTTAGCTTCCATCTCTTCTACGAACTTAGGAATAAATCCGGTAGCGACAAATCGCCCCATGATCTTCCTCTTCTTATCTAATCCTTCCTGCTTAAATATAAAGATATCCTGTAAACTGATCACTTCCCCTTGCATACCCACGACCTCACTAATGTAAGTCACTTTACGAGTACCGTCACTTAATCTCGACTGTTGAATAATAAGACCCACTGCCGAAGCAATATTTTCTTTAATTGCCTTGGCGGGTAATCCCAATCCTGCCATCATGACTAAGGTTTCTAAACGTGCAATACATTCTCTAGGATTGTTGGCATGGATAGTCGTAAGAGAGCCCGAGTGTCCGGTATTCATAGCTGACAACATATCCAAAGCTTCTCCACCCCGACACTCACCTACTACAATTCGATCAGGACGCATTCTTAAGCAACATTTAATTAAATCACGAATGCTAACCTCACCTTCCCCTTCAATATTTTTGGGTCGCGTCTCCAATCTCACTACATGCTCTTGACCGAGTTGAAGCTCCGCTGAGTCTTCCACTGTAATGATACGTTCAGAAGCAGGAATAAAATTCGACAATACGTTCAGCAACGTAGTTTTCCCGGACCCAGTACCTCCCGAGACTACTATATTTAACTTTGCCTCTACACAACATCGGAGGAAATCTGCAATTTCCTCTGTCATAGATCCGAACGTCACTAAATCCTTATATTCAATTCTTTTTTTAGGAAATTTTCGAATAGTAATTGTTGGTCCTCGAAGAGCTAGAGGAGGAATAATAACGTGAACGCGAGAACCATCTTGGAGCCGAGCATCTACGTAAGGAACCTTCTCATCCACTCGTCGACCCAAAGGTGTAACGATTCGCTCGATCACATTCATCATTTGGGATTCACTTGAAAAATTAATTTTAGAAATTTGTGGCTTACCCGCTTTTTCAATGTAGATTTGATCTCGCGCATTGACCATAATTTCGGTTACTGTATCGTCCGCCAGAAGATCTTCCAAGGGGCCCAAGCCCAGGGCTTCGTCCAAGACTTCTTTCACCATCTGAGCTTTAAGATCACGATTCGAAAGAATGGCACCGGTATCTTCGTTATTCAAGATATCCAAAATTCCCTTTTGAGTTCGTTCTCTCAGAATTGCCCTTTGTTTTGGATCATTAGTATCGGTATTCATTTTCTTTAAGTCCATCTGCTCAACCAGTGCCTTATGAATCCTGAGCTTCATAGCAGTCCAGGCATCTAAAGGTGCCGCAGAACTTCTCGCTCCAGGCCCTCCACCTTCTTTAGATGGGTCGCTACTGATGCCCTTTGCTGCAGATATTTGCGCTGCAATCTTCTCATTAACCCCTGTAGGTTTCTTAAGACGAGTCAGATTCTCTAACAAACTGACTTGTTGCATCTTACGAACGACATCGTGATAGGATCGTGAAATAGGCGTATTGGGTGCAGCAAGGCATAGAGGAGTACTTTTTGCTAGCGATCCATCACATGTCGCGACATCCTCTGGAATTGCAGCAAAAATAGCCCGTCCCAAGTTCTTCTGAATCATTTGTGGATTAATAATATTTGTCTGTGAATATCGGTTTACAATAAGCTGAACCATTTCTGGTGGAAATAAGAGCTCCTGAATTTTTGCCAGCACTCTCTTTGTCTGATTAATCACAATCACATCAGCGGTGGTCACGACAAAAATCGCCGTGGCAAATTCAAATGTTTTCAAGGCCCATGGATCCAGCCCGTTGCCACAGTCCACTACGACAAGGTTGAAAACATTCGGGGCTGCCTTCAAAAATTTTCCTAAACCGTCAATATCGAGATCTCTTGCCAAAATAGCATCTCGAGGAGAGGCAACGTAGCTATACCCAGTCTGAGCATTAACCATATATGGAGCCAATGATTTTGGATCAATAGGGCCGGGTGGCATTTTTGATAAATCTACAATATTTTTTGGAGGATTTTGACCCAATATTATATTTTGATCTCCTAAACTATTCAGGTCGAGATCGACGATCAAGGGTCTTTGTTTGAATTCTTGTAAATAGGCAATTGCGAAATTTGCCGTAAATATGCTTTTACCTACGCCCCCCTTTCCACCTACGACTGCTATAATATGGCCGGCCATGGATCTACCTCTTTTTACTTAACTTTAACTCTGAAATTCTTCTTTAAATCCTCAGAACCCTGTGACGCATTTTCAATAATCTGTGGAGTAACAAAAATGACAAATTGAGATTTCTTTTTTCGATAAGCTTTTGAATGAAGTAACGTGAAAAGTGGATCTGTCCCTTGTGCAAAAGTCCCCGATGATGGATCATCTTTGTTAAAATCAGTACCGATATCACTTGAATCCACACCTGCTACTGCAGCACTTTCACTCGATTTTACATAAATTTTTGTATTTACTTTGTGTATAGCTACAACAGGAGGAGCTCCGGTCGCTGGCCCTCTTCCTACAAGACTAGTTTGATCGAGTTCCAAATCCATCTGAATATCGTCACTTTGGCCTATAATACTCGGTGTAACAGACACGCTGAGTCCTACAGTTTTGCTAGCCGATGTCACCTGTCCATTTGCGCCTTGTTGAGAGTAAGGAAAATCAGTTTGTTCATTTAACTTCGCAGGCTGTCCACTTCTTACAATAATAGTACCTGTTTTGAGGACTCGTGCATAACCTGCTGCTTGAGAACTCTGCAACTTAGGTAAAAGGCTCGAAATAGTCGCGCTAAAAGAAGCTCCGGAAGAAGCACCCGTCGTTCCTGTGGTTCCAGCTTGGCCTTGACCCACTGCAATTTGAGGATCCGCCGTAAATCCAGGCTGCCACTTGAATCCAAAAACCTTATTGTAGTCTTTTGAAAGTTCTACGAAATGGACTGTAACACGAACCAATTTTTCTTGTTTCCTAGGCGCTGGTGGATTAATGATCATGAAATTTTGAACCAGCTTTCTAGGTTCCAATCTTTGAACCGCCGGATCTCTTTCTAATGAATTTCCTGGCCGCAAGTCAGGTAAGTATAGCGATGCTACTCGCATCACTCGAGCGGCTTCGTCACTGCTATTTACAGTACCCTCCACAAATACAAGTCCATTGACTACCCGGGTTGTCACATTGGGCGCAAAACCACTGATATCCTGTTGAATTTTTCTAGCTACAACTTGCATGGCAAGAGCTGAAAGTGTGGCCAAATTTAACACGAAATCGGAATAGGCTTTATCTTGAATGACTGTCAGTAATCGGCCGTAGTCTGCAGGCACGAGAACTTCACCTTCAACAACAACTTTGGAGCCTACAATTCGAACCTCCAGTCCTTCTACATCTCTGAGTAAATTCCGAATTTCTCCAGCCATTCGTAAAAGATTAGATCCGGTCACTCGAACCTGAAAAATGAGTTGAATGGTTCCATCATTGTCTCTCACAGTAACCGTCGTATCCCCCGCCTTAAGTGGCTTAAAGACGAGCTGTCTTTTATCTCCTACCTTCACAAGGGTGGTGGTTAATATTTGCGGATTGCCATAACTAATTCCATTCGCACCTGCATTGACTTCAAAATCCAAATCAACTGCTTTATCTTCCCCGGTAGTCAAAAGAAGTCTCCGTTTATCAGCCATTGATTCTGATTCATCACTAGTCAGTTTTGATATTTGATGTTTTTTCTTTCTAGGCAAGGCTTCGGCACGATCATCACCCATTGTTCCACCTTTTATGATCAGCAATAGAAAGATAAATAAAATAACTTTTTGAATGATTCGCATCATTTTCTAGCTTGTGTGCCCCCTTTAAATCGAGTCATATCCGCACCAAGCACATCGGAAAGAGCGGTAGTTGGAAAATTACCGCGATCTAAATCATCGTTATTTCTTAATGACAGTATCATCGTATTATCGCTCGAGAGAAGTAGAGCAATCATTTGGGCTTGCGCTGGCTCAACCTCAAGAGAAACTGAGGAAAAACTATAGTCCTCTGCAAGAGAGCGGACACGATCCTTTCCTCCAGAGGGGTCTGCTTCAAGGGTTCGTGCCACATTATTGGTCACATATCGACCAATAGAGAGCACCACCACATCTTGAAGAACAGTCTTTGCAATTTTATTTTCCTTACCTCCCCCCATATCTACGACGGCAATTAAATCCACTCGATCTCCTGGCTTAACTAGCTTTGCCACTCCGCTTGTTTCATTGACCGGAATCGCAATGGCTCGCTTTCCTGGAGAAATCTGAGGAGCTAAGCCCGTTCTTAGACTGGGCTCGGTAACTTTGTTATAAGTCAGTTGCTCTCCCTTTTTAATGGGGACGATAGCAACCGTTCCCGCTAACTCTTTTAATGCTTTACTATTTATTTTATCGTCGTCTCCGTCTTTTGAGGTGTCCTTTTTGTCTAAAGAGATGGCGGCAGGTTCGAGAAATGTTTTGGGTATAGACTTAAACTCAAGCATCGTCTCATTGATCGTATCCATCTCTTTAATGTCTTTTCTCGCCACGATCACAAGAACCTGTGTTCCATATTTTTTTCTTCCCTCTTCCTCGATACTGCTGACATAGCTCTCTACAAAAAAGATCGCAAAAACTGCCATAACTAAGGATAAAGTGAGTGCTCTATTGTTCATAAGGGACCTGTGTTCCACAAATGTAATTAAAATGAACTCCTTCAGCGAGATTTGAGTTTCCTGTTTTTTGATCCTGCATTGCCAAAGTCGGGCCTAAACTGTAAATAGGAGAACAAAGTGTGACTGAATTCCTAATTCGAACACGAGCTCTGGTTTTAGGCTCAGTCTTTGGGTCATCGGGAGCTTGCACTGTTTTACTTCGACTCACGGATTCAATTGTGGCCTCCGGCTCATACCCCGCCGAAGCCGGATTATCTGAAACACCTAACAGCATTTGATTATCACCTTGATTCATTAACACTTGTTGAAGGCTAATACGGGGATAAACAGAGTGGTTAAATGTCAAAAATAAAGCATGCGCCCGCGCATATTGCTGATCAACAATTGATATTTGAATCGCTGTATTAATTTTCATTAAAATCATAGTAAACCCTATCAACACTGGGAACATCAGCAAAAGCTCGAGTACGCTTTGACCGTCCTCACCCTTAACAACCATTATCGAAAAACCATTGATTATTTGCCATGTCTTGTTCACATTCATCCCAAGCAGGCTCACGTCCCAGCCAACTTTCTGACGTTAATGTCACCGAATTGACTGACCCACCAGACTCGGCACTCCCAGCAGCCCCAAGACCTGCAAGTGGAATCATAAAAAGCCTGCTCCTAAAGGTATATCGGACTCCCTGCAGCCAACTGTAGTTTTCATCAGTCGCTTTGTATTGATTGGGTGGATCTACTTTAAAGCCTGGAGGATCCCCCTCCACCCCCTTTCCAATGGAAGGAAATTTATCAATCCCTGATTGACCCTGAGACTTTTTGAGCATCCCCACCAAAACATATTTCGCCCGAGTCTTCTGATCATCCAGATCAGTTCCAGCAGAGAGATAAGCGCGAGCAGACATAAAAGTTGCGTAATGAACGTAGCTTCCAAATGCGAAAACCATACTTAACTGAAAGAAGAAAAATAGAAATGATATGAGTAAAATTAAGGTAAGAGCAAATTCAACAGTGGATTGACCTGCATTTCCTAAAAGCTTTTGCTCTTTCACTTTTACCCTCCTATTGAGACGTCACGCTCGTACCGAAAAATAGTCTAAAATTATTCTCACCTCCGATAACACGAGGATGGTAAATGGGACCTCCATTGTCATAACCCTTAGCTTTGGTATGGCCAAACTGATAGGCGGCCGCAAAAGGCCCGGTAATCGCTGAAGTGAGTCTTTTAGCAAGTCCTATTCTACTGATCATGCTACTGAGCATTACAAAAAAACTCACGGTGACTGCGATAATCAAAATGTATTCGGTCATCGCTTGTCCCTGATTATTAAGTAAGCGCTTAGATTTGAGCCCTAAAATATAAGCACCTTTTACGGCCATAGAGTTATTCCCCATTTTTCGAATGGATGAATAAATGCTACCCAAATAGCGGCAATAGATAAGGGAATACCAAAAGGCATCGTGAGAGTTTTATCTACTTTTATCGTTTGAATTTCTAATTCCTTAACAAAAATAGAAAGTAAAAATGAGTACAACCGTTTAGAGAAGTCAATAATTTTCCCAGTAAAAATCAAGATAAGTAAAGACATAACCCCACCGACCATCACTCCTAGAATGGCTACCTCTTCTGTATAATGTAACCCACCCCAGGCACCTAGTGCCATCAAGAGCTTCACATCTCCCCCACCCATAAACCGAAGACCAAACATCCAACCATAAAGAATAAATCCGGCTATAACTCCTAAAACTGACTGACCTACACCAGTCCAACCCATAAAATAAAAAGAGGCAAAAATGCCAAAAATTGCAATTAATGCCGTAAACCAATTAAAAATTTTTCCCCAAATGAGATCTGTCACCGATGCAAAAATTGCTATTCCCAAAATAATATATTGCGTGATTTCAATTTTTCCAGACACTGAGCGGAGCCCTTCCCGTTTTAAGATCTTGCTCCAATTGAGCACCTAATCTTAGGACACCTGTATCTAGAATACCTATCATTTTTCGTGACAATTGAACGGCAGCAAGCACGGATGCCGAAAGCAACAAAATATACTCGACTGTTCCCTGTCCCTCGTCATCCAAAGCCAAATCCTTTATGAAACGACACCCCATTCTTTCTGTCATTATTAATTAGATGAAGATGTAGCATCCTCCATTTGACCGCCGACGGTGTCTATAATTTTAAGCAATTTAGTTTGAAATGCTGATTTAAATTTCAAAGCAACCATCACAACGACGGATAAAATTAAGATATATTCGGTCGTAGACTGCCCACGCTCATCTTTCCAGAACCCAAATAATAAGTGTTTCATAACCGAATCTCCTTCCTCCATCTTCTTTCTTATCGGAGATGGAAGCCAAAAACTAAACCTCCTTATCAACAAACAAGAAGGACATATAATTTAATTATACCTATTTACTATATTATTAGTCAATATCCACAGACTTTAGGCCTCTGAAAGCTAGATATTCAAACAAATCGGAAGGTTATATAGACTACCTGATTATATAACCTTCCCTTTCCATGAGGTATAACCAAAATCTGTCTTTCACCCGAAAATTTGCTGAATGGTCACCCGCTGGGGCTTTCTCAAAGTACTCATTAGGCGCATCCATATCAGTGAAAAATTCTGTATAGGCATCAGCTAAAATGGGGTCGCTGAAGGCCATTTCTTGGATCAAGTGACTGGTCAACTTCTGCCCAACAGCAAGAGAATCATGAGAATGAATGAGAGCCGTTCCAGCTTCATTGACCCGCGCACGTTCTCGAGACTCCTGTAGAAGTCTAACCATTTTATCGACATTGTATGACTCAAATTCGACAGTAGGATAATTTTGATAAGGCAACTGGACTCTTTCGCCAGCGAGAAACCGGCCCATCACTCTTCCAGGTTTTAATTCAGAAAGCGATGGTGCACCTAGATGAGGATAGGATATTTCCGCTTCGGTTCCTCTTAATCCCAAAGAATAGAGCATTCGCTGTCTCAAAACTTGAGGAGCCGTTGTTCTAAGTTCACCCTCGGGCCTTGGGTCTAACTCTGCGTGTCTATCAATAAATTTCATTTTATACTCTGTAAAGACTCGACTCATAAAATCCCCAGCACTGTCGGGATTACCTTCCTGGAAATGTTCTTTCTCCAGATCCGCAAGACCACTCTGAAAGCCGTCAAGACAACGATCCAAGTGGCTAGAGAGACGCAGGGCTAAATCACCTAGAGGAGTTGACGTTTGTACCCCGTGCCCTCCCGCCTCTGTTTTGTCTCTCGCACTTTCAAATAATCTTTTGACTCTCTTACGGATAGATTGTTTAGTTTGGATCTTATTTTCATCATCATCTTCATCATCTTCATCCATCATCACGCCTCTAAAAATCACTTCCAAATCATTGGCAAGACTTCCTACCTCTGGATTGTTTTGAAGCGATCTGAGTATCTCTCCCCATTGAGCATCATCTATAGGTTCTGGATAGATGTGATGAATATCCTTGGAATGCCGATAGAAATAAGGATCTTTGGCTATGAAATCATAATTCACACGATAGAACCCTGGTGTATAAGGACGTACTTTGACTTCATTGAGGACTGACTCAGCCATTTCGAAATCTTTCTTTAAATCAAATAGTTCTGATGAGATATAATGCCGATCTACTTTCTGTTGTAGACTCTGCTCTGCATCCTGATAGTGAGTCATGACTTCGGGATTCCTAGGTACAGCGATATTTAAATAGGCGTAATGAGACTGAGGAATCGTCGGTGCTTGCGGAGGCGTATCTTCATTCACTGATCCATATTGTGCTTGCTGCTGTAGTATAGTGGCATGCTGACGCAACAATGCCCAACTCCTACGTACTGTTGTCGGTACCTCAATCGGAGAAGGTGATCTCAGGAGAGACGGTAAGGGCTCAAGAAATGAAGGCCGCTCATCCCCTTGTGATTCCAGTAACGAGTATGCTGGAGGCAGACGCCGATACAAAGTTACAGGAGGAGCAGGTAATTCTTCATCAAAATCAGGCAATACCACTACTAATTGCTGTGGCGTCTCTTCTGGAAAACCCCATGCCATAGCAGACGCAGGAATCCACGAGAGGAGGAACAATTTTATCATTAAACTTTTTGTTAAACTTTTTGTTAAATCTTTATCCGATCCCATCCATAGCCTATTCGGAATATATGCCCTATAATTAAAGATTTTTATGCTTTTTATTAGAAAATAATGACTGATACTGCTCCATTATCACTATAATTCAGATGACCTAACACTGAGTTGATCTGCTGAATCGCGCTATCAGGATTAAGTCTTATTTGTTGAATATTTAGAATTTCAGCTTGTGCATGACGCGGAATTCCATCCGTCGCCAAAATGAGCCAATCATTGGGTTTAATCCGATACTCTACAATTTCAGGCTCAAGATCTACACTCATTCCTAACGCAATGAGGGGTACGCGTAGTTCTTCCGGTATCTCGGATTGAAATGGATCACAGAGTTGCCCAAAGTTTCTTGGCATCACCAACTGAACAGCAGAACCCTCTCTCAAGAGCCAAGCATTGCATAAACCTACATTTGCGAGAGCAAGCAAATCTCCATCCATATAGCCTGCTAAAACGGATGCACCCCCTCGCTCATGAACATCTTTTCCTTTATTCAGAGCAATCAATTTTCTATTTGCATAAATGAGGGAATTAAAAAGAACATTTCCCGCAAGAGAGAAGTATGTCCTTAATACAAATGGAAAGGTAGCATCCCGATCTCCCGCCTCTTTAAATAAAAAACCTCGAATTCCATCACAAGCTGCTTTTGCCGCTTGCGCTCCAGGAATAGGCCCTCCAAAACCATCGGCAATAATAAAAATACCTTTTTCTCGATCCACAATTAAGTGATCTTCTTGACCGGGACGATTCCCCTGCGTAAGAAATGTCGAGACTGCCCGTGCTTTAAGACTACCTTGGCGTAAACTCATGGATTAGGAACTCCGGGTGAAGACAAAGGAGTCTGAGGCGAAGGCGTCTGAGGTGAAGAAGTTTGATCTTGAGAAGGGGGAGATGAAGAAGGAGAAGGCAAAGGTGGAGTCGAGGAAGTTTGATCTTGAGAAGAGGGCAATGAGTTAGAAGTATCTTGGGGTCGTGAGTCTGACTGAGTTCCATCACCCGCTGGATTCCGAGATGGGTCTGCTGGAACACTCGCATCTTGTGAATACAATGCATCATTTCCAAAGTAGTGTGCTAACCTTCTTTGTGCTCGGTCATGATAAAGATCATCAACAGGCGCGGTAGCCAAACATTCTTGAAACATTTTTCGAGCAGTTGCAAAGTCACTGTAACTTTCCGCAAGAACAGCTTCTGTATAGATTGATTTTGCGCGCTCATGAAGAATCCCTTTGATTCTATTAATTCCAGAATAGGCCGTTGGATGATGGGGATCAACTCGAGTCACCTTCATATACAGCGAATATGCTTTTAAAAATGAACCTTCTTCTTCCAATTTCTTTGCTTGCAACAAGAGGGGGTCTCTCAGTGATTTAATAATATATAAACATTGATTAATTACCTTCTTGGCCAAAGCAATTAACTTCTTGTCCACGGAGCCCATATCTAATATTTTCTCAGCAGTATTAATTGCAGTATGATATTTTCTCTTTTTCTTCAGACTGAGCGCATCCTGATAGACTTCCCAAGCGTGCTTGCTAATTTCTTTTTTTACTTGCTCTTGTAGCGCTTTTTGCCGGAGTTCCTCTTCATAACTGTCAATTTCCTTGCGCCAAGCTGAGATAGCAGAATTTTCAGGATCCAGCGCAATGACTTGAGAAAAAAGCTCTTTAGCTTGATCGTAGTGTTTTTGATCCATCTGAATTTTTATTTCATCTATCAGTTGAGCAACTTTAGCTTTCAAACGCTCTTCTTCTAATTTCTTTTGACGTTCCTCTTCTAATGCCTCGAGTTTACGTTTACCTTCTTTTGCATAACGTTCAATTTCTCGAGCATCTTTATAGTCAGAAACTAAAGTGAATATTTTTTGAATTTCAAACAATGACTTATCGTATTCCTTATTTTTGTAATAATCGAAGGCCAAATTATGTTGATTTTCAACAAACCGTTTTTGTTCCGCAGACAGACTTTCAAACGTACCAAGACCCTTCTCTCCAGTTACAGCCTTTGCGGACTTAGAAGACTTTGTGCTTTTTGTTATTGAAGTAGTATCATCATAAGTAAATATCGAATATGCAGCAACTACTGCAACTATTCCGACAATAATTTGAGTCCTTTTCGGTAGGGTTTTAAACTTCTCCAAAAGTGTCTTATTTTTATTATTACTTCCAGTTTGGCCATCCAATCCTGGAACTCCTCCAAAACCGAGACCACTCAGTGAAGGCTCTGGAACCGGACTAACTCCTGCCGCACTGACTTCTGCCGCGACTTCTGCCATAACTTCTGATGGAGCGCCAAAATCACCATTCCCGAGACTCTCCATGGAGTCAATGGATTCATTTGGTAAGGAAAAAAGATCTTTTTCCTTGGCCATATAATCAGTACTCATCGCTTTAAATTGAAACTCAACATTACCCACTCGAACAATATCATCACCAGAAAGCGCTTGTTCCTTAACTTTCACACCATTTACAAAGGTGCCATTAGCTGATTCCAAATCCTTAATCATGAACTCTAAACCGGCTCTCTGAATCATCGAATTTTTGCGTGATGATTTTTTATCGGTTAGCACAATATCGCAATCTTTTCCGCGTCCAAGAGTAATGCTATCCTTTGTTAGTTCATACTCTTCTACATTGGCCATGCCTGGTTTAAAAATAAGTTTAACGGTCACCTTTGCAAGCGGAGTCACCTTAGTTTTGCCATCTTCGTCCAGCATAACCATGGGATCTTCTCCGCTTGAGTCTCCCGAAAGATCAAGCTGTGGAACAGAATTTAGGCTCTCAGAACTCCCATTATGAAATCCTTCTGGCTCCGCACTCTGCTCAAGACTTGTTTCTAAGGGAACCGCTTCTTGAACGGACTCATTCTCTCCTATTCCTAAGTGATCACTCCCTTCTGTTGGTAGTATGGGCTCTGGGTCAGAGCTGACTGGCTGTACCGGTAGAATGCCTTCAGATTTTTGAAAAATTTGGTGATCTTGTTTAGAGAAACGAATCATATACGGTCCGACGGAAATAGTATCTCCGTCCTTCAATACAGAACTTGTGCATTCAATACCATTCACTACGAGCGGTGCGAATTCACTTTTTTGTTCAACTTGAACATCCCCTCCCACTACACGAAAGAGTGCATGTTGTCTTGAGATGGCACGATCGTCCAAACGAATGGTACATCCGTCCGCCCGCCCCAATGACATCTCTTCTTGCACGGGAAATGCTTTAACTACTGCTCCGTCTTTTAGAAGAGTGAGGATGGAATTGACGCTCATTTGCCTTCTCCCTCTCCTAATATGATTTTTGAGACTTTTTCAAATTGTTCTTTAGCCTCAATGTAAGCTGGATTTGACTGATCTTTGTAAAGTAGACGCATAATTCTTTCAAAATGAGCCCGCGCATCTCTTAATTTTCCAGCTTGAAATGATTTTTTCCCATATTCTAAATGAAACTTAACCTCCGTTCCAACAGCTTGATTACAATTTTCAAGGTAAAGCGTAGCTAATGCATGAGTCGGAGAAATCTGAAGCACAGTTTCAAATTGAATACGAGCCCGAGTGTAATTTCCAGCCAAGTACTCTCGAAACCCTTCTTTAAAAATAGCCTCTGCATCCTTAGGCGTCTCAGATTGGGGTAAAAATGACGCTAAATCCTGACTTGAGCTCAGATTCTTTTTGTTAGATGACGTTTTCTTAGGTTTACTATCCGTTCCGAACATCAGAAACCCGACAATTGCCACTCCAGCCGCAATGAGAATAGTCCTTCCTTTTTTAGTTTGAACAGTGCTCGCAACTCCGCCAGGAAGCTCAAAACTACTTAGACTCAGTTTTCGAACTTCGGCGTTTTTTTGTTCAATCTGAACCTGCTCTATGCTTCTCGGGGGAGCGACTAACATCAAAGTGGCAGCATCGGCAGTAATAAACTCCAGTGTCGTCTCTCCAATCACTACCGTGTCCCCTATCTTGAGATTTGCTTCACGAGTAGCTTTCCCATTATAGAGAAGTCCATTTGCACTCCCCTTATCTTTAATATTCCAACCCCCTGTTGTAGCGGTCATTTCTGCATGAAGTCGGGATGCCTTTAAATCTAAAAGAATAATATCGCTTTCTTCGCCCCTTCCGATTGTTGCTTTATTTGCATTTAAAATATAAACGGCTCCGTAATCGGGCCCCTGAACTACTTTAAAACGAGCTAGTTCCCCCGATTGTCGCGGTAAATTCGTTTGTTTAAATTTTAAAGCACTTCCCATTTCATTCCTTCATCTTACTTTTTAATTTAAGGCTCCACTCGAATAGACGCGAGTATAAAACCTTTAGTAGGATGCCCCATTTGCCCAAAAGCTGCCGCATACATTTTGTAGCTGGTTCCTGAAAAATCAAAATCTTCACTCACGCCTTCACCCGACATGGGTGCACGGCTTAAAATATCATTCGTAAACACACCCATAGCCTGATCCCTTGCCACGTCAGACATCTGACGTCCAATTGCGCCCTCTTCTCGAATGCCACTAATTTCTTCGAACGCAGAATTTAAATAGACAATTTTCTGTTCAGAGTCGAAAATTACTAATCCGAATTTAATAATACCTCCAAGCATTCTCAGTGGACTTATGCAGTCTTCCACCCACCGAGAAAGATCTGCCATTCCTCCTAAATTTCCATTTAAGTTGGTATCTGATTTCGGAATACGTTGAATAGCCGAATTGATAATATCCCAAAGAGGGTTCATCTCTTCAAACTTGAATTCTCGTGAAACCTGCGTGATCTCTCCTTTGAGGGCTTTGTCTAAGTCTTCATTTAAAACCTCGAAAGGCTTTAATGTTATTCTATAAAGAATAAATAAAAGAATCAGACCTAAAACCCCTGTCATAATGAGTGCCTCGGAGTAAATGACCCCCATCCCACCTAGATCCGGCGTTGCCAAACCCGTATCAATCGAAACTAAAGCCATTCCAACAACTACATTTTTTCCCAAAGTCGGACTGAGAATTTTAACAGGCTCAATGGCCACTAATGTAGTGGAATCCGTTTCACGTACAAACCCAGTCTCTCTCCCCGCGCGAAACATATCTCGGGCCTTCGTTGCCCATACCGCTTCATCTCCCGAAGACAAATACTGATTCATCTTGGCGCTTGGAGCAATAATTCTATTTTCCAAATCAATCAACACGGCTATTCGCACACCTTCTGCATTTTCTATCATACCGAGATCCGTCTTCGTTTCTGCATGTGCGGCGATATAGGGTGAATTTCGTTCAGCGATTTGCCGAGCCATAAAAGAGGCTCTTCGTCCAATTTCTTTAATCACATCTGTACGATTCGACTCCATCAATGGGTAAATACTGATGATTAAATTGGCAATCAGATAAACCGCAAAAATCCCGATACAAATCATCTTCCATTGATTCTTAGTATTTAACCCATAAAAGATGGGCATCAATTGATGTTCGAATGCCCAGATCACTTTTTCTTTCAAATCTTTGGGTGGCTGATTGGCTGGAGCCGTTATGGAGTTCATTCCAGGCATCGAATTTATAGGCTTTACACCTGGAATTTGAAATGAATTACCAAAAGCATTCGTAACTGGAGCTGCCTTTGGCGATCGCTGAGAAGGTGCTACCAACTCAAAAACATACTCACCCACGCTGATTCGATCACCGGTTTTTAACTTTTTTAATTTGGTGAGGGTCCCATTGATAAAAGTGCCATTAGAGCTTCCCTGATCTTTAATTACAACTTCACCATTTTTAACAAGCAAAACGCAGTGCGTTTTAGACACTTTTGAAGATTGTAAAACAATTGTGTTACCGGTCTGTCGCCCAATTGAAAGCTCGCCCTCTTGAACAGCATAGCTTGTTCCACGATTCGGACCTGATATCACTGTTAACTTGTACACAATAAATCTCCCATTTGTATGTCACAACGTCGAATCGTTCCGCAGGATAACTCTAAAGTTTCTGATGCCTTTCCATCTCCCAGAGGCAAAATCCTCCAAGGACGTATATTTTCCCGCACTGAAGTAACACTCCATCGAACACGCCCATCTGCCATCACTACTTTTTTCATGAAAACGACATCAATCGAAATACTCATAAACCACATATGAATACTATTGCACCGAGTCAACCATAAGCCTTGTCCAGGCTCTAGGAGACCCATTCCAATTAATCCTCTAAATCGGGCGTAAAAGGACTCTGCCACATAGCACTCATCGGCAATCCATGTTTGATTTTTGATAGATTGGATTTTGACGGAACGATTTTTATTCATCATTTTATATTTATTACGTGCCATTAGGATAAATGTAACCCAAAATGAACGGGCCAAATATCATCAGCATTACAGCGGGTAAGATGAAGAAAACTAAGGGTATAATAACCTTTTGCGCCGCAGCAGCGCCCGCCTTTTCAGCTCTGAGCATTCGTTCTGACCGAATCTGTTCAGATTGTTGGCGCAATATTTTTCCAATAGATGCGCCCATTTGATCTGCCGAAATTAAAATTGCTACAAATGAGTTCACTTCTGCCATCGAAATACGGGCAGCCATCTCCCTCAGCGCCTCTTGTCTTGATGATCCCACTTTAATTTCTTTTAAAAGCTGGCCAAACTCTTCCACTAATGGGCTGGCCCTAGCCTTCTCAACTACTTTTCCAATGGCTCCTACAAAATCAAGTCCCGCTTCGGTAGATAGAGCCAAAAGATCAACAATAAAAGGCATGGCCCGAATGATCTGCTTCTGTCGCTTTTCAACTCGTCCTCCTACCCAAATATTTGGGTAAAACCACCCCAGAACTCCCGAACCTAAAATCAAATACCAAGCTAAATCGATGAAGCCGCCTGCATTCAATACACCACCAATAAATGGGAAAACTATGATTAACAGCACTTTGAATGAAATAAATTCGTCGGGAGTAAGTTCATCTCTAAGCCCCGCAGCAATAATTCTTCTTCTAAATTCCTTCCTTTTATTATCCCAGAAGGGCTTGCCACGAACAATGGGAACAATGTATTGAGTAAATATGGGTCTTAATAATTTAACTAATGGATTGCTGGATTGACGATCGCGAAGATCTGCTAAGTTCTCCTGTGCGGCACGAGATTCTTGCTCCTCAAGCACCATGCGCATAATAATGAAGGCAGCACCCCCCACAAGAGCATAGGCGACATAAATAACGAATTGACCTTTTTCGATCGCGTTCATAGGACCTCAAATCACTCATCGGCGTGACTAGGCCTTTTCTGAACGAGCGTTTATAAAAAAAATAGGGTATCATCAAATCTGGTAAAATAAGACATGACGCTAAAAAAAGACGCACATCGTAGTTTAGGGCAACTGTTTATCATGGGCTTCACTGGATTGGAGCTTTCCGAGCAAACATCTACCTTTATTTCTCAAGTTGGAATTGGGGGCGTGATTTTATTTTCTCAGAATTTTGAAAATCCCGGACAAATCGCCGAACTCACTAATCAAATTCAAGAGTGTCAATCAGATTCTCCTCGGTGGGTGAGCGTGGATTACGAAGGAGGGAGGGTTCAAAGATTTAAGAGGGGGTTTACTAGAATCCCTGATGCCGCCACGATCGGTGCCATGGACTCGCCCAAATACACATTTGAAATCGCAGAGGTCATCGCTAAAGAACTCAAAGCAGTCGGCATCAATCTGAACTTTTGCCCCGTTGCAGACATAGCCACCAATCCGAAAAACCCTGTGATTGGCAATCGTTCTTATGGAAATCATGAAGAACAGGTCTCAAAATTGGTTACTGCCGTAGTTCGTGGACATCTTGTCAACGGCGTACAGCCCTGTGTTAAACATTTCCCAGGGCATGGAGACACCAACACAGACTCTCATTATGCGCTGCCTCGCATTGATACTTCATTGGAGGTGCTACAAAATCGAGAGTTTAAACCTTTTCTCAAAGCATTTAAATCAAAGTGCTCCATGGTCATGACCGCCCATATTCTCAATCCCAAGCTAGATCCAAAACTTCCGGCGACACTTTCGAAATTCATTCTTCAGGATATTTTGAGAAAGCAACTCCGGTTTGAAAAAGTAATCATTAGCGATGATCTTGAAATGAAAGCAATTACAGATCACTTCGGGGCTGAAGATGCCCCACGAATGGCACTTGAGGCCGGCTGCGACATGCTCATTTATCGCTCAGAAAATGCGGCTCGTTCCGCTTATGAAGCTCTGGCAAAAGCATTAGAAAAAGGAACCTTATCAGCGGAAACTGTTCTTCAAGCGGCAAAGAGAATCAAAGAGCTCAAAAATGAATGCCTACCCCCTTACAAACCCGTTCCTATTTCCGAAGTGGGAAAACAGATAGGCATCCCCGAGCATCTTGCCATCGTTCAAAAAATTGAAGAAAGTCTGTCTAAAAAAGTTTAAATTTCTATTTTTGACAGGAGTAAGCTACGTCCCACGGATTATATAAGCTGTATGTAACTCCGCTAATAAGACCTTGAATAAACGTCTCCTCAACTCGTATTGCCGTCCAAGATTTTCCGTCACATCGCTCGTTCATATTGACAGGATCACTAAATTCAACCAATTCAAAAATCCCATCGTGATGCCATTCAGTATACTCAAGATTTTGAGATACTCTGGATCCATTTTCAAAATAAATGGTAGAACAGCCAGAAAAAAGTGACATCAACAAAGCCAGTCCGATCATGCCCCCTAATTTACTCATGACTGTTTCTCCTTTTCACACCAAATTTTTACACTTCTGGGCATATAGATACCTAAAGTAATTAGCCCCAGAAATCCATCAACAAAAGTTCGTTGAGCTTGAATCTGTTGAGCTGGCATATTTCCACAAATCTTAGTGACATCAATATGCTTCTCACCTACTAATCCCCATAAAAAGAAAGCCTCGCTAGACTCATATGTTGGATTGGAAGCGATTTTTTTAGTTCCCTTATCTCGAATGGTCACTGTTGAACAGGCTGTAAATGCCAACATAAAAATACTCATAGTAAGCATCAAATACTTTATGGAATTCATAAACTCCCCCATGTTGATCACTCTATTTCTGAGTGATGAGCTTTTTTTGTATTTTTCCTTTTCCTTATTAATACATCTTAATTTAAGAATGTAAACCAATAAGCTTAAATTTTGTAAAAAATGCTTCAAATCTATATTCTCAACAAATGCCTATTGCTTGGACACTTTATAGGCTCGTCTATTTATTTTTAAATATCAATTAAATATATGTAGTTATTGACAATTTCTATTGGAATCGTCGGAAAGACTTTTCCATAGCGGGATGCCGGCCTACTCCTTGCTTAACCTCCTATTACTTAATTAAAACCTTGAGAAAAACGATTTATGAAAAAAGAAAAATTATTGACTCATTTGACAACTTGGATCTTGCTTGTGTCCTGTCCAATCGCCACTCAGGCAGCACCTGAACAAAAACCGATCACCCGCGCAGAAATTGTCGACCGTGAGGGCAGGCAGATTTTGAATCGAGACGTTTCTCATATCATTTCTAGAGCGAAGTACTGGACGAAATTAGGTTTGGGGACAAGCATAGCTTTAGGTGGTTGCATGAGCTATTTACAAGGATTAGGTTGTGCAAATCTGCTGTATGAGGTGATTCCTCTAGAATGTGGGTTAGGGTGTGTAGTCGGGATCTGCACAGGCTTTGTGGTTGATTGGATAGAAGATGGTCAGTGTCGTTCAGGTATGAAAAGAATTTGTCATGGTCAAATTATGGAGCGAGAGATCGAAGCACGAGAGATCAGCTTGCCTCCTGGTCCTGTCGAGCAAAGAATGGTCGACGAGGTTCAAGGTGATTCCTGCCCCATTTGTCTGAATGAGTTCTCCGAGTCAGATCAAAATGGCCAGAGACAATGGGTTGTAGTCACCCGATGCAACCATAAATTCTGCAAAAGTTGCTTCGAGCAGCTCCTGAACAACGACGATCTTCGGCCAATGGGGGAGTCTCAAAACTCTGAGACACGTTGTCCATTCTGCAGGGCAGATCTTCTTCAATCACGCGAAATTGGAGTTTTTGAGGTAGCACCTATGAATGCCAACCGCCAAGACTTATAATGAGTTAGACCTACCGCGCATCCCAAGACTGATGACTTGCCCCAGAGGTCGGAGCAGGAGAAGATGAACTGTGAGGATCTGAAGTCCCAGAAGCCCCTTCCTTCACGCTACGACCAGAAACTATTTCCTCAGACAGACACTCCTCATTTTCTGACTGAGGTGAATCAGGAGAATTGAATTGAGTCAGGATTTCAAGTGAGGTTTTTCCACACAGCTCGCCTCTGCATAAGGGGCATACAGGATCAGAAGCTGCAGCAGGATTTGATTCGCTTGAGGAGATAAAGAGTCTCTTAAAACAATCCTTGCAGTGCAAATGTCCACACGAAGGTGAAATGATTTTACCTTTTTCAAAAAGACAATCCATACACAGAGGACATTGAGTATCGCTCTCTAAGTTTGACAATTCCGTTTTTGTTTTTTCAAGCTGTGCCTTCAGGGCTTTCTGCTTCTCGAGTGAAGAAGAACCGTCTTTTTCCTTGAGTTGATGCAATTGAGTTTCAAATTGCTGGACTTGCTTATTTTTTTGCTCCCGAGATTTAAGCAATGCTTTTTTAACCAAAATAATATTATAGCATTGCTTCACTTTCTGGATTAAATCGGCTTCTGCAATATTTTCTAGATTCTTTGCTAAAATAGAGATCCCTTTTTCTGATTTCATATGCTTTTTCTTGCACTGGGCAACTCGTAACTCTCGAATCGCCTTCAGCCGGTTTACAAGCCTTGTGTTTCCAAACTGAATAGCCACTTTGATTTCTTGATTTAAATTCAACCGACCACTTTTCAACAATTCATCAAAAATGTTCGATTGCTTGTAATGGTCTGCAATATAAAGAGGGGTTGCTCCACCTGCCATGGCCAAATCGGGCTTGGCTCCACCTAATAATAGCGCCCTCACTACTTCCACATTTCCTTCTTTAGATGCAATAGAAAGAGGAGTTGCTCCTCCGTCTGTCATAGCCAAATCGGGCTTGGCTCCACCTGCTAATAGTGCTTTCACTACTTCCACATTCCCTTCTTTAGATGCAACATAAAGAGGAGTTGCTCCTCCGTCTGTCATAGCCAAATCGGGCTCGGCTCCCGCTAATAAGAGTGCTTTCACTACTTCCAGATGCCCGTTTTGAGCTGAAATATAAAGAGGAGTGACTCCTCCGCCTGTCAGGGCCAAATTTGACTTAGCCCCCGCTGATAAGAGCGCTTTCACTCCTTCCACATGCCCATTTTCAGCTGCAATAAGAAGAGGAGTTGCTCCGTCTGTCATGGCCAAATCGGGCTTGGCTCCCGATGATAAGAGCGCTTTCACTACTTCTATATGCCCTTCTTGAGCTGCAATATAAAGAGGAGTTGTACCATCCTCTTTGACTTGAAAATCAGGATCAGGAGCAGACTTAAGAATAAGACGGACGATCTCTGCATTACCCTTTCGGGCTGCAAAGCTAAGAAGGGTATCTTTCTTAGCCGTTTTTGAATTCACCTTTTTAAAATCAAACGCAGGTTGTAGATCTTTCTGAGATAACAGCTCTTTTACTTTCTTAACGTCCCCTGCCCCAATGGCATTCAGAAGGTTTTCCTGAGGATCAGTCCTAAAATTAAATGGCCAGGCCATCGCATGGGTACTTGAAAGAACTAAAAATAAGACAGAAAGGTAAAATACAAATCGAAACTTAACTTGAAATGAAGGAGCATGTTTAAAATAGAATTTAATCTGATCACTTAAAAATAAGTCCATAGATTATAATTCTAAAAGAGATCCTCATTTTTTACTATTATAAATACTCATTAGATTTTTAATACCTATGACTCCACTGCAAATAGGCAGTAGCAACTTCTCCCGTACGAGTCGCATTAGCCCCCACAGAAGTTTCAATCGTCCAAAACTTACCTAAGCGCTTACGAATGCCTACTTTAGATGAATCGGCATCTCTACCTAGATTCAAAGAAGTTCCATCACCTAATCTGACCTTCGCCATAACCTGTCCTGTAGTGGGATCATAGCCTACACTTTCAATCGGTGTCGAAGCCAGTACATAGAAAGACGCAAGTCCAATAGCGCCATCAGTTAAGGCTGCTCTAGTACTCCCCACTGAGTTTCCTTGATCAGAATCAAGTTCGTCTAAAGGACGTCCAAAAAGAAGAACTGCAATCAACTGAGTTTCAGGCAAAGATGGCTCACTGCTTAAATGAATCTGAGGTTTATCCAAAGTCCCATCTATTTTTATAATAATGAGATAATCCGCATAATTGACGCTTACCAAGCCATAAATAGTACTTTCTTGAGAGGGAGATGACAGACCTAGTAAAAAATGGTCTATTTTTGCTTGACGTCTAAAAACTTCGGTAGGAAATCCATCTATTTTTATTATCCCTTGAAGGGGGGTTGAGTCCCCAATCTTGAGATCTATCCGAACAGGGATAGGAGATTGAGCTAAGTTACTGATTATTTTCGCAGGCTGCTTGGGATCCGTATGAAACGTAAGCTGATAATGAAATGCAGAATGGCTTTTTTGAGATTCAACATTTTTTATAGTTTTTATAGATTGACGAATCCTAGAATCCGGAAAAAGTGGAGGGGGTGCAGACCAATCTAAGCGCGGCAATTCTAAAGCAACGTTCGAAAGAACTAAATCAAACTGAAGATCTGGAGCTGTTTTCCCTTTATTTTGATCTAAAGTAAAAACACCATCTCCCTTTAGATCCAATTTCTGAGCTCTAGAATTCAAGAGCGTTTGAAATTTAAATGGAAATTTACCCTGCTTAAAATTTTGATCTAAAGTCGTTTTGCCATCCAATCGTAAGTCAGCCATTCCATTCAAAACATGAAAGGGAGCAGGAACGGCCCACGGTCCATGTTGTAACCTTGCCACGACATTTTGAAAATAAGGAACTCTGACATTAAGGCCCACTTCGGCTTCAGCTATCCATGCATTGGGGAAGTCAGAAATAATTCCCGATAGGTTCGCCTTCAGTTCTCCCTGTCCGTGAAAAAAAGGTGATAAAATCGGATTGAGTTTGAGTCCAATCGTCCCCACAATTTTTGAATCGCTCGATGGCGGAAATTGTGAAGTAGTTAAATGTGTACCGATCACGCCTCCTAATTCAGTGGGTACGTTTAAATCATTCAAAGGAGAAGGAGGAACAGGGATCTTGAATAGAACCGGACAATTTGCTTGTAACTGCCCTTTCTCATTTGTTTCCTTAAAACCTTCCAGCGCACTCAAGGGGGGTTGCTTTTCATATTTTAAATGGCAATCATTCAATACGATTCGAGGAACCTGTGAACTGAAATGATTCAATTCCCCTGATATTCGACTGACCAGTTGATTCTGCGTCGCAAACCCTTTCATATAAAGGACAGCCCGAGAACGTTGCTTTGAGTAATGAAGCTCCCCAGCGTATCCCATTTGAATTCTATTTTTTTCATTTTTATTGAAATCTACGAGCGCACTCATCTTAAATCGAGAACGATCCGGTAAATTTACAATTCCTGCTCCCTCAAAACTCCCTTGAGCTAACGACTGAAATCCACTTTGATCTCTATATTTTTTATTTTTTGTTTTTACGTTAAGAATTCCATCTATTTTTTCTTTGTCTTGAAACAAATTCCATTGAAACTGAGAAATCTCTATAGGACCCAAATCTACAAGGTGAGGTTTGAATCTAGAGAAACTAGCGGTTAGAGATATTTTAGCGTCCGAGCTACAACCTGAAAATTCCTTTTCTTTAATCGCCACACAAAGCCCGGTGAATTTGAAATTGAACTTCTTTCGAAGTAATGCCAACGAATCAATTTGAATGTTTATTGAATTCCAATGAATTTCAATTCCATGCTTTGCAGCGGCTTTTGTCGCAAGTTTCAGAAAATAGGGGTTCACTATGAGCTGGGGCCAAATCATTAATGCCCCCACGAAAACCGCTAGAAGGACTAAAATAAGTCCAAAAAAGGTAAAAATCGGCGCTACAAGGCGCCCAAAAAATAATCGAACTTTTCTCAAAACTCTTCTCCATAGCTGAAATAGAATTGCAAATGATTGGGATTCAAATTGCTATATCCGTGTGCAAGAGTTGTTCTTAACACACCGATCGGAGATCCCCATCTCAAACCCAATCCTGGCGACCAATAAATAGGCAAATCTAAAACGCTGGGACGAGACCCAATTGCCCCGACATCTAAAAAAAAGATGAGATCAAAATTATAAGGAAGGGTATGAGTCAATCTTGCTTCCAAATCCAAGAATCCAGAGGTCAAGCCACCTATTCCATTTAAAGGAAGTTCCTGACGGCCAAAGCCACGTAAATTTGTTGAACCACCTAGGAATTTCAAAAAGCTGACCGGAAGAGCACTACTTTGACCCGCAACCTCACCGGTAACTACAGTAGAGTAACCCGCTCTAAATCCTAATATCCACAAGGGCGGATCATAATTATTTACATTCCAAAGAGCTTCCCCTGTCAAATTAAACCTTTGAGCTGAAATATTTGAATAAAAATTTCTATCGTTAATATCGAGAGTAAAACCGATTGCATAACCCGTCCTCGGGTTAGAGATATAGTATTCATATTCGTGGCTCTTCAGATTGATATTAGTTTCCAGAGAAAGTAAATGTGAATTTGGAGGTCCAATTCCACGAAGAGTACTAAAAAAATCCAATGTCGGTCCGAAAAAAAACGAAGTACCTACTTCATTAAAATCTTGGGTAGTTGAAATCCCCAATTGCCCTCTTGCAGCGAGAGTTTCAAAATACTCTTCATTATCATGACTGAATTGAAGCAATGGGTTCAATGAGTATCGACTCACATAAGGTAAAAAATAATAATTCAAGGAACCTACAAGAGATTGAAGCTTCGCCGATCCAGCCGCTGTTACATCTAAAAGGGAACCCATTGAGCCTAACCGAGTATTTCTCCATGAAACTTTTCCATTCAATAATCCTTCAGTATTCATTCCTACCCCTCCAATTAGAAGTCTTGGAGCACCCGCAATAATCTCTTCATTCAGATGAACTTGATCTCCTTCACAGCGTCTCGTAAAATGAGCACTCTCCACTACCCCAACAGATGCGATCCGATTGCTAGTGAGAGTCAGGAGTTCTCCATCAAATTTCCAAAAACTCCTGCCTATTTGAAAAGCATCATATCGAGCCAATGCATCTTGATTCATCCCAGGAATAGCGTCTCGAGTCACTGTCGCTATGTATTGTAAAGCACCCGTATTCACCTGGATAATAACCTCTCCAGTATCCGAATCTCCTTGGCTCTTTACTTTAGGACATGCATAACCGGCATGATTTAATTGTTCGAGAGTCCATTTCTCTAAAATATCAAGAAGTGCCGGTGTCAAAGGCTCGCCCATGACTTTTCGCTTTCGCTCTATTTTGACAGCATCTCCTGCCCCTTGGACTATAATCCGACTGACTAATGTTTTTTGTCCCAATTCCACAATCAATTCAGGTTGCGCCAAAGTGGGCATATGAAAAATAGGATGAAGGTACCCACGTCGTTGTATAAAATTCGTGAAATTATATTTTGCTTGAGTAGCAGGGATTGTTCTCCATCCTTCATTAGGTATTTTAGAATTTACCTCTGGATCCCCACAAATGAGACGCCTCTCTACGTCAGAGAGTGATGGATTGAGATTTCCTATAATAATAAAATGAGGACAAAGGTATTCACGATGAGCAGTCTGTGCCTGTACAAGTTTCCCAAAAATAAGGAAAAGAATGATCGGAAGGTAAATCGTGCAGAATTTCCCGAGAAGAATAGGAAATTTGCGTAAAAAGATGCTATAGCTCACGGTATAAGTAGCTACCATTGAGCTATCTGCTCTAGCAAGTTTTATGACAGTGAGACGTCTTTAAGTCAGTTTATTCACGCCGCTTTGTTGATGCCGGGCCTGGGGATCCTCCGTTTATCGAGATTATATTTTTCAACTTTCATAATCAATCCCGCACGAGAAATTCCGAGTTCCTTCGCAAGGCGGCTCTTGTTCCAATTGGTTCGGCGCAAGCCCTCACGGATCATCGTCTTTTCCAACTCTTCTAAAGAATCCTTAAGCTTTCCTACGACTCGTGCTCCTTGCGCTTTTGAAGAATCCCCAAAATCACGAATTCTTTGGGACAAAAGCTCAACAGGTATTTTCTGATCCTCTCCTGAAAGTACAATAAGCCTTTCAACTTCATTCTCCAGCTCTCGGATGTTTCCCGGCCATGGATAATCAAAAATTTTCTCCATGGTCCGCTTACCAAAGGTTTTAATGAGTAAGTTCTTCTCTTTGCAACCTCGATTGATGAAATGATCAATCAAAATAGGAATGTCTTCTTTACGATCACGCAGAGGAGGAACCATGAGATTAATCACGTTAATACGATAATAGAGATCTTCACGAAATAGCCCGTCTTCCATCATCTCTTTTAGATCTTTATTAGTAGCCGCAACAACTCGAACATCCACCTTCTTCTGTTCAATTCCACCTACAGGAGTGAGGGTTCCTTCCTGGAGTACACGAAGAAGTTTAACTTGCATGGATAGCGCCATATCTCCAATTTCATCTAAAAATAAGGTTCCATTATGAGCGGCTTCAAATAGCCCCTTTTTATCTTTCACGGCACCCGTAAAAGAACCCTTCACGTGACCAAAAAGCTCACTGTCTAACAAATTTTCATTAAAAGCAGAGCAGTTCACAGTGGTAAACTGCGAATCTTTTCTAGGCGAATTATAATGAATTGCGCGTGCGATCAATTCCTTTCCTGTTCCATTTTCGCCTTGAATCAAAACGGTGGACTCTGAGTTTCTAATTTTATCTAACAGACCATAAAGTTCTTGCATCGGTTTGGATTTGCCGATCATGGAATCGTAGCTATAACGATTCTCTAATTGATTATTGAGAGCATTGATTCTTTCTTCTCGTTTACTGATCTCTGTATGAAAGGTGACGATTTCCTGCGCTACGAGATCGACAAGTTCAGAAAAATATTTTTTCTGAGCATCCGTTAAAACTCGAAAATGAGAGGGATTAGAACTAAACCCGTTTCCATCCGCACCTAACGCCTCACAGGTCGCTTTGAGTTTCGATTTGGCCTCTTCTGAAAGCTCATTCTCTAAATAAGAGTAAGCAATCACACTTCCTAAAAAATCATTCTCTACACTAATGCGAGATACCCGAATCTTCTCTACCCCAGCAGGACCAGTTAATACTAGACGGTGCTCATCCCCTTGAAATACTTTTTCATTAGCATCGGCAAACGCCTTAAATAAAACTTCACGACCCTTCTCTTTTTTAAGAAAAACGGCAGATAAAGGATTCTTAAATTCTTTATGTTTATAATCAGCGAGGTCGTGATTCCTAATTTGACCTCTCTCATCGACAAAAAAGATATCTGTATCAAACCATTGGGCAAGAATCTCTTCAAGTTTGCGAATTACATGGATATGCTTCAACTCTTGCCAATTAATCATACACAATACCCCTTTATTAAGATGTTATAGTACGTATCGGCAGCACCCAAGAAATACTGTATAGAAAATAACGAGTATTGTTTTTCTACGGGGGAGCTTAAGTTAATATCAATAAAAATAGCTAGTTACAAACCATGTCACATCCATATACACTGTTTAATAATTATCACACTTAATACAGCTGTTTTCATCCACTCAAACTGCATCCCAATTAAGTGAGATCTTGAACCTAAAATCTGAGTGTACGATTTCGTTTGAAGGGGAGCGAATTGAGAACGAAAATTCGGATCTAATCGCTCCTATTAAGCAGCTTAAGAAGCTGATGAATCTGAAGGCCAAGGAATTCTACTATCAGGAACGTGAGAAGGAAATCCAGGAGCAGAGACTCCCAGTGGCAACACCATCGATAAGATCGTCAGAATCTTCTCAATCTACAGAAGCTTCCTCTTCAAGTCAGGGTCGAGAATATGGATTGAAAAGAGCCTGGCAGCACTTTATAGGCAAGATCGAGGCTCCACAATCAGAGGTCATCGAGACAACTCCAGTATTCCTGGAGCGATGGCACGGGCGCTGGAGTCTTCGCTGCGAGTCTGAGCAATTCCGCATCTGACTCGTCCGCGGATGTCGGGTTTCGGTGTGCTTTTAGCCCTCAGAACTAGGTGCTAGCAAGGAGATGGGCGTGCAGAGCCCTCATCCCGCTCTATTCCTCATTCTATAGCGACTGAACTCGAACCTCTTTTGGCGCAATCTGAAATTCCGCGCCTCGCGTCTCTTTAGCTTCGAGAATATCTCCGTCTACTTCAAAAAGAGGATGGGGCTTGGATTCACTTTCGAGTAAGCGCACTTCAACATGCTTACCACTCGTGCGAAGGACTCCTGGGACATGATCCCAATTATTACGAAGGATATCTGGTAAACATTTTACGAGTGTTTGCGTATCGAAAGGCTGAAGTATGAAAATATTAAATAGTCCATCGTCCAACTTTCCATCAGGTTCCCAGCAAACGCCCCCCCCGCTGTAGCGACCATTCAGGATGATTCCAAAAAAGATTTTGCCTTCAAAAAAAGATTTGCCATCTACTTTCACTCGGACCGCCAGAGATCGATACTCCATCAATGCAAGAATGCCCTGAAGGCGATAGGTCCAACTTCCTTTTGCCATGATTTTGCCTAATATTCCGGCATTTTTCTGAACTTTATCCACTAAGAGTCCAGCAAACCCAAAGCCAACGGAGTTGATAAACCGAATCTGATTTTTCTGGGGTGACTCCATCCACTGCATTTCACCAATATCAATCTGGGAAGGGGTCCCTGTTTTAATTAGGTGAATTCCATCTTCTAAAGTCGGTCGGACTTGATTCCAGCGCTTATGAGATAAGGATTTAAAAAAATCATCCCCTCGCCCACCGGGTAAAGGCAAAATAACGGCATCTGAAATCCGATGAGACTGATCATCATAGAATCCTCGGAGCGCCTCAGACAGCGTGCCATCCCCTCCCACCACCACTACTTTTTTAACGCCCTCCAAAAGAGCTTTTCTGACAATATGAGTACCGTGCTCGCCCTTTGTTGTGAAGACGACTTGGACTTTTCGCTCTCCCAATGCTTCGAGTACTTGACTCTCCCATTGGGGCCATTCTTCTCCCATTTTTCCTTTACGGGCATTGGGATTCACTAAAACCAGGGTCTGGATAGAGTCGCTCTGCATGTATGCCTGTCCCCACTTAATTTTGAAGTTCTTCAAAAGCTAGGATGGCTACATGAGAATCCAAAGCTTTACGAAAGTGGTCAGCACAGCGTTTACTCATACAAAGAATACCGTCTGCACGGTGCTGATCTCGTTCCCAAAACTCCCGAGCCATTTGAAGAGACTGAGATGGAAATAACCTAGGGTAAGCTCCTTCTCCTCCACAGTCTATACAATCATGACCTTGAGCGAAAGGTCGTTTCAATTGAAGTCCTGCCATCCGGGCTGCCTCAATCCAAGTTTGTAAATCATGAACCCGATTCAAATGTCGACTCAACCAAACTGACTCATGCAAGAGCCAAGTTTTTCCTGAAAGTTTCTTTTTAATAGAATCTGAAATAGCCTCATGAAGCCAGGGTTCCCAAGTTAATGATCCAGTAAAGCCTTTTTGGCGTAAAAAGAACAAGGATCGAGGTTCTCGTACCCCGGTATTTCGATTTTGATTTTTTTTAGTAAATTTTTCAAGTCTACGAATAGAGGAATCTTCATCTCCTAATTCGTCAGCCAAATCTCCAACTGGATCGATTTCATCGGTAAGCTCAGCGGCCGCTTTCGTGGCGAATTCCCATTTATGCAGTTTTCTCGCTTCAAAAAGCTGATCCATAACAGGCATTTCATAAACACAATATTCGGTGCATCGACCACACCCAGTACAATCATAAATGGGCCACAAAGGGCCGCCTTGGGCGCTTTGTCCTGGCCATTTTTTTTCTTTATAAAGCAATCCCATCTTATTGCATGGAGTCACAGCATCGTTTCCACTCACGACTGCTGTCGGACAAGAAAAGCGGCACATTTCCGGACAGTAGACACAAGCGATTGGACTTTTTGAGTCGCCCCCCGGAAATCGAAGCAAAGTTTTATGAAGTACCGCCTTAGAGGCCCATTTTAGAGGGGTTAAGACGATTTTCGGGATCAAACCCATTTTTCACCTTTCGAAACAGCTCAATCCAAGGCCCTTTTTCTTGGCGAATCCATTCATTTTTTAAAGTACCCACACCGTGATGGTGACTTAAAGTCGCTCCTGCTTCATAGGCGGCCTTAAGCATTTTATTCCAGATTTCATCATAGCGCTTCACTGGCGAGGTCATCACGCCTGCATGACTCACCAACGAAAAATAGATATTTGCACCCGTGTGGTAAAAATGACTGAAATGCGCCAAAATCACGCCCATTCCAACCGAAACACCCTTAACAGCATGATAAACACCTTCAAGCTTATCCCAGGTCGTTGCTAACTCAAAAGTATCCAGTATCATTCGCTCATGACTTAAGATCAATTGCTGTTTGTAGGAGACATCGTAGCGATGCTCCCACCAATGCTGTCCCAAGTCGGGTCCAAGAAATTGGAGCCCCAAACGTTCAGCAAGCTCTCGAGCATCCCTGGCTTCGAGCTCAGTCATTTTTTTACGACCTTCAAAGATTGCCACAACAGCGGCTTTACCTGAAAATCCACATCGATTTAATAAATCAGAATTAAGTGTAAGTGAGGTTTCTAAAGGATCGTAAATACGTAAAACTGCAGGTTTAATTCCACTTTGCATGAGTTTACGAGTGAATTCGAGAGCTAATCCGAGATCGGCCACCCCGTATCCCTGCATGATTCTTTCTTCTGGAAGATCATGAATCTGTAAACATGCAGCAGTAAAAAACCCAAGTGTTCCTTCAGTGCCTATTAAAAGATGAGTCCAGTCTGGCCCCATCGCACTTCTTGGCGCACGTCCTGTTTCGGTAATCGTCCCATCGGGAAGTACAAACTCAACGGACAGCACCATGTCTTCGATTTTTCCGTACTTTGTAGAAAGCTGTCCAGCTGAACGAGTCGCTAAATACCCCCCCAAGCTACTGCAATAGATCGATGAAGGAAAATGACCTAAGGTCAGTCCCTCTTGATTTAAATGTCGTTCGAGATTTTCCCCAATAATTCCAGCCTCTACCCAAACAGTCATGGATTTTCGATCAATAGATCGAACCTTTTTCATTGCCTTTAAATCCACGATCACTCGGGGCCGCATTTCTAATTCAGAAGCGACTGTAGCGCCACAAACCCCCGAACCGGCACCGTAAGGATAGAGGCTTACGTTAGCTTGGCTTGCCCATTTGAGGACTTCAGATACTTGCTCAGGGCTCTCCGGCCAAATCACTAAGTCCATTTGAGGTTGAGGGGGGCCGTCTTCACGCAATTCTAAGAGTTTTCGTGGCCAAAGGTCTTGAGAGTAAGCCTGGAGCACGAGAAGATCCGTGCTGAATTGAATTCCAGAGGCAGTGAGGTGGGGAAGAAAAGAGGATAACGACCCAAACCGCACCTTCGAAGCTTTTTGCTCGAGGTTTGATTTCAACTGACTTGGCATCCTAGGCAATCTCCATTAGAAGTAATAGCTGTGAGCAACTATCTATTTTTTGATAGCACGTCAACGACAAAATGTTGCGATGCTGCGGCCAAATCGGTTCAATATTATTGCAGTGAAGACTATGGGAATCCTTCGTCAAATCACCTCTGGGGGCATAAAGCGGCACGAGCGCTCCGAGAGGCTCGCCATTTCTTTGCAGATACCTTTAAAGTATCCCCCGAGCAGGTCATTTTCACTGGAAGCGGAAGCGAAGCCAATAATCTTGCCATTTATGGGATTACCACTCATGCATTCACTTTGAACCCATCCCAAACAAAGTCCACAAACTCCGTTAAAACCCTCCGCGTTCTTACCCCTCCAACCGAGCACCCGTCTGTTCGTAAAACAGTCGAGTCTCTCCATGATTTTGGGATCGAAACCCAATGGATTCCTGTTGATTCCTCCGGCCAGGTCATTGAGGACAAATATCTAGAACTTCTTACTTTAAATACCAAGCTTGTCAGTATTCAACAGGTCAATAATATTGTAGGTACCCGATTGCCCGTAGAGGCTCTCGCACAAATCGCGAAAAAACAGGTACCACTTACTGTATTTCATACTGATGCAGTCCAATCATTTGGGAAAATCGATGTTCCACGATTTCCTTCAGCTATCGATTTAGTTTCCATTTCAGGACACAAAATTGAAGGACCTAAAGGAGTAGGTGCACTCATTGTTTTAAATAAAAATATGATCCCCAATCAATTAAGACCTCTCATCTGGGGTGGAGAACAAGAAAACGGGTTTCGTTCTGGCACACAAAATGTGGGTTTAATCGTCGGGTTTCAAATCGCCGCTCAAAGAATGCTTGAGCGACAAAAAAACAGTTTTGAACATGTCCGTCGTCTGAGAGAACGACTTCATGAGCTTCTTCTATCAAAAAAATTGCTCACACCCTCTCCTCGTGAGGGAAGAGTTTTTTGGAATAGCCCTGCTCAAGCAGTTCCTCATATTGTGAGCCTGAGTGTTCCAGGATTGCCGGCGGCCCCTTTGGCAAAGCTTCTGGAAGAAAGGCATTGCCTGGTTTCAGTGGGATCTGCGTGCAGCTCTCGAAAGCCCCAACCTGACCCCGTACTCAATGCGATGGGTTTTTCTGCCGATATTCAAAATTCTACAATTCGAGTCAGCTTATCAGAGCAGATTCAACCTCATGATGTGGAAACATTAGTCCATGCATTGGATGACTCCATTCAACTGATGGGTAAACTCATGGGAAAGCGCCTCAAAAAATAAGTGAATAAGTGAACAGATAAATAAACAGACAAGCCAGTGAACAAGCAAATGAAAGGACACGTGTACCATGACCGATCGATCGATCGTTTTACGATATCATGAAATAGCATTAAAAGGAGACAATCGAGGTTGGTTTGAAGATCGACTCATGACGAATGTCAAAAAACTCATAGAACGAACTGGCAATCCTTCAAACAAAGTCATAGTCAGGCAACACTTCGGAAGAATCGAGGTTGAAGCCGATTGGAATGATGCCACTCAAGAAGCTCTCACTCGAGTTTTTGGATTATCCAGCTTTAGCCCCATGAGAAAAGTAACGACCGAGAAGTCCGCTCTATTAGAAGCGGCCTTAGAGGAGTTTGAAATTTATAAAAGCCGAAATGGCCTGCCTCAATCCTTCAGAGTGCTATCTCGCCGAAGTGACAAAGCGCTCGCTGAAACTTCCACAGAAATAAATCAGTGGATAGGTTCCGCCATTAAAGAAAAATACCCTTCTCTCGTCGTCGATTTAAAAAATCCTCATTTTACACTTGGAGTTGAAGTCCGGTTTAAACAGTCCTTTATCTGGACTGAACGAATCAGAGCTCAAGGCGGACTTCCGGTAGGTTCAAATGCCCGTGTTCTGAGTTTAATGTCGGGGGGATTAGATTCACCCGTGGCTGCTATTCAAGTCCTACGGAGAGGATCATCTACTTCATTTATCCATTTTTATGGGGCACCCTTTGTGGGAGAAGAAGTTTTGGAAAAAATTCAGGACCTTGTTCGTATCGTGAATCAATATCAACCGGATCCCCAACCTCTTTATGTGATTCCTTTTGGGAAAATTCAGGAAAAAATCGCACTCGCAACAAACCCAAAGGTGAGAACCCTATTGTATCGAAGAATGATGATTCGAATTGCAAATGAAGCCGCAAAAGTACTTAAGGCTAAAGCACTTGTTACTGGGGAAAGTTTAGGCCAGGTCGCAAGTCAAACTGTTGAAAATATGGGAACTATCAACTCCGTCGCAGAACTTCCCATTCTTCGTCCCCTCATTACTTATGATAAAGACGAAATTATTGAAAAAGCGAAATTTTGGGGTACTTTTGAAACTTCGATTCGACCGGGTTTAGATTGCTGTACGCTTTTTGCTGATCGTCATCCTACTTTACGTTCGACGGTTTCTCTCCTTGAAGAACAAGAACAGAAATTTCCTGTAGCAGATTTTGTTCAAGAAGCTTTGGCTGGAGTTGAAAAGCTATTTTAAAAATCGTTCGATAAATTCATGGATTTGGGGACTACTCCAATCTTGAGGTCCAACCCATTTCATGATGATTTTTGATTCGGGGCTAATCAAATAGGTTTCTGGGAATTGAAAGGTTCCGTAGACATCCGGTGTTTTTCCAGACATATCTAATAATGACGTAATATTATTAGGTAAATTTTGATCAGGTAATATTTTTAAAGCATCATCCCATTTTTGATCCAAACTAATAGCAACCAGCTTCAGAGGTCGATTTTTAAAAAACGCTCCTAACTCAACCCACTGAGGTATTTCATCCAGACAAGGAGGGCACCAGCTTGCCCAAAAGTGCAAGATGACGGTCGCCCCTTGAAAGTCCTTTAAACTCACGATTTTTCCCGCTCGGCTGGGTAAGGTAAACACTGGAGCTTCCCTCAGAGTAGAAGCTGTGGGTGCAGAAGGACTCAAGTGCATGAACGTAGAGTTTTGATTTTTTTGACCCCTCGTGTAGGTAAAAATCACGCCTGTTAGAATGACCAAAACTACCCCTAGCAAAAGAACACGACGCATCGAGCTAAGTGGCTTTATTATTTTATGTGCCATATTATGCGTCATTTTATGGGGGTTATGGGGGTTATGAGGGTTATGAGAGATCTTAACTGTAGCGTGACGCTTTGCTTTTATCATGGTGCCTCATAATACTAGATACTGACTCTACTTGATACTTGCTGAATTCTTAGCGTCCTACTTTAGAAGAAGTTGCAAGCTCTTTCAATTACCATTTATAATAGATTCATGAACCATGCACTCGTCCTTAACGCATCGTTCGAACCGCTTCACATCGTAACTTGGCAACGAGCGATTCAGCTTCTTTTTCAAGGTAAAGTGGAAGTGGTCGAAGAATCCGATCAGGAAGTGAGAACGGTGCGGTTTACCATTAAAATTCCTGCAGTTCTACGTCTCCTGAACTATGTGCCTCTTGCCAGGAAAAAGGAAATAGTTCGCTTTTCTCGAGTCAATATCTTCCTCAGAGACCAAAATATTTGCCAATACTGTGGAAACCCCTTTAATAAGGCTCACTTGACCCTCGATCATGTCATGCCTATTGTTCAAGGAGGAAAAAAATGCTGGGAAAATATCGTGACTGCCTGCAAACCCTGCAATCAACAAAAAGGAGGAAGAACACCTCCTCAAGCTGGAATGCACCTCATTCGAAAACCTAAGCAGCCCAATTGGCTTCCCATCACAAATCTACAATTGGGAATTACTCGTACACCTGAAAGATGGAAAATCTACATGAGATTAGAAAAAAATAGGGGAACGAATAGAGAACTAGGCACTGATGACGACCTCGAGTAAGGTATTCGAAGTGAGGAGAAATTCGTTTTGGGCTCTAGCAATACTCTAGATCACTTGATGCAATCTTATGGCGATCTACTTTTCGATTTATGTGAGTCGATGTTTAGGAATACAGATCATTCACAAATTGTCTTTCGTTCAATTTTAAAAAAAATTAATTTTGAAAGTCGATTTCGGAAATACTCACGCTATGAACGTGCCTGGATTGTTAAAACTGCCTTTGAACAACTTTTAGAATTCTGCCATCAAACTGATTCAAAAACTTCTCCTTTAGAACAAATCAAATTAGATGGAAGTAAGAATGTTTCCATTAGACTGGACAATTTCAACTCTTATTTTCACCGACTGATGCCAGAAGATCAGATTTTACTTTTGCTAAAAGATAAGTATGGATTTCCTGATACGGAGATTTCAACCGTAATGAGTACTCCTGTGGGCTCTTTAAAAATAAGACGCCAACAAGCACTTCGCGCACTCGAGGAGTGGCTTTGGAACGGACAATGAACTGCTTTCAATGGCAAAATCACTCCTCTGATTATCTCGACGGAAATATGCCTACCCACCTCAAGCAAAAGGCTGACGATCATCTCAAGCAGTGCAGAGATTGCCGACAACACTACCATCATTATCGACTCATCCTTACATCCATCACAAGACAACCTATGAAAACTCTCCCTGCCTCGCTGAAGAAAGCTCCCTTGCGGTTGGCAGTGCCACGACCTCAGTCGATTCGAATCAGACTTTCTCAATGGGAAAGAATACCTTGGTATCTCCGAACGCTCCTAGAAGGAGTTGGAATCGTTTTCATTATTCTTATTGCGATTTCGTCCGCACCTAAACTACGAACTCTCTATGAAAAAAATATTGAACGTAGCTTAAACGACTTTAAAGAAAGCCTCGATATAACCCCACCTCTCGCAGAGGAAATCGACCTTTCAGTTCCACCTTCGCAAGAAAAGCAATCTGCTGATCTAGGTAGCACTCCCTCATCAGAAGACGCTGTTTCAGGAGAAGATGAAGCTGAAGAGGCAGCTCCTAGTGAAATCAATGCTCCCGTAGGTAAATCACAGCTCTGGCGTTTTACTTTAAAAAGTGTCAGCCTCGATGAGATTCGACCCCAAGTGGTAAAAACCCTTAAAGACCTTGGGATCTCCCCTCATAGCACCGGAGCAGCCAAAATAGCCGAAACAGAAGGCCTTCAAGTTCCAGGAGGAATCGAGTTCAATCTGATTCTTCCTGACAATCAGATCCCTGGCTTGAAAAATGCGCTAGAAAAGCTCGTCACACACCCCCTAGAACAAGGGACTTTAGCTTCTGGCGCAAGTTCTGGATCAACGTCAGGAGCTGGGCCAGGTAGTGGACCAAGTACTGGACCAAGTGGAAATGACAACTTCTCTTGGTATCGAGTGAAATCTAAGCGGGGTCTTCCAGAAGGAAAATCTCAGGTGGTCATTTGGTTAGCTCAGCCTAACTAGTCGCTGCCGCGAAATAGTTCCTTTAGGGCTGCTTACATTCACTGTTCAAAATTATTCATATTCCCCACTGTTTCGTCAGGAGACGTAACGTCTTGTAATGGCATCTTAGGGGTCGGCTGAATTTCACCAGAACGAATGAGATCTGAATTAATCTGATCTGCATTCAAAGCTTTCGGATCCAGAGTTACACTATTATACCCTACCCCGGGATTTGAAGAGTTCCCATTATTTGGGGGGAGTTTGATGCGTTCCATCCCTGTATAAAATTTAGGCTGTTGGAATTGTTTGCCATTCATTTTTTTCTGGTTAGAAGCTCCATTAGGCGCCCGATTAGACGGATTAGACAGATTAGACGAAGGCGCATTCGCTTGTTGCTGCATACGGGCAGCCAAACCACTTGCCTGATCTATAAATATGCCTCTAGATTCTGCAAATATACCATAATTCGCATCCTCTTCTGGATTCTTATCGTTATAGAACTTTTTTGCCTTCTCTTGGATCTCCTTCTGAGTCAAATTGGGATTTTTACCTTGAGCTTTAAGATAATCATCCGCTTGAGTTCGATCTATTTTCCAAGCATCATTGGCAATCTTAAATTGCACTTCATTCGGTATGGGCTTCATGCCATTCATTTCTTTAACCGTAAATTTTTGATCAGGATCAAGCTGATTCGGATCTTTATAAATATCTTTATATTTTACATAGTCTGATGCTTGAGGTTGAGCATAGCCATGCTTAGCAAGACTCTCCGCATTCGCTGTATATTGTTTTATGATTTGATCATAGTCTTGTTGGGTCATCTTTTTAACCACACCATTAGGATCGCCTTCAAATTTCTTTTTAGCCCAGGCCTGTAAGTCTTTATAGGTTGGAAAGTAGGGCAATTGAGGTCTATCACTTCGCTGAATAGCAATGGTGGGAGCGTTTCCTGCGATCAAACAATTTCCCTTTTCGTCGAACTTCTCACAAGCGAGTCGGGCCTGCTCTTCATGACTCCCCAACATACTGTTTTGAATTTGGGTTAGAAACGGCTTTTGTAAAATATAATAACGCTCAACACAGTTACTGATAGGCTCTTCAGGCTCGCAAAAATCACCTAGAATATTTTTTTGTCGTGCCTCCTCCCCATGAAGGCTGGCCATTTTTAATTCACCGATCTTATTCAAGATGAAGTCGGCAATGAGAGAATTGACTTCCAGTGCTTTTTGATGTGCCTTCCCAATTTCCGGTGGATCTGGAATACTGGAAGGCCCAGAAGTAGGAAGAGGAGGTGGAGTCACTCCTTCAGCCTGTCCATTAAATTCCTCCAATCCTACCGCAAATGATATTTGAGAACACAAAGATAGAGAAAGACCGCAAAAGAGCAGCAAAATCAAAGTCAATTTGCGATCCTGTAAGGAGGTCATGATTCTTTCATTATAGCAAGAAGCATGACCCCTTCGCAGTGTTTTATTTAACTTTTAGTATTTATTAAATAGTCTCGTTAATTCAAAGAGTTACTTAACACTCACCAGGCGAAGTCCTACATCCGGGCTCGCATGGGCGGGATTCGTAGGGATTCGCGCAGCAGATCGAACATTCCGAACGTCTAAGTACCAACTCCCCCCCCGAATCACCCGATTCGAGCTAGATGCTGAATAATACGTATCTGTTTGCTTAAAGATATTGCCTGATAAATTCCGAAATCCTCTTGCATTGGGCTGCACATAATCTACGTCTGAAGGACCCTCCAGATAATTTTTGCCAAATACTGCAAAAAAATTAATGGCTATCCGATCTTTACAATTAGCTCCAGAGTACCTGGAATGCTTGGCCGTAATTTTAACGGTTTTCCCAGGACGACTAGGATCTCTAACTTCTTCTACATGACCTGGATCAAGAGGAATCGTAGTCGCATACTCAATCTGCTCTTCACTCGGTCTTTTGAATTGGAGTACTGTCGTCTTTGGGTAAGCCACAGGCCAAAGCTCGGCGACCTTTTGATTGAGCCTAGCAATATAGATATCCCATTCAGCGTAGGTTAACCCTCTTTGTGGTTTTTTAGAGTGATTTTTTCCGCTACCCATTAAATAATCATAATTGGCTTCGGTCACATCATCTACTGCCATAAAGTAACCTTCTTTAATTTCCACATATTTTCGTGGCTCATTGCTATTTGGATTAGGCTCGTCTGCTTCTCGCCCCATCACAAACGAGCCTGGCTCTACCCATTTCAAATCACCTACGCCAAGTTTTAGAAGTTTTTTCTGAGCCCATTGAGCTTGTCTTTCTGCAGCTTGATTTTGGGTTACATGATGAATGGTCTTGCATCCCTGATTGAAATGAAGCCAATCCTTCTGACTTAAGTAATTGCTTACTTCATGGATGAGCGCATCAGGCAAATGCTGAAAGCTTCCATCGCCGTCTCCTCCTGCGAGACTCTGGGAGGAAACCATTAAAGTTAAAATAAAAACAGTTACCCAATTATATTTATACTTCATACAAAAGCCTTTTTTCATACCTTTCCTGAAAGCAAGTAGAGCAAGTATCAGACCGTTTTAATGCATTGCATAATATGTTGTTTTTTAAGGTATTTTTGAGCCTACTCAAACAGATGAACCAAGAATGAGCCAGGAAGGTGTCTAAGCATTGAGCAAGTGCGCATTCTTTTTTGCTGTATGATTTTTTGCTGTGGAAGTTTTTCGCAATTTTGTCGCAATTGCACAAACCGTTACGCAGTGCTAGATTGCTGACCCACGGGAGTCATTATGGCTGAAAGAATTCTGCATATGATCGGCTTCGGCAGCCAAGGCTCAGCCTGGGCGCAATGCCTGAAAGCTTCTGAATGGAAGGTTCGAATTTACTTGGATCGCCAAGGGAAATCCTTCGATCGAGCTTGCGCGCTTGGATTTGAACCCTTGTCCCTCTCTGAGCTTCCACAATCCATTTCCTCAAATTCTGCTACACACTGGGTTGCCATGCTCTGCCCAGACTCACTGATTGCCTCTATTTATGAGGAATGGATCTCTCACTCTTCGGCAGAGATCCGCCTTATTTTAGCTCACGGTTATAGTGTTTATTCAGATGAACTCCAATTGAAGAGTCCACGACATCAAGCAACTTTGCTAGCTCCCAAAGCCATTGGTCCTAAGTTACTCCAAGGGTTTCGAGATTCGTTTCCCCACCCTCACCGGTTGGTCGCTGCTTTTACCCGTCCTTCCTCCGAATCAGACTCAGAGTATCTGATTCAAATCGCTCGAAGCCTCGGATTTGATCGAAAAGCACTTGTCCCTGCAAGTTTTGAAGAAGAAGCGATCGGCGATTTAATCTCAGAACAAGGTCTTCTTTGTGGTGGAGTTATGAATCTTTTAGAATGGACTCTGGAAGCAATGGCAAAAGCTGGAGTTCCCCCTGCACTCATTCGTGAAGAATGCCTTACAGAATTAGAACTCATCGCGGGTCTCCTCCGAGAAAAGGGTCCAGCAAAAACTTTTCAATCGATCAGTCAAGCGGCTCAAAGTGGAACCATTGCGATGGCCAACCGTTTGGAGTCATCTGGTTTCAAAAAGGAATTTTTAGCTCAAATAGCAAGCGTTCAAGATCGGAAATTTGTAAACTATTTTCAATCAGGAGATTGGCGTCAATCAGCCAATGACTTTACTGCACGCCTTTCACGTTGGGAAAAATACTTAGAAAAAGCTGACTTTAAAACTGATTCTCAGGAGAACCCTCTTTTATGAGTTCCGAATTTTTAACTAAAGCAGTCACTGTCCCGTGGGTACGAGCACAAAAGGGTAAGCAAAAACTGACCATGCTCACTGCCTATGATTATCCGACCGCCGTATTACTCGACGAAACGGGAATTGATTTACTTTTAGTGGGGGATAGTGTTGCAACAGTGATGTATGGAGAGCCGAATACACTTTCAGTAACTCTGGAGGATATGATCCGACATACACTCGCAGTTTCACGCGGCGCAAAGCGCGCACTGGTTGTAGGAGATCTACCCTTCATGAGTTACCAGGTCAGTATTGAACAAGCACTCACCAGTGCTGGAAGAGTGCTTAAAGAAGGACATGCTCAAGCCATTAAGCTAGAAGGAGGCTCTGAGATTGCTCCCACGGTCAAGGCACTCACACGTGCAGGCATTCCGGTCGTTGGACATATTGGACTCACCCCCCAAAGTATCAATACTCTTGGCACATACCGTATGCATGGAAAAACATTCGAAGAACGAAGCTACCTTCTTGAATCAGCCCAAGCTCTTTCCACTGCCGGCGCGTTCGCTCTAGTGTTGGAATGCGTAGAAGAACATTTAGCGGAAGAAATTACTGAAGAAATTCCTATTCCGACCATTGGTATTGGTGCCGGCCAGAATTGCGATGGACAAGTCTTAGTTACCCAAGACCTCGTTGGACTGACCGTGGGTCGGATTCCTAAATTCGTTCATCCACTTGCGTCTCTTCGAGAACCTTATCAACAAGCGATTGCTAGGTTCATCAAAAGAACACATCAGGAAGAGAAATCTGGAGACAACTTTGTTTCTAGCAATTGATGTTGGAAATACTCACACCGTACTGGGTTATTTTTCTAAAAATCAGCTCCAAAAAACGTGGCGTGTATCCACTCATCCACTTTGTACGTCTGATGAATTTAAACTTAAATTAGAGATGATTTTAAACTCTTCGGGAATGACTCTGAAAGAGGTGGGTGCTGTTGTCGTTTCGTCAGTGGTTCCACCCTTTACTCAAATGCTTCGCATGGCGTTTGAACCAAAAATTCTTCATATTATTGATCACACCTGGCCTTTTTCCTTTCATTTAAAAGCTAACCCGCCTCAGCAAGTAGGAGCAGATCGACTCGTCAATGCAGAAGCAGTCGTCAGGAATTATGGATATCCCAGCATTGTTGTAGATTCAGGCACTGCCACTACACTTTGTGCGATCACCAAAACTCCGCAAGGCGAAGCTGAATACTTAGGAGGAGCCATCATTCCTGGCATAGAACTCTCAATGGAAGCGCTTGTTAAAAATACTGCCCAGCTTTTCAAAGTTGAACTCACTCCGCCTCCGCAGGCCATAGGAAGAAACACCCAAGAAGCCCTCAGGAGCGGAATCGTTTTAGGTTATGCATCCATGATTGATGCCATGATCGATCGGTTCAAAAAAGAACTTGGAAATCAGGATATCCCAGTCGTCGCAACCGGTGGGATTGGGCATTTAATGAAGGGACTCACAAAAGAAGTCACTCACTTTGAACCTGATTTAACCCTGATTGGAATTTCTTACCTTTATGACTCCATCCATGCCTCAATCCGACATCATTAGTCGAGACGTAACGCCTCGGCCTCGAATTTCATCCCCTCAAGTGTTTACGAAGATTTCAGAAATTCAAGAATGGCGTCATAGTATCCAGAGTACTGTCTGTGTGGGCTTTACCCCCACAATGGGAGCTTTACACGAAGGACATGCTACGCTTCTTAGAGCAGCCAGGGCACGCAGCGACTTTTCAGTGCTTTCCATTTTCGTCAATCCTACCCAATTTGGACCCAAAGAAGATCTGTCAAAGTACCCTCGCACGTGGGAGCATGACTTGAAGGTAGCGGCTCACGAGGGAGTCGATATTATTTTTGCACCCTCTCCCGAAGAACTCTATCCACATGGATATTCAACATTTGTGGAAGAGCTTGAACTGAGTCAACCCCTCTGTGGTCAATTCAGACCCGGCCATTTTCGAGGAGTCACTACGATTGTTTTGAAGTTATTCAATATCGTTCAACCCCATCTAGCTCTTTTTGGAATGAAGGATGCACAACAGTTTTTTGTAATAGAAAAAATGGTTCGTGACCTCAATCTCAAGGTAGTGGTCGAAGGAATTCCCACAGTTCGCGAATCCGATGGGCTCGCATTGAGTTCTAGAAATGTCTATCTTTCAAAGGATGAGCGAGAACGCGCTCCATTGCTGTATAAGACTCTTCTAAAAATTAAAGCGGCGTTGAAAGAACCGCTGAAAAAACCGTTGAAGAAAGAACCGTTGAAAGATGGGTTTGATCCTATTATTGATCTTCTGCCTTATACACAGTCTTTAGAAAAAGAAGGATTTCGGGTCCAATACTTAGAGTGCCTTCCGTTAAAAACGGGATTACAAACTGAGCTACAAACTAAAATACAAACTCGGCAATCCTACCTCATTGCAGTAGCGGCATACCTGGGCCAAACTCGACTGATTGATAACGTGATTTTGAGTGACTCACTATAAGATGTAAGCAGGCCCTAGAGGAACTACTTACATTAGACTTTACATTTAAAAGCACTTAATTACCTCTCGATGAAATTGACATTATAACGCTAATTTTTTAATTTAAATTGTCGTTATAAGGCAAATATATTTAAATGTATATATTTGCATAGGACATAAAATTACTTTATAATGTAGATATTATAGTTAAAGTTAACATTATAATGTGAAATTATGAAAAAATCCTCCTGGAAAGCCAGATCTCTCATGATTGACGCGGAAGAAGAATTAAAAATGCTTGGCCAAAATCTACGTATTGCAAGGGAACGGCGAAAGTTTGCCGTGACAGATTTGGCCAAACGACTCGATGTAGATCGTAGAGTCATCGATAAGCTTGAAAACGGTGACCCAACAGTATCGCTGGGTGCGCTTATGCAAGTTTTAAATTTATTCGGCATGGTCAAAGGAATATCTCAATTTGCGGCCCCAGAGCACGACATCGAAGAGATCATTTTAGAAGCACGAAAATTTCGTAACGCAATCAAAACAAAAAAAGGGAAAACATTCTCGAAAGAAGAATTGGATTTTTAATGGCAAAGAAAATTACCGTATTTGTATTTATAGAAAATACATTTGTACCAGCTGGACTCCTCAGTTTTGAATCTTCTGGTAGAAATTCCTATTCTATTTTCCAATACGGAAGGAAGTACCTTCAAAGAAAAGACGCCATCAGTATTGACCCCATTCAACTTCCCCTGGAAGACAAGGAATTTCAGACCCCCGAAGGTTTTCAGCTATTTAATGGAATTAGAGACGCCGGCCCAGACAAATGGGGACGATACTTACTTGATAAAAAGTTTAAACACGGTCTAGATGAAATCGATTACATCATAGCATCCAGTCTAGATAGAGCTGGGGCATTAGCTTTTGGAGATCATCCTGAGGAAGCGCCCAAAGTCCTCACTGCAGATGGGTTTATGAAAACTATGCAGATGAAGCGACTTGATCTCAAAGCAATTCTCACCGCTGTCGATACAGCACTACAGGGACAAAAGGAAGAAACGTTAAAGGATTTCTTAGACTATGGCCCCTCTCTAGGCGGAGCACGACCTAAATCCACAGTAGAGTGGAATGGAAAACCTTACATCGCAAAATTTTCTGTATCGTTAGACCAAAGAAATGAAGCCCTTATCGAATATGCAACCATGAGTCTCGCAAAGAAATGCGGATTAAATACTCCCCATATTGAAAAAACAACTATTGAAACATCTCCAACAAACAAAAGAAACGTCTACCTTATAGAACGATTTGACCGAATAAAAAATAAAGACAAAGTCTTTTGTCCTGTTCCTTTTATCTCGGGACTTACTGCCACAGGCATCCACGAGGCCGATTATCCAAGATGGAGTTACAGATCTCTTTGCGAAGCCATACTCAAATTTAGCTCAAACCCAACCCGAGATAAAACTGAGTTATTTAAAAGAGTCATTTTCAATATCATGGTTTTCAATAACGATGATCACTTGAGAAACCACGGATTTCTCTATGCAGGAAACAACAACTGGGACCTATCTCCACTTTACGATGTAGTTCCGTCTACGATCCATTCGGAAACCTACACGCTATCCCTTAAACTAGGAGATGAAGGCAATAAAGCTTCAATACGAAACGCAATGAGCGCTCTAAAATACTTTGATATTTCAGGGGGAGATGCAAAGTCAATTATCGGAGATATAAAAACTACTGTCTCTCACTGGGAAGATCACTTCCAGGAATGCGGAGTTTCTCCTACCGATATTGAAAAAATTAGAAATAGCTTCAAAGATAAAGAGGTTTAGATTTTAGCCGCCATAGAACCGTGTCCTCCGCTCTAAATTTTTATGCGATCGCATAGAATATTAGATCACTATCCATTCTCTAGAGTCTATCGAAATAAATATATGCGATTGCATAGATTTTATTGATTTTAATCCAGTTTTACTTGTAAACTAGCAATATCTATTCGATCGAATAGAAAATAGGAGAGTTATGACTGAGCTAGGGGCTGCTGTACGAAAACAAAGAAAATCATTGGATTTAACTCAAGAGCAGCTTGGACAGTTTGCTGGGTGCGGAGCACTCTTTATACACGATTTAGAGAAGGGCAAAGCAACGATACGATTGAATAAGTTGATTGATGTACTGAAGGTTTTAGGTCTGCAAATGACGCTTGAGCCTGGTAAGGCCGGCTTTAAAGTCAAGGGCATATAAAGTATGGCTTTTATCGACCAAGCTAAAGCGAACTCCGCCCATGTCTATCGAAGAAATACTCTGATCGGAACGATTACTCGTACTAAAACAGGATCCGTATTTGAATATAATTCATCTTTTCTGGAAAGCTTAAGTTCAGAGCAAAAAGAAAGTGAAATGGGAACAGCATTTCATCTTCCTTATTCTCGCCCAAAAACTGAAACAGTTGGGGTGAATTTACATCCTTATTTTGCAGGATTATTACCAGAGGGCCTACGATTAAAATCCTTAATACAAAAAGTAAAAACTTCAGAGGATGATTTGCTAAGTTTGCTCGTAGCGGCGGGCTCAGACTGCATCGGTGATATTTTTGTGCTTCCAAAAGGGATTTTACCTGAAGCCCATTCAACAGTGGCTGACCTAGGAAAACTAAACGAAATCGTTTTTTCAGAATTATTCGCAAAAGTGATTTCTTTTGGTACCGAAATAGATGAGGTTAGCATTCCAGGAGTCCAAAATAAGATTTCTGCTTCAATGATTTCTTTTCCAGTTCGAGGAGCAAAAGATCCTTATTCTTATATTTTAAAACTCACTCCTCCAGATAAGCCTCGGATCATTCAAAATGAACACTTTTTTCTACGCATGGCAAAAGCATGTGGTCTAAAAGTGAACGAAACAACGATTGTAAAAGATCAAGTAAATGCAGACGGATTACTGATCAAACGCTTTGATCGAGCTCCTACAAAAGGTTCCCATGATAGGCTGGCACTTCATCAAGAAGATGCTTGTCAGTTCTTGAATCGATATCCCGCTGACAAATATTTAATACCCATGTCCGAAATTGCTGAGGGGATTCAGCTCTGCTCAGTACCCATTATAGAAATGGGAAAACTCATTCGTCTCTATGCATTTTCTTATTTAATTGCCAATGGGGATCTGCACGCAAAGAATATAAGCATTTACAATTCTCCTCACACCGGAAGAATAGAACTCACTCCAGCCTATGATATACTCAGCACACTTCCTTATGGTGACCAGAAAATGGCCTTAAAGCTTGACGGCAAAGACGACAATCTAAAACGAAAGGATTTTATTACTTTTGGAAAACGCTACGGCGTTGCAGAACGTGCAACTGAAGCTATTCTAAATAAAATTATTATTGCATCTGAACAATGGATAAATCGCTTAGAAGAGATTGGATTAGACGAAAAAAAGACATCTCAGTTACGACGAGTCATAAAAAAACGCACCCAAGACTTAAGCAAATAAATCTCCCGTGCCCACAAACTAAAAAAAGCCACAAACGGCTTAAGAGCTGTCTGTGGCTTTTTATTAATTTGATTCAAGTCTAAAAAGTTTAATTAAAAACTTTTAAAATCAGCTACTGCTACCGGACTTGCTGCTTCCACCGCCTGCAGCAGGAGTTTTACGACCAGCACCACCCTTAGTGTGAGCTGCCATAGAACCGTGTCCTCCGCCTTTAACTTTAGACTTTGATTTGAACATTTTACGAAAACGTCCAAATGGGTCATTGGCTTTAGCATCGTCCTTATTTTCAGCTTTTTTCTCTTCAGAAGCAGCCTTTGGCTTTTTCTTACGATCCAGCTCAGGATGATCTACTAACTCAAGAACTGCCATTTCGGCAGCATCGCCCCAACGACGATCAGCTACTTTAAGCACCCGAGTATAACCGCCTGCTCTTGTCTTATAACGCTCAGCTAAGGTTGTAAAAAGTTTAGACACTACAACATTGCTACGAGTACGATCGAAAGCCAATCGACGAGAAGCAGGTCTACCACTTTTTCCTAAGGTAATGAGACGATCCACAACGCGGCGAACTTCTTTAGCCTTTTGAACGGTCGTTACAATTTGTTCCATCTCAATCACAGAATTTGCCATATTGCGAAACATCGCAACTCGATGAGAAGTATTACGACCAAATTTTCGGCCGTCCACATTGTGTTTCATAAGAAAACTCCTAAATTTAACTCACTCACATTAACTCATTAGAATTTAACCTGCTTGACTCGCATGTTAAATTTTATCTAAAAAATTAATTTAATCCTCAACATCATCACTTACTTCGTCGAACTCTTCAGCCTTCTTGCGATCATTCATGATGCGACTTTCATCGACATCAGAATCAGCTGGTTTCGGCGGTTGAGATGGGGGAACAAAGCCATCTAGCTTCATTCCCAAACTCAAGCCCATTTCACCTAAAATATCTTTGATTTCATTCAATGACTTTCTTCCAAAATTCTTTGTCTTTAACATTTCGGATTCAGTCTTCTGAACAAGCTCATAAATGTACTTAATGTTCGCATTCTGCAGACAGTTTGCAGAGCGAACTGAAAGCTCCAATTCCTCTACCGAACGATAGAGATTTGGATTGAATTGAGAACTACCTTCTTCTTTAGCCTGAGCAATCGGCTCTGGCTCTTCCTCGAAGTTCAAGAAGACTGACAATTGATCTTTAAGAATTTTTGAGCCTAAAGATACTGCATCTTCTGGCTCTACAGAACCATCAGTCCAGACTTCTAGAGTCAGCTTATCAAAGTCAGTTCTCTGACCTACACGGCTTTGTGTAACAGTATAATTCACTCGTCGTATTGGAGAAAAAAAGCTATCAACCGGAATCCAGCCTAATGGCAGATCTTCAGATTTATTAGCTTCAGCTGCACGATATCCACGACCCCGTGCAACTTGAATTTCAGCACGCAACTTACCACCTTTTCCGATGGTAGCAATGATTTGATCAGGATTGAGAACTTGAACTTGCTCTGACACAATAATATCAGAAGCTTTGACTTCACAAGGTCCATCTTTATCAATTGCAACTGTTGCTTGCTCAGCATGATGAAGTCTAAAACGAACTTCTTTCAAATTTAAAATAACTTCCGCTACATCTTCCTTTACATCAGGTACTGATGTGAATTCATGGACCACGCCATCAATTTTCACTGCAGTAATAGCTGCGCCTTGAAGAGATGAAAGCAGCACACGTCTCAGAGAGTTTCCTAAAGTTAAACCAAAACCTCGTTCGAGAGGCTTTGCAATAAATTTACCGTAAGATGTACTTAAGGACTCTTTATCTACGTCTAATGCCTTAGGTTTAATTAAATCACGCCAATTTTTTTCCAACATCGTTCATTCTCCTGTCATCCCCTCGCTATTCACCTTGTGAATTAGCCATGCGGGGAGTATCCAAGGTTTTACTTCGAATAAAGCTCTACTACCAAACGTTCTTGCATAGGAGCAGTTACATCATCACGTGCTGGCAAGATCTCGAACACGAGCTTTCATTGCTGTCGCATCCAATTCCAACCATTGAGGAATTTCACGTCTTTTAACCGCTTCAAGAGCACCGCCGATACGAGCAACACTCTTGCTCTTTTCAGCCACTTCAAGTGAATCACCCTTGTCTACTAAATAGGAAGGAATATTCACTTTGATACCATTGACCTTGAAATGGCCATGTCTTACCAAGTGTCTCGCTTCAGTACGAGAATTAGCAAAACCAGAACGATAAGCCACATTATCTAACCGTCTTTCCAACATGGAAAGTAAATTAGAGCCAGTCACACCCTTCATTCGTTCTGCTTTTTCGAACAGACTACGGAACTGAGCTTCTAGTAGCCCATAAATTCTTTTAATTTTCTGCTTCTCACGAAGCTGCAAGCCATACTCAGAAAACTTAATTCGACCTTGGCCATGCTGCCCAGGAGGATATCCACGTCGCTCAAATGCACACTTATCTGAGTAACAACGATCTCCCTTAAGAAAAAGTTTTTGATTTTCACGACGACAAAGTCGACAAACTGAACCAATACAACGAGCCATAAATTAGACCCTCCTCCTCTTCGGTGGACGGCAACCGTTATGAGGAATCGGTGTCACATCCTCAATAAAATTCACTCGTAATCCAGCTGATGCTAACGCACGCAATGCTGATTCTCTGCCAGCACCTGGACCACTCACAAAAACCTGAACATTCCGCATCCCGTTTTCTACGGCCTTTCTTGCAGCATCTTCAGCAGCGACCTGTGCCGCAAAAGGCGTGTTCTTTCTAGAACCACGAAACCCCTTGCCACCCGCGCTAGACCAACAAATCGCGTTGCCCATACTATCAGTAATGGTAACAATTGTATTGTTAAATGATGAAAGAATATAAACATTTCCTGATGAAACGTTCTTTTTGCCTTTTTTAATACGCTTCACGGTAGGCTCTGCACCAGCCACTGTTGTAGCTGCTACGGATTCTTTCTTAGATTCTACTTTAGAAACTTCTGTTTTTTGCTCAGACATAATCACCTACTTACTTCATTGCCTTAACGGACTTCTTGCCTGCAATTGCTACAGCAGGTCCCTTACGTGTCCGGGCATTCGAATGAGTTCGTTGTCCTCTCACTGGGAGACCCTTGCGATGACGAACTCCTCTATAGCAACCAAGATCGACCAATCGCTTGATATTAAGATTCACTTCACGTCTTAAATCACCTTCCACGCGTAGCGTACGATCGATAATTTCACGAATCTTTGCGACTTCAGCTTCAGTCAAAATATCCGATTTCTTGCCAAACTCAATCTCTGCCTCAGATAGAACCTTCCTAGCCATCGGACGGCCAATCCCATAGATATAAGTCAGTGCCACTTCCATCCGCTTATTGCGTGGGAGATCGACTCCCGCGATACGAGCCACGTGCTACCTTCCTTTCAACTTCCAATCGTTAAAACTCAACCCTGCCGCTGCTTATGACGAGGATTTTCACAAATCACTCGAACAACACCTTTACGGCGGACTACTTTACATTTGTCACAAATCTTCTTAACCGATGCACGAACCTTCATAAAAATCTCCATCGACCCTACAATTAGATTAATGTTAAAATTTCCGGACCATTCGACGTAATGGCCACCGTATGCTCAAAATGAGCAGACAGCGAATGGTCAGCTGTAACCGCAGTCCAACCATCCTTCAGAACTTTTACTTCATGACTGCCAGCATTAATCATGGGTTCAATAGCTAACACCATTCCCACTTTAAGCAAGAGTCCCTTACCTTTTGGGCCATAATTGGGAACCTGCGGCTCTTCGTGAAGTGCTCTACCTATTCCATGTCCAACGAATTCCCTTACCACGCCATAACCAAACTCTTCAACATAATTCTGAATGGCATGACCAATATCGAAAATTCGGTTACCTTCTCGGCACTCCTGGATACCCCTATTCAAACTTTCACGGGTGACATCAATCAACTGTTGGGCTTCTCGGGAAATAACCCCTACTGCCACTGTTCGAGCTGAATCGCCATACCACCCGTCATGTATGACCCCAAAATCTAAACCAACAATATCACCCTTCTTTAAAACTCGCTTGGGTGAAGGAATTCCATGAACCACCTCTTCATTTACAGAGATGCATACCGTACCAGGAAAACCATGATATCCTTTAAAAGCAGGTACTACCTTCAAATCTCGACAACGAGACTCTGCAAAAAGGTCTAATTCAGCAGTTGTCATACCAGGCTGAACCATTTTTGCCATTTCATCTAAGATCAGACCTACAATAGCCCCTGCCTTGCGCATCTGACTCAGTTCTCGTTCTGTCTTTAGGGAAATCATAACTTTTACTTCTTTCCCTATCTCAAAGCTTGAGCAAGTGCTTGTGCAACATCAGGTGCTGATCGTCTAGCATCCAAACGTTGTAATTTGTTTTGATTCTTATAAAACCCAACCAAAGGCTCTGTTTGATGATGATAGACTGCCAATCGCTTTTTAATCACTTCTGGCTGGTCGTCATCTCTTTGTACCAATGGGTTGGCACAATGATCACAAATGCCTATGTTTTTAGGGGGTGCATTTTCAATATGGTACATTGCACCACACTTCACGCAGGTCCGCCGGCCAGATAATCGTTTTACCAAATCTTCATCGGGCATTTCAAAAAGAACTGCCCGATCCACAGATCGGCCTTGATTTAATAACATATTATCTAATGCGTCTGCCTGAGAAATATTACGCGGAAAGCCATCTAAGACAAATCCGTCTTTACAATCTGAAGCATTGCTACGCTCTTCAATTAAACCAATGACAACCGAATCAGGAACAAGAGATCCCTGATTCATAAAAGTTTTTGCCTCAACACCCAATTTAGATCCATTGCTTATAGCAGTACGAAGCATATCCCCTGTCGATAATTGGGGCCATTTTCGATCTACAATTAAGCGCTTTGCTTGAGTACCTTTTCCAGACCCGGGAGGGCCAAGTAACACAACTATCATGTATAAGCCGCGCGCCCTTTCATCCGAGTATGTTTCATAAATCCTTCATAATTGCGGGTCAATAAAAAGGTTTCAATCTGAGCTACAGTATCTAGAGCTACGCCCACTAAAATGAGAACGCTTGTTCCACCAAAGTAGAATGGCACCTTCATTGTTTGCGTAAAAAAGGTTGGAAGCACACAGATTGCTGAAATATAAACTGCACCACCTAATGTGATTCGTGAAAGCACGTAATCAATATAGTTAGCAGTAGGAAGACCTGGACGAATTCCCGGAATAAATCCACCGTATTTTTTAAGATTATCTGCAACATCTTCCGTCTTGAACGTAACTGCAGTATAAAAATAACAGAAAAATACAATGAGCCCTACGAATAGAATATTATAAAGTAAATTCCCTGGCTGAAGCATGGATGTAAATCTCTGTACCTTTTCTGAAGGAAAAAAGGTTGCTACAGTAGCTGGGAACATAATCAATGATGACGCAAAGATCGGCGGAATCACACCAGAAGTATTGACTTTGAGTGGTAAATTACTGTTCTGCCCACCATACACCTTACGTCCCACAATCCTCTTTGCATATTGAATCGGGATACGTCGAGCTCCGCGTTCGACAAAGATGATACAGAAAAATGTGCCTACAATCACTGCCAAGACTAAGAATATCTTGAAAAGACTGAGCTCTCCTGATCGATATAAACTCAGAGTGCTGCCAATTCCTTGTGGAATTCGTGCTGCAATCCCTGCATAGATCAATAAAGAAATCCCATTACCAATGCCGCGCTCGGACATCTGTTCCCCAACCCACATGAGGAACACCGTTCCTGCGGTCAAAGTACAAGTTGTCAAAAGCCGGAACGCTAACCCTGTATGTAATACGACAGTAGGATTATTGTAATGTTCCAAACCTGTCGCAATACCGTAACCTTGAATCAAGCACAATAGTACGGTGCCATAGCGAGTATATTGGGTAATTTTCTTACGTCCTTGATCTCCTTCTTTTTGTAGATCATGCAAGTACGGCCAAATGACTGTCAATAATTGGAAAATAATAGAGCTACTAATATAGGGCATTACGCCTAATGCGAAAATGCTAAATCGCTCTAAAGCGCCACCGCTAAAAAGATTAAACCAACCAAAAATAGTTCCCTTCATATTAGCAAATACATGCTGAAGGGCGGCACTATCTACACCAGGAGTTGGAATGTGTACGCCGATGCGGTAAACGGCGAGCATAATCAAGGTGAAAATAATTCGCTTACGCAATTCGGGAATCTTTACAAGTCCATCAGCTCCTGACATTTGTACCCTCTATCGATGTTGTGTCATTGCAAACCAACTATTTAGAAGAAGACGACTGCAGAGACGCTTTTACTTTTCTTTTTGCTTTACCAGGAATTGAAACCATTTCTACTGTACCACCTGCTTTGGTGATCTTTTCCTGGGCAGCTGGACTCACTTTATGCGCTTTTACATTAAAAGTCTTCGTTAATTCTCCTGTACCCAGGATAGTTAAACGATCGTATCGACCTTTAATTTGATTGCTCTCTACTAAAGTCTCCAACGAAATATCCTTAAACTGGGTAGAATCTAATCGCTCTAAATCAGCAATATTAAGAATCGCAATGGTACGGCGACCTGGGTTATGAAAACCTCGCTTAGGCACGCGTCGGTATAAAGGCATTTGACCGCCCTCAAAACCAGGACGAACACTGCCGCCTGAGCGAGCAAGCTGCCCTTTATCCCCTTTACCCGCAGTTTGCCCATGGCCCGATCCTGCGCCTCTTCCCAAACGCTTCTTCTTATGAGTCGCTCCAATTTGAGCTTTAATCGTATTCAGTCTTAACATAATCACTCTCTACTTCCCATACTGGCGAACTTTCGCAGACCGCCAGAGCATAATAACTAGCGGGTCTCTGATACCACTTCTACCAAATGAAGAACCTTTTTAATCATTCCTCTCACAGACGGAGTATTTTCTAAGGTTCGTACCTGTTCCCTGTTTTTTAGCCCTAAACCGTTAACTGTTGCCCGCTGCTTAGGGGGACACGCAATTGTACCCTTTTTCAGACGGATCGTAATTGTTTTCTTAGTGGCTGCCATTTTGTCACTCCTTCATACTCACTTAGAGGATTTCCCCGATAGTTTTGCCGCGAGCTTTCGCAATATCAGAGAAATTACGGAGACACCTCAGCCCCTCAAGTGTAGCTCGAACTACATTATGAGGATTATCTCTACGAATTGATTTCGTTAGAATATTTTGAATACCAGCAACCTCGAGAATAGCACGAACCGATGAACTTGCAATAATTCCAGTACCTTCTGGTGCTGGCTTCATCAGAACCTGACTGGCTCCAAAGTAGCCCATCACTTCGTGAGGAATGGTATTGCCATCAAGAGGGATTCTCATCAAGTTCTTCTTTGCTTGTTTCCCGGCCTTTTTAATAGCTTCAGGAACTTCGCCGGCCTTACCTAGACCTACACCCACCTGGCCCTTTTTATCCCCGACAACGACGATGGCTGCGAAGCTAAAACGTCGTCCGCCCTTCACAACCTTGGCGCAGCGATTTATATGAATTACCTTATCTTCAAACTCAGATTCTTCTTGCTGACGCCCTACTTGTTGACCGACTGCCATAATATCTCCTTGCTTCGCCGCCTAATAACTAAAATTTTAAGCCACCTTCGCGAGCTGCATCTGCGAGGGCTTTCACACGACCATGGTACAGGTAACCGCTACGATCAAAAACAACCGTAGAAATATTCTTTGCTAAAGCACGCTTAGCAACTAAATTTCCAAGAGTCTTTGCACCTTCAATTGTACCTGCAACTTTGTCCTTAAGACTTTCTTCGAGGCTTGATGCAGCCACCAAAGTATGACCTTTCACATCGTCCACAAGTTGAACATAAAAGTGTCTATTAGATCGAAAAACCGCAAGCCTTGGCTTAGCAGTTGTACCTTCGACACGTGAACGAATTCGCTTTTTTCGCTTATATCGAACTACTTGTTTTGGACTCGTCACTCGACGTATTTTAGTAGCCATACCTAAATTCCTCGCTTACTTCGCACCCGCAGCCTTACCCTGCTTGCGTATGATATGTTCATCCATGTACTTAATTCCTTTACCTTGATACGGCTCAGGCTCCTTAAACGATCGGATTTTGGCGGCAACCATGCCAACCAACATCTTATCTGCGCCTGTTAATACAATATGTGTATTACCTTCTACTTTTGCCGTAATGCCCGCAGGAAGCTCAAAATCAACTGGATGGGAATATCCCAAAGTCATTGATAACGTTGAGCCCTTCATTGCTGCACGGTAACCTACTCCTACAATATCAAGTTCTCTTGTAAAACCTGTATGGGTTCCATGAACCATATTGTGAACTAGCGTTCGGGTCAGACCATGAAGTGCAGAAGCATTATTGACAACTGTTTCATCACAGCTAACAATAATGGATCCATTATCCACTTTCACATTCACTCCGTGCGGAACCTCATGGGATAATTTACCCTTAGGTCCTTCTACTTTGACATGACCGTTAGAAACAGCCACTTTCACACCCTGCAAAATCTTAATTGGGGTTTTCCCTACACGTGACATATTTTACCATACCTCACAGAGAATCTCGCCACCTACTTTGTGGGTACGAGCTTTATGACCCGTTGTTACACCTTTTGAAGTGGAGACTATCGCAACTCCTGCACCGCCAAGTGGGCGAGGCATTTCTTCATATCCAGAATAACGACGAAGACCTGGCCGGCTTATTCTTCGAATTCCTTGAATGACGCTGTCACCATTTTCAGTATATTTTAAATATACCTTAATAACAGGACGCCCTTCCTCACGCATGAGGCGGAAATTCTTAATATAGCCTTCTTCTTTTAACACACGAACGACATTCGCTTTCAAGCGAGATGCAGGAAGTTCTAACTTCTCATGCTTCTCCTTAGTGGCATTTCGAATTCTCGTTAATAAATCTGCAATGGGATCAGTCATACTCATAATTTTGTATCCTCTCGCCGCTTACCAGCTTGATTTGGTCACGCCGGGAAGTTGACCCTTCAACGCCAATCCCCTAAAGCAAAGCGGCACATATTAAATTTTCTCATATATGCGCGTGGACGTCCGCATAGTGGACAACGATTCTTAGCACGAGTCTTAAACTTCGGCTTTTTTCCAATTTTTTCGAGTTTACACTTCTTAGACAAGATCGATCTCCTTTTTACTTACGGAATGGCATTCCGAGCTCAGCCAACAATGCACGACGCATGCTCATTTGTCTTAGCGGTGGTAGTAATTGTCACGGTCATCCCGCGTACCTTATCCACCTTGTCATAATTAATTTCCGGAAAAATAATTTGTTCGCGAATTCCGAGAGAATAATTCCCACGGCCATCGAACGCCTTTACTGTTCACTCCTTTAAAGTCTCTGAACTCGAGGTAATGCAACATTCATCACTCGATCCAGGAACTCATACATCCTAGCACGTCTTAAAGTGACCATGACACCCACAGCATTCCCGCTTCTTACTTTGAACGCAGCAATCGCTTTACGTGCTCGGGTCATTACTGGCTTCTGTCCAGTAATTGCCATAATCTCTTCAAATGTACCATCCAATACCTTGGGATTAGCTACAGCATCCTTTACCGCGCAATTCACTACAATCTTAGTGAGGCGAGGAACCTGCATTGGATTCTTAAATTGAAATTCCTTCATTAAAGCCGGTACAACTTTAGAGTTGTAATGACTTAACAACCTTGCAGGAGTCTTACTCGGAGAGGTCTTTGTCTCTCCTGGAGCAGCAATTTTCACAGCAGAAGCTGCGGCATCTTCTTTTGCCTTCTTCGCCTTTGCACGATTAGCTTCTGCTGCGGCCTTTTTTGCCTCAGTTTTAGCTTTCGCTGCAGCGACATCAGTATTGTCGTCTGAGCCGCCCTTCTTTTTGTCACCATCACTTTTTGCTGCTACCACTTTCTACCTCCTGTCTGAGTCACGCTAGATCTAAGGATTCATCACAGCGCTTACAGACGCGAATCTTTACATGCCGAATAATTGCCTTTGAATCACCTGCATTGGTCTTCTTAGTCGCCGACTTCTCTACCAACTTACTCTTGTGTCGTACACCCCGGTTACACTTTGGGCAATGTAAGAGCACATTTGAGTAATGAAGTGGTAATTCTTTCTCAACAATACCACCTGCATTACCGGCAGTCGGACGAGTATGCCGTTTAACCACATTGATTTTTTCAACAGTCACACGTCCTGTTTTCGAATCAATCTTTAAGAATTTTTCCTGCTTTGCCTTTTTCACGACCCGCAATTACCTGTACTTGGTCATTTTTACGGAGCGAGAATTTAAGACGTTCTACATTAATCATAAAACCTCACAACACCTCGGGCGCTAAAGAAATAATCTTCGTAAACGCCCTTGCACGAAGCTCTCGAGCTACAGGCCCAAAAATACGTGTCCCGATCGGCTCATTTTGAGCATTGATCAAAACGGCAGAGTTCGTATCAAAACGAACATAAGTACCATCATGACGATTGACTTCTTTTTTCGTTCGAACAATTACGGCCTTTAGAATTTCACCTTTTTTTACTTTTCCATTTGGGGCTGCATCTTTAACGGTCACAACAATGACATCTCCCAAAGAAGCATATTTCCGTCTAGTGCCACCTAAAACTTTGATGCACATTACAGATTTTGCACCGGAATTATCAGCGACGTCTAAACGAGTGCGCATTTGAATCATAATAAACCTCCTGCTCTACCCTTAGACGTTCGCCTCTGGGGCTTGACCTGCTCGACGAATAATTGATTGCAACACCCAACTTTTTTCACGGCTGAGCGGGCGTGATTCAGTCAAAATCACCCGATCTCCGATTTTCGCATCATTCTTCTCGTCGTGCGCCTTATATCGCCGTGATTCTCTCAACATACTTCTTGTAGAGCGAATGACGAACCTGGCGATCCACTTTGACGACGATGGTCTTTTGCATTTTATCACTTACTACAACACCCACAACCGCGCGCCTTTTCTGTAATGGATTTCGTTCATCCTTTTCCATTTCAGATTTTGGCTGGCTGGCCTGCTTTTGCTCAGTCACCATATTTCTTACCTCGCCGCCTTCGCTAACTTCGCTAGACTTCATTTGGCCTTGAAGCATTTTGATTCGAGCCAAATCCTTACGTAAACGCCAAATGCTTGCAGTATCTTCTAACTGTCCAGTCACCTTTTTCATACGAATTTGAAAAAGCTGCTGCTTCAGATTCACGAGCTTTCATCACAAGCTCATCTTTGGACAAGTCCTTTAGCTCTCTAAAACGCTTCGTTGACACGTTCTCTCCTTCTCAACCCTTAACCTGTGAGGGGGTTCCCGCTGCAGAGGTTACTGCGGCAGCCTTTTTTGCCTGTTTTGCCTGACGTACTGCCTGAAGTTGGCTTACTGCCAAGGCTTCAGACTCTTTACTAATCGGCTTACAATGAATTGGCAGTTTATTATTTGCTAATCGTAGCGCTTCAAAAGCTTCGCTTTGCGGAATTCCATCCATCTCGAAAATAACTCGGCCTGGCTTAATAACTGCTGCCCATTCTTCCACATTACCTTTACCGGAACCCATTCGAGTTTCTGCTGCCTTTTTCGTGATCGCTTTATCAGGAAAAACTCGAATCCAAATTTTTCCGCCTCTTTTCACATAACGAGTCATCGCTACACGAGAAGCTTCAATCTGCTTAGAGGTAATTCGACCGCACTCTGTTGCCTGCAGACCAAATTGGCCGAAGAACAAAGTGCCGCCACGATCAGCCTTTCCACGCATTTTTCCTTTTTGCTGCTTACGCCACTTAACTCTTTTGGGTGATAACATAATTAATCCTTACGTCCCTTGCATAGCCTTAGCTTCAAGAGCTGCCTGTTTCTTCAAGGTATGCACCTCGCCGTGGTACACCCATGCTTTAACGCCAATCACTCCATAAGTCGTACGAGCTTCTGCAGTACCGTAATCAATATTCGCTCGCAGAGTATGCAATGGAACACTGTCTTCGCTATACCATTCAGTACGAGCGATTTCAGCGCCTCCAAGACGTCCAGATACTCGAATTTTAATTCCCTTAATGCCTTGCTTAAATGCAGCGGTCATACACTTCTTCATCGCTCGACGAAAAGCAACTCGCTTTTCAAGCTGTGAAGCCACATTTTCAGCAATCAAGGTTGCATTTGATTCTGGCTTTTTCACTTCAATGATATTCAAAAACACTTCATTTTTTGAAAGCTTTTGAACATCACTCTTTAAGGATTCAACGCCAGCACCTTTTTTCCCAATCACGATTCCAGGACGAGCAGTGTGAACATTAATCTTCACTTTATTTGCAGCGCGCTCAATTTCAATCCGAGCAATCCCTGCACCCTGAAGCTTCTCTTTCAGATGTTCACGAAGACTGAATATCTTCATGCAATAAGTCGACTGTAATCGCGTTTTGCGAACCAGCGACTATCCCAAGTTCGGGTAATTCCTAAGCGAAATCCAACTGGATTAACTTTTTGACCCATGTTCTCCTCATCACCGCTCTGCGAGCGTTACGCTCACGTGGCTAGTTTTCTTATTAATTCGAAATGCAGACCCTTTAGCTCGCGGACGAAAACGCTTCAAGTGTGGTGCCTTGACCTACTAAAATCGTCTTCACAAAAAGAGTGTCCACATCAACTGTTCCCTTTTGGTCCGCATTCGCCGCTGCACTCTTCAACAGTGTGTGCAGCACATGGGCAGTACGCTTTCTCGGAGAGAACTGCAAATAAGTCAACGCCTCGTTGATTCCCTTGCCTCTAACCTCATCCGCCAGCAAACCCATCTTTCTTGGGGTAATTCGGACAAAACTAACTTTTGCTGTAACTTGCATTGCTTACTCCTACTTTAAGCTTTCGACGAAGCGGCTGCACCGCTTCCTCCGGCTTTAGGTGCTCCAGCTCCCGCTGACGGTGCACTGCTGATGCCCCCTCTGCGGCCTTCTTATCCGCTGGAGTATGTCCATGGAAGGTACGAGTAGTAGAAAACTCACCTAACTTATGACCCACCATGTTTTCAGTTACATAAACAGGAACAAACTTCTTTCCGTTATGAACCGCAAAGGTCAAACCTACAAAATCAGGCAATACTGTAGATCGGCGAGACCAAGTTTTGATCACTTTACGATCTTGGGCCTGCCGTGCAGTTTGAACCTTCTTTACCAGATGTTCATCACAAAAAGGGCCTTTTTTAATTGAACGGGCCACGATTCACTCTCCTTACCGACGATGTTTCACGATAAAAGCGTCAGTACGCTTGTTGTTACGAGTTTTATATCCTTTGGTAGGTACACCCCAAGGTGTACGAGGATGACCACCTCCGGATGACTTTTCCTTCACCACCACCATGCGGGTGATCGATAGGATTCATCGAAACACCTCGGTTTGTGGGACGAACTCCCAACCAACGATTACGACCAGCTTTACCAATCGTCATATTCTCATGGTCTGTATTAGATAACTGACCAATCGATGCACGACAACGAGCATGAAGCAAGCGAATTTCACCACTCGGCATTTTAACCTGGCAGTAGTCGCCTTCTTTTGCCATCAATTGAGCAAATCCACCAGCTGAACGACCTAGTTTACCACCATGACCTGGCTCGACTTCAATATTATGAATCAGAGTTCCGACAGGAATCGCAGATAACGAAAGATTATTTCCTGGCTTAATATCAGCTTGATCACTCGCTAATACTGGATCACCTACATTCAAATTGAGAGGAGCAAGAATATAACGTCTTCTCACCATCCTCATAATTTAAAAGAGCAATGTAAGCTGTACGATTTGGATCATACTCTACGAGATGCTACATTTGCTGGAATCTCACGCTTGTCACGAAGAAAATCAATCACGCGATACTTGCGCTTATGACCGCCACCGATGTGACGAACAGTCATCTTCCCAAATTGGTTACGTCCACCGGTTTTATTGAAAGCGACTATCAAGCTTTCTTGGCTTGTGAGGCTGCTTCTTCTGTAGGTGTCAGAACCGAAAAATCTGCAACAGTTTTGTATCGCAGAGACGGTGTAATTGGTTTAAAGGATTTAATCGCCATAGATCAACTCACTTTGTTTGGAAGAATTCAATCTTCTGACCTTCAGCCAAAGTGACCAGCGCTTTCTTCCAATTAGGGCGTTTTGTCTCAAAGCGTCCAACACGCTTTACTTTGCCATGCATGACCATTGTTCGAACATCACGAACCTTAACATTAAATAGGTGTTGAACTGCGTCCCTGATTTCTTGTTTGTTGGCTTTCAATGCGACTTCAAAAGCATAACGACCTGCCACTTCGGCAAGAGCTGTGCTTTTTTCGCTGATAATGGGCCTACGAATAACTTCATAAAGTGTACGCATTCGTCACCTCACCTTAACTCGTCGGTGCTAGACGAGTTTCAATCGCTTGCACTGCTCGTTTCGTAAATACAACCCATTCATTTCGAACCACATCATAGACATTTAACCCTTCAGTCCGAAGAACTTTCACTCGTGGCAATATTACGCCCAGAAAGCTCTAAATTCGGATTCGCATCATCTACGATCAGAACTTGATCTAGTTGAAGTTTACTCTTAAGAATTGCATCTAATACTTTGGTCTTTGCTCGCTTCAAGAGTTGAACTCATCCACTACAAGAAGACGATTCGCCTTTACACGATCAGAAAGAGCTGACCGCAAAGCTCCACGAACCATTTCCTTAGGTGTAGCTTGCTCGTAAGATCTAGGTTGAGGACCGAAGTTTTGACCACCACCTGGCTGCAACGGAGAACGGATAGAACCTTGTCGTGCGTTACCTGTTCCTTTTTGACGGAATGGCTTACGACCACCCCCTCGAACTTCTGACTTTGTCTTGGTCTTAGCGGTTCCTTGACGACGACCTGCAAGCTGAGCCTTAAGTACTTGATGCACTAAAGGTACATTTACAGCTACAGCAAACACATCATCACGAAGCTCGATAGTTCCGACTTTTTCCTTTTCTTGATTAATTAATTCTAAAGTTGGCATATCTTACCCTGCGTTCTTCACAGTTCGGCGAATGGTCACGATCCCACTCCGAGGTCCTGGAACACTCCCGTGAACCAAAAGAAGCTGGTTTTCGAGATCGACTCGAACAACTCGAACATTTTCAACGGTTACTCGCTCGTTGCCCATTTGACCGGCCATTTTTTTGTTTTTGAAACACTTTCCAGGATCAGCACGATTACCGATAGAACCCAACGAACGGTGAGAAAGGGACGCGCCGTGGGTTTTGTAACCACCGGCCATGTGGAAACGCTTCATTCCACCTTGAAATCCTTTACCTTTACTGACTGCAGTCAAATCGACTAAGTCGCCTGGCTTTAACAAATTCAGGAGAAAGCGCTTTTCCGACAGTTAAGCCATCTAAGCTTGCCATCAGCAGGAAGACGAAATTCTTGATAATGATAAAAACCTGTAGCACCAGCTGGCTTAACATGACCTTGTTCAGACTTAGTTGCTGCTTTAGCTTTCTTTTCCAGAAAACCGACTTGAACAGCTTGATATCCATTTGTCTTCTGTGTTTTAACTTGTGTAATCACAGTTGGTTTCAGATCAATGACTGTTACAGCAATCGAATCGCCATTTTCGTTATAGACTTGAGTCATGCCTGCTTTAACGCCCAAAATGCCGCCTCGGCCTTGAGCTAAAGCTACACGTTCACGCGACAGCTAAATCTTTATGTGCACTTTGCGCAGTGGAATCACCGCTACTAGCCTGTGCATCCGGCTTTTGTTCCATAATGCTCTCCAAGACGAATTATTCGTCCTTTTCAATCTTTCTTACGAACCTACCGTCACAGCATCACCGGGAAGCCGCCTTGTTTTTATTTTAGGCCGCCGGATGCTTTCATGCGATAATCGTTGAGTTTGTCGACTTTCCCTTTGGGAATACCTTTTACGGTAATGCAAAGAGGAGTTTCGATCTTACTCCATTTGTGCTCTGCGCCTAATGCGCAAATTTAAACACACAAGAACCATCTTAAATTTTGATCTTACAATCAAAACTTAAGACTTAATCTCAACATCAACTCCTGCTGACAAATCGAGCTTCATCAACGAGTCAACCGTCTGCTGTGTCGGCTCAAGGATATCCAAAAGCCGCTTATGAGTTCGAACTTCGAACTGTTCACGGGACTTTTTATCTACATGAGGCGAACGCAAAACGCAATACTTATTAATCACAGTTGGAAGCGGAATTGGGCCACGGACTGTGGCACCTGTTCGCTTTGCTGTATTCACGATTTCCCAGACGGACTGATCGAGAACACGATGATCAAAAGCTTTTAATTTAATTCTAATTTTATGTTCCATTGCCATAATTCACATCTCCATAATTAATATACAAAGGGTAGTTACCTTGGCACCGATGTGATACCGAACCAAGCAATCTATCCCTAAACGTCAGAAGAAGCGTTTTATACAAGGTTTAAAAATCAAAAACAACTGAAAAAAGAGCTCATCTTATAATTATGCCAGATTTAATTTTGATCTCTTCAGCAATCTGGGGAGGAACGGGCTCATAATGAGCAAATTCCATAGTATACGTTGCGCGGCCTTGAGAAGAAGACCTGAGAGCAGTGGAGTATCCAAACATAGTCGCTAGAGGCACTTCAGCCTTAATCACTTGAAGCCCATGTCTTGATGACATATTAATAATTTTTCCACGACGACTATTTAAATCCCCAATAACTCCGCCCATGTAATCATCGGGACACACAATCTCACACGACATCATGGGCTCCAAAATAAGTGGAGTTGCTTTCAGAGCAGCCTCTCTAAATGCCATAGATGCTGCAATTTTATAAGCTATTTCAGTTGAGTCCACATCATGAAAGGACCCATCCAGTAGGGTCGCCTTAATATCCACCACTGGATATCCCGCAACAATCCCCCCAAGCATAGATTCGCTGAATCCCTTTATCTACTGCCGGAATAAATTCCTTTGGAATCGCTCCCTCTCGAATCGAATTTACAAATTGATATCCGAGACCTTTACTTAAAGGTTCAAACTTCAGTACGCAATGACCGTATTGACCTTTGCCACCGGACTGCCGAATAAACTTACCTTCGCCTTGAGCAGTCTGAGAAATAGTTTCTTTATAAGAAACTTGCGGCTGACCTACATTTCCTTCAATTTTGAACTCGCGGCGCATTCGATCAACGATAATCTCTAAATGAAGCTCACCCATACCACTAATGAGCGTCTGCCCAGTATCTTCATTAGAGTGAACACGAAAAGAGGGATCTTCCATGGCAAGCCGCTGTAACGAAGTCGCCAATTTTTCTTGATCAGCCTTCGTTTTTGGTTCAATCGCAATAGAAATCACAGGCTCAGGAAACTCAATTTTTTCGAGTAGAATAGGATGAGCTTCATTACATAAAGTATCACCTGTAAAAGTAAAACGAAGGCCGACGGCCGCTGCTATATCACCTGCTTCAACTTTCGAAATATCTTCACGTTTATTTGCGTGCATCTGGAGCAATCTTCCTAATCGCTCACGTTTGCCTTTAGCGGCGTTATAAACCATTACTCCTGATTCAATACTTCCTGAATAAACACGAAAATAAGTCAGCTGACCTACATAAGGATCATTCATGATTTTGAAAGCAAGAGCCGCAAAAGGCTCATCTGCACTCGCTTTTCTAGTAAGAATTTTTTCTTCGTTGTGGAGATCTTTGCCTTCAATAGGAGGCTTATCTAAAGGTGATGGCAGATAATCCACAATTGCATCTAGCAAGGGCTGGACACCTTTATTTTTAAAACTAGCCCCGCAAATCACGGGAACCAACTTCATCGCTAAACAGCCTTTTCGAATGGCTCCACGAATCTCGTCTGAAGTTAACGTTTGACCATTTAAATACTTATCGGTGATCTCATCATCACAGTCTGCGGCTGCCTCTAAGAGCTTCTCTCTGTACTCTTGAGCTTCAGCACGCAATTCCTCTGGAATCTCATGTTTTTCAAAAGTTGCTCCGAGATCTTCCGATTGCCAAACAACAGCATTCATTTCAATGAGATCAATAATTCCCTGAAATGACGTCTTCCTTACCCCAAGGAAGCTGAAGAAGCAACAGGACGGGCATTTAAACGCTCTTGAATTTGCGTAACAACATCAAAAAAATCCGCTCCCACACGATCCATTTTATTGATGAAAGCAATTCGAGGAACATGGTATTTATTTGCTTGTCGCCAAACTGTTTCGGATTGAGGCTCAACTCCTCCCACAGCACAAAAAACTGCGACTGCACCATCGAGAACACGCAGATGAACGTTCAACTTCAATCGTGAAATCAACGTGTCCAGGAGTATCAATGATATTGATTCGATGATTACGCCAAAAACAGGTGGTTGCCGCAGATGTAATCGTAATCCCACGCTCTTGCTCTTGCGGCATCCAATCCATGACGGTCGTGCCTTCATGCACTTCACCTAATTTATGCGTCTTACCGGTATAATAAAGAATTCGTTCAGTTGTCGTCGTCTTACCGGCATCAATATGGGCCATGATGCCGATATTACGAGTCTTTGTACTCTGAAGTTGGCTCACCATCGATAGTGTGCAAAAGCTTTATTAGCTTCAGCCATTTTATGAACGTCTTCACGCTTTTTCATTGCGCCACCACGACCATTGGAAGCTTCAATCATCTCTGCAGCTAGACGTTCGGCCATAGAATGCTCAGGACGAGTACGTGCTGATTCGATCAACCAGCGAGATGCCAGAGATTGGCGACGAGCAGGCTTCACTTCTACAGGAACCTGATAGGTAGCACCACCGACTCGGCGGGACTTGACTTCGAGAAGAGGCTTTACGTTTTCAAGAGCTTTCTTGAAAAGCTTAAGACCATCTTCACCCGTGCGAGTTTGCATTACATCTACACAGCCATAGAAAATGCTCTCAGCTGTTGATTTCTTACCTTCTTTGAGGAGGCTGCTAATAAATTTAGCAACAACTACATCATTGAATTTCGGATCAGGTAGAATTTCACGTTTACGAATATAATTTTTACGGCCCATTTCAATCGTTCCTTAAATTGAATTAAATTTACTTCGCTGCGGGTGCTGCAGCTCCTGAAGCTACGCGTTTTGCACCATACTTCGAGCGACTTTGCTTTCGATTTGCCACACCCTGTGCATCGAGAGTACCTCGCACAGTATGGTAACGAACACCTGGAAGGTCTTTTACTCGGCCTCCGCGAATTAAGAACAATAGAGTGTTCTTGGAGGTTATGACCAATACCTGGAATGTAAGAAGTAACTTCATACCCGTTTGTCAGTCGAACACGGCAAACCTTACGAAGTGCCGAATTAGGCTTCTTCGGAGTGGTTGTATAAACACGCGTACAAACGCCGCGGCGTTGTGGGCAACTTTGAAGAGCTGGAGACTTGGTCTTCCATGGCTTATTTGTGCGGCCCTTTCGAATGAGCTGATTGATCGTGGGCATGAACTACGTTTCCTTTCCTATCCATTTCTTTACTAAAATCTAGATTTTTAGCTAAAACTATTTCTCGCCAGGTGTGAGACTAGCTCACAGTTTAAATAATACTCCTGGGCGCGAAGGCCCAGAAAATAGACGAGTAAGAAGATATGGTCAAGAGGAATCTCTTGTTTGTTAGCTTTCCACCCGCAGTTTATAGATTAATTTCTAGGTATTTTGAATTCCAAAGCCAAAAACCCATTGAAAATTCAATTTATATCAACTTACGACTCAATTACTTGACATAAATACTTTTATAAATTCAATCCATAAAGCAGTGGCCCTTCGATTGCATCTTCTTCGTCAACAAAAGGACGATACAAATGAAATCTACCCTATCATCCCTCTCGATTAGCTCTCTCAGCTTGATTACACTCACTTTTTTTGCACTGAGTTTACGCTGCCAAGCTGAAACTTCTCCTTACTCCGTTGGAGGATTGGCAGGTGTTACTATTGGAAATAGCACCACGCAATTTACCTTTGGTGCAGAAGGGCAATATCAAATTACCCCCCCCTGGAGCATAGGAGCAGAGATTACTTATTATAATGCTGGATCAGGCATCCCTGGAGTTTCTTATAGCAGCAGTTTTACGACTCTCACTGCACAGGGGCTCTATGATTTTAAAGACGTCCTCGAAGGTCTTCATGCAGGAGCTCAATTAGGTTTGGGGTTTACCTCCACTAATATTCCAGGAGTCTCTGGATCCACCAACTTTATTATCGGTCCGACTGCTGAGTATAACTACATGATGGGGAATCAAATTTCGGTGGGCGGTGAAACGACTTTATACTTCAACACACTCAGTGGGAGTTCCCCCATTTTACAAATCTTGGCGGCTGTTAAATACTGGTTTTGATATTTAATAAAGGATGAGCACCTTTATAACATCAATGGAAGACTGACAGAAAATAGAAAATTTGAATGAGTGATGCTATCTCCTGAAGCGAAGTTTGTGACTGTGCCTCCAGAAGTAATCGAGTTATAAGTCGAATAAATGTATTCCACATTAATGCTCACCAAAGGAATGAGCTTAAACCCTATGCCGCCTTTGATGGAGGAACCACCCAGAGTGGATTGAGAATTCGCCGCATTAGATATACCACCCGTGATATCCGTTGCATTGAGTTTATCTAAAAAATTAAAACCACCCCAGACTCGAAGTGGAAACATAGGCACGTCAACTCCTGCCACAACTCCTAATTTCGTTTTGGAGATACTAGAAAACTCTGAAGTCGTTCCTGAAGGTGGGCTAATGCTCAGGCTCGGATCATAACTAAAATCTGCCCCCACAAAAAACATTTCGGCAAAACCTATTGAAGCTCGCCCTCCCACACTCACGCCACTCATAGTTCCAAGACTTGTAGAAGTGCCTGAGAAAGTCTGATTGGTACTTCCCAATCCTTCATAACCTACGTAGGGTTCTACCATAAAAGAAGTGCCGGCCTCTGCATAAGCGCCACTCATGAAAAACAATCCAGACATAACTATCACCACATTGATTGGATTTTTGAAACGCACGCGGCCTCCTTTTTTATAATAAAACCTAGAATGAATCACCCAAACTCATAGATGATCATAACTAGATCTAGTGATGATTTCACCTTCTTATTTCTTATAATTTAATTTTCTTTTAGAATTCGTTGAATCGACAAATTATTGTCGTTTAATCTATTGAAAAACCGACCTCGGAATTAACACCCCGAGCTAATTTCTCTACTGCGGTTGGTATTTTTTCCTCATTGTCTAAATCTAAAACTCCTTTTAAACTTGTCTAAAGACCAAACAGTCTTATGATGACGGAAAAGCATTACAACAAAAATAAGGGAGATCTTTTCAAATGAAAAAGACACTAATAACCAGTGTGATTTTAGCATCAGCAACGATTTTCAGTAGCGTAGCATTTGCAGCCGATAGCCAATGGGAAATTTGGTCTGGCTCACTTGCAAATGTTGTTTTCAATGGATCGGGTGCTACTGCTACAACAACGACTAATAGCTCAACAACCAATATTAATCTTTTTACTCCATACCAAGGTGGTGTAGGCTTCGGACCTGCTCTCGGTTATATCCTGGGCAGTAATATCGAAATCAAAGTCACTCCCGGATATTATAGTACAGGAAACACCGCAGTAGGTGGAAGCGCACAAACCGGATATCAATTTCTGGCCGGCGTAAACTACAGCTTCATGAGCAACATGGAAGATTCCGTTTGGGCGGAAGTACAAGCAGGCGTAGTGAGCATGACCCCTGCTGCTGCCTCCGGAGTTACCGCTACCAGCAACTCCAATTTTACATGGATGGTTGCAGCAGGTAAGAGATTTTCTATCATGTCTCATGTCACCTGGAATCCTGAAATTAGCTATAGCAGCATGTCTCAAGCTGCCACTGTGGCACCTGGAGCAGCAACTCAGCTTACGATTACCCCAGCTCAGTTCACTCTATTTCTTTAAGAATGCATTACAAGCCCAGGGCTCTCTGCTCTGGGCTTCTTTTTAAAATCTACTAAATCAATCTTTTGAAAATTCTCAGCTATTTCTCAAATAAATCATTCGCTTAAAAAATCACCTCAACAGCTAACTCCCTTTCAATGAGCGCTGATCGGTAAATAGATCAGGAAATTCTAAGTTCTCATTTCTAGCCAAGGCCTTTGCCAACCGAATCAAATCTGATTTATCTTCAAAAAAGTTTTCCCAAAATATATGGGTTTTCTTCCCATACTTTATCCCAATTCCACTTCGACCATATAGTTTCACTGAAAATACGGAAGAAATTTGATCCAATTCAATGTAACGCTTAAAAGACACAGGTAATTTAGGAAAGTATACCTTCTCGTCGTCGACACAAATAAATGCCTTTCCTCGTCGTATCACTAAAATATTCAAATACATGGAGATGCTTAAAATTAAAGCACTCGTTCCAAACAAAAAAAATGCAACCCTGCCACATGTACAAAATAATCCTCCAACTTCTGGAGAACAGGATAGTGAATAAAGCGGAAAATATATAATTATTGCGCAAAAAAATAAGAACCCTATCGCAGGCAAACCATTACGCCATTTTACTGCCATCTTAAAACATTGCATCTAATCTCCAAATCAAATATTGATTTTAAATTATGTCTGAATATTACTCATAGCTGCCAAGGTTTATATTGTCGCGGATAGGGGCATGATTTTGGATGCGCAGGATGTGCCACAGGATTTCTGGAGACAGGCACAGTTGGCTTATAAACAGGAATATGAGGTGTAGATGGCGTATTAATCACCTGGTCGACAGCAGTCCCAAAAATACTCTTATTTGTTGAATTGACCGTATCAGCAAATTCCGCTCCACGTATGCCGTTATACCCACTAAGTAGGCCGCTCATTCCTCCAGATATAGCACCTAATCCACCCCATAGCGCATAACTAAACAGAGAAGGAGCACTAGCGTCAGGAAGCAGTGAAGAAAGATAGGTTCCTCCTACCCCTCCAGCAAACCCTCCGATTGATCCTCCTACAGCTAATCCTCCAGTAGTTCCTAAACTAAAACCATTTGAAATAGCAGGTGCGAAATACATCCCCGCCGCTACCCCTACACCCCCTGTAAATCCTGTAATTGCCCCACTAGCGGCACCCATTCCTGCACCAGCCCAAAAGCTGCCGCCACCTACGGTGGTCACTGCTCCACCTATCAACGCGCCTGACGCAGCCCCAATCACTGCACCTTCGACCGCTGCTCCAACGACAGCGCCTATTGACTACATAAATTATATTTATGTAAAGTATTTATTTTAAATATACAAATAACACCGAATCGGTTTTGAAAAAGACGAAATACAGAATGCGCACCGCAGCTCATCTATAAAGCAATGACTCAAAATCTAATTGAGCTTTTTCTTAAGCATTTGACTTGCTTGATTCATTTTACAGCTAACAGCCCTTTACTATCATGTACTTATAACTACTCATAAAGTTTATGTGGATATTTTCCGTACACAATGATATCTTTTAATTAAAGGATGAATAAAAACTATGGCCCGCCCTGCAGCATCAAAACAAAGAATGGATCGAATTGATATTCGCACTGAAGCGGAGACCAAACGCACTCTTCAACGTGCAGCTGACTTAAAGGGAACTGATTTGTCGAAGTTCATGATTTCACTGGCTTTTACTCACGCAAAACAGATCCTCGATGAACACGAAAAAACAACCCTAACTGATCTAGATCGTAAATTGTTCTTTGCAGCCTTAGAAAATCCAAAGGGTCCAAATGAGGCATTAAAAAAAGCCGCGACTCGTTACAAACAACTTTTCAAATAGACCATGCCTCACGCAAAACAAATTGATGGTCGTGTCCGCAGAGAATTTGTCCCATTATCTAAGAAATTTGATCATGATTCATTTGACTGCGGTGTTCCTGAACTGAACGATTTTTTAAAAACAAAGGCAACTCAGTACGCAAAAAGAAAGATCGCACAAACATTTGTAGCTTACCCAATCGATGAACCAAAACAAATTGATGGATATTTTTCGATCAGTATGAACACCATTGATTGTGGTGAGCTACCAAAAAATTTAAAAATAAAATACCCAAGACATCCTCTCCCTGCAGCTCTTATTGGCCGATTAGCTGTATCAATTCGGTGCCAAAAACAGGGACTAGGAGAACTTTTATTGCTCTATGCACTCGATCGCATTGTCCAATTATCCGAGCAAGTAGGATGCGCAGCAATCCTAGTTGATGCAAAGAACGAATCTGCAATTACATTCTATCGAAAGTATGGATTTTTTCAGCTGGTGAGTAATTCAAATAAATTATTTCTACCAATCAATGATGCCCAGGAACTTTTCGAATCTTTCGATTTTCCAGACGTGGAAGATTTACCCCTACAAATACGTGACTCATTTGATTGACAAGAGGTCTCAACTTACGAGAATTACTCTCAACCATCGAACAAAAGCAAATCACCTCAATCACGAATTTCTTGAAATTAAGAATTATTCTTGCTACTTCCCCAGCCTGGGGGTCGAATTTATGCAAAATATCACCAAAAAGTGCACCTTCCTTTTAACCTTACTCTCTTGCTGTTGTCCTTCTTGGATTTATGCTTCCATCTCCACCTGGGAAAAAACTGGACAACAAGACGGGGTCACGACCTACCGTCAAGAAATACTAGGAAGCCCTGTGGTGGCATTTCGAGGCGAAGGAATTATTTCTGCACCTATTGAAAAAGTAGCGAGTGTATTACTTGATACACCGAGAGCTACAGAATGGGTAAGCGATCTAGCAGAAGCAAAGGTTATTGCATGGAAGTCCAAGGATTCTTTTATTGAATATGACCATCTGAAAACACCTCCTCTCATCATGAAAGACCGAGAGTTTGTTTCTCTTGTAAAGATGGAGATCAATCAAAAGGAAAAACAAATCATTTTCCGATACAAATCTCTTCAAGACTCCTCTGTTGTGCCTGAAACAAGCAATATTCGAGGAGAATTATTAAATTCGACATTTACTTTAACTTCCTTAAAAAATGGCACCCAGACCAAGGTAGCAGGCGAAATTCATTGCGACCCTAAAGGCTCTGTCCCAAAATGGCTCGTGAACTGGTTCCAAGAACAATGGCCAGTAAACACTCTCAAAAACCTTCGCAAGCAAGTTTCAAAAGCTGACATCAAAGCAAATCCAATGATCACTGCTCTTTTGACCGAAAAAAAAGATAAACGGTGAGCGTTATTAAGTAGATTGCAAAAAATTCTTTGAAAAGTGGATGGAATATTCTTTTTTTGGGGAAACAAATGATTAGATCTGATTTCAAAACTAATCTTACCTACTTTGTTATAGGTGCCATGCTTTTGACTCCAGTAGCTTGGGCCGATAAAAACCTAATCTTGAATGAGGTTTCTATCACCTTTAGGAAAAATAAATATGGTGACACCTATGTCACCTTCCCATTTAAGGTCAGCCGCGACAACTCGGTACCATTTCTCCCAGGAGTTGTACCAAGGTATGAGACAAAACCGAAGGTTCGTTTCAACTGTGGAGAAAATTTTGAATTTTTCATTAGAAACAAAAGTCTTCCTTTTTTTCGAAGTCCTTCAAAAAAGGGCCTGATTATCGCAAGAGGCACAGATCTAGATCGTTCTTAGCGAGAATTAATGGAATTTCAATTTTCCAATCTTTTCATCTGCTAAAAGTGCTACAAGTTGCTCAATGGGCACAAATTTATTATCGGCGACAATGTTGATTTAATCAACACAGTAAAATATGAATATTTTTAATAAGTTATATTATTATATATCTCTGATGGTCATATATATGTCGATTTATTGCATTGACACTGCAATAAATCGACATATATCCTTAACTAATGCCACATATCAGACACCGCCTGATCGAACCGTTGCTCCTTAAAAAAATTAAACTTTGGCCCGTTGTCTCCGTACTAGGTCCACGTCAATGCGGAAAAACCACTCTCCTGAATTCTCTTCTGTTTCAGCCTAATCAATTTTCTTTTCTCAGTTTTGATAAAGCCGCAAATCGGACAGAAGCTCAGCGATCTCCTGAGCTTTTTTTAAAACAGTTTGAGAAGTTCCCCGTGGTTCTCGATGAAGCTGCTAAAGTTCCTGCATTATTTGATGAGATTAAAGCCATAATTGATAGCAAGCGCATACCAGGAAGATTCATCTTAACGGGCAGTGTGAATTTTTCAAAAAAAATCGGTATTCGAGAATCTCTCACAGGGCGAACTTCCATCGTCCGAATGGGACCTTTATTGCTTCAGGAAACGCTCCAGCCGAACGAGACGATTCAACTTTCTGAAATCCAAAGATACCTGGAGAAAGGCGGTATGCCTGGTGTCTGTTTTCTTCGAGATCCATCCGAACGACAGGACTATTGGGAAAGCTGGCTAGATACCACTTGTGAGCGGGATATTAAGGTTTTTTCGAAAGGAAGATTAAGTGGAGATCTCGCTCGACAGATCGTGCAGCTGACTGCCGAATTAGAGTTCCCCAATGTGAGTGAGATTGCTCGGACCTTGAATCAGGATTCTAGACGAATCAATACTCACCTAGAAGCGCTCGAAGAGCTTTTTGTGATTAGGAAACTAAATCCCCATCCCTCTGGCGTTGGAAAAACTCTTTATTTTCCATTTGACTGTGGCCTGGCTTCCTATCTTCAAGCATCAATGAGACGTCGTTGGCAAATTTGGTGGCTTATTCAAAACATCAATCAAGCTCTTTTTTCTGGAATCAGGATGGAGCCACCTACCTATTATTTAACCAGTCGGGGGTCTTTGATTGATTTTATATCAAATAAACAGGGTTTTCTATTTACGGATCTCCCTTCGGCAGGACGAAGGGAAACTATGACTTTAAGGGCAGCTAAAAAAGCCTTGCCAAATCACAAGCTACTCCTAATGGTAGCTACAGACTCGGAAGGCTTTCAAAACCCTGACTACAACAGCACTCCTTGGCGATCGGTTGTTAGCTAAATTTTCAAATGAATCCTACGATTGACAAGTATTACAGAGTTACCCTCCTGCCTTACCAATAGCTCCATTTCTTTTACTCACATCGCCTGGGACCAAGTTACCTGGATTATTATTTCGCCAAGCACGGTCCCCCTTTAAAAAATAAACAGTTCTCCCATCTTCAGCTTCATAAATGACTGAATTATTTGAACCAGGAGTCGCTTTGATAAATTTATTATTCATTTTATAATTTCTTTAAGTTAATCAACCCAAATCAAGACCCTTGAGTGGTGATGCCCTGTCCAACGATGAAAAAGATGTCCTTTCAATTGTACTTTCTTTTTTCCATTCGTAGCGCTCCTAATTACCGAAACGGCAACTGGAACCGAAACTATCCCTTAACTCGAACTTAGGTTAATATATTCTATTTAAATAAATGCAAATCAGTGCTTAATCGCCACGCCCGTGGTCTCTTGAGCAGGCTCTTCGCGAACCAATTCTACAGGCGGACTTAGCGGTGAAATCGCTAGATCTCCCACACCCTTGCGCATTAAAAACTCTTCAGGATGTTCAAGCTCCAAAGCGAGTCTAAGAACCTGGTCGGCATGTTCTACTGGAACGATTTGCATGCCTTTTGTAATTTCCTTAGGAATTTTCTTAATATCAGGAATATTTCCTTTTGGAATCAGAACTGTTTTAATGTTCCCAATTTTTGCAGCCAGCAACTTTTCCTTCAATCCACCAATGGGAAGAACCCGGCCACGCAAGGTAATTTCTCCAGTCATTGCGACGTCCCGCTTCACTGGAACTCTAATCAGTGCACTCGTAATCGCTGTAGCCATAGTAATTCCAGCTGACGGACCATCCTTAGGAACTGCACCTTCTGGCACATGGAGGTGAATATCAATACTTTGATAGAAGTCTTTATCTAAGTTTAAAAGAGACGCACGTGAACGTACGTAGCTCATGGCTGTTGCAGCAGACTCTTGCATCACCTCACCGAGTTTGCCAGTAATCTTCACCTGACCTTTACCCGGTACGACACTCACTTCTATTTGAAGGAGATCACCACCCGCCTCTGTATAAGCGAGTCCGTTTGTAAGGCCAATTTCATTGTGTTCTTCAGCCATATTCACGGTGTATTTTGGAGGCCCAAGCATCTCCTCAAGATCTTTTTCCGAAATAGTCAGTGCGGCCTGAGTCGGCTCCTCTTTCGGTGGAGAAATCGTCAAAGTACCTGTTGTAGCTGTTTTTGCTAATGCGTTTTTTGTTTTAGACTTCAATACCGGCGCAACATCTGAAGCAAGGGTGGCCGCCCCTTCAAGTCCTTGCTGATGTCCACTTCTCTTTTCCACGATCTTCTTCGCAGTTTTACGACAAACCGTAGCCACTAATCTCTCTAAGCTTCTTACCCCTGCTTCTCGGGTGTAATTCCGAATCATCGAATAGACGGCCTCATCGGTAATTTGCACATCTCCTGAGAATAAACCATGAGCTTCCATCTGCTTACTGATTAAATATTTGCGTACAATATTGAATTTTTCGATCTCAGTATAGCCGGAAATCGTAATCACTTCCATTCGATCCAACAGCGGCTTCGGGATCGTATAAAGCGAATTTGCAGTCAGGATAAACATCACTTTAGAAAGATCGTAGTCGACCTCTAAATAATGATCACCAAAAGCGACATTTTGCTCGGGGTCGAGTACTTCCAACAAAGCTGAAGAGGGATCTCCTCTAAAGTCCATGCTCATTTTATCGACTTCATCCAATAGAAAGACAGGATTGGATGTCCCAGCCTTTTTTAAAGATTGAACAATCTTGCCCGGCAATGCGCCGACATAGGTCCTTCGATGCCCTCGGATTTCCGCTTCGTCTCGAACACCACCGAGAGAACATCGCACGAACTTCTTATTGAGAGACTTGGCAATTGATTTAGCAAGAGAGGTCTTACCTACCCCTGGAGGTCCTGCAAAACAGAGAATCTGACCTTTGGAATTATTGGTCAGAACCCGAACTGCCAAATACTCTAAAATTCTCTCTTTTACTTCTTCTAATCCGTAATGATCTTCTTCCAGGACTTCTTCGGCAGCCTTCACATCATTTCTGTCCTGACTATACTCCGCCCACGGCAAGCACATCAACCAATCGATATAGTTTCGCACTACGGTTGCCTCTGCTGACATGGGTGACATCATCTTCAGCTTTTTTAGCTCGCGAGTGCACTTTTCTTTAGCCTCTTTGCTCATCGGCTTAGAGCGAATTTGCTTTTCAATGGCTTGAAGTTCAGCTTTAAATTCGTCTTTCTCGCCCAATTCCTTTTGGATGGCTTGCATCTGTTCGTTTAAATAGTACTCTTTTTGAGAGCGTTCCATCTGCTTCTTCACACGAGAACGGATACGACGCTCCACTTGAAGGATTTCAATCTCACCCTGCATCAGCTGAAGCAATTTTTCTAACCGCTTGGAGGGATCTTGGACTTCTAAAATTTCTTGTTTATCTTCTAATTTCAAATTCAAATGAGCCACAATCAAATCAGCCAATCGCGAAGGATCTTCGATTGTATTCACACTCATCAACATTTCAGGGGGAATACGCTTGTTCAGCTTGACGTAGTTTTCAAAGGTGGATTTAAGTGAGCGCACTAATGCTTCGAGCTCTACAGTACTTTCAATCACATCGGCTAATTCTTCAACCTCGGCCTCAATCATTCGATCAGTTTCATAATACCCTGTGATGCGAGCGCGCTTTTTTCCTTCGATTAAAACTTTAACGGTATTGTCTGGTAAGCGAAGAATTTGTAAAATGGTACCGAGTGTTCCTACTGAGAAAATATCACTCTCTCCTGGACTCACAGTAGTCGCTTGGCGTTGGGCTACTAAAAACAAATCCAGCTTTTTATTAACACACTCCTCTAATGCGTTAATTGACTTCTCTCTTCCTACGAACAGGGGCACGACCATATGAGGGAAAATAATGACATCCCTGAGTGGCAACAACGGAACCTTCACTTTAATCGACTTCTTGTCTCTTTCATTTTTTGATTCGCTTTTTGAGTTGCTCATTGATTTTCCTCTCCTTGTTTAACTACAGCACATACGGACAGAGGTTGCAAACTTCAGGTATTTTTTGCCGCGAGAAATTTCACATATTTTTCAATACTTAGCGTATTTATAAAAACTTTATGAACTGGAATTTTGCAATCCTCATTAACGCATAGAGATGTAGCTGACTCAAAGAGTCTGCCATATGCCCACAAGGCTCTCTATCTTTACCCTGATCTTCAAAATAGGGGCCGCAAACTCACTTATAAATCAAGCACTCTCAGCTTTTGTCGAAGGTGTCGCAGGAGTATTTGCGGCTTCTGTTCCATCCTCTAGCATCATCAACGGACGTTCACCCTTTAATACTACGCTCTTCGTCACGATACACTTCTTGATATGAGCTTTAGCTGGGAGATCATACATAACTTCTAACATGGATTGCTCAAGAATAGCTCGAAGTCCCCGTGCGCCGGTGTTTCTCTTGATCGCTTCTTTTGCTACTGCCTCGAGTGCATCTTCTTCAAACTCCAAAGCAACGTCATCATACTCAAACAATTTAGCATACTGTTTGGTCAATGCATTTTTAGGTTGAGTGAGAATCTCGATCAATGCCTTTTCATCCAACTCTTCGAGAGTGGCGATTACTGGCAAACGACCTATGAATTCGGGAATCAATCCAAATTTAATCAGGTCTTCTGGCTCTACCTGTGACAAAAGCTTGGAAACATTCTCATCCTTCTTGGATGTGATATTTGCTTGGAGACCTAGACTTCTTTTGCCCTTACGCATCCCCACAATTTTATCGACTCCAACAAATGCCCCGCCGCAAATGAAGAGAATATTAGACGTATCCACCTGTACAAATTCCTGTTGAGGATGTTTTCGTCCACCTTTAGGCGGTACGTTTGCAATAGTGCCTTCAATGATTTTTAGGAGCGCTTGCTGTACACCCTCACCACTCACATCTCGAGTGATGGAAGGATTTTCACTTTTACGCGAAATCTTATCAACTTCATCAATATAGACGATCCCTTTTTGCGCACGTTCCACGTTGTTGTCACAATTTTGAAGAAGGTTCAAAATGATATTTTCAACATCTTCACCTACGTAACCGGCCTCAGTTAAAGTAGTTGCATCTGCCATGGCAAAAGGGACATTCAATAATTTAGCAAGTGTCTGGGCCAATAACGTCTTTCCAGATCCTGTCGGACCAATCAGTAAGATATTGCTCTTTTGAAGCTCAATTCCATCTTTACCGTCCTTGCCCTTCTTTTCCCCTTGATGCTGGATTCTCTTATAATGATTATAAACTGCAACGGAAAGTACTCGTTTTGCACGCTCCTGTCCGATCACGTATTGATCTAAAATGTTCTTAATTTCAGAGGGTTTGGGTATAGTCTGCGAAGATCGAGAAGGCGATTCTTTCTGACCTTCCTCTGCAATGATATCATTACATAGCTCAATACATTCGTCACAAATATAAACCGTGGGCCCTGCGATCAGTTTTTTTACTTCTCTCTGGTTTTTGCCACAAAATGAACAACACAGATTTCCGAAACCGTCGCCGTATTTTTTTCCGTCCATAGTCTTTCCTTAGAAATATTGGGTTAAATGATTCCCCGTTTTTCAACTACTTTATCAATCAGACCGTATTCTACGGCCTCTTTACCAGATAAATAATTATCACGATCCGTATCTTTTTTGACCTGCTCGACTGTCCTACCTGCATGGAGGGCTATAATAGCGTTGAGTCGATCCTTCAAAAATAAAATCTCTCTTGCTTGAATTTCTATATCAGAAGCTTGGCCCTTTGCGCCACCTAAAGGCTGGTGAATCATAATGCGACTATGAGGTAAACTAAACCGTTTGCCCGCCGCTCCTGCTGTTAAAAGTAATGCGCCCATACTTGCGGCCATACCAATACAATAGGTGCAGACATCAGACTTAATGAATTGCATCACATCATAAATTCCTAATCCTGCGTAGACTGATCCTCCAGGCGAATTAATATAAAGGTGAATATCTTTATCGGGATCAGACGACTCCAAAAAAAACATCTGCGCTACTAATAAATTCGTAACAGTGTCATTCACTTCGGTTCCAAGAAAAATGATTCGATCGAGCAAAAGGCGTGAATAGATATCATATTGTCTTTCTCCTCGAGGAGTCTGCTCAATCACTATCGGATTAGGGATATAGTTGGATTGAGGACCGTCCAAATCAAACCCTACTAAATCTGGGCGAATTAAACTTGAAGGCACTGTTCTTTGGGCAGATCGTATTAACATATGATGAACCTCCCGATTCGATGCTTACCTATTGCCAGTATACATACATGAAACAAATGTTGCTCTGAGCCAATCAAAAATTTTTTGCAATTTAACATAGAAGATGATTTCAAAAGGAAATAAAGATGCGAAGCGGCTCAATTAAATAGGATTTTTAGCTTTTACTCAAAATCTTCACTCTTCTCAGCCACTAAATCAGCTTGGATCGATTCTAAATAGGTAAGCATTGCCGCTCTCAACTGATCTAGTGTTACATCCTTTTGCGAATCTTGGCCAGACTGCTCTAGAATTTGATCTAATTCGGGGCGAATCCATCCCTCCGGTAATCCGGTAAGCGAGACGAGCTGTTGAATTAACCCTTGATCATCCGGTTCCACCTCTGTATCGGAGACTTCCATTTCTCCCTCCAAGGGTCAAGTATAGAAAGGTCTAATTCTTAACAGCAAGCTTATTTTCAAGCGATCGACCGTTTTTTAAGCTGCACTGAATTAGGAATGATCACTGCTAGAAAAATTAAACAACCCCCAAAATTTTGCCAAGAGGTCAATCTGTCACCTAAAAATAAATACCCCCCTATAGCCCCCATTAATGGCTGCAAAAAAAGTAATAACGCCATACTCATCACAGGCAATTCTTTAAGTGCATGTAACCAATAAATATAACAGCCCGTGGTACCTACGGGACCCAGCCAAAAAACAGCTACGAGTGCCTTCCAAGAAATTCGATGGAAATCCCTAAAATCAACTAAATTCACGGCTGTCGAAGGGACTAAGGTCAGGACTAAAGCAAAGCATAAAGTAAGAAAGACGAATCCAGTAGTCAATACGGTTCCAAAAATGGCTAAAGGGGAATATTTCGAAGAAATCTTTTTACCTACAATGGAAAAAACTGACTCACCCACTAAAGACAAAAGGATAAGGAGATTTCCCATTAAGTGATATTGAGGATCTCGCACTAAATGATTCGGGCCTAACCCTGCAAGACATGCAAAACCCATGAGAGCGAATAAGAATCCTAAAAGCTGAAGAGAACTCACCTTCTCACGGAGAACCAACCACGCTAAAAAGGCTGTCATCAGAGGTTCAATTGCTATAATGATCGCATTTTCGCTTGCAAGGGATCCCGATAGCCCAACCATTTGAAATAAAGGAGAGAAACAAAAGGCCATGAAGCCCATAAGAAAAATCAAGAATTTGTCTTGATTCGATTTCGGAATCAGAAAAAAGGACGACCACTTCGTTTGGAATCCTCGCCGTATACACATCACACCCGCAAAGATGAAATAGGCACACACGGCACTTGCATACCGAATCCACGCTGACTGCACTGAATTCAAGTCAACAAGAAGCCATTTCCCCATAACGGGGTGTACTGACCAAATCAGGTTACACAAAATGAGGCCCATGAGTCTATTCATCTGCACTATTGATCCACCTTCTTGCCACCTTCTTGAACGACCCTAGTCATTTGGTTAGGATTCATTTATAATTAAGTATGCCATCATCATCAATTCAATCTTCAATTCAATCTTCTCTTCCAGGAAAATCGCCTAGTGAATCCACTGTCACTATGACTGAACTCGTGCTCCCGACTGATACCAATGCACTTGGAACCATCTTCGGTGGTAAAGTGATGAGTTGGATTGACATTGCAGGTGCAATTGCAGCAGGCAGACACGCGAGAAAAGTCGTAGTCACCGCTTCTATTGACGCCCTCAATTTCGTCGCGCCGGTAAAAGTAGGATATGTAGTTCAGATCAAAGCGATTGTTAACTTTGCCTCTCGCACCTCCATGGAGGTTGGAGTTCGCGTTGAGGCTGAAAACCCCCTTACTGGAGAAATAACTCATACTGCAACTGCCTATACTACTTTTGTGGCCTTAGACCAAAATGGACGACCCACTCCAATTCCGTCTATTATCCCTCAGTCACCCGATGAAAAAAGACGCTTTGAAGAAGCGAAAAAGAGACGCGAATCAAGAATCGCTCTTGCCAAGAATCTGAAGTCTTCATCATCATGATAGGAAGAGACGGATTTGGGAAACTGATAAGTCTACCCACCTCCATCAATCACCTCTCATTAACCGTTTCGCAAATTCTGGAACAGCTTCAGGATCTGTAAATATCCACTCAGTTTTACCTGAGATCTTTTGAGTGGACACTTTATTCTGCGCTAAAAGCTGACTCTTCTCCAAAGACTGTACAATAGAATAAGATGAATTCACAACTTTCCAACCTGGCAATGCCTTTTCAAATGCGTCGTGAATCCATGGATAATGAGTGCATCCCAAAAGAGCTACCCCAGTGGGATAGTTGCTTAGATGTGGCTGCACGTACTCAGCAATAGTTTGAAGAAGAATCGGATGATCAATCCACCCTTCTTCAATCATTGGAACTAAAAGCGGACAGGCCTGCTCTAAGACAGGGCAGACAACTGAATGCGCTAAAGCATTTTTATAGGCATGACTCTGCACTGTCGCCCGAGTAGCAAGAACAAGAATTGGACTTAAAATTTTTTCTGACGGTTTTTCTGAGGATATTTTTTCATGTGCAGCGATCGCTGCATCGACACCAGGCATTACTACGCCAAAGACAGGAAGAGGAGCCATGACAGTCTTGATTGCTTCTAAAGCTAAACTCGATGCTGTATTACATGCAACTACCAATGCATCTATATTTTTTTTTCTTAAAATAAGTGCACATTCCATTGATAACTTCTCAATTTGTGCAGGACTTTTGGTTCCGTACGGAACATGTGCGGTATCACCCAAGTAAACATAATCTACTGGACCCAGTCTTTGCTGCAGTTCCGTAAGCACTGTGATCCCACCAATCCCCGAGTCAAAAACCCCAATCTTAATCACTTTAGACATAGATAGACTATTCTAACGCGGTACGCTTGACGGAAGCAAGACTTCCCTATGTACATAAGTAGTTCCCTATGTACTTGTACATATGAATTTCTCGGTATAGTTGTTGCGTAAACCTTACAAGGAGAATGCACGTGTCTACAAATGCACCTTTTTTTGTCGATAATGAAGTGATTATCCTATCCCAAAATGGAACCTGGTTAGCTGATGGTACCGAAATTACTCATGAACCTACGCGACGCCTCTTTGCTCGAAGCTTAAAAAAGGATGAAAAGGGCTACTTTTTAGCAATAGGTCACGAGACAAAACACATTCATGTCGAAGATACTGCCTACTTTGTACAGAGAATTGAGGGAAATCAAGAAGAGGGTTATGAGCTTTTAATCAATGATGAGACTCGGGAAAAACTGCATCCCCATACCTTAAAATACCGCCCCGGAAGGCTTATTTGCCGGATTAAGTCAAATCAAGAGGAAGCTAGATTTTTACATGCGGCTTACTTTGATCTCTTAAAGTCCCTTCAAGAAGATCCATCCAGTTATTACTTGGAGTTTGGACTCTCGCAGCAGAAGCTCCGTGTTCAACTCGCATCTAAGTAGTTCCTTTAGGGCTGTTGATAAGGACTGCAAGGCGTCCTTACCAAGCATCTAAACCTTAAATTTCATGAACATTTTTTTTTGATTTCTAACAATCGCTTCACTCACTTTTGTGAAAAGTTCCGCTCTTTTTAAAGGCTTATAAAGGACTCCATCTACTCCTAATTGGATGAGCTGATTGAGACTTTTCTGATCCAAACCTCCAGACAAAATTACAAAAGGGATATTTGCATAAGGACCATTGCGAATGTTTTCCAATAACTCAAATCCGTTCATTTGAGGCATAATCAAATCGCTGACGATCACTTCTAATTGTAGAATATCTGATGTTTTTGCACATTCACTCAATACTTGAAGGGCTTCAACCCCATTGCCAGCACGCAGTACATGATATCCATCAGTTTCAAGAGCACTTGCAAGGACTGTTTGAAATTCAAGGTCATCATCGACCACCAAAGCAATCGATTTAACCATCATTGACGATAAATCTGAGTCTTGTTTACTATCCGATGACATCTAAGTTTATTGTAATGCTTTTCTTGAAACTTTAAATACTAATCTTTAAACTGGTAAGCGCTTCAAAGAATTACCCATGTCCCCCCATAAGAAAGGGCTGAGACATGAATTTTAGATCTCTGGCGTGAGTGCTCTTTTCGAAAAAAAGACGCGCTTCCTCCCAAAGCTTTTCTGGTTCCGGGATTGAAAAAACCTTACTCCTGAACTCATGACATCCAGGAAAGCCTGCAGAATACCAGGCAAGGAATTTTCGAGCGTGAATCATCACCATTCTCGGATTATAAATTTCATTCAACATCGCTTGCTGATCGTTCATCAATCGGATATAGCGCTCAGCTTGTGGCAATTCATAAGAGCGCCCATTCCAAACGGCAACTGCTTGTTCAAAAATAAATGGATTTCTCAAGGCTCCTCGGCCTATTAAAATCGCATCCACTCCATAAGTTTTCATTCGATCAACCGCGATTTCCGCCGTCGAAATGTCTCCATTACCGATAATAGGAATAGGACTCTTTGCTTTCACATCTCCAATAAAATCCCAATCCGCTTCTCCACTATAGCCCTGCGCCCGAGTTCTTCCATGGATAGCAACCCAACGAACTCCTACATCAGCGGCTGCTCGTACAACCTCTAAAGCATTTCGTGAAGTCGCATCCCATCCCGTTCGAATTTTGATGGTAACTGGAATTTTTACTGCCTTCACCATCGCTTCTAACGTCTTAGCAAGTGAAATGGGATCTCGACACATTGCAGAACCAGCACCTTTTTTCACAACCTTCGGCACGGGACAGCCTAAATTTAAATCTACAAAGTCCGCCCCATGTTTCTCAACGTGCTGGGCAGCTTTACAAAGAAGTTCCGTGTCTTCACCGAAAATCTGAAGTCCTACAATTCTCTCTTCTTCATGATATCGGAGTAGATCCAAAGTTCGTGCACCTGCGTATTCAATCCCATTTGCTGAGACCAGTTCTGAAATCACCATGGAACTTTTTAAGCGACGCATGAGTCGTCTAAATGGAGAATTCGTAATTCCAGCCATAGGAGCAAGAACAAAGGGATGTTCTAACTGAAATGGCCCTAGCTGAATGGGTAAAGCAGTTTTATTCATAATTTTAATACTGATTCAATAACAAGACTTACCCTTTTAGAGCCTCCAAGTCACTCCGCTCTTTAGGGGCATCCCGAGTCAAGACTTCACAACCTTGCGCGGTCACTAAAATATCATCTTCGATTCGTATCCCAATATTATGGTACTCCACTGGAGTCAGATGATCAGTAGGTTGCACGTAAAATCCGGGCTCAATGGTAAAAACAATACCAGACTCAAGCGCGCGCGGTTCTCCATTTCGCATGTAAAGCCCCGCATCATGAACATCCATCCCTAACCAATGACTTGTATTATGAGGATAAAATCGACGATATTCTCCACTCTTTAAAATATCATCGGGTTTACCCTTCAATAACTCTAACGACAACAGACCCTCAATCATGACCTGGCAAACATGCTTATGAATATCAGGAAGCTTGGCTCCTGGCCGAGTCATTGCTATGGCCTCTTTTTGAGCACGAAGCACTAAATCATATACCTGAGCTTGATGCGAATTGAACTTTCGTCCAACTGGAAAAGTTCGCGTAATATCTGCTGAATAATAACCATATTCTCCTCCAGCATCCATCAAGAGAAGATCTCCATCTTTCATAACATCGTTATTAGAACGATAATGGAGACATGCCGCATTTTTTCCTGCGGCAACAATACTTCCGTAACCTACTCTTGAGCACCCTTCTTTTCGAAAGATGTAATCAACCAGCGCTTCAATCTCTCTTTCATTCATTCCAGGACGGACTTCCTTCATCACAGCGCAATGAGCAAGTGCTGTCAGTCGGCAAGCCTTACGCATCAGTTCAATTTCATCAGCACTTTTATACAATCTCATCTCGCCCAGAGGGCCAGAGGAATCTTCGACGGGAAGCAAGGCTCTGCCACTTCGACCTTGATTTCTGCGATGAGTTTCAAGAGCCGCCATCACGTGTGAGTCTGCCCGGAGGTGTTGCCCCATTCGATAAAAAACTCGATCAGCGGCGTTAAGAAGTTCTGGCAATTTTTTATCCAGTTCATGGATAGAGTAAGCTTCATCAGCACCAAAGATTTTTTGGGCACCCTCTATTCCATAACGCTCCCCTTCCCACATTTCTTTTTCAGAGTCGCGAGGTGACACAAAGAGGATCGTTCGATAGTCACTCCATCCTAATTTTTTAGGAGCAAGGATTAAAAATGACTCAGCCTCCTCAAATCCCGTTAAATAGAAAAAATTACTATCTTGTCGAAACGGATAATGGACGTCAGAGTTCCTGATGTAATCCGGATTAGATGGAAACAGGAACACTGCCCCCGGATAGGATTGCATTAAACTATCGCGTCGCATCTTATAATAGGAAGGTATATGTGTAAGCAACATGGAATTCTATAATATGACTAAATTTGGCTTCTGTCTAGGACCGTGCAGACTCACTTCTTCAATAGGTTTAACTCCATTGCACATTCAGCTTACTTAAGCCATAATCATGACCTTAATGACAAAAGGTATCATATTTGACTTAGATGGCACTCTCGTGAATTCATTAACGACGACTTTTGACGCATTTAATCATGGAATCACTCTCTTAGGCGGCCGAACCCACACTCCTCAAGAAATTATGGATTATTTTGGGACCGGCGAAAATCAAATTTTTGCGCAAATCCTAGGCCCCGATAAAGCTGATGCCGCCTATGCTGCATGTTTTGATTATTTTAATGATCATTTAGGCAAGATGCCTTTACATGAAGGAATACCCGAACTCCTCAACCATACCTTGACAGCAAATATTCCCATTTCAATTGTTACAGGACGCAGCTGGGACACGACCGAAATCATTCTAAAACATCACGGCCTCATCAATCGTTTCGTCACCATTGTCGCCAATGATCACGTCAGTCTACCTAAACCTGCACCCGAAGGCACCCACTTAGCCCTCTCACGAATGGGGCTTCATCCTCAAGAAGTCCTGTTTGTAGGCGACTCTCCAGCAGATATGATAGCAAGTCGCTCAGCAGGTAGCAGGGGTGTTGCTGCACTTTGGGACCTTACCGTAAAACGAGAACTACTAGAACCTCATACCCCTCACCATTGGGCTCACTGCCCTTCTGAAGTTTGGGAGTATTGGCAGAAATTGACTCAATAGTGCCTTTATTTAAGCCTTGAGTACTCCACGACGTATCTGATCTCGCTCAATTGCTTCAAACAAGGCTCGAAAGTTGCCTTCTCCGAAACCTTGATTTCCTTTTCTTTGAATATATTCAAAAAAGAAAGGTCCAAGAATCTCTTCCGAGAAGATTTGAAGCAAGTAACCTTTGTCATCTCCATCTAAAAGAATCCCTAAATCCTCCAGGTCCTTCAGATTCTCGGTCACACCAGGAACACGAGTGGGAACCTCTTCATAATAGGTATGAGGAACAGATAAAAATTTGAAATTCTGTGCTCTTAACGAATGCAAAGTCTTTTGTAAATCTACAGTGAGAAATGCCAAATGCTGAACCCCAGATCCCTTCATCCGATTCACGAATTCTTGAACCTGACTTTGTGGATCTGTCGCTTCATTAATAGGCACTTTAATCTTGCGATCTCGAGACTCCACCACATCAGAAATAAGTCCCGTTCGATCAGTCCGGATATCAAAATGACGGGTGACTATAAATCCGAAAACTTCTTTATAATACTCAACCCATTCCTTCATTTGACCCATTCCCACATTATTCGTTAAATGGTCAATGACTCGAATCCCCAGAGGAGACGGACTGTGGAGTCTAGAAACAGAGAGTTCCTCGTCAAATAGAATTGGACTTGAAGGATTCTTAGGCAAAGAACGCTCAATAAAGGCATACCTGACATCACCCGGAGTCCAAATTTCTGAACGAACGACAGAACCCCCATCGTCACTTCGAAAAATCTGAGGTTCACGAGCAGGGCGAGCCCCTCGCTTTACAGTTTCCTCAAAAGCCTGAGTAGCATCCTTCACTTCGATGGCTAAAACACAAATTCCTTCGGCGTGTTTGCGTAAAAATTTGATTGATTCTGAATCAGCCCCTACCGAAAGATTGGAAGGGTCTAGGGATTGCGTCAAAAGAACTCTTACAAAACCCTGAGCATAAACCTCACTTTTCGTGCCCTTGCTCGAGAGTGTTCTTTCGCCTATTTTTTCAAAACCAAGCCGTTCAAATACTGCCCGCATAGGTCGAATATCGTTCACTGCATATTCGACATGATCGAAACCTTGATTCAAAATTTCCATAAAATATCCTTTTTGATTGAGGCTGCTCAAGTCATGAATGGAGTACTATTTGTACTTCCAGAATTAGATTGGCCTGCAGGTCCATTTTCTCCTGCTCGGCTTATAGGATCTCCCATTGGACTTAAGAACCGAGATTGTTTTTCATAGTCTACATAGGTATAGCCATGAAGAACTTCCTCATAGAAATTTTGCAGCTCCACGCCTTCTCGAGGCTTGATTTGTCCTTCACGCACTTTTGCGTCTATTTGTGATTTAACTTTCTTTTCCAAATCCGTAGCACTGTATTGAATCCAAGAAAGAACACCGGCAATATTATTACCTTTGATCACTTCTTCAATATAATAGCCACCTGCCTCTGTTTCATCCAAGAAAACATGGACTTCATTAACTCTGCCAAAGAGATTATGCAAATCACCCATAATATCCTGATAAGCTCCCATCAGGAAAAAACCCAGATAGTACGGTTCAGTCGACCTCAGGGGATGAAGCGGTAACGTATCCTTTATATCTCTAAGATCGATAAATTTAGAAACCTTCCCATCCGAGTCGCAAGTAATATCCACTAAAGTAGCACTATGAGACGGCTCTTCATCATGACGATGAATGGGAACAATTGGGAACAAGTGCTGAATCGCCCAATGATCCGGCATAGACTGAAATAAAGAAAAATTGCAAAGATATTGGTCTGCTAAATGTTTATTGAGCGCTTCAACGTCGTCTGGCACGTATTTCAAGCCTGCCGCATTTTTATGAATCACCTTACAAATTTGCCAAAAGAGATACTCAACCTTGGCCTTGTCTTCGAGCGATAAGAACCCCAACTTAAACATACTGAGGGCTTCTTCTTTTCTCTGAAGAGCATCATGAAAGTGCTCTAGAAGATTCTTCAAAGAAAGTTGATTTGAAAGGTAGCGCATTTCCTTCACAACATCATTTTCATCAGGAGTCTCTTCCATTTCAATAGGAGTTGCGCCTACTTCTATGCTTCCAAACACGTTCACGATAAGAACAGAATGGTGAGCCACAAGAGCCCGGCCGCTCTCAGAGACAATATTAGGCTCAGGGACTTCTTCAGCCTGACAAACTTCCTGAATAGAGTACACTACGTCACTCACATATTCAGCCAGAGAATAATTAATGGAACTCTCAAAGCTAGTTCGAGATCCATCATAATCTACGCCCAAACCTCCGCCAACATCAAGAAACTCAAGATTGAGCCCCATTTGTCGAAGTTTTGCGTAAATACGCGTCCCTTCTTTCACTGCGTCCTTGATCGTTTTAATATTGGTAATTTGCGAACCAATATGAAAATGGAGGAGCTTAAAACTATCTTGTAGTCCTTCTTTTCTAAGTACATTAACAGCATGTAATAGCTCTGGGGTGGTCAACCCGAATTTGGCAAATTCGCCGCCACTGGACTCCCATTTTCCGCTTCCTTTGGAATACAACTTGGAGCGAATTCCAATCAGCGGTATCACTCCTAGCTCTTTCGCAACGGTGATAATTTGATAAAGCTCAGTCAGCTTTTCAACCACGATAATCACACGCTTGCCGAGCTTAATGCCCATGAGGGCTGTTTTAATAAAAGCATAGTCTTTATAACCATTGCAAATAATCAAAGAATTCGGGGTTGTATTCATAGCCATCACAGCTACGAGCTCTCCCTTAGAGCCAGCCTCAAGACCAAAATCATACGGCCGCCCTGCATCAATGATCTCTTCTACAACCTCTCGCATCTGATTGACTTTAATCGGATAAACGCCCTGATATTGTCCCTTGTATCCAAATTCAGCAATGACCTTGCGAAACGCCTCATTCAAAGCAACAACACGATGACGAATGATATCTTGGAAGCGGATCAAAACAGGCATTTCAACACCTGCAGATCGGATCTCATCTACGACACTTTTTAAATCTACACCCGTCCCTTCGCCTCTTCTGGGATGGACAGTTAAATTCCCCGAAGGATTAATACTAAAGTACTGGTCACCCCAGTTTTCCATACTATATAATTTTAAAGAATCGGAAACGCTCCAAGTTTTCATGATCAATGATTTATCATCTCATGAGCTATGTCGCAAAGCTTAACGTAATATCATAAGCAATAAAATTGCATTTTATCTAGCCCGTGAACAGATGTTTTAAACGATCTCAGTAGTAAAATCTTCAGCTGTTCCATAAACGTTCAAGTAAGAAGTCTATGGGTGAGAAAAATTTAAAAAAATACGCAGGACTGTAAGCCGGGTTCTGTCTTCGCCACTCAATTGTAACGGAGGCGATCATTCCTCTGGGACGCATGTTACCATACGCCTCAAGCGGCCTTACCCGGAGGTAATGAGTCGAGCAGACTCATAACCTCCCTATTTGGCCTTGCTCCAGGTAGGGTTTGCCATGCCGTTTTCGTCACCGAAAACGCGGTGGGCTCTTACCCCACCGTTTCGCCCTTACCGATCATCCGAAAGCAACCGGCGGTTTATTTTCTGTTGCACTTTCCGTCACTCCCTTTAGTTAAAAAGAAGTGCCTGGCCGTTAGCCAGTACCTTGCTTTATGGAGCCCGGACTTTCCTCCCGCAAGTCTTGTAGTGAAAATGAAAAACCAAGTAAAACCTAGAAATTTCATTCATCTGCTTCTTATTCAAAAGCACGATGAGATCATAAAAAAGACTTGCCAGCGATCGCCCGTCCTGCGCGAAAAGGACGTTACCACACTTAAAAGTTGACAGCAATAAGACTACAGAAGACAAGCAAAATGTATTTAGCTAAACTATATTTATAGCAAAATCCATCTTAACTGAACCCTGCGCCCTAGAACTCTATGGATTACTTCGACTGATTTGTCTCTGTATTTTCTATCCCAGCAGAGGGAATATAAAGAAGACGATGACAGCATGGACAAGAGTGCAAAGTAGTTCCACGATGGATCTCATTATAAAGCTGAGGTGGCACCATCATATTACATCCTTTACAACGACCTCCAACCGCAGGAACAATTCCCAAGCCAGCTCGAGCGGGTCGGATTCGATTGTATTGTGCTAATATCTTTACTTCTATTTTAGATAAATACTGATCACGTTCTGATGTTAAAGCCATAATATCAGATTTAAACTGATTTTCTTGACTCAGAAGCAGAGCGGCCTGAACTTGCCGATCTCCTTGTAATTGAGTAAGCTGTTCAGTCAAAAGACTCAGTTCTTTTTGAATTTTTTCAGCTTCCAGATTCGACTTGACTGCTTGTTCTTCGAGTGAAGCATTCAGTTTCTTTAGCTGTTCAATTTCTTTGTTAGCAGCCTGAAATTCTTGAGAATTATGAACTCCATCTAGCTTATCGTTTGATCTTCCTAAACGATCTTTATTCAAATCTAAAGCTGCTTGAGTCTGGCGATTCACTTTTTCAATTTCGGCTAGAAGACCCTTTTTTACCTCAAGGGTGGCCTGTAGCTTGGTAATTGAATCATCCAAAGACTTAAGGTTAGCTGGAAGAGAATTTTGATTCTTTTTTAAAGAATCAATTTTTAAATCCAATTCTTGTAATAGTTCTAAATTTTTAAGCTGTTCGGATAACGGGAGCGGCTGGGTCACTTGATACCTCCTGACCAAATCTTCTGTGTCGGTGTCTGAGTTTCGATAAACCCTAAGCCTAGGCAAGAAAGCCAGTTTTTTATAGTCTCTACAAAAAACTTTTCACTTTCACGATGCCCAAGCTCCATCACTGTCATTCCTCGGCGTAATCCACCGAGAGCTGCATGGTAACCTACTTCACCTGTAATAAACAGGTCGCATTTCTTGGCAACAGCAGCTTCAACAAACGATGCCCCCTTCCCAGCTACAAAGCCGACTCTTGATACATGAGAAGGAGTGGGGTTTGTTATCCAAAACCCGTGTATATTGAAAAGACTTTTAACATCTTTAACGACATCTGAAAAGGCCCTCGGAGAAGGAAATTCACCCCAAAATCCATACCCTAACCCACGAATTAAACCTTCACCCGCCGGGGATTGCTCTAAAGGGTAGAAATCGTAGGCAACTTCCTCATAAGGGTGCGCTGCAAGCAGAGCATTCAAAACCACTTCCCGCATTCCTCGTGGTAAAATCGTCTCTAGCCGCAGTTCTTGAACTTTCTCTAATTGACCTGGGCTTCCAATAAAGGGATTTGAGTTGACCCCTCCCCGAAAGGTACCTTCACCTTGAAGACCATACGTGCAAGAATCATATTTTCCAATAAAGCCTGCTCCTGCTTCACAGAGCGCATTCCTCACTTTTTCTACATGTTCTAACGGCACAAAAGTAACAAGTTTAAGTAAGGAGCCAAAAGACTTTTCCAGAAATCTTCCTTTGGGTTGAATCTGCAATCCCTGGGTGATCGTCTCAACAACCTCCAAAGAACATTGATCAAAATTAGTATGGTAAGCCGCTACCGCAATTCCCTTTTGAATCGCCTCAAAAACTGGGGAACCGGAAACAATACGCGATAACCCTCGATTCTTTGGAAAAATACAAGGGTGATGAATAATAATAAGACGATAACCTTTTTGAACTGCTAACTCAATTGCTTCGAAAGTTAAGTCTATTGAAAGAACCGCGCCCGGAGTTTCAACCGATGAATCTCCGACAAGAAGTCCAACATTATCCCATTCCTCAGCAGCTCCTAAGGGGGCACGCTCATTCAGCGCACGGAGAACTTCTGCAATCGGCTTACATTTTTTAGAAGTCATTTCACTCGTGGTTAGTGATCCCATGAATTTAAGTCAAGCATTTTCTCAGATGGACACCCAATTCAGAATTGCATGAAATAGGATTTGTGTTGAAATAAGTGAATACTATGCAACTCTCTTCTATTCTGCAGTCTTTCATCATCCTCTGTCTTTTTACTTTCAATTTTTCCTCCTGTGGATCTCCTTCAAAATCCCCAACTGACTCCCTAGAGCCTGAATGGATTCACCATACTGCGAGATCCGTCGACGGAGGCTATATTGTTTATATCGGCATTGGAGAAGACCGAACCGTTGAGCGAGCTCTTTTTAAAGCTGAGTCTGCGGCAATTCAAGATATTGCCAATGAATGTTCCTTCGTACCCAAAGGAACTCGCATTGAAGATCGCTTTGACACTACAAGAGGGGTTCTTCATCGTTTTTTCGTAAAAATAGGTCTTAATTTTGATGATTGTGAAGCTGCAAAAGCGGCAGTCAATCCAGATGAAATTCGAAAACTGGCAAACATTCAGTTTTCAGAACAGCTCAAGCGATATCAAGATCTGATTGATAATGAATCCGGAGAAGAGCTCGCTCAAAATAAAGATGGAGGTGATCAAAATGGCACACCCTATATCCAACCCATCTATTCAGCTAATAATTCAGCTATTTATACTCCAACCGAGCTTTTCGTAGCCCGACAACAAGTCGTCTATACAAAGGAAGTCGTCATTCTTTCTCCCCCAAATGCCTTTCCGCCCCACTCACCTCAAACTGCCCAGTTTGTAGCCTCCTTAAGTCCTAACGTTCAATCTCTTCGTAATTACGAACATCAGAATCCACAAATCAGGAATTGGACGACAACGTGGTCGACTCTTAAAAATCGACCCTATGTCCCACGCCCTCAATCCCTGAGATCCTCGCCTTCTATGAGGTTCCAACAACACGGCTCATCACCCAATTCAATGCGGAATCAATCAAGACTTCAAAATAATAGAGGCAATCCCGAAAGGAGGCCTCGCAAAGGGAGAGGAAGACGATTTAGGGATTAATCATGAATGGTAGGCCCAGAGGGACTTGAACCCCCGACCAATCCGTTATGAGCGGACTGCTCTAACCAGCTGAGCTATGGGCCTCCAAAGCTAGATGTGGGTTACCGTAACATGACAAAGGCCAGAGCTGAAGATCGATTTAAGGAATGACCCAAAATTTTTTGCAGCTCGTGTGATTCTACGTAAGCGCTTCCTTTAGGGCTGTTGACAAGCGATTAAGAATCAATAAACGCCTTCAAAAGCTTCGCCCTCGAAGGATGCCTCAGCTTTCGGAGCGCCTTAGCTTCAATCTGACGAATACGTTCACGAGTCACAAAAAAGTCTTGTCCAACTTCTTCGAGCGTATGGTCTGACTTCTCACCAATCCCAAAACGCATTCGAAGTACTTTTTCTTCTCGGGGAGTGAGAGTAGCCAAAACTTTTCGAGTCTGCTCAGATAAATTGATATTCATCACCGCATCGGCAGGATTAATAATCTTCTTATCTTCAATGAAGTCACCTAAATAAGAATCCTCTTCTTCTCCAATAGGAGTTTCTAAAGAGATTGGTTCTTTTGCAATTTTAAGGACTTTACGAACTTTATCTACAGGAAGTTCCATTTTAACTGCAACTTCTTCTGGAGTAGGCTCCCTGCCTAATTGCTGAACTAATAGCCGAGAGGTCCGAATCAGCTTATTGATTGTTTCAATCATATGCACTGGAATTCGGATTGTTCTAGCCTGGTCTGCAATCGCGCGAGTAATTGCCTGACGAATCCACCAAGTCGCGTAAGTCGAAAACTTATAGCCACGGCGATATTCAAACTTATCAACCGCCTTCATTAAGCCAATATTTCCTTCTTGGATTAAGTCTAAAAATTGAAGTCCACGATTTGTATATTTTTTTGCAATTGAAACTACCAAACGAAGATTAGCCTCTACAAGTTCACTCTTCGCTTGATCGGCCTTTCGCTCACCAATCGTTAAAGTATCATGAATTCTATGAAGTTCATCAACCGCTATTCCGGCTTCTTCTTCGAGTTTACAGATCCTTTTTTCCAGATCCTCTTCGGTCTGAATGAGCTGAGCAAGCTTAGGCTCACTTACATCGAACTCTTTACATAAAGCTGTGTGAACATCTGACTTCTTATATTCACGACTGATTTCCTTCATCTGCTTGGTATCTTTAATGCCCAAGAAGTCGAAGACTTTCTTCCGGTCGTCTAGCATTTCTTTGCCACGACCCCAATAGCCCTTAATTTTTCCAGAGAGCTGATTAATCGTTTTTCGATTAAATGCAATATCATGAAAAGCAGCTTCAACTAAACGTTCACGTTTTTTAATTTCCTGTTGGATTTGCTCTTTAGATTTAGCGCTCACCTTTTTTGCATCAGGTCCTTGAGGTGGCTTTTCGTCCATTTTTTCCTGATAAGTCACTAAAGCTTTAACCTTAGCAATCGCACCCAGAACTTTATCTAAATATTTCTTTTCATCATCAGGTGAGACCTCTTCATCCACACCCCGAATGACATCCTTTACTTTGGTGCGAGCCAATTCAAGACGCTCTCCTAAATCAACAATGGCGAGTGTCCCTAATTTGGAAGCTAAAAGTGCACGAAGTATTTCAACTTCACCTTCTTCGATTCGTTTAGCAATTTCAACTTCGCCTTCTCGCGTAAGCAAGGAAACGCTACCCATCTTTTTTAGGTAGAGCTTAACTGGATCAGCGCCCCGAGCGATATCTGCCGCTACAGGAGCTTCTTCGCCGCCCTCTTCGCTTGTCGGCACAGGCCCTGCACCTAGAGCAGCCTCTTCACTCTCTTCCTCGTCATCCGAGTCCTTAGGCCGCTTTGTGGAATCATAAACTTCAATTTCATTCTCAGAGAGAAGATTCATGATCTCATCAATGGCTTCCGGAGTGATAATTTCCGGAGGCATGAGCTCATTCACTTCTTCATATGTGAGGTAGCCACGCTGGACCCCCATATCAAGAAGTTTTTTGATATCTTTATTTTTAGTTAAAGTATTTACACTCTCAGATTTATGAGAGGACAAAGTAGCGTCCTTATTCTTCGTCATAGAAGTTGCTAAATTCCTTCATTTTGCGCTGAACGTCAAGATATTCTTTCATTAATTGAGCTTGTAATGCTGTATCTTGCTTGACTTCTGCTTGGGTTATTGCTTTTTTGATCTGCTGCGAAAATCGTGCCCACTTCTTGGATGCACTCCTAGAGAGGGCCCTTTTAAAATCCTCTTCCTTCACTGGGGGATCTGATGACAAAAGCGCCCCCGTAATCACTGAACGAACCTGTATGTCCAAATCTCCGTTTAAAACGGACTCTGGAATAGACCTGAACTGCTCTAATAAACCGGACTGAGTAAAAAGAGACAACATGAATTCTCGACCAGGAGGATATTCAATTAAGTCACAGAGTGTCAATCCTGGAGGTAAATTTCTTTTAACTTCTGTAAAAAGCTGTGAAAACTCCCCTCCTAAAGCAAGCCCTGTGAGCAAAATCCAATCTCCTCGGGACATCTTTGCTTGAGACTGAGGTACCATTTCAGGGGTCTGAGAATGAACTGTCCCTGATGTAGGTTTTCCCTTTAAAGAACTTACCCCCTCTCGGCCCATTGCCTGAAAAATGAGTTGCCGTGTTATTCCCAGTTGCTTTTGGACAAGCTCTAATCTTACTTCAAAACCCACAGGATCTGTAAAACGCGCTAACCATCCCCCCATTTTCTTGAGAGCTTGAGTGCGATCTTCTGGGCTCTGACGAGCTAAGGCAATCATTTCATTCATTTTTTTATCTAAAATGGGCTTAGACTCACTCAAAATCCGCGTTAGGCGCTCTTTTCCATCAAGACTCACTCCTCCCGTCTCAGGGTCTATGACCATCTCATCTGGATCTAAACCCTCTGGCATCGTGGCTCCATACAGAACTAAACCTCGCTCTAAACCCATTTCCATAGCGCGCTCAGTAGCCAATATACCAGCCTGATCGCCATCAAATAAGACCGTTACCCGATTCGCAAACCGTTTAAAAAGAGTCAAATGATCTGAAGTCAAGGAGGTCCCGCAAGTTGCTACAACATTCTGAAAACCTGCCGCATGCATTGCTAAGACATCAAAATAACCTTCCACTAAAATGACCTCATCCTGCTCTCGAATATACCTTTGTGCCTGATATAAACCAAAAGCAAGCTTACCCTTTTGAAAAATTAAGGATTCAGTAGAGTTGAGATATTTTGGGCTTTCATCTCCCAACGCGCGACCTCCAAAACCGGCCACTTTTCCACGCATATTCAATATGGGAAACAAAATCCTGTTCCTAAAAAGATCAAAATGACCTCCCCCTCCCTGAACCATCCCACTCTTGGTTGAAACTCGGATTAATCCTAACTCTACAGCAAGATCTAACGGAGCCTTTTTTGCAACCAAATGTGTAGACAGAGAATCCCATGAATCTAAGACAGCGCCTAGATAAAAATTCTTTGCAATATCTTCATTTACACCACGTGCAAGGCAATATTCTATCCCTCGACTATATCCTCCGAGAGTTTGATGAAAAAATGAAGCTGCAAAACGATTTAACTTAAATGCAAGAGCTAGTTTATCGCGTTGAGCTGAGCGCTTTTCATCTTGTTCTGGACCGTCAGAAGGGGTCCAATCCTTAGGAAGCTGAACTCTTGCGCGTTCAGATAATTCTTCGATAGCTTCTGGAAAGCTGATGCCCAGAATTTCCATAACGAAGGTAACAAGATCGCCGCCTTTTTTGCAGCCATAACAATGAAAAAGCTGTTTTACCTCACTTACACTAAAAGAAGGGGTCCGCTCTGAGTGAAAAGGGCAGAGACCACTGTAGTTCGCGCCGGATTTGCGAAGAACGACGTGCTCTCCCACTACCTCGATCATATTCACTGAGTCTTTAATTTTTTGTAAAAGCTCAGGTGAAATTTTTCCTTTTCTCATATTGCTCATTTAAAGTTTCACCGATTTTCCTGACGCACACGACTTACAAATAAATTACCGTTTAAGAAAAACCTCCACTGCTTTTCGATACCTACCCGAATCCCGATTCTGGATGATTGCGAAATCAAACCTACTTTAAACCCATCATCACAAATATATATCAAGGGACCTTGCAGGCCAGTACCATTATAGGACATTTTAATTCCCATTGCTTGACACAGGCGACCCGGACCACTCGCAAGTTCTTTCTGAGATGAGCGCTTTCTTCGAGCTACCATCAAAGCCTCACCCCCCAAAGGTTCAACCGCACGAATCAATACAGCCCCTGGGTAACCATTCGGTTCTGTTACACAATTTAGCATCTCATACATTCCATAAATAAAGTAAACATAGGCCACACCTGGGCTACCAAACATAATGGAAGATCGAGGCGTTTCCCCTCGACATGAATGAGAAGCAGGATCATCTCCCCGATAAGCTTCTGTTTCGACGATTCTCCCCAAAGTTAAACCCGCCTGTGGATGCTCCAAGGGGTAACCCGAATCACTCTTTACAATTAAAATTTTACCTAAAAGGTCTTGAGCAACTTGAACCGTATTTTGATTATAAAAATCAATAGGTAATGGGTTTGAAGCAAGTACTTTAACCGCTTCCAACTCTTTCCCGCACAAGTTGATTAACCCACTTGCCATCCGCACGTCCTTGAATCTTTGGAACCAATAATTTCATCACCTGACCGATATCTTTTGGCCCAGCTGCTTTTGATTCGGCGATAGCCCAATCCACTAAACGTCGGACCTCAGCTTCATCCATTTGAGCTGGCATAAAACTTTGCAAAAACTTGAGCTCTAATTGCTCTTTAGCGACTAAGTCTTCTCTTTTGCCGGCTTTAAATTGCTCAATAGAATCCTGACGTTGCTTGATTAACGAAGAAATAATTTTAATGACATCATCATCATTCAGATCAATACGATCATCAATTTCTTTTTTTCGAATTGCTGCATGAAGATTACGGGCAAAAGAAAGCGTCTCTTTATCGCCGGACTTCATCGCATTTTTAATTTGTTCAGAAAGGCTCTGTTTAATTGTGGTCATGAAAGAAATCCTTCTGGGCTTTTGCAACGGAAGCTTTGCGAAATCCGCCCTCTTTGAATAGGAGGTTGAGCAAACTTATTAAAATATCTTCTTCCTTACCGACTCAGAATCTCCACGTTTACGTGGGAATTGATTCATCTAAATAAAAGGACTCGGCAATCAGCTAACAATTTGAAATTTAAAGCTTAAACTTCCATTTTTCAACGATTACCGAGTACTAAAATACATCTAACGCTTTATCGCTCGGTAGGCTTCATAGGTCGGCCTTTTTTCACCAAACGCTTTCGCGCTGCTGCAGCCTTCTTTTTACGTTTTACTGAAGGCTTTTCATAAGCTTCACGTTTCCGTACTTCCGAAAGGATGCCAGCTTTTTCGCATTGCTTCTTAAATTTCTTAAGGGCGGCCTCAAAAGAGTCGCCATCACGAATTACTATACCAGGCATAAAATTTCACCTCCTCTCGAATGTAGTCTCGATATAAACAGTTCCTTTAGCGCTATTGATAAGCACTGTAAGGAGTGTCCTGTGTGCTGCGCCGTAAAGATTTGGATCCCCGGCGCAACAGGGCATTCCTTACAGTGCTTATCACTCGACAAACCCTTATAAGGGGTCGCCTCAGAAAAAGCTAGCCTTTAGCACGCACGGGCTTTTAACACCGCCGTTTAGCTTCTCCCCATAACGCAACCACCATCCCCCCCCCTCCTGCACCTGTCATTTTCACGGCTAAAGCACCTTGAGCTAATAATTGTTCTTCTAATGCTTTTGCCTCTTCGGGGACCAGGCGCCAAGCATAAAAGCATTCACGAGCTAACAACATCCCTTTTTGAATCAACTCAAGGCCTTTTCCAATCTCTCCTAAATGATAGCTCATCAACCCTTCTATCGCTGTTCGCGAAGCTGCGTTCATGACCTCGTCCACTTGAAGAGCCCTTTCAGGCATTTCATTCCGAAAATTTTCCACATTCAATACGCACTCATGGGTCCGTGATCTTAAACCGGTATCATGAAAAGTAAACTTGGGGAGCTTCTTCGCACCCATCAAACAAACTTCCTTGCCCATCCTGAATGAAATCGGCTCGTTTGCAGCAATTACTGCGACGTCCATTCCACTACTTCTTCCATGAAACCGATGCTCCAACTGAGTCGCAAACTCAGTGCATTGATTTTCAGCAATGACCAGCGAACCTGCCAACCACCGAGCCAACGCGACACAAAGTGCAGCAGAAGACCCTAAACCAGCACCAATCGGAATCGTGCTATCAATCACAAGCTTTCCATGGGGCAACTGAAAAGGGCTCTTAATTGAAGTCCATAATTCAATAGCAGAAATCAGCAATTCTTGAATCAAGGGTTCTGCAGACGAAGGCTCCACCTTTAAACTTCCATATTCAGAGTTCGGCTCAAACGTAAGAGTCAAACTCACATCTGTATAAGGAAGTGCAATAGCAGTCACCCCCTTGAGTACCGAATGCTCCCCCGTTAATACCCATTTTCCCGGCACCTGAATTTTAAAGTTTGACCAGAGCATCTACTCCCCCCGAAATCCCAAACAAAATACTGGCTCCTTCTCCCTCCTCATCCTCTAGAATCACAGTATCCAGAAAATGCTCTCGGAGACGATTGCGCCAGAATTCTCGTGCAGATTTTTCAACAATGATATGGATATTAGGGCCCGCATCGAGGGTCACAATAGGAGGAGAATGCTCATAAATCATGGGGGCAAGCCACTTAAGTCCCTCTAGAGTCCCAGGTTCCCAATAAGTAAAAGGTTCAGTGCAGGTATGAAAAAGGCTGTGCATTTCCCAAGCTTCAGCCCACGCGATTCTTGCTACGGACTGAAGCTGAACGCTCCCTAAAGCTGACATCATCATTCGAATTCTACTTTCCACGCGCTCAACTCGATTTTCCCATAGGGGTGAAGCGCGTACCAAAGTGTGGGCATCAGAAGATGAAACTTTTTTTGGATCTGTTTGAATCAAAACCACAAAATGAGCCATTTTAGGAATAGGGCCTACCTTCATAACCGTAGCATCCTCATTTTCCCAATGAACCCAAGGACCTTCAAATGAACGACATGAACTACCCGAACCTTGTCGAGAAATCCGAGCAAAGGCTCGGCGAAGCACCAAGTCATTCACCCAAGCCTTTTCAAAAGCAACAAGATCACTTGCAAAAGCGGCGGCGGTTACCAATGTCATTGCTGCAAAACTTGAAGCACTCGATGCAATCCCCGACGCAGCTGGAAATGTGTTTGCGGTTCTCAACGTAAATTCTGCCCCCTGAAATAAATCTTGGAGCACACCCAATCCAAAATGTGGAAAAATTTCAAGAACAGCCCGCTGAACCTGCTCAAAGTGTTGCACTGCACGTTGCACTCCCCGATCATTTAAAGTGGGTACTAGAATCGGGTATTGAGAAGATAATTCTGAAGGAACGTGACGAGGGGGTTCAGGAATCCAAACCAAGGAACTCTTTCCGGCTTTTGAGGCAGCAACAGATCTTGAAACTGTCATTTCAGCTAGAGTACAAAGAGAACTCAGAGTCATCGAGATACTCGAATTCTCTGGGATATTAGAAGAGGAGTCCTTCTTCCCCATGTATTTAATTAAAGCAATATTAGAAGGTGCTCGAGCACCGATCATGAATTGTGACACTGGATACCTACTTGATTCACTAAGCCATCACTTACCAAAACAAGTCTACGGCTCTTTGCAGTTTCAATGAGTTGATTTCGATGAGGGCTATTGGGTTTCATCAAAACCAAGATAGCATCGGATTGAAGAGCTCCGGCACCCTTCACCCCTAAAACATCGGGCAATTTTCTCAGTGCCTGACGATCCTCAGAAGTAGCCTTCACCTCTAAACCAAACTGAGAAAGAATATCAGCATATTGATCCATGACTTCTCCAAAGCCTCTCAAATCATGGGAGCGAATGGCCGACATCCCCGTCAATAAGGATTGTTTTAACATAGAAAAAGTTTCTCCAGAATTGTCGAGAAACCCTTGATCTGACAAAATCTTAAGATGTTCATGAGTCGGTACTTTTCGTCCTGCTTGAGAAGTTGTCGAAAATACCAGCAAACTTGACCAATCAAATTCAGACCCAAAATTTTTGTAATGCCTTTCAGAGGGATCAAAGAAGCTCACACCCCCTTGCCATTGCGCTACTAAATCAGCCCCACTGGGAAGCAAAGGCTCATCGCAAGAAAGTTCACGATAAAGATTCCAAGCCTGATTCCAACTGACGTGGTCCTCACCTGCATTCAGACTATGCGCCAAATAAGCCATGGCAAATTGTGCGGTTGAAGCGCCAAACCCCCCCTCACCGTGAAAAGGATCTTCAAATTGAAAAGGTAAATCTCCTAAATTCATCTTTTTTGCCCAAATTTTTAATTTAGAAACAGGAGATTGTGGGTGTATGTGAGTAGTTCCTTTAGGGCTGTTGACAAGCACTGTGAGTTTGAAGCGATCAGGCACCGTGGAGACTAGAGCGGGCAATCCCACAAGCACAGCATATTCTCCAAGTAAAAATACTTTACCCGCAATACTGAACTTTTTATATTTACTGGAAGGATGAACTCTGTGCTGTAACACGCAATGCCCCTAAAATTTCTTTTGCATGACTTAAATTAATTGTTTTCTCAACAAGCAACACTTGAGCGAGTTTATCTCGAACTTGGGCTACTTCGTGAATTTCTGCTCCCGCCGCGATGGCGAGATTGGCCGCATGAAGTTGCATATGCCCCTTCACAATACCCACTGTCGCCAGAGCCTTTAAAGCTCCCAAGTTTTGGACAAGTCCAGCAGCTGCACAAATTCGAGCTAATTCTTCAGCTTTTGTGATTTGAAGAATCTTTAACGCCACCCGTGCTGTGGGATGGATTCGGGTCACTCCGCCCACGGTGCCCACTGCCAAAGGTATTTCAATTCGTCCTAATAAATCAGAGCCTTCCATATACCAAGTCGTGACTGGCTCGTATTTTCCACTTCTCGCCGCATAAGCATGAATACCAGCTTCTACAGCACGCCAATCATTGCCCGTCGCAATCAGAATAGGATCAATTCCATTTAACACACCTTTATTATGTGTTGCTGCACGATAGGAGTCTGCTTTAGCAAAAAGAGTAGCTTCTTGAATTCCCTTGCCCACTTTCTCGTCTATATTTCGAATAATGACTTCCGCCACAACCAATTTAGTGTCGACTAAATTGGAAAGAATACAAAGTCCTACACGTTCTCCCGTAAGTTCTTCCATTCGAGGCTTCAGGGCTTCGCAAATCTGATTAATTAAATTCGCTCCCATCGCATCGCACGGGTCGCAGAGAACATGAATGACTAACATGGTCCCGTCTCCGGTTGGACGCTCTATTTCTCTCACCGCAAGATCCCGAACCCCCCCCCCTCGGTTGACAAGTCCAGGAATACAAGCATTAGCCAATCCGAGTAATAATGAGCGATTATCATGGAGGACTTGGCGAGCGCTTTTAACATTTTTAACACTCGGAAACTGAACCTGCCCGATGATTAAATTCCCCTTTGAATAAGTCCGAATACTCCCTTCTCTACGAATCCATTTAGCAGTCGCACTCGCCGCCGCAATAATAGAAGTCTCTTCGACGGCCATCGGAATCAATACATCCCTTCCATCAATCGTGAAATTAGTCGCCACCCCCAATGGAATAGGAAAATAACCGAGAACATTTTCAATCAGATGCTCCGCAACTTCAGTGGAAGGAGGGGTCTTACCCGAAAGAATATTCAGATCATCTTCTGAAAGATTGCAAAGCTGTTGGACTCGCTCCAATCGCTCTAGGCGAGAAAGACGGTGAAATCTCTCAGTTAAATATCGCTTCGTTTCCATACATTTTCCTTCCCACGCAAAACGCTGCAATCCGCTGAACCTGTGCAAAATAGCGCCACTTTCAATTCAAACTCTTGGGTTTGCATCCAAAACCTTAACTTCTCCGGCCCCGCTAAGGCCATCTCTAAAGCGGGCTTTGCATATCCTACGCGTTGTGCTCCTATAGCAATCAACTTGGCCGCATCCAGACCTGTCCTCACCCCTCCGGATGCCCAAAGTTCTGTTCCTGACATCACCGCTGCAGCCGAAATCACGGACTGAACCGTAGACTCTCCCCAATTTGCAAAAGTATGAGATGCAAGCCTTTGTAGAGACACAGAATCAGCACGTGCCCCTTCAATTCTCCCCCAATGAGTGCCTCCCAAACCACTGACATCAATAGCAGCTAAACCCACTCCAGCAAGACGCTCCAAAGTTGAACGAGAAAATCCACATCCTGTCTCCTTGAGCACCACAGGATATTCAAATTCCGCACAATATCTACGCAATGCATCTAATCCTCCTCGGAATTGGGGGGTTCCCTCGGGCTGCATGGCTTCTTGTAATGCGTTTGTGTGAACCACTAGAGCTTGCGCTCCCAAATCCTTAACTAATTTCCGGACTCTAGACATATCTGCGCTAATTAACTGGCTGATCCCCAGATTGGCAAAAAGCGTCAAATCAGGAACTTCATCCCGTAGATCTCTCCAATGATCGAGGGTCTCTCCATCTTGAGTCTCCAAATCACGTCGTTGGGATCCAACCCCCATAGCCCATCCACGCTCCTGACAAGCGTGCGCCAAGATACGATTAATATGAGGTGCATTTTCATGACCAGCGGTCATGCCCGCGACATAAAAGGGTGTTTGTAAAGACTTTCCCAAGCAAAGAGCATCGAGTTGAATTTCTTGAAAATCAAGTTCTGGAAGCGCCTCATGAATCAAATGAAACTTTTCCAGTCCACTTAACCCCTGAGCTTGGTGATCCAAGCTCAACGAGTATTGGATATGCTCTCGTTTACGAGACTCAAACTGGTTGGTGTTCATAAGCGGCACACTCTACCTTATTTTTCGCTTGGATGCGACGGCATTTCTACCTAAGCGAGGGGGCGACAACCATGAAATAGGACCCTATTCAACGCTTTACTTTGATAATCACTTTGTCAGAGGCTCCTCATAACTGCTAGATTGACAGAATGCGGGTTCGGAAAAGGCAGCTTAGGCCTCTTTTGCTTATTATTACGGGGGTCATTATTGTAACAAAAGTCGTAGCATTATCCCCTTCCACGCTCGAAGAAAGCAAGTCGGCAGCCTCTCCTATAGATCCTGAGACACTCGTCCTCGATCATGAGCCTACTCTGATTCCTGGATTGCCGCAAAATAGAATTGCAGAGTACAGTATTCAGAAGTTCACTTATGTCTCTGTTCAAAATGGAGAAAAACAATGGAGAATTGAAGCTGCAAGTGCCTTTCTCTATAATCCTGAACGATTGGTTCATGCTCGAGGGGTAAAAGCTTATCTCTATGATCCTGAAGGCAAGATCACCGTGGTTACAGGTCTTGAAGCCAAGTATTTTTTAAATCAAAAAGACTTAGAAGTTTTCGGTAATGTGAAAACGGTATTTCCGGATGGTTTTGAGCTTTATAGTGAATACCTTCAATACAAGCCTAAAGAGAGCCGTATCTTTATTCCCAAACAATATTTAGCACATGGAGTGGGCCAAGAAAACATAGGTCAAAGCTTTCAATTTAATAGTCATGGCTTGGATTATTATATGGGCCAATCTCAAATCACACTCCAAGAAGACGTCACTGTTAAATTAGCCCGTAATTCGCCTCAGACTCCTGAGTCGACTGAGACCCCTAAAAATGAAAAAGCACCCGGGGTTCCTGATGTAACCACCATTGAATCCGACCACTGTCTGATCAACCGCAAAAATAATTTAGCAAAGTTCACAATGAATCCAAACCGCCCTCTAAAAACACGCTTTGTCCACATTACCCAACCCTCTCTTTTCGTAAAGGCACGGCGCGCTGATTTGAATTATGGAAACTTTAGTCAGGTGCTTCAGTATCTCACTGCCTATGATGATGTCTTAGTCAAAGAGAAAGGATCCGAAACATCTCTCCGCTATGCTACTGGAGGAAGAGCAGATTTCGATACTCATAGGGACGTCATTGTCATTAGTCAATTTCCTCAGGTTTACCAAGGCGAAGACACGGTCACTGGAGACCTTATTTTAATGCATAGAGATACAGATGTAATTGAAATTGAACATAGCAATGCATTTAGTGAAGGAAGCGAATAATGGAAAGATCAATTCATACTCTCCAGGCAGTTAATATAGCGAAAAGCTACAAAGGAAGGCGAGTAGTCAAAGAGGTTACTTTTGAAGTGGAAGCTGGACAAATCGTCGGACTCTTAGGCCCCAATGGAGCGGGCAAGACGACATCATTTTACATGGTTGTTGGCTTAGTGCGTCCAGAAGCGGGGAAAATTCTCTTTAATAATTCAGAAATCACGAACTGGCCAATGCACAGACGAGCACAAAAAGGCATTGCTTATCTTCCTCAAGAAGCATCCGTTTTTCGACGAATGACAGTCGAGGACAATATTTTGAGTGTCTTAGAAATGCTGCCACTATCCCATATTGAGCGACGAGAGCGGCTTCAACTCCTTTTAGATGAATTTAATATTAACTCAATCGCAAGGCAAAAAGCATACACCCTTTCTGGAGGGGAGCGTCGAAGAGTTGAAGTAGCTCGTGCATTAGCAATTAATCCGGTATTCCTTTTGCTAGATGAGCCGTTTGCAGGTATTGATCCTATTGCCGTAGCGGACATACAAAAAATGATTCAAGTTTTAAAAAAGCGAGGTATAGGCATTTTAATTACAGATCATAACGTCCGAGAAACATTAGAAATTTGTGATTTGGGTTATTTGTTAAGTGATGGTAAAATAGTAGAGAAGGGAACTCCTCAAGAGATTACCCAAAGTCGCACTGCACGGGAAATCTATTTAGGAGAAAATTTCCAATTTTGACCCTAACTTGGCAGAAGGTAAAAAGGTAAAAGATCACATCATGGCATTAGAGATTAAACAAAGCCTGAAACTGAGCCAACAACTCGTAATGACTCCACAGCTTCAACAAGCAATCAAATTGCTGCAGCTGAATCGAATGGAGCTTCAAGAAGTAGTGACTCAAGAAATGATGGAAAATCCGATTCTGGAGGAGTTAGCAGAAACTCCAGAAGGTGAACAAGCTTCACTTGCGGCATCTTCCGAAACACAACAAGATCCAGAAGCAGAACAACTTCGAGACGAAGAGTCGTTTATCAAAGCCAAACCCCAAGAAGAGCAGCTCGTAGCTGGCAAAGATGATTTTAATTGGGAATCCTACGTAGAAGAATTTAATTCCTCTTCAAGCTCCACCCCTTCGATGCGTGAGATTAATGAAGAACTCCCCAGCTTTGAAAATGTCCTCACTAAAACGACTTCATTAGAAGACCATCTTGCCTGGCAGCTTTCAATGATTTCCATCACCCAAGAAGAGAAAAAACTGGGTGAACTCATCATTGGAAACTTATCCGATGATGGTTATCTCAATGCAAATTTAGAAGAGCTTTCCAAAGAAGCCGGTCTTGAACTTGAAGATGCTGAAGAAGTCTTAAAAATCGTGCAGAATTTTGACCCCCTTGGGGTAGGATCCCGCAATTTGCAAGAGTGTCTCTCCATTCAAGCTCGATTCATGGTCCCTAGACATCCTCTTGTCGAAACCATTATCGAACATCACTTAGGTGATTTAGAACGAAAAAACTATGGAGCCATCGCCAAGGCTCTCATGATTACTCTCGATAAGGTCATTGAAGCAACTAAGCTTATTTTGGAGTTTGAACCTAAACCCGGAAGATCGTTTCACAGCAGTGATACTCAGTATATTACACCGGATATTTATGTTTACAAAGTGGCTGACGAATTCATGATTGTTCTCAACGAGGACGGCATGCCCAAGCTTCGAATTTCGCCTTATTATAAAAATATATTAGCTTCAGCCCAAAGAGATCAAAATAAAGTAACGAAAGAATACGTTCAAGATAAACTCAGATCTGCAGTCTGGCTGATCCGCTCGATCCACAATCGACAGAAGACCATTTACAAAGTAACTGAAGCCATTGTGAGACGTCAGCGAGAATTTTTTGAAAAGGGCGTCCAGCAACTCAAGCCCATGATTCTCAAAGATGTCGCAAACGATATCGGTATGCATGAATCCACGATTTCACGCGTAACCACGAATAAATTCGTACACACTCCCGTAGGAATCTTTGAGTTGAAGTACTTTTTCAATTCGAGCATCAGCGCTGCAGACGGAAGTGATTCTCTGGCAAGTGAAGCAGTGAAGGAAAAGATTCGACAGATGATTCAACGAGAAGATCAAAAAAATCCTCTTTCGGATCAAAAAATTGTCGAACTTTTGAGAATTGAAAATATTGAGATTGCTCGCCGCACCGTTGCAAAATATCGAGATATGCTTGGAATCTTATCATCAGGGAAGCGAAAGAAGATTATTTAAAAGAGTTAACAGGGGTAAACAATGAGCAAGTGCAGTGCGACTTACTGGACTTGCTCCTACTAGAGGGGGAGAGCCGTATGAATCTTAACATCAGCTTTAAACATATGGAAACCAGTGAGAACTTAAAAGAGTTTATTGAAGAAAAATCCACTACTCTCCAAAAGTATTTCGACGGCAAGATCTCCGTCACCTGGAACCTTTCCGCTGAAAAGCTATCCCGCATTGCTCACTGCCATCTTCTTGGCAACAATATGAACTACTTCGGCGAAGCTAGCACTGAAGATTTCAAAGCTTCGATTGATTTAGCGCTCGAAAAAATCGAAAAACAGGTCCGTAAACATAAAGAAATTCTAAAAGATCATCATAAATCCGCACACCGGATTAATGGGGCCGTAGAAGAGTAGAACTGTAAGGGGTCCTGTTGCGCCGGGAATCCAAATCTTTACGGCGCAATAAGACCCCTTGCAGTTCTTGTCCACCACCCTAAAGGAACTGAAAATCGATAGAACATTTTTACAAATTAATGCCAACCCAAATGGCACCTTCTAAGCTTTGCAAAACGATGGGATGAAGCCTTTCACTTGATCTCAAGCTGCCAAGAACTTCCCATTTCGAATTTCCTCGAAAAACTGTGGGTCATCCTCTTCCTGGCGCTTGGAAAGCAGTTCTTGCGCGTCCTTACCAGCGACGTATCGCAACTGATCAGTCCCATCGGTCGCGGCTTGATAGATCACTTGAGCGACATCCATCGGATCGGAGCCATGAGCACCCAGAAAAGGGGAGTTATAAAACCCGGCCATTTTCTGATACAGATTCTGGTATTCGACAATGTTCTTGTCATTTATCCAAACAAACTTGAAATCAGTCTTGATAACTCCAGGTTCGACAAGCTTAACTTTGACGCCAAATGGCGCCACCTCGTAACTCAAAGCTTCGGAGAGCCCTTCTACCGCGAACTTGCTGCCATGATAGGGTGCCCCCATTGGAAAGCAGACCCTCCCCGCGACAGAGGAAATATTAATAATGATTCCGTCACGATTTGCACGAAAGATGGGTAAAAAAGCTTTTATGGTCGCTAACAGGCCAAAAACATTCGTATCGAACTGTTCTTTAATTTTTTCAAGCGGTGTCGCCTCGATTGGGCCGAAAACTCCGAACCCGGCATTATTCAAAAGTACGTCAACTTTTCCAAAGCGATCGTTTGCTTCTTTTACGGCTGCCTGGATCGATTCCGGGTCGGTGACGTCAAGTCGTGTAACCAGCACACGATCGAGATTATTGAGATTGTTGAGTTCAGTCTCCTTTTCCGGACGGCGCATGGTCGCTACGACGTTCCACCCTTTTTCGTGAAACAATTTGGCTGTCGCTTTTCCAATGCCACTCGATGAACCTGTTATGAAAATAGTTTTACTCATGCCACAAAATAATTGCAGGATTCACTCCAAATTTATTGCCAATTTGGGGTCTGGCGCCTTCTTTCGCCAGGCGCTCGCCGAACTCGCACATGGCGGGACGATAGGCGAAGGTAGGATAATCAATAAAATACTCTATCTCTATCTCTCTCTCAGAAAATACTTTGCAATGAGCTGAGCTATTCCTTCAGCGTCTTTAGAAAAACCTTCAAGGGAAATAGAATGAGATCTTCTGGAAAAAGGAAAAATTGAGCATCGCCACAAATTTGGCTTAGGATCTTTGAAGGTCAAGACCAAAACAAGTTTCGATTTATGGTTATTTATTCTCATATTTTTGACGGTTGAGAAAAAAATTGGATAGTTCCAACCTGTGTGAGTAAGACCTCCCACAGTCAAATCCATTACACATTTAAAGTGACGTATGCTTCTTGTAATTCAGCATCGCTTTCTTGGGCGATTTCGGAGAAGAGCGCACCTTGTTTGGATAGCCAGCTTTGAAAAGCGGTAGAAGTATGTTCGCAGTCGATCATTTTTTTAGCGTCATCTGCAGTGATGTTCTCACACAAGTTCTGAAGTCTAACGGTTAACGGAGGATGGGAATCCAATGGGTGACTGGTGCTAGTTTCAAAAATGCTTTCGCGAACTTTATCATCAGAAAGAAGACTCTTGCCTACAACATCAAGAGATTCTAACCTTTCTTCTGAATTCATTTGAGCATACTGAGAAATGGAATGCTGATATGCCATGCTTAAAATATGTGTTTTAACAAGAGCGCGAGCCGCAACACGACTTGATACTAGCTGAGCTCCCTTTTTATCGGCAAGAAGCTCACGGTCACGACTAGCGAGCATTTCAGTTTCAACAAAGCTTAATATGAAAAATTGCAGAAAGTGTAAACCAGATCTAGCAGCAAAACCAGAATGACTAAGAACAGAGATTATATCAATAGTCCTGACTCAGAAGGAGGGGCAGGATCGGGGGTTTTATAACTCACTGCAATAACGGCATAAATAAATAATAACAAATGGTTAGACGACCAGTGAGCGATACAGAGCGACACTGAAAGATACCCTTGTATCCTCCGACGTCCCGAAAACATCCCCCATTTAACAATTCAGTGGATGACTGATACAGGACCTAACTATATTGCCTAAAAGATACCTAGACAGGGTATACCTCTATAAGGTATAAAGAGTTATGGCCATTCAGTCCTTTTCCAACTCTGACACTCAGACGTTTTTCGAAACCGATAAGGTCACTAAGAAAGCAGGTTGGCAGGGCATTGCTAAAGTAGCTAAGAGAAAACTAGATATGGTCCACTATGCGGGCTGCCTGGAGGACTTAAAATCTCCACCTGGAAACCGACTAGAAGCCTTATCTGGAAACTATGCTAGCTACCATAGCATTCGGATCAATGACCAGTGGCGGATTGTATTTCGATGGACAATGTCAGGCCCAACAGAGGTTGAGATCACTGACTACCATTGAGGGAGGATTATTATGATGATTGAAATGAAGAGAAAACCCACCAGCCCCGGAGAGATTCTTTCTGAAGAATTTTTAAAGCCCATGGGACTAACTCAAAAGCAGTTTGCCGACCACCTCGGCTGCGATGTCAAAGTCATTAACCGCATCGTTAATGAAAAGACCTCCGTTACTGCAGAGATGGCGATTAAAATCGGTGCCGCTCTAAATACCTCTCCTGACTTTTGGATCAATGCGCAGAGGGCAATCGATCTGTTTGATGCCAGCAAGAAGGTAAAGAAGCTCCCTAAATCGCTCTTTAAAAAGGCGAGCTAAGTGTCCACGATCAACCTTATTTCCATGCGAGCCGTGAAGGCTCAAAACCGCTTTCGAACACTAACCAACGGGATCAACCGCCAAGGTTATTTCTGTTGCTCAATTTCAGTACTTAGGCCGTCTTCTTGAGCGCTTCCTTCGTCTCACCGACTTCAATGAGATACCCATCCGGGTCCTTCATATAGCAGCGGTATTCAAATTCGTGACTCTTGGGTTCTGTAAGGAACTCAGCGCCCTTGCTTTTCCACTCTTGGTAGTAATGCTGAATGTTTGAAACGCGAAGATTCAAAAAGCTACTGACCTCGCGAGTGCCTGAGGGTGGATGTAGAATGGTGTTCGGCTTATCGTCGGTCGGTCCCCCACCCACGTTTAGGACGATGTAAGTATTAGCAAGACGAACGTAGGTCGGTTCCCCTTCGAGCACGACTTCTCCGCCCAAGATATCCCGATAGAATTGGGTGGATCGGTTGATGTCGGAGACGGTTATGAAATGAGTAGCGATAAATCCAGTTTTAGGAGCAGGTAGATCAGCCATGTTGATTTTGATCTGCAAGGTTCAATCCCAATTCTAAATAGGCCGTTACAAATCTATCAAGCCGCGGGGTTTCTTCATTTAGGCAATTTCTTATTCAACTCAGCTAGTAAGCGATTCAAATAATCTGAAACTTCTAGAAAATGTCTTTTAGTATTAGAATTATACAGCATATAATTCTTATTTATATTTTCCAGGTTCCTTTTATATGCCCTCAGCTGCCAATCTATTTTTTTTAAATTTGAGATACTTAATTCATCCTGATTTTTTTTCATGAATTCGTCGTACTTATGTAAAACCGAATCGAGGGCCGATAAATTTGCATTAGTTTTACTTCTATTTAACTTTGAAAACTGTTTAATAGATCTGGCCGCCAAATTCTTCAATTCAGCCGCGAGCTGATTCTCCTTCTCCCGTTGTCTCTTCTTCTGAAGAAGATCATCAGGACTTGCCTTTTCATCATTTACCTGTTCCAGATCTTTCTTCTTCTTGTTCAGTACTTTAATTTTCTCTGCCATTTCTGAAATTAATTTTCCATTCTTATCAGAATAAGAATTTTGATTCTGTTGATCACCTGAAATTAATTGAGAAGAATGAATTGAAACAGGTGAGGCGAGGGGAAAATTTGGACCTCCATGTTTAAAGTAAGGGCTCAAATAATAATGAGAATCTGCTTCTTTGGCTAAATGGTCAGCCACCTCTGCATCAGACTTATTTTTCGTGCCCATATTTATTTCATTATGGATTTTTGCAGCCTCAAGGTAACTTTCTGCGGCTTGAACTCCTAACTTCATGATCTGTATCGCCTTATTTACCTTTTCACTTGCAGCATTTTTAGCTTCCTGTGTTGCGGCAGGATCAGCTTTGATACGCTCCAACTCATCAATTGCGTGTATCGCTGCCAAAGCATCTATCCGTGCAGAATTCAAGCGAGACAACGCTATTAACCCTTGGGCTTTGCCTTCAGGGGATACAGAAGGAACTGATAATTCACTATCAATTCCGATGCTCAACTGACTGCCTCCCTTCAGCTTGTCTAGTATTTCATTCATCCTTGGATCGAGACTAAGAGGTGGCTTTTTTATAAGTGAATTAAATCTTTCTCCCTCACGGTTATTTTTCTCACGCATGGCCTTAAGCTCATCACCCTTAATTTGTTTATTCTTGTCAATAGACTCATACAACTCTTTAAAATCCCGAGCAGCCTCAAGAACTGTTGAGTCATTACTAAGTCGATCCTTAGGTTCCACTGAATCAGGAAGGACGTCGAACTTATGATCTTGGCGATTTTTAAGCTCCTGTATTACCGCACCTGAAGGGGTGCTTGCAGTTGCCGAATTTCCTTCCTCGACTTTCTCCACTTTTGAAGCTTCGGCATGAGGAGAGCGCGGATTGGGTTGCATAGGGGGTGGCATTGGGATAGCCAATGCACCCAAAGCTGCAATCGGTGCATTCAAGCGGTTTCGGTATGCAATCATATTCTTTTTTAAATCATTGATATCATACTTAATATAATGAGCTAACTTCTGATTATCTAGTCGAGACAAGTTTTTGCCTGATTGAACTAAATTTTTCTCGATTTTACTTAAACCTGCCGCGATGGAACTCAAGTGATTGTTATTAAGGGGTCCATCAATATCAAATAAATACCTTCCATACTCTTTTAAAATGTCATGCGCTCCTTCTAGCTCCATTCTTGTTTTATCTTGATTTGAATTTTTAAAAGAAAGTTCGTCAGCAATTACTCCATAATGATTAAGAGTCATCGTTTTTTCAGCTGAACTCAGATTTACTTGAGGGCGTTCTTCTTCCTGAGTATCGTCTTTATCGACATCACTCTCTTCATCATATCGATTATCAACTCCATGCCTACTATCGGAAGCTTGAATCCTACTATCTGCGTACTTCATCATTCTTGCAATTTCTTGGATCTTATTGATCTCTTCTTCAGTGGCACTCTTTTGTGTACAGGAAATACAAATAGGCCCTTCGAATTGCTGACCCGTCTTTCTTTTTTTTTCAAAAGACTTAATCAGACTCATGTAACCTTGAGCAGACATATTCTTTAACTTAGGCTTGAGTTCAGTATCGAGATCTCTTAACTTTCCAATTACAGCAGGAATCTGCTCATTCACCGCCCGCAGCTTTCTTTTACTCTCGTCTAATAGTCTTGCTAAATCTCTCACATCAGATCTGGTCTTTTCGTATGTATCCCTTGTTATTTCATTTGAACTTTTAGATGAAAAAAGTTGCTCCACTGTGTTTTTATGAAGACTCTTTTGAGTTCGGATCGTCTTTTCATATTCCTGAGTTAGTTCTGGAATCAGGTTTTCTAATCGATCTCTCTTTTTCTTTATCAACTCCAGCTCATCCTCATAGGCCATCAGATCTTCTAGCTTTATCAATTCCAATGAATCTAAATAGATTCCCTCACTATTCAATTGCCACCGAAGCACCGAAGTATCTAGTGGATCTTCACGCTCTAGGAGAACCCTTGCCTCGCCACGATACGGGGCAAGCGTTGCTAATACCCAAATCCAAAGGAAGCTATGAATTACAACTTTCTTCATAGTTGAATTTTTTCGATCGAATTTCGGATTAAGCATATGACATCCCCGAATCATTTTATTCGACTTCACTACAACCACCCTTTAGAGGATACTTTTGTAAAACCAATTTAAAGTGACCTGTTGTTATTTATTATATTATAAATTGATAATTTTATTAACTATTTTAGCACACAGAAAACCATTTACTGCAAGTATCTGATTTTAAACAATATATATACCAGAAGTATAAAATATAAATATATATTATTTAATAATAACAATGATAAAATAAAAACTAGACAAGGGAACGATCATCATGAAAATAAACAAACGTAAATTAGTCATCCAATCAATTACAATCCTATTATTAAGCATACTAGAAATAAACTCCGCATGGAGTATACCTAACGATGACATAATGACTGATCTACTTTACAATGCCATATTAAAAAATAACATCATAATGGTAAAAACAGAGATTAAACTAGGTGCCGATGTAAACAAAGTTGATATGGTAGGATGGACACCTCTTACTTTTGCTGCATCCGAAGGTAATTTAGGCATAGTAAAAGTCTTAGTTGAAAGTGGCTCAATAATAAATCCAAGCCCGGGTAACTGGACTCATACACCACTTTATTCAGCTGTTCTTTCTGGTAAAATAGAAGTTGTTAAGTTTTTGCTTAATAACAATGCCAGCATAAATCAGAAAAACTTTATGGGTGAGACTGCACTCTATGCAGCCGTGGAAAATGAAAACAAAGAGATCATTAAACTACTTATTCATTATGGGGCTGATATAAATATTCAAAATTATGATAAAAAAACATCTTTTGACGAAGCAAAAAAAAGGAACTTGGACCAATTTATAAAAAATTTATTGGCCGAACGCGATCAAGTCAATCATGTTCAAAATAAAAATAGAGTCATGCCAGAATCAAATTACAAAAGAGGAAGCGATCTCCCTCAAATAAAGGAGGTTCAACCTGCTCTAGAGACACTTAAAAAAGCTGCGAGCTTAGGGAACCTAAAAGCACAATCTAAACTATTAGAAATGTATTTAAACGATACCAAAGTTGATCGCAATTTATTCACACAAAAGGTTCTTCATTGGTACAAAAAGGCGGCTCTTCTCGGAGATGCAAAGGCACAATTTAACCTTGCAGAGCTTTATAATAATGGCATCGGGGTTGAGAAGAATCAAAGTACAGCACTCATGTGGTACAAAAAGGCTGCGCAACAGGGTGATGAAGCAGCAAAAGCGCATCTTAATTTGCTTGGCACTCAACCTAAAAGTGAAACCGCCTCTATTGTAAAAATACCTGAAGGAAAAGAGACGAATTATCAAAAAGGAATTGATTTTCTGAAAAATAAAGACCTTGAAGGGGCGCGAGAGGCTTTTAAAAAAGCTGCCGATGGGGGTGATGCAAAGGCACAATCCCATCTTGGTTCTATCTATCTTGATGAACATAACTACCGAACAGCAGCCTCATGGTTTGAAAAAGCTGCCATTCAGGGCGATGTAAAGGCACAATTTAATCTTGGACTACTCTATGCACAGGGCCTTGGAGTTAAAGCAGACGAGAATAAAGCACTTGTTTGGTTTAAAAAGTCGGCTCTTCATGAAGATGGAGATAGTGAAATGCAAAATGATTTAGGAGAGATGTATGCCAATGGAGAATCTGTAAAAAGAAGCCTTTCAGAAGCAGTTAAATTATTTCAAATGGCTGCTAAACAAGGAAATCAATCCGCAATGGACGCGCTCGATAATTTTAGTATTCGACGTGAAAATGGGATCGAGCTAATTACAAAAGCGGATGATATGCCATTTTCTAAGCTAAAAAAGATGACAAATGATTGTTTTGATGCTGCATTAGCAAAAAAGGCATTACTTCAAGAAAGAAAGATAAAGACACAGCAACTCAATAAACTGAAAGAATCAGCTCAAAAAAATTCACATTCTACTGAGGGAATTACGGTTAAAAATCAAATTAAAGCATTAGAAAAGGAAATCAATACGATATCCAGTGACAATCAATGTAGCATTTGCTTTGATTGTTATTTAGATAAAGGATCGATTGTTACCCCTCAGTGTCAGAAATTAAGAAAAGATGATTTCAAGGAAGATAAAGCTCATCATTTTTTCTGTACGGACTGCTTTTATGAACTTCTGGCCTCATCATCAGCGCAAGAATGCCCGATCTGTAAATATGGAGAATGTGACCAATTTCTTACTGAAATTAACTTTGACCCAACAAGTGAAGAACAACAAAAACTAGAGCACAAAAAATTAATTTCAGATAAAAGCAAAAAAGAACTTTCTAATGAAGAAAATCCAAAGCCTGTCCAAGGAGCTTCTTCTTCGTCCACTCAAGCTCGATAGGACACCTACAGCGAAGCCGGGACAATTCGTTCAATTTCAATTTTAGAAAGTCTATTAAATTCAATTTTGCAGATGGTCCTACTTTTATCAACTCCTATACACAGTTGTCCTACCTGATATATCGAATGCGCCTCAACTATCGGAGCCAACAAAAATGAAACGAAGTCCATTCCAATTACTGTTTTAAAATCAAATAATTCATCTCTAAATCTATTGGAAAAATTATCGTCAGTAACCCAGTCCTTGACGTTACAAATCGGTATACCTTCAATTAGATTTTTTGTACCAGGCTCCCATTGTACTTCGCTTTTTTGAGCATTTTCAATACCAGGAATTTTAATACAGCAAATGGCCCCCGTATCAGGGTTCATCCCCACCTCTATAAGTGATTTTTTAAAATTACCTGTTCGCCAGTAAATCGGCATAGAAGAGTGCGTATCTCTGCACTTGAAAACAATGGTTGCATAATCATCAATTTCTAATGAGCAGGTTTTTGGAAGTAACGAATCTATAATCTGTAACATTTATCATCCTATCTATATAAAGCATGAATTAGAGCAGGAAGTTGACCTACTTGACGCGGAACTCCAAACTTCAATTCCCATCCTCCCACCTGTATTATTTCTCCAAATCTTACTCCCTGACGTGTAGCAGCTTCTACAGCAGCTTTCAAACTTCCCAATTGCACTTGGCTTGCCAAGCGCACAGCTTCAGGAGCCCCATTTACAGCCCGGCCTACTGCATACTCAGCAATATGCTCAGTAGCATTTCCATTTACCCAAAACTTTCCCGTACTTGCGCTTAACTCAAAAGACTTTGGAATGACCGATCCCTTATATACAGGTTGAGTAGCTTTAATCGAATCCCAAACAGTCCCTGTAGAATCCACAACCCTGGACTCAACACTTCTCGCTGCACTACTCGCACCACTATCTACAGCAGCACCTACCTCAGCTCGTAATACTTTATTAGCCGCAGCTCCAGCTGCCACTTTAGCACCTTCATTACAATTGTGAACTAAAACATCAGCTGCATAATAATTATGATTCCCTTGAACATCTAAATTATAAACATCAAACTGGCCATACTCTTCACTGATATCCTCTAAAAGAACAATCTCTCCTGAGATGTTCTGGAGTTGATCCCCGATTCGAAGATCTCGAGCTTCAACCCAATCCTTTTTATTTACAACATAGAATGGGTGTTCATCAGTGGTTTTTAATATTTTTCCATCGAAAAAAAGCTGAATCAAGTGGTCGGTAGTATTTTTAAATACCTGTTGCACTTGACGGCATTCACAACCCTCTTCACCTAATTCTAGATTACAGCTTGCAACAGCGTCACCCACTTGTATCGATGCAATCGGTTCCGAATGGTAACCCATCGCGCTATCATCTTTTACACAAATCGGGGTTTCACCAGGAAAGCAAAATACTTTGCCTGCACCATAAACTGCTGCTTGAGCTACACCTTTTAAAGCCATTTTCCCTACAGCACTTGCAAGTAATAAGGTATCTTCGGGGTTGGGAATAAGCGGCTTATCTTCAGCTTCAAGTTTTTGTCGGTACTGAGCTTCGATGGCTTCCACCTCTGCCCTAATGTGCGCAGTTTCAATCGCTTCTACCTCAGCCTTGATCCGTTGCTCCTCAGCTTCGGCCTTTTGTTTCTGCTGGGCTTCGTAAGCTTCCACCTCTCTTCGAAGTTCAGCTTCAACGTCCCTTACTTCTTTTCCATAATTCTTAGATTCATACTCCTCTACCTCTCTTCGGAGTGCAGCTTCAGCATCATCCTCGTCATTTTGCTGATGTCGATTACTATCGTTCTGATGGGTCGTAGCTTTCCGCCGTTGCTCAGCCTCCATCATTCGATTCACTTCAGCTTCATACGCTTCTGCTTTATTTCGATTTTTCTTGGCCTCAACTAACTTTCTCTCTGCCTCAGCTCTTTGTTGTTCCTGAAGTTTAAGCAGTTGTGCCTCTGCTCGGATCCTTCGAAAGTTTTCAGCTGCAATCCATTGTTGTTTCTCTTCGAGCTTATCTTGGTTCTCTTTTTTCTTTGCGAACTCTTCCTCTTGTTTTTTCTGCCTCTCCGCTTCAATTCTTCGCTTTTCTTCAAGCTTTTGCTCTTTCTCATCAGCCTGTCGTTGTTGCTCAGCTCTAAATCGTTCAGCCTGAGCTGCAAGCCTTTTCTTCTCCTCATCAATTCGTTGTTGGCGCAAAGCTTCAAGTCGTTGTTGTTCAGCCTCGATCTCTTGTTGCCTCTTAAAGTCACGTTGCCGCTTTTCCTCAGCTTCACGTTTCTTTCGTGCTTCATGTTCAAGCTTTTGCCTCTCTGCGACTTCACGCCTTTGTTGTTCTTCAGCTTCACGTCGTCGTTGCTGTTCTCCTTCAATTCGTCGTTGAGGATTATAAAAATTTTCCAGAACTTGTGCCAACTCTGCAACATCAGATGCAGTCTGACTCCTATGTCGATGTTGTTTCACAAAATCTCTAAAATTTTCCATCGCCCATGTTAACACCTCGATCTGATCCTTAAGTCCTCCTAGTTGCCTTGCGAGTGTAAGCAACTTTTGATACTCATTTTCCCGATGCTGAAGCATCACATCAAATTGTTGCTGTTGGAGCTGGTAATTAAATCGTTGCTGTTGAAGTTGGGCATTAAACATTTGAGCTTGTTGCATCCCCATAACTCCATACATGTTCGAAGACTGCTGTGGCCCAGGGACATTAAATTGAGGGCGAACTCGAAGATTATTTAATGGTCCAGGTTGATTATAAACCGGACGAGGTGCCGATCTCTGCTGTAAGGGTTGTGAAGGTGCTGACCGAAAATTTCTAGATGAGCCGGGATCATTTGCCGAATTTGATATTGCTTGAACCTGAGGTACAGAGACTAGAGCAAACGATGTGCACAAGATCCCTACTTTTATCGTATCTAAAGAGAGAGTTAAGTGCTTAATCAACTTCATAAACATAATTTTTCCGATCCTAATATTAAACAATTATAAATATTATTTATTTAATATAAGCAACGGACGTGCCATTTTTTATCCTTTAAATTCAAGGGTTTAAAATTTACACAAAATTACTTTTTATAGTTTGATTAACAATTCACTAATACTTGTACACTCTCGAGGGTCTCCATCAAAAAAGTGTAATGTGCGAAAAATGACACGAAAAAATACCGATCGTGCTCATGGATCATTCATTATTTATAGATACTTAACTATAGATACTGACCAATGATTTATTCGGCATTTGCAGGCACAACACTGTGTACGGCATTTCTGGTGCTGAGCAGCCCATCCTCCTTGCTCCCTTTAAACATGGCCCCAACGGACTATAACAACAGATTAAATTATTGATTTTTCAGCTCCCAAAGATGCTATAGAAGACTTCTAGGAAATTTTAATGCTTAATTCTCCATCTTTTTTCACACTCAGTTTGGCACGAAGGTCTATGGTTCTGTTGCTTTTGGGCTCTTTGTTACCCACCTGGTCCAGCGCAAACACTCCACCAGACGAGCTTAAAAAGGTAGGAATTACAGAACATTTAGGTGACTCTCTCAAGATAAAAGAGCTTTCGTTTCGAGACGAACAAGGAAAATCGGTAATTCTTGCAAATTACTTTAATCAGAATCGGCCGGTCATTTTAGCTCTCGTTTATTACAAATGTCCAAACCTCTGTAACTTACTTCTCAACGGTCTGCTCGACTCCCTGAAGAAAATAGAATGGACAACCGGAAACCAGTTTGAATTAGTGGCAATTAGTATTAATCCGAACGAAACACCTCAATTAGCCTCCGAGAAGAAAGCAAACTACCTTCAATCTTATAAACGACCCGATGCGGCTAAAGGCTGGCACTTTCTCACTGGAGAAGAAAGCCAGATTCAATCTGTCGCATCTCAAGTAGGATTTCATTACAGGTACGATGAAACTGAAAAACAGTATGCGCACACCGCTGCTCTATTTGTCCTCACTCCCCAGGGACAACTCTCACGTTACCTCTACGGGATTTCATTTCTGCCTAAGAACATTAAGTTTGCACTGATCGACGCATCCAACGGAAAAATCGGAACCGTCATGGAACGCGTGTTGTTGTATTGCTTCCACTTTGATCCCTCTAAAAATAGCTATACATTTCGGATGTGGAGAGTTGTTCAAATCATTGTCGTCATTCAAGTGCTCGTACTGGGCGCACTTCTTTATACTCTTTGGAGAAAAGAAAAGCCAGGAAAGCATCGTTCACTCTATCCTCCAGTTTAGCTACCGATTATATGAACCACGCAGACTACCTGATCAGTAGGTCGCTTCTTTATTTCAGGCTTTAGGTAGGCTGAGACTCTTGATTCCAGAATTAAAACATCCCTCATCACGAAATCAATTTAATGAACACCCCTACTTCACCCGATAGGCGCTCACTGTCGCATCATCCATCCCCACTACCAGCAGACCTGTCCCCGAAGCAATTTGGTGAGTATAAATATAGGCTCCCGCATCTGATACTGCTGGAATCACATCCCACTTCAGCTCACCTTTAAAATTATAGCTCAAGATATGACCTTCCATGCCATAGGGAGTGGCCTTCTCCAATCCCATGATCACTTGATCATTCACAACATGAATAGAAGAAGAGAAGTCAGAGAATAAGGGATCTCCTCGTTTCCACACTTCCCGCAACGATGATGATGATATTGGAGATAAAGATAAACTTGCAACAAACTGCCCCGAGGGACTATTTCCATAATAAAAGAGCGCATCTCCATTGGGACTGACTTCAATTTGACTAGGTCGAAAACTAGGCGAGGCAGATCCCACTCGCGCGCCAGCATGATCAAAAACTACTATTTCAGCATCTTTTTTGCGATTTTTATACAAAACCGCTACTTTTAAGTTTTCTTTAGACGAAAGGCTCACATCAATGACTTCTCCATCCACTTTTCTGTGCCAGACCGGTTGAAAGTCTGAATTAAAAAGGACGACCTTTCCCTTCGATAGCCCTATCGCTAGACTCTTCTGATCGCGAGCAACCTTGAGTGCCAAAATATCTTGAGTAATAGTGTGTGAAAAAAGTCTTTTCCCGCTCCAATCTAGAACATCAAATCCAATCCTAGGTTCCGCATCATCGTCATAGTAACAAAGTATTTTCTTTGCCTCACTCAGGACTTGCGGCCTGCATGCACCTTCTGACGTCCATAGAGTTTTCCCTTTTGCATCAATGCCCTGAAGCTGACTTTCGTAATTCGAAATGACTACAAAAGATCCATCCTTAGAAATATCTTGATCTCGGGTGGGTGATTTCACGGGGAACTTCCAAACGACCTCACCCTCTGAATTCAACTTTAAAAGGAAGTGCTGATTCGTGCTTCCTTCAATATCAGGATCCGGTGCGGCCGCTATCAGAATAGCTTGACCATTTTTAGAAATACTTAAACCCGTAATGGCCCCCTTCATTTTTTTGAACCACAGAGAAGGAGTAGAATGGATACCATTTAATGCGCTGCGCTCTATTTGAGATTTAGACCGTGACTCAGAGAGTGACTCGGATAGTAATGGGGACGACGCATTCGGCTTTATATGTGCACATCCTAAAAACATACATAAAACCAAGACCATGGAACCTAAGCAACTCTCTCTAAGTAGAATCATTTCTTTCCCGTAGCCCATCGAGCTATGCAATGCTACTGTAATGAAAGAAACCCCATAAAAGCTAAAAACTATGCGTATTGCGATCCTCTCCAGAAATAAAAACCTTTACAGTATACGGCGCTTACGTCAGGAAGCCCGTAAAACGAAGATGCGATGTGACATCATTAACCCCCTGGACTGCCAACTCGTCATAGATGGAAAACGAAGTCGAATCGTAGTCGCCACTAGCCCCCTACCTCACTACGATGCCATCTTACCTCGTATTGGGGCCTCGATTACCGAATACGGCCTTTCCGTGGTGAAACACTTTGAAATGCAAGGCATGCTCGCCATTAATGGCTCCCAAGCTATCGCAGAATCCCGCAATAAAATGAGAAGTCTTCAAGTGCTCACGCAAGCTGGCCTTTTAGTACCAGCAACCGTCCTTACCCGTAGCACCCGAGGGCTTCGAGGAGCCGTTGAAGCCGTAAAAGGATTACCCGTCGTATTAAAAATTTTACAAGGCACTCAAGGAGTCGGTGTCATGCTCGTTCATACTCCCATTTCATTGGGCTCTGTGCTGGATACCTTACGCACATTAGATCAGGACGTGATTATGCAACAATTTATTGTAGAAGGAGCTGGCAGCGATTTCCGGGCATTTGTAGTCGGAGATAAGGTTATTGCATCCATGATGAGAACCGCTCCCCAAGGAGAATTTCGCTCCAATATTCATCGTGGAGCGGAAGGAAATATTGTAAAGCTCCCCCCTCTTCATCAAAAAACTGCGATTCGGGCAGCAAAGATTTTAGGACTTGAAGTTGCCGGTGTCGATCTTATGGAGAGCAACCTTGGCCCTATGGTAATTGAAGTGAACAGCTCACCCGGCTTTGAAGGTATCGAAAAAGCCACAGGGATTAATGTCGCATCTTCCATCCTCAAACATGTGAAAACCCTTATTAAAAAGTCGAATCGCTAACCAGCCTTTTTCTTAAGTCGCGCATACCTTGACCGCACACGATGTTTTGTTACGGCGGGAATCCTTTTTTGATAATCTTGGATAGTTAGACATCCATAAATTTTCTTTACCAACATGGTTTGAACCTGGACACTTAATTCCTCAATAATTGATCCTTCTAATGATTTAGGAACTGTAATATTTAATCTTCTGAGATAAGAAAGATACTCTTGGAGGACATTCCCGATAAAAGACTTGCGATCCAAATCATTATCTTGGAAATTAACTAAATGCTGTTCAAAGATCACATACAAAGGATCTAACTGAGCTTGCTTGGCTTCTAACATTGAATATTTTGCCTCCTGGATTCTCTTCGGAAAATGAGGTGTACAGCTTGAGCCCCCCAGAACTACCGAAATCTCTGTCAGACTCTTTAGACTTTAAAAAATTTAAATCTTATCTTGAACAGGCAAAACGAGTGTTGATTTCTACACACTTATTACCTGATGGAGATGGCCTAGGCGCTGAAATAGCGTTATTTCACTACCTGAAGCGGGCCAAGAAGGCATGTCGGATCTACAATCCCGATTTATTACCAAAACGGTATCGATTTCTTGATCCCAAGGGTACGATTTTACTTGGCCCTGGCGAAGTGGAACTGTGGGATACTTGCGATCTCTGGGTAATAGTAGATACAAATGATCCCCGTCGATTAGGTAAACTATGGACTGAATTGACCTTTCGATCCAAAAAAATAGTATTTTTGGATCATCATCCTGAAATTATAGGGGAATCAGAAATTACCTATCCCCCTCATGCAACACTTGTTTCCGACCCTCAATCCAGTAGCATTGGGGAGTTACTCTACCATTTATTTTCCGAACTCAATCTCTCAAAAATAAATAAAGACGTAGCTCAAGGACTCTATGTATCCGTCATGACCGATACCAATAGCTTTAGATATGCGAGAACAACCCCCCTTGCCCATCGCATCGCTGCAGATACGATTTCACTAGGTGTGAATCCCGAAGAAGTGTATCAGGCCATCTACTCATCCAAAGAAGTTTCACATTTAAAACTTTTAGGAAATATGCTTCAAAATGTGAAGGTCGGTTCCAGCGGAAAAGTTGCTTGGTTGGAAATGAATCTTGAACTCAGAAAAAAGCACCAAGCTTCTGCGGATGATACCCAATCCTTTTTGAATTTACTTCTACTCATCAAAGACGCTGAGGTTGTTTGTTTCTTTCGAGAGGAAGACGATGGTCAAATTCGTGTTTCGATTAAATCAAAAGGAAGAATTATTATAAATAAATTAGCAATGGACTTAGGCGGTGGGGGTCATGAATACGCTGCAGGTCTTGCAGTTTCCTGGCCGCTTGAAAAAGCAGTGAATCAAATCATTCAAAAGATTGATGCATTAATCGTCTCCTACGAGAAATTTAAAAAATGAGAAGGTCTTTACAAATTACACGAATAGGCGGCCCAGAAGTTCTTCAAATCATAGATCACCCGAGTGAGAAATTAAAATCTGATTCCTTACGAATTCAAGTTACAGCCTCAGGAGTCAACTTCGCTGATCTTATGATGAGAATGGGCACGTACCCGGAAGCTCCAAAAATTCCATTTGTGCCTGGTTATGAAATAGCGGGAACGGTGATAGAAGTAGGAAGCGCGGTAAAAACTTTTAGACCCGGAGATCGTGTACTCGCAGGAACTGAATTTGGGGGTTACACGACTGAAATCGTTTTATCTGAATTTCAAGTGAGGAAAATTCCAGCCTCATTAACTGACATTGAAGCAGCTGCAATCCCTGTCAATTTCTTGACAGCTTGGGTAGCGCTTCAAGACATGGCTCGTATTCGTAAAGGAGATCGAGTCCTCATTCAGAGTGCTGCGGGTGGTGTAGGCGTCGCTGCTGTTCAAATTGCAGCTCAAGCGGGCGCATCTGTAGTGGGAATTATCGGATCTAAGCTTAAAGCTGATGCTGTTAAGTCCTTAGGCGCTAGTGAGATCATGACTTATCAAGAATGGGAAGAATTGAAAGACAAGGATGCTGACGGCTTTCAAATTATTTTGGACTCCACAGGTGGAGACAGTTTAAAGCGAAGCTTTCGAAGACTCGCCGCTGGAGGACGGGTGATTTCATTTGGCGTTTCCAGCATGGTATCAGGCCAAAAACGCTCTATTCTGAAAGCTGCCTCTCTGTTTCTAAACACCCCTCGATTCAGTCCTTTTAAGTTAATGATGGAAAATAAAGGTATTTTTGGTCTCAATATGTTGAAACTTTTCGAGAGACCTTCTCCTGGAAAGTCTAGCCTTGTGCCGAGTGCTTTAGACCTGATTATGGAACGTTTTGAAGATAGAAGTTATCGGGTCATGATTGGAAAGACGTTTGCCCTCGAAAAAGGAGGAGATGCTCATGCTTTTCTTCAGAGCAGGGCAAATATTGGAAAGGTAATCTTAACTTCCCCAGGTACAATGGCCCATGGAACCCAATCCTATCCGCTTCACTCATAACATAAGCAACAAGTTTCAGTTGACGTTCATTGTAATTTATAACAATAAATAAATGACTTCATCTATTATCGAATGAGTGAATGAGTAAATTTTAAATCCGGACTGAGGTGATTTTATGATTCAAGTATCTCATCTATCCAAACTATATGGACCACGAGCCGCAATTAGCGATTTAAATTTTGCGGTGAAAAAGGGCGAAATCGTCGGATTTTTAGGGCCCAATGGAGCGGGAAAAAGCACCACCATGAAAATCCTTACTGGATTTATGCCTGCCACCGAAGGAAAAGTAACGGTAGGTGGCTTTGATGTTTTCACAAACTCACATGAAGTGAAAAAAAATGTAGGATTCCTGCCGGAGACTCCGCCCGTTTATCCAGAAATGCCTGTTCACGAATATTTGGAATTTGCTGCAAAACTCCATCAGGTTTCGAAACCTCTCCTTTCAAGAGCTGTAGCGACAGCTCTTGAAAAAACTGGATTAGGTGAGGTAAGAAATCGTCTAATTGGAAATCTTTCTAAAGGCTTCCGGCAGCGAGTGGGCTTGGCTCAAGCGATCGTTCACAATCCTCAAGTCCTCATTCTAGATGAACCCACCGTGGGCTTGGATCCTAAACAAATTATTGAAATTCGAGAATTGATTAAAAGCCTCGGGGGTGATCACACCGTTATCTTGAGTTCACATATACTTCCAGAAGTCACTGCAACCTGCCAAAGAATTATTGTGATCAACAAGGGACGAATCGTAGCCGAAGACACGATTGAACACCTTACAACCCGAATGAATAAAGGTCTTATTTACTCACTCCTAGTCAAGACACCTTCATCAGATGGAATAGAAGCCATCCGACGGATTGATGGGGTCACAGGAGTCACAGCATCGGGTTCAAAACTCATGATTGAAATGAGTCCTGCTGCAAAAGAAATCCGCGATAAGATTGTTGAAACTGCTGTCAGCCGTAACTTAGGAGTACTTGAGTTTAGTGCTGAAAAAATAAGTCTCGAAGAAGTCTTTTTACAACTCACGACCCGCGAGAGTTCATCTGATAATACAGGAGTTGCCTGATCATGAAAAACATATGGACAATAGCACAAAGAGATTTTAGAGCCTACTTTACCTCACCCATTGCCTATATTGTTATAGCTGGCTTTATGGTGATTATGGGCTGGATGTTCTTTTTCAATCTTTCTCATTTTAATTTACAAAACCTCCAGTACCAGCAGTTTAACATGGGTAAAGGAGTCAGCATTACAGAAGGAATTATTCGACCTCTCTATGGTAATATGAATGTAATTTTCTTATTCATGGTCCCATTCATTACAATGAGACTTTTTGCGGAAGAAAAAAAGCTGCATACCATTGAACTTTTAATGACTGCACCCGTCAGCTTAGCTGAGATTGTTCTTGGAAAATTTCTTTCTTCATTCCTTCTCGTTTTGGTCATGCTGACATTCACGATGATTTACCCCATTGTCCTTTTTGCTACAGGTAATCCTGAATTAGGGCCGATAGTCACCAGCTATGTAGGAACACTTTTACTTTCTAGCTGCTACCTTTCAATAGGCATATTGTTCTCATCCGTTACTGAAAATCAAATTGTCGCAGGAGCACTTACTTTTGCAGCTGGACTCTTCTTTTGGCTTGTCAGTTGGGCAACTCAAACTGCAGGTCCAGTCTGGGGGGATCTACTCAACTACTTATCATTGATCACTCATTATAATAACTTTGGTCAAGGCCTGCTCAATACAGGTGATATTTTTTATTATTTATCTTTTATTGGTGTTGGACTTTTTCTAACACACCGAACATTAGATTCCTTTCGATGGAGGTAAACAGCCATGGAAAATCAAGCTCATAAAAATGGTACCCAAAATACGACCCCACTTCTTTGGATTGCATCAGGAGTCCTTCTATTAGGCCTTTTATTTGCAAGAATTATTTATCCAGAGCTTATATGGATGACGATCACTCTTGTTACCCTTCTCGTCGCAACCCTGAGTGGATTAATGGTTCAAAATCAAAAAGCACTCAAAAGTCGAACCGCTGCTTATGGCATTAATTCGGTTATCACTGTATTTCTTGTAATTGGAATCGTGGGAGTTTTGAATTTTCTTACCTCACGTTATCCATATAAGGTGGATTTAACTAAAAATAAAATTCATACACTTTCTGATCAAACCGTAAAAATCACAAAGGGCCTACAAAAGACGGTTAAAGCTACCCTTTATTCGAAACTTCAACAGAAAGAACAGTTTCGACCTCTATTGGATAACTATAAGAGTTTAAATCCAAAATTTGAAGTTGAATACGTAGATCCAGATCGCGAGCCAACTCGCGCAAAAGAATCTGGAATTAAAAAATATGGAACACTTCTTTTAGCTGTAGACGGTCGCGACAATAAGATCGAAGAGCCGACTGAAGAAAAAGTGACTAATGCGCTTATTAAATTACTAAAAGATAAAAACCCGGTCTTATGTGTAACCACAGGACATGGCGAAAAGAGTTTTACCTCTAAGGAAAATGAGGGATATGATGGAGTTAAGAAATCTTTAGCAGACCAAAGTTACGAAGTTAAAGATCTTAACTTACTTCAGGAATCCAAAGTACCAGAAACTTGCAATGCTCTGGCCATTATTGGACCTACGAAATCTTTTTTCCCTGCTGAAACTACAGCCATCAATCAATATTTAGATCAGGGTGGACGGGGCATCATAGCAGTGGATATTAATATTAAGGGTGGAGAATACTCACCCGAACTCCTCTCAATCCTACAAAATTGGTATGTCAAACCGGGCGTTTCATTGGTGGTAGACCCAGTTTCTCGAATGCTAGGAGTGGACTCCTCCGTTGCAATTCTGGCATCTTTTTCAAAAGACAGCCCAATTACTCGCGACTTTCAAGGTAATTGTGCATTTCCATTTACACGTCCTTTGGATATTATCCCTGCACCCCCTCCTAGCTTGAATATTCATTGGCTTGCTCAGACTACTCCAAAAAGCTGGGGAGTTTCAGATATGAAGTCATTACAAACAGGCCAGGTAAGTTTTGTAGAAGGTAAAGATAAATCTGGTCCTTTGAATGCAGCTTTAGTCGTGGAAGGTAAGCAAAAGAATTCAAAGGCGACACGAAACACCCGCTTAGTTGTTTTTGGAAGTTCCTTCTTTGCAACGAATAATTTCTCTCGCTATGCTGGTAATCTTGACTTCTTCCTCAATTCAGTCTCTTGGGCCATGGAAGATGAGAGCTTGATTTCAATTCGAACGAAAGAAGACGGTCCTGGCAAAATTGAGCTTTCTCAAAAGTCAGGTGCCTTCATATTCTTGCTCACTGTCATTGTTGTTCCATTGCTCATTTCAGTCGCTGGACTTGGCATTTGGATAGCACGACGAAAAATGTAAAAGAAGGAGAATAAAAATGAGTCAAGTCAGTTGGTATCGTCAGTTCGGGCTTGCCATTACTCTCGCTTTGCTCGGAACGTTAGCTTATTGGCTAGAGGTTAAACACAAGCCAGCAAAAGAGCAGGCCGAAGAACAATCTAAACAGATTTTTCAAATCAAAGACACGGCAGTAACCTCTATCGGATTATTGGGTGGAACAGTCAATTCCATTGTATTCACTTGTTCTGATCTTTCTGCAAAGTTGTGCAAACCGGGAGATAATTCTAAGTGGGAAGTGTCTGAGCCGACAAGAATCAAGGCTGATGACTCTAATGTAAATAATCTTCTCACTGCTTTGAATCATTTGAGTTCAACTTCCATCATTGATTTAAAGGACGAATCTCCAGATAAAAGAGCCAGCCTCCTTAAGGATTACGGTGTCGACACACAATCTCGAAAAACGAGTAAAAAAGTAACACTCAGCACGACTTCAGGCGAAACGGTCCTCTACTTAGGATCACCTCATCCCATTGAAGACAGTGTTTTTGCAATAAGAGAGCAAGTCACTCCAGGACAAAAGGTCAGTGGAAATGCAGATGAAACTCATATTTATCTCATTCCAAACTCTTTCAAAACCAACTTAAATCATGAGTTCATCTATTGGCGAGATAAAAAACTTCTCACTCTAGGCGCTCACGAAGTTGAATCATTTAAATTAGAAAGTTCTCATGATCCTGTCAGTGCTGATAGAAAAGAAGGAAAATGGTACCTTCATGTAGGTAAAGATGAACTTCCTGGAGATATCGAAAATATAGGAAGCTTCCTCAGTTCAACTACCTATCTTCTTGCTAAGGACATCATCCTCGAAAATAAGAATGATCTAAAATCTAAAGGTATTCTAAAGGGATATTCACAGTCATTTCAACTCTCCTTACAAAAGGAAAAGGGAACCGCAAAAGACACCCCGGCTCCGATTATTTTGACGCTTTTTCAGGATAAATCGACTCATTCCGCCGGAAAAGTTTATGCAACAGTATCTAATTTAGATCCTTTATTTGAACTTGATCCCGGTGTACAGAACCGACTTAACAAAAGCACCAAAGACTTGAGATTGACGAAATTACTGACTGCTATGGAAAGATTTTCAGCAAAGAAACTAATCTTTTCAGGTACCCCCATGGGTAGTACTCCCTTAGAGCTCCTCAATGAAAATGGGAAATGGCTAAACGCTACAGATAAGAAAGAAGTATCTCCTTTAATTGTTCAAAGTGTTTTAGATCAGCTTTCTGGAAATAAAATAAAAGAATTTCTTCAAAGCTCTTCAATTCCTTCGGGTGAAAAAGAGGGATTGAAATTCACCTTGATTGATGAAAAAGGCGTAGCAAATCCTCAATTAATCATTTGGAAAAAAGAGGACAAATTCTATGCTCGAGATTTAATATCTAAACGAAATGAGGCATTTTTAATTGATAATTCATTAGGAACTGCTCTTCCGTGGGATAGAAACTTTTTTAACCCACCCCCCCTCAAAACGGAGAAAAAAACGGAAGCTTCTAAAAAATGAGTATAATCAGAAATTATTTTTCTGATGTTTGGCAAATCCTAACGCGGCCTAGCTCATTTTTTGATCGGATGCCCACTCGAGGTAACGTGAGCTGGCCATTAGCATTTGCTTTAGTGACTCACTGGGTGGGTGTCTCCTTTGAGTTCATTTGGAACGCAGTTTTTGTCCGAAGCGGAACCTATCGTTTTTTTCAAAGTATCCTTCAATTTTCTCAAAATTATCGTAACAGCTCTGATATTGACTATGCTGGCCGAAGTGCAGAGTTCGTTCAAATGAAGGATCGCATGACCGAGTGGTTATTAGGAGCAGGTCCGATTGTTATTGATCCATTTTTGACCCTGGTCTCGGTTTTATTCACTTCATTTCTTGTCTATTTGGGAGCACGTATTCTTGTTTCACCCGGGAAAGAGGGACATCCCGCCGAAATCACTTATGAATCTGCATTAAGAATTATATGTTTCGGAATGACGCCAGCCATCCTAGCCAGTATCCCTCTTATTGGAGGCATGCTAGCATCATTTGGCGTCATCATTGTGACGATTACCGGGGCCAAACGAGTTTATCGAATCTCAACGAACCGAGCTATTCTTGTAGCCCTATTCCCAAAAGTGCTTTTATTTGGAATAATTGTAATGGGGCTCCTTTTCTTTGCAGTTAGTCTATTCAAGCTATTCTCATTTTTGCTTTAAAAGAGCCCTCCTTGGAGGGATGTTCTGAAATTACGCACTTTTCTCCTGAGATCGCTAGGCTTGGTTGTCTTGATCTGTTTCGCACGTTTGTTATTTTTGATCATAATGAATTTTATTTCGATTTCTAAAAATCAGTCACCCCCCATCGACACGAGTCAAAAAAGGGCTATTTCTTCGAATCATAATTCAACGCCCCAACCTATTTTTGATATCTGCCAACATATTTATCAGTTAGTTTGCCAAAATTCAGGCACCACGCATGACCCGAGCGGATCTGTTCGTCCCGACACCGAAGGTGAAAATCAAGCATTACGGCTTTACAAAGAAATCATACAATCCAACCCTAGCCTAAGTATTGAGCAAGTCAACGAAGCCTTAGTCACGCGCATTTTTGAGCCAAAACAAAAAGGTAGAATTGAGTCTGCATATCGTTGGTCAAAATCTGCGATTAAGCGTTTTATTGATCGTCAACCTCCTCAGGTATTTACTGCACAGGAAAAACATCAGATTAAAGCACGGTTAGATCATATTCAACTGCAACTCCCTCCTCCCGCGTCTATCTATGACGATGAACCTGACCTACTTACGAAAAGTGAAGTCTATTATGAACGTATGATCAATGGAGAGATGCGCCTCAGAGTGGGGGGTGCCTTTCTTTTTATTTCCAAATCATGGTTCAATCTCATATTTACATTAGCCCACGAACAAGCCCACTCGATCGATCCGTGTGAAATTAGAGCCGCCAGGCTATCGTTTCCGGCATACGACCAGCTCACCGCTTGTTTTCTACAAAATCATTTAATTAGAACAGGCAAGGATCGATCCGAATGTGGCGCACACGACCAATTATCAGAAACCTTTGCAGATTGGATTGCTGTTCAAGTAACAGCTGAGGCACTTCATACGTTTTCCACAGAATTTCATGGACAACAAATTATCAATGCCGCTAGAAACTCAGTACGTGACCTTTGCGCACAGGAAAACGATGGGGAGGACCTTGATGTTGATTTTCATCCATCCCCTCAGATCCGGATCGAAAGTATCTTTGGAAGAAATCCAAAAATTCGTCAACTACTGGGCTGCGACCCCAGTAAAGAAACTCCCCCTTATTGTACCTTTGATCCGGGCACTCCTGTAAGTCAAGACACGCATTTTCTAAACTATCCAGGAGGAATACATGAAAACAAGAAGACTTTATCACTCCCTGCCCTCTTCACTTCTCCTTCTTAACTGCATATTTTTAATGAGTTCATGCAGTAGTCCACCTCGGTCCATCCAGATATCAGAATTTGAAGTTCCTGGTCCTTTATTTGAAAAAACAAAATCTCAACTACTTAAAGATAGCAGTATCGACATTCAATACATACTGGGACACGAGCATTATCGCTTCGTTGCAACTTCCTTAGAAAATTCTGTCACCGCAAAAAGCCTCCGAGATAGGCAGATTGTAAGAAATGGTCCGATTGATAAAAATCTCTACACAGATTTTTTTCAGAAAGCTTCAAATTTCATTAGTCACTCCAAGTCCTCGGAAAGTTCAGGTGAGAAGTCGGATAGTCACTGCAGAAGTCCCTTTACGGTTACTGTCAACATTGAAAAAGAGACCCACACTACCAAAGGATGTCGATCTACAGACAATGGAACACTGAGTAAGCTGGTCAATGACGGAGAATTCCTCTTGTATTCCCAAAACTAATCGCATTTGATATGCCCAAAACATAAGGGGCATATCAAGTATGGTATATAGGAATCGACCTGGTTCTCAAGGTCTTATTGAGGTGATCTGTGGAAGTATGTTTAGTGGAAAGACGGAGGAGTTACTCCGCCGAGTGCGACGCGCTCAAATTGCAAAACAGAAAATTCAAGTTTTTAAGCCACTGATTGATAATCGATATAGTGCGGATCATGTCCAAAGCCATGATTCGAATCGAATCATCTCTCGGCCTCTAGAAAAAGCTCGAGACATTTTAAAATATGTTGAGAATAACACACGGGTCGTAGGAATTGATGAAGCCCAATTTTTTGATGAAGGCGTGATCGATGTAGCTCAAAAGCTTGCATATCGAGGAATTCAAGTCATTATTGCAGGCTTAGATATGGATTTTCGTGGATTGCCTTTTGGACCTATGCCTAAACTTCTCGCCATAGCAGAAGATGTAACTAAATTGTCAGCTATTTGTGTGATTTGTGGAAACGCAGCTTCTCGAACTCAACGGCTCATCATAGACGGAAATCAAAATAATTCTAAAATTGTAGTAGGAGCCAAAGAAATGTACGAAGCCAGATGTCGTTTTTGTCATGAACCTGATCAAGAACCTGCTAAGGTAGAACTTGATCCAGGAGACCTTTGAATGAACAAAGCTGACTTTCCCTATCCAGACTCCCAATTTAACGGAATTCAATATCAGCTCTCAGAAGTGCCTCACAAATATGGTCCAAACATACATTTATTATCCGACCCTTTTCTTCTTTCACATCTAGCTCAACTCTGCGCCGAAGAAACAACGCAACCCGTCATTAATGAGCTTGTAAACACAATCTATTCGTCATTGTTAAAAACCGTGGTCAATCAAGAATTTCCAAGGTGCCAAACCCAAATTCGCACGCGAATGGCCGCTTTCCATCCTGAAGGGATATTTCAAGGACCCATCATCGATCCTCATACCCCAGTCGTTTCAGTCAACCTTGCAAGAGCAGGAACTCTCCCCTCCCATATCTGTTATAATAGTTTAAATTATTTTATGAATCCTCGCACCGTCCGACAAGACCATATTAGTATTGGCAGAACGACAGACGAACAAGAAAAAGTTACCGGCAGTGAGGTATCGGGACACAAAATTGGGGGCGGGACTGATGGTGCAATTATTCTATTCCCTGATCCCATGGGAGCAACCGGCAGCACGCTAGCCAGAGCGCTTGATCTTTATAAAACCCGAGGCAAGGCTCTTAAATTTATTTCTCTTCATTGTATTGTAACCCCTGAGTATTTAAAAAAAGTGCAAACTTACCATCCGGATCTTAGGGTTTACGCTGTTCGTTTGGATCGTGGACTATCTCCCAAACATGTCTTAGACTCTGTACCAGGAACATATTGGGACCAAGAACGCGGACTCAATGATAAACAATATATTGTCCCGGGTGGCGGAGGTTTTGGGGAGGTTATGAACAATGCATATATCTGATGAAAAAAAGCATAAACAACATAATATTTTAATTCCTGAGGTAAAACTGCAGGCCAGAGTGACTGAACTTGCTCAAGAGATTAATCATGATTACCGAGGGCGAGAAGTTACTGCCGTCTGTATTTTAAAAGGAAGTTTTATTTTCTTTTCAGACGTCATACGTCGCCTCGAATCACCCATGACTTGTGAATTTCTAGGTGTCTCTAGTTATGGAAACAAGATGGTTTCTTCTGGGGAAGTCAAAGTGACTTTAGATATCAATGAACCTTTGGAGGGGCGTCACGTCATCGTATTCGAAGATATCGTAGACTCTGGACTTACCCTTTCGTATATTATGAGTTCATTACGAGCTCGAAAACCGGCATCCTTAAAAAGTTGCTCGCTCTTATTGAAACCTGATTGCTTAAAAACAAGCATTGATGTGGATTATGTAGGTTTTAAAATTGGTAAAGAGTTTGTCATTGGATATGGAATAGATTACGCAGGAAGGTTTAGAGAACTGCCTTATATTGGCTATATAGAACATGGTCACTAAATATATTCATGCACGCGCTCCGACTCGAATTGATCTTGCGGGTGGCACTTTAGACATCTGGCCCCTCTATCTTTTCCTCAAAGCTCCTGTCACGATCAATTTAGGTATAGACTTGTATGCTGAAGCGACCCTAGAAACCTCCTCAAAGCTGAACGAAGGACAAGTCGTTCTCAAGTCAGAAGATCAAAATGCGGAACTCAAACTTTCCTGGAAGGACTTTGAACGTTCCACCCCGATCCATCGAAACTTAGAACTTCACTTTCGATTATTAAAGTATTTTTTGGAGAAGAAAACTGCAGCAGGACTTTTTGATTCTAACATGAACCTGACCTTGACCACGCGAGCTCATAGCCCCTCAGGAGCCGGCCTAGGAGGCTCTTCTACTTTGAGTATTGCTATGATTGGAGCTTTATCTACATGGGCTTCAAACTCGAGTGCAGAACACCCATTCATTCCACAGGAAGTGGGAGAAGATTTTATTCAAATCGTACGCGACATTGAAACTACCGTAATTCAAGTACCTGCTGGGCTACAAGACTATTATGGAGCCATGTATGGGGGACTTCAGACTCTTCGATGGGGGCCTGGTGCTCATGAGCACGAATGGTTACCGGAAGAGCTCCTCCATGAACTTGACGATCGCATATTACTTTTTTATTCAGGACATTCTAGAAATTCTGGGATCAACAATTGGGCCTTATTCAAAGGTTTCATTGATCAGCAAGACGAAATTAGGTCTAAATTTGAAAAGATCTCTCATGCTACTCAACAATTAGAAAAAGCCTTAAGAAGTCGCGATTGGATCAAGGTAGGGGAGGCAATTCAAGAAGAATGGGCCATTAGAAAGACATTGGCGTCGGGAATCAGCACTCCGGAAATCGATCGTGCAATAGCTTCAGCGTCTGAGCTCACTCCTCTTTCTTCAAAAATATGTGGTGCGGGTGGAGGTGGATGCTTTTTTATTTACCTCCCGATCAACTCAACCATTCAAAGGACTGAATTAAAAACTCGCATCCAAAAACTCATTGCCGATCAGGGCATGCGTCCGCTCGAATTTCATGGAGTACCTCGTGGACTGGAGGTACGGGTGACTCGTGCCTGAAACCCGAAGGTATCTCGGGATTGAGCTTGCAGGAGCAAAAAACCAAAAGACGACACTCGCGGTTATTGAATTTTATCCAAAAGAGAAAAAAACATTCTTATTAGAAATTTTTGATCGAATTGCTAACCGAGAAAATCAAACTAATGATGAGGCCCTCTTAGAGATTATTCAAGAAATGAGCTCATTTCATTCAAAGGTGGGTGTAAATGTTCCTCTCGAACTCCCACCCTGTATTACCTGTACTCGTAAAAAATGCCCTCTTCCTACACATTGCACCGTACCTGTTGTGAAATGGATGCGAGAATTCAGCTTAAAAAAAGATTTTACTCCATATACTCAACGGCCTATCGAGCTTTGGATTCGATATCAGGTTCTTCCTCGACTAGCAGGAAATACCTTATTTGAAGTAGATGAAACCCTGGGTGGTAGTCGAGCACCCCTCACTGCGCGAATGAATTTTCTTAAACGACACTTAGAAGATCTTACCTTATTCGAAGTCTGGCCGAAACTTACAATGGAGATTTTGATTTCTCAGCTGAAAATTGAAAAAAGAATTGCTAATCATTATCGAAAACTCGAAGATGGAGCTCATGCTCGTGAGGAAATCCTCACCCAATTAGCAAAAGATAATGAAATTTTTATTTATGAAAGAGATTTTAAAAAACTTTCCCTTAATCTGGCTTCTTTTGACGCATTCATTTGTGCATTTACCGTGTTGATGGCTGATCAAAAACAGTGTGTTAAAATTCCAAAAGGATTTCCAACTGCCTCCGGGTGGGTTAACTACCCGCAGTTGGATTAAAAAGATTACCGATGTTAGCTTATATCAGTCGACGGATTTTCGGAGCCATTTGCACTCTCTTCCTTTTAACCGCTCTTACTTTTTTTCTACTACGATTAGCTCCAGGAGGTCCTTTCGACTCAGATCAAGCCTGGCCTCCAGAAATACAGGCAAATATGAACCAGAGATATGGACTGGATATGCCCGTCACTACCCAGTTTCGAATCTGGCTAACGGATTTGACCCATGGAGATCTCAGAGAATCTTTTCAATTCACTGGACGACCGATATCTGAGCTTATTGAGGAAGCGCTGCCACCTTCTGCATTACTGGGCGGATGTGCTCTTTTCATATCTTTAATACTAGGTATTCCCATGGGATGTATTGCTGCTTGGAAACAAAAGAGCTGGATAGATCAATTCATATCAGCCATTACAGTTTCAGGACTCAGTTTACCTAGTTACCTCTTAGCCAGTCTACTCATTCTCATTTTCTCCCTCAAGCTCAACTGGCTCCCTCCCGCACTTTGGGAAAATTACAGCTCAATGGTTCTTCCGATGATCACTTTAAGCTGGAGGCCAATGGCAATTATTGCTCGGCTTACCCGCATCTCCATGCTGGAAGTTTCATCTTCTGATTATATTCGAACCGCTTACGGAAAGGGCCTTTCAGAAATTAAGGTTGTATTTAAACATAGTTTGATTAACTCGCTAGTTCCCGTGATTACCGCATTAGGTCCTATTGCAGCCAATCTCATCACAGGTTCATTTTTAGTGGAAGTGATTTTCCAAATTCCTGGATTGGGAAAATATTTTGTGCAGGCAATTCTCAATCGAGATTACCCACTCGTAATGGGTGTAACCTTAACCTATGGGGTCATTCTTATCGTAGCAAATCTTATAGTCGATATTTTATATTCGTGGATTGACCCTAGAATTCGGATTGGAGTGCCTTGACTGATGTGGAAATGGGATCACTTAATTAAAAATAAACTAGCTTTCATGAGTCTAATTTTCCTGATTTGCATCGCACTTCTTTCAATTTTTGCACCCTATTTGACACGGTTTTCCTATGAAGAGCAAAACATCGTCGATAAACTTCAAGGGCCCTCACTCACTCACTGGCTAGGCACAGACGCCTTGGGCCGGGATCTCTATAGTCGAATTATTTATGGTGCTCGGATGTCCCTCTCTGTAGGAGTATTAACGGGAATCTTCTCATTAGTGCTCGGCCTGTTGATTGGCACTATTGCAGGTTATAAAGGTGGATGGATTGACGAATTACTCATGAGAATCGTGGATTTATTCTATATTTTTCCATCGTCACTTTTAGCAATTCTTCTCATGTTGATCTTTGGCCGCGGATTTGTTGGAATCATTTTTACACTAAGTATTACCTCTTGGATTACTCAAGCTAGACTCGTTCGAGCACAAATTCTACAAATTCGTGAATTGACCTACATCGAGGCAGCTCAAGCTCTTGGCGCTAGGAGTTATAAAATAGTGATCCGTCATATGATCCCTAATTTATTGGGTCCCCTCATTGTTTCACTCACAGTTCAAATTCCAACGAATATTATGGCTGAAAGTTTCCTTTCCTTTATTGGTCTTGGACTTCAGCCCCCCTATTCAAGCTGGGGAACACTCTCAAATGAGGGATTTAGAGCCATGCAAAGCTTCCCCCATTTGATTATCTTCCCCGGCGGTGTACTCTTTATCACAATGCTTGCATTTAACTATTTGGGTGATGGAATCGCTGAGATTTTCTCAACCCAGCCGAGTGGACGACTGTAAAGAAGGTGAAACGATGCACGAACACTACGATCTAATTATCGCAGGAGGCGGGCTTGCTGGAGGGCTCTTAGCTTATCGTCTTTCCCAACTTCGACCTAACCTCCGTTTTCTTCTCATAGAGCAGGAAAAGCTCTTAGGAGGAAATCACACTTGGTCTTTTCATACTACTGATCTGACTGAGAAGGAACTTCATTGGATTACGCCTTTTATTTCTAAAAGCTGGAAAAGTCATCAAATTCAATTTTCAAAATACAGTCGCACTATTTCATCTGGCTATCATTCCGTTCGATCGGAAAATTTTCACAAAATCATCTCTGCAGAACTGGGAGCCAAAGCGATCACAAATTGTTTAATTAAACATTTGAGTGAAAATGAAGTTCTTCTTCAAAATGAAAGAAAACTAAAATCGTCCTGCGTTATTGATGCCCGAGGATTTCGACAACAAGATCCCTCTCGAGAAGGATACCCACAGCAAGGGTTTCAAAAATTTTTAGGATTCGATGTCACACTAGAGAATCCTCACGGACTCGCAGCTCCTACGTTGATGGATGCCACTTGTCCTCAGGAAGATGGCTTTCGATTCTTTTATCTCTTACCCTGGACTGAAACGTCACTCTTGATTGAAGATACTCGCTATAGTGATTCACCTACTATCAACCTTGAGCTTTTTACTGCTTCAATCCATAGCTATGCGCAATCGCGCAAATGGAAAATTCAATCTATCGAACGAAAAGAATTCGGTGTCCTACCCATTCCATTCAAATCTCCAGTAGACTCCTCTCACTATCAGCAACAAGGTGTCCCAAAGATTGGAACCAATGCCGGATTCTTTCATCCAACTACTGGCTATTCCCTGGCACATTCCATTCGATTAGCTGATCAAATTAGTGCAGTTCCAGCTTTGGACAGTGCCTTTCTTTGTGAGTTTTTACATGATTACGCTATGGATTTAAGTAACCGTATGAAATTTCATTGCCTTTTGAATCGAATGTTGTTTCTCGCAGCAAATCCGTCTGATCGTTATAAGATACTAGAAAAGCTTTATCGACTTCCCGATGGGATCGTGGCGCGATTTTATGCAGATCAACTTTCAAATTGGGACTGCTTTCGTATTTTATTTGGGAAACCACCGGTCCCACTTCGAAAAGCAATTGAATGCCTATATATTAATTAGTATCTATGGTGCCTGAACGCCAAAAACTGGTCTTTCTTACTGAAGAGTATCCATACCCACCCCAGGGTGGTGGAAAATTGAGAGACTATTCGATGCTCGAAATTTTTCGACAAAAATTTGACGTTAAACTTTTAACTTTCTCGGGCCTAAATACATCCTCACTCCCTCCTCCAGGAGTTCAAGTCCAGTTCGTGCGCTATGATCAACCCTCGCTATTGAGAAGAATCTGGGGCAAACTTAGAACCTATATCATCAATGGCTATAGCTTAAATATGGAACACACACTTCTAGAACAAGCTAAGCAATCTAAATTTCTTTGGATTTCACGATTATCCATGGCGAAATATCTCCGCTCCGCCCAACTCATGGGTTATACGGTTTTACTGGATGAGCATAATGTAGAAAGTGATTTACTGATTCAAGCCGCACTCAAAAGACCATGGGATCTGTGGCATCTCGCACTTGCTCTTGATTGCCGCCATCAAGAAGCCAAATATTGTCATTTAGCAAGCACGGTCATCGCGACTTCCCAAAAGGACGCAAACCTTCTTCATCGACTTGCACCGTCTACTCACATTGCCGTTTTACCTAATACAATCGACTCATACCCCTATCGAACGATTCGAAATGAGATTGGAACTCGCTTTCTATTTATTGGAACGTTAAATTATCAACCTAATGTTGAAGGATTAGCTTGGTTTCTGCACAAAATTTTCCCCAGATTGAAAAGTCAGATGCCTGAGAGCGATCTCAAAATAAGAGTAGCAGGCTCCCATCCTTCTCATCGACTGAGACTTGAACTTGAAAGTGCTGGTATTGAGGTCATCACGAATCCAAGTACTGTCTTACCTCTTCTTAAAGATGCTGCCGTTATTTTCATTCCCTTATTATCAGGAAGTGGAACTCGACTTAAAATCATAGAGGCAATGGCAGCAGGACGCGCCATTGTGAGTACTACAAAGGGCGCCGAAGGAATTGAATTCATAAAGAATAAGGAAATCGCAGTGGCAGATACTCCGAATGCATTTGCAGATGAGATGGTTCAACTCTACAACGATCTAGCACGACGTCAAGCGATGGGAGTGAAAGCAAGTCATCTTGCCGAATCCCTTTATGATTGGAGATCTATCGAGAAAAGTACACTAGAAGTTCTGAGCAATACGGGTAGTTTTTCATGAGGATATTACAGATTGGAAAATTCTATTCTCCAGCATTAGGAGGTATTGAAACTGTAGTCCAAACCTTATCCGAAGGACTCAATCAAGCAGGAGTGGAAGTCACAGTAGTCTGCGCTAATCAGGAACCTCATTTTTCTGAAAATACCTTAAATGGAGTAAAAATACTTCGCCTTCCGTACTTTGGTAAACTTTTTTCTCAACCTATTACGCCCACGCTTTGGCGAATGATCAATCGTTCAGCGAGTGTATTCGACATCATGCATTTTCATGTACCTAATCCTCTTGCGGAACTTTCTGCGCTCACAATTCCCCAAAAAACACGCTGGGTGGCAACCTACCACGCCGATGTCACTCAACAACGTCTACTACTTCCATTTTATAAACCTTTATTAAATCGCTTTTTAGATCAATCAAAAAGAATCATTGTACCCACTCAGGCACATATCGACTATTCTCCATTTTTGACATCACTCCGTGATCAATCTAAATTTGATATTATTCCGTTCGGACTGGATTCCACGCGCTTTAAAATAACTTCCCATACGATTGAACTTTCAAATCAGCTCAAATTAAAATACGGACGCTTCCTGCTTTTTGTAGGTAGACTTGTCGAATATAAAGGCGTTCAATACCTCCTAGATGCCATGAAATTAATTACACACCAGATCACAGACTTAAATTTAGTTATTTTAGGAGATGGGCCTCTCAAAGAAAATTTAATGGACGATGTAGTTCAAAGTGGTCTCACTTCTCGAATTTATTTTGATTCGAATGTAAAAGATGAACTCCTTCTTCATTCACATTATCACGCATGCGAATTTTTTGTACTCCCCTCCATCAGTCGTGCAGAGGCTTTTGGCATGGTCCTCTTGGAAGCTATGGCATTTGGTAAACCCCTGATCACAACCCGCTTGTTAACTGGAATTCAGGTCGTCAATACTCACGAAGTCACAGGAATACAAGTTCCCCCTCGTGATCCCCAAGCGCTCTCAAAAGCTGTAATTCAACTCGCAGAATCAAAGGAATTACGTGAAAAGATGGGAAAAGCATCCAGAGACAAATTCCTTGCTCAATACACGAGTGATGCCATGGTAACCGCTCACGTGAAAACTTACCTGAATATTATGGGAGGTTATTCAAAATGACTCGACTACTTGTGATGTCGCATGCTGCAGTTCTCAATGTGAACCGAAGTCTGTTTGAAAGTCTCGCAGATATAGCCCATGTTGATATTACACTGGTAGCTCCCATAAATTGGAAAGGAGATTTGATTCGAGATTTAAAATTTCAAAATTCTAATCCTCGTAAGAACTTTAAAGTCATAGGACTTCCTGTTTCACTATCTGGAAATGGATCTTTTTTCTTCTATCGATCATCGCTTCACACCCTGATTAAAACGGTTCAACCGGACTTCGCATTTTTAGATGAAGAACCTTGGAGCTTAGCTGCTTTTCAAGCTTCTCATGCATTAAAGGGGATCGGCTTCTGTTTCTACACAAAGCAAAATATCAAAAAAAGACTCCCCTTTCCTTTTCGAATCATCGAGCAAGCGGTGTTCAAACGTTCTTCTTTTGCACTCGTCATCTCTCAAGAGGTATCTAGTGTATTAGATTGGAAAAGGTATAAAAATAAAACACACTCACTCCCCCACTCCTACGACCCCGCTTTATTCCAAATTTTAAACCCTAAAGATAAAGCTGAACTTCGAAAATCACTCAACATTCCTATGAATTCTATCGTAGTTTCCTATTTTGGAAGACTCGCTGAAGAAAAGGGAATCCTTGATTTACTCAACGCCATGAGTTCCATTTTAAGCAAACCTCAATTTGAGAATATACATTTTCTCTGCGTAGGAAATGGCCCCCTCTACAACAGCATAAAAACCAAGTGTGCTCAACTTCCACCCCACTCGATCACTTTACTCCATGCATTACCCCACCACCTAGTCGGACAAACCCTTGCAGTAAGTGATATTCTGGTTTTACCTTCGAGGACAACTCCTCATTGGAAAGAGCAATTTGGACGGATCCTGATAGAAGCTATGGGGTGCGGGGTAGCAGTCATTGGATCTGATTCAGGTGAAATACCCCATCTCATTACTCAAACCAATGGAGGCGTTATTTTTCCCGAAGGAGATCAAAACCTATTAGAGCAACGGATTTCAGAACTGATCTTGAATTCTTCAGAAATGGAAAAATTTAAAAAAAAGGGCTATGCCTATGCTTCTGCTGAATTCACGCACGAAAAAGTTGCAAAAAAGCTCGCAACACTCCTAAATATTCCCCTCAAAAAATGAATTAAATATCACTCTATATTCTTCTGCCACTTGATCCCACGATCTTGCTTCTGCGATCTCTCTCGCCTTAAGCCCCATGCTTTTTAATTTTTCAGGATGATTGATCATTTGTTCTAAATAACCGGCAATTTCATCAGATGAAAATGGATCTTTAATAATTAGGCCCGATTCACCATTCTTAATCAACTCAGATGCCCCGGCACATTCGGATACAACTGGAGGCAAACCACAAGCCATCGCCTCAAGAATAACCAAGCCAAAAGGTTCATAAAGGGTAGGAAGTAGAAAGATATCTGAGGCTTGGTAATAAGGCAGAACGTCTCGGGTATGACTCAATAATCTTACTTCAATAGGATTCTTTGACTTTTTTACACACTGATTAAAATAGTCAATATTTCCATTACCTACTGCTAGAAGAACTGCCTTCTTTTTCGTTAATTCGGTCAACCGAGACATCGTTTCAATCGCTACTTGCAAACCTTTACGCTCATAGGCTCCCACAAATAGGATCACAAATTCATCGGAACGGATTTGAAGACTTTCCCTCAACTTCGATCGTTCATTGAGTTGGTTTGGAGCAGAGGGCCTGAAAACATGAGAATCAACCCCATGAGGGACAACATAAATAGGATCCGTCAAACCAAAATTTATTTTTAGATCATGGGCACACCGCTGAGACAGAGTAATATAGACTTTATCTTGAGTATACAGTCTCTTCTCCATCCACTTATCCATTGAGGTAGTTAAAAACTGATAAACTCGATGAAACACACTTCTATAAGGCTGGGGCTGAACACAAATCTTTAACCACTCCGCATGAATGAATTGAACCTGTATCATCTGACTCACCCAAGAACAGGCACCCGTTGAGTGAATCATTCTGTTATCCGCATTCTTTCGACTCAGTTTGATATGAATATACGTATAAATATAATAATAAATAGACTTAAGCAGGATGGGTCTTTTAATCCAGGGCTTAACCCGAATCCATTGGATCGATGCCCGACTGATCCCTTCCAATGAGTAAGCATAAACTTTGACAGGAAACCACTGACTCATCCTTTGTACGATTTCAAGTACAGACTTATCTTGACCACCCCAAGGGTTCAAATCATGAATGAGGAATAATAATTGATTTTTTTTCATATTCGAGAAGTATTCTATCGTAAAGTTGGATTATTTTTTTAATACAAACATCGACTGTAAAGTTTTCCATAAAAGCTTGATGAGCTGCCTTTGCAAGCTGCACTCTCAACAAATCATTTTCAATGAGTTTTTTTACTGCTTCGGTCATTTCTATCACATTTCCCGGTGAGTGAAGACATCCCGTCTTTCCTTCTTCAATTAACTCTAACACTCCCCCAGCAGCAGAGGCGACCACAGGCACACCACAAGCCATAGATTCTAAAACGACTCTGCCAAAAGGTTCAGGCCGAATAGAAGCATGCACCACTAGATCTAATCCATTGATCGCCTGGGGAATGTCTTTCTCAAACCCTGTGAAAAAAAAGTACGAACTTAAGCCTCGATTTTTTACTTCCTCTTGCAATAGTTGCTTATAATCTCGATCTCCTACTGTGTCATAAATCTGATCTCCAATCACGACAAACCGCGCGTTCGGACCCTGTGAGAGTAAAAGCTTTGCCATTTGAATAAACTCCAAATGACCTTTCCAACGAGCGAGAACACCCACTATACCGACAATCAACACTTTTGAATCCACCTCAAAGTGATTTCGATACCTGTTTTGTGGCATTGGAAAATAGACTTTCGAATCCAGACCGTTATAAATAATTTCAATTTCTGAGTTAGTCATTCCTTTATGGCTAAAAGCCTCTTTTGTCGCTCCAGAATTTGCGATGACAGAAACCTTACCGAACCGTCTTAATAATCGAAGAATATTAAGAACAAAGCCTTCCTTCAAAATATCACGTAAATGCCAAATGACCTTTTTTCTATGTAATGGTCTTAATAACACGGCCATAATATGGCACTTGATTCCTGTCGTATGAAGAACTTCTACATCGCTATCTCTTAAAGATTGAGTCAATTTAAAACAATAAACAAGCAAAGATGGGATAGAAATAACCGTTAGAATCAAAGATAAAAAAGGTGTTTCTCGGCTGATAGCCAAAAATAACTTTGGCATTATCAATGTACGATAATGAATTTTTTCTTTATCTAAAATGTCGACTAAAGGACCACTCTCTTTAGGCAATAATAGAAAGGGTTGATATTTGCCTTCAGAAAACTTTTCTAAATTGAGTACTAGCTCAAGCAGACTTTTTTCAGCCCCTCCGAGCTGGGTGGATATCGCATAGAAACAAATTATTTTTTTATTTTTATTCATGGCTAATAGTTTTCTTTCCATAATTGAAAAGAAATTAACGACCATAGCAAATGTGAATGATTGCCATATCCTCCTACGTGTTGTTTAATCAGCTCTTGTACCTGCTTGGAATGAAAGATTCCTTCTTTCTTGAGCCGTGTTTCATTCAGGTATTCATCAAGCAAATACTTAAGTTCACCCCTCAACCAATCTCGCAGAGGCATGCTAAAACCCTGTTTTCTTCGGGCATGAATAGAAGAAGGAAATTGTTTTCTCAAAAGGGATCGTAAAATATATTTTTTGACTCCATTTTTGTATTTATAATGAAATGGCAACCGCCTAGAAAACTCAGCCATCTCATTGTCTAAAAACGGCACTCGCGCCTCCAGTCCAAATGCCATGCTTGCTCGATCTGTTTTGGCTAAGACCGTATCTACTAAAAACGTCCTCATAAAAATTTGGCTGATCTTATCTTCCCAAGACGCGCCACTCAGAGAATCGAGTAACTCGGTATACAATGGTGGATCGCTCTGGATGGGTTCAATGATAAGTGCCGCAACCTTATCCATTCGCATCGGACCAATCGTTCCAATAAAATATTGAAATAGTTCAGCCTCATTTTTATATTGAAAAATATCCGAAAACTTTATTAATCGCTGTAAAGTAAGCGAAGGAAACCCTCGATTGAGCAAACTCAAAAAGCGTCCAAAGCAGTCAAATACGGTTTTTCTCAGCTCTTTGGGAATCCTTCTCAATAGTCCCAATCGATACAAGATTTCTTGATAAGTATAACCAAAAAATAATTCGTCACCCCCATCGCCTGAAAACCCAACTGTGACTTTCTTGCTAGAAAACTTCATTAAAAGTAACGTTGGGAGAACTGATGGATCTGCAAAAGGCTGGTCTAAATACTTTGGAAGATTTGGAATCAAATCAAAAAGATCACGCGGCTCTATAATCCACTCTTCATGATCAGCCCCTAGCATTGTAGCTACAAGCCTTGCATGCTCTGTTTCGTTGAATTCGGTTTCCTTATATCCAATTGAAAATGTCTGTATCTTGTTCTTAGCTATCGAAGCGTAGGTTGATGCCAGTAAAGTGGAATCAATGCCACCACTCAGAAAACAGCCAACAGGAACATCACTGATCAGTTGGCGCTTCATCACCCGAGCGAATGTCTGGTCGAGTTCTGTCATCCACTCTTCCTCAGACTTCACCTCTCCAGACTTTTCTCCAAAGTTTCCATAAATCAATTCTGAGGGACTCCAAAAAGTACCCTGTCTTAATTTTCCCTCTTCTACACACAACCAAGTACCTCCTACAAGCTGTCGAATCCCTGTAAAAATGGAAGCAGGAGAAGGAATATGACTCAACTGAAGATACTGATACATAATCTGAGGGTCCACAGTCCGATCCACCCAATCCAAAAGTGCGAGAGGACGTAGGGTAGACGCAAACGCAAAACGTCCTGCACGATGAGTGAAGAAAAGTGGTTTTATTCCAAAACGATCCCTCACCAAATACAAAGCTGGACTTTTTTTTCTTTCATCCAGAATACCGAACGAAAATATTCCATTCAATAATTCAAATGATTGAGTTCCCCATTCTTCAAAAGCACTTAGAATGACTTCAGTATCTGAGTTTGTACGAAAGTGACGACCCCTGCTCATTAAGTTGGCGCGTATTTCACGAAAATTGTAAATTTCGCCGTTGAAAACAATACTTAATTTCCTATCCTCACTCAACATGGGCTGGTTAGCCTGATCTGATAAATCAATAATCTTCAATCTTCGATGAGAAAGCCCATAATAAGCGCGGTGATAAATACCACTGGCATCTGGACCGCGAGCTGCCATAGCTTCTGCCATTTTATGAAGAATATCCTGCTCTAAATGCTCTGTTGGATTTAAGATAATTCCGCTAATTCCGCACATGACTACGCATCTCCGCGATTACACTTGCAGCTATATGATCCCAAGTAAATTTTTCTATAATTCGGTTTCGAGCAGAAATACCAAACTGTCTCCTTGTGCTTTCACTATCCATGACTTGAATGATGACTTGAGAAAGCTCATGCTCGTCTTCTGGATTGACTAACCATCCTGTTTCTAGGTGACTTACCACTTCTGGCATCCCCCCACTTTTTCCAGCAATGGAAGGCTTCCCGCAAGCGGCTGCTTCGAGAAGAACTATTCCAAAACCCTCGAAATTTGGAGCCACTCTGTCGTGACGAGAATTTAATATAAAAACATCTGAAACGTTGTAAATATCATTTAAACTCTCATCGGTGACTTTTCCAAGAAATCCCACATGGTGATCTAGTCTATATTCCCGTCTCAACGTTTCTAAATGCTTACGGTCCGGGCCATCTCCACAAACAAGATAGTAAAATTCTGGACGTTCAATCATCACTTTTGAAAAGGCCTTGAGTACATAATCCACTCCTTTGTAATCTTCCAATCGTGATATTGTAAGAAAGACTACCTTTCCTTCCAAACCGTACTTCTTTATAAAATGGGTAGATTTCTCTATTGGCTTAAAGACCGCTGGGTCCACCCCATTATAAATGACCTTGATTTTTTCACTTCCAATTTTACATTCCGACACTACTTGATCTGCTGTAAATTGACTTACTGAAAAAACTCTTTTAGAACCGCGAATCACCCGATTTTTAATCCACCGCAGTTTCATTCGAATCCACTTTTTAAGTGTTCGACTAGACTCACAGATCTCAACTCCATGGACCACTGTAAAATAGGGAATATTGTAATACCGAAGGACCGGACTCACGAACCATGATGCGACACCACAGGGTAACCAAAGTGAATTTAAGATGACATGAGGTCGACACTTCCTTACCTCCAAAAACAAATACCAAGTCATTACAAAAATGCTGATGAAATTATTCATGGGTATTTTGATACGACGAGTATTAAAATATCCATGGGAATCAAAAAGAGCATCATCCTTCATATTTTCGGATCGAGGAGCGAGAAGACGACCTTCGATATCTGGAAGTTTACAAACCGCTTTTGCCAATTCAAATGTAGCTGAAGACACCCCGCCCACATTGGGTCGATAATCAAAGGCTAAAATGAGAAGTTTAATAGGTTGAGTTGAATGTACAGTCATGACTTGACTCTCTTTTCAAATCTATTTCTTCTCTTATTTTTACGTAGTTTTCATGGACTATCTTTGCGGCTTGCACTGGGTCCTTCGGAATTTCCTGAATCCGAAGTTTCGGCACATTCCATCTCAAAATTAAATACCTTTCCCATTCTGGATTTAAAATAAGAAATTTTTTACTACTTTTAAACCATTGAACTTCATCCCAGGGAGGCCATTTAGCAAATTTAACCCCACGCACACCCCTTATGATCATTTGCCCTATCTTATCTATATACGAATATTGAGGAGGACTGATCTCAGCAAGTGCTGGTGTAACTACTAGAGCCTGTTGTTCCAACGAAATAAAGGGCCATCCTTCAGTATCTGTATGAGAAAAAACATGAACGAGATCATATTCTTTAATTTTATGCTGATCTGACTCAAAGAAAACAATTTCATGCCCAAATCGAGCCAATTCTACGGCAAGAAGACGCACCCAGGAATTCCGAGTTCTTTCATGTTCTAGAAATTCCCAATGACCAAAAAAAAGAATCCTCATGCTCAATGACAATGATAACATAAATTAAAAATGAACATTCTTTTCTCGACTTATTCATTAGCCTATCAAAATCCAGGAGGTGGGGAACGGGTTCTTAACGCCTTGCAGCTAGCCCTGACTCAAATGGGTCATTCAGTTACCCTTTTCAACCCCTGGAAAACCAGCAGTAGAGACCTTGAGCAATTTGATATGATTCACTATTTTTCGTGCATTGAGACTTCATTTTGGAGATTTTCAAAATCTCACGCACCTCAAGTTCCTCTTGTAGTGACTCCGACATACAATCCAGAAGCGTCTGTACTACGGAAGGTAGACTTATGGAGACAAAGATTTATTCAAAGAAGATCGAGAAAAGGCTACCTATTTGATGTTCCCGATTATTGGTTACCCAACACGCAGAAAGAAGCTGAAGGCCTAATCAATAATTTAAATATCCAGACCAGTAAAATACAAGTGTTGCCTAATGGCATTGAAAGCCAGTTTTTAAATCCGGACCCTTCACTTTTTTTATCTGAGATGAAAATTACCTCACCTTTTGTATTACATGTTGGACGCTTCCATCCTGTAAAAAATCATTTAAATCTTATTGAAGCAGTTAAAAGAGCCCGATTACAGGCTGTTTTTATTGGAAATCCTGATATTGGACATGAAAATTATTACAACAAATGCGTAGAGGCGGCAAAAAATGCCGAGAGATCAGACCCTACTGGCACTATTCGTATCTTATTTATCAATCAACTACCGCACAATGATCCACTGCTTTCTTCAGCCTTTGCAGCAGCCCAGATATTTGCTCTACCCAGCCATTTTGAAACCTTTGGAATTAGCGCACTCGAAGCGGCGGTAGCTGGAAATGAGCTCATTCTAACAAAAAATATTGCTAGCCATGACCTTTTTAAGGATTTTGCTTATTTCGTAGATCCTAAAAATCCCCAAGAGATCAGTCACGCCTTAATCAAAGCATTTGAGAAAGTAAAAAGTACTCCCCGTACCTCATCTCACGCTAATGCTCGCGCTCTAAGCCTATTTCAGCACTATAACTGGAAGACCATCTGTGAAAAATTGATCACTATTTATAAAAATATACACTCATAAGCCATCTAATTTACTTCATCATTCATTTTTTAATGGTATGTCAAAATACCGTCGATATAATTAAGACTCATTCCAGCTGTACTGCCTTATCAAGTATGTCATGATAGAAATGACGTGCGTACCATTCGAGCCTTCGATAACTATATCACAGCAATAGCAACTTCCATTGCAGGTACCCTGATCACCGTATTAGCAACCCCTTTTATATTACGTTGGATCGGGGCAGAGCGCTTTGGTCTTTATCGAATTACAATAGACTGGCTAGGTTACTTAACATTAATAGATATTGGATTAGGTGACGCCCTGATTCCTATTTTATCTACTTTCGTAGGAAAACATGATTCTACTAATATTAGGGCAGCTCTCATTACAGGGATCCGAGCCTTCTGTTTGTCCCAACCTATTAAATTAATTATTGGCATGGGTATGATTTTTCTAATTGTGAATTATATTCCACATAAGATTGAATATAATTCTGATTTAAAAATAGCCTGCTTAATTGGTGTATTTTCCTCATTCTTTTCTCCACTCTATCCAGTTCGAACACTCATTGAAGTGAAGCAAATGGGATATCGAATCAACCAATATTTGGTGGCAAGAACCGTACTCACTACTTGCTGTGCACTTCTTTTTGCCTGGTTAAAGTTTGGAATCGCCGGTCAGTTCTTCGCACTTTTTTTGGGTGAAGTTCTATTCTCTACCTGTCTTTGTATTTATAGCTTCTTGAATCTCCCTGGAATCTGGCATCAAATCCTACATACTCCGGCCAACCGAGAAATCTGGCATTCACTTTGGAAACTCAATAAAACCGTATTCTTGTCCAATATCTGTGGAAGACTTTGTTATCTGTCAGACAGTATTATTATTTCGTTTGTTTTATCACCTTCGTATGTGACTTCATTTTTCATGACACAAAGACTGATCAGCTTTGCATGTTTACATCTTTATGGCATTGGAACCTCAACCTGGGCAGCACTCATCGACCTTCATACAAAAGGTGAACATGACTTATTTCAAAAACGGTTCTTAGAGCTGAATCAACTCATTACTGTTATAAGCATGATTACTTTGGGCCCCATTGCGGCTTATAATCATCATTTTATAAGGCTTTGGCTGGGTAATACTTTTTACGCTGGAGAAACTCTAACCTGGGTGGCCTCCATCAATGCACTATTTTTACCTTTGATCGCATTTTGGGGCTGGATTTTCTCAGCGTCTGGAAAATTATCAGTCATATTACCTCAATACATTTTATACACTGGGGTAAATCTAGTCATGAGCGTTCTATTCACTTATTGGATTGGTACCCCTGGCCCAGCAGTGGGTACATTGATAGCCATATTTTTAGTTACATTTTGGGCGACTCCATGGTTCCTTAAAAATCATTTTGGAATATCAACAATTAAGCTTTACAGTGGAATTTTTAAACCCATAGCAATTTTGCTACCCTTTATATTAATTACTTGGAAAATATCCAAAATGCAGCAGTCATTAGGATGGGTTGAACTGATGACAGAACTCGTATTCTCCATGCTTTTACTAACAACACTATCATGGATTCTTATCATTACTCCCCATGAACGATCACTCTGGAAACACCGATTGGAGCTTCGATTGGGAATTAAACTGTGAATCAGAACAAAGTGACTCCCTACATTCCGACACTAGACGGTTGGAGAGGTATCGCGATTTTGTGCGTCATTGCTTGTCATAGCACTGGATTCCTTTTCAGCCCTACCGAATCGCACGTAAGCATCATTCATCAAATTCTTTTGAAAGGGAGTTTAGGGGTAGACATTTTTTTTGGTATCAGTGGCTTTCTGATTTGTACTCGGATATTAGACAATGAAACTATAGACGGCAGCATTCATATCGGAACTTTTTACCTTCGAAGGATATCTCGTATTTTTCCGGCTTATTTCGCTTATTTGAGTGTCTTAGCAATTATGACCGTCTACCACTGGCTTCCCGTCCTACCTAAAGCACTCCTGAGCTGTGCCTTTTTTCTCCAAAATTATAACCTCACTGAAAAGGAAGTGAGTTGGTTTATCGGCCACTTTTGGACTTTGGCAGTAGAGGAACATTTTTATCTCATTTTTCCCAGTGCTTTGATTCTAATGGGTATTAATAACAAAAGACGAATAGGGGCGCTATTCATCTGTGCACTGACAATCTCCCTTTGGAGAGTATTCGAATTTAGATTTCAACTCTTGGAAAGACTCCTTCCAAATATTGGATTTTTTGGTCGTACAGACATTCGTCTGGATGGTTTAATATTGGGTGCCCTTGCAGCAATCAGCTTAAAAACACCTGTTTATTTTAACAAACTTAGAACTTTCCTATACCCCTGGTGGTCTAGAGTATTAGTATTTCTATTCTTTATTCTTTTCTCGGCTATCAACTTCCCATTGGCGATGTTGTGGAGGTCTATCTTAATTCCTTCTATGTTACTTGCAACAATTCTGAATCCAGCAAGTCTTTTCAGTAAATTTTTGGAGACATCGGCCCTACGATGGGTCGGACGCCTCTCCTACAGTTTATACATCTGGAATAATTTCTTTCTGGTCCCCACTCAGGTAAGCCATATTCCTCATTACGAATCTATTCAATATCCACCCCTGAATTACGTAGCTTTATTTTTAGTTTCTATCGCGAGTTACTATTTAATTGAACGACCCATCATGCAACTAGGACATAGAATTTCTGGAGGTTAAAGGTTAAAATTTATATATGCTGACAAGAATGCTTCGTCCAACATTAATATCTATTCTTTGTATTTGCCTACTTTTTATTGGCTTTTATATGGATAAACTTCAGTTTAAATTTGTACTTTTTACGCTGTTTTTTGGAATTGGTTCTGTCTTTTTAGTCGCACCCATCAACTGGACTATTCATTTATTCGTAATCTACCTTGGAGTTGAAGGCTTCGCAAAACTCATGACTAATTATAATCCCATTATTCATGTGGGTAGTGATATTCTCATTATATCTCTTTGGATACGAATACTCTTAACGGTACTCATCCAAAGGAAATCATTACCTATACGCTATCCACCTTTAACCTCTTTATTTTTGATTCATGCTATTTGGTTTGTAATTACAATTACCAATCCATCCGCATTAAGCCTTCTTGCTTCGCTTGCAGGCGCAAAACTGTATTTGACAATTGTGAGCTTGTATTTCTTTGGATACTACCTCACGACAGATGTAAAAAAAATAAAATCCTTCATGATTCCATGGATAGTAATCGCGGCATTACAAATAGGCCCATCGTTGTATCAATCTTATATAGGACCCTCTAGTGTCACATCATTGAGTCCTAATTACGTCCATGCATTAGAAAAATATAAAGGTTATGCATTTAGACCTTTCGGCCTAACGAGCCAACCCGGATTTCCAGGTATTTACATTTATATTTCTTTTTTATTCTTACTCCATTTTATATTTTACTCACGTTCACTTCTAATCTCTCTTGGGATGATTTTTCTATTACCAGGTGCTATAGTTACCCTCTTTGTATGCCAAGTTAGATCCGCACTTTTAAAAACTATTTTGGGTAGTATCGCTTTTCTTTTGCCTACAATAAAAAAAATTGCAAAATCTTCGTTAAAAACCAAGGCCCTCACTATTTCTATGGTTGCCGCGGCCACCATGAGTATTCTGATTGCGAGCCCAATCCTTATCAATAAAGTTTCAGAGGGGAATAAAGACAACCTACGAGCCGTAAATAGAACGTTGACACTCTTTGATTACAATAATGTTTCAAAGGCTCGATCAGGTGCCATGAACCGCTTTATTACCTACGCAGAAATGGTGCCCTTCGGTGCTGGGCTATCAAGAATTGGGGCTGCAGCCGGAAAATTCCAAGAGTTGCTTCAAATGGATCGACTTTTTGGAGTGGACTTCTTTTCGGATAATCTCTGGATCGAATTACTCATTGATCTTGGAATTCCTGGACTTATTATCATTAATCTTATTATTTTTATGATTCTAAAAATAGGAATCACTGGATTCTTTACAATAAAGGACCCTGAACTTAAAGCTCTCCAATGGACTGTACTCTGTTCACTTTGTACTATTCTTATCGGAGCCTATGGTGCAGAGCCGATATTATACAATCCTGAGGGACCTTTTTTTTGGTTTTTTTCAGGTATGCTAGTGCGAATTCCTAAGCTCGACCAAGAGAAAGAAGAACTCAGTTGAAGCCACATATCATCCTTTACATAGTTCCAACCTCTGGAACTGGAGGAGCCGAAACATTTATTCTTCATACTGCGGAATATCATAATTTAGGAGCCATAAAGCCTATTTATATTTTTTTTCATGATGGCCCTCTTTTAAACGCAGTTCGATTAAGAGGGCATCAAGTTTATCTTGCACCCAAACCGCCTCGGCTTCGAAACATGAGAGACTCACTGAAGACTATTCAATGGATTGCTTCGATCATTAAATTAACCCATTCGGATTTAGTTCATTCGACAATGGCATATGGTGCCCTTTACGGAGCAATCGCAGCGCAATTTTGTAACGTTCCACACATTTGGTACCAACATGGACCGGTAACTGGATGGATTGATACTCTTGCTGAACTCTTGCCTTCAAAATTAATTTTAGTAAACTCTATTCATACATTAAATCGGCAAAAATCGCTTCACTCATCACTTAAAAAATTGATCAGTAAGCAAAAAACACTTGAAATTATTTACCCCGGAACAGATCTACAGCTACAATTAAGTGATCACGATCAAATAGAAACCAGATTAAACCTCAGAAAACAATGGGGATTTAATCAGAATGATTTTATAATTGGGCTAATTTGTCGCCCCCAAAAACAAAAGGGAATCCATTTATTTATAGAAGCTTTTCAGAAGCTCGTCAATTCCTCTTCAAATAGCAATATTTATGGAATGATAGTGGGCGGCTCTTCTCACGAAGAGACTTTAACTCAATATGAGATCAAAATTCACACTCAAGCGATTCCCTTAAATGACCGGATTCGCTTCATTCCAGCCACTTCATATCCAATCTATTCAATATTGACAATGGATCTTTTGGTCAGTTCATCCATATCGCCTGAAGGATTTGGCTTAACCCTAATTGAAGCTATGAGTATGAAAAAAGCCGTATTGGCACCTGCAGAAGGAGGTCCACTCGATATCATAACGGATGGAACCAACGGCTTGCTTTATACACCTAGAGATTCTAGCGAACTCTATAAATTAATGGAAAAATTATTTAAGGATTCTGAACTTCGTTACAATCTTGGACTTAATGCTTACAAAACAGTAATTTCGCGTTTCAATGTCCAACAGACAGTCTCTAAACTAGAAACTGTCTACCGTGGGATATTGGAAACGAGTTGAGTTACAATTTTGGACCATGAAAATCTACTCTCATAGCTTTTCTTCGCAGCTAATCCTAATCTCTCTAGTTCCAAGGGATCAGACAATAAAGTTACTGCACACTCTTTGTAATCAGTGGATAGAATTTACCGGGAGTGCGACACAAAAGTCGTTCCAAGGAATGGAATTGCCACTTGCGCATCCCAAGTTCGTTAAGACAGTTTTCCCATGTGAGAATGAAGCCATAGCCGAGCCTCGCCGAGTAGAAATCCCGTCCATAAAGGGAGCAAGGACTAAATCAGCCGCATTAAGCCAGTCCGAGACTTGAAGAGGCGGCAGATAATGAAAAACTTTAACTCCATTTAAAGCTTCAATTTCTTCTTTTGTTTTGAAATTTCCCGCTAACACTTCAAACTTTGTCCCAATGCAGATCAATTTCACTGCATTCGTCCCAAATCTCACCCTTGTTTGTAAAAATGCAGCTTTAATATGTTCGATGAGATGAGTTGGATGAAGACCTCCAAAATATAATAAAATTTTCAGTTGAGGATCAATGCCCACCTTGAGTTTTGCTTGCCGCGTGCCTAACGCTGAAGCCAATGAAGATTCATTAGCTTCAATATTGGCACCCACTGGAAGCCAATGAATACTGCGTTTCCAAAAGAACATTTTAGAAATTCGCTTCCAAAATAATTCTGTACTCATAAAAAGAGCATGAGCGGTGCATGCTAAGACAGCGAATTGGATGACTTGAGGGACACCTAACAATAAACCTCTCAGTGACAAACCTACAGGATAATTCATTTCATGGACTATAATGATAATAGGTTTTTTAAGTAAAACTTTTAGTTTTCTCACCCATAACGAAAACCTAAAATGATTTCCAAAAGTCTCAGGTGCAATACTTTGTGGCGTATATTGAATAATAAACGCATCCGGTGCCCATCGCACAATATCCTGCATAATATTTCTTAGAGCTTTAGATCTCCAAGGCTGAGCAAAAGAACGTAATTCGACCTTAGAAGTTTTTACGGGAAAGGCTTCAGCAGTCCATACTGCCACTACATGACCTTGATGGGAAAGCTCAGTCGCCACTTTAAAAGTGTGATCTCCCAACCCTGAACACTGAGGAGGATAATCACCTGCAAGAATACCGATTTTCATGGATGCTGAATGAGAAGGTAGCTCACGGCTACAATTGATAAAACGCTGGAGACCAAGCTAATTAAAGTCGAAGTATCAGAACTAATAATAGGTTTTTTAACAGGTATTACAACCACATCATTAGCTTCAAGGATGGGACTCTCTTTTCCCGTATTTTTGATGAGGTCCTCAATATTGACAAGTATCAATTTTTCCTTCCCGTCTGTCCATCGTTTAATAAACGCATCATGTAATTGCGCTAATTCTGTGGGTCCCCCCGCATAAGACAGTAAGGTAATGAGATCCGTCTGAGTCGGCACAAAGTGAATTCCTGATTTTCCAACTGCACCCCATAGATTAATTTTCATGAGAACCGCACCGGGGTAGTCTCCTGATACATATTCACTTCCAGAACTTCCTCGAGTAGCACCGAGTTCTTTTGATAAGGTTAAACCAGATGTAAGGTCTTGAGCAAATAAATCATAACCTATCAGTGAAAATACTACTTGAATGATTAAGACTTTTTTTACAAAATTTTTAAATTTCATATTTTAACTCATATTTTCAGCTTACTTTATTTTGCTCCTCATGACCGGTAATAACGTAAGGTAAATATTCATGGGCCATTACTGGAACTTTATTTAATATAGAATATGCTCGTTTTCGACTAATTTGGAATATTTTTCTATGAGCCATAAGTAAAGCTGATTTCTTAGTCTCACGATAACTGACCACCGCTATGACGAGATCGCTTATGGAAGCCATAATGGGAGCATCAGCGACATAAACTGCAGGTGGTGCATCTAAAATAATGTAATCATAAATACTACCAAAATGACTTAACAGTTGCTTAAAGTTATCACTCCCAATCAATTCCGTGGGATTTTGATGATCCACGCCTGCTGGCATAATATCTAGACCTTTAGTTTTGGTATGTATAATGAAATCTTCAATTTTTGCATTATCCGATGATAATATTGAAGTTAAACCTTCTCCAACCTTTAAATTAAAGTATTTGTGAACTGTCGGATTTCTCAAATCACAGTCCATAAGAATAACCTTTTTATTTGCTCTTGCCATGGAAACAGCCAAATTAGACGCAATAAATGTTTTACCATTATGCCTATCAACGCCTGTTACTGTAATACTACGAATAGGAATGCCCTGCGAATTCACTTGAACTCGAATTTGTTCTCTCACGTACTTAAAAGCCATCGATTCAACCGAATTTGGCCGAGTATCGCACACCAACAGATCCGTATTCACTTCTCCAGATTTAAGTAACTTACCTAACTTTGAATCTACATAGGGAATATTACCCAAAATTGTCAAATCACATTCTTCAATGTTAGAACCATGTTTGATTGTAGTGTTCACGAGTTCAAGCAGTGCAATCGCAATAGACCCCAAAAAGGTTCCCGTAAAAGCTGCGAAAATCATCCTTAAAAGTAAGTTAATTTTTTTCTCACGTGGAGCAGCTCTCGAAGACTCATCGACTCGAACCGGAGCTTTCACGGCAAGTCTTTGAATGTCTATTTCTTGTAACTTTTTCTTCAATGAGGAGTACAGTTCATACTCTAACTTCAAGGCTTCAGTTCGACTAAATATTTCTTGCTCAATTTTTGGTAAATGAGAAAGGGATTTTACTACAGTGTCCTTGGCATTTTGTAACGCAGCTAGTTGAGTCTGAATTATTTTATTTGAGTTATTAAGCTCACCAATCTTCCCTTGCGTTAGGGTAGTATTTATGGGTAGTTCTTCGTCAAGTGTATTATCAATAGCTCCTATTTGACTCCTCAAATTTTTCACGATTACGTTGATGGCCTCATTTATCTCTACAATTTTGCTGTCTTTCTCACTGAATCCCTGAGAACTGAGTAAATACTTCTGTCTTCTCAAATTATCTAATCGACGTGATAGAATTCGAGGATCTGAATCCGATAGAGCTGAATCCACCTTACCATTCAATATTGCTTCACTATTCTTATATATTTGATTAGTATAATATTTTATTAAATTTTTATTCTGTTCCATCTTTAAATTAGCCGCACCAATCTGGCTTTCAACTTCTTTTAGCTGTTCGGCAGATATTTTCTCACCACCTTCAAAAGTCATAAACCCATTAGACTTCTTAAATTTTACCATTTCCTGTTCATCAAGACTCACTTTATTTTCTGTTTCCTTCATTCTTTCCTGAAGAAATTTTCTCATCTCATTAAGTTCATTTTGGTCTTGTGCAGTTGTGATTTTAGAAAACGTATCTGCCATTACGTTAGCTAGAATAATAGACGTCGTTGGATCAAACGTTTTCACAGTAATTGTAATAATCTGTATTCCATCAGTATCAATAGTTGTCGAGTCTTCTAATATCGCGGCAAGCCAGGTGATGTGCTTACTGATTAGGTCAACATGCTGCTTTTCTTTCAATTCAGAGAAGCTTTGGCCTCCAAACCGTACTCTCCAAAATTTTTTATGGAAAAGACTTAATTCGTCAGGCTGTGTCAAATTTAAAGATAAATAAAAGGGATGCTGAACTAACGCTTGAGCAGCAGCACGATAGAAGGCGGTTGATTTCAAATGAGAAATATGCTTTTGAATCTCCTGAGTATTATCTTGTCCATAATTTGCAAAAGTAGATAAGTCGCCGATCCCTACTTTTGACAAAGGATTCTCCCTCTGACCAATCACTTCGATCTTTGAAGTAGCAGTATATGCAGGAATATAGAGAAGATGACTAATAATACTTCCAATAACAGCCATAACTACGCAAATAATCAATAGTTTACGATGTGAATTAAGAATTTGGACAATTTCAAGGAGATGCATCCGCTCCCCTTGACTTGAAGAAATCCCAGAAGAATCCTTAGGCACGCTCATTAAAATACTTCCTCCATTCCAAATGTCGGAGAAATATTATATAATATTTAATTTTTATTATTTATTTTACTCATGTCTTCTTCAGTCATGCCGAAAAGTGATTTAGACATGTATAAACTTCTGATTCAATTATGCATCAGCACCCTGCTCCTTGGAATTATAGTCCAGTTTTTTAACGTCAAAATAGCAAACCATTTTAAATGGTTGGATATTCCATCGGCAAGAAGAAGACACCCAAGCCCTACTCCCGTCACAGGTGGCGTAGGTGTGATTATTACCTGGTTTTTAGGTTTGATTATCTTTTATTTCATTGAACCAAACTGGATTACCCAACATTTACCATCGATTTATATTTTTGCAGCGTGCACTGTTGCCCTTGTCATATTAGGACTTATTGACGACCTTAGAGGTCTATCTCCTTTTTGGAAACTCTTGATCCAAACATTGATTGCAAGTTCTGTAATTTTATTCGAGCCCCAAATACATGATCTCTGTATTCACTGGTCATCATTAATCGGTTTTTTGATCTGGCCGTTGGCGATCTTATGGATTGTCGGCATTACAAATTCAATTAACCTGATCGATGGTTTAGATGGGTTAGCAGGCGGCACTTCCTTTCTTGTTTTATCTTCAATTACATTTTTATGCCTCACGGTCCGAAATCAAAATACTGAAGTTACATTGGTAATCGTAGTACCCTTAATAGCTTCAATCCTGTCGTTTTTACGAATCAATTGGAACAAAGCAAAAGTCTTTCTAGGCGATAATGGGAGTCTTCCTTTAGGGTTTTTAATTTCCATTACAAGTCTTTTATGCCACCCACCGTCAAAATCATGGATCATGATTGCCTCTATTATTTTAATGTTGGGATATCCAATTTTAGACATGGGACTTGCCGTCCTACGTCGCTACCGAAAGCACCAGCCCCTATTTAAAGCCGATCGAAATCATTTACATTATCGTATTCAAAGACTTGGATTAGATGTCAGACAAACCGCCATACTTCTTTTAAGCATTGGCTTACTCCTACAATTCACCTCCATTGGTATTAACTTTTTACCTCCAAGCTACGCTGCCCTTGGAATAGTAGCGACTCTTTGTAGCATTATGACGATGCTACATTTGATCTATTCGATTGAAGCTGATCGAGTAAATAAAATTTTTGACAGTCTACGGAACAGAAAAGAAAAGCCATTAGGTATCTCATCAATCACCTATCCAGTCATTCATATTGAAATCGACACTTTACTAGAAGCAGGCTTGTTAGAAGAATTGAAACGTTACCAAGGACTTATTGACTCTCTCTATGCTTTAATCGGATCGATCATTAGGAGGGAGGACCTTTTATTTTTTTCCGATCACGAGATTTCTATTGTTTTGATTTCCAGTCAAGACCAGGCGGACATTAACGCTGTCACCAATAGACTCAAAACTAAGATCAGTGGTTTTCTCGAACTCTACGAGCTACAATGTTCGCTGGCTTCCATACCTATTCGAACAGATAGGATTTCAACAGTACTTTCAGAGGGAATACTTAACTTTAAAGATGGAAAATCGACTTTTCATCTAAAGAAAGCTGGCTAATTAAATTGACTTAATTAATTCAAATAATAGAATTAAATGATGCGGATTTTAATTGTGGAAGATGACTTAGCCCTTCAAACTGAGCTTACAAAGTTACTCACTACCATTGATTCATCTATATCAGCTGAAAGCGCGGATAATGTCGATGAAACCATTAGCTTAATGGAAAGTCAGCAGTTAAATCCTCATTTTGGATATGATCTTATTTTGGCAGATGTATCTGTCCAGGGTCAATCAAATGGCTTCGATTTGTGGAAGGTTTGCTCTAAGCTTTATCCAAAAACATATTTTGTATTTATGTCAGGTATCTCTGCTGGAGAATTTCTTGAAAAAATAAAGAATGATCCAAGATGCCCTCCATTTTTAAACAAACCCTTTACTTTACGTGAGATTAAAAAACTGGTTAACGATGTCTTAGAACAGAAAATTGAATTTCTTAGAAACTAAAAAAGTAACCCTTATCTCTAAGCTACAATAAATAATATTCTTCTAAAAGTGGAGAAAAGAAATGCCAACAAGTCAGCATTACCAAGTTTCTAAAATTCTCGATCTTTTAGTGCAACTTAATCCTCAATCCATATTAGATATAGGAACTGGCTTTGGAAAATATGGCCTTCTCAGTCGTGAATATTTAGAACTTTGGAGCCCAGAAGAAAAATATGGAACTTTTCAACGGATAGTCGATGGGATAGAAATTTTTGAAGGCTATCTCACACCAGTACATAAATATGTGTATAATAAGGTTTATATAGGAAATGCTAGCAATGTTGTGAAAACATTAACTACACGATATGAGCTTACGCTCTTGATTGATGTTCTAGAGCATTTCGAGAAAGACGCGGGTGCCTGCCTGATTCAAGACATTTTTAAAATCAGTAAAAATTTAATTATTTCAGTACCAAAAGATCTAGGTGATCAAGGAACGACTTTTGAAAATGAGTATGAAAAACACCTCACACAATGGACTGCTCCTGAGTTACTCCAAATGGCCCCAGGGAATGGATTTTCAATTTCGGATCGGATGAGCCATATTGTATTTTTAAGTATCGAATCAGATCTGGCCCGGTTAAAAAGAGTTTTTAATCCATCGATCTTGGTGAAAGCGAAACGCGCATTTTCAGAAATAGTAAGAAAATAAACTTTTGTGCTTGCACGTCTGAGCGAGTTACTTGATTTTATCATTTTTAGGAAGAATTTTCCAGATCTGCCAGAATGGACCCTCTTGTATGCGCACCCAACCTGATTTCAAATAAGCAGGGGCTTCGATCTTTGCATCTAGGGCTACATATTGGACTTTAAAGCGCACTAAAGACTGGTCAAACTTTTTTGAAATCTCAGTATAGCTTTGGATTCTCTCTTGTAAGAGTTCGTCTCTACCCGAGATTTTTCGAAACCAAGGCCCCCAAACCAAGTCTTTCAAGATGATCGTTTGAGCCTTAATAAAACTCTCCTGGGATTGACCCAATAAAATACCATTCAATGCGATGCGATCATTCCACTCCAAGTGAGTAACGGTGGGACTGACCATTACAAAATAGGAATCAAGTGGTCTTTGATCTTCCAGAACCGACGCAAAGGAGAGAAATGTTTCATCACCTGCCAGAACTGAATTTTGTTTCAAGGGAGGCACTGAAGCTTGAACTCTTTGTTGCTGGTAGTGAACCAACTGCCCCATCAGAAAAGAGGATTGGCTACTTCTAGTGACTTCCTGTTTTCTAATCCATAAACCCACACAGAGCTGACTTACGACTAACACCAGAATTCCAGTTTTTAGCCATTCTCCCGAGATCTTTAATTTTTTTATTTCATCGAAAAAAAGAAGTAATAAAAGAATCCCAAGAAAGGGACTCCAATAGTAATTCCAGTGAAAATTTTGAATCTGAAGATGACTGAAAATCTGATGATTGAGAAGTAATAAACCCGCTAGTGCATTTGCCCAAAGAAACCTCAAATCACTTCTTCGTTTCCAAACCCAATAGAATGCAATAAGTAGAAGCGTGGGTCCAACTTTAGGAAAAATCAGCTCACTGAAGCGATCAATGGGTAAAAACATATCCGCTCGTTGAAGCCAATCAGGCGATGTTGCCAGCTTCAAAAGGTAATGTTTTAAGAAGAACGGGAATCCGAATAAGCATCCGATCCAAGTAATTTTAAAATAAGTTTTCCAGTGCCGAGAGTCGAATACCCAGCTCAGAAGAAGGCCTAAAAGGGCTGCCGTCCAAAAATAGAAATAAACATGAAATAATAAACCCAACCCTAGTCCTGCAAGAACCACTCTGGCTGTATTAGGCTTTTCTCGAGCTCTGATTACAAGCCAAATATACAATTGAAGAAAAAACCAACTTAAACCCGGAGTAATAATTCTCCACTCTGGATGAAGTAAAAGCGGAGTTTCTAAATAAACTCTATTATGACGGACTACTGCTTCAAAAACGATCCAAAACTGCTTAAAAAACAACTTACCTTCGAGCAAACAAGACTCAGACAAAAGAAAAATTGCAAATGCACAGCTCCACCATCGATTACGGAGATAATGCTGAAAAATGAGATACCAGCCAAGTCCAATAGAGAGTCCCGCTAGACTTCTCCACACCAGACTGATCCCCAGTGAACCCAAGCCAAATAAATAGGCCAGAAAGGTACCAGGAAAGAGCTGAGCCCAGGGATACATAGTGGGCTTAGGCTCCGAAAACATGGGATCTGTGAAGAAAAAAGGATGATGATGGTAAGCCTGAGCCGCAGTGTTTAAATAGATAGCAAGCTCATCTGTATCTGTTATCCAAAAAAAAGAACCTGTGTAAAAGCCCATGATCAGATGAGGAAGAGTGGAGATCAAACAGCCCACGATAAGAACCAATAAAAGAGGAAGAACAGTGTCCTGACTCAGTTTTTTACTCAGCATTTAAACAATAAAATATCAAATTTGACCCCACTTGTCTTAATTAAGTTTTGAACACTCCGATAATTAAGTTGTGTCACACATAGTCATTACCGGTGGAGCAAGTTACATGAGTTTTATGATTTATATTTTTCTAAAACTAAAAGGACATTGTAGGCAACTTTAGGACCTAAGGAAATACTCATGTCTATGAATTGAATCCTTTTTATAATTTTAAATATGAAATGGGTAAATACCTGCGCACGATAAAATGGAAATAGAACCCAATCAAGTAAAGGTGTCACACCTGTCCCTCTCCAGCGCAATGTTCGAATTTGAAACCAAGGATGGATCAGTTCTTTTAATTCACGCAAATGAAAGTGATGGTGCCACACTACACCATGTTTTTGCCCTTCAAAGCCCTGATTTCTTCCTTCTCCCCCTATCCAATTGGAAACTAAATGATAAAGACGAGGTAATCGGAATCTCATATTCGCGGGGTCCATAACGGAAAAAATCCCGTTATACGGAACTGTTACAATAAATACTCCTCCGTCTCGCAATACCCTATAAGCTTCTTGAATCACTCGTTGACGTAATTCAGCAGGAATATGCTCCAGGACTTCACAACATAGAATGACATCAACGCACTTATCCTCAATTGGAATTTCATCGGCAGATCCTTGAAAAATTTGACAATCAAGGACATAGGAAAGACGTTTCTTTGCGATTTTAACTGCTTTCGGATTGATTTCAATTCCCCGCAAATGACGAACACCTAACTGATATACAAAGTCAAGGTTTTCGCCTTCATTACAACCGATATCCAAAACAGTATCGGAACCTTCCGGTATATAAGATAAAGCATTCCATTTTGGAAAGAGATTATGAGAGTTCAAGGAAAGACGCTGACTTTCTTCAAAATTAAATAGTCCAAAGGATTTAACTCAAAGTTTTTAACACGAGGTTTTACTAACGCTAAGTTAGATTCATAGTAAAGAGGTACAATCACTGTTTCAACCTCTAATAGAATTTTTTGCAAATCCAGATACATTTTCTCTCTTTCCGTTGGATTCTGAGACTGACGCGCTAACTCAACTAGGTTGTCAAAGTGATCATTTTTCCAATCTGTTCGACTATTACCGGAAGCACTTGTAAAGAGAGAGAGAAATGAATCAGGGTCAGGGTAATCGGCCGTCCAGGTAAAATCAAATAGAGGAAAAGTAAGGAGATCCAACTGAGTTCGGTAACTTTTATTATCTAAAGGATGAATAACTACATTGATCCCGAGATTTTTTTTGAGTTCATCTCGAATAAATTGTGCCACAGCGAGTGATTTATCCCAGTTAGGAACAACATAGTCGATACTGAAAGTACCGTTTGTATCTAGTCCAGAGTTCTTTAGTTCCACTTTTGCCAATTCAAGATTGTAGGGAAGGCCAATATTTTTTGAATAGCCCATCATCTGGGGTGGTACAAAGGAGGTGGCGGGCTCTTGTCCACTCTGTAGTATTTTGATCAATTTTGTCTTGTCTATCGCCATGGCAATCGCTCGTCTAAATTTAACATTAGAAATAGGATATTTGTTGGTTACAAATCCTAAAAATCCTGTTTTCAAATGGGAAAATTTTCTCAGATCGGAGTGGTTTCTTAAACGGCTCATATCCACGGTTGCGATATCAGTTAAAAAATCCAATTTACCCGCCTCATAGAGGGATAAGGCCGTAGCATCATCTTTGAGAATCAGCGCTACAATTTGATCAACATTTCCTCTGACGCCATAATAGTTGGGATTCGCCTTCAAAATAATTTTACTATCTATGTCGTGGGTATCTAGGGAATAGGGCCCCAAACTCACCATTCGGCCTGGCGTCTCCCAGCCCGAACCAAATTTCTCTACAACATCTTGGCGCATAGGGTAGGTTACCCAGAAGGCTGGAATGTAAATCCAATGCGCGACTGGATGCTTCAAGGTAACTTGCAAGGAAAGGGATGTGGTGGCTTTAACTCCAACTTTTTGAAAATCTAGGATTTTTCCCTGATTATACGCTTCCGCTCCTTCAATATCGAAAAGAAAATAAGCATAGGGAGCTGCCGTAAGGGGTGACAGCAACCTCTTCCAACTATAAACAAAATCCTCTGCCCTCAAAGGGACACCATCAGACCACTTTACCCCTGGCCTGATCTTGAAAGTGTAAACTTTCCCATCAGGGCTTTTAGTCCAACTTTCAGCCAGTGTAGGTGAGACTTTTAATTCCGAATCAAAGGAAACCAATCCTTCCATGAGATTCATCAAAATATAGGATTCAACCAAAGTATGAGCACGATTCCAATCCAGACTCTCCGGCTCTCCTCGGATTCTAAAACTGAGTGTCTTGCCAGTTGGAACTGGCTCTGCTTGTGAGAAACGTATATTTATTAAAAAACCAATACATAAGAAAATAATTAGAATTTTGAGTTTAATCAACAAGATCCACCTTCTTTAGATTGAGATAGTTAACTGGATTCAATTCTAAATTTCGAACTCTGGAATGCATTAAGGCTTTAATCGGTTCATAATACAAAGGTACAACGATCGCTTCTTTTTGAAGCAATATCTTTTGCAGTTCAATATATTTTTTTTCTCTTTCCAGTTGATTCAAAGAATGTGCGGCTTTATTCGTAAGGGTATCAAACATGATATTTTTCCAATGACTATGATTATTACCGGAGTAGCTTAAAAATACAGATAAAAAATTATCTGGGTCAGGATAATCTGCTGACCAACCCGTTAAAAACCCTGCATAAGCATGAGTATTTAACTTAGATCGATAGGTTTTATTATCATAGGGATATAAAATGACTTCCAATCCTAAGTTTTTTTTCAATTCATTTTGAATAAATTGTGCAGTAACAAGTGCCTTTTCTAAATTTAATACAGTCAAACCTAATCGAATCGGGCGAGAGAAATCTAAACCAGACGCTCTCAATTCAGCTCGTGCCTGAATAGGGTCAAATTTTAGCCCAACATCTTTAGAGTATCCCATAATCAAAGGAGGAACAAAAGAAGTGGCAGGAGTTTGCCCTCCATGAAGTAGCTCAGCCAACTGTCCTTTATCAATTGACATTGCAATTGCTCGTCTTAACTTAACGTTGGACGTGGGGTATTGATCATCTGTAACCCATCCTAAATATCCTACTTTTAGATAAGGGAAAGTTTTCAGATCAGCTCGCTTTTCTAACCTTTTTAAATCAAACAAAGAAATATCGGTCAGAAAATCTAATTTACCCGCTTCATAGAGATTTAAAGCGGTTGCATCGTCGCTTACCACTTGTCCCACTATCTGATCTACATTTCCTCTTTTTCCATAATAAAAAGGATTCTTTTTCATCACGATTTTAGACTCTAAAACATGTTCTGATAAAAGATAGGGGCCAAGGGTGACTATATGCTTGGGTATCTCCCATGATGAGCCCTGCTTTTGTACGACATCCTCGCGAAGAGGGAACGTTACCCAAAAGGTTGGAACATAGAGCCAATGGGCCACAGAATGCTTCAGCTTTACTTCCAGGGTAAAATCATCGAGCGCTCTTACTCCCACTTTTTCAAAGTCTTTAATTTTCCCTTGATTGTAGCTTTCAGCATTTTCAATATCGTAGAGGAAATAGGCATAACTTGCAGCAGTTGCTGGTGTTAGCAGACGTTTCCAGCTATAAACAAAATCTTTCGCTTTGAGAACAACACCGTCTGACCATTTTACGTTCGATCTGAGCTTAAAACGAAACGTCCTACCATCTGAACTGACCTTCCAACTGTGGGCAAGAGCAGGCACTATTTTTAAATTTGAATCCAATCCAACGAGTCCTTCCATGAGATTCGTTAAGATATAAGTTTCAAAGGGAGTGTGAGCCCGATTCCAGTCTAAAGTTTCTGGCTCACCTAATAATCGAAATGTCAAAATTTTATCAGCTCCCCAAAGCCAGCAGGGAGTTGAAATCAAGCAAATAGAAACAATCAACTTTAATAAAATATTTAGAGCAAGCGCTCTCATTTACTAATAATTGTCATCTATATTGATCACTTCTACAACTACATCTCCATGAACTCGTGCTTGGCATCCTAAACGAGAACGATTCTGTGATGCAGTAGCCCTCTCGACACGCTCGATCTCATCCTCTTCCATTTCAGAAAGGGACTGATCTCCGACTTTCACAACGATATGACAGGTAGTACAGGCGCAGAAGCCTCCACAAGCATGTTGAATGGGTACATCATGATTAATGGCAACATCTAGGATACTTTCGCCCTCTTTAGCTTCACAACTGATATTCATCGGTAAAAATGTAACTTTTGGCATAATACTCAACTTTTCATTTAATTAAGGTTTTTTTGAGAAGAAGAAGTAGAAGAAAGTGTCTCTTTTATTAAAAGTTCCGCAAGACGAATTGTTGTTTGATTTAAATACGAACTTGCATCGCGGATTCTCTGAATATCTTCGCCAACCAATGCAGCTTTTAGCTTCTCTATGGCTTCCTGAATGATTCGAACCTCTGATACAGAAAGAACTCGAGAGGCATCTGGCAATTTCTTCTCAGCAGCTCGTAAAACCGGCTCTGCTTCATTTCGTATCTCAATAATCTGCGATAACCGATATCGGCTTCGGCATTCTCGATACCTGCCATAAGCATTTTTCGACTTCCTCATCAGTTAATCCATAGCTAGGACGGACTTCGATAGATTGTTCATTTCCTTTTTAAATCCTTTGCAGCAACTTGTAAAATTCCATCGGCATCAATTAAAAAAGTCACTTCAATCCGGGGCATCCCTGCCGGCATGGGTTGAATTCCTTTGAGCTTAAACTTAGCCAAACTCCGATTATCTTCTACCTTCTCTCGTTCACCTTGAAGAACATGAATATCAACCCCCGTTTGATTGTCCACAAAGGTGGTGAAAGTCTCACGAGCTACTGTAGGAATTCGAGTATTTCTGGGAATCAAAGGCGACATCAAGCCACCATAGGTTTCCAATCCCAGAGAGAGAGGAACAACATCTAAAAGAAGAAGATCCTTATTATTTCCGGACAAAATATCAGCTTGAATCGCAGCCCCTTCTGCAACCACTTCATCGGGATGAACAGAGGTGTTTGGCTCCCGAGCAAAGATCTCCCGACTAAATCTTTGGACAAATTTGAGTCGAGTAGGCCCTCCTACCAACACTACATCCGATAGATCTGCCAAATTCAAACCTGCATCTTCAAGGGCTTTCAGACACGGACCTCGGGTACGATTTAAAACCGGTTTGACCAAGTTTTCAAACTCTTCCAACGTCCAATTGCGTCTGAAACTTTTTTCCATGTACCGAGCATTTCAAAAACGGCTTCAGAATTTTCTGAAAGCGATAACTTTGTCTTTTCAGATGCTTCAAGCAATGAGGCATGAAGTTGAATATCTGAAAAAGGATCCACACCATAACTCTGGAAAATTTCCTTTGCCGCTACACCAGCAATTGCATGATCGAGATCATCGCCCCCTAATGCAGTGTCTCCACTGGTGGCCAATACTTCAAAAATTCCATCATGAAGCTTTAAAATTGAAACATCAAAAGTGCCGCCACCTAAATCATAGACGGCAATGAGTCCCTGGCGTTTTCGATCTAACCCGTAGGCAAGAGAAGCCGCAGTAGGTTCATTGATTATTCTTAACACATCCCAACCTGCAAGCCGTCCGGCCATTCGAGTGGCCTGCCTTTGCGAATCATTAAAATAAGCCGGAACAGTAATCACCGCTCGACTTACGGGACAACCTAATGCCGCTTCCGCAGCCGACTTGAGCTCCTTGAGAATCATGGCTGATATCTCGATTGCAGTGTAGGTATGCTTACCGACTTTAATGCGTACAATGCCTTCCCCTGACACTGTTTCATAAGGCAGTGAATCTTTAATTGTTTTCAGATCTTCAAAACTGCGACCTAGGAGGCGCTTTACAGAAAATACGGTATGCTCTGCGTCTCTCACTTTTCTCTTTTTAGCTTCACTACCAATTACCGGTTTATCATTCAAAAAAGAAACGACGGAAGGAATCAAATGTCCTCCATCTCGTGAATTCAATACTCGGGGCTTACCTTCTTGAACTATTGCAACCAAACTATTCGTGGTGCCAAGATCAATCCCCACGATTGGGCTTACTGTAACTTGAGAGTTGGGTGAATCAATTTGAATTGGCATTTTTCTTAATCCGTTCTACATCTTTTTCTATGGATTTCAAATAACTCTGGGATTGAATCTCTTGAGCTAATCGTTCTAAAATTTGAGATGAGGGATGAAGATCATACTCAGCTTCAAAAGAAATTAAATTTCTCTCTGCATCCCGCTTTAAACGATTTAACTCAATTTCAAATTCTATGAGTTTCTTCTGGGCATTGTGTGGATCATCCATCCACAAATCCTGAATTTCAAACCATGCCTCAGCTAATTCTATAGGCATCGTTGTTTTTCCACCGACCGTTTTACCAGTAGAAGAAACTTGAATCCCTTCAAGAGTCAAAAAATACTCGCGTAACCGCACGGGAGCTTTCAAAGTCCCATAGGCCTGATTTAAAAAACTCATCCGCTTCAAGGAAAGACTCATAGCATCTGAATGAGAAGTAGTAAATCGGTCTGGGTGCAAGAGCCGAGAAATCTCATAAAATCGTTTCTCTAGTTCTTGACGGTCGAGCGAGAATTTACGTGGCATTCCCAAAGCACTGAAATAATCTTCAGACGAAGACACAGGCTGAGGAAACCCACATGCCGAACAGACATGGATAGAGAGAAAACCCTCTAACAAATGTGCACACTGCGCACATTTACGCTGAGAAACTACTACCGCAACCACAAGTGCGCTTCGCGTTTGGGTTATTAAAGACAAATCCAGTACCTTCTAGACCATCTGTAAAGTCAAGTTGGGTTCCAGTCAGGTAAAGGAACGACTTCGCGTCACAGACAATTTTAATTCCATCTTTTTCAAACACTTTATCGGTTTCAACTGATGGCTGGTTATCAAAGCCCAGTTTGTAACTCATGCCAGAACAACCACCACCTACTACTTTTACGCGAAGCATAGAACCACTCGCAGTAGCATCAGCTTGCTGAATGCGCTTAATTTCTGATACTGCTTTATCCGATACTGAAATCATGCTGTTTTGACCTCCTTATTCTTTTTTAGATAGTCTGCAATAGCGGCCTTAATCGCATCTTCTGCAAGGACTGAGCAATGGATCTTGATAGGAGGTAAAGACAACTCTTGCACGATATCTGTATTTTTAATAGCCATCGCTTCATCGATGGTCTTGCCCTTGATCCATTCTGTAGCAAGCGATGAACTTGCAATTGCGCTTCCACAACCAAACGTCTTAAACTTGGCCTCTTTAATCACTTGAGTGATATCATCGATTTCAATCTGCAGTTTCATCACGTCACCACATTCAGGTGCACCGACTAAACCTGTACCGACGTTCGCAGCATTTTTATCGAGAGAACCGACATTCCTCGGATTCTCGTAATGATCAATTACCTTTTTTGTATATGCCATAAATATTAACTCCTTTTTTACTTTAAAATTTTTACTTTAAAAATTAATGTCCTGTCCAACTTACCGATTTAAGATCCACACCTTCTTTAGCCATCTCGTAAAGCGGTGATAGATCTCTCAACTTCTTTACTGTGGTCACTACTTTTTTAAGGGCAAAATCAATCTCTTCTTCAGTACTGAATCTTCCCAAGCCAAATCGAATACTTGTATGAGCTAAGTCTTCTCCCACTCCAATACTTTTTAACACGTACGATGGTTCAAGACTCGCTGAAGTACAGGCAGACCCACTCGAGACAGCAAGTTCTTTCATCCCCATCATGAGAGATTCACCCTCTACAAAAGCAAAACTGACATTGAGGTTATTGGGTAATCGCTCTGTAGGATGACCATTCAGATAGATCTCATCAAGTTCCTCTTGAAGACCTGTCCATAGCCGCTCTCGTAATGCTTTAACTCTCACAGTCTCAGTAGGAAGGAGTTGTTGGGCCAATTCAGCCGCCTTTCCAAAACCTACGATTCCAGGCACATTGAGTGTCCCGGAACGCATTCCGCGCTCATGTCCACCGCCATGAATTAAAGGAGAAAGCCGAACTCGTGGGTTCTTACGTCGAACATAAAGTGCAGCTATACCCTTGGGTCCGTATATTTTATGTGCTGTCAAAGAAAGGAGGTCAACTCCCATTTCTTCGACATCAAGCGGAACTTTCCCAGCTGCTTGAACAGCATCCGTATGAAATAAAACTCCCTTTTCTTTACACACTTTTCCAATAGCAGCTATAGGATTAATGGTCCCAATTTCATTATTAGCCGCCATGATAGAAACCAGAATAGTCTTAGGAGTAATTGCATTTCGAATCACTTCGGCACTGACTTGCCCATATTGATCCACGGGGACATAAGTAATTTCAAAACCTTTTTTTTCAAGAAAATGGCAAGTATCCAAAACCGATTTATGTTCAATCGGAGAGGTAATAATATGATTGCCTTTCTCTTTATACATCTCAGCAGCACCGCTAATCGCGAGGTTATTACTTTCAGTTGCACCGCTCGTAAAAATGACTTCCTTTTCATGCGCTCCAATAAAGTGAGCGATTTGCTGGCGCGCCTTTTCGGCTGCCGCCTCCGCAGTCCAACCGAATTCATGATTACGGCTAGCTGCGTTTCCAAAAATCTCGGTAAAATAAGGCATCATGACCTTGAGGACCTCTGGGTCCATCGGAGTGGTTGCATGATAATCTAAATAAATGGGGAATTTCATTGTAATACTTCCTTTGCTTTAAATTCTTCTAATGACACGAGGGTATTATTAGATGACCCTTCCGTAAGTTCAGCCAATTGAATCCCGGCTAAAAGCTGAACAATTCGTGTATTGAGCTGACTCATGAAATGTCGGATTTCACACCGACTTCCATACTCACAATCACTGGATTGATGCTCGGGTGTACCTGCACAAACGACGACCGACTGAGGCCCTTCCATCAACTCCAAAAACTCCGCGAGTGATACCTCTCCTAAAGATCGTTGCAGCGTATAACCCCCTTTTGCGCCATGGGCCGATTGAATCAGGCCAGTATCTTTCAATCGTTGTAAAGTTTTTGCTGTGATCTCAAACGGAAGACCATACGAGTCCGCAATTTCTCGTGCGCTAGTGACTTCATTGGGATAAGAAGAACACTTACGACTAATATGACGCAATGCGATCAACCCATATTCTGTGGTTCGGTTTAATTTAATCATGATCGACCTTTCAAATACGATATTTAAAGTCCGATTTCAACCGAATTTCATTCTGACGGACCATATACGACATATTATATCGTATATTAAATAAAGAGGATAGCTCTTTCATTAAACTAATCCAATTAATTGGTGCGCCAATATTCAAACGTTTCTGTGAATTTAAGTCTCAAACCCGTTCACTTGATCTCTTTTCAATCCAGAAAAAGCCATTTCTGCTAGCTCATCAAACTCCACCTCTACATCATCATAAATGAGTAAGTAGGGATATTTTTGCCCTGCTGTTGAAGCAGCTGGATGGATCGTTTCAGCAACCGTGTAAGACGCTGTCAGAGACATCGTAAAAAAATAAAACAAAGACACCAAAGTCACCTTCATAAAAAAGAAACTCCTTCTCTCCCCTCACATAAAGCAAGCGTCATGCCTTAATTAAATTTTATTAATTTAATACTATGATTTCATTTGTCTTTATCGACCTCACTTACTTATTTAAAGAATAATGATAGAATTTTAGATGATTAAGAACTAAGCATCTGACAACCAACACCCAAAGCAGGGCCGTAGGGTAAAGACCGAACTGACTCGCAATAAGTGTAAGTGTGAGTAATCCCAAACATTAAAATACACAAGGTCCTCTGTATCGAAAAAACCGTCAAAATAATATTATTCCCAAACTTATATTTAATTGACTATTGCGATCGATTTCGATGAAATCAGCACCCAGTCTGATTCAGATCGGCTTCTGTCCTAGGCTCTCAGTTCGGAAGACAGCCAACGGATTCAGAAAAGACTCCGTTCTAGCGCAGTCCTCTTCGACTCAAAGTTGTATTTCATTAAAATTTGCTAGATGCCGATAAAGTATTTTAAGTTTTACAGATCGTAAAATTAAAAATTTCTAGAAGAAACCAACTCACCGCTTCTCGGTATTATTTATTTATGTTTCAATATGTAATGTAATTCAACTTTAGGGGGATAAGAAAATGTCACGCTGGATGAAGTTTGGAAATGTAATTATAGGGTTATCGATTCTAATGACTTACAATTCAAAGCAAGGGGCCGCTGCCGTTTTTACCAATATCACCCCAGGTACAATTCAAAGTGTCTTTGCCTCTGGCAAGTGTCTCGATGTCACCAATATGAGCACCTCACCAGGAGCAACCTTACAGATCTGGGATTGCTCTGGCACAGCCAATCAGACATTCGATATTCGATCAGATACAGGCGATATTCGGGTCTATAACGATTCAATGTGTTTAGACGTTTCTGGGGGAGTAGCCAAAAATGGAAGTGCGGTTATTATTTCCCCTTGCAATGGAGGCTCCAGCCAAAAGTGGTCGCTCTCATCTACCGGTCAAATTATAAGTACGAATGGTCAATGCCTTGACGTTATGAATTGGAATTCAAACAATGGCACCCAAATTCAGACCTGGAGTTGTACGGGGGGCACAAATGAGAAATGGACCTACACGCCAGACGTAGCACCTTCCCCAACGCCGACTCCAAGTTCAACTCCAACTCCGATGCTTTTCCAAAGTGTCTTTGCCTCTGGCAAGTGTCTCGATGTCACCAATATGAGCACCTCACCAGGAGCAACCTTGCAGATTTGGGATTGTTCTGGCACAGCCAATCAGACATTCGATATTCGATCAGATACAGGCGATATTCGGGTCTATAACGATTCGATGTGTTTAGACGTTTCCGGGGGATTAGCCAAAAATGGAAGTGCGGTTATTATTTCCCCTTGCAATGGAGGCTCCAGCCAAAAGTGGTCGCTTTCACCTACCGGTCAAATTATAAGTACGAATGGTCAATGCCTCGATATTACGAATTGGAATTCAAACAATGGTACCCAAATTCAGACCTGGAGCTGTACGGGGGGCACAAATGAGCAATGGGCCTACACGCCAACCGTAGTACCTTCCCCAACTCCGACTCCAACTCCGACTCCAACTCCGACTCCAACTCCAACTCCGACTCCGACTCCGACTCCGACTCCGACTCCAACTCCGACTCCAACCCCAACTCCGACTCCAACGTCGACTCCAACTCCGATGTTTATCCAAAGTGTCTTTGCCTCTGGCAAGTGTCTCGATGTCACCAATATGAGCACCTCACCAGGAGCAACCTTACAGATCTGGGATTGTTCTGGCACAGCCAATCAGACATTCGATATTCGATCAGATACAGGCGATATTCGGGTCTATAACGATTCGATGTGTTTAGACGTTTCCGGGGGATTAGCCAAAAATGGAAGTGCGGTTATTATTTCCCCTTGCAATGGAGGCTCCAGCCAAAAGTGGTCGCTTTCACCTACCGGTCAAATTATAAGTACGAATGGTCAATGCCTCGATATTACGAATTGGAATTCAAACGATGGCGCCCAAGTTCAGACCTGGAGCTGTACGGGGGGCACAAATGAGCAATGGACCTACACGCCAAACCTACCACCTTCCCCAACGCCGACTCCAAGTTCAACCCCAAGCTCAACTCCAACATCAACTCCAACATCAACTCCAACATCAACTCCAACGTCGACTCCAACATCGACTCCAAGCTCAACCCCTTCAACTGGATCGAGTGTCCAGGTTTGGTTGACCACGCCTGATCAAGTCCATCTTTTGGAGCGGCAGTCAGATATCCAAATAGCTCCAGACACGGGCATCACCAATCCAGTCACCGTTACTGTCAATGATGGGCTGACTTACCAGCAAATGGACGGGTTTGGTGCTTCAATTACCGACTCAGCTGCATGGCTGATAGCCGAGAAGCTGAGTGCATCTCAACGGAGTGCTCTCATGACCCAACTTTTTGATCCAAATCAGGGTATCGGCGTGAGCTTCCTCAGGCAACCACTCGGAACAAGCGATCTCTCTTTGACGGATTTCACTTATGATGAAATGCCATCCGGACACACGGATCCGACACTCGCTAGTTTTTCAATCAGTCATGACCTTCCATATATCATTCCCGTGCTTCAACAGGCGCTCCAGATCAATCCAAGTATCAAAGTCATGATGACGCCTTGGACTGCGCCCACCTGGATGAAAACAAGTGACTCATTCATCGGAGGTACTCTCATTGATCCTACGTCCTACAGCCCTTATGCAAACTATATTGTAAAATCCATTCAGGCATACCAAGCTGCGGGAATCCCAATCTATGCAATAACACCCACAAATGAGCCTTTGAATGCGGGGAATTCTGCGTCCACGTCCCTAAGCTGGAATCAGGAGGACACCTTAGTCGGTAAGTATCTTGGTCCTGCCTTGTTAAATGCTGGCCTCACGACGAATATTTTGCTTTTTGACCATAACTGGGGAGACTATTCTTATCCTATGTCTATTCTCAATGACCCGGTAGCAGCAAGTTATTCGGCGGGCTCGGCATTCCACTGCTATAGTGGAGATCCATCTGCCATGACTACTGTGCATAATGCATATCCAAACAAAGACATTTATTTTACCGAGTGTAGCGGTGGCACATGGGGATCAGGATTTGCTGGGGATATGATATGGGATTTTCATAATCTCTTTATTGGATCCGTACGTAACTGGGCCAAAACTGTCGTACTCTGGGGCATGGCCTTAGATGACAACTATGGACCCACGCTCGATTGTCAGGGTTGCGAAGGTCTAGTGACCATTCATCAACCCACTGGCACCTACACGCCGAATGAGTTTTATTACTATACTGGGCATTCCAGTAAGTTTGTTGTCCCAGGAGCTTACCGAGTGGACTCCAACACATTCAATGGCGGCATTGAAAATGTTGCGTATAAAAATCCAGATGGCTCAATCGTGATGGTTGTTTTAAATAACAGTACGTCTAACACCACCTTTAAGGTCATGTGGGGCAGTAACTCCTTTAGCTATACATTACCGGCTGGAGCGGTGGCGACATTAAAGTGGTAAAAAAACTATAAGAAGGTAAGGATAACCGGTTTTTTTAAAAGAGGATGCTGCAATGAATGCAGCATCCTTTTTTTTTAATCGTTCGATGAAGTTGGCTCATTCGACGGAGCTAACTCATTCGATGGAGCTAACTCATTCGATGGAGCTGACTCATTCGATGGAGCTGACTCATTTGACGGAGCGGAAATTCTGGTGGTAACATTCCACTTAGTCATATTGAACGCGTTTCTATAGTGACCCATGACACTGATTGCACTCTTTAAAGGATCATAAAGGGTGTTGATCAAGTAGAATTTGGCATACTGCGCGGCATTCAGGTCTGGATGTTTCACATCCCCTACGTGATACCGAGAGGCAGCTATGATGACAATCGGCATAACCATTTGCGCTGCGGATGCAGCGATCATAGGGAAGTCCGGTCCCGCATTCTCTTTAACAACATAAGTCACTGCAGCTGCAACCGTATATGGAGTGATATAGCTGTACATCTCACGCCAATGGAGCAGAAAAAAGACCATGCCTTTCCGATAGAGGGATAAGTCTTTATTGACCAGTAGCTTCGCATGACGGAGAGCGACTTGAGACCAGCCTTGTGTCCAACGAAGGCGTTGTTTGAATAAAGCATCTAAAGACGGTGGTGCTTCTTCAAATGAAACTACAGTTGGATCGTAAACGATATTCGCACCGTTTTTCATAGATCTGAAAGATGAATCGATGTCCTCAGTCAACATCGAGCCATCCATTCCAATCTTTTCTAAAAGATTGAATTTCCAATAGCCATTAGTTCCACCAAAGAATGCGAAGTTACGCAGGACAGAACCGCCAGCATGGTTAACACCATAGATCATATCAAACTCAGCAGCAACCATGGGGGACCCTCGAGTGATGGCACAACGCCCTTGGAGTAGATCCGCATTTTTTTCTTTCATGGTTTGGAGAGCGTAAACAAGTGCGTTCTGGTCGGGCTGATGGTCTGCATCATAGAGAATACAAAGTTCAGGTCGAACTTCAGCACTGCCTAGTACCTTCACTGCTTCGTTGACGTTCTCAGCTTTAGAATGAGAGGTTTCGACACTCAGGTCTTGGATCTCAACACCCTCTTGTAAGGGCAAATTCTTGATCTGATTCCTTAAAGTTTCTATTTGCTCGGGAGTGCCTCCGTTATGGGCTACAAACACCTTAAAATGAGCACCTTCAGGAAGGCGAAGTGAGGTGACTGCTTTCATCGAGTCCTCTAGAACGCCGATTTCATTTGGAAGGTAGGCAGAAATGATTGCGGATAACGACTTTGGAAGATCCGCTGTCGTTGCATTTTTATGAAGTTTCTTATGAGAACGCCAAGAATGAAACGACGCAAGCGCTTCTGAAAATAACCAAGCATTGGTTACCATAATAGCTCCAGATCCGACCCAGTAAATGACAGGTAAATACTCAACAGGAGTTTCTACAGCTACAGCGGCAGGGATTCCCAAAAGAACAGCTCCGACATAGAGATACTGGGCCTTTTCTTTCACGAAATTGCAGAATTTATCAAAACACCTCGAAGTTCTTGACGGGGTCTTTGCTTCATTGGAGCTTTCTAATATTTGTGAATCGGTCGGGGGAGCAATTTCGGGACTATCTCCAGGGCAGACTTCCTCAAGTGGAAGTTCGTTTTTCGAACTCTTCTTACAGAGATCTCCTAAAGTGAGTATTTCAATGATCGTATCATTGGTAGTGGGAACGCTCGGGACGGCCGAGTCATCATTTACGGAAATGCTGACTGAGTCAGCTGGACCTGCAGCATAGGAAGCCGTAATGCTTTGGCAAAAGAGGGTGAGTACTAAAAGACTACTTATTTTTTTCATAAAATCCTAAAAAAGTTATTTTTGCAGATGGCCTGACGACTCCATTTGCTTTGTTTATTTACTTAAGATTGATGTACTATCACTTATTAGACTAAAAGGAAATAATATTCTTAATATAAATTATAAATAATGCCTAATTAATCATAAATAAATGCATCTTCTCTGTTTATTTAAATACTTAGGCGTGATTTGTATTTATGTTTTCAGGTAGCAACATCGTCTTTAAGCCTGAGATTATTGCTGTAATTATCATTCATGGAGGGAGATCTTCAATTTTTTCACTCGGGCTTAATTCAATATTTTTACCAGCATAAAAACAACTAACTAATTTAATTCCTACTTCACGCTTCACTCATAAATGAGAGGAATCCGCATGAATTCGGCACATTGTACTTTAAGTCTCTGATACTGACTCGAACTAGAGACCAAACTTGAAATTTATTACGAATCAGTAAGAAGATTAAAAACAGAAAAATAAGCTACACGGCAAACTTGTTATATTTAATTATTTGCACCTGAGTATCAGTTTTGATTGAACGGAGAATTTACTCACCCTTGAGGGGGAGGTGAGTAAATCTTTAAACTACCTTACTGCCCAAGAAACTCCCGCATTTACGCGAGAGTTATTTAATAAAGACACAGCAAGGCTCAGCTATGATGTAAGAGAGAGCTTTACCCTGCCCTCATTGATCTTCAAACAGAGCTTCGCGCGCTAAATCCCTAACTACGTGATTAGTTCCCTTTAGCAAGTTTTAGAGCGTTTATCACGACAACAAGCCAGAAGGCGACCCGCTTGGAAGTGGCTCCAGAAACAGAGACTGAATCAGGTCGATGCGGAGTGATTCCAGTGGTTGGATCATTTGAATCAACAGGAGCAGAAAATGGATTACCACCATAAATAGAGACTGGATTAGGAGTGGTAGAGTTTAGAGCGGATTCACCACCGGAAGTGCCGGAAGTGGTAGAGTTTAGAGCGGATTCACCACTGGAAATGGTAGAGTTTAGAGTGGGAGTAGGAGCGGAAGCGGTAGAGTTCTGAGCCAGTGGATACGTCATTACATGAGTAATAACGGACTTCGCTGGGAGATCAAAATATAGATAATAGCCATCAATATTTAATTTATAGAGTTGATCGGAGCCATTATCGTTGTAAACGACCACTACGACTGATTTGTCAGGATTTATCGCTGACATTGAGTATACATTTTGATTACCTTGAATCGTAGGAGGAATGTAAAAGGCACCGGATTTGATAAATTTAGATAGATGCCCTAAAGCGTAATACTCATCTTCAAATGTTATGGTACTCAGATTAGCAACTGTAACGAGACCTTTACAGTCCTCACAGCCACCCCATAATTTAGGGCCATAATGATTATCGAGTACAATATTCCAGAAAATTACGGTTTTTGCTGCGTTAGCTATGCTTCCCATCAGGGTGTCTTTTAGGTCATACCCTACATTGAGCGCATCGCCTTTCTGAGTGTAATTTCCATATCCCGTGGCCTCGTTGAAGTAGACCTCTTTGCCAGGGTTTGCGGCATTGAATAGACCTTGATCGGCAGGGACGCCAAAGTAGTTATGCCAGGCAGTTCCGCTAATGTATTGATTAGCTTCAGGGTCTGCCGTAAAAAAATCTAAAGGCAAATTTTGGAAGCCTGCACGGTCTTCCACCCAGTTATGGTCCCAGGCGATAACCTTTGTATTATTCAATCCGTTGGCCTGCAGTTCTTGAGCTATGGCAACTCCTAGGGCGCGCTGCTGGTCGATCGTCAATATCATTGTGGGAAAGTCCGGCTCCTCAACTGAGGGTTCATTTTGTATGGTTATTGTAGTAAAGTTAATGGAGCGTCCCGGTTGTTGAAACTCCTGAAGAACCATTCTTAAATACTTGGCATAGGTCGCGATCGTTTCATTGCCAGGTAATAAGGTGCCACCATAGAGATTTTGTGTAACCTTAAGCCAGCCTGGTGCCGAAAAGGGCGTGGCCATAAGTAGCAGTTCATCGCCTTCACTCTCTTTTATAGCCTTAATTTCATGAATAAGTGGAATGATATAAAGGTCATCGTGTGCGAGAGAAATTTTCGCTAAATTTTCGTCAGCTGTCCCTACTTGATCAGGAGTCAGATCATCGTAAGTGTAGTGATTGAGACTTGCCGGATGGGTAAATTCTGTAGCTCCTAATGGCAGCCGTATATAGTTTAAACCAATTCCATTAATGCTAGAAAAAAGCACAGACAGAACTTGGCTTTTTTCGGCATCGGGTAAATCGGAAATGAGTCTAGCGGATGAATCCGTAAGCGCCGCTCCAAATCCCTCAAGTTGTTGTTTCGTATTTGTGCTATCGACGGAAACTTCGGTGTCAGCCGCACCACTGGTTAACCCCGTGTTATAAGGCGCCATTCGTACAGTACTATCAACCGCTGATGAGAGCCAGCTTTGTATTTTAGGGTCCGCTCCAGAAACAATACTTGGGTTTTGGCCCTGAATTGCTAAAGATCCGATCGTCAACACTGAAAACAATTTTATAGCTAACACCTAAAACCTCCGACTTTTAAACGCATCCTTTAATTTCCTCTAATAACTTCTTCAAGAAAAATTCGAGAATGTTCTTAATACTTAATCAATAAGTACATATACACTAATTAAATACTATATCAACAATTAATAATAAAAAATCCACCCATCAGGGCTGAGACACTTGCATTTCGATTCCTTAACTACCTGAAAAATAGGGGCTTTTAACTTTTTAAGATCTCAAAAAATTTTTTTAATGTGATTTGAAATTCTATTTATTAATAAATTATCATTGAATAATTAGCAATACAAAACATAGACAAACAACAACCAGATCGGTTGTACAACTGCAAGAGATTAAATAGATTCTTGTCATACTACTGGAAAGATATATTTGGCCGAATCAGTCCCGACTTGCAACTCTCTCCCCGAGTTGGATCCATGTCTCTCTACCACGCAAAGTCTGCGCTAAAAGATCCGCATCCGGAGTCCATGCGCCGGGCTCACCTAATACAATCACAGTAGAGCCACCGAATAAGAAATACCCTTTCTCATCGCCTCGTCTAAAAGAAGTATCGGGCCGATGAGTCTGAACAATCTTTCCAACGCAAAGAGCACCCACTTCGATATAAGCTAGCTTGCCGAAATTCTGGGTCTCCAGAATACTCACTTGACGCTCATTCGTGATAAAAACATTTTCTTTATACTGAAGTGCGATTGGATTTACCGAGTGAAGATTTCCATGCAAGGTATAGCTTTCCAATACTTTACCAGAATCTGGAAAATGAAAGCGATGATAATCAGTGGGACAAAGTCGAGCCAAAAGTAAGGCCCCTCCATGAAATGGTTTTGCTTTTTCTTCGCTCCCCAATAAGGCGGCCGCGGAAAGAGCCGTACCTTTTACTGGAAATTTTTGCTCAGAAAGAATCTCTTCAAATGCATAGTAACGAGCTTCAGAAAATGCTGGCATTTCAGACGGCTTCTGAACAAAACTTCGTAAGCCTGGTTTAAATTTTCGGATAAAAAAATCATTAAAAGTTTTGAAATTTACGTCTTCAAATTCATCCATTCGAATTTGAAATTTTTTTACGAATGGCTTTACTTTATGTCCGCTGAGACTGGAAGCTTGATAAGCACCGTAAATTTGACTCACCCAAGGCTTAGATAGGACTCGATCAACTAATTGCTGACCAAGCTTTGTACCATAAGCCCATCGCAAAACCCCATCCCCATAAACCTGTTCGACCTCTTCTCGTGACTCTTTACGATTCCAAAATAAAATTCGGCTCTCGGTTGCATCCGCCATACTTCGTTTACCCTTCTCGTAACTTTTTACTCCGTCTCGCCGCAGCCAATACTGCTTTGATTAAAGTCACTCGAAGTTTTCCTTCTTCAAGTGCCATCAATCCATCAATGGTACAACCTGCCGGAGTAGTCACTTCATCCTTAAGAGCTGCAGGATGGACACCTCTCTTCAGCACCATCTGAGCCGAACCTGCTAACGTCTGAGCTGCCAAAAGAGTCGATACCGAACGCGACAAGCCCATTTTCACACCAGCCTCGCTCAGTGCCTCAATAATCAAGTAGACATAGGCCGGCCCACAGCCGCTCAATCCGGTTACTCCATCCATGAGTGCCTCTTCAACAACAGCCGTTTCCCCCATTGTATCGAAAATTTTTCGAGCAACCGAAAGATCTCTTTTCTGGGTTCGGGGCCCTGCGCATAAAACAGTCATTCCTTGTCCAATTAAACAAGGAGTATTGGGCATAGCACGAACGATCGAGGCTTTGTTTCCAGACCAATCCGAAAGTTGTTGTGTTGTTACGGCGGCACATAAAGAAATCAGAAGATGCTTTTCCTGAATTTGAGGAGCAACAGAACAGAGAACACTTTCAGCTTGATGAGGTTTAACACAAAGAAGTATGACTTCTGAAGAACTGATTAACCTTTCGTTATCTGTATGACACTCAATCAAAAGCCGGCGAGAAATTTCCTGAGCACTCGTTTGAGTTCGGGTAGTTCCTGTAATTTCATTTTCTTTGGAGAGGGGCGAAAGTGCAAGTCCCTGAACGACCGCTTCTCCCATTTTACCAAATCCTAAAATTCCGATTTTCATTGCATCATCCCCTCACTTGCCCCATCCCATTAACAATCCACCGAACGCTAGTCAACTCACGGAGCCCCACAGGACCTCTTACATGCAGCTTTTGGGTGCTAATTCCCAATTCACCGCCTAAGCCCATTTCAAAACCATCAGTAAATCGAGTAGAAGTATTCCAGTAAACGACTGCGGCATCCACTTCAGTCTGAAACTTTTGAGCAATCGTTTGCGATCGCGTAATAATGGCTTCAGAATGGTGTGACCCATGTTTTTCGATGTGAGAGATGGCATCTTCTAAGGAGTTCACCACCTTGCAACTCATACTCAAGCTCAAGTACTCTGTGTTCCAACTTTGTTTCGTAGCATGCTTTACATTTTGACGGCCCTCGAGAATCGAGAATGAAGCAGGACAAGTAAACCATTCTACACCGTGCGCCAAAAGACGAGAATGAAGCTGTGGTAAAAACTCCTTGGCGACTTGCTCATGCACGAGGAGTGTTTCCATAGCGTTGCAAACGCCCGGTCGTTGAGTCTTCGCATTGATAATAATATTCGAAGCCATCGTTAAATCAGCATCCTCATGGATATAAATATGACATAATCCTCGATCATTTTTGATAACAGGAATGGTAGACTCATTTGTGACATATTCAATGAGTGCATCCCCTCCCCTAGGTACGACAACATCGATCCATTGCTTTTGTTTTAATAAGAAATGCGATAATTCCCGATCTGAATCTTTGATTCCCCAAAAACTATTCTTGGAACAACCCTCAGAATGGAGAGCCTTTTCAAGAATCTCATAGAGGACTTTTGTAGTCTTCATGGATTCTTTTCCACCCCGTAAAATAATGACATTGCCGGATTTAAAAGCCAATGAAAATGCTTCAATCGCCACGTTTGGGCGAGATTCAAATATCATAAAAATAACGCCCAGCGGTGAGCGGATTCGCCGTGCCTTTAATCCATTTTTAAATTGCTTCTCATCGATGACCTCACCTACTGGATCAGAAAGCAAAGCGACTTGTTTCAGACTTTCTACCATCCCCGAAATTCTCTCGGGAGTTAACGTCAGGCGATCTAGAAAAGAAGAAGAAAAAAGTGAATTTTCTATTACCTTCTTTCTGGCTAAACGAAGGTCCATTTGATTGGCCTTGAGTATCTCATTTTGGTGCGTCAGTAAAAGCTCCGCAGCCCTGAGCAAAACTTGATTTTTTCGAGCAGTCGCGAGTGATCTGAGTTCTTTTGCTGATTTTTTTAATCTACGCAATTGCGTAAGAGTGATGGCTTCGTTCATTTCTACTATTTTCCCTTTTGGGCTTCAATCCATGTGCCGACCTGTTTATCTTCTGCCACATGAAGAAGAACTGAAGGGAGATCCCCTTTAGCCAACCAAGTATCAATCCCTTGCGCTGATGCTTCATTCGCAGCTTTCAGTTTAGAATACATACCCCCTGTACCGCGGGTTGTCCCCGCTTCCGGTGCCATCTTGGCAAGAAAATGCGGGCTTACATCTGAAATTTTACGAATCAATTGTGCATCAGCATGCTTTCTTGGATCCACATCGTAAAGTCCTTCTACATCTGTCAAAATCAATAACCGATCCGCATGAATACAATGCGCTACTTTGGCGGAAAGCGAATCATTATCACCAAATCGAATTTCTTCGGTTGCAACTGCGTCATTTTCATTAAGAATCGGCGTCACACCCCACTCCAAGAGTTGCTCAATGGTATTTTTAAAACAACCTCGCCGATTCTTATCCGCTAGGTCATCATAAGTCAGCAAAATTTGTGCACCTAACAAGCCCTGGGCATGAAGTGCCAGATTGTAGAGGTCCATCACGATAGGTTGACCAATTGCACTCAACGCCTGCTTTTCCGCCAACAATCGATTAGGCTTTTTAAATTGGGTGCGATCTACCGCAGAGGCAATGGCTCCCGAGGTCACCCAAATGACCTCGATTTCATGATCTCTTCGGAGCTGTGCCACTTGTTGCATCCACGCTCGAATCAGAAGAGGCCCCCCGGAACAAACAATATTACTTCCGGCCTTCACTACCCATCGTTTGAATTTAGGGCTGAATTTAGGGCTGAATTTAGAACGATTTTTTTTTTGCATGATTAGGTCAAATAGGGGCCTAAACCCTGAGCCTTACGAATGGCATCCGCTACTTCTCGAACTGCACCCCATCCTCCTGAACTCTCAGTTACATAATGAACTCGGCTTTTCACTGGATCCACGGCATGAGGAACCGTAGCACTGAACCCCACTCTTTCAATAATGGGGATGTCAAAAAGATCATCTCCCATGAAAGCCATTTGATCCAAGGTAATACCCGTTGACTGAATAATCTTATTCAAAGCAATCAATTTATCTTCATCACCTAAAAAAACGTGCTTAATATTCAAGAACTCCATTCGAGTTCGAACATCCTGCGAATCACCCCCGCTGATCACTGCAACTTGAATTCCATATTTCATGAGAATCTTGAGTCCATGACCGTCTTTGATGTGAAAGTAACGAGTCCATCCATGACCATTCAGCCAAAAAACCCGGCCATCAGTCATCACGCCGTCCACATCGAGAATCAGGAGTTTAATCTTTTTTAATCGATTTTGAATATCGGGAGTTTCCAATAATTTGGATGAAGCAACACTGGAAGATAGATTCATGAATTTCCCCTCTATGAGCAAGCCTCTGGCAAAAGCTTAGGCTGATTTAAAACTAATGAACGAATTTCAAGAAGTTGTTTTACAAATGCCCCAACATGTTCCAAGTAAAATGCATTGGGTCCATCACTTTTAGCCTCAATGGGGCGTGGGTGACATTCCATAAAAAGCCCACTTGCACCTGCAGCCATAGCCGCACGAGCCAATGTCTCTAGATATTCTCGTTTTCCACCGGTGCTCTTACCTCCCAAACCCATTCCAGGCATCTGAATAGAGTGAGTCGCATCATAAATCACAGAAACACCATATTGCTTCATACATTGAAATGAAATCATATCGACAACAAGAGTATTATAACCAAAAGACGTGCCCCGCTCAGTCAAACAAAACCAATCTGACTTCGGTTTGGTTTTCATGCCTTTTTTTGTCTGCTTTTCCTCAACAGCACGAACTTTCTCGACAATATTTTTTGCATCCCAAGGGGCGAGGAACTGGCCTTTTTTTACGTTGAGTTTACGACCATGCTCTAAAGCAGCTTCTGCTCCGGCAATGATCATATCTGTTTGTCGACACAGAAATGCAGGGACTTGCAAAAAATCTACGATTTCTGCAACAGGCTTGGCTTGATCCGGACTGTGAAAATCCGTTAAGAGTGGCAAATCTGTTTTTTCCCGAACACGATCTAAAATTTTGAGCCCATTCACCAAACCGGGTCCACGAAAGCCATCAATTGAAGTCCGGTTGGCCTTATCGAAGGAAGCTTTGAAATAAAGCTCCACAGGAAGTTCGTGTAGTTGACGTTTCAATTCTTGAGCAACTTCCATCATGAGGCCCTCATCCTCAATCACACAAGGGCCTGCAATCAAAGTCATGGGTGTTGCTTGAATTTGCTTCATCGACTAATTTCCTTTGAATTTCTTTGCAGCTTGAATAAATGAAACAAAAAGAGGATGGGGCTGCAACGGTTTACTCAAAAACTCTGGATGAAATTGGCATCCCAAGAACCAAGGGTGTTCCGGTAATTCTATCATCTCCACCAATTCCGCACGTGTTTCAGAATCAATATTCTTACCCGAAACGATGAGTCCTGCCTCTTCTAGACGAGGTCGATATTGATTCGATACTTCAAAGCGATGTCGATGACGTTCTGAAATGACTTCTTTACCATAAGCCATAAACGCTCGTGTCGGTGCTCCTGAAATCTTTGGAGTGACCTGGCAAACATAGGCACCTAACCGCATTGTACCCCCTTTGTTGGTCAGAGACTTTTGAGACTCCATCAGATCAATCACATTTTCTTTGCCATCCGGCTTGAACTCAGCAGAATTAGCTTCTGTCATTTTACACTGAGAACGCGCAAAAGCGATGACCGCCAATTGCATCCCTAAACAAATCCCGAAATAAGGAACGTTTTGAGTACGTGCAAATTCGATTGCTTGGATTTTACCTTCCACTCCTCGTTCACCGAATCCGCCTGGAACAAGAATTCCATCTACCGACTTCAGAAGGTCTTGATTTTTTCCTTTTTCAATTTCTTCAGCATCAATGTAAAGCATATTCACACGGACATGGTTTGCAACTCCACCGTGAATCAGCGCCTCAGAAAGAGATTTATAAGTGTCTCGCCAGTCAGTGTATTTTCCAACGATCCCAATACGGACCTCACCTTTGGGGTCACGAAGTTTTGAAATCATAGTCTCCCACTTGGAGAGATCGGGTCTTCCACACCAAATGCCTAGCTTTTCAGCAATTTTTTCATCTAATCCTTCTTCATGAAAATAAAGAGGGACTTCATAAATACTAGCTACATCAATAGCACTAAAAACTTGATCTCCAGGAACATTACAAAAAAGCCCAATTTTATCTTTTACGTCTTTAGGCAACTTACGATCAGAACGACAGAGAAGAATATCGGGTTGAATTCCGATCTCTCGAAGTTCTTTTACGCTATGTTGCGTAGGTTTAGTTTTTAACTCGCCTGCAGTAGCAATGTAAGGAACTAAAGTGAGGTGCACGAATAAAACATTCGCCGCTCCTTCTTCCACTTTCATCTGCCGAATCGCTTCGAGAAACGGTAAACTTTCTATATCACCTACAGTTCCGCCCACTTCAACAATAGCCAGATCTGCATCTATTGAAGCATCTTGAATATGGCGTCTAATTTCGTCCGTAATATGAGGGATAACCTGAACTGTTTTACCTAAATAGCCTCCGGCTCGCTCGCGACGAATGACTGCGTCATAGATACGGCCGGTAGTAAAACTATTTTTGCGAGAAAATTGGGCTTTTTGAACAAATCGAGAATAATGACCCAAATCTAAATCTGTCTCGGCACCATCATTCAAGACAAAAACTTCTCCGTGCTGAAAAGGACTCATAGTACCGGGATCGACATTTAAATAAGGATCCATCTTAATCATGGTGACCTTAATCCCACGCTGTTCCATGAGCATTCCGATGGAAGCTGCGCTGATCCCTTTACCAATGCTCGAAAGCACGCCGCCGGTTACAAATATATACTTTCTCTGTTTTGCCATTTAAATTAAACCTTATCTGGAGAGTGTTTTTAGATTCATACTAAAAATCCAGGTACTTTTACAAGCTCCTCGCGCATGCCGACTCAAATTAAGCCCAATAGTTGACTACTTTTATACTTATTTATCTTAACGTGAAACCGTAAATAAATATTCTGCAATGATTCGAAAATCTTCTTCATTTACAGGGGACAGAAGAATCCTTTCATATTCAGGGTTTAACGGCTTTAAAATAACTTGCGTATGTTGCCAGGAACCATCGGGAGCAATACTCTTTGATGAATGGTATTGCTTGACTGTGTAACTACCACCCGTTTCAGGATCCGCTGGACCTCGATATTGCACCAATAAAATTTTACCTTGCCGCGTACCGCTCGGATGAGCTCGAAATACCAAAAAGTCGCCATTTCGAATTTTTGGCAACATAGAGTCTCCTACCGCACGGGCAACGAACATTTTATCATCCAGGTTACCCGTAATTCTTTTTATTTCTACCCATCCCTCGGGATGAACGGCTTCTCCCATGCCAAAATAACCTGCGGCCGCCTTTAAAGAATACAGGGGAAGGAGCGTTTGAAAGGCTTCCTTTTTCACTCTTAAATGATCTAATTCAAGAAGTGTGGGCGAAACTCGGGGTTTTGACCCCTCATGTTCCACTACGGGTAATTGAAAATCTAAAAGGAATTTTGGATGAATGTCCAATGCGTTTCCATATCGATAAAGTGCGGAAACTGTCACAGCTCCAGAGCCTCTTTCTAATCGATGAATCACGCTTGTGCTTAAACCATCGCTTTCCTTTGACAATCGGTCAATTGAATACCCCTTCTGAATGCGAAGCTTTTGGCAATACTGACCCAATGCTTTTAGAAATGGAAAATCTTTAAGCCGTCTCGCCTTTTTGGGTCTTTTTCCATTTAACATATTGAAAGATTAGACTTTTTAGCTGAATCTTTCTTTCTGTTTGAAGAACAAATGTTATTCTGTATAAAGAATACCACTTGTTCTTCATTTAGAAATAAAAAAAGAAATAATAATCAGGAGCTAAAAGTGAATCATCTCAATAAGATACACGGTCATCGATTACGCTATTCGAAGAAAGCAAAAACCGTCCTCGTTGTAGACGACTTTATAGAACTACTCAAAATCACTGAAATTAATCTAAACTCCCATGGATACATCGTCATTACAGCTAAAAATGGACTCGATGCCTTGAATCTACTTCAAGCTATGCCAGAACTGCCATTTGCGCTGATCACAGATTGGAATATGCCTCTACTGAACGGGGAACAACTCATTCGCGGTCTTGTCTCAGCACAAATCCATGTCAATCATGTCATTATTTCGTCCTCAATGCTGATAGAGGAGCCCCAGATACAGGAATTAAAAAGCCTTCGTCATGGTTTACGAATTCAACACATCCAAAAGCCTTATGCCGCTGATCGTTTAATCCAACTCTTAGAGATTCCTTAAGCCAATACTTCTACTTCCGGTTTCCAAGATCCTTGCCATTGCTTCAGTCGAACTTTAGGGCGCCCCTGAGAAGGATTCTCAATAGGATATTCGATAAAAGCATAAGTAAGTCGGACTTGCTTCCCATAATCATCCAACTCTAAATTAGTCATTTCATTCCAAGTCCCCTCATTAAAGTATTCTTTTCCTTCTCGCCACTGCCGATACCTGAGAATGTGGGTGTGACCAAAGATCACTGTATGCACATCATCGTTGGTTTCCAGGACTTTAAAAGCAATTTTATCATAATTAGGGTAAAGTGAAATTTCCTTTAGCAAGCCCAATGTCGCCCGAACACCTTGGTAAATTTGATATTTTCTTCGGAATAAAATAGTATCAAAAACAAATTTCGCAATTTCCAACCCTGTCTTTAATCCCCAAAACAAATCATGAATCATGACCCATCTAAAAAACGTAGAGGGGGGACGGACTTTATCCACGTGAGGTCGACTCTGTTTTATTTTTGGCAAAAGCACTGCCACAAAAAGTGAACCCCAAGGCAAATTAAGAACGGGCTCAGGGAGCCCTCTCGTGATAAATGGACGTTCCATATCTGTTTTTGCAAAACGTTCATATTGCTGACCATGCTCTACATAAATACCATCAAATTGATAACGAACGTCGTGAAAGGTCACAGGACCACCTACCGCCTCAGAGAATATTTTTTTTGGCCCTGGCCAAAGCATTCCCACATCGTGATTCCCAACCACGTAAGAAATAGTATGGCCGGGCGTTGCAGCGAAGCGCTTCAAAGCCTGAAAAAATTCTGGATGACCTGCTACAATTTTTTGAACCGCTCGGACCACGCTTCGTTCAGTGATCATATGGGTATGAACTCCCCACGTATCTATCTGAAGAAGATTTAAAATATCTCCATTCAAGATCAACTCTACTTCTGCAGTTGCAAAATTTCCTGAGCGGTAATAAGTTACAAATTCAGCAAACTCTCGGTCATAAATAAAGTCTTCAAGGATATTTTGAGTGCCATCTAAAAAATATCGACCCTTACCTAAATGAAAATCACTGACTACCAGTTTATAACGGGTAGGAAATAAGCTATCACCTTCCACTCGAAACCCCCTTTGTGAGAGGTTCAGCAGTATTCATTTGGGCAATGGATACACTATTTCTAATAGTTTTTTTTGCACTCATCATCGCCTGATCTGCTACCTCAATGATTTCCATCTTTGTTTTAGCATGAGCAGGAAATAATGCGACGCCAATGGAGATCGTAAAATGGGTAACTAGTCCTTCCTTTTTTAGAAAAGATTTTCTTTCTACAGATGCGCGAATTCGTTCGGCGATGGCTTTTGCCATCACGAGGTCACAGGGAGATAAGATTGCAACAAATTCATCACCTCCATATCTAAATAGAGTATCTCTTTCTCGCACATATTTTTTCAAATGATTTCCAAGCTCATTCAGTAGTTTTGTTCCCGCCAGATGACCATATTGATCATTGACTAATTTAAATCGATCGGCATCTATAAAAAGCACGGCGAATGACTTCTGTGTTAACTGCGCTTGAGAGATTTCTCGATCTAAAATAAAATTTAAATAACGAGTATTATAAAGTCCTGTCGCATCATCCACATAGACTAACTGCTGTACTCCAATATATTTCTGAATATTTTTGCTGGTCACTTCAATTTGTGCTTTTAATAATAGCAAGCAGCTTTCAAATGCGTCCATGGATTGAGGACGCTCAGGGGACAAGCATGCACAAAAATAATCCACTTTGTCTGCACATCGAAAACGGAAAAGAAAAAAAGCTGGGGAATGTTCGTTCCGTTCTACAAAACGATAAATTTGTTCCGAATTTGACATCTTCATTAAAGGATTGGCCGAACGTAGAGCCATGTCCAAAACTTCCTCCAAAGTGCGATCGTAATGCTCGGCTGTTTCTATTCCTTCTACACGAACCGGATCAATTCCACGTTCAGTTCCCTGTAATGAATAAATGGAAGCATAACCAGCATTAAGTTCACGTAGCAGATAGCTTTGAACTGTTTCAAAAATTTTTCTTTCTTCTAATGCTGCTGAAATTAACTGACAGCTATTTAATAAATTAATAAATTTGGAGGCACTCCTATTTTCTCCAAAAACCATTTTTTTATCTAAACCTCGTTTTACGGCCAACTGAAATGCATCTATATTAAATGGCTTGCTTAAAAAATCTTCTGCCCCCAAACGAATTGCGGCAACCGCCTGTTCTACGGTCGCTTGAGAAGAGACTAGAATCACGCTTGTTTCAGGCTTCATCCTTTTGATGTGTTCAAGAAGAGTTAATCCTGAGGCACATTCAACAACCAAAATGAGATGGTAACTAGACCGATCAATCCACTCAAGGAAATCACTCCCCCGACTGATGATATCAATTTTGCATTGAGCTACTTCGTGAATCAATTTGGTATAGAATTCGAACTCCTGAGGGATTTCTTCAATCAGAAGAATTTTATAAACAATGGAGTCCTGGTTTCTCTTATTTAGGATTTCCATACAAATAGCCCTATGAAGTCTTACGCCTTTGCCTGTCTAAAGCTTCAGACTCTGAAGGATCAACCGCCGTTTGGACTCGTTCTACACCTTCTTTTTTAGTATCAAGCAAGCCTCCAACAACTTTCACTACCTGTGCTGCTTTTGAGAAACGATCTCGTAACATAGCTAAGTTTTCCTTTTCTCTGATATATTGGTCTTGAAGTAAATCCATATTAAATTCCAATAAATCGAGCTTTCGCTTTAGCTCAGTAATTTTATTCTCACGAGCACTAATCAATGCTTCAGAATCTTTTTTCATGATTTCCAATCGATTCTCTAACTCTTTTTCACGGACTCGAATTTTTCTGATGTCTGAACGAATTCTTGCTTTCAACTGTTCCATTTCTTCCGCGGCTTCACGAAGTTGGTTTTCCAGCAAGCGTGCCTTGTCGGTTTTGGCTTTAACTTCAAATCGAAGTTCTATGATTTGACCTTCAAGTCCTTCCAATGCAACGCTTTTTTCTCTTTCAAATCCCTCTAGTTTTTGTTTTTGCTCATTTGCAATATGCGCCAACTCCGCATTTTTTGCTTTTTCTTCTCGAAGAAGTTGCTCAACCCGAGCATGCTCTCCTTGAGCCGCCTTAAATTGACTGGAGAGAACGGCAACATCTTGTTCACGAAGATAAAGATATTTTTTTAAAGTCTCAAGATCGGGTGTCTGAGCAGCCCCCCCTGGCACTACGGCATCTCCCATCGGTTCAGCAAATACGAGAGAGGGATTCAAGGAAGAAGCAATAGAACTAGAATCCTTCTTAGAATCATTAAAAAGATAGGGCATTTCCTGCTCAACCTGCTTGTCGTCAGCTTCCACTTCAGAAGCTGGACTTGAAGTAAGTGGAATTGCCGGTGCTAATTCAATCTGAGACTCATCTAGGATCTGCTCTTGTATTTCAAGCACCGGTTCGACTGAATCCCCTAAACTGGATGCTAAAAGCGTAATTGGAAGATCTTGATTCGTATTCAACGTTAATACGGGAGCTTCTAACGAAGATAAACTGATACCCGACGGCATTTCAGCAAAAGACTCTTCAGTCACCAAATGATCTAAACGAATACTCGGATCAGCAATAGAATCACGCGATTCCATTGCTGCATGGACAGGCGTTGCATCTTCTAAAACCATTTCTATTGATTCTTCATTAGGAGGAGGAGGACTTGATCTTTCCGAGCTTGTAACTGTCTCCAAAGGGACTAATTCGTGATCCGGCAGCTTGTCAAAAGATTGACCTAATACTGCTTCAATCAAATCAAAAATTTGCTTCTCAGAAAATGGAGACTGCAAATAAGCGTTCACCCCCAGAGGACTCTCTTGGTGTTGAGCACACTCTGCCACAGACCACTGATCGGTAGTAAGAATCAGAGGAAGGTCACACTGACTCGGATCAGACTTAATCCTTTCGATCAATTTCAGTCCTGGTAAATCGTCTAGGTTTTGAGAATCAGTCCTGCCTTCGCGATGAATGACACCGAGTTCTACACTTTCCCCATGAAGTTGAAGCATTTGCCAAGCTTCATCCCTATCCGAAGGGAGAAGAACTGCAATCCCTTTTTTTTGCAAATTCACAACAATTTGATGCTGTGCGTTTATTTGTGGATTCAAAAAGAGAATCTTCATCAACTGACTTATCGGCACGCAAGAAAAAAGGATGACTGTCATTTTATGTCGAGAGATACCTGTATTTGACACTTCACATTCAAAAAGTTAACGTTTTCATTGATGATACAAGACTCCACTGAGATTTCTAACCACGTCACTGTCCTCGTTTTTAAAGACAATTACGCGGCGCGCACCTTTAAAATTCCTCTCAAATGGATTTCAAAATTAGGCCTACTCGTAGGATTCTTAGTTAGCCTCACCGTTATCAGCGTATTTATGGCCTGCAAATATTATAAAATCGCCTCAATCGCAGACCCATCCAAAATTCAAGATTTGGAGCAGGAATTATTAGAGCTAAGAACATCCATAAAAAAACCAACTCCCGCTGCCTCTGCCAATAACTCCCTTTTCTTTTCTGGATTTCCAGCTCTATCCCCTGTACTCCCTGACCCCTCTACTCTCCCTTTTTCCATCATTTCACATACCATTACTTGGCGCGACAAGATGCTTCAAGTTCAGTTCTCGCTCCAATACACAAAAGAAGACCAGGGCAACCAACAAGGAAAAATTTTGATACTCGCTCGTGGCCCGAATTATCTCCTTTCTTATCCTCCCGCTACCCTCAATCGCGCTGGCACTCCCCATCTCATCTCACTTGAAAATGCAGAGCCCTTTTCCGTCACTCGCGTGCGGCACGTAAAAGCAGTATTTGGCCCTATTGCCACACACAAGGATCTTCAAGAGATCGAAATTTTCATTTTTGATAATCTAGGGCAAATTTTAAAATATCAAAAGTTTGAAACGCCTTCTATGACTCCGCCCCCCGAAAAGGAAGATGCTGCATGAACCTCAAATCCCCCCAGGAAACGTCTATTAATATTGTGGCAGAGGGCACTCGGATCGAAGGAGTGATTACTTTCAATCAAGTTTCTCGGGTTCATGGCGTCTTGGTAGGGGAAGTTCGCGCCCAAGAGGGCAGTACTCTCATCCTGAGTGAAACTTCTGTCGTCGAAGGTAATATCCTAGCAGATACATTGATGATCGATGGTTACGTGAAGGGAGATGTGGTTGCGAAAAAAAGAGTCGTTCTCTCACGAACGAGTCGTGTGATTGGAACCATTAAAACTCCTTCACTCACATTAGAGTTTGGAGCTTATTTTGAAGGACGTTGTGCGATGGAAGAAAAACAAAACCATCCCTCGCGAAAAATAAGTGTTGAACAGGGCTCTGTGACAGCGTAAAGATCAGCCCTCCGCTGCCACAGGACCCTCTGCAAAGTTAAATCCGAACAGGTTCGTATGATAATCCCAAGTCTTCGGCAACTTGTTTATATGCAATTTTGCCGCTCAAGATATTTACCCCTTTACGCAAAGCTTCATCTTTAGTGATCGCTTCTCTCCACCCTAAATTGGCCAGCATCAGAGCGTATTTTAGAGTCACATTTGTGAGGGCATACGTAGAAGTTCTTGGAACCGCTCCAGGCATATTCGGAACAGCGTAATGAACTACCCCATCAATGGTATAGGTAGGATGTTCATGGCTAGTCGGCCGGCAAGTTTCAACTGAACCTCCTTGATCTACTGCGACATCGACGACGACTCCGCCGGGTTGCATATTTGAGATCATTTCTCGAGTGACCAGTTTGGGTGCTTTAGCGCCCGGAACAAGTACGGCGCCGATGACTAAGTCCGCTGAAGTTACCGCACGTTCAATCTGTTCGCTGTTGGAATAAAGAGTGGTGACTTCATTTCCGAAAATATCAGATAAGTAATCGAGGCGATTGATATTCACATCCATAATCGTAACATGTGCACCTAGTCCAACGGCCATCTTGGCGGCATTCACTCCAACAACACCTCCCCCCAAAATGACTACTTTACCTCGTTCGACTCCAGTCACCCCTCCTAATAAAAGGCCTTTGCCCCCATGGTCATGTTGAAGAAAGGTAGCTCCAATTTGCGTTGCCATTCTGCCAGCAACTGCGCTCATGGGTGCTAATAAAGGCAGAGATCCATCGGTGAGTTGAATGGTTTCATAGGCAATTCCGACAATCTTTCTTTCCATCAGAGCTTTTGTAAGCCGTTCATCGGCAGCTAGATGTAAATAAGTATAGAGAATCTGACCTTCTCTCAGAAGAGGATATTCTTCTGGAAGGGGCTCCTTTACTTTAATAATCATATCAGATTTTTCGTAGATCTCTTTTGGCGTTGCTAGTAAGGTGGCCCCTGCTTTGCGATAATCTTCGTCCAGAATCCCAACCCCATTGCCAGCGCTGTTTTGAACCAGCACTTTATGGCCTGCTTGAGTCAATGCGCGGACTCCCGCAATGACCATGCCTACTCTATTTTCTTTGTTTTTGATTTCTTTTGGTACTCCGATAATCATAACTGTCCCCTCTTACTGAGTGTTAATAGTTAAACCGTCATAAGCGAAGGCAACTCCTTTAGGAAGTTTTTTTGACCCTACCGTGTAATCAAATTCATGACCCAGGTGTGTCAAAAATGCTTTTTTCGGTTTTAGTTTCGAAATAATACTTAATGCTCCTTCAAGGTTGAGGTGCGTATTGTGCGGGCCAAATTGAATACAGTCTAGAACTAATACGGATAAGTCTTGCATTCTGTTCATGGTCGATTGAGGTATATAGTTGCAATCGGTTAGGTACGCAAGCGAGCCAATGCGATAACCCACAGTTTCCTTGGAGCCATGAGAAACGGGCAACGGGATTATTTTTTGATCTAAAACCTCAACAAATGGATCTTGAGCTTGAAAGACATGAAGGTCAAGTTGGGGCTTTCCTCCTCCTTCTGAAGGGCTTGGGTCAAAAATATAAGCAAACTTCACTCGAAGCTCGCTACAAGTCCAATCATTGCCATAAACCTGAATTTTTGACTTTTGGATAAAGTTAAAGCTTCTGAGCTCGTCGATACCATGGATATGATCAGCATGGGGATGGGTTAATAATACGGCATCAATTCTCGGAATATTTGCACGAAGGGCTTGTTGGCGAAGATCGGGAGACGTATCTATTAACAGATTCTTATCGTTAATGCGAATCCAAGCGGAACACCGGAGTCTTTTGTTTTTACTGCTCTTGGATGTGCAAACGGAGCATTTGCACTGAATGAGAGGTACTCCAGTCGAGGTCCCGCTACCCAAAATTTTAACAACCATATTGAATCTTCCTCATTATCGCTTTTGCAGTGATCCAGGTACCAAAAAATTAAATGTTTATGAAGGCTTTAGATAAACGAGCAACTTTAACAATAAGTGAGGTCAGAAGTAATCTGCTCAAATTTGATCTTTCAGCAAGAATAGCTCAAAGTATGGAGTGCTATGAAAAATAAATTGCTCCTTGGTTGTTTAGCGGCCTTTCTTTTATTGAGTTCCTGTCGGAGAAAAGTGGATGGCCTGGGTATCCAGTTGAGTCTTGAAAAATCTATTTTTTCAAATGGAATGACGGTTATTTTGGTCGAGGATCACACTGTGCCCGTTGTCAGTTATCAGACCTGGTTTCGTGTTGGATCTGTGGATGAGAGCCCTGGAGTGACTGGGGTTTCACATTTATTTGAGCATCTCATGTTTAAAGGGACTGAAAAATACGGTTCGAGGCAGTTTTTTCAGCAATTGGAAGGGAGAGGGGCAGAGGTGAATGCTTTTACCACTCGAGATTACACGGTCTATTATGAAACTTTCGTAAAAAATCTCTTAGAAAAAGTCATCGATATGGAATCTGATCGCATGGCTAACCTCATTATAAATAATGATATTTTAAAAAGCGAAAAAATGGTTGTTCTCGAAGAGCGTCGTTTACGTATTGAAAGTATTCCTGAAGCCCAAATGCAAGAAGCTCTATGGAATCTTGCTTATAGGGTGCATCCTTATCAATGGCCCGTGATTGGGTATCCTGAGGATATTCTTAATATAGAAATGCCACAGTTGATCGATTATTTTAAATCTCATTATCAACCCGCTAATGCTGCGGTCATTATTGTAGGAGACTTTAATTCAGATCAAGCTCTTACTTTATTAAAAAAATATTATGAGAAAATACCTTCTCAGCCAGTTCTAAAGCGAACTATTATTGTAGAACCGGAACAGACTGAAGAACGAAGGCTAGTGATTCGTGATCACGTCGCGTCAGAACGGTTTGCACAGGCTTATCATGTGAGTGCAGCGGATCAGAGTGATTCTTACGCATTAGATGTTTTAGCTAATATTCTTTTTGAAGGCTCGTCTTCGCGCGCTTATCGGAGATTAGTTGAAGAAAAAGATATTTTAGAAGGAATTTCTGGTTCGGCTTATACTCCGACTTTTCCAGGGCTTTTTATCATAACTGGAACGATGAAAGCCAAACTTCCAAGCGCTCAAGCTGAGAATGCGCTGACCCATCTCATCGATGAAGTTCAAAACTTGGGTGTGACAGAAGAAGAGGTTCGTATTGCTGTGAAGCAACTTACAGTACAATTAATGGATTCCGTACGAACGCCCTACGGCCTGGGTCAGTTGATTGGTACTGTTCAAACGATTTTTGAAAATCCGACAAGATTTATTGATGATTTATCGAAGTATTCCGACATTCATGCCATTGATATTCAACGAGTTGCACAAAAATACTTGAATCCTAATAATCGATCTGTTGTTACCCTTGTTCCAAGAAATTGAGGATAAAAATGTCTGCTCCCATGCTTCATTGTTTTGTGACAAGTTTATTCACGGGGATTATTTTTGGAAATCTAACTCTTGCTTCTACACAAGTAAGTCTTCCGATTCCAGAAATCGAATCTCTGCCCAATGGGCTTAAGTTGGTATGGTTCCAAAATGATCATCTGCCTATGATTGATTTGTCTGTTATTGTTCAAGCAGGTTATCGCGATGATCCCAACACTAAGAGTGGGACTGCTGAACTTGTGTCTACACTCTTAGACCGAGGATCATCTGGAATGAGCGCCCAACAGATGGCACATTCTATAGAAATGTTGGGCGCAAGTCGATTTGCAATAGTTGATGATGATTCCTTAAGTGTGGGGTTGCATGGTTTGGCTCCCGATGCTCCTCTACTTTTGGAGTTGCTAGGGAAGATCATGATACAACCCAGCTTTCCTGAAGGAGAAGTCAAGAGAGAGACTGATCGTTTGATAGATCGATACAGTCATATTGAAGACTACAATGAAGCTCTTGTTTCTCTTGCTTATCATCGAATAGTCACTGCTCACACCAGTTATGGTCGCGGTGGTTTACTGTCTCTCAAAGAGTTAAGCACGGTCAAACGAAAAGACATTGTAGAATATTATAAAAAATACTTTACTCCTAAAAATAGCATACTCATGATTGTAGGGCGGGTAGATCAATTACAGTTTAGAAATAAAATACAATCCATTTTTGGTGCTTGGCAGGGGCAGGGGGAAGACGACCCGAAGCATGAATGGAAGAATTATTCAGATAAGCGATTGTCCGTGAATAAACGAACAGTCGTAGTAGTCGATCGCCCTGAATTAACTCAGGCCCAAGTTCGAATTGGATTTAAGGCTCCTTTAGTGAACGTTCCAGAACATTATAGTCTCACTGTAGCCAATGCCCTTTTAGGAGAATACTATAATAGTCGTTTGAACACTCTGATTCGGGATAAATTAGGATTAACTTATTCCATTAGTTCTGGATTTTCTTATAGCAAAGATTTTGCAGAATTTACGATTGCGTCTGCTACCCGAAATGAAACAGTGGGGCTGCTCATTAACAAAACTCTGGGTGTCTTAAAGGGATTAATCAAGGGCCCGCTCAGCAATGACGAAGTCCAGTTGGCCAAGGCTTATTTGCTGGGTAGATTTCCGATTGCCACTTCTACTCTGAGCGATGTGGCCTCTCGCTGGCTGGTTGGGTATACTTTTGGAATGGGCACTGATTATCTAAATCAGTTCTCACCTCAAATCAATGAAGTGACAGTAGCGAGTGTTCAATCTGCAGTTTCAAAGTACTTTGATCTAGACCAGATAGTTATCGTAGTTGCAGGAAAGTCTATGGAAATACAAAAGAGCTTAATGGCAGCTCACTTGAAACCCATTAAGAAAGTTCGGGCATCGGATTTGAAGTAGTTATGTTTTGATACCAGCGAACTAAAACCCAATGAAGCACGGCAAACATAATCGCCCACATGCAAACTGCATATAAGGGCGTTGTGCCAAAAATCAGGGTTAAAAGATTATTCGAATTGAGCTTCCCTTTTCTAAACTCAGGAATAATCAATTCCGTCAGTGGAGATGAATAGCCTTCGGATGCCATATATAAAACCGTCGACTTTGCTAACGTAGTCTGGATCAATCCAATTAAGGTGAGAGAAAAAAAACAGACCCTTGAAAATTCAGTTCGAGCCAATAAGCAAATACTCTCAAACAAAAGCAGAACTGCCATATTCATTAAATAACGAGGACCATAGCACCACCCTCCCCACCAAGTAAAATGAGAAGATATGACCAAAAAACTAGAAATACCAAATGATGCCACATAGCTCGATGCAAGCCGACGCCATCTCAAAAAAGTGCTCCATTTCAAACAGAGCAAATACCCTATCAAAATCAATATAGGGGTATAAAAAACTAACCCTCGAAAAGGGCTCAAACTCAATCCCCATAGAGCACTCCATTTTGGGTAGAGAAATCCATAATTTGATTTAAGCTGTGCAAATTGTGCATCGGAATGAAATGCATAGGGACTTCGCCAAGGCGAGCCTGTAATGAGAAAATTATACACTAAGGCAAAACCTAGCCATGGAAGCAATCCAGATAAAAATCGAAATGCCTTAGATCGATCCTCATTATAGAAAATCTGAATGAACCAAATAGGAACAGCCAATGCAACCGTATATTCAGATAAAATTGACGCCCCTAGTAGATAACCGGATAAAATAGGACGACATTTTTTTCTTAAACAAAGATAAGATCCTAGAAGCAAGGCAGCTGAAAGGTTGTGACCAAAGAAAGTCCCTGAATAGACAAAGACAAATGAACTATAGAAGGGAAGCGTTGCTAAAAGAACGGGTGACACCCCCCCTCTCGTATCTTTAATACTCCAAAAACTGACTAATAACAAAAATACAAAGGGGACTACACCACAAAGAAAATCCCCAAAAATTTGAACTGTTGCACCATCATAGCCAAAATTTTTCGTAGGGTGATGAAGGATTTGTCGGCAAAATCTATATATGCCGTAAACAGGCATCACTATAAAACTTGTCAAAGGGGCCTTATCTGAATAGTAATGCCCATTCACGAAACTCTTGTCATTGGATAGATTCTTATATTTATCAATTTGAAGAGTTTTATCCTCGATTACCGTCAATACGGGGAGTACCCTCGAAGTTGGATTTGGACTGATGATTAAGTCCATAAAAAACCCCGCAAGAAAGAGTTGCGATAGGGTAAAAGCAATCATAAAGTATTTTATGCTTTGCCTCCTCATTCAGATCTAGCTCCTGATAAAATGGTTACTATAGACACACTGTGCGTCCCCGCTTATTCTAATCAGAGTGGCAAAAGAAAAAACAGAGACTCCTCCAGAAGAACCTATAAACCCCAACAAGGGGGCGTCAATATCTCAACTCATCGTGCCACTTTTGAATTCAGTCGCCCTTATGGCAACCTTAGGCTTTATTTTTTATTCTAAATTACTTTTTAAAAAAGCCATTATCACAGAATCCACTGAAAGAGAACGCTTACTCGCTCTCCATCTCAAGCAAAACCCTACTCCCGTGTCAACCTACATCAGTTTTGATCCCATCACAGTGAACATCAAGGCCAATCCCGACCAACCCCTCCCTATGGATGGAACATCGCAACAAATTAATGGGAAACTTCATTTTATTACTCTCTCCTTTGCTCTGGAGATTAGGGATGCTGCTCAACAGGACTTTATAAAGGCCGTGACCCCATTAATTTTAGATCGCCTCATCCTCATTTTAGGAAGAAAATACTACAGTGAACTGACCACTGTTCAGGGAAGATACATCCTCCATTCCCAGTTTTTAGATCAAATCAACCCAGTCATTGCACCGCTCTTGCCTCAACCGACAAAGGAGGCAGTCATTACGAATATTTATTTCACACAATTTATTGTGCAATAATACCTCTAAAAGCTAACTCCAATCCTCACAGAAGTTGCGAATACAGGGGAAGTTGCATTGTCCTGGCTCGTATTAGAAAATGCGTAGAACCCTCCAGGGAAATACATTCCATTATCCCAATTAAATTGAAAGTATTCATCCCATTGAAAAGTAATCCCTAAATCGGCCTCAAACCCAAGAGATGCGCTTTGATCTTTCCCTGCATTATTTTGTTGAACCGATTGAGTCCAATAATTATAAAAGTACTGGCCATTTCCTGCGGTTTGCGGCGCTATTGCATAGACTAGAGAAGGCCGAATCGTCCACTTGTCCCACGGCTTAAGATTTGAAGATAAAGCAATGTATTCAGCATCTACAATTGGATTATCATAGGGTGACCCTAATTGACTTTGACTCAAAGTTGGATTGTTCAACGTTTGAGGCTTAGAAAAATTTGCAAGCTGATAATTAAACATGATCATCGCAATATGATAATTGGGGTTAAAATAGAACGTCTTGTAGGTGTCCATATTCGGACCTGACATATTCGGTTGACCCGAAGCATAACCCGTTTTTAGAATCAACTCGACCCCATCTGATGGCTTAAAGTTCGCCTCACCTGCAAAACCAAGCGCCTGATAAGTAGAAGAGCCCATTGAGCCTGACACAACAGGTATTTCAGCACCCAAAGTTAATTTACTAAATTTTTTCCTGGCATAAAAGTCATAGGTAATGAAATTCATTGCGCCTGTAACTGGAGAAGCAGGATTAGCTGTAGGGTTTTGACCTGGAACCAGAAGACTTCCACCTGCGTCTTGATTTGCTCCCGCCATGCGCTTGACAATATTCAAGCCCCCCTCAAGATCGTCCTCAGTATTTTCGTATTTAAAAATTAATGAATAATCAGCAACCCCGCCAGAGCCTAATCCAGGGCTACACACGCCGCCTGATACATTACAAGACCCGCCTATATTGTTCCCTGCAGAATTTAAAATAAAACTGGGAATAAAAGAAAATGATCCAAACTTTGCAATCCATCGAATCGCATCTCCAGTAGACATGTAACGATCCCATAGGTTTTCGCCACTATTCCAAACGAGACCCAATCCCCATTGCAAAGGAACTCGTCCCACTTGAAAAGTTCCCACATCGCTCAGGAATTCACCCCAGAATCGTTGAGCGGTGATGGAAGAGCCCCGAGATTGGTTAGAGTAGTATTGACGTTGATCGACAGAATAGGGGACCGCATTTCCGAAAATACCGAATATAGGATCTCCAAGCCACCATTCAGATTTGATATAAATATTGTCGTTCACTACAAGCTTGGGCCGAAGTCTCAAGAAAAGACTCTGAAAGTTCGCATCCTGATAACCTCCACCAGGAACATAATATCCACCTTGATTGAGACGATTTGGATCAACGGTGGCCCCCTGGTCGGTGTTATCCATGGCATAATTATGTACGAAATTGAATTCCGACCAAAACTGGCCAGACCAGTCCAGCTCCATGGCGCTCACATTTTGTATGGAAACGATGACCCCCATAATTGCCAAAGCTAAAAGACTAAAGAAGGACAATACTCGCTTTTTCACCTGATGCTCCTCTCGATACCACGCTGCGCGATGACGCATTTAATGGGTATACACTATGGTGTTAGCTGCGCTTGATCATTCCGTCAAGTTATGCCAGGTTTAATAACGAGTTTTGATCGAGTCAAGGAGATAACGTAAAGTGTGTAAATCGAGATCACGATCCTCCCGTAAGCCCAATAAAGCTCGCCTTATCTATTTTTTCCTTGGCACTTTTATAGGAACCTCATTTGCAATTTATCTTTGGACACTCTATAGCCAGCTAACCATCGTTTTTAATCAAAAAGATCAACTCATACCCACTCGCATTTACTCAGACGTCTCACGAATTGCTCCAAACCAATCCCGCTCTCATATTGAAGAACGACTCAAAGCACTGGGATATACTTATTCCCATCTTGAAAACAGAATTCAATTTGTACTCCATCCTAGAGACTACCCCCCTTATCTGGTCCCCGACAATCATCCTACAATGGATGCCAAAAATCTTCCTATAGTTTTACATTTTAATGGCCCTAGACAATCTGACTTATTGCATTCCATCGAGCTGAGAGACCACGAAATACCAGATGTTTATTTAGAGCCAGAATTAGTTGCCATTCTTTCTCGAAGTGGCGAAGTCAAACGAGAAATTCGCAGTCCTCTCAAATTTGACGAAATTCCCGCCACAGTTTGGAAAGCTATTATAGCCATCGAAGACCAACATTTTTTAGAACACAATGGGCTAGACCCACGTGGTCTAGCGCGCGCCGCTTGGGTAAATTTAAAAACCCTTTCTTTAGCTCAGGGCGGAAGCACAATCACTCAGCAACTTGTAAAAAATCTAATGGCGCGACGTACAAAAAACATATTTCTAAAAATAAATGAAGTATTTCTCGCCCTTTTACTTGAAGCCAAATTCGACAAGGAACAAATTCTTGAACGCTATTTAAATGAAGTCTACCTAGGACAAGTAGGTAATCTTGAAGTCCATGGTGTGGCAGAGGGTGCCGAACATTTTTTCGGTAAAAAACTGAATGATTTGAACCTAGCTGAAACTGCACTTATGGCAGGTTTGATCCGCGGGCCAGGCTTCTATTCTCCTTATCGTTACAAAAGCCGGGCATTAGAGCGGCAACGTCTGGTACTTCGAAAAATGGTGGAAACTGGACAAATTGCTGAAGCAGAAGCTCGAGCATCACTCAAGCTTCCCATCCGCCTTGCACCTCCTCAAACTTCCACTACGAAAGCGCCATTCTTCACCGATTACGTAAAAGCTGAACTCATTCGTCTAATGAAAAAGAATTTAAATGAACAGGAAATGATCCAAAGTGGCTTTCGCGTATATACGACTCTGGATACGCAGCTTAATAATATCGCGCAAAGCACTATTTCCAACGGAATTAATAGTCTGGAACATCAGCTTAAAATCCCAACTGGAGTTCGACTTGAAGGTGCCCTTGCCTCTGTAGAACAATCTACGGGTTACATCCGAACACTCATTGGTGGCAGAAGCTATTCTCAAAGCAATTTTAATAGGATCCTCAACATGAAGCGGCAGGTAGGATCCACCTTCAAACCGATAGTTTATTTAACTGCTTTTCAAAAAGGTGAAGATGCGAATGGGCAAGCTTACGGCGCGGGATACCTCATGCCAGACTTTCCATGGACCCTCGTCTACGATAAAGGAAAACAATCTTGGTCTCCAAAGAATTATGAAAATAACAATCTAGGGTGGGTTTCACTTCGTACTTCACTTTCTCAATCAATCAATACTGTCGCTGCAAGATTGGGTTATCAAGTAGGTATAGAAAATGTAATTAAAACAGCACGTACATTGGGAATTGAATCTAATCTCCCTTCCGTCCCTTCTCTTTCTCTTGGAGTGGCCGAACTTTCTCCAATAGATCTTTTGCGAGTATACGCGATTTTGGGAAACCGGGGTGTCCAGGAAGAACTCACTGTGATACGAGGCATCACCCGAACTGATGGAACAGGTCATACTCAAATCGTACATCAACAAAAGCAAGTCATTGAACCCGCTCCGGTTGATTTACTGACCGATATTTTACAAAGCGTCTTTACAGAAGGGACTGCCAGCAGTGCCTTAAAAATGGGATTTAATCGAATTGCAGCAGGAAAAACAGGGACTACAAATAACCATAGAGATGCTTGGTTTGCAGGTTATACTCCAGAAATTACAACAGTGGTTTGGGTCGGCATGGATCAAAATAATGAAAAGCAATCTGTCAACCCACGTCTTACAGGGGCAAACTCCGCCCTTCCCCTCTGGGTTTCATACATGAAGAAAACACTTGAAGATCAACCATCCGTCGGATTTCCAGAAAGCCCCCTGATTGAAAATGTACAAATTGATCAGCACAGTGGCAAAGCGGCTCTCTCTAATTGTCCACCATTGCAAGTCATTACTGAAAAATATATGAAAGACCATGAACCTAAAGACAAAGCTTGCGAAGCTTCGTGGCCGAACTCTCCGAATCAAGTAATAGAATAATAATATGAAAACACTCAAGCACTCTTACCCATTGACCATTCTCGAGTCTCACCTAGATACCTTCGAACACGTCAATAATGCAGTTTATTTGGTACTCTTTGAAGAAGCGAGATGGGATTTGATCACAAATAATGGCTATGGCATCGAAAAAATAAAAGAGACCGGCTTAAGCCCCATCATCCTCGCCGTGAATGTTCGATTTAAAAAAGAGTTAAAATTAAGGCAAAAAATATCCATAGATACCCAACTTCATTCTTATGATAAAAAAATAGCTGTCATTCATCAAAAAATTAAGGATGAAAAGGACATCATCTACTGTACTGCAGAGTTCACAGCTGGGTTATTCGATACTCGCAAAAGAAAACTTGTTTCTCCGACACAAGAATGGATGAGGGCACTCGGGGTATGCAGTAATTGATTTTAGTTCCCAGGTATGTTTTGATTAAATGATGATTAGCCTTGTCCTTACTGCAGGAGGTGCTCGCGGCGCCTATCAAGCCGGTGTACTCAAAAAAATGGGAGAACTTTCACGACTGCGAGATCAGCCTTCCCCATTTGAGATTGTAACTGGAGCTTCTGCAGGGGCTATTAATGGTGCTTGGATCGCAGCAGGTAGCGGAAGGTTCTCTCAAGCAACCATTCAACTTGCAGACCTCTGGGGACAACTCCGACTTCAAGATGTAATCAAGGTTGATCCACTTTCTTTGGGAAAAGGAAGTATTCGCTGGATATGCGATATATCCATGGGAGGATTCATCGGAGGCGGTAATGCTCAATCTCTTTTAGATTCTTCTCCACTCAGAGCTCATTTATTAAAGAATATCCCTTTCAAAGGGATTCAAGAATCCATTTACCAGCGCCATCTTTACGCATTGGCAATCTCTGCTACAAGTTACTATTCGGGTAAGTCCTATACGTTTATCCAAGGCCAAGCAGGCCATCCTCTGTGGGAAAAAAGCAGACGTACATCACTTTCTGTAACACTGGACGTCGATCATATCTGGGCGTCCTGCGCCATTCCCATTATCTTTCAGCCAGTCTTGATCCAAACAGAAATTGGAAATTATTATTTTGGTGATGGAGGACTACGACTCATTAACCCGTGCAGTCCTGCAATACGTCTGGGTGCAGATCGAGTTTTTGCAATTGGAATTCGTTCACAAAAATCTGCAGAGCTTCGATCCAAGATCGAGCTTTTAGACAATGGAGAGAAGAAACCCGTCATGAAGAGCCCTCCCCTCGCACAAGTGATCGGTGTTACACTCAATTCGATTTTTCTCGATCATTTAGATACCGATCTTGAACATCTTAAGCGCATGAATGAAATTCTAATTTCTTATGGTGTTGATTCTAATGGGAGTTCAAAGACAAAAGAACCCATGCGGGTCATACAGCCATTGACTATTAATCCATCGGTAGATTTAGCTGTTGTAGCAGAACAGTTTTCCCAAAAAATACCGAGGCTCATGCGCTATTTCATGGAAGGTTTAGGGAACTCCAAAGCCCAAAGTGCTGACTTAATGAGCTATTTACTCTTTGATTCCAATTACACTCAGGCACTTTTAGATATCGGCTACCGAGATGCAACCGCGGCTTTACCTGAAATTGAAGAATTTTTGTGGGGCTAATACTTTGAACAATAAGAAGATCTATTTAGGCTTGATGACCTATGCCATTTTTTCCTTAGGCAGTATGGCAATGATGAGCCTCAGCATAGGTTTTTTTATCGCAATGCTGATCTGGGAATATCAAGGCCCTGCTCCTCTTCTCTCGGATTTACATAAACTTTATAAAGATCATGACTTCATCCGCTGGTATTTTTGGGTTTCAGTATTCTTTGTCGCCATGTGCTTTATAAGTTTAGCAGGACTTATCATTTTTCCAGTAGAGTTCAATCACGAAACTGTAACCATTCATTGGGTAAAAGACCTAGGTAAAAACTGGTATTTCATCCTTCCACCTTTATTTGGAGTAGCCTGGCTAAGACTTTCAGAAATACAACGGAAGACGGTTCTTCGCGCTTGGTTTTTAAGTTTCGGAGTACTCTCGATTGTAGGAATATTTCAGATATTTACAGGATGGCCTCGGGCGCAAACCAATCCCCTTCTTCCAGGATTTTTTCATACTACTTTACTTTTTGGTCATCATCTTTCTACTGCAAATATATTTATCTTTCCGTTCTTTGCGATCTTAGACTCTCTCATCCAGAAAAAACCTATCCTATCTAAACCGATTCTTTGGAGCTTTTTTATTTTAGGGCTTGTTGTTCTTTTCTTCACCTATTCACGAACACTCTGGGTCGCACTCCCCTTAGGGTTTATTTTTTGGGCATTTCTCAGACTTCCTGCCCGAGCAAGTATTGTATCATCTGTCGTTGTTCTCACTTCAACCGTGGCACTCACTAAGCTACCCATCGTTCAAACTCGAATTCAAAATTTAATGGGAGTTCATACTCGATTTGCTATTTGGAAAGCAAATTTTGATTTTTTTAGATTACGCCCATTCACAGGCATAGGGTTTGGGAAAAACCATGACTTATATACCCTTTATTTTAGAGAAAAAAACCCAAGCATTCAGGACTTTTTTACCGGCCATGCTCATAATATCTATTTGGAAAATTTGGCAGGTCTCGGCGTACTTGGATCAATTGCCTGGTTTTTATGGATGGGTGTTATCTTCAAATGTCTTTTCTACTGCCTCAAAAGTACTCGAGATGAGATCCTTTCCAGAGGTTTACTCTCCGCGTGGATTGTTTTCCTCATTAATGGATTAACCCAAGTCAATTTTTGGGAAGCAAAAGTTTTACACCAGATTATGTGGATTACAGGAATCATTCTTTTTCAAGCCATTACGGTTTCAAATGAAATCATGCCTGAAAAATCTGCTTACACACTCATTAATAAAAGTCGCTCCCTTAAAGTTCTACAATAGAATTTTTCCTCGGTATAAATATTGAAATTCTTAAAGTTAACTGTTCCTAAAAAGGAGAAATTTTATGACAAAATCAGTCATTTCCTCACTATTGGCATTTCCACTATTTTTATCTTCCCTTGCTCCAAATGTCATGGCTGCTGCAACTGAAGACCTCAAAAGTAGCTTAAAACAGGCTTGTCAAACAGATATTCAACAGTTCTGCAGCAACGTAACTCCGGGTCAGGGACGCGTAATGGCATGCTTAAAATCTTATGAGGATAAACTCTCTAGTAGTTGTAAGCAACAATGGCAATCGGTGAAATCTGAGTGGCATAAAGCAATGAAGGGTGCTCACGCAGCATGTGCAGGTGATATTCAGAAATTCTGTAGCAGCGTAGATACCCCAAGGGACATCAAAAACTGCCTGGATGAACATAGTACCGACCTATCCAGTACTTGTAAAAGCTTTCGACAGAGCAATCAGGATAACCAGGGCAATAAAACACAAAGCTAAAAATGCTCTCACTCATGACCCAGGCTTTTAAGATTAAAGTAGACTCAGGAGAAATGAATTTTCTCCTGAGTCAGTTTTATTAATAACCCGGTATACAAGAAACAAGTTGGCAAGATTGATCACCATTAGATTCGTAATAACATCTATCTAAAGCTTGATCTTCGATTTCTGCAATTCCATCTCGGAAATTATACCCATATTCTTCTTGTGTAACAGGATACTGCTCACCATAAGAATCTTCAGCAGTACAAGTCACGAGATGAACACGTCCCCAATCGAAATTATATCCAGGTCGAGCAAACCAGGGATGCCCCCAACGTGGCCAATGACGATAGCCCCCATGAATAGGGATCGGCTCATGGACATGGCCAGGACCGTGATAGCCTGGACCACCATGACCAGGGCCATGCCATCCTGGACCACCATGGCCAGGACCATGATAGCCTGGACCACCATGACCTCCGCCACCGTGCGCTCCGCCACCATGCCCGCCACCACCTCCACGATCTATTTCTACAGAAGAGTCCCCTCCCATTTCCAATGAGTCCTCCGTAGCCCACGTTTTGTAACTGATAATAGAAGTTAAAAATAATACGAATACCATGCAGTTTTTTAATTTCACTTTTAACATTCCTCCAAAAATGTTGACTTCTAAACAACAGCGATCCGCTTTATTTCAGGAAAGATGCCATGAAGTATTAAATGAATATTTCTTTTTTCTATTCTAATTTCAATAAGATACTAATCTTTAATATCAATGTAAAATTAGATGATTAATAAAGTCGGTGACATTTCAGATAAAAAATGGACTTTAATATTCAAACTTAGGGTCAAAGTGACCTCGGTAATTTAAATGCACTCTTATTTTAAGGAACTACTTACCATAGAAATGCAAAAGGCACTGAATGCGGGATGGCTGAGTCAATTGCTCTCATCTCCCACACCAGTGCCTCTATGCTTATAGACTCTCAGTATACGAGCAACTAATCACGCTAAGACAAACAGTACTATTTACTTCCCTCACATCTCCGATACAGCTTAGCTAATCTAGTACTATCTCATACCAAACCGAAGACCAACGATTCCTTGAATATCCGACCATTTTGTAGTGCCAGCTGGATTAGGAGTACTTTGAATATCAGCAAGGCCCAATGCATAACGACCTTCCACCAAAAGCCCCACAGATGAACCCAATGGAAAATTAAACCCTACACTACCCAACACACCATAATCTGATGTTTTGTAATTAAAATCAGAAAAATTACCCGAGACTCCTCCAACAGACGTTCCCGTACCCACCGCGTAATAACCACCTAAACCAATGTTCATAATTCGACTCAACCAAATTCTAAACTGAACGGGAATCTGGACATAGTTTAAGGTAATATTAAAAGATAAAGGTATCGAAGAATCTGCAAACTTAAACGTACGTGGCAAATAAACACCACCTATTTCTAAACCGAGACGAGGTCCAAGCGGAAACTCTAACTGCGCACCCCCACCATAACTTAAAACCGCAGTATCTGTTTGGGTAGCCGAAAGAGTACCGTCTTTCAAATTCGAATCGGTCCCTACGCCAAAAACCGAAAACTTCACTCCAGCGTATGCGCTAGGCACCGCTAGAACTGTTAAAAGAGCAGAAAGTAAAAAGATTTTATTTATTTTATTGTTCATATATCGGAGCACTCCTTTGCTCATCAAAACTCCACTGAAGAGTTTACTAAGTTTGACTTCAAGAAAAAATTTGCAAAAAATGACTTATTGCAAATAACTCTCTCGGCCCGCATCTATTTTGTTAATTATGCACTCAGCAAATGAAAACTACAAGCGGGGCGGCTTATGATAAATATATCGTCAAAATTATGTCGAACTTACTTTAAGGTTAAATTTTTTATGAATAGTTTTGGTAGACCTTTTGCAAATAAAAAAGCAAGTAGGAGAAATTTCAATATGATGTTTTCAACCTTCAATAGCACTCCAGAAGACGTTCGTAGAAAAGAAGTAGACTTTCTCAATCAACGACTGGCAGATTCGATCGACTTAGTCTACCAAGCTAAACAAGCCCACTGGAATATAAAAGGCATGGAATTTCGCTCCCTTCATAAGTTGTTCGATAGAGTTGCCACGACTGTCGATAAATACGTTGACCGTTTTGCCGAACGTCTAGTTCAACTCGGCGGTGTCACAGAAGGGACCATTCAATCTGCTGTCAAAAATACTTCACTTCCCGAATACCCGGTTCAACTTCTTACTGATGTCAATCATGTCAGTACAATCTGTGAACGAGTTTCTCAATATGGCAAATTTCTTCGCGAAGGAATCGAATTTTGTTCGAACTTAGAAGATGAAACCACTGCAGATCTCTTCATTGATGCAAGCAGGGACATTGATGAACTCACTTGGATGATTGAAAGCCATATTTTCAATCAAGAGAAGGTAGGCATTGAAGCTCCCATTGAATTAGAACAGCCAAGAAGGAAAAAGTCGGCTGTGGCTTGATGGCGTGAATCAAGTTCTCAATAGGGGATAGCGTGATAGTACCATTTATTAGGCCTTTTCAGGGTATTGCGCCCCTGTGAATGAACATCATCGTTTTCCCATCCTCTCGTTTCTTGAGGACAATGAAACCAAACTCCTCATACCACACTACCAGTTTTGCAGTCCCTGCCAACAGTTCCACTCCAAAGTATCCTGCAACTTGTTCCTCCTTGATCCTGTGAAAAGCGCTAGCTAACAAGAAATCCCCCATTCCTTTTCCTTTCACTGAAGAATCTCGAGCCAGCATTCCAATGAGGACCGTTGGATAGCGAGAATACTTTGGAAGCCCCTTTTTAAGTTTTGCACTAAGACCTTCTATTTCGATGCTCGAGTTACTCAATGTGAAATACCCTAAAACTCGCTTTGTTGCCGGACTCACCGCAACATAAACATTACACAAGCCATTCGTCTGATTGATCCATGCATGCTTGATAATGAACTTATCGTAGAAATTTTCCCCACTTCTAAATTCTGAAACATCATGACTTGGATTGAGGGTAGTTCACCTTCTTCGGCTCCCGTACCAATTTTGAAATATCAGCGTCGCTTAATACAAATCCCATATCAGACTTACTCTGCCTCATTTTCAGCAAGAATCCAAACAGCTTCGAGGGCTCTCAAACCCATTCCCAATATTGACAGCAGATAAATTCAGATGCTTTTTTATCCATTGCGAAAAGAGTTACCGTGGAGTTACGACTTGCCCAAACAGTATTTCCAGACCCACAAATAAAAACGGCCCTCAGCCGGAGAACCGCGCTGAGAGCCGTTGAAATCTATGGTGCGAGCTATAGGGATTGAACCTATGACCTTGGCCGTGTAAAGACCCTGCTCTACCGCTGAGCTAAGCTCGCACTCTTGTGGAGGAAGATTTTTTATCGTACCACTGCTGCTGGAATAGAACTTTCTATGCCTGCAACAGTACGTTCTTCTACCTCATCAATCACTCTCGCTTGAAGGTTTTTGTATTTCAATAAACCCGTTCCAGCTGGAACAAGACGGCCCATGATCACGTTTTCCTTCAATCCGCGGAGATAATCTACTCTGCCCGCAATACTTGCTTCCGTAAGAACCTTCGTAGTCTCTTGGAACGAAGCTGCAGAAATAAAGCTCTCCGTACTGAGAGAAGCTTTTGTAATGCCTAATAGCATTGGTTCTGCAGTTGCTGGAGCACCACCTGATTGCATTACTCTTTGATTTTCAGCCTCAAAGGTCAACTTATCTGTTTGCTCTCCTGGCAAGAAAGCCGTATCTCCTACTTCTTTAATTCTCACTTTTCGAAGCATCTGGCGAACAATTGTTTCAATGTGCTTATCGTTAATTTTAACACCTTGCAACCGATAAACTTCTTGAACTTCATCCACCAAGTATTTTGCTAACGCTTTTTCACCTAAAACTCGGAGAATATCATGTGGATTAATTGGTCCATCCATCAATGGTTCACCCGCTTTTACATAATCCCCTTCATTTACTGCCAAGTGGCGACCTTTGCCGATCAGATATTCTTTCGGTTCGCCCATCTCTGGCGTCACGATGACCTTACGTTTACCTTTAGTATCTTTACCAAAAGAAACGGTTCCGTCAATTTCGCTGATAACAGCAGAATCCTTAGGCTTACGAGCTTCAAAAAGCTCAGCCACACGAGGAAGACCTCCGGTGATATCCTTTGTCTTCGTAGTTTCACGGTGAATCTTAGCAATCGTATCACCGGCATTAATGATTTCATCCATCGCTCAGAATTAGATTAGCGCCTACAGGAATCATGTAACGTGCAATACGGTTAGATCCTTCAATCTTCACCAAATTACCTGCTTCATCATGAATTAAAATCTTCGGACGTTTGTCAGAAGCTTTTGATTCAACAATAACTTTATGTGAGAGCCCAGTGACACTGTCGAATTGCTCCTGCATGGTGAGGCCTTCTTCAATGTCTTCAAACTTCACAATACCGGATGCTTCCGTGATAATCGGAGTAGAGTAAGGATCCCACTCAGCCATGAGCTTACCCTTTTCCACGGAGTCGCCTTCTTTCACAAGAAGTTTAGCTCCGTAGACGATTGGGTATTTCTCTCGTTCACGATTGTTTGCATCTGAAACAGCAATCTCACCGTTTCTATTCATGACTGTGAGATGGCCTTCTTTATTGCGAACCGTGACGACATTGTGGAACTTCACTTTACCTTTAGTCTTTGCTTCAAGACTAGACTGCTCAGCACGTCGTGATGCAGTACCACCGATATGGAAGGTACGCATTGTTAACTGTGTTCCAGGTTCACCGATAGATTGAGCTGCAATAACCCCTACCGCTTCACCAATATTTACAATCCGTCCGCGTGATAAGTCACGTCCGTAACAGGCACTACAAATGCCTTTTTTGGACTGGCAGGTTAACACTGAGCGGATACGAACACGGTCAATACCCGCTTCTTCGATCTGCTTCATCAAATCTTCAGTGATTTCTTCATTCGCTCTCACTAAAGTCTCATTAGTAACACGGTCGATCACGTCATCTAAGGCCACTCGACCTAAAATACGATCGCCCATCTTTTCAATGACTTCACCGCCTTCAATAAGCGCTGTCACGAAAAGACCATCTAATGTTCCACAATCCACTTCAGTCACAATCACATCTTGTGAAACGTCTACCAAACGTCGAGTCAAATACCCAGAGTTAGCAGTCTTAAGAGCGGTATCTGCCAAGCCTTTTCGGGCTCCGTGGGTAGATACGAAGTATTGCAACACTGAGAGACCTTCACGAAAGTTCGCGACAATAGGAGTTTCAATAATTTCACCTGATGGTTTAGCCATCAAACCACGCATACCCGCTAACTGCCGAATCTGCGCGTTACTTCCTCTGGCTCCCGAATCCGCCATCATAAAAATAGAATTGAAAGCAGGACCTGTGTGTTCCTTCTCTGCACCCTTCCAATCAACTGGAGCTTTAAAGGTTTGCACAGAAAGACGTTTCATCATGGCGCTAGCAATCTGCTCAGAAGTCTGAGCCCAAATGTCGATCACCTTATTATAACGTTCACCATCGGTAATAAGACCTTCAATATATTGATTTTCAATTTCTTGAACTTGTTCGTAAGCCTTATTAAGAAATTCATTCTTCTCCGGGGGCATCAACATATCATGCACTGAGATCGAAATTCCGGCACGCATAGCTTCGCGGAATCCTGTTTGCATCAGATGATCAGCCAGAAGAACCGTCTTCTTATTACCGGTCAATCGATAACATTGGTCGATAAGTTCAGCGAGATCCTTCTTTCCAAGCACTTTATTATAAGCACTAAATGGAATCTCTTCAGGTACAATTTCAGACAATAAGGCACGGCCAACAGTTGTTTCACACGTCTTGCCGTGAATACGACATTTAATTTTAGTCTGAAGTCCAACTACACCCGAATCATAGGCAAAGTGCACTTCGATTGGACTCGAAAAACTTTTGCCTTCACCCTTAGCGAAAGGACGTTCACGAGTCATGTAATAAAGACCCAGAACAATATCTTGAGACGGAACAATAATCGGTTTTCCATGGGCTGGAGAAAGAATATTGTTGGTGGACATCATGAGAACACGGGCTTCGATCTGTGCTTCGATAGAAAGCGGCACGTGAACTGCCATTTGGTCACCGTCAAAGTCGGCATTAAAGGCAGCGCAAACAAGGGGATGAAGCTGAATTGCTTTGCCTTCAATTAATACAGGTTCAAAAGCTTGAATACCTAATCGGTGAAGTGTGGGAGCGCGATTCAATAGAACAGGATGTTCCTTAACCACTTCTTCTAAAATATCCCATACTTCCTGGCGTTGCTTTTCCACCATCTTCTTCGCAGACTTGATGGTAGTCACATAACCGTATTCAGAAAGCTTATTATAAATAAATGGCTTAAATAATTCGAGCGCCATGACCTTAGGCAAACCACACTGGTGAAGCTTCAATTCTGGACCCACGACAATAACGGAACGTCCAGAGTAATCTACGCGTTTACCTAAAAGATTTTGACGGAAACGACCTTGCTTTCCTTTCAACATATCTGAAAGAGAACGCAGTGGGCGCTTATTCGGTCCAGTGAATGTTTTTCCTCTACGACCGTTGTCGAAGAGAGCATCCACAGACTCTTGAAGCATGCGCTTTTCATTTCGAATGATGATCTCTGGCGCATTTAATTCCATCAATCGCTTCAATCGATTATTTCTGTTAATCACGCGACGATAAAGATCATTTAGATCTGAAGTAGCAAATCGCCCCCCGTCCAATGGAACCAGAGGACGTAGCTCAGGTGGAATCACAGGAATGACTTCCAACATCATCCACTCAGGCTTATTTGAACCACTCATTTTAAAAGACTCTACAACTTTTAAGCGCTTAGAGATCTTTGTTCTTTGAGCTTCAGAAGTTGTTTGCTTTAATTCTCGACGTAAGCTGCCGAGAAAGAACTTCTACATCAACTTTTTTCAGCATATCTCGAATTGCTTCGCCGCCCATTGCACGCCGTAAAGCTCAATCCATCTTTAATGAGCTGAGAGTACTTTTCCTCAGAAACAACAGAATTCTCTTCAACTCCGCTATTTCCTGGATCTAAGACAAGGTAAGCTTCGCAATAAAAACCTTCTCCAAATCTTTCAGCGTAATATCGAGCAACGCCCCAATTCGTGAAGGGAGAGATCGTAAGAACCAAATGTGAGCCACTGCAGTTGCAAGCTCAATGTGGCCTAAACGTTCCCGGCGAACTTTAGACTGAATGACTTCAACGCCGCATTTTTCACAAACAACACCGCGATGCTTCATTCTCTTGTATTTGCCGCAATTACATTCATAGTCCTTTACTGGACCAAAAATTTTTGCGCAAAATAACCCGTCTCGCTCAGGTTTAAAGGTACGATAATTAATCGTTTCAGGCTTTTTAACTTCACCAAAGGACCATTCCCGAATCTTCTCAGGAGATGCTAGCGAAATTCGGATTCCAGTAAAACTTAAGGGATCCTTAGGTTTATCAAAAAAGTTGAGAAGATCTTTCATTTTTACTCCGCCTTCTTAATTCAATTCGCCTTTTAACTCTTTGTCATCATCTTCTATTAGCTCGACGTTAAGCGCCAAACTCTGGAGTTCTTTTACGAGAACGTTGAAGGACTCAGGTAGACCAGGTTCAAGTAACTGTTCACCCTTTACAATCGCTTCATACATACGATTACGTCCTGTAACGTCATCGGATTTAACAGTTAAGAATTCCTGTAAGCCGTAGGCTGCACCATAAGCTTCTAATGCCCAAACTTCCATTTCTCCCAAACGTTGACCACCAAACTGTGCTTTACCACCCAGCGGCTGCTGAGTAACCAAGCTATAAGGCCCAATGCTTCGAGCATGAATTTTTTCTTCAACCAAATGATGAAGCTTCAGCATGTACATAATACCTACTGTCACTTCTTCAGCAAATGGCTCACCCGTAACACCATCATACAGTGTGGTCTGTCCTCTGCTTGGCAAATCTGCAAGAGTTAACATTCTGTTAATATCTTTTTCACTTGCTCCATCAAAAACAGGAGTCGCTACATGGACACCTAATTTCAGATGCGACGCCATTTTCTTTAACTCATCATCCGTGGCCACATTTAAGTATTTATCCACTTCAGCATGATTATAGGTATCTTTCAGGAGTTTTTTCAGTTTTTCAGAACTGAAATTCTCAAGATAAGCATTCACTTTCTCACCAATACCGTGAGCAGCCCATCCTAATGTTACTTCCAAAAGCTGTCCAATATTCATACGAGAAGGCACGCCCAGAGGATTTAAAACCATATCCACTGGAGTTCCATTTGCCATAAATGGCATATCTTCCATCGGAAGAATACGACTGATCACACCCTTATTTCCGTGGCGACCAGCCATTTTATCACCGACTTGAAGTCTACGCTTAATGGCAATTTGAACCTTAACCATCTTGATCACGCCTGGAGCTAATTCATCTCCACGCTTGAGCTTGTCGGTTTTTTCCTTAAATACGTATCGAATAGCTTCAATTTTTTCTTTTGCAATCTTCATGATTGCTGTGACTTCTTGCTCTAGCTCATCCTTAACAGGAATGAAGCCTAAGAGATCAAAAGGAATACTAGCTAAGGCTTCAAGACTAAGCTTCTCACCCTTTTTCAGCAATTCCTCAGAACCATCTTCCGATAATAATTTACCAGTAGTGAGCGTACCGTCTAAAGACTTAGCAATTTTATTAAATGCTGATTGTCGAATAGCGTCGGTCTCAATCCGCTCATCACGCCGAATCTTACCAATCTGTTCCTCTAAAATTGACTTTGTTCGTTCATCCGGCTCAGTACCTTCACGAGCAAATACTTGAGCGTTAATTACAATACCTTGGACTCCGGAAGGTACTCGAAGAGAAGTATCGCGAACATCTCCGGCTTTTTCACCAAAGATCGCACGAAGTAACTTTTCCTCAGGAGAAAGCTGGGTTTCACCTTTAGGTGTAACCTTACCTACTAGAATGTCGCCTGGCTTAACCTCTGCACCAATGCGAATAATACCACTCTGATCCAAGTCTTTCAGTGCTTCTTCGCCGACATTAGGAATGTCTCGGGTAATTTCTTCTTTACCCAGCTTTGTATCTCGAGCCACACATTCAAATTCTTCAATGTGAATTGAGGTAAAAGTGTCTTCCTTAATTAATCGTTCAGAGATCAAGATCGAGTCTTCGAAATTATATCCACTCCAAGGCATAAATGCGATCAACACATTTTGTCCTAAAGCTAATTCTCCCGCATCTGTACCAGGACCGTCTGCCAGAACATCTCCAGCTTTCAAGTGGTCTCCCACATTCACGACTGGTCTTTGCGTGACACACGTATTTTGATTCGATCGTTGATATTTAGTTAGATTATAAATATCAACATCAGATCCCACATCATCACTTCGCAAGCCGGTTCGACGAACCACAATCTTCGTACCATCGACCATAATCACTTCACCAGCATGGCGATTGATAATAATCTGGCCGGAGTCTCGCGCGACAACTCTTTCAATCCCTGTTCCTACCAATGGAGCATGGGTCCGAATCAGTGGCACTGCTTGGCGCTGCATGTTAGATCCCATCAGCGCGCGATTCGCGTCATCATGCTCTAAGAATGGAATCAAAGATGCTGCAATAGATACCAATTGATTTGGAGAGATATCCATCAACTCGATATCATCTGGATTAACAAGAGCGAAATCACCTTTACGTCGAGCAGAAATGAGTTCGTCTGATAAATTTCCACTACGAAGAGCATCAGGAGCAACTTGCGCAATAACTTTGCTCTCTTCTTCCGTCGCCGTGAAAAACTTAATTTCATCTAACACAGCTCGACCATTTACAAGTCGGTATGGAGTTTCAATAAAGCCAAATTCATTAACGCGTGCGTAAGTAGATAAACTTGCAATTAACCCAATGTTTGGACCTTCTGGGGTTTCAATAGGGCAAATTCGACCATAGTGAGTATTATGAACGTCTCGAACTTCGAATCCTGCTCGCTCACGTGTTAATCCTCCAGGTCCCAATGCAGATAAACGACGTTTATGGGTCACTTCCGAAAGAGGATTAGTTTGATCCATAAATTGTGAAAGCTGACTTGATCCAAAAAACTCTTTCACAACAGCAGAAACAGGTTTTTGATTAATTAAATCATGGGGCATGAGAGTTTCAATTTCTTGAATACTCATTCGCTCCTTAATTGCTCGCTCCATGCGAACTAAACCAATTCTATATTGATTTTCGATCAACTCTCCAACAGCTCGTACGCGACGATTGCCTAAGTGATCGATATCATCAATTGTCCCACGACCGTTGTTTAAGTCACAAAGATAATACAACGTAGAAAGGATGTCTTGCCGAGTCAAAATTGTCGTTTCAGGAGTAATAGCATTTTCTGGAAACTTATAATTTAACTTGAGCCGACCCACACGAGAAAGATCGTAGCGATCAGGATTGAAAAATAAATTTTCAAACAACTGCTTTGCTGCCTCCACTGTTGGAGGATCACCTGGACGCATTCTCTTATAAATCTCGATTAAAGCTTCTTCAGGACTAGAAACTTTATCTAAAAGCAAAGTCTCGCGAATAAACGGTCCATAGGTTAAATTGTCTGTGAAGATTACCTTCACATTCTGAATACCCTTGCCCCGTAACTCTTCAATTTTTGCTGCACTTAATTCTTGATTAGTTTCAAGAAGAACTTCACCCGTCTTTTCGTCCACTATGTCTTCAGAAGCAACTCTGCTTACAATAGCTTCAAATGGAACTTCTAAGCGTTTAATTCCAGCTTCTTGAATTCTCTTGATCACTGCCTTTGTGAATTTGCGATTTTTCTTAACAATCACATCACCAGACTGTGGATCAACGATATCGTCTTCAGCTCGTTGTCCAGCAAGAATTTCAAGGTCTACAGTTTTGAAAAATTTACCATCTTTCTCAAAAACCAGAATCTCACTTCTATAAAAGTAATTTAAAATTTCTTGATTAGACATCCCCATCGCACGCAAGATAATAGTTGCTGGTAACTTTCTCTTACGATCGATACGTGCGTAAAGAATATCTTTATGGTCAAATTCAAAATCTAACCATGACCCACGATGAGGAATAACTCTAGCAGAGTATAAAATTTTTCCGCTAGAATGACTCTTACCTTGATCATGATCAAAAATGACCCCTGGTGATCTATGGAGCTGGCTGACGATGACTCGCTCAGTGCCGTTAATAATGAAGGAACCAGCATCTGTCATGAGAGGAATTTCTCCCATGTAGACCTCTTGCTCCTTAATATCACGGATGTTACGAGTACTGGCTTCCTCGTCTATATCGTATACGACTAGACGTACGGTAATTTTAAGTGGAGCCGCGAAAGTCATCCCTCGCTGGCGGCACTCCCAGACATCGTACTTGGGTTTTTCAAGCACATAGCTTTCAAATTCCAACGAAGCCGTGCGATTAAAATCCTCAATAGGAAAAACCGACTTAAAAACAGCTTGTAATCCAGAGTTCTCACGCTTACCTGGCTGAACATCCGCCTGTAAGAACTTTTCATACGACTTTCGTTGTAGTTCTATTAGATTCGGAATCTCTACCGGGGAAGTGATTCTTGAAAAATCTTTACGAACTCGGTGATTTTCCGAAAAAAGTGAACCCATGCATGCTCCTAAAAAAGAATAAAAAAATACGTTACCGCACCCAGCCTACATGAATTTCAAAACAAGGCAAGGGTACGGTACGAATTTTGAACCAGAGGTACCAAAAACGGCGAACAGATCTTGATCACTTAATCTCGACCTTCGCTCCTTCAGCCTCAAGCTTTTTCTTAATATCGTCGGCTTCTTGCTTAGCAACGCCATCTTTCAATGTCTTAGGGGCGCCTTCAACAAGTCTTTTGCTTCTTTCAAGCCTAGACCAGTGATAGCGCGAACTTCCTTAATCACATTAATCTTCTTATCGCCTGCTGCGCTAAGAATAACTGTAAATTCAGTCTTTGCTTCAGCAACAGGTGCTGCTGCACCTGAAGCAGCTACTACTGCCATCGGCGCTGCGGCAGAAACACCAAACTTAGTTTCAAGATCCTTCACAAGCTGTGAAAGTTCAAGAACGGACATATTTTCAATAAAGGAAACAACTTGTTCCTTAGTAACTGCAGTTGACATTTTATACCTCTTTTACTTCATACCCGCCGTCATCATGACTTAGGGCGTTGGTCCCTCTAGTTCTAATTAATAGGACCGATTGCTAGCAGCTTTCCTGACCACTAGTTAAAACGTTTATCCTCAAGCGATGCATCACGTCTGAGGATCCGCCTTCTTTTTCTCAATAGCGGCTAACACTGTGACCAAACTACGAGGCACAGCAGCAAGCACACCAACAAAGTTCGTAATAGGAGCATTCATAGTACCTAACAATGTCCCTATCAGAACTTGCTTGCTAGGAAGTTTAGCAAGCGCCTCGACTCCAGATGCATCGATGCGCTTCTGACCCATGAGGCTGTCTTTAAGTTTAAGTGCCTCATTATCCTGAGCAAATTTATGAATCACCTTAGCTGCGGCTGCTGGATCTCCAAACGCAAATGCGACTAGAGTAGGTCCAACAACACTTTCCATGAGCTCCTTAGCTTGCTCACCCATGGCTCCATCCTTAGTAATCAAACGCGCAACGTTATTTTTTAAAACCTTAATTTCAGTTTTATGTGCGCGAAGTGATCTACGGAGATCATCAGCTTGTGAAGCAGAAAGTCCCTTATAATCTGCAAAAATAGCGACTTGCGCCTGAGCGAACTTATCCTTCAAAGACGTCGCAAGTTCGGATTTTTCTGTACGATTCATGACTTTAACCTCTTACTTTATTCTCTAATTAATACAATCAGGATCAGGCTACACCAGCTGCATGCAGTGTATCCATCGGATCAATAGCAATGCCTGGGCTCATTGTTGAAGAAAGTGTAACGTTTTTTAAGTAAGTCCCCTTACTTGTAGGTGGCTTTGCCTTCATAATTACACTCGCCAAGGTTGCAAAATTCTCCTTGAGCTTCAATGCGCCAAAAGATTTCTTACCAATTGCTACATGGATAATACCGGTCTTTTCAGTGCGGTATTCTACTTTCCCTAACTTCTGCTCTTTCACTGCCTTGGCGACGTCAAAAGTAACAGTACCTAATTTCGGATTTGGCATAAGACCCCGAGGCCCTAATATCTTTCCAATCTTAGAAACTGCAACCATCATATCTGGAGTAGCAATCATCTTATCGAAATCAAACCAACCACCCGCAATTTTTTCAATTAAGTCTTCGGCACCAACAAAATCAGCACCCGCTGCAGCCGCTTCTTTTGCCTTATCCCCTTTAGCTAAAACTGCCACTCGAACAGTTTTACCAATACCGTGAGGAAGCACGATAGCTCCACGAACCATTTGGTCGGCATGCTTTGGATCCACTCCGAGATTAAACGCTACATCAACTGTCTCATCAAACTTGGCAAATGCAACTTCAGGCAAAAGCGCGAAAGCTTCGTCTACTGTATAGCGCTTTCCCATTTGAACTTTTTCCATTGCATTTAAATATTTTTTGCCGTGATTTCCAATTCGACGTTTTTTATCTGCCTGCTTTGTATTTTCAGTCATATTTATCCTCTGTGGTGCTCACGCCAAGCGTACTTGGCTCCCACTTTATTTTAAAAAACTAAATTTCTAATCAGTTACGGTAATACCGGCACTACGAGCTGTCCCAGAAATAGTCCGCATTGCAGCTTCTAAACTACCTGCGTTTAAATCCGGCATTTTCAACTTAGCAATCTCTTCGACTTGCTTTGAAGTTACCTTACCTACTTTAGTTTTATTAGGTTCTCCAGATCCTTTTTCAATCTTTGCAGCTTTACAAAGCAAAATAGATGCAGGAGGGGTCTTCGTAATAAAAGTAAATGAGCGATCTGAATATACAGTAATAATGACCGGAATGATCATTCCTTTTTGGTCCTGCGTCTTAGCATTAAATGCTTTGCAGAACTCCATGATATTCACACCACGTTGACCTAAGGCAGGTCCCACTGGAGGGGCTGGATTTGCCTGACCACCTGGAATTTGTAGTTTAATCTGACCAGTTACTTTCTTTGCCATAATCTAACCTTTCTCGCAGTACATCCTGTACACCACTGCCAAATCACGGGCAGGCAAACGCTCATTATCCTGAAACGTGCTCTATAACACAATTAATTAAATTTTTTCAACCTGAATAAAATCAAGTTCTACCGGGGTCGACCGTCCAAATATACTTACTAGAACTTTTACCTTTCCTTTATCTGGATTTACATCTTCGACAACACCGTTAAAGTTGGAGAACGGTCCATCAACAACTCTTACATTTTCGCCTTCATGAAAAGAAATTCTAGGGCGCGGCTTAACTTGTCCTTCTGCAATCCGATTTGTCATTTTTTGAACATCAGACTCAGGAACAGGCACTGGCTTAACCTTATCACCGACGAATCCTGTAATTTTCGGAGTATCTTTTACAATATGCCAAGTCTCTTCATTTAAAACCATCTTAACCAAGATATACCCAGGAAAGAATCGTCGCTTAGTTGTCTTCTTTTGGCCCTTAACCAACTCTACAACATTTTCTTCTGGAACAATGATCTCTCCAAAAAAAGGCTCTCTCTTTAAAGATTTGATCCGCTCTTCAAGCGCAATCTTTGCCTTATTTTCGAAACCTGAATATGTATGAACTACATACCAAGCCATTTCACCTGACTGCTGCGCTTGAATGTCCGGCATCATTTATCTCCTCTCTCAGAGAATCCACTTTAGCAAATGAATCCAACAATAGTCCAAGAAGCCTAAAACAAGCCCCGAAATGAGGACCATGACAATTACTACTAAAGTAGCGGAACTTGTATCTTTCTGAGTAGGCCAAGTTACTCGCGAAAGCTCTACGATAACCTCATTCATAAATTGATTGGCCTGCTCATTGCGATAGAGCACCATGAAAAGAATAGCCCCCGCAAACAACAGAGACTCCTCGAAGAATCAGTTCAACATTTCGAACCCTAGCTTCGAGATCATAAGCCCCTACAATCTTACCTGCCATCGAAAAAATGATGTACCCAAACAATATGGCCAATGCCAAGTAGCTTAGATTCACCCATTTCTGATGTTGACTTTCCATAGTTTAACCCAATTCAACCCATTAATGGCAGGGCAGGAGGGATTCGAACCCACAACCCGCGGATTTGGAATCCGCTGCTCTAGCCGTTGGAGCTACTGCCCTATTTTACTTACCTTCACGATGTGGAGTATGTTTCCGGCAAAACTTGCAGAACTTATTAAATTCTAGCTTGTCTGTCGTCTTTTGCTTATTCTTACTAGTTGAGTAATTTTTTCGTTTGCACTCCAGTGCAATCTAAACTCACAGTTACTCGCATAATACTTACTACCTCAAATCTCCGACTCCAAACAAGGGGGGATTTTTCTCCCCCCTTTTACCGGAACCTATTATTAGGCAAAGAGCTTTTTGCCCATTCTCACTGCATACATGAGAATTACTCGATAATCTCTGCCACGACACCGGCACCTACCGTACGGCCACCTTCACGGATAGCGAAACGGAGTTCTTTTTCCATAGCAATTGGAGTAATTAATTCTACTTCAATTGCAACGTTATCACCAGGCATGACCATTTCTACATTCTGCAGGAAGCTTCACGACACCAGTCACGTCCGTTGTACGGAAATAGAACTGAGGACGATAGCCATTGAAGAATGGAGTATGACTTCCGCCTTCTTCTTTAGTAAGAATATAAGCTGAACCTTTAAATTTCTTATGTGGAGTAACTGATCCAACATGAGCCAACACTTGGCCACGTTCAACTTCTTCTTTCTTAGTTCCACGAAGAAGAGCGCCGATATTATCTCCAGCTTCACCTTGATCTAGCAATTTACGGAACATTTCAACACCCGTCACAACAGACTTAATGGTTGGACGTAGACCAATAATTTCAACTTCTTCGCCAACCTTAATCACGCCACGCTCAACACGGCCGGTCACAACAGTACCACGACCTGAAATTGAGAACACATCTTCAACTGGCATCAAGAAAGGCTTATCTTTTTCACGTTTTGGCTGTGGAATATATTCATCCACTGCATCCATCAACTTCAAGATCGCTTGCTTCACCCAGTTGCTCCTGCATCACCTTCCATCGCCTTAAGTGCAGAACCCTTAACGATAGGAATAGTGTCGCCAGGGATACTTATAGGAAGTAAGTAACTCACGAACTTCCATTTCAACTAAGTTCAAGAAGTTCTGGATCATCTACCATGTCGCATTTATTCAAAAACACGACAACAGCAGGAACACCGACTTGACGAGCTAAGAAGAATGTGTTCACGAGTTTGAGGCATTGGGCCGTCAGCAGCGGAAACAACTAAAATCGCTCCGTCCATCTGAGCTGCACCAGTAATCATGTTTTTCACATAGTCAGCGTGGCCTGGGCAATCGACGTGGGCATAATGGCGATTAGCAGTCTGATACTCAACGTGAGTGGTATTAATAGTAATCCCACGCTCTTTTTCTTCAGGAGCGTTATCGATTTGATCGTAAGCTCGTGCTTGCGCCCAACCCTTTTTTGCTAATACCGTCGTAATAGCCGCAGTTAATGTAGTTTTACCATGGTCAACGTGACCAATTGTCCCAATATTGCAATGGGGCTTATGTCCGTTCAAATTTTTCTTTCGACATACCTCTTCTAGGCCTCCGCTGTTTGGTTAGATTATGCCGGAACCTAACAACCGGTTATTTAAATCTGGAGCTCTTGACGGGATTCGAACCCGTGACCTCTCCCTTACCAAGGGAGTGCTCTAGCCAACTGAGCTACAAGAGCGTTCATCACCAATTCTTGAACAGAAAAACAAATCCTTACTTCAACTTGACTTGTTCTTCAGCTCCCTTTGTGCTTTTACGTAAAAGACACAGTCCCAAAAAATACCGATTAACCGGTATTTTTTGAGTTATAAATGGAGCGGGAGACGGGACTCGAACCCGCGACCCTCAGCTTGGAAGGCTGATGCTCTAGCCAACTGAGCTACTCCCGCACCGACTTTCCATGGTTGGCAAGTCCCAAGGAAATTGAATTTCATCTTCTTACATCAAGCTTTTAAAGTTTCTCACTATTTTTGACTTTTCATCAAAAAAACCTCTATTAAAGGTTTATTGAGAACTTTTTTTGCCCTCAGCTCAAAAATGGTGGAGAGAGAAGGATTCGAACCTTCGAAGACGTACGCCGCCAGATTTACAGTCTGGTCCCTTTGGCCGCTTGGGTATCTCTCCACAATCCAAATTTTAACTAAACTAACTTATCAGCCGTCACCTTTGTACCATTTTTCAGTGCATTGTCCCTAAGAACAATCTGAAAAATGGAGCTGGAGAAGGGATTCGAACCCACGACCTGCGGTTTACAAAACCGCTGCTCTACCAACTGAGCTACTCCAGCACAAAGAAAACTTCACCTAAAGGATAAACTACCCCATTGGGCAATTAGCCGACATTTAGCTGTGCAAAGTTCCATCGTTTTCATAAAAAGTCAACGACCTTTACAAAATTTTTAGTTATTTTTTTTTCAGCCTCATGATTATCAGCCAATCATCGCCTCAAAAGCAACTATCAATTTCAATGATTGAGAGAGTCGCTTGACTTAACGATGAACTCAAGGGAAGAGTTATGCTTATGAAAAGTCTTCAAACTTTAACGTTGGCTATTGTTTTATTTGGTTTTATTGGATTGGAATCTTCTGTGGAAGCCCGAGATAATACAAACTTGAAAAAATACGGCAACCGGCAAAATGACAGTTCAGTAAAATATCGGCAGTCAGCGCCAGAATCAGCAGAAACCTACTCAAATGACAAGTCTTTTGCTTTAGGATATTCCACCATTGCCCTTCCGTTTCAAGACGGCTTTGGTTCCATTACAGGACTTTGCAAATGGGATCGACTGGACGCAATACAAACTTTTTTAACCATTCCTCGGACGAGTCCTTTTAATATTGCGGCCAGTGTTCTTTATAAAAGGACGGTTTTAGAAAGTGAAGGCGCTGGATTTCACCTCGGCGGCGGCCTAGGGCTAGGAAGTGCAAATGGAGGCACTGGAGGAAATTTTATAATGAACATGAGCGCTATTGCTGGCTTTCATTTTCCGGTTCCTGGCGCTTCTCAAATCATGGTGCATATAGATGGGGGGCCTAATTTCACTCTATACAATATAGGATCGGGCGCTGCTTCAACTACTCAGACGAATTTCCAAATGACTCCACTTTCCCCAGCGTTAGGTCTCAGCATTGTTTACATTCTCTAAAATTAAATTAATTTAGAAATCATAATACCAGCAGCAACAGAGACGTTAAGAGAAGTGACTTTGCCGTTTCCAGAAATTCGACAGAGAACATCACAAGATTCTTCCGTCAAACGCCTCATGCCCTTTTCTTCATTTCCTAAAACTAAAAGCCAGGGTCGGTCACGTTGAACTGAGCTAATATCATCATGTGCATGTTCTGACGTCCCCAAGATCCAAGCACCTGATTTTTTTGCTATTTCGAAGGCGTTCTGTAAGTTAGTCGGAACTGAAAAAGGTACAAACTCTAAGCCTCCTGAAGCCACATCATAAACTGTTGACGTCAAAGAAGCAGATCTATCCTGAGTCAGAACTATCCCTTGGACTCCAAAAAATGCAGCGGCCCGAAATATTGCCCCTACATTATGAGGATCTTGCAAATTATCCAAAGCTAACCATAAACCTCGGCCATTTCCTCTCGTAGACGCCTCTGCAAATAGCTCTTCTAATGAAAGAGGTGTTCTTTCACGAATCGTAGCTTCCGCTATTCCCATCCTTGAACTCTCTTCGAATGAAGAAACATGACCCGCTCGAGGTGCTCGCTGATTCACGGTAGTGACCGAAATCTGTCGATCTCGAGCAACCTTGGCAACCCGAGCCCAAACATCATTCGAAAATTTCGGAGGAATATTGACTTGAATCACATCTTTTGGGCGCGTTTCAAGAACTGCAAGTACACTATGAGGATTTCTCAATATAAGCTGAGCCATTCTCCTCCAATCGCACAGAATGTAACTACAGTTAAGAAGAAAACGCGACTCAAAGCGCCGAACAAGAATAAACACTGCAAGAAGCCCTAAAGGAACATTTACGGCTATTCTCCCAAATCTTTTAAAATGGACCTCACTACTGCTTTAGGATCAGCTGACTCAGTAATAGGCCGACCTACTACTATGGCATGAGCCCCCATTTCCCGAGCTATGGCCGGAGTGGTTACTCTTGCTTGATCATTCATGCTTACGCCCGAAGGTCGAATTCCGGGAACTACTGTATATAAATTAGGAAACTGGCTGCGGATTGACTCTAATTCCATCGCAGAACAAACGATGCCATCAGCTCCCCAAGCAGCAGAGTGCTCCACAAGACCATTTACTGATCCTTTTACTTCTACGGCATGTCCTGTTAAAGACTTAGTCACTTCAGCCCATCGAACATCATCAAATGAAGTCAAAACACTTACACCTAAGATTTTTGGACGAAGTAACGGAATATCGGCAAGTTCCTCGACAACAGCACGAATCATTGCACTTCCACCCGCTAAATGGACAGTGAGCATTTCCACATGCAGTAATGCAGCCTGCTTTGCTGCTCTTGCCACTGTATGCGGGATATCATGAAGCTTCAGATCAAGAAAAATTCTATTTTTACGGTGCACCAGTTCACGAACAACTTCCGGACCTCCACTCATAAAAAGCTCAAGACCCACTTTATATAATAGAGGAAACCCTTTAAGCTGATCAACCAAAGCAAATGCCTTATCCGATCTAGAAAAATCTAAAGCCACAATCAACTCAGTCTGCTGATGATTCACAAAACCTCCCTTGAATAGGTTCTAGCAAAAATCGAGCGAGCAACCGTGATGTCCTCGGCGCCGCGATATTTTTAGGAGTCGCACAATATCATCATTTCATCCAGCGGTAAGCGTAAAGATCCCATCTCCCGCTGCCACAGTATCCTAGGCAATGCTTAGGCTTCAATACCATATGACTTAATTTTACGATGCAAATGGCTTCGCTCAATTCCAAGCGCCTGAGCGGTTTTTGATATATTCCAATCATACTCTTTTAAAGTCTTTAAGATAAATTCCTTTTCAAACTCTTGCCGAGCATCACGAAGGTTCTTCCCCCCCACATTCGTGCTAGCTGAATGATTGGGACCTGAATCACCCAGAGATTCCTCTTCTATTCGAACGCTAAAGCTATCGTCCTGCAAATTTTTTAATAAATCCGCCGCAGTTATAATTTTACCTTCTTCCGACTCAGACGTAAGAATAATGACACGCTCAATTAGATTTTTTAACTCTCGGACATTTCCAGGCCAAGGATACGCATTTAAAACATGGAGTGCTTCTAGTGAGAGTTCACGCATGGATCGATCATGTGCAATACAAAATTCTTTCAAAAAATGCCCTGAAAGGAGGGCTATATCTTCTTTTCGCTCACGAAGAGGGGAAACCACGAAAGGAATCACATTTAACCGATAAAATAAGTCCTCTCGGAAGTTCCCGTTTTGGATTTCGGCTTTTAAATCTTTATTGGTTGCCGCAATAATCCGAACATCCACCAACATTGTTTGGGAGCCCCCTACTCGTTCAAATTTCTGCTCTTGTAAAATCCGAAGAATCTTTGCTTGGGTTTTGAGCGACATGTCTCCAATTTCATCTAGAAACAGACTTCCCCCATTCGCTAAATCAAATTTTCCTCGCCGAAGTTGAGTGGCACCCGTAAATGCCCCTCTTTCATGACCAAAAAGCTCACTTTCAATTAATTCTTCTGGAATGGCTGCACAGTTCACTTCAACAAATGGCTTATTAAAACGAGGCGACAATGCATGTAAACTTTGAGCCACTAACTCCTTTCCTGTACCGTTCTCTCCCGTAATTAAAACAGAACCTGTAGTAGGAGCAACTCTACGAATCAGTTCTTGAATATGCTTCATGGCAGGACTCTCACCCACCAGCATACGATTTTTTTGAACTTGTTTACGCAGAGCCTGGTTTTCCCGTGCTAAATCTTGAACACTTGAAACATTTTGTAAAAGAACTAATAATCTTTCTAAAGAGAGAGGTTTTTCAATAAAATCAAACGCCCCTAATTTAGTGGCCTTCACTGCAGTTTCGATATTACCATGACCAGACATCATTATAACAAGCTGATCAGGCCACTCTGATTTGATCATCCGTAATGTCTCAATACCGTCTAGTTCGGGCATCCAGATATCCAAAATAATGATATCAGGTCTTTCCACTCTTATGGCTTCAACGCCTTCTTTACCAGACGCAGCTACCGCTACACGGTAACCTTCATCTTTAAGCGCCCCCATTAAAGATTGTCGAATCGACGCTTCATCATCAATGACTAAAACTAAACGTACCATACACATTCCTCATTTTTACGAGTCCAAACCAGATCCAATCCTTTTTTGCTTTCCCACTAAATCGCTTCGAACAGTAGTGGGAATTTCGATTAAAAACTGTGTCCCTTTTCCAAGCACCGAGCGGACTCGGATAAAACCATCATGATCATTCACAATACGCTTAGCAATTGAAAGCCCTAAACCTGTTCCTTCAGTTTTTGTAGAAAAATAAGGTTCAAAAACTCTTGCTCTGACTTCATCCGTCATGCCCAAACCATTATCCTCTACTTCTATCACCGCCATTTGTAATTGCTCATTGTAATGAGTAGCAATATTAATTTTTTTATTATGCCCGGTAGGAAGCTCTGTAAGAACAGCTACCGCATTATCAAAAAGGTTAATGATCACTCTCTTAATTTGGTCTCTATCAAATTCAAAAACAGGAATTTTACTCTCCAAGTGGGCTTTCATGCTAATTTCGGGATGCCCTTGCTTAAAAAGAGCGATCACCTCAGTTAATGCAAGATTTAGATCATGAGGTGCAGGTGAAGCTTCAGGAAATCTTGCAAAACTTGAAAATTCATTCACCATTTCCTTGAGCTCATCTGTGTGCTTGATAATGGTCTCAGTACATTCCTTGAGAAGATCACCATCACGTCCTCGATGATCCCTAAACCGTCGCTGCAACCGTTGAGCGGAAAGCTTAATCGGCGTTAAAGGATTCTTGATCTCATGAGCAATACGACGGGCTACCTCACGCCATGCCATTTCTCTCTGCCCTTTTATTAAATGAGTCATATCATCGATCACTACAACGACACCCCAATTCGCATCCCCTTGACGTAAAGAGGTCGCAACAGCAGCAAGGACTTTCAAACTTTCACCTGTTCGGAAGTTCCATTGGCTCACTTCAGGCAAAATTACGCCCCCCCCTTGCAAAGAAGCAGTCAATGCACGGCCAATGACTTCAATTAATGGAGAAACCTGCTCGGCCAAGACTTCAGTATATCTTTTATGAAGGGCATTCTCAGATTTGATTTCTAATAACTGGGCTACGGCTTCATTAAAGGTTGTAACCTCACCATTGTTATCAATAGCAATCACTCCAGTTCCAATATTGGCTAAAACGGCTTCCAGCTGCAATCTACGCTTTTCCAAATCTGCGCCTGCTTGAATCAAGCTTTCTCTATTTTCACGTAAATCATGGGTCATTTTATTAAATGAATCTACTAAAACAGCAATCTCATCATGCCCAAAAGCCATGATAGAGACATCCAAGTTTCCAGCACCGACCGCTTGGGCGCCAAGAACTAAACGCTCGACAGGAACAGTGAGCTCCCGCGCCATGTAAAGACCAATCCAAATTGCTACAAAAATAATAACCAACGTAATCATGATTAAGATCACTAAATACGTTGTTTTCATCGGATACTTTAGGGGATTGGTATCTTTGTAATCATCAAAAACACTTGCTATTTCATCAACTTTATTAACAAGACTCACCGGAATGTAAGAATCGACAACCAGAACTCCTACAATCGGATGAAAAGTTGTAAAATTCACATGCACTGGAACCAAACATCGGATTAAATCTCCCGTACCCACGTGCTGAATGACTGATACTTGTTCACCTGAGAAAGCTTTATGCAATAGGTCGAGTGCAAGGCGGGGATAGGGATAAAAATGATCAGAAATAGGCACACGCTGGGATAAAACACGTTCATCTAATGCATTGGCATAAAACTCTACCGCATCTAATGCCAAGAAATCCCGTTGAGAATTCAAATATCCCTCAACCCAATTAGGAATTCGTGAAAATAAAATAGAATCACTCAAATCTTTTGATTCACTCAGCCGTCTGCCAACACCTTCCGACAAATGTTCCGCAAAATGCATCGCTGTTTGATCCGTATTTCTATAATAGGTTCGCGTAATTTCGAGGGATGCTTGCAGCGTATTTTGGATTTTTAATGAAAACCATTTGTCGAAGCTGGAATTAATGTACATTGCCGAAATAAGGAACAAGACAAGCGTAGGAATAATCGAAAACGCTAGAAATGCGATCACTAATTTGGTTTTAAGTCTTGCTCCTAAGACTTTTCGACGACGTTCAATGAATAATTTTCCAATATTTCTAAAAACTAACCAAACGAGACCAATGAGAATGATGATATTTACGTTTAGCAATCCAAAAAAGAAGATCGAGTTGACAAATGGGAGCGTGTTTGAAATTTTTGTAAGCTGAAATTCAGCAAATGTCAGACTTATAAACAGGACTGCCAAGAAAACAATCAGAATCCCTTCTCTTTTACGCTTGCGATGCTCCTTAAAATCTAAGGGAGGCATCTCTTTATTGGAGTCTGCAATAGTTTCTGGGCTAGCTAACTTATGATCCATTTGATTTTTACTCTCATTCCCGGTTTTCGCACATCCTTGATCACCTCTCAATAGAGACTGAAGATCAATAACCCGCTCATGTGCAGCTCATGTGCAGCTCTTTTCCATAGTACCAGTGTATCACGAAGCAATTCAGAGATCAGAATAGGAAGACTTGGGGCATCATCTGATCCAAATTTGGATCAAAATTTAGAAAATTTTTCTAAAATTGAATGGATCATTGAACATCTGGAGATCAAAAAATGAAAAAAATGAAAAAAAATGCAACTTGAGTGTGATCTTTTCTTGATATCACACGCTTTCAAGGTAACATGAAAGTTGAGCGTTGCAATTCAGTAGATGCTCTAACGGAGGAAATAGAGATGGCCACAAAAAAGAAAGCCACGAAAAAGAAAGCAGTAAAGAAGAAGACTACTAAAAAGAAGAAAAAGTAATCTTCTCTCTTCTTAAATTCACAAAAGCCCCAGGCTTCGGCTTGGGGCTTTTGCGTTTCTAGACCACCCTAAACAAAACCCCCAAATCGCCCGCCAGTACTTGCTTTACAAGCTGAAACATTCTCTAAATTTGATGAAGTTTTCGGCTTAATTCCCCAGGGAAGGAGGGCCCTCTATAAATCCAACCTGTATAGATCTGTATCAAATCGGCTCCCGCCGAAATTCTAGCCTTAGCTTCTCCTAAGGATGTAATACCTCCCACAGAAATGATTGGCTTTTGACTGGTCTGACGAACTTCAATCAGGCTTTTTCTGGAAAGTTCAGTCAATGGCCCTCCACTCCACCCGCCTTCAAGCTCTTTATTCCCTATTTTAGTTTTTCCACCCAAAGTATTTGTAAGAATCCATCCATCAATACCCCAATCCTCGAGTGCTCGGATGAGATCTATCAAATTTTGCCCACCCAGTTCAGGGGCTAGCTTTAATAAAAGTGGCGGTTTCTTTTTCCAACCTGAAATTAAGCCGAGTACTTCCTTAACAATGGGCTTTAATGCCTCAATCGTTTGGAGAGAGCGAAGCCCAGGTGTATTCGGAGAACTTACATTCAGAACTAAGTAATCCGCAATTCCATTAAATGCTCGTGTCGCCCGAACATAGTCCTTATGAGAATCTTCAATAGGCGTATCTTTATTTTTTCCTATATTCACGCCCACACGAAAATTTAACGGTAAATCTTCTTTGGCTTGAGTTACAAGTGAAGAAACCACTTCTGCGCCCAGCCCATTAAATCCCATCCTATTAAAGAGAGCATGCTCCTTCGCGTTTCTAAAGAGGCGCGGAAAACTATTTCCAGGTTGAGGCCGAGGTGTCACCGTTCCTACTTCAGCAAAACCGAACCCAAGAGCAGGCAGTCCCGATAAAATTTCACCGTTTTTATCAAATCCTGCTGCAAGGCCTATTTTTGATCGAAACTCCATACCGAAGACATAAGGCAGTGGAATAGCTTTTGAATCAGCTCCCTCTTTCAAGCTTGCGCCACTCACAATAGAGAGTGGAACCCGCCCCAAAAGAATCCCCACCTTCATACATCGAACTGTTAAATGATGGGCAGTTTCTGCATCGATTCGAAAAAGGAACCACTTGATCATCTTCCAAAGCAACACTCTGACTGAAATCATAATTATTTACGCCGTTCGCACCAACGATTGCATGAAAAAACCATCACAAGGCCCAGGCCCTAAATATCCACCTTCTTGAACAGTAAATTTCGGATTTTCCGCTATAAATCGATCAATAACATGACGTGTTTCAGCTTGTCGAAAAGTACAAACTCCATAAATTAACCGACCCCCAGGAGCCACCAATTGAGAATACTGCGAGAGCAAGCGAAATTGAATTTCTGGCATTCGTGTCAAAACTTCTTTTGTTTGCCTCCATTTTATATCAGGATTTCTTCTCAAAACACCCCAGCCACTACAGGGAGCATCTACTAATACGATCTGTGCAGTCGCCTTGAACTGATGAATCGTTTCTAATTCGCTTCCTTCAGTTACATGTACGGCTTGAATATTATTTAAACCCGCATGAGTCGCTCTTCGTCGCAAAGCTTGAAGCTTTACTTCAGAAGTATCATACGCATAAACCCGTCCTTTACCTTTTAATGCATCTGAAATCGCTAAGGCTTTTCCACCGGCTCCAGAACAAGCATCGATCACTACCCAGGCGGGTGGATCTTTAGGAAGGGGAGGAGCAGGAAGTTCTAAATTTTGAATTTTTCCAGGGCGGTCTTTAAGTAAAGACCCATAGCGTTCTGGCCAAAGAGCAAATAGGGCCATAAATTGGGAACCCTCATCTTGAATCTCAAATCCCCCTTTTTTATACCATTCAGTTCCCAAAACAGGCACATACCCCCCTAAGCGAATCCCTAAGGGTGTTAAAGTGGACAATTCTGCACGAACAGGTAAGGGTCCAGTTGATGTTAAACCGGCCAGTAACGCCTGTGCGCCCACTTTACGACTGGCTCTTAAACTCAGAGGAGCTTCTCGCCCCAGAGTATTCACTAAATCTTTCACGGTGGTCGCACTCCAGCTAGCTTCCCATTCCGAAATCATTTCAGGCGGAAAATCTTCCTTAAGAGGTTCACATTTAGCCCCACCTTGGGTCATCAATTCATAAATTCTCTCAGCCATAAGCTGAGCAGGTCGCCAATCAGGCAATTTTTTCTCATCTAAACTCCACGGCTCGCCTTCCATCACGCCCACCCCTAATACTTCTGCTAAAGAAGCGGGTCTCAGTAAAATCGATGGCAAAATCTGGGCTAAAATACTTTTAATCTGTGGCGATTGCTTGGAAAGCCCCGAATCTAAGTGAATGCGACTGGTAAATAATCTAGTCCAAAGCTCTGAAAACCCCTTAAAAACTGCGGCCGCCTTTGCTTTTGGCTTCATTTCTTTAGGTTCGCTTGGCTTTTTAATTCGATAAGATTTCATTTTAGGTTTTAATTTATCTTTAGAACCGGCTTTAGAATTGGCTTTAGTATTTCGCATGGCTACAACGTAAATAGATCAAGGCAAAATCACAACCCATATATGCGTCTCGATGTCCCTTTATTCATATTTAGCCCCTTGCCCTGAATGGGTCGCCATGTTAGCACAGCATTCACTCGATGTTCATCGAGTAACAAAAATGAGTGGGGAAAAAATATGGATAAAATCTTTAGGCTCTATCGGTCTTCTATTTCTATTGGAGTATTTGCATTACAAGTCCTATTTGTCAGTCAATACGTCCTAGCCGCTGATATTCCGAATATCAATACAGACCTTAATTTTCGTTCTGTGGTTGAGGAAGCACTTGATACTCAACAAAGTAGCTTCAAGTTTAATCGAAATGGAACTATTCAACGGTATTTCTTAGGATATCAAGGTGACTATTTAATTACCCATGCACTCAGGCTCAACACCTTTGAAAAGCAAGTAACAGAAATGCTCAAACGGAAATTAACACAGAATCCAGATCCAACCGCTCATCACCAGTTGGAAATAGTCAATTATCTAAAGAGCCTAGAGCATCTCAAAGGCACACCTCTCTCTATTGCCGATCTTAAACAATTGGAAGACCAAGCGAAAAGTGGGGAAGGAAGTAAATTTAAGAACTTCCTCAATAAAAAGGCAACTTACCAAGAAGAAGCTTCAGGAGATAAGCAAACCAAAAAATATTCCGTCTACGTGAATCAACGGCTCTATGCAGACCAACCGACTGTCACTGCAAAACTTGGCCCCTACTTTTCTTTTACTATTACACAAGGTCAAATCCCTGACATCAATAGAGATGAAGCTTTTCATGCGGCTATTGAAACTGTACTCGATCATCAACAAACTACTTTCACATTTCAATCGGGCGAAACGGTGCAACACTATGCCGTAGATTATGGAAAAGACTTTTTCCTTGCGCAAACAACCCAGACAGCCACTTTCAAGAAAGTCATGTCGGAACTTTCTAGAGATCAAATACCGCAAGAAATTTCTCAAAAACTCAATCAGCTCGAAGATTTTTCAAAAATGGAGAAAACCACCTCATCAAGAAAGCTATTTGTCGAAAAAGAGATCCAATTAGAGGATTCTTCTGAGGATTCGGAAGTCATTAAATATTCAACCCAGGATCAATCCACTTTCACTTTAAGACTTTTAAAAAATCTCGAAGTGCCTGAAAATGATTCCCTACATGATGCGGATAAACGCGAGATAGCCCGACTCATTATTAAAAAACTAGAGGAAGAAATAGCAAAATGTCCTGAGCTGATGCAAATCAAGAACTCAATCGACATGGCTATCGACGAAAGAATGAATTCGATTGATCTTACTCAAGAAGAAACAGAGAAACTCAATTTGGTTCAATCACAACTTGAAGATACAGATAAAATGTTATTTCTGACTCAGATCATGCCTAAAATGAATTACAAAGCCACGGTAAACTACATACGGAAAGCACATCCCAGCTATTCAGAAGGCTTAATATTTGCGATTTTGAATCATATGGGAATTTAAACCGTTCAGGCTTAGCTCAACCCCCTCCCCAGGAGGAGTTAATGATGAGGAGGGAGTTGGGCTAAGCCAGCGTTTCACTCTTTACAAGCTTAGGAAGCATAGCTTAAGATATTGGCATGATTAATTTTTCTCTATCAGATGAGCAGCAACAACTTCAAGATCTTGCAAGAAAATTTGCCAAGGAAGAAATTATTCCTAAAGCCGCACACCATGATAAAACGGGTGAATTTCCCAGAGAAATTGCTAAAAAAGCATGGGAATTAGGCCTTATGAATACCCATGTACCTCAGGAATATGGTGGACTCGGGCTGGGAGTATTAGAAGGCTGTATCACCACTGAAGAACTTGCTTATGGATGTACCGGCATTGCAACTGCTATGGAAGCAAACGCATTAGCTGCCGCCCCTGTCATCGTTGCGGGAAATGATGAACAAAAGAAAGAATTCTTAGGAAGACTCACTGCGGAACCCTTATTTGCTGCTTATTGTGTTACTGAACCCGGTGCAGGGTCTGATGTAAGTGGAATTCGAACGAATGCTAAAAAAGTGGGGACAGACTACATCATTAACGGTAGTAAAATGTGGATTACCAATGCAAGCGTTGCCAATTGGTATTTTGTTCTCGCCTATACTGATCCGTCTCTCAAACACAAAGGTATGAGTGGTTTTATCGTTCCTGCCAACACTCCAGGAATCAGTGTGGGTAAAAAAGAAATGAATTTGGGACAAAGAGCAAGCGATACACGCGGGATCACTTTTGAAGAAGTAAAAATTCCTGAAAAGTATAGACTGGGTAAAGAAGGAGATGGATTTAAAATAGCCATGAGTGCATTTGATCATACTCGTCCCGCAGTTTCTGCAGGGGCGGTAGGACTTGCTCGTCGCGCCATGGATGAAGCCATCCAGTATTCCGTCACTCGCAAAACTTTTGGACAACCTATCTCAGCTTATCAGGCTGTGAGTTTCATGATTGCAGATATGGCTAAAGACATTGAAGCCGCAAGACTGCTGGTCCACAAAGCTGCTTGGACCATTGATCAAGGTCAAAGAAATACGAAATTCGCAGCTTTTGCCAAAGCTTTCGCAGCTGACGTCGTAATGAAAGTCGCTATAGATGCAGTTCAAGTCTTTGGTGGATATGGCTACTCAGAAGAATATCCGGTTGAAAAGCTCATGAGAGATGCAAAAATTTATCAAATCTATGAAGGCACGAGCCAAATTCAACGTTTGATCATTTCAAAAGAAATTTTCGAACGGGCTTAGGTTGAAGTTCGGATCTTGTTTTAAAAATGAATTCTCGCATTTTTGTAAAAACCCATTGAGGTTGTTCCAAATGGGGCCAATGTCCTGAGTCATCGTGAACAAAAATAGAAGCGTCTGGAAACCCTTGAACCATCTCTGTTCCTAATTCAAGGGAATTCATAGCGTCTTTCTTACCCCAAAGAAGAAGCACAGGCTGATTCATCTGCTGAATTGCGTTCTTCCAATAACGTTGCTCATAGTGAGAAGGCCAAGATTCGTCTATCGCTTTAAGAGATTGCGACAAAAATTTTCGTGACTCGTTCTTTTCCCAGAGCTGTAGAAGCGCACTTTTAAAACTGGGCTGCACGTTGCCTGATTCATTCAAAAGTTGTCGTAACTTCCGGCGAATTCGCCAACCTTTCCATCCTATTTTAACTTTTTTCAATGATTGGCTTAATCCAATCGAATTCATTAATATTAAAGCAGCTACCTTCTCGGACTGCTGACGGGCACTCAACTGTGCAATTCCCCCTCCAATATCATGTCCAATCAAAATAACTTTCTCATCCAGAGATATAAATCGACGGAGTAACTCATTCACAAGTTGAGCATGATCAAGAAGTGAAAATGCACGCTCCCTTACAAAAAAGGAACGCCCAAAACCTGGGAGATCGAGAGTAAGACATCGACACTGTGTCGATAATTCTTCGACCAAGGGATTCCACATTTCAGCTTGCCCGAATCTTCCATGCAAAAAGAGGAGCGAACTTCTCATCAAAGACGTACCAGGCAGTGCCGGGTATTCAATAAGGGAAATACCGGAATTCTTAAAACTAAACCAATGCCTTCTCCCCCTACTCAACCCCATTCTCCTCACACTAAGTAAAGCAGTGAAAGGGTGCAAACATGGGACCATACGCAATTTGATTTAAAGTAAACAGTTCCTTAATTCTCTCCAGCGAGCAGGGAATTTAATATTCGAAGATAACTAGGATACCGCTCCAATGACTTCGCACAGCAGCCGGGTTCATTTAAATGAAGACACCCTTCTTGAGGACAATGAAGATCTCGAAATTCTCTAAAACAACTCGCAAGTGTCTGCGGGGAATTTTGAGATAATCCAAATTCTTTTACACCCGGGGTATCAATCCATCTTGATGCGCTTGGCCCCTCTAAGAGAATTGCTCCTGTAGTTGTATGACGTCCCTTCCCCGTCTGAGGATTGACCTCAGCGACTCGACCCACATTAAAGCCAAGAAGCCCTCGAAGAAGCGACGTTTTACCCACACCTGACTGACCACAAAACACGGCAGTTTTTTCCTTAATTTGCTCCAGTAATGAAGATAACCCCAATGACCGTTTTGAACTCACTTCAAAAACTCGATAGCCAAGCTTTTGATAAATATCCCAAGGCCTCCTTGCCATTGAATCTAGCAAATCGCTTTTTGTCATACAAATATAGGATTCAATTCCTTCGGCCTCTGCGGCTACCAAAAACCGATCTATCAGACCTGTTGTAAAAACAGGCTCTTGAATGGAAGCAACGATCACCAAAACATCGATATTTACCGCAAGTACATGTTGAATCTTGGTACCATCACGGCCAGGAGCAGGACGAGAAAGACAATTCTTTCTGACGCAAACACCCTCAATCACTCCATTGGATTCTCCCGAAGTACTCACTAAGACCCGATCCCCCACTGCCACAGGAGTTCTTTCTCGAGTATTTTCTTTGGATTTACTCACCACTCCCGCTCGTCGATAATTACAAAGTAAATCGGATTGATCCAAGTCTAACTTAATGCGGCATTGATTTGGGAACACTTCCGCAACGATTGCATTTGCCTCAGAAGGAGGCAAATCTAATGCACGTGCTATGATCTCTTTTTTTGGACGCGTGCTTAAACTCCTTGCATGAGAAGAATCTTCATCGTCCAACCAATCATCTGAATTTCCACGAAATTTCGGCGACATTTTCTTAAACTCCAAACTCAATCATCTCAAAATCCGTTCGCTTGCTTTCTATTTTTAAGATATATTCAATCTATGAGTCGAACTTCATTTCCTAAAGATCAAATTAAAGTTCTCCTATTAGAAAATATTCATCCTTTTGCCCTAGAGGCATTTAAAAGTGAAGGCTTTCAAGTTGAAACCCTCACTGTAGCACTCAATCCGAATCAACTGAAAGAAAAGATTCGCGATGTCCACGTCCTTGGAATCAGAAGTAAAACGCAGGTCACGGCTGAGGCTCTTGCTGAAGCTAAGAGACTTCTTACACTCGGTTGCTTCTGTATTGGAACAAATCAAGTCGACTTAGAATTTGCGAAATCGAAGGGAATCCCAGTATTTAATGCCCCTTTCGGCAACACTCGTAGCGTCGCAGAAATGACGATTGCTGAAATTATCATGCTTGCAAGACAGCTAGGACAAAGAAATAATGAAATGCATAGTAAAACCTGGAAGAAAGTTTCAGCAGGCTGCTATGAAATTCGGGGCAAAACTCTTGGAATTATTGGCTACGGTCATATTGGCTCGCAGGTATCTACACTTGCTGAGACCCTCGGAATGAGGGTTTTATATTTTGATGTCATTTCGAAACTTCCGCTGGGTAATGCAAAAGTTTGTAATTCTCTAAATGAACTTTTGAAAGAAAGTGACTTTATTACTCTCCATGTACCCGCTACTCCACAAACTTTTAACATGATTCAATCTACACAATTACAAACTATGAAGCGTGGAGCCTATTTAATTAATGCAAGCCGGGGCACTGTTGTTGAAATCCCTGCACTTGCCCAGGCACTGAAGTCGGGACACTTAGCTGGCGCTGCCATTGATGTTTTTCCAGAAGAACCTGAAAGCAATAGCAATGAATTTAAGACTGAACTTCAAAAATTGAATAATGTCATATTAACCCCTCATATCGGGGGAGCTACCGAGGAAGCTCAGGCGAATATAGGCACTGAAGTACCCGCTGCACTGATTCGTTTTGTAAACACAGGATCAACGTCCGGGGCCTACAATTTCCCTCAAGTGGATCTAGCACCTACTCAAGATAGCCATCGGATCTTAAATGTTCACCATAATGTTCCCGGTGTTCTCCGGGAAATTAATAGAATCGTCTCTGACCTAGGAGCGAATATCGAAGCTCAAACGCTCGCGACAGATGCGGAAATCGGATACTTGGTCATCGACACGAATCGAGCCCTTTCTCTTGAAGTAAAGTCCGCTATTGAAGGCCTTAAAACCTCTATTAAAACTAGAATTCTTTATTAAATATGACTCCAAACGTTTCTAAGAGTTTTTTATCTCAGATAAAAGATTTATTTCCATCTGATTTTATGACTCGGTCTCCCGAGGAATGTGAAGTCTATGGCAAGGATTGGACTCGCATCAATAAACCCGATCCATCTGGTGTGGTTTTTCCGCGTTCTACCGAAGAAGTATCTCGGTTTCTATCTCTCTGTTCACGCCATCATGTACCTGTAGTTCCATCAGGAGGGAGAACTGGTTTATCAGGGGGAGCCATTGCTGCAAAAAGTGAGATGGTACTGAGCTTAAGTCGAATGAGTCACCTTAGCCCCGTCGATACACTCGCTCAAACGGTTCATGTTCAAGCAGGTGCAGTTACTGAATCAGTCCACCATCATTGTGAACCTCATGGGCTGACTTGGCCGGTCGATTTTGCATCTAAAGGATCCAGCCAAGTGGGTGGAAATATCGCCACAAATGCGGGTGGGGTGAAAGTGATCCGTTATGGGTTGACCCGCAACTGGGTCTTAGGACTCCAAGTGGTCACGATGCAGGGCGATATTTTAGAGTTAAACGGAGCGCTCGAAAAAAACAATACAGGGATTGATCTACGACAACTATTTATTGGAAGCGAAGGGATTTTAGGAGTCATAACAGAAGCTACCTTAAAACTTTCCAGATTACCGAATGCCTGTGATGTCTTCTTTTTTGCAGTGGAAAGTATTCCCGCCGTTCTGAAGCTTTTTCACGAGGTCAGACGAAGTCCATTTCAAGTGATGGCTTTTGAGTTTTTAACTCAAAACTGCTTAGAATCCGTCATTCAACTCAGAGGATTAAAATCTCCTTTTCAGGGGTCTCACACCGTTTATGTTTTACTTGAGATCGAACGTCCGATTTATTCAAACATTCAAGGTGAATTAGATCGATGGCTTGAAGGGCTATTTGAAAAAGGCTTAGTCCAAGATGGGACATTTGCCCAGTCGCCGCGAGAAGCAAAAGAACTTTGGAGTCTTCGAGAAGGAATTAGTGAGTCTTTAGCCCATCGTGGATTTGTTCATAAGAATGACATTGCTTTGCCCATTTCGAATCTCGAAAGTTTTGTAGCAGAGATGTACCCTCTTCTTGCTAGACGGCACGCGGATTTGGAAATTTTTCTTTTTGGCCACATTGGAGACGGAAACCTTCACGTCAACACGATGAAACCGGCAGATATGGATCAAGAAACTTTTATCAACCTCTGTCATGAAGGCGACGGAGATCTTTTTGCTTTAGTGAAAAAGTATCAGGGCAGCATTTCCGCAGAACATGGAATCGGACTCCTTAAAAAATCAGTACTTGAATTTTCTCGCACTCCACAAGAGCTGGCGCTTATGAAAGGGATTAAGCGAGTTCTTGATCCTCAGGGATTGCTCAATCCGGGGAAAATTTTTGATTAAAAATTTTGGAGATTGAGTATGTCAGCACCGTCTATTTGTGAAAAATCAATCTACTGCCTTTCCTGGCACGATGGATTTCCCACAATACTAGGCCTACAAACTCCGTTACCAGGCGTTTGCCAAATGTCTATCATGTCGGAACCCTGATCACGGCAATAATCGCTTAACATCCTAATAGCACCTTCCTTAGTTTCACCGAATGATTCCAAGGTCATTTCGAATTCGCCCAGTACTGTCGGTGTTTTCACGTCGTCGTAGCCCATCGTCAGATCAAAGGTCACCCTCTTTATATAGTGTAGCGTCGGATCATCATAGGTCTCCCTGGGCTTGTAGTCTTTCGGCTCGATACGATAGACCCTACACTGACCGGAACAGTGCCAGTCCGCATTCGCTGCCATTGGAGCGAGATTTAGAGCAAGTAGACCAAAAAAATCGATTTTCTAAGCATAATATCCCCCTTTTCGAAACAGATCCCTAACACACGCAACATTATAAGCAAGGGAAAGTTGACGAATTTTCTCAAGCCGTTGACCTTTGATCGTAGCCAATAAAGTAGTCAACACCCACCGGAAAAGGCTTATTCATTGTTCCAATGATTTCCTTACAATGACTAACCAAGGGAAACAATGCGGGGTTCTTGCACGTTAGAGATAAATTTAATTTTTTAGAACGGATTCGCATTAGCAACATTTGCGAAAGAGTATTATTTTTTAATTTAAAATATATATTTATTCGGTAGCGAGAGTCTCGAGCTACCTAATGCCTGAAATAAAGGCGCTACCCACTTATAAGGTACTCTCTGAACTGCAGATACTAGGCAGGTTAACGAGCTCGAACCAAAGAGAATCTGTCACAAAACGAACTTGCCGAAAAGCTTGGCATTCCACAAAGTCATATCTCCGATATGGAACATGGCAGACGAACTATCGGCAAAAACATGGCTAAGCGGTTGGCAAAAGCTTTGAGTGTAGGTTATAAAATATTTCTCTAATCAATGCGACCATCCAAATAAATATTGAGTTAGATCTACACATCTTAGAAATCTTGGTAGTTGCGCTTCCCGTCTTCCTTTAACTCTAAATAGAATTCGCTCTTCTTTGACCACAACTGAAATTGAATAATAGCATCTAAAATGATCTGAATTGTTTTATTTTTCACTGTAGGATCAGTGTCAACTAACTTGAGTCCTTCGAGACCAATAATACCAATTGAAAATCCAGGCGCGTAATTTAGAAAGTTTTTTGTATTTTGGGTAATGAAAATACGGCTAACCAAAAGTCTGTCTGCTATATCTTCATCAGATTCGCCTGGCTTCGGCATAATTACGTGGATATTGAGCGCCTTCATCCCCGGTGCAAGCTGCGTTAGATTTTCATCAATAACCACTAAACTTCGTGCCATGACCCTCATCTCTCTTGGGCAAATGAACTTTGGTTGTTGAAAGAAATTAGTAATCCTAAAATCATTACTCTATTTCGCAATATAACTCTCATTCCCGTGACCTCAATCAAAATATTATGAAGGAAAAAGAATGCGGATACATAGAGTTTATGTTCGTTTCAAAGCCCCGCTCGTACTTTATCATTCGTTACGCATACTTATAAATTACCAACATATAATCTATTTACTTAACATATGATTTATTTATTAAGACGTAAAATTAGCGATATTCTTTCGAGGCGTTGACCTTTGACCGTAGCCAATGGGGCTCGTTATTTATTGGCGGTACATCCGATCATTTGCTAGAAGAGAAGGTCATGATGCTGTTATTTTCTTCATTTAAAAACTCATCCTCTAAAGTTCTTTTAATTTTTATTTATTTCACAGCGTCTTTATTCTCTTTACATGCCTCAGCTCAATTACCGGTTAAGGTAGCCAAAGCAATAGTCAGAAGTGCAATGATTGAACGACCTTTTTTGCCCTTCCTCTTGAATCCTAAAAATAAAAAAGAAGCCTTTCTGAGGGTAGTGGCAAAGTCACAGGAATCACTTCCAGAAGTAGACACTTCTATCAAACAGCTTTTTATCTGTTTTGAAAAAAGTGATGACCCCATTCACTCAGAAGAATGCTCCGCAGAAATTCAAGAACTGATTATGTATTACCTGTTCGAACTTTCAGGGAATCCACATTCGAAATTTTCTGAAAAAGAAAATTCGGAAGCAGCGTCATTTATAAAAATGAATCCGGAAGTTGTCCTTAGAAAAGATATGAATTTTGGTACTTTCATCAGAATGACTTCCTCTGGGAGAGTGGGCATGCTGAAGGATGAGGTCAGAAATTTAGATCCAAATATATTCGATCAATTAGAGTCGAAATCCAGTCTACTTGTATCATTCGGTTCATTCATGGGATCGTATCTTCAGCTATTTCCAAATAAAGCAGAAGCTGTCAGTGACCAGACCATATTTGCTGAAGATGCTTCTCTAGGGAATGGAGTCCGACTTATCTTTAAATCTGATATTCTTACACGCTTTGATTATCATTTGTCCTTTGGCTGGCCTGGCGGGCAATTTATTGAGGGTTTGTCTTTCACTCCATACGAGACAGATGATTTTTTTATTAAACTTCAAGGCTTGTATAAAGACCCGAAGTCTGTTCCTGATCTTTATGGCACCCGTGGAATTAAAATAACAAATGAAGTTGTATTTAAAAATCCCATCAGTTTTAGCGAAGTCGAAACAATTTATGTAAGGTCTGGATACATGAAACTCGCAAGAGAATTGCTGAATCAAAACGGCTATCCTCAGATACAAGTTAGAAGTCAAAGTGATTCACCTTCTGAGATTAAAGTATATCCTGTGCTATCGGATCGAACCAACACAATGATCAGTGAAGCTTTGAAGAAGTATGCGAAGATGATAAGCAATTTGGAGTCGCCCAAAGCCAATATAGAACTAGTTAAAAAGCAAGCAACCGAGAGAAGATGTAGTCCAATTGGAGACTTGCAACTAGAAGAATTAGTTGAAAAGAGCCTAGGAAATGTTCTCCGCTTCAAATCTTTACTCTAGGCGCCTAGAAGTCTGAGTTTCAAAACTAGAAAAATACTTTTATGGATTGCGAAGCTGAAGCCTAACTTGAACACTCGACCCTGCCCGTAAAGAGCCAGTAGGCAATAACGCCACTAAAAACCGAGTACTTTTAACCTCGACTTGATAATTTTGATCCTTATCTACAATAAATGAAAGTTCATCCTCCTTATTAGTACGTTCCTGAGAAATTATTTCACCATTTTCTGTCTTAAGAGTGATGAAAATGAATGAACAAGGGCTCTGTGATTGGCCGTTGATGATTTCACATTGAACAGGAATTGCATTGGGAGCTAATCTGGTAGGTACTAGCAGTTTTAGCGAAGTCGAAACAATTTATGTAAGATCTGGAACCCTGCCGATAACGCCGCATCACTTTCAGTAGCGGGAGAAGTCGTCCCATCTTTTGCTTGATAAGCAGTAGTATTATGTTGAGGGTCTGACTCATTTGGATAAAGGTCGACGGTGTGAGTTGGAGTTGCACATCCGCTTATGAGTAAAATAAAAAGCAAGAATGCGATCAATCGAGCATGAAAAAAAATACTCATTTTGGAGGACCTCCTGCTGTCTGTGGCTATCGCTCTCTAAGTCTGCGAGATTAATTTGGGACAGGACTTTTATCAATAAAAAGAACGTATGCATACTGCTCAAATGACAGGCTCTTGTCTGTTCCTGAATAGATGTGATCTAGCCTGTCTATGATAGAAATCCATTTAATAATGCGTAACGCTTTTGCGTACCGGGAAATTCTAACTAGATCATACAGAAATCAACTACACCACCCTTCACCGTGCTAGGTCTCTGTAGGTTGTGTACAGAAATCGCCGACCCCAATGTCAGGGACCAAAAACGTCACATCAAAGTGTACTGATTTCATCAAAATGACAACGAAATGCTGTAGATGACCGGCCAATCTCCACATTATTACACTATTTTCGATAGACTAGATCCGGCCTAACTGGAAAAATAGCAAAACTTTGCAGAGCCCGGTCAATTCAGATATAGAAAAATAAGGGGATCATCATGAAAATCTTAACAAAATTTTTGCTTACTCTTCTATTCAATTTCAGTTGCATTTGCGCTTACTCCTATGCGGCTGAAACTCGCATCACGTGGTATGGACACGCTGCCTTTAAAGTGATCACACCCACCGGAAAAATTTTATTCATTGACCCATGGCTCCATAATCCACTCAATCCTGACGCCGCCAACAATAAAGACCCTATCAGTGACATAAAGAAGGCAGATTTCATTTTAGTGACTCATGGGCATTCAGATCATGTGGGTGATGCAGTAGAACTTGCAAAAAAAACTGGGGCCAAGCTTGTGACAAATTTCGAATTGGGTACAAATATGGTCAGACTTCTCGGTTATCCAAAAGATCAAGCGGGCTACGATACGTTATTTAATTTGGGAGGAGAAATCCAACTCGCGCAGGGGGAAATCACCGTAGCGATGACTCCCGCCATTCATTCGAGTGGAATGGATGTTCCAGATGCAACACAGCCTATGGCATACGGCGGAAACCCTGGCGGATTTGTCATAAAGATTAAAAATGGTCCGACCCTTTATGATACTGGGGACACCGCTTATTTCTCAGACATGAAACTCATAGGAGATACTTATGCTCCTGATCTTGCACTCATTAATATCGGGGGACATTTTGGCATGACTCCAGAAATGGCAGCAAAAGCTGCCTACGCCGTTCACGCCAAACAGGTTGTTCCCCATCATTTTAAGACTTTTCCGATATTGATTCAAAATACCGACTCATTCAGTCGTGCTTTAGCCAAGTTTAAAATTCCTATGAAAGAAATGAAACCAGGGTCATCCTTGGTTTTTGAAGGAAATCATTTAAAAAATTAAGCACTCTCACTAAGTACTTTCTGAGACTTCCGCTTTCTTAGCGAATCGAATAAGATCATCTACGATGGAATTGAAAAATATCACACGTAGACCGGCCTTTTGGATAACCCAGCTTTTTATTTGCATGATCTGCACTTATTTAGCTGTTCACTTTTATCCAAAAGCATTTCCCATGGTTAATCTTGATATCAAAATGGACCGTCAGAGTGCGCTTAAACGAGCGAACGAAATCGCTATCCGCAATCACTGGGAGCCGGCGAAATTTCGACAGGCCATCAGTTTCGATGTAGATGAAGAAGCTCAGAATTTTATTGAACTAACTGAAGGCGGAAACGCCGCCTTTTCCCGAGTGCTCAAATCAGGTCTATATTCTTTCTATACCTGGCGAGTGAGACACTTTGCCGAGAATAGGACCGGTGAAACAGAAATTCAATTCACACCTCGCGGACAGTTTTATGGATTTGACGAAAAATTACCTGAAACCTTACCCGGCCCGGCATTATCAATTACACAAGCACTGTCGATTGCTGAAGCTTCTGCAATCCAAGACTGGGGCGTCCCTCTTAAGGAATTTAAATTAGTAGAAAAATCTCACGAAATCAGATCTAGCCATCGCGTCGATCATACCTTTATTTATGAGCGCCCGAATGATCAACTAGGTGAAGGACGATATCGCTTGAAATTAGTCGTGAGTGGAAATCGGCTTACTACAATAGAAAACTTTATCAAAATTCCTGAAACTTTTTCACGCCGTTATGCGGAAATGCGATCTGCCAATAATACAATTAGCTCAGTCGCGAGCATAGCAATGGCCATTTTTTACCTCTTGGGTGGCTGCGGAATGGGATTGTTTTTTCTCGCTCGTAAGCGTTGGGTCATCTGGAAAACTCCGATGCTCTGTGCATTCATTGTAGCGGCATTTCAACTCTTCGAGCAAATCAATCAGCTTCCCTTAGCCTGGATGAATTATGATACAGCACTTTCGTCGACTGGCTTCTTATTGCAGAAGGCCGCAAGTGGGTTAGTCCTCTTTCTCTCCGAGTTCATCTTACTCACGATTTCTTTTATGGCTGCAGAAAGCTTATCCCGACGTGCCTTTCCACAACATCCCCAACTTTGGCGAATCTGGGCCGTGAAAAATGCAAGTTCATACTCAATATTGGGTCGAACTTTAGGCGGTTATCTCAGTGTCGGATTCTTCTTCGCCTTTGTGGTTATTATTTATATTTTTGGTGGAAAATATCTCGGATGGTGGAGCCCTTCAGACATTCTTTTTCATCCTGATAGTTTAGCGACCTATTGGCCTTGGTTTACTTCCATTTCAAACTCACTTCACGCTGGATTCTGGGAAGAATCCCTCTTTAGAGCCGTACCCCTTGCCAGTGCTGCTCTGATTGGAGAGAAGTTTGGAAATCGCAAAAAATGGATTGGCCTTGGATTTGTGCTTCAAGTGCTCATCTTTGCCGCAGCTCATGCGAACTATCCTGCTCAACCTTCTTATGCTCGTGTAGTCGAGTTGATTATTCCATCCTGCATGTTTGGTGGGATCTACTTACTTTTTGGGCTACTACCTGGGATTATCTTACATTTCACTTTTGACGCCATCTCCTTTGCCATGCCGCTTTTTGCTGCCTCGACCCGCGGTATCTGGTGGGACCGAGCTTTCGTCATCCTAGTCTCCCTGACTCCTCTTTGGATGATCTTAATCGCTCGACTGCGAACGGGTCGCTGGAGCGAACTCAAACCTTTAGAATATAATGGTGGATGGAAACCTAAAAAAGCGCGTTCGGACTCAGCAGTGGATCACAAGCAAAAGGCCTTATCTCCTCTCAATCCATGGGTAACTACTACATTTTCCGTCATGAGCTTTATTTGCCTCATGGGTTGGATATTTGGCTTTAACTTTAAAAATAATGCGCTCCCTCTGGATGTGAATCGGGATCAAGCAATCACCCTTTCCCGCAAAGCTCTAGAAGAGTCGGGAGTTCATTTAACGTCAGACTGGAAAGCCCTTGCTACAACCTTATCGGGAATTGGAAGTGAAGAAAGCTTTATCTGGAAAACAGAAGGACCCGAACGTTATCAAAAGCTCATGGGCAATTACTTACCACCTCCACTCTGGATGGTTCGTTTCGTTCGTTTTAACACCAGCGTTGAAGAACGCGCCGAAGAGTATCGTGTTTACATCGCAAAAAAAGGAGAACTCTTTCGAATTCAGCATGAGCTGCCAGAGGCAAGAAAGGGAGTATCGCTTGAACAAGAGCCGGTTCGCGAAACTGCACTCACCGCAATTGCAAAAATCTATGGGCTCAATTCGAAGGCCTTAGTCGAAGTTTCAAGCATCGCATCAAAACTTCCCGCCCGAACAGATTGGCTTTTCGTTTTTTCCGATCCCTCCATTCACTTGAAGAGCGGGGATGCAAGAATAGGCGTCAGAATCGCAGGAGATCAGCCTATTTCTTCCAAACGCTTTATTTTTATTCCGGAAGAATGGTCTCGAAATGAACGAAATCGCGAAAACATGCTGAATCTTGTCAAACTATTTTCATCCATCACTCTTGGAATCATCTTCTTATTGGGTATGATTTCCGCCTTATTGAGTTGGACAAAGAAAAATCTGAAATCAGAAGTCTTTTTTATTACTTTTGGTATTATTTTGTTTATACAGACTGTTAATTTACTCAATGGAATCCCGTCAAGTTTCGCACAACTCTCTACGGATCAACCCCTATTTAATCAGATATTGACTTGGGTCGGCTTTAGTCTAGTGAGAATTCTACTCCTCTCGAGTAGTTTCGCGCTCCTCTTGAGCTATGTTTACCAACAGTCTCAATTTTCTACAAAAGCTCAAGACTCATCTAGTTTAACTCAGGAATTGATTCAAGGATTTTCAATCGGAATACTTGGGGTCACCCTATTTGGCCTGACCTCACAGATCTTTTCATCTCAATTACCCAGCATTGGAAAAATAAGTGCATTGGATGAATACTTTCCAATTTTATCAGGATTCCATTCCCTAGGAAAATGGCTTTTATTTACACTCATTTTTTCAATTGTAGGTCTAGTGTCCGAGCGATTACGGGTATCTAGGAACCATGGTCATATTTTCAGCTTTTTCTTTTTATTCTTTTTTGGCTTTGTTCTAAGTGGAATTGAAATACAAAATATTTCCACTTGGGCACTCCAGGGACTCATTATGGGTTTTTACTTCTGGTTGATTTATCGATATTTTATTCGATCCCAATTTAGACTGATTCCACTAGCAGTATGCAGTGGACTGATGCTCTTAGAATGGAAACAAATCAAAATGCAGCCCTACTCGGGTGTCACTCTTCATAGTCTGACTTCTATTTTGCTGATAGGCATTGCATCCTACTCCTGGTACAAGTATGTTTCCGAAAATCATGGAGAAGCACGATGGCGAATTTTGAAGAAGTCTTGAGCCATTTAGACAATCGAATCGATTTACATGCTCGATTTATTAATACAATGAGCTTATTGGAATACATTGGTGCTCGAAAAATCGTAAAAAGCCAAGTAGATCGCTCAATCACTTCAGAGCTTCTTTCACATATTTCGGAAGAACTCCGCCATGCACAAATTCTAAAACAACTGGCTCTCAAGCTCAGTGATCAATCTCTAGATACTTATGGGGAAGACCATTTGATTGCAGGTTCAGAAGGTAGAGCCTACATTCAAACGGTTGATCGTGCCGTTGAGAAAGCGTTACCTAAAAAAGATGAATGGGGAAATTACCTAATTACAACCTTACTCATCGAAGAAAGAGCGGCAAAAGTATACCCGTTTTACGATCTTTATTTAAATAAATTTGGAGTGTCTGGACGGCTGTCAAGCATCGTTCGTGACGAAGATAAACATCTTCAAGCCGTTGTAAATCATCTTAAGAAATCATACCCTGGCATTGAACAGCTACTCGAACAGCTCCGACAGATCGAAACTGAATCTTTTAATCAGTTTATGGGTGCTGTACTCAGCGCGTGTTAAAACTGTCTGCAATTGAAGTACGGCAAACTCGACTTGCGGCAAACAGAGTTGCAGCTACCACTATACAAACCACCCAGACAAATGCAGCCAAGCCCATCACAGGTTCAAATTCAAGCATAACATAAAACTGAGGAGAGGACTCACGTACAAGCGGCATTAAAATTCCGTCTCTAAAAAATATTTTAGATAGAGAAAAAGCCACAAGAATTCCAGAAAGACTCCCCAAGCATCCTAAAGCCAGTCCTTCATACATCAACAGCGCCACAATCCCCGCTACAGACTCACCATTAGCTCGGAGATTTCCAATTTCCCGCTTTCGTTCCATCACAGTTCTTAAAACCGCATTGAAAACTACAAGAAAAACAATCGCGAATAGCGCCATTTGGATGAGCAAGATCTGAGACCTCAACCCATCCGAAATCCGGTTTTCTCGATATTGATTGATCACTCCCTGTTCCATACCGCTTAAGATAAATAAAGATCCGCATCCCATTGCAATGATGAGTAACATTCCAATAGTTCTATGAATATCATGTCGGAGCCTTCGAAGAGCCAAATTAAAAAGCATGATCCCACTCCTATGAAGAAAGCACCCCGCCACACAAATAATTTTTTTTAGAACACAAACTGAGAACCATTGGATCGTGGCTTCCAAGAATAAAAGTCATTCCGGATTTTCGATTCAGTTCTTTAAAAAGTTTCATGATTTCAAAGCCCATATTTTGATCTAGGCTTGCAGTTGGCTCGTCGGCCAGAATCACACTGGGTCTTTTTGCAATCGCTTGGGCAATCACCACCCTCTGCCTTTGACCACTGCTCATCTCCCATGATTTCCTCTTCCGATGTTCCCAGAGCCCAACCCAACTCAGAGCTTGTCGGACAAGATGAGATCGTTCACGAAATTTTAACCCTTGGCGAAAAAGAAAGTATTCCACATTTTCTTCGACTGTAAGGACGGACGATAAATGGAAATTTTGAAAAACAAAACCGAGCTTAAACTGCCTGATCCAGCTTTTATCACGTTCTCGCAAAGTTTTGAAATCACGTCCGGCAAAGAAAATATGCCCGAATTGAATCGGCTCGATCAGTCCTAAAAGATGAAGAAGAGTACTTTTTCCACTTCCAGAAGGACCATTCAAACAAAAGAAATCCCCTGACTCGACGCAAAAGGTCACTCCTCTCAGGGCTTTCACATTTTGCAGTCCTAGCTCATATTGAAATCGAAGATTCTCAACTTGGTAGAGCACGCTCATTTCACATCTTCCTCGGGCATCTTCCTCACGCCGGATGTTTGATTACCTATTTAATCTTCTGGGGTCAAAGCATATTCATCTGATGGGTTCAGTGACAATTAAGCTACTGCGAGTATTAGCTTCAATTCATCTAGAGTCGGAGCAATTTCTTTAAAATGAGAAGGCCGCGAGAGAATCTCTTGAAGCGCAGGTGGAATTTCGACAGGGCGCCCAATGAGCGGCTCTACGATCGTATCAAATTTCGCTGGATGGGCTGTCGCAACAACGATCCAATTTCCAGAACCTAGTTTTTCTCGCTTAAAAACAGCTGTAGCAGTATGAGGACAAAATACTTGCCCCCAACGCTTCACGCCATTTCGAATGGTTTCAGAAATTTCTTTATCGCTCACCGACAAGGAATCTACGTCTCGGACTAAGTCTTTATGTTGTGGGTAAAGGTGAATGAGTCGTTCTATATTACTTGGATTCCCCACATCCATAGCATTAGCAAGGGTTGAAACAGTTGGATGAGGTTTCCAAACTCCAGTTTTCAAAAACTCAGAAATGGGTCGATTAGCATTTGTCGCTAACACTACTTTACCTATCGGAAATCCCATTTTTTTAGCCCATAAGGCCGCCATGGCATTACCTAGATTTCCCGTAGGTACAATTACACCTGGAGCTATTCCTCGCTGCTGATAAAATTTCAAACTTGAATAAGCGTAATAAACACATTGAGGCAAAAGTCTTCCAATATTGATACTGTTGGCAGAGAAAAGTCCTTTTTCATTTTTCCATCGCTGATCAGCAAACCCTTCTTTAACCAACCTTTGACAATCATCAAAATCGCCTCGTACTGCTATGGCTTTGACATTCTGCCCCCAAGAGGTGAGTTGTTTTTCTTGTCGAGCAGATACTTTCCCTTTTGGATAAAGGATCACGACATCAAACGCTGGCTTTCCAAAGAATGCCGCAGCAACCGCCCCCCCAGTATCTCCAGAAGTAGCCACTAAAACGGTGCGTCGATGCGAAGAAGGAAGCTTTGAAACAGCTCCAGCAAGAAATCTTGCGCCAAAATCTTTGAATGCAGCAGTGGGGCCATGAAAGAGTTCTAAGAGCGCAGTGTGATGATCCAGAAAATGAAGTGGAACCGGAAAATTAAATGCTTCTTCGCAAATTTCAGGGAGTCTTTCCTGTAATACGTCTTTCTCTAGCCAAGGTTTCATCAAGATTTGAGCCAACTCAGAAACTTTTAAAGTTGATTTGAAATTGCTGCTTTCAAAAACAGGGATGGATTCAGGAATAAAAAGCCCACCATCTGAAGCCAACCCTTGATTCAGCGCTTCAGAAAATCGAACGGGCTCAACATTCCCTCGAGTGCTAAAATACTTCATCAGATCAACCGCGCACCCTGCTGACTCACGGGAGAGATCCAACTATCGGCCTCAACATTTTCATTCTTTAAACTACCCATCATGGCGTTCCTCACTTTTGCAGCTACCTCTGAATTCTTTGTCCACGCAAAAATCGATGGTCCTGATCCCGAGATTGAACAGCCGAGAGCACCCGCTTGAATTGCAGCTTTTTTGACAGAATGAAAACCTGGAATGAGTGCAGCTCTTTGAGGCTCAACGATGACATCCTGCAAAGATTTTGCAATCTGTTTTAAGTCCTTTTGAAAACACCCCGCTATAAATCCCGCCAAGTTTGCAGACTGGCGCACAAAGGCAGTCATTGGAATCTCAGGTTTAAGCACAGATCGAGAAACCCTCGTATCTAATCGAATGTGTGGATGAACTAAAACGCAAATAATCTCGGCTGGAAACGGGATAGAGATCGTTGCGATAGGATCTATGGCGCTCACTAAAGTCAGACCACCATAAAGACAGGGTGCCACATTATCTGGATGCGCTGAACCACTCGCGACGTATTCACCCATTAATGCATACTTCAATAAAACATCTTTCGACAATGACACGTCTAGCAACGCATTTGCCGCGACAAGTGCCCCTACTGATGAAGCCGCAGAGCCGCCCATTCCTGACCCAAGAGGAATTCCCTTTCTAATTGAAACTCGGAAACCATGAGTGAGTTTTAAATCCTTGACCAGTTGCAGAAGCCCTACTGTCGCAGTATTTTGAGCAGGATCCTTGGGAAGAGCTGTTTCAACTCCTTGGATTTCGGAAATGCTCACAGGGAGTTGACCTTGCTGAACTTCCACTCTCTCCACAGTAATCTGGTCTCCCACGCTCTCTATTGGAAAGCCGAGGATATCAAATCCCACCGCTACATTGGCAATCGTTGCAGGAGCAAATACGACAGCAGTCTTTCTCATGATGAGCCGCCCAAATAAGACATCAGCCTGAGTAAATCCGCAAATACCCCCGCTGCTGTCACCTCTGGCCCCGCTCCCGGTCCTTGGATGATCAAGGGCTGCTGGAAATACCGCTCCGTCTTGAAAGCCACAATATTGTCTGTACCTGTGGTTCGAGCAAATACATGGTCTTTTGGATAAGACTTGAGCTTCACTTGAGCCTTACCCCAAGCCCGAGTATGACCCTGACCCTTACCCTGAACCTCAATCATTCCCACATATCTAATGACTTCTCCCTTTTGGGTAGCAGCCAAGAGTAATTGTGACATGTAGTCATCCGAGTAAGAAACCAGACTCTCCACCTCGATCTGATTCAGCTCTAACGAAAGCCCGATTTCTCTCGCTAATATGACTAGCTTTCTAGCTACATCTGTTCCCGACAAATCATCACGAGGATCGGGCTCAGTATATCCTTTTGCTTGAGCATCCTGAACAATTTTAGAAAATGGCGTCTGGGGATTAAAGTGATTAAATAAATAGGATAAAGTTCCAGATAAGCTCCCCTCAATTTGAAAGATTTGATCTCCAGTCTGAATTAAGTCACGTAAAGTATTGATAATAGGCAGTCCTGCTCCAACGTTCGTTTCATAAAGAAAATGCCTATTTTTCAAACGAGAAACATCCCGTAATTTATTGTAGAACTCCATACTGCCAGCATTCGCCTTTTTATTTGGAGTTATAATATGAAGCCCATTTTCCAACCAACTTACATATTGATCGGCAATCTTCGCACTCGACGTACAATCAATGATCACTGCATGGGGTAAATAATCTGCATAAACGTGATCTACAAAAGTGGCCAAATCCATTTTCGTAGAAGAGGCATTGAGTTGCTGCTTCCAAGTTTTCAAATCAATAGGATCATCCGATAAAATCATCTGAGTTGAATTCATAATCCCACGAACTCTCAGATCAATTTTAAAATTTGATTTCAATCGTACCAGTTCATTTTGAAGCTGATTTAGAAAAGTTCCGCCGATACTTCCAGGTCCTACTAAACCGATAGAAATCGTTTGATTTGATAGATAAAATGCAGAATGAACTGCTCTTAATGCGCGCCTCTGTTGAGTGCGGTCGATCACTGCGGAAATATTTCGCTCCGATGACCCTTGAGCAATCGCTTTAACACTGATCCCGGCTTTTCCTAGAGCACTAAAAAATTTTCCAGAAATGCCTGCATGATGCACCATATTATCACCTACTGCAGAAAGAATACTGCAATCTTTGATAATGCTGATTGTTTGAATCAGTTTATGATGAATCTCTGCGAAAAATGCTGTTTCAACCGTTTTTTTAGCAAGATCGGAATCACTTTGTGAAACTGCAAAACAGATTGAATGCTCTGAACCCGCTTGCGAGATCATGACTACGGAGATACCCACTTCATGGAGTGCTCCGAAAAGACGCTTAGCAATTCCTGGCACTCCAAGCATTCCAGTACCTTCAAGGTTGATGAGTACCATTCCATCAATCGTAGCAAACCCCTTGATGGCCTGATGATTACTTTGATTCAAATCATGAATTTGTGTTCCTGGAAATGATGGATTGAAAGTATTTCGAATCCAAATTGGAATTTTACCATCTATTGCAGGCATCATCGTACTAGGGTGAAGGACCTTCGCACCAAAATAGGCTAATTCAGTCGCCTCGCTATAAGACATTTCGTCAAGGACTACCGCTTCTGGAACTAGGCGAGGGTCAGCACTCATCACGCCATCAATATCAGTCCAAATCGTAATCATAGAAGCATTCAAGAGTGCGCCAAAAATCGAGCCCGAAAAATCACTCCCATTCCTACCTAACGTCGTAGGCACTCCATCGGCAGAAGATGCAACGTAACCTGTAATGATAAGAATTTGACTGTGATTTCTTTTTAACCACTCGTCCATTTTTTTTCGAGAGGTGTTCCAATCCACTGAAACCATCTTGTCTACCACATCCACGACAAGAACTTGTCTCGCATCCAACCAATCGGATTGAATATGATTAGACTTCAAATAGGCATTTAAAAACTGCGCAGACCAAAGCTCCCCATAACCCGAGATCATTTCCAGGGTACGGTGAGAGTAGCCACGTGTTAAAAAAATCCCTCGTAGGATCTCTTCAATTTCTCCACAATCGGCATCTATCTTACTTAAAAGAGGTGGCCAGTGCGTTTCTGGAAGAAGCTCTTGAATGGTCTGATGGTGTTTTAATTTTATTTTTTTAAGCTGATCTAAATAAATATTATTTTGCTTTTTTGCGTTCTCGACCAACTCAATCAAACTATTAGTCACACCGCTCATCGCAGAGACTACCACCGCTTTTAGTTCTCCGGGTTGATTATCGATAATTTTTGAAACGACTTTGTATTGGTGGGAATTTGCGACACTCGTTCCCCCGAACTTATGAACAGTCCAAGATTGATGGGTCATTCATTAAATAATACATTTCCTCCCGTCGAATGTCTATTTCTGTTAAGAATACGCGGATGCATCCCAAACGCGATTTAGCCATAGTTCTACGCTCTGTCCTTTATGAGGAGCGGCATAAAATCGTTACGGCTCTCACGCAAGAGCACGGCCAAATTACCGCTATGGCTAAAAACTCGGTTCAATCCAGACGCTTTGGTGGCACACTTGAGCCCTTTGCCGCAAGTGAGTGGGCATTTACATTGAAACCAGGCTCCGAACTCTATCATCTTACAGAAGCTCAAATCCGCGAACCATTTGAGGAAATACGTAAAGATTTCATAAAGTTTTGTCTAGCAAGCGCATTTAATGAACTCCTACTTAAACTCGCGCCTCAAAATGAAGTCTGTTTAGATCTCTTTCGACTTCACTCGAATGCCCTTTCCACCTTGAATGAAGCTCAAATAAATAACAGTGAGATTACTTTACTCAACGCCTACCTAGCAAAAGTACTTCAATGGAGCGGAAGTCAGCCCCGCCTTTATGCTTGTATCCAATGCAACGTCGCGTTGGAAGATGTTGATCCGAATCAAGAACTCACCTGCATTATTGCAAACGCGGGTTGGATTTGTTCTCAATGTCGTCATCAAGAAATTCGGCATATAAAAGAGAGAGATGCAAAAATTCTCCAACATTCTTTACTCAGGCTAAAGCCATTAGCCCTTCAAGACTTTCAGCTGAGTTTAAGATTACCTATCCGGCAGATCCTCTTACATGCACGGGCATCAAGCCAAGACCATAAACAGTTATTTCAATTTATTGAAGCCCTGTATGTTTATCACTTGCCAGGATTCGATCAAAAACCCCTCAAAACACTCCGTTTTCTTGGCTTAGAATCCAGTGCACAGCCTGCATTAATGACTCACCAATAAAAGCGGCTTCACCCAATTCGAGCTGATTGACCGTAACTGAACCTTCCCCAGTACGAACCAGAATGGACCCTTTGCAGGCAGCGGCATTACCCGCACCCAAATCAGAGCCTTTATCGCCAATCATATAAGATTGAGAAATATCAACTTGTAATTTAAGTGCAGCATCCAAAAGCAGCTTGGGCTTAGGCTTTCGGCATTCACAGTGATCTTGGGGGACATGAAAGCAAAGCTCATAGTGATCAATCCTCACTGACCATTCCGATAAAAGGGTGTCCAATTTTTTATGAATTTCCGCCAGAACCGCTTGATCAATCAATCCGCGCCCCACCCCTGACTGATTGGATATGACGACCAACAAGTAGCCAGCCTTTTTGAGCATAGATAAAGCTTCACCCACCTGAGGCAGCAACCGAAGTTGTGCAGGATCACTCAGATAGCCGGGGTCTTCATTTAAAGTACCATCTCGATCTAAAAACACAGCTCTTCTTAAAATCTTTGAGCGCTTCTTTTCCCACTCCCATGCAGAAGATAGGATATTTTTAACTTGGGTGGGCCGAGCTCCAAATCCCAAAACCTTTCGGGCAGCTGTTGAATCCGCCACAAGTTTAGGAGGATCTCCCGGACGCCGACTTTCTTCGATTACTTTAATTTTTTTCCCTGTGACTTCCTCACAGGCACGGATCACTTCACGAACAGAAAACCCATTCTCACTTCCTAAATTATATGCTTCAAACACCCCCCCCTCATTCTTATTGTAAGTGAGCAACCGCTCCATACTAGCGGCATGAGCTGCGGCTAAATCCCAAACATGAATATAGTCACGAATGCATGTCCCATCTGGAGTGTTATAATCTGTCCCATAAACCTTGACAGCCTCATCCTGTGCAGCTGCCTTCAAAACCAGAGGGATCAAATGCGTCTCCGGTTCGTGCCACTCTCCCACTCTGAACTGAGGTTCCGCGCCCGCAGCATTGAAATAACGGAGGGAAATAGCCCTCAATCCCCTTTTCTGAGAAAGATTTTCAAGCATCTTCTCCACTTCAAGCTTGGTCTCACCATAAGGATTTAAAGGTTTTTTAGGTAAATTTTCGTGAATTGCAGCCTCTCCCGGGTCTCCAAAAATTGCGCAGGTGGAAGAAAAGATAAAATTACGAACCCCTAGATCTAAAAGAACGTCTAGAAGCTTCTCAGTTTGTTGGACATTATTTTCAAAATACTCTTTTGGTTTTTTTGTGCTTTCAGCCACCAAGCTTCGCGCGGCGAAATGCATCACACAGTCAAACTTTTCTTTCAACACTAACTTAGAAACTAAAGCCGTATCTCCTGCCTGACCTAAAGAGAAGCCTTTTCCTAAAGCCAGCTCCCGATGCCCTGTTGAAAGATCATCTAAAACCCACACCTCATGTCCCGTGTCTACAAGCCACGCAGCGGTTGTACTTCCTACATAGCCTGCTCCACCCACTACTAAAACTTTTGCCATGCGGAGGAAGTTAGCATAAATTTAAACTTCTATTAACACTACACTCGAATTGATTTCAATTTTATGCGATTATTTTAAACTTGGTACATACATGCAATCTTTATTAAAACTTAAGCCGTACTTACGCCCTTATTTGTGGATTATTATTTGCAGCACAGCATTAGCCATTCCCTTATCGGCAATCCGACTTGGCCCCGCTCCGGTCGTTCGATATATGTTAGATGATCTCTTAGTTCGTAAAGACGCATCAAAACTCATCCTTTTTCCAGCAGCAATCATCGGACTCTATGCACTCAACTTCGTGATTAGATTTTTTCATTACTACCTTTTGAGAGTGCTGATTATTCGAGTGAATCAAAAAATTAGAGATCAAATCTTTAATCATCTCCTAGGTCTTTCGGCCGATTATTTTACGGCACAAAGCACCGGAACGCTGATTTCGCGGACCAGTGTAGATCCTCAATATATTGATACAGGACTCTCTTGTATTAATGTGGTCATTCGAGAGCCGATTACTTTAATATTTCTTTTCGGCTATGCCCTCAAACTGAATTGGCGATTGACCCTGATTACCGTATTGATCATTCCTATTCTTGCGTGGGTATTTACCGCTACGGGTAGAAATCTAAAACGCTATATCTCTCGTATGGCCGGAGTGAATGCACAACTTTATTCCATTCTCCAAGAGAGCTTTACCGGCATTCGAATTATTAAAACATTCAGGCTAGAAAAGTATGTATTCAAGAAATTTGAAGATAAAAATGAACAAAATGCCCGCCTACTCTTGAAGACGTCACTTCTAGAAGAAGTCTCTCATCCTTTAGTTGAATTTCTCACTGCCTGCGCCCTAGCTCCGATCATTTACTTTGGTGGGTTACAAGTCCTTGTTGGAAAAATGACACCGGGAGACCTTTTTGGTTTTTTCACTGCATTTGCGATGATGATGAATCCCATCCGCATGATGAATGACGTAAATATCAAACTTCACCAAGCTTCTGTCGCGTGCGATCGAATGAACGAAATTTTACAATGGGAACCTCATCTTTATGAATCCCCAAGTCCTCAACCAGTCAATCACCTCAAAAATAGCATTGAACTCAAGAGTGTATCTTTTGCTTATCCTGATGCCCCTACTCGCCCTATTTTAAAGAAAGTGAGTTTCTCAATTCCCCGTGGACAAGCAATTGCCATTGTGGGCGCCAGCGGTGCAGGAAAAAGCTCATTAGTAAGTCTTTTACCCAGAATTTTTGATGTCACTGAAGGAAGTATACAAATTGATGGTCAGGACATCCGAGAACTCGCGCTAGATGACTTGCGCAGGATGATCGCAGTCGTCAGCCAAGATGTTTTTCTTTTCAATGATACTATCGAAGAAAATATTCGATGCGGTCACCTATCCGCCAGTCACGAAGAAATTCATGAGGCTGCGAAAAGAGCCCATGCCCTTGATTTTATCAACCATCTACCGGACGGCTTTCAATCCATCATTGGAGACCGAGGCCAAAAGCTTTCTGGCGGTGAAAAACAACGAATTTCTATTGCACGAGCGTTCTTAAGAAGCGCGCCGATTCTCATATTAGATGAAGCCACATCGAGTCTGGACACAGAGTCAGAACGCGCAGTCCAAATCGCATTAGAGGAGCTGATGAGCAATCGTACAACGCTTATGGTTGCACATCGACTCTCCACGATTCGTCACGCCAATCAAATTTTGGTCCTAAAAGATGGGGAAGTTGTCGAAAAAGGGACTCATCATGAGCTGATCCAGCTCGGTAACATATATGCAAAATTTCACGAAGTCCATAAGGTATAGACTTTATTGAAATAAATGCAGAATTTTCTAGTATTGCGCTCACTCATAAGCTTTGCTATCCCAATCACATATGAGCGATTTATCAAATGATGGAGTTAAGCCAGCACAAGAATCACCCAAGGGACCTGCCCAAGACCTGAAAGATATGGCGGAATTGGTTTCCCTCTGTAAACGACGTGGGTTTGTATTTCCTTCCAGTGAAGTTTACGGTGGTATCAATGCCTGCTGGGATTACGGCCCACTTGGAATTGAGCTCAAACGTAATGTTAAAGAGCGCTGGTGGAAGGCCATGACTGACCGCGAAGATATTGAGGGACTCGATGCAGCCATCCTGATGCATCCTCGCGTGTGGGAAGCCTCAGGACATGTCGCGGGATTTGTTGATCCTCTGATTGACTGCAAAAAATGTAAATCCCGATTTCGCGCAGATAAAGTAGATGCAAAAGTAATAGAAGAAAAAAAATGCCCTTCTTGCGGTGGGGAGCTGACAGAGCCGCGTCAATTTAATCTCATGTTTAAAACACACATGGGCCCATTAGAAGACTCCGCTTCCATTGTTTACCTTCGCCCAGAAACAGCTCAAGGCATCTATGTTAATTTCGTCAATGTTCAGCAGTCATCTCGGCAGAAAGTGCCGTTTGGGATTGCCCAAATCGGAAAAGCATTTCGAAATGAAATCACTCCAGGAAATTTTATTTTTCGAACGCGTGAGTTTGAACAAATGGAAATGCAATTTTTTGTTAAGCCATCCACCGATATGGAGTGGTTCGAAAAATGGAAACAAATTCGAATTCAGTGGCATCTTGACAATGGGATTCGAAAAAACAAACTCCGTTTTCACGAACATGGGCATGGTGAATTAGCCCATTATGCCAAAGCTGCTTTTGATATTGAATATGAATTTCCATTTGGATGGCAAGAGCTTGAAGGCATTCATAATCGAACCAACTTTGACCTCAGCAGACACCAAGAATTTAGTGGGAAAAAGCTTGAGTATTTTGACGAAGCAGGAAAGGAACGCTACATCCCTTACATAGTGGAAACTTCGGCAGGCTGTGATCGAACATTATTAGTCACACTCGCCGATGCATACCGTTTTGATGGAGACAGGACTTGGCTAGAATTTCATCCCACTATGGCTCCTTATAAAGTCGCTATTTTCCCTTTAATGAAAAAACCAGAATTGCTTGAATATTCTGATAAAATATACCAAGATTTGAAAAAGAAATTCCGTGCGACAACCGATGACGCGGGATCAATCGGCAAGCGGTATCGTCGACAGGATGAAATCGGTACACCCTTTGGAGTTACGATCGACTATGACACCCTCACAAACCACACAATCACCATCCGACACCGAGATAGCATGGCCCAAGAAAGGATCGCTGTTGAAAACCTCGGGCACTATATCAAAGAAAAGTTTGAAAATTGGAATCACCAGCCCTAGACGAGAAGTAACCCCTTCAACAGGGGGCCGAAGTAAATACGTTTTTTCATTTGGAAACGGTAAAGCAGATGGGAACGAGACCCAGAAGAATCTTCTGGGTGGCAAGGGAGCCAATCTGCATGGGATGACCAAATTGGGTTTACCTGTTCCTCCGGGCTTTACACTTTCTACTGAAGTCTGTAGTTTTTATTACGGTAACAATAAAACTTACCCAAAGCTACTTGAGCGTCAAGTTAAAGAAGCACTGGCGCGAGTCGAAAAACAGATGGGGCGAAAATTTGGAAGTCGCAAAAGCCCACTTCTGGTTTCAGTTCGATCTGGGGCTCGTGCCTCTATGCCTGGTATGATGGATACCATTCTCAATCTGGGCCTCAATGATGAAACAGTCCAAGGGCTCATTGAGGAATCAAAGGATCCTCGTTTCAGCTATGATAGCTACAGACGCTTTATCTGTATGTATTCAGATGTCGTATTAGGAATTCATTCCAATCAATTCGAGTCTGCACTTGAGGACATGAAGCATCATCGTGGAGTAGAACTCGACACTCAGCTTTCAGCCGAAGACTTAAAAGATCTTGTGAGACAGTTTAAACAAATTGTTCGTACAAATGGGAGTCAGTTCCCTGAAGATCCTTGGGAACAAATCTGGGGAGCAATCGGAGCGGTATTTAACTCTTGGATGAATCCTCGCGCCATGGCTTATCGTAAATTAAATGGAATTCCCCAAGAATGGGGAACGGCAGTCACTGTACAATCCATGGTTTTTGGAAACATGGGGAATGATTGTGCAACTGGGGTAGCCTTTACCCGAGATCCGTCCACAGGCGATAAGAAATTCTTCGGAGAATTTTTATTGAATGCGCAAGGGGAAGATGTGGTCGCCGGAATTAGAACTCCGCAACCCATCAACAACGACTCCCGACAGGCTTCTACAGAAAACCTTCCTCATTCGACTAGCTTAAGTTTACCGCTAAGTTTACCCTTAAGCCTAGAAGACGCTATGCCTAAGACCTATGGGCAGCTCGTTAAAATCTATCGAAAACTCGAAAAGCATTATCGGGATATGCAAGATATCGAATTCACGGTCGAACGAGGCCAGCTCTTTATTCTGCAAACTCGAAGTGGAAAGCGCACTGCAGCAGCTTCCTTGAAAATTGCTACCGACATGGTCAAAGAGCGTTTGATCTCAAAAGAAGAAGCAATTCTACGAATTAAACCCGAACAACTCGACCAACTTCTTCATCCTCGTTTAGATCCCACCGCTAAGAAAGATATCCTCGCAAAAGGACTGCCTGCCTCGCCTGGCGCTGCCGCAGGACAAGTTGTTTTCTCTCCAGAAACAGCAGATCTGTGGGTCTCTGAATTAGGAAGAAAAGTGATTCTCGTACGATTAGAAACCTCTCCAGAAGATATCCAAGGAATGGCCGTTGCTGAAGGCATTCTGACCTCTCGAGGCGGGATGACTTCCCATGCAGCAGTCGTTGCCCGAGGAATGGGAAAGTGCTGCGTTTCTGGCTGTAGCATGATCAAAGTGAATGAAGAGCGCAAAGAATTTACGGTGGGTGCGCACACCATTCGAGAAGGGGACTTCATCACCCTAGATGGCAGCACAGGAGAAGTCATTCGGGGTCATGTTGCAACTCTTGTCCCAAAATTAAATCAAGACTTTCAAGAGCTCATGAAATGGGTTGACCAAGTGAGACAACTCCGTGTTCGAACGAATGCAGATACTCCCGCCGATGCAAAGGTTGCGCGAAGCTTTGGTGCTGAGGGCATTGGCCTTTGTCGAACTGAGCATATGTTTTTTGAATCGGATCGTATTGATGCAGTTCGTGAAATGATTTTGGCCGAGACCAAGCAGGCGAGAGAGATTGCTCTAGAGAAAATTCTCCCCATGCAAAAAAGTGACTTCAAAGGAATTTTTCGAGAAATGAAGGGCCTTCCTGTCACAATTCGGTTATTGGATCCCCCCTTACATGAATTTATTCCTCATCAAGATGAAGAACTCCATACTCTTTCAAAGAAAATTAATGTGAGTTTTGATCGCTTAAAAAAGAAAGCAGAAAGCCTACACGAAACGAATCCCATGTTAGGACACCGCGGTTGCCGACTGGGAGTCAGTTTTCCAGAAATTTACCGAACGCAGGTTCGTGCCATTATGGAAGCTGCTTGCGAACTCATGCGGGATGAAAACTTTAAAATCACACCTGAGATTATGATTCCACTCGTGGGAGACTGGAAAGAGCTCAAATTTGTCGAAGATTATTGCATTGAAGAAATAGAAAAGATCATTGGCAGATTTAAAACTCAGGGAGTGAAAGGAATTCAATATCAAATAGGCACGATGATTGAAATCCCAAGGGCAGCACTCACAGCCGCTGAAATTGCAAAATACGCTACCTTTTTCAGCTTTGGAACCAATGACCTGACCCAGACCACCTATGGACTTTCACGTGACGATTCCGGATTATTCCTCAAGGATTACTTAGAAAACAAGATTTTCGAACAAGATCCATTCGCCTCCTTGGACTCAACGGGAGTCGGCCGACTCATGAAAATTGCGATTGAAGATGGCAGATCTGTAAGACCCGATCTCAAAGTAGGGATCTGCGGTGAGCATGGTGGAGATCCTCAATCCGTTCAATTTTGTCATGGCTTAGGTCTGGATTATGTGAGTTGCTCCCCTTACCGAGTACCCATTGCACGTTTGGCAGCGGCACAAGCAGAAATTCAAAATCCGAAAAAAGCAAAGCTTGTGCGAAAATCCAAAAAGCCTGCTCAGAAAGCAAAAACTAAGGGTAAACGCTAGTTTTGAAAGTGCGTAATGGGAAATAAATAGAAAGCTATCGGACTATAGTCCCCAGTTTTCAGGATTCAAAACTAAACTATGGCACTTTAATTAATAAATATCTTGCTATGCGTTAATAATTCCTCTACCCTAATTATAGGGAATAGGAGGAAATTTGAATGCAGAATTTACGTAGCATTCACGCGCAGACGGAAAGTGCGCCGTATTGCATCAGAGCAGTTCTAGAATTTCCGGAAACCGGTCCCCCACGATTTAGATAGCGTGAGCAGAACCGTTCTAGACTTTAGGACGCCTACGGTGCTCACGGACTGCCGGATCGTGCTTGGCCCAGCATGACCGCGACAGCATAACAAGTTTAAAAAAATATAAATCCATTTAACGCCGACGTTAAGAAGGCCTGCCGGGAGGCACCCCAGTGGAACAAAGATTCCAATCTTGACAAAGCGTATACTAGGTACGTTCTTTTTAGAACTACAAGCCCTTAGACGATCTACTTGCCCGATTGGACCGAGCTCCAATCGGGCTTTTTTTTTGATTCCATTGACTTCTTCAGTCCGCTTGTTAAAGTCTTGAGTCAAATGCGCGTTAAACGATTGGAAATTCAAGGCTTTAAGTCCTTTAAGGACAAAACCGTCATTCATTTTGATCATAGCATCACAGGAATTGTGGGGCCTAACGGCTGCGGCAAGTCCAATATTGTAGATGCCTTTTTCTGGGTCATGGGTGAGCAGTCCTACAAACACATGAGAGGGACTCATAGTGAAGACTTGATCTTTAACGGCAGCTCTAAATACTCCCCCCTCGGAATGGCTGAAGCGACGTTGGTGATGGAAACAGAAAGCATGGACACCACCCAAGCTGCAATCAACCCTTCCGACCAGGATGTGCCCATTCATCTCAAATCAAAAGAAGTCGCCGTGACTCGCAGACTCTATCGATCAGGCGAAGGTGAGTATTTCATTAATGGGACTTTATCTCGCCTGAAAGACATTCAGGAATTGTTCATGGACACCGGGGTAGGGGCTAAAGGCTACTCGGTCATTGAACAAGGACAAATCGGAAAAATTGTGAACGCGAAACCTGAAGACCGAAGACTTCTCATTGAAGAAGCGGCAGGAATCGCAAAATACAAAGCCAGAAAAAAAGAATCTCTTCGAAAGATGGAGGCCACCCAAACTAACCTTTCACGGCTCACAGATATTATCCAAGAGATCGAAAAAAATCTAGCTTCACTCGAACGCCAGGCCCAGAAAGCCAGACTTTATAAAAAATACAAAGAAGAACTTCTAGGTAAAGAAATGACCTGGGGCCGCAGAAAAAGACAAGTTTTTCACGAAAAGCTCGACTCACTCAGAAAACAAAAGGAAGTCTTAGAGCACGAATTAGCCGCTATGCGTGCAGAGCTTCAAACTGCTGAGAATTCAATAGAAGTAGATCGAATCGATTTAGTCACAGAAACAAAAGAAGCAGAAGACTTACAATTAGAGATTCAAGATCTTGCGGGCCAACTCTCCGAAGAACGAAGTGCGTTGGACCTTTCACGTCGAAGACAAGGGGATTTAAACTCCCAGCTTAAAGCCCTGGAAGAAGAAAAAACAGAATTACAAACTGCCATTACCACCAATTTGACTCGTTTAGCGGAGAGTGAAGAGCAAGCCCAGGAAGCTGACCGATTATTTCAAAGCGCGGCGACTGAAGCTCAACAAAAGAACACTGCTCTCAACCATTTAAGAAAAGAAACGGAAGGCGAACGCTCCCAACTCGACTCAACTCAGCGCGAACTGATGACTGGAATGAATCAAATTTCCAGCTTAACGTCAAAAGCAGCCGCCCTTTTGAGCAAAGCTGAATCAGCAAGCTCCCAAGCAGAGCGACTCACTCATCAAGAGAGTGCTCAAGAAGGAAAGCTGATGACGATTCGTGAAGAGTTAGAAACACTCATCACAAATACAGAAGACGTCAAAAGCAAACGAGACATTTTACAGACAGAGCGAAAAGAACAATCTTCTAAAATCCAGGAAGAAGATCAAGCTCTTCGACAGATGGAAAAGGAAAAAGACCAATCCCTTCGCTCACTCACTCAAATCAAATCGAAACTTCAAAGTCTTGAGGAACTCGACGAATCTCATGAAGGATTAGCAGATGGACCCAAGGCCGCATTAGACTGGGTAAAAGCTCAAGGTAAAAGCCAAGATCTCACACCCTTAACAGACACTTTGAACGTTCAAAATGGTTATGAGGCTGTTCTTGAAAGCTGGTTAGAGAGCAAAATTGAAAACCTCATCACTGCAAATCCTGCTCTTGCCTTACCCCTATTAGAGCAAATTCGATCAGACAAACAAGGTCGAGTCAGTATTCAATATATCTCCAAAATTTTAAATGACGGAACTTCGAAAACTCAAACAACTTCGTTGAAGAAAATTAGCCTTCAATTAGAAAAGCATGGATTTAAAGTATTAGGAGAACTGTCTGATTTTGTCAGTAGCACGACAGAACATTCTACCTATTTAAGTCAATTGATTTCTGAAGTCTGTGTAGTCGAATCTTCGACACCGATGACTGCTTTTATTGAAAGTGGCGAACACCACGGCCTCTCAGGATGGGCTATTGTGAGCATGGATGGCGTGGCTTTAGAATCAAATGGCCTCATGCGCGGTGGAAGCCTGGATGCTTCAGGCGCCATTGGAATATTGCGCCGTAAACGTGCGATTGAAGAATTAAAAGAGCAAGTCACGGAAGCTGAATCCCAACATCAAAAATTGGAAGATGCCGTATTTAACGCAAAAAAGGATATTGAGTTGTCGCGTGCGCGTTTACAAACTCTGCAAACAGATTTGCAAACCCTTGAAATTCAGGCTGCCGCATTAAATCGCGACGTTCATCAAACAGAAAGAGCACTCCAAGAAGCTCAAGCTCACCTCCACTCTCTCGAACGTGATTTGACTGAAATGCATCACGAAGTAGAAAGAGCACAGAGTGATCGTGAAAACATTGAATTGGAGCTAAAAGATTTAATTTCAAATAAAAGCGAATTAGAAGATTCAATATCTACCGCTGAAAAAGCACTTCTTGAGAAAGAAACCATCCTTCGTGCTCAAGATGGAGAACTCCAAACTCTGCGTGTCAAGGAAGCTTCCCTTCGTGAACGATCCATCAGCTTAAAAAGAGAACATGAAGCCACACGTTCTCTGATTAGCGATCGACAACGCCGAATTGCGGAAGTCACTCGGACCCTAGAGAGAGCATCACGAGAACAAGCCGAGTTTAGCGGTGGAGAATCCGAACTGAGCCAAAACATCGAAGAACTCACGCTGGCTCTAGCGAGCGCTCGGGAAAAACTGGCTGCTGTCAAAGATGAAATTGAACAAGCTAATGCAAAAGTGAACAGCACCCTTGAAAAAATTAAAAAGCTTCATAAAACAGGAGAACTGAAAACCACGGAGTCCACTCAAGTCGCTCTAGAGCTAGAGAAGTTATCCGGTGAGCTTTCTCATTTAATCCTGAATCTTGAAGAAAAGTATGGGCCTGGTTGCTTAGATCGCCCTCTCGTGCTTTCAGAAAACCCGTCAGAAAATCCGCTAGGAAATCCAGAGACCGCCCGAGAAGGGGCTCAAAATGGAGCCCAAAATGCAGAAAACACCCCAGTTCCCATTCCTACTGTGGAACTCTCTCCAGAAGAAGAATTAGCACTCGGAGAGGAAGTCGAGCGCCTCAGAGAAAGAATGCGCCGATTAGGTGAAGTCAATGTCATGGCTATTGAAGAGTATGAACAGCTTAAAAAGCGCTTTGATCATCTTCTGACTGAAAAACTAGACCTGGAACACTCCTTAGAAAATCTTCAGGACGCAATTGAGCATATTAATAAAACGTCTGAAGAAAGATTCAGGAAGGCATTCGAGGCGATCGCCGATCGTTTCGAAAGACTCTTTCCTATTATTTTCGGTGGGGGTTCGGCAAAACTTTCACTCCTCTACCCAGAAGGGTCTTCAGATATTCTTGAAGCGGGTGTCGACATTTTAGCCCAACCTCCCGGAAAGAAAGTTTCAAATATCACCCTTTTATCCGGCGGAGAAAAAGCCCTCACCGCGGTGTCCTTGATATTTGCCATTTTCATGGTGAAGCCATCTCCGTTTTGCGTTTTAGATGAAGTGGATGCTCCTCTTGACGATGCAAACATTGGCAAGTTCAATGCGCTACTCAAAGAGATGTCCGTCAAAAGCCAATTTATCTTAATTACTCACAATAAGAGAACGATGGAACTCAATGACACTCTTTATGGCGTAACCATGGAAGAACCAGGTGTCTCTAAAATGATTTCGATAGAAATGCACTAACCAGCGCAGCTAGTCAGGAGTCCTGTTTTGTATAAGAACTTTTTTTTAATTTTTATACTTCTTCAATTATACTCTTTCGCTCCACTCTATGCGCTCCCCCCCAACCCACTCCCTAAACTATTACAGGAGGTGGAAGCAAAATATAAAAAATCAAACACCGTATCTGCAGATTTTGAGCAGCTCAATCAAGACGTTGCAATGTCTCATGTAAAAAAAAGTAGCGGAAAAATATTTGTTAAAAGACCCTCTAAGTTTCGCTGGGAAACACTCAAACCCGATCAAAGTCTACTCATCAGTGATGGAAGTCGATATTGGTTCTACACCCCACCCTTTGACGAAGGGGAACGAGGACAAGTCATCGAGAAAGATTCTTCCCAAGTTCAATCCAAATTAGCCAATGCACTCCTGTCGGGATCGTTTTCGGTGACTCGAAATATGACTATGAAGCAAAAGGGTCCCTCAACCTTTCTCCTGATTCCCAAACAGGGAAGCGCAGGTACGGTCACTCAGGCCACCCTTGAAGTGGATCCAAATCTGAAATTAATTCAAAAAGTTACTTTAGAACATAAGGGAGGCAATCGCTCGGAGATCTCTCTTTCTAAGATCGTACTTGGGCAAAAACTGGATGACAGCCTCTTCGTTTTTCAAATTCCCCCAAATACCGATCAAATTACAGAGTGAAAAATTCTATATGGGTAGCCGTCCCAAGCAGTGTTAAAATGGATTGAAATCACCACTCCACGAAACGAATTCTTGCATATCTCGAAAATAACATAACTTCGGTAGGTCCAAAACGATAGGCTTACTATTTGACCGCCATACTTCATTTACGATTTTTAGGAGTTGTGTCGTAATCTGATCCCTGACTTCTTGAGTCATGTCCTTATATAAATATCCCAAAGTGATATGAAACGGTACGGGTACATCTTTCTCGTGGGAAAATTCCTTGGCCAAAGAGTAAACTTTACTCGTCTCTTGAGCATCTAAATGGACCGCTAGCTTAATAGTCCCTGAGACAGTTGGTTTATCGAGAGTCACATGGGGGTAAAACGCTTGAGCCTGAAGCCTTTTATTAAGATATTGAAATAATGGTAATTGATTTGTTACAAATTCCTTCCAATTTTCTGGCTTATTCCCTTTTTCAGTAAATAAATTCATAGTTGTCATGTGATAGCTACTCACAGGTAATAATGCATAGTATTGCTTTATTAATAAATTTTGATTGAGTTCATCATATATTTTTTGCAACATTTCTTTGTTTGAGTTTCCAACAGCAGCTACTACGGTCACTCCAAGAAACGGATTATACTGACCTACAGGATTAACCTTAGCAGTATCAGGATAAATGCCAGAGTCCTGAGCAAAACCCAAACTCAAAAAAAATATTATTCCAAGTTGGAGAGCCATAATCTTTCTCATCATGGCTAAGATCGTATTAAGTAATGAACTAAAATGCAATATTCAAGTTCCGACATTTGACATTTCAAAAACTACAACGAGGTCACAAACAATCACTCTTAAGGTAATTTAGTAATTCTTCTTTTGATTTTTCTCGTGCATTTTGGAAGTCATGATTATGAATCATACTGAAAAAGCTATCATAATAAAGGCCAAATTTACCATCCTCTTGCTCAGCTCCAGTGACAGCCAGATCTTCAGTAACGTCTATTAGATTTTGTACGGTGGTCGTCGAGAAATTATTTCGAATTACTTTATCATTCATTATCTTAGATAAATATAACGCATTCAACTTGAAGGCACTTAAAACCTCTTGAAGTGCATGGCCACCATCAGCACACAAGCCAGCCCATATCGACAACAACAACAGACGCACTTCATCTTCACTTAAATCAACTTTTGATTTTAATACTACCCACAGGGCAAGCGTTGAGCTTCCAGAGATACCACATGCTAACGGAATGTTAAGTCGAGTCACATTTCGATTATAAATTGAGCTGTTTGGATCTACCAAGCATGTATCCCTAGCCCAGTGCTTCCAAGGAATAGCTCCAGGTAATTCTAAAATTGGAACATCAAATTTTACAATTCCATAGTGACTTCTAGGTATACCAGTATAATTATCTCTCCTGGATCCTCTTTCAACTGTTAATTTTTTATTGTAAAAATCATCTCGATATCTCTTAATCTCTTCCCCAATACCTCTAGCATCATATTCTTTGGCATTATATAAGAGGTAGTCCAAGGCTAAAATAGTATTATGCCCGCTCCACAACTCATCTAATTTGTTATGTAAATAATGTTTTTGAGTTACAGGCAAGACACGGCTATCATCGTTATCTTTCCCCCACGCTACAAAACTGCCATGAAGTCGTGAGTCACTTCTCATGCTTGTGAGCACCTTTTGATATATATTGTAGATAGCCCTACTTAAATCCTGATTGGTGACTATATTCTTTGCTAACAATGACTCATAAATACTATTTATACTTAAGTCATTACATTTCTGACTACCTAACCCTAAACTTGATTGCTTTAAATGATCACTAGAGACTCGACTAGAAGAATAACTATTCGAAGCATTTCCACTATAACTATAGAAATCATTACTCAAATCATCTCCACTGTAACTATAGAAATCATTACTCGAGCCATCCTCACCATAACCACTGGAATCATTATTTGAAGCGCCTCTCGCATGGCTTGAACTGAATGGAACTTGATGGTTTTCAATTGATATAAAGAATAGTTCTTTCTGCCTCGTACTAGAATTAATAATTTTATTAAATTCAATATACTTATACAAAATACTATTAGTTACATCCTTACGGTGAAAATCTTCTCTATTATCTGAGTTCTGAGCAGTTGTAGTATTTGATTTGTGGAACGCGTTATCGATAGTATGCTTTGCGCCATTTTCTGTACACGCTAGTGGCATGATAGAAAATGCCACTACAACTAAAGCCAACTCTCTTTTCATAATAAATACAATACCACTTTATTCATATTGTTAGTATAGAATATCATTTTACATTATTATAAATGATACATCTCTCTACTCAGCGACTATGTTTATTTCTAATATTTCCCATAGCATTAATAATGCAGATAGTCATTAAATTAAGAAATATAAGGGAGGCAATCGCTCGGAGATCTCTCTTTCTAAGATCGTACTTGGGCAAAAACTGGATGACAGCCTCTTCGTTTTTCAAATTCCCCCAAATACCGATCAAATTACAGAGTGAAAGTACGCAAGCAACCTGCCTGCACTCATAGCTGCAAAGCCATATCTAGAACGGCTTTAGGCCAATCTAAGTCTATAATCTGAGTCTCCAAAAGGCTTCATAATTAGGTTGCACTTAACTGACTATTTCTGTATACATTAGCTCTTTGAAAAGAGGAGTCATATGCCATCGTTTGATGTTTCTGCTGAAATGAACTGGCAAGAAATGGATAATGCCATTCATCAGGCCACTAAAGAAATTACCCAACGCTTTGATTTTAAAGGAATTAAATCTGAAATCAAGCTCGACCAAAAGGAAAAAACGGTCACTCTTTGGTGCAGTGAAGAGGGAAAACTTGAAGCTCTCAATGATGTTTTTCAAAACAAGTTGATTAAACGAGGAATCTCCCTCCTGACTCTAGATTATCAAACTATTGAATCTGCCTTTGGAGGTAGTGTAAGACAGGTCATTATTATCCAAGCTGGAGTTTCTAAAGAAAAGGGTAAGGAGATTATTGCTGCTCTCAAAGAAAGCAAGCTCAAGGTTCAAGCCCAAATTCAAGACGAGCAGGTCAGAGTCACTGGAAAAAATCGAGATGACCTCCAAGCCGCAATTGCTCACTTGAAAACTCAGCAGGATAAAATCAAAGTCCCGATGCAGTTCGGAAACTTCAGAGACTAGTATTCTAGGATTAGGATTATAGGATTAAATCATGAATTCTCAAACCGTTGCCCCTCCATCCACTCAACTTACAAACACCGATAAAGCTCCGGTGTATTTCGTCAGCTTAGGTTGTCCCAAGAACCTAGTTGATTCTCAAGTCATGTTGGGGCTTTTAGAAAAAGAGCGATATTCAATCACTGACACGGCAGAAAATGCTGAGGTCATTATTGTAAATACCTGCTCCTTTATTCAAGCATCTAAAGAAGAATCCATTGAAACCATTCTCGAAATGGCTCAACTCAAACAAAGTGCGAAGTGTAAGGTTCTCGTCGCCTCCGGTTGCCTTTCTCAGCGATATTCTAAAGACCTCGAAAAAGAAATGCCCGAAGTCGATTTGTTTATTGGCACGGGCCAATACCATCGCATTACGGAGCTTCTTGCAGAGCATGGAAAAGCATTAGAACTAGGGGCTTCTCTTCCAAAACGTTCTTATATTGATCAACCCGCATTTATTCATACGGAAACAGACCCTCGCATTCATACAGGTCCTCGCTATTCCGCTTACTTAAAACTCTCAGAAGGCTGTAATCGTAGATGCGCTTTTTGCATTATCCCCACTTTACGCGGGAATGTTCGATCTCGCACGGTCGCTTCATTGATTACTGAAGCTCGCCAGATGGCTTCCCAAGGAGTCCGAGAACTGAATCTTGTTGCACAAGATTTAACGGAATATGGGATGGAGTGGAAATACAAAGAAAACCTAGAAACGTTACTTCCCGAGCTCTGCAAAGTAGAGGGCATTGATTGGATTCGCTTACATTATATTTATCCAGATCAGTTCTCAGATGAATTGGTTGCTATTATTGCAAATCAACCCAAGATCGTAAAATACTTAGACATGCCGATCCAACATACAAATGATCGCGTCTTGAAATCGATGAATCGTCGTCTGACCAAAGCGAAGCTTTTTGATTTGGTCGCCAAACTCAGAGATCAAATCCCTGGAATCGTATTTAGAACATCCATTATCGTAGGGTTCCCAGGCGAGACTGAAGAAGAATTTCAAGAGCTTTGTCAGGACTTAGAAACTCTCAACCTGGATCATGTGGGCGTCTTTAGATACTCTAAAGAAGAAGGCACCAAAGCTGCGACCATGCCCGGACAACTGCATCCGGCAACTAAACGCCGTCGAGCAAAAACCCTCATTGATCTTTTACAGCGTCAATCTTTAGAAAATCATCAGAAATACATAGGAAAAACAGTAACTGTTCTTGTTGAAGGCCCTAGCGAAGACACTGATTTACTGATCCAGGGACGAATGACCACTCAAGCCCAAGAGATTGATGGCCACGTCTTAATTAATGACTTAGGAATGTTGGCTGACTCTGAAGAACTTGCGCCTGGTGACTTAATTGAAGTCGAGATCACCGAAGCATTGCCTCATGATCTCCTCGGCCGCGCCATCTCTTTGATTTCCAGAAGCCGAGTTGCTCAGGGATTGAAAGTAGATCTTGCCACAAGTGCAACCGAATGGCGTGGAAACGCCGCTGTCGCGAAAGGAGCGGTGAGTTAATGAGCTCTTCTCATCCAGAATGGATCATCACCCCAACTGAACTCAAAGCTTGTATTTATACTGTTACTCTAGTGGATGTTCGTGAGCGTGAAGAACATGTTATTTCCCATATTGCAGGATGTAAATTGATCCCTCTTGGAGAATTGCAAGCTCGTGCTTTACAAGAATTGAAGGTAGATGAACAAATCGTCGTCTATTGTGCACATGGAGTTCGTAGCCTCCATGGCCTTTTGGCTCTTCGGCAATTAGGCTTTCAGAATTTAAAATCCCTCGAAGGCGGAATTGCTGCGTGGGAAGAGCAGAATGGACCTATACTCACTTCTAGCTGAGTGCGCCCAGGAAGAGCGGCTGCTTTAACAGGTTTTTAAAAATGCTTAAAGTGCGAATTGATTGGGCGGAAGTCGTGGACTTTAGCGGCTGAACTACGCTGTTTTGGTAGTTCTAGAATAAGTTCTCTATTCTCTATGATCAGAATTTTTTACGTAATTTTTCTAAGAATACCTGGCCAGTGGCTCTTGAACGCTGGGTTATTCACAATGTGCCAAATATTTTTGAAAATACAATTAATTTAATTAACTGGCATCTTTCTTGGATACGCGCTTCTTACGTGCTTGTGCCCGGTAATGACCGCACGATAACTAAATAACAGTAGTTTAAATACCTTAGACTTATCTAATAACACTATTGACTAATTCTATACACTACTATATTACTATATAACTTATTTATTAAATAATTTAGATATTAATTTATAAAGAAAAGCAAATGGGACAAGCTTATGAAGCGAAATATAAACAAAATAATACTAAATTTAGCTTTTTTATTTGCGGCATTAGGGCTCAATCAGGCTCACGCTTATGCAAATGACAGCTATCCAGGCGAAATCCGACAGTCTATTTTATCCGAAGAACAATTTCGGAACACATATGGCGAGGGATGGATTCTCATGGATGGTCGTAATATAGAAAATTCTGACTTAGCAAGAACGTACGGATTGACAAACGTTCCAGACGCCCGAGGAGTTTTTCTGAGGGGAAAAAATCATAATAGAGATGATGGAAAGGGAGATCCCCATGGCGATCAAACCTGTGGGACTTACCAGGAAGACCAGTTAAAAAGTCATAAGCACACCGACAAAGGGCATTCACATGGCTTTGATTTAAATTTCTTCACTAGTAATAATGTAGGAGGAGCACAACCCGCAAGAGGTGGAGGACACCATCACGAAGGTGAAAGTGTTGTTGGAAATATTAAGACAGGTCAAGCAGATATCGAACCCACAGGAGGTTCAGAAACACGCCCTCGGTGCATTGTCGTCAATACCTTTATTAAAATTAATTTAACAAAGGACACACAATTAGCCAACCTACGTGAGCGCCTTTTTGCTTTAGAAACATCACTCAATACTTTAATGACACAATAATCCCTTTTCTCACGATCTAAGAATTTCTGAGTAACTTCATGAAGTTTTAGATCGTGAGGAAATATTTAAGCTAAATTAAAATATTTATTTGGAACATTTTATGAAATTTACAAAATTACTGATATCCACAGTCGTTGCTCAATCGCTTGTTCAAAACCCATCTGCTTATTGCATGGAAGCTTTCAGAAATGGTTTTCAAATCGGCGTTCAATCGCGAACCCAGTTGACAGCAAATCTAAGAGCAAATCCCCAGAAGCTCCGACAAGATATCTTTGTTGAAAATGCCAAATTCCAATTTAAAACTCACCAAACGCTCCATCCTTTAGCGGTTATCGAGATCGCCAATGAGGTCGCTAGAAAAAGAGCAGAGGGGATACGTGATCAAGTCGATTTTCTTCAAAACATGAATACGCTCGATGCCGCTCTCAAAGAGCGAAAGCAGATCGCGAATGGAAATGCCACTTATAATCCTTTAGAATCCACCGAATCCAAAGCTATCCGAGATTCTATTGGCGCCTTTTCCTCCGTACTTAATTCTGAACACACAGGAGGTCTCTGGAAATCAGGACTCGTAGCTGGATTACAAAACTACCTCAATCTGAGCTCTCAAGCCTATGACCGCATCATAGGCCCTAAGGATCAGCAAAAAGCGCAAATTGCAGAATATGTTGACTTTAAGGCTTTTGAAGATCGATCTAGCAAAGTCCTGAGTGAAATGAAAAACTTAGCAATAGCGGATCGAGACTATGCAAACGCATTGCGAACCTACTTAGCAGGATACCAAATTTCTTTGGATGCACGCGCAGAAGATCTTCTAGATGCCACCAAAAATCCAGAGTTTGCCCAAGCTGCAGGAATTCAAGAAATTCGGAATCTTCTCCAAAATCAGCAATTCACTTTAAATGCGGATACAGCCATTGAACTCACAACAGCACTCAAAGCCCAATTTGAAGACATTGTCCGTGTTGAAATGCGAGACGCCATCAGTCAATTTGCTACTCGCGAAACTCCACCTGTTGGAAAAAAATTAGCCGAAGCTGATCGATTGGCTTTCGCAGCTGCAACGGAAAGTCTAGCGCGAGACGCTCACCGATTGGAAGGAATTAAGGCGGCGGCGTCCATCTTGAAAAATCTAGTTGATCCTGGAACTGTACGGACCATTCGCACCCTTGAAGGAATTGCTAGCAGCAGTGTTCAGATTTCTTCAGCGATCAATAAATTCACAAAAAATTTAAAGGACTCAAACCTGAGCAGTGGATTTGACCGTGTTCTTTCTGGAGCCATTCTATCAGGCGATCTCCTTTCAGTAGAATTGAACTTGGCTGGAATGTTTTTTGGATCAGGCCCAGATCCAGTCATGGCTCAGCTCCAAGAAATCAACCAAGGAATTGACCAAATCAAGGAGATGATTGTCGGATTGTCAGAGATGATTGAAGGTGTTTCTAAACAGTTGAACGAGAAGCTCGATTACATTATCAAATATCAAGAAGTCCGCTTCAATCATATCGATACCCAGCTCACCCAAGTCCTCAAGAATCAGGGAACGATTGTTAGATCTCTGAATCAATTGATGCAAGAGGCACAAAATCAAAATCGCCAATTGCATCAACTCCGTGAGCAATTACTGATTCTAAAATCTCAGAATGACCAACAAAGGATTGAAAACTCTAGCTCTCTTAATACTCTCCTCAAGGGTCAGCAAGAAATTGCTGACCTGATTACAGAAAAGGATTTACGTAAATGCCTGATAGCCCGTCGTCTTTTTGCCGGTGTGCCCATCAGCAGACGAGACTTCATGGACTGTTATCATGCCATTGATATCTGGATGGCTAGCAGAGTGGGAGCAGATAGCATAGATGGAATTCAATCAATGACAGACGATACCCTTTGGGGAACTCTTTCTGGAGCTTCTGAAGAAAGAAAGCAGGAGATCGCAATCGTCAAGGCCCTTCAGTTTTTAGGAAAAGACAGGCTCGCGATTTCCCGCCCCGCACGTTGGGGAAGAGGAGCAAGTCTTATTTCTGATCTCTTTCTCAAAAATCTTGACCTGATTCCAACGATGGATCAGAGCGCTCTGATAGACCACAATGAGCGGCAGGGGATTTTTGATCGCCTCGGCTCGCAAATCGAAGAGTTCTACCAATTCCAGCGAGTTTTAAAAGATCGCAATTACTTGGGCGAACTTTTTGGACGCTACAAAGCCTCACTAGAAGAACTCAGAACCGCAATGCAAGCTAGCCTAACAGCAGATCTCAATAAAGCTGCACAAACTGAGGCTCATGATTTGACGGTCTTAAAAGCACGCGCTTTTGAGGCTTTAATCAATCCTTACTATGAACCCAACAACGAAGATAACCCTGTTCGGTTCTGTGAAACTCATTGGGAAGCATGCATTTCTAAAATGACTCTGAATGCAGAATCTTGTCATTACCTCTTAAAATCCACCGAATGCCAATCGATCGATAGGTACCAGCATGAGGTAATAAAAATACTGACTGACAAAGGTCACGATGGGGTTTTCGATAATATCCTGGATCATTTGTCTCTCTACAAAGAGCTTATCAACCAGACACTTAAATTCCTGTATCCCCGCTCGTTTAACTCAAAAGCATGGATGTCCCAACTCCTTGAAGGCCCTGCTCAAATACCTAGCAGACAAGACGCCTTCTCCATACTATTTGATATACCTGCTAAATTCCGTGAAAACCGAAAAGAATATAGTTTTTTACCTCTACGGGTGTTGATCGCTAATCGAAGCGAGTTCGAATACAATTCCTCCTTCTATCCTGTACGAGCGATAGAAAAAGGCCTTGAGCAGAGTCAAATGACTGATCCAAACTATTTAGAGCTAGAACCTACGTTAGAAATGGCAATAGATAAAATCTATTATCTACAAAACATTATTAGTAATTTGAAACCTTTTACAAATGTGAGGGACTTGGATCCAGTACCTCAAAATACCCAAACTAACAGGAGTTGGATGGGAAATCTAAAATCCTGGCTAACTCGAAAATAACAGAAACCTATAAATAAATGAGGGGAAAATAAATGAATACAGATATGAAAAAACTAATCAACTTATGGCTATTATTAATAACCTTAGATTTCAGTGCCTGTGGCTCCAGTCAAAGCCCTAATGAACCAATCTTCAGCGAGACTCAAACTGAAAAACCTGTTGCTCTTAATAAGCAGCCGCAATCTCCACAAATTAAAGTCTCGACACTCAGACAGAGCCAAAAACAGCGGAAATTTTGGAACGGGAACAGATAGCTCAACTCTTTCCTATCCACAGACTCCGACCCACTGATAAAAAAGAGACTTCCTACACTGAAGTACATCAAAAAATGGAAGCCCTTCTGTGATCGCCTGGCAAGAATTTTTATGATGCTGAGAAGTTTGCTGAAGATATAGGTTATCGAGAGCGAACTTGTAAAGATATAGATACGTTAGCAACTATGTCATACATCATATTCAAAGTAATGCATCTTCATCCCGATTACGTTGTTGGATTCAAGAAAGTGAAGAAGACATTAACTCTGGTACGATCGGTAAATTCACCAAAGCTAATATTCGTTCACGACTGTGAAGAGTAACAAGTAGCGCCTTGAGTTATGGGCTAGGACTACGTTGCAACATGGAAGACTTACTCATTTTGTCAGAAACGATTTAAAAAATAGCCTCCCCCCTCCAGATCCGTATCCATACGTGAGGTAAATATATACTCAATAAATAAATTATGATATCTAATCACATTTTTAACATGAGCAATAACTAAGAGACAGGTATATGAAACCGAATCAATTTAAAGCTTTATTTGGAATATTTTTAACCCTATTTATTGCCGCATGCAGAGCGGAACCATTTATTGAAACACTTGCAGAAAAAGAACATTCAATTGCGGCAGTAACAGAAGAGGAAGGTTCTCTTCAAACGAATGATGACATTGATGAAGTAACAGAAGAAGAATTTTATCGACTTGCTGGAATTGATCTTTCTGAAGATGGGTCAGTTCGAAATGAGTTTGAATCTAATAAAACCCATAAATGTCGAAACTTCTTTTTTAATCTCGCTGGAAATGTAAGGTCATTTGCTATTGTGCTTGATAGCTGCATTTTAGATGGAAGCATGAATCGATACTTTATCAATCATAGTGCTAAAGCCGAAATAAATGAGTCGACTCTAGAACCAAGCGAAAGTGAAATAAGAAGTGATCCCACTAATCCAGACGTTATACATTTGATCAATTGAATAATTTTAGCGAACATGACTTAAACAATAGTGTGTCTGGGTCTGGCCCAGATCCCATACATCTAAATCAACCCAACTGGAATTTGGATCACCTTAGAATTCAATCTTTCCACTGTGTTCGATTGATTCACCAAAAATCCTACAGGGAGGTTATATTCTAAAAGAAATGCATTCAGATTGACTAAATCCCGAGAATCCACTTTGGATCCAAATTTGATTTCTATGGGAATCATCCCATAACGAGTCTCTAAAATCAGATCAATCTCGGCCCTGCTTCTGGTTCGATAATAAGAATAACTCCAATTCAAAGCACCCGCTGCGCCCAGTCCTTTAAGGATTTCTTCAATCACAAATGATTCGAATGATCGACTAAAACTCGGATGTCGTAATAAAGATTCTAAATCTGCAGTACGCGAAAGAAAGTGCTTGAGTCCGCTGTCTCTTAAGTGTCCTTTGGGCATTTTAACTAAAGACTTTGATTTGGATTTCGAAAAGCTAGGTAAGCTACGCCAAATATAAGTTCCATTCGCAATGGCTAAGTACTGAGTCACTGTGGGTTGACTCACATCCAGGAGTGAAGCGAGTTCGCTTCGATTCAAAATCGTACCGGATAACTCTGCCAAGAGAGAAATAAATCGTTGGTATCTTGGAACGTTGATGCGTGGAAATAATTTCCGAATATCTCGCTCGATATAGGTTTTTTGATATTCCTCCATCCACCGCAGATAAAACTGAGGGCTCCCCTCTAAGACTGGCTCTGGATAACCCCCTTGCATCCAAAACCGCTGCATTTCTTGCGTGGTGATTTGCGAAGTTAAATCAAGAACCTCATGGGATAGCTGATTCAGATCACCGTCTAGAAGTGAATAGAATGGACTGAGGGGTCGTTCATAATATTCATTAGCCTTCAATGTCCCCACTTCGACTGTCGCAATCCGACCCGCTAGCGACTCAGAAATATTCTTTAGTAACTCTGGACTACTGGATCCCGTCAGGAGAAAGCGACCCTTTTTTCCTCGGTCCTGATCCACCACTCCTCGGAGAATTTTGAAAAGATCGGGATATTCCTGTGCCTCATCAAAGATGATGGAATTTGGATTTTCAGAAAAGAAGAAGTCTGGATCCAGTTGAATTCGTCGTAAATCAGATGGCCGTTCCAGGTCATAGTAAGTCCAGGTTGGGCGAACAGTTTTTGCCAGCTCAGTTTTCCCTACTTGCCTAGCTCCTATGAGAGCAACTATAGGGAATTGTTGCAGTAAACCTTCGACTATAACTTCTTGATTTCGTTTAATTTTTTTACTCATCTGTAATTTTTAAAGTCTAACTTTAAAAATTACAGATGTCAATCTAGGTGCTCAACGGAAGCGGTGGCAGCATATGTTCTCACCCGATTGATTCCCAAGGATAGATTTCAATGGAATCAGAAAAGCTGATTCGTTCGGAACCTAAAGCAAAAAGACTAGGGTTGAGATCTATAGACTTTTCTCTGTTGGATTTATCTCTGAAAGCCTTCAGGATCTCTAGGTCTTTGCTGATGAATTTTTCTTCGGTGAAAAGCTTCACAGCAGCAAGTTGCTTTGAAGCTCTATCTTCAATGATTAAATGAATTCTACTTCCTTTTGGAGTTCGATAATAATAAAGAGTCGATTTTCTATCGTCTCTATAAGTTCTCTGAGAGAACTGCTCCTGAATTAACCAAGTATAGAGCTGCGTTTCAAATCCGCCACCGAGGATTTTTACGAAGCTGACATCGCATAAAAAATAGAGTGGCTTTCCTGTTCCCAATGGATGAGGAGGTAGCGAGTGAAGGACAAAGAGTGTTTGTAATGCGAGTAAATGAGTCTTGATCTTCCTTAAATCTTTTTTCAATGCTCGGGCGATATTCCCTGCATCAGGCTCTTCGAGTGAAACGACTTGCTCTAGAATTCTCCTACAGAGTTCAATATCTATTTTAATTTTCGGAATCAAAGAGACATCTCTTTGCGTGGTTAAATCAAGCCAGTCATGCAATAGCGATTCTCGTTCGTTTGAATCGCAAATGGCAAAAATTCCAGGCATCCCTCCTCTATTTAGATACTGAAGAAATTGAACCCTGCCATTTTACGACAGTCAACGTCTAAAACTGGTAGGGTTTAACGGAAGAGACGGCACAACCAAAACATCCCCAAATCTCAACCCATAAAAAGCGATCGGATGAACTTTAGCATGTGGGCAGCGAAAAGTAATTTGATGAGAATCACTCGAAAGATTCATGATGACAGAATAAAGTTGAGGGATTGAAATCTGCACAACCGACTGCCCTGTATCTTCCATAAACATGCTCTGGTCCCTGAATATACCAGGAACCGGAACACCATCTAGCTCCACAACGACTTTTGAGAGACTTTCCTTTTTTGAGACCAACCCTGCAATCAATGAAATATTCGAAGACCTTGTATTCACTTCAATCCATGCATTTGGATCTGAAGTTAAAATTCTTTCACTCTCTTGGATCCATTCTCCACCCATTTTAATATCTTTCCTATTTGAATTGGATCCAAATTCAATCGACTCAGAATCCCAGATCATTCCCTTAAGAGGCTGAAGCACTTGCAGTAATGGTAATCCTACATCCTTTAATCTCAAAAATTTCTGAATATTAAACTCAGTATGATTCAGCCAATCTTTATCTTCATGTTCGAAAACCGTCTTACCTTGATCTAAGAGCAATATTTTAGGTAAAGTGTGCACTCGAAAACAGGCTGAGATAATCCCTTCCGCATCTATCGTGCATGGGAATTTAAATTCATATTTCTCTACGAATTTTTGACTGGATTCAGCTAATTTTAAAAAACTATAAGAAGGAACTAGAACAATTAAAATACCCAATTCGTAATTTTGGTAGCGATCGTACCATTCATTTGCATAACCGATCGCAGCTGCTCCAGAATATAAGCTCAAATCAATAAAAAAAACTAACCAAGACTTCTTTAGAAATTCGGAATCAAGAGGGACCACAATGGACTCATCCCCCACTCGAACTCCTGCGATTTGCGGCGGCAAACCAAACCAAAATGGCGCAAGTTCCTTTTTTGCTAAATCAATCGCTTCTTGTGGAGTCAACTCCTTCTCTTTGGGCTTCCAAGCCATTTTTATTGCTCACTTTCATGAGGGGCACGTCTAGCAAGAGAAGCTGTCATTGCACATACCGCTATAAGTCCTGATACAAAAAGAACAGTGTGAAAGGCGGATTCAAAATTACGTACTTTTACCATTTGCTCAGTAAACAAACTAGTCGCCAGGCCGGTGCCTGTGACTATACCCAAATTTCTAACTGTAGCCAACAAAGCGGACGCAACACCCAGTTTTTGTATAGGCACACTGCCCATAATCGCATTATTGTTCGGAGATTGAAAGAGACCTGTCGCAAGCCCGATTGAAGCCAGCCCAAGAAGAATTTGATACGCACCGGAACCACTCCGAATTCCCAAACCAAAAACACCAGACATAATGAAAAGTCCAATTGCACCAATGAGTGCCCCCGTAAAACTCAACTCTTGACTGCCTAACCGATCTGACATTCGACCACTAATGGGGGCCACCACAAAAATAGTTAGTGGAATGGCAGTCATAAAAATGCCCGCTTTTTGAGGAGAAAATCCCAGTACTTCTTCGAGAAAAAAGGGCATTAAAACGGAGACGGAGGAAAAAGCTACAAAAATGAAGAATCCCGCCAAATTGGCAGTCCAAAAAGTTCTATTTTTCAATAATGAAAGATCAAATAACGGTGCTCGCACTTCAGCTTCTACTTTTATAAATATAATGGAAAGTGCCAACACCCCTAAACCCACTATCCAGCGAGAGACAGGAAAAGGAATTCCCCCTGAAACAGAGACTTGAGGTGGATCAAATATAATAATAAATAAAAGCAATATAATAGTTTGTAGAAACGCACCAGCCCAATCAAAGGGCAAAACATTTCGAGAAGAACGATCTTTTTTAACGAAATAATGAACAAAGACATAGCCAATTAGCCCAATCGGCACGTTAATATAAAAAATACTTCTCCAGCCTAAATGAGCAATTAAAATACCCCCAACACTAGGCCCTGTCACTAGCCCACAACTCACAACCATCGCCAATATTCCTAAAGCTGTACCCCGATCTCGAGATGTAAAGGTGGACGTAATGATAGCAGGACCATTAGCCATAAGCATCGCTGCCCCAATTGCTTGAACAGCACGAAACAGCACCAACCAACTTAAATGAGGAGCTAAGCCGCAAAAAGCCGAGCCAGAAATAAAAATTAAAAATCCAATTTGAAAAATACGTTTTCTTCCATGTTGATCTGATAACCTCCCAAACGGAAGAAGCAAGCAGGTAATGAATAATAAATAAATGATCACTACCCATTTAATTTTATAAAGATTTGGACCTAATTCTTTAGTAAGAGTAGGCAAGGCAATATTAACAATACTGGAATCCAGCGTTGCCATAAAGGTACCACAAGCTACCGATGCGAGTACCCACCATTTTTGGGTCATAGAGTAGTACTGTAACAATTTGATGCCCTAGGTTCAATATTATCTGATTAGTAAACTCAAATTTCGTGATATAGGATGATACCATGCAATCTAAAGAACTTGATGCTTTAGCCAATGAACTCAGAGTCTGGATTATAGATATGCTCACGGAGGCTAAATCTGGCCATCCAGGGGGAAGTTTATCTGCAACCGACTTAATTACTGCGTTATTTTTTCAAGAAATGAGGGGAGTAGATCCAGGCAACCTCCTTCCAGAAAGAGACCATTTCATTCTTTCCAAGGGACATGCCGCACCAGCCCTCTACGCTGCCCTAGCCAAGAAGGGATTCATCCCCTTCGAAGAACTTAACACACTACGAAAGCTGAATAGTCGACTTCAAGGCCATCCTGATCGCGTCAGACTCCCTATCGTGGAAGCTTCTACTGGGTCTTTAGGACAAGGACTATCAGTCGCTCAAGGCATGGCCCTAGGTCTTAAGCAAGATTCACCGTCTTCACGTGTCTATTGCCTGATTGGTGATGGAGAGGCTCAAGAAGGCCAAATTTGGGAAGCAAGTATGTCTGCACCTAAATTTGAATTATCTAATTTATGTTTAATTCTAGACAACAATAATGGCCAAATTGATGGCCCTGTCAATCACGTGATGCCCATAGAACCCATTGCAAGCAAGTGGAGCGCTTTCGGGTGGCATGTGATTGAAATCGATGGTCACAATATGGACCAAATCCTAGGGGCATTTAAAGAAGCCAGGGACCTTCACCAAAGGGGTGGAAAAAAACCCGTATTCATCCTAGCACGAACCATCAAGGGTAAAGGGATCTCTTTTATGGAAAATCAAATTGGCTGGCACGGAGTCGCACCCAGCACTGAGGATGCTCAAAAAGCAAAAGAAGAACTGATGCAGAGAGGAAAAAAACATGGCTAAGTCAACCCGACAAGCCTTTGGTGAATCTTTAGTGAAACTGGGCGAACAATATCCAAATATTGTCGTGCTTGATGCAGATCTGGCAAAATCAACTAAATCAGAGCTGTTTGCCAAAAAGTTTCCAAATCGCTTTTATGAAATGGGAATTGCAGAAGCCAATATGATTGGCACCGCTGCGGGACTATCATTTACGGGAAAACTCCCTTTTCTGTGTAGCTTTGGATGCTTTCTAACAGGACGCTACGACACGATTCGTTTAAGCGTAGCCTACGCACAAGCGAATGTGAGGCTCATAGGGACTCATGCGGGTGTGGGCATTGGGGATGATGGCCATAGTCAAATGGGTCTCGAAGACATCTCTTTGATGCGAGCTCTCCCTACCATGGGAGTGTTTCAACCTATGGATGCGCGAGAAACCGAACTCATTATGGATTACTTGGTGAAGGACTGGAAAGGCCCAGCCTATCTTCGACTGACGCGCCAAAACCTGCCTGATCTTTATCCGGCAAATGTTCCATTTAAACCCGGAAAGCTCATGCAAATTCAAGAGGCGATCAGTGGCAAAAATCCATATGTCGTATGTATTGCTACGGGCGCTACTGTTGCAGAAGCTGTTCAAGCCTCTGGCAGATTAAAAGAGACTGGGATTGAAATGTGCGTTTGGAATGCTCACTCCCTAAAACCTTTTGATGAAGAAACAACCCTCAAGATTATCGAAAAAGCTCAGCTCGTCGTAACCGTTGAAGACCATACTATCATAGGTGGACTTGGAAGTTGTGTGGCGGAAGCTATGGCAAATACGACTCATCATCCCCGCCTCATCAAGCTGGGTATTCAAGATACATTTGGAGAAAGCGGAGAAGGGCCAGAGCTCTATGAGACATTTGGAATCTCAAGCCGATCCATTACTCATCGAGTCATTCAAGAGCTCCGAACTTTGAGGTAATTTTCTCGTCTTATAGATCCAAAAATATTCCTTTAGTTGTAAGGATTCAAGAAAATATTTTTGGGCCGTTTAGATTTGGATCCCCGGCCCAAAAACATTTTCTTGAATCCTATAGTTAGGTTAAACTTTGTAAACTATGCTGCTATTTGGACATTTGGGCATTGGAAGTAAAATAATTAGTCCTTTCACTCGCGGACTTTCGCGCCGGATCGTCCTTGTTGGGACTCTTTTGCCTGATTTAATAGATAAGCCACTTTACTATGGGCTTTCTCTTACTGGAAAATATGCAAATGAACTGAGCGCATATGCACCAAAACTCATCAGTGGTACCCGGACTTTGGGTCATACTGCTCTTTTTCTACTTTTACTCACTGTGATTTCAATTTTTAAAAGATCTCGACTCTTTGCAGCACTTGCCCTTGGCGTTGCAAGCCACCTTTTATTAGACGGATGGGCAGATCAAGTAGGCTTACCTACATCTCAAAAAATCACTTATACTTCTGCATTATTATGGCCCTTCACCGGATGGCACTTTCCAGATGCAGCCTATCATGACATCAGCGAATATCTATCCAATGCCAATCACCCTCTCCTCTTCGGTGGAGAGTTTATAGGTTTATGCCTCCTTCTTTGGGATGAGTGGAAATTGCGAAATATTCCTCTTATGCTAAAGAAAGATTCTCGAAGGACAAAAAACCTATGAACACACCTCAAGCTGCACCTCACTCTACTTCTCTCTTATCTGCCAAATTAAAAACTTACTTTGAAGACTATTCTTATTATCATAAATCTAAAGGCAATCGTGTGACTCACTATTTTGGAATCCCCATGATCGTCATCAGTTTGCTTGGGCTTTTATCTCATCTGACCTTTGGACTGAATGAATCTCTGGCATTGACTTATTTTCGAATTGACGCGGGCACTCTATTACTGGTTTTGGCTTTTTTTCAATACCTTTACATCGACTGGAAAATCAGCATCCCTTTTATTTTTTTTCTGATCGGGCTCTATTATTTAGGAAGAGCCATACCTATACCCCTCAATTGGTTCTTCTTCGTAAGCGGCTGGGTGGTCCAAGGGATAGGGCATTATGTTTACGAAAAACGATCACCTGCCTTTTATAAAAACCTGATTCATCTCTTCATCGGCCCCCTCTGGATTTTTTCAAAATTCATAGGATACAGGTAGAACCCTTTACCGCTGGTCTTGAAGGAAGGCTTTTTCCTGGTCACTCAGCGTAAGAGCAGGATTTACTTCGAGTGCTTTTTTATAATATTTTCGTGATTCATCTAATTTATTTTTCAAATAATAGAGTGTTCCTAAGTTCTTATATGCAACCGCAAGCCCTGGATTCACTTCTATGGCTCTATTCAGAAGTGGCTCTGCCGAATCGTCACGGTTCAAAATAAGATACTCTAGTCCTAAATTATTAAGTATATCTGCATCGTCATATTTAGACATTTCTCGAGCTCTATTAAAGACCTCTATCGCATCCTGATGTCTACCCAAACGAGAATAACACACTCCTAAATTCGAATACGTCATAGCAGGGGCCCTCCCTGTACGAGTCAAATCGAGAAAATGCTCGATTGCCTTGTTGTATTCATGAATACGCGCATAATAAGTCCCCAATGCATGGTGCGCTCGATCTGATTTTGGATTGTACTTTAATAGATGTAAGCTCACGGTCTCTTGATTTTTCCAGACCGCGTTTTGCTGCCAAGTCCAATAAGAAAAACAAATAACTATAACAATAGCCGCAGTCACTAAAGCTGGCCTTAAATATATTTTCTCTGCCCAACCAGAGCTATAAATGGCCTCTCCAGATTTAATCACTATTAAAATAAGACCCAAACTGGAAAGATAGAGATAGCGATCTTGAAACGTACCAGGTCCTAAAGGGACAAACTGTAAAACAATGGATATGGTAATCAGAAAGAACGCCAAACCAAACAATAAGTCTCTTCTAATCTTTTTAAAATTATAATACACTACGAAAAAAAAGCCTAAAAATGCGGCAACGACTCCATATTCTAATCTGCCTACAGTAGCAAAAGGTCCTTCATAAAAAACTAAAAGCCATCTTGGGTAGAAAAAATTACTGAAATAAAAAACTAACCCATGAACTATATTTGTCACTCGCATAGAGTCTGATATTTTTAAGTACTCGTCAGTCAAAGCCGTCTGGATTGCAGCCTGAACTGTTGGCTGGAGTGTCATATGCGTAAATCCGACTAATTCTAGTCCCAGCAAAACGCTCAATCCAAGAAATGGAATCTTTTCTAGGATGCCCTTTAGGCTCAGCTTTCTGCCCGAATAGACATCATAGACCATAATGACGACTGGAAAAGTCATCAGCATAGGTTTTGAAAGCAAACCCAAAATAAAAAATAAAAAACAGGTTAAATAGAGCGGGATTTTCCAAGTTTTGGCGTTGAGATATTTTATATAAATTTGAAAACACAAAAGATAAAAGAAAGTTGAAAGCACGTCCTTTCTTTCAACGATCCAACTGACTGATTCCACATGGGATGGATGAATTCCAAAAATAAGAGCACCCAGTGCTGCTCCCCAGGTTGATAAATTAAAAATTCGAATAAAAATATAAAAAATAAATAATGTATTAATAATATGAAGAAGTACGTTATCAAAATGGAATACTGCCGGATTTAAACCGAAGATAAGATTTTCAAGCGCGAACGTAAATAGTGTAAAGGGATAATACAACCCCATATTGCGAGTTGAAAAGATTTCTCCAATATCAAATTTCCTTAAAGCGAAATTTTCGATAATGGCTTCACGGTCATCCCAGTCTATAAAATCGTAACCCAGTACTTGAGAAAAAAGAAGAAAGGTTACAATTGCAATACCCACTGCAAACCAAAACTCGGACGATTTAAACTTTAAGCGCCAGTACTTCCTTTGCTCAGCATTCAACAGCTGCCCCATTGAAGGCCTCCTATTGAATAATTATGACTTTTTTAACTTGGAAATTGTATTGTTTTTTAGGTACTACTTTGGCATCCTTAGAAAGAATATGCCTCCAACTTCGAGAGTCTTCAAAGCAGGCGAAGCCCTATTTCTGGAAGGCTCTACCTCACAATCCATCTTTATTATTAAAAAGGGAGCAATCTCTCTTAGAAAAAGGAAGGGTCAAAAATTTGTCGAAATAGCAAAAATAGGGGCTAACGAAGTCATTGGAGAACTTTCCTTCTTTGATCGCCAACCCCGAAGCGCTACGGCAGTCGCGATTGTTGAAGTTGAAGCCCTCGAACTCACATTTGAAGCCTTAGAGCAAGTTTATAAGAATATTCCTGATTATTTAAAAACGATTATGGCATCTTTGGCCGGACGCCTTCGAAATGCCAACGAACAACTCAAATCGCTTCAAAGGGAACGCGTGGACTGAATATCAGTTTACATTAGGCCCTAACTGGCGAATGGCTTCATACACCGCAATACTTACAGTGTTAGATAAGTTCAAAGATCTCACACGCGCATCATACATCGGTACTCGGGTAGTTTCGGTGGGATAAGCATTAATCACCCAATCAGGAAGACCCGCAGTCTCTTTTCCAAAAATTAGATAGGATCCTTCTTTAAACTGATGATCAAAAAGAGTACCACCCGCCTTTTTAGAGAAAAATACTTTGGGTGCGTCCGGTGGCAAAGATGCGAGGAAGACCTCCAAACTTGAATGCCGTCGAACGGTGAGGTGTTCCCAATAATCCAAGCCAGCACGTTTTAATTTTGAATGGGTAATTTCAAAACCAAGCGGCTCCACTAAATGGAGCGTCGTTCGAGTCGCTAAACAAAGACGCCCTATTGAGCCTGTATTCTGAGGAATTTCTGGCTCGACCAATACTACGTTCAAATGATGAGGCATAATTATTCCGTTATGGGCGAAGCGTATTGAGCATTCGAGGGAATGGGATGGTCTCCCGAACATGTTCAACACCCGTCATCCATGCGACGGTACGTTCAACGCCTAACCCAAATCCAGCATGAGGCACTGAGCCATATTTTCTAAGATCCATATACCAAGAATAATCTTGCTCTTTAAGACCATGCTCGGCAATTCGCCTCTTGAGTACTTCAGCACTCTCTTCACGCTGCCCCCCCCCGATAATTTCTCCATAACCATCAGGAGCAATCAAATCACAACCTAAAGCATAACGCCCCGTTCCTGTAACCCCCGAACCCCCTACCGTATCGGACTGCTTAAAATAAAAGGCTTTGATCTGAGAAGGCATATGATGAACAAAAACAGGTTTTCCAAATTCTTCACCCAGTGCTGTTTCGTGAGGCGCACCAAAGTCTTCACCCCAGGGAAGCGAGAAACCTCTTTTTTCTAAAATCTTGATTGCTTCATCATAAGAAATTCTAGGGAAGGGTCCTTTGATCGATTCAAGCTTTGAGATGTCTCTCTCTAAAATTTTGAGTTCTTCTCCACGCCTTGCCAAAACAGATTGGACAATATGTTCGATAAAGCTCTCGCCTAAAGCCATATTATCTTCGAGATTTGCGAATGCGACTTCTGGCTCCACCATCCAAAACTCTGTGAGATGTTTTCTAGTTTTAGATTTCTCTGCACGGAAAGTGGGACCAAAAACATACACTTTACCAAATGCCATCGCTCCGACTTCACCATAAAGCTGTCCAGATTGTGTCAGGTACGCTTTTTCATCAAAATACTGGGTTGAAAAGAGTGTGGACGTTCCCTCGCAAGCACTAGGAGTCAGAATAGGAGCATCAAATCGAATAAATCCTCGGGAATCGAAGAATTCGTTAATAGATCGCATGATCTCGGATCGAACTCGAAGCGCCGCCCATTGGCGAGAACTACGGACCCATAGATGTCGATTCTCCATTAAAAACTCGACTCCATGTTCTTTCGGAGAAATAGGATAGGGCTCTGCAATCTGAATCACTTTCAACGATTGCACACCCAACTCATAACCCCCAGGTGAGCGTGCTTCTTTGCGCAATTTTCCGACCACTTCAATTGAAGATTCTTGAGTTAATTGATCAAATGCAGCAAAAGCTTCCTCGTTACATTCTCCTTTAAATAAGACGGATTGAAGTAAACCTGTGCCGTCACGAAGCACCAGAAATTTAATCTTACCAGAACTTCTCTTTTGGTAGACCCATCCTCGAACTGTCACTACCTGCCCGTCAAACTGACCTGCGTTCTCTATGTAAAATCGATCATTACTCATAAAAATCTTACTTCCTTACAAAACGAATTTAAAAATCCGCTAAAAAGCGCGCTAATGTACGAACGTAAGCTCCGCTCGCACCCTTCTTTGGATAGTAGGACAAGTGGCTGAGATTATAAGCAGTCGCAGCAATATCTAAATGTGCCCAGAGAGTATCTTTCTTAATAAATTGCTTAAGAAAGATAGCACCACGAATCGTACCGCCATAGGAATCATTCGCTGAGTTTTTCATATCTGCATAATCAGACTTTAAATCATCAAAATACTCGTCATAGAGTGGCAATTGCCAAATTCTTTCTCCATTGGCTTCACCTGCACGACGCAACGAATCGATCACGCTCTCTTCATTACCGAGTACTGCACAACATTGCTTGCCTAGAGCAATGGATACCGCACCCGTTAAAGTTGCGACATCGACTACTGCATCTGGCTTATAATCTTGGGCATAATCCAATGCATCAGCCAAAATTAAGCGACCCTCAGCGTCAGTATTAATAATTTCTACGGTCTTCCCGTTCCTTGCCGTTAAGACGTTCCCTGGTTGAATCGCATTTCCATCTGGCATGTTCTCAGTAAAAGCCATAATCGAAATCACACGATTTGGAATTTTCCAGCTCGCAGCTAAGAGAGTTGCGCCCATAACAGTAGCAGCCCCTGTCATGTCGTGTTTCATCTCTTCCATACGAGCAGAAGGTTTAATAGAAATTCCACCACTATCGAAGGTCACCCCTTTGCCTACTAATGCTATGGTCTTTGGGTTTTTAATATTTTTTGGTGTGTACTCTAAAATGACAAATTGACTTTCACGCTCTGATCCTTGCCCAACTCCTAAGAATAAGCCCATCTTTTCGCGAATAGCATCTTGTTCTGACAAGACCCGAAACTTAAGCCCGTATTGACGAGCCAGTTTTTTAGCCTCCTGCGCAAAATAAGTAGGGGTACCATAATTTGATGGCTCATTGGACCAATCCCGAGCGACATTAACAGCCTCACCCATCGCCTGGACTTGATCCATTTCGAGATCTAACTGGGATTTTATACTTTTATCCCGCGCTAAAAATACAATCTTGGAAATTCCTAAGTCGTCTTTATCTGATTTTTCCTTCGATTTATATTTATTCAGACAGTAAGCATTTAACATCAAACCTTCAGCAAATGCGCGAATGCATCGGATCGGGTTTAAATCTGATTTTATATTCTTAATCTCAAAAAAACTGTCTAAATGAACGGCAATGGACTTGCACTTTTCTGCACTCAGCTTCGTCCAAGCATACCCCCCCATGACTCTAAACTTCTCTTCAGAGAGCTCAGTTTCAGCTCCAAGCCCTAAAAGTAAGGCATTTTCAGCAGAAGTTTTTTCTGCAAATCGAATAAATTGCATTGAGCCGTGTTTTGCATCGAAAACGTCTCCTTTTCGGAATTTTTCGACCAAAGCTGCGTAAATGCCTTTCGGCGGAATTGCTTTTTTTGATGAATCCTGAAATATAATAGCAATATCCGTATCAACAGCGCCCGTAACCGAGGTTCGTGCCTCTAATAAAGGTAATTTCCACATGTTAGCTTTTTGCCCTTTCAATCATTTTTTATTAACATAGAGCCATAGTATGTTGAAGCGGTATCACCATATTGTAGGTGGCATTTTTAGAATAGTAGATGCTTTTGTCATAGGAGTCGCCTGGCTTGCCTCCTATTGGCTTCGATTTTACCTTCCCCTGATTGAGGTGACGAAGGGATTTCCGCGGTTTGGAAAATACGCGGCCCTCAGCCCCCTTGTTATTGGGATTTGGATGACTGTCTTTTCAGTCATGCGAGTCTATCAATCTCATCGAATGCTTCGCCGAACCCATGAAGTCCACCTTCTACTTAAAAGCCATGGTATTGCGATGTTATTTTTCATCGCCCTCACCTATCTTTTTAGTGAATATAAATACTCGCGAGCTGTCATGCTCTATTTCGGCATCTTCGGAGGTATCCTTCTTGTTGTTTTCCGTCTCAGCCTAAGGAATGGCTTACGTGAAATACGTCGAAAAGGTTTCAATTTACGCCATGTTTTAGCTGTGGGCGAGGGAGGAGCAATTGAGACCCTCATTCAACGTATTGATAAATTTCCAGAATTAGGACTGAGAATGGTGGGAGTAGTGACCCATGAAAATTCAAAAGTCAAAGCCATCCACGGCACTCCTGCCATAGGGCATTTTGAACAAATCAGGGAGCTGGTTCACAAACTCAAGCCTGACCAAATTCTCCTAGCTTTACCAAGACATCAGTATGCAAATCTAGACCGGATTCTTGAACTTCTGAAAGACGAAACTGTCGATATTCAACTCGTGCCTGATATTCATGAATATATTACCCTCGGTTGTGAAATAGAAGATTTTGACGGGCTACCTATCGTTAATATCAATGATTCACCCCTGAATGGCTGGGGTGCACTCGCGAAAAGATTCACTGACGTCATGATCGCAAGTATCGCATTGATCTTACTCAGCCCTATTCTAGCAATGATTGCAGCGGCAATCAAACTCAACTCACGAGGCCCTATTCTTTATGAACAAGAGCGAATGGGCATAGACGGCAGAACTTTTGGTATGCTTAAGTTTCGATCCATGCAAATCAATGCGGAGACTCAAACCGGTGCGGTTTGGGCAATCCCCAACGATGGCCGACGCACAAAAACTGGAACATTTCTTAGAAGCACGAGCCTAGACGAGCTCCCCCAGCTCTGGAATGTAGTCCGAGGAGATATGTCACTTGTGGGCCCCCGCCCGGAGAGACCGGTTTTCGTCCATAAGTTTAGAAAAGATATCCCTCACTACATGTTGAGGCATAAAGTAAAAGCAGGAATTACAGGGTGGGCTCAAGTCAATGGTTGGCGCGGAAATACATCTTTAGATCGAAGGATTGAGTGTGATCTTTATTATATCCGCAATTGGTCCTATTTTTTGGATTTAAAGATTATCCTTTTGACCCTTTGGAAAGGGTTTATCAACAAGAATGCCTACTAATCGTTTTTCTTATTGGCGTCCTCTGAAGTTCGATCGTTATATCCTTGAAGAGATTATCAGTACCTTTTTAGGCACTTGTATCTTTATTCTTTTCATATTGCTTATGTTTCAGGCCCTGAGGTTAGCGGAGTTTTTCATCCTTCATGGCGCTTCAGGCATCATGTTGGGGAAATTAGCTTTTTTCATGAGCCTCTCTTTTTTGCCCACAGCTCTCCCGTTGTCCTTTCTTATTACTGTTTTGATCTCATTCGGAAGACTTTCTTCTGATAGTGAACTCATTGCTATGAAGGCGAATGGAATGAGTATCGGTAGATTATCCGCTCCCATATGGCTCTTTGCATTCATCATCGTAGGTCTTTCCATCACTTTAAATAACGATTGGGTTCCCTGGGGTGAAACTTCATTTAAAAAAACCCAAATCAAAATCGGAAACACAAAAGCCGTCACCGCCATCAAGGAAGGGACATTTACTTCTGGGTTTTTCGATCTACTCATTTTTGCCGATAAGGTAGACACCGATCAAAATCGACTTCATAGAGTATTTATTTTTGATGGGAGAGAAGCGGGAAACCCACTGACATACGTCGCTAGAAATGCCGAAATTGTGCCTGTCAAAACACCGTCAGAACTCGGTGCCGCAATTATGCTCCGCCTCTACAATGGCAGTATGCATCACAATAATTTAGAAACCCATACTTATGAGAAGATGAATTTTGAAGCCTACCACCTTTATTTAAAGATAGATGAAGGGGCAGACACCACGATTGTTAAACCTCACATGATTCCAGAAGATGATTTACTAAAAAAAATCAGTAAAACCACTACGTCCACCTATGAAGGGCGCGAGTTCCGAGGGGAATACTGGCGTAGGTATGCCACCGCAATCAGTCCTCTTATTTTTGTACTTTTGGGAATTGGTTTTGGCACATTTCGTTACCGAACAGCAAAAACTGGAGCTATTTTAACTGGGTTTATCATCTTAATCGCTTACTGGAGTCTTCAAACCCTAGGGACCGTTGCTGTTCAACGTGGATCATTATCACCTTTTTTTGCAATGCAATTGCCTAATATTGTCATGATCATTGCTGGTATTTTTGGATACCGCCGCGCCTGCTGGTAACGGGTACATAGTTCCTTTAAAAAACTCTTGGAAAAGCTGAGCCAGAAAGCAATCCCGTTAAATAAAAACTAAACAATGTGATGGCATTATTTTGACAACCCCCGAAAAATAGCACCACACAGCCCTTTGTGGATAACTTTTGATGTTTTTGCTAAAAAAACGATATTTAACCTAAATATCTGATTAATATCAGATAGTTAAATCGTGTGGATAAGTTGCATAGATCGTGTGGATAACTTATTCTGTGTCGCTCGATATTGGACTTAATTTATCAGCTTTATCAACGAATAACTTCTTGCTCTCGTCAGGTAAATGATCTGGAAAGAATAAAGTTTTATTACCATTCACCACTACTGCATTTTTATCATCACTGATCAGGCCAAATTCTCGTCCATTATAACTATAAGAAACAGAACTAGGATTAGACACTTGGACCTGGATTCTATCCTTGGCCCGTAGAAATAATTCTTTACCTTTTCGGACAATAAATTTCCTTATAGGCTTATCATCCACTTGATATCTCACCCAAACATCTGAAAGAATTTTAAATACAACTTTATGATGCAAGTCACTCGGCTTGAGTCCATGCCCAGAATCTAATGGATCTTCTTGATCCGATGCCGATAGTTCTGGGAGAGGCAATACAGAAGCTGTTGGTTGAGGCAGGGGATTTGAATTCGGCACTGGACTCAGACTCGGGATAGGAACTGGAATAAAAGTCGCATTCAGAACTGAACTAGGGAGAGTACTGGGAGAAACCAAGGGAATTTGAGTTGAATTAACGGGCAACCCAAGCGAAGCAATCATAGCTCCATTTTCATTACTATGTGCCTCTCGAAGTTTATCCAAATGCGAGCGACGGTGATGGCGCAATGAAGGCTTTAAAAAGAGCATAGCCAACCCACCTAAAAGGATAAAACCGAAAATCGCTATCATCAAGGTAGTTCGACCTTGCTGCTCCCCATCCTTTCTATCAAAGGCATAGCCACTATGCCCCGCCTCACGATCAGGACGTTCACTTACTTTTTGGCTGATATAGCTATTAAATCGAGCCAAAGTTTCTTTGGCATCCACCCCAATAAATCGACAATAAGAAGTAACAAAGCCTCTAATAAATGGCTTCGCGGGAAGATCCGCATATTGATCTTCCTCAAGCGCATGCAAAGTACGAACACCTACTTTCGTAGCTGAAGCAACCTGCTCAATCGTTATGCAACGACTCTCTCGCTCATGCCTTAAAAACTCTCCTAAACTCATGTCCTTTTCTGATGCCATTCGATCTTTCTAAGGGAGATATCTCAGCTGATCCATTGCCTTCTCCGCCAACTGAGTATTCGGGTATTGCTTTTGAATCTCAAGAAAGGTTTTTCGGGCAAGATCATATTGTCGATTATGTTGATAAGCTACACCCAACGCAAGATGCGCATCACTCAGTTCTCGGTAATGGGCACAAAGTTTTTTTGTGGACTCTCCATAATCATGAATCGCTGCATTGAATTTCGATTCTTTTAACTGGATATGCCCACGATAATAATAAGCAATACATGCTTGAAGAGGTGCGTCCAATATCGCATGATCGAGAAAAGCTTGTGATTCACGGAAATGACCTAATTTATATTTTAGAATCCCTAAATTAGTCCACGCTTTATATGCATCACGGTAAAGAGGGTCCTTTGCCGCAATCTCTAAAGGCCCCTCGGCTTCATCAAATTTTCCCATATCCATCAAAATCTTACCCAAAGTAGTATTTGCATCTGAGTAATTAGGCTTAATTTTCAAGCTTCGACGCACTGCCTGAAGCGCTGAAGCGAGGTCATGCTTTCCATAATAGGCGAGTGCTTTTGAATGATAAAGCTCCGGCAAAGTGGGGTCTTCTTCTTCTGCTCGAACCAACGTCTGTAAAGCACCTGTAGGATCGCCTTCCACTAAAGAGCCATTGGCAATTTCTACAAGCATTTTTGCCCGCTCCGTTTTTGAATATTCCTTATGTCGCTTCTCGCCACTCGCACATCCTTGCCCTATGGCTATCACTATAAGACTAAGCGCAATATAGAAGCTAGGAATTAAATAGGATCTCATCTCATTAAAATAGAATTCATTTGGTTTTGTGTCAAAGAATGACTCAATCTTTGATCAGGAAAATCAAAAAATTTAGCCACTTCTTCGCAACAGCGCCACTGACTCCACATGTGTCGTATGAGGGAATAAATCCAGGAGCATCACTTTTTTAATGACCCATCCTCTTTTTGAAAAATTTAAAAGATCGCGCACCCATGCGTCTACATCACAACCCACCAAGACCAAATCTCCGACACCCAAAGACTCAAGTCCTGAGACAATTTGAGAAAAACTCTGCCCTAATCCCTCTCGTGGAGGGTCCAGAATAGCGGCATTCTTGGGGGATGAAACTTTTCCTTCTCGAACCGAGGCTCGAACCGACGCTACCTTCTTGGCCAACCAGGGTGTCACAGCAGCACGATGAAAATGGAAATGATGCGACACCCCATTGGGTCGAACTTTCGGAGAACTCAGATCAACACAGTGGATCTCGGCAACTCGACTCACAAAAGGAAGAGATAGATTTCCAGAACCCCCAAAGAGATCAAACAAGACATCTACGTTGGATAGAGAATGAGAGATCCATTCTTTGAGTCTTTCATTTTGTTCATCATGAACCTGCCGGAATCCACTCGCAGAATGAGGAGAATTCCATGTCCGCTTCACCTTTCCCGTGGCAAGAACTTCAACTTCTACCTTAAATGGCGACTCAAGACGCATTCCTTCAGCTCGAGTTTGCTCCCAATTTTTATTAATTTCAGGTCGAGCAATGTCACATCGATTCACTGACACAATATTCCGGCTTTTTGACTGATAAAAACCAAGCTGATCTCCAGCCCCGCGGAGCTGGACTCGATTTCTATATTCCCAAATCTGGGTTGCAGGAATTAGATCAAAATGATCTGGTAATAAAATACCCGTCTTCTTCAGTGTGTGAGCTACACCCTGAGATTTGGTATTCCATTGAAGTTCATAGGAAATATGCTGCCACTGACATCCTCCACATTGACCAAAAGCGGGACAACGAGGAATCTGGCGAAATTGAGAAGGTTCGATCACCTCTAAAATCTCAGCATAGGAATACCGTTTATCTTCATCTACGATTCGAACTCTCAGTAAATCTCCTGGAGCGGAAAAGGGAATAAAAACCACGCGCCCACTGGGGTCTCGGGCAACCCCAGCCCCCCCTCTCGAAAGATCTGTAACTCGTAACATCATTTCAGCTTCCATACCTTGGAACCCTCTATCATATTCGCTCTCTGTCTGCTAATTTGCACCAAAACCTATGTCAAAAAATATCCGTAACTTTTGTATTATAGCTCATATTGATCACGGCAAATCCACCTTGGCTGATCGCCTGCTGGAACGTACTGGCACTGTTACAGCTCGGGAAATGGAGGCTCAATTTCTGGATAGTATGGATATCGAGCGTGAACGCGGGATTACCATCAAAGCCCAGAGCGTCCGCTTAAATTATAAGGCCAAAGATGGTCAAACTTATATTCTCAATTTGATCGATACTCCAGGTCACGTTGACTTCACTTACGAAGTCTCTCGGTCCCTAGCTGCCTGTGAAGGAGCCATTTTAGTGGTGGACGCCTCCCAAGGGGTAGAAGCTCAAACTCTCGCAAACGTATTTATGGCGCTGGACAATAACCTCGAAGTTTTTCCGGCAGTGAACAAAATTGACCTACCTTCAGCAGATCCGGATCGAGTGCTCCAAGAAGTGGATGAAATGATTGGCATGGTGGATATCAACCATGCTGTCATGTGCAGCGCAAAGTCCGGAATCGGAATTGATGAAATTCTTGAAGCGGTCGTTAAATATTTTCCTGCGCCTAAAGATGCAGATAACGAACCGTTGAGAGCTCTGATTTTCGACAGTTGGTATGACACTTATCAAGGTGTCATTGCTCTATGCCGGGTATTTGAAGGTCAGATTTCCAAAGGCACTAAGATTAAACTTTTCCACATGGGAAAAGAATTTGAAGTTCAACGAGTCGGCACTTTTTCCCCTAAGTTTAAAGACGTGGAAACGATTTCAAGCGGCGAAGTGGGCGCCATCGTTTGCGGTATTCGAGACGTCAGAGACATGAGAGTGGGAGAGACGATTATGGATATATCGAATCTCACCTCCGAACCCTTAGGCGGGTTTAAGGAAGTTAAACCCATGGTTTTTTGCGGGGTCTATCCGATTGACGCCGATGAGTATAATGATCTAAAGGAAGCTTTGGAAAAACTCCAGCTCAACGATTCTGCGATCAGCTGGGAACCCGAGACCTCCAGTGCTCTGGGATTTGGATTTCGATGTGGCTTTTTAGGCCTACTTCATATGGATGTGGTTCAAGAAAGATTAGAAAGAGAATACAATCTTAACTTAATTACTACAGCACCTTCAGTCATTTATCGAGTGACACAAACTGATCATGTCGTTCTAATGATCGATAATCCATCACGGCTACCGGATCTTACTCGTATTCAAACCATTGAGGAGCCCTACATCAAGCTTTCGATTTTCATGCCAAGTGAATATGTCGGCGTAGTGATGTCGCTTTGTAACGACCGACGAGGAATACAAGATAAACTCGAATATACTACAAAAGACAGAGTCTCACTCATCTATCAAATGCCTTTGAATGAAATGGTATTTGATTTTTACGATCGTCTTAAAAGCGCAACCAAGGGTTACGCCTCTATGGACTACGAACTCGTTGATTACCGTCCCGCAGATTTGGTTAAACTTGATATTCTCATCAATAGCGAACCCGTAGATGCACTCTCTCTCATCATTCATCGAGATAAAGCCGCTTATCGCGGAAGAGAGCTTGCGAAAAAAATGAAAGAGCTCATTGAGCGACAAATGTTTGAAATCTCCATTCAAGCTGCTATTGGTTCAAAAATTATTGCCCGAGAAAGTATTTCTGCTCTCAGAAAAAATGTCACCGCAAAATGTTACGGGGGTGATATTTCGAGAAAAAGAAAACTCTTGGAAAAACAAAAAGAAGGTAAGAAAAGAATGAAGCAAGTGGGCAGCGTAGAAATCCCTCAAGAGGCATTTCTAGCAGTTCTAAAAGTAGATTAATGGTGAGGTAGGTGAATGGCGGCGAGTCTTTCTACGAGTAAAATCATTAGAGACTACTTTATTACTGTAATCATAGCGCTTTCAGTCGCTTTGATAGTCCGAAATTTTATTATTGAAGCCTACCGTATTCCTAGCGCCGCTATGAAACCCACACTGATTTCCGGTGACATTATATTTGTAGCCAAGTGGCCTTTTTTAACTCAAAAAAACAAAATCCCCCATCGTGGAGATGTAGTCGTTTTTTCGCACGCCGCACTCGAGTCGTCCCCAAATTTTATCAAACGTGTTATAGGACTACCAGGTGATGTGGTCGCCATGAAAAAGGGACAAATCATTCTTAATGGAACGACTATTCCATCCCGTACTATCAACAAGCACCCAAACGAGCTCTGCTCAATCGAAACTCTACCCGAAGGTAAGCAATATAGCATTTGCAGAGACTCTTCAGCGATACAAGATTTTGGGCCCGAAAAGATCCCTGAGGGATCAGTTTTTGTCATGGGAGACTACCGTACTCATCTGGACACGCTAAAAAGAAAAGGCTGGGGAATGATTCCTCTTCTAGCATTACAAGGCAAAGCACTTTATATTTGGCTTTCGCTTGACCCTCATACAAAGAGTGCCTTCTCTTTTTTCCCAATCCCTAAATTTAATCTAGACCGAATGTTTCAGAGGATTCAATAGCTATGATTGAAAATAAAACTTCAAATCTCCTTGCCGCAGCGGATTTAACTGAAAAGCAAATTCGATACTATCTTGCTTCTGCAAAAGCGCTTTCCAAATTTGTTGCGCGGGGAGAATCTATTCCACTTTTGAAAGGATTAACGGTAGTTAATCTTTTCTTTGAAAATTCGACACGCACTCGTACTTCTTTTGAATTGGCTACTCGTAAGCTGGAAGGGAGTACTTTAAATTTTGCTGCATCCACTTCAAGCGTGCAAAAAGGGGAAACTCTGATTGATACTGCTAAAACAATCCAAGCGATGGGCCCTCATTGCCTCGTCGTCAGACATGCTTCTGCAGGAAGTCCCCATGTGTTAGCTCGATCGCTTAAGATTCCAGTCATTAATGCAGGTGATGGATTTCACGAACACCCCACGCAAGGGCTGCTCGATGCCTTTACAATTGAAGAAAAATTAGGGTCTATTGAAGGCAAGAAAATCATCATTCTAGGAGATATTGCTCATAGCCGAGTTGCTCGTTCTAATATTCACATCTTAAAAAAATTAGGCGCCTTTGTGACTATCTGCGGCCCGCCAACGCTACTTCCTCCTTCTCCCCAAGTTCTCGGTGTCGACTTTGCCTATCGACTTGAAGATCTACTTCCAAAAGCGGACGTAGTCATGGCACTGCGAATTCAAATGGAGCGACAGAATAAAATGCAAATCCCTTCTCTCGCAGAATACTCGCGCGTATGGGGTTTGAATCGAGAACGAGCGAAACTTCTCAAACCACAAGCCATTATTCTGCATCCGGGACCCATCAACCGGGGTGTTGAAATCGATCCCGAAGTGGCAGATGACCCAAAGTCCGTGATCCTCGACCAAGTTTTTAATGGAATTATCATACGTATGGCTGTCTTAGCTCAAAGTTGTAACCCCAAGGGGCTATCTGAGTGGCTAGAGAAAGTAGGTGCCCGTGTCTAATCATTTTTCACTTTTGATTCAAGGTGGACGAATTATTGATCCCTCTCAAAATTTGGATACTTTAGGCGACCTCCTTCTTGAAGATGGAAAAATTTCAGCAATCGACGGCCCCGGAAAAATCCCACCCCATCGAGCTTTTCAAGTGATTGCAGCTCATGGAAAATGGATTGTCCCTGGACTCATTGACATTCACGTCCATCTACGAGAGCCCGGTTTAGAATATAAAGAAACCATAGAAACAGGAACTCGCGCTGCCAGTGCCGGAGGTTTCACCTCAGTTGCTTGTATGGCAAATACACAACCTGTCAATGATAACTCCTATGTCACTTCCTTTATTCGTGAAAAAGCAAAGGCAGTAGGATCCTGCCGCGTTTTTCCTATTGGTGCAGTCACCAAAGGATTGAAAGGCGAGGAACTCGCTGAAATCGGCGGGATGGTGGCTGAAGGAGCCTGTGCGATCAGTGACGATGGAATGCCTGTCATGAATTCTTATTTAATGCGCAAAGCAATGGATTATTCCAAAGCCTTTGGCATACCTATTATCAGTCACGCCGAAGATGCCAATTTAGTAGCGCAAGGAGTGATCAACGAAAGCGCATTCTCAAATGAACTTGGACTGAGAGGAAATCCTGCAGCAGCAGAAGAAATTATGGTAGCTCGTGAGATTGCGCTTTGTCGTCTCACTCGCGCTCCTATTCACATTGCGCATATATCAACTGAAGTTGCCCTAGAACATCTTCGTAGAGCCAAAGAAGCTGGCTTGCCCGTTACCGCTGAGGCATCCCCTCATCATTTAATATTAACAGAAGAAAACTTACGAAGTTACGATACGCAATTTAAAATGGCACCTCCCCTTCGATCAGCAAAAGATGTAGAAGCATTACGCAAAGCAGTTGCAGACGGATTAGTCGAAATTATCGCAACTGATCACGCCCCCCATGGCATTGTAGATAAAGCAGTTGAATTCGATCAGGCCGCAAATGGTATTATAGGATTACAAACAGCGATCCCATTGACGCTCAAGTTAGTCCACGACGGAATTATTTCGCCTCGACGATGGGTAGATAGCCTTTCTTATCAACCTGCTCGTCTCCTCAATTTACCCTTCGGCACTTTGCGAAAAGGCCAACCCGCAGACGTAACTTTAATTGAACCCGATTTGGCATGGACTTTCACAGAAGATCGAATCTTCTCAAAAAGTCGTAATTCTCCTTTTTTGGGTTGGCAATTTAAGGGCGGTGTCTTTGCAACTATTATTAATGGAAAAATCGTCCATCAAGAGGGAAGGTAAATGAAACTCGTAAAAACTGAACCGGGTGTGCTCATATTAGAAGATGAAAGTGAATTTCTAGGTTTCTTATATGGGGCCCCTATTTCGGCAGACATCATTCGATCTTCTCACGCCCATAAAGACTTTGGATATGGAGAAGTCGTCTTCAATACTTCCATGACAGGTTACCAGGAAATTCTGACTGACCCTTCCTATTATGGACAGATCATTTGCATGACGGTTCCTCATATTGGAAATACTGGAGTCAATTTAGAAGACCCAGAGAGTCCTCATCCTTGGTGTTCAGGATTTGTCCTTCATGAAGCCTGCGATGAACCCTCCAATTGGCGATCCAACGGAACGTTGAACGATTATCTCATTGCCCATAAAATTCCCGCGATTCGAGGTGTAAATACTCGAGCCCTCACTCGGCATTTAAGATCGAGAGGAGTTCTTCGAGGAGTCATCTTACCCTTAGCTGAAAAGGCTCAAGCTCAGGCGCTCCTCAATGATCTTCCTCCATTCGAAGGAAGAGACTTAATTGGAGAAGTGAGCACTCGCGAATCCTATATGTGGAGAAGCTCAAAAACCCCCCCGCTCTATCGAGTGGTTGCAATGGATTTTGGAGCTAAATGGAATTTATTCAAAAGCCTTGAAAGTAGAGGATGTGAAATCCAAGTGGTACCCGCAAAAACTACTTCCAAAGAAATTTTAGCCCTGAATCCAGATGGTGTATTTTTATCCAATGGACCAGGAGATCCTGCTGCAGCACATTATGCTGCTAAAACTGTTCAGGAAATTTTAGGGAAGGTCCCGATTTTTGGAGTTTGCATGGGCCATCAAATCCTAGCACTTGCTTTAGGAGCAAAGACATATAAGCTAAAATTTGGACATCGTGGTGGGAATCAACCGGTCTTAGATCGCATGACTGGGCATGTGGAGATTAGCTCCCATAATCACGGATATGCGGTTGACGCCAACTCACTTCCCCCATCCGTGGATGTCACACATATTAACTTGAATGATAAAACGGTGGAGGGCTTGGCGGTGAGAAATTTAAATGCCTTTTCAGTGCAATACCATCCTGAATCTTGTCCTGGCCCGCATGACTCAGTAGTATTATTTGAAAGATTCATTCAGAACATGAAAAACAATGTATCAAAAATATCTTGAACCTATCATTGAAGACTTTACCACTGGCGAATATTACCGTGAGGTATATAACGCGAAACTCGAATATTTTGAGAAGGCAGGAATTGTATACGAAGACGATTCCGAATTTGAACAAAGAATGTGTATCTTTATGGATTGGTACCTCTTCGATCGAGACCTGCCCGGTGTCGACCTGCCTCCCATCAAATATTATTTCAGAAAAAATAAAGACCGTTTTTCAAGCGAAGAACTCAATATATATAGAGACTTTTGCTCTACTGTTCATTCTATTTTTCGTTTAAAACGTTTTTCCTGGGGTCGAAAAGGGTTTGTGATTCTTGACCTTTTTTCGAATAAAACTCACACTGTCACTGAGTCAGAAATTAATAAAGGATTTGCTCGGGGAGATATTTTTGAAGCACGCATTATTCCCTTTCAGGGAAGCAATGAGTTCTCTCGCGGATTTTGCTTTCATCCTGCGGAAGTAGTTCCATTTATCTCTGGAGAAGTTAAAAAAGTTCGTTTTCAAGACAAAAGCCGACAAACTAAGCTTATTTTGCAGCTCTCAGCAATGAAACTCAAGCATGTCAGATTTCCACACATTGATGTTCGGCACATCTATAAATTCGAATCACGCTTCTAAAGAGCGAGGAGCTTTTGTTGCTGCATTAGAAGTTCCTTTCCGGCTGTTGATGGGTTGAACGCTTAATGTTATTTTTTTTCAGAAAAATCTTGCGCGATACCCCTGAGTTCACCTAAATAGAAGTCACTAGAATCCTACGTGGGGAAAGCTAGTAAAACTACTTACAGTACAACTGTACTAGAGGAGAATTTATGAAAAAGACCGCTTCAATCATGATTGCTTTATTTGCGTTTTCAACTGTTGCATTTGCTGAAGGCGAAAAGACAGAAACTCCAGCTGCTGCAGAACACACTGCAACAACAACCGAACATGCTGCAACGGAAACAACCACTGCTCCAGTTGCTAAGAAGCATGAGAAGAAACATCACTCTGCAAAAGCTAAAAAAGCCGCTGATAAAGCTGCAGAAACTCCAAAAGCTGAGTAATCTTCTTTTAGATGTTTTAACCCCCGAATTGTTATTTCAATTCCGGGGGTTTTTTTTATCTACAGAATGCGCTAGGCTTTCTATAGGATTCAAGAAAATGTCTTTTGTGCCGGGGATCCAAATTTAAACGTCCCAAAAGACATTTTCTTGAATCCTCACAACTAAAGGAATATCTTTAAATCTATAGCCATGGCTCCATCTAAGATTTTAGCTATCAAACTCAGATCTCTTGGAGACACGGTGCTCATGACAGCACCCCTCATAGAACTCACACGTGCATTTCCACAAGCTAGAATTGACGTGGTAGCAACACAGGAATGGGCGCCTCTCCTTGAGGGAATTCCTGGAATCAATCAAATACTTCCTATTCAACGCTCTCATGTCATTCGCTTCGCACTTCATGCTTGGAGAAAAAAATACGATTGTGTCGTAAATTTTCATGCCAGCTCATCTAGTTCTTTTTTATCATTAGCAACCGGTGCCAAATTAAGATCAATCCATTTTCATGGTCATCAAGACAGAAATCGGTACTCCACTGTCACGATTCCTGGAAAGGGAACGCTCAAACCTATTATTGAACGGGACATGGATTCGCTTCGTGCCCTAGGCCTGCATATTCCGGCAGGGCGCAGCCCTCACCTCTATTTGCAACCGGCCGAAATCCGAGAAGCCTCGACGTTTTATGATAAGCTCAGATTATCAGAACCGAGATTGATTCTTGGATTAGGCGCGAGTCGGCCGACCAAAAGTTGGCCCATTGAACGGTTTGCCTCCTTAGCGATTGAATGGGTGCAAAAAGAAAGGGGCAGTGTTCTTGCGATTGCTAGCTCCAATGAAGATTTTAAAATAACCAGTTTTTTAAAGCTCATTGATGACCACCTCTTTGCGAGTTTGAGTCGTTCTGAAGATCGTTCACGAATTCGAGAAAAAATAGCGGCAGTCAGTCATCTTAAAATTAGACAACTGGCAGCTGTAATCCAACAAGCTTCCGTTTTTGCGGGAAATGACTCCGGCCCTAAACATATCGCCGTGGCAGTTGATACACCTACAGTGACTCTTTTTGGTCCCGAAGATCCTTTTGAATGGCATCCCTACCCAAAAGAACGACATCCTTATTTGTTTATTGACCCTCTTCCTTGTCGGCGGGATGCCGATCCAGGAATGCCTCCCTGGTGTGGACTACAAAATTGCATTATCGAAGAACACAAATGTATGCGCCAAATCGGAGTAGACTCAGTCCTCGCACAATGCCAGCGTGTCGTAAAATGATCGGGCAAAAAATATGAAAATTTCTGGCTTCTCACTGATTCGCAACGGAACTCAATTCGATTATCCCTATTTAGAATCTCTCAGATCTCTTCTTCCTCTCGTAGACGAACTCGTAATTAATGTTGGAATCGGTGATGATAATAGCCTAGAAAAAGTGCGTACATTTTCTCAACAGGAAGGAAAAGGCAAAGTTTTCTTTTTTGAATCCGATTGGCAGCTAGACAACCCAGAGAAAAAACGTGGAGGCTTAATTTTATCCGAACAAACCAATCTTGCACTCGATCGCTGTTCCCATGACTGGTGTGTCTATCTTCAGGCAGATGAAATTCTTCATCAAGACGATATTGCAAAAATCGCTGGTACGATTCAAAAGGTTAACTCCAAAAGAGCGATTGAAGGTTTACTCTTTGACTATCGGCACTTTTATGGATCTTTTGATGTCATACAAAAATCTCGGAATGTTTATCGAAGAGAAGTGCGAGCCATTCGCAAGAGTTCAGATGCCAGAAGTGTGGGCGATGCACAAAGCTTTAGAAAGCAAAATGGAGAAAAGCTCACAGTGATTCATTCAGGGGCACGAATTTTTCATTACGGCTGGGTAAGAAACCCTGAGGCAATGAAAGAAAAAACTTTTCACTTTGATCAACTTTATCACGGTGATCCAAGCCCAGAAAACGTGAAAAATAGAACTCCTCATACGGGTGATAACTATCGTTATAAGAAGATTTGGGGCCTTCAGTCTTTTAAAGAAACACACCCCAACGTCATGGCAGATCGAATCAAAAATAAAGGCTGGCATTGGGATTTAGAAAATTCTCCCTTCATTTTTTCGTGGAAAGATACGAAGAGAGTCGTATTAGATACGATTGAACGAGTGACAGGTTATCGATTATTTGAATACCGGAGCTACAAACTCATAAAATAAGGCTACTTATTTTCTTGATAGCCTTTGACGGCCCATTTGTACTGATGATCACTCAAGAGTAATTGATATTTTACTTCGTTTTCCTGGGTGGGCACCCGTCGTTTATGAAAGACATGAAATTGAATGCAAAGCCCTTTCGCTCCAATCGATTTTTTTCCTGAATTTCTCAATCGAATGTAAAGATCCCCGTCCTCTCCCCAATAGGATTCCATGGATTCATTAAAACCATTCACATCTTTAATATCAGACGTCCAAGCACCTAAATTACTGCCTAAGATATCTAATGGCGTATCGTAGCCAAAAAACTGCCTTAATTTCGTATAAGGGATTCGAATTCCTCGTTTTAAAAACTGGGTATCTTTTATTAAACGACTGAAGATCATATTCAGATCGAGATGATCAAACTTGCCGTTTTGCACACCCGCCACCGTCAATTTCGAGCTGATCCGCTCTCCCAAATCCACTCGCCGTCCACATACAAAATGCCCTGTTTTTCTGAGATGAATATGATCTTCGATAAAATGTCGTTCAAGAATGACATCTCCGTCTAAGAAAATGAGGTAATCCGCTTTCACCTGTCTCAGTGCTTCATTCAAAATTTTTGATTTTCTGTATCCTTGATCTTTTTGAGAAATAAATTGAACAGCAAAAGTGTGGGGTGCATAACAAAAAACCTCTGTCTCATCACTCGATCCATCATCTGCAATCACCACTTCGAAATTTCGAAAGGTTTGCCGCTCAAGGCTTGCAAAAAGGAGCTTTAAAGTCCGAACCTGATTATAAGACGTTACAATCACCGATACAGTAGGATTCTGAGACATAAATTTTCCGCTTAAAGTCCGAACTTCCCTCTCCCTATGGAATAATAAATAAATCCACGATCCAGCATTTGCCGGGGCTCAAATAGATTTCGACCATCAAAAATAATCGCTGATTTTAACGTTTTTTTAACTCGATCGAAATCTACCTGTCTAAACTCATTCCATTCCGTAATCACCAGAAGCGCATCCGCGCCTTCAAGTGCAAGATACGAATTTGAACAAAAGGTGACTCGAGAGTCAAAAAACTGCTTAGCATTATCCATAGCAACTGGATCAAATGCCTTAATGGTTGCACCTGCATCCAGAAGCTCCTGAATCACCGTTAGAGAGGGCGCTTCTCTCATATCATCTGTATTCGGCTTAAACGCTAGACCCCAAATAGCAAAAACTTTACCTTTCAACTCTTCACTATAATGTTTCTTCACTAAATCAGACAAATAGCGCTTTTGACGGCTATTCGCTGACTCAGCGGCAGCCACGATACCCATGGGAACACGATGCTGAAGTGCGGTAACTAAAAGTGCTTGAATATCCTTTGGAAAACACGATCCGCCATAACCCACACCCGGATAAAGAAAATGCTTTCCAATACGAATATCCGTTATCATGCCGCGTCGTACTTTTTCAATATCACCACCGACCTTGTCACAGAGCACTGCCAGCTCATTCATAAAACTGATTCGCGCTGCGAGAAATGAATTACATGCATACTTGGTGATCTCTGCTGAGATGGGATCCATCCAAATCACAGGATCTCCCTGTCGCACAAAAGGAGCATAAAGTTCAGCCATTTTTAAATAAACTTCCTCTTGAGAAGTCCCGATAATCACACGATCCGGTCTTAAAAAATCACCTACCGCGGTCCCTTCTTTGAGAAATTCAGGATTACTGACTACGTCAAAACGGTGTTTTGTATGTTGACCAATCCATTCAGCAGTCAATTGATGACTGCCGATCGGTACCGTGGATTTATTCACGATGAGGCAATATCCTTGAAGACTTTTTCCTACCTCTTCAGCAGCTGCTTTTAAGTATTGAAGATCCGGTTCTCCAGTAGAAAGGGAAGGCGTGCCCACGGCTAGGAAAATAATTTCACAATGAGAAACCGCCTCCGAAATTGAAGTGGTAAAGCTGAGTCGCCGATTAGCAAGGCCCTGCTTCACAAGACTTTCTAACCCTGGCTCAAATATCGGAATAGTTCCCTTACGAAGCGCATCAATCTTATGTTGATCTTTGTCGACACAAAATACTCTATTTCCAGTATCAGCAAAGCAAGCTCCCGCAACTAAACCCACATAGCCTGTTCCAATGATTGCAATATGCATATATTACAACTTCTCCCAAATTTAAAAGGTTTGTGCTAGTTCTTTTTAAAACTGGAAAAAATATGACTCGAAAACCACTCAGCGTCACAATCATTACGCTTAACGAAGAAGAGCACATCCGCAACGCTCTTCAAAGTGTCTCTTGGGCCGAAGAGAAAATCGTAGTCGACTCAGGAAGTACAGACAAGACTGTCGAAATTGCAAAAAATTTAGGTGCTCAGGTCATTTACAACCCTTGGCCTGGCTATGGTCAACAAAAGAATTTTGCCCAAAAACATGCTGCCCATGATTGGATACTTAATATTGATGCTGACGAAGTCGTTTCTCCCGAACTTTCTCAAGAGATTCAATCAGTGCTCGCACAAATGAACCATGGACGGTTGAATGCATCTGGATTTTCTTTTCCAAGAAAGACTTATTATTTAGGTCGTTGGATTCAACATGGTGGCTGGTATCCCAATCATTTAGTACGGCTAGCAAATCGAAATGATGCGGAATGGACTGAACCTTCTGTTCATGAAGAACTCAAAGTAACCGGAACAGTAGTGAGTCTTTTGCAACCACTCCATCATTTTGCCTTTTCGAGTATCCAGGATCAAATTCTCACTAATTTGAGGTTTTCACGCCTCGGATCTCAAGATCTTAAACAAATTGGACAGGGACCGAGTATCAGCCGACTGATTCTTAAACCGATTGGAAAATTTATAGAGACCTACATAATAAAAGGGGGCTTTTTAGATGGGCTTCCAGGGTTTATAATAGCAATTAATGCTGCTCATAGCATGTTTCTAAAATATGCATACTTAAGCGAGGCTCAAATTCGAAATGAGAATATTAATAATCGACAATAATATTGATGTTGAATGCTGGGGATCCCAAGATTTGTGCCGATTCACCCGAATGACTCAAGGAGCGACCATCTACATACGAAGAGGCCCCCAAGGTGATCTCCCTAAAGATCCGGCATTCTTTGATCGAATCATTGTTTCTGGTTCAAAAACATCAGCCCTAGAGGACTCTCCTTGGATTAGCCAGCTCATCGAATTTATCAGAAAGACGATCCATTCTAACACTCCGTATTTGGGAGTTTGCTATGGTCACCAGATCTTAGCTCGAGCGATCAATAGTAAAGAGTACGTTAGAAAATCAGACACACCCGAGTTTGGTTGGACCCAGATTCAAATCGTCGAGCCTTCCTCTCTTTTGCAAGATATTCCCAAAACTTTTTATTCATACTCATTTCACTATGACGAAGTGAGTCAACTCCCTAAAGGAATGAGACAGCTTGCTTCGTCAGAGTTATGTTCAATTCAGGCTTGTCAACTTGAGAGACATCCGGTTTTTGGTATCCAATTTCATCCAGAAAGAAATCTTTCTGATGTCGAAAAAACTCTAAAGCGAAATAAGGAAAAAGGCATTGTGCTTCCACCTTTTTTAAATCTGGGTCGTGCCGAGAATCTTTATGATCCTAAAATCGGGGAGACAATTTTTAAAAATTTTCTTGAATTGGATAGAAAATAAATGACAAAAAAAATCATACCTTTTTTAAAGCTCACTTTTGTACTTTTTCTTTTGTATTATTTAGTGAAGAAGGGCTTTATTTCAGTTCGAGCTATTCAAACCGCCTTGCAACAACGACAAAGAATGCTAGGCGCACTGGGAGCCCTCATTGCTACAACTACTCTTGGAGTTTTCCGGTGGCAATGGCTTTTAAAAGCCCAAAATATTCATATGAGCTGGATACGAACTTTTCAACTCACCATGATCGGAATTTTCTTTAATATCGCACTGCCTGGCGCTGTGAGTGGCGACTTTGTCAAAGCTTTTTATGTAGGGAAGGAAATCAAAGGAAAAAAAAGCCGCGCTTTTGGAAGCATTCTCTTTGATCGGGTAGCAGGGTTATCTGCGCTAGTCCTTGTATCGGCTGGAGCATTAGCGCTTGGCTTTCGCTCTTATTTACACTCACCGTTGTTCAGCGCTATCCAATTTCTAATTGAAGGAGCTGCTCTCTGCGTATTATTCTTTTATGGATACCTTTTTTTAGTACGAGAACATCACGATCCCTTGTTGAGACTTTTTCGTAAATTGGAAAAGTCTGTTCCAAAAACTGCTCCCTTAGCCCGAATTTATGAAAGCCTGCGCCATTATCACAATCATCGCATGATTGTTTTCAAAGTGTTGGCTCTATCTGTCATGATTCATCTCATAGTGGGTTGGAGCTGCCTGAATTTTGCCCAAGCTCTAGGCGATTTAAACATACCCATCCTCTCTCTTTATGTCGTCGTACCTTTAGGACTCCTCTTGACTGCCATTCCCGTTGCTCCTGCTGGGGTTGGGACTGGAAATCTTGCATTTCTCTATTTATTTAACTTGATGGGTTCTGAGCGAGGTGCAGATGTTTACAGCTTACTCGCAGTCATGAATATTCTAATAGGTGCAATTGGTGGGATCATTTACTTTCGCTTTAAGAGCGAAGGAGAACTTCCAAAGTTTCAAAGTTCCAAAGTTTCTCAAGTTTAAAGAAGGTAAGTGGGCTTTCGGCACACCCTTCGCAAATGAAGCCGCCTATGTTCACTCTTCGCCCTTTTCAAGCAGCGGCCCTTCAGGCCATGAATCACTCTCCCTTCCAAGGGAATCACGTCCTATGCGTAGCCCCTACAGGCTCTGGCAAGAGTCTGATCTATGAGCAAGCAGCATCGCTCGATGGACGTCGCACTCTGCTGATCACCCCTTTGGTCGCGCTCGCTCGACAACAATTTAAAAAATTAAAAACTTTAGGTATTCCTGTAAGCCTAGGGGCGGGTGGGGTCTCAGAAAATCCCCCCAATACGAAGACCGGAGCCTGGATCATCAGTCCTGAAATGCTCAACTTTCCCTCAAGACATAATGCTCTCACTCGATGGAAACCCAACTTACTTGTTGTAGATGAATGTCATTGCTTATGGGAATGGGGTGAATCATTTAGACCTTCATTCACGCTCATTCCAGAACTGCTGCAAAAATATTCAATACTCCAAAGCCTATGGCTAACTGCCACTTTACCTTTTGAAGCTCGATCCCAAATTCGTCAACTCCTACCCCAACCCTTGATTGAAATTGGACATTTTGAACTTCCCAAACAACTCCTTCTTTATGTCCAGCAAGTAGGCTGGGAAAATCGTGCTCAGACCTTGCTCAGCTGGGTTCTTCGTCAAAAAGGCGCCGGAATTATATTTGTACCCACTCGAGAAGCCACACTTCGCGTATCCCGTTTGATAGAAGCCACTGGGAAAAAAGTACTGATCTATCATGGGGGAATGTCTAGAGAGGAAAGAAAAAATGCTGAGTCTCTCGTATCGCAAAATATTCACTCAGTGATTGTGGCCACTTCAGCCTTCGGCATGGGAATGGACTATCCACACCTCACTTATGTAGTCCTTTGGCAGGCCCCCACTTCTCTTCTTTCTCTAGTGCAAACGATTGGACGAGTCGGGCGTAATATTCAAAAAAAAGCACATGCGCTTGTTTTGTGGGACCATGATGATTTTAGATTGCTAGAGTGGACAGTTCAACATTCTCCAAAACGAAGACAAGAACTAGCTGATTTATTCATATTTTTTAAATCTAATACATGTAGAACATTCGCGCTCAAGCGTTACTTTGATCGAATTACCCATTGTGGAACTTGTGGCCAATGCGATATTTGTCTAAAGGAAGCAGACTGATCTTTGACGATGTCAATCGATTCAGTAGATGACTAATTTTATTAAATATGGTCGGGGCGAGAGGATTCGAACCTCCGACCCCTTGCACCCCATGCAAGTGCGCTAGCCAGGCTGCGCTACGCCCCGACACTCATTAAATCTATGATTCCATTAGGATCACTGCGGTTTTTAGACCGCTTAGAGATTTACCTTAATTACCGGATCTTACAGGCTATTACAATAACTTTACTGCCAATTTTTTAAAAAAGACTCTTGAGTCCAATTAAAGTAACGTCATTTTCAGTCGCCCTCATTGCAGCCTGGAGCGTAGGCTCTTTTGAAATGCACAGATACCGCTTCACCGAATAAGATGGGGGTGGAATGTATTTTTTTTTGGCAACCTTTTTAATATATTTCGAACCCTCATTATTGTCAGGACCAACCCACTTACACTCTATAATACGAGAAATTCGATCTTTTTGATGTTCTACGAGAATGTCAATTTCAGTTTCTTTGTCCCAATAAAATAGGACATCATATTCATTATCCCTCAATAGAAGGAGTTTGTAGAGTTCTGAACTATGTACAGTTTTTCTTTCAAGACTGTATCGAACTAATAACTCAAAGGCTTTGCCTGAGAAATTCTGAATAAAATAATTTGCATTACTGTTTCCAACGACTTGCGGAAACAATAGGCCCTTGGCTTTATTGGATTCAATTTTCGACTTATATGGAAGAAGCACTTGAAAATAAAAACCGAGATAAAAGTCCTTCATAAAATAAAGGGTGCCTGCTTCATTTTGCTTTTTAGTGTGAGCAGGGGCCTTTTGAAATACCAGCCCATAATCCGAAAGATTTTTAAGGGCACGTGCGACCGTTGTAAGAGCAAAGCCGGTAATCCTTTGTATCGCCGCTTGTGTTGTCCCACTTTGCCCTAAGCAGCTCAATATTGTTTTCGCCGTTTTCAGTCCGTGCTCATTAAATTCAAGACGAAGAACCTCATCTATTTCTTCCAAGAAAATAGTATCGTCTGTGAAAACAGCGTCGTTCATGCACTGAATGAATCCGCGACTAGAGTCTTTTATTCGGTTGAGATAGTAGGGGATTCCTCCCAACATCATATATGTCAGAGCAACTTCTTCATTCTTCCATTTAGGAAAGTAGAGTTTCTTTACCTGCCCCAACGTAAAAGGGTAAATCCAGATATCCGATCGAGTTTTTAATCCCCTCAGAATCGCTTCTTCGCCCCCTGTTTTTTGCAAAAAAAATTTATTTGAGGAACCACAAATAATAACTTTTACTCCAAGACTTTCCCAATCCAGCCAAGCTTCTTTTATAGCTCCAATACATCCAGACTTCGCTTTTGCAATCCATTGAATCTCATCGAATATGAGAATCACCCCGACTTTACTTTCTCGAACATGGTCAGAGATTTCAGAGAAAACCCTTATCCAACTCAGTCTCTTGAGTTCCGTGAGTCGAGTCTTGCCTGTAAACTTATCCCATTGCTCTGCAAAGGAATCAAGGAGCCCCCTCGTTGTGGAATCACCGGCTCCAAAGAAATAAAAGACATGGGGTGTGGTGCGCTGCAGTTCCTTGAGGAGCGTTGATTTTCCTACGCGTCGTCTTCCTCGCACATATGCGAAGCCTGCTCTTTTCGAGGTTGCGAAAGCTGAGAGTTCTTTCAGTTCGATTGATCTGCCGAGCAGTGCCTGTTCACTCATAATTTACAAAAACTACCGCTTTATCTAAAAAATGTAAACCGGTAGTTTTTTTATTGTATAATATCAATTAGTTAAATATAGAGTAATAATACTGCCTTGTAAAAAGCTATGAAAACAATAAGATAAAAACTACCTATTATCCTACACAATAATAAACCGGTAGTTTTTGAAAGAGTCGCTCAAAAAATAAATATGTGAAGAGCAGTGAATTACAAACTCACAGCCAAGCGAGCCACTAAAGCCGCTTGGATTCTGGAAGGGCGCTTTTCTTCACGCTCCATGCTTTGTACAATCTCAAAATTATCAGGATTGCTAAAAATTTCATTTAAAAGCCTACAATGAAGATCATGGCCCGCGCGATGAAGGCGTACATAGGCCTGCATGGGAATTCCCGCTAATTTAAAATCTCCAAGTGCATCTAAAACTTTATGTCTAACGAATTCATCAGGATATCGAAGACCATCAGGATTTAAAATAAGGGCGTGATCCAAAACCACAGCATTTTCAAGCGAAGCCCCTCGAGCAAGTCCCATACTTTTGAGCTTTTCTACATCGCGTAAAAAACCAAATGTTCGAGCTCCTGCCAATTCGCAGAAATCCGTTTTGCCTTCTTGATAATGAAACTCCTGGTATCCAATCGAAGGATGATCCCATTCAATTGAGCCATGAATTTCAAGCTTTGCGGCAGGCTCAGCTACGGCCCACTTTTCCCCCAGCTTTAACTCTACTTTTTTCCGAAGTGCTAGATAGGAGCGATATTGAAATTGAGATTCGATCCCGACAGAAGCAATCGCGTCACAAAATGCCCTCGAACTTCCATCCATCACAGGCACTTCGGGTCCATCTACTTCAATCATAGCATTATCAACTTCTAATCCATGAAATGCAGCTAAAACATGTTCAACCGTACTGATCGTAGCAGGTCCATACCCCAAGGTAGTTGCCATCTGAGTACTTACGACATGATTATAGAGAGCAGAAATCTTAGGACAACCTGGAAGATCAGTCCGAACAAACACAATTCCAGTATGAGGAGAAGCAGGCTTAAGTGTGATACGGGTAGATTTACCTGAATGAACCCCCACTCCCATCAGAGAAACTTCAGCTTTTAAAGTTCGTTGTAAACCCATAGCTCTCCTTGCCTTTGACACAGAGAGAAGCAAGCGCTGTGCCTAAATCACAAAGACATACACATTTATTATTTTTTTTACATATAAAGCAAATTCATATGTAATTTCAGCTAGTAAGAAATACAGACTCATCCAATTCGAGATTGAAACTATTTGCTTTAAGAAACTCATTGGCAAAAAGTGTGTCTTTGATTACACAACTTGCCTTTGAACCTGTGTTGTTTACACAACACTTAGAATAAATAAATCACCTTAAACCATCTCGTCCGAGACTGCCTCTTTAACATCCCAAGTACGTCCTAGATGCTCATATGCAGTACGGGTCACCATTCGACCCCGTGGAGTGCGCTGAATAAAGCCCTCTTGTAATAGATAAGGCTCATATACATCTTCTAAAGTATCTCTTTCTTCACCAATGGCTGAGGAAAGGGTTTCAATTCCTACAGGACCCCCATCGAATTTCTCAATAATCGTCAAAAGGAATTTCCGATCGAGAGAGTCCAAACCTCGATCATCCACTTCAAATAACGCCAAAGCAGCACGAGCAGTATCGCGGTCCACCTGTGCTAATCCCTCAATCGATTTCCTCTTCACTTGAGCAAAATCACGTACTCGCTTGAGTAACCGATTTGCAATCCGAGGAGTGCCCCGGGAACGCTTCGCAATTTCATTACAACCCGAAGAATCAATCTCTATTTGAAGGAGTCCTGCCGAACGATAAACAATTCGCTCCAATTCGTCCACCGGATAGAAATCAAGTCTAAGCTGAACTCCAAACCGGTCTCGTAACGGACTCGACAGCAATCCTGTTCGAGTCGTTGCTCCGACGAGTGTAAATTTAGGCAAATCAATTCTTAACGTGCGAGCTGCCGGACCTTGACCAATAATGAGATCGAGTTTGAAATCTTCCATGGCCCCATACAGAACTTCTTCGATACTTTTTTGTAATCGATGTACCTCATCAATAAAAAGAACATCTCCGACACCCAGATTAGTCAAGATCGCAGCTAAATCCCCTTTTTTCTCCACATTTGGTCCGGTAACTACGTGAATTTGGGTACCCATCTCATGAGCAATAATATTGGCTAAAGTGGTCTTCCCTAAACCAGGGGGACCAGCAAGAAGAACATGATCCAGTGAATCCCCTCTTCCTCGAGCAGCTTCCATAAATAAAGAGAGATTCTCTTTGACTTTCTTTTGTCCAATATACTCTCCCATAATGGAAGGCCTGAGACTCTTCTCTAATTGCTGCTCCTTTTGATCATAGGATTCATTGTCCGAATGACTGTCTGATTGACCATCTGATTGAATGATCAGCTCTGAACTGACAATTCGTGAAAATTCCTGCGACTCCATAACTGTTTCCTTAAATTTTCTTTAAATTCTTTAGGCAAGTTGCCTAAGAGCCGTTCGAATTAAATCTTCTGCACGCTTAGGCGGCAGTTCACTATCATTTAAAACCTGGTTTAATAGCTGTTGAATATCTTGCTCTCGATAACCTAAATTTAATAATGCTGCTTTTGCATCCCGCACTACACTCGTGTCCGTAGTGTTCTCTAGACCTTTCACCCCATCTCCCTCCAAGGAGTTTTGGGAAGAGTTTTTCGACTTCGAAGTTTTTGCCAAAATTCCCAAATCTACTTTTTTCTTAATTGAATCTCGTAACTCCACTACAACACGTTCTGCCGTTTTTTTCCCGATCCCCGGAGCTCGCGTCAAAAATGCTTGATCTCCCTGTATAATCGCATCAACGAGTTGATTGGGCTCAACAACTGAAAGAATTCCAAGAGCACTTTTGGGACCGATCCCGTTGACAGTCAATAAAGTTAAAAATAAAGCTTTCTCAAATTTGGAATTAAATCCATAAAGGTCAAACGACTCTTCTCGAACATGAGTATGCACAAAAAGCTCAATCATTTGACCGGCTAAGTAAGAACCATAAATCGCACTCTGAGGTACAGCAACGGAATATCCCACCACACCCGACTGTTTTCGATCTCCAACACCGATCAGCATCTTTCCATCTGAATGTTCTAGAATTTCACCCTGTAAATATCCAATCATTCATTAAACTTTCTTGAAGTAAGTGATTCCCAATGATTCTGCTAGGGACGGTCTTTTCTTATTACGCCGATTTAACCCAGACTTCAAGGCGGCTGAAATAGCTGTTTCTTTTCCATCTATCGTACGATCCACAAAAGCGTGACAGATTGCCAAGGCCAATGCATCGGAAGCATCCAGCGTCACAAATGACTGCTTCCCAATAAGAATTTGAATCATTTTTGCCACTTGCTCTTTATCCGCCTGTCCATGTCCTGCCACCACCCTCTTCACTTCGGTGGGACTATAATCCACGATATGTAAAGAATGAATTTTGCCTGTTAAAATGACGGCTCCTCGCGCCTGACCGAGCTTCAATGCTGAAAGTGCATTCTTAGCAAAAAAAACTTTCTCAACCACCATGACTTTAGGTTTAAATTCCTGAATGATAGCAGACAACCCCTCATAAATAGAAAGGAGTCTATCTTCAAAGGAAGCTATTGATTTACCACTCGTCTTTGAGAGTCTTAAAGTGCCATGTGCAACATGCTGCAGCTGATTTCCTACTTTATCAATACAGCCATAGCCTGTAAGTCGGGAACCTGGATCAACCCCAAGAATTCGCATCAATCACCGCTCGTCAAACAAGCGTACGGTCATAAATTCGGTAAACCTTAGTTCTCTCGCCGCACATCAACTGTAAGGCCTTGTTCATGGGCTTATTGTCTTCCAAAATCCAAGACGCCTCCCCCACTGGGTATCCTAATGCAGGCCCCCTCTTTAGATATTCCGTATAGAGCAAAGGCCCTATACCCGACTCTCGATAAGCTTTCTTAATCCCCAAAGTTAAAATACGACATCGATTGATAGTTGATTTCCTCCCTGGTCCTTTCAAATTCCACAACAGCTTGAAAATTCCAGTCGGGAAAAGCTTACCATCTTTTACTTTTTTAATTGCTTGATTCACATCGGGCAGAGTCAATGCAAAACCTGCAGGTACACCCCGAACCTCTGCAATTAAACAAAGCTCAGGATCTAAAATCATTTTTAGATCTTTTGCCATATGTCTAAACTCATCTGGTTCCATGGGCACAAAACCCCAATTTTTTTCCCAGGCGTCGTTATAGATATCTAAAATAATCTCAATTTCCTTTTCAAACTGACTCATTCGTACAGGTCGAAAAGTGACTGCACCCCGTTTTTTTAAGCGTTCAGATTGCACAACAAGACGATCAGAAAATTTTGCTTTCCTTCCATCAATGTCATACGCAAAGAGATCTTTAGACTTTAAACAACCCCAACTCTCAAGCATTTTAAAATAATAGGGAGGGTTATAGGTCATCATCACTGTAGGTGGGTCATTAAAGCCTTCAACCAAGAGTCCGCACTCATGGTTCGTGCTTGGATTCATGGGCCCTCTGAGTAAATTCATGCCTTGAGTTTTTGCCCATCGCGCCACTTCATCCATAAGCAAATCCACCACTTTTTGATCTTCAACGGCTTCGAAAAATCCAAAAAATGCGGTTTTTTCATCATGATATTTATTGTGATTCTCATCCACAATACCCACGACGCGCCCTACACACTTCCCATTTTGATGAACCAGCACTGGATGCATGTAAGAATGCTTAAAAAAAGGATTTTTATTTACATCAAGGATATCTTTAACTGCAATTTTTAGGGGCGGTACCCAATTTGAATCTCCCCGATAAACATTCCAAGGAAGATCAATAAACTCACACCAGTCAGCCTTAGTCTCAACCGATTTCAGTTGATACACGCGTCACCCCTTTATTAAATTTTTAAAACTTAATACCCAAAATGCGATTGAGCCAATGAAACAAGTTCAGCTTCACGGCTCGCATTGCCGATAATTCCAAATTCTTTACCTAATTTTTCCATAACATCAAGCACATAATTCAAATCTTGATCTGTATGCGAAGCCATATAACTCGTTCGAATTAAAGCACATCCTTCAGGTACAGCCGGTCGAACGACAGGAGTTGCAAAAACTCCCAGCTCATAAAGCTTTTGAGTAAAATTAAATGCAGTGAAATCATCTCCAATCAATAAGGGAATAATCGGGGTCTGGCTATTTAGAGTATTAAAGCCCATATCCGATAATGCGGTTTTCATCTTTCTGGCATTTTTCCAGAGATTTGCTAAGTGATGAGGTTCGCTTTCTACCAAATTGAGACACTCTAAAACTGTTGCAGCAGATGCAGGAGGCATAGCAGCACTGAATATAAAAGGTCGGCATTTATGTTTAATATAATGAATGGTGTCCGCATCACCTGCTACAAAACCACCGATAGAAGAAAATGATTTAGAAAAAGTTCCGACAATCAGGTCAGCAGTTCCAATAGCATTAAAATAATTTTCAGTACCTTGCCCTTTGGCACCGAGCACACCTAATGCATGTGCGTCATCAATATAGATTCGGCAATTATATTTCTTAGCGAGTTCTGCTGCTTTCGGAAAGTTAAAAATATCCCCCGACATTGAGAAAACACCATCAGCGACAATCAGGGCTCCTTCGTATTTTTCTCGAGTATTGATCAATACGCGTTCGAGGTCAGCCATATTATTATGGCGGAACTTGATCGTGTCCCCTAGAGCTACTAAAGTACCTTCAATAATCGAGGCATGATTTTCTCGATCGCTATAAATTACATCATTTCTGCCCACTAAACAGGACAGAGCGCCTTGATTCGCTAAAAAACCTGTACTAAAAACTAAGCAGGCTTCCTTTTGTAAAAAATGAGCCAATCTTTTTTCCAATTGCTCATGAAGCACCAGGTTGCCATTCAAAAAACGAGAACCTGTACAACCTGTCCCCAATTGTTCAATTGCAGTTTGAGCAGCAGCTTGAACTTTCGGATGGTGAGTAAGTCCTAAGTAATTATTAGAACCAATCATGACGCGACGTTTTCCGTCGGTTACAACACTCGACCCTGCAGTGGATTCAATCGCCCGAAAATAGGGATAAACTCCAGCAGCTTGAACACGCTTCGCATCTTCATATTCACGACACTTATTAAAAATATCTATTGTCACAGCAGCATTACCCTCTTAGGGCCCTTCCTGTTCCCACGATTAACTTATTATTGATGATAAGGAACTAACTGTTAGCATCAGCAAATAAACTGGTCAACTTATTAGTCTAAATACTTGATTTAATTAATAACGGATACGAAATACTTTACACAGCACTTTTTACTCAAGTTCCTATAATAATTTCCGATAAGTCTATTAGAAGCGAACTTTCTTACGCACACTCACTCGGCAATCGTGTGTGCAACTAGACTTTCTCGGCAGAAAGACAAGAAAAGCTATGCTAAACCGTATAAGTTTAGCTCTGAAAAAATTTTTGCCCCCTATCTCCGCCGTAACTCCGGGAGGGGTTGGACTTGACAACAAATCCCAAGACTTAAACCGTCATGCCTTTCAAAAATCTAAATCTGAAAAAACCCCCTCCCCCTCAGAAAAAGCGGGGCAGGAAAAGCCACAAAAGCAAAAGCCTGATTTAAAGCTCATTGCACCATCAGACGCGGGAAACCCAAATACAGACGAAGCAAACACAAGTGAGGCAAGTCCTGATAACTCAAACAGCAATCCCTTACCAAAAATTGCGCATACCTTCCTTCAATTGATTTCTACTCTCCAAGAGCAAAAACTCTCCCTCTCCAAACTCCCCGGACTCAATCACTATCTCGCTACTTTAAAGCAGAAAAAAACAGGAAAAGTTCGAAAAGGAGCCATGCTAGATACCGAAGCAGATTAACGTCAAACAGTTCCTTCTGTTGACAAGCCTTATGATAAACAAGCAGTGTTATTGCGCCTTGTCATTTCTTATTGCATTTACATATATTCATGATAGTCAGTGTCAAAATCATCTTAAGTGATCACATCATTACCACATGAAAACTATGCACTTAAATACTAGACGTAAATACTAGACGTAAATACTAGAAAGACACGCTATCATGATCGGTTTTAGATTCTTCGTTTCTCTTTCTTTAGCAGGAAGTTTTATTGTTTCTCAGGCTCTTTTCCCTGAAGTGGCATTAGCAGGAGAAAAAGATAGCGAAGATACTTATCTATCTGAAAAAACGAAAAAACTTGACGACACCCCTGGTGTTAATGCGTTTTCAAATAAAGCAAGCGATGAAGACAAAGAAATTACTGCTGCTATTGCTAAACTGAAAAACAAAAATAAAACACCTCTTGAAATTAAAGCTGCTGTGGCTGCCATTGAAAAAAGACATCGAGAAAAAAGAGAAAAACGAGCTTTAGAAAAAAAGCGCAGACTCGAAAAAGAAGCAGAAATAGAATATCGAAACGAAATCAAAGCCGCCATTACCGCTATCAGTAAAAGCGAAGACATTCTATCGTATGTCAAGCTAACACTCCTGAATCAATTATTAGACGCTCCTAGAAGCAGAAAAAATCTAGACTCCATCAATGACAGTGTCCAGAACAATTTATCTCAACTTATCCCATTCTATATTCAACTCGCTGATCAACTTCCCATCCTAAACGAACTGATCTCAAACACATTAGACTATCCCAACATTGAAACAGATGAAGCTCATCACCTTGCCTTAACTCAAGCATTAAATACGATTAGATTAGAAATCAATACTGTCCAAGAACTTTATAATAAAATACTGAAGTTAGAAAAAGAAATCTCTTTTGAAACATCTCTCAATTTAGAATCCCCTCTAGTTGACATTCAAAAGCTTCCCACCAGAGCTTCCATTTTTCAGCAACTACAACCCTTATTAAAACATCTTAAAACCATAGAGAAAGGCATTGTAAAAAAAGAGAAAAAAGCCACACAAGAAAAACGCAAAAGGGAAACTAAGGATAAAAAGCAAGCAAAGGATGCAAAAAGACACGAAGAAAACGTCCTAAAAAAACAAAGACAAGAACAAGAAAAACTAGAGAAACAGATCGAGAAACAAAAAAGAGAAGCAGAAAAGCGCGAAGTAGAAGCTTTGGAGAAAAAGAATAAACTAGCGGCAAAAATTCTCAAAAAACAAAACAAACAAGCTCAAAAAGACCGTGAAAAAGCCCGAAAGGATTTAGCTAAACAAAAAGTGGAGATCTATCAAAATCTAAAAAGTAAAATAAAAGAAGACTCCAAAAATGACACTCTTTCTCCGCTTCTAAAATCCATCACCCGTAATCTTTTTAAGAAACTATCTTCTTCAGAATTAACGCAAGTCGAACTCAATCAGTTCTATACTGATGTAGAACGACACTACAACTTCAGCGCAACAGCATACCTTCAATTAGAAAAAATCATTGCAGAAGTAGAAATTTTTAAAGATAAAAATACAAATGAAATAAATTGGGACTCAATTGCTCTCAAAGATACTGAATCTCCTGCCATCCAAACATTACAGGCACTCATCAGGTCACTAAAAACAGCCCATGACAGAAGAAAGTGCCTCCTTTATCCTTATCTAAATCCACACTCCGAGGATTCGATTAGAAATAACTATCATGGCAATCACAAAGCAACAGAAAATCAGGCAAATTTGATTTTGTCTTCGTACCAAAAAAGCAAGAGGAATCAAACTCTGATTTCGATTGGGAAGCGCACCGGAGTCGTAGCAGGAGCAATTCTCTTGGGCCCTCCCGCTATGGGAGTGGGAATAGGTGTGGGAGTGGTTGCTGCCCCATTCTGGCTTCTGGGTAAATACTTCATTTTTCCTACAGGAAAGTGGATACAAAATAAAAATCAAGAACGGCACGAATCAAAAGCACGCAAAGCAGATTTAAAAATCGCCAATCAGAAAGCATACGATACCTTAAAAAATGATCTTCATGAAGAGGTCAATGACCTCCAAACGACCCTCTTGAAAAAACATATTTTAACTAAATTTATTGACCAAATCCCCCTAGATGCCAATACCGTTCAGTTAAAATATTTCAAAGCTTATCTCAATCGCTGCATCACCTACAGCTCATTAGCCTACGTAGAGCTAGATACGGCTCTGAAAAAATTGAAACCTTTTGCGACAGATGCAAATGAAACTCTCAATTGGAGTACATTGAATTTTACCCATCCCGATATCCGAGCAACAGTCGAAAAGGCTATCTCTTTAAAACATACAGCAAAACTTGCAAGGAATTGCATAGAAGTCCCTTCCGTCCTCACCATGGGTCCATATTATTTAGGAAGTGGAGATGTCATTCATTTTAAGGGTGATTTTATTGAAGCAGAAAATGAAGTACGAGAGATTAAAAAGATCTACAAATCTTTCATCCGTGCAGAGATGCTTAACTCTATCAAAACGGGTGCCTCATCTACTGGAAGCGCCTTAGTCTCACCATTTTTGGCAATCTATCACGAATATCAAAATGCAAGAGATCATATTCATAATAACACAATTAAGAAAGCTATCGAAAAAGACCACAGAATCATTCGAGAGGTTTTTTCAACTCAATTGAATTCCCTATCTGCAGAATCTCGTATTGATGACCTAGAATCAGTTAAATCAGTCGTCTATGCACGTTATCTTAAAAAGCTAACCCGAGAAAATTTAGATGGATCTAAAGATGAAACCAGCATTGAACGTGAAGCTAAAGAGCTTACCCAATTGTTCATTTTAAAGACAAAACCAGTTAAAACAAGACTAAATGAACTCATTCCGCTCGTCGAAACCAATCAACATGATACTCATTTTGATATTGCAATCAGTAAAAAAACCATAGAACTACTTAAAGAAAAGCTTTATTCAATTTTCTTAACTCTTCTTCAGTTTCAAGCAGATTTCACTCTGTTTCCGGATCTTAAAGTATCTGATTTTAATGAAATCGAGAAACAAGCAGAACAATTAGCCCACTATGACTCATTCATTGAGTCTAAAAAAATAGAACTGAATAAAGCAATTTCAGAGTTGAATCATTTAAAACAGCAAGAAAACAAATCTCAAAGTGACATAATCTACCTGAGCGCTTTAGAAGAAACTATTGATTCTTTTGCAAAACAAATTAAAAATAAGTCACTGAGAGAAACTCCCGCAATTGATATTCTTCAATACGCACGAGATGAAGCAAATCGAAAATTAGGGCAAAAAGAAGAATGGGAACAAATTCAATTGATGCGTCAAAAAGATCATCTTCGAATGGAAGAAAAACGAAAAGCTAAAATTTGTCAAACTCATCAGTCAGTCCTGGATGATAAAATATATGTCATTATTGATCAGGCTTCTTCTGATCCTCAAAATTCTAAGAATTGGAAGAATCGCAAGAATCGAGAGCAACTAGTCCAACGGTTCTTAAAAAAATATCCACACTCAAGTGACCTTCCTGGAGTGCCTTATTCAGAATTTCAAAAAGCAACTCATGATTTGGAAGCAGGAACGTGGCATGAGACTCAGGAGTATACCGCCAACAAAGATCAAAGGAACATGGAAACTCAAATCGAAGCTCGAGAAGTCTATCCTTCCTTTCTCAGTTCACGCCCAAAAATGATGAATCCTAACTCCAACGAAACATCAGGGCATATCGTATCCGATCTACCTGAAGTGGAAAATAACGTACTCGATAGTACAGATCCACTTAAGTCGAGCGAAACCTTTCTGAAAAATTACATTACCCTTCCCTCCGAGCCTAATTTTACTACGGATAGCTCAAAGTGCTCCATTTGCTTTGAACCGGTAATTTATGACTTTAAAGCACTGAGCGAATTTTCGGACGTACCTCCCCAATTTGACAGGCTCATCCAAGTTCCAAGCGATAGCAATGCTCACAAACTTTCAATATGTGGTCATCTGACTCATAAAGAGTGCATGAATGGGCACGAAATGAACAAAGGACTATCCCTTTACAAATGTCCGAAATGTGCACAACCCATTCCCTATCACGAAATGAATACCCAAGAGTGGAAGAAAAAATATGGGTATAGTTTGGATATTGAATGAACAAACCTCAAATATTTATGTATAGATCAACTCAACTTTCCATGATTTTATTATTTTTACTCAGCTCTATTTTTAGCTCTACTACACTGGCAGCACAAAGTGAGGGTATGAGTGAAATTGATGAGAAACTGCGAGTGGTAGCGAAAGAAAGACGAGAACTCAGAGATCATCTTAACGACATAGATACTCAACTTGAGCAAGGTAACCCATCAAAATTTAAACTCAAATCTGAAAAAGAGAAGCTTGAGAAGCGTTTTAATGAATTAGCTTTTAAAATGGTTGAATTAGAAAATCAAAAAAACAAAAAGTGTCAAAACGAATATGACAGTAGCCCTAGTGATAACAAGAGTCCGCTAGATGAAGAAATCTTAGAAGAAAAAGTCCTTCTGATTAAGCAGTATAATGCAGAGGTCAAGTTTCTTCATAAACTTCTCCTGGATTGCTACATCAGATTAACAAAAAAGATGGAATTACTACCCGATCGCCTTGATAATAGACATTTGCAAGGCATTCAGGTCAGAAGAAATCTTCCTATAAAAGTTAAAAAGAAAATCTATTTAGCAGCTAAAGAAAGGGCAACTCTTGTAGATCAATTTAAAGACGAGCTAAACGAAGAGTTAAAAGTGAAAATAGATCCACTTCCCACTGCTGATGCCGTTATAAAGAGCATCTCAAAACCTGAAAATGGCAGCCTGGATCTTGAAATTGTTAAAGCCTTAAAATGCAAATTAGCAGAAGCAGAACTGATTAGAAAACATTTAATTACAAAAGCGAACGAGACCGAAGAAGCACTTGAAAACATCGTTACTACTTTAAAAGAAGAACCAAAAATAAAACAGAAACTGATAAAATTTTACTCCAAAATGGTAGAAGCAACTTATATTCCTCTGCAGCTTAAGAAAGAGGCAAATGAATTAATCAAGGACATGAAAGCCAATGCAATAAAGGATATTAAGAACTTTATTGAGCGACACTTTGAAGCAAAAGACACTCAGATCACCCATCTTTTTAAATTAAAAGTCATATGCGATAAAAGATTAGTCGAGCTGAAGCTGGCTATTCAAAAAAGTCTTCCTCCCATAGAGGCAGCTTTTTTAAAATACCAAGAAGATTTAAATCATCTTAAAAATAAGCAATTCGACCTTAAGAACTTCATTACGGAAAGTCCAAGTTCTGAAATAACTGATACCCCGCCCTACAATTTTAGTACCTTTAGTTTCAACAGCTATCCAGAGACAAAAGCATTCATAAATTTTAAGATAAAAGCTCTTGAAAAAGATCTTGAAAAAGAGATTAAGGAATTCCAAATCAAAGTAGAGCAAGAATATTACAAAAACTCAACTCTAAGTCAGGAGTTTTTAGAAACTCGAATATCTGAACTAAAAAAGAAACAAGAGAGCCGTATCGTACAAGAACAAGCCTTCCTTATTTCTCGTCTTCAAGTTTTTCACTTAGCACACCACGCCAGTTATAACTATGATAAGGCCATTAAAAAAGCGAAAATGGATTTTCCACAGTTTCAATACTCCCGGACCTTTCAAAACTCTAGCTATGAAATGGACCGCCACCTGAAAGATTTTCAATTTATTTTAAAAAAAACAAACAACTGGCAAGAAATGAAATCCGCTTACTCGGACTTAAAGGCATTTTACGATTATAAAAATGCAGAGGTTTTAAATTGGGCAACCTCAGCGACTTCTCAGCAGCAAAAATCGGAAAGCGCGCTGAACGCCATTCTGGAGCTGATTTCTCAACTTCGTACAACGATCAATACTGGCATTACTATCTGGCGGGATAGTGAATTTCACTTTAAAAACCTACAGGGCATGAAGCACCATCTCTATTCACTTTTTAAATCCAAGTACGAATATTTTTTTGATCAATTTAGTAACCTTCAAAGTGACAGTTCTTTGGGTTTGATGGATTCCGGTACGACCCGGAAAATTGAATCCCTTCTCGGGGAAGCTGCCGCCGTTAAAGCAGAAGTAGGCCATCATAATGATTCTCATAAATCCCTGTTGAATATTTCTAAAAGCCTGATATGGGCAGAAGATATCTCTCTTAAAATCGCTGCTCTTGCAGACACTTTAAAATTTGAGGATCAGGATGAATTATTGGCTACCTTAGGTAAGCTTCCGGAAATCATTCAAAACGAGTCAAGAGACCTGAATAGAATATTAAATACCATTGATCCTGCCTTCACAAATCGTCTCAAAAGCGAAGATTTGGAGCAACAGACTTCTTTACTTTTGAAAAAGTGCAAGACGAACCTTGATTTATGGCTTGATTCAATCTCTACCATTCTCTCACGCACCGCTTTGAGTTATGATGATCTTACGACAGGTAATTTACCTTGGTTGATAGAAAATTCAACAAAAGGGCTATCGTTACTTCAAGCTTTGAATCATCAAATGAAGCTTAAGCCTAAGCTATTAGGAAATAAAATCTACTCGGGTTGGCGTAGTTTCTCCATGAACTACGCTCTCACCTATTTAATTTCCGTTCCTCAGGCTTCATTTCAAGATGAATTGGCCTTTGAATTTACCCCTGATAAAATAGATTCTCAACAAGAACAAAGTGAAGAAACCGTTTTGACTTCTAGTCCTCATATCTATTCTTTATTTAGTAACAATCCCATAATTACTTCTGGATTAGAAAATTACGGGACTCACTTGCTACCTCAATACAATATTCAAAGCTATAGCCAGTACTAGAATTAAAAGAATTTTTTATCCCACCTACAAGCTTGAAAGAAGGGATCAGGAAACAGATATCTCTTATGAAACTCGTCTAGAAGCGAAAAAGAAAGTTGCGCTTCTCCTTACTGCATTAAGCGAAAAAAATCCTGATCCTGCTCAAATATCTAAACTTCAATTTGCCGCTGTCAAAGGGCTATTCGAAGTTTTAAAGCCAAAACTTGAGCCTTATCTTTCCTTCAATATTTGGGTACATACTCAGTATGATGTACAAGAGATCTTTAGTTGGATACTCAACGAATTTGGAAATGATAAAGATGATTCAATTAAAATTCAAATAGGATCCTTCACTGAAACTGATACGGGAGTAGCAGATAATACCTACACACTAGAATCAGATCATTTTTTCCATTTACCACTCCAGGAAGGAAGTACAACGGTCCAATCCCTATTGCCAAAGTTTGCTGAACCTTTCGAAAGCCAGCGTACCGAAAATGGACGAATCATTTCATATAAACGGAGTTCAAGAATCACCCATGCTCCAGAAACCCTCATGATTCACCTCAATCGGTTTGCCTTTAATAAGCAAGAAGGTTCGAAAAAGCTATACCATCCCGTTTATCCACTTGCCGACTTATTTCTGAGCGAGTCGGGCATCATCCGGGATGATCAAAATCGACCTATTCAAATTGAGCAAAAACAATCAATTATTAAATACAAACCTAAAGGAGTTATTTATCATCTTGGAGAAAGCATTGACTCAGGTCATTATATGTATGTTGAATTTGGAAAAAATGGGGAAATCACGAACCATAATGACAGTATTGTCAAAACCCTTCCAGCAGTCACAAACAAAACACATCATAATTCCTACTTACTCTTTTATGAACGTATGAACTAGTACCGCGACCGGCAGAAGGATAACAATACACTCACACAGTGTTCGCTAAAACATCCAAGCTAACGGCAAACAATAATGCCCCGCTGAGGAAATATAAGCTTTTTTTCCATGATGAAATGCGATGGTATGAACTATTGATGAACGCTTTTTATACCAGGTAAGACTCTTCAAATAATTTAGAATCGATGGGTGAAAGCTGCGGAAAAATGACAATGGAAATTTATACGCCAGTAGAGGATCACTACCAGCGTACATCCGGCATAGCGGCAAGGAAAGAATAGGAAAAACTCACTTTTTAAAAGCTTCAGTTAACTGATCTAACATCAACTTATCAATTAAATACCCTTGAGCATACTTATGAAGAATGGAGACCATCAGAGTTTGATAGCCTACCCCTTCTCTAATAGCTAACTGCCTAAATCTCTCAACGTCTGAATCATCTAAACGAAGATTAACCCTTGCTTCCTTTTTTCTCTTCTCAATATGAGTTTTCGCTGACGCTTGTAGCTCAAGCTTTCTTTTATTCGTTAAAGTATCTGTCCAGCCGGGTTGAGAGAGCATTTTTTTTAGATTTGCATCTTCTTTATCTAAAACCTTGAGCGCTGCTTTACTTTTCTTTGTCATAAGACTTCTCCTTTTTACGATATTTTTTTGTAAATTTCGTAGATGGATAAACTGTATGGAAGTACAATTCGTCACCATTTTGGCTAATTGGCACCACACAAAACACCTTCCTAGGGGGCAGCTCTACAATAAGAAGGGTTTGCCCAGGGTATGCTGGATTATTTAATTCCGCAATTATTCGACCTGCGGCTATAGCATCAACAACCTCCTCATAAGCAGGTCTGTTAGACTTTTTGAGCGTTTCTGCTTTTTTTTAGGTCCCATCTAAATCGCACAGCTTTAATGTACATGCAATGTACATCTTTTGCAACAGTAAATTAAGCCACTTGCGACTTTGCCATGCCAATTATCGTGAGTCTATGGAAATAATTTATGCTTTTTCCAGAGTTATTACGATGCTAAGATATTATTTTAATAGTAAAGCAGAACGACTGAGGACCATAAGTAAAATATGAGAATAAAACTTCTTCTCGAAAATGCAGTGATTTTGGGAATCAGTCTATTCAGCATAGTGGGAATAGCGATGGGCGCTGCCCGCCACCCTCCTTTAGGTGACCAGGGGGCAAGTCACTTAAGTCAGTCTTCTCTTCAAGCTCCAGAAATAACGGTGCCACAGCTTTTCTCAGATGTCTTGATTGATATAGATGACTTTGAAGGTTGGAAGGTCAGAGGAACGGGACTGGGAGAACTCTCTGTTTGGACGCGGCAAGGAGATCAAAATAATCGTAAAAATTTACTAGTCCAAGCACAAAACGATGAACTGAAGGGAAAGAAGGTCCTACTCCAACCCGTAACGCCTGATCCAGTGAAGTTGACTCAGGAAACGCGTGATCTTTTTGAAGGCATTCATGATGACACTATCCGGTGGGATGGGTCTTTTGAAGGATATGAATATATTTTTGATCCGATGGCTTTGCGGACTCAAGGGAATCCGATTTCTATTTACTGGGTTCGGGAAATTCCGCACGGAGGAAATGGATCGGAACGAATGGCGAGTCTAGGTGAAATTCGTCAGGCTTACATGAAGAAGTTCGCAGAATTTAATAATAGGGGTTTAACTGAAGTTGCCCAGAGATTTCTGAAGAAGGGAATTCGGATTACGGAGAAACTGGCAGAGGCAGGAAATCCTGAAGCTGAATTCCTCATGGGGCAATTTTTGGAAAAAGGAGAGGGGTATCCTCAGGACTTCGTGAAAGCGGCGGAGTGGTATGATCAGGCAGCACGAGGTGGGAACTCCCAGGCTCGGGAATCCTTGGATCGTCGTGGATTTCAAGAGTTCGTGCAGATGTGGAAGGATGCATATAACAAACACTTTTCTCATTTGGCAGAAGTAGAGCGGGCGCTGGCTAAAATTTATTTGCATGGGAATGATTGGGTTGGTCAAGATTTTAGATCAGCTTCTCAGTGGCTCAAGAAGCATTGGATCGAAAGTTTAAAGGCAGCTCAAGAGGGAGATATGCAAATCCAGTTTGGTCTTGGGGTGATGTATGCCAATGGACTTGGGGTATTAAGAGATGAAATCAAAGCAAAGACTTGGTTAAAAAAAGCTGCCGATCGGGGACACGCAGGCGCCCAGGAATTTCTCAATAACTTTGCCAAGCCAGAAGTCAGAATGAACCAGGTGCTAGCGAAATTTGGAATTCATGTTGTGGCACTTCCTGGTGGAAGGTTTACGATGGGAACTCCAGACACAGCTGAGGAAGAGCAGCGAGGTCGGCGCCCTAATGAAACTGAACATCTGGTGGAATTAAGCCCTTTTTTCGTAATGGATACGAAACTGACTCGGGAGCAGTGGAGTAAAATCACAGGCGAAGATCCTGGCTCTCACGGGATTAGAAACTGGAGGGAGTGTCTGACTTGTCCGATGACCGATGTAAGTTGGGACGACGCTCAAAAGATGATTCAAAAACTGGAAGAAAAAGGGATTCGCGCAAAACTTCCGACAGAAGCTCAGCAGGAATATTACATGAGATTGAGTTATGACGAAAAGAAGGTCACTCAAACCACCTACCCTTGGGGTACCGATCCGAATCAACTCAGGAAATATGCTTGGTATTCTGAGAACTCTGCAGGTCATGTTCATCCGGTAGGAACTACAGAAATACCGGCAAACTCTTATGGGATGAAAGACGTATTGGGAAATGTGTGGGAGTGGTCAGATTCATGGTATGGGGACTACCCCGAGAACTTACAAACTGGGTTGATTAGGTCAGTGATTCCTATTCAAGATCCGCAAGGGCCACATCGTGGCGGTGGGCGTGTCTTACGGGGCGGCGACTGGCTCAATAGTGCCGAGGCCTGTCGACCGGCTCGTCGCTATGGGAAGGAGCCGGAAAACTACGCCGACAGCGTGGGTATTCGTCTTGTGATTCTTAACCAAAACTTCCACTGAGGGACTCGCCTCCCAGTAAATGTAAATGAATATGAAATACCGTCTGACCGGCATCCCGCTCCGTATTAATAACGGAACGATAACCTCCAGGTAATAATACCTCAAGCCCAACTTAAAGCTGCTTAAACCAGCCTAGATGTGTCCACTGGGCAGCCGAGGTTCAGTCTTTAGATAGCTTTTTTAAGAACATTCTTTTGATCAGACGAATGTACTTGAAGGTGCTGCCCTAACTCAACAACCACCATATCGTATAAAGCCTCAGGCTTTAACTTCTCTCGATTACCCTCTTTTACAGGAAAGAGCCTAATCAACCCCATACTTTCTAAAGCATTGACATCTCTAAGTACATTAGCTTGGTTCTTCTCTAAAATTTGAGCCAATTCATAAATAGAACTGGGATTATATTCAACAATTGCTAAAAATGCCTCCATCCTACTCTTCGAGACACATTTTAGAATCGCTTCTACACTATCACAGAGCATTTCATTTTCGTGAACCTTAGATTTTTTAGTTCGCATCACTTCTCTCATTTCAGAAAGAACATTTTTCCTAATATTTTTTTGATAACGAAATGTAAATACCTTCATTTTAATTCTCCTCTTCATCGTCTTGCACAAAAACACCAAATCTAGCTTGAACATTTTCAAAGAAAAATATTTCAGTCTCTTCGAGTGATATCCATTTGAATTTGATTTCTTGATCTCCATCAATATGAATATGTGGGCCCTTGGGCGGGTGGCAATCAAAGAGTACACGTTGCTCTTTATTTTCAACATCAAAGGCGATCCAGCTAAACCGAAAGCCTTCGGGATATTTTGCGCACTCTGGCTCCGGGATTTGAAATAAGTCCATAACAACTCTAATTTCTTTTCCCGTTTGAGTTCTACGAGTAAGTCTACGGCGATATATCAGCGCAGCATTCATATACATGTATAATAACACAAATATATACAATAATACAAGTATTTGCTTACAGCGCCTAAATGTTGGACTTCTTCATTCACAACCCTGAATCGGAAGGTATTCTCCAGAGTTATCGCAATAATGATTTTGGGAATCAGTCTATTCAGCACGGTGGGAATAGCGATGGGTGCTGCCCGCCACCCTCCTTTAGGTGACCAGGGGGCAAGTCACTTAAGTCAGTCTTCTCTTAAAGTACCGAAAATAGCAGTGCCTCAACTTTTCTCAGATGTCTTGATTGATGTAGATGACTTTGAAGGTTGGAAGGTCAGAGGAACTGGACTGGGAGAGCTCTCTGTTTTTGACACGGCAAGGAGATCAAAATAATCGTAAAGAATTACTCATCCAAGCACAAAAAAATGAATCAGAAGGAAAGAAGATTCTGCTCGACCCCGTAACGGATTATCCAGTGAAGTTAACTCAGGAAACGCGTGATCTTTTTGAAGGCATTCATGATGACACTGTCAGATGGGATGGGTCTTTCGCAGGATATGAATCTATTTTTGATCCAATGACACTGCAGACTCAAGGGAATCCGATTTCTATTTACTGGGTTCGTGAAATTCCGCACGGAGAAAATGGATCGGAGCGAATGGCGAGTCTGGGTGAAATCAGTCAGGCTTACATGAGGAAGGGAGCAGGATTTAATAGTAGGGGTTTAACTGAAGTTGCCCAGAGATTTTTTAAGAAGGGAATTCGGATTACTGAGAAACTGCTAGAAGCAGGAAATCCTGAAGGTGAATTCCTTATGGGGCAATTTTTGGAAAAAGGACAGGGGTATCCTCAGGACTTTGCGAAAGCGGCGGAGTGGTATGTTCAGGCAGCACGAGGTGGAAGTTCTCAGGCTCATGGGGCATTGAATCGTCGTGGATTTCAAGAATTCGTGCAAGTGTGGAAGGATGCACATAACAACCACTTTCCTCATTTAGCAGAAGCAGAGCGGGCACTGGCGAAAATTTATTTACATGGGAATAATTGGGTTGCTCAAGATTTTCGATTGGCTTCTAAGTGGCTCAAGAAGCATTGGATCGAAAGTTTAAAAGCAGCTCAAGAGGGAGATATGCAAATCCAGTTTGGCCTTGGGGTGATGTATGCCAATGGGATTGGAGTATTTAGAGATGAAGTCAAAGCAATGACTTGGTCAAAAAAAGCTGCAGATCGGGGACATGCAGGAGCGCAGGAATTTCTCAATGACTTTGCCAAGCCAGAAGTCAGAATGAACCGGATGCTAGCGAAATTTGGAATTCATGTTGTGGCACTTCCTGGTGGAAGGTTTACAATGGGAACTCCAGACACAGCAGACGAAGAGCAGCGAGGTCGACGCCCTAATGAAACTGAACATCTAGTGGAATTAAGCCCTTTTTTCGTAATGGATACGAAACTGACTCGGGAGCAGTGGAGTAAAATCACAGGCGAAGATCCTGGCTCTCACGGGATTAGAAACTGGAGGGAGTGTCTGACTTGTCCGATGACCGATGTAAGTTGGGACGACGCTCAAAAGATGATTCAAAAACTGGAAGAAAAAGGGATTCGCGCAAAACTTCCGACAGAAGCTCAGCAGGAATATTACATGAGATTGAGTTATGACGAAAAGAAGGTCACTCAAACCACCTACCCTTGGGGTACCGATCCGAATCAACTCAGGAAATATGCTTGGTATTCTGAGAACTCTGCAGGTCATGTTCATCCGGTAGGAACTACAGAAATACCGGCAAACTCTTATGGGATGAAAGACGTATTGGGAAATGTGTGGGAGTGGTCAGATTCATGGTATGGGGACTACCCCGAGAACTTACAAACTGGGTTGATTAGGTCAGTGATTCCTATTCAAGATCCGCAAGGGCCACATCGTGGCGGTGGGCGTGTCTTACGGGGCGGCGACTGGCTCAATAGTGCCGAGGCCTGTCGACCGGCTCGTCGCTATGGGAAGGAGCCGGAAAACTACGCCGACAGCGTGGGTATTCGTCTTGTGATTCTTAACCAAAACTTCCACTGAGAGACTCGCCTCCCAGTAAATGTAAATGAATATGAAATACCGTCTGACCGGCATCCCGCTCCGTATTAATAACGGAACGATAACCTCCAGGTAATAATCCATGCTGCCTCGCGATCTGAGCTGCGACAGCAAACAAGTTACCCATCAATTCTGATTCGCCCGCACTCCCTTCAGGAAAAGCAGTCATCAAAGAAGAAATGTGCTTTTTTGGAATCACGAGAAGATGAATCTTTGCTTGTGGATGAATATCGCGAATACAGATGAACGAATCATCTTCATAGACTTTGGGAACAGGACTTTCTCCAACGATCATTTTACAAAACAAGCAGTCATTTGATGTTTTGCTCATCACCCTGTCCCTTTCAAAAGATAAATTTCAATGAAGTTATTTTTAAGTAATTCTCCAAATATCCGCGCCTAAATGTCGTAATTTGGCTTCCATATTTTCATATCCGCGGTCCAAATGGTAAATTCGATTGATAACCGTTTCACCCGCAGCGCAAAGTCCACCTATAATCAGACTCGCACTTGCTCTCAGATCAGTTGCCATTAATGGAGCACCTTGCAACTTCTCCTGACCTCGAACTAAAGCACTATTTCCACGAACCGTAATGTCAGCACCCAATCGAGATAGCTCGGGGACATGCATAAATCGATTTTCAAAAATAGTCTCCGTAATGACAGAAGCGCCATCCGCAACCGTCATGGTCGTCATAAATTGAGCCTGCATATCTGTCGGGAATCCTGGATAAGGGAGAGTCGTGATATCAGTTGCTTTGGGGCGCCCACCTCCATGCACTGTCACTGCGTTTGCTTCTCGACTAATACCTGCACCCGCCTCTTCAAACTTAACTAACAAGGCTTCGATGTATTCAGGATTCAGTCCTTCTACGCGAACCACGCCTCGCGTCGCAAAACCAGCTGATAGAAAAGTCCCTGCTTCAATTCTGTCTCCCATGATTTCATATTCACAGCCCTTAAGCGATGATTTCCCTTGAATTCGGATCTCTTCGGTTCCTTCACCTTCAAGCTGCGCACCCATTGCTCGTAAGGCTAAAGCAAGATCAACGATCTCTGGCTCTTTAGCACAATTTTCAAGTAAGGACTCTCCGTCTGCTAATACTGCAGCCATCATGACATTTTGGGTAGCACCCACACTCGGAAATTCAAAAGCAACGCGGTTGCCTCTTAACTTTTTTGCGGAAGCGATAATGTAACCATTTTCAAGTTGAATCTCAGCACCTAAGCGCTCTAAACCCGATAAATGATAATTGATCGGACGAGCACCAATTGCACATCCGCCAGGCAAACTCACTTTAGCTTGCCCAAATCGAGCTAAAAGAGGACCTAATACAACGACCGAAGCTCTCATGGTCCTGACCAAGTCATACGGCGCATCAAAAATATTGACACTGTCCGAGTTCAGTTGAACTCGATTTTGATCTAAGTGAGACTCTACATGAGCTCCTAAATGAGAGAGTAGCTTAAGAGTTGTCCGAATATCCTGAAGTCCAGGTACTTGCTTAAAAACACAAGTCCCTTCAGCCAATAATCCTGAAATCAATATAGGAAGAGCAGCATTTTTAGAACCACTCACACGGACACTTCCATTGAGCGATTTACCACCGAGAATCTTGATTTTATCCATTCTACTCCTCTAACCTTACTTCTCTAGTCCTGCTCCTCTAGTTTTGCAACTAGGACTCGATCTCTGCCATTGAGATCAGGTAAAATCTTCGCATCCCATTTTGGCTTTGAAAAAAGTTTAATAATTTCCGAAGCTCGCTCATGAGGCATTTCAAGGAATACAAATCCGTCTCTTTTTATAAATAAATGAGCCTGTTCTGCTATAGATCGATAAAAATAGAGAGGATCACTGACTGGCGCAAAAAGAGCTTCATGAGGCTCAAAAGACAAAACTTGAGCTTCGACCTCATCAGTTGAAACTAAATAAGGAGGATTTGAAATTAAGAAATCCGCCATAGGATGAGAAATAATAGTCTCAAAAGGACTCAACACATCCAAAGCATGACCCGCTCGAATCACTTGAAGACGAGTGCATCCCTTGAGGCCCGATCCTAATATTCTTTCAGCGTTATTGAGTGCCCGAATCCGAGCGCCCTCTGTTAATTCTGAAGCTGCCATGGTGAGATCAGGAAACTTTGAAAGCAATTCAATTGAAAGCACGCCACTCCCAATACCTACTTCAATTCCTAATCGAGGACTGCATCGACCCTCTGAAAGGGTTGCGATCGCAGAGGTCAATACAACCTCTGTTTCAGGCCGAGGAATCAGCACGTCGCTTCCAACTTCGTATTCATGATCTAGAAATACTTGAAATCCTGTTAAATGTTGAAGAGGCTTTCCTTCAGCCCTTAAGGTCGATAACGAGAAGAGAAGTTCCGCCGACGTCTTAGGAAACGAGTCTTCAATCTTTGAAAAAAACTCAACCCGAGGGAGCTGAATTCCTGTCATCATTCGATAAGATGCGATCACTAATTGCTCTGCTTCTGTATCTACGACAGCACCCACTCCCTCCTCAGATCCCTTTGTAAGAATTTGCTTTGCAGCTTTAAGAGCTTCTCCAAAACTTCTAGGCAGTACTTGATTTAGTTCCATTTTACGCTCCAATTCCTTGAGCCTTTAAGGCTTCCATTTGGTAATTGGCAATCAATCCTTCAATAATTTCATCGATTTTGCCTTCCATTACCTCAGTTAATTGGTAAAGAGTCAGCCCAATACGGTGATCCGTAAGTCTTCCTTGTGGGAAATTATACGTTCTAATTCGCTCACTTCGATCACCTGTTCCCACCATACTCCGACGAGCATCTGAATGAGTTTTTGCTGCTCTTGCAACCTCAAGATCAAGTAAGCGAGATCGTAGAATCTTCATTGCCTTATCCTTATTCTTAAGCTGTGATCTCTCATCTTGACAGACCACAACAAGTCCGGAAGGAATATGAGTAATTCTAACCGCAGAGTCGGTTGTATTCACTCCTTGCCCACCCGCACCACCTGATCGAAACACATCAATTCTGAGATCCATAGGATTAATCGTCACATCTACCTCTTCCGCTTCAGGTAAAACGGCAACTGTAACTGTAGATGTATGAACACGTCCTTGAGCTTCAGTAGCAGGAACTCGCTGGACTCGATGAACCCCACCCTCCCACTTTAAACGACTATAAACCTTATTCCCTTGGATCTCCGTAATAATTTCCTTAAATCCACCCAATCCAGTTGGATTTGCAGAAAGAAGTTCCATTTTCCAACCTTGTCTTTCTACATACCGCTGATAAAGTCGAAATAACTCTCCCACAAAAAGAGCCGCCTCATCTCCTCCTGCTCCTGCTCGAATTTCAAACACGACGTTCTTTTCATCATTAGGATCTGTAGGCAACAGAAGAACTTGAAGTTTCTTTTTTGATTTCTCAAAGTCGAGTTGCAATCGCTTGAGCTCATCTTTTGCCATAGCCGCAATCTCGGCGTCTTTTTCTCTCAAAAGCTCATTATTGGATTCCATCTCAATGATAAGTTTTTTATGATAATGAAACTCAGAAACTATTTCCTGAAGCGCCGCATGCTCTTGTGAAAGTTTTCTAAAATCACGAGGACGTTCAGCGATCTCTGGATCTGCCAAACGACTTTCAATTTCCATAAAACGGGCTACAACTGCTTCTAATTTATCGAACATGATGAATTACATTTCTGGAAATTGCGCTGCTTGAGCTTCAATATGGCCCAAATCCATGAGCTGCATGATTTCAACTTCCCCTTTAGGTCCTTGAGAGGATATCCCATTCAACTTTTCCTTTTCAAGCCGAAGTACTTGTTTTAATGACGCCAAAGCCACCTCTAATTGATCATCTGCTGGCTCTCGGGTAGTTAACTTTTGCAGAATCATCCCTGGCCAAATCAATATTCTAAAAATCGGATTTTGCATTCGAAATGCACAAGCCTTAATAAATTCATATGCAAGCCCTGCAACAGGAAGCATTAACACCATCTTAATGAAGATCATTCCAAGATGATTCAAAATAGGATTCGAAGAAAGCGTGGTCAACTGAAAAAATGGGAAAACTATACTAAACACAGCAATACTGATCAGCACTAAAAACAACAGAAAGCTAGTACCACATCTAGGATGAAGAGTCGTATATTTACGCGCATTCTGAACAATAAGCTCTTCTCCCGCTTCAAACGTATAGATCGATTTGTGCTCAGCACCATGATATTGAAACACCCGATGAATATCTTTCATCATGGCGATCAAATAAACATAAGTAAGAAGAATCGCTATTTTAAACCCACCATCTATCAAGTGAAAAAAGGGACTTTGGGCTGTTAGGTGGATTGCTTCAGTAGAAGTGAATAGAACCGTGATCAAATGAGGAAGAGCAACAAACAGCCCCATACCTAAAACAAACGCAGTTAAAATCGAGGCTGCAATCGCCCAATTTGAAAGCTCCTCCCCTGTACTTTCTGAGTCAGTAGCAATTTGCGCTGAATAGCTTAAAGCGTTCACACCTTGTACCATGGACTCCAAGAGAGTAACCACTCCACGCAGTATGGGCTTTCTCAAAAAAGGATAGCGCTGACTCATACTTACATAAGATGCATTCTGAATCACAATTCGCTGATTGGGTCGACGCACAGCTACAGCGATAAAGTTTGGAGACCTCATCATGACGCCTTCAATGACTGCCTGGCCGCCAATACTAGTAAATTGACTCAAAACTTTTGCTGAAGGTTTCATCAGTCCCTCTTAGAGACATAAGCTTCGAGATAAAACTCGAAGAGTAGCTCTCTGTGCGTTTCACCCTAGAATTAGCAATCTAACTCTTCAAAGAGAATATACTTAGGCTTTCTCTTCTGTCCACTCAAGTTAAGAACGAATTTTTTAACGCATGAATGCGTAAAAAACGGTTAGACGACGGAACAATCCATTACCCTACTCCAGGGCTCAGAGTTGCAATCTGAGACTGAAAGTCGACTACTTCTTCTTATATTTATTTAAGAATCGTTCGACGCGACCTTCCGTGTCCATAAGCTTATGCTTTCCTGTAAAAAATGGATGACAACTCGAACAAATTTCGACCTTAATATTGTCATAGGTTGCGCGAGTTTCCATCACGTTACCACATGCACATTTAATCGTCGTTTCATTATACTGCGGATGAATACCTTGTTTCATAACTCGTTCCTTCCAAAAACCGATCCAATTGAACTACCTGTCCTGAATAAGACTAGGATTCCCAATCCATGATCTCGTGATCATTTTTTCAAGGGCACTTCCCGCAGTTCCTGCGGTGGTGAAGTAGAATACAATGTGACAGCACTACTGTCAACGCTTGTCCAGAAACGCTCTTTAGCCGCTCATGCCCTTTACGAACTCTTCATTTGTTTTAGTTCGAGAGACCTTCTCGAGCAAAAACTCCATTGCATCAACCGTATTCATTGGATGAAGCACTTTACGCAAAATCCACAGACGATTGAGCAAATCCTTAGGAAGTAACAATTCTTCCTTTCGTGTCGCAGACTTATTAATGTCCAAACACGGAAAAATTCTCTTCTCCATAAGCTTTCGGTCAAGATGGATTTCAGAATTGCCTGTTCCCTTAAATTCTTCGAAAATAACTTCGTCCATTCGTGAGCCAGTGTCAACCAAAGAGGTTGCAATAATCGTTAGCGACCCACCCTCTTCAATATTTCTGGCCGCTCCAAAGAATCTCTTAGGCTTATGAAGGGCGTTGGAATCGACACCACCTGACAAAATTTTACCAGAAGGAGGCACAACAGAATTATAAGCTCGTGCCAATCGAGTAATCGAATCCAAAAGAATCACGACATCGTACTTATTTTCAACAAGACGTTTGGCTTTTTCTATTACCATTTCAGCAACTTGAACGTGTCGAGAAGCTTGCTCATCAAAAGTCGAACTCACAACTTCACCTTTAACGGAGCGTTGCATATCAGTCACTTCTTCTGGCCGTTCATCGATGAGAAGTACAATCAACTTGATTTCTGGATGATTCGTCGTAATCGCATTTGCAATATCTTGCATCAAAACGGTCTTACCGGCTCTTGGAGGAGCGACAATCAAGCAACGTTGCCCTTTTCCAAGTGGAACCATCATATCAATAATGCGCGTACTATAAATATTAGGTTGATATTCTAAATTAATCCGTCTTATTTGGATAAAGAGGGGTCAGATTATCAAAGAGAACCTTTTCAGAATTCATCTCGGGAGTTTGAAAATTGACTTGCTCTACCTTAAGAAGAGCAAAATATCGCTCTCCCTCTTTGGGAGCCCGCACCGATCCACTAACGGTATCTCCCGTCCGCAAACCAAACCTTCGAATCTGAGAAGGAGAAACATACACATCATCAGGCCCTGGAAGATAATTATAATCAGGTGCTCGAAAAAACCCAAATCCGTCAGGCAAGCATTCCAAAACGCCATCTGCATAAATATGCTCGTCTTTTTCTGCCTTTTTTTGAAGAACTGCAAAAATGAGATCCTGCTTACGCATTCCGCCGGCATTTTCAATGCCCAGCTCTTTCCCCATTTCTACAAGGTCACCAATTTTCTTTTCCTTTAGTTCTCTCAGATGCATTCAATTCCCTCAGCTTTTACGTATCCTCTCGCATTTACCAAGCATCCTTTAATTTCGTCGTCAGATAATTGTCATAGAGGAGGGTATAACATCAGTTTATTGAACCGCGACTTAACAAGTTTATCTCATGCGCGGCTGATTTTTGGATTGATTCAGCAGCAAAGTCCGCCACCACACAAACTCGGGTAACAAACTATGTTCAATGAGTAAAGAAAAAACGTTACTCAACGTTCCAAAAATTGTAGCTTCTTCACTTTTACCCTACAATAAGGGAGAATGGAAGAGAGACTAAAACCAGTGAAGTGGCTCCTTGTGTTTCCAATCCTAGCGATCATGATCGGGATCCCTCTGACTCGGTTGGCATTTTTTGCCTATTCTGCCGCTGAGCCGGGTTCATCCAGCTCCTCAACTATTGAAATTCACAAAGGACAAAACCCTTCTGACATTATTAAACGCCTGGCCTCAAATAAAATAATAACCGATGCAAAAAACTTTATGTGGCTGGGTCGACTCACTCGTAATTGGAAAAGGATTAAAGCGGGGGAGTATCAAGTTTCACCCTCTATGTCTCCTCTTGAGATTTTTTCTATTTTAACCTCAGGCATTAGCATTGCTCACCCCGTAACTGTTCGGGAAGGTGAAAATACTTTCGAAGTGACTGACGACCTCACCGAGAAAGGATTAATTCATTACGATCGCTTTACTGCACTATGCCAAAATCCAGAATTTATTTCCTCAATGGGATTATTTAAAGAAAATCTGCCAAAAACCCTGGAAGGCTATTTTTTCCCTGACACTTACTTTTTCAATCGTTCCATGAATGAAACCGAAATAGCTAAACAAATGGTGAAACATTTTTTTGCCTTTTGGGGGGAAAAAGAAGAAGCCCGAGCCAAGGAGCTCCAAATGTCTCGAAATGAAATTATCACCCTTGCTTCGATCATCGAAAAGGAAACAGGTGCCGCAGAAGAACGTGCTCTGATTAGCTCTGTATTCCACAATCGCCTGCAAAAAAAGATGAAGCTCCAAAGCGATCCAACGACAATTTATGGAATGTGGAAGAGATTCAAAGGAAAGATTCATAAAAGTGATTTAAGCGAAAACAATCCATACAATACGTACTCAATTGAGGGTTTACCTATAGGTCCAATTTCAAACCCAGGAAAAGAGGCTATTCATGCTGCACTTTACCCCGCAGAAAGCCCCTATTTCTTTTTCGTATCTCATAATGACGGAACTCATCAATTCTCACGAACTTTTGCTGAACATACACGCGCAGTTCGAAAGTTTCAAATTGACCCAAAAGCAAGACAAGGTAAAAGTTGGCGAGACCATTTAAGAAAGACCGCGTCAGATTAAGCTATCAGATTGTAGCTTCCTCTCTCATGACTAATCCAATCATCGCCAGATGAGCCATAAGAAGTAACGATGCCGATTCAAAATGAGCGCCCCATTGATGCCCCACAAAATCAAATCCGGTAAGATTAATCACTGTAAAAAGAACTAAAATACCTAGCAATAGAGAGATCCTCTTCTTCTCCAATGCTTGATGAATGACCCAAATAGCGAGCGGCATGCTCATAACAAAATACGGCTTCCAAACTAAATGTGAAGGCACAATTAAAAGTCCAATCAAGACTGCAATCCATTTAAAGGGGGAATACAAAGAACCTGAGACGATCCATCCTAAGATCACTCCAAAAGTCCCCATCGTCCAAAATAAGGAAAGTAGTCTAATTTTTTCAGAAGAAAGCCACTTCCAGCCTAAAAGCACAGGCGGTGCACCTTCCGCAATCACATGAGTAGGAATCCCACTGAGGTACCTATGTAAGAGAGCTATAAAACTCTGATTATGAGATTCCAAAGGCAAGCCTCGAGCCAAGACGGCGTCACGCCAATCTAATAGCAAATGAAAGGTACCAGACCATCCTTGAGTGATTACTGGAACCAGTAAAGTAAATAGAACTCCTACAATAATTGCGCATCGCTCTACCTTTATTTTTCGACTGGATATTCCTGACTTTACACACCAAGGAACGAGTAAAAGCGGAAGTGGAAAAAGTTTAGCAATAGCTGCAAACGTGAGTAACAACCAACGAGGAAAATCTACTAAAGAGGGTTCTTTTTCAAAATGCCCCAAAAGCCCCCAAACACAAGCACCTAAAATAAAAAGATTAACCTGACCGTATTCTAAATCAATAAGAAGAGGCCGAGCAATGAGAACCACTCCCCAAGCACTGAGTCCAACTCCGAGCGAAGACTGTCCAATTTTACCATTTTTACTCATTTGACAAGACGCACTTAACTTCTGAATCAAAAACCCTATTAAGAATGCTTTGGCTAAACACCAAGTTGCCAATGCCGCACTTTTTGAAAGAAGCCCCCAAGGTGAGAGAATCCAAGCAAAACCAGGTGCATATAAAAACCGATCTGGGCTCACTTGATAAATATCGGCACCGCGTCCTGTATTGACTAACCTCCAAGCCTCATAAAAAACCGCAAAATCATTACCACCACGAGTCAAAGCACGAAAGGTGCCCACCGAAACTAATAAAACCACGGCCAATATTCCTAAAATAGATACTATTTTAGACCTAGAGCCCAAAATCATGGAACCGGGGGTCATGAAATACTCGCTCGGTCGTAGCTAGTCCACCTAGGGCCGGGCGTTAAAAATGAAAATAAGGGACTTTGGTATTCCTCTTCTAACATCAACAGTCGGCGCTTTAATTGAATTTCCGGCCGCGAAGGGTCTATAGCTCCCATAAACCCCCCCATGGATGTTAAAGCAAGAATACGATGACAAGGAATTAATATAGGCAATGGATTTTTTCTAAGCGCCTGTCCTACTGCACGAGATGCAGATAAGTTACCAATCCGTGCAGATACCCATCCATAAGTGCGTGTTTCACCATGAGGTATAGCGGAGATCGTGCGATAGACCTTGTGCTGAAACTCAGTCCAATCGGATTGATCCAAATGATCCCAATCAATGGAACCTAACGGTTCGCCTTGATAAAAATATCCGCGGATCCTATCAATCAGATCGACCAAATTATGGGGGACTTTTACACGTTGACCAATAGTCAACCGCCCCTCCGACCATCCAATTCTACTTAAGAGCCCTTGGGAGTTCCAGCTCACCAAAATCGTGCCGAAACTTACGGGAAAATAAAAATGATTCAAATTGAGTTATCCTCGTTGTTTTTTTGGCTTACAGAAGTTTGGCATTCGTTGCGTGGAATTTCAATCCGATTGTGCTAATTTAAATGACACCCATGCAAACATTACCCTTTCAAATTGGTTTACACTTAGATGGATGGCTTCCTGGCGCGGGAGTCATGATTGCTACTCTTTTAGTAGCAGCAATTACTCGAATAGTGCTGGAAAGGCTATCTAAAGTTCAACACTGGAACAGTTTGCATCAACTTGCCCCAAGCATATTCAATACTATCTGCGTTATAGGATTAAAAATTTTTATTGATTTGGCACCCTTTGAAGGAAAAACTGCCATTTGGCTGGATGGAGCAGTCTATGTATTAAGCATTTTTATTTACCTAGCCCTACTACTCAAAGCTTCCCTTATCGGATTGGAATGGAGTCTTTATAAAGCCAATAATTCCGAGACTCTCCGACGCGGATTTATTCCGATGATTCGTAATTTGATCACACTTTTCATCATTACTTCGGGTGGGATCATGATTCTAAAATACTTTAACTACGACGTCATGTCCTTAATCACCGCACTCGGAGTCGGTTCATTGGCTGTCGGCTTGGCAGCAAAGGATACTTTATCTCATATGATTTCGGGATTCATACTCATTATTGATCGAAATCTACGCCCAGGAGATCGGATCAACTTGAGTGGCATCATTGGAGATGTAGACGTAATTGGTCTCAGAAGTACTCAAATCCGTGTAGATGGAAATACTTTAATTGTCCCTAACTCAGAGCTAGTGAATACAAAAATATTAAATTTGTCGACTCCTACCCGTGAAATTACCTGCTCTACTTCTATTCGTATTCCTTATAATATTTCATTCTTAAGAGTGAGAGATATTTGCTTTTCAATTTTAAGTGAAACGAAAGGACTTTCCCCAAGTAAAACACAATCCGTTAATCTCATTAGCTTATCAGAAGGCCACCAGCTTATTCATATAGGATTCTGGGTGTTAGAATTGAGTGACGGCTCAGCAGCCGTCTCAGAATTTAATGAACTTCTGGCTTCTCGCCTTCAAAAAGAAAACATTCCGCTTGTGGCCCCCTCCAAAAGTTAAGGGTTCTTGAAGCGTCTCATGCAGTGCGCTGATTTTTTTACAATAAAACTGCTTTATTTCCGCTTGTTTATCCTATTTAAGCAAGATAAAGTCCGAATTTCATAATTATTCATTAAGGCAGGAGAGTAGTTGAGTGTCTTCATATGTAGTACTTGCCAGAAAATGGCGCCCCGCACAGTTTTCGAATATCGTTGGACAAGCCTCTATTGTTCGCACGCTGACTAATGCGATTCGCTCGCAACGAATTCATCAAGCCTATCTTTTCACAGGATCTAGAGGGATCGGTAAAACATCAATCGCACGAATTCTCGCAAAAGTTATACGATGCGAAAAAACTCATGATGAGAACGAAATGATCCAATCCTGCGATCTCTGCTCAAGCTGTAAGGAGATTACCTTAGGAAACAGTGTAGACGTTATTGAAATTGATGGCGCATCAAACAATGGCGTAGAAGCTGTTCGCGAAATTCGAGAAAATGCTAAATACATGCCTTCCTCTGGCACTCGTAAAATCTACATCATCGATGAAGTCCACATGCTCACCACAGCAGCTTTCAATGCCCTTTTAAAAACACTGGAAGAGCCCCCTGCACATGTAATTTTTATTTTTGCAACCACTGAACCTCATAAAATCCCGGCAACTATTCTATCACGTTGCCAACGATTTGATTATCGTAGAGTCACAGTGAATCAAATTCATACGCGTCTCAATGAAATCTCTCTAGCAGAGGGGATTAAGGCGGATACAGCCGCACTCGCTCTGATCTCTCGCGCTGCCGAAGGCAGTATGCGAGATGCGCTTTCATTGCTTGATCAAGTGATTGCATTTTCTGGCAATCAAATTTCTCTTCAATCAGTCCGTGAAAGTGTAGGCCTTATCGAAGGGCAAGCGCTTTTAGGAATTTTAGCGAATACTTTTAAACGCAAACCCCTCGATGCTTTGGCTATTGTCGAGCAAGCTTATCAACATGGACATGATTTACGAATTTTAACTCGAAGCTTGATTGAATTTCTCCATGGTATTTTATTGGCAAAGATTGGATCTTCCAATTCTGCTGCACTTGAGCTTTCTGAGGAAGAATGGAAAGAAGTGCAATCTATTGCAGAATTGCGAACACTGGAAGAAATCGAGCTCATTTTCCAGGTCCTTCATCAAGGCCTTGAATGGATCGCACGCTCCCCTCAGCCCAAGATTATTTTAGATGTTTTACTCATTAAATGCGCTACTGCCGAAAGTTTAATTTATATAGATTCGTTACCCGGTAATTCTACGAAATCCCCCTCTACTCAGTCTACTACGCAAACCCATACTCAACCCCCCGTGACAGCTCAGACTCATTCGACTCCTACAGCACCCTCACCAATCAATACGATGGTCAGCCAGGACAAAAGTTGGGAGGGGTTTATTGAGCACGTAAGAGTTTCTCGGCCTCTCTTAGCCTCCATGCTAGAACATTGCAGTGGCTTTCAATTACCTGATTTTCAAAACTCAACTAGTAGCAAAACTTTATCGATCTTTTTCTCATCTCAAGACGCCTACTTCCGAGAACAACTCCAAGCCCGAGTCTATCAAGAACAACTGGTCCATCTTTCTAAAGAATATTTTGGAACACTCCTTCGACTACAGATTGAAATTAAAAACGCTGGAGAAAGCCTTGTGGCACGTAGAGGTCGAGAGCAAAAAGAACGTATCGAATCGATAAAAGAACAAGCGCAAAGACACCCTATTATTATTGAAGCTAAATCCCTCTTTGGTGGAGAACTCAGCCCAGTGAAAATCAGGGGAGCACATCATGCAAACATCTAGACATGATCCCATCTCTAAACTCATATTTGAGCTCTCTAAACTACCTGGAATTGGCGAAAGAACTGCAACTCGGCTTTCATACTTTATTTTAAAACAGGATGCGAGTTATGCTGAATCTTTAGCAGAAGCAATATTAAATGCCAAACATAAGATCGGCCTATGCCAACACTGTTTTACTTTCACCGATATGGATTCATGTAAAATTTGCGAAAACTCCGAAAGAGATCATGGATTAATTTGTATTGTTGAACGTCCGGCTGACGTTTTTTCAATAGAGCAAGCCTGCATTTACAATGGCGTTTATCATGTACTTCATGGCACTCTTTCTCCACTAGAAGGAATTGGCCCAGAAGAACTTAAAATTCAGGAATTTTTAATACGACTTAGCAACACTGCAAAACCTGTTCGGGAATTGATCCTAGCAACAAATCCTAGCGTAGAAGGTGAAGCTACTGCCTTATATCTCGCTCGACTTACAAAGCATCTGGGGGTGCGAATGACTAAGCTGGCTCATGGACTTCCGGTAGGCGGATTACTAGAATACACAGACAAACAAACTCTTGGTAAAGCTTTAGAAAATCGCATGGAGCTGAGCTAAGTGAGCTTCATCAACTACGCCTCAAAAGAAATCAATTGCAAGGTGATCTACTTCGGTCCGGGGCTGAGTGGAAAAACAACAAATGTCCAATACATTTACGAACATACTCAACAAGAAACTCGCGGAAAACTCGTAACATTAAGTACAGAAAACGAACGAACACTATTTTTTGATTTTCTTCCACTCGCCATAGGTGATGTGCGAGGTTACAAAACTCGATTCCACTTATACAGCATACCAGGTCAGACATTTTATGAGGTCTCTCGTCAATTCATCCTCAAAGGGGTAGATGGAATTGTGTTTGTTGCCGACAGCCAAGCCGAAAGAATGGAGGCAAATATTGAAAGCTTTGAATCGCTCGAAAAAAGCCTGGAAAAGCAGGGTTACGACCTAAACAAACTTCCTCTTGTTCTTCAATATAATAAAAGAGACGTCCCGGGTATTGTCACAATTCGAGAACTGGAATCCACTTTTAATCCAATGCGTCGTCCATACTTCGAAGCTATTGCTAACCGAGGACAGGGCGTCATGGAAACTTTGCAGTCTATTAGTCAATTAATCATTCGTGAACTCAAAGGGGGAGAAGCATGAGGAAAGAAGCCGTTAAAAGATTTAAAAAGATTTTTGAAACTCAACGCAATCAAATCTTATTTAATGATCGAGTCGTTCGTGAAGACTTTAGTGTTTGTGCTGATGATCGATATGATGAAATCGATCAAGCTACTACCGACATAGAACAATCTATGCGCATGCGTCTCAGAAATCGTGAAATCCTTTACATCAAGAAGATTGACGATGCATTACGACGAATTGAAGATGGCTCCTTTGGTGAATGTGAAGGCTGTGGAGAAGACATAGAGATTAGACGACTCGAAGCACGGCCCACCGCGACTCTCTGCGTATCATGCAAGGAAGATCAAGAGCGCAAAGAAGTCTTGACAGCCTCGGGCAGAGAGCACAAGAGCTTAGGTGCGTCATTTTCTCGCAAGCTTGCATAATCATTGAAGACCTTTTGACTCTGGCACGCCATTAGCATTGCGTTCGCACGAGAGGTAAGGGGGGTAATCAAAATGGAAACTGCACAATTATTAAAATTTAGAATGTTATTTGAGCAAGAACATCAAAACGTAGTGTTAAAAATAAATTTGTATAATGGAAATTTCCAAATTCAGAAGGAAGATCTTTTAGATTCATCAGATCTTATTTCACGGCAACTTGAAGCGTCCGTGCAAATGCACCTTAGAAATAGAGAGGTATTCTACCTAAATAAGGTAGAGCAGGCACTACGCAGAATTTCAAATGGTACTTTCGGATACTGTAGGGAATGCGGGAATGAAATTTCAATTAAGCGACTTGAAGCCCGCCCAACTGCAGTTTTTTGTATCGACTGCAAAGAAATTCAAGAGCACGAAGAACAACAACGGCTAGATGAAGATTATATTAGAAATTTTTCTACTGAATTGCGCTTAGCCTAAGATTAGGTCAGTTTTCATGGATGCTACCTGACCCACATGGAAGTGAAAACTTGGACTCAAGGATGGAATTGAAATCAATTGGACAGTATAATTAAAAACAGGGGAAATCACGATGACTTCCCCTGTTCCTAATTATTTCAATTTTTATAGTTAAGTGCTTGATTAATATTTATCCTGCCTCCAGTAACGGTCTTATTGGCTAGCGCAGGTAAGGGATCCACAGTACTCATGAGGACATCTTTAACCTTCTTGTAACCCCATTTAGGATGCTTGGACCATAAAAGCGCCGCTGCACCCGCCACATGAGGACATGCCATGGAAGTCCCAGATAAACTTGCATATTTATCACCTGGCACAGTGCTATAGATATTCACACCTGGGGCACCTACATGCGTCGTTTTCTTTCCGTAGCTAGAAAAATAGGCCATGTCATCATTCTCATCCGTCGCAGCGACCGAGATCAGATTATCATTATCAAAGGCAGCGGGATAAGATGGATTTGGACCGTCATTATCAGTTCCGTCATTTCCTGCGGCAGCGATAAAAAGAACATCCTTCAATCGTGCTCGATCAATTGCATCTTTAAGAGCCTGATTATCTGGATCTCCTTGCCCACCCCAACTATTACTCAAGACCTTTGCGCCATGATCAATAGCATAATCAATTGCGCGAATAGCGTCTGCGGTAGTACCACTTCCTTCGCCCGATAGGAACTTTAAGGCCATTAGAGAAACTAATTGGCTTACTCCGGATATGCCAATTCCGTTGCCTCCCACAGCACCAATGGTTCCAGCAGTGTGAGTGCCATGTTCGTTATCATCAAACGGAAGACCATCATTATGAACAAAATCAAATCCAACAAGATCATTGGACTCCGTTGATGGACTTGGATTTCTCCAAACATTAAAGGCTAAATCTACGTGATTATAATCAATACCGGTATCAATATCTGCTACGATAAATTTCTTACTTCCTTTATGCACTGCCCAAGCATTTATTGCGCCGATTTTGCTTAATCCATAAGTCTTAGCTAAATCTGGATCAGCTACAGGCGGAATGACTTCATTTGGGGCAGGCTTTAAAGCAGGCCGTGTAGTAGCCACCGGTGGATTATTACCTGGGTCAGGGTTATTTCCCGGATCAGGATTATTACCTGGATCAGGATCATTTCCTGGATCGGAATTGTTTCCTGGATCTGAAATATTGCCTAAACTAGCACTATTCATACAACCCACAGGAAACCCTACCCCGGAAAACCAGCAACGAGCATCTTCGCCATGAGTGGTTCTACGAGCTGCAGTTCGGATCTGAATAGGTAGCGCATGCAAAATGTAATTAGGTTGCGCATATTCAACCATTTTATTCTTTTGTAGCTCTGAAATCGCATCTTCAACACTTTTATTATCATTCAAAATTAAGTGCTCAAAACCTGTCATTGCCCCGGAATAATGATGGACATTCTTTACGCCAACTACACTATAAAGCCGATAAGTATTGACTCTAGATTGAAAAATATTATCTTTATATTTCACTAAAACTTCACCAGGCACAAACTCCGTCCCGCGCCTGACGTCTGCGTCTGCATTCATAGCTACTGTCATAAGAGCTAAGATTGAAAATACGGCCTTCCTTGGTCTAACCATTTTGGCACTTCCCCTTTGTTTGGTTTCACTGCTTATAATTAAAAAATCCCCACTACGATACTGTAGTGTATTTAGCGAGCGACAATTTGCAAATTTGACGCGCATATTTATTTTTTCAGCCCTATATTGCTTTTTTGTATAATTAGACTAAACTTATGTTCAATCGATCATCAAAGTTAATCTAAGAACTCAATACAAAGCATCTACGTCAATTATACATTCACAAACGAGGAAGTGACTACTATTACTTAAGCAGATTTTCCATATCGATTAGGAGTTGTTTAAGGGTATCAGGATGATGAATACAAATATCCTCAATGTGCTCAGCAATACTTGTAAGAGCGAGAACATCACCTTTTTCAATAGCCTGTATTGCCTTGTTTGTATTAGACCCCATGAAATTTGGCATTACGAAATTATAATATGAAGCGATCGTTTTATTTCCATGAGGCTCAAAAGCAAGATAGCCTTCCACTTGATCCATCGAGCCTGAGCCAATCATTTTCCAATAAACTTTATAACTTCCCTGAGGAAATCCTTGAGGATCTCTTTCTATGTAGGTTTCAACTTGGTAAATGGGCTCTCGAGTAAATAACCCTACCCATGCTGGAAGTTTAAGTCCGTATTGAATGAAAAATTTTACAATACTCCCCTCTACAACAGATCCCAAAACCTTTTTACTTTCAGTACCAGCCACAAGAAAATCGCTACGTCCTTTAAAATCAGCGTAAACTGCCGTGGCTTCTTCTGCTTTCGCATTCACTAGAAGATAAACATAATCTTTGCGATGCTTTGTCCCACTTACTTCCTCGAAAGTTTCAACCGGTTGATAGGCCTCGACCCTTTGTTTTTGTTGACTAGTAAGCGTATCAAAAGAGCTAGCAAAGCTCTTTTCTAAATTAAGCATGAAGATGCTAGTAATACAAAGCCCTTGAATCACGTAATGATATTTCATTTGATACTCCCCCAAAATAAACCAACGTTGAACCAAGCTGAATAAGCTCAGACTGATCTGAGATGACTCCTAACGCTCTTTAAGATGTAGGTCAATTTTATTGTAAGGAGGTTGAGCAAATCTTCTGCTTCAAAAAAAAATGATCATCACACAGGCCACAGCTATGGAACTATGCTATGGCCTGTCTCCTGTGAATTGAATTCTTACTGCAACTACACTTCCCGCTCCTGCTGTCGTCTCATATAAGTAGGTATTTCGTATTCATCATCCGTTAGACTTGTAATTCCAAGTCGCTGAGCGATAGCGCGAGCCCTTGCAAGCTCACCACTCTCCGCCCCTGTCCCCATTTGTGGAACAGGTATCCCTGCTAGACCACTCATGGGTCCAGTGCCTTTGGATAGCAGATTTTCTTGAGGTATAGAACCCGTCGTCACAGGTTGCTGAAGCAAACTTGAGCTCTGTGGCTTAACTGATGCAGCAGCAAGCATCGTTGCATTGGGTTGGGGTGGAACTGGCAATTCAGGCAAAGGAGTAATAGCAACTTCAGGCTCTTGAACAGCCTTATTTGACGTAGGAGGAACCTCCCGCACCTCGTATGCCTGGCTGATCTGAGTATTTTGAACGTTTTCTACCCCTGCGTGACCTGCGTGAGATGACTGCTGAGGCGATACTTGCGGAGTCACTGTTACAGAGCGAGGTACGCTTCCTCCCAAGCCCGTAGCAATCACTGTCACTTTTACCATTTCTTTCACGGATTCATCAATCACAGTACCAAAAATAATTTCTGCATCTTCATGAGCAGCCTCCATGATGAGGGTTGTTGCTTCATTCACTTCATGGATTTTAAGATTCGAACCCCCAGTAATGTTAATAATGATACCTGTAGCACCATCAATGGAGATATCTTCTAAGAGTGGACTCGAGATCGCATTCGTTGCCGCTTCGATAGCTCTATGCTCACCTTCTCCATATCCAATTCCCATTAATGCAAGGCCCTTATTCTGCATAATGGTTTTAACATCTGCAAAGTCGCTATTAATCAATCCAGTGTGATTAATAAGATCAGAGATCCCTTGAACTGCGTTCAAGAGCACCTCATCCGCTTTTTTAAATGCCTCCATCATTGAAAGAGAAACTCCGGATAAAGCCAACAATCTTTGATTCGGGATGGTAATCAGTGAATCAACGCTTTCACGAAGACAAGCCATCCCATGTTCTGCATGGCGCATCCTTTTCTTTCCTTCGAACAGAAAGGGCTTAGTAACGACGCCTACAGTCAAAGCACCTATCTCTTTTGCTATTTTTGCAAAAATGGGGGCTGCCCCTGTCCCAGTACCACCTCCCATTCCCGCAGTGATAAATACCATATCGGCACCAGCCAGAATTTCGGAAATTTTCGCATAATCCTCCAAGGCGGCCTTGCGGCCAACCTCTGGATTCGCGCCAGCTCCAAGCCCTTTGGTCAACTCCTGACCAATCGCAAGCTTAATGGGAGCAAGCGATATATCTAGAGCTTGACGATCTGTATTGGCAGTAACAAATTCGACCCCTTCCAGACCTGTTCGAATCATTGTATTTACGGCATTACATCCGCTGCCCCCAACACCGACTACCTTAATTTTTGCACCATGAGTTACTAATTGATCAATTTCAAACATAGTTAGTGGATACCCTTCCTTGGTTTAAAACAAGTCCTTGATCCAAGCCCGCATTGAGCCACGAACCTTATCGTAAATGTTTTTTTCATGAATTGGAAATCGAGTTTTTTGAATATTTCTTACACCATATTTAATTAAACCTACGGCAGTTGCAAATTTTGGAGAATTTACAACCTCCCTTAGACCTCCTATATTCTGCGGCAATCCTCGCTTCGCTGGAATTCCAAATATAAACTCAGCCAATTCAGGCAGGCCTTCCAGTAAACTAGCACCTCCTGTAAGAACAACTCCCGCAGACAGTAAATCTTGAAAACCAGACTTTGTAACTTCTCGTTGAATTAACGAAAACATTTCTTCTACGCGTGGCTCAATTATTCCTGCAAGACTTCTCCTTGATAAAACATGACTTTTTCTCCCACCCACCCCAATCACTTCTATCATTTCATTTGATTTTACTAGTGCTGTTAATGCGCAACCATATTTAATTTTAATTTTTTCAGCTTCATTTTGAGGCGTTCTTAATCCTACTGCCACATCATTGGTAATATGATTTCCACCAATTGCTAAGACGCTCGTATGAACAATTACACCTTTTTTAAAAATTGCAATGTCGCTTGTTCCAGCACCAATATCCACCAAAATCACTCCAAGTTCTTTTTCATCCTGACAAAGAACAGCTTCACTCGACGCGAGGGGTTCCAAACAGATTTCTGCTACATTGAGCCCAGCTTTATTCACACATTTTATAATATTATGAGCCGAAGATACGGCACCTGTCACGATATGAACTCTTGCTTCAAGATGAGTCCCATTCATTCCAACGGGATCTAGAATTCCATCTTGATCATTAATTATATATTCTTGCGGAATAATATGAACGGTTTCACGATCCAGTGGAATTGAAACTGCCTTTGCTGCATCAATTACGCGCTGGACATCTTGCTCCGTAATCTCTTGACCCTTTACCGTAACAATTCCAGTCGAATTAAATGATTTAATATGCCCACCAGCAATGCCGGTATACACCGTAGATATATCTACTTCAGCCATTAACTCGGCTTCATGTACAGCTTTTTTAATACTTTCAACTGTTGCCTCAATATCGATTACAACTCCCTTGCGCAATCCAGTCGAAGAGGCGATACCCACTCCCATAATATTCAGCAATGGTTGAGGACCATTTCCTACAGGCTCTCCCACGACACAGCAGACCTTAGTCGTTCCAATGTCTAATCCAACTATAAAATCTTTCTTGGACATGAAAAGTTATCTCCCATGGGGGCAGGCAAAAATTGCCTCTCTATAGAGAATTCTAAGAACCCTGTAAAGTTTTTACAACAACCATTTTTCCGTTATCTGCCCACATTTGACGTACAGGAATAGAGTTTTTTTGTAGATAGCGAAACACATTCAAAAGACGAAAAAAAATCCCATCTAAATCCATGTCAATTTTTTGACCTATGTCAACCATAGTTCGCACTCGCGTAGACGTACCCGCTAAAGTATAAAAAGCTAAAATACGAAAGCCTCTTTCAGATTCCCAATAAACTGTAGAAATAGATGATAATAAATTAACAGAAGAACCTTCCCATCGACTTATGATTCGAAGTGCTTCTTTAAGTTTTCCAGACATTTGACCAGAAATTTGACCAGACGCTTGACCCGACGCCTGATTGGAAAATCCCATGATTAAGGGAAGATCTGAAAATCGAAGTAAATTTACCAATCCAAAAACTTTTCCATCTGCGTCAACGTATGCAAATCCCCCATTAGACATCTGTATAAGAGCCTTTGGCTCTCTATAGTGAATTGCAATCACCAACGTATCAGGCATTTTCTTTTGCAATTGCACTTCACGGATCCAGTCTTTTGATAATAGACGGTGTTCTATGGATTTTAAATCCAATGTAAATAAGTTCACCTTACCCACTGAAACTTCAGTCAATTTAATAACTTGTTGATCATCAATGGGCGGATCATCTATTGAGCTTTGCACTTCAATGTTCTGAAGCAAGAATAGAGTTGAATTTTTCGCAAGCAAAACCCCGATAGTCAAGGCACCCATCGAAGAAAGCGATAGAACAATTATGGAAATTTTTTTATAAAGTCTCATGAGTATTCCATAGTCTATCTTCTGAATAGTAGACAGTCGAGTACCGGATATGAGAAAGAACAATAATGATTCGTTATTTAATGATACCCTTCTTCATTCTTGTCGGCTGTTCCAGTTTCTCTAAGGTAGAATCGAATTCAAAAGGTTCTATTCAAAAGGAAACTATTCCTCTCTCGGGCGCGTCTTATGTCAATCGCTATCTGTTTGATAATGGTTTGCGCTTACTCGTGGTTGAAGACCATTCTTCACCTACGATTGCTTACCAGACCTGGTTTCGAGTAGGATCACGTGACGAAACTCCAGGCAGGACCGGTTTAGCTCACCTCTTCGAACATATGATGTTTAAAGAGACAAAAAATTTAAAAGAAGGGGAATTCGACAAGCTTCTGGAGGGCGCTGGCGCAGAGGGAGAGAACGCTTTCACAGATCATGACTTCACTGCTTATATCCAAGAATTACCTAAGGATAAATTGGAACTGATTGCCAAAGCAGAATCTGACAGAATGAACAATTTAGTAATCAATGAAAATGCGTTCAAAACTGAAAGAGAAGTTGTCCAAAATGAGCGTCGATTTAGAAACGAAAATAGTCCAGATGGCTTGATGGACCAAGAACTTTTCAGTTTGGCTTTTGTTCAGCATCCATACCATTGGCCCGTGATCGGTTACACTGAAGACTTGAACGCTATGACCTCGAAAGAAGCATTAGAGTTTTATCATACACATTACAGTCCAAACCATGCGACTATAATCGTGACAGGGGACGTCGAATCAGAAAATGTAAAATCTATCATCCAAAAATATTATGGCCAACTTCCCGCCCAACTCACTCATTCACACCTCATTCAAAAGGAACCCGCTCAGAAAAAGCTCCGTAGAAAGCAACTCAAGTTGAATATACAAGTTGAAAAACTCATGATGGGTTTTCATATTCCAGAAATTACGCACCAAGACATGCCTGCTTTAGATGTTCTACAGAATATCCTCACCCGAGGCAAAAGCAGTCGACTTTACCGCGCACTCGTCAATACTGGAGTTGCCAGTGCAATTACTTCAGACGATCTCGAGGGAAAGGACCCATCACTGTTTGTATTTATCGCAAATATGCAAAACAAAAAGAATACTTCACAAGCAGAGGCTATCATTCGAAAGGAGCTTGCGCGCATTTGCAATGAAGAGATTTCTAAGCAAGAATTAGAGCGTGCTAAGAATAAAATGAATTTCGATTTTTTCGAAGCATTAGGTTCTAATTTTGAAAAAGCCTATTTCCTGGGTCATTACGAAAGTGCTGCCGGAGATTTCACAAAAGGAATTGAACATAACAAACAAGCTCAACGAGTCTCTGCACAAGATGTTCGTGATGTCGCGAGGCGCTATTTAAAGCCAAACAATCTTACCGTAGTTACAGGAGTCCCAAAATGACAAAAAGAACTTTGATCTCTCTACTTGTGGGACTCATTGCTTGCACCAGTGGACTCCTTTCTTCGCATACCTCTCAAGCCATTGAAGTTGCTTTCGAGAATGATTCAAATCTTCCTCTAGTCTATATTAACGTCGCCATCAAAGCCGGCTCAGTGACCGACCCTCAAGGACAAACTGGGTTAACTAACTTCATGGGAGAGATGCTGCTTCGAGGAACTCGGCTCCATAGCAAAGAGCAGATCGACTTAGCATTGGATCAGATGGGCGCTAAACTTGATGTTGAAACACGAGCCGAAGCACTTATTTTTCGGGGAGCAGTACTTTCTTCTCAGTTAGAGCCTTATTTGAATTTATTCACTGAAATACTCACTCAACCTAGCTTTTCGAACGAGGAAATCAAGAAGTTTAAATCAGAACAGATCTCAGTTCTCCAAGAAGCGCTGGGACACGACCCATCCCTCGCATCCCTTAAATTTCAGGAATTCCTCTTTCGCGATCATGCCTATGGAAAACCAGTAGAAGGGAAAATAAAGGACATTAATGCCTTCACCCACACTCAACTTTTAAATCATTACAATCTCCTGATGCAAGATAGAATGCTATTAATCGTGGGCTCTGGAGCAACCACATCAGAACGTGTATCCGCTTGGGCAACTGAACTATCGAAGAAAAAACCCAATATTCATTTAGATCCTTATACTGAACGCCTCCTCACAAGGGTACCTTCACCCGAAAATGCGGATCAACGAAGGCTTTTAATCATCGACAAACCGGATCGAACACAAACTCAAATCAATGCTGGTCAAATTGGAATCCGAATGACTGATAGTCATTTTTTTCCCCTCTATTTAGGAAACTATGCATTTGGCGGCCCGTCTTTCTCCGCTATTCTCATGGACGAAATCCGAGTGAAGAGAGGCTGGAGTTATGGTGCAAATAGCTCGTTCCGCCACGGTCTGCAGCCCCGGTATTGGAATTTTCATCTTTTTCCGGCAGCAAAAGATGCTGCTAATGCTCTTGCCTATTCGATCAAACTCACTGAAGACCTAAAAGAACATGGCATCAGTAATGAACTCTACGGTTTTGCCCAACGTAGCCTTGTGAACAGTTCGGGATTTATTTACAATACACCTAAAAAAAGAGTAGAAAATAAACTTTTAGAACTTACTTTAAATTTACCTGAAGGATTTATGAAATCCTTTGGATCTGAACTCCAAAAAGTGAGCTTAGCTGACGTAAACTCATCTTTAAACCACTTTCTCAAACCCAATCAAATGGCAATCACCGTTTTAGGAACAGCAAAAGAACTTAAAGAATCTCTAGCCAAGGCCGCAGGAGTTCCAATCGATCAAGTAAAAGTCATCCCTTATACACAAGAATAATTAAGCCAGAAGTGCGAAGAGTCGAATTATACTTTGTTTTTATTGGTGATTTAATTTGAGAAGATATTTTACGGTGAAGCACTAGACACTCAATATTTATTAATGATAACCTTATAAATCGGAATGGCACAATCATTAAACGACTACTTTAGAGTTTCAAGAGAACACTTAGTAGCTGGGCGAGCACTGGATTGTGACCTTTATCTTTACATGGCAACAAATAAATCCATTGTGCGTTACCTCTTAAAGGGAGACGCTCTTTCAGCGGATAAATGTGCCGCACTTCAAAATGCGGCCACTACCATTCCCCTTGTACTAAAATCAGACCTAAAATCTGTCATGAGTCATAACGGCCAAAAAATTGAAACCGCCCTCAAAACAGATGCAAATCTCGGATCTTCGGAAGTGGTCGGTGCAGCGGCAGGCATTCTTAGAAATATAGATTCGACCTTATCAACACCTGATGGTGATTCTATTTTTAAAACTGCTAATGCATCCACTATAGAAATGCTTTCTTCTGCTCAAAGTACAGTTGAGGAAATCCTAAAGCAGGTAGGCAGTCTTCCTGCCACACTTATTTTTGATCAAGTATTAGCGAAAATTAAATTGAGCTCTCAAAATCCTTTAGCCCAACACAATCAACAAGTCAGTACCCTTTGCGTTCTTATGTTATTAACAGAAGGAAATGCCACTAAAACAGACCTGGCTGATATTGCCGCGGCTGGAATGCTGCATGATATTGGTTTGGAAAAAATGCCAAAAACAATTGTTGAAAAATATCTTAACGGCCAAGAAGATTTCAATAATGCAGAAAACTTAGTTTACATGAAACATCCAGAAGAAGGGATGGAAACCATTGCAAAATCCTTTCCTGATATTTCCTCTACAATTCTCAAGATTATAGAATGTCACCATGAAAACTTTGATGGATCAGGATTTAAAAGAAAAAAAGGGAATTTCATACCTCGACTTTCTCGCTTTCTTCGTATTGCAGACAATATCGCCGTAACTTTGAATAGCGCTAAAACCCCTATCACATTTAAAGATGCTCTCTCTGAATCCATGCAGACTAATCTATTTAAATATGATCTTCAGATTATCAAAACAATCCATGATCAATACTTAGGACTCGGGCAAGAGATTTAGGCTATACACGACTATTCATTGCACTAGCGAAACAAATCTGAATGAGTTCCGGTACGCTCGAAGATCACTCTGTTATTCTCAATATCCGGTTTATAATTCAAGATCCAGTCAGGCTCAATATGACAATCACGTCGGCCTAGGTAATTACCGATCAGTTTGTGATCTCGATATTTGGCATCCAATGACTCCTGATTGATAATTTTTGTAATTACATCTTTGATTTTAATTGGATTTTTACCACGCTTAAGCGCGCGTTTTAAATCTTTTTCAAATTGATTTGTGTAAGAAGGCTTAAGTGGCGGCATTGGATTAGATTCCAAGCTTGTTAAATAGTTCATTTGTATTTTCAAAATGAACTACTTCTTCACCTCGTTCTGTTTTCTCCATAGTCTGTAAGGTTTGCTCATTAGGAATCTCAACTAAAAATGGCATCCCGCGCCGTAAACTGACCTGAGCATAAAACATATTAATTGCCTCAGTTGAAGACAACCCTAACTGATGAAAGACTCTTTCTGCCTGCGCTTTTAACCGCACAGTCGTCCTAGCCCTAATCATTGCAGTTTTTTTAGTAGCGCTCACCTTTTTAACCTTATGCATAATAGAATTGTATCTCATTTGGGATACGGATGTCAATTTAATAGATCGAGCGAGTATCTCTGCAAAATACGTCAATATTTTTGCATATTTGAATCTGGACGTAAAACAAGTCACAATAGATCTCAAGAGATCATATTATGAAAGAAGTAAAAATAAGTGATTTTAAAGCTCATCCTATCGATCACTTAAGCGCGCTTCCGAAATAGCGTAGTTGAGCCTCTAAAGTCCCTGACTTCCACTACTTTAAATGACACTTCAAGTATCTTCAAAAACCTGCAGCGTGCGGAGAGGCAACCTCCCCACTCAAACCTCACCCAAATAAATCACTTCTTCTTCCAAAACGATGCCAAGCTCACTGACCGCTCGCGACTTAGCCAAGGCAATCAATGCCGCCACATCCGCAGCCTTTGCACCGCCCTTATTTAAAATCCAATTGCTATGTTTCTCTGCAAATTGAGCCCCCCCAATCTGGTGACCACGAAGACCTAGACGATCAACAACTTGCCATGCCAGTAGACCAGACTCTTTTGGATTTTTGAAAACGCTTCCACACGACGGCGCCTCTAAGGGCTGAGTTGCTTTTCGGCGCGCCAAAGTCTCATCAATAATCGCTTTTACTTGAGCCGGATCACCCTGCTGAACTTCCCACTCCGCTGCCCAAATCAGACTCCCCGATGGTAAGAAAAAGTTTTTACGATACTGATAATCAAGCTGCGTTCCCTCATAAACATGGGCTTCTCTAGCCGAGTTTAAAAGCGAGTAAACTTCGACTTTTCTAAGTCGACTCTGAGTTTCGCCTAAATGAGTCCCCGCATTCATGAAAACCGCTCCGCCCACTAAGCCCGGAATTCCTGTAAGAAATTCCAGCCCTACCCATCCTTCTTGCGCAGCTCTTCTCAATAATGAAGATATTGCCACACTCGCTCCAGTTCTTAACAAAGCTCCAGTCCCCAAAGACGATGCCGAAATCTCAAGATTCAGTTTATTCGCACGAATGATGAGTCCAGAAAACCCCTGATCCGATGCAAGAATATTAGAGCCCTGTCCCAATACAAAAAAAGGAATTCCTGTTTGACGTAACCCTTCCTTAAGCCAGTGGATATCCGCTATGCTTTTTGGAATAGCAAATACGGAAGCAGGACCGCCTATTCGAAAGTAAGTGTGCCGCGCTAACGGCTCATCGAAGTGGAGCTGTCCCGAAAAGCTGGAAGCATGTGAACGAAACCAATCCAACACCACCGACTGAGTCAATGACCTACCTCATTCAATTGAGCTATGAGCAGATCTGGAATTCGGGTAATAGAACCTGCACCCAAACAAAGAATTAAATCTCCCTCAGTGAATAACTGACTCAACGTTTTCCGAGTCGACTCAAGGTTTCCAGTGTAGATCACTTCCTGGCGAGAAGGGGTGAGTTTTTTAAGATCTGCTACCAGGGTTTCTGAATCCACTCCAGGAATAGGATCTTCACCTGCAGAATAAATATCCGTAATCAGAACTACATCACTCTGCAAAAAAGCTGACAGGAAGCCATCATGACAATGAAGGGTCCTCGTATATCGATGAGGTTGAAAAACTGATATAATCCTGCCTGGCCAAAACCCCCGTGCTGCGGAGAGGGTGGCCGTAATTTCAGTGGGATGATGACCATAATCATCAATAATTGCCTGTCTTTTTTCAGGATCATGCCAGCGAATATCAAATCTGCGCTTCACACCCTTAAACTCATGCAAGCCGCGAGCGATGGTTTCAAATGCAATTCCTAACCGTAACCCAATCGCAATGCTAGCAAGTGCATTATAGACATTATGTTTTCCAGGCACTGACAGCCGAACTTCTCCCAAAAAAGTTCTCTTTCCATCTACGCCTTCACGATTAAATACTTTAAATTGAGATCCCAATCCTTGACAAATCACCTCGGTAGCATAGAGATCCCATTCTTCGGAAAGACCATAAGTAAGAAAAGGCTTGGTCCAACGACTCATGCAGCGTTTCACTCCTGAGTCATCTCCACAAACGACTGCCAAACCATAAAAGGGTAATTTTCCTACAAACTCTACAAAAGCATCTTCAATCGCGGTGAGATTACCAAAATGGTCGAGATGATCATTATCAATATTAGTCACTACCCCCAAGGATGCGGGTAAGTGAAGGAATGAGCCGTCACTTTCATCTGCTTCTGCTAAGACATACTGACCTTGCCCCAGCTTAGCATTTCCCCCTAATGAATCGACTTTTCCACCAATCACTAAGGTAGGGTCAACTCCGGCGACAGTCAAAACAGTCGCGAGCATCGAAGTGGTTGTGGTTTTTCCATGAGACCCGGCAATTGCAATCCCGATTCTTCCCCGCATGAGTTCGCCTAACATCTCTGCACGAGGAATCACAGGGATTCGTAATCGCTTGGCTTCTTGCACTTCAGGATTACTTTGGCGAATAGCGGAGGAAACGACCACCACATTCACTCCTGAAACATGGTCAGCTCTATGTCCAAGAAATATCTTTGCGCCTTGGTGAGCCAATCGTCTCGTCATTTCCGAATCTGAAAGATCCGAGCCAGTCACTCTGTATCCTTGATTGAGAAAGACTTCCGCAATACCACTCATTCCAATGCCACCGATACCGACAAAATGCAGTACGGTCTCTTCTTTTTTATACATAAAACCTCATAATTTAAGCGTTCAACGATGAGCTAACAGACTTCTGGTCTTAAATCAAAAATTAGCTTTAATTAAATTGTCATCAAACCCTGCACAATATCTTCTGCTGCGTGTGGACGAGAAAAGTCTGTCACCCTTTTTTCCATCTCAGTAATACGTGAGGGATGGGCCATTAGGTTTTGAATGAGTCTCGCCAAATTTTCGCCCTGAGAAGCTTGCTGAAGCAAAAGACAAGAAGCTCCTGCATCCGCAAAGATTCGGGCGTTTTTTTCCTGATGATTATCCGCTGCAGTCGGAAGAGGGATAAGTATAGCTGCCCTGCCTACTGCAGATAATTCAGCTAGAGTTGAAGATCCAGTTCTACAAATGACCAAAGAAGCTTGGGAATAAGCGGAAGTCATATCTTCAATATACTTTTCAACCCTAGCTTGTATTCCCCATTTTTCATAAGCTTCACGAACTCGATCGAAGTCTTTTGCACCCGTTTGATGAATAAATTTTAGATTTTCTCTATTCTTATTCAATTCAGGTAATGCATCTAAAACAAGGGTATTCATGCCAATGGCACCCTGACTTCCACCAAAAATGAAAATCGTAAAAGGGTCCCTAGCCGCTGGCGGCATCCATTTCATAGAAGAACGAATGGGGTTTCCTGTCAGAATAACTCGGCTTTTTGGAAACTTCGATTCTGTCCCTGGGAATGCAGCAAAAACAAAATCTACAAACTGACCTAAGATCCGATTCGTAAACCCTGGAATAGCATTCTGCTCTAATATTCCTATTTGTACCTTCAGTAATCCAAGAATACGAAGAACTCTTGCCATCAAGATCACAGGTCCAGATGCATATCCCCCGACTCCCAATACGAACCGAGGCCGAACGGATAATAAAATAGCAGCAGAGCGAAGCAATGCGAGCGGAAGTTGATAATAAGTTTTAAACTTACGAGAAAGACTCACTTGATTTAAAGTCCCTAACTTCAGAAGTTTTAAAGGATATCCTGTTTTAGGAATCAGTCTTTCTTCGATGCCTCCATAGGCTCCTACAAATAAAACGGGCACATCTTTTCCCCATCTCACTTTCCAAGCATCAGCAACAGAAATGCCTGCAAGTAAATGTCCTCCGGTACCCCCCCCCGTAATCAGCAAACTTTTATCATGATTTATTTTCATGATGGAACCATTTTTCCACTTCGCGCAATACTCAACAATACGCCTACCGCAAAAAGATCAATCAAAAGCGCAGAGCCACCGTAGCTAATAAAAGGAAGAGTCAGTCCTTTCGTGGGGACAAGACCTAAAACAACAGCGATATTCACAAAGCCTTGAAAGCCTAAGGCCAAGGTAATTCCCGTCGCTAAGAGCATTCCAAAACGATCTTGAGTCCTCTTTTGGCAATTCCAAGCAATCTTGAGCCCTCGGTGTATAAAGTAAAGATAGGCTAAAACCACCGCTATGATGCCCACAAAACCTAATTCTTCTCCAATCACAGAAAAAATGAAGTCATTATGAGCCTCAGGCAAGTAAAATAGTTTTTCCTTTCCATTACCCAAACCGACACCAAATAACCTCCCACTGTGGAGCCCTACAAAAGACTGTAAAATTTGAAATCCCTTTCCTCCAGGATCCATCCAGGGATCAAGAAAAGTCATCAGTCGAATTCGTCGATATGCAGTCCCAATAGTGAGCCACCCTCCCGCGGTTGTTGCCATCACTAGGGTGATCATCAAATAACGTAGGGGCACTCCTGCTAAGAACATCAGCGAGAAAATAACTAGAATAATCATCACAGTAGTTCCAAAATCAGGCTGAATCAGGAGCAAGAACAAGGCAGGAAGTGGGACAATAAAATGAGAGAGAACGCCGGCTGTCACTGTACCAATTCTTTCATGTTTTCGATCTAACTGCCGGGCGACAAAGAAAATAATTGCAAACTTTGCAAACTCTCCTGGCTGAAAGTTCCAGCCCGCAAGGTGTATCCAACGTCTTGCTCCTCCTACTTTCACTCCTACACCTGGCACTAAAATGAGACCTAACAATACGATCGCAATTCCTAATACAGGATAAGCCCAGGCTGCCCAACGCCGATAATCAATTTTATACACACTAAAAAGAGCAACACACCCAAGCAAGGCATAAACGATTTGTTTTCGTATAAAGAAAAATCCATCCCCTGTCTTTTCCTGCGCATAGATAAAAGAGGCGCTATAGACCATGACTAAACCAAACAGGACCATTGCCATCACTAGCAAAAGCAACATAAAGTCAAGTTCAGCCCAAGACGTAGGTTTTTCTTCCTGTCCTTGATTGACAGGGTGGGTTGAGTTTTTAAAGTTGAGAAACCAATTTTTTAAAGTAATCACCACGTTCTTCGTAGTTTTTAAACATATCGTAGCTGGCACATCCAGGCGATAGTAGAATGATATCGCCACTTCTGGATTTTTGATAGGCTAACAATACGGCCTCTTCAAATGTGCCTACTAAATAGGTTTCAGCGAAATCACCAATCGCCCGATTAATCTTTTCCTTTGCTTCACCCAGTAAAATTAAAATCTTACACTTTTTTCTCACGAGATCCACTAAAGGCGCAAAATCCATCCCCTTATCTTTGCCTCCAGCAATCAAGATAATAGGGTTCATATTAAATGAGGCCAAACTTCGTTGCACACTCATGACATTCGTACCCTTGGAATCATTAAAGAAAAAGACTCCGTCTTTTTTTCTAATAAATTCAAGTCGATGAGGCACTCCTTTGAAGCTATTGATTACGCTCTGAATTGCTTTTGAGGAGACGCCCATCACACGCACTGCGCAAATGGCAGCCATCAAATTTTCTTTGTTATGTTCTCCAAAAAGTCTGAAGGCAGAAAGGTCATAAGACTCTTCTTTGCCCATCACTTTGACAGTAATTTTTTTCTCAGTCGAATGATAATAAGATCCACAGAATTCTTCTGCAAAGGTGCCCCCAATCGACATAGGGTCCCGTTTTGTAAACCAAAGTAATTTTCCGACGTTTTCTTCTTTAAACCGCTGAACCGCCATACTATCGTAATTCAGTATGACAAAACTATTTCGATCACAGACCTTCAGAAGCTTCTTTTTGGCTTGAACATAGGATTGCATATCTCCGTAGCGATCCAGGTGATCTTCTTCCAAATTAGTAAAAACTGCGACAGCAGGAACTAACTTCTCGGTGAGTTCTAGTTGAAAACTAGAAAGCTCCGCTACTACCACTTCAGCCTTTTGTCCTTCAGTCACATAATCCAGGAGTGGCTTACCAATATTACCCCCCAGAAAAATAGCTTTTCCATCCGCCTTAAACATTTCTGCGATCAAAGTAGCGGTTGTTGTTTTACCATTTGTGCCAGTAACGGCAATCAGGGGTTCTTTAATTGCCGCAACGGCGAGCTCAACCTCACTCGTAATGGGAATATTTTTCTCCCGTGCTTCTTCTAAAGGCTTGATATTTAAACTGACTCCGGGACTCACAACAATCAACTCGGCACTTTCGAAGGTTTTACCGTTGTGCTTTCCAAACTCATATTCAATTTTCAAGTCAGCACACGCATGAACAGAATCCATGAGTTCGTTCTTTTGCTTCGCATCTACAACCGTAACGCGCGCACCCTGTTTAACCATATACTTGGCAACAGCAACCCCTGAGACTCCAAAACCAACAACCAAAACTTTTTTACCTTTATACTTACTCATAAGAAAATAATATTTCCCCTATCTCAGTTTTAGAGTCGAAAGTGTGATCAACGATAATAGGATCGAAATAATCCAAAACCTGACAATCACCTTCGGTTCTGCCCACCCCTTCAATTCAAAGTGATGATGGATAGGTGCCATTTTTAGGACCCGCTTACCAGTCATTTTGAATGATACCACTTGCGCCATTACGGAAAGAGCTTCAACTACAAAAACTCCCCCACACAGTGCAAGCAAGATTTCATTTTTTGTAATCACTGCCACCACTGCCAATGCAGCTCCTAATGCAAGGGACCCCACATCACCCATAAAAACTTGCGCCGGATAGGTATTAAACCAAAGAAATCCTAAACAGGAAGCTGCGACACTTCCACAAAAAACGGCTAATTCTCCTGCACCCGAAATATAGGGAATTTGTAAATATTCCGCAATTTTTACATGCCCAGCACAATAAGCCAGAATCAGAAAAGTAGCAGAAGTCGTCATGGTGGGACCCACTGCTAAACCATCTAGCCCATCCGTTAAATTCACGGCATTAGAAGCCCCGACAATGACAAAAGCAGCAAACGGGATAAAAAATGCACCTAAATAAAAAGACCACTCTTTAAAAAATGGAAATTTAAGCACAGGGGGAGTATCCCGCATCATATAAATCACATAGGCCGTACCTAGAGCAATCATTGTTTGGCCCAGTAGCTTTTGCTTGCCTGACAATCCTTTGGGATTTTTTTGGACAACCTTGCGATAATCATCGATGTAGCCCACCACCCCAAATAAAGCTGTCGTAATGATCGCTACCCATATATTTTTATTGGTTAAATCAGACCAAAGCAGGGTTGGAATTATAATTGCGATCAGAAGCAATCCCCCCCCCATCGTAGGGGTTCCCTTCTTGGTCAGGTGGCTCTTTGGACCGTCATCCCGTATCGCTTGACCCATCTGTTTTCGTTGTAATAATCGAATATAGGCGGGGCCAATCAACATACATAACAAAACGCTGGTAATGCTCGCCCCAAACGTTCGAAATGAAATATATTTAAACACATTAAAAAATGTGTGTTTGAGGTGTAACGGATATAGAAAATGGAAGAGCATGACGTGATGCTACAGATTTTTAAAAGCCCGTGTCAAGCTTTGCCTGAATTCTGTAGAGAAAAAGCGTGTACCACAACCTCTCGGTCATCAAAATGGATCTTTTTCGTCCCTAATATCTGATAATCTTCATGTCCCTTCCCAGCTATCAAAACTAAATCACCTGATTTTGCTAATTGGATGGCCTTATAGATAGCCTGAGCTCGATCGACCTCTACAGTAAAATTTTGATGCCCTTGGGTTCCCTCAAGGATTTCTTTAATAATAACCATGGGATCCTCCGTCCTTGGGTTATCGGAGGTAATAAATACGTAATCAGACCCTTCCACTGCGGCTTTTCCCATCATGGGGCGCTTTTTCCGATCCCTATCTCCTCCACAGCCAAATACGGTAATCAATTGATGATTACCTTGAATCTCTGCCAGGGACTGGATTACTTTTTCAAGCGCATCTGGCTTATGGGCATAATCGACCCAAACATGAACTCCGTGGTCATTCTCTACGCGCTCAAGTCGCCCTGGGACACCTGGAAGGTTTGCAATTCCTTTCTCAATCAGTCTTGGGTTTAGCTTTAAGGCTTGAGCTAGAGTCACTGCCGCTGCAATATTAGAACAATTAAACTGCCCTGTGAGCGGAGACTGAATTAAAATCCCGTTTACTTCCCCATGAATTCCCTGAAGACTCGATTGAAGTGTCTCACCCTGTTGAAATTCGAAAATTTGTGAAGCTTTCTGTGATGACCCGAGCTCCTGAATCAGTCGCTTCCCATATGGATCTTCAGAATTGATTACAGCCACAGGTTGTTTTGCTTTTTGAATTGCAAAAGCCGTTAATTCTTTAAATAAAATCGATTTGGACTGAAAATAATCTTCCATATCAGGATGAAAATCGAGGTGTTCTGGAGACAAGTTAGTGAATACCATCCCGTCAAACGCAATAGAATCTACTCTTTTTTGTTTAAGGGCATGAGAAGAGACCTCCATGACCACTGCAGTACACCCTGCACTTTTCATCATTGACAGAAGATGCTGCAATTCTACCGCTCCAGGCGTGGTGTGAGTGGAGGGGAAAATTTGAGAACCGAACCTAAAATTAACCGTCCCGAGAACTCCTACCTGATGTCCAGATGCCAAGAGAATGGACTCGATCAGATAAGTGGTTGTGGTTTTCCCACTCGTCCCCGTTACTGCGATACAAAGCATGGATTCGGAAGGGTTCCCATAAAAAGCAGCTGCAAGTCTTGCAAGAGTCGCTCGTCCATCAGATACCTGCAAATAGGGAACTGTCAGTGTTTGAGGCTTAGGCTGTTCGCCTAGAATCAGGATTGCACCTTGGTTTTCTACACTATCCAAAAACTGGTGCCCGTCGTTTGCCGTCCCTCGAATTGCTACAAAAACCGAACCCGGTACGACTTCTCTGGAATCAGACGTCACGTTCACTACGACCTGATTCAGAAGGGATTCGTCCAAGTCATGGGTAAATTCGATCAATTCGCGAATAGTGTTTTTCATGGTTCTGACAGTATTAATCGAATAGTACCCCCTTCTGCAATCACCTTTCCCTCATCTGGAAGTTGAGAAGAAACGACACCGGTACCTGTCATCTGAAGATCGAATTTATGTCCTTGAAATACTCGAACTATTTCTCGAGGTGCCAAGCCCTTCAGTGACGGCATGACCCATCCAGCCCCCTCCTGACGTCGCAATTTAATTTCTGTGTCAAAAGTCACAGCAGATCGTGTCAGTTTCAATTTATCTTTTACAAAACGACCGGCCAAAATCTGGGCGGGATCTACTCTAAAAGGAAGACCACAACGATTAGCAACAGAATTCAAAACTTCTTTAAAAAGGGGGACTGCTGTCTCAGAAGCATAGTAAACGCCATGTGGCTCGACAAGCGATGTAAAGATCACTATTTTAGGTTCAACATCGACTGCAAACCCAATAAATGAAGAGATGTACTTTTCTCGAGAATATTTGCCAGTGACAGAATCAACCATTTGAGCGGTCCCTGTTTTGCCTGCAACTCTATAGCCTGGAAGTGTGGCTTTTACCCCCGTTCCGCCTTCTTCTGTCACCGTCTCGAGAGCTTCGAGAACTTGACTACTCACCCTTTGAGAAAAAACTCGAAGAGGAAACTGAGACGATGCATCATTAGATATTTTTTTCAGTAAAGTAGGCTGAACTAACCACCCCCCATTGAGAATGGCTGCATAGGCTCTCGTCATTTGCAACGGGGTCGCTAAAATACCTTGGCCAAATCCAATATTTGCCAAAGTGAGTGGCCTCCACTCCTTTCGGTTCGGAATTTTACCAGATATTTCCCCTGGAAACCCTAATCCTGATTTAGCCCCCAATCCAAATGAACGAAGGGTTTTCAAATAACGATCCGCTCCGAGCTTCATAGCCACTTTCGCGGCTGCCACATTACTTGAAACTTGGATCATTTTCTTTAAACTCACCCACTCAAATTTTTCTTTCGCTTCCGCTTCGGAAATCCGATGCCCCTGAACAAGAAATGATCCTCGCTCCGCCCACACTTGATCCGACAATTTCCAGCCATTTGAAAGTGCGCTCGTGATTAACATTGCTTTCAAAGTGGAACCTGGCTCGTATCCATCTGTCACGGCTCGATTACGCCGACGATCAGGGGAAACTCCCTTCTCGTTAGCATTGAAAGCTGGCTCATTGGCCATTGCAAGGATTTCTCCGTTTTCTGCATTCATGGCAATCACAGTTCCGCTCCGAGATCCGGTTCGATGAACTGCGTTTCTCAGTTCTTGTTCCACTTCAAACTGAAGTGAGGAATCAATAGTTAAAGTAATCGGTTCTCCATCCTGGACACTATTTGCAGCAACAGCATCGATAAATGTCGGCCTTCCGAGAGCGTCTTTAATAGCTGAAATAGAGGCTACTTTGCCGCGTAGCTTTTCATTCATCCAAAGCTCAACACCTTCTAAGCCTTCTAAATCGACATTCACATCCCCCAAAATATGCGAAGCCAATTGCCCATGTGGATACACCCGTTCATTTTCTTTCACCAACCAAAGACCCTCGATGAGATCTCCATCTTCATCCATGACACGCCATTTTTTAAACCGTTTCAGCTCAAGCTCACTCAGATGCCTTTTAATCCATACAAACTCACGAGGTTCGTTTAATTTCTGCAAAATTTTACTCAAGCTCAGGTCAGTGGATCGACCTAAGAGACGGGCTAACACTTTTTTATTCTTAATTTTGCTAGGATTGGCAGCTAAACTACTTGTTTCTACATTCACCGCAAGTGGCTTTAAGTTACGATCCAATAACGCACCTCTTCGGGGCCGGATCAAAGCATGACCTTGAAATTGGCGACGGGCCATGGTTTCTAAACGAGTATTTCCCAATAGCTGAATATAAGCGGCTCGCACTAATAGCGAAAGAGCGGCTATGACACAAAAGAGCATCAATGCGATCAATCGTGCCTTAGTGGAATAATTCAAAGTTTGTTTTAGACTCAATTCATGGATCATTGTTATTATGAAGTGTAGCCAATGATGGATTATAATCCATAATTTCTGATTTTTTAAGATGAACAATTTGTTCCATCTTGGGTTGCGACAACCCGTATTTTGTCCGCGCTAATATTTCCAACCTGCGAGGAGAACGCAACGCAGCAACTTTTAATTGAAGATCTTCGCGATCACGTCGAGCGGTATCCATGATCCTCTCTGTTTGATGAATAGAATACGATGTCCGAATGATGGTCAGGCGAAGCCAAACCGTCCCTATTGAAAATGCTATGAATACAGGAACAACCCAAATGGGTATCCATTTTTTCAACATTCTTCTATTGAATGTGATTTTAAATTAATATCAATGAATTTATTCTGCATTAACTATAAAAATAAGGCAAAAATCTTCGCTATATCTAATTGATATTATTTATAATTATTAATTTATTAGTTTTACTTTCATTTTTAGGTATTTTTCTTTAATATCCTAATAGGAAAGCTCGGTTCTTTAAATCAGAGGAAACCCCCATATGCCGTTACTCGAAAAGCGACTGCACCGATCTCATCGAGGAGATAAAAAATTACGACAAAATGACTTTGGCATCATGGTTGGTTTTAATTCAACAAAGGCATCAGAAGCCCTCGCAGATGGGTTACGGTACTTGAAAGACCACTGGAATTGGAACGGCTCTAAGATCGCTCGAGTTCTCCATCTTTCTCCAACCACGATCAATGGCTGGATGCGACGAGGGACCATACCGCTTTCAGGTAAAAATATTACTCCAGAAATTGAAGCAGTGATTCATCTTCTTGCTGTTCATCGGAATTTAGCTTCCATGTTTAGTGAGCCATTCCACCAATTAGAATGGTTGACAACTTCACATCCCGACCTAGGGATTGCACCGCTTAATAAGATGTCAGAATCCTTAGCTGGACTCATCCATGTACGTCAGTATCTAGACTTTGTGCGAGGTCGCGGCGCATGATTGAGGTCTATCGAATCGCAGAAGATCAAGCAAAACTAACAAGCTACAAAATAACCCAAGACGTAGAAAAAGCCATTCAATTGGAAATGCTGATTGACTTAACCAAACCCTCAATGCCCCACCAAGATTGGCATGATCTTATTGCCACACCATTCCGATATGACTTGCCGGTATTGCCTAAATTTCAAGCGCGATTTAGACCTCCCTACTTTTTGAAGAATATCTTTTATTCATCTGCTGCTCTCGAAACAGCTCTCTACGAGTGCTCCTATCATATGATGCGACAACGCATTCATCTCCAAACTGGAAAACGTCGAGTCAAAAACGAAACGGGTACGAGAACAGGATTTTCCGTCAACGCAGATGACTCAAAAGCAGTGCGTATTCACCTGTATCCAAATTTGGCGGCGATTTTGAATAAGTCCGACTATTCTTCATCACATACCTTGGTGAAGTCAAACCCACAAATTGACTTTATTATCTACCCATCAGTAAGGGATCCTCAGCATCGGGACAACATGGCGATCATGGATATTACTTATTTATCACGCCAAATAAACAATGAGAGACAACTGAGTTTCTTTTACGACTACAAAAAGAAAATCGTTACATGGATTAATGCGGGTCTAGCAATCACATGGAAAAATATGGGTTAAATCGGCACTTTCGATCTTGAGTAAATCCAAATACTTCCTGGACGCGCCGCATTTTCTGTAAGCAGCATTTTAGCGAGGCCGGAACCTTGCCCGCGGAACGTGCACTCGTGTACGATTACAAAGCGCTTCAGCGATATTCTTCCTGAAATGTAAAGTAAACTGCCCAACCAGCGGGTGGTACCCCTACTTTCTTCACTAATTCGATAATTTGGCCAGCAAGCATATGAAAAACAGAGCACATACTAAACTTTATATAAATACTAAATCCAATATCCCGGACATCACCACTCCTCACCTCTCACTACCCCAAACCTCCAACACAGAATAAAACGAGGCACCTCCTCCTTGGCAAGCCGGATTGCGGTCTCGTTTTATTGCAAAGACGTCTCTCGTCAGTGTCTCACCCGCCAAAATAAGCCCCCCATTAAGTCGCTCGGAGTGCCTGGGGCATGACCTTTAGGTACCTTCGGTCTTTAGTAAATCCAAATACTTCCTATATCCGAAAATACGGTTTCGTTTAGACCTCGATGTTTGTTTCAAGATTCCATTATTGATCAAGATATCTATAGCTTTTGCGGCTGTTGGCTTTGTCGTATCTAGTAAGTCTACCACTTGGTTCACTGTGATCACTGGGTGATTCGGTAACAATTCAAAGAGACGAATTGCAGGGACAACAACGTCTCCAGCGGCAAGGAGTTTGCGCCGATCGGTTTCGAATTGACGAAACAATCGTTGAGAGGTTTGGATAGCTTCCTGGCAGGAAATACTTACGCCTTCGAGAAAAAACGCAATCCATCCTTCCCAGTCCCCTTTTTGTCGAACAGCATCCAGACGTGTGTAATATTCCTGTTGGTTTCGTTTAAAATGGAGACTTAAATAAAGCAGCCGTGCATCCAACAACCCCCAGGCTTCAATGAGTAAAGCAATCAGTAAACGTCCTAGCCTTCCATTCCCATCTAAAAAAGGATGAATCGTCTCAAATTGAACATGAATGAAGCCTATCCTAATTAAGGGATTTTCCACAGAGTGCCTGTGGAGATAGTCTTCTAATGACTCCAAGCATCGAAGCATGTCGGAGGGAGGGGGTGGAACAAAGTGGGCATTACTTGGACGCGAACCTCCAATCCAGTTTTGCGAGCTTCTAAATTCTCCTGGCTTTTTGGATGCTCCCCTTACACCTCGCATGAGGCGTTTATGCATTTCTTTGATTAGGCGCAGCGAGAGAGGAAGTCCTTTTGGATCAGAAAGTTGAACTCTTCCATATTGGAGAGAGTCTAAATAGTTACAAACTTCAAGAAGATCTGCAGTTTCTCGGTCGGGATCTGCCTCATAATTGAAAAGGTCCGCTAAAGTTGCTTGAACTCCTTCAATTTGCGAAGAGAGAACCGCTTCTTGTCGGACAAATGCGTAATTAAAAAAGTCTGGGCTGGGAACGAGATGAGAAGCGACTCTCAATTCTGAGAGACGCGAGGTGGCTTCTTGAAGCTTTGCCTTAATCGTTGGAATTTCTTCAAGAAGTGGATCTGGAGGAAGCGGACTTGGAACAAATGCTCGAACTATTTCTCCAGCTGTGGTTGTTTCGATATATTTTCCAGTGGCTCGTTGCATCTATTTCTTAGTAAAGCATTCTTTACTAAGAAAATCACTTAGTAAAGAATGCTTTACTAAGAATTTTTTAAGTAAAGCGCGCTTTACTATGCTTCTTATATACGCTTTAGATGCCAATCAAAGGTTAAATAGACAACTCAATAAATCGGGGTAGACGCACGGCCGCGCTGCACTATCGGTAAGCAGCATTTTAGTGAGGCCAAAACCTTGGCCGCGGAACGTGCACTCGTGTACGATTACAAAGTGCTTCAGTGATATTCTTCCTGAAATGTAAAGTAAACTGGCCAACCAGCGGGTGGTACCCCTACTTTCTTTACTAATTCGATAATTTGGCCAGCAAGCATATGAAAAACAGAGCGCATACTAAACTTTATATAAATACTAAATCCAATATCCCCGGACATCACCACTCCTCACCGCTCACTACTCCAAACCTCCAACACGAAACAAAACGAGACACCTCCTCCTTGCCAGGCGGACTGCGATCCCGCCCTATGAGCACAGAAGTCTCTCGCCAGTGCCTCACCAGCCAAAATAAGCCCCACCATTAAGTCGCCCGGAGTGCCTCAGGTATGACCTCAATTTTGGAAGCGGTCGCATTGTGGATTGAATTCTAACTTGAATGCGGCGCGGCCGTACCTCCACCCTCCGTACTCTCCATACCCTCCACACGCTCCGCAATGCGCAGTTTCGCACTTCTGGAGCGCGGGTTTCGCTGTCTTTCCTCTTCATCCGCCTGAATCGGTTTTTTTGTAAGCGAATGGAAATAATTCCGCTCTTTAAATTTAATCTTCACTTTTCGATCTTCAAGCGAATGAAAACTCAAAATCGCGACTCTTCCACCTGGCTTGATTCCAACGATCGCCTGCTCTAATAAAGCATCCAGCTGAGAGAGCTCTTCATTAACCGCAATTCTTAAAGCCTGAAATGTTCGGGTCGCCGCATGAATGCGCCCATGGCGAGCCTGAGGCGGAATCGCTCTCACTACGGTATCCACTAATTCTTGAGTAGTCGAAGGGAGCTGCCCCGTTCGACGACGTGCAATAATCGCGGCGGCAATCCGTCTGGAAAATCGCTCCTCTCCCCATTCACGTAACAAAGTCTCAAGTTCACTTTCAGTAATCTGACTCAGAAGTTCTTTACAACTCATTCCACGAGTTGGATCGAGTCTCATATCCAAAGGACCGGCAGTTTGAAAACTCAGCCCGCGACTCGGGTCGTCCAACTGATCACTTGAAAACCCAAGGTCTGCCATCAGTCCAAGAACGGGATAGTCTCGAAGGAGATCCGCACATTCTCCAAATCGTCGATGCACGAGGACTAATTCGCCTTTGGCAATTTCTTCTTTAAATCGAATCTGTGCCCTTTGAATTGCAGACTCATCTTGATCCAAAGCAAGGACTTTGTGTCTTCGTAATTCAGGCCGTGAAGCAAAGGCCTCCAAAAATGCCGAGCAATGCCCCCCCCCACCTAAAGTACAATCGACGATCCAATGAGGACCTTCGTTTAGGGGAAGATTCAAAAAGGGTTCAAGCAATGCCTTTAAAATGGGCTCTACTAAAATGGGAACATGAACAGTGGACATAGCCGATCCACTTATCACTTTTTTGCGACAGTCTTGTAATGAATCGCACCTTTAAAATAATTTTCGATCGCTCGACGAGCCAGATAAGACGATTTCACTCTCCATTGCTTTTCATGGATAGTCAGGGCAGCCACTGCAATTCGGCGAGAGGTTGAATCGGCGTAACCTACAAACCAGTCGTACTTTCCGCGAGGATCACTTCCCGTCAATGAACCCGTTTTTCCTCCTACATCCAGAAACATGAAGTCCTTCTTAAAAAATCCTCTGAAAGACCCTCGAGAGGTCCCATGCAATATCGTTTCTTTCATCAAGGATCGAATCACACTGGCTGTTGAGCTATCCATCGCTATAGAGGCTACTTTAGGCTCTACGGCATAAAGGAGGCTTCCATCATCGGCCTTGGCTATAGACTGAACCATATAAGGCTCCATCATCACGCCATCATTCGCAACTGCAGCAGCAATGAGTGCTCCTTGAATCGGGCTCATTGTGTTGTGTAGGGTGAATCCCGATGCGCTTTCCGCTAATCCCCAAGTGTCTTCAGGGATTAAGGCCTTACCTTCCTGAATTTGTACATCGGATGAGATTTTGTGATTAAATCCAAATCTTGCGGCATATTGCCTTAAAACATCAAACCCAACTGTAAAAGCTCCAATTTTTCCAAAAACCGTATTAATCGAATGTGCAAAAGCATCTTTTAAAGTGATAAATCGGGTCCAACGAGTAATATTGTTTTTGAGTATCTGGGTTCTGTATAAGGTATGATTTCTGCCATTATACGGTATAATCGTCTTTGCTGAAATTTTGTTTTTCTCGATAGCTGCGGCAGCTGTAACCACTTTAAAAACCGAAGCAGAGGGAAAGGTTGCCCGAAGAGCCAGGTTCCCTGAAATTTGTTTTGCTCGTGAATAACTCACAATAGATAAAATTTTTCCCGTCACTGCGTCCATGGCCACAAATGCACCGTAGTCGGGACTGTAAGTTTGAAAAAGATTCTCCATTGCACTCTGAAGCTTAGCGTCAAAGGTATATTCTACTTTGGTGCGAACCTTTTCCTTATCATTGAGATTGAGTTCAATTTCTGCTGGAAATGTTCCTGATGAAATTGAGCTTTCCAATGCAATTGCGAGCATTTCCTTTGTTAAAACAGACTTCTTCGGAGCTACCATCAGACTTTCTGAAGACTTACCCATACGAAAGAAGCTAAAAAGAACTATCGATCCAACAATAGACAAAAGAGCCCCGGCCTGAAGGGCCCTTGACTTCCTCATAATTGAAATCTCCTTTGAAACAAAACTACGAATACAACATAATATGTACGAACTTCGAACGAAAATAGTTTTGAAACCATCTAACATCTAGACTCCATATGCTGCTACCAATTTAATTGTATCCACGATTTTTCGCAGTTTCATTAAGACATTTCTGCCTACTCCCAACCATACAAAGCCGTTTGGATCGTAAGCACATAATTTGAAGAGTATGCTCTTGTGTCAAAGAGTTGCCAAATGTAAGCTAAACCAGTGCAACATAAGAAAAGAATTAATAAAAGCGAGTCGGGATTCCCTGCGAATCCCTTTATAATCCCTAATAATAACCGTATTTATAGTAATACCTTAAAGCATAAAATCGCCCGCGATATGCTGGAAAGGTATACGGGAAGCCCTCCCGAAGATTTTGGTAAGCAAATCATTCTTACTAATTTTGACTACTATTTAGAACGATTTCACCATATTTGCGGAGACATACGAACGCAAGGCTCTGCCATGTCTGTCGTTCATAGCAAGAAAGCCGGCGTATCCATTGTTGATTTCTCCATCGGCTCCCCTACTGCGGCTCTTATTATAGAGCTTCTGGCTACACTGGACCCGACTGCGGTACTCCTTTTGGGAATGTGTGGTGGATTACATCGATCTCTCAAAGTGGGAGATTTCATTTTACCCACTGCGGCGATCCGAGACGAAGGGGCCTCTCGGCACTTTATGCCACCTCAGGTGCCTGCTCTTCCCACATTTAAAATCCAAAAATTCGTTTCTCAAATTCTTGTAGAAAAAGGCATGGATTATCGTACAGGAGTTATTCATACTACCGATTATCGGTTTTGGGAATTCGATGAGAAGTTTAAAGCGCAATTATATGAGGAACGTGCTTTGGCAATTGAAATGGAGTCCGCAACACTTTTTGTCGCGGGCTTCGCAAGTAAGGTCCCCATTGGTGCGTTACTTCTTGTTTCGGACTTACCGCTGAGAAGAGGTGGCATCAAAACGAAAAAATCAGCTAAAGCAGTATTCCGTCAATATACGGATTTGCATTTAGAAGTGGGAATAAAATCGATGAGTGAAATCGCTGAAAGAGGCGAGCACATTCGACATTATAAGTGGTGAACTATTCATGCTGAAAAAATTTTTAGACTATTTTGCAAATGATCTAGCAATCGACCTAGGAACTGCAAACACTCTCGTCTATGCCAGGGATCGAGGCATCATTATTAATGAACCTTCGGTCGTTGCCATTCATCGAAACTCAAGAGGGCAGACCCGGGTTCTTGCAGTGGGCAAAGAAGCAAAAGATATGCTAGGAAGAACCCCAGGTTCCATCCAGGCCATCCGCCCTCTGAAAGATGGAGTGATCGCTGACTTTGAAGTCACTCAGTCGATGCTAAAATATTTCATTCATAAATCAAGTGAGCGCAGGACCTTTATTCGTCCGAGGATCATTATCTGTATCCCGTTCGGAATTACTCAAGTTGAAAAGAGGGCCGTGAAAGAGTCTGCTCAGAGTGCCGGTGCTCGAGAGGTTTACTTGATCGAAGAACCCATGGCCGCGGCACTGGGAGCTGGTCTTCCTATTCGAGAACCGAGTGGAAATATGATTGTTGATATCGGCGGCGGTACTACAGAAGTTGCCGTTATTTCCTTAGGCGGTATTGTTTATTCAAAATCCGTTCGGGTCGCAGGAGATAAATTTGACGATGCAATCGTTAATTATATTAAACGAAAGTATTCATTGCTGATTGGAGAGCGCACGGCAGAGCAAATTAAACTTTCAATTGGATGTGCTTACCCCTTTGAAGAGGAAAAATCTTATGAGGTCAAAGGAAGAGATCTCATCAGTGGAGCGCCTAAGACCATTGAAGTCAACTCAGAAGAAATCCGGGATGCACTTGCCGAGCCTGTCTCTGCTGTAGTCGATACCATCAAAACAGCACTCGAACGCACTCCCCCTGAACTCGCTGCGGATATTGTCGATAATGGGATTATCTTAGCGGGTGGAGGAGCGCTCTTGGCAAATCTTGACATCCTGATTAAAGAAAAAACAGGACTGCCTGTTGCACTTGCCGAAGATCCTCTCACTTGTGTGGTCAGAGGATCGGGTAAAGCGCTTCAAGATATGGATCTACTCAGAAAGGTTACGATTGTCTGATCCTGCGAGTGGTACGGAAAAGCCCAGAGAGTTTCAACCTATCAATGACCCCAAGGCTATTTTGGGGTACTTGAAAGAGGGGGTTGAAATTCTGGCATCCACTGCGATCTGGACCAAGAATCAAGAGCATTTGATCCAATCTTATATTCGACATTTAGACCCAGAAAACAGACTCATTCACACCATCATCCCTGGAGGTTTTGATTTAAATCCCCTCAACAGTATTCTAACGCAAACCCCGCCGGTTGATTTCTTTTTTAGCTTATCGCTTTTGAGCTCTAATATATTCTTTAAAACAGTGTTTAAAGGTTCTGATAAGACGGATTTAAAATTTGAGCTTCCCAAACAAATCTTTAAAGTTCAGCGCCGTGAGTTTGTCAGATCTCCCATTCCGGGTGGCGTCACTTTACAAATTAAATTTCAAAATCCGAATGCATCCCAAAAACAAATCATTAAAAAAGTTCATGATTTAAGCGGCGGTGGTTTTTCATTCATGGTTACCAATGAGGATGTAGCGCTCTACAAACCGGGACATATCCTTAAAAATATTGAACTCACTCTCAATCACATGCATATCAAAGCGGAAGCGGAAATCAGGTATATCGGCAAGCCCTCTCTCGCGTCTGATACAGCTCCACCAGAAATGAAGGTGGGATTAAAATTCACCCAACTTTCGAATAACGACCGCGAAGGTATTATTTTTCATGTATTTGAGGAAAGTCGGAAATATTATTCGAAGTTTCTTTGAGTGATCAGCGGGACTCCTTGCAGTACTTACTCTTAATCCTGCATTTTTCCCTTGGAACGTGACAACAAATCAGCTGGAGTTTGCCCGTTGTTATCTTTTACGTTCAATGACTCAGGGTAATTCTTTGCTAGAAATTCAATGATATCTAGCTTTTCTTCCTGTGCAGCATAATGAGCTGGGGTTCGCCCATCGTTATCTTTTGCGTTCAATGACTCAGGATATTTCTTTGATAGAAATTTAATGATACCTAGCTTATTCTTTGCTAGAAATTTAATGATATCTAGCTTTCCTTCCTGTGCAGCATAATGAGCTGGGGTTCGCCCATCGTTATCTTTTGCGTTCAATGACTCAGGATATTTCTTTGATAGAAATTTAATGATACCTAGCTTTCCTCCGTATGCAGCAAAATGCGCTGGGGTTCGCCCATCGTTATCTTTTACGTTCAATGACTCAGGGTAATTCTTTGCTAGAAATTCAATGATATCTAGCTTTCCTTCCTGTGCAGCATAATGAGCTGGGGTTCGCCCATCGTTATCTTTTGCGTTCAATGACTCAGGATATTTCTTTGATAGAAATTTAATGATACCTGCTTATTCTTTGCTAGAAATTTAATGATATCTAGCTTTCCTTCACGTGCAGCTAAATGAGCTGGGGTTCGCCCATCGTTATCTTTTGCGTTCAAAAATTCATGCTTATTCTTTGCTAGAAATTCAATGATATCTAGCTTTCCTGCGGATGCAGCTCCATGAGCTGGGGTGTGACCATTGTTATCTTTTGCGTTCAAAGATTCATGCTTATTCTTTACTAGGAATTCAATGATATCTAGCTTTCCTGCGTATGCAGCTAAATGAGCTGGGGTTTGACCATTGTTATCTTTTGCGTTCAATGACTCAGGATATTTCTTTGATAGAAATTTAATGATATCTAGCTTTCCTGCATATGCGGCTATATGAGCTGGGGTTTGACCGTAGTTATCTTTTGCGTTCAAAGACTCAGGATGATTGTTTATATACTTTTCAAAGTTACTGACACTCGCAGACCTTGCCATGTAACAAGCAGGATATTTTCCTAAAATTTCCTGCTTACAAGGTTGCTTGGGAGAGTTCCCGCAAGTAGTAAGATAAGAAAAATGCTCAACAGAAAAACCACTCGCATCACTCCATCCGTCTTTTCTTCCTTTACCGTAGCTATTAGCTATATTCCACTCATCATGACACATAGAGCCACAACAAACCGTCCTTACGCCTGTAATGACCACTGCATGTTTATTGCCGTTCATATTTAAGGGTGTGATAGGTACTTTTTTGAAGTGATCTTTTACTACTTCTGCAGCAGAGAGGCTCTCAGATACTTCTAATACATGAACGTTATAAGGAGGAATCGTTACTTTTTCGTGAGGAAGATGATCAATCAAGTCAAAATGAAAGGTATCTGGATTTTTGGAAATAGCAGCAGCATAGCTTGCGATATCCATGGTGCTGCTTATGATATTTTCATTGATTGAGCTAAGAACCCCAACCGCTGATTTTTTACACCCTGGATCAATCCAATGACCACGCGATGATCTGAGCCTTGGCATAATGATGCGGTAAGGCATGTCTTTACTCGTTGAAATCTGATTTTCCCGGTTTTCTTGAAGTCTATATAAAACAGAGTAGGCTTTTCCACCGTCTACCGCTTCTTTTATGTTTCGATTACAAGAATTCCCAAGTACTGAAAAGGGAGAAAGCCCTACTGGCTTTTTATTCTTATTTTGCTCATTGTAAAGGTATTCAAGCATATAAGTAGCCGCAAACCCGTAGCAGGTGCCAAAATCCAACTGATCGAAATCTTGAGTAGGTTTATATCGATCTTCTATACTCGTTTCGTCTTTAATCCGCTTTTTTTGCCCTGAAGGGCACTCTGCAGGCTGTGCAAAAGCTTGCAAAGGGGTGATTAAAAGCGAAGCTAAAGTGAGGAGGCCTAACAAGGGGGAGCAGAAGGGGGGCGGCGTGAGGGGCCTAAGCTTGGGCATGATCTTATGATTCTAGTGGAATGAAACTAAATCATCAACTAGACAGGGTTAAGATCTCCATAAGAGATATATCATAAAATATATCGGTAAATTTTACGGTATAAACGGAAATAATTCCTTAGTTAAACTTATTTCAGGACCAAGGATCTTGAGAAAGTCATCTACAGGAATACACATAATCTGATCATGAGCTTCAACTTGTTTTCCTCGATAAAGAAAAAAAAGTTTGGCTTCAGGATAGTCCTGTCCAAAAGTACGCAATCCTTTAAGGTCTTCACTACGAATTCGATTTGAATTTTTGACCTCAATCGCAACAAACTCATTTTTTCCATAGATCACAAAATCCACTTCCACCTCCGACCGAGTTCGCCAAAAACTTATCGAAATAGATGGATCTCTATAATCCACCCAAGCCCTGAGATGTTGATGCACAAGGGTTTCTAAGCCTATTCCCTCAATACTTCGAGAATCATCCAGAGGCCCCATGGGCCTCAATGTTCTGTAGATTCCACAATCAAAAAAATAAAACTTAGAATGCCAACTGAGTTCTCGTTTCGCTCTTCTCTGAAAGACACCTAATCGAGTCCCGATGAGTAGATCTTCAATCAACTCGACGTAAGCTTCGGCTGTTTTCTGCTGAACATGAGCTTCTCGACCCATCGCGCTAACATTGAGTGGAGACCCTTGGGAAAAAGTCATCACTTCCAGGAAACGAGCAAAACTATCTAGATTTCTTGTCAACCGTTCTTGTAATACTTCTTCTCTGAGATAAGTTCCGATATAAGAACTCAGACTCTCGCTCGGGTTTTCTGACGCCCAGACTACAGGGAGAGTTCCCATCTCTAACGCCTGAGTTAAACTCCACTGAGAGCCTAGCTCTTTCGCTATAAAAGGATGGAAATGAAGAGTCAGAGCCCGGCCTGCCAAAAGATCAGCTCCCGAAGATTTCAATTTTCTACTCGATGAGCCTGTTAGGATAAAACGAATCCTCTTACCTAGGGGTCGTTCCATGAGTTCATGAACTACACTTAATAATGCAGGAACTTTTTGAACTTCATCGAGTATTACGTCGTACAGATTTCCATTTTTGGCTTTCCCACTCCCCTGTATAACTCCCTCAATGAGAGAAATGATGGATTCCGGACGAGCCGAGTATCTAGCAAACTCTTGCGGTAATAGTAAGTTGATCATGAGGGCATCTGGAAAGTGTCTACGCAAAAACTGGGTTTTACCAGTACCTCGGGGTCCAAATAGAAAAAAGCTCTGTTTTTGAGGAGGCTTACAAAATCGAGGTACAAGTTCCATAATGAGACTCATTTTAGAGTTAATAACTCTAAAATGCAATAACCCCAAAAAATCTATAGCTCACTACTGTCGCTCAGAAATTAACCGACCGTGTATAAAACCGAGAGACCAAGCCCTGGTTGGGGCGCGTTCTGTAGGATAGGTGAAAATTTCAATGGAGACACACGGTTTCAGATTTTCCTGTGGAAATAGGTTTTTTCTCACTTTAACTTTAGGCATTGCCTTGCTTCAATCGTAAGTAGTTCCTTTAGGGCTGTTGACAAGCATTGCAAGGAGTCCTATTGCGCCGTAAAGATTTGGATTCCCGGCGCAACAGGACTCCTTGCAATGCTTACTCTCAATCCTGCATTTTTCCCTTGGAACGTAACAATTCAGCTGGGGTTTCGCCATCGTTATCTTTTGCGTTCAAAGACTCAGGGTAATTCTTTGTTAGAAATTCAATGATATCTAGCTTTCCTTCGTATGCAGCTATATGAGCTGGGGTTTGACCGTAGTTATCTTTTGCGTTCAAAGACTCACGATAATTCTTTGCTAGAAACTCAATGATATCTAGCTTTCCTCCGTATGCCGCTAAATGAGCAGAGGTTCGTCCGTCGTTATCTTTTGCGTTCAAAGACTTGGGGTAATTCTTTGCTAGAAATTCAATAATATCTAGCTTTCCTCCGTATGCCGCTAAATGAACTGGGGTTTGACCATTTATATCTTTTATATTTAAAGACTCACGATGATTCTTTGCTAGAAATTCAATGATATCTAGCTTTCCTTCGTATGCAGCTAAATGAGCTGGGGTTTGACCGTAGTTATCTTTTGCGTTCAAAGACTTAGGATAATTCTTTGCTAGAAATTCAATGATATCTAGCTTTCCTCCGTATGCCGCTAAATGAGCATAGGTTTGTCCGCTGTTATCTTTTGCGTTCAAAGACTCAGGATAATTCTTTGCTAGAAATTCAATGATATCTAGCCTTCCTTCGTATGCAGCTATATGAGCTGGGGTACTGCCGTTGTTATCTTTATCGTTCAAAGACTCAGGATGATTGTTTATAAATTTTTCAAAGTTACTGACACTCGCAGACCTTGCCATGTAACAAGCAGGATATTTTCCTAAAATTTCCTGCTTACAAGGTTGCTTAGGAGAGTTCCCACAAGAAGTAAGATAAGAAAAATAACGAGCAGAAAAACCACTCGCATCACTCCATCCGTCTTCTATCCCTTTACCCCAGCTATTCGCTATATTCCACTCATCATGACATATGGAGCCACAACAAACCGTCCTCGCACCTGTAATGACCACTGCATGGTCCTTATCGTTCATATTTAAGGGTGTGATAGGTATTTTTTTAAAGTGATCTTTTACTTCTGCTGTAGCAGCGAGATTATCAGATACTTCTAATACATGCACATTATAAGGAGGTATCGTTATTTTTTCGTGAGCAAGATGATCAATCAAGTCAAAATGAAAGGTATCTGGCCTTTTGGAAATAGCAGCAGCATAGCTTGCGATATCAATGGTGCTGCTTATGATATTTTCATTGATTGAGCTAAGAACCCCAACTGCTGATTTTTTACACCCTGGATCAATCCAATGACCATCCAATGGGCTGAGTCTTGGCATAATGATGTGGTAAGGCATGTCTTTACTCGTTGAAATCTGATTTTCTCGGTTTTCTTGAAGTCTATATAAAACAGAATAGGGGAATCCACCGTTTACCGCTTTTTTTATGTTTCGATTACAAGAATTCCCCAGTACTGATAAGGGAGAAAGGCCTACTGGCTTTTCACTCTTATTTTGCTGATTGTAAAGGTATTCAAGCATGTAAGTGGCCGCAAACCCGTAGCAGGTGCCAAAATCCAACTGATCGAAATCTTGAGTAGGTTTATATCGATCTTCTATACTCGTTTCGTCTTTAATCCGCTTTTTTTGCCCTGAAGGGCACTCTGCAGGCTGTGCAAAAGCTTGCAAAGGAGTGATTAAAGGCAAAGCTAAAGTGAGGAGGCCTAACAAGGGGGAGCAGAAGGGGGGCAGCGTGAGGGGCCTAAGCTTGGGCATAAGCTTATAATTCTAGGGGAATTAAAGTAAATCATCAACTGAGCAGGGATAATCTCTTATCGAGGTACAAGCCCCATAATGAGACTCATTTTAGAGTGATTAACTCTAAAATGCAATAACCCCAAAAAAATCAATAGATCACAACTCCCGCTCAAAATTTAACCAACCGTGCAGAAAACCGAGAGACCAATCCCTGGTTGGGGCGCTTTCTGTAGGATACGTGAAAACTTCAATGGGGACACATGGGCGTTTTCATGCTACGCAGTAATAACATATTCAGAGGTATTCCCAGTGGCCTATAACCCTAAAGACTATTATTTTCAAAAAGCTAAAGAAGAGAACTATGCTGCTCGTTCTGTCTTTAAAATTCAGGAAATTGATGAGCGATTTAAAATTTTAAAATCAGGCTATAAAGTGCTCGATTTAGGTGCCGCCCCTGGCTCTTGGTCACAATTTGCCTCTGAAAAGGTAGGCAAACCCGGTCGTGTTCTTGGGATTGATATTCAACCTATTAAATTAACTCTTCCAAATGCTGTTTTCGTGACAGCAGACATGAGAGATCTTCAATTGGAAGAAATCATGGCTGCCCATGAAATTACACCTCCATTTGATGTAGTTCTTTCAGATATGGCACCGAAAACCACAGGCATACGCATTACCGACCAAACACGCTCAATGGAGCTGTGTGAGCTTGCTTTAGCTACGGCAGAACGATTTTTACGCCCGAAGGGCTCTTTTGTTTGTAAACTGTTTCATAGTGAAGAATTTGAAAATTTTCGTAGATCCTTACGTGATCGCTTTGGGCGAGTCGAAGTCCTCCGCCCTAAAAGTACCCGTAAAGAAAGTAAAGAAATTTTCTTTATCGCTTTGCAATATAAGCCCAAGACTGGAACATAAATACTCAGGCCCTGTCCTTACTTAAACTGATCCTTACTTAAACCTTTCCTCACTTAAAGTTGTACTTTGACTGGCACCCCGGACATGCTGCTGAAATTTGCTTGGTATAGTAACCCCAGATACTGACCACTGTTTTTCGAAATCCTGTACCAATAATACCCATGAGCGAAACGGCCACCAGCATCATTAAAATATACTCAACTACTGCCTGACCCTCTTCAGAGTGGGGAAAGCGATTTTGTGAGCTGTTTATAAGCTTTATCATCAATCCAATTATAAGGTATAATGAAGCGAGATGACAAGATCCAGAACAAGGAATAGTAGTACTCTAGGTAAAGTTTTTCTTCCTATTTTCATTATCTTGATTTTGGTAATAGGCAGTTTATACCTGATTAAGTCACAGATCCCCCATTCACAAAAGGCGGGGGCACCTATTGAAATCCAAGTAGGTAACACTCTTCCAGATTTTACACTAACTTTATTGGATGGCTCCCAAGTAAAAATCTCGGACATTCATTCAAAAGTATTTCTGATCAATTTTTGGGCGACCTGGTGTGAAGCCTGTATGAGTGAAATGCCCTCTCTTGTTCAATTAAGAAATACCTTTGTCTCACGAGGTTTTGAAGTTTTAGCAATCAATCTCGATGAAAGTCCTGAGGGTGTTGTGCCCAAAACGATTCGCCAATTTAAAATGGAATTTCCAGTTTATAAAGATTCCGAGGGCCATGTGGCAGAATTATTTGATGTACATGCAATCCCGCTCACTGTGATTATTGATGATCATCGAAAAATCCTTTTCGTAAAAGATGGCGAAGAAAATTGGAATGGGCCGCTGTTCCATTCTCAACTCCAGAAATGGCTTTCCGGATGAATACCCAAGTTCCCCCCGTACATTTTAAACCATTTCTCTCCAGTGGGTCTTTGCCCATTTTTATGACCCGAGAGAATAAAAATTCATTGGGGCTTTTCCTTGCTGCAATAGCGATTGGACTCTATCTCCCCGCCAATCATATCCACTTTTTTCCACCTCAAGTTCTTCCCATGTCCTGGATCGACTCCGTAGTCCCTTTTCTTCCCTATTCCGTTTGGATTTACATTAGTGAATATATATTCTTTATTGCCGTTTACATGACTTGCAAAGACTTAGTAAATTTAAACAAATATTTTTATTCTTTTCTCATTCTTCAAATAGTCAGTGTTTTCATTTTTTGGGTTTGGCCGACGACTTATCCCCGACAGCTTTTTCCTCTTCCTGACCACTTAAATCCAATCACCCACTACGTTTTTACTACTTTGAGAGCAACAGACACCCCTGCGAATTGCTGCCCCAGTCTCCATGTTAGTAGCGTTTATCTTTCAGCATTTATCTTTTTGGATGATCAAAAGAAGAAATTCCCATTTTTCTTTTTATGGGGAACAGCCATAGCCATCTCTACCCTCACCACTAAACAACATTATTTAATTGATGTCGTAAGTGGGTTTTTCATGGCGTTAATTACTTATTGGATTTTTCATAAATATGTAACTTATCGTCCGGTTCAATTTGGAAAACGCCAAGCAAATCGATAATACGATTCCTCAAATTTTGAAAAGGGGAGTATCGCTATATCCGCATCTTTACCCACTTCCAAAGTTCCCTTGGAGTCATGCAACCCTAGGGCCCTCGCCCCATTATAAGTCACTCCAGCAAAGATCTCCGCTCGAGTCATCTTTAAATAAAGAGCCGTAATCGTCATCACGGCAGGTAACGACAAGCACATACAAGATCCAGGATTAAAATCAGTTGCAATGGCTACTCGAGCACCTGCATCGATCAACTTTCGGGCAGGAGCATAGGGTGCATTCAAATAAAAGGCCGTTCCAGGGAGAAGGACTGCCACTGTATTTGAAGCGGCGATTTTTTTAATCCCATTTTCTGAAATCTTAAGCAAGTGATCTGCCGAAAGGGCGCCTAATTCTGCGGCCAAGGCAGCTGACTCTGTGTTGGCGAGCTCATCCGCATGAACTTTTATTTTTAATCCCAATTGACGTGCGCGAGTTAAAATACTACGGCCCTCATCCAGCGTATAATAACCGTCATCTATAAATACATCACAACTGTCTGCAAGCTTTCTTCTAGCGATCTCTGGAAGCATCACCTCGATGATCTCTTTTAAATAATCCTCGCGTTTACAATCCTTAGGAAAATCATGAGCGCCCAAAAAGGTCGCTGTTAACATCATTTGAGGAAAATATTTTCTCAGTTTGGGTATGATTTTAAGAATTTTAGTTTCTGCCTCTGCTGAAAGACCGTATCCACTTTTAATTTCGACTGTTCTGACTCCGTAAGAGTAAATTTCTTTTAGTCGATCAATCGCCAGTTCTTCTAATTCCTCTGTTGTAGCAGCTCGAGTTGCCCGAACAGTGGTCTGAATGCCCCCCCCCTTTTTGGCAATCTCCTGATAGGTAGCTCCGGCACATCTCGCAGCAAACTCTTCGGATCGATCTCCCGCAAAGATCAAATGGTTATGACAATCCACCATTCCAGGGATCACAGCTCGTTTTTGCTTAAGATTGACTTTTTTAATTCGAGCCCACTTTTTAGGGAAAGCCACTGTAGGCCCCACCCATTCAATTCTGTGAGGAATTTCTATTTTCCCCTGCTTTCTAATACTGTACACGATAGCTCCATCAGGAATCCGACCCAAGTCCTCTTCCTGAACTTTTCTACCGTCTTTTTCACGTACTCCTACTCCAGTCAGTAACTCACTCGCATGAATGATTGCTCTAAAAATCACTGTTTTGCCCTTATGACTCATGATGTAGAAAGCATTTTTGTAAAAGTTCAGTCAGCTCATCAGAAGAAATGATTTCTTCCATCAAATTATAATCTTCATAAAATACTCGATCAGAATCGAATCGACTGACTTTTTGACGAATTAAGGCATGGACTTTCTCTATAACCTGAGAACTCTTCCGGGGACGTAATAAATCAATCCCTTGAGCGGCTGAAAGGAGCTCTAACATTAAAACACGTTGGGTATTAGCCACTACTTTTTTTGCTTTTCTAGCTCCCCATGCTCCCATACTAACATGATCTTCCTTATCTGCTGAAGTCGGAATGGAATCCACGCTAGCGGGGTGACAGAGCGTTTTATTCTCTGACACAATACTGGCTGCAACGACCTGGACAATCATAAAGCCACTATTTAATCCTCCCTGCGTAGTCAAGAAAGGGGGAAGGTCCGAAGTAGCGGGGTTCACAAGTTTTGAAATTCTTTGCTCAGAAATACTCGCGAGTTCAGCGACTGCAATGGCCAGAGCATCCATAGCGATTGCGACTATTTGGCCATGGAAATTTCCACCACTCAAAATTTTTCCTTCAACAGGAAATAATAAGGGATTATCAGTTACCGAATTAATCTCCCGTTCAAGTACTTGCCTTACAAATGCCAAGGTATCACGCGAAGCCCCATGAACTTGAGGCATACATCTTAAACTATACGGATCTTGTACTTTCCCACAATTTTCATGACTTGTAGCAATCTCGCTCTTAACCCCCCCAGACAAAAGAATATTACGAAGATGGCTGGCAACCAAAACTTGGCCTGGGTGGGGTCGAACGGATTGAATCTCTGGATCAAATGCACTCGTCGTTCCTCGAAGTGCCTCGACACTCATTGCCCCTGCCAAATCAGCAATGTCGCACTGATGCTCTGCCTCTAAAAGATTGAGAACGCCCATTGCTGTCATAAACTGAGTGCCATTAATGAGAGCTAAACCTTCTTTTGGACCTAGACGAATGGGCTCGAGTCCGACTGAGTTCAGTGCTTCAATCCCTGTCATCTCTCTCCCACCGTTTACTCCTGAGATGCGAGCCTTTCCTTCGCCGATGAGAACTAATGCCAAATGAGAGAGAGGCGCAAGATCGCCACTTGCTCCAACAGAGCCCTGCTCAGGAATAATCGGAATAATTCCTCGATTTAATACCGCTAAAATCTGCTGAACTAATGCGAGACTGACCCCAGAGTGACCAATCGCCAGATTACTCGCTCTCAACAAAAGCATTGCACGCACGTATTGATCTTCCAGAGGGGAACCTATTCCACAGGCGTGAGATCTCAGAAGATTATATTGTAATTTCTCGATATCTTGAGAGGGAATCCGAACATTTGAAAGCAAACCAAAACCTGTATTCACACCATAAAAGGTGGCTCCCGTCTTGATCTTTGAAATAAGAAAATCATGAGCCCGCTGAATTTTCTCAATTGCCACGGAAGAAAGTTCTACTGTCCTCTTTTTTACAGCAACCTCATAAACCTCTGTGAGTGTTAAAGGTGCTGTCCCAAGTTTTAATGTCTCCATATCTTATTTCCCTTCAAAACCTGATTTGAGCTGTGCAATAGCCTTTCGCCGATCTGCTGCTCCAAAAATAGCTGAACCTGCCACAAAAACATCTGCGCCGGCAGTGTGCAATTTTTCTATATTGGAAGCTTGTACGCCTCCATCTACCTCAATCAAAAACTTTCGGTTTCCTCTTAAATGCCTCAGCTTTTCTACTTTTGCTACTGAGCTTTCTATAAATTTTTGCCCACCCAACCCAGGATTGACGCTCATTACCAAAACAAGATCCACCCAATCCAATACTTCTTCGATTAAAACGAGGGGAGATCCTGGATTTAAGGAGACTCCTGCCTTTGCACCTAACTTACGAATTTGGTTCAACACGCGATCGAGATGAGGAGTGGCCTCAGCATGCACGGTCACGCAATCAGCACCCGCCTGGATAAAAGGCTCAACCCAATTTTCCGGCTGACTCACCATCAAATGGCAATCCAAAGGAAGCCGAGTTAAAGGTCTGAGCGCTTTGACCACAAGTGGGCCAATCGTGAGATTTGGAACAAAGTGTCCATCCATCACATCCACATGAATCCAATCTGCTCCAGCCTCTTCTACTGATTTGATTTCTTCGCCAAGGCGCGCAAAGTCGGCAGATAAAATAGAGGGAGCTATCAACGAGGGGCTTCTTTTTTGGGTAGTCATCGAAACAAGACCATAGCAAAACCGACTTTAATCTGCATTTATTTTAATACTGGGTGTATAAGCCTCTACCGCGTTAATTGAATCTGCTGAAGTCTCCCGAGAAGCTCCGCCGAAGTGGGTCTTCGATCCGGGTCAGGCTGGATCGCATCCATTGCGAGCTTAAGGAGTGATTTATTGAATTTATCTGTTCTTTCATCTTCGATCCAAGCTTGAAGCTGTTCAGATGTTTGATGGACAACCCCACTGTAGCATCTTTGAACTTTGACTTTATCTTCCTCTTTCGTCCGACCTTTGCTGGACTCTTTATATTCACAGCTCTCTAGACCGATCGCAAGTTCTTTTGTAGGACGAAAACGGTCTTTCATTTTGGCAGGGAACAGCTCATCTGCAAGCATCACTCCCACTGCGAACACATCTCTTTTTAATGCTCTTGTGGCTTTTGTTTGGGCGTCACCACTTCCTAGACCATAAGAAAGGCATTCGGGAGAAAGATATCCCGGTGTTCCATCGCAGGGCATAGGACCTCGTAAGTTTTCAGGTTTGGATAGATCAACCGCTAATCCAAAGTCATTGATCACTGTTTCCCGATCATTCACCAACACATTTTCTTTTTTTAGATCTGAATGGAGGATCTTTGCATGATGTAAATTGACCACCCCTTGAAGCATTTGATTGAAGTAAAGCAGTTTGTGCCGGAGAGCCTCTTTTTCGCTTATGTTAAGATTCCTATCTATTGTCTTGAAAACATTTTTCATTTCTCCCTGTTCATAGAGAGGAGAGGCTACTTTTTTTCGGAGACTGCCATCCGGTTGTTTTATCAAAATCACACGGGAGTGAATGATCCCTGTCTTATTTGAAATATTTTGAATTTTATTAATAAAATACTCTTCTCTCTCCATTTCAATCCTGTTGAGTTCGTTGTTCTTCCCGTAAGCCCCCGACACTGCGATGGGCTGAAAAGCTCCATTAATCAGTACAAGCTCTCGTAGAGCGGTTTTAAACCCACCCTCCCCAAGGACTCGACCGGGATCACTCTTAATGTCCAAATAGAGTTCACCGTCTGCACCAGCCTCCCAAATGCCGAAACTCCCTTTTGAATCGAGTCGTAAAATAGGTGTTCGAATTCTATCCAGAGTTCCTGCTTTGTGGCTTCTTCTAAAACGTAGAAGCGCCTCCCGTGTGACTTCAGGATCAAAATCCACACCTCGGGACGTGAGGTATTTCTCAAGACTTTGATACATTCTATTGAAGCTGGCGTCATCACACGCACCCTGTTTGCTCCGATCGAAGATTTCAGCAATCAGGGAATTCGGCCCCTGTTGGGCGTCAAGATAACCCTGAAGAGCAATCATCGGATCATCTTTTTCAGAATTGATTCTTTGTTTTTCCGCTAAAAGATGAGCATCTTTAAATTTTTCTTTTAAGATCAGGGCTTCGAACGCTTTACCAAAGTAATCATTAGCTTTTTGCTCATAGGGTCTTTCACCTTTTAAAAATTCAATGATGCCGACTTTATTTTTAAAAGATTTATTGTCCAGATACATCCAACCCTTGGCATTGAGGATTCTTTCTAGATAGTCGTAGAGGTCATATTTTTCAGTCTCTGTAAGCTTCTTATTGTTTTTTAATTCATCGTTGATAGCCTGTTCAGCCTTAAGAAAATGGTTTTTGGCAGCTTCCCAATAGATCTTAAATAGCTCTGGGTTACCTTCAGCGGCCTTTAACTTTCCTGCTGTGTCAATTGCCCAAGCGTATGAAGTGTCGGCATTTCCTAGATTCGAGAATGCAGGTGCTGAAATTGAAAAAATGAATAGCTGAATTAAAACTATATATTTTATTTTCAATGGAAGTTACCCCAGGTCTTTATAGTATCAACACTGTGTAACTAATCAATTTTTGAGTGGGGTTAATTTAGATGAAAGGCTATAAATGAAGAGCTATGTTGAAATTATCCAATAATATCAACTTATTGAGAAATTACCGTAGAATCAAAGGCAACGACTGCTTCCGGCCCCGAAGGCCATTTAAAAACCCACCGGCATCCACTTCCTTTTTTCCATCCCATTGAACAGTCAGAAGCTCCAAGGAACCTTCTTTACAACCTAAAAGAACCATCCCCGCTCTTTCGAAGATTTGACCCTGATTCCCCTGGATATTCTTACGAACACGAACTTTTTTAATCTTCAGTCTCTCCCCTACATTTACACTTGTGCCTGGCCATGGATTCAAGGCACGAACTCGACGATCGAGTACTTCTGCAGACTCTTCTGAATTGAGAAATTCCATTTCTTTTGTGAGTTTTGCAGCGTAGGTCACTATCGATTCGTTCTGCGCTATTCCTTTTAAACTACCGTTCTCTAAGCCCTGAAGGGTAGGAATAATCAATTCAGCCCCCATCAAAGATAATCGATCATGAAGAATCTCTGCGGTGTCATCCGCTTGAATCGGGGTTTTTGCTTGAAGAAGAATATCGCCTGCATCTAATTTTTCAACCAGCCGCATCGTTGTGACGCCTGATTCTGAATCTCCTCCTAAGATTGCCCACTGAATAGGCGCAGCCCCTCTCCAACGAGGAAGCAGAGAGGAATGAATATTCACACATCCCAATCGAGACAATTCTAGAACATTTTTTCTTAAAATTTGACCATAGGCAACAACCACAATGACATCAGGATTCAGCTCTTGCAGCTTTTCATATTCACCTGCCATAGAAAGCTTTTCAGGTTGAAATACCGGCAATCCTAATTCAGTCGCCTTTTTCTTCACCGCCGATGCTTTTAAATCGAGGCCCCGGCCTACTGGCTTGTCGGGTTGAGTATACACAGCAACAATATTAAATTCTTTATGAATTGCCTCAAGAGAAGGAACAGCAAACTCAGGGGTCCCCATAAAAACGACTCGTAACATGAATTAAAACCCCTTCACTTTTTTCTTGGATGTCCCAACTGGGCCATGAGCTGCGTTATGATCCGCGCGATTAAAAGGATCATCCTCCATTTCACGACTTAAACGTTCTTGTTTGAGTTTCTTTTTAATCATCTCTTTTTTCAACGGACTCAAGCGATCAATAAAAAGCTTTCCGTCCAGATGATCCATTTCGTGTTGAATAGCAACCGCCAACAACCCTTCCGCAGTCAGGGTTCGAGTCACACCATCAATATCCTGATATCTCAGTTTTAATTTCTCGGATCGCTTCACTTCGGCAGAATATTCAGGAACAGATAAGCAACCTTCTGAAAATAAAATACTCCCCTCGCGGTGAATGATTTCTGGATTGATAATAATTTCTGGCTTTTTATTCTTAATGATATTCTTGCCAATCACTTCCCCGCCCTGGCGGCTCTCTTCCGTGTCTGGCAGATCCTCTAAGTCATAATCTACATCTATCACTAAAATTCGATCCAAAATTCCCACTTGATTTGCAGCCAACCCAATACCTGGCGCATCGTACATGGTCTCAAGCATATCGTCTGCTAAGCGATAAAAAGACTTTTCAACTCGTTGAATTGGCTTTGCTTTTTGTGCCAAGACGTGATCTGGAAATGTATATATTTTTAATTTTGCCATTTTTGTTTGACTCGACCTTCGCGGTAAGACCAATAACTAACAAAATCCAAGCGGAAAATCAAAACAATAGCCCCACGCTTCCTGATGGCGCCTCACATTTCGTCCTGAATGAGTTTAAAGAAGTTCCGCATAAATCCTAAAGAATAAAGGGGAATATTTAACATTTTTTTATCTAATTTTAGATTTAACTGACTCGTCCGAATTAATAAGGGAGGTGAATATTTTTTTTCGTACTCAGTAATACTTTTATTTTTGGTGTTTTTACCTGATTTCACTTCCAATGGGAGAATCGTTTCAGCTTTTTTCAATACTGTAGAGATGAGGAAATCTACTTCAGCAGTTCCACGACTTGCCCAATAATTGAGAGGTTGTTGCAAATGAACAGATAGCTCTTGGGCCACTAAGTTTACTAAAACGTGGTAAATATCACAATATTCCTTAGAAAAATGTGAACTATATGAAATTAAAAGATAATTATTAAAATAACTTAGGGCATTAGCACCTGAATAGCTCTTCTATAAAATTAACTTCCTTACTTCCTTCTCAGAACCAGACCCCCAGCTAAAAGTATAAACAAACTACTCGGTAACCATGCTGCGACCCAAGGAAGAAAGACTCCCTTAGTTCCCAAGGACAAGCTCACTGAGTAAGAAAGCCAGTATAAAAATGTAACTCCGAGGCAAAGTCCAAGATCCTTGGCGACTCCACCTTCTCGTCTCGCTCCCAACGAAAATGGCACCGCAAGGAAACACATCACAATAGGTATAAAGCTCAGGCTAATTCGAGAATGAAATTTGACTTCATACGACCGTGTATCCGCTCCAGCATTTTTGATTCTCTGAATGTAGTGGTAAAGCTCTTTAAACTGTAAACCATCCACTTCTTTATCAATTTCCTGAAAGTCTTTTGGAGACTCTGAAATGATCATTTCTTTTTCTTTAAAACTTTTTGTCATAGGAAAAGGATTGTCGGGCGAAAATACTGTAACCGTACCCTCCATCATTTTCCAACCTTTTGGCGTGTATGCTGCCTGTTCAGCACCCACCACTTGAACCAAATTAAAATCCTCATCAAATGTATAAACTGACATTCCATGAATGGTTTTGGTTTGAACGTCAAACCGCTGCAAATTGTAAATTAAATTTTTTGATCGATACCAAATTTTATCCCGCTTGATATCTAAAAAGAAATCAGGCCGTTTTTGCATTTCTCGCCAGTAATAATTCGTTCTAATTCGAAAAGCCGGAGGTAAAATCCGATCCTCTGATACCAGAATCAAACAGCAGACAATAAAGACTATAGATAGGATCAGCGTCATCACCCGTTTGAGGCTGAATCCAATTGCATAGCAAGCAATCAACTCTTGGGTTCTTGATAAACCAGACAGTGTAAGGACCGTGGCCAATAAGACCGCCGGGGGAAACATCTGCACAATGATCTGAGGGAGGTTCATCCAATGATACAAAAGGATTTGATGTGTAGGGTAATTATGATCATAAAGGTCTGTAAACATTGACTGAAATAAAAAAAGCGCTCCCATCGAAACCACTCCTAAAAGTAGATTTTGAAGAAAGATCCCAGCAATGTAGCGATCGAGCGTTTTCATAATGCAAAAAGCTTACAACTTTCTGACAAGAGACGACACCTCCGTTTTGCACTTCCCTGAGACGCTCGTCACGCGCAATGTCAGAACTGAAAACACCAAATACAGATAATTAATTTGATTATGTTTTTTGTGACAGTTATCTTGCCCACTATGGCAGATAGTCATTCTTTAGTTTCTAATGTGTCTAAGTCTCGAAAAAGCTGGATTATTGAAAATGTTGTTTCATTAGGCCTAGCCCTTTTGATCGTATTCATGATCCGTTCAAGCATTATCGAGGCTTTCAAAATTCCCTCTGGCTCTATGATTCCCACCCTCTTGATTGGGGACCATATTTTTGTAAATAAATTTGCTTATGGTTTCAAAATTCCATTTTCAGATTTAGTCACCGACCACCCGATTTATGTTCTCAAGCGCGATCCACCTAAGCGGGGTGATGTGATCGTATTCATGTATCCAAAGGACGAAAGTTTTTACTATATCAAACGAGTCGTGGGCATCCCGGGTGATACAGTTGAGATCAGAAATAAGATCCTTTATATTAATCAAAAGATGGTTCAGAGGGACCTTGTCACAGGCCCCCCCGCTGAAAAGTTATTTAAAACCCTGGATGATCCTAAATATACTGCGGCGAACTTAGACCTTTATACAGAACATCTTGACCATGCTGATCATATGATCATGTTAGATAAAACCAACTTTATGGGTGAAACGAATGGTCCGATTACCGTGCCATCGGAAAGCTTATTCGTCATGGGAGATAATCGAGATTTTTCGAATGACAGTCGTTTTTGGGGATTCGTTCCTATGCGAAATGTCAAAGGAAAGGCTGTCGTGATTTGGCTATCCCTTTGGGCAAGCTTTACGGATAGTCAGTTTATCTTTAGACCTGAAAGAATCGGCACGCTGCTTCACTAATAGGTTTGTCAGGCAGTAACAGAAATAAGCGATAAAATCTAAAGTGAGGCCCATCATTTTTCTGATTCGATTAGGTAAATGATCTACTTTGGCCGCTACTCTTGGGCCTATATGATAATAGCCGAGTACAAACCCTCTCCCGACACTCGAGCGCTTTAAGACCTGATCTCTAAACTGACGAAGAGCCGGAAGGGTCGTTGGCTTTGTGACATCTATCAGTGAAGTCGCAATAAAGCAGCGTGCCACAGAAATCAGCTTATAAGCATTTTGAAAGTCACTCCGATGAAGGGGGCTGCCATAAGCTATGTATTTTCTTAATGATTCAGCACAAAGCGCTTGATAAGGCATCCCTTTCGAAAAGGCGACGTATTTTTCAAGGTAGTGAGCAAATTCCCTGTGCTTATGGGATGATTGAGTGCGATCAAAAAGTTTAACAAGATCCCAATAAATACCGCTGATCATGAGCATCTCAGAAAGATCCGCTTTTGCATCAAAACAAGCAGGAGTTAACCCACCTTCCCTCACTTGCTTGATTTCTTCCAAAACCCTCAAGTAAGACTGAAAAGCTTTTACCGCTTCCATGATCTTATGTCGATTATAGGCATCGATTCCGGCGCGAGCATACTCTAAGCGATGCGTTAGAAGTTTATGCCGTTGCTCTTTTTCTGCAATTTCAATTTTCTTTTCGACGCTTCTACGAACGTGATCAACAGATTTATCTTTATAAGATAAGGGGTTATTTTTATTTTCAGCCATTTATAAACATTATATCCCATAAGGATCAATGTCGGCTATAAACTGCCACTTACGCTGTGCACAAACGCTTTTCGAAAAAGAAACAGCTCTCTGTAAGATTTGAATATTCTTTGCTTTGAGTAATAAATCCCAGCGATAAATCCCTTTTATCTTTTCTAAAAAGGCTTCACTAGGACCTAATAACTCTAAGGTACGATCGGATTGCAGTACAGGACTTATATTTTGATCAAAGATCTTCCTCAACTGTGTTGCAATCTCTTGGGCACGATTGAATGCCTCCTCTTTCGATGAGTTCTCAAACCTAAATCTAACCAATCGACCAAAAGGAGGGTAACCTAAAATTTGTCGCAGTTGACGTTCACCTTCAAGAAAGTCCTCTTCTAATATCTGCCCTTGAATCACTTGAAGCACGGGATGATCCACATTAAAAGTTTGAATCATCACTTTTCCAGGCTTTTCTCCTCGCCCAGCCCTTCCTGCTACTTGTTTTAGTATTTGCACTGCCCTCTCGGGCGCACGAAAATCCGGCCAACGAAAGAGAGAATCTGCCATCACCACCACAACTAAGGTGACTCCCGGAAAATCATGACCTTTGACCAACATTTGGGTGCCTAAAAGAAGGTTCGCTTCACCTCGTCTAAATTCATCCAGGATCACACCCAACCGAGTGGCACTCGTAATTTGATCACGATCTAATCTCAAAATTTTTGCACCAGAGACTAACTTAGGGAGTTCTGTTTCTAAACTTTCCGTTCCTGCCCCCATCGCACGCAACTTTGGACTCTGACATTTATGACATAGATCAGGAATCCCTTCATGATGAGTACAGAGATGGCATCTCAACTGTAATTTCTTTTTATGAAGAGCAAGAGAAACAGAACAGTGCGGGCAACCTTTTACTTCTCCACAATCACTACAGAGCAGGAAAGAGGCAAAACCCCGACGATTTAAGTAGACGATCACTTGCCCACCTGCATCAATCGTTTCCTGAATTTTTTGTACAGTTCTACGAGCTAAGAGTGCTTGAGTGTTCGCAACTTTATCTTCAATTCTCAAGTCTACTATTTCAATCTGAGGCAATCCCCCCGAGGCAATGCGATGATCCAGAGTTGTCATTAAGTAACGTTTTTCTCGAACTCGTTCTTGTGTCTCAAGACTAGGCGTCGCGGACCCCAAGATGGTAAGCGAATTTGTAATTTTGGCTCGTACTACCGCTAAGTCACGGGCATGATATCGAACTCGATCTTCTTGTTTATAGGTAGGATCATGCTCTTCATCAACCACTAACAAGCCGAGCTGCTGAACAGGAGCAAATACTGCCGATCTTGCACCCACGACTACTTTGACTTCACCACTCTGCAGGGCCGCAAGAAGATCACGCCGCTGTCCATTGGAAATTGCCGAATGCCAAAGTCCAACTGGAATTCCGAGCCCATCTTCAAATCGTCTATGAAGCTGGGGGGTCAGGGCAATTTCTGGAACCAAAATCAGAACACCCTTTCCCTCTTCGAGTGTTTTTTTAGCAAGCTCTATATAAATTTCTGTCTTTCCACTGCCGGTTACCCCTTTTAAAAGCACCACTTTTCCGAGCTTTTCTTGGCGAGCTTTCTCAAGGAACTCGACGGCCCCTTGCTGTTCAGACGTCAATACATGTGTGGAAGGATTTATGGACGGTGATGATCGTACGATGGGTCGCGGGCCTCTCTTCAGTTTTTTCTTTGCAAGGGAACTATGGCTTCCTGCGCCATTTAAAACTTCGCCCAGCGGGACACAGTAATATTCATGGGCCCAACGACAAAGACTGAGAACATCCGCCGGAAAAACAGCGTCCGGATCACCCACTTCCAAAACCTCTTTGAGTTGATTGACGGACAAGCCCGCCGGAAGTTCTGATAACGGTCTAGGTGGCTCCACAATAAAGGCATGGGTAGCAGCATTTCCAAAACGCACCTTGACCCATCCCCCCACCTTAACCAACGGGACCAGGTGCGCAGGCAATTTATAAGTAAAAAGCCCGTGCAATGGTCTTGGGATCGCAACAGAAATCATCTGAGGCGCTGAAGAATGAGAGAGATTACTATCGCATGATGTCATAATAAATCCGAATTGAATCTCTCACCGCTGAAGCTATCGAATTTCCTGCTTCTGTATAACCGGGGTGAATAGGCGTCGATAAGAGATGAGCCGGATTTACATTAAAATCTATTAATTGACTAGAAAAGATAACTTCACTGGTCTTCTCTAAAGTTTTGGGAGTTTTGGGCGTTTTCAGAACTTTGATGACCCTAGGGTACGGAAATTCTCTAAAAAAATGAAAATTTTCAAATTGAAAATCATAGACTTGCTCTAATTCAGTCGGATTCGTATAAATGATTCGCAGAGGTAAAAAGGTATCTTTCTGCATCCATAACTGTGGGGAAATTTGATCTTTTGGGCCTTGAGATCCAACCACCCATGCGACGCCGCCATTCCATCTGGCCATCATTTTATTCTCAGTCTGGTTATTCTCAGTCTGAGTATTTTTAACCTGGTTATTTTCAGTCTGAGTTTGTAACCGCTCAGCACTTTGAGCTACGGAGTTACTCTCCTCAGTTTGTACGGAAATTCCACTCTTGACTAAAGAAGCTATGACTTCGCTAGAATTAGAACTCAACACCATTTTCGCTGCAGTAGGCAAATCTTTTAATGATTTTTCGATAGAGTAAAGCCTTTTATCAGTGTCATCACTGACCCAACTCAAGAATATGTCCTTGTCGAAATCAATCAAGAACGTTTCTTTAAAGTGAACCTCTGTAGGCTTATTATTCTCATAAGCAGTCACAAGCGTTCTCACTTTGAGGGTCTTTATTGGAGCATGCTTTTTAACCCAACTTTTAACTAAAAATGAAGAAGGAGGAATATAAGCGAATGCAGAAGAGGACCCCAATGCTATCATCCATACCAATCCGATTCCAATACAAGTCAGTCTTCTCACGTCAGCTACTCCCCAAATGCTTTTTCATCAGCTCTTTGACATCATCTGCTAACTCCGGTCTTTTTAAAGCAAAAGCAAGAGTGGCATCTATAAATCCTAAACGATCACCCGTATCATAACGAGTGCCTTCAAATTGAAAGGCCAGAAGTTTTTCTTGCTGAGCAAGAAGTTGTAATCCATCTGTAAGCTGAATTTCACCTCCACTCCCTGGCCTAATTTTTCTAATGCACTCAAAAATATTTGAAGAAAGTACATACCTTCCAGGAATGGCAAAGGTAGAAGGCGTATCTTTGGGCGCGGGTTTTTCAACAAGTTGACTGACATGCATCAACTTTGAGCTCAACATTTTTCCACCCACGATGCCATATTTACTGACATCATTTTTTTCTACCTTCATAATTCCCACAACAGAAGCATTTTCCTTGTCATAAATATCAATCAACTGTTTGATACAAGGAACCTCTGAATCAATTAAATCATCTCCCAGCAGAACTGCAAAGGGCTCGTCCCCTATCATTGAAGCAGCGCATAAGACCGCATGACCCAGACCTAAAGGTTCTTTTTGCCTGATGGAAACCACATTGCACATTTTAGCAATGGATTTTGATAGCTTTGAAAGTTCCGTTTTTTGCTTCTTATCCAGACTCTCTTCGAGTTCATAATTATAATCGAAATGATTCTCAATGGCTTCTTTATGCCGAGCTGTTATGAGAATGATCGTTTCGATTCCTGCCCGAACCGCTTCCTCCACGATATGCTGGATCATCGGAACATCTACAATAGGAATCATTTCTTTGGGTATTGCTTTAGTCGCAGGCAAAAATCGAGTTCCCAAGCCAGCGACTGGAATGACCGCTTTTCGAACTTTCAATTGAGACATAACATGACCCTCCGGAAGTTCCCGGAGAGAGTGTGCTAAGAGACTCTCAATTACGCCCCGGGAAACGATGCTCCTCGGACTCTAGCTCGACTTTGCAATCGATGCAAAGAGTAGTAAATGGGAAGGCTTCAATTCGACCTTCCGAAATTGGCTCATCGCAGCGTTCACACTCACCAAAAGAACCACTATCTAACCGCTTAATGGCTTCGTCTATCTGCCAAAGAATATTACGTTCGCGATTCTTCATTTGAAGAGTAAAACTCTTATCTGTATCAGCAGCAGCTTGATCAACTGTATCCGTATAGGTCGACTCATCATTAATCAACTGGACTGTCGCTAGGCGTAAATCTTCTGCAAGCGCATTACGGCGAGCAGTCAACTGTTTACGATATACTTCAACCTTTTCCTTGCGTAATGCCATAAGCGATGACTCTTTAGCGGTATTCTCTATCAAAGTAAAGAGTAATTTTGACACTTCGCATTCAAACGGCTTTAAAGCTGATTATTGACCGATCTTGTGTCAATGTCTTCATATGTTTAAGTATATTATAGTGGTTACTTTATTTTTAAATCTCTACATGAGTTCTCCCCTTCAGGCATCCGATTTTCATTCGCCTCGAACGGAAGCTCTGGGCGGCGCCGGCCACGCCAGTCCCCTTCTCAATGACGCCATCTATCTCAATCCATCGTTTACATCTTTTAATCAAGTCCATAGCTTAAGCTTTAACTATCTCACGTACGGAGATAGCACGATTACGACACCTGCCGGAACGAGTGATTATTACGGACATAATATCAATGCTTCAGTTTTAGATGGAACTCAAGAATCCATTTTTCAAGCAGGCGTAGGGTATACTCGAAGAGATGACAGCTCCTTGCTTCATTTAGGTGCTTCAAAGAATATCACTCAAAAGATGGGGGTAGGGATCGGCAGTAAATTTATTTTCCCCAATGACCCTGCAGCAAGCCGTATCTATGAAGCTTCGCTTTCTGTCTCAGGGATCTTAAGTACTTGGTTTCAAACTGCTCTTGTTGTTGATAATCTTCTGGAAACTGCCTCTAGCCGAGGTTTTTATCGCGAATTCACTCTAGGAACAAAATTTAACTTAAGCTCCATCATTTTGATTTATATAGACCCCCTCTGGGTCCCCAACCTACCCGTCGATCAATCTACTAACCAAGCCACATGGGGCTTTGAAAGTGGTGTTGAATTTCCATTCTTCAGTGAGGTCTTCTTAAGAGTGGGAACCTTCAAAAATGCGACAGTTCCTTATCAAGCGCAAAGAGGAAATGGATATGGATTGGGGCTAGGATGGATGGGACCCAAACTGTCTTTCGATTATAGTTTTTCACGAGTCATCACCCCGATCTCTACCTTGAGTCATAACTTTGGAATGTCCGTTTTCTTTTAAGGCGTTGAACCATGATGCTACCCATTTCCGCTGCCATCATCACTCGAAATGAAGAATCAAAAATTGCACGTTGCCTCGCCTCATTAACCTGGGTAGACGAAATTATTGTCGTTGACGCGGAAAGTACAGATCAAACGCGAGCCATTTGCCAAGACCCTACCCAACCTTGGGCTTCAAAAGTTCGTGTCATTCAGAGACCCTGGACAGGATTTAAAGATCAAAGAAATTTTGCAATGACTTCCACTCAACATGATTGGATCATTGTACTCGATGCGGATGAGGCCTGCACTCCAGAGCTAGCGCGGAAAATCCAAGCCCTCTTGAGTCATCCCAACGGTCCCAATAGAACTGCATACAAAATAAGAAGAGTTGAATATTTCCTAGGAAAACCCATCTTATATGGCATTTGGAATCCCAGTTACCAAGATCGTTTTTTCCATCGCAAAGGTGTTTATTACGTGAATGATATTCATGAATATCCGATTTTTCCGAATCTTCCCGGCGAAATACATGAACCCATTCTACACTCTCCTGACTTTAATGTGGAAAAGCTGTTAGACAAGATGAATAAATACACAAGCATTGAAGCAAAAGACCGATTTAATCAAGGCAAGCGGACTAATTGGTTTCATCTTCTATTCACTTTTCCCGCACTCTCGCTTAAAAATTATTTTTACTATGAAGCATACAAAGATGGCATGCACGGCCTGATTCTCTCTTTAATCGAAGGAATTTCAAGATTAGTTCGTCATATCAAAATTTGGCAATTGACTCAGGAATCGAAACATAAGAATGCGCCTTAAAAGTCATACCCAACACTGAATGATGTAGATGATGACGTTACAGGAATATCACCCACCGTAATTGACAACTGAGAAATATCCAAATGAAGAGAAATGGAGTTACCCTCTGCATAGGAATGCGCATACGAAATACCCCCTGCAATTTCGCGATCGGACAAACTGGCAATATTAAACCCTTCCCCCACGGGTGAAAATTTTAAATACGCTGACAAACTATTTGACCCAAAGAATGTGCTGACCACCGGAAAGAGCTGAGGCCCTGATAAGTTATTAAAACCAAAACTATTACCCGTAACAAACATAGTTGTATAATACCCGCCCCCATAGAGAGCGATGCGCCAACTTGGATCCTGATAGAGCAGATATCCTACCTTTGCATTAAAACCCAAATATTTTACAGAAACATTATTGAAACCAGAAGGCGCACGAGCCAATGTGCTAGATAATGCAAAAGCAGTAAAAAATGCATTGATTCCCAAATCAAACCGAGGTGGTTTCAAGTCCACTCGATACCCTAACTTGACGGTAGTGGCGATTTCAGAAAAATCTATCGATGTCCCTTCCGTATAGTGAAGCATTGAAATCCCTAACGAAGGAGAAAATGGATGAGACATTTTCTTGGGCTCATCAATAAGCCGAATCATAATATATTCCGTCTCTACCTCTCCACGAAGTCCTATTGTATTCAACTCAATTCTAGCGGGTAGCCTAGAAACTCCCCAACGCACTGAAAATGAATGATCGCTCGATTGCGTTGTATCCACTTTAGAAGTTTCAATGAGAAGGGTGGCATTTGGATTTGTGTAATTTCCTTTTAATTCAATAACGGTTTTTGCATTTGGAGAGACCCCTGAAGAATGTGGGTACACCTCAATTTTTGCGTTAGTTTCCAGTGTTAACTCGGAAATCCGTTTTGTACTCTCAGTGGCTCTCACAAGCTTAACAAATACAGTCTGTTCCCCACGGGCAACACTCGTCCAGAGAAGGCTCCCTACGATTAAGGTCCTCATCCCTAATTTCATTAAATACTTGACGTTACACACTTTATAAATCAAATATTACTTAAATATATCAAATTACACAATATTACTTTAATCGTCAAATTATTAGCACTTGATCCAAATTTCTATTTGTCAGATAATAAATCTATAGTGACAGGAGGCGTATGCAGGGACTCCTCAGATTTTTATTACTTTATTGTGCTTTGTTTTTCATAGCCGCTGTTGGGTGCAGTAAAGTGACCTTAAATAGTCCAGACGATGCCTCAACTACTCCCGTTGGAATTCTACCCAATGCTACCCCTTCCTCTCCCCCGGTTACTTCTACTTCTATATCGGCAGGAGCAACTCTGACTGGCCCTACCATTGGCACAGGTGCAGGGATCACTCGAGGACAAGGCATCACTCTTATTGCTTCAATAGGAAGTACGGCCCATGCTTTAAACTCGATTCAATCCATGCAAAGTTCCGTAAATATTCAATGTATTCCTGGAAATTCGGATATCATTCCAAACCATTAGGCCAAACCACTAGTTCGCTCACACTCCCTGAAACTCAAATTAGATTTAAAAAATATTTTATATAATTACTAAAACTAATATAATATATTAAACATATGACAAACTCACTTTCTATTCGCACTGCACTCAAGGCCGGCCTATTACTTACTGTTTTATTTTTGGGATACTGCGGTGTCCATTTTCTTTACGTAAAAAGAACTATGGAAACCACTCGCGCGGCACTCAATCAGGGTTTTACTATGTTAGCTGTAGAAAGACTGGAGCCTGTGAAAAAGGATATCCCTAAGAAAGCAGGGGGATGTGAGTTATTGGTTGAAACTTATTTCGCAGCAAAAAGAGTGGATCTCCTTCAATGGGCTGCAGAAGCTTGCATGGATGCAGGAAAAGATAATCCGACCATTTCTATCGCCTTGGCCACCAGCTATGAATTGCGAAATCAAGATGGCATTGCAGCACAAATTATGCAAGGCGCTATCAAAAAATTTGAGAAAAGTGCTGATGTTTATTTTCACTCCGCTCAAATTTTAAAACGGAATAAAAATGTAGAAGAAGCGTCAAAATTTCTATCCATGGCCATTGATCGCGCACCGCAGAATCAAAATATGGTTTTAGATGCCTTGCAATATTATTTAGAAACAAAACAAAATGATTTAGCGCGAACGATGGCAACCCGATTAAAGGCGACTAAAATCGACAATCCAGAAGTCAAGCTCGTGATTGCCCGAGGTCTTAAAAAAGGTGGAGATTCAGCGGGTGCAAAAGCGCAGGTTCAAGAAGCCCTCCAGATAGCGAGTTCTGATCCAAAGCTTAAAGCACAGCTAGAAGCAGCCTATAAGGATGTGATTTCCACGCAGTAATCAGCCACGAACGCCTTTTGAAGCGTGAAAAAAACGCAGCTCGGGCAGTCAGCAAAAATTTGTTGACTGCCCTTTTTTATGCCTAAAACGAAAAATCCTACCACATGGCCTCTGATTAAAACCGCCACAGCGTTAACCACAGCGTTAACCACAGCGTTAATAAGATCCCCCATTCGTTCCGAAGCTATTTATTTTTTACCAATACTAATTCATTCATTTTAATTTAATTAATTATACATACTTACACTTATTAAGTTTAACTAAGCCCGCGTCTTCTTAGACATATTGGAGGCTCAATCTGAACATGCTAGCCTAGTAACTGTATTAGACTGTATTAGATAGAGTCTGCATATACACCTCTCCTATAAATGGGAGAAGTTACTGGAGACAAAGAGAATACAAAATGAAGCAGTTTGTAATAAAAAATTTTTTAGCAGTTACCCACTTCCTTCCTCGCTTATTTAAAGGATGTAGAATTGCGCCAACTCTTGCCCTCCTTACATTTTTAAGCTACTCAAGCCCTTTCGCATTTGCAGGTACTGCCACCCAGATTATTTTCAGCACCCAACCCGGAGGGGGGTCAGCCGGATCCCCATGGAACACGCAACCTGTACTCACTCTCATAGATGCTAATGGAAATACGACGACTTCTGATTACACCACAAGAGTCACGCTTTCTCTCACTTCAGGAACAGGTGTACTCAGTGGGCAGGTGAGCAAAGCAGTTACACAAGGTGTAGCGACTTTCTCGGGCTTAAATCTCAATTTAGTAGGCACAAAAAGACTCACAGCGAGCACAGCAACATTGACAGCAACGAGTAATTCCTTTTCCATTGTTCCTGGAGCTGAATATCAGATTGGTTTCCTAGTTCAGCCAATCGGAGCATTAGCAGGATCCGTCTTGAGTTCTCAGCCCATAATTGCGATGCTGGATTACGATGGTAATGTCGTGACTTCTGATTCCATCACCCAAGTCACGCTCTCTCTCAATACAGGTAACACGGGGACGCTGAATGGCACAGTTGTGCAAACGTTCTCATCAGGCTTAGCCTCCTTCTCAGGGCTGAGTATTAACCTGCCTGGGCCGAAGACTTTTCTAGCGAAAACCTCCAATTCAAGCCTAGGCATAATTGCCTCTAATTCTGTTCAAATTACCGACGTTCCTACGCAGCTCGCTTTTATTACCCAGCCGCCAAGCAGTCAAAACGCAAGTACTACGTGGAGTACCGCTCCCGTGATTGCAATCCAAGATGCCAATGGTAATACCATCACGACTAATTCCACGACACAAGTCACACTTTCTCTTGGCACGGGTACAGGCACCCTAGGTGGAACACTCGTACAAACCGCTTCTGCTGGACTGGTGACTTTCCCAGGATTAAGTATTAATCTCACGGGCTCAAAACAACTCTCCGCATCTTCTGGATCACTCACATCCGCCACGAGTAATTCCTTTTCGATCGTCCCCATTCCGATCAGCATAGCTAAATCAACGGTCAGTGCCAGTCCGAATTCAGTAAACGCAGATGGAATTCAGACTTCTACAATTACAGTTAATTTATTAAGCGCAAACTCGATCCCCATTGTAGGTCATGCAGTCAGTCTTTCTTCAAGTCGCGGAGCACTGGATACCATCTCGGCTCCTTCTGGAGTCAGTGACAGCAATGGAAACGTCACTTTCACGGTAAGTTCCACCAAAGTCAGTTCAAGTCCCTCTACATTTACTGCAACAGATACGACAGCTTTGGTTACGATTATACCCAGTGTAGGGACGGTAACTTTTGTCACTGCGCCCGCTGCAAAGCTTGCTTTTACAACACAACCGAGCGGAGGGACCGCAGGTACCGCTTGGATTACTCAGCCAGTAGTGACACTCCAAGATGCGAGTGGAAATACAGTTCTTTCTGACTCAAGCACCCAGATCACCCTTTCTCTGAGTTCTGGTACAGGCACTCTCAGTGGTACTGTCATTCAGACCGTCTCTTCTGGAGTGGCCATTTTCTCAGGCTTAAATATGAATCTCGTAGGCTCCAAACAACTCTCCGCTTCCTCAGGATCTCTGACTTCAGCCACCAGTAATTCGTTTTCGATTACTGCTGGAGTAGGCACCCACTTAGCCTTCATTTCTCAGCCGAGTGGAGGAGTCGCTGGAACTGCTTTTACGACTCAGCCGGCAGTAGCAGTCCTAGATGCTTACGGAAATACAGCCACATCTTCGAGCGCCTACATTGTCCTCACTCTCACGTCTGGCTCAGGCACTCTCAGCGGCCAGCCTAGCAAAACCGCGAGTTCGGGAGTTGCTACTTTCTCAGGTCTCAGTATGAATTTAGTGGGCACAGACCAGGTCACCGCGTCCTCAGGCACTCTCACTCCGGTGACCAGTAATTCCTTTTCGATTACTCCTGGCCCCCTGGCGCAAATCATTTTCAGCAGACAGCCGAGTGGGGCGCCCGCAGGGACTGCATTCGCGACACAACCTATAATAGCACTCCAGGATACTTTTGGAAATCTTCTCACTTCTAATTCAAGTTCGCAGGTCACACTCTCTCTTGCTACGGGATCGACAGGGACCCTAAGCGGAACCTTGACACAAACCGCTTCTGCTGGACTGGTCACTTTTACCAACCTATCTGCCAGCATGACAGGCTCTCAGCGCCTGATGGCCAAGTTAGGTTCTCTCCTCATCCAAAGTAGCGCTATTTCAATTACACAAGCAACGGCGAATGCCGCTAACTCTACTCTCAGTGCAAGTCCAAGTTCAGTGACCGCGGATGGCGTACATACTTCTACTATTACGGTGACTCTATATGACATATTTAATAACCTGGTTACGGGTGATGCAGTCAGTCTTTCTTCGAGCCGTGGAGCACTGGATACCATCTCGGCTCCTTCTGGAGTCAGTGACTCAAATGGTCATGTGACTTTTACAGTAAAATCCACGACCGCAAGCACAACCCCTGCAACCTTTACCGCAATAGATACTTCAGCTTCAGTTACGGTTCTGCCTTCGGTGGCATCGGTCACGTTTACGCCTGGAACGGCTACACAACTTGTTTTCACGACGCAACCCGTCGGAGGGACCATGGGGTCCGCTTGGAGTACCCAACCGATTGTGGCCCTTGAAGATGCCAACGGGAACAAGGTTATTTCTAATTCAATCTCTCAAGTCACCCTAGCTCTCAATTCGGGAACAGGCACTCTGAATGGAACTTTGGTAAAAACCGCCTCTTCTGGATACGCCTCTTTTACAAACGTAAGTGCAAGTATGATCGGCACGAAGCAACTGGTGGCAACCTCGGGTTCATTAACGGCAGCGACCAGTAGTTCCTTTACGATTGCAGCTAACCTCGTGAGTGCTTTCAATTCTACCTTAGCTGCAAGTCCAACTTCAATAACGGCAGATGGAGTCCACACTTCTACCATTACAGTGACGTTAAAGAGCTCGAGCAATAATCCCATCGTTGGCGACACAGTGAGTCTTTCTTCGAGTCGAGAACCACTGGATACCATCTCGGCTCCTTCTGGAGTCAGTGACTCAAATGGTCATGTGACTTTTACAGTAAAATCCACGACCGCAAGCGATGGCGCTGTGACCTTTACCGCAACAGATACTTCGGCTTTGGTTACGATTCTACCCGCAGTCGCCTCGGTAACTTTCACTCCTGGCGCCGCTGCAAAGCTCGCTTTCACAACTCAACCTATACCTTCAAACTCGGGCGGAGCTTTAAGTACTCAGCCAGTAGTTACGATAGAAGATGCCAATGGAAATACCATTACATCTGATTCAAGTTCACAAATCACACTTTCTCTTGTTTCTAGTATAGGTACTCTCAGTGGAACACTCATTGAGACCGCTTCTGGCGGCGTGGCTGTTTTCTCCGGCTTAAGCGTTGATCTGACAGGCCCCATACAGTTGACCGCCACTTCAGGCGCATTCACGGTAAGCAGTTTAAATGATAATCCTGTTGGAATTCTGGGATCATCACCGTCTCCCTCCCCGACCCCAGATACAGTATCGGCTGGAAAACCCCTGCCCAATTTTGCGATTGCGGCTAGCGGAGGATTCGCCCAAGGAACAGGGGTTATAGCCTTTGCTTCCGTCGGAACTGCCGTTCATTCTATCAATGCTGTTCAACCTATTACCCAAAGCTCCGGAAGCATCCAAGCTGTTGCAGGACTCTCAACCATTCTCAAACTTCCTTAAAATTAATTAAGTTTAAAAAAATATTTGAGATAGTTATTAAAACTAATATAATATATTAAATATGACAAACGCACTTTCCATACGCACTGCACTCAAGGCTGGCCTATTACTCACTGTTTTATTTTTGGGATACTGCGGTGTCCATTTTCTTTGTATAAAAAGAACTATGGAAACCACTCGCGCGGCACTCAATCAGGGTTTTACTATGTTAGCTGTAGAAAGACTGGAGCCTGTGAAAAAGGATATCCCTAAGAAAGCAGGGGGATGTGAGTTATTGGTTGAAACTTATTTCGCAGCAAAAAGAGTGGATCTCCTTCAATGGGCTGCAGAAGCTTGCATGGATGCAGGGAAAGATAATCCGACCATTTCTATCGCCTTGGCCACCAGCTATGAATTGCGAAATCAAGATGGCATTGCAGCACAAATTATGCAAGGCGCTATCAAAAAATTTGAGAAAAGTGCTGATGTTTATTTTCACTCCGCTCAAATTTTAAAACGGAATAAAAATGTAGAAGAAGCGTCAAAATTTCTATCCATGGCCATTGATCGCGCACCGCAGAATCAAAATATGGTTTTAGATGCCTTGCAATATTATTTAGAAACAAAACAAAATGATTTAGCGCGAACGATGGCAACCCGATTAAAGGCGACTAAAATCGACAATCCGGAAGTCAAACTCGTGATTGCCCGAGGTCTTAAAAAAGGCGGAGATTCAGCGGGTGCAAAAGCGCAGGTTCAAGAAGCCCTCCAGATAGCGAGTTCTGATCCAAAGCTTAAAGCGCAACTCGAAGAAGCCTATAAGGATGTGGTTTCCACGAAGTAATCTCCTCCAGTGCTGATGATTGAACTCTCGAAGACCTCCTGGAAAAACCCAGGGGGTCTTTTTGTTTTATAAGCGTTCTACCATAGTACCATATAACCTGACAAAACTACTTCACTCAGAACTATGCACGCTTGTGTCAAACTGTAAACTTTATTTTTTCCTGAGTCCCTAGTAACTGCATTAGCTTGATTTTTATATTTTATATAAGTTAATTATTTAATTTTTAATTCATAACTATTTAAATTAATTACTATAATTCAAATCCCCAATCCGTGTCCAACACTACACAACTATACGATTAGCGTCAAAATGTTATTCTTTATTTAATATTTATGAAGAACTTAACAATTCGCCAGAAAATATCCGATAGATCCACAATGAACTCAAAAATAGGGCTGTTCTTTGCCTTGTATTTTGTATTTTTGTCAAATGCCTTCGCGTCAGCGGTCTCTGACAGTTTCTCCTATCAAGGTCAATTCTTGAATAGCGCAGGAACAGGACCGCTTTTAAGCGTGGTTGATTTGACATTGGGGATTTATGATCCGAGCGGGACCTGCTTACTCTACGAAGAAAAACAAACGGGTCTTGATCTTTCCGTTTCGGGAGGCGTTTTTTCTGTTCAAGTAGGATCAGCGGTCGGGGCTTCGCAACGCGATTCCAATGACCATGGTCTCAGCATGGATACAATCTTTGCGAATACTCCTGTCCCCATCTTAGCAGCCGCTTCACCCAACTGTACGAACGGCTACACTCCGAGTGCTACTGATGTCAGAGAACTTCGAGTCACTGTCACTCCAGAGGATACTGGGGTGCCCTCAACTCTGAGCCCCGATCTCGTCATTGGGTCCACTCCTTATGCAAAAGTTGCAGAATCCATTCAAGGCATCTTACCTACCGGCATTATTCAAGTCATAGGGAATGTCACTCAGGCTAATTTAACCACACTCACTGGAGGTTCCACTACTGATGCCAGTGCTTTGCATAACCATGACTCTCTCTATGTTAAATTGGGAACAAATAACCAAAGTTTCAATTTAGGTTCCAATACGACTTTAAGTATGGGCAACTCAAGTACTCTGGGTCTGGGTACAGGAAGCTTATTAGGACTCGGTACTTTCTCGACCACCCCTAGTGGATTAGGAATCTCAGACCAAGGCAAAACTTGGTACAATACTTCTACCAATGAAGTTGACTATTGGAATGGCACCACCTCTGTACCCATGGGCGGAACGGGAACGACTTCCGTTACTCTCGGAGGAGATGTCACAGGAGCTTCTGGCTCCAACACACTTTCTAGTGTAGGCACTCCAGGAACTTATACAAAAGTTACCACGGATTCTAAAGGACGAGTCATTAGTGGAACATCCCTAAGTTCAAGTGACGTGACTACCGCACTGAACTTTACTCCTCTCAGCAGCACAGGAGCGACGTCTTATTCATTACTGGGAGCCACTTCCGGTTCTCTCTCCCTGACTGTTCCTGCTACTGTCACTTCTTATTCTCTTAAATGGCCCAGTGCTGTCGCTTCCTCCTCAGGACAAGTCCTGAGTTCTGATGCCAGCGGAAATCTCAGTTGGACCTCTCCTACTAGCGGATCTGTCACCTCTGTCGCTCTTTCCGCTCCTTCATTTTTAAGCGTAACGGGTTCTCCTATCACTTCGAGCGGTACTTTATCGATGAGTCTTGCTACTCAAACTCAGAACTCAATTTTTGCCGCTCCGAATGGGAGCACAGGAACTCCTTCTTTCAGATCTTTAGTGGGAGCAGACTTACCTACTCCTTCATCCAGCTCTTTGGGTGGCGTTCAATCTCTCGCTCCTACAAGCAGCAAGTGGATTAATTCTATTTCGACTAGCGGTATTCCTACGGCTTCTCAACCTGCTTTCACCGACCTCACTGGCACTGCTACTGTAGCTCAAGGTGGAACGGGCACGACTTCTCTCACTTCAAACGGTATCCTCTTAGGAGGCGGAACGGGCGCTATCTCTGCTACTGCTACTGGAACTTCTGGACAAGTCCTCACCAGCAATGGCACCAGTGCTCCTACCTTCCAAGCTCTTCCTTCTTCTGTAAGTAGCGTTGGAGCTTCTGCTCCTCTCGCTTCTTCCGGTGGAACCACTCCTACCATTTCTCTCACTGGAACGATTCCTGTCGCTAATGGCGGTACGGGTTCTGCCTCCGCTCTCACCCCAGGGGGCATTCTCTACGGTAACTCTTCTACTGCTACCGGCACTACTGCTGCGGGTTCTTCTGGAAGCGTCTTGATCAGCAACGGGACTTCTGCTCCTTCTTGGACTGCTACTCCTTCTTTCTCTTCGATTTCTTCTTCGACTCAAAATTTAAATGGAGCCACTGCCGGGACTCTCTCCCTGACTGTTCCTGCTACCGTCACTTCTTACTCTCTTAAATGGCCAAGTGCTGTCGCTTCCTCCTCAGGACAAGTCCTGAGTTCTGATGCCAGTGGAAATCTCAGTTGGACCTCTCCTACTAGCGGATCTGTCACCTCTGTCGCTCTCTCCGCTCCTTCATTTTTAAGTGTAAGTGGCTCTCCTCTCACTTCGAGTGGTACTTTATCGATGAGTCTTGCTACTCAAACTCAGAACTCAATTTTTGCCGCTCCGAATGGGAGCACAGGAACTCCTTCTTTCAGATCTTTAGTGGGAGCAGACTTACCTCTTCCTTCATCGAGTACCTTGGGAGGTGTTGAAAGCATAGCTTCAGTCCTAACAGCAATGGATCAATTCTATCTCCACGAGCGGTGTGCCTACGTTTATCTCAACCTGCTTTCACTGATCTCACGGGCACTGCTACTGTAGCTCAAGGCGGTACAGGCACGACTTCTCTCACTTCAAACGGTATCCTCTTAGGAGGCGGAACGGGCGCTATCTCTGCTACTGCTACTGGAACTTCTGGACAAGTCCTCACCAGCAATGGCACCAGTGCTCCTACCTTCCAGGCTCTTCCTTCTTCTGTAAGTAGCGTTGGAGCTTCTGCTCCTCTCGCTTCTTCCGGTGGAACCACTCCTACCATTTCTCTCACTGGAACGATTCCTGTCGCTAATGGCGGTACGGGTTCTGGCACCGCTCTCACCCCAGGGGGCATTCTCTACGGTAACTCTTCTACTGCTACCGGTACTTCTGCTGCGGGTTCTTCTGGAAGCGTCTTAGTCAGCAACGGGGCTTCTGCTCCTTCTTGGACTGCTACTCCTTCTTTCACTTCGGTTTCTTCTTCGACTTCAATTTCTTCTTCGACTCAAAATTTAAATGGAGCCACTGCCGGGACTCTCTCCCTGACTGTTCCTGCTACCGTCACTTCTTATTCTCTTAAATGGCCAAGTGCTGTCGCTTCCTCCTCAGGACAAGCCCTTACCTCGGATGGCAGTGGCAATCTCAGTTGGACCACTCCTAATAGCGGATCTGTCACCTCTGTCGCTCTCTCCGCTCCTTCTTTCTTAAGTGTAAGTGGCTCTCCTATCACTTCGAGCGGTACTTTATCGATGAGTCTCGCTACTCAAACTCAGAACACGATTTTTGCCGCTCCCAATGGAAGCACAGGAGCCCCTGTTTTCAGGGCTCTTGCAGGAGCAGACTTACCTCTTCCTTCATCGAGTACTTTGGGAGGTGTTGAAAGCATAGCTTCAGTCTCTCACCAATGGATCAATTCTATCTCCACGAGCGGTGTGCCTAGTTTATCTCAACCTGCTTTCACTGACCTCACGGGCACCGCTACTGTAGCTCAAGGCGGTACAGGCACGACTTCTCTCACTTCAAATGGTATCCTCTTAGGAGGCGGAACGGGCGCTATCTCTGCTACTGCAACAGGAACTTCTGGACAAGTCCTCACCAGCAATGGCACCAGTGCTCCTACCTTCCAAGCTCTTCCTTCTTCTGTAAGCAGCGTTGGAGCTTCTGCTCCTCTCGCTTCTTCCGGTGGAACCACTCCTACCATTTCTCTCACTGGAACGATTCCTGTCGCTAATGGTGGTACGGGTTCCGGCACCGCTCTCACCCCAGGAGGCATTCTCTACGGTAACTCTTCTACTGCTACCGGTACTTCTGCTGCCGGTTCTGCTGGAAACGTCTTAGTCAGCAACGGCGCTTCTGCTCCTTCTTGGACTGCTACTCCTTCTTTCACTTCGGTTTCTTCTTCGACTTCAATTTCTTCTTCGACTCAAAATTTAAATGGAGCCACTGCCGGGACTCTCTCCCTGACTGTTCCTGCTACCGTCACTTCTTATTCTCTTAAATGGCCAAGTGCAGTCGCTTCCTCCGCTGGACAAGCCCTTACCTCGGATGGCAGTGGTAATCTCAGTTGGACCACTCCTAATAGCGGATCTGTCACCTCTGTCGCTCTCTCCGCTCCTTCGTTCTTAAGTGTAAGTGGCTCTCCTATCACTTCGAGCGGTACTTTATCGATGAGTCTTGCGACTCAAACTCAGAACACGATTTTTGCCGCTCCCAATGGAAGCACAGGAGCCCCTGTTTTCAGGGCTCTTGCAGGAGCAGACTTACCTAATCCTTCGTCCTCTACATTAGGCGGTATTGAAAGCATAGCTTCAGTCTCTCACCAATGGATCAATTCTATCTCCACGAGCGGTGTGCCTAGTTTATCTCAACCTGCTTTCACTGACCTCACGGGCACCGCTACTGTAGCTCAAGGCGGTACAGGCACGACTTCTCTCACTTCAAACGGTATCCTCTTAGGAGGCGGAACGGGCGCTATCTCTGCTACTGCTACTGGAACTTCTGGACAAGTCCTCACCAGCAATGGCACCAGTGCTCCTACCTTCCAGGCTCTTCCTTCTTCTGTAAGCAGTGTAGGAGCTTCTGCTCCTCTCGCTTCTTCCGGTGGAACCACTCCGACCATTTCTCTGACTGGAACCATTCCTGTCGCTAATGGCGGTACGGGTTCTGGCACCGCTCTCACCCCAGGGGGCGTTCTCTACGGCAGCTCTGCTACCGCTTCCGGTTCTTCTGCAGCGGGTTCTGCTGGAAACGTCTTGATCAGCAACGGGACTTCTGCTCCTTCTTGGACTGCTACTCCTTCTTTCACTTCGATTTCTGCTCCTTCTCATTTACTCACAGGAGCTACTTCTGGAACTCTCACCATGAACGTTCCTGCTACCGTCACTTCTTATTCTCTTAAATGGCCAAGCGCTGTCGCTTCCTCGGGACAAGCCCTCACCTCTGATGCCAGTGGCAATCTCAGTTGGACCACTCTCAGTAACGGAACCACAAGCGTTGGAGCTCTGGACGGACAAACTGCAAACTCAAATGGCTTAACGATCTCAGGCACAAGTATTTATGCTCAAAGTGCTTCTGCTTCCAATCCTGGATTAGTGAACACTGCGACACAAACACTTGCAGGTGCTAAAACCTTTAGTTCTGCCCTTACCGCCTCAAACGGTTTCAGTGTGACAAGTGGAAACGTCGGTATCGGAACGAGTTCTACTTCTCCTATGAGTATTCTGGGTATTTCCAATTGGGGAGTGATCGACGTGATGGGCAATGGGTCTAACGCTGAAAGCTCTGTGGGTTTTCACTCTTCAAATATTTCAAAAGGAAGTCCAGGACAGTGGTTAATTGGAACTAATATCGGTTCTTCGTCAGGTGCTAATAACTTCGCTATTTTATCTCAAGGTAATTCCATCATGACAATGCAACAGGCCGGCAACGTCGGCATTGGCACTGCTACACCTGCATACACCCTTGATATCAGTGGAACTGGACATATCTCAGGTGCTGTAACATTATCTGCTCTAGGCACGGGTATCGTTCGTGCCAACTCAAGTGGTCTCCTTTCTTCATCTACCTTAGCAGGAGCAGACTTACCTCTTCCTTCGTCTAGCTCTTTGGGAGGTGTCCAATCTCTCGCTCCTACCACCAGTAAGTGGATTAATTCTATCTCGACTAGCGGTGTTCCTACGGCTTCTCAACCTGCTTTCACCGATATCTCTGGCACTGCTACTGTGGCTCAAGGGGGTACAGGCGCTACTTCTCTCACCTCAAACGGAATCCTCTTAGGAGGCGGGACAGGTGCTATCACGGCTACTGCTACTGGATCTTCTGGACAAGTCCTCACCAGCAATGGCACCAGTGCTCCTACCTTCCAGGCTCTTCCTTCTTCTGTAAGCAGTGTAGGAGCTTCTGCTCCTCTGGCTTCTTCCGGTGGAACCACTCCGACCATTTCTCTCACTGGAACGATTCCTGTCGCTAATGGCGGTACGGGTTCTACCGCGGCTCTCACCCCAGGAGGTCTTCTCTACAGCAGCTCTACTACTGCTTCCGGCACCACTGCTGCGGGTTCTTCTGGAAATGTCTTAGTCAGCAACGGGGCCTCTGCTCCTTCTTGGACGACTACCCTGAATGTGACCAGTGGCAACGTCGGCATCGGAACGACAAGCCCTGGAGGGGAACTGGAACTTTTTAACTCCACACAACTTTCCTCTCGGCTCAATCTTACAGGCCAGGAATTTTATAATGCAGGCAATAGCTCAACAAGCGGTATTGCTTTCCTACTCGGAGTCAATCGTACTAACAATAGACAACTTTGGATTGGTGATAGCGCTGCTATGACGCAGAACTCTACCAATGCCGTATTCCGTCTTCAAACCAATTCGGGAGGTGGCATAGTAACAATAGATTCCGTAGGAACAGACGGAATCACGGCTAAGCCATTGGCTATTGGAAATACGGGCGCCAATGTGACTCTGCTAGGCAACGTCGGTATCGGAACTACCACTCCGAACACTCAGTTTGAAGTTGCATCATCCTCTGGTCCGACCCTCACATTAAACAATACCGGCGATGGGAGTGCTACGATCCAGTTTCGTACCCTCGGTGGATATACCCCCTCCGCTCAGATCCAAGCAGCTGATGACGGTAATTTTGCTGGCAACATGATGTTCTCGACTAAAACCACAGGTAATAGTGGTACTAACCCACTGGCAGAAAGAATGAGGATCACATCCACTGGCAACGTCGGCATTGGAACGACGAGTCCGTCTGGTATACTCGACGTTGCAGGAGGGAATAACAATGCGATGTACGTTCGCGACGGTAGCGGCGGAAACAATGGAACACTCCGGTTCCTTAATTCCGGTGGCACAAACTACATCCAAAGCGGTACTTCGACATCCAACAGCAGCGCACCTCTCGTTTTTGCAAGCATGAATAGCGGTACTCCTTGGATGACTATCGCATCAACCGGCAACGTCGGCATCGGCACAACAAGTCCTGCATACACCCTTGACGTCAGTGGAACGGGTCGCTTTACAACCAGTCTCACTGCTCCTTCTCATTTACTCACAGGAAGCACTTCGGGAACTCTCACCATGGCCGTTCCTGCTACCGTCACTTCTTATTCTCTTAAATGGCCAAGTGCTGTCGCTTCCTCCGCTGGACAAGCCCTCACCTCGGATGGCAGTGGTAATCTCAGTTGGACCACTCCTAATAGCGGATCTGTCACCTCTGTCGCTCTCTCCGCTCCTTCATTTTTAAGTGTAAGTGGCTCTCCTATCACTTCGAGCGGTACTTTATCGATGAGTCTTGCGACTCAAACTCAGAACACGATTTTTGCCGCTCCCAATGGAAGCACAGGAGCCCCTGTTTTCAGGGCTCTTGCAGGAGCAGACTTACCTCTTCCTTCATCGAGTACTTTGGGAGGTGTTGAAAGCATAGCTTCAGTCTCTCACCAATGGATCAATTCTATCTCCACGAGCGGTGTGCCTAGTTTATCTCAACCTGCTTTCACCGACCTCACGGGCACCGCAACTGTAGCTCAAGGCGGTACAGGTGCTACTTCTCTCACTTCAAATGGAATCCTCTTAGGAGGCGGAACAGGCTCTATCACTGCTACTGCAACAGGAACTTCTGGACAAGTCCTCACCAGCAATGGCACCAGTGCTCCTACCTTCCAAGCTCTTCCTTCTTCTGTGACGAGCGTAGGAGCTTCTGCTCCTCTCGCTTCTTCTGGTGGAACCACTCCTACCATTTCTCTGACTGGAACGATTCCTGTCGCTAATGGCGGTACGGGATCTGGCACCGCTCTCACCCCAGGGGGCGTTCTCTACGGCAGCTCTGCTACCGCTTCCGGTACTACCTCCGCTGGCACCTCTGGAAACGTCTTAATCAGCAACGGCACTTCTGCTCCTTCTTGGACTGCTACTCCTTCTTTCACTTCTATTTCTGCTCCTTCTCATTTACTCACAGGAGCTACTTCTGGAACTCTCACCATGAACGTTCCTGCTACCGTCACTTCTTATTCTCTTAAATGGCCAAGCGCTGTCGCTTCCTCGGGACAAGCCCTCACCTCTGATGCCAGTGGAAATCTCAGTTGGACCACTCTGAGTAACGGAACCACAAGCGTTGGCGCTCTGGACGGACAAACTGCAAACTCAAATGGCTTAACGATCTCAGGCACAAGTATTTATGCTCAAAGTGCTTCTTCCTCCAATCCAGGATTAATGAACACGACAACACAAACACTTGCAGGTGCCAAAACCTTTAGCTCTCTCATGACAGGCTCAAACGGCCTTAACGTGACAAGTGGAAACGTCGGTATCGGCACAACGAGTCCGGCTACCGCCCTTCAAGTGAATGGTAGCATTTCTCAATATGGGGCTGCTGCTGCGAATCAGAGCAGCTACCTTCAAACTAATGCTTCAAATCAAGTCAGCACTACATTATTGAATCCTGGCATTCTCGTTTATGGTGATACACTCAGTCGTTATGGAATGGATTTGGGTTATAATAATTCCCGCTATCGGAATCGAATTTTCGTGCCAAATGCGAATGATATTTCCTTCGCTACCCATGTTGCAGGAACGGTTCCAACCGCACAGTCCAGCTTTACCGAATTAATGACTATTCGAGGGGACTCCGGCAACGTCGGCATCGGCACAACAAGTCCTGCATACACCCTTGACGTCAGTGGAACGGGTCGCTTTACAACCAGTCTCACGGCTCCTTCTCATTTACTCACAGGAAGCACTTCGGGAACTCTCACCATGGCCGTTCCTGCTACCGTCACTTCTTATTCTCTTAAATGGCCAAGTGCTGTCGCTTCCTCCGCTGGACAAGCCCTCACCTCGGATGGCAGTGGTAATCTCAGTTGGACCACTCTGAGTAGTGGATCTGTCACCAGCGTAGGGGCTTCTGCTCCTCTCGCTTCTTCTGGTGGAACCACTCCTACTATTTCTCTCACTGGAACAATTCCTGTCGCTAATGGCGGTACAGGCACGACTTCTCTCACTTCAAACGGTATCCTCTTAGGAGGCGGAACAGGCTCTATCACCGCTACTGCTACTGGAACTTCCGGACAAGTCCTCACCAGCAATGGCACCAGTGCTCCTACCTTCCAGGCTCTTCCTTCTTCTGTAAGCAGTGTAGGAGCCTCTGCTCCTCTCGCTTCTTCCGGTGGAACCACTCCGACCATTTCTCTCACTGGAACGATTCCTGTCGCTAATGGCGGTACGGGTTCTGGCACCGCTCTGACCCCAGGGGGCGTTCTCTACGGCAGCTCTGCTACCGCTTCCGGTACTACCTCCGCTGGCACCTCTGGAAACGTCTTAATCAGCAACGGCACTTCTGCTCCTTCTTGGACGGCTACCCCTTCTTTCACTTCGATTTCTGCTCCTTCTCATTTACTCACAGGAAGCACTTCTGGAACTCTCACCATGACCGTTCCTGCTACCGTCACTTCTTATTCTCTTAAATGGCCAAGTGCTGTCGCTTCCTCCGCTGGACAAGTTCTCTCCTCTGATGGCAGTGGAAATCTCAGTTGGAGCGCTCCTACTAGCGGAATCACAAGCGTTGGCGCTCTGGACGGAGGCACTGCAAACTCAAATGGCTTAACCATCTCAGGCTCAAGTATTTATGCGCAAAGTGCTTCTGCTACCAATGCAGGATTAGTGAACACTACGACACAAACACTTGCAGGCGCTAAAACCTTTAGTTCTCTCATGACAGGCTCAAGTGGTCTTAATGTGACAAGTGGCAACGTCGGCATCGGAACAACAAGTCCTAATAATGCCTTGGAAATAGGTGTAAGTGGCGGAGCTTTGAGCTTCCGCAACACCTCTGGAAACTATACTGCAGTCGGCATGACTTATGATTCTACAACCGACACGCTCCAAATCCAAAGTAATAACGGCTCTAGTCAGTTAAATCGGACTAATATGGCGATTGCCCGAACCTCTGGCAACGTCGGCATTGGAACTACTGCACCTGCATACAACCTTGACGTAACAGGCACGGGTCGTTACACAAGTGATTTGGCAGTCAACGGCATAGAGCGGCTCACCGGTGCTTTGGAAGCCGGTGGAAACGTACTCCTTCCAAATAACAGTGGTAGCACTGGTAGTTTTGCCTATAAAATTTATCTAGCTGGATCAAATATTAATGGATCAACATATGACGCGAACCACTACCTTTACTCTTCCGGTTCAGCTGGAAACAACATGTTTTTTGGTGAATATGGGGGTAATTTTAACTTCTATGATACTTCCGCCAACGCTAATGTCATGACCATCACTGGAGGCAACGTCGGCATTGGAACATCAAGCCCTGGTGGTGAACTCGAGCTTTTCAATTCTACACAAAATTCCTCTCGGCTCAATCTTACAGGCCAGGAATTTTATAATGCAGGCTATAGCTCAACAAGCGGTATTGCTTTCCTACTCGGAGTCAATCGTACTAACAATAGACAACTTTGGATTGGTGATAGCGCTGCTATGGCGCAGAGCTCTTCGAATGCCGTATTCCGTCTTCAAACCAACTCGGGGGGAGGCACCGTGACAATAGATTCCGTAGGAACAGACGGAGTCACGGCTAAGCCATTGGCTGTTGGAAATACGGGCGCCAATCTGACTCTGCAAGGCAACTCCCTCAAAGCTACATCTTTAGGCGGAGGATCCGCAAATGGATATGTACGTGCTGACACCAGTGGTAACCTCACATCAGTCAGCAATATCCATGCAGCTACCTGTACAGTAACGACTGCATCTAACGTAAGTAGCATCTCTTGCCCCGCTAACATGACTGCGATGAGCGGAGGAGCACAATGTATTAATGGAGATAAACAAGTTTTACAGGCCTCTTATCCTACTGGTGGTAGTTCTAGCTCTGGTCCCACTGGATGGGCCGTCTCCTGCGTGAATTCCACTGCAACGAATACTTTCGAGAACCCTAGCACCATCTGGGTCACTTGCTGCCTGTAGAAATTGAAAGCGATGTGAGCTACATCCATCCTGATGCTTTATTGTTGGATCACACAACGTACCGAACTATCCTGAAAACTCCTGTGGCCGAGGTAAATGCCGCCACCATTGCCATAGAAGTAGTAGAAATAAAAAGCATCGGAGGGATGGATCGACGACGACCAAAACCAATTGTTCACCATATCAGGGATTACATTACGATCATAATGATTTGGAGCCCCCATCGCTCTTGCTAAAGCCTCGTACTCTTCCCGAGTGGGCAATCTTGCTCCTCCTCCCAAATTTTGACAAAACTCCTCTGCGCTAGGTTGATTCATTTTCTTCACAACGAGATCTACTCCACGATCGAAAATACCTCTTCGCTGCTCTCGTTTTGCAGCCCCACTCCAAATCACGTTCCCCACTTGATACATGCTCCCAAGCCGAACAAACGCAGGAGTTCCTCGAACTCGCTCATCGTCCTCCCTCACTGGGATCAGCCGCTCTGCTGAAGGCTGGGCAACAGGAACTCTGAGTGCAGCACCACGATCGGGGTTAGCAGACTTTGCAGCCTCCGAAAGTCGTTCATCCAGGACTAGAACTAACGAGGAAACCACTAAAAACCCAAAAAGGATCGATATAAACCTATCTCTTTTCATGCATCGCCTCAATTCGGTAATCTAACCAAGAGCTTGCTGGCTCGATCCGAACACCTCTGATCTCCAACGGCTTTTCCATATGCAGTTAGACTATCTGGTCCGACCAGAGTTGCTCCAGAAAATACTCTACCGGAAGGATTTCAATTCCCTTCACCGTCCGATGTGTTGTTTCTCGGCAAACGACGATCCTACGTCTCAATTTCTGCTCTTCCGAAAGAGCAAGGAGCCCTTTTAAATCGTCTTGAATAATCCGCCGACTTGCTTTCACTTCAATTCCAATTTCGCCGTTGACTAGAAAATCCACTTCAAATCCGCTCTGAGAGCGCCAAAAATTAAGATCTTCGATATTCCGATAATCACAATAGGTTTTTAATTCATGAAAGAAATAGGTTTCCAACGATTCCCCAAACTGCGGGGAATTCGACTCTAGAATTTTTATTTTTCTTAAATAATTTACAATTCCAATATCAAAAAAATAGAACTTGGAAGTCAGAATAGCCTTACGATTTTGAGTCCGCCGCCAAGGTTCTAGGTTGTATCCAATCAGAGTATCTATCAAGATTTGAAAATAATTCTGCACAGTCGAACGGGGAACTGCAGAATCCTGAGAAATCTTCTCACTGCGCAAGTTGAAGATAAATCTCCTCATCCAGCAAATCAATGATTCTCGCATGGGGGAGTGCACGCTGAATGAGAGAAGTCTTTCCAGTCTGTCGTGGCCCCAAAAGAAAACATGATTTTTGCTTAAGAATAGAGCCCAAGTCTAATAATCGATGAATATATTCCATAATCGCCCCGTCGCCAACTGATCCGGCATTTATGATCATAATCGCCGGGTTCGTTGGCGCAGGCAAGCTAAATTTTGAACAAAAGTCATCCGCAATCCTTCTTTTAGTGCATACCGGCGCACAGATTACCGTCGAAAAACTTGAATCAATGGATACTTGGCTTCCAATAGCCCCTAATGTCTTGACCTCTCAACCAAAACTACACTATTAGACTTTAATTCGAATACACAACCCGTGTCAGACCCTACACAGCTACGCAGTTAGCGTCAAAATGTTATCCTTTATTTAATAGTTATGAAGGACTTAATAATTCGTCGGAAAATATCCGATATATTCTCAATGAGCGTAAAAGTAGGTCTGTACTTTGCCTTGTGTTTTGCTTTTTTATCAAATGCGTTCGCGTCACCTATCTCTAACAGCTTCTCCTTTCAAGGTAAGTTCTTGAATAGCGATGGGACGGCGCCCCTTTTAAGTGTGATTGATTTAACACTGGGGATTTATGATCCGAGCGGGAGCTGCTTACTCTACGAAGAAAAACAAACGGGTCTTGACCTTTCCGTTTCAGGAGGCATTTTTTCTGTTCAAGTAGGGTCAGCGGTGGGTGCTTCACAACGCGATTCCAATGACCAGGGCCTCAGCATGGATGGAGTCTTTGCGAATACGCCTCTCCCCATTTTACCAGCCGCTTCACCCAACTGTACAAACGGCTACATTCCGACTGCTACTGATGCCAGAGTACTTCGAGTCACTGTAACCCCAGAGGATACTGGAATTCCCACCACTCTGAGTCCCGATCTAGTCCTCGGGTCCACTCCTTATGCAAAGGTTGCAGAATCAGTTCAAGGCATCTTACCTACCGGTTTTGTTCAAGTCATAGGGAATGTCACTCAGGCCAATCTCACCACCTTAACTGGAGGTGCCACTACTGATGCGAGTTCTTTACATAACCATGACTCTCTCTATGTTAAATTGGGGACCAATAACCAAAGTTTCAATTTAGGTACCAATACGACTTTAAGTATGGGCAGCTCAAGTACTCTGGGCTTGGGTGCGGGAAGCTTATTAGGGCTCGGTACTTTCGCCGGCACTCCTACTGGATTAGGAATCTCAAACCAAGGCACAACCTGGTACAATACTTCTACCAATGAAGTTGACTATTGGAATGGCACTAGTGCGGTATCTATGGGTGGAACTGGAGCGAGTTCAGTCACTCTGGCAGGAGATGTCACAGGGCCTTCTGGCTCCAATACACTTTCTAGTGTAGGGACTCCAGGAACTTATACAAAAGTCACCACGGATTCTAAAGGACGAGTTATCAGTGGTACATCCTTGAGTGCAAGTGACGTAACTACCGCACTTACCTTCACTCCTCTCAGCAACACAGGCGCTACGTCTTATTCATTACTGGGAGCCACTTCCGGCACTCTCAGCATGACTGTTCCTGCTACCGTCACTTCTTATTCTCTTAAATGGCCCAGTGCTGTCGCTTCCTCCGCTGGACAAGCTCTCACTTCCGATGCGAGTGGAAATCTCAGTTGGACTTCTTTAGGTACCGGGTCAGTGAGTTCGGTCGCTCTCTCCGCTCCTTCGTTCTTAAGCGTCACTGGCTCTCCTATCACTTCCAGTGGTACTTTATCGATGAGTCTCGCTACTCAAACTCAAAACACGATCTTCGCCGCTCCCAACGGAAGCTCAGGAACTCCTTCTTTCAGATCTTTAGTGGGAGCAGACTTACCTCTTCCTTCATCCAGCTCTTTGGGAGGCGTTCAATCTCTCACTCCTACAAGCAGTAAGTGGATTAATTCTATTTCGACTAGCGGTGTTCCTACGGCTTCTCAACCTGCTTTCACCGATATCTCTGGCACTGCCACTGTAGCTCAAGGCGGTACAGGTGCTACTTCTCTCACTTCAAACGGTATCCTCTTAGGAGGCGGAACAGGCGCTATCACGGCTACTGCAACGGGGACCTCTGGACAAGTCCTCACCAGCAACGGCACCAGTGCTCCTACCTTTCAAACTCTTGCTTCTTCTGTCACCAGCGTAGGAGCTTCTGCTCCGCTCGCTTCTTCCGGTGGAACCACTCCTACCATTTCTCTCACTGGAACGATTCCTGTCGCTAATGGGGGTACGGGATCTGCCACAGCTCTCACCCCAGGCGGTATTCTCTACGGTAACTCTTCTACTGCTACCGGTACTTCTGCTGCCGGTTCTGCTGGAAACGTCTTGATCAGCAACGGCGCTTCTGCTCCTTCTTGGACCGCTACTCCTTCTTTCACTTCGGTTTCTTCTTCGACTTCAGTTTCTTCTTCGACTCAAAATTTAAATGGAGCCACTGCCGGGACTCTCTCCCTGACTGTCCCTGCTACCGTCACTTCTTATTCTCTTAAATGGCCCAGTGCTGTCGCTTCCTCCGCTGGACAAGCCCTCACCTCGGATGCCAGTGGGAATCTCAGTTGGACTTCTTTACAGACTTCGGGAAATTACGTCACAACCGTGGGATCTTTTGACGGACAAACTGCAAACTCAAATGGCTTAACGATCTCAGGTACAAGCATTTATGCACAAAGCGCTTCTTCTACTAACCCAGGATTAGTGAACACTACGACACAAACTTTTGCAGGTGCTAAAACCTTTAGCTCAACCATTACTGGAACGACTTCTGGAAACACCACTTACACAGCAAACCAATACGGGGTGGTTCTCAGCGGTTCTGGAAATGCGATGAATGTATTGGCTCCTAACTCCTCCACCTCACTTCCTTTCATCAGCGGAGGTTCCTCAGCTAATCCTTCTTGGGGAGTCTTAAGCGTGGCCGGCGGTGGAACAGGCGCTACTTCTCTCACCTCAAACGGCATCCTCTTAGGAGGCGGAACAGGCTCTATCACGGCTACTGCAACTGGATCTACAGGACAAGTCCTCACCAGCAATGGCACCAGTGCTCCTTCCTTCCAAGCTCTTCCTTCTTCTGTAACGAGCGTTGGGGCTTCTGCTCCTCTCGCTTCTTCCGGTGGAACCACTCCTACCATTTCTCTGACTGGAACGATTCCTGTCGCTAATGGTGGTACGGGATCTGCCACAGCTCTCACCCCAGGAGGCATTCTCTACGGTAACTCTTCTACTGCTTCCGGTACTTCTGCTGCCGGTTCTGCTGGAAACGTCTTGATCAGCAACGGAGCTTCTGCTCCTTCTTGGACTGCTACTCCTTCTTTCACTTCGATTTCTGCTTCTTCTTATTCACTGTCAGGAAACACTTCTGGTACTGTCACCCTAAACGTTCCCGCTACTGTCAATTCTTACTCTCTGACTTGGCCAAGTACTCAGGCTGCATCCGGACAAGTTCTCACTTCAGATGCGAGTGGAAATCTCAGTTGGGCTAATTTAAGTACCGGAACTGGATCAGTCACTTCTGTCGCTCTCTCTGCTCCTTCGTTCTTATCCGTCAGTGGCTCTCCGATTACTTCCGTAGGCACACTCGCCCTGGGGCTCAATACTCAAACTCAAAACACGATCTTTGCCGCTCCCAATGGAAGCTCAGGAACCCCTGTTTTCAGGGCTCTTGCAGGAGCAGACTTACCTCTTCCTTCATCCAGCTCTTTGGGAGGCGTTCAATCTCTCACTCCTACAAGCAGTCAATGGATTAATTCTATTTCGACTAGCGGTATTCCTACGGCTTCTCAACCTGCTTTCACCGACCTCACTGGCACTGCCACTGTAGCTCAAGGGGGTACAGGCGCTACTTCTCTCACCTCAAACGGTATCCTCTTAGGAGGCGGAACAGGTGCTATCACGGCTACTGCAACAGGAACTTCTGGACAAGTCCTCACCAGCAACGGCACCAGTGCTCCTACCTTCCAAACTCTTGCTTCTTCTGTCACCAGCGTAGGAGCTTCTGCTCCTCTCGCTTCTTCCGGTGGAACCACTCCTACTATTTCTCTCACTGGAACGATTCCTGTCGCTAATGGCGGTACGGGTTCTGGCACCGCTCTCACCCCAGGGGGCGTTCTCTACGGTAACTCTTCTACTGCTACCGGTACTACCTCCGCTGGCACCTCTGGAAACGTCTTAGTCAGCAACGGGGCTTCCGCTCCTTCTTGGACTGCTACTCCTTCTTTCACTTCGGTTTCTTCTTCGACTTCAGTTTCTTCTTCGACTCAAAATTTAAATGGAGCGACTTCCGGCACTCTCAGCATGACTGTTCCTGCTACCGTCACTTCTTACTCTCTGACTTGGCCAAGTGCTGTCGCTTCCTCCGCTGGACAAGCCCTCACCTCGGATGGCAGTGGTAATCTCAGTTGGACTTCTTTACAGGCTTCGGGAAATTACGTCACGACCGTGGGATCTTTTGACGGACAAACTGCAAACTCAAATGGCTTAACGATCTCAGGTACAAGCATTTATGCACAAAGCGCTTCTTCTACTAACCCAGGATTAGTGAACACTACGACACAAACTTTTGCAGGTGCTAAAACCTTTAGCTCAACCATTACTGGAACGACTTCTGGAAATACCACTTACACAGCAAACCAATACGGGGTGGTTCTCAGCGGTTCTGGAAATGCGATGAATGTATTGACTCCTAACTCCTCCACCTCACTTCCTCTCATCAGCGGAGGTTCCTCGGCTAATCCTTCTTGGGGAGTCTTAAGCGTGGCTGGCGGTGGTACAGGCGCTACTTCTCTCACCTCAAACGGTATCCTCTTAGGAGGCGGAACAGGCTCTATCACGGCTACTGCAACAGGAACTTCTGGACAAGTCCTCACCAGCAACGGCACCAGTGCTCCTACCTTCCAAGCTCTTCCTTCTTCTGTGAGCAGCGTTGGAGCTTCTGCTCCTCTCGCTTCTTCCGGTGGAACCACTCCTACTATTTCTCTGACTGGAACGATTCCTGTCGCTAATGGCGGTACGGGTTCTGCCACAGCTCTCACCCCAGGAGGTATTCTCTACGGCAGTTCTGCTACTGCTTCTGGTACTTCTGCTGCCGGTTCTGCTGGAAACGTCTTGATCAGCAACGGGGCTTCTGCTCCTTCTTGGACTGCTACCCCTTCTTTCACTTCGATTTCTGCTCCTTCTCATTTACTCACAGGAAGCACTTCTGGAACTCTCACCCTGACTGTCCCTGCTACCGTCACTTCTTATTCTCTTAAATGGCCCAGTGCTGTCGCTTCCGCTGGACAAGCTCTCACCTCGGATGCCAGTGGGAATCTCAGTTGGACTTCTTTACAGACTTCGGGAAATTACGTCACAACCGTGGGATCTTTTGACGGACAAACTGCAAACTCAAATGGCTTAACGATCTCAGGTACAAGCATTTATGCACAAAGCGCTTCTTCTACTAACCCAGGATTAGTGAACACTACGACACAAACTTTTGCAGGTGCTAAAACCTTTAGCTCAACCATTACTGGAACGACTTCTGGAAACACCACTTACACAGCAAACCAATACGGGGTGGTTCTCAGCGGTTCTGGAAATGCGATGAATGTATTGGCTCCTAACTCCTCCACCTCACTTCCTCTCATCAGCGGAGGCTCTTCGGCTAATCCTTCTTGGGGAGTCTTAAGCGTGGCTGGCGGTGGTACAGGCGCTACTTCTCTCACCTCAAACGGCATCCTCTTAGGAGGCGGAACAGGTGCTATCACGGCTACTGCAACAGGAACTTCTGGACAAGTCCTCACCAGCAACGGCACCAGTGCTCCTACCTTCCAAGCTCTTCCTTCTTCTGTGAGCAGCGTTGGAGCTTCTGCTCCTCTCGCTTCTTCCGGTGGAACCACTCCTACTATTTCTCTCACTGGAACGATTCCTGTCGCTAATGGCGGTACGGGTTCTGCCACAGCTCTCACCCCAGGGGGCGTTCTCTACGGCAGCTCTGCTACTGCTTCTGGTACTTCTGCTGCCGGTTCTGCTGGAAACGTCTTGATCAGCAACGGCGCTTCTGCTCCTTATTGGAGTAGTTCTCTTACTCTCAATGCCGCTGCTTCACCTAGTTATTATATTACTAGCGGATCCGGCGGCTATACCAACATGATCGTTCCTAATTCGATGACTAATCACTTTAATCTTACATGGCCAGGTGCTCTAGCTTCTTCTTCTGGACAGGTTCTTTCTTCTGATACCAGTGGGAATCTCAGTTGGACCACTCCTACTTCTTCTGTGACGAGCGTAAGCGCTTCTGCTCCTCTCGCTTCTTCCGGTGGACTCACTCCTACTCTTTCTCTGACTGGAACTATTCCTGTCGCTAATGGCGGTACGGGTTCTACCACCGCTCTCACCCCAGGGGGCGTTCTCTACGGCAGCTCTGCTACTGCTTCTGGTACTTCTGCTGCCGGTTCTGCTGGAAACGTCTTGATCAGCAACGGCGCTTCTGCTCCTTCTTGGACGGCTACCCCTTCTTTCACTTCGATTTCTGCTCCTTCTCATTTACTCACAGGAAGCACTTCTGGAACTCTCACCCTGACTGTCCCTGCTACCGTCACTTCTTATTCTCTTAAATGGCCCAGTACTGTCGCTTCCGCTGGGCAAGCTCTCACCTCGGATGCCAGTGGGAATCTCAGTTGGACTTCTTTACAGGCTTCGGGAAATTACGTCACAACCGTGGGATCTTTTGACGGACAAACTGCAAACTCAAATGGCTTAACGATCTCAGGTACAAGCATTTATGCACAAAGTGCTTCTTCTACTAACCCAGGATTAGTGAACACTACGACACAAACTTTTGCAGGTGCTAAAACCTTTAGCTCAACCATTACTGGAACGACTTCTGGAAATACCACTTACACAGCAAACCAATACGGGGTGGTTCTCAGCGGTTCTGGAAATGCGATGAATGTATTGGCTCCTAACTCCTCCACCTCACTTCCTCTCATCAGCGGAGGTTCCTCAGCTAATCCTTCTTGGGGAGTCTTAAGCGTTGCGGGGGGCGGTACAGGTGCAACGAGTGCAAGCATTGCTTTCAATAACCTCTCTCCTATGACTACTTTAGGTGATACGATCTATGGAGGCACTTCCGGCGCTGGCACTCGACTGGCGGGAAATACCTCATCGACTAAACAGTTTTTAACTTCGACTGGAACTGGCTCAGTCTCTGCTGCACCTATCTGGGGTACTCTCAGTGCAAGTGATATCCCTAACATCTCTGCTTCTCTCATTACCTCAGGTACACTCGCTGTGGCTCAAGGCGGTACGGGTTCTGGCACAGCTCTCACCCCAGGGGGCGTTCTCTACGGTAGCTCTGCTACTGCTTCCGGTACCACTGCTGCCGGTTCTGCTGGAAACGTCTTGATCAGCAACGGCGCTTCTGCTCCTTCTTGGACTGCTACTCCTTCTTTCACTTCGATTTCTGCTCCTTCTCATTTACTCACAGGAAGCACTTCCGGAACTCTCACCATGGCCGTTCCTGCTACTGTCACTTCTTATTCTCTTAAATGGCCCAGTACTGTCGCTTCCGCTGGGCAAGCTCTCACCTCGGATGCCAGTGGGAATCTCAGTTGGACTTCTTTACAGACTTCGGGAAATTACGTCACAACCGTGGGATCTTTTGACGGACAAACTGCAAACTCAAATGGCTTAACGATCTCAGGTACAAGCATTTATGCACAAAGTGCTTCTTCTACTAACCCAGGATTAGTGAACACTACGACACAAACTTTTGCAGGTGCTAAAACCTTTAGCTCAACCATTACTGGAACGACTTCTGGAAATACCACTTACACAGCAAACCAATACGGGGTGGTTCTCAGCGGTTCTGGAAATGCGATGAATGTATTGGCTCCTAACTCCTCCACCTCACTTCCTCTCATCAGCGGAGGTTCCTCGGCTAATCCTTCTTGGGGAGTCTTAAGCGTGGCTGGCGGTGGTACAGGTGCAACGAGTGCAAGCATTGCTTTCAATAACCTCTCTCCTATGACTACTTTAGGTGATACGATCTATGGAGGCACTTCCGGCGCTGGCACTCGACTGGCGGGAAATACCTCATCGACTAAACAGTTTTTAACTTCGACTGGAACTGGCTCAGTCTCTGCTGCACCTATCTGGGGTACTCTCAGTGCAAGTGACATCCCTAACATCTCTGCTTCTCTTATCACCTCAGGTACACTCGCTGTGGCTCAAGGCGGTACGGGTTCTGGCACAGCTCTCACCCCAGGGGGCGTTCTCTACGGTAGCTCTGCTACTGCTTCCGGTACCACTGCTGCCGGTTCTGCTGGAAACGTCTTGATCAGCAACGGCGCTTCTGCTCCTTCTTGGACTGCTACTCCTTCTTTCACTTCGATTTCTGCTCCTTCCCATTTACTCACAGGCAGCACTTCTGGAACTCTCACCCTGACTGTCCCTGCTACTGTCACTTCTTATTCTCTTAAATGGCCCAGTGCTGTCGCTTCCGCTGGGCAAGCTCTCACCTCGGATGCCAGTGGGAATCTCAGTTGGACTTCTTTACAGGCTTCGGGAAATTACGTCACAACCGTGGGATCTTTTGACGGACAAACTGCAAACTCAAATGGCTTAACGATCTCAGGTACAAGCATTTATGCACAAAGCGCTTCTTCTACTAACCCAGGATTAGTGAACACTACGACACAAACTTTTGCAGGCGCTAAAACCTTTAGTTCTCTCATGACAGGCTCAAACGGCCTTAATGTGACCAGTGGCAACGTCGGCATCGGAACGACAAGCCCTGGAGGGGAACTGGAACTTTTTAACTCCACACAACTTTCCTCTCGACTCAATCTGACAGGCCAGGAATTTTATAATGCAGGCAATAGCTCAACAAGCGGTGTTGCTTTCCTACTCGGAGTCAATCGTACTAACAATAGACAACTTTGGATTGGTGATAGCGCTACTATGACGCAGAACTCTACCAATGCCGTATTCCGTCTTCAAACCAATTCGGGAGGTGGCATAGTAACAATAGATTCCGTAGGAACAGACGGAATCACGGCTAAGCCATTGTCTATTGGAAATACGGGCGCCAATGTGACTCTGCTAGGCAACGTCGGAATTGGGACGACGAGTCCGAACACTCAGTTTGAAGTTGCATCATCCTCTGGTCCGACCCTCACATTAAACAATACCGGCGATGGGAGTGCTACGATCCAGTTTCGTACCCTCGGTGGATATACCCCCTCCGCTCAGATCCAAGCAGCTGATGACGGTAATTTTGCTGGCAACATGATGTTCTCGACTAAAACCACAGGTAATAGTGGTACTAACCCACTGGCAGAAAGAATGAGGATCACATCCACTGGCAACGTCGGCATTGGAACGACGAGTCCTGCTAACCCTCTGAGTATTCTTGGTACTGCCAGTTGGGGAGTACTAGAAGTGATGGGTAATGGAACTAACACTGAAAGCTCTATAGGTTTTCGCTCTTCAAATATCTCTGCAGGCGGCGCAGGACAGTGGTTAATGGGAACCAATATCGGTGCTTCAACAGCGAATAACTTCTCTTTTTATCTCAATACCAATATACATCATGACAATGACACAAGCAGGCAACGTCGGCATCGGCACAACAAGTCCTGCATACAACCTTGACGTCAGTGGAACGGGTCGCTTTACAACCAGTCTCACGGCTCCTTCTCATTTACTCACAGGAAGCACTTCGGGAACTCTCACCATGGCCGTTCCTGCTACCGTCACTTCTTATTCTCTTAAATGGCCAAGTGCTGTCGCTTCCTCCGCTGGACAAGCCCTCACGTCGGATGGCAGTGGGAATCTCAGTTGGACCACTCTGAGTAGTGGATCTGTCACCAGCGTAGGGGCTTCTGCTCCTCTCGCTTCTTCCGGTGGAACCACTCCTACTATTTCTCTCACTGGAACAATTCCTGTCGCTAATGGCGGTACGGGTTCTGCCTCCGCTCTCACCCCAGGGGGCATTCTCTACGGCAGCTCTGCTACTGCTTCCGGTACTTCTGCTGCGGGAACTACTGGGCAGCTCCTCACCAGCAACGGGGCTTCTGCTCCTTATTGGAGTAGTTCTCTTACTCTCAATGCCGCTGCTTCACCTAGTTATTATATTACTAGCGGATCCGGCGGCTATACCAACATGATCGTTCCTAATTCGATGACTAATCACTTTAATCTTACATGGCCAGGTGCTCTAGCTTCTTCTTCTGGACAGGTTCTTTCTTCTGATACCAGTGGGAATCTCAGTTGGACCACTCCTACTTCTTCTGTGACGAGCGTAAGCGCTTCTGCTCCTCTCGCTTCTTCCGGTGGACTCACTCCTACTCTTTCTCTGACTGGAACTATTCCTGTCGCTAATGGCGGTACGGGTTCTACCACCGCTCTCACCCCAGGGGGCATTCTCTACGGCAGCTCTGCTACTGCTTCCGGTACTACCTCCGCTGGCGCCGCTGGAGGCCTCTTAGTCAGCAACGGGGCTTCTGCTCCTTCTTGGACGGGTACTGGTGCTCCTGGATACACATTGATCTACAACGCACCTAATGCTCCCTTTTGGTCATACTTGAGCGTAGCGGGGGGTGGAACAGGAGCTGTTTCTTTCACCCAAAACGGAATCCTCTTAGGAGGCGGAACAGGTCCTATCACGGCTACTGCTACTGGAACTTCTGGACAAGTCCTCACCAGCAACGGGGCCTCTGCTCCTTCTTGGACGACTACCCTGAATGTGACCAGTGGCAACGTCGGTATCGGAACAACAAGTCCTAGTTATACCCTCCAAGTGAATGGTTCTGTGGCAGGAACGTCAGCCTATAACAATACATCAGATATCCGCTTAAAAAAGGACATTGCCCACATTCCAGATGCGCTTAACAAAATTAAAGATCTTCGAGGAGTTACTTTTAATTGGCGTAAGAATGAGCACCCAGAAATGAACCTTAGCGATCGGCAGGAACTAGGAGTCATTGCTCAAGAAGTTGAAAAGATCTTCCCTCAAGCAGTATCGGAGAACAAGAATACTGGATTCAAATCTGTTGCATACTCCATGCTGATTGCCCCTATCATAGAGGCCATGAAAGAGGTCCGCACTTGGCTTATAATGCATGATCAATCCATTGCCTCGGTCAAGGCCGAGAATGCCACACTAAAGCAAGAGAACGCCCAGATCAAAGCCTACCTCTGCGCCAAAGACCCGCAGGCTCCTTTCTGTAAGTAAACTTAACACTAGAGGTCTCTTTTGACTTGAGCGACCGAGTGAGCTGAAAGCGTGAAGTGGAGTGCGGAGATGAGACACTAAATTTCGAATTATTCCACACCTACTGCGATTTTGAGGCACTTTTCTAGCTGTGCTATTTTTCGCGAGTCTAGCGACCCAATTAAATGAGTGAGCTTAGATTTTTCAATACTCAGCAATTCATCACAAAATACAGAAGAATTTTTTTTCAACCCCTCTGAAACTCCTACTTCAAACTGAGTAGATAGACCATCCGAACGAGAATATACTGGCGCACAGATTACCGTCGAAAAACTTGAATCAATGGATACTTGCCTGCTCACAACTACGAAGACACGAAAATCTTTAGGGTCATTTTTATTTCCACGATAAATCCGATAAAGTTCGCCTCGCTTCATTCTTTATGCCCTCTAGATGGAAGATTGAAACTCCAACGCATCCAAGGCTTCTTCATTGAGTGCTTTGCTGTGTTGATTCAAAATAGCTAAATCAGAATTATCCCGTTCGATGGCCTTACGATTCCTAAAATAAAGAACAAGTGCCTCTTCAACAACCTCTGAGCGAGTCGGCTTTTGGGGAAGTTGATCAATCATTTTAAGTAACTGTTCTGAAACGGAAATAGAAGCTTTTTTCTTCATACTACTATAGTAGTATGAAAGTAGGACAAAAGCAAGTCCTTGAGAGGAATCGGGCCTTGAAAGATCATTTTACCCGATCTCAAAAAAATTCCTGTATCCGCCCACTCTGAAACCAGATTCACATCCCGAGCCACTAAAAGCACCGACCAACCTTCCGTCGTTAGACCCTTTAACATTTTCCCTATCGCGACTTGATGATGGAGATCCATCGCAGAAAGCGCTTCATCTAAGAAAAGAATTTTTGAGCCTTGGGCGAGAGCACGTGCTAAAGCCACAAGCTGCCTCTCTCCTCTATTTAAACTATTTAAATTTCTATCTTTCAAATTCCAACATAAACACTTTTCCATAGCCCAACGAACCGCAGCACGATCCGCATCGGAATCACATCCATGGCCACGACCCTGGCAAGTTCGGCCTAAAAATACGACTTCTTCCGCAGTCAAAGGGAATTCTGCTTTTAAGTCGGGTGCAACATACGCAATCGTTTGCGCACGCCGATAGTGCGGTAGGGTTAAAAACTCATGTCCTAAATACCGAACTAGCCCTGAACATCGAGGCCGCACAATCGGAAGGATACCCGAGACGACTTTCATCAAAGTTGATTTTCCAGAACCGCTGGGCCCCAGAAGTGCGACAAATTCACCACGAGAAAGCTCAAAGGATACGTCTTCAAGAACGTTCTTTCGCTCCATCTTGTGCGGTCTGTGATTCCAGTTGTAACAGATTCCGTAAGCTCCTAAAACGACCGACACACTCACTGAACCTCCACTCTTCTCAACATAACCCATAGAAATAAAGGTGCACCGACCAAAGCCGTCACAATTCCAACCGGAATCTCATAGGGCTGCAAAATCACTCTCGAAGCACAGTCTGCAACAATGAGTGCGATCGCGCCGCCCATTGCACAAAGAGGAATAAGAGTGATATGTAATGAACCCACTAATCGTCTTGCAAAATGAGGTATGACTAAACCTACAAATCCAATCATTCCACCGGCGCTGACACAAAGTCCGATCAAAAGAGAAGTCAGCACAATCACTCTTCTCCGCACATTTGCGACATCCACTCCCAACGCACAAGCCCCCTCTTCGCCCATGAGGAGCGCATCCAACTCTTTCCATTGCCCCCAGATTAAGGTCGTCAACCCCAGTACACCGCCCATCGTAAAAACCGCACCCTTCAAGCGAGCTCTAGATAAATCTCCAAAAAGCCATCCCACAGCGCCCTGTATTCCATTCGGATTCGAAAACGTAAGCCAGATCGCCACCAGACTTGACCCTAAGAAACCCAACATCATTCCTACCAACAAAAGTGTGACATTTCCAATTCCTGGCCTCAATGAAATCAAGTAGAGAATGACGGCAAATAAAATCGCACCCACAAACGCTGTCCCCGCCACTCCTACAACCATCCACTGGAGACCGAGGGAAATACCCAGCACCGCACCTAAAGCCGATCCAGATGAAATCCCCAAAGTATAAGGCTCACACAGTGGATTTGAGAAAAGGGTCTGCAAAGAAGCGCCTGCAACCGAAAGCCCGACTCCTAAAGCTGACGCTAAAAGCGTTCTTGGAAATCTAATCTGAAAGATCAACTCCGAGTCCGCGTCATGAACTACCCCTAATCTAAGGGCTAAGAAAAAAGCCCCAACCCACAAGAAAACACCTCCAGCGTAAATTTTAAAAAGTTTATTTTTTCCCATAGATTGTTTGCTCCAAAAGGGACAACCCTTCCAAAATTCGTAATGAGGGACGCAGAAGCGCATCGCTTTTTAGCACATGAACTCGGTGATTTTTCACTGCCTTCAATTGAGGAAACTGGGACCAGTTTGCCGCCATCTCTTGAAACGGCCTTATATTATCCCCCAAGGCAATAAGAATAATCACATCTGGATTCCGGTGTAAAATATCTTCCAAAGAAGGCCGCGGGTAAGGAGCCTCTAAATCTTGATAAAGATTAGCAGCCCCAACCGTCAGGAGCGCCGAGTGTAGAAAAGATTTTTTACCTACTACAATCACGGGATCATCTTGAATTTGAAGCAGTACTTTCAGAGGAGCATGAGAGTTTGCTCTGGCACGGATTCGATCCAAACCTCTTGTGAGCTGAGAAACCATTTGATTTCCGACATCAGAAAAACCTAGAGCAAGAGAAACTAAATGAATTGAGTCTTGCACTTCCTGAAAGTCACTCGTGGCTACCGTAACGACCGAGATGCCCATCTCTCTCAAGTGACTCACCTGATCCTGAGGGTTTTCATCTAAGGTTGCAAGAACAAGGTCCGGCTTAAGTGAAATCACTTTCTCGAAATTAAAAGAATGAGAAGGCCCTAGATTGGGTACCTTTTTTAACCCAGGGGGATAATCGGTAGATTCACTGACACCTATAATTCTATTTAAATCATTTCCCAACACATCTGCTGCAAGCTCAGCGAGGGAAGGCGTCAATGTCACCACTCTCTGAGGGTGATCCACCACCTGAATTTTACTTTTCGTAGCATCAACGATTTCACGAGCCTGACTGATCGAACCAAAACAAAGAAAATTACAAAGACAAATACAAAGACAAATACAAAAATAGAAAAAGATCTCTATTCTCAATAATTTTTTAATAGAAAGGCTTTTCTGTATTTTCCAATAATGCATCAATATTGACCTCATGTCGAATGAGCACAAGAAATAACATCGCCACGCCTATCCAAAGATGAACCCCTATTGGATTCCAAATCAGACAAGCAATCGCCGCTACCAGTAATCCAGAAATACTGGCAAGCGAAACAATTCGTTTATGAATAAATGCTAAAACAAACCCAATCACCCCCGCCAATGCGGCAATGGGGGAAAGAATCAAAATGACTCCAAAGGCAGTCGCAACGCCCTTGCCTCCTTTAAAGTTGAGCCAGGGAGAATAACAATGACCCAGCATCACTAAAAGTCCAGTAGCCCATTGAAGTGAAGGCGTAATGTCCAGACTCGTAAATTCGACGACCCCTCCAAAAAGTAAGGTTAAAAATTGAACACCCAAAGAAGTCACCAAGAAAACCGCCAATGAGCCTTTTCCTACATCTAAAAGAAAGGTTACAAAACCAGCCGGCCAAAATCCAATGACCCGAGATACATTAGTTGCTCCTATGTTACCACTTCCTCTTTGGTCCAAGTTTTTAACTTTAAAAATTCGCGCCACCAAGAGACCAAACGGGATGGATCCGAGGAAAAAGGCAAAACTGAACAGATAGACTGTCACGCGCTACTCACCCCTTTATCATCCTTTATATTTTGGGCCTTTATATTTTGCATCGATTGATCTTTATTTTCAACTTGCTTCAGTCGTAAAAACAAGGCGATTGCTGCACCTATAAAGATAAAAATACAGATAAATTGACTGGTAGACAAAACATCATCAATAACAAATCCTCGAATTAAATCTCCTCGAAAAACTTCAATCACACTTCGTATAATCGGATAAATCAATAAATAAGTAAGAGCCACTTGGCCATCAAACAACTTACGACGAAACACCACCAAAAGGCCTAAAAAAAGCAAAAATAGCGAACCCGATTCATACAATTGCGTAGGGTGAAGGGGTATCCCTTGAAATTGCCGTTCCACTAGCTCTGAATACAAACGAACGCCAAAAGAAGTTCCTGTCGGTTTTCCATAACAGCAACCCGCTGCTAAGCAACCTAAGCGACCAAACGCATGAGCAATGACTAGCCCCGGAGTCAAAACGTCGAGTACTTTCCAAACAGGTAATTTATGTTTGCGGACATACCAAATCACAAATGGAATAGTCGCGATCGGCCCCCCCAGGAATACGAGCCCACCTTCCCAAATTCGGAAGATATCTAACGGATCATTTGCAAAGGAATTCCAACGCGTAATGACGTAGAGGATTCGAGCCCCTAAGAATCCCACTAAGAGACTCCAAAAAGTTAAATCGAGTACTTTTTCAACATCAAGTTTTGTTCGAATAGATAGCCGCTTAATCACTGAAAGGGCAATTAAAAACCCCGTCGCAATCAAGAACCCGTAAGTATGAATTGGAATTGGCCCTATTTTAAGAAGTAAAGGATGCATGAACTTGATGTCCCTTTTGAGTAAATAGATCCAACATGATTAAACCCACTCCCACACAAATTGCGGAATCCGCTATATTAAATGCGGGGAAATGGTATCCCCACTTCCAATGAAAATCGAGAAAATCAATCACAAATCCTAATGTCAATCGATCATATAGATTTCCAATGGCTCCCGCAATCACAAGAGAAAGCGCCGTTGCAAGTTTCTTATCCTGATCTGGAACCTTCTGAAAAACATAAATAATCGAAAATAAAGCGACTATAGGAACCACAATAAAGAAGGGGACTCGAAACTTTGGATCCGCCTGGGCTAAGAGTCCAAAAGCCGCCCCTTTATTCTGAACGTAAGTTAAATTGAAAAAATCTAATACTACCGGAAGACTTTCACCTAATTTAAATCGATCTAGAATCCAAGCTTTAGTCAATTGATCAAAAAGAATGACTGAGCCGGTAACAATCAATAAAATGACGTACTTGTTTATTGTAGTCGACTTTTTTAACGCTCGTTTCATGAAACTCCCTCCACACATCTATGACACAGATCTAAGTAGTTATCGACCGCGAATAGATTGATTAGTTGTTGTTCGTAAAATAACCGGTGAGCGGCAACGCCCACAATAGGGATCCCTTTGTTGAATATCTTGGCATGCTACTAAAAGACTTCCTGATTCTTGAAGTTCAGCAATGATTGGCCCATCCGATTGAAGTTCGACAGGTGCACCATGAACTACACTCGTTCCGACACCGAGTGTACCCAGTGTACCCCATGTGCCCATTGGACAATGATCTCCAACACTCATCAGGAGCTTTTTCGGCAAGAAAGGATGTTGAACAGACTGTCGATCTAACCTCTCTGCGTTAAATATCAGGAGAGGTTCAGATAATTTTTCAAAGCCTGCGATTTTTTCTATCGCTTCTTGAAATGGCTGTCCCAAAATCCAGATTTCATTCCCATCCAAAGTAGGAATGAGAATGGCGATGTATTGCATTCGTGAGCTCAACGTAATGCCAAGAGTTTCAGAGAGAATCCCAGGCGTCTTTGTCCAAACTAAAATACTCGTTCGAACAGCGCCTGCATTTAATGCAACATTTTTCAACTCAGAAAACTCCGCTAAGGCCTCCCGCGTTAAATCAAACTTCACATAAATGGATAGACTGTTTTTTTCCTCATACCGAATCTCCGCATCGGGAAGAACAGTGACACAGTGGGCACACCAAAACTTATTTTCATTCATCTTCTAAATATATATCGCAGATGAATGACGTTTGCTCAAGAACACTGATTGATATGTGTAATGTTATGAAAATAACAACCCCTCGGCAACTTACATTCAGGTAACGCACTGCTTCCGCCAGCCGAAGGTGTTGAAGGCATTCCTGAAGGAGTCGCTGATGGATGTATCACGGGAAGCGGAGATGGCACTGAGGACGGTAGAGTTGTTATCGGCACCATTGAAGGAACGGACGAAGGTAATGACTCAGGAGATAAGGCCCATGAAACTTCGGATCTTCTAAGCGGTAAGGAAGGAGACGGAGAAGGAGACGGAATTGGAGACAAAGATGGCGACGGAGATAAAGTTGGAGTTGGAGTTGAATCTGGGGTTGAAGTTGAGGTTGGAGTTGAAGAAGAACCCGGATAGGGAGTGCGAGAAGGGTATGGAAAAGGAGCAATCACTGACTGATAAGGTTGTCCAAGCCACCACACTGTCTCTACGTGAATCTTTGCTTTATCCCGATCTGTACAATCAATTTTTCCCCAGAGATTCCCGGTCAAGGGAGTCGCACAATTGAGAGTCCCTGAGCCATCATTTTTCAACTTAGCCATTCCAGCATCAATGATCAGATAAAAGCTTCCATCAGGCATCACTTCCCACGTATTTGCTGCACCAGAATGCGGAGTAATCCCTCGTATATCTAAAGTCTTCTTTTTACAATCCGCCTGCAAGACCAGAGGCTGCAATGGCTCGACGAGTTCAACTGAAGGTAATCCTATTGGACAACTCCAAAGCTCCAATGGAACCTCATGGGGAGCAGAAAATGATCCATATGGACACTGGCTGCCAAATTGAGCAGAACCCACTACAGTTGTCATACCTGGGGAAAATTCCATGGGAGGATTACTAGAAATAGGCAAGGAAGAATCCAAATCCCCCCTACCACAGCCACAAATACCGATCAAAAGCGCCAGGATCGCCAGCCATGTTCTCACATTCATGAAAACGGCAATTGCAATTCAAAAGCCAACCAGCCATGTGCTCAACGCGTGATGTTCTCAGACCTATGCACCGTGGACTTGATTCATTAAAAATAATGCAATTAAAGTTAAAACAATCAACGTCACCGGAATGATAATCCCCGCTGGGAACCCCTCCTTTTTTTTTGCCATCTATCCCCCTGCTCTGAAGTGTCTGCGCAAGATGTGCCATAAACTCAGATTCAAGCATTCGTCCAAAAATAGCCAATATAAAGGATAACTTTAAGATAAATATATAATATATACTATTAATAGAGCGCGCCTGGGGCCAAATCGAATCCAGTTCTTTTGAGCAAAATGGACCTGATACTTCACCTATCTCGCATTCTTCCTAACAAGTGAAAAATAACCCTCAAGGTGCCCCACCTTCACTGCCTTTCTTCACTCATTCGGTATTTGACTGAGAAGGTGCCGAGCTTCCTCCATTTTGCCCAACTGTTTATAGGACCATGCAGCGTTAAAGTAGATTTCCTTAAATTGAGCGCCCGCCTGAATACCCAAAAGAAACTCATTGAGAGCATTCGAATGTGCGCCTCGTCTTGAATAATAGTTTCCCAAGTTATTATGAGCCTCTGCATAGCTCGGATTCAACTCAATGGCTTTTTTGTAATCAGTTGCGGCGTCCTCAAACTGACTCAGATGCTCTGCCACCAATCCCAAATTATAATAAGCCTTATCTAAATCTGGACGAGCATCTCTGGCTTTTTGAAACTCACCCAACGCCAATGGCCAATCGCCTCTCTCAAAATAAACCCTTCCTAAATTATTATGAGCCATGGCAGTTCCAGGATACTTCTCTAAAACATCTTTCCATAAACTCTCACCATCCGCCCACACCAGCGATCTCTCAGAAGTGAAAAGACCCTGCGTACAAACCAGAATTACGATAAAAAATAAGAAAACAGGAGCCAAATACCCTTTATACCCTTTTTTGCTTTTTAAGAACTGATGCGCAGTACCCACTACGAAAAACAGTAAACCAATACTAGAAAGATAAAGATACCTGTCATTAAAAATAGAATATTCTCCAAATGGAATTATTTTTAAAACGGGGACCAAAGCAAGAACGAAAAACATCATTCCAAATGTCGCACCTTTCGAACGCAAACCCGGAGTAATGCAATACACAAAGAGGAGCAATCCGAGGATCAACACCGGAATATACATATGATTAGATAAATGAATCAGCCGAATATCATAATAAGCCGACAACTTCAGAGGATAGACAAATTGATAAAGGTAAAACACAAGACCCTTTGCCGCCCAGATTCCCCTTCTCAATAAAGATAAGCTGAAAATTTCGGGTGGATGAAGCAAATGATTTGAATAACCTTGAGCAGTGAATAACCCCATCCCGAGAGATAGAATAAAAAATGGAACCTTCTCCAGAACCATGCGAGTTGTGATCTTTCGTTTTTCAAGCTGATCTAATGCAAAAAACAAAACAGGAAGTACAACGGCAATGGATTTAGAAAGAAGCGTTAAAACGAACACGACCCAAACGACACAATAACTTTTCCAACTCAATGAAACACGAATGTACCGAATATAGGCCAAAAGAGTGAGTAAGAAAAAAAAGAGTAGAGACTGTATAATTACGTGCAGCAACCCAGGATACCGCTTCCACATGCACAGGGTGCGTCAAAAAAAGTAACGCGATCAAAAGTGCAATGATGCGATTTCCATCCCACAACTTCACACAAAGGCTAACCACTAATATTGAATTGATGACATGCAAAATAAGACTCGTTAGATGAAAAACGAATGGGCTTCCACCTCCTAATTGATAATCCAAACTGAGACTAAATAAGGTCAAAGGATAATAATTACTGACTAATACAGTATTGAGAATTCTCTTAAGATCAAAATGCTGGATCGCAGCATTCCCTAGAAAAATCGAATCATCCCAATTCGTAAAGCCGTTCCCCAGGCTTTTCCCGTAAATACAAAATGCAAGGAGAGTGAGCCAGAATAGGATAAGAACAGTTTGAAGATTTTTATTTTTTAAAATTTCCAGCTTCTTATAATTCACTGATCTAGTTTAGCAAGTAATCGAGGAATGTGTTTAATCAAATAAAAAGGCACTGAAAGAATATTTCCATCTAATGATAAAGGTGCAGCAGAAATTTTTAACCCCATGGGGGCTTTTTTTTCCTCCATAAACTTGTGAAGTGATTTAAGGTGACCTCCTTTTCCAGACTTAACCTCAATTGGCATAATACGAGATCCCACTTGAACTACATAATCAACTTCTGCTGAGCTATTCTTCTTTTCTCGTTTCCAGAAATAAAGATGAGGGGTCTCGTAGCAGTCTTGATATGCAAGTAACTCTTGTCCTACCACTTGCTCGGCCAGCGCTCCTGAACGAATTTGTAAAATATCTTCTTCCCATGGCATCTGTGGATTCACTTTCCCCGCAGCTTGTAACAAACCGACATCTAGAAATAGAAGCTTAAATTTTTTCTCATCAACTTGAGATTGCAGCGGAATACCTGAAGCATTTGTTTCAAAAATGCAGTGAACTAGCCCAGACCATGTGAGCTGTTGAAGTGCTACTTTAAGCTCACGAGAACGAGCTTCAGGATCAATTTCAACATACTTGAAGTGCTGCCCTACGACTCCAGGAGCTTTCTCGAAAAAGCGCTGAAGGTATTTATGCTGTGCCTTGGTGGAATACTTTCCGAAATCACTTTGATAGGATTGCAAGAGTGCTTGATGAATTCGATAAGACTCTAAAAACGTTTTACTTTCCACAAAAGCTTTTACAGCCGCCGGCATTCCCCCCACAAGGAGATATTGTTTGAATAGAATCAATATATGTTCATGAAGCCCACTCTCGAACTGGTCTGATAAAGTAATTTTAGATAAATACTCTATTATTTTATTTTCCCCCAATGCGTCTAAGAACTCTTGAAATGAGAGAGGTTTTAAATAAATGAATTGAACCCTACCTACCGGAAAGGAGAACTTTTCTTCCTGCAATGTAAACTCTAAAAGTGAACCTGCGCCTATCACATGAAGCTGCGGAAGCTTTTCTTTGAAATAGCGTAATGACAGCAAAGCTTTTGGACATTCTTGAATTTCATCAAAAAACAACAAACATTCACCTGGGCGAATACTCCTATTCGTCAAGATTTCAAGAGTTGAAATAATTTTAAAAGGATCCAGAGCCTCAAAGGCCCTACCCAAAGAAGGCTGAAGCTCAAAATTAAGAGTGATCACCGACTTAAAATGTTCACTGCCAAAGTTTTCAACAAGATAGCTCTTACCCACCTGCCTGGCACCTCGAAGAATAAGAGGGAGGCGTTCCGCTTGGTTTTTCCACTGAATCAGGACGTCTTGTAATTCACGTTTCATATTACCTTGGATAATAACCAAATAATGGACATTATCCAAGGTAATTATATCCATTATTTGGTTATTATCCAAGGTAAGTTACAATTCTGGACTAAAATGCATAGGAGTAAAGAATGCAGGACTCAGTGCCCAAACTACAATCAAGCTCAACTCTGGGCACTTTGAGAGCAGTAATGGTGGAGCTTGATTGCAGTCTGGGTCGTACTGAATCAAAGATAGGGACTTGTGACAGCGGGGGACGGGATCTTTACGCTGCCACAAGTCCCTATCCTTTTGTTATCGTCTCAATCATCCCCCGCAAACTCACCTGGCCAGTATAGTTTCCAAAGAGAATTCTTCCAGGCTGAGAACACCATCCGCTTTTTGCCATCTCCCATGCCGTCATCAACTTTTCGCCGTACTGAGGTATTGCTTGTTGCCATTGATGAATCACACAACCATCCACGGTGCCCCGTAGCCCAAAAAGAAAGCGTAGCTCCGTCTCGATGACTTCCTGAATACGGCTTTCTTCAGAGTGAAACACTTCCACATGCGCAGCTCCACCCAACATGACCGTCATTGAAACAAATTCATCCTCATTTAAGACACGATCTACAAAAGCACTCGAATTAAAGAGAACCCCCAGACAACTACGTCCTTCCTTTTCAGGAATCAGGACACCCACACCTTGAGGAACGCGTGCCAATTTGTCTTTTTTCACAAAAACACTGGCGCAGACCAATGACGTATAAGGAACCTCCTGTAACGCACGAGACAGCTTATGATCATGCCCTTCTAGTAACCCCCCCGCAACACCTGCCGGAACAGTCAGAATGATATTCCCGGCTACGGGCAGTTCCTTTACAGGCATTCCAGTCACTAATCGGTCTCCCAATCTTTCACGCAGTCTCTTCTCCAAATGATGAACGAGATCCTCCATACCGTTCTTCGGAGCCATCATGACGGGTTTTGTATTCCCATCCTGATTGTGAACTTTCTTCCACATTTTTTTTCCAAAATTTTTCCACTGATTTTTCCAGTGATTTCTATGGATTAATTTTGACAATTGATAACTCAAGAAAGAATGTCCACGCGGCACGACTAACGATGGAAAAGCAGCGCCTATTGAAATTTCCAGGGGATCCGCTCCGTAGATCCCATGGATCATAGGATTAAATAAATAATCCAGTGAAGCCTGACCCAAATACCTTTTTACCCACTGACTCACACTCAATTTCTCTGGCTCGGTTTTCGAATCCGCTAAAACAAAGTAAGCACGAGTGAACGCCTCAATCACTTCGCTCGCCCGAAGAGGAAAGCGTTTCATTTTTCCATTTCTTAAAATAAAGCGCGCCTTTGAATCACGTCGGATTCCGACTAATTCAACTCCCAGCTCATCACAAAAACGACGTACCTTTTCGGTCACTAAAATCGAATGCGCCGCTCTTTCCGCTATCCCCCACGGGGTTCGCTCAGTTCGGATCAAACCCCCCAAAGTAGTTTCCGATTCAATCAACCGAACATGATACCCTTTTTTATCAAGCTTATATGCAATCAGTAGCCCGGCGATTCCGCCTCCTACTACTGTCACATCTCGTTGATTTAAATTGAGCGTTCCAATCATTTTTAAACCGTTCGACTAAACAGTTCCGTCGTAGGTGCCTTTTGAATTAAACGTGCATCAAAGGCCATACAAATATTTCTTAAAAAAACCCGCCCCTTTTCAGTGATTTGACAAGAATTCGATGACAATTGAACCAAACCATCCGCTTCGAGTTCTTTCAATCGCCCTGGAACAGTCGCCAAATGAGGTGTATCCAACTCAGCCGAACTCCATTCTGTTTGCATCCGTGTCATTAAATTTAAAATATGTCGTCGGAGAATTCGATCTTCATCAGTTAAAATATGCCCTCTATGAATAGGAATTTCACCCTTTTCAACTCTGGCCTGGTAAGTCTCAACGAGTTTTTCATTTTGCGCAAAGGCGCTCCAAGAATCTCCTATGGCAGAAACTCCCAAACCAATCAGAGGAGAAACCTGCTTTGCAGTGTAACCCATAAAGTTTCGATGCAATGATTCATTCAAAGCCGATTTCCAAAGAGTATCCGATTCAAGTGCAAAATGATCCATCCCTATTTCGTGATATCCCACCTCTTCAAGCATCTTCCGACCCAGCTCATAAAGCGCTCGTTTGTCATCTCCAGACGGCAAATCAGCTTCCGTAAACCGACGCTGACCCGGCTTGATCCAAGGCACATGGGCGTACCCATAGAAAGCGATACGATCAGGGCGATGCTTTCGAACGACCTCCACTGTATTCGCCACACTCTGCAAAGTTTGATAGGGCAATCCATAAATCAAATCATAATTGATACTGGTATAACCCATCTCCCTCGCCGCTTGTGTCACCCTCAAAACTTCTTCTTCGGATTGAACTCGATGAACAATCTCCTGAACCTTAGGATCAAAATCCTGAATTCCCAAGCTCAACCGCTTAAATCCTCTTTTATAGAGCGCCAGTAAATGCTCTGGCTGCGTGACTCTGGGGTCCGCCTCTACAGAAAACTCTGCTGTTTGCGTGACCTCGGCAGCAGATAAGATGCCGTCAACTAACTCCTCCAATTCAGATGGACTTAAAAAAGTCGGGGTGCCTCCTCCTAAATGGATCTCTCCTATTGTGATTTTTGGTGTGATTTTTCGATTGAGCCGAGCTAAATAAAGTGCCCACTCTTTCAATACACTAGAAATGTAGGACTTAGCGACACTATGATTCCGAGTGATGCGAGTATTACATCCACAGTACGTGCAAAGACTTTGACAATAAGGGATATGAATATACAGTGCGGCTCCAATCCCCCGCTTTTCACTTTCATCTAACGCCTGAGCAATACTTTCCAGCCACTCTTCTTCGGTAGGAGTAACAGCCCAATAAGGCACTGTAGGATAGCTCGTATAACGAGGTCCTGGAATATTATATTTCTTAAGTAAAGACGAAGAAACTTTCATTTTACAACCCCTGAAAACATTTGTTTCTGAAGTCTTAAAAAAAGCCGTACATTAGCCTCTGGAGTTTTAGGTAATACACCGTGACCTAATCCACAGATCCAGCCACGTCTCTTCTCCGCTGGTAATTGTTTGACCGCCCCAAAAACTCTCTTCAAGCGAAGCTCCAACTCAACCGGATCCAGAAAGAGCCATTGAGGATCTATATTCCCTTGAATTGCCCAAGTACCACCCCAGTCCGATAAAACCTGCGCTAAATCGTGATGCCAATCCACACCTAACCCTTGAATGGGTAACCCTTTCAAGCTCTCCCAATGTTCAGGCCCAGTCCTTTTAGAATAATAAATAACAGGGGTAGCGGGACAACTCTCTTTAAACTGACGCAACACTATCTCCAAATAAGGAACCACTGTTTTTTTGTAGATAGAAGAATCAAACTCCCCCGCACAAGTGTCCATGACTGCAATCACGTCAGCACCTGCATTGGTTTGTAGAACCATATTCTCAACTAAAAGATCCACAAGCTTTTCAAAAAAACCATTCCATCTTCCGTCATGAAGTCCCTGACGAGCGGAACTGAGATCTCCCTTATGACTTCCTTCAACCGCGTAACAAAATAAAGTTAATGGACCACCTACAAATCCTAAAAGACCTTTATCCTGCGGCAATTCCTTTCTAATTAACTCCAAAGCTCGTGCTTGAAACGAAAGCGATTCGACCAGCGAACGCCCCCCCTTCAAACGCTTGAGATCCGATACGTCTCGAAGATGCCAGTCCAACTGAGGACCCTCTTCATACTTAAGCCCCATCCCCATGGCTTCCAGTGGAAAAAGTAAATCTGAAAACAAAATTGCGGCATCAAAATTAAAATCTCGAATCGGTCCCATCGTTGCTTCACAAGCGATTTCCGGGATTTTACAAAGATCTATAAATGAAGAACTTTTTCTCAATCTCTGATAATGCGAATGATAACGCCCCGCTTGACGCATAAACCAAACGGGTGGCCTTAAATCATTTTGCTTCAAAATCGCTTTAGTAAATAAACTCATAATAATTGGTACCCTATCCCCCGCACACTTTTAATGATTTCAGGACTATCTGGATTCACTTCAACTAATCGCCTCAATCGCATAATAAAATTATCTACGGTTCTGGGAGTTGGAAACTCATCTTCAGACCATACATGGTTGAGGATATCATCGCGACTGACGACACAACCCCTTCTTTCGACAAGAAGTTTTAATAAAGATGCTTCTTTATGAGTCAATGGATGGACTTCACCGTGCACTTCTGCTTCGAACCTCTGAAAATGAATTTTCGCTCTTCCTACAATCACACTCGAATTTTCATCTTCACTATTGCCTGCTAAATATTTTGCTCGCTTGAGTCCATTACGTACTCTTAAAATCAATTCTTTCAGATGAAAGGGCTTCACTACATAATCCTCTGCCCCCAACTCTAGACCCCGAATTCGATCTTCTGGAGTGCCAAATGCCGTGAGAAAAATAACTGCTGTACCGGGTTGTCTTTCTCTCAAAAAACTAGCCACTTCAAAACCGGATCCATCTGGTAATCCGACATCAAGAAGAGCCAAGCCAAAACTGCGCTGAGAAATTTCCAATTGTGCTGCTGCAACGGAGGACACCCAAACTACCTCAAACCCTTCTTTTTCGAGACGCTCAACAAGGGTTAAGCCTACATTTTTTTCATCCTCTAGAAGAAGAAGCCTTGAAGAATAGCGATCAACCATGAAGCATCCCCTCCTTAAAACAGAGTGAAACTTCAAAGCCTGAGGGATTATACCGGAAGGATTATTACCGGAAGGATTATTACTTGAGGGATTATTACCTAAGGCATTACTACAAGAAGAATAGTGAACCCACCCTCCCATTCTTTTCATCAATACTTTTACTAAATAGAGCCCCACTCCTGTGCCAGAAGAAGACACTCCCTTTTGAAAAATCTTGCCCAGCTTTTTCTCATCCCCTAAAAATCCTTGTCCATCATCCTTCAATACAAGGATGATGGTTTTGTCCTTGAAAACAGACGTAATGGAAATGATCACCTTTTCGCGTTTCGCATGTCTCACAGAATTTTCTAAGAGGTTTTTAAATATCACTTTTAAAGCTGTGGGATCCGCCTCAATGATCGCATCGTCAATCTTAGACTGACATTCTACTTTTTCCCGATAATCAGCAGCCCAAGATTTCAAAAATCGATCTAACCAAGGCTTGACCTCTATTTGTTGTATATAAACAGGTCCGCCGCCCTCCACTCTCGCCAATTCTAAAGTTCTTTCAACTTGCGCCTCTAAGCGAATGCTATCTTCCATAAGTCGATGCACGAGCTTTTTCTGAGAAGCATCCTCTAAAAGATTATCGGCAATGGATTCAGCTTGAAGACGAATGCTGGTAAGTGGCGTTCTGAGTTCATGAGTCACTGATGCAAAAAATGCTTGCAGCCCACGTGCCCGTTTTACATCTCTCCAATAAAGCCAAAACAAAAGAGCGGTACTCGCTAAAAGCAGACTAAAAAAAGTAGCAGACTCCCAGAAAAGCATTCGCTGAGTTCGATGCCAATAATTTTCTGTCAGGTTTTTAGCCCAACCTTGACTTTGTTCTAGCTCGGCAATTCTTCCCGCTTGTCTTAATAAAAGGCGCCACCACCAACCCCCAAGAAGGCACACTACCCCTAGCCACACAAAATGGGCTCCGAGCATCACTCGGAGGCGACGATCAGCGGTTGATTTAGTATTGATTTTTTGTGTCATCGAGGTAATTTTTGGATCGCCTTCGCCATTGCATGGATGAACTTTTCATTTTGTTTTTCATGATGAGCCGTTGAAAGAAAAGAAACTTCATAAGCACTCGGAGCCAGATAAACCCCCTCATGCAAAAGAGTATGAAAAATTTTTGAATACTTTTCTTTGTGACCCACGGGAGTTTCGCAAGGAGTTCTCACCCAACCATCCGCTGTTTTAACTTCGCCTATTAAAATCCAAAAAAGGGACGAAAACCTTTGTACGCGAGTAGGCAACCCGGCTTTTCGTGCTACCTCTTCTAAAGAATCAGCGAGTTCATTTGTACTTCTCTCCAGTGCGGCGTAAGGTTTTTCATGCTTCAATTTTTTCAAGGTCGCAATCCCTGCAGCCATAGCCACCGGATTAGCACTCAAAGTCCCCGCCTGATAGACGGGACCTAGGGGCGCTACCCAATCCATCAAATCCGCACGTCCGCCATAAGCTCCGACCGGAAAGCCTCCGCCAATAATTTTGCCATAAGTGACAAGATCCGGTCGTATCCCAGTTCGTTCTGCCATGCCACCAAACGCGACACGAAACCCCGTAATGACTTCATCGAAAATCACTAGACTTCCCGCAGCGCGTGCTAATTGAGTCATTTTATGTAAAAACTCATCCGTTTGGACTAGTAATCCATTATTTGCAGGCACGGGCTCCACAATCACCGCAGCGATTTCGCTTCCATGAAGTTGAAATACTTTTTCAAGTTGCGCTAAATCATTCAATGACACCACAATCGTTTCAGAAGCCACATTCGTAGAGACCCCTGCACTATCTGGAGACGCCATTTCAGCCAACCCTGACCCCGCTCGAACCAACATCGAGTCTACATGACCATGATAACATCCATCAAATTTAAGAATCTTATTCCGACCGGTTGCCGCGCGTGCAACCCGAAGAGCCGCCATGACTGCTTCGGTACCTGAATTGACAAAGCGAATTTTCTGTACCCATGGCAAGGCTCCCGTAATGATTTCAGCTAACTCGAGCGAATAGGGTTCTGCCGTTCCATAAGACCAGCCCCGTTTCAAGGCTTTTTGAACCGCTTCGAAAATCTCTGGATTCTGATGTCCAAAAATCAAAGGCCCCCAAGACATACAATAATCCAGGTAACGATTCCCATCCACATCCTCAAGCTCAACTCCTGTTGCAGATTGGATAAATCTCGGAGTTCCACCTACTCCACGAAAAGCCCTCACAGGAGAATGAACTCCTCCTGGAGTCATTTGTTTTGATTTTTCGAATAAGGATTCTGACAATTGAGTCAATTGCTGAGTAGGTTGTGGAACACTCATGAGTTTCTCCCTAAATATTGACGCGCATACCTCGCGCCATAAGTAATAATCATAGACGCACCGGCACGAACAAAAGCTGTCCAAGCCTCCACATGCGCAGCAGGTGCGTTAATAAGGCCGTTTTGAGCAAGAACTTCAATGGCTGCAAACTCGCCACTCACCTCATAAACAGCCCAAGGTTTTTGAATTTCAGTAGAAAGTTTGGAAAGAATATCTAAATAAGGAAGTCCTGGCTTGACCATAAGAATGTCCGCCCCTTCTTCCACATCCCGAAGTGAACTTTGAAGTGCATCGCGAGGGGATGCTGGATCGAGCTGATAAGTCGCTCGATCTTTCAAACTACTTTCTCCCTTAGGGGCCGAATCAGCCGCCACTCTAAAAGGTCCATAAAATTTTGAATGAAATTTTGCAGAATAGCTCATAATCAAAACTGAATCGAGACCCGCACGATCGAGTTCTTTTCGAATCGCCCCGACTCTTCCGTCCATCATATCGCTCGGAGCCACGCAATCCACCCCTGCCTGTGCATAGGCTAGCCCTTGTTTTGCAAGTTCTTCCACCGTAGAAGCATTATCCACATGATCCAATTCGGCAGAGAGAATCCCACACTGGCCATGAGTTGTAGCGGAACAAAGGCAGACATCCGCGGCTAAAAAAATGTCCTTCCCAAATCTCTTACGAATCGATTGAATTTGATTCGCAGTAAATCCAGGATTAAAATCTTTTGCTCTTTTCTCTCCAGGTACACCAAAGAGAATAAATTTCTTTACCCCCGCTTCAAGATCACTCTCAATCGTTTTAAGAATAGATTCTGAAGTTTCTCGAAAGGTGCCCGTGATACCGGGAACTGCCTCACGCACTCCCAAGCCCTCGACCACAAAGAGAGGCTGAATGAGTTGATCTACTGAAACTCGATATTCCTGCACTAACTCTCGAATATTTGAATTTTGGCGCAACCGTCTTAAATTCATTAAGTAATTTTTAGCCATTTTCTCCATTCCTCTACTGACGGAAAAACTTCTGGTTCCACTCCAGCCTCACGCAAGTGGGCCACCGTCTTACCCGGCCCGCAGGCCTGCCGACTCATGGGTTGTATGTATTCTTTTAACTCATCAAACTGGGTTCCGCTGCTCCAAAATACGTGAGTAGCCTCTTTGAGCGCGGATTTCGCGGCTTCTCCATAATTCAGTCTATCATTCACACTAGAATGAGGTCCATAATCAGAGTTTACTTTGTAAGTCGCTATCGCCCGAAATCCTTTTGACACCCAGTCTTCCAAAGCATCTGAATGAGTCAAAATAATCCAATCTTTCAATGCAGACAGTCCAAGTGATGCTTCTCTCAGGGTAGGCTCCAAATGCTCAAACCCTAACCCTTCCGCACAGCCTTCAACCCAAACCCCTTGATCAGCCAGCCGAAACCAACTCGGTGTTCCAGAAGTCCAAACTCGGGCATTTTGAATCTGATGGATGCCATTTTTCCCTAAAGCACGCGAATGTGCGACAAATACGGCCTTATTTTCTAGATTCAGGTTCACTTCAAAGGGAGTACTCCCCTTTGGTCTCCCCTTTGCCCTCCAGCTGCTTCCATCCCAAGCGCGAATCCCACTCAAGGAAGAAAAACTTAAAACCGGAGCTTGCCAAGTAACCTCGCTCACCCGATTTCCATCTGGCTTAACTCCTTGAATAAAAAGCACTTCCCCTAAATATTCCGTTTGAATAGAAGTAGCACCAAATCGTTGATGACACCCCCCTCCCCAATCCGCCAGTAATTGACGTTCCGACGTCACTTGCCGAGCAGTCTGCTCATTGTGAAGCCGACTCAGTATATTTTTAACTTTTTCATCGTTCGCTCGACATTCAATTGCCAAAGCGCCTTGAGCGGGCGCAGAGGGGCACTCTTTCAAGGGCAAAACCATCCAACGAACCCCCTGAAGTAACCGACTCATCTCCTTCTGACCCATAGGGTCATTCCAAAGTCGAATCAGGCCGGCGAACGCCAAAACTACACCATCTAAATATTTCTCAGAATCCACAGACTCATGAACTCGACTTAAACGTGTATTTACATTGCCACGGATTTCTTTGAATTCAAACTGAGGCCTTCCCAAGTCGGTGGCCTCAATATTAAATTGCACCCTTGGAAAAGCTCGCTCTAGAAATCCTGGAATATTTTCAATTCGACGAGGTGAAGATGTGCCAATTTTTAAGGACTTCCCTGACCGAGCATTGTGAAGTGCCTGAGGACCAAATAAAATGACATCCCGTGGATTTTCCCGCTTGGGTATTGCTCCACAAATCAATGCAGAGGGTCGCTCGAGACTCAAATCCTTCATCGAATGCACGGTAAAATCAACTTCACCTGCTGCTAATGCTTGATCAATTTCAGCGACAAAAAACTCTTTTCCTTGAATGCTTTGAAGAGGAACATCCAAAATTCGATCGCCTCGAGTTTCGATTCCCTGAAGCTCGACACACACTCCCGGATTTAATCTCTCCACCTCTCGTGCTACCCAGCTACTTTGGGCCCATGCCAAAAGTGATCTACGAGTTCCCAACTTAAGTATTATTGATGTCATCATTTTAAAACCTGCGTTAAATCTACGTTAAAATCTACGTTAAAACCTGCATTAAAACCTGTGTTTTATAGTATTATATAGTATTACGCAAAACAGGCTAAGTCTTCCCAGCCATGCGATATAGAAAGTGACGCTCCTAATGAGCGCAATTTAGATCTCTCATCACAAGCACGTTCGGCATAGCCAATCTGCACCGAACGAACATTTCCTAAAGAATTTTGAAGTTTAAAAAGATCATTCAAACAGTAAAACTGAGGTAATTGACTCCAGTTTCCACAATGCTTTTTCATTCCACCTAGATGAATGACAAGACGATTTCCAGATCGACTTTTTATTTGGCCTTTTCGAAACCATTCTATCCTCTCTGGATCCTGAACAGCGTCAAAGGGAATGCAAACGACTACGTGGGCGGCCGTTTCCCAAGCTTTCATTTCTTCTTCCCGGCTCCTGATTTTTTTCACGGCTAGAGGAGAGCGCTTTAAAAGCTGATTATGGAAGTCAGATAAATGTGCTGCATTTCGATTGGAAAGCCAAAGTTCATAATCTTCCAACAAGAGAGGCCCAATGGATTGAGCAATTTGCCCTGCACCGACAATCAGAATCGGTCCATCCAAAGATCCTTTTTGATCTTTAATCAGTCTTCTGATTAAAGTTCCATAAGACGAACCGCCGAGATTTTGTAAATATCGATTTCGAATTTCTTTGGTGTCTTCAAAAAGCTTTTGAATCCAAAAATTTAACTCAGAAACTTTAGACTTCTCTGCAGACTCCGCCTTACGCCAAGCCTCCTTTACCTGTCCAAAAACATCAGTTTCCCCGAGTACTTCGCTTTCAAGACCTGTGGCCAGTCTCAACAAAAAGCGATACGCATCATGACCTTGATAATAGATCGAACCAGGGGTCTCAATTGGACAGCTTTTGAAGTGCTCTGAACTTGAAATCCAAAGCAATCTTTGACAGGTCTCTAAGCAAAACACGCCCTCAATCCCTTCTGCAAAAGCAGGTAGGCATTGGGTACGATTCTTAGCTAGATGTAGAACTCGGAGATCCTCAAGCTGCATCCCATGACTATACTTGAAACCCAGCTTAAGAATGTCATGGGATTGTCACAGAAATGTCGCAAATTGTGGTAAGTGACTCCAAATGAGCACTCAAACTGAAAACCCCACTCTCATCTTTTGTGATGGGGCTAGTTCTGGAAATCCAGGTCCAGGGGGATGGGGAGCCATTATCGCCACCCCCGAAGGAAAAATTACTGAGCTTGGGGGCCGCGAAGTCCCGACGACAAATAATCGAATGGAGCTTACCGGCGCTATCCGAGCCCTTGAGGTCACAAAAGAAATTAAAAACCAGGAAAACAAAAGTCGGATAGAAATCTACACGGATTCAACCTACGTCATTCGGGGAATTACACAATGGATTTGGGGTTGGCGAAAACGCAACTGGATCACTGCTGAGGGTAAAGAAGTCGCCAACACTGACCTATGGAAAAAACTCTCCCTCGCTATTCAAGGACAAGAAATTGAATGGAAATACGTCCGTGGCCATACGGGAGTTCCCGGAAATGAAAGAACAGATCAAATTGCCGTAGCCTTTTCTCAAGGAAAATTTATCCAACTCTATAGGGGTCCTTTACTTCAATACGAATTTCCGATTTATGACCTCCCTGACACTACCGATCTTCCAGAAATGAAGCCTAAGCAAACTCCTTCCAAACCTTATTCATATCTAAGCTATGTTGACAATATTCCCATGCGCCACTCAACTTGGCGAGAATGCGAAGGACGTGTCAAGGGGCGTCCAGGAGCAAAATTTAAAAAAGCGATGACCCCCGAAGACGAAGTCAAAATACTAAAATCATGGGGATTAGAGCCAAAAAAGCTTCTAGATTGACTAGTCTCCTTATTAATTTGGTGTTAATAATGCATAGACAACTCGCAGTCAATGTCCTAGGAGGAAGGAAATCATGAGTAAAAAACTCTATGTTGGTAATTTACCGTTTACAACCACAGATCAAGATTTAAATGAAATTTTCACTCAGGCAGGCGAAGTCGCCTCGGCTAAAGTCATCATGGATCGTGACTCAGGTCGATCCAAAGGTTTTGGTTTTGTTGAGATGAATTCCGCTTCTGATGCTCTCAATGCAATTTCGCAATTTAACGGTGCTCAGCTCAATGGTCGGCCGTTAACTGTCAACGAAGCTCGTCCCATGACTCCCCGAGATTCTAATGCCGGTGGGTACGGTAATAGCCGTAACAATGAACGTAACAATGAACGTAACAACCGTTGGTAAAATACCTTGTCACGCGAAGATTTAGCTCAAGTCGATGGAGTCATTTTGGATGTCTTAGCAGGGGGTAACTTCACCGTTCAACTTCCCAACGGACAAACTATTTCCGCTAAACTTTCTGGCAGAATGAGAAAATTCCATATCCGCGTTATCCTTGGAGATCGGGTCACCGTAGGCGTTAGCCCTTACGATCCAACGCATGGACTCATTTTACACCGCCATAAAGCCGGTAGCAGTCCGCCATCGCAGGGGTTTGGCTCGGCTGCGCATTAATCAGCAAAGTTTAATTCTTTATTCTTAATATTTCATATAATAATCCACATATTTAGCTACTGTTGAATAAGTCATTCAATATAGCCAAATATGTGGTTTTTTTATTTTTACTTTTTCTTTTGAATAAATTTTAAATTAGCAGTTATTAACCTGCCTTTTTTGCATGAGTACTTCGACTCAGTTTCCTGATCTGCAATCTACGATCAAGAGCATCACTGACGAGTGTTTTGATAACCGCTTGCCGACTAACATTAAGCCTTCGCGCTTCTGCGTCTAATTCTGAAAGCATTTCAGTAGTAAAATCCACGTTAACCCGCTGAATATCTTCTCTTGGAACCCCTGGCCTCATTTCCCATTTTTCACTAAAGAATCGCGTTATATCTTCACCTCTGTCAGCCATTTCAGCAATTTCATCTGGTGTTGGTACTTTTTTCTTACCGCTCTTCTTCATAAATTTTCCTTTCCACCAAAGTAGACTTCCAAAGAGTTACTAAATGGTATAATACTCACCTTCAATGTCAGTTCGAACTTCAAAAATAACAGAGTAGAGATTAGATTTTGCCGCTCTTCTTAATCTATACAAATCTGGATACGATCGAGTTTAGATTAAGACGTCTGGTTTAACCAGCACATTGAATTTCTTGGGGTTGCGATTGAACGCATCCACTGGCCCGCGAGACGTGAATCCCACTACCGTGGAACCGCCAAGCCCATCTCTGAGTGGGCTGGAGAATTTTTTCTTTCTCCACTTTCTCCCAGAGTTGGCCCGAGCAAGGCACCTGTAATATTTTTATTTCCTGAGCAACTTTTTTAAACCCATTCATGGCGGCATTCTCATCCCTGATGTGATGAGTTTTACATTGGCCACATTGCCATTGTCTCACCGAAGGGTCTTGAGTCGGGCCTGTGGGGTGATCACATTGGGAACAGGTTTTTGTGCTCTTAGCTTCATCCCACTCAAAGTAGTTCTTCCCTTCACGGGTACAAACCCAGCTCAAAGTTTGCTTGAACTTCCCAATTTGACTTTGGTTATTCATAGAGCGCCTCATTCCAGTGGAGATCCCTCCCCCACGAGGAGTGTAGTCGCCTACTGCAATAAAATCATAGCGTTTCACCAGAGCATTGGAGATTGCATAGAGGGCTGACTTAATCTTTTCTCGTTTCACCCGATACAACTCATCCAAGTATTTTTGAAAGAACTTCCATCTTCGGGATGGTCGCGTCATCTTACTTCCATCTTCTCTTTTTATTAAAACTGAGTTTTTATTACATCGATCTCTCCTTGCTTTAATTTCATCTATTCTTTGATCCAAAGACTTTACGAACCAAAGATTTTCAATTTCGACCCCATTGGCTTCCGTATCAATGAGATATCCTAGATTTTTATGGTTGGGATCTATGACTGCTACTGAGTTTATTTCGGCAATCGGAGCAGGCATTGTTTTATTGATGCTCAGGTAGCTGACGAACAAGCCCCTTCTTTTTTAATTCGAATGCCAGTGAATGAAAGAAGCTTTCGAATCGAGAGTAACTTTTCTTTGGATTTTTCTTTTTTCTTCTGTGCCTTCATTCTTTTATGCTCTTTTTCCGCATGAAGAAGTTGATCCGCTACGGACTCAGGCATCTCTTGAATCTCGATCCTATGCTTCAGGGGGCCTTCCTTGTTTTCACCTAACGATAAATCTAAGTACCATTGATGGTTCACTCGCTTGATGCTGTACCCGTCGAGTAAGAGGGATGTATTGCTACATCCCCCTCCTCTCAGAACCGTACGTGATACTTATCGCATCATACGGCTCAAGCAGATTGCTCACTTCTTTTAAAGTTATCTTTAGTTTCTTTAAGGTTCTGTCGGCGATGTTTGTTTCTGAGTTGCTGACAGTCGTAGTGCATGAGGTAACGGTTCTCAGCTAGTGGAGAGCCTCCAACTTTAGGACGAATAATTGGATATTCAAGAAGCCCTTCTCCGTTCAGTAAATCATTCCCACATTCTGGGCAGCGGAATTCCTGCCTTTTTGCGAGGATTTTCTGCTGTGGTTTGAGGTTCTTGATGTCTTTTCGTTTCCGTGATTCCCAATATGATTTTAGGCTCGGATCGTCAGGAGAAGAGCTTCCTTTGACCAACGTATGACGTTCAATAGGAAACCAATTGAATCGTAACATGTAGGCTCCGGTTTCTTTATCCCCGAATACCCATTTATCGTTACGCTTTTCATTGAATTTCCCCCAGTATCTATTGCGCATCCATCGCATTGATTTATTGGGGTGTCGATATTTTACATATCGCATTTCCCGTTTGAACATCCAATTATCCATCTTACCGAAGATACGTTTTGCACAACTGGTTCTGAAGTAATTAGCCCACCCACGAATGATAGAGTTGAATTTTCCTATTATCTCAATGGGAGAGTTCCCTTTCATTGAAAGCCATTTATCCTTCAGGTTCTTGCGAAGCTTCATTATGGATGCTTTGCTAGGCTTGATGATCAATTTCTTTCCAGATCGAGATGAACGAGGTGTGCTATATTGTCGGACATTGAAACCTAGAAAATCAAATCCTTCGGAGATGTGGACTATTCGTGTCTTTTCCTCCGAGAATTGAAGTCCTCTTGGTCTTAACCAGTTATCGAGGATCTTACGTGATTTTTCAGCTTCTTCTTTGGATTCACAGAGCACGACTAAATCATCCGCGTATATGATCACATCCCTTTTGGGCGAGCCATATTCTACGAATTTGTTATATCTCTGTGAATACCTTTGTTCCTTCAACGCATCTCCGATGCCGTGCAGGGCTATATTTAATAATAATGGACTAATGACCCCTCCTTGTGGTGTCCCACTTTCAGTAGGGTTCCATTCCCCATCTTCCATGTATCCTGCTTTTAACCATTGTTTTATCAATTCTCTTCCGGGAAATCCCGCAATGGTTTTCAGAAGAAATTCATGATTTATTTCATTAAATGCTCCCTTGAGATCGGCGTCTAAGATCCATTCTCTTTTGCCTTTACTTGGACGTACGTATCCAAATATTTTCTCTATAGCATCATGACAGCCCCGTCCTGGTCGAAATCCGTAGCATGATCCTTCGAATTTAGCCTCCCAGTATGGTTCAAGTGCATTCTTGACCATAGCTTGAAGAGAGCGATCGAGAATCACCGGAATTCCTAACGGATGGGGTTGCTTGTTTGCTTTTGGGATATATACTCTTCTAGTTGGTTTAGCCTTCCAGAGAGTGTATTCTGATAGAGTATTCAGCAGTTGTCCTCTTTCAAAAGAGTCTTTTGCTACCACCTTATCGATTCCAGGTGTTTTCTTTCCAGAATTAATTTGCGTTACTCTCCTTACGCTTATAGCGCTGTTGGAGCGTGATCGCAGCATTAGTTTCTGTAGAGATCGTACCTTTTTTAGATCTCCTGCTTGAGAAGCCCGAAAGATCCGGTGTCTTAGATTTCTTACAATTCGATTGGCCTCATCCCACTGGATAGATTCCCATTCAATTTGTTCTTTGGTTACATTTGCTTGTCTTTTAACTCGCATCTAACTTTTCCCATAAGATTTAGAAACTTCACACCTTACTTTGGACAATCCACCAGACCCACGTTAGCTCCCTTTTCAGGGCGGGTATTTTTTTTTCCCTATCTACCGAGTTATGTATTTCTCTTACCTTTCGGTTGGTAGCATTTGCTTCTTAGGTCCTCCTGTCCCCCAATGAGAATTAGATCTTTCTTGCGATCGACTTACCGAGTTATCTCGGACTCATTTGGGATTCCACGTTCCGCACATATGAGATTCGATAGGGTTGGGTTTCTTCTGTACTGCGGGAGCTTTGGTGTCTGTGCGCCTTCGCTAACAAGAAGGCTTTCATTTTGGGCTTCTCAACCCCTGCTCCATTTCAATCGTCTTTAATTAGCCATCTTCCGATTGTTCGAATTATCGCAGCTTCATCGAAGATTTATTTGCATTAACCCTTTCTATCTTCCTCTAATCTGGTCTCCTATTATGGTTATAGGGTCCTTAGACATTACTTCTCGCTTAGAACCCCACTGTTACCAGTGGCGCTCCGGGAAGTGAGGATATACCTAGACACTGGTATAGAGGCGTTAACCTCACTCATGGTGAGCGACCTCGTGTCGCACGTTTGCATATTCATCATATTCCAAAGAAAAGAACTTTTTCTTGGACGAGCGAAACTTCGGCCACCCTACATTTTGTTGCTGATTCTTCGGAAGCTTACGATTTTTTTGAAATCGTTGAATCGATCGAGATAGTCTTAAAGCTGCATTTTTTAAGGGCGCACAATGAGAGGTTAGTAAAAAAGGGTGTTCTTTCTTTAGACCAGGTACCAAATTTCTAAGTCCACGTTTCGTGTAAACCGTTTGCGATGCCTCAGAAGAACCTGTGAGCTTAAACGCTTCTTTCTCCTGATTGGCTCGTTCCAGAAGACGATTGTAAAGCCAATTGCAGATCCTTGACTGACCCTCCAAGGAGTACTCCTGCTCGGGAGTGAGGTTCAGGGGAATTTTAACCGCAAGCTTCATCAGCAGCCTCTTTCAATGCTTGTACAATTTTTTTATTCTTGTGGCTTCTGGCTCCATAGAGTCTCGCCGAAAAAACTGTGATGATCTCAAGCACGTCTTGGGCCAACTCTTCTTCAAACGAAAGTTCACTGCTCGCATTCATGATCACTACTTCAGTTTGAAACTGCTCACAAAGAGAAAATACAAGCTCAGATCCGAATCGTAAAAGGCGATCTTTGTGGGTCAATACAAGCCGATCGACTTCTCCTGAACAGATCTTTTTCATCAAAAGTCTGAGGTTCTTTTTTTGGAAGTTGAGTCCAGATCCCAGATCACTCAATACTTCATACTGCCAACCTCGAGCTGAACAAAACGACTCAAGCAATTGAATCTGGCGCTTCAAATCCGAAGTCTGATCTCGACCCGATACACGAGCATAACCAATTGTGCGACGAGCATCCTTCAAAATAGGTCCTGTCGATCGAGTTCCAAAGGAAGTTAAATCATATCTTCGATGTCCTCCTGGAGTGCGTTCAGACTGAATTTTTCCGTCCGCTTCCCATCTACGAAGAGTCTCAATAGTCACACCTAAAGCCTTAGCTGCTTGGTTTATACTGACTCGCATGATTTCATTGCATTACTTATTTTTATAGATTTGTCTAGATAAGACTATATTTTTTGATGCTGTTTTATAACCCTTCCTATAGCAATGAATTGCTCTGGATCATCTGAACGATAGTTGACGCAATGAGGACCATAGAAAAGCTCCTTCACTTCCTCAAATCCGATACCTCGTGTTCTTCGGACTAATTCACTTTTTACCATATCAAATTTAAACCGCACACAAAAATGGTATAACAGATATACTATAATTGCAACGCCCAGAGCTGATGACTCATTCTCATAAAAACTTGTCCTACCGACATCGAGGCCATACCTGGGGCACTCCGAGCGACTTAATGGAGGGGCTTATTTTGGCTGGTGAGACACTTACGAGAGCCTTCTTTGCAATAAAACGGAACCACAATCCGTCTACCCATGGAGGAGGTGCCTCGTTTTGTTCCGCTTTGGAGTTTGGGGTAGTGAGATGTGAGGTGTGGTGATACCAGGGGATATTTATTATTTATATTAAGTTTAGTATGCGCTCTTTTAGATAACTTCTCCTATGAGTTGCCTAAAACCTGAAATAAAGAAGTGACCTACCGGCTAGTTGGTCAGTTTATTTCACATTCCAAGAAAAATATCGTTGAAGCACTTTGTGCGCGTTCCGCAGGCAAAAAGAAATATTGTTTATAGAAGGAATGAGACTGGAAAGCCTTACAACACCCCATAACTCACTGCCACTACTTCCAATAACGCACCTCTCCACTTTCTCCATAGAAAAACAAAACGAGCCCCCCTTGGCAAGCCGGATTGCGGTCCCGTTTTATTGCAAAGAAGGCTCTCGTAAGTGTCTCACCAGCCAAAATAAGCCCCTCCATTAAGTCGCTCGGAGTGCTTCAGTATGACCTCGACGTCGGAAACGGTCGCACTGGATTGGATTCTAACTTGAATGCGGCGCGGCCGTACTTCTACCTCGTTTAGGTGCATCCAGAGATTCAAGCCATGAAACAAAATCGGGCTGAAGTCTGTCCCGAAAATACGACTCCACCAGACCGCTCCAGCCCAGACTGTATAGGTCATAGGGATGTAAAGGTGCGCGCATAGGGCTGGGTCCAAAACTCCAAAATTGACTGCCCTGAAAGTCGAAGAAAATGGGGGTTTTCTAAAAGTAGTTCAGAAATTCATAAGTTAAAGTTTGGCCATAAAGCGCGCATACCATAGCTGATAGCAACTCACATTTATTTTTTTAGACTCGGACAATACCCAGGTCGAGGTCCGATCTTTGGAAATGACCGGCAAACTTCCGGTCTTTTTTCATAAACAGTACAGCGTCGATTTTTATCTAAATAAATGCAATCTCGGCCAGCCCTCTGCTCAAGAACAAAGAGCTGTGACTTGGCTTGAAATGCTTGGATAATTCCTTCTCGCATCAATCGTCTGGCTACTTTTTTTAAGGATTCTGCAGCCTCATCTTCAGTAATCAGCTCCAAACGCATCAGATCTCGGGCACTGACCTCCACGGGGAGGGTACAGCAACCCGACCAACAGCCCTCACACATCCCTTTTTTATACTTAAGCCAAGTTGAAGGCTCCTGAATTTGCACATGCTCCATGTAAGTAATTCCTTGCAGTACTTATTTAGCAGAAGCGGGTTCGTAAATCTGCTCAAAAAGAGCCCGAGTAAATGCTCGTCTATCATTCTCACTTGCCCCACAGAACACTCCACTTGATGTCAGTTCTATATGATCTGCCTGAACAATTCCCAAATCGACTCCAAATTCCTCTAATTCGGGTTTGAATTTTTGTGCATCAGACAATAAAAGTCCGTCGTTTTTTTGCCCTGTCGAATCGAGATTAATACCGAATATTTTCCATAATATCCGCACTCCAATACTCAATTCTCCCTTTTCCTTATAGCTCCTTAAATAAAAGATTTTATCGGAAATTTCCTTTTGCTTTTGCGCAACGACTTCATCTCCCAGGCTTCCAAATTCTTGTTTTAAATAAAATTTAAACTCTTGAAAAGCCTTTTCAAACCGCTGCTGAGAAGCAGCTTCTTTCATTTCTTTTACTGAATCACCCCAAAATTTCATGGTCATCGTCGACATAAAGTTCTTGTGCGGTTCAGATAAAAACGCACAGCCCCCAATGGGGGCCTGAATCAGCACTACACGGTCTACAATATTCTTTAAAATCAAGTCAGAATGTTTCAAAATCAAATAAAGAACTGCCGCTCCCCCTTTACTATGCGCCACTAGAACCAAAGGTTGACTTGTTTCTTCACTTATTTCGAGTATTTTTTTATAAAGACATTCTGCGCTTTTATTTTCAGAATACCAAGAGGAAGGCCCATAATAAGTGGCTTTCATTCCCAACTCACTTTCAACTGTCTCTTGACTTGTTTTATAGTAAACTGAATAAAAGTAATTAAATTCATTTCCAAACCCTGAAATAAAGAGGACCTGTCTCTCTTTTAAGGTATGGAGAACTTCTTCCCTCATCCCACTCATCGGACTAACCTTCTCTAGCTCCCATCTTTTAGCAAACTCATCTTGAGCGCATACCCACTGGGGTGAGAACCAAAAACTCAATACAAACAACAAGTAGAGCCACACCGCTTTCATCGTGGATGGAGCATTTATGCGACCTGCCAAAAAAGTGCAAACAAAATGTGAGTCTTGACACTTTGTCTTAGACAAGACAAAAAGAGAGCATGACAAAATTTGATCCCAATGCTGCAGCTTCAGAAGAGTCCGGTATCTTCGGCTTACCTTTTACCGAAGATGAATCCGCACTTGTTTTCCTACCTGTTCCTTGGGAAGCCACAACTTCTTACGGGGGAGGAACTTCCTCTGGACCTTCCGCGATTTTTGAAGCAAGCAAACAAGTTGATCTTTATGACCTAGACGTTCTTCGACCTTATGAGCCTGGATTATTTATGATTCCAGAATCACAAAAACTAAAGGATTGGAACGAGATTGCAAAACGCCATGCTCAACAAGTCATCGAAGTGGGTGGACTCATCGGCGAAAGCAAGGATCTGCAAAAGGATCTTGAGATTGTCAATGACTGGAGCAACGAACTCAATCAGTATGTGTACAAAGAAACAAAACGACTTCTCCAAGCCGAAAAGTTAATTGGAATTATCGGAGGCGATCACTCGGTTCCTTTTGGTGCTCTTCAAGCAATTGCCGAAAAGCATACTTCTTTTGGAATTCTTCATTTTGATGCACATTCTGATACCCGACGTGCGTATGAGGGCTTCACCTTTTCCCATGCCTCCATTATGTATAACGTTTTGGAAAATATTCCAGCCGTGAAAAAATTAGTTCAAGTGGGCATTCGAGACATCAGCGAAGATGAGGTCAACTACACACTCAAACAAAAAGACAGAATGAGCGTTTTCTACGATCGTGATTTAGCTCGAAGAAAAATGAAAGGCACAAGCTGGAGCACCCTTTCAGAAGAGATTGTTTCAACCCTCCCTGAACTTGTGTGGGTTTCATTTGACATTGACGGCCTTGATCCTCGCTTTTGCCCCCATACAGGAACGCCGGTTCCGGGTGGACTCGATTTCCATGAAGCAAATTATCTGCTCTCTACTTTAGTGAAATCTGGTAAAAAAATTATTGGATTTGATTTGAATGAGGTTGCCCCCAATCTGGAAAATACGAATGACGAATGGGATGCGAATGTAGGAGCACGATTGCTTTATAAACTCTCCAGCTGGACTCTTGCGAGTCAAGGAAAGGCTCAATTGCAGCAGGATGTCCATCCTACTCCCTAAAGATCTTAGGGGTCTTTCATCTAAGATTTCAATAAGTTATGTCTATTTTGCATTGTCGTAAAGGTCCTTACCAGAATGCCTGGCATTTTGCCTAATGACCCTTATCCTACAAGAAAAAGGAGTTGATTTAATCTGTGATTGGTATTACTATTAGTATTACTATGAAGTACTCAAAAATAGCCATATCAGTTCCTACAGAGCTATTAATTAAAGTAGACCGCCTCGTCAAAGAGAGTCGGTTCCCTAGCCGTAGCTTCGCTATTCAACAAGCGATTGAAGACGAATTAAAACATCTTGACCGTACAAGTCTTGCCTATGCATGTAGTCAATTAAATCTAAAAGAAGAGCAAAGTATGGCGGAAGAGGGAAGCGAGGATCTTACAGAGTGGCCAGAATACTAAGGGGCGATGTTTATTGGGCTGACCTCGATCCTACACGTGGCAATGAGCAGCAGGGAAAAAGACCTATACTCATTTTAAGCCAAGATATCTTTAATGAGAGATCAGGAACAGTCATTGCTGTTGCCCTCACTAGCCAACCCCAGAGAGCACCATTCCCCCTCACATTAGAGCTTTCAAATCCAAAGCTACCTAAAAAATCTTGGGTTAAGATTAGCCAAATTAGACCGCTCTCTACAGAAAGGCTCATAAAAAAGATTTGCCGCCTGACTCCAGAAGAACTTTCTCAAATACTAGAAGGCCTAAACGAGATTATTGGAGGCTAAAAATCGTTACTCCGCACGCATGAACGGATAGCGATAATTCACGGGTGGCACAAATGTTTCTTTGATGGAACGTGGTGACAGCCAGCGATAAAGATTCAGCGCACTTCCTGCTTTATCATTTGTGCCAGAGGCACGCCCCCCACCAAAGGGCTGTTGCCCCACCACCGCGCCTGTAGGTTTATCATTGATGTAAAAATTTCCAGCCGCATGTCTTAATTTAAAACTCAGTTCGCTTATGACTGAACGATCTCGAGCAAAAATCGCCCCCGTAAGCGCATAAGTGGTCGATTGATCACAGAGCGCCAGAGTTTCTTCTAGTTTTGATTCATCATAAATATAGACTGAAAGTACGGGTCCAAAAATTTCTTCCACCATACTTTTATAGTGAGGTTGTTTGGCAACAATGACGGTCGGCTCAATAAAGTAACCCACTTTTCCATGTGCATTGCCCCCCGCAATAATTTGCGCCTGAGAATCATTCTTTGCATGCTCTAAATAACTCGATATTTTCTTAAATGATCGCTCATCAATGACAGCATTCACGAAGTTTCTAAAATCACGTACATCCCCCATGGATAAAGAGGAAATATCAGCAAGCATTTTCTCTTGCACACGACTCCATAAGCTCTTCGGAATATAAGCACGAGAAGCTGCCGAGCACTTCTGTCCTTGGTATTCAAACGCTCCTCTGACCAGTGCCGTAGCGAGAGCTTCAGGATCTGCTGAGGCGTGAGCAAAAACAAAATCCTTCCCGCCCGTCTCTCCTACCAGTCGCGGATAGGTCCGATACCGAGAAATATTTTCGCCTACCGATCGCCAAATTGTTTGAAAGGCCCCAGTTGAACCTGTGAAATGCACTCCCGCCAAATCCTTCATAGGAAGAAAGGTTTTTCCAGCAAGGGGGCCGTCGGCAGGAATAAAATTAATCACGCCATCTGGCAACCCAGCCTCACGAAAAATCTGCATCGTATAATAAGCTGACAAAACTTGTGTATCAGAAGGTTTCCAAATAACAGTATTTCCCAGCAATGCTGGAGCTGCAGGCAAATTACCTGCAATGGCTGTAAAATTAAAAGGAGTAATAGCCAATACAAATCCTTCTAATGGGCGATAATCAGTCCTATTCCAAATACCGGATGAGGATGTGGGTTGAGATTTGAGAATTTCTTGATAAAAATAAGCATTTAATCTTAGAAAATCAATCAGCTCACAAGCAGAATCAATTTCAGCTTGATAGACATTCTTGGATTGTCCGAGCATCGTAGCGGCATTGATAATATTTCGATAAGGACCTGCAATTAAATCAGCGGCTTTTAAGAAAATCGAAGCACGATCTTGCCAATCCATCGCTTCCCACTTTGGCTTTGCTTGAAGAGCTGCTTGCACAGCTAACTCCATCTCCGACGATCCTGCCAAGTGAAATTCTGCTAACACGTGTTTGTATTCATGAGGCATGACCACAGTGCGCTTGTTTTGAGTCCACACTTCACGCCCACCCATAATACATGGAATACTGACTTGAGAATGGGCCATTCGATCTAATTGATGCTTTAACTCCTCGCGCTCACTGGAACCAGGATGATAGGATCGCGTAACCTCATTACTTGGACGTTCTAATGGAAACATTTAATTTGATTAGCATAAAACAACCGGGACGAAAGCGAAAAAAAAGGGGGGGAAAGCTTCGCCCCGGAAGTTAGGCAAAGACTATCTCACCATTCTTTGCCAGTAGGTGCCCACAGCGGAACGTGCATTCACACACTGATCACTACTTAAGGCAGTTGAATTGTCATAAATAATAGGGTCCATTAAATCATAAGTGTTACCTATATGAAGTAAACTCATATAATGTCCGAGTTCATGTGCAATTATATTTGGAAATACGCCCACAGAGCCTTCTAGCACGGCACCGAGAGGATAGTCTCCCGGCAAGCTAGTCCAAGCATTCGCCCCGGTGTTGCCAAGTGTTCCATATCGATTCCAACGCCCTGTTGTCACGACGAGTATTTTCGATTCATCGGCAAAACTCTCTCTAATAGCACTCAATTCGCTATCATTTGCAGGACTATACTCCAAGCCATAGGCAGTCGGATCCACTGCTTGATATTCATCAATCTGAAATCCAATATTACATTGCGCCCAGAGTTTGTTTATAGTTTTGACGTTATTCAGAGCCTCGTCTTTGGTAACAACAGGTTGCCCACTCGAGTCTTTGTATACGACGTATTTTAACCCTAAACAGAAAAACGTTGGATCATCACTCTGGCACGAAGAGCCCTTCGAAGTTTTTACTTCCAAATCGACTGTTGGAGTTAATGCCGAAATTGAAGCTTGCGCTTTTCCTGGTTGAGATTCCAACTGATTACAGCCCATTTGCAAAACGCAACACATCAAAGAAATAAAAACTATTCTTACTTGATTCACCACTAAGATCTCCTCCTTGAATTTAGCTAAAAACATCTGCTTCAAATCATTTCAAAGCAGATTATTCCAATTCCAAATGTACTTAGCTACAACCTTCGCACGCTAGCCGAAGTTCGACTTTCACTTCAAGAGGAATCTAATGGAATTATTTTTTATTTTATATTTAAGCTGTCTGCTAAAGTAGCCAATTAAACTTATTTTTTTAAGGATTTAATAAGTAAAACTACTAAAAACATACAAGCTCCAGAAAAATACACTACGGAGGCCAGTGGGTAATTACCAAAACTCTGAAGTGAAGTTTGATTAAGAGCAATGCTGCTCGCAACGAAGAGCCCAGAAATTAAAATACTCAGACTGAGTCTGCGCCCATTCATATCTAATTGAGTTCGTATTTCTTGAAAATCAGGCGACTTTATTTCAAAAGCAAAGTCGTTGCTATTAAATTTTCGAAACATCCATCTGATTTGTCGGGGTAATATTTTAAATAGTGCCGCGACATCTTTTGTCACCCATAAGATTTCTTTACTTAATCGTTGTGCTGAATACTGATTTTTGACTAGATCTTTTATCAAATCCTGACCCATCGCGAGTAAATCAAATTCCGAATCTAAGGTTCGACCCATCCCTTCAATTGTCAAAATTGCCTTAAAAACGAGCATCCAATCGCCAGGGACTTTAATATTAAACTGAGTCGCAATTTTAGTGGCCTCAATCAAAATCTTGCCTACATTAAGGTCTGCTAGAGATAGCCCAATGTAGGGTGAAAGGCTATTGCGAACTTCACGCTGAAACCCATCAAAATCGATAAATGAAGCTGATGCCCCTAATTCTGCATATTCGTAACAGAGATTTTCATAATCTTCCGAAATAAGAGACACAACCATACTGGCAAGTTGATCACGCGATTTTTGAGATAGCCTACCTACAATTCCAAAATCTATAATCCCAAGGCGATTCCCAGGCAGAATAAATAAATTTCCACCATGTAAATCGCCATGAAAAAGCCCATCAACCATCACACCTTTAAAAAAGGCTTTAGCACCAATCTCAACAATTCTTTTACGATCTATTCCTGCGGCGTCTAGAGCCTTGAGATCATTAACTCTGACACCTACTAGCTTTTCAAGAGTCAGAATTTTATGTGTTGAAAGCTCCTTGTACACACGCGGTATAACAACATCCGGTACAACTGCCATATTTTCAGCAATTTTTGCCATATTATTGGCTTCGACCACATAGTCCAGCTCGAACGATAGGGTTCTAAAAAACTCGTTAACAATAGTTGTAGGACCTATGATCCTACTCTCGGGCACATATTTCTCCAAAAGGCCCGCCAAAAATGCCAGCAACGAAACATCGGTTTCAATAATTTTTTGAATTTCAGGGCGTTGAACTTTGACCACTACATCTTCACCCGTCAGCAACTTCGCCACATGGACTTGCCCAATGCTCGCGGCTGCCAAAGAGTGAGGATCAAAAAATGAATAGGCATCTTCAATTTTTTTATTGAGCTCTTGTTCAACCGTTGCTCGAACAATATCAAAGGGAAGAGGATGAACTGAATCTTGAAGCTGAATAAATTCATCAATGAACGCTTCTGGTAAAAGATCTGAACGTGTAGATAAAAGTTGTCCCAATTTTACAAAAGTGGGACCTAACTCTTCGAATGATAATCGCAATCGCTCCGGTATGGTTTTATCTCCATGCTGCTCCGCATACGCCGCCAAGCTCGCCGGCAAAAATTTGCCCAAACTCATTCGATCTACAATATCTGCAAAACCATGCCGAGATAATACTGCAATAATATGACGTAGCCTCTGAACATTCTTAACTGCTTGCCCGAGTTGCCTACCTGTCCGAATCCATTTCATAATTTAGCCTATTTAATGAGTCCAAAATCAATTTGTCTACGATCTAAATCAGCACGAATTACTTTTACTTGGACAGTATCTCCAATTTTAAAAGTTCGCCTTTTTCTACGGCCGTAAAAAACCATTCGTTCTTCATTAAATTCATAAAAATCATCCGTCATAGAATCCACAGAAACCATCCCTTCCACAAAAGGGGTTTGAAGCTGCACAAAAAACCCGCTATCTATCATTCCAACTACCTTAGCCTCAAACTCATCGCCCAATCGCTGAATCATAGCCCTCACTTGTTTGACTTTGATTGATTCTCTTTCTGCATCTGCCGCTAATCGTTCTCGATAACTGCAATGTTCACAAATTTCAGCAAGCTCTTTTTCTAATTTTCCTCTCGCATGATCTTGAATAGTGCGATTTTTCTTACCTTGCGCTCTCAAAGCCATTTTGATTAAGCGATGAACGACCAAGTCTGGATATCTTCGAATAGGGCTAGTAAAGTGCGTATAAGCTTCAGAAGCCAAACCAAAGTGAATGCCATGAGTCGAACTATACACCGCTTGTTTCATCGATCGGAGTAATGACATATTTAAAAGCGATTGAGCAGGATGTCCTTCCAACTTCCGAATCAACTCAGCGATTACTTTTGGCGATTCTAATCGCTCTAAAAAGACCTGGACTCCTACGGTAGCTGCCAAAGCTTGAAATTTCTCCAATGACTGAAGAGAAGGCTCTTCATGAACACGATAAACAAATGGCCAAGCTCTCTCCATCATCCAGACCGTGACTGCTTCATTCGCAGCAATCATAAACTCTTCAATCAGGCGATGAGTCCCTATTCGAGCACGATTCAGTATTGAGATCACCTCTCCCGTTGGCTCTACTTTCACTTCAGCTTCGGGTAACTCAAAATCAATGGATCCTCTTTTCATTCGCATTTTACGCATCGCTTCAAATAGTTGAAAATGCGCTGAAAAGCTCCAATTTGGGTCGCCTTGATGTTGCTCCCATTCCGATTGAATTTCATTATAAGTAGCACGTCTTTTACTTTCAATGACCGCTTCTATAATACGAGTACTGAGACGTTTTCCATTTTGATCAAATTTCATTTCAGCTACAAGGGCCAGTCGCGGCTCATGAGGCCGTAAACTACAAAGATTCTCAGAAAGGGCTCGAGGAAGCATATGGAACGCACGTTCTGGAAAATAAACACTGGTCCCTTTTGAACGAGCTTCTTGATCTAATTGACTTCCCTCTTTAACGTAATGAGATACATCAGCTATTGCTACCCAGAGGATATAACCCGTTTTGGATTTCTCGACAAAAATGGCATCATCAAAATCCCGCGCCGTTTCACCATCGATTGTAATAAATGGAATTTCTCGCAAATCTTTACGGTTTTCCAAGTCTTTACCAGGAATCTCCAAACGATGTCGTTCAGCTTCCTGTTCAACACTCTTTGAATGCCCCTCGCTCAAACTATATTCGGCAGAAATCATAGCAACATCTGCGCAAGGAGGTAAATCTTGCCCATAAACGTCTAAAATTTCACCTGTTACCGAATATGGCCCCTCATTATGAAACTGCAGTTTGACACGAACCCAGTCATTGGGGTTCACAGCTTGTAAAACTTTAGGGACGTAGATTTCCTCACGTGCTCGCTTTCTTTCATAGACTACAAATCCAGCTCGCGTATTTCTACTGTTAAAAGGAGAAAACCGACCTACTACTTCCCGAAAACGATGCTCAATGACTTTCACTCCTTGCACTCGACCAGAAGAAGTGAGCTGTACTTCTACACGATCACCATGGAAGAGTCCTTCAGCCTCTCGTGGCGAAATAAAGGCATCTTGAATTTTTTTATTTTCAAAAATTAGAAAGGCGAAACCTTTTCGGTTTTTATCGACAGTCGCCTTAAGTGGGGCAATATCATATTTTCTTGATTTGCCGTCTTTGGCCCTGCCTGCCTTTGATTTTCGAGCGCGAGTGTGAGATTTTAATGGTCTAGAGTGCTTTTTAGAAGTCATTTGAAGCAATCTTAACCTAATCTGAGTTTTGACACACATCTTTTCAAGAAACCTAGGAAGTTCTGATATAAAATCAGTAAACAACAAAGGAGAAACGGGTGAAAAGGATTTTCGGGGGTACTGAGACTAGAATAGTTAACTATATAGAATCCGTCTTTCAACCTGAAGATAGGGTTCTCAAAGAGGTACGAGAACGAATGGAACGCCAGGGACTCCCTAGCATTCAAGTTGGCCGAATGGACGGTTTACACTTGGAAATTCTTACTCGATCGTCAGGCGCTAAAAAGGCTGTTGAAATTGGAACCTTGGGCGGCTATTCAGGCATCAGCATCGCCCGTGGGTTAGGTCCACATGGAAAACTATACACCTTTGAACTTGAACAAACTCATGCTGAGTTTGCACGAGAATCCTTTCAAAAGGCAGAAGTTTCAGATCAAATTGACATTTGGGTGGGCCCAGCTCTCGATAATCTAAATAAAATCAATCCCCACGGACCATTCGACTTGGTCTTTATTGATGCAGACAAAGTCAATTACCCCTATTATTTAAACTGGGCGGCGGATCATCTGCGGGTAGGTGGCATCGTTTTGGGAGATAATACGTTTGGATGGGGAATGATTGCAGATAGTGAATTTGAAACAGCTGATGAAGAAGCTGCCATCAAAGGGTTACGAGAATTTAACCTCATGGCATCGCAAGGCGGGCGGTTTCGTTCTACAATTATACCTACAGGCGAAGGACTTACCCTGGGTGTAAAAATAAAATAAGAAAGCTATATAAGAACAAAGCGCAAAACGAAGCGAAGAACCCATATGGATAATACAGAAAAAGATCATCAGATTTTAGTCGTAGATGATGACCACGCGATTCGAGAAACTCTCATCGAAGTACTTAAGCTGGAAGGATATCTCCCTACAGGAGCCGCTCATGGAAAAGAAGGACTTCAATACTTACAGACTACAAGACCTTGCATAATTTTACTTGATTGGATGATGCCTATTATGAGCGGCGAGGAATTTATGATTTATAAAAATTCAGATCAGTCGTTAGCGAGTATTCCTGTCATCGTCATTTCTGCTGCTGGAAATATCGAGCGAAAAGCAAATGTGGGCGGTATCGCCGCATTTATTAACAAACCCCTTCATCTGAATGAGCTCTTCGATAAAATACAAAAATACTGTGACTGCCGTACTCATCCAACTCAGTCGAACCTCTAAACCGAAACTCTAAAAGATCATTTCTCTTGGCGCCTCTGTTGCAGGCTCTATGATGAAAGGAAAATGATCATGGACACTCTAATTAATACGCATCGGAATAGCCCTGCCGGTAGCGAACACCCCACTGTTTATTCATGGGAATGGCCTATCGGCATAGGAATTTTCTTAATCATATTAGGAATAGTTGCATTAGCCGCTCCAATCGCGACCTCGGTTGCACTGGCTTGGTTAGTCGGCGTACTTTTCATTTCAAGTGGAATCGCACAGCTTATTCATGCATTTCGTTGTGCTAGAGAAAGGGGTACTACAGGTAGGTTTTTACTTTCTGCACTGTCAATCGCAGCAGGAATTGTCATTATGAGGAATCCATTTTTGGGAACCATAGGAATCACTATGGTTTTAGCTTTTTACTTATTAGTGGGAGCTGTTGGCAAATGGTTCCTTGCTTCAGATATGCGCCCTGCCAAAGGGTGGGGATTGCTCTTTGTCAGTTCGATGATTTCTCTCGTGCTCGGAATTCTTCTTATCGTGACTCTTCCAGCCACTTCACTGATCGTTCCTGGAATTTTCTTAGGAGTGGATTTTATATTTTATGGCTCCTCACTGATCACCTTTGCATTCATTGCGCGAAAAGCAATGCATCGATTGACAGAATTTGAGCAGCGCCGGGCGGCATAACGTAGCTTGCATATATGGTGCGGGCAAAAGGACTTGAACCTTCACACCTTTCGGCATACGACCCTGAATCGTACGTGTCTACCAATTCCACCATGCCCGCAATTTCATGTGAATGGATAGTGCACACCTATATCTTAGTTTAAGAAAATTGAACAGATAGTATCTGGCAATTGAAATAGGCTAACAATACCTTAATACCCGATTTAGTTACTAAAGATTACAAAAGTTCGTATGCCTATGAATAAGGGTCTCTTCATTTAAGAAAGACTCACGCAATTAGGGGTATGTGATTGAGGCGGTGATGGTACCTGTGTACGTTTGATTAACCACATTAGCTGCAATAGCGGGTCTCGTCGCACCTATGTGAAAGGTGAGACTACCCGCGTTACTCAATGTATTGGTTCTATCCCCTGACAGCCCTACATCGGATGTCGCGCTACCAACGACCATCGTAGTAACACCATCAGCACCGGTCAATGTATACGTATCAGAAAACGTGATCGTGACTGCATGGTTGGGTCACCTACTGCAATAAATTCAGCAGATGCTGCATCCGACGGATTCACTGTAAATGCAGATGCCCCTTGAGCAACATCTGCAAACGAAATGTCTCTATCTGAAGCCATCGTTAAGGAAGCGAGGACTCTTTGTGAACAATTAGCAGACGCGTTCGCAGAACTATTACCAGCAGGAACAGCATAACTATTCGCTGATGATAGTGACAATACAATTCCTGATACAACTAAAATTCTACATAAATTCTTCATATGATTGACACAACGCCTCTCGAAAGTTTATAAATACCTGATTTAATCACTAAAGTTTACAAACTTCCCGACCGATATAAATTATGAAGGCAGAAGTTATAAAGGCTGAAGTAACTGGGATTTCATCCTGGAACCGCCTCTCCATAAAACATACGGAGAGACGGTGACCCCAGGGAAATGAGTAAAAGCTGACTTCCCGTATTTTTAAGCCTCAAGTGTCCTCAAGTAAGGAGATATAAGGCATGGTTCAAATGATTTTTATTATGAGCGAGGGAGAGAAGGGGGACACACCCTCCTTTTCAGCAGTGTGTCCCATCCTTAGTTCGTCTCCCTATGAGTGAGGGTCTCTTTATTTAAGAAAGACTCACGCAATTAGGGATATGTGATTGAGGTTGTGATGGTACCTGTGTACGTTTGATTAACCATGTTACTTGCAATAGCTGGTCTCGTCGCACCTATGTGAAAGGTGAGATGGCCCGTGTTGTCCAATGAATTGGTTGTAGCCCCTGACAACCCTACATCGGATGTCGTGCTAGCAAGAACCAACGTAGTAGTACCATCAGTACCGGTCAATGTATACGTATCAGGAAACGTGACCGTGACAGCATGACTTGGCTCACCTATTGCGATAAATTCAGCAGATGCTGCATCCGACGGATTCACTGTAAAAGCAGATGCCCCTTGAGCAACATCTGCAAATGACATGTCTCTGTCCGAAGTCATCGTTAAGGCAGCGAGGACTCTTTGCGAAGCATTAGCAGACGCGTTCGCAGAACTATTACCAGCAGGAACAGCATAACTATTCGCTGATGATAGTGACAATACAATTCCTGATACAACTAAAATTCTACATACGTTCTTCATATTATAATTACTCCTGGGTTTAGTTTATAACTCGTGATCAATCAGGATAAGACACCTCTCTTGTCATCATCACTAATCAACCCTGCTCATTTTTATTAATGAGCACTTATTCAGACTAATCGATGTATTTTTAAATAGTAATTGTGTCCAAATGCACACGCCTTCATCTAACAGCGATAAAGCATGAATTCGAATACTTAGCAAAACTCAATAGAATTACTGTAGAATCACTCAACCTAACAAACAGCACTTAAAAAGGGCCCTTTCTTTTGCTTTTCCTTTAACGGACAGTAAACTCATGTCCGGATTCTACTGTTCCTTCGGGTGGAATCAGAATACTTTGCTCTGCCGGTGCCACGACTTGTAAACCCAGCTTCTGCAATTGCTTAGATGAGAGTCTTAGAATATATTTTCCGGGTCTGATATCAGGCATAGAGAAAATACCATCCGTGCCAGATTTTACCTGGCTTACGATTTCGCCTTTTAAATTAATAAGTTCAACTTCTACTCCTCTTCTACCACTCGCTTGCGCTTTTCCATTTTGCTTCCATACAATCCCCTCAATCAGTCCAGTATAAATAACAGGAAAATCAAAATGAGTAACTATTCCTGGACGAGGAATGACTTTCAAGCCTTTTAGAGAGGATTTTAAAAAGGGGTCGTCAAAAGCATCTTCTGCAATTGTAAATTCTACCGGTTGATAGGGTGGAAGCTGAGGCAGAAATAAAGCACCTTTTTCATCTGTAAAGCCTGCTGTATTATTATTCTTCAGAATTTTAACTTTCGGCATAGGCTTATCTGTTGAATCAAATTGACCACTTAAGTTTTGATCAATAAAGGTACTCACAGAAACCGCTCCAAAATCTGCCATTGGCCTAGAATCCAAGTGCCAGTTTTCTTTATGCGGGTCTCTTGCTAAATTCAGGGTCAGTAAAAAATTGATGGAATTCTGTCCGTTACTTGCCCAAACAAGATTTGTACTCAACTTGACGTTCTGAAAGTCTCTCGTCAAAGTACCTGAAGCATCGTAATCATTTGTAGCAAGAAGCTGTCGAGTGGTAAGACCCAGAACATAGAGATCCTTATGGAAGGGAAGCTGAAGCTGCTCACTCAAAGTCTGGATACCCGTAAATCCGTATTGAATATCAAATTTAAGATACTTCCCAAAAAAAGAGTATTTCAGCTCCAATGTTCCTTGGTAACTGGATGTTGGAAAACCATTAGAAGCTTGATAATCATATTCCGCTTGATGCTGAAGAGAATAACTATTGAACTGACTCGATAGCTGGCTCTTGAACGCGTAATCTATTACTCCATTGAGGTGCAAATCTCTCGTCAAATCCAGATTAATAGAGATCGAAGGCAATGTGGGAATCACAAAACCAAGCAGCCCTTCGAGTCTTTCAGTCAATTGCTCGTTATTTACATTAAACGCTTCACTGGAGAAGTTATTGAGTAGCGTATAAGTCACACCTAGATTTACCCTATTCAAAGGAATCTGGGTATTGAGTTGAAAGCCTGTTCCACCCTTACTATTATCATAGGCAGATACAGCACTCAAAAGAAGACGATCGACATATCCCGTTAATTTTAAATACGCATAAGAATCCGATGTACGATTCCCTTGAGTTGAGAGTTGATCGAGTGCTACTGCGGCAGTCATGTTTTTAAATATACTTTTCTCATATTGAAGGAGATATCCGATATTAGAATCCTTAGATTGCACAAGGGCTACTCGATAATCTTGCGTTCCAGGACGAATCAGAGAGGAGTCCACTTTATAAATTTGGTACTCATCTCGAAGCTGCCCTTGTGGACCATAAAAACTCAAACGAAAGCGATTGATTCCATACTGGAGAGGAATACTAGTAAAGGTATAACGTAATGTTGAATCCGAACTTTGCTGCGCAATCAAGGTGTCATTTCGGTATAATTCTACTTGCCACCCAGGTGGGAGATCCCCCTGAAAATCTTGCTGTGAATATTTAGTGGGTGCGAGGAGTGGATAAGAAGAGGCATAGACCCCTGTTGTGAGCTTTGAAACACTAATTAAATCTAATGCAGGTAAAACAACATTAAAGAACTGATACTCATCCGCATGAAGCGGTCCTAATAGTTCACTATCCGGATCCTTCTTAGAAAAAGTCAACCGCCATGTTTCTATATTATAAGTTTCGGTAGAACCATAAAGAACGGAAGTCACGTCCACTCCTAATAATTGTCCAGCTACTTTGGTATTTGAGGCACCCACTTGTAAAGCTTTCGAGCCTTCATAAGTCAGCTGTTCATCTAAAAAAAAGCCATCTGCCACAACTGAGCGATTGGGAACTAAAGGGTAGCCATGGTCTACTAACTCGCCCCCTTGTCCTATAAAGGCCCCTCGACGCAATCTATCTCTCCTGAGTTGAAACGGTAATTCTTCACGAGTGGTAAACACGATAGTAGACGTAGGCGAATTCACTGTGAATTTGATAGGGAACCATTGCTGAATTAAATTACTATTCACATAAATGTCGTCGTTATAGACCACCACTTGGGAGCAATCAAATTTTTCAGTGGTCCCATCATGTTCTACTTTGCACTCGCTTAAGTTCAGATTAAATTTTCGTTTTTCAGAAATGACAAAGCCATTAGCCACCCCTAAGGTGGCAGAAACCTCTACTGCAATATCTAATTTTTCACATAAATCGCCCAAGGGCATTAACCACTGAAGATTGGGTAAAGGATAAATCACAAAAGCTTCGCTCAGGACGGTCCGATCCCATGCTTGCAATTCCATAATTCGTTCCGTCATGGGATTGATATCAATACGAGCTTCCACCGAAAGCGAAAAGAGGAAAAGGGGCATTATGGAGGAAAAACACCGGAAAGCAAGGTTAAGAAAAGATTCTCTTGGCTTCAATGAATTAAAATTCCGTTATAAAATTGGAACAGTTATTTCCGCCATTTGACTTTCGCCTCCCCCTTCGCTTTCTTCTTTAGGTTCTGTATAAGTCAATCGAAGGGTTCCGTTTTTTAACTGCGTATTTTTAGGAACCTCCAAAGGCATTCGAACTGACCGCTGATAATTATAATTGGAAATACCAATCAGTTTACCCAAAGGGATCGCTTCTTTACTCCCGAAGGGAGTAAAGAAAACATTAAACGTACCCCAGGGGTAGCCATTTCCTGAATTGGATAGATCTACTGTTATTTCTGGTTCGAGCTTCTCCGAATAAACTAACTTTAGATTTGAAAGGGAAACCTTGAATTCAATTTTACCATGTTTGACGACAATGGGAATAGCCACCGCGACTAGCGTAGTGATTGCAACTGCCACCTTTTTACTGTCCTTTCCAGGCGTCGACGCAGCGTCAATCGGAGTATCCGCGGTGAGAGGTGCAAAATTTAAGTGAATCCTGTATTCACCCTCAGGCAGATCCTTGGGGAGATAACTGAGCACTTTGAACACCTGCAAGACCCCGGGTTGAAGGGTAATTTCTCGTGGCGAAAAATGAACTAGTTTTTCGGCGGATCGTTCCGAGGGGGCTGGGGTTTTTACCGCTTTCAACGTGCCATTAGGTAGCATACTGAAAAATACGGGTGTTATTTGATAAGTGGTGGTGGTTGTTCCAGTATGCGTCAATGTAAGTTGCGCTACACGATGTTTATCTGTTAAAACAACTCGAGTAGGAAAAACCTGAAGAGAAGCGAAGACTGACCTAGACAAAGGGGATCCTATACTCAGTAAAAGTAGGATCTGAATTCTAATGAACGCTTTTTTGTAAAACATGAAAACTCCTCCTGACTTGATCTCTCCTCAGCTTTCCCTGCTGAGCAATTTTTACTTCTTCATTTGATACAAACAGTAAGACAAATCTTACATATATTTTTAATACTTTCATGTATTTTAAATACATTTTCTTTTAACCAAATCATTAGATCTGTACTATTTTTAATAAGATATTATCCGTCACATTTTTGACAGTGACTTTAGACTGGCGCGTCAATTAAGACGTGCTAGATATTACATCTAGTATTTTGATGTTTTAATATTTATCATTATACACAATACACACACGCTATAGATCATGTGTTCACGAACGAGAACTACAGCCGCTGAAATTAAATAAAAATTAAGAACAAAAAAAGGACCGCTATGAAACAGCCAAGGTTATCAAGGGCAAAATATTTTTTTCAACTGATTTTATTCACTGCCTTGAGTCATTCAAGTTCAGTCGCATACGCTGCAACTGCCGCCCAGATTATTTTTAGCACTCAACCAGGAGGAGGAGCTGCAGGATCTCCTTGGAAAACCCAACCCACGGTCACACTAAAGGATGCTCATGGAAATACGATGACCGCAGACTACAGCACGAGGGTTACACTCTCTCTGAGTTCAGGATCAGGCGCCCTCAATGGACAGGTGACCAAAACGGTTACAAAAGGTGTGGTCGCTTTTTCTGGTTTAAGCATGGGTCTAAGTGGCTCAAAAAAACTCACGGCGACTTCTGGATTATTGACGGCAACGAGTCATTCTTTTTCGATTAACCCTGGCTCGGCTTTTGAATTACATTTCACTACCCAACCTGGAACAGCTACTGCGGGATCTGCTTTGAGTACTCAACCTAGTATTGGGATCATGGATAGCTATGGCAATACTGTGACTTCTGATTCCGCTACCCAGATTACACTTCTTCTAAACACCGGCAGTACAGGAACTCTCAATGGAACAACAGTACGAACAGTTTCTTCTGGTGTAGCGACTTTTTCGAAGCTGAGTATAGATTTGGCGGGTTCAAAATCTCTGTTAGCAAAATCTTCAAATTCCAGTTTAGGTTTCAGTAGTTCTAAAGTCTTTCAAATCACAACAAACCCATCTGCGATGCTTGCGTTTACAACCCAGCCACCTACCGGGCAAAGACCTGCAACTGTATGGACGACTTCCCCCGTAATTGCGATACAGGATGACAAAGGTAATACCATCACTTCTGATTCTACTACTCAGGTCACCCTTTCTCTCAGTTCTGGCCCAGGTACCCTCGGTGGAACCCTGATTCAGACCGCCTCCTCTGGCTTAGCCACGTTCCCTAACTTAAGCATCAATCAAGTTGGAATAAAACAGCTCACTGCCTCTTCCGGAAAATTAACTTCCGCATTAAGTAATTACTTCTCGATCGCAGAAGAAACCATAAGTGCTTCTACTTCAACTGTCAGTGCAAGTTCCAACTCCATCGTTGCCAATGGAACAGAGACTGATACCATTACAGTCACTTTATTGAGTGCTCATCATAATCCGATCGTTGGACATACTGTCACTCTTTCATCAAGCCGAGGCTCCCTAGATACCATTTCGACTCCGTCTGGAGTCAGCGACTCCAATGGAGTCGTTAGCTTCACAGTAAGCTCCTCCACCAAAAGCACAAGCCCGGTCACGTTTACCGCAACAGACACTACCGCTTTAGTCCGACTCACTTCAGTTGCTCAAGTGAACTTTACACCCGAAGCTGGGATAAGGGTCACTCTCAATTGACGCATTTGACAGACGCATATGAATCATGCATACTCATATGCATGAGAACGACTCTTAATTTAAAAGAAAACCTACTTAAAAAAGCTCAAGAAATGACGGGCATTCATGAAAAGACTGCCCTGATTCATCGCGGATTAGAACTTTTAGTTCAGAAAGAAGCTGCTAAAAGGCTAATTCAATTGGGCGGCTCAGATCCAGATGCAAAGGTTCCACTGAGAAAGAAGCGCCTCCTTTGAATATCATTGTGGACACGTCAGTTTGGATTGATCATCTGAAAAAACCCATAAAAGAACTTTCCGCCTATTTGGAAGAAGAAAGAGTCCTTTCACATTCTTGGATTATCGGAGAACTCGCTACCGGACAAATACGCAATCGTAATACTTTTATTGGAAATTTAAAATTACTCCCTCGTGCTAAAGAAGCGACCGTAGAAGAATTGTTAGATATCATTGAGGAGAAAGATCTTTACGGACAAGGATTGAGTCTTACAGATATACAAATTTTGGTGTCAGCTCTCCTATCAGATGCAGGGATTTTCACTCGTGATCGAGCGATGATCTCGATATCAAAAACTCTCAGAATCAAAGCTTACTGAGAGTGATCGTGAACAGTTTTTCGAATCACTTCTAGGTCTGAATCAGGTTCATTCAGCTCTAAGTACTTTTTCCAATTCACAACCATCCCATGAATGGCTTCCGGTTCAAATGCGGAAAGCCGGAGATACGCATTCCCTAAGTTTTTGTAGAGGGTTGCAGGGGGGAATGGGTGTCGTTCTAATAAATTTTGTAGAATTCGAACAGAAGCATTCAGCGCCTTTGGATTTTCAGTCTGTATCCCATAGGATAGAAGTTTTCGACCTCTGCGATGCTCTGCTTCCCAGTATTCGTCCCTAATCGTAAGCTCCCAGGTGGTCAACTCAGTTTTTGGCAATGAGTTAAAATCAATGCTCGCATTGAGCTGATCTGTATCACGCAAATACTTCTCTAAATCAAATGGGACATCTTTTGGAAAATACCAATTTACCAAGCCATACGGCCAACTATCAAAAGCTTCAACCCATTTTTGATCTTCGATCTTATCAATATTGCAGACGAAGAGAGGAAATTTTATTTTGTTCGCGCTGAGGAACTCACTCAAAGTAAAACCACCGGTCCCACTATTCACATAACGATAATAGAGGCCAGGAAACTCCACATCAGAAAAATGATCTTTGATCTGTTCCCTCATCCAGGGGTAAGACATTAGCACACGATCTATAATCCGAACATCGGTGCGGAAATTTTCGGACTCCTGCAGATAACGAGTGGTATTTGTATAGATATCCCCACTGGATAGAAAAAGAGCATTGGGGGGTAGTGACTTTAAAATGAATTTCCCAAAATTATAAAACAGATAGCTACGATGTTGATCTTGTGATTGGTAATGAAAAAGGATACCCAGCAGCACCCCCCCTAAAGAAACACCGCTCATCCAAAAATGAGGCAATCTTATTTTTTTTACTAAAAATGAAAACCCAATTCCAACCCAAATAAAGATAAACAGATTCCCCAACTGCCAGAAACGCTCATAAATTCCCGTATAAAAAGATTTTTCCACTGGAAAATTTGCGAGCGCATGAAACACAATGAGATATAAAGTAAAACAAGAAAGGGTGAGACCTACAAAACCACGCATCCGTTCAGACCGAAGTCCCTGAACTATTCCATAAATTGCAAACATAAATCCAAAATACAAAGTCTCTTTGGGAATCTGGAAAAAATAAAAACTCAATCCTTTGAAAAGATCCGTCTTTCCTTGTCCAAAACCAATGCTTCCCAGGCTGAATGAACCGTATTCCCTTCTCAGAATATGAGTGAAAAAACCACTCCAGCTCAGGAGATCACCCCACATGATTTTTGGATGCCGTAGTGCTGCTAGGGGGAGATAAAAGTAAAATAGGAGTCCAGCACAAAAACTGAGAAGGAACCTACCGAAAGTCTTTCTTTGAAGGAGATCTGAGTGCCCAATCCAAAGAATCCACAGGACCATCGGTCCGCCCACAAATAAAATCGTGTGGTGATTGGAAAGACCTAGACCGAAAAATAAAACAGCTAAATAGGCATACCGCCGAATATTTGTTTGAGAATACCGAAGCGCCCAATAAATCATTATCGTACAGATTAAGTGATTCAACGGAAAGACCTCTGCTTGAACAGCGTAGGTCCAAACTAACGGTGAAAAAGCAAATAATCCTCCAGCCAAAAAGCCTGCCCAAGGATTTAAAGTGAGACTTGCAACGGTGAGAAGTAAGAAAATGGCTGCTCCAGTATCACATACCGCAGACAGTAAGTTGACTCGCCACGCCGGACTCCCATAGGGTATCCAGGTAAAAGCCTTACCCAATAATGTAAACAATGGATAGCCAGGAGGATGAGCAATTCCTAATGTATGAGCCACTGCAATCAACTCCCCACTATCCCCCCCTGAAACATTGGGATAGAGGGTCATAATATAGACGCATAAAGTAAGCGCTCCCAAAACCCACGTCAGTTTTTTGACGAGAGGTCCATTTGGGCTCTGCTCAGATCTCAGCTCAACCTTGTTTTTCTGATATGATTTTCCCACTTATTTATTCTACTTACTTATTCTATTTATTTATTCTACTTATTTGGCCTACTTATTTGGCCCACTTATTTATTTCTTTATGAATGATAAGCTACTTTTCTTTTATGACAAAGTACGGATAGAATTTCTAGCCTGGGAGATTAAATTCATGAATAGCTTTAGGTTCCTTAGATCTCTGGCGAATGGCTTTTTTATTTTTTTCCTATGTACTCCTTCAGCATGGGCGAGCGTCGACGGAACCATCACGGGGAGCGTCACCGATTCCCAGGGTATAGCGATCGGCAACGCTCAAATAAAACTTTTCTCTGTTCAAGGCGCTCTTGTTAAAGAGGTAACGACTTCGACAACGGGAGAGTTTTTGATTTTTCCAGTTGTTTTTGGCGACTACCAAATCAAAGTGATGATGCCCGGATTTGCACCCTTTCAAATCGATGTTCACGTCGCCTCGGGAGCAGCCACTCAATCGGATATTCAACTTTCGCCAGAAGCCTCAAATAAGGAAATGGTTCTAGAGGTCAAAGCGAAGCGGCGTGTGGTACAAACCACCTCCTCAAATAGTAGCCAAGAAGTCACTTCCAAAGAAATTGACACACTCCCTAGAGGAAGCAACATCACCCTTCCCCATTTGCTAGCTGCGACTCTACCTGGTGTAATTGAAGGACCCTTTGGGCAAACCTTCATTAGGGGAAACCACGCCAATATTCAATATCAAATTGATGGCGTACAACTACCGGACTCGCAGACCAATGCTTTTGGGGATGCATTCACCCCTCGTAATATCGACCACATGGAAGTCATCACCGGCGGTGTCCCTGCAGAATACGGGAATCGCCTTGCCGCGGTGGTCAATATCGTTACAAAAACTGGCCCAGAAACGCCGACGGGTGAGGCAGAACTCAACTACGGTTCCTTCAACACTACGACTCCCTGGTTGGTCTATGGGGGATCAACCGCAGATGGATCACTTCATTACTTTTTGTCCGGGCAATACTCATCTACAGACCGCGGACTGGAAACCCCCGATCCAGCAAGTGATGGAGGGGCCTGTGGAATCAATTGCGCCAATCAAGGAAGTGGAGGAACGAACCCTGTTCACGACTCAAGCCAAGGACACAATGAGTTCCTTAAACTAGACTGGATCGCCAACAACGACAACAAACTGACCTTCATTGCTTTTAATTCATACAAATTTTTCCAAACTCCCAATTATCCTTCGAATTTTCTTTATACTGATCCGTTCTTTCAATCTGGATTCACCGATCAGTTTGGAAATTCCAATGGACCAGGAGCGGCCCCTGTTTTCAATTGGACTCCATCCACGACCAATGACTCACAGACTCAAGACGATGCCTATGTAGAACTGGTCTGGAAACGTACTTTGTCGGAACAATCGTTCTTGCAAACAGCGCTTTATTATAAATATTCGCTGGTCCAAGTGAGCAATGACCCGACCCATGATCTAGCAGCAGCGTCACTCATTCCCCTCGCCAACCCCTCTTCACTCTATGAAGACCGGCATATTAACAACCTAGGATTGAAGGGTGATTTCACGGATCGTCTTGATGATAGAAATCTCTTAAAAGCCGGATACCAGCTTCAGAGCGCCTACGCCGTTGGCCCGGTCAACGTGACGAGCAGTACGAACACGAGCACGACATTCCCAGTCGATCCGGCATCGGTCTCATCCATTTCAAGCGCAGACAACTCGACTGCGCTCGGATTCACGGAGAGCCTCTACGTTCAGGACGACTTCAAGATTGCCAAACCACTGATCTTGAACGCCGGCATTCGTTTTGATGCAATCCAGTATCGGTTTTTAGGAACCAGCTTAGGAACCGTGACCGATTCAGAAAACCAGTTCCAACCACGAATCGGTCTCAATTACTTCATCGGAGAAACCACGAAGCTGCATCTCTTTTATGGGAGGCTTTTCCAGCCCGCACCTTTGGAAAACCTGAGAGATACTTTTAACACCATCAACGGGGTCGCATCGAATTCGCTGAACTTCTATGACATTAAAGCAGAAACGGATGATTTTTATGAAGCCGGAGTTGCCCAACAGATCGGAAATCAGGTTCTAGACCTGAACGTCTACTACAAGAACGCCACGAATATGTTAGATGATACACAGCTTTTGAATACTTCACTCGCAGCGGCTTATAACTACGCTTCGGGATTCGCCACCGGTATTGAGCTTTCTATCAAGGGCAAAATAAATGACAACTGGAGTGACTATGCAAACTATGCTTATGAAATCGCACAAGGTGAGGGCGCAAGTGGGGGTTTGTTCGCTCTTCCACCCGGCACAGTGATTCCGCAAGGATATCTATTTCTGGATCATGTCCAGGTTCACACAGCAAATGCTGGGATTACTTATTCCACCGATCATATTCGCTGGTCCACTCAGGGCCTGTTTGGCAGTGGCCTTCGCACTGGCCCGAATAATACACTCAGTTTACCATCGCACTTTTCGTTGGATAGTAGCATCGGATACAACTTCCATGGCGATAGCTGGCTCTCAAAAGCCAAACTCTCTTTTGACGTAGTTAATATCTTTAACAACGTCTATCCTCTCACGGTCGCCAACGGATTCAACGCATCCCATTACGCTGCCGGTCGGGAGTTCTTTGTTCGTTTGTCTAAGGAACTTTGAAGAATACTCATTTAAATAAAGGGGGTCTGCCTAATCCTAGGCCTTAATGGGTAATCACTTGATAAATGGGTAATAAATGGGTAACTTAAGTGCATGCAGTCCTTTTATCCGAAATACGTTGACCAGATACTGTTTCATCCAAGTACGGCTTGGTATCTTTCTCAATGCGGCGAAGCATTAGGAATGCAAGAGCTTTGGAAAAAGGCCCGACCGGAAATCCTAAAGAGCTTGCGTGAATCAGCAATCGTGCAGAGCACTGAATCCTCGAATCGAATCGAAGGAGTAGAAGTAGAAAAATCACGCCTCATTCCTCTAATACTGGGAAACGCAAAGCCTCGAGATCGATCTGAAGAGGAAATATCAGGCTATCGCAAGGCATTAACTTTCATTCATAGCAAACACTCAGAAATCGAAATCACTCCTTCGCTCATCCAAAAACTCCATGAATATGCGCAAGGAGGAATGATATCAGATGCAGGGCTATGGAAGTCACGGAACAACGAGATCATCGAGATATCACCTCAAGGTGATCGGAAAATTCGGCTTACACCTGTTTCTGCAATCGACACGCCTCAGGCAGTCGAACAGCTCTGCCTAGGATATAGAGAGGTCACCCAGAACTCAAAACTTCCTGTACTCATATCTGTTGCTAACTTCGTTTTTGACTTTCTCTGTATCCACCCGTTTCGTGATGGAAATGGAAGAGTTTCCCGTATTTTGACCTTACTACTCCTTTATCAAAACGGCTACGAGATAGGTAAATACATCAGTCTAGAGAAGCTCATTGAAGACAGCAAAAGCGACTATTACCGAGTTTTAGGAGAAAGCTCGCAGGGATGGCATACGCAAAGCCATAACCTCTTACCTTGGTGGAATTACTTTCTCTCCATTCTAAAATCGGCCCATCAAGAACTCAAACAAAGAGTCGAACTTTCGACAGAAGGAGATAATAAGAGCACTGTCCTTCGACAAACTATCCTTACCTTTCCTGCAGCTTTTAGCGTAGCAGAGATTCAAAATCTCCATCCCACCATAGGAAGAGAATTGATCAAAAAAGTACTTTTTAAAATGCGAGATGAAAAGCGCATCTCCCCTGTTGGCAAAGGTCGGGCCGCGAAATGGAAAGTAATATGATCGATCAGCGATTAAAAGATCAACAACCAGGAGAGTGACGTCAACCACCCCGTCCTAAAAGGACGAGGCTTGCAGGAAACTAAAAGCCTAGGTTAACCAGAAGACTACTAGTTATCGCCCATGCTGGGCGCACAAATAAAAATGCCGTTTATCTTGATGATAAACGGCACTGATTCTAAGAATTGGCTGGGGCGCTAGGATTCGAACCTAGGAATGGCGGAATCAAAATCCGCTAGCTTACCACTTGCCGACGCCCCAATATATAATCATGCCTAACACAGAATGCGGAGAGCGGCAACGCAAGTCGTTAACAGAATGCACTTTAAAGCCACGCTCTACTCAAAAATAGAGCTACTATACCTTATCAGGTTTGTCTACCACTGGTTGAGGCGCATGGACGACATGCTGGCCACCACTCCCCTTCTTGATTTCAGTCAGGTAAGCATCCAGAATGGTTTTCTCCATGGTTGCACGAGCTGCCTGATTAAGAGGATGAGCAATATCCTTAAAAGTCCCATCCTTACGCCGTTTACTTGGCATCGCTACAAAAAGTCCCGCCGGACCACTAATGATCTTGAGATCACGCACGACGAAACAATTGTCCAACACGATGGTAATGTAGGCTTTTAGCTTTTCCTCTTCGACTAGAAAAACTTTCACCTCTGTAATATCCATGGCCTGTCCCTCCATGTTGTAGGCCTCAATGAAGTGTACTTTTCTATTGTAGAAGAGAGTGTCGAAGATATCAAATAAGGTTCTTTAATATATTTGCTATATTACCCTTTCGGCCATTATTTCCGAGTAAACTGAAATTCTCCATTAGAAATATCTACGCTAATCACGTTCCCATTGAGATACTTTCCTGAAAGAATTTCAATAGCTAGAGGATTCTGAATGTCTCTTTGAAAGATTCGCTTCATAGGACGGGCTCCATAATCCCGGTCATAGCCTCGTTCAGCGAGTAATTTGAGGGCTGCTGAACTCAATTCGAGCTTAAGGCCTCTCTCTTTTAGTGCCTTATTCAATTTATCGACATATTGTTCAATAATTTTAAATAATTGGCCTGGTTCTAAGTGAGAAAAAATGACGATTTCATCAATTCTGTTCAAAAATTCAGGACGAAAGTGTTGCCTGACTAACGCCATCACTCCTTGATCTCGCAGTTCCACGTTTTTCTCTTCCAGGATGTAAGCACTTCCAATATTGGAGGTCATTATAATGATCGTATTCGTAAAATCGATGGTTCTGCCCTGCCCATCTGTTGCTCGTCCATCATCTAAAATTTGAAGAAAGATATTAAAGACATCTGGATGAGCTTTTTCGATCTCATCCAATAAGATAACAGCATAGGGACGCCGCCGTATGGCTTCAGTCAACGCCCCTCCTTCTTCATAACCCACATACCCAGGAGGAGAACCAATCATGCGTGCTACTGAGTGCTTTTCCATGTATTCGCTCATATCCAAACGAACCATGGCCTGCTCGTCGTCAAAGAGAAATTCTGCAAGAGCTTTTGCCGTTTCAGTCTTGCCCACCCCTGTAGGGCCTAAAAAGAGAAACGAACCCATGGGACGATGCTTTTCTTGTAAGCCCATTCTTGAGCGGCGTACCGCATGAGCCACTGCAGATAGGGCCTTTTCCTGGCCTATCACCCGTTTACCTAACCGGTCTTCCATTTGAAGCAACTTCTGTTGTTCGCCCTCTAACATTCTTGCCACAGGAATTCCTGTCCACCTCGCAACCACTTCTGCGATATCGTTCTCTGTAACCTCTTGCCTTAAGAGAGTCGCCTTTTTTGGATCCGTTTCCTTTTTCGATAACTCCTCAAGTTCCTTCTGAAGCGCAGGCAATTGCCCATAACGGAGTTCTGCTGCTTTTTCTAAGTCGCCTCTTCTTTCTGCATTTTCAGAATCCAGTTTGATACGCTCCAATTTTTCTTTAACCTCTTTGACCGCATTGACTTCTTTCTTTTCCTTTTCCCATTGCGTACGGAGCTGAACACTTCTCTTTTTCAACCCATCAAGCTCCTTCTCTAGATTGCCAAGACGATTCTGAGACGCCGAATCCTTTTCCTTTTTCAAAGCTTGTTTTTCAACTTCCAAGCGTAGAATTCGCCTCTCCAGTTGGTCCACCTCTTCGGGACGAGAATCAATTTCCATTCTGAGCTTTGATGCGGCTTCGTCCACTAGATCAATGGCCTTGTCTGGCAAAAATCGATCTGCAATATATCGATGAGAAAGAGTGGCCGCCGCCACCAACGCTGAATCTCGAATGGATACACCATGATGAAGTTCATAACGCTCTGCCAACCCTCTCAAGATACTGACAGTATCCTCAACTGTAGGTTCTTTTACGTATACAGGCTGAAATCGCCTTTCAAGCGCCGCATCTTTTTCGATATGCTTTTTATATTCATCGAGTGTGGTAGCACCAATGCACTTGAGTTCTCCTCTTGCCAAAGCGGGCTTAAGCATATTAGAAGCATCCATAGCGCCTTCCGCCGCTCCAGCACCCACTAAGGTATGAAGTTCATCAATAAATAAAATAATCTCTCCCGCTGACTCCGTAACTTCCTTTAAGACGGCTTTAAGGCGCTCCTCAAATTCACCCCGAAATTTAGCTCCCGCAATCAATGCACCGAGATCTAAAACTAAGAGATGTTTCTTTTTAAGGGTTTCAGGTACATCGCCATGGATAATTCTCTGAGCTAATCCTTCGGCAATGGCTGTTTTGCCGACACCCGGTTCGCCAATCAACACCGGATTATTTTTAGTTCGACGAGAAAGGACTTGAACCACTCGCCGAATTTCTTCATCGCGTCCAATCACGGGATCTAATTTCTGTTTCTCAGCTAAGGCTGTTAAATCACGACAATACTTTTCTAATACTCGATATTTTCCTTCTGGTTCTGGATCTGTAATTTTTGCACCCCCCCTGACTTTACTTAGAGCTGCTAATAAGGACTCTTTTTTTAAGCCACTTTCTGTAAGAATTTTTCCCGCATCTGTCCCTTTAAGGCGCGGAGAGAGAAGCGCCAAAAGAAAATGCTCCCCCGAAACATATTCATCTCCTAATTTTTTCGCCTCATCCTCTGCCAATACAAGTACTTGATTTAATGCCGGAGAAGAGTACACATCTCCTGCCCCTCCCGTCACTTGAGGTATTCGCCTTAAATCTTCTTCCAGTCTCTTTTTTAAGGAAACGACATTTGCATTTGCCAATTGCAAGAGATTTGGAATATGAGAATCACCCTCTTTTTCAAGATTTATTAATGAGTAAAGAAGATGTGCAGGTTGTAAACTTTGATGCTCTCTACGGATTGCTTCCGCCTGAGCTTGTTGTAATGCTTCCTGTGCGCTATGAGTAAATTTTGTTGCCATAATGAATCTCCACACTCAAATATGAGGATGGAAATGCCTTAGTCAAACCGAAGTTTTTGACTCAGCCCTTAGCTTAAGCATCAAAATGCCGCAGCCAAAATTTCCATATAAATTCTACTTTACTCAGCGTAAACTCATCTTGATGATGTACAGAATTTGGACACTAGTTCGTTTCATTTACCTTGGAACTTGTGTATCAGCGCCATTTGTTCTTTTTGGATATTTTTCTTTTGGAATACCAGGGGCGGTGTTTGGTTTAGCAAGTGTCGTGATAGGTTTAACTACGATTGCCCTTAACTTGGAAAAAATCGTCTCAAGGGCACACCATGCCCATTCACTGATACCCCCTGGGATCACGAGGTCACTTGAATTAGCTTCGCAGGGCCTCTGTAGTCAATTACCCATCATTCGAGTATTTGAGGACCCTACTCCAACCGCGCTTGTCGTTCGTTCTCTCGGAAAGCCTGGCACTCTCTTGTTAAGTCGAGGCTTGATCGTCCTGTTAAATGAGAAAGAGCTTCGCAATGTGATTCAAGTGGGTATTTTAAGACTTCAGACACCTGGAATCATTTTTTGTAGTTTTTGTTCCACCTTCTCCATGTGCCTATTAGCAATAGCACCGAAGCCTTGGGTTAAATTACTTTTTATGACCAAGAAGCCAACGTTGACTCAAGAAGGTCCCTTCAATCCTTTTTCAACACTCGTATTTTTGATCCTTTATCCAATAGCGCAGCTCCTTCAAAAATGGGGAAGTGAAGCTTCAAAAAAAAGACCATTTGCTGCGGTGCAAAAACTTGAGCAAGCTATTTTATTTTGGGGCCACCGTCATAAGCCGGGCCTTTTTCCTTTATCCCTGATTGACCTCAACGGCTCACACTAACATAGGTCCTTGTTTATCTTTCTAGATAAAGGTAAATCTTACTTGCCATGCCAAAAACTACTGACCTTCCCAAAATGGATCTAACGACATTCTTTTTATCAATATCTTCCGCTGCGTACATGGGCCTAGGATTAGTGCCCTCTCCCAATCAAGATCAACCTCAAGTCGATCTTGAATTAGCGCGACAAAATATTGACCTCCTTGAACTCATCTATGAGAAAACACGAGGGAACCGAACTCCGGAAGAAGATCGTCTTATCGAGCAGCTTTTGTTTGAAACAAGAATGAAATATATTGAAAAACAGCGGGAGCTGGGCTCAAAGTAATTTAATGTACGAAGGGTAAGGATTTAACCATGTTCAAGAAAAGACCAACTCATTTAATATCATTTTTATTCATTCTATCCAGCGGACTTTTGGTAATCAATTTGATCCCATCAAAAGCCACCCAAAGCTCAGTAGCCTTGGGGGCACCTGCCATGAGTGGGGCGGTAGATGCAAATGTGTACGTCAATTTATCTAAAAAATTACTTCCATCCGTTGTCAATATCTCTACAGTTTCAACTGTAAAAAGCCCGTTCGTGCAAGGTAGTCCTGACGATATTTTAAGAAAATTCTTCGGTGATTTCTTTCGACAATACAATTCTGGCGAACGTGACGGAGAAGATGATGATAGCCCACAACTTCCCCCTCAAGGAAGGGGACAACGATTTCCCAAAGCGATGGCGTTGGGAACTGGATTCATTATTGATTCCTCGGGATTGATTCTGACTAATAATCACGTTGTTGCTAATGCTGACGAAATCAAGATCTCCTTTACTGAGTCACGAGATGAGAAACCATCCGATGCAGAAGTCGTGGGACGTGATCCGGAAATTGATATTGCATTAATTAAAGTGAAGGCAAAAAAAGATTTGATTCCAGTAGCGTTAGGCGATTCAGACAATCTAGAAGTAGGTGAATATGTCATGGCTGTTGGAAATCCATTTGGTCAGGGACATTCTGTCACTCATGGAATTATTTCCGCGAAAGGAAGAATAGCTCCCGATTTTCCTTTGGCAACTTACTTACAAACAGATGCACCCATTAATCCTGGAAACTCAGGTGGACCTCTCGTTAATTTGAAAGGTGAAGTCATCGGCATTAATAACGCTATTGACCAAAGAGCCCAGGGAATTGGTTTTGCAATTCCAATTAGCTTAGTAAAGAAAGTTCTACCCCAGCTTCGAACGAAAGGCATCGTCGCTCGTGGTTACATTGGAGTTCTTGTAGAGACCCTCACTCCAGAATTGGCTAAGAAAATTGGCATTCCAAATGAAATGGACGGACCCATTGTGAGTCATGTTTATCCGGGTGAACCCGCTGATAAAGCAGGGTTAAAGCCTTATGACGTCATCTTAGAATTCAACGGAAAACCAGTCCATTCAGGAAATGATTTGATCGCTGGGGTCACGGGCGTAAATGTAGGCGATGCTGCACCCATTAAAATCTCCCGTAACGGAAAAGAGAAACTCCTGACTATCAAAGTGGGCCAAAGACCCGGAGCGCAGCAATTTGCTGAGAAAGTAGAAAGCAAAAAGAAAAACAAAACAGCTCGTATCGAAACTGGAATGAGCCTTGAAGATCTTACCCCTCAAGTAGCGCAAGAATTAGGGCTATCTAATAAAATGACGGGTGTTGTTGTGAGTAATATCTCCTATGGAGGCCCTGCCGATAAAGCTGGCCTAGCCCGAGGAGATCTCATCCTTGAAGCGGACCGTAAATCTATTAAAAATGTGGATAGTTTTTATAACATCGTAAAAGAACAAAAAAGCTATTTGCTTCGCGTACGACGAACGGATCCTCAAGGCAATGAACTTTTTTCCGTGATTGTGTTGGATCTGAAGAGCTAAGTTGAATTGTGTGTAATTAAATTTGAATGAAATGCTTCATTTTAGGCATATTTGCGTTTATAAGCGCTGCCCTTAACGGGGCAAGTACCTGGGCAGATTCTAACACCCCGCCCTGTACAATGCCCGTAGATGACAGTACGATTAGTATCAGAATTTTTGACAAATTAGCTCATGATGAAAAACTGTTATCAATCCTGGGTCATCACGGTAGGTTAACGGGTATTTATGAAAAAACCTTCGGTTCCGAATATATTCTTACCCTAGGCGGTTTCTTAATTCTCGAAAATCAAAAATATCAAAATTGCCGAATCAATGCCAAAATAAAAATAATTTGGCCTCCTTGTACGATCGAAAATGAAGGTAAATTTGAGATTATTGCTACTTTTGGGTTGCCGGAGTGCGCTTAGGTCAAAAAAGAGGAAAATATGAACAATGGCCTCATTAAATTAAATGGAGATGGCGAAATTCTTTTCGATTCAGTAGAAAATGAATATCTCAAAATTAAAGATGTACGCCCTTATGTCGCTACAAATAATCCAGCAAATGATAGAGACAAAATAGAACAACAAAAGATCTTCCTGAATCACCGAGAATCTTTTCTCAAGCCTAAATCAGCGAATATGCAAGCCGAGACTGTCAAAGTTTTAGGAGGAATAGGGATTGGACTCTATTTTAAAAATGAAAGTACGCCCTTCAAAAATGAAACTGCAGTATGATTTAGCCTGCTAGCGCCAAAAAAGCGTGGTGGTATTTCAGGTAATTGGCTGTACCTAACTTCAACAAATAGTTCAGCCGTAGGCTGCGAAGCCTATGGGGCGTACTATTCAGACAATGACTTTTCATTAAACATTTTTGATTGGGCTGTTGCGAAAAAACTACAAAGTTCACCAAAAAATAAAGGACTACCTATCCCGGCGAGTCCATTTGTTGTCACGATTCCTTACGAAAATAAATTTTTGAAGGATCATGCCTTTATTACGAAGGTAGACAATTACGAAATTGAATCATACTTAATTACAAATCTGACCCGAAGAATTGAGGAAAACATCTGGGAAAATCAGGTTCTGTTACGTAATTTTCAAGAAAAAACTGAAGACTTGATTTGGAAATGGAGTTTTATATGGAACCCTATGGACAGTGAAAAATACCACGACTGGGGTCCGATATTTGAAACATTTCAAGATAACTATGGAGATCTTAATCCCTTATTATCGATAGTGAGTGATTGAAGCGATTTAAGATTCTCTGCCAGAGCATTAAACTCTCTCCCCCGAAGATAAGCACTGTCAATGCTAAGCTCCACTAAAGATTTTGGTAAGTTTGCTACGAGTTTAGGATCGAATTCTGCTCCAATAAGATTAAGCCTTTTTACGTTTTCAAAAATCCCACCCTTGCCAAAGTAATTATGAAAATCTTGATCCGTCAAATTTGTCCGATGTAGGTCTGCTTTAAAATTCTCATGAGAAGCAATATCTCTCGCAATTTCTCTCAGCCTCTTATTTATTTGAGAAATCGTAATAATTTCTGCCGTTGCATTAACATCATCATGCGCTACAATACGCGAATAAATTTCATGTAACATGTCGGTAGGAAGACTTTCAAAGTTATCATAGTTGATTTTATGGAAGCTACAGAAAGTGTGGATACCAAAGCTTGGAGTAGGCGGTTTCTGTAGAGTCCATTCATTTAAAAAGCTGATGGGTAGTTGAAGAATTCTCTGAATGGTTTCATTGATTCCATTTTGGCAGAATTTTTGTACTACTCCTCCCTTCATATGTGGAAACATTGGGTAGCTCGGGCACTATTTCCGCACGAGCCTTTTGGTGAATTTGAGTCTGCTTGTTGGTTTTGGAAGAAGCTGGGAGAGATTTTTCCTGAAATGATTTCAGCTGTACTTATGCCGAATCATCTTCATCTCATCTTGCCTCACGAAGTAGCTGCATGCAAAAGCATGGCTGGTCTTCTGGGTGCGATGAGCGTTCGCTGTGGCCTGAAAAGCCTGTGGCAACCCCTACCGAATCCAACAGAAATTCCTAATTCCTTACACCTTCGTCGCCAAATTCGCTATCTTGCGCTTAATCCTTGCCGGAAAAACCTCTGTAGAGATCCACTTGAATGGTATTGGTCTACCTACAGAGAAGTGATGGGAGCTGCTGTTAACTCAATTCAAAGTGAGGAGAAATTGGCTGGAGTTTTGAATGATTGTCATAAGAATTTTGGAGTCCGATTTCACGGCTATGTGTCTGGAGATCCGTCGGTCAGCGTTACTGGTACTCCTTTTCCAAAGCCCGCGTTACCTAAAAATTTTCCAGAAAAATCCATTGGTGAAATTCTGGCCGCTGCGGCAGGTGCTCTCAGGGTGAAGCCTTCTCAGGTTCGAGAAAGAGGTCAACTTCGTAATCTCTTTGTTCATCTTGCTTATCGACATGGATGGCGCCGTCCAATCTTTCTTGCTCACATTTGCGGTATTACGCCGGGCGCGGTGCATCAGATATTGTATAAAATTAGCCCAACGGGAATGAAGGCCGCCGATCTTTGCTTAGGGGATCTCAGGCTGCGGGGTGAGAGCGTAATGGATTTTATGGAAGCTACAAAAAGTGTGGATACCAAAGCTTGGAGTAGGCGATTTCTGTAGAGTCCATCCATTTAAAAAGCTGATGGAGTAGTTGAAGAATTCTCTGAATGCTTTTACTCCGAACTTCAACGGATGCTAGATTTTCAGCGAAAGCGCTGAGTGTATCGGAACCCACTTCCCTCTGAGTTCGGGCCGCAGCGTGCTGTCTGAAATCCTAGTGAGTGTTTGCAATGAATTAATGAAGTCAATGAATTAAATGAATTCAATGAAGTCATTTCAATCCCTTAAAGTTCGTCGACCACGTCACACTAGTTAAAAATTAGCCCTTCTCGTGCCTTAATCCTGCCAAGAGTAACTTTAAGTCATCCGGACTAGTAGACGCCTTAAGCCCCTCAGCAGTAGAAACGATACCCTGCCTGATCAGTTTTTCAAGGGCTTGATTCCGCGATTGCATTTTATAATAACTCCCAGAGTTCGCGATCGCCTCTGAGATGCGATCTAATTCATTACTCATCATATAAGACTCAATAGTCGGAGATTTAATCATGACTTCACAAGCCAATACGCGTCCAGCCCCATCTGCACGCATCAAAAGTTGCTGAGAAAGCACACCCACTAAATTATTAGCTAACTGCATCCTGACTTGGTTTTTCACGTCACTTGGAAAAACATCAATAATTCGATCAATACTGCTTCTCGCATCTCTCGTATGCAAAGTAGAGATCACTAAGTGTCCCGTTTCAGCCGCGGTGAGGGCGGCTTGGATCGTTTCTAAATCACGGATTTCCCCTATCATGATGATGTCAGGATCCTGCCTGAGTCCCGATATAATAGCATCTTTCATATTGAGTGTGTCGGAACCCACTTCCCTCTGGGTAATCGAAGCCTTCCGATCTCGATGCGTAAATTCAATCGGGTCCTCAATTGTCAAAATATGGACTTGCCTATTATTATTAATATATTGAACCATTGCGGCAAGAGTACTGGACTTGCCACTCCCAGTAGCCCCCGTAATTAAGATTAACCCTTGCGGTCGTAAGCAGATTTCTTTGATGACCTCTGGAACTCCAAGCTCATCTAAATTCGGAATTACAAATGGAATAAGTCGGATAGCCGCAGAGATTTGATTTTTTTGATAATACACATTACAACGAAATCTCCCGATCTCTTGGATCGCGAATGAAAAATCGATCTGCCGTTTCATTTCTAATTCCGCAGATTGCTTTTCTGTCAAAATATCTAAAATGATAGACTGAGACGCCGCTTGCGTGAACTCGGGCATTTTCGCAGAAAATAATTTCCCATTAATTCGATAAAGAGGAGGACGACCAACTTTGAGATGCAAATCAGAAGCATTGTACTTTACGAGTGCTCTCGCTAAATACTTAATGTCTATTTTAGCATAATCAACCTGACTCATTTTTCCTCTGACTGTGATGCAGGTTTTGCACGTGGATGGGCCCAAGCAATCATCAATCGTAGCTCAATTGCTTTGGCAGCCATCTGACAAAGATAAGTCAAAAACTCGACATCCTTTGGACTGAAGTCAGCTTCACCTACTCGATTTAAAAGCTCTAATACGCAGTAAACTCTTCCACGAATTAAAATCGGAATAGCGACTAAATTACGAGCCTCAAATCCCACTGCCTTTTCAATTGATTTCAAATGTATTTTATTTTCTGGAATATTAGCGACTACTAATGGGCATCGTGATTCTAATACGTGCCCTACAATTCCTTGCCCCATGGGGATCTTAAATTGAGTAACTCGTTCTGAGGCACTTCCAACCACTGCCCGAAAGAAGACGAATTGATTGCGTTCATCTACTTCGAGAATAGAGCCGGCCTCGGATTTTATGACTCTTATTATAATTAAAAGTACTTCCCGGATGTAATCGTCATATTTACAATTCTTAGTCGCAAGGTTAAGAAGAGCTTCCACTGCGGCCAATTTTACAATGATGCTGCTATCTATAGAGTCCCCTTCAAAAAGAGGGTCTATCCCAGAATCGGCGGATAGCTCTAGGAGAGAGGTAGCTTCACTCAGTGAGGGTAAGTCTAGGGTATCTTCTTCATCTGACAAAGATTGAGACTCCTTGAAATAGTATCGGCAATATGGGAGAATTACTTATGGCTGTGCGTGCGATTTTTAAATCAGTTTTTGCCAGCTGTCTTGTTGCCATTGCTTTATTTGCCCTATGCCTTTTTGCAAGTTGTGGCGGGGTCGGTGTTGGCTTAGGCGGTGGTAGCACATCCGCCTTTAATGACCCCACTCCCTCCGGAACCCCTCTCTACCAGGGAACTTTTAGTGGGCAAAATGGGCAAACAGTCAGCGGAAATGCTCTTATTTTTCTATCCAATGGGGTCTACACTTTAACCCTTCAAGGATTATCCACTCCATCAGAGAGTGGATTACAGATCCGAATGACTAGTAATCCCGCAAATAACCCCATCGCGCTCAGAGGGACTTCTGGAAATCAAAATTATACCTTAAGTATTACGCCTCCGGCCTTTTTTTCAAATGTTAACATTTTCTCGACGCAGACGAACACTAACTATGGAGCAGCTATATTGCTCAAGAGTTCATAAATAAAAATTTTTTAATAAAATCCTTTACTTCGAAGTACTTCAACAAAATCTCCGAGGTCTTTTTTCAAGTCCGGTGAGAGGTCCAAAAAGCGAATCCCCAATCCTGTTGAGTCCCCTATAGAAAGGGTAGGAACACCCTTACAGATCAAGCAAAGACTTCTAAAATTGAAAGTCATTTCTACTTTGCTCGCTTCAATCAATGAATCCAAAAATGTGTTATTCAATGCGTTATTCAGTGTACAAAATAGAAATACACCATCCCTATCAATGCGGCTAACATTTAAAGTAATTTCTTTTTCTCCTGCTTTTAATTGGCATTTTAATCCAGGAATGGGCTTAGGAAGTCCCTGAAACCACGCTATCTGTGGATCAAAATAGGATCGTTCCATCTCCAGTTTTAACAAAACCATTATCGCTGTTAAAAATATTGAAATAAATACAGTATAAAACCCTAAAAGGGGATAGTGCATTTGAATCGTAAACAAACCACTGACCCCTAACCATAACACTGAAATACCTAATAACAGTTTGAGTACCCATGCTTTTGCTGAAATCATCCAAATCATAATTGGAATAAAAATCATTCCCGATAGGATCGCCCAATACCCCATACTTCGATAGGGCAATTTCCACCACGGCGCTCGAGAGACGATAATGACTTCCAGAACCACTAAAGGAATACAAAGAAGTAACAACGCGACAGCGAACTTAAGTCGTCTAGGAACTGAAATGACTTTCATGAATATAATTTAACATCAATTAGCCTACATAATTCCAAAAAAGGGCGATAATCTAGAAACTCATGACAGAACCCAATTTAAATATCTTAGGCGTAATGACAGGTACTTCTTGCGATGGACTCGATGCAGCTTGTATTGAAATCAATCCAAATGGCTGGACTCCGCTCTGGTCTGCGTCGCTTCCTTATCCTCCAGCACTTAGGAAATCCGTCCTTGCTTTTCAAGTGCCTGGCTCACTTCATTCGACCCGAAGCTGGCTTGAACTCCATCGAGACTTAGGAGACTGGTACGGTACTAATTTGAGAAAATTAATCAGGAAACAAAAGCAGGCCCCTGATGTCATTGCAAACCATGGCCAAACAGTGGGGCATTTTCCAGAAAAAGCATTTAAAGGAACCACTCTCCAATTAGGAGACGGGGCGCGTATCGCGACCCAAACAGGGCTCACTGTTGTTTCTCGTTTTAGAGAGGGGGACATGGCTGCAGGTGGCCAAGGAGCACCTTTAGTTCCTCTTTTCCATCAAATGCTGGCCCTGCCACTCAATGAAAATAAACCGGGAATTGCATTTCATAATATCGGAGGCATCAGTAATTTGACGTATCTTGGACCACAAGGGAAGATCTTAGCCTTTGATACGGGACCAGGAAATATGTGGATTGATGCAGCAGTCCAAAAAATCACAAATGGAAAGATGAAATTTGATCGAGAAGGTAAACTTGCATCCCAAGGAAAAGTCGATCTGCCAGCACTCAGGGCGATTTTAGAACATCCTTTTTTCTCCAAAACTGCTCCTAAATCTACGGGTCGAGATGATTTTCCAAGCTCCTCCTTTTTTTCTCAGACTCGTGTCAAAGGACTGTCACTGGTCGCCACGGCAACCGCTGTCACGGTAGAATCAATCGCGCAAGCTTATGAAGTTTCCATTATTCGTAAGCGGCTCCCTTTGAAAACGATCCTGCTCTGTGGAGGCGGTGCGAAAAACAAGTTTCTATTAGAGCAATTGAAAACTCGACTCCCCCAGGTCACCATTGCCACCCTGAGCGAACGTGGCTTTGATTCACAATTCATTGAGGCTCAAGCCTTCGCTGTCTTTGGCTTTCTGTCTTTAATGGGGATTCCTTTGGGAGGTGAATGGACAGGCGCTCAGACTTATGCCCCCCCTGGACAGATTATTCCTGGTAAAAACTGGACTCCACTGGTCCTGAAGCTTCATCATTTTCTAAAAGACTAGTCTATTTAACCGTGAGTTAAACTTAAATACTCATCCACTTTCCACCATAGCCTATGCCTTGCTCAAATGCATGTCGTCCAGGGATCGCTCCATAGAGGACGGCCCGAGGGCCTAGTATTTGGGGTGTCGGTACTGGATTGAATTCGCCATCTTGGCTTCCATCCCAATATCCGGGTGCCACCCACTTAAAGTTTCCCTGAGCCCGTGGCGAATGAGACGAACGACGTGAAATCCAAAGCCGTTCGCTGATTCGTAAATTGAACTCCTGGAATCTTTTCTTCCACTGTAAGGCAAACTGATTAGGGAAATAGTCGCTCTCCAAATGATCCAGGATGGATAAATGGGTGCCTAACCATAGAGAAGGTGAACCTATATCAAACCAAGATCCCGAACTAAAAAAAACCCCTGCACGTCTTTCACGAATGGCTGGCTCAAGAATGGTGGGCACAAATTCGGCAGGGCCATCCTTGGGAACATGAGAAAGGGCGTCCGGCTCTAAAATAGCCGCTCCTACGAAAAATGGACGACCTTCTGCAAGAGCACCTATGCCCGTAATCAATCCTGCTTGAGAATCAAAAATAATTTCGCGATAAGAACCGCCGGGTGGCCCTGCTCCAAATACCGCCAATGTTAAATGAACCCCCCATCTCGCTCGAAGTTTCTGATGACAATCAGAGAGGGCCTTATAATCTACATCACAAAGCACATCGGAGTTAGCTAAGAAAAATGACTTCCCTCTAAAATGAGTTAAAGCCTTACGGATTCCACCTGCACTCCCCAGTAGACCCTGAGACTCATCGCTGATCTTCAGTGTGGCTTGCCCAGACTCCAAAGCCAACAGTCCGGCACGGGTTCGAGCAGCATCATGATGAATATTGGCCACAATCGTTTGCACCCCAGAACTCAACAATGAATCCAAGGTAAATTGAGCCACGGGTATACCGAGCAAAGGTAAGAGTGCTTTCGTAGTAACATCGGTAAAAGGACGCAACCGCGTCCCTAAGCCCGCTGCCATCAACATCGCCTGAGACGTAAATACACTTTCCATAGAAATGACTTAGAAATAATAATAATTAAATAAAATTTCTCGAAGTTTGGAATATTGAGGATATTTTAGAAGGGTTTTCCGAATATTTTCAAACGTATTACCAATGTATTTCAAATAGGTGGGATCCCCCCTACGGGTCATAAATGATGCAAAACTCCCAATTGCCTTGAAATTTCTTTGCACTGACATTAAGTCAAAAATCATTGTAAAATGAGGCTTGTCTATCGAGATTCCTGCCATTGCCTCATATTTTGCAATGTAGTAATCCTTTAAAATCGTGATTTGAGATTCTTCCAGTTGATAGTAGCTGTCTTTTAAAAGTGAAGCTAAATCATATTGCGGAGGACCCATTCTTGCGTCTTGAAAATCAATCATCACTAAACGCTCGCCCCGTTCGTTATCACCTAGATTAGGACCTTTATTTCGATCTTCATCGCACTGCGTTATCATAATATTACGACTGTGAAAGTCCCGATGAGTGAGCACTCGGGGCTGCTCCGCCAGAAGAGTGCAAATACCACTTAAACCCTCTGTTAAAATTCTATGATCTGGGTCAGTAATCTTGCGTTTTAAATAGCCTTCATAAAAATTCTCGATCGTAAAATTCATTTCCCACATTAATTTTTCATGATCAAAATTCAAAGAAAACGCCTGAAGTTCAGACGCGGAGGTCTTCTTGAGTACCTCCTGGGATACAACTTGAAGCTGCACTAATGAATCAATGGCGCGCTCGTAAAGGTGCCGCTCAATATCTGGGGTACGTACGTCCTGTAATTTTTTAAGAAGTGTAACGTCTCCTAAATCTTCCAGAAGAATAAACCCTCTACCTGGATCCACATCAATCACTGCCGGAACATCAACACCGGAAGCCGCTAAGAATTTCTGAACATCCAAAAACGAAGTGCTCCCATTGGGTTTGGAAAAGGGTTCCATTCGCATCACAATATGATTCCCCATATCGGATATGACGCGGTAATATCTTCTTGTACTTGCATCGCCCGGCAGACGGACTACGGAATGAATGGTTCTTGATTTTTTAATCCAACTTGAAATTTCTTCATCACCGAGTATGAGCTGATCCATCATTTGCAGTAACTCCATTATGATTTCGTTCACAGGTTTTTTATTCTCTTTCGAATGAGCAAAAACTCCTCAGACCTCACAATGGGATTACGCAAAGGGGCGTAAATAGCAATCTCCTGTCGTGTATGGTCTATCAATCTATTAATTGTACCTAATTCATATGGAGAGTAACTTGGATTTTCTTGAAATCGATTATAAAGCGATATAAGACCCCGTGCATCATAACCAGCTCGGTATAAAAGTCCTACTGCCGTTTGCATGGTTGAAATTTCTGCTTCTTCTGAAAATGAGAAAAGCCCTTTAGGTCCAAAATAATCTACATTTTTAAATACTTCGCTGTGATCTTCATGTACCTGATCCCGATGTGAGTCGTCCTGCGCTGTCTTTATATTTTTGGAATTTTTAGAATTTTGGGCAGCTTTGGAATTTTGGGAGCTTTGGCTGAGTCGTGCTATGAGAGGCTGATTCAACAGATGGCCGAATTGAATAGCCATTTCAGCGGCGATTTCATTTTCAAACTGAAGCGTCCGAAGTAAACTCACGGACAAATAAATCCTGTTTCCCGGCAGGCTGTAACTCTTCCATTTGGTTTTTTTATCTTGAATGAGCGAAACGATTGCACGAGATCCCTGTAATCCAGGAGTTCCATCTACTAAAGTTTGCGCGATTTTACGAAGATACCCCAACACTTTCAGATCTCGCTTAAACTTCAGCTTGGACTCCATTTTCTGGATGAGCTGCAGCTCCATGACGTGATCTCGTTTCACCATTTCTGCATGAGTAACCTGGTTATGCGGGGGTGCAACACTGGCACAGCCAGAAAAAATCAATGAAACAGTCAAAATTCTTGCTGCTAAAAACCAAAGTTTGGATTGCATCCAGGGACGATAACCTAGACGAGTCTTTTGATAATACTAAATTTCTAATGAATTCGTCGCGTCAAGAGGTTAGCGCTGGGGTCGAGATCTTCAAAATCTTCTATTTCATTTGAGGCCTCAAAAGCATCATTCAGGTGATCTCTATATTCTTTCGCTCGTCTTATTCGACTTTCCTGTTCAGTCAGACTGCCGCCGCTTCTCAACCTTTCCATGCTTGAATTCCATGCTTCCATAGTGTTCTTAATTGCATCTAAACTATCCAATTGCCTAAAATAGTTTGCTAGGGACTTCATTTCTATCTTTTCGCATACGCCTAATGGAACACCATTCATATAGATCTTATCCAGCACTTCAATCATATCCTTGATTCCAATTCTCATGTCAGGATATCGATGCTCAAGCTTTGAATAAAATTTATCTAATATTTTCTTGCTTTCCTTTACCTTCACGCCTTGCTGAAAGTTGTGTGCTGCTTTCAATCGATTGGCATCGTTGAGCAATCGAAGGGCTGCATCCCGATCGGCTTCATGCAATAATGCACAGATCTGGCCTGCGACGGGCACCATATACATCCCTAGCCACGGCCGTGCTGTCACACGTAAATAATGAGCGCAGCTATCTTTTCCTGCAAAGCTCGGAGACGAAGTTAGTAGCACAATAATACAAACGAAGAGTATTCTCATGGTTCCCTCTTCATGATTCCTACATGGCACACTGAATTATTGTCAATTAAGGAATTAATGCTTTGGGTCAATAGATCAATCTTCTCGTATTCACAGCTGATTAAATTCATAATTAATCCATATGAGAACCAAACTTGTGGTGTCAGGTTGGATTTTACTCTTATCCATTCCTTTTTTTTCTTCCGTTTGGGCTGGGCCAGGGTCAGACTCCATTCAACTTCCCTCTCTCAAGACAGATGGGGAGAAACTCGCTTTCCTGATTGAGATCAAACAGAAGATTCCCAAGCTTTTTGGCGATGCAGCAAAGTACGACATCGATCTTTTCTCATTGCTTGACGATGAGACACAGTTATTAGAAAGGTTGAAATCGAATCCCAAATACCTTCATGCATTCGAGAATAAATCCTATGACGAAATTACCGTAACCCCTCCTCCGGGAGGTTTGGAGGTGGGCACTCGAAAGATCAAGCGAGAGGCCATCCAGCAATGGAAGAGCCAGCTCAATCAAACACTCCAAAATGTCGAAAGAGGAGGTCCCTCTCCTCAAAAAGCAGTGAGTTCTCAGATCAATGGAATTGTCGAGAGCTTGGAAGATTCTGGGGACTTTTCGAATCTCTCAGGTAAGAAATTCGGTCGTCTTTTAGCAGAGTTTGGGAGGGAAAAACAAAACCAGGCACTCTTTAATGAAAAAATTGGAAAAGCTAAAGACTTGGATCTGAAAGGCAGGCTGGCTTTGGCGCTAGAGCTCTATGATCAGTTTCCAGTCAAGCCTCATGCCGTTACAAAAGAACATCTGGAACGCGCGATCCAATCTTTGTCCGAGGTTGAAAAGCTGATCTCCTTGTCTGCCTTACAAGTGGTTCTTCACCGTCCTGGACAAGCAGAGCATGCAGATGAAATACCCTGGGAATCTTGGAAGGCCGCCGAGGATTCTTTGAATCAACTGAATGGACAGGACCTTGAGTTTTTTCTGGATAAACAAGATGCCTTAGCTCCTTTGGTGAGGAGTTCAATCTCTCATCAAGTTCCTGCGATGAGTGCACTTGAACCCCAATTGATTGAGGCTATTTTCGAAGGTATTGAATTTTATGCTCAGCAGACCGAGGGAGAATTGCAAAGGGCAACTGAGAAAATTCGGCTGACTCAGGTTCCTCCAGCGGTAGGAATCTTTCGGGGATGCACGGGTGGAGATTGCTCTTCACGGTATTCTTTTCCCTATCCCAATGATCCTCACGAGCGAGTGTTTTTTATTTACGATTCAGAGGACCAACTCAAAGGCTATGTGAGTAGTACGGAAGTGAGGGTTCAGGGCGAGCCCTCTCTCTATATCATTACGATAAGCGGAAATCGGGTGAATGCAGCGGATACGGAATTAGTTTTAAGAGCTTTGGAGCGGGCAAAAGATCAGCTGGGTGTAAAAAATATTCTACTTCCAGAGCCCTCTAAAGTCGCCGGTTTAATTAATTTCTCAGAAATTCGGGGAGTTTATGAAATGTACACTCAACAGAAGCCTCTCCTCCCCATCCAATATCAGGCGCCTGCCCTCAGGAAAATCATCGAAAGGTATGAAAATCAGTTGAATAGTGGCCAGTATGATCACATGAAAAACAATCGGCACGGAGTGGTTTTAAAATTCTCGGATCAGAAGTCAAGTCAGTTGTCTGTCCAACATGAAAGACTTTCCGATACACGAATTCTTTCCAAGTCATTAAGTGAGATTCAAAATTCGGATATTGTGGAGTTTCTGTTGGATCTGAACAAGTCAGGACGGAGCGAGATCGTGCAGAAAGTGACTCAAATTCAAGAAGTCCGATCGAAGATCAATCTGAAACATTTTATTAAATTGACTGATGATTTGTTGAAGAAATGCTCGGAAAAAGCAGGCAGTCCTCTGAGCGTACAGACTTACCGACACCAAGTTCAGACTTTGTTCTCTGAATTAGGAATGGATTCAAACTACCTGGAAAATCATCTCGCTCTCCTCTATCCTGGCATTGTTCATTGTCAGGACCCCTATTCGGATCAAAATATTAATTTGACTGCAAATTTCATTATCAAGGATATCAAGGAAACTGACAGGCTTTATCCACAAGGGATAAATTTGTCCGCCCTGAAAGACTCAGATAAAAAAGCCATTTCACAGAGCGCTCCGTTTTTGAAGTATTATAATCAATTATCGCAACAGATCAGCGATCCGAGTTTTAAACTTTCTGAAAACGTTGTACGAGCTTTTGGAGCATTGCTCAGGTTGGGTGATCTCAAGATAAAAGATGTGGCAATTATTCATACACTGACTGAGCGGTTGAAGGACAAGGACTCTGATTCCAAGGCTCGAGAAGAATCTGCAAGGATGTTGGGAATTCTCAAGCCCAGTAATCCTGCGATAGCGCATGCACTGGCTGAACATCTGAAAGATCCTGATGACAGTGTGAGATATGAAGTGATGGAGGCGTTGGGAGAGATTAAGCCGAGTGATCCATATTTTTATCATAAACTAATTGAACATTTGAAGGACAAGGATGCTGATTCCGCGGTTCGAGAGGAAGCTGTAAGGGCGTTGGGAATTCTCAAGCCAAGTGATCCAACGATAGCGCATGCACTGGCTGAACATCTGAAAGATCCTGATGCCAGAGTTAGATATGCAGTTATAGATGCGTTGGGAGAGATCAAGCCGAGTGATCCTGCGATAGCACATGCACTGGCTGAACATCTGAGCAATCCTAATGCCAGTGTTAGATATGCAGTAATAGATGCGTTAGGAGAGATCAAGCCGAGTGATGCGTCGATAGTTTGTGCACTTGTTGAACTTCTAAAAACCGCTCCCTACCCCTCTTCAGATGCAGCTGGAAAAGCGCTAATAAAAATTAGACCGAGCGATCCACTGGCTCTTTTTGCTCTAGTGGAGCTACTGAGGTCTGAAAATTTTTATATCTCAACACTTGCTGCAAAAACACTAGGAGAGATTAAGCCAAATGACCTTGGAGTCAATCAAGCTTTGGCCAAACTTTTGAAGGAAAAACCCATTGGTATTCGCATTTATGCTGCCTATGTGTTGGCAAAGATTAATCCCACTGATTCAGTGATTCATCAAGCTTTAAGTGACCCGGAAATCTATTTAGCTCTAATTGAAACTGTACAGAAGAATCAACCGACTCATAGTAAATACTTTGCTAGCAATGTCTTGACCCAGCTTGAAGCAGAGCCAACGGTTCGAAAAGCAATCCTAGGTAATCTGATATTTGAGTTTCACAAGGCCAACACGGTAAAAAGGACGAAAATTTTGACCGCTGTGCAACGTCTTCATAATGTGGATCCTACGTTATTGGAAGACTTTTCCCAGGAAGCTAAAAGAACCGTCGAAGCGTGTAAAACGTCAAATCATAATTTAGAGGAGTGCCAGTCCCTTGAAGTATTAAGCGATATTACGCACAAACTCGGCCATGTCAGGTAGCACCCCTGTTTGATTAACCAGTTTATAGACACCGTGACACAACCTGCAATAACAAATCTTTAAGGTTTCCCTCTGCCTAGTCCGAGAAGAAGTCTAAGAACTTGATTTTTCTCGGAGGATAGATGCTATGAGTGTGTGTCTTTATCGCTTTATGATTATTCTGAGTATGACGTTTTTACTTGGTGCATGTTCTCATTCGAAAAAAACTGACGAGAAAACTGACGAAATTCCCGCATCTACCGAGCTCCCCGCGGATGGACCTCTTGATGCGGGTACTGACGCTGTGCCTCAGGTCAAAGCTGAAAATTCTGCAATCGCAAGCTTAGAACAACCACCTGCACCCCTTGCGTCATCTACGCCTCCTCCCCCGACAATGGAAGCCAATGAAAAGGCTCACGAAGCCACGGCACCGTCACTCGACTCTTCTGCTCATTCCACAACCACAGCCACAACCACAGCGTCTGCAACTGATTCAGCCACAAACTCAGAAATGAGTGGAGAAGTTGAAAACTATACGATGCAAGATGGCGATACTTTGATGAAGATTGCTTACGAAACTTATGGGGACATCTATAAGTGGAAAGATATTTATGAGGCAAATAAGGATAAAGTTCCAGATCCCAATAAAGTTCCAAAAGGGACAGTTTTGAAAGTCAATAAGCCCTCAAATGCAGTTGCCATTAACCGAAATGGTGAAAAATACCTGATTCAAAAAGGAGATACATTGGGGAAAATTTCCAATTCAGTCTATGGGACTGAGTCTAAATGGAAGAAAATTTGGGATAATAATAAGCAATTGATTCATGATCCCAATAAAATTTTTGCTGGATTTTATTTATACTACCTGACAGATGAATCCAAAAAGGCGCCTGCTGAAAATCTCATTTCTCCTCGAGTTCCTGCCGCTCAATCTAATACCCCTCAATCTAATGTGAGTGATCAAACCAGGCAAACCACTCTTCCTTCACATACAAATACAAACTTAAACGGAAATGTAGATGCACTATCCAATTCAGTAAATGCACTCAATGCTCCGCCAAACCTGGGAGAACCCCCTCGGCCTTAAGGAGAACTTCGGATCTCTTCTAACGCCTTTTCAACTTCGTATCTAACAACGAAATCAGGATCTTTCAAATGTTCAGTCAGTGCATGGGCTATCGCTGGATCACTTGGCTTGAGAATTCCCAATATCCTTGCAGCACACCATCTCACCCGGGAAGTAGAGTCCTTCAATTGCTCAACCAATATATGATAAAAAACTGGATCACTCGGCTTGATCTCCCCCAATGCATAGATCACTGCATATCTAACACTGTTATCAGGATCTTTCAGATGTTCAGCCAGTGCATGGGCTATCGCTGGATCACTTGGCTTGAGAATTCCCAATATCCTTGCAGCTACCTCTCGAACCATGGAGGCAGAGTCCTTCAATTGATTAACCACTGTATGATAAAAAACTGGATCACTCGGCTTGATCTCAATCAACGCCTTTTCAACTTCATATCTAACAACGAAATTAGGATCTTTTAGATGTTCAGCCAGTGTATGGGCTATCGCTGGATCACTTGGCTTGAGAACTCCCAACATCCTTGCAGCTTCCTCTCGAACCCGGGAATCAGGGCACTCCAATTGTTCAACCATTTTACGATAAAAAGCTGGGTCCTTTATCTTGAGATCACCCAACCTAAGCAAGGCGCCAAAAGCTCGTACAATTTTTCCAGAAGGTTTGAACCTCGGATCGCTGATCTGTTGGGCTAATTGATTATAATACTTCAAAAACGGAGCACTCTGTGAAATGGCTTTTTTATCTGAGTCTTTCAGTGCAGACAAACTTACCCCTTGAGGATAGGGCCTGTCACTTTCCTTGATATCCTTGATAATGAATTCCACAGTCAAATTGATATTTTGATTCGAATAGGGGTCTTGACAATAAACAATGCCAGGATAGAGGAAAGAGAGATGATTTTCCAAGTAGTTTGAATCCATTCCCAACTCAGAGAACAAAGTCTGAACTTGGTATCGGTAAGCCTGTACGCTCAGAGGACTGCCTGCTTTTTCCGAGCATTTCTTCAATAAATCATCAGTCAATTCAATAAAATATTTAAGATTGATCTTCGATCGGACTTTCTGAATTTGAGCCACTTTCTGCACGATCTCGCTCCGTCCTGACTTGTTCAGATCCAACAGAAACTCCACAATATCCGAATTTTGAATCTCACTTAATGACTTAGAAAGAATTCGTGTATCGGAAAGTCTTTCATATTGGACGGACAACTGACTTGACTTTTGATCCGAGAATTTCAAAACCACTCCGTGCCGATTGTTTTTCATGTGATCATACTGGCCACTATTCAACTGACTTTTATACCCTTCGATGACTTTCCTGAGGGCAGTATCCTGATATTGAATGGGGAGGAGAGGCTTCTGTTGAGTGTATGTTTCATAAACTCCCCGAATTTCTAAGAAATTAATTAAGTCTCTCACTTGAGAAGGTTCTGGAAGTAAAATATTTTTTACACCCAGCTGAGCTTTTGCCCGCTCCAAAGCTCTTAAAACTAATTCAGTATCCGCTGCATTCACCCGATTTCCGCTTATCGTAACAATATAGAGAGAGGGCTCGCCCTGAACCCTCACTTCCGTACTACTCACATAGCCTTTGAGTTGGTCCTCTGAATCGTAAATAAAAAACACTCGCTCGTGAGGGTCATTGGGATAGGGAAAAGAATATTGTGAAGAACAATCTCCACCCGGGCATCCCCGAAAGATCCCTACCGCTGGAGGAACCTGAGTCAGCCGAATTTTTTCAGTTGCCCTTTGAATTTCTCCCTCGGTCTGTTGGGCATAAAATTCAATACCTTTGAAAATGGCCTCAATTAATTGGGACTCAAGTGCTGGGAGTGCCGAAAGTGAAGATTGAGCACTCATCGCAGGAACTTGATGAGAGATTGAACTCCTCACCAAAGGAGCTAAGGCATCTTGTTTATCCAGAAAAAACTCAAGGTCTTGTTCATTCAGTTGATTCAAAGAATCCTCGGCGGCCTTCCAAGATTCCCAGGGTATTTCATCTGCATGCTCTGCTTGTCCAGGACGGTGAAGAACCACTTGTAAGGCAGACAAGGAGATCAGTTTTTCAACCTCGGACAAAGATTGGATCGCGCGTTCCAGATGTTCTTTTGTAACGGCATGAGGCTTGACTGGAAACTGATCATAGAGCTCTAGCGCCAAAGCCAGCCTGCCTTTCAGATCCAAGTCTTTAGCTTTTCCAATTTTTTCATTAAAGAGTGCCTGGTTTTGTTTTTCCCTCCCAAACTCTGCTAAAAGACGACCGAATTTCTTACCTGAGAGATTCAAAAAGTCCCCAGAATCTTCCAAACTCTCGACAATTTCATTGATCTGAGAGTTCACTACTTTTTGAGGAGAAGACACTCCCCTTTCGACGCTCAACTCCGCCTTCAATTTTTGGAAAGTTTGATTGAGCTGGCTCTTCCATTGCTGGATGGCCTCTCGCTTGATCTTTCGAGTGCCCACCTCCAAACCTCCCGGAGGAGGGGTTACGGTAATTTCGTCATAGGATTTATTCTCGAATGCATGAAGGTATTTGGGATTCGATTTCAACCTTTCTAATAACTGTGTCTCATCGTCAAGCAATGAGAAAAGATCGATGTCGTACTTTGCTGCATCGCCAAAAAGCTTGGGAATCTTCTGTTTGATCTCAATCAGGAAAGCGAGTTTCTCCCCATCTGTCTTGAGAGAGGGAAGTTGAATGGAGTCTGACCCTGGCCCAGCCCAAACGGAAGAAAGAAAAGGAATGGATAAGAGTAAAATCCAACCTGACGCCACAAGTTTGGTTCTCATATGGATTAATTATGAATTTAATCAGCTATGAATACGAGAAGATTGATTTATTTCAAAAACAGATCCCGTTGATCCAGAGCTTCAATAATACTTTTATTGAGACTTTGAAAATCAGTTGGACTCTCAATGAAATCTAATTCATCGCTTTCAATAATGATTTTTTTCCCCAAAAGATAACTACTCATCCAATCGTCATAGTAACGGTTTAAATTACTAAGGTATTCGTCTGGAATGTTCTTTTCGAAATCTCTACCTCGTAATGCAATTCTCTTTTTGAGTTTAGGTAGGGACTTTCTTAAATAAATAATGAGATCGGGTGGTGTTAAAAACTGGCACATCACCTGATAGAGTTCGAGATAATTTTTATAGTCTCGTTCCTCCATATGGCCTTGCTCATAGAGGTTACGAGCAAAAATATTGGCATCTTCGTAAATACTACGATCTTGAATTGCGCTACTCGTGCCTTGACTGACATTTTGATGCGCTTGAAACCGATTGGTCAGGAAAAAAATCTGTAATGGAAACGACCATCGGCTCATATCCTTATAAAAATCAGTAAGATAAGGATTATCACTCACTGCTTCAAAATGAGCTACCCAACCAAAACGCTTAGAAAGCATATTGGTTAAAGTTGTCTTTCCTGTTCCAATATTTCCTGCAATTGCGATAAAAATTTTTTCACTCGCCAAACGACACTCCCCCTTTAAACAGATGTATTTTTTGACATAGAACCTTACAAGGGTCGAAGTCAAGAATGGATTTGCACTCAAGGGGCCAATCCGGTAATTCAGGTAGATAAAGAGAAGGATTTAAATATGTCGCAAATTCCAGAGAACGCAAACAAAGGCTTGGAAAATGTCATCGCCTGCACCAGTGAAATCAGTACCATCCATGATGTTACATTGATTTATCGTGGATATACGATTGAGGATCTCTCCTCCCTCTGTGGTTTTGAAGAAGTGATCTACTTGCTATGGTATGGAAAACTTCCCAATGCCAATGAATTGAGTCAATTCAAAGCTCAATTGAATGCTCAGATGGTGTTGCCGCAAGAACTCATGCCAATACTTGAATCAATTGCTAAGCTAAATGCTCACTCAATGGCAAAACTCAGGACTGCCGTGTCCTATTTTGGAATGCTTGACTCAAATGCTGACGATATTTCTATTGAGGGGATTCGCAATAAAGCAATTAGCTTAACTGCGGCCATTGGTCCGATTGTCGCTGCGATTTCTCGGCTGGAACAAAAACTAAAACCCATCGCACCTACCCCTGGCAAGACGCTAGCCTGGAATTTTTTAAATATGATTCAGGGAAAAGAACCGAGTGCTGAAGAAGAGAAGCTCATGGACACGGCCCTCGTTCTTCACGCAGACCATGAACTCAATGCCTCTTCTTTTACAGCAAGAGTAGTGGCCTCAACCACGAGTGATTATTATAGTGACATCACTGCTGCAATTGGCTCCCTAAAAGGCCCTTTACATGGCGGCGCCAATGAACAGGTGATGCTCATGCTCCGTGACATTGGATCTTACAGCAAAGTAGATGCTTTCATTGAAGATGCCGTCCATTCTAAAAAGAAAGTCATGGGAATTGGGCATCGTGTCTATAAGCACGGCGACCCAAGAGCCAGGATTTTAAAAGAGCTTTCTTTACAAACCTGCAAAAAGGCAGGGCTAGAAGATTACCATCGCATGCTGACACGGATTCAGGAACAGATGGAGGCAAAGAAAGGCCTCATGCCAAACGTCGATTTTTATAGTGGCTTAGTCTACACAGCGCTAGGCCTGCGCCCAAGAGACTTCACACCTATTTTCGCTGTCAGCCGAATTTCAGGCTGGACCGCTCAAGTACTTGAACAATACGCAAATAATCGTATTTATCGCCCTAGAGCCTTTTATACGGGACCTGTTGACTTAAAAGTTAAACCTCTGAATGAGCGTTAAGCCCTTCCCGAGGAGTGTTGACAAGCACTACAAGGATTCCTGGCGCAACAGGAATCCTTGTAGTGCTTACTGTAATTGATCTAAACGGCCCTGAACTACCTGCATTAACCTTTGAATTTCACCTTTGATTTCATAAGTAGGACGGCTGAGGTCCAAGCTTAATTCACTTTCAAATCGAGGTGAGTTAGAAGCTTCTTTCTGATCTAATCGGCTCATTGCAAGTTGTAATTCTTTCCTAGCTGACCACAGTTCCTTTGCATCAGGGCGAGCTGATTGAAGTCGAAACTTGGCTAGGTTGATCATACTCAAAATATGAAAGGGGGATACTCTGACATCCCGTTCTAAAAGCCGGATTGCCGAAACAGTTTGCCCCAGAGATGACAAAACTTCAGATAACCACACAGATGCGATCTCCGACCCATGAAGTTCGCTATTAGCTTCGCGGAGTTCAACAAGAGCATCCCTGGCTGCACCCCGTTGTTGTAGAGCTCTACCCAACCACAGCTTGATTTCAGGTTCATAGGGATTCAATTTTTTTGCATATTTTAAACGCTCAATGGCATTGTCAAAATCATTATCAAATACCAAACTTTGTCCTAAGCGAATTAATATTTCAACGTTCGCGGGTTCAGTCATCAGAGTCTTTTCAAACTTCTCTTTTGCATTTCTATACTTTTTTCCAATCAGTAAATTTAAACCATCTTGATAAATTTCGAAGGATTTATTTGTGAGAAAAAGTCTGGAGCTAACACGGATTCTTTGGACTAATAGAAGATGCTGGGGCAGAGAAGTCCAATTCATGGCTTGACTCATCAAAGTCAATGCCTCTTCGCGTTGATTTGAGTAAATCAAAGCTTCAGAAAGCCCCAGTACGACCGGTAAAGATTTTGGATTATTTCTCAATAGAGATCTAAATGCAGTCGCGGCCTCATCCCACTTATATTTATTTAAGAGACTTTTAGCTTCAGAGTAGGCACGATTTGCCGTGTCTTCGCTTTGGGATACCGGACTTTGGGGTACGGGACCCAACTTCCGTAGATCCGCCCCAGCTAATGTTGGACTTCCAAATGAAGTCAATAAAATTAAAATTCCAAAAAAGATCATAGACTGAGGTTTCTCGACACAATTATCCAAACAAGATAAACTTAGTTTATTGAAGCATGCATAAACTTCGAACTTTGCCATTAAACCGCATTAAACCGAATACAGCACAGGTTGTCAAACCTCCATTTTCTCCACGACGGGGTCTCAAGGTATACCTTTATCTTATATTCATAATACTGGCTTTAAATACTGCCCCAATCAAAGCAGATGAACCTACGCTGAGCGAATCTGAACCCATACCGACTCCACAAATTACCCAAGAGCCCAAAATACCCGAATCATCCGAATCGTCCGAATCACCCAAATTACCAAAATCAGAAGACGACATGGAGCATCTCCCCAAAATCGAGGCCAACACTTATGAAATAACCGTATTACAGCGAAATAATGCTAATAAAATTTACAAATTTCAGAACAATTCAAAAGACGAGCCAGGCATAGGTCGCATCTTACTCCTCAAAAAGAAGGAAGACCCCGTCATGGCCTTTCGAGTCTTAGAAAACTACTCTGACCAAAAGGCTTTTGCAGCAAAACGCATCAAACGTTATGGCGATTTCCAAATTTTAGAGAATAATGAATCATTCACCGCCGTTGAAAAAGTGGGGGACCTCGAAGACCCAAGCGCCTTGAATCGCAAAACTGCTTCGAATCCTGCCCCTGTTCCGTCTCCTAACCCTTCCCTCCCTAGCCCTAGCCCTAGCCCTTCCCCTAGCCCTTCTTCGTCCCCTAACCCTGCTCAGACTCCTGAAACACCCGAAAATCCCGATCCTAAACCCACTGTCTCCAAACCTGAACCGACAGCAGAAGAAGCTGAAGAACCACCGGACGAACTCGAAGATCAAATGGCTCTGGTCGTTCCAGACACTCGTAAGATTGATACTCACTCTCAATGGTTAACTGCGGGATTTGGTTTTGTTCAAAATAATAACACCCCAAGTGCCGGCGGCTTGCATTCGTTTGCTGCAGGGAATGCACGGTATGCCATTACGGTAAAAGAATTACCCTTCTTTAATAAACCCAATCTCCAAGACTCTATTGCAATTGAAGGGGGCTTTTACGTTTATAAAGCCATTAATTACACTAGCGTAGCCGCTGCTGATTCCTATACTTTGCTCGGCATTACCGGCACAGTCCGCTATAACCTTCTCTTTAGCGAAAGTTTCGGAGCATTCGTATATGCCGGTATATTGCAAAATAATGTGATTGCCGCAAACCTGTCACAGGCCAGCGCCTTGTCCTCTTTAAATTCAATATTCCCAGCATTTGGTACAGGACTCTTGTTTCAAATAGGTCCAAACTGGTATATCCGATGTGATCTTGGATACGATGCCATTAATGTGAACCTTCTTTTACGATTTTAGGAGTCTATGCGTCACTCCCTTATATTACTCCCCTTAGTGTTATTGACTGTGGTCCTCCCTTGTATTTCCTGTGGTGTAAAAGGACCGCCATTGCCTCCCATCCCCACTATCCCACAACAATCAGAAGCTCAGAGGCAACCGCCTATCGCTCCAAAACCTCTCCCCAGCAATACTCCTACACAACAGGAAGAATCAGAATGACTTCACCCTTACAGTTTTTTTCATATAAAAAAGGAATACTCACTTGTGAAACTATTTCCTTACTTGAACTTGTAAAAATAACGGGAACACCCTCATACATCTATTCATCCAAAGGATTCCTAGAACCCCTTAAAGCTTTGCAAAAGGGGCTCATCGGTTTAAATCCAACGATCTGTTTTGCGCTCAAATCCAATTCAAACATCGCGATTTTAAAATTACTTGCAGACGCAGGAGCAGGAATGGATCTTGTCTCTGGAGGAGAGCTTCACCGTGCAAGCCTTGCAAAAGTCCCTGCCGAGAAAATTGTTTTTTCGGGCGTGGGAAAAACAACTGACGAAATGGCGATGGCTCTACGATATCAGGGAACCGGAATTTTTTCTTTCAATATTGAGTCCATCCAAGAACTCATGAAGCTGAATCAAACCGCGATTGCACTGAAGTGTAAAGCACCCGTTGCCCTCCGCTTTAATCCAGACGTAGATGCAAAAACACATCCCTATATTTCAACAGGTTTAAAAAAAAATAAATTTGGAATGCAAAAAGCAGATATTTTGAAAATCACCCATCAGCTCCATGAGCTTAAAGGGATTGAACTCAAAGGAATCAGTATTCATATAGGGAGTCAATTGCTTTCTCTTGCACCTTTGAATGATGCATTTACACGCGTTCGCCTCTTAATAGACGAGCTAAATGCCCACCTTTCCATCCCTCTCAGTTTCGTGGATCTAGGGGGTGGAATAGGCATTACTTACAAAAGCGAAAAGCCTCCCAGTCTCAAAAATTATTGCGAACTCATTCACCGGCATTTTGGTAAAAAATCAAAACTCAAAACACCTCTTAAAATTTTAGTTGAACCCGGAAGAACCATTGCTGGTAATGCAGGCATTCTGCTCACTCAAGTACTGTATCGAAAAGAACAGTCTAAAAAGGATTTCTTAGTCGTAGATGCTGCAATGAATGATTTGATTCGACCTGCATTATACCAAAGTTACCACGATATTATTCCTATAAAAAAACCCCTCAAAAAGAGTGGGAAAAGGAAAATGAACGTGGTGGGTCCGGTTTGCGAAAGCAGCGATTGCTTTGCTCAAAATCGCCTTCTCCCTGCACACCTTCAAGGCGGTGATTTCTTGGCAATTCTTTCTGCAGGGGCCTATGGCTTCACGATGGCTAGCAATTATAATAGCCGACCCAGACCACCGGAAATTTTAATTCACCAGGGAAAATTCACTCTGATTCGTAACCGGGAAACCTATGATGATTTAATACGAGGTGAACAATTAGAATAGTTATGCTAAGTCCATTACTATGCAAGGCGTTTGGACTGCTCTCATTACCCCCTTCAATGAAAAAAATGAAATTGATTTGCCTGCCTTTAAAAAAATCCTCCAGGATCAAATTCAAGCTGGCGTATCGGGTGTAATTCCCTGTGGAACGACGGGTGAATCTCCCACCTTGAGCACCGCTGAAAAGAAAACTCTCATTCTTACAACACTCCAAGAGGTCAAGGGAACTGGCTTAAAAGTAGGCGCAGGAACAGGTAGTAACAATACGGCTGAATCCATTGAATTTTCTGTTTGGGCATCACAACAAGGAGTCGATGCCGTATTGCTCGTCTCTCCATACTATAACAAGCCATCACAGGCTGGCCTTGAAGCTCATTTTCGCGCCATCGCTGATGCAATCCAATGCGAAGTCATTCTTTACAATGTTCCAGGTCGCACTGGAGTGAGTATGACTGCTGAAACTATTGTTAGCTTAGCGTCGCACCCTAGAATTAGAAGCATAAAAGAAACAACAGGGAACGTTGCATTTACGAGCGAACTTCTCAGAGAACTTTCTTTAAATGACTGCAAAATGGATATTTTATCAGGGGATGATGTCCTGTTTCTTCCATTATTGAGCATAGGAGCTGTGGGCGTCATCTCTGTGGCAAGTAACCTATTTCCAAGAGCCATGATTGCTCTTCATCAAGCTGTTAAAACCGGCCAGCAAGAAGAAGCACTCAGACTTCATAATCAGTATTATCCTCTCTTTAGGGATCTCTTTATTGATGCGAACCCTATCCCCATCAAACATGCGATGTCGGTTATGGAAAGATGTCATTCCAGAGTTCGACTTCCTTTGGTCACCCTCAGTGAAAAAAAGGCCAAGACACTTGAATCTGCATTAATTCAGTGCAAAATTTACCCAGGGAGTCTCGCATGATTCGAATTGGAATTTTAGGCGCTCATGGTCGAATGGGCCAATGGGTTACAAAACTTCTTCTTTCTGAATTTTCCTCCCAGACTTCATTGTCCGCGCAGGTGAGTCGAGGAGATCCACTTGCTCCCTTATTAGACTGTGACGTCGTGATCGATTTTTCAAGTCCTGAAGGAATGCGAAAGCTAGCACATCTCGCCCTCAATCATCGTGGAAAACTACCCTCTTTTGTCGTTGGCAGCACAGGTTGGACTGATCTCAATTACAATACGCTTGAAGAACTGGCCTCCAAAACAGGAGTGCTTCTAGGCTCAAATTTTTCATCCGGCCTTAATATTGTTTCTGAGATTCTTAAAAAATACGCTTCTGTTTTAGAAAAACTCAAATATACACCCGTCATTGTGGAGGCTCATCATTGCCACAAAAAAGACGCCCCCAGTGGAAGCGCTCTGACGCTTCAGCGAGCGATTGACTCTAAAAAGCCCGAACGCATCCAAACTTACAGTATTCGGGCCGGCGAAGTCATTGGGGAACATGAAGTGACTTTTTATGGGCCAGGAGATCAAATTTCAATTCGACATGTCGCCCAAGATCGTTCCCTCTTTGCCCGTGGAGCAATCGAAGTGGCTCTTTGGCTAGCAAAAAATCGGAATAGCATGACGCCGCAAGTAGGACTGATGGGTATGGATCGTTATTTAGACTCACTCTTTCAGGAGCAAAACACATGAGCGAGATGTTAGATTTTACTCAGCGCCTTACACAACTTCCCCCTTATTTATTTGCAAAAATAGATAAAATTAAACAAGAGGAGATGAAGAAGGGCCGGAAGCTGATCTCTTTAGGTATTGGCGACCCAGACCTACCCACGCCTGACTTCATCATTAACCGTCTTATTTTGGCTGCAAAGAAACCACAGAATCATCAGTACCCTTCTTATTCAGGTATGATTGAGTTTCGCAAAGCAGTCGCACGCTGGTATCAGTCGCGTTTTGGAGTGACAGTCAATCCTGAGAATCAAGTTTTAACGCTTATTGGCTCTAAAGAAGGAATAGCTCATATTCCGCTCGCCTTTGTGAATCCAGGAGAAGCCACTCTAGTTCCCAATCCCGGCTATCCTGTTTACCACTCTGCTACTCTATTTGCAGGAGGAACCCCTCTTCATTTTGCTCTTCGAGAAAAAAATGGATTTCTTCCCGATTTTTCTGAACTTGAAAACCATATTAAGTCGGGACGCAAAATTAGGATTTTATTTCTAAACTACCCGAACAATCCGACATCCGCCTCCGCGAGCTTGGAGTTTTTCAAAGAAGTAGTGGCGTTTGCAAAGAAACATCAAATCATTGTTTGCCATGACAACGCTTATTCTGAAATTTTCTATGATGGCAAAAAACAACCTAGCTTTTTAGAAGTCCCTGGCGCCATGGATATAGGGTGCGAGTTCCATAGCCTTTCTAAAACATTTAATATGACAGGTTGGAGGGTAGGTTTTGTAGTCGGTCACCCTAAAATTATCGAAGGACTTGCGCAGGTCAAAACGAATATTGACTCCGGCGTATTTAACGCGTGCCAAGAGGCAAGCATTGAAGCCCTAGATCATTACGAACCCTTTTGTTCAGAACTCAGAACCATTTATCAGAAACGAAGAGATATTCTGATTCCGGCCCTTCAAAAGATAGGTTTGAAGTGCAGAAATCCCGATGCGACTTTTTATGCATGGGCTCGACTTCCGGAAGGACGCAAATCGGAAGAATTCGTTCTAGACCTGATTCGGGACAAGGGAATTGTCTCCACACCAGGCAACGGATTTGGTCAAGAGGGCGAGGGATACGTTCGCTTCACCTTCTGTTCTGATATTTCTGTATTAAAACAAGTTGCAGAATCCCTCATTGCGTCTGTATAAGCAGGAGTATTATGAATATTTACGTGTGTATCAAACAAGTTCCAGACACTGAAACCAAAATTAAATTAAATGCCGATCAGAGTGGCATCGATACCACAGGGATTAAGTGGATTATGTCCCCTTATGATGAGTTGGCTGTCGAAGAGGCGCTCCGATTAAAAGAAAAAAATCCAGGAAGCACTGTTACGGTACTATCAGCAGGTCCAGCGCGAGTGACTGAGGCTATCAGAACCGCTCTTGCGATGGGGGCTGACAATGGAATTCATGTTGAAATTCCAGAGTCCGCAGATAGTAATCTTGCCGCAAAAGCACTTGCAGGTGCTCTTAAAAAGGAAAGTAAAGTAGATATTATATTCACAGGGAAAGAAGCAATTGATGATGGTGCCGCTCAAGTCAGCCAGCTCATTGCAGAATATTTTGAAATCCAGTATTTGACAGTCATCTTAAATATCGAATACGGCGCAAACAGCGTTAAATGTAAGAGAGAAATTGAGGGTGGCGCTTTTGAACTCATAGAAGCTCCTATGCCGGTTCTTATTGCAGCGCAAAAGGGGCTAAATGAGCCTCGTTACGCTAGTCTTCCCAATATTATGAAGGCGAAGAAAAAGGAAATTAAACTCTTCAAAATGGTGGATGCCGGCGTTTCTGATTCGGATCAGAAAATCCGTTATAAGAATTTTCAACTCCCGCCGCCTAAACAAGCTGGAAAGAAAATCGCAGGGGATCCTGCCGCGCAAGCAAAAGAGCTCGCTCGGCTTTTACACGAAGAAGCAAAGGTAGTGTAATCATGGCTAAAGTATTTATTATTGCAGAACAACGAGATGGTCGTCTTAAGAAATCCACATTTGAGCTGATTGGAGCTTCCGCCGCGGCTGGAAATGAAACTCATGCTATCCTTCTAGGAGAAGGTGTAGCGGATCTAGCAAAAGAGCTGGGTCATTATGGCGCAAAAGTAGTTCACTTGGCGCAAAGTCCGGCACTTAAGTTTTATACTTCTGAAGCCTATTCAAAGATTATTATAAATACTCTTAAATCAGCATCTCCTGACATTATACTCGCAAGCCATTCACCTACAGGTCGCGATTTAATGCCTCGAATTGCAGCAAGGCTCGGAGTTGGATTAGCAAGCGACTGCACCCAACTTACTTTTAATGGAAATAAGATCCAAGTTCGTCGGCCCGTCTATGCAGGCAAGGCGACAGTCGAAGTTGAATTTTTAGGAGCAGGTCCTCAAGTAGCGACTCTCCGTCCCAATGCGTTAGGAATGTTAAAACCAGACACATCAAAAACAGCCGAGGTCATTCAAGTCACCCCTGATTTGGGTGAACTAAAAACCAAAGTACTTGAAGTCGCTCAAGGCTCCAGTGGTCGTCCTGATGTCACTGAAGCATCGATTGTGGTATCGGGTGGTCGATCGCTCAAGAGTGCTGAAAACTTCAAAATCATCGAAGAAATGGCTGACGTGCTCGGAGCAGCCGTCGGAGCATCTCGCGCCGCTGTAGATGCCGGCTATCGCCCTCACAGAGATCAGGTAGGACAAACCGGAAAAGTCGTTTCTCCCTCTCTCTACATTGCTTGTGGGATTAGTGGGGCCATTCAGCATTTAGCTGGAATGCGTACTTCTAAAGTGATTGTGGCAATTAACACCGATGCTGAAGCACCTATCTTTCAGCTCGCTGATTATGGAGTAGTCAGCGATCTTTTTACTCTTGTTCCATTACTGAAAGAAGAGTTTAAAAAAATCAAAGAACATTAATCATAACTGTTTAAAGGTGACAGACAACCCTAGAGACGAAATGAGAAAACACCATCCGTCTTTACTATTGCTTGTCACCTTCTTACTCTAAGCTGTTGTATTAAATTATTTATCTATCTAAGATTGGTTCCTATGACTTGGCAGACTTTCGCATTTTTGATCGTTGCAGGCTCCGCATTTGGTTATTCCGGCTATCGCTTTAGCCTTCTCTTGAAGATGATGAAGAATCATCAAGGAAAAGCCGCAAAGTATGATCAAATCTCCCAACGAATTCTAACTACTATTGCCAACGTCTTAGGCCAAAAGGCCGTGCTCAAAAAAAGAGCTGCTGGAATCATGCATGCCACCATTTTTTGGGGCTTCTTAGTCATCACCACCGGCACATTAGAACAATTTGCCACCACTCTCTACCAGCCGGCAAATTTTCAATTTATCGGTATAAGTGCTTATTCCTGTTTAGTCTTCCTACAAGACATCTTTACCCTTGCGGTACTCGTGGCAGTAGGATTTGCCTGTTATCGAAGATATATTATTCGTCCTGAAGGCTTAGGGAAATCGGTAGATGCCAATCGCGTTCTCGCGTTAACAAGTTCCCTGATGGTCTCCATTCTTCTCATGAATGGCTTTCATATTTTAGGAATGGATCCTTGGTACAAAACAGCAATGCCTGTTTCAAATTCCCTAGCTCATTTTTTAAGCCCACTGGGATTCACTCCTTACACAAATGACGTCTTCAGTACTTTTTTTAAGTGGATTCATATGCTCATTGTTTTGGGCTTTGCGGTTTATATTCCCAGCTCAAAACATCTTCATATTGTAGCCGCTGGACCCAACACATTCTTACGCACTCTGACTCGAGAAAAGGGCATGAAACCGATCAACTTTGAGGATGAATCGGTTCAGCAATATGGCGCTGCCAAAGTGACGGATTTGAATTGGAAAGATGCCTTAGACTATTACTCCTGCACTGAATGTGGAAGGTGTCAGGATCTTTGTCCCGCTTACAATACAGAAAAACCCCTTTCGCCGAAAATGCTCATACTGGACCTTAAAAACAACATGTATAGCAATAAGGAAAAAATTCTTGCGGGAGAGATCGATCAAGTCTCTCACATTATTGACTCACATGTTACGGAAGACGTGATTTGGGCATGTACTTCATGTCGCGCTTGCGAAATTGCTTGTCCAGTATTCATTGGACACACCGATAAAATCTATGACATCCGACGCAATCTCGTGATGATGGAGTCACGCTTTCCATCTGAAGTACAAACTGTCTTCAAGAATATGGAAACGAATGCGACTCCTTGGGCATTTAGCTCATCCGACCGAGGAAACTGGGCTGAAGGCCTCTCCATTAAAACCATGGCGGAAAGCTCGGACGTGGATGTTCTGCTCTGGGTTGGATGTGCGGGCTCTTACGACGATAGAAATAAGAAAGTACTTCGGGCCTTTGCGAGCGTCCTTAAGAAAGCAGGAGTTAAATTTGCGATTCTAGGCACTGAAGAACAATGTACTGGAGATCCTGCTCGCAGAATTGGAAACGAATACCTTTATCAAACACTTGCAAAAGCAAATATTGAAACCCTAAATCGCTATCAAGTAAAAAAGATTGTAACTGCTTGCCCACATTGCTTCAATACCATCAAAAACGAGTACAAAGATTTTGGCGGTAACTACGAAGTTCATCATCATTCTCAATTTATTGCCCACCTTATTGCTCAAGGTAAAATCAAACCTACAAAAACTCTCGATGATGCGGTTACTTTTCATGATAGCTGCTATTTAGGGCGTTGGAATAATATTTATGATGAGCCTCGAAGTGCTCTTAAATCTCTTCCTTCAATCAACCTGATTGAAATGAAAAACAATCAGGACAAAAGCATGTGTTGTGGTGCTGGAGGAGGTAGAATGTGGATGGAAGAAAAAATCGGCAAGCGCGTCAATATTGTTCGAACTGAGCAAGCTCTCGCTACTCATGCCGGCATTGTGGCATCCTCTTGCCCATTCTGTATGACCATGATGACTGACGGGATCAAGTCTAAGGATATGCAGGATAAAGTAAAAGTGATGGATATCGCCGAACTCATCGATCAATCCACGCCCTGAAGCGTATTCCCAGTCCTAGGCCACAGGTACAACGGCCCTAAGTCGCCCATCCAGCGCGACGGGGACGTTTAGGATTTGAAGGATTTCGAGAACTTAAGTCTGTTTTAACTTTGGAAGAAAATCCTTATGGGACGCAATAAATCGCTTCAATGCTGTATTTGTAATCTCAGATTGAGTCAATTGTGAGTGCTTCTCCATAAGGTGGAGAGTTTTCGCTACTTCAAGTTCAATTTCAACTTCTAATTTTTCAGTTTGACCCTTGAGCTTATAATCATCAAGCATAATGATTGATTCTCCTTTTCATGCGATGAATTAATTTTATGTATATATAAGTGACTTTAACACGATTTTTTTGCAATACCTTATTAATTTATTGATCGCCCCCGGAGCAAATCTTTCACTACTCCATACATCACAGAAGGCAAGGCTTCCAGCTCCTCTACCTCTCGAACCACTCCTCTGCCTCGTTTAGCCATATCTCGACATAGTTCATAACTGGCGCGCTCCCGACCCATTTTTAAAAGTACTAAATGTGGGAATCTCGATGCTAAATAACTGGGATCTCTTCCCGCCGTGTATTTTCCATCTGTCAACAGAACCACAGAAGGGGGCCTTCCAATGCCGCTTGCTATTAATGTAGTCATGAGTTTTAACGTCGCCCTCATTCCGTCTTCAAGATGAGTATAGCCTTGGGCGGGTACGTCCAAGAACCTTTCTAAGAGTTGGAATACAGATATGACTTCATCTGGACGCTTGAGTATTTTTGCTTCATTTTCAAAGGCAATCATTCCAATAGGATCTTCAGGGAATTGAAGCAATACTACTGCCAACGCAACAGCCGTAAGTGCTAACTTCTCTCCCGTCATAGAAAGGCTAGTATCTACCGTCAATAGAAGAGGGTATCGACGATGAACCGAATAACTCATCCAAATATCTGGATCCGTCAGAGGATGAGGAGAGTTTTCAATCGTCTCATCCAAATCCAAATCCACTTGTTCTGCACTACTTGGAACGTCTCTCCAAGGCACTATTCTCTGCTCCATAGGCCGCACCACTGAGCCGAGTACTTCTCGAGCTCTCTCTAAAATAGCTTCTGCAGAGATCTTACGTAGATGATTTGCAAGCTTCTGGGAAGAACTCTTGGACTTAAACTCATGGTAACGTGTAGCGACATCCCATCCACTGGAGTTTTTTATATCTATTTCTAGCGCATCTGATTCCTGATTAGAACTCGAACCAAAAGTTTCGGGTGGGAAAAACTGAGGTTTGGGTAACTGATGATCATCTGACTTCTTTGAGTCAAAAATACTACGAAATACATTACGTTTTTTAGTCAGATCGTTCTCAGGTGGCAGCGAATTTATTTCTTTTTTTTTACCCCATCTGAAGTCACAGGGTTCAGTACTTCATCCACCCAACCTTTTAATAAAGACTCCATCTCAGATCGTAAAGTTTTACCTTCGTCTGAATCACGCTCAATTTCAATACGCGTAGGCAATGCCAAAAGCGTGGCAGATAAAAAAGCATCGGAAAAGATCATGCCTTCTTGAATCATGACACTTGCGATCTCTGCAATACTCAAAGCAGCACGGACAGATGCACCTCTTCTTATCCGAGCATGGCTACGAGTCAATCTTGTCAACAAAACTGCCGATACAGTCAGGCGATGGCCCAAAGTAGAGTCAAGAGCCGGAGAACTCACCCTGAGCCGATCTCCCACGATCCGAATTTCTTCTTCTTCGCTTTGATAATCGAGCACCACTAATTCAAACCGATCTAAAATAGCTTCGCTTAAATGTGAGGTCGCTACAAATTCCTTGGGATTTTGAGTTGCAATCACCTTAAATCCAGGAGCTGCTCTGATTTCGCCCAAACGAGGAACTACGATCATCCTTTCATCAATGGCGGGTAGTAAAACATTTTGAACCCCTTCGGGCAATCGATTGAGTTCATTAATAAAAAGAACTCCACCTTTTTGCATCGCTTCTACTAAGGGCCCCGGCATAAATGTATCTACTGTAAATCCGTTTTTAATCACACTCGGTGGGTCAAACCAGCCCGATAATTTCTGCTCCGAATAACGATTGTCGCCGTCCACGCGAAATACCTGTGACCCCAATTCACTCGTCACAGCCAAAGCTAAATGAGTTTTCCCTACACCCACCGGCCCTTCTAATAAGATATTCCGATGAGCTCGTAAGCATGCTCGAATCTGTAAAACTTCATGACTACGGCCTACTAACTCTAGAGAACTGTGCTTCGATAAATGAGATGAGTTATGAGATAAATCCGTAGTCACTCCTTCGCTGCCTTCCGAATTCGTTCCTCTGCCATCCGATTGGCGACCCATTGAGTGGGAAACTTTTCCTCTTCAGCACGATTGAGAATATGAGTAATCGTCTGCTCAATTCGAACTATATGATCAAATGCTCCCGCTCGGTTATAAACACCTTGGACTGTATCCTCATAATAAATATTGATCAGGCCCCCAGCATTAATTGCATAATCTGGAGCATAAGTAATTCCTCGGTTCATGATTTCATAATCCAGCTCAGCGGTAGCCAATTGATTGTTTGCAGCACCTGCAATAATTTTAGACTGAATTCGAGGAAGGGTTTCAGGGCTGATCGATAAACCTAATGCCGAGGGTGCAAAAATATCGCACTTCACATCATAAATAGCATGAGGAGAAACTATTTCTATTCCGTATTTTTTTACGGCTCGATCAATCATCGCACTGTCGATATCACAGCCAATCACTTCCGCGCCATCTGCAATCAAGTGTTCGAGCAAATAATAAGAAACACTTCCTAAACCCTGGAGAGCAACTTTCACTCCCTTAAGCGAATTTGCTTTAAAGACATGTCGTGTACAAGCACGCATGCCATGATACACGCCCCAGGCAGTTGCAGGAGATGGATCTCCACTCGAACCGACATTCCCTTCGATACCCAGTACATGTTGAGTTTTAGACTTAATTTGCCTTAAATCATCTGCACCAATTCCAACATCCTTTGCAGTAATATAATTTCCACCTAAGCGATCTACAAATTCTCCAAATCTCGCAAGCATTTGAGGATTTTTTTGAGACTTCGGATCTCCTAAAATGACTGCTTTTCCTCCTCCCCAATTGAGTCCTGCAAGAGCGGCTTTATAAGTCATTCCTTGAGATAATCGCAATACGTCATTAAACGCTTCCATCTCCGAAGCATAATTCCACATTCTACAACCACCGGTGGCTGGCCCGAGAATGGAAGAGTGAACAGCAATAATTGCGCGTAGTCCTACCGATGAGTCATTACAAAACACAATTTGTTCAAAACCATCCGTTTGAATTTTCTCAAAGATCATACGTTCATTTCCCTTTTTAACTTTGAATTTTTAGAAATCCTAATCTAACAAGCCCCATGGCCGTTCGCAAGTGGTTCTCTAGAAAGCAATAGCTCAGTTGCTTTTAAGTACAATGCCTTCAACTGCCACCAAATTCTCGTTTTTATTTGATATTTTCTTTTTTCATTTGACGCCAAACGAAATCCGGGATTACTTCAAGTAGGTTGCTCTTCTTTTTATATTTTTCAGGGGGTGTTCGAATGGCAACAGGTTCAGTAAAGTGGTTCAATGATAGTAAAGGTTATGGTTTTATTCAGGCCGATGGCACAGAAAGGGACGTATTCGTCCACTATACGGCAATTCAGGGCGAGGGGTTCAAGACTCTCGTTGAGGGGCAAAAGGTACAGTTTGATTTGATTGAAGGTCCTAAGGGTCCACAAGCGGCAAACGTTGCAAAAGCCATTCAATAATTAAAAGCCTACAGTCTTAAAAACGGAACCGGAGATCTATTTTTTTTGTTTTCCGATTCCGTTTTTTTTCATATCTATGTCCGCCTATGTCCAGTTGAGCCCTGGGGTTTTAGCCGCCAGTTGTGCGGTTGATTGAATTTCAGCGACTTCAAGTGAGGCAGTCGGCGTAGTACAGTAAAGTGTCGCATTCACTGCTGTGGGAAAATGGTTCCCACTCTTTTTCAGTCCACCAAAAGGAAGTCGAGAAGATGCACCTACAGTTGATTTATTCCAATTAATTAAACCCATCTCTAAACCATCCCAGCACTTTTCATAAACAGCCCTACTCTGAGAGAAAATACTCGCGACTAGGCCGTACTGGGTTACATTGGCTTGCGCGATCGCTTCGTCCAATTCTGAAACTCCCTGAATACATACATTAGGTGCAAATAATTCTGTCTGCTGATAGGTGCTTTTTCTCGCTTGCTCAAGCGAAAGTTCCTTAATCCAACAAATTGACGGAGTCACATAATTTCCATTTACAGAAAGCTCTAGCGCCTTGCCCCGCATGATCAATTCACAGCCTTCTCGTGAGGCGATTCCCAAAAATTTCGTGTACCGATCCATAGAACCTTGATCAATCAAGGGCCCCATAAAGGGATTATCCAATGGATGACCAATCGAAAATGACTTAGCTCGTTGATGAAATTTTTCTGTAAATTGTTCCAAAATCTTATGTTGAACTAGAATTCGACTTGTCGCACTACATCGTTGTCCTGCGGTCAAAAAGGCTCCCATGAGCGTTTCATAAACAGCACCCTCGATGTCAGCATCTTCCCAGACAATAGTGGCATTCTTTCCACCCATTTCAAGAACAAGCAACTTCCAATGTTGCTGAAGAGTATCTTGTTTAATGCGAGTCCCTACCTCGTATGAGCCCGTAAAAAGAACTCCGTGAACTCCCTCATGAACACATAGACGCCGCCCAACTTCCTTTTCACCTTGAATTAAATTAAACACTCCTGGCGGAAAGCCTGCTTCTTGAAAGCATTCTGCCATCAACTGCCCCACCATAGGGGCTTTTTCAGAAGGCTTAAAAACGAGGGTATTGCCCGTCAGTAAAGCAGGAACAATATGCCCGTTAGGCAAATGACCTGGAAAATTAAAAGGACCAATCACAGCCATAACGCCTAGAGGTCGATATTTACAAACCCCTCGTGTATTTTCCATGATTTTAGGAATTTCGAAGTCGGTAACATACCTCAGAGATTCCGTAAGAGTAATTTCTACTTTATTGAGCATAGCAGAAACTTCCGTCCTCGCTTCCCAAGCGGGCTTCCCTACCTCTCTTGAAATCACTTCTACAAACTCTTCCTCACGTCGCATTAAAATCGATTGGTACTTTTTAAGAAGTTCGGAACGTTCTGAAATTGATTTTCGACGCCACGCAGGAAAAGCCATACGACCTGACTGAACGGCTTCATCAACAGATAAATAAGAATATTGAAATTTACCTAATTCATCAGAATAATCCGCCGGGCTTTTACTTACCCACTCTCCTTGTGGATCAAGCGGCGCTTTAAAATGCCCTTGAATAAAATTACCCCTTGCCGAAACTTTAAAGTTAGATTTCGTCATACTCACACCCTTTCTAAGATGACTCTCTCAATAATAAGGCATAAATGCGACTAGATCGTCTTTTTTTAATCCTAGAACTGTTCGTATGATCTCCGTCGAAGGCTCTAAAACATGAATTCGCCCCTCTTGAAGATGGGCCTGAGCAGCAATCGCCCGAAATTCTCCTGGCTTCTGACTCATACTACATAAGATCCCCGATTCACAAATAGGGGAAGCATTTGCTCCCTGAGTAGTGTCTAAAAAAAGCCGAGTAGCCATTCTCTTAACAGGAAGAATATCATCTACATTTGCCCACAAATGAGGCCCACCATCAAATGGATCGACCTGGTTTTTATATTGAAATCCAATTTTCCTTAACATATGCAAAACAGGTTCAGTTTCTTTTCCAACTTTTCCAATTGCATTTCGAGCTTCAGCCGGAAGAAAAGTCGTATATATTTTTCCTGATGGAAAAAGAGAAAAAATAAACTCTTTGTTTTTTCGGCAAAGTTGATCCGCCTCCCCATAATCCATGTTTGTGAATCTTCTACCAATCGCCTCCCAAAGAGGAGATTGTCCTTTTTTATTCAGGGGAGGGAGTAGCTCTGCAAGAATTTTTCTCTTAAATTTATTTCGATTCAATCCTAGAAATAAAAATCGAACAAATGAAATCTGGCGTCCAATTCGACTTTCTGAATTTCTATATTGAGGATCGAGTACAAGTCCACCAATCTCAGAAGGTCCATTAGTGTCGTATTTGAGTTTCAATGTTCCATGGATAAAACCAGTACTAATTGTTTCTGAAAACTTTTCTTCACTACCCACTTCAAAATAAAAATGCGGTGACTCTACCGAACCATGCTGACCTGCGATCATCGAAGTCCCTAAAATTTGATGAGTTTCTATGTCTTCCGCAACAAATATATATTTTCCATCAAACTTATTAGGAGCATCCTCTCGAAATGAGGCCACTGCTCTAAGAATTTTCTCTCGTAATAAATCTTTATCATTAGGAAGATTAATAAAACCGGGAGTCTGAGAAAATTTTTCTAAAGCATCTAGATCTTGCTCTTTGATTTCTCTCAGAAGTATCATAGACACACCTGTTCAATGACTCTTTCATAAAACCCAACAGCCTTCTCAATATGCTCTAATAAATTATGCTCATTAGGGCTATGACTGTTTCCTTGAGACTTTCCAGGACCAAAAACAATTGCAGGATAGCCTGCTTGAAAATATTGCGCAGCTTCGGTTGAAGTCGCTTTTTTTGAAAAAGCTGGCTCAATTCCAGCCGATATCATTGCCTCTTTACATATTTTTAACAACTCATCATCAGCCGACAAATTCAAGCTAGGGTTCATTCGTTCTCGGACTACTGCAACATTTAAACTCGGATAACGAACAGCTATTGCCTGAATCCCCTTTTGAATGGTTTGCTCTATTTCTTGAGGAGGGATTTCTGGCAAAAGTCTTAAATCAAAATGCAGCTCCATAATTCCCGATCTTTGCTTCAGTTGACCGAAGTTTACTGTAGAACAGGATGGATCATAGGTTTCATCGTTAATTTTAGAAATTTGAACGGATAGCTCTTTGAAAAATTTTGTAACCTCTGTGAGACAGGGAAAAAGGTTATCGGGCAAAAACCTCACGCCTGAATCACCTACGCCCCCAAGTTCTACTTTAAAAGCCTTGTCTGGACTATCAGATCGACTCGACTCTCGAAAGAACCGTTTAAAATCTTCAAACTGATGCGAGGTCAAATAAAATTGAGTTGACGCATGATCAGGAACTTTATTGACCGTATCTCCGCCATCCAAGTGGGTAAACCGAATTTCAAAGCCCTGATCTAAGGCACGATGAAGAAAATCCAACGAAGCAAGAATCGCATTGGTTCCTAAATGTGGATATGAGCTATGTGCAGATTTTCCATATGAAAGCAGATCGATTTTGCGATTGAATCCTCGAGCATCTCTTTCGATCATTTGATATCCAATAGATACACGATAAATATTTAAACATTTATGAGCGTACACTACTTTTAATTCTGACGGTTCTCCAACAAGAACATATTTTGGATTGAGCGCCATGGACTTAATCAAATATTTTGCTCCAAACATTCCAATTTCTTCACCACAGGTGCCCACTAAATAAATTGGATTCTTCAGTTTTTTTTCTCTAAATTTTTGAACTGCATGTAATTTACAGAGAAAATCCAGTTTTACATCTGCAGTGCCTAATCCAAAAATTTTTCCATCTTTTAGCGTAATGCCAAAAGGATCCGCCCCTGTTTCGGTCCAATTCTCTTTTATCCCTGGACTGACAGTATCCAAATGAGTATTCAGTAAAAGCCCTTTTCGAATTTTTCGATCGGAAAGAGGATCTCCTAAAACACCAATCACATTAAATTGTCGTTTGGAAATAAGCTCATTTGAATGGGTGACATGCTGAATCTGGGTCTTCAGACCTCGATCTTGCATCAAGGCCGTTACATAATTTGCAATTTCTTCATTCCCATTTACGCTGACAGAATTAATTCTAATAATCCGTTTTGCATCCTCTAAAAAGCGCTTCATTTTTTTACCACCTATTTAAAATTTTTCTGAGCTTTACTTACGTCAAGAAGTGCCGCTTCTATATAAGAACAGACCCGATCTACATCATCCTGCGTCATGACACCCAAAGGTGGGAGCATACGAATAAAATAAGGGCCATGACCACAATAAAAGGCAACAACCCCGTGATCAAAAAGGCGCATTAAAACAGATTTAACTTCATTCATAGTTCCGCTGAAGGGGGCGAAGGCGATCATGCCTCCGATCGCTCTTATTTCTTGGATCATACCTTTGCAGGAAGTTAAGGATATCTTCTCGAGCTGCTGGGTAAAACGTGAGGACAATTGTTCAATTTTACCTTCTTTACCTAAATAGCCTCCCTCAGAAAGCAGTTCAATAACGCGACGAGCTGTTCGTAACGCTGCAGTACTTCCAGAAAAAGTTCCTGCGACCAACCCAGCTTGAGGATTGTACTCTTCTGTATAGAGAACCATACAGGACTGAAGCATTTTTCCTAGAGTAACTACATCCATGTACTCATTTAAAAAAAACTTTTGATAGGCAAACATCTCGCCTGTTCGTCCGAAGCTTTGAATTTCATCCGCCCAAATTGCCAAACCGTACTTTTTCGCTTCTTCAAAAACACGAACATAAAAATCACGAGGGGCATATTGAAATCCCCCTTCCCCTTGAATCAACTCAATCATCAGTGTAGCAAATTTATCAGGATAGCGAACCAACAACTCACGCATCGCGTTAAGAGTTGCATCGATGCTAGCCTCTAATCCTATTTTTGGATTATAAAAAGGAAGATAATGAACTTCTCCATAAACGGGCTGGCCTTGTCTATAACTTGGATTATCTGTAATTTCCTGCATTGCAGTAGACCGCCCTGCAAAGCAATCCTTAAATGCTAGTACTTTAGTAGCAGGGAATTTTTTTTGTCGAATGATCTTCAAAGCAACTTCATTGACCATCGTCCCACTACACATCAACCAGCCATGCTTGAGCCGACTTCCTGCACCTACTTGAGCAAGAACTGCAGTCAAAACGGCCTTCATTTCAATGCCAGGCTCTAAATTCCCTTGCATCACATCAGATGGCAAACCATCAATCATTTCTTCGATCATTGCGGGATGGGAATGACCAAAAAAATTAATCCCAATCCCAGTAATCATATCGAATTTGACACTACCATCCAGTAATTCAATCAGAGGGCCGTTACCTAATCCCGAAGCTAAAAACGGAAAATAGAGGTCCCTTCCCCGATCCTGACAAAACTCACGGATCTCTTTCAGATAGGCTTCCCTTAATTCCGGAGAAGAAGCACATGGCTTCACCCCTTTCAGCTTTGAACTTCCCTCAAAAATAGCTGCAAGAAGTTCTTTTTTTGCTGAAAGAAAACGAGGGGATTTCCGTAAAGTGGCGGATTCAGTCGTCAGCTCAAGTCTCATATGAAAAGCTCCAATGAAATAATCAGGATGAACGGCACTCGGGTGTTCTAGAATACTTTTCCTGAAATATCATGAAGTTATTTTTGTTGCAAGATCCTGCCCTGGACGAGTATTTTCACAAAATGGCTGGCCCAATAGTTTGTATCATTCGCATTTTCCGCATTTTTATGATTTCGACTCTACTTCTAGGTAGTAGCTATCCAGTCTACGGATCTGAGTGGCAAGATACCAAAGCTCTCTATGATTCAGGTAAATATGAGGAAGCGCTTCAAACTCTCCAGAAGAACCCTCGCAGTGACTTCAGTTACAATTACAATCTAGGCACCATCTACTTTCGAATGGGACAACTCGGTAGCGCAGTCGCCTATTTAGAAAAAGCGAATCGCAATCATCCTCATGATCCAGATATTCAGTTTAATCTCTCTGTCGCAAAATCAGCTCTTGGACGATCCATTGGCGCTGATCACCTCGACCCATCCTCTAATGGGTTTGAACAAATTGCGGATCGAATTTCTTTAGATGAAGTGCGCGCAATATTAGGATTACTGGGAATGATCGTCGTGCTCCTTTGGATTCGCGTCTACCTCAACACTAGAAATATACAAATGACTTTTCTGCAGCCCGCTGGACTTTTAGTACTTTTAGGGTTTTCCATGACTTTCGGAATTTACGCCATTCAACGGTATACAGCGGACCATCCTTCCGCTATTTGTTTGGAAAAAGGGATGATACGAAGCGGACCTGGTGACAATTATATTGAATTAGCCCAAACAGAGGCCGGATCAAAACTGCGACTCCTGGGTCCCTCTGCTTCAGATCAAAATCATTCGAATCCGATTGCTTCCAAACCTCCAGAAGTTTGGCAACAAGTTCGTTATTCAGTTGATGGTATAGGATGGATTAAGGCATCACATCTTTTGGTCCTATAAATTGGTAAATATGAGGTATTTAACTATGCAAAAGCTCATTAGCTTGACTTTAACACTCGCCTTTTTGTTTCTATTTTCTAATTGCTCTACAACTCCAGTCGATGAAAATGATCCGGGCGCCCTCTTAAAAGAGGCCGAGTCTGAAATCAACAGCGATCACTATATTATTGCTATTGATAAGCTGAGAGTGATTAAAAATAAGTTCCCCTATTCGAAATATGCAATTGATGCCCAATTGAGGATAGCAGATGTTTACTTTTTACAGGAATCCTATGCTGAAGCTGCTGCATCCTACGAAGCTTTCAAAGATCTTCATCCAAAACACGAAAAAGCTTCATATGCGGTATTTCGAGCTGCAAAGTCCTATTATCATGACATGCCCAGCACGGTCGCCAGAGATCTCACAACTGCCCATAAAGCACAAAGTACATATAATGATTTTTTAAGACTTTATCCCGGAGCACCTGAAGCAGTCGAAGCTCAAAAAGACCTGGCTGAGGTCCGAAATCTCCTCGCCCAAAAAGAACTCTATGTAGGGGATTTTTATTTTAATAGGAATTTATACGATTCTGCTAAACCTCGTTATGAAAAGGTTATAGGATTATATCCAGAGACTGATACTGCCAAATCAGCTCAAGAGAAATTAGCTCAAATTGAGTTAAAAACCAAAAAGGAGGCTTCTTCTCAAAATGCAGAATCTCCCAAGTCCACAATCAAATGATCATTTAAGCGATCGACACATCCAGGACCTTCTTTCTCGCCGGAACTTTTCTCAAGCAGAAACCCTGATTCGTCAACGCTTAAAAAAGGAACCTCATAGCCCTGATGTTCATTATTTACTCGGTGTTATGTATTACTTTCAAGGGAACGTGAGTCAAACTGTAGAAAATCTCCGCAAAGCGCTTTCAATCGATCCAAGACATACGGACGCAGCTATCTGCCTATCCGTATTATTCAATGATATTGGAAAATATGATGACGCCAAAAAGGTCTTCGAGCAAGCGAATCATTCGGTAGTTCATAAGCAAACTGGAGGAGACCCTGGAATTGATCGAAAATTTGCAGTTAAGCATTTAGAACTCGCTGATCTTTATTTCCGCTATCGTCGTTATGATGAAGCTATCGAGGAATATAGTAAAGCGATACGTCTTGATCCAACAACTCTGGATATTCGAATTCGTAGGGCAAAAGCTTATGCTAAAAAGGGCTTCTTAACTCGCTCCATTCAAGAACTCCAACAACTCAAACGAGAGCAACCTTATTTCATTCCCGCACGCATTCAGCTCGGTTTACTCCACTACAGTCAAGGCAATGTCCTTGATGCAGAACTGGAGTGGGAAAATATCGTTGCAATCGAACCCGAAAATCGGGAAGCCCTTGCCTATCTTCAAATGGCCAAAAAAACTAGAGCGAATCCAACAGGTAATCCAGAATCTTTCCCAGACGCTATGAATCACCTGATCAGATAAAACTCATTTTGCGGTTGGAACTATCGAAGTCAGTGTTCCTATTGTCTTAAGAAATTGAATTTCACTTTCCAACTCTAAAGGATTATTTGAATTTAATTTTAAAATCTTGGATCTAATCGCCCCACCTGGATCTATGAAAGTAATTTTTTTAGATATTGGAGCCGAATGGCCTTTTCCTCGAAGTGATTTCTCACAAATGTAATTCATCCCTTCTTCGAACTGTTTGGAATTGATTCTTTTGGAAGGATCGGTGTTCACTGCTGCAGCTATGAGATGCTCAAAAGGGTCTAAGGCGGGGCTTTCAGCTTCTTCTTTGATGAAGTGATTGAGTGCAGCACTTTGACACTTCAAAAAATCACTATAAAGATGACGCTCATCATCAATGAGGTTTTCGCATTTTGTTACCCAACTTTCCTGATCTGGTTTCATCATTTGATAAGCAATAGTAGCAGCAGCATAGACATCAGTCTTAAAAACGTTTTCTTTTTTTTCGGTCTCATTCAGTCCATTCCAATATAGATTGTCTTGACCTGAATCCACTAACATTTTGAGAAACTCTGGAGCATGCATTCGTGTAGTCCCTCCTTTGAAGATTCTGGGTTCTTTATTACGAATGCTTTCCTCTGGATAATCACTTGTATCAAAATCACTAATGGCTAATTTTGGCTTTTTAGCCGCTAAGTTCACTAAAATATTTTCTTCTTTTAAATCTCCATGGTGAATCCCTAGCTCATGAAGTTTTCTAAGCCCTACGCTAAGTTGATGGATCAGATCTAGTCGTTGAAGGTTTGTAATTTTTTGAAATTCATTTGTTTCAACCATTGCATTAAATAGATCTTGAGCATACATCGTTTGAATAATCTGATCTTCTCCTACGTGATAAGTTTCAACAATGCCCGTGAGTTCTTTGGCTGGAATATCCATGATCTTTTTTAGAATTTTTTGTTCATTGATGAACTGTGGAGCTCTATCGCTCCGCTTAGGTTTGAGGGTGAGCCTTGCCAATTTCGACCAACTTCCATAGGAAGTGATTTGGTGGGCGATTTTAGTAGCGCCATTCCCCAATGGGACGGGTTCAAATTCTAAATAGATTCTACCTTTCTCATCTAATTCAAAAACCACGGGTGTGGTCTTCCCCTGTTTATTGCGAATAATGAAAGGCGCCGGCACTTCTGTGCCCGCTCTCCACTGTTCTTGATTGGACTCAATATAGTCGATAAGCCTATAAACTTCAGAAGGATTGATATCTGATTTATAGATACTATCTATCTTTTTTAATGCTTTTAGAAAATTATTTTCAAGGGCGGGCAGTTTAGTCTGTGGAGTAACTTGAGCGGAAGAGTGAAACGAAATACAGGAATGATTTGGAGTTTGGTGAATCACTTTTAGAGAATGTAGATATTTTTTGAGAAATTCAAGTTCTTGAATCACTTGAGCATCTTCAGTTTTATTTTTTTGGAGTTCCTCTATCTTCTTTCCTGTCTTGCTGAGCTCCATGTCTGATTGCAATTGAATCTCTGAAAAACAAGGAGGAATCAGAGTAACCCAAAAGAAGAGGAAGCAAATGAATATTTTTTTTGGAGATAAGATTATATTTGACACCATAATGGTAAGTAGTTCCTTTAGGACTTATCGGAAAACAGGAAAGACTCTGTAGGTCAAAATTAAATAATTTTTAAATTTATCCGATAAGCCAATATGAGGTTTAAGGCTAGACAATTATCTCAAATAACATTCTTTTGCTTTCTAGTCTCTTGCATTACCCCCATTTATCCGTGTTTTTCAGAAACCCCTTTAAATTTTGAACAGGAGCGAGCTTCTACTCTCAAAAAAATAAAAACGCTTCGCGAAAAAAGAGAAGGAATTGTGTGGAGAGCACAAATGCTTTCAAATAGAAACAAAGGTCAAGATGATCAAGTTCTCCAAGAAATCAAGATACTTAACAAATATTTACAAACTCTCCAAGCACTCAGTCAAAACCCAAACCAACCCTGTATTTTATCTCAATCTACATCCCCCTCACCTACTGTAAATGATGATTTATCTTCTATTGATAGAAATTTTTTAATCGCATTAGAGAATATAGATCAGGTCTATAAATCAGAGATCAATCCTTCCGAGATATACAAACTCATTCATTATATTGAATCTAATAAAGAAACCTGGTTCGCTAACGCTAAAAAGAAAGTGCTCCCTCTTCCATTTATTTTTCGTACTAAATCAGGAAAAACTACTTCGGTAGGTTTTTCGATAGATAGAAAAAATAGAATCTATTTAGAGTTTGAAGATAGCTTACTGGGAAAAGGTGCCACAAAGATCGCCCACCAAATCACGGCTTATGGAAGTTGGACCAATTTAGCGAGGATTAAACTCCGAGATACTAAAAAAGATGCCAGGTCCCAATTTGAAAATGAGCAAAGAATGTTAGGAATTATTTCCAATCTTCCCAGCACGGAACAAATAGGGCTAGTAGAAACTTACCATTTAGGGAGCGAACAAATCATACAAACCATGTACCCTCAAGACTTAAAGGCAATCATGGAGGATCAAAAACAACTCAAAAAGCTGCCAACACAACAAAAACTAGAACTGATCCATCAACTCAGCTTAGGACTAAAGACATTGCACGAGTCTGGCATTAACCATGCCGATTTAAAGCCTGCAAATATCTTAATAGACTTAACAAAACAGAATCCCAAACTAGCTATTAACGACTTTGATCTAGCTTACCTACCTAAAGAACACATGAATGAAGACAGACCTGCGGACGGTACTCCTTATATGATGGCTCCAGAAATACTCAAGGAGTTCATAAGTTCAGATCCCGACTTCACAAGTTCAGATTCCAATCAGAGCACATGGAAGAACACTTGGAGTGGAATCACGAATGAAGAAAGAATAGAAAATGCATTAAAAAGCGATACCTATGCTGCTGCAACCATCGCCTATCAAATGATGAAACCAGGCAATACCAATTGGATCAAGGAATGCGTAGGCCCAGATGATAAGAGTAATCTTTATAAAGATTTTATAAAGTGTCAAAGTGTTGTTCTCAATCGCTTCATCAAAGAAGAATCTAAAAACCCGGTTTTAGACCCTTTTGACCACCTCATAGCGGCTGCTGTAAATCCAGATCCCCTACTCAGAATTACTTCAAAGGTGTTTGAAGAAGGGGTCGCCTATTTGCAATCCAGGTCTGAAATAAATCCGACGATGTCTTCCATTTCAGCGAAGTCTCCCATTTCGATGAGGTCTTCCACTTCGGCGAGACCTTCCACTTCGACAATGTCTTCCACTTCGACAAGGCGTCCCCCTTCACTGTCTTATTATGCTCAAATGACAGATTCCGATGCACAAGCAAGCATTAAAGGCCGAAATGCCGGTACTTATTTAGTTCACAGGGGTGAAGCTACTGAGAAGGATAGCCTAACTCTTACATTTATAGATCGGCAGGGGCTTCCTAGATCCAAACTATTAAAAATAAATCCAAATCAGCCCCTAGAATTGCAAAATGAAATTCAGTTTCTTACGGCCATAGGCACTCTCAAAACAACATTTGGAAATTACATCACACCCGCCCAAAATACCGGTAAGATAAAACTGGATCCTTTAAAAAATGAGTAAGCATTCAAGTCACAACTCAAGCCAAGAAGGGCTTTTGTTGTGGCCTGTTTCCTGTGGCCTGAATACTTACAAAAATTATAAATAATAAAATTTCAACAATTTAAACTCTTGACGGTCAAAGACGGCGGAATATTTTTAATAGAAATGGCCGAACTCCCCATCTCTTCAAGCTCATTGGCAATGCCCACGCTCTTTTGGGCATTCAGAGTTACGAGATGCGCTCTCAGCTCTTTAAACATCTCATGTTTAATGCTGTATTCATTTTCCTGAAGCACCACTTGCTTCGCAATTTGCTGTTTCAAGTTAATGACAAGCGGAGCTTTCAAATTGGCAGTCATTTTTGTAATATCTTCAGAAATGGTCAGGATTGAAAAGACTGCTGATTGATTCACATTTTCCAATTTGAGTTCTCGGAGCTCTGCCGCAGAAAGACGCACTGCATAATCCGGTTTAAATAGCTTCGGCTCTAAAAGCGGAAATGCTATTTCTGGATTCTCCAAAGACTGGAGCCATAAAATAAAAATTTCATCGCCAGGATCAACCAAACAAAATTTCTTATACTCCGGGAATCCTAAAATCCCCTGAGGAATCTGAATTGTTTCGTCGATCACCGACCTTGAGCTGTCCAAAACGTCCTGTTTTTATGATCACGCTCACCCTCTTGGTTTAGTTCTGGGTTTCAACCTACCCCTTTAAAACCTTTGATACCTGGGCCATCGCTATGGGAGCCTTCACAGCTTCCTTATTTTGTTCCTGAATAGCTGCATAGACTTCCTCACGATGAATTTTTGTTTCTTTAGGGGCTTGGATTCCCAAGCGAACTTGTTTGCCTTTAATTTGAACCACTACAACTTTGATGTGGTCATCAATAGCAATGCTTTCCCCCAGCTTTCGGGTCAATACTAACATAAGATCTCCATCTTTTCGTAAGGCGAGTATTCCATTACCGGAAGAACGTTTAGACTAACGCCCTGCCACTTGCAACTTTTTTCTCTTCGCGTCACGGTTTTTCGCAAAAATTTATTTTAAAAACTCCAATAAAGTCGGTTGGATTAATCTTTTTGAGCTTGCCAAGGCGCTTCTAAATACCATCTCCTCCTTACTGAGATCGCTGACTACTTGAGCCATGTCAGCATCTTCAATGGACGAACTGAGCATTGCATTTGTAATATTATGCCGCTCGAGAGCTTGCTCGGTAGACTGAAGTCCCTGGAGGCGAGATCCCAATTTTGTGCGAGTAGCAACCAACTTTGAATGCATCTGATCAAAGCGATCTAATGTATTATGAATACTCTCCATGCTTCCCGTCAGGAGAGCGATTCTAAAATTTTGCAATTCATCAAAAATATTTACATTTTCTATAATATCTTCGTCACTCTCTCTTTGATTCAAATCACTGTAAAGCCCCTGCTCTTGCGACGATAGCTTAGGATGAGTATTAAAGGCTTCAACTCCCGGGACATTAAGAGTTAAGAAAACATCATCCGCAATTTCAACCATCATTTGGTGATCGTCGCCTAGGTATTTCCCTTCCGGACTCACAGGCGGTTTTTGCGTCTTATAGCCGCCAAAAAGATAACGCTCTCCCACTCTCCTATTTCCGACAGAAACGGCTTGCTTATATAGTTGACCTATCTCTTCTGAAACACCTAAACGGGTGCTCTCGCTTGAACTGGCTCCACTGGATTGGCTAATTGCTATCTCTTTAGCTCGCAGCACAATATCTACGAACTCCCCTAAAGCTTGATCCGTATTATTTAAAAAAGTCTCCGCTATCTTTGCATTATACTGATACTGGTCATTTTTTATTTTATCCGTTCTGAGCTCCAAAACTTTAGCTGCACCTACTGGATCATCCGAGGGTTGATTCAGTTTTTTCATAGTTGCTGATTGTTGTTGCAACTCTTCCATTCGACCTCGACTTCGATTGATATTGTCTCGAATCGAATCGTAATTTGAATGTTCAGTTACTCTCATTTATTTTCCTTTAATCTCTTTTCAATGCCATGACCGTTTTCAGCATTTCATCAGCCATCTGAATTACTTTTGCTGAAGCATCAAAAATATGTTGATACTGTAATAAATTTGCCGTTTCCTCATCAATTGAGACACCCGATATTTGATCACGTACTTTATTAAGCTGGGTCATAATATCTTTTTGTTGATTTAAGACGAACCGATTTCTAGAACTTGAAACGCCTACGTCACTCACAATCGAGTTATACCACTCATCCATTGTAAAATTACCGTCGCCCATGCACTTTTCGTTCTGTAATTGAGAAATGGCAATCGCAATCCGATTATCACCTGGAGAGTCTGGAAGTACCGCCGTCGCCATATTATTGACGCTCGATTCTATCTCGTCTGAGAGTGAAATAAATTCGGCGGCTCGCTCTTTGTCTGTTAACTGCTGAAAAAAATCAACCGACTGCGCTCCCTCTGGAGTGACGCCTTGAGAATGAATTTCATTCACTGCCTCTGTCAGAGAATATGCCATATCATCAAGCCGATTAGAAATGGTCGTCAGCGTATGATCCCGTGCTTCAAGTAATGCGCCTAACTTTCCACCCTGAATCTGATGAGTGATGGTTCCCCGCGCATTTCCAGAGCTTACGACATCAAACGCCCCTTCTTGTTTACCCTGGCCATCGGCGCCTGTCCGCTCTACTGAGAGGCTCTCAGCGGCTCCTGATGATACCAAAGGCCCAACGCCTTTAATATCAACATTAAAATTGCCGTGCTTATCTTTATGCATAGTCAAATCCAAATAAGAGGCAAGTTTCTTAAGAGCTAAGTCTCGTTTATCCAAAAGATCATTGGGTTGGCCGCCGGCAATTTCGCCTTCTCGAATTTTTTCATTGAGTACCGCTATTTCACCCGAAAGAGAATTCATCTCTCTCGTATAACCTTCTATTTTTGCGTCAATGTGCCGACGAATCTCTTCTACTTCGCTGTGGAGTCGATGAAAATCATTTACCATGGACTTGGTAGCCTCTCGAACCGACTCACGACCGGCTGGGCTTTCAGGCTCTTGAGCTAGTTTTCTAAACTCATTGAAAAATCTCGAAACCAGACGATTTAAGCCATCCCCATTCATTTCATTAAAAGTATCTTCGACCTGCTTGAGAATAAGGTCTTTTTCTTCATGATGGGCAAGCTCACGTTGAGAGTTTCTAATTTGTTTTTCTATATATTCATCATTTACTCTCTCGACTCTAGCTACCTTGGTACCGAAACCAACTGCGTTTTTTCCCCATCGCCCGAGCATAGGATCACAGTTTTCCGTAATCACCCGCTGCCGTGAATACCCCTCCGTATTGGCATTAGTAATATTATGCCCCGTGGTGGCAATAGCAGTCTTTGCTGCAGTTAAGCCGGAATGGCCAATAGTCATGATATTCGGAATTGCCACGGATCTCCTATGCCTCCTTGGAAATCAGCCTAGATGCAGATGGCCCATTAGCCTTCTGCCCTCGCTGGGTATAAGTGTTTGATTTGGGAGTGGCTTCCTCCAAAATATTTTTTTTCATTTGATCAACATGACAAAGAGATTGTTCAACCAAAGCAAGATTATCCCTATTTTGCGCTGATATCCTTTGAATGAGAATCGTCAAAGCATTGAATATACTTCTTAATTGAGCGGCACTTTTTACATCACTATTTTCAATTTCGATAATAATATAAGGCAAAGTGAGATCGCGACATGGCTTTTTCCACAAAAGTGCCAGCTCCATTGTTAATTTTAAACGCATTGATTCGGTTTGATGAATTTCCTCAATAAGCGTTTGCTTCGAGTTCGTCACCGCTTCAATAGCCTTAAGATCGGCTTGCACGAGGGATTCACGTTCGAGTCGCACCACGTCTAAAAGCTGGCGATGCAATCCCGTGAGTTTTTGTAAAACTTGGTAAATCTGACTTACACTATTTTCCACGTCGCAATCCTCCTGATTGCTCCGGGCTATTTACCGCAATATCCGTAATTTCCTTCTTTAAATCCTTTTAAAGAGAAATTACTTCTATCGGCTGAACCGAGCCCTAACTGATCAGCCAATACCTGACATTCTTAAATGATCATCTACTAATCGGTCTGCAATAGATTCGCCATCTATTTTATAAGTCCCATCAGCAATCTTTCGTTTAAGATCTGCTACACGATCTTCTCTCACATCGGGAGTTTCTGATGCTAATGCTTTAGCTTGTGCAAATTCTTTACTTTTAGATGAGATCTCTGTTTTAGCCCCTGAATAGATATCCCTATCAACACCTGCTGGAGATGCCTTCTCTGATTGTTTTGCTTCATGAGTAGCTGCTGCACGCCCACTGTGCTTGGCGCCGGAAGCTTCTCCGCTTGGAATTGGATTATTTCCCGGATGATTCACCTTCATGGCTTCTCCTTAGTTGGGACTCCATGCCCCTGAGATAAATTATATCCCTGAGTTCCTAGATAAGCAATCACCTGATCTGCCAAACCGATCCCTCCATGATGGGCTGCTTGTTCGGCATATTCAGAATCCATCATTCCCCTGTAGATTTCCGTAGCAGGGGATTCTAAATCCAACTCATTCTTAGGCACTGTTTGCCGCATCACTTTCAACATGTAATCAATAAACATCGTTTCGAGACCTTCTGCGGCCTTTAAAACTTCTGGAGCAACCTTGGATTTATCAATATTTGGAACTACTTTTGCCGGTGTAGTAGGTGCAGACTGAGCATCCCTACCCCAGTCAAGTCGATCTCTCAATGAAGGTGAGGGAGAAAAGGATGGCCCACCAAAACCGATGGATTTTGTCATCTTTCCCCCCTCTGTCGCAGTTTCAATCCTCGGTCGCCATTCTCAGCTTCCATGCTGATTTGGGCTGAATCAAGACGAATTAGACCTACCATCCTAGCGGGCCGTTGTTCCTGTCCTGTTTCCTGGATTGAGTCACAATTAAGTGACTCTTTTTGTTTGCCTCTTGCATCTTCCCTAATGCTTGGGCGTCCGAGCTGCTTCCTACGACAATTTGATAAACTCACATCACCACCAGTTCGGCCTGAAGTGCACCGACTTCCTTAAGAGTCTGAAAAATCGCGGTGAGATCTTTTGATTGTACTCCTAGTGTATTCAATGCTTTCACTAAATCAGAAACACTTGTGCCTGATTTTATTTCTGCAACACGTTCAGGCTTTGCACCTTTGGGTGCACCTTTAATCTCTATTGCTAAATCTCCATGTGATATCGCAACGGGGGTAATTCCAATATGTTCCCCCATTACGACAGTACCTGTCCGTTCATTCAGAACAACTCGGGCTTTAGAATCCTCGTTAATATTTATATTCTCAAGTAGTGCAAGGAGTTCAACAGAATTACCTTCATAATTGAAAGGCACTACAACATCTACCGTTCCACTATCACGTGCCCTTGCATATTTTCCCCCAAGTTCGCCATTAATGACCGCTGCAACTCGGGCTGCAGTTGTAAAATCAGAATGATGTAATGCGAGTCTAAAATTCTTTTTACTTGCAAAATTGAAGTCAAAGTCTTTTTCAATCGTCGCACCTGAAACTACTCTACCCATTGTAGGGAAATTTTTTGATGATCCATCAGCAACACTCCCAATACTCACAGGACCTTGCGCAACAGCATAGACGTTCTGATCTCCGGCTCGAAGAGGAGTTACCAGCAACATCCCACCTTCCAAACTCGCTGCATCTCCAATAGAGCTAGCAGTCACATCTAGCTGATTTCCAACTCTAGCAAAGGGGGGAAGTTTTGCTGTCACAATGACTGCTGCAGCATTTTTAGATTTTACATTGGCATTACTCTGTATATCTAAACCTAATTTTGTAAATAAACGAGTAAGAGACTGACTCGTAATATCCGTACTGGAATCACCGGTTCCTTTTAAACCTACGACAATTCCATAACCAATCAAAATATTTTCTCGAACCCCTTTGACCGTAGCTAAGTCCTTTAATCTCGCGGCTTCGCTCGTTTTTGGCAAAAAAACGGTAAATAAAACGACAGCGATAAAAATAATGACGATACTGATTTCTCTAATGTGCGACTTCGACACGATATTCATATATTTTTCCTGAATTAATAGCACCCGTATCATCATTAATATCTGCTGGCCTCACTATACCCACAACACTAATCGTTCTCGGCGGACCTTGTTTATATGCGATACGTTTAGTTGTTTTAATTTTGTAATTTCCATTTGAAAATCGCTCTAAAATTTCGCCCATCATCACGTCACCTACTTTCAAAGAAATGGATGGATAAATATCAACTTCAGAAAAATTAACTTGAGTCATGGCCACTTTTCCCGTTTTTTCAACTATTCCTTTTTCAACTGTTCGAGGAGGAGTTGGCGCAGAACCTGGAGGAGTCAAAACAGGAGGCGCCCCTGTATCTGGAAGGGAAGGGGTCTTCTCTGGTGAGGCAGCTGAACTTAAAAGGTGATCTTTTGCACTACGTTGATCTCTGAGTAAAACGAGCTCTCTCGCTTTTTCTCTAGGAGAGAGCATGCGCTTTATTTCCGAACCAATATCGAGAAATAAATCATTTTCAATAGTTACACTAATCAGCTCTCCAGCAATACGAATTTTATTTTTAGTAAAATAATAATTTGTTTGTCCAGTAGAGGCCCACAAAGAGCCCTCTTCCTGAGATTGATCAATAAAATCATCTTTCGTAGCGCGCATGCCATTTTTATAAATTCTTTTTTTCTCAGGTTGCATCATGGAGTTCGTCGAACTAGAAATAGACGGTGTCTCGGGAATCATAGTTACTCCTGCGCGACTTCTTCCTGTTGAAGTTGGTTTTATTGAACCCATCTCTTCTTCATCAAAATTATTTCTTTCGAGAGTGGAATTTTCATCGGAACCTTCTTGCTCTGGTTTCAGATTCTTAAATAGCTTTCCACACCCAGTTGAAATAAGAATCACCGTCGTTAAAACTAAGATCATACCTGAATAAAGCTCTCTCAAAGCCGCACCTCTACAATTCCACCACTACGTAATTGCCCGGAAAACTCTCGTTTATTTTTATTTGTCATGACTCTAATTTGACGTTTTAAATACCCCGGCTCCTCTGCAACACCCAAGGTACTCAACGTAAGTCCTCCAGAAACTAAATGGATACGAACAGAGTCTCCTCTTCGGATATCTGGAATACGCCTGGCCGCCGTACTCAGAAGAAATTGCCCTTCTAAGATCGTCTGATTTGCCTCTAAGCCATTCACATCCATATGAGCTGGCAGCATGAGTCCTCTATACTCATAGGCTTGGCCATTTGCGACATTAACTGGCTGAGTTATAAATTGATCAGAACTCAAAACTTCTCCAGGATGAATTCTTCGCAACGAAATTTTGGCAGGCATCCATGCAGCAAAACTGATCCACACTTCACTATAATTCGTGGAATTTCCAGAATCTCTAGAAAATCCATCCAGTGTAAGTGAGAAATGTGCATTGCCTTTACCATCAGTATCTAAAAAAGTAACTGCATTGATCTCTTGATTTAGCCCTCTCTCCGCCCCTCTCAAAGGACCTATTAAATCTACTTTTGCATTTCCGAAATTTTTAGAAATTTCCTTCTTTAAAATAAAATTCAAATCAGTCCTTAGGTCCATTCCAAATGACAAGTTTAAAAATAACAAGTATTGAAAAAATAAAAAAGTGAAAGTTAAATTGATGGCTTGTCGCCAGTGGCTTGAAAGTTTCCCCTTATTTAACATTTACCGTCGCTCCCAGCATCTGATCCGCAACTCCCATTACTTTTGTTCCCATTTCATAAGCGCGTTGAGTCGTAATCATGTCCACCATGCTATTGGCAACATTCACATTTGAGCCTTCCAATGCTCCTTGTTGAATTAAGCCCAGCCCATTTTCTCCTGGAATCCCCTGGACTGGAGCACCACTAGACAGCGAAGCTTTATAGAGACTATCTCCCATCGCCATTAAGCCTTGTTCATTTTGAAAACCCACTAATTGAATTTGTCCCAAAATCACACTATTACCGCCGGGCATCAAAGCAGAGACTTCTCCCGTATGATTGACGGTTATATTCAATACATTATTAGGAATTGTAATTTGAGGAACAAGCTTTGCCCCATTAGAAAGCTGAACAATTCCTTGAGAATCAATATGAAATGCCCCTGCGCGCGAATACGCCAATTCTCCTTGGGGAGTCGTAACGGGGAAAAACCCAGGGCCTTCAATCATAAAATCAAATGGGTGATAAGTCATTTTAGCCGGGCCTGGTTCAAAGTTTTTATGGGCTGCACCCACTTTTACTCCCATTCCCACCTGAACACCCACAGGAGTTTGACTTCCAGCACCGAGTGCGCCACCAGGAGCTTTGATTGTTTCATACATTAAATCGTGAAATTCGGTGTTTGTGCGCTTATAACCATCGGTATTAACGTTTGCGAGATCATTGGCGATATTCGCAATTTTGGTTTGCTGCGCCTCAAGACCCGTGGCAGCAGTGGTAAGCGCTCGCATCATAATTTGCCAACCTCATTTACTTCTTTACCCATTAATTCTCCGTAAGTTTTGAGAGCTTTCAAATCTTGCTCAAAAAGACGATTTGCCTTAATCATATTGGTCATTTCTTCAATCGGATTCACATTCGAAGTTTCAACCATACCCTGACGTATTTCTGTATGATTCGGACTTATTTTATTTAGTATATCTTTATTTTCAAAAAGTTGACCTCCAGATTTATTTATTTTCTTGAGATCTTGAAATTCACTCACACTTAATTTTGCCACTCGCTCATCACCCGCATAAATTTCCCCCTGACTATTTATTGTAAAATGAGCGCCTCTATCCTTGAGATTAATAAATCGTGCGGCAATATCATCTGATTGTCGACTTGCCAGATTCGTTTTAGCAGAACTGGCATTGCTTGGCATAGCACCTGATATCCCACTTAGTTCAGCGGCAAGTACTGGAAACCCTTCTGAGGTGACAAGGCGCCCATCAGAAGCTACTTTAAGACTTCCTTGTCTCGTGTAACGTATTCCATTCGGAGTACTTACTTCAAGAAAGCCGGGTCCATCCATTGCTACATCAAACTGTGATTGCGTGACACTTAGATTCCCTTGCCTAAAGTTAGTATAGGTTCCGTCCAGAATGACATGAGATTGATCGCGCCCATCTAGGGGGTAAAAGTCCTTATCTTTAATCGCACCACGAGGAATATCTAAAGATCCATGGTCTCTTTCAACTGTTGTTAAATATTCTTTAAACGTCGGTAAGTCTTTTTTAAATGCAGGGGTATCAGAATTAGCTAAATTATTTGCAACGATATCTAGATTTTGAGACTGAACGGAAGCCCCTGCTGCCGCAGTCCACATTCCTGTAGCCAAATGTTTTCTCTCCTTCTCTAAGCATAACCTTTAGCAATCGGCATGCCTAAATAAAACTTAAATAAAATCGCTTAAAAACCTAACCGGATTAGGTATTTTTTTCTACTTAGGTAAAAGTCGCATCTTTGAAGGAAGTTTTTGCCTGTTTGCGAAGTACTTTTTCCATGTTAAGGTCCTGTCACTATGATTCGACTTCTTGCTAAGCCAGTTGCTGATGCCATCCAAACTGAAATTCGGATACGAACTGGGAATTTCATTCAAAAATATCAAAGAAAACCCCATCTCTCAGTGGTCTTAGTTGGTCAAGATCCTGCTAGCATGATCTACACTCGTAAAAAGGGCGAAGCAGCAATCGCTTTGGGCATGGATCATCAAACCATTACTCTCCCTCAAGATACCACCCCCACTGAAGTCAAATCCGTTATAGACTTACTTAATCTGGATCCGAAGGTAGATGGCATTTTAATACAAAGACCCCTGCCTCATGGCTTTAAAGAAGAGGAAGTTTTATACTGGGTTGCTCCTGAAAAGGATGTGGATGCCTTTCACCCTGTAAATGCCGGAAGACTTTTTTTAGGATTACCGTCATTTCAACCCTGCACACCCGCTGGAATCATGGCGCTCCTTAAATATTATAAAATTAATCCTGCAAGTAAAACTGCATGCGTCGTGGGTCGAAGCTCAATCGTAGGAAAACCGATGTCTGCCCTTCTTCTGCAGGCTGATGCAACAGTGTTACAATGCCATAGTAAAACTCCTGAATTACGAAACTTCACACGACAAGCAGAGATTTTGATTGTCGCTGCTGGGAAAATGGGCCTGATTGATCAAACGTATATCCGAAAAGGTGCCATCGTAATTGACGTTGGAATGCATAGAAATTCAGAGGGAAAGGTAGTCGGAGACGTTCAATATGAAAGCGTCGCAGAAATCGCTTCAGCTATAACGCCTGTTCCGGGTGGTGTGGGGCCTATGACCATTGCCATTCTTATGCAAAATACAATAGTGTCAGCTGAACGAAAAGAAAGTGAATCATCCTCTCCCTGAAGAACTTTTTAAAGAAGAACTTTTTTAAAGTTGAGGAGCCAGACCTAGACACAAGCCTTCCCCAGGTGTAGATACATTTTATGTTGAAGAGAACTGCCTTGTTTGAAGAACATCAACGTCTTGGGGGCCGACTGATTGATTTTGGAGGATGGGAATTACCTGTCCAATATTCAGGCGTGATGGATGAACATCTTGCTTGCCGAGCTACCGCCGGCCTATTCGATGTCAGTCATATGGGAGAAGTTCACATCGAAGGAGCGGATGCCGAAAATTACCTGAATTTCTTAGTGACCAATGATGTTTCTCGGCTTGCTATCGGCCAAGCGCAATACACCGCAATGTGCCATGAAACGGGAGGGATCGTTGACGACCTCGTTATTTACCGTCGTGCATCAGATCGGTTCTTAGTCGTAGTCAATGCGAGCAACACAGATAAAGACTACCGCCACATGAGCTTAGTTCAACAGCAGTTCCAATCTAAATGGAAAGATCTAAGGATTTCCAACGAGAGCCCGAATTACACTCAGATTGCGATCCAAGGTCGGCAAGCTGAAGCCATTTTGAGCAAAATAACAAGAGTCTCACTCAATTCTATGCGGACTTATTGGTTTGCAGAAGGTACAGTTTTAAACGACATTCAAGCACTATTAGGCAGGACGGGCTATACTGGCGAAGATGGCTTTGAAATTTATATTCCATGGGAAAGGGGTCCGGCTGTTTGGCGAGCGCTTCTTGAAGCAGGATCACCCTTAGGGCTCAAACCGTGTGGCCTCGGAGCGCGAGATACTTTGCGTTTAGAAATGAAGTACCCCCTTTATGGAAATGAACTCTCCGACGAAACTCACCCCCTCATTGCCGGTTTAGGCTGGGTTACTAAACTGAATAAAGGTGACTTTATCGGCCGCAGTTCCATCCTACAAGCTAAAGAAAAGGGAATGAATCGACAACTCATAGGAATTAAGCTTCTCGATCGCGGTATCCCTCGTCATGGATATGAACTATTCGATTCAGAAGGAATTCAGCGAATTGGAGAAGTGACCAGCGGAACTCAATCTCCTTCACTCAAACAAGCCATCGGAATTGGCTACGTAGATCTTGCGCATAGCGCAATCGGCTCCAGACTTACGGTAGATATTCGCGGCGTCAAGACTCCAGCCGAAGTCGTGCCCACCCCCTTTTATAAAAAACCTTATTAACGAATGACTATCCAAAATGAATATCCTATGAGGAGGATTTATGAAATTCCCTGAAAATTTAAAATACACTAAAGACCATGAATGGGCGCGGCTTGATGGGAAAACGATCACCATTGGGATTACCGACCACGCACAAAAGGCACTCGGCGACGTAGTCTATGTTGAGCTTCCTACCGTTGGCCGTGTTTTGAAAAAAGCTGAAACATTTGGTGTGGTCGAAAGCATTAAAGCCGTCTCTGATCTTTATGCCCCCGTGGCAGGCAAAGTAACCGAAGTGAATACCCAACTCACAGACAACCCAGCACAGATTAACCAAGATCCTCAAGGTGCGGCTTGGATGATTAAGATGGAATTAACAGATCCAGAATCTACAAAAGAACTGATAGACGCAGTGAGCTATGCAAAATACGTAGAAACCTTAAAATAAGGTCGCCACGGCGAACGCCGTTCAACTTGAGTTAAAGTTGACATTTTCATGCGTTAAGAGGAAAAATTCTCAAACTTATGAAAAAATCAACACTCGTACTTTTAGGTCTCATTACTCTTATTCTAATTTCGCTTAGCTGGGGGGTTTCAACCTCTAATCGACTCGTCACTCTAGATGAAGGCGTTAAAGAAAAGTGGTCGCAGGTTGAAAATGTTTATCAACGCCGTCTGGATTTAATTCCAAATCTGGTAAATACCGTCAAAGGTTATGCCAAACACGAGGCTCAGGTTTTTGAAGAAGTCACTCGGGCGAGATCCCAAGCGGGACAAGTTCGGGTCAATAACGTGGATGATTTGAAGAAATTTGATCAAGCACAGGCACAACTCAGTGGAGCTCTTTCTCGTCTCCTTGTCGTAGCGGAAAATTATCCACAACTTAAAGCAGACCAAAATTTTCTAGAACTTCAATCCCAACTTGAAGGCACTGAGAATCGCATCACCGTAGAACGAATGCGCTTCAACGAGTCCGCACGTGAATACAATACTTACCTTCGCCGTTTCCCTGAGTCCATAGTTGCAAACTTTAGAGGATTTCACGAACGACCCTATTTTCAAGCAGACGTAACTGCGAAAACTGCACCCAAGGTTGAATTTTGATGCAAGCACTGAGAGTATGGCTGATTGTATTGGCTCTAGCGTCTACTTCTATTGTTTATGCTGAACCACCTCCCCTGCCAGCGCCTCCCACCTCTTATGTTTTAGATGAACCGGGTGTCCTCGATGCAAAAACGCTCGGTTCTCTCCAAGCCCTTCTCAGCAGGCAAGATAGCGTCACTGGCGAGCAGGTGGTTTTTGCTATTTTTAAAACACTTTCTCATCAAGATTTGGTGACTTGGACCAACCAAGTTTTTCAACACTGGAAGATAGGTCAAAAAGGAAAAGACAACGGGGTACTTCTCGCATTGTATTGGCAAGATCACAAAGCGAGAATTGAAGTTGGGTATGGACTTGAATCCCGTTTAACAGACGCAAAATCGAAGTGGATCATCAACGAATATCTTATCCCTGAATTAAAAAGCAACCATCCCAATGCTGCACTCACTCTCACGGCAATTCAAATTCTTAAAACTCTCAACAGTCCCTTAATTCAAAACGGAGAAGCTGAGAAAATTTTGCAACAGGGTGGAAATCCTGTTCATCTTACAAACACGCCATTGACATCTGCTCATCCCCTCGTTTGGTGGCTCTTAGGGTTTATCCTTTTCTTTCTCTTCTTTAGAATATTCTTCGTTGGCGATTCTCACTTCACTCGTGGAAATGAAGAGGGGAGCCACAACTCCTGGACTGGAAAAAACCGTCGCTTTCGAAATAGAAGTAGATGGTGGTGGGGCGGCGGGGGTGGGGGCTTCGGCGGTGGGGGCTGGGGCGGCGGAGATGGTAATGGGGGTGGGGGTGGCTTTAGTGGAGGCGGCGGCTCTTCTGGTGGTGGCGGTGCCAGTGGCGATTGGTAGAACTGATTTAGCCAAAGGTTATTTGGTCAAAGGGAGTTGAATTACAAATCGGGTATTCGGGCTATCTACATCCTCAAACAAAGATCCTCCATGCGAATCAATAATTCCCTTGGCGATACTGAGGCCCAAACCGATTCCGCTTCCAATTTCTTTAGTAGTGAAAAATGGATTGAATATGCTATCTCGAAAAACTTCAGGAATACCATTTCCAGAATCAGTCACAGAGATTTCAACATGTTCATTCCGGTTATAAACATCGATTCTGACCCACTTTTCATTTGACTTGGGTGACTCGGGTGACTCGCGTGACTGAAGCGATTCAGGCAACTCAGAAACAGCATCAAAAGAGTTATTGAGCAAATTCAGGATTGCTTGCTCAATCTCGACAAATCGGCATTTCAGCTCAACTGAATCCACTTGAGAACAGATTAACTTCACATTGCCTTTTTGATACCGCCGCTCACACAGAGCTATTGTATCTTTTATAATTTGTTTAATATTGACCTTGATGGGAGGGGTCTTTACAGTGTTCGGAGAAGAAAAAGTAAGTATCCCACTAATGATAGTGGCCATTCTATTGGCTGTCTGAGTAAGACTTTCTGTCATTTCCTTAACGATAGAAGATTCGACTACTTCTCCCTTCTCAGCCATGATTTGTAACTCTTCCAAGGTTAAAGCGATCACTGTCAACGGAGTATTGATCTCATGTGCAATTCCGGCACACACCTTCCCTAATGCCGCCATTTTCTCAGCACGAACCAACTTTTCTTGCTGCTTCTTGAACTGTTGGGTGCGCTCTTCAACAATAGCCTCAAGCTGATCAAAAAGACCTTTCAAAGAAACCCTCGTTGTTTCAAGCGCCTGCCCCAACTCAGCGATTTCATCACTACCCGACCAAATAAAGCTTTGATTCAAAACTCTATCGGCTAGTAATCGAGCATGAAAATGAATGCGCTTTAATCGTGATATAATTCGTATATTTATCAATAATGCTAGAATTATAAAACAAATTGTAAGTTGAATTCCAAACTGAAAAAGATGAATAAAAGACGACCAATATATTTTAGACCGATATTTTGCCGAAGAAAATTCAACATGAACTTTTCCGATATTCATTCCATCATGCATAATCGGCAGCTCTTTGACTAAACTTTCACCACTTCTACGACTCTCACGCACTGTATCCAAGAACGACCTGTTCTGACTATCAGTGACAGAAACTCTCACGACTCTATCATCTGTCATAATTGCTTCTGATAGCTTCTTAAGCGAGGCTTTATCAAAATTCCACAATGGAAATGAGGAAGATATACTTAAAATCTCGGTAATTCTATTATGATCCTGATTGGATTCGTTCTGGAGGCTTTTGCGTGTATAGATGCTTGAAAATATGAAAACCAATGCAGTCGGAATAACTAATCCAATAAAAATACCACCCAAAACCACCGATTTGATTCTTAAATTTTTCCATATTAAACTTGGATTAGTCATTTAAAAAATACTCATATGATTAAGAATAATTATACTTTATTTATACAAGTGTATATTAATTTGGTTCGACAAACTTCAAAATATTTTCAATTGAAAGTATTCGTTTACCTTATTTTGAGCGCAAGCCCATGTTTTGCCCAAGACTTAACGTGGCTCGGGCCTAGCGATGGACCAAGAGCAGAAACCAAAAAAAGAATTACTTTTATTGGGTCTGACTTAAAAAATGGAGGAATCGCGGCAGTTTATCGCTCCTTTGAAACTGCCGCCAATAAAGTCGATTGGAGCGTGGCTACCTTTGATGGAGAAGGAAACTTAGAAACTCTTAAAAAACAAATGATTGTTGCGATAAAATCACACCCTGATGGAATGGTCGTTGCCGGACTCCCTGAGGAATGCATGACAGATTTGTCGACATGGATCAGACATTCGCAAATTGCTCTGGTGGGCTGGCATTCGGCGGCAAAAGCTGGACTCTACCACAAGCTCTATGTAAATGTATCCACCGACCCCATCGAAGTAGCCAAAATCGCCACCGACTACGTCATCCAACATACGAATGGGCCAGTAGGTGTCGTCATTTTCAATGATAGTAGCTTCGCAGTGGCGAACGCCAAGACAAAATGGATGATCGAGGCACTTGCAAAATGTAACCGTTGCAAAATTTTAGCAGTAGAGGACCTTTCAATTTCTAGTGTGGAAAAAGATATTCCTGAAGCCGTGATTCGTCTAAACAAAAAATTTGGTCATACTTGGACTCACAATTTAGCAATTAATGATGCTTATTTTGACAGCATGAATTTTTCTCTCTCCAACATTGGAAGAACTGATATCGAAAATATCTCTGCTGGAGACGGCTCAAACAAAGCATTGAGTCGTATCAAATCCGGCTCGTCCCAACAAGTTGCAACAGTAGCGGAACCTTTGAAAATCCAAGGATGGCAACTCGTAGATGAGCTCAATCGTCTTTTTTCAGGAGCACAGCCCAGCGGGTTTGTTACGAAGCCCCTGCTGATTACTTCCCCAATATTGGAGCAAATGGGAGACAAAGACATTGATTTGATACTCGGGGATTATAAAAAGGCATATTTATCGATATGGAAGAAATAGCTTTATGCGAGGAGCGATTACAGAAAGAGTAATGAATAGGGGCAGACTATGCTAACCTTAAGTGATAGAAGTCAGGCATGAGACTTGGGTGCAAGATCTCGGTGCTTGTGTGATATCAATACTGTTCTACCTTCTATGCTCGAATCTGGCATGAGAGCTATCTGGAATCCGTCAACTGATTGGATCTCTTGGAGCCCGTCCACATGCATTTTTTTTAGTTTAAATGGATCTTTAGTCTTTACTTTAGCTCGAGCCTCTTCAAAATTTTCAGCCGCAACAAAAAAATTTACGTGAGATTCGTAAATGCCATCACCGATTTCAGAATCATAATAACCACAATGCACAAGAAATAATTTCATTAAAATACCCATTTTTAAATACTAGCGTTCAAGATCATACGTTTTGCGAATCTTACTACCTTTTCCAATTTCAGGCAATCTGGCGTGTAGTTTGAAGACGGATTTCTCAACTGCCACCTTGCACGGATTATTTTGCTGAGAATCAAAGTAATTTTTGAGTGCTACCTGCATCTGAAGTGAATAATCTAGAGCTACATCTCCCGCGCTAGGAGCCTGGTATTCACAATTTTTTGGGTCAATACTACCAAATGGGGTAATCCCTTGTAAATTCCGAAACCAATTCATCTTTTGTTTATCTGAACACTGAATACTACCACCCGACCCTATCATTGGAGCAACAATGGGATATTGTGCAGTTGAATGACAGCTTAAACAAGATGATGCTGGATTATCTACTGGGCCATTTAATCTTTTGCCCCAACCAAGATGCACTAACGCATACGTTGGCGCCAGAGGACTAATATAGCTTTCAACAGGACGTGCTCCCGTAGTAAATTTTTCAAGCGTAAGTGTTGGATCGTTGCCCCACATCAAACCAACAAGTTTCATTTTATACCAGGGGATTATCTGACTGCTTTTTGAAATCATAAGCAAATGTTCCAAATACCCAACCTGTTTCTTCTGCTCTTTTGCTACGGATAGCAAAATCGATTTGTAGTACTCGAAGCTGCTGAATAGATTTCAGTCCATTGCTTCTATTAACTACAAAGCCGGATACCCTAGGAGAATCTGCTAAAATATCAGGCCCATCAAACTCCTCTGATCTAGCGTCAGTGAGTAATAGTTTAACAACTGCAGAACCCTCAGGTAATTGACTCTTAGAAAGATCAGGTAAATCACCCCTCCAAATTTGCCCAATTGAATAGGCCGCTGTAGCATTATAATAGCCTACCGCGTAGTTATTTACAGAAGCACCCTTTCTAAGGCCTAACTCAGGCCCAATAATGGGTCGTTCATCTGTCAGACCATGAACAAACTCTCGAGGGTGCTTTCCTGTTGTCATCCACGGAATATGGAACCATTTATGTTTAGAGTTAGCTTCCGCATACCAATCTGATTTAATCATGCCGTCGTATACGTACTTTAAAAATGAATCAGCATAGCGCTCCGCTTCATTATTTTTTTTGAAGTCAAACTCATCCCAAGGATACTTTTCATGAACTGCAGATGACGGATAATTCTGAGATAAAATAAACCGCGATCCAGAATAATTTTCTTGCACCTCAGATACAAAGTCAGGATAGCGACCCGAACATTGAGCGACAAATTTGCCAGTCGAATTCGGCTTTCCATATGCATCCACTCGAAGGCAAATGGCGTCTTTTGAACATCGAAGGGAAGCAGGTTCAGGCAATGGAGATGACGTTCCAGTAGCGCTACAAGTTCGAGTAACGATGACATTTAAAATTAGACAGTTAAAAAGCAGAAGAAATAAAAAATATTTATATATTATCTTCACCGTAGTTCAATCCTACAGTGATTCATTTACTATAAAAATTAAAATTATAAAAATAATAGAAAATCATATGTCGGATACTACTTAAATTCAGTCTGATTAGTGCCTACAAAGATTTTTAAATGTAAACTGTTCTAACTTCTATTCCTCGAATCTGGCATGAGAGATATCTAGAATGCGTCATCCGCTTGGATCCCTTCCAGGCGGCACAATGGGTGAATGGTGACTTTGACGCAATAAAATCACATTAAAAATTTAAATCTTTCTAATAACAAATATTAATACCTAAAGGGTCATCAAGCTGCTTATTTAATATAACTAACTGAAAGTACAGTGTTTTATTTTTTTTACTTGAGCATGGATATTGCTTTATAGCACCCTATAAACGGACACAGGAGCCCAACCAATTATGATAAATGCCACTCAAACAGTTTCATTCAAAAAAATATTTTCTCAATCAATCTGTCTACCGAGAATTCAAACTGATCACCTCGATTTAGAGGAACTAACGGACGAAGAAGCTAGCTGTTTCTTTAGACGTGAGAATATAAATACGCTTACTAAATCAGTGATGTGGGAAACTCACGTAAATACCCAAGAATCATTGAATTATATTCAAGAGCTTCGAAAAGTGGATCCACTCGAAAAGGATCAACTTTTTCTTTGCTGGGGAGTAAAAGAGAAGGGAAGTTCTTCTCTGATTGGATCTGTAAATTTAACTCAAATTGGGCCTATTTGTGCTCAAATTGGCTTTGTTTTTCATCATGACTGGTGGACCCGAAGCCTGCCAGTTGAAGCATTGCGAGCAATCCTTAATTGGAGCTTTTCAGAGTATCCTTCATTTGAACGAGTTCAAGCAACATGTTTGCCTAGTAGCGTCGATTCAACATCCCTACTCGAACGAACGGGCATGACCTGTGAAGGGACAAATCGAGCCATGATGAAGATTCAAGACAAAATCGTTGACTTCAACTGTTACGCTATGACTCGGAAACAATGGCAAAATATGACTTCCTCTTCAGGAGCATGGACTCTATTTCAACACCAAATGGAAGGGCATATTTAGAAAACCCGCACACTCATTGAGCTGCCGAATGAATGAAGCTCGCAGGCTACCTTATAGGAAGGTAGCTTCGTTATGTCAGAATTTTTGAAGGCAACAACCCCCACCACCTTACTTAATAAGAGAATCCGTTTTTTAACTTGAGGTCACAGTCCGTGATCTCAAGTTTTCTTTTGGTTTCAATAAGTTATTATACTTTCCCAATCTTGAGGTCACAGATTGTGACCTCAAGATTACCCTTAACTTTAATTACTTAGTACGCTTCTCAAACTTGAGATCACAATCTGTGATCTCAAGTTTGCCTTTAATTTTAATTAGTTAGTTCGTTTTTTCAAACTTGAGATCACAGATTGTGATCTCAAGTTTTGCCAAACCTAAAGTGCGAAGAGTAACTTCTGGATTATTTCCACAGTTTCGCAGACTGAATTATCCCTCTCAATCGCAGTAGCAATCTTATTATAGGCGTGCATGACAGTGCTATGATCCTTCCCTCCAAAGGACTTTCCAATTTCCTTAAAGCCAATACCAGTGTGTTTTCGAACAAGATAGATAGCAATCTGTCGCGGAAGTACAACCTCTCGCACGCGAGAGGGCGCTTTTAAGTCTTGGACTCGCAATCCAAAATATTTGGCTACAGTCTGATGAATTGAATTGATTTTAGAGTGAACTTTTTTCCCATGAATAAGGTCACCCATTTCTTTTGCTTTAAGTTTATCATTTGAACCAAATGCATCTTGTTCTTGAGGATGACTAAACCTGTCATCAACATCAACAGTCGTTGGTTTGTGCAGAACCGATAATGCAGGTGCATTATTAGACGATTTCTCCATTAAGAGTTGTTGGATTCCACTCAGTATCATTTTGAATTGACCATCCTGCTTTTGCTCAAGTTGCTCCAATCTGGTCTCAATTTCATCTAATTTCTCTCTTGATTCGATACCTATACCAGACAGTTGTCGAACTTCTGCAAAAGAGCGCATGATCGCAATATTCACCTGAACTGCTCGACCATTATCAAGAACGCTCGAAAGCATTGCAACTCCATGCTCAGTGAATGCATAAGGAACAAAGCGGCGTCCTCCATGCTTTAAACTAGATGACACAATATGTATTTCTAGATCTTTGCTTTCCTCTAGGGTCAACTTAAACATGAAATCAGGAGGAAATCGGTCGCGGTTTCGTTGAACTGCTTGGTTCAGTACCCTAGTCTGAGTTTGGTAAAACTCAGCTAGATCATTATCTAAAACCACTTTATGTCCTCGAACCGCATAAATTCGCCGTTTAATTTCACTAACGGATAACTCCATTTTTAATCCCTCAAAGCGCAATGAAATGCCACATCGACTTGCAGTAGTCTAGTTATTTCAAACCACATTTATTTTGCCATCAAAATCACTTAAGAGAATACTTGTAGTTCCAGATAGTCCATTTTTGCGGTCACATTTTGTGACCACAAAAATACAATAATCCATTTATCAGCCTAAAATTAATGAAAATATCAACATTTTGTGGTCACAAAATGCGACCGCAAAAACTAAGTGAAAAAATTCTTAACTTAAATTAACTCAAAATTACTCGACATAGACTAGCACTTGATAGAATGCTTCAAATCGGTGTAGTGCTTATAATTTAAATACAACCGTATCGTCGAATCACTCAAATAAAATGATTAAATTTTTGAGAATAGAAGGCAGATAAAATGCATCAAAAAGCAAAGCCATCTCCTTGGCATTCACTCTCTCTTTCTATTGTTGCGCACCTTCTCGTTTTATTGATCGCTATGTTTCTAATCCGGATTCCACCTCCTCAAGATAAATATATTCCATCCATTCAAGTTGAACTGATAGAAAATAAGTCTCACGAAAAATCATCATCAAACGGAAAAAAAGACCACCCTTTAACAAATCAAAGCTCAACTACAGCTCACACTCAACAGAATGGACACAAAAAACATGTTTCAATCAAAGACCTTGGCATTCATATTCATGGTTTGAAAAAAGAAAAGAACGAAGGAGAGGGTAATCCAAGCGATCTATTAGATGGAACTGGTTTTCAAGCCGGTAATAGCTACAAATCCGCAACTGATAAAAACGTCACTCTCTACCATTACATTTATCAAGCCATTGATAATAATCTCACTTACCCCTCAGAGTTCATCGACGCGAAGTTTCAAGGAACAGTGGTCACTCAGATCTATTTTGATCAAACCGGGGCGTATCTGCGCTCCAACTCCAAGTTCCAGTCTCCGCATCCTTACCTTAAAATTCATGTGATTAGAACTCTTCGAAAGGGGCTCGTTAACGCCGTCCCTGAAGCGATTAATAAAATCCGAAAACCTTTTTTTCTAAACTGCTCTTTCCGCTTTTATTTCACTGAGAACGGTAACCAGGATCTGGTCAAATCTCAGAAATTTATCGTTGGAAATCAGCTATTTTTCTATCGATCCGTCCATAAATCAGCACTAGAGTGGGATCTGGGCCCCCTTCATGGGGTAGGGCCACTCGCAAATTTAAATCTTCTTTGGTTTTTCGAAAAGGGCCACGACCTTCTGTCAAAAAAAGTTAAATTCAGTCCACTCGAAAAGTATCAGGATGATCCCGAATGGTAAGTAGTTCCTTTAGGGCTGTTGACAAGCACTGCAAGGAGTCCTATTGCGCCGTAAAGATTTGGATTCCCGGCGCAACAGGACTCCTTGCAGTGCTTACCCCGAATGGTAGCTTTCTCAAAAGACTTGAGACTTGGCTTCAACAGTCAATCGACGAATAATCGAATCCCCAAAGTGTCGCAAAGAATTCTCATATCACCATCCCTCGACCATAATTCAGCATTCAGTTTTTTAGCAGTGAGTGCGATTAGAGCATCATTTTGAAGTGACGCAAGATTCGGCCCTTTATGTGTATTCCAAAAAAGCTTACGAATCAAATCTGCTGCACTAGACCAATCTTCCTCATCAGGAGGAGCGGCCACAGGGGCTATACTTTTGTTTAAACTCAACTCCCAAGGTGAACCGGGACGCACTCCTCTACGAAGTTCATGCAGTGTAACAGGTGAAATAATGGGGGCTCGACCTGAAAGAAGAGCATTCCATGTCTTATCATCGATAGCGCCTCTTAAACGACGAATGATGATATTCGTATCAATCAAGAGAAAGCTCATCGAAGGCTTTCTAGGTCAAAATCATTCAAATCAAAGTTTTCTTGTATAGCAGTCATCCACTTATCAAATTCAGATCGCGCTAATTTCTCTCTCACAAGATCATTTATAATTTCAGACTCTGTCATGCTTGAAGGATAAAGCTCTTTAAGTTCCCGAACTTTCGATCGTGGAATACGCCCCGAAAATACTTTGGTCTTTGTTTCAGTGGCTGACCTTAATGATTTTCGACCCGCTGGCTTAGTTCGAGCCAATAGTTTTTTCATGTCTACAATATTACAATACTTGTAGACAAATAATCAAGACCCTTTATATTGATCTAGAAGTCGCCGATTGAGACGACCACCTTATTCATAAGACTCAACAGGAGGACACCCACAAATTAAATTGCGATCCCCCAAGACATTATTAATTCGTCCGACTGAGGGCCAAAATTTATTATCACGAACGGAAGGCATTGGAAAAACCGCTCTCTCTCTCGAATAAGGAAAAGTCCATTCGGTTTTCACTGCCACTTCCATAGTATGAGGAGCATTTTTTAATAAATTATTCTGTCTATCCGCTTTACCTTTTTCGATTTCAGCAATCTCTTCACGAATCGAAATCATAGCGTCACAGAATCGGTCCAACTCTGCTTTAGATTCGCTTTCCGTAGGCTCAACCATCAATGTACCTGCCACTGGAAATGAGATGGTCGGTGCGTGAAAACCATAATCCATCAACCGTTTCGCCACATCCTCGACTTCTACCCCAGAAGTATTTTTTAGATTTCTTAAATCGAAAATACATTCATGAGCAACATATCCATTCTTCCCTTGATAAAGCACCGGATAATATTCGCTTAAACGTTTCGCTATATAATTAGCATTGAGAATTGCAACCTGAGTGGCTAGTGTGAGACCAGCGGCTCCCATCATTGAAATATACATCCAAGAGATAGGAAGAATACTGGCGCTTCCCCATGGAGCAGCAGAAACAGGGCCAATTCGCGTTTGATTCTCACCAAAAACAACTGGATGGCCAGGTAGAAATGATGCCAAGTGAGCTGCAACTCCAATAGGACCCATTCCAGGTCCTCCACCCCCGTGAGGGATACAAAATGTTTTATGCAAATTGAGATGACAGACATCGGGTCCAAATTCGCCAGGTCGACAGAGGCCAATTTGGGCATTCATATTGGCGCCATCCATGTAAACTTGTCCGCCATTTTCATGAATGATAGAACAAATATCGCGAATGCCTTCTTCAAACACCCCGTGAGTAGAAGGATAAGTGACCATAAGAGCAGCAAGCTGATTGCGATGCTCATGTGCTTTCACTCTTAAGTCTTCCAAATTCACATTTCCGCTCTCGTCACATTCCACTACAATGACTTTTAACCCCGCCATCACCGCACTTGCCGGATTCGTACCATGTGCAGATTTTGGAATCAGACAAATATTTCGATGCTGCTCCCCACGTGAAGCATGATATTTTCGGATGACCAGTAAACCTGCATATTCACCCTGCGATCCCGCATTAGGCTGCAAGGAAACTGCAGAAAATCCGGTAATTTCTTTTAACATATCTTCCAACTGTTTCAGCATGATTCGATAACCCGCCACCTGCTCTAATGAAACAAAGGGATGGATTTTGGAGAACTCAGGCCATGTGATCGGTAGCATTTCACTGGTAGCATTTAATTTCATGGTACAGGAACCCAAGGGGATCATGGAATGGGCTAAAGAAAGATCTTTGGACTGCAATTTAAAAATATATCTCAACATCTCTGTTTCAGATCGATGAGTATTAAATACAGGATGTTTGAGGTAAGAACTTTTTCTATAATGTGAAGATCGAAATAATTTGGCTTCCTGATGAGGGAGTTCTGCTAATTTAAAATTAAATTTTTTCTGTGCAGGTTGTGCAAATACCTCTAAAAGCTCTTGAATGTCTTCCTCAGAAGTAGTCTCATCTAATGAAATAGTTAAAATTCCTGCATCTAGAACTCTTAAATTGATTTGTCGGGCTCGTGCCTGACCTAAGATCGCCTCCATCTCTTTCTGTCCGACAGAAACCCGCAAGGTATCAAAAAAATAATGATCACCTGTTTCATAGCCCAGACGTTGGAGTCCATCACTCAATAAAGATGCGAGCCGATGAATCCTTTCTGCAATTTTAAAAATACCTTCAGGGCCATGATATACAGCGTACATTGAAGCAATAACCGCCAAGAGAACCTGAGCCGTACAGATATTGCTAGTTGCCTTGTCTCTTCTGATATGTTGCTCACGGGTTTGTAGCGCAAGACGGATCGCTGCCTTTCCGTTTACATCACGAGAGACTCCCACGATACGTCCCGGAAGTTGGCGCTTAAATTCTTCTTTAGTTGCAAAAAATGCGGCATGAGGACCTCCAAACCCGAGAGGAACACCAAAGCGCTGAGAATTTCCAACAGCAATATCGGCTCCCAACTCTCCAGGAGGAGTTAAAAGCGCAAGACTTAAAAGATCCGCCGCCATCACCACCCAACCACCCTGTTGGTGAACTTGATCTATGCATGCCTTGTAATCATGAATGACTCCATCCGTTGCAGGATATTGAAGAAGAGCACCAAAAATGGATGTATTTCGTTCAAGCTTTCGATGATCACCGACGATGATTGTAATACCCAAAGGCTCTGCACGGGTTCTCACTACGGCAAGTGTCTGCGGATGACAGCTCTCCGAAACAAAGAATGCTCGATTTAAATCTTTTCCACTCATGGCAAAACACATCGCCATAGCCTCAGCAGCGGCCGTTCCTTCATCGAGCATCGAGGCATTAGCAACCGGGAATCCCGTTAACTCCATGATCATCGTCTGAAAATTAAGAAGAGCTTCGAGTCGTCCTTGCGCTATCTCCGCTTGGTAGGGCGTATACTGAGTATACCAACCTGGATTCTCTAGTATATTTCTTTGAATCACAGGTGGGGTGATGCAATCGGCATATCCCATTCCAATATACGAGCGATAAACTTGATTCTTTAAGGCTACCTTTTTGAGTTCAGCTAAGACTTCAAACTCACTTCGACTCGGACCTAGTTGTAATTTCTGTCGAGTACGAATCTGCTCCGGAACCGTATATGAAACCAGTTCTTCAAGAGATTTTAAACCAAAATATTGGAGCATTTTCTGAATATCATCCTCACGGGGTCCTATATGACGATTAACAAATGAGTCTGAATGCTCCAACGACGGTCTTATTTTATGATTCATGAGAAATTACTCATATCAAACTTTTTTATAAAAAAAAGCCTTGACGTAAATTCTCATAAAGTTGCTTGTGATGTATCGTTCGCTGGGGGTATGTTATTCCGGTAACTTCGATAGCGTAATGCGGGATAACTCACTTCAAATGCAAAATAGATCTTTTGATACAAGAACTGCTATTTCTACAGCAAAGACGTCAACTCATAAATCATCTACAGCGAAGGCGACGCCCGCTAAAGATGATTTAAGTCGCACATTTAATACAGCTTTAGTTTCAACTCAAGCAGGGGGAAAAAGAGATTTTTCCCATGAGCTTTTTGAGCTCACTCAACAAGCTCCTTTTAAAGCGATCCTCAGCGCAGTCAGACAGCTCGCTCGAGTTCAAGGAATCGATGAGCGACTCGCTGCAGAACAGGTGATTGAAACCTTTCGCAAAGTGGATAATGTTTGGAAAGACTATGTCTTTCAAGAAGGACTGGATCGTATTCGTGGACCGAGAAGATAATGATTCTGCTCAAGGGATTTTCCTTAGGTTTTTAATATAAAATCCCAGGGAACTTGAACTTCACGGTTCTGATCAATCATACCCTTAGGTGGATTAGGGAATGGACCTGCTTGATTAAAAGCACCAATAGCAGCAGCATCTAAATCACTGATACCAGATTCACTCACGAGTTGAACTCGAGTAATTTCTCCGGTTTCATTTAAAAAAACGAGTACTCGAGTGAGGTGCTCCATATCACTTGCTAACTTGCGACCCGATCGATGGAACTGTAAAAGCTTTTCTCTAAGAATAGGAATCCAGGCTTGATCTAAACGACTCCTAATTCTTTGAAAATATCCATAATATTTGTACTCTCTTGTATTCAAAGCAGTGCGGTCAGATTCTTTCATACCGTCAACAAAATCCTCTGGACGAGAGCCCAACGTTGCCCAATTGGGCTGATCCAAATCTGCTTTTGGCGCACGCGGAATAAGAGGTAATCCCAAACTACTGATAGAAGTTGATTTAACGGGTTCATTTACAGACCGATTCAGAGACTTTTTTGGCATTTTGGGGGTCGATCCCATTGCCGTCATCTTATTTTTACTCACGGTCTCACGATCTACGGTTTGATTTTGCCACCCTAAAAAGGATTTTGGCTCTGGAGTTGTCACTTTATTGCCAGGAGAGGTCTGTACTATTTTGTTGCGAGTTTTATCTAAGGGCTGCGGCAGTTTCTTCGTCTGCGTAGGAATCAAATTGACAAAAAGAGGTGGGTTAACCCGATTTTTGGCTGCTTGCTGCTTTATTATAATTCCACATATTCCAAATACGATGAAGAATAAAACGTGTAGAACTATTGATCCGAATAAAAAGCGACGCAGACGTCAACTCCCTTGTTAGATGTATTACTACTCTAAAGGGGATCGGTACTATTCCTGATCTTCTTTAAAAAAATCACTTTGACTCTCAGATTTCATCGGTCCGGTACCGACTGTTTCCGTAGGCTGAGTTCCTTCAACAAAAGCTTCTTTAATTGCAGTAGACGAATTCGGAGAGGCTAATTTGCCCGAAGTTGCATCAATACTCGCAAAAACAACTCCAGGCGGTACTATAAAATCAGCCTCAGGATAAGATTTAATGGCTTCTTTCATAAAGCTAAGCCAAATAGGAAGGGCCGCTCGTGCTCCGGTTTCTAATGGCCCAATACTTTTTTGATTATCAAATCCAACCCATACACCAGTCACTACTTGGGGAGTAAATCCCATAAACCATGCATCTAAATAATCATTCGTAGTTCCAGTCTTACCCGCGGACATACGACCCAGATTCTGAGCACCATGTCCGGTTCCAAATGTAACCACCTCTTTCATGAGATGGGTCATCACAAAAGCAATACGTGGGTCTAACACTTGACTAGGATCGTCTGGCAACGGGTAAGTAGGAAAGACCACCTTAGAAGAAACGGGCTGCACCTGGTTTTGCGCCTGGTCAATACTGCCAGAAACCTTGGTATTGGTATTGGTATCGGTATCGATATCCGACTTGGAACTGACAGGGATTTGCTTTTCAAGTGACAATGGCCGAAGGTCTGCCTCTTCCAAAACTTGACCTTCTCTACTCATTACCTTTGAAATAAAAATAGGAGTCACTTTTTTACCTAGCCTAGGGAAAAGAGCATAAGTACGGGTCAAGTCGATCAGCGACATCGAAGCACTCCCTAGAGCGATGGATAAATCTGCGTTGAGCTGAACATTCATACCCAGTCGTTTTGCATACTCAATCACATAGGGCACTTGAACAGCTTGAAGAATTTTAATGGTTGGAATATTTCTGGACTTAATGAGGGCTTGTCTAAAAATAGTATCACCATAAAATTTTTCTTCAAAATTGCTCGGCTTCCAAGAACCTATTCCGTCAGAATCTCTAAAAACGATGGGAGAATCTAAGATGACAGAGGCAGGAGTAAATCCTTTTTCTAATGCTGATGAATAAATAATGGGCTTAAAGGCAGACCCCACCTGTCGAATCGCTTGAGTCGCGCGATTGAATTCTGATTTATCAAAATCATAACCTCCTACCATTGCCAAGACACTACCGGTTTTTACATCAATCGAAAGAAGACTTCCTTGCACTACAGGCTCTTGCTCAAGAGCTACTTTTACAGGTCCATTGGGTTCTAAGTCACTTCCACTCCCTGCCAAACTCACCCAAATCACATCACCTTTTTTGAAAACATTTGACGGCAAACTAGGCTCGAAGCGTGGGGTCTGGGGATTTTTGTCATTACGGGGAGCCTTTGCCCAACGCATTTGATCAATGGATAACTCTCCTTGAATAGCACCTATCATCACATGTGCAGTTTTATTTCGATTATCGAAGCTAGTCACCACCGCTTGATACATTTGATCTGGCTCAAGAAGTTCAGCGTCTGATTGCATCCCCGCAAAATGCATCGCCTCAATCGAGTCCAGGCGACCATCTGGCAGAAATAATTTAAAATGAAGTCTATTCTCAATTAAGGCTATTCTCGACTCCTTAAGAAAATTCTCAATTTCCTTTGTGTTATTGAGAAATTTAATGGGCCCCCGATAGCCATTCCGTTTATCAATAGCAAGAAGACCATCACGAACCGCTTTCTTTGCAGCGAGAGAAAGTTCCGCATTGGTCGGGACCGTAACGGTTAAGCCCTCTTCATAAACTGCCTTCTCTCCATATTTTTCAACTAAATATTTTCTAATATGCTCTACATAATAAGGAGCAAATCGATTATTCAGATCATCCCCATGAAAAATTTTCAGGGATTGGGCCGCTGCTTCTTTCATTTGCGCTTGCGTAATATATTTATTATCAACCATACGACGTAAAACATAGAGTTGACGTTCTTTTGCCTTCTTTGGACTTAAAAGTGGACTATATTTACCTGGCGCCTGTGGCATTCCGGCAAGAAGTGCTGATTCCGCTAAGGTGATTTCGGAAATATCTTTTCCGAAATAGGTCCTACTTGCTGATTGAACCCCATAGGCACCATGTCCTAAATAGATTTGATTCAAATATAAATAAAGGATCTGCTGTTTAGTTAGATTTTTTTCAATTCTGTTAGCTAAGATTAATTCCTTAATTTTTCTATCTAGACTTTTTTCTCTTTGTTCCGAGATCAATAAAAGTGACTTCGCAACCTGTTGGGTAATCGTACTACCACCCTGTACGACACGACCCGCTTTAAAATTAGCTATTCCAGCCCGTATAATGCTAAAAACATTTACGCCAGGGTGTTCAAAGAATCGATCATCTTCCGCAGAAACAAATGCCTTAACTATACTGTCAGGAATTTTGTCATAGGGGATGAGATAACGGCGCTCTTTAAAAAACTCACCTATTTCTGCTTCCCCTTTTCCACCCGTGCCAAACACTTGAGTGACACCTAAGGGATGGTAATCTGCTACGGTAATAATTTTTGGTAAATTACGGGAGAAATACCAGTAAATTCCAGTTGCACCTACCATAGCTAAAAGTGTTCCAGCCACCAATGAAATAAAAAAAGCTTTCACAATCCAATCGCTCTCTTTTTGTTTTAAAGAGCTAGGCTCCATCCTCTTTTGAGAATCCATTCTCATGGGTTGCCACTCCTTTCAGAGTCGATTTCAGGCAATCCCACTAAACGTCGGATTTCTGAAATATTTTTAATGATCGCCCTTTTACCTTGAAACGCGGCATCAGTTCTTTTTTGAAAGTCCATATAACCTATTCCAAAAACATTGGGTCTGATCACCAGATCAGCTTGTTTAAGCTCATCTAAAGCGGGCGCCTCATCAGCACTATTCAAAACATCAACTACGATAATAGGCCCCATTCCCAAATTCTTTGCCTCAGTAATCAGGAAAGGGCGAGTACTTCCTGCAGACACACCTTCGCCTGGATTGTCATTACGTGGGTTATCATTACCCTGATTGGCGTTATCTAAAAGATCTCCTGGCGTAAAAACTTCTGGATTAGCAATTGCTGCACGAATAATTTGGGTCACTTTGCCATGATCTAAAACGACAGGAACTCCGGATTCTTTATTTTGGATTGCGATACGAATTGGAATTTTCGCTTCGCTTAAATCTTTATTTTTAAATATTTGTTTGAGTTGTTCTTCTAGTTTTTTGCCATCTGACAGATTACTTTTACTATTTGAAAAAAATTTCTTTGGACTACGAAAGAGACTTTCTTTAAAACTCAACAAGCCCCACTCAAACTGATTAATACTACTACTCATCGCATACAGCGTCCCAACGAGACTCCCCATTTCGGTAGCTAAAATAGCGCCGACAGGAATCTTCGCATCTTCTAAAGCCTGAAATACACCGACATAAGCAAAACCACGCGCCAATCCAGGGCCCAGCACTAATATGACAGGTCGGAGCTTCACAGGTTCGGGCCCGTACGTGGGAGAAATCATGGACGCAGGGGGGCCGTATGAATCAGGAGAATGAGTAGAATCTCCTGGATCTCTTGGACCAGCTGGATCTCCGGGTTCAGCGACTCCTGTTGCACCTACGAGAGGAATAGGAATTGAATTTGGCGGATGAGGTGAGATCGTAGGCTTTTGCGCCGTTGCACACCCTTGTCCAACAAGAATACATAAAAAAAAGATTAAAATATTAATTCGCATTTTTAGTTCGCATTTAATTTCGCATTTAATTTCGCATTTTAACGATGATCTCAGCGTAATTTCCAATGAGCGAGAAACTCCTTATTTCCTTCAGTGCCCATGATCGGAGATTCTATCAAGCCGCACCGAATCAATCCAAGAGATTCTCCAAATCGGGACACGCGATCCACCGCTTCTTGTCGATCGATTTCGGAAGTCACAATGCCACCTTTACCGACTTTCTCTTTCCCCACCTCAAATTGAGGCTTGATTAATGTAATCCAATCTGTCGAAGGGAGTGAGAATTGTAACAAGGCTGGTAAAATTTTCTCCACGGAAATAAAGGAAACATCCATGACAATCAAGTCAACTTTTTCCCCGATTTGCTCAAACTCCATATATCTTGCATTCACTTTTTCTTTCACGATAACACGTGCGTCATTTCTCAGAAGCCAATCCATTTGATTGTGTCCTACATCAATTGCATGAACACGCTTCACTTGACGCAATAAGAGGACATGAGTAAATCCCCCGGTTGATGCCCCAATATCCAATGCGACTTTTCCGGTCACATCAATTTTAAATGTATCTAAGGCCGCTTGTAATTTTAAACCCCCTCTAGAAACATAGGGGTGATCTGACCCACGAATGCGAATATTTACGGATTCAGAAACTGAATGACCCGGCTTTACTGCTGGATGATCATCGACTAAGACTTTCCCCGCCAGGATGAGACTTTGGGCCCTTGCACGCGTGGGAGCCAAGCCTTTCTCAACTAAGAGCTGATCTAGCCGCTTCTTTACCATTATTTTGAGTATGATTCTGTTTTGGAGTTTTAGCTCAGTTTTTTTGATTCCCAAAAGGCTGGAGTTCAGAATGACCTTCTGCATTAGGTTTCATGAGTATTTCCACTCGCTGTTCAGCAGAACTTAAATACTCCTGGCAAACCCGAGTGAGCCTGACACCATCCTCAAACTGCTTTAAGGACTGCTCTAAACTTAATTCGCCACTTTCTAATCGCTTAACGGCCACCTGGAGCTGCTCAAGGGCTCCTTCAAATGTTGGCTTTTCTGGGGCTGAATTTGGATTTGGATTTGAACTTGAATCTGGCAAAGTACTCATATTGCAAACAGTCCTATCATGACCGAATAAAAGCTCAAGGGGTTCCTTTTTTGGTTTTCTAGCGAAACTCTAATACGGTCCCACCACATTGATCACTCCGGGCGAAGACACATTTAACTCTGACCAAATTACATTTTTATTTTCATCGGTAACTTGAGTCACGACAGGACCTTCTGGAATCTCAACTCCTAAAAATCGATTTGAGTCCCCTATAAGCGGGGAATTCACATGAAGATCATTTTCTGGTGAAAACGTATAGGTCTCTGGCACTAATGAAGTAGAAGAGGGAATCGATCGGACACTGGGAATAAAAGGATAACCAGGATGGCTATTCACTAAATGAGGCAACGCAGCAACTACCACTCCACTCGATGAACTCACCCCTCCCTCAAGCTGACCTAAATAATCTCGGATCTGCCAAGAAGGAATGCGAAATAGGGAGACCTGATCCATATTTCCTGGAGCCATTCGATAACGATGCGTAAAGCCAGTGCTCCCTTTATCCGTTTCTATAAAAAATGGATAATCACTGAAAGTCAGTACGTTATCCAGTGCAAAAGCACCTACTGGATCTGTACTCGTAACGGCAGACGCTTGCCCAATGACTCTCACGATTACATTTTTTAGATAATTTGCCTCTCCAGAGGGTCTGTTATTCACACTCAAGACCTTCCCAGTCAAGCTACTACTAGTAATCTCAGTCAAATCCAAATAAGTCGCTGTCCCTGCCATAACAGGAAAAGTGACAGCTCCGGTACCATAACCTGTTCTCGAAGTGAGATAAATTAACTGGGCCCCTGGCGCAGCATTTAACATCACAAAATAGCCACCCATTTTCGAGCTGTAATCAGCTCTTGGAGGATCTTGATTATCCAAAAAAAGAGGATGTTCTGCTCGCCCTGAAAACTCTACATCCCATCCACTTGGAAATTTTCCAAAAACTATTCCTGTCTGGGATTGGAGAGTCACTCCTGCTAGTCTTGCGAGTGTTAACGCGGTGTTATTTGAAAGAAGGGGAACTACATCTGACTCGCTGGGCTGCAAATTACTCCAACTCACTGTAGACCAATGAGAGGGGGCAATCGATACTTGCCAGCCTTTTGAACCTTCTTGAGTAATCCACTCGGCCTTAACATCTTCAATTTTTATATTGGATTGAAAGGCTTCTACAAAGGGAGCTAAAGAGACATTTTCTTGAGCACTGGTGGGTGTTACTGGATCCTCTGTGGGATTCTGGGGATGCGCGGCTGTCAGAGTTAATGGGGCACTTTCTGGCTGAGTATTCTCTGAAACTTTTTGAGTTTCCATTGCAAGCACGGCGGGTACAACCGTGATGGGTGCTACTAATCTACGCTGTTGAAATCGAGTAAAAACGGAACGAGGTACACCCGCAAGAATAGGGTCTCCCTTTGTGTTAAACTGAGCAACTAAACTCTCGTAACTGATTTGCTGCGGAATCCACCCATATCTAAAATGAGCATCATCTTGAAGCATCGCAAGATGTTTACCTAAAGACTCAAATTCTTGATTTGCTAAGATATGATGAAGCTCAGTGAGGGTATCATCTGATTGATCAACTACTGTCAAAGTCGGGAGGGTAACAGCAAATGCCTCTGTTGGTATCATTAAACGTAAAGCAAGTAGCAGATTAAGTAATTGTAATTCTTTCTTTTTGCTCAAGTTAAGACCCTCGTTTCGATATCTACCTAAAAACTGTTCGGTAGCAAAATTTTTTGTCTTAATTTTTTACATTTATTTCGCAGTGCGTTCATGACTTGATTTAGCTTGAGTCCTTCCTAGACTTGTCGCGCCTTCTATTATGCTAAGGGCTAACAATTAAAATAACAAGGATTTCTAAGCTGCCTGTGCGGCAGCGAACTAACGTAACTACTTACTTAAATTCTAGCGGTCTAACCCAGTTTTTGATGGAGACAACATCGTTTATATTTTTTTCCGCTACCACAGGGGCAAGGGGCATTCCTAGGCACTTCCTGATTGACGGAAGCTTGAAATAGAGAGGTAGTGAGTGGAATGACCTTAGGTGGCGAAGGCTCTTGCTGCCTTGGAGGTTCTGCCTTTGTGGATGCAACTTCCACTTCGACATCTTTTGGTTCTGCTCGAGTCAGTAAAGAAGGCGATACACGCCAGTGATGGCCATCCTCAGCACAAAGGCTTACGCTTTTACGATTTAGTCGAAGAATGGTGCCAGTAACCTTCTTTCCGAGTTCTGAAGTAAAGCTGACCTTGTCTCCTGGTTGCAAGTCCAACATCTGATGGTGGGCCTTCGCATCTCTGATGAATCGGAGCCTTTCAATAACTTTTCTATTCAGTTCGATCAGCTCTTCTTCGGAAAATAACGTGAGATCTATTTTTAGAGTAGACATGCCCTAGTATATTCAAGACAACGACGCTGGGATCAAGAGCAAAAGAGCGATGAAGCCATTTGAGTAAAACTCTGACATCTCTTTGCGACTGTACGAATCATGCTTATCAAAATAGTATATCCAAAAACCAGGTAACATCCCGGCTCGGCTTATTTGTCTACAGGCACACTCCATGACCTCCCGGAGGATTTTCAGGCCAATTTCTTTAGTCTCTTTTCAATGAATTGATTTAAACTCTCTCCCTCGGCATTGGCGCAAATAGCTAAATTACGATGCAGAAAAGGGTCAATCCGCAGAGGGATCTTTCCAGAGAACTTCTTTGAAGCAAGTGCTGGCGGAAGGGGTTTGCCTTCAGAGTCTAAAGACTCAAGGTACACATCAATTGCCTCATGAGCGTTTGCGGCAGCTTCTTCAATAGAAATCCCATCAGTGACACAACCAGGAAGCTCTGGGACTCTAGCTACATAGCATTTATCTTCATCACTCCATGAGATATCAATTTTATACTTAATAGGCGCTTTCTTGTGCTTCATATGCCCTCCATTAGGGTAATAATACCTTCTGAACATCTTTAATTTGATAAGGCTTGAGTTGGACACGTCCCGCAATTACAATGAGCATTTGAGTCCCATTACTCCACACCTGATGGCTCCCATTCTGACGAAGGGAATACCAACCCAAGCGGCCGAGTAGTGTGATCAGCTCATTTCCGTCAATTGTACCATTGCTTAGCTTAGCAAGAAGCTTATCGGTTTTGCTCACAAAATGATGATATCAAAACGATATCATCATTACAAGCGTACTTTCAAGGGAAAATTAAGTGTCCCTCTTTTTCACATCAAGATGAATGCAAATGTGGAGCTAAGGAAAGATTGCTATGAGGAAACTAAGCAAACTCCTGTTATTCCCACAGGATATTCAAAAAACGCTCTGCGTTTTCTTCGATTTCCTGTTGAAATAACAAGATTTTACCTTGCACTTTCATTTAGAAGGGAGGAACAAGGACAGGAACTTCACTCCCGCCCAGCAATCTGCTGTCGAATAATGGATCTCTGCAATTTGAGCTGATACTCTTTAAAGTGATGCTCGTCCAGCTCAGCATTTTTCAAAGTTTCTTCAGCCAATTGCTGAGCTTTACGAGCGCGATCTACGTCGATTTCACTCTTGAGTTCAAGCGTTTCCGCTAAAACATTCAGTTCATTGTTCTTCATCTCAAAAAAGCCCGCTGAAATAACTCCTTCAACTACTGGCTTTCCAACTGAGTGATATCTGAATAAACCTGTTTGAAGCGAACCCACCATAGGAGCGTGATCAGGCAAAATTTCAATTTGTCCTTCGCTCCCTGGTAGAGTGACTTCCTCTACTTGAACTCCTTCAACTAAACGTCTTTCCGGAGAAAGAATACTGAGTTTAAAACCAGAACCCATGGTCACTTCTCCTCGTCAGACTAATTCAGTGTCTTTGCCTTTTCCATTGCATCTTCGATGGTGCCAACGAGGTAAAATGCTTGTTCTGGCAAGTCATCATATTTACCTTCAGCAATTTCACGGAAACCACGAATGGTGTCTTCAATCTTTACAAACTTCCCTTTAATTCCTGTAAACTGCTCGGCCACAAAGAATGGCTGAGAAAGGAATCTTTGGATCTTTCTTGCTCGAGAGACCGTCAATTTATCTTCTTCAGAAAGTTCATCCATACCCAAAATTGCAATAATATCCTGCAATTCTTTGTATCTTTGAAGAACCGCTTGAACTTGACGTGCAACGGCGTAATGCTCCTCACCTACGATTCGAGGATCTAATACTCGAGAGGTAGATGCTAATGGATCCACTGCGGGATAAATACCTAACTCAGCAATCTGTCTAGAAAGATTGGTAGTCGCATCCAAGTGAGCAAACGTTGTTGCCGGCGCAGGATCTGTATAGTCATCTGCAGGAACGTAAATTGCCTGAATAGAAGTAATCGAACCTTTATTCGTCGAAGTGATTCGTTCTTGCAACTCGCCCATTTCAGTAGCGAGGGTAGGTTGATAACCCACAGCAGATGGAATACGTCCTAACAACGCAGAAACTTCAGAACCCGCTTGTGTAAATCGGAAAATATTATCCACAAACAATAGAACGTCTTGATTTTCTTCGTCACGGAAATACTCAGCAACCGTAAGTGCTGACAAAGCAACACGGGCACGCGCTCCTGGTGGCTCATTCATCTGACCATAAACCAAGGCGGTTTTTGCCAAAACTCCTGATTCTTTCATTTCCATCCACAGGTCGTTTCCTTCACGGGTACGTTCACCGACACCCGCAAATACGGAAAATCCGCCGTGTTGAGTAGCAATGTTATTGATCAATTCCATAATCAAAACTGTTTTACCCACACCTGCGCCCCCGAATAGCCCGATTTTTCCACCGCGAGCGTAGGGTGCTAAAAGGTCTACAACCTTGATTCCAGTATAAAACGGTTGAACTGTAACCGATTGGTCACGGAAAGCAGGAGGAGAACGATGAATAGGATAAAACTTCTTGGCGTTCACAGGACCGGCTTCATCTACCGGTTCTCCGATCACGTTTAAAATACGCCCTAAGGTTTCTTTTCCTACAGGCATTTGAATTTGATTGCCTGTATCGAGTGCGGGTTGCCCTCTGACAAGACCATCTGTATTCTCCATAGAAACGCAACGAACGGTATTTTCACCGAGATGCTGCGCTACTTCGAGCACTACATTCCACGTGGCATCGCTAATTGTAGAATTAGTAACACGCACCGCATGAAAAATGGCCGGTAGTCGTCCGGAATCAAATTCGACGTCAACGATCGGACCGATTACTTGCTTAATCCGACCCTGATTTTGTAGCTTAGCTGTTGCTGACATAACTCCATTCTCCTTCAAAACAATTTAACCTTTTTGGGATTCGCTACCTGAAATGATTTCTAAGAGCTCCTTCGTAATACCAGCCTGTCGCTGCTTATTGTACTGAAGGGTAAGTTTACGAATCATCTCACCTGCATTTTTAGTAGCATTTTCCATTGCCGACATTCGAGCGCCATGCTCTCCTGCCTGCGATTCTAATAAAATTCTAAAACATTGAATTGCAAAATTCTTCTCTAAGAGCTGTTTCAAAACTTCTTCTTTACTTGGCTTTACAATATAATCTGGCTGATCATTTGAACCAGAAATCTCTTCTTTTGTACCTTGTGGTGTACCTTGTGGTTTACCTTCGTTAGGAATACAGCTCAAAGGTAAAAAGGGCTCAACAACTACATTTTGAGTCGCTGCGTTTTTAAACTCATTATAGATCAGCTTAATCTCATCAAACTCGCCTTTGAGATAACGATCCACCAAAGCATCTGCTAAAAACTTGGCTTTTGAGAATTCAACTTTTCCGCTCGCCTCTTGATAATACGCAGCTATTTTCATCTTTCTATTTTTAAAGAAATCATGACCTCTGCGTCCAACAAAAGCTAATTCCACGGAAGTAGCTTCATTAGCGTTTGCTTGAATCCACTTCAAGCAGCTTTTAATCACGCTACTATTAAAACCACCACAAAGTCCTCTATCGGAACTCACAACTACGAGAAGAACTTTTTTAGTGTTTGAAGCGTCAGTCGCTTTTTCCCTTTTCATCAAGGGAAACTGATCTGACAACTCAATCACAGAAGAAAGTTTGCCAATCAACTCCAATATGCGCTTAGCGTAGGGACGTTGATTTTGAATGGCTTCTTGGGCTCTCCGAAGTTTTGCCGCAGAAACCATTTTCATTGCGCGAGTTGTTTGCTGTGTATTCTTCACAGTTGCAATACGCTTTTTGAGATCTTTGGTACTCGCCATGGATTCGCCTATTCCGTTTCCTTACGCTACAAATATACCGTCAAATTCCTTCAAAGCCTGTTGAATCTTAGCTTTCAACACATCTTCAATTTTTCCAGAGCTCACAATATCCTTAAATATTTCCGGATATTTCTTATCGATGAAAGAAGCAAGCTGTTGTTCATATTCATGCAACTTCTCAAGAGGATATTTATCCAAATAACCCTGAGTTCCTGCAAAAATAATAACCACCTGACGCTCAACTGGCATCGGAGAGTATTGTCCTTGTTTCAAGATCTCAGTCAAACGCTGTCCTCGCGCCAACTGCTTCTGAGTAGCTGGATCAAGATCGCTCCCAAATTGAGCAAATGCCGCTTTTTCTCGAAACTGAGCCAAATCAAGACGCAGAGTGCCTGCTACCTGTCTCATCGCTTTAATCTGTGCACTGCCTCCCACACGAGAAACTGATAAACCCACGTTAACAGCAGGTCGTACACCAGAGTAAAACAAGTCTGTTTCTAAGAAGATTTGACCATCGGTGATTGAAATCACGTTGGTTGGAATATAAGCAGAGACGTCACCCGCTTGAGTCTCAATAATAGGGAGAGCAGTGAGTGAACCTCCGCCCAATTTATCTGATAATTTCGCAGCACGTTCTAATAAACGAGAATGCAAATAGAATACGTCGCCCGGATAAGCCTCACGTCCTGGAGGACGACGAAGCAAGAGGGAAAGCTGTCTGTAAGCTTGAGCTTGTTTAGTCAAGTCATCGTAAACAATGAGAGCATGTTTGCCGTTATCTCGGAACCACTCACCCATAGTCACGCCTGTGTAAGCCGCTAAAAATTGAAGGGGAGCTTGCTCTGCTGCCGTCGCAGCCACAACGATCGTATGTTCTAAAGCACCGTTTGCCCGAAGTTTGTCAACCACTTGGGCAACCGTAGATTGCTTCTGCCCAATAGCTACGTAAATACAAAATACGCCTCTGCCCTTTTGATTAATAATGGTGTCTAGAGCAACAGCCGTTTTGCCAGTTTGACGGTCACCAATAATCAATTCTCTTTGTCCTCGACCGATAGGAATCATGGAGTCGATTGCTTTTAAACCGGTCTGAAGTGGTTCCTTGACAGACTGTCTTTCAACAATCCCAGGTGCCTTAATTTCAACTTTACGAAATTCTTTTGCGTTGAGATCACCCTTGCCATCGATAGGTAAGCCCATCGCATTCACTACACGGCCAAGAAGGGCTTCACCGACAGGAACCTGAACGATCTTATTTGTACGCTTAACTGTGGAGCCTTCCTTGATGAGTGTGTCATCTCCTAGGATTGCAATACCCACACTCTCCTCTTCCAAATTCAAAATCATTCCGCTCACGCCGCCACCGAAGTCTACAAGCTCTCCTGCCATTGCCTTTTCGAGGCCATAACATTTAGCGACTCCGTCTCCAACGGAAACCACAGTGCCGGTCTCAGAGACATCCAGTCTCTTTTCAAAATTCGACAACTGTGTTTTCAAAATCTGTGTAATTTCTTCAGGGCGAATTTTCTGCATACTTTCCTCGAAACAAATTATCTCGTGATCTACTAATGAGCGCCGGGTAATCCAGCGACAAAACTATCACGGAGTTTTAGAAGTTGAGAACGAAGCGTACCATCATAAGTAACTCCATTCACGGTGACTTTCATTCCTGCCAAAAGCGAAGGATCAGTGGAAACTCGGAAAGTCACCTTTTTTCCAAATTTATGACTAAATACCTTCACCAAAGTACCAATATCTACATCACTCATTGGCTCAGCAGCAACCAGTTTACCTGCTACACCACCATCCAATGTGAGACGAATAGAACCAAATGAATCTTTTATCCGACTTAAAATTGAGAGCCGTTTCTTTTTTGTCAAAAGTACTAAAAATTCGCTCAAAAGCTGAGATAATTCGAGCTTTTTTGCAAATTCTTGAATGACTTCAATTTTCTCACGTGCAGTTGTCAAAGGACCATAAAGGGCTACTTGAGCATCTTTAGAGTTTTCCATCATGGATTGAAATAAATCCATTTGCGCTTCAATTTGCTGAGTGTCCTCTGCAGACAACCCTCTCTCCTGAACTGCCTCATATAATGCTTTTGCGTAGGAATTTGCTACACTCATTGCACAATCTCCATCTGCTGAGAAAACTCTTGGCGAATTCGAGCTTGATCATCACCGGTGAGTCGCTTTTTCAGCAAACATTCTGCTCGCTCTAAAACTTGCGCACTCCACTCTGAATAGAGTTGCCCTTTAAACTCAATAAATAATCCATCTGCTGCATTTTTCGCATCGACTGCTGCCATTGCGGCAATTCGACGAGCTTCATTCACAATTCGTTGTTTCATAGCAACAGTATCTTGTTTTGTTTGCTCTCTTAATGCGGAAACCTCTACGTCAATTGCTTTAAGCTTTGCGGAAAATTCATCATATTTTTCTTGAGCCTGATGAAGTTGTTCGCGCACTCTTTGAAGTTCGTCACGAATTGAATGATGTCGCTGAGAAACGAAATGGATCACAGGCTGCCGAAGCTTGTAGACCATGAAACCGACCAGAATCAAAAAATTTATACTTGAAGTAATTATCGGATCCATCACTCTTTCCTTAAAAGTAACTTATCAGAAATATTTTGAGCTATCACTTCAACGTCAGCTTCTAATTGTTTTTTCAATAACTCGCGTTGACGATTTACAGAATCAGCCGCATTCTGCGTAATGATTTTGGCTTCCTCTCGAGCATGACCTAACAACTCGGACTCTTGTTTTCTAGCTTCAGCAAGAGCTAAATCATATGCCTTTTTAGCAGCCAACCGTTCGTCTGCAAGCAAACGTCTATATTCATCCAATTTCGCATTTGCCTGAGACATGAGTCGCTCTGCAGCTTCTTTATCTTCAACCGTTCTCTTATGCCGAGACTCAAATAGTTTAAGAAAGGGTCGAAAATAGAGGCGAGACAGCATTACAAACACGAATGCAATGAGTCCAAGCTCGAGAAAAAATGAATTGTCTAAACCAAGCTGGTCAAGAAGTGCGTTCACATCACGCTCCAGGCAATCAAGGCCATATTGTTTCGGAAACTAAATTGCTGGCTAACACACAGCTCAAGCGGTGGTCAAGACAACATTTTATTAATTTACAAGACAGCTACCATTTTATGACAAAAAGCTCAAGACAAGAACTGAACTACTATGCACTTCGTCTGTTAGGCATCACTTAATACTGACGCCTCTGGAGATATGGGTTGATGAGCCATTTTACTGCTCCCCTCAAAAATAACCCCTTCGTCTACACTTAAACTAGGAGTAAGAATGTCACCTCGAAAAACTGCCGGGCGGTGTATTTCAACGCGGTGCTTGGCTCGCAAGCTGCCGTTGACTTCACCACTAATAATAATAACTCCTGCGTCAATTTGAGCATCCACTCGCGCCCCTTCTCCAATAATCAATGTATCAGGAGTATAAATTTCGCCTCTAAAAGTGCCGCCGATTCGAACCGTTCCATGGAAGCAAAGTTTTCCCTCAAACTCACAACCCTGATCAATCACAGCCGTTATAGCGCCATGCGTTAAAGGTACACTTAAGTCTTTTGATCTATTTATCATTTCTTAATTTGCATCCCTTCCAAAATCCGATCTAACTCTTGACGAGAAGCATAGTGCAGCACGATTTTACCACGCCGCTCTGAACCTTTAATTTCAACTTTAGTTGACCAAAATCTAGCCAACTCCTGAGAAAGGTTCGTGATCCTCTGAGCAAAAGCAGTCTTAGGATGAGGAGAGATCTCTTCTGTTCCTTTTTGATCTTTTGATGCTTTTTTCATAGCATCCACTAGAGCCTCAGTCTCTCTGACACTCAATTGCTCTTTAATCACCTGAGTACGCGCTCGAATACGCAGATCTGCTTCTTCTAATCCCAAAAGAGCTTTTCCATGACCAAATGTGAGAATCTGATTTTTTAGATCATCTATAATGACTTCTGGCAAACGCAATAGACGAAGGTAATTAGCCACCGTTGCCCGTTCTTTGCCCACTCGATCTGCAACCTCTTCTTGGGTCAGAGAAAAGTCCTGAATGAGCTGAAAATAAGCTAATGCTTCATCTACACAATTAAGGTCTTGTCTTTGTATATTTTCAATAAGTGCAAGTTCAAGGGTTTCACGATCCGTAGAGCGACGAATAACGATGGGCACTTGTTTAAGTCCAGCCATTTTGGCGGCCCTTAAACGCCTTTCTCCTGCAATGAGTTCAAGACCGTCTTTTTCAGTTTTGCGTACAACGAGAGGTTGAATGATTCCACTGGTTCGGATGGATTGCGCAAGTTCTTTTAAATGAACTTCATTAAATTCTCTTCTGGGCTGAAAGTGATTTACTTGAATGTCGTCCACTGATGCCATGCTGATTCCCATGTGTCGATCCCGATTGGAACTTTCAGATGGGGTAGACTTCAGTGCTGAGGAGGGAGTAGGACCAAATGCAGATCCCCCCGCCGCGAGGTGCGGTGATTGTGCATTAGGTAGCAATGAGGCTAAACCTTTACCAAGAACAGTTTTTTGTGCCATGCGTTAACAATCTCCAAAATAGGTTAAGAACTACTGACTAGAGTATCATTATGATGAGTGGACCTTAAATCAGACTTACTTTGATTGTGAGTGAGCTGAGACTGCGCTAAACCCACCTGATTTTGATTTTGTGCAAGTACTTCTTTTGCAAGATTCAAATAAGCTAAGCAGCCCTTTGAATCGATGTCATAAAGTACAATCGGCTTCCCAAAACTGGAGCACTCACTCAGACGGACATTTCTAGGAACAACGGTGGTAAAAACCTTATCCTTAAAATGAGAGCGGACTTCTTTGACGACCTCATTTGCTAAGTTGTTACGACCATCGTACATCGTCAAAACGATCCCCTCTTGTGTGAGGTTCGCATTTAAATTTTGCTTGACCAACGATACGGTGTGCAAAAGTTGAGTCAGCCCTTCAAGAGCAAAATACTCACATTGCATAGGAACTAAGAATGAATCTGCTGCGGTCAGGGCGTTGATTGTAAGCAGACCCAAAGAAGGTGGGCAGTCAATCAGAATAAAATCGAACTGATTTTTAATCTCAGCAATGGCCGCTTTCAACTTGCCTTCACGTGCAAATGCACCTACCAATTCGATTTCAGCACCCGCCAAGTCACCATTTGCAGGAGCGAGAAATAAACAGTCCATTTCCGTAGGCCGGATTACTTTGGAAAGCACAGTTTCAGCAATCAAAGCATGATAAATAGTGTCACCGTCTCCTATTGCTGCGCGATCAATCCCAAAAGCAGAACTTGCGTTGCCTTGAGGATCAAAGTCTACGACCAAAGTTCTTTTTTCAGCAATAGCCAAGGAAGCTGCTAGATTGACAGTAGTAGTAGTCTTTCCCACACCTCCCTTTTGATTTGCGATCGCAATCACTTTGCCCATCGATACTCCTTAAAAATGCTAATCTAGAGGCGCTTATTAACGCCCCTAGATAAGTATGGTTGTGGTTGGTGTGGATAATCAAACTTTTTGGACCGCCAGAGCGGTTACCTCCACTCAAGGCTAGCCGCGAATAATCGTGTTAGCAAGTGGTTTCTTCAAGAATTTTCAGGGTTAATCCGAAACTCAAACCTTTAAATAAAACTAGACTGTTCCACGTGGAACAGGAGCGCATACTCATTAGGTGTTTTTTAAAATCCGTCGTAACTGAACAATGCAGCGTTTTTTCTGCTCAGGCCCTACCGTATAAAAATGTTCCGCCTCAAGAATCAGTTCTTTTCGAAATCGGGTCTGCTGAAAAGCTTTCCACTCTTCCTCCCAGCTCGGACCTTTAAATAAAACTAGACTGTTCCACGTAGAACATTTTTGAATCCAACTGTAGATTCGCTCCACCGGACCTACTGCTCTCGCCATGATGGATTGAACAGAATGCATTTTTAAGTAGGCTTCTGCTCGAATTGGCGCAACCTTGACGTGAGATTTCAACCCCAAAAGATCCAATGCTCGTTCAAGATACTCAGCTTTTCTCTTCTCTGATTCTGCCAGTACCCACTCATCTCCTCGAACCAAGGCTGCAAGTATACCTGGAATCCCGACTCCAGAGCCTAAATCGAGCGCAGGGTATTTTACTTGGTTTATTTTTAAAAGCTCTAAAACATCCACAACATTTCCATAGTAGAAATCTAAGGGAGAAGTGAGTCGAGTTAGATTTTGAAGTTCATTCTCTCTTAGGATGATTTCATAGAATGAAAGGATTCGTCCAATGACTTCATCTGTAAGTCCGTAAGCATCCCTTAATAAGTATTGTTTTAATTCTTCAGACATGTTTTTTCTGTTCTTTATTAGAGTGCATTTTAAGATAAATCATCAAATTCGCGACTGCCGCTGGGGTAACTCCCGCCATCCGAGACGCTTGCCCGATTGTTTCAGGTCGAGTCTGCCTCAAACGTCCTTTAATTTCATTCGAAAGACCGGGAATTTCATCAAAATTAAGCATCAACGGAATTTTGGTCATTTCGCTTTTTCTGACCCCTTCCATGAGCTCTAAATCTCGTTTGATATAGCCTTCATATTTTGTCTGAATCTCGACCTGCTCTTGGATATCATGTTCGACATCTATTCCTGGAAATCCAAGCTCGCAAAGTCCTGCCCAATCCACTTCTGGCCTACGTAAAAATGCTTCAGCTGAAACCCTATCTTTTAGCGGGCTCATTCCCTGATTTGATAACCAACCATTCACTTCTTTGGTAGGTAAAAAATGAAATCCGGCTATTTCCTTACGCCATTTTTCAATGTTATTTCTTCGCTTCTCAAAAAGTGCATACTGATCATCACTTAAAAGACCTAGCTTATGCCCTGCCTCACTTAAACGAAGGTCAGCGTTATCTTCTCGCAATAACAATCGATACTCTGCCCGGGAAGTAAACATACGATAAGGCTCATCCGCACCTTTTAGAACCAAATCGTCCGCCAAAACCCCTATATATCCATCCGAACGAGATACAATAAACGGATCACGCTCTTTCACAACTAAAGCCGCATTAATTCCAGCAATCAGCCCCTGGGCTCCCGCTTCTTCATAGCCAGAAGTTCCATTGATTTGACCCCCAAAAAACAGCCCTGAAATATCTTTAGATTCAAAACTTGCGCGAAGCTGCCTTGCATCGATGCAATCGTATTCCACGGCATAGCCGTAGCGAACAAAAACAGCCTTTTCGAGGCCTACTATCGAATGAACGAATTTCTCTTGAACATCTCTAGGTAGACTTGTGGAAATCCCATTCACATAGACTTCTTCTGTCGTAAGCCCTTCTGGCTCGAGAAAGATTTGGTGCCGATCTCGCTCTCGAAACCGTTTTACTTTATCTTCGATAGAAGGACAGTAACGAGGTCCAAGTCCCTGAATCATTCCCGTAAACATAGGAGAACGGGAGAAGTTCTCCTCAATAATCTCGTGAGTTCTTGCATTAGTGTAAGTAATAAAACAGTTAATCTGAGGCAGTACCGGAAAGGTAGGGGGCTTATAGTAAAAAGAGAAAGGAATCGGCCTTTCATCACCTGGTTGGGGCTCTACCTGAGAATAGTTAATACTATCCCGATGCAATCGAGGTGGCGTTCCTGTTTTCAGCCGCCCCAAACGAAAGCCAAGCCGTTCCAAGCTTCCACTTAATCCTAAAGATGCTTGATCTCCTAGCCTTCCTCCTTCCGTCTGTTCAAACCCTGTAAACATGACGGCCTTTAAAAAGGTTCCAGAAGTAATCACTACGGCTCGGCAGTGAATCTGGCTCTCGTCTGAAAGCTGAACTCCTAGAACGCGCTTTCCATCCGACAGAATTTCAGTCGCTTCCATGGGAAGTAGGGTTAAGTTTGGAACTTCGAGCAAGTATTCTTGCATTCGCTGAGCATAAAGAGCCTTGTCGCATTGTGCGCGTGATGATCTGACAGCAGGTCCTTTGCTAGCATTGAGTCGACGGTATTGAATCGCTGTCTTATCGGTGTTCATACCCATCACCCCACCGAGAGCATCGATTTCCTTAATGAGTTGCCCTTTAGCCAACCCTCCCATTGCGGGATTACACGACATAAAACCAATTCGACTAAAATTTAAAGAAAGAAGTGCCGTTGAACAACCCATCCGCGCAGCGGCGTGAGCAGCCTCACAGCCAGCATGGCCTCCTCCAATAACGATAACATCAAAACTTTTCATGAGGAGGGCAGAACTACCATTAGACGTCAGTTCTTGTCAACCATTGGATCCCCTGCTTGAGTAATCGCCTTAGATTTGGCAGAGTCACCTGGACATGGAACACGAAACTACCCAAAAAGAGCGAAATATTGCAGTGATCATGCACCTTAGCCCTCTCATGGGAGTCCTCATACCCTTACTTGGATTCATTATTCCTATTGGACTATGGTATTTCAAAAAAGAGGAGTCTGAATTTATCAACGAAAGAGGAAAAGAAATCTTCAACTTCATGATTACTGCTCTCATTGAAACCGCGGTTTCAATGGGGCTTACCTTCATCTTAATTGGTTATCTTTTCCTGTATTTAATCGGTCTGTATGTCGTCATTTTCTCTATCATTGCCGCTCTAAGAACCAGCGAAGGCGAAGAATACCGATACCCTTTCATCATAAGATTAATTAAATAATATCAATTAAATTAGGTACTTATTTTATTTTTAAAGAATAAGAAGCACCCTGTTCTTTTCGAAAAAGGTGCTTCTTACCTGATTTTACATCAAAGGACTACTCGACTGATTTTTATCAGCCAACTGCTTCGCCCCCGTATCGAGATTCTCATGGAAAGCATTATAGATTTCCGACAGATCTTCCACAGTCATCGTAATTGTGGAACCTGCCTTACAACTATCGAGCTGTGAAACCTTGACTTTCAGAGAAACTAAACCGGAGTTTCCAATCATTTGCTCTCTTTGGATCATGTCTCCTACTTCCAGGATACAGCTTCCATTGGAACCATTATCATAGGTCTTGCCGGAATTACTCGATACCAAGAAAACATACCGATCGTCTTTAAGGGCTGCCTCAAATCCTGTATTCATCGGAGTGCTATTCTGTCGATCCTGTGTAACCTGCTCAACCTGACTTGCCAGTTGATCCTGGACCTCCTGATTCACTGCTGTGGAACCTGAAGCCTGGTTTGAAACATCCGCGGCTGCCTGGGCAGTTTCCGCCGCAGCTCGGGCGGAATCGGAAGCAGCCTGTGCCGCTTGCGCAGCTTCAGCGTCTACCTGAGCCCGGATTTGCTGAGCTTCTTCTTCAGACTCAGCCGCCGATACTCGATCAGCATTCGCCTGCCTAGCAGCTTCTCTCGCTGCTTCAAGCCTGGACTCCCAGGCCACTTCCAAATTGGAGGCGATAATCCAATCCACTAGAGCATAGCTAGGACGATAGTAGTTTCTGGCCCAGTATCCATAAGGACGCCAGTACCATCCCGAATAGTGATGGTACCAACCATAAGAAGGCCAAGGGTTATTATTCCAATAGTTATATCCCCAAATTGGATTATAGGGATTGCCGTAACCCCCGCCAAAAAGGGCAAATTCAAACGCACCGAAAACTAATGAGCTTTCATAAAATCGAAGGGGTGAATGCCAGTATTGGCAGCCAAAACTCCCGTAGCTTCGATTGAACGACAAATTGCCGTTGATCAAACTACTATGATACGAATAATTTCGAACTACGATCGATTGATTATTCCGAATCACGATTTTTTCGTTGAAGGTCTGATTGCCGCGCTGGACTGTCCGGCTTCCGTCAGCATGATAATTGATTTTCGTACCCCCATAAGCTTCCGAAGTCGGCTTCCCGGCAGAATCAAAAGAAGTCGTTCTTCCTCCCGAATGCACCACTTGCGAACCATCCTGATGCACCACGGTTCTCGATCCATCTGCGTAGTGGCGAACTTCGCCCCCTCTCGGTAATGGCTCAACGTGATGAGGTGCGGAAGCGGGTGGGGCTGGTGGATTATGTGCCACCGGTGGGTTGTGTGGCCCGGAAGGTTGTCCGGGAGGATTGTGAACTACGGGCGGATTAACGTGTGAAGGTGGGTTAACATGCGGAGGATTAATATGCGGGGGTGGGTTAACGTGGGGTGGCGGATTAATGTGCGGTGGCGGATTGACGTGTGGAGGTGGATTAATGTGCGGGGGTGGGTTGACGTGTGGAGGTGGATTAAAATGCGGCATTGAGCCTCCTCCCCCAAAGTGAGGCATCGCCAAAGTGGAGGAAGTGCCACCTAGCAAATTGGCAATGATCAATAGACCGAAAGCTTGGATTGATGTGAATTTCATTCGTTTTACCTGTTTTACCTTTGCTTTTGATTCGAGAATTTCGACTGACTGTGACTGGAATGACGCGTGAGTTCGAGAAAGCCCCCCTTTCTTCAGTTGCGCGTCAATATTTGCCGCTCGTCGCAAATTGTCAAAGGTAAAATAACGCTCGATGACAAGTTTATTTAGTGTCGCTTCGTGAGTTTCTGGGTCGAAGCTTTCGATAGTGGAGAAGACTCAGAAATCCGATGAAATCCGAGGACGAGACAATACCTCATCCGCGTACTTAAAAAACTGCCCCAAACCTTGATCGTTTTCCTTATTAACATTAAGGTGTCCATACCATCTGACCTTTTCTTCTCTGTCAGACATGAACTCTTTTCCTAGTTTTCCAAAAAATTTTCCCAAAGGACGTCCTAGTTCAGAACGGGTATCAAAAAGCGCCATTTCCCAGGGATGGTTCCAAGATCGTATCCTTTTTTCAATTTTTTCAAGTTCTTCTTTTGATAGCTGGCTCAAGAACAACTCGGGGTTGAGGTCATCCATATCGTGAATCAAAGCATTATGACGAAACCGATCTCTTAATTTTTCAACATTGCGCTCCGGACCATATGAATTCTTCAGCCATTGGATAAATTGATCAGCAAGCAAATCCTTCGGCTGTCCACCAAAAACAGGTGGATCGTACTCAAATCCATAGGGTGCCCAAATGTACCCTCCATACTCATACCCCATACCGTATTCGTAACCAGTCCAGGCTTTAAGGGTTATTTGTGCATTAGGATTTTCTGTAAACTTTCGTAGAAGTTCGATATTGGCCATCATGAATTTGGCGGTAAGTCCTGCTCCCCTCAGCGAACGATCTTTCATGAAAATCTGCTCAATACAAAGGTGAGGAAATCCTCCCCCAATCAGAGTCATTTCTGCCATTCCAGCAAAATCACCCTTTTGATTTTTAAAGCGAAGTGAAAGTTTCATGGATTCAATTGGCCAGCCTTTTTCTGGACTTCTTCGAGTGATCTCCACTTGCGTTGACCCTGTTTCCAAGAGATTTTGGAATATTTTATCTATCACTTCTTGAGTCAAGTGTTCAACATGGGCTATCAGTGAATGTATTAAAGAGTGGTTATTGTCATTGTCTCGCTTTTGCTTGATTTTGCTTAATTCAGCGTTGATTCCACCGTTTTTAGATCCCACGATACCCATGGAATCCGTGAGACACTCCGTCTCAGCTTTTTGCTCCTGGTGTGAGCGGTTTGAAATAACGTGCTCGAGAGCATTGAGTGCTATCTCCGTGAGCACCTTTTCGTAATCCACATGAGGAGCGTCCCCAATGTGTTCTAAACCTCGCCAGATCTCACCATAGAGTTTGATGAGTTCGATTTTATCAGTCATTTCTTTGAGCTGATTCGTGGGCTGATGAGTGGCCTCATGAGTTCCTTTGCTCTTCAGTTCTTCATATTGCTCTTCAGCCTTTTTCCTCAAAACGTCGATCTGACTTGCGGATTTCTCAAGAGCAAACGAGACGATTCTTTTTTTGGCTTCATCTGAACGCACATTCGGAATATAACAGGCTGCGTACGCAACATTGTCCCGAACGTATGTTTTAGCTTCTTCAAGTGGATTGTTTGCAAAACTAGCAATTGGAATAAAAATGGAAACAAAAACGAAAAATGTAGCCTCTACGCACCACCTTAAACCCCATTTAGTATCCAGCATCTAACTTACCCCATATTTACATTAGAATGAATTGAACTTTTGATCTCGGAGATCCATATCTCATATATAAATTTATCATATATATTAACTTCTTATCCAATCCTATTTTCTGAAAACCCTTTACGATAGGCTCAGATTTCGCTAGAATTATTTCTAGCCAAGCAAGCCACTCGACACAAACCGGTTTTTTATCCACCTGCTAGTACGGAGTTAGAAATGAGAAATATCTTTAAGAATAACACCAAAAAAGCCATCCCAGCATTGCTCTTACTGTTTCTCAGCAGCTCCATATTCGCCGGAGGTGGCAGCAGCGAAAATGAGGCAAAGCATATTTACACCCCAGGTGAATGGGGCTTCTCTTCGGATCACTTGCCAATTGGAGCTAAAATTCAACTAGGTCAGGACTCTGTACGCATCGCTAGTTTCAACGTGCTCAACGAAAACTTCAAAAAGTCGATCAAAGCAGGACAGAAGCTGGAGGGAAGTACTTTAGATCAACTATCCGAGGACGAGCGGAACAAGGAAAATCTGAATATCATCATTTATTCTATGAACCATGACAAGGTAGGAATTTTTTGCCTTCAAGAAGTGAATTCAAAATTCTTCAACTTACTATCCAATGCTTTGGACTCCACTCAATACGCGATCAAGCGTGCGCAAAGCGGAACTAAAGATGACTACGGTCTGATCATCTATGACAAAACTAGATTTGAGGAAAACACGACTCAAGAGGACTGGGAAAAAATCGAGGCCTACTCCGGTAAAGAGGGTAAGAAGAATAAATACATTCATGATCTTTCTCTCATTCATAAGAAAGGGCATGAAATATTCCATTTCATTAATACCCACGCGGAATTTCAAGAAGGAGATCATCTGGCTCAATACCTCAATCGAGTCAATGGCCCTGTTGTAGCAATGGGGGACTTAAACCTTGGCTTTCATACAAAAACGCCGAAGACCCATATTGAACATGACCTTATGCAACAATTACCGCACTACCACTTGCTGAAGGACCACTCTACCTATACTCATGTGAGTACGGATCAGAATCTGGATGTATTTGACCATATTCTTTACAAAGACCTGACGATCTTGCCCGATCCAGAATTAGTTCAATCTATGCGTAAAACATTTACTCTTAAAAATAGAAATTAAATGCATTGAAAATGCTTGGCTATAATTCACCCTATTAAAATTAACACAACTCCTATAACAGAAAATAAGTGTAGGGTGGCCCCATGAAAGAAGAAAAAAATCATCAACACCGAGTCATTTTAGTTTCAGGAGCAAATAAAGGAATTGGATTTGAGCTATGCCGACAATTTGCACAAAAAGGGCTCTCCGTGATCTTGACAGCCCGAGACTCAGATCGAGGAAATGCCGCAGTCAATCGACTTAAAAAGGAGAGCCTCACCACTATTTTCTGTCCACTCGATGTCAGCGACGATTCTTCCGTCGATCAGTGCTTTCAGTTTGTGAAAGAAAAATTCGGGCGCTTAGACTATCTGGTAAATAATGCAGGAGTCCTCTTTGATTCAATGAGTAATCCGCAAAACCATGGCAGCGCATCCATCCTCAAGACCAACCTCGACGTCATTCGTAAATCCATTGAAATCAATACCTTCGGAGCGATCCGCATGGCTCAACATTTTGCTCCACTGATGTTAAATAATAAATTTGGCCGTATTATAAACATCTCCAGTGGAATGGCGCAATTGAGCGAAATGAATGGTGGTTGGCCCGGATATAGAATCAGCAAAGTTGCTTTGAATGCTGTCACCCGAATGTTAGCAGATGAACTCTCAAGCACTCCTATTACTGTCGTGTCTGTTTGTCCCGGCTGGGTAAAAACCGATATGGGAGGTCCGCAAGCTGAGATTCCTGTTCAAGAGGCCGCAGAGCATATTGTACGAACGATGCTGGAATTCAATAACACGGGAGAGTTCGTTCGATTTAATAAACAGATTGATTGGTGAATTTTTGAGTGCTTCCATTAATATATACTTAAATAAAACCTCAAAAAACTATAAGTCCATTTCACGTAACAGCTTTTGTATCGGCAAAACCCAGGTGTCTTCAATTCTCTTTTCCTGATCGTCCATCGTAACAACGACAGGTGTGTAATTCTCCCCAATATACCGGGAGAATTCGCGTAGGGGTCGTATGTCTCCTGCGGTCAGATTTGAACTCGCTTTAACTTCGATTGCCCAGACATGGTTCCTAAGCTTTATTATGAAATCAATTTCGAGCCCTCCTCGGGTCCTAAAACTGGAAATTTCGATTCGCTCATCCTTGGACTGGGCCGACTGTATCAGTTGGTTAAACACCAAATGCTCCGCCAGTAATCCAATTCGATCAGATGATGCAACAAAATTTCCAAGGATTCCATTGAGGACCCCCTGATCGAAAAAGAAGAATTTAGGGTGTTTTACTAAATCTGCGCCTTCAGTATAAGTACACGGGAGAACTTTACGCGCTACCAAAGTGTCTTCAAGAATCTCAAAAAATCTGACACACGATTGGCGAGAGACTCGAGCTTTGGTGGATACCTTGCTCAAATCAAGAACTTTGCCTGAGTTTTCAGCAGCGACAAAAATAAAGCGTGAGAACCCCTCAAGGTTACGGGTAAGTGCTTCGGCTTGGATTTCTTCAGTTAAATAGGTTGCAGCATAGCTCTCAAGTAACTTTTCCTGAAATTTCCTTTCGTTTGATAAATAAGGTTCAGGAAGAAATCCCATTTCCAGCCCTTTTTTTATATCAACATTATATTTTAATTCATTCCCGGCCAACGGGCCAAGTTGAAAGGTAAAAATTCTACCGGGAAGAAGATTTGCTCCTCCTCGCCGTAATTTTCGAGCACTGGAGCCTGAAAGAAAGAATTTTAGATTTCCCCACTTATCAGGTCGATCTAAGAGACTTTGAACTGTATTCAGCAGAGTTGTTAATTTTTGAACTTCATCAATAAAAACAGTGAACTGCTGCTCAAATTTCCCGCCACCAGGAAGAAATGCTTTCAACTTCTGCTCAAGCAACCCAGGATTACTAGAAAATGCCAAATATTCCGATTGATTAGCAAGATTAATCTCTAAATCAGGCGACAGTGTGCGGATTAACGTGGACTTCCCTACTTGGCGTGGACCGAGTAAAAGAACACTTTTTGGAGAAGCTTCAAGACTTTTAGATATCAATCTGTTAAGCATATGGACAAATTTACATACTTTTTAGCCAAAAAGCTATCGACTTGCATGTTTTTTTATAGCTTCAGGTATGTTTTAAGTATTCAGAGGAAGCTTGACGTCCTCCCCTGCCTAAAGGCTGGCCTTGCGGCCACCTGCCCAACGCAGGAGGGGATTCCCTTAAGCGACTTTCGTCGCTCTTAGCGACAATGTAAGAAAGCAACGTCCCCTCAGAGCTGCGGTACTAAGACCGTAAGCTTTGTGGGCTAATCGCTCAATGGGCCTCAATCTGGGGAGTGGTATAATAGAAACTGCTTCGTAAAGTAGTTTCAACCAGTCTAACCAGCGTGCCAAGGAGGGAACGTTGTTATGAACTATTATATTGGAATGGATGCACATGCAGCAACAACAACCGTCGCAGTCGTGGATGAAAAAGGGAAAAATATTGATCGCCAAAATTTTGCCACTACAGAGGCAAATTTACTTGGATTCATAAGAAAGATTAAGGGGAAGAAGTTCCTGACATTTGAAGAAATGCATCTGGCTCAGTGGTTGTATATCATACTAAAAAAAGAGGTAGATCACCTGGTAGTTTGTAATCCTGTTTATGTAGCTGAAAAACAGGGAGCAAAAACAGACTTTAGAGATGCTCTACATTTAGCTCAGGAACTTAGAACGGGGCATTTGGTTGCCGTTTATCATGATGAAAGTCACTGGATCCAGCTGAGGGTTCTAGTGTACGGCTATTTGGCCTTAGTAGAAGAAATCATTCGAACTAAGAATAGACTGAAGGCAGTATTTAGATCCGAGGCGATCGATACATCACAAACAGATTTTTATGAAAAAACGAGAGACCGATTAAAAGAACTGTCTCATGAGAGTGCACGGTTTGTTGCTGAGAATCTTTATTGGCAGATTGATGGTTTAGAGAAAAGAAAACGAGAATACCGTGAGGTTCTTCAGCGTAATTCTAAAAAATATAAACCTATTAAAAATCTCATGACTATTCCCGGGATTAGTACGGTTCGAGCAAGTATTATCACAGCTGTAGTTTGCACACCGCACCGTTTTAAGAATAAACACCAATTCTGGGCTTATTGTATGTTGGCAAGACATATCCAAATGAGTGATGGAAAAATCTATGGAAATAAAAAAATTCATGGAAGGGCAGATCTAAAAGAAGTTTTTTTAGGAGCAGCCGAAAGTGCAATGAGAAGTGAAGGGTTCTTACGAAATTATTACGAAGAACAAAGAAAAGAGATTCCTTATCAGGACGCTAAAAGGGCTCTAGCTAGAAAAATTGCGGCACTCAGTATAGCCCTTCTTAAGAATAATGGAACTTATCAAGATGACTATGAAAAGCAACAAGAGGAGAAAGCTCAATTTCGTAAAATGCTAAATAAAGACGTTTGAAAACATTTCAAGTAATCTGATTACGCATGGAAAATAGGCGTATCCTGAAGACCGAATTTGTTCCTCCTTGTAGGACGTTCAAACTGAAGGTCAGTGGAAGATCTCTGGAAGGGATACTGATTGCTTGGGATGGGGGATGAGGCCCATTAGGAAGCGTGGTCGTCTAACGATAAGACAGGCCCAAAGGTAGCGACTGGCACGCCCCCGTATTATATCCAAAATTGTCATGGCACGGGCTGTATTCAAAAATACGTATTGTTCGGTCGACGATTTTTTCACAGGCGAATGAAGGCGTGTTTAAACGGACTTTCTATTTAGACAATTGAAAAGCAATCATAAAAAAGTGGTCCCTCTATTGAAGATCGTATTTGCGTCGATTTCACTTACGAATCAGATTCTGAGCTAGTGCGGAGTCCAGGGACGCCAGCGTTGATCATTAAAATATCAACAAAGGTGATTGGAGATGTGTATCAAAAATCGCTTGCTTTCTTACAGGCACTTTCGATTGTGATTAGTCCTGCATGATCTTTGACAACTTCACGTTGCTTGGATTGAGCCGGACCTTCGCTAACGGATAGCGCCGATGTTTTACCAACTAAATAAAGCTACACACTCAGAGGCGCTAAGCACGCCCTAAAAAATGCTGCAGGGGACCTACAGGGAGCACTCCCTTGTCTAATTTCACTGCCTAGAGGCGGAGGTGATGCCAAATTCTGGGCGCACGAAGGCCCTTCCATCCCCATCGAGGGGAACAGAAACAAAAATTTCTTCTAAAAATGACCTGTTTTTAAAGTGTCTGATTCAAAATGCGGATTTGGGTTCCAAATAAATCGACCCGATTCCAAACGCAAGCCGAACTTGCGTACTCACAAATAAAAAACCCCGCATATTATCAAGGGGTTACCATTTTTAAAGCTTCAACAATCATCATTTAATTTGGAGCGGGCGAAGGGGCTCGAACCCTCGACCTCAAGCTTGGGAAGCTCGCACTCTAGCCAACTGAGCTACACCCGCGTTGGGTATGAACCCTACTGCAGTTCCTTTCCAAAATCAACAACTTACATCTCAACGCCGCATCAGTCTACAATTTGCTCATTAACCCACTCTTTGATATGTTTACCCAATGGCAAAATTGACTTCTCGGAACCCTGCAACAAACGAAATCATCCAAGAAATTGAAGTCACTCACGCAGAACATCTGCCGGAAATCTTTCAGCGGGCCCATGCGGCTCAAATTCATTGGGCAACATTTCCCATACGCAAACGGAGTGAGTTTTTAATTCATCTTCGTGAAACGCTCCTGAACCATGTCGATGATCTTGTGACTTTGATTTCAGAAGAAAATGGGAAGCCCAATTACGAAGCAATGGTAAATGAAATTTTGCCCTGCCTTGATATGCTGACCCACTTTGCCAAACGAGCTCCAAAGTTACTCCAAAATCGCACTATCCCCTTGACCTTAATGAAACATCGAAAGAGCTACCTAAACTACTGGCCATTGGGAGTGGTCGCCATCATTTCTCCTTGGAATTATCCTTTCTTGCTTCCTTTTGCGGAAATTCTCATGGCGATCGTGAGTGGTAACGCGGTTGTCTTTAAACCCAGTGAAGCAACTCCTTTAATTGGGCTTAAGATACAAGAGCTCTGCAATGAAGCAGGTCTACCTCCCTATGTGCTTCAGACCGTTATCGGGGATGGTTCCATCGGCGCTGCCATCATACAACAAAAACCCAATAAAATATTTTTTACTGGAAGTGTGGCAACAGGGAAAAAGATTATGGCTGCAGCCGCAGAATATCTCATTCCTGTCAATCTTGAACTTGGCGGAAAAGATGCCATGATTGTCCTTCCTGACGCTGATTTAGATTACGCTACCAGTGCCGCCCTTTGGGGCGGCTTCAGCAACTCAGGACAAGTTTGCGCATCTACCGAGCGAATTTTGGTTCATGAACGAATTGCTCGCCCCTTTCTCGAACAACTGAAACTGAAAGTAGAAACCCTTCGCCAAGGTCCTTCACTCGATCGAAATAACGACCTAGGCCCACTCACCTACGAAAAACAAAAAGAAATCTACTCACGACAGTTGAACGAGGCTAAATCAAAACATGCACAGATTACTACCGGTGGCGACTTTTCTTCGAATCAGCGTTACCTTAAACCTACAATTGTGACTGGCTCCGATATTGAAAAACTAGAAGTTTATAATGAAGAAACTTTTGGACCAGTGGTAGCCGTTTCGACGTTTAAATCCATTGCAGAAGCCATTGAGAAAGCCAATAACAATAGATACGGGCTTTTGGCGAGTGTCATTACTAAAAACCTACCTCTCGGCGAGTCAATTGCAAAACAACTTGCAGTAGGAACAGTGACCATCAACGAAGTCGTTTATACTGCAGGATTAGGAGAAACACCCTGGGGAGGTGTGAAAGAGAGTGGATTTGGCCGTACTCACTCGGATATCGGAATTTATGAATTTGTGAACATACGGCACATACACAAACCCAAGTCTCAACTCTTTGTATTTAAATCTTTGTGGTGGTTTCCTTACACATCTTTTCAATACTCTACATTTAGACACTTCCTTGAACTCTACAGAACAAGCTGGTGGCTTAAACTCAAAGCACTGCCCCACTTTTTATGGAATTTCGCAAATTTCATCAAACACGAAAAAAGAGTTTAGGCTCCACCAATAAACGCTTTTTACAATAGATTTTGTATCGCCTCTACAGCTTCTCGAATGACTGGATCATGATCCATGCCTGCTTCAATTTTACTACATGCGTGTAAAATGGTGGTGTGATCTTTGCCGCCAAAATAACTACCAATCTCCTTGAAGCCAAGACCCGTGTACTTTCGCATGAGATACATCGCAATTTGTCTCGGAAGTGCTACAGCTCGAATTCGAGTAACAGACTTTAGGTCTTGAATTCTCAAATGGTAGTGCTTCGCCACTGCTTGTTGAATCGATTCGATTGTAAAATTAGACCCTTCATCAGGAACGGCCGTTTTCAACTCATGTTTTGCCATCTCGAGAGAAATTTCAGCTCCAGTCAATGATGCTTGAGCTTGAAGCCGAATTAAAACACCTTCTAACTCACGAACATTAGACTTAATATAAGAAGCTAAAAAAGTCGCGACATCATCTGGAAGATAGATATCATCTCGCTCTGCTTTCGCTTTAAGAATCGCAATTCTGAGTTTCAATTTCGGGAGGGCTAATATCGGCGACTAAACCCCACTCAAATCGAGTCCTCACACGCTCTTCCAATCCTTCAATTTCCTTCGGAGGCCGATCACTTGAAACCACGATTTGCCTCTTTGAGCTATGGAGTGCATTAAAAGTATGAAAAAACTCTTCCTCACTGGTGTTTTTGCCTGCAATAAATTGAATATCGTCGATCAAAATCATGTCGTAACTGTCGCGATACTTCGCTCTAAATTGTGGCATCCGCCTATGCTGTAAAGAATCAATGAGCTCATTCACAAATTTTTCAGCTGAAAGGTAGGCCACCCGTGCATTTGGGTTTTGTGCGAGCAAGCGATTTCCAATTGCATGAAGTAAATGCGTTTTTCCTAATCCAGGAGGGCTATAAAGGAAAAGGGGATTGTATTGGCGTGCAGGCTGTTCAGCTACCGCAACTGCAGTTGCATGCGCAAATTGATTACTCGCACCCACAACGAAACTATCAAAAGTATATCGAAGATCCGGATAATCGTTACCCGATCGAAGACTGGTATGCACTACCCCAGGCGCTGAAGTGACTAATGGAGTGCCGCCTGAGGACTGAGGGGCGGATATCTGAAAGTCTTGTTCGATCAGGTTAAATTTAAAATCCTTTATAATTTCTTTCACTTGAAGCTGTAGCTCACAGGGTGAGCCTGCCACTTGTGCAAGAGCGCCCTCAATGGCTTTTTGATAATGATCTCGCACCCATTGGGCCGAAAAGTCATTAGGGGCAGCCATGACTGCTTTATGGCCATTTTGAACTTGCTCTATCTCCAGCAATTCCAATGGATAGATCCACGCATGGAACTGGTTGGGTACCACCGTCTGCTCTAAAAGACGACAAGCAGCCTGCCATAATTCGGGCAGTTGCCCTGTGTTGAAGTGAATTGAATTATTCATAGCCGAACTAATTGAACTAACATGAGGGCTTCTACTTGACAATGAGCCTTCTCTCCGATAATTCCTTTTGATCTTATTTTTTTGGAGCTTTATTTAATATGAAAAGAACTCTTCAGCCTAGCAGAACAAAACGTCGTCGTCGGCACGGCTTTCGCGCCCGTATGAAAACAGCCACTGGACAGCAAGTCTTAAATAGACGCAGAGCCAAAGGCCGTAAACGCTTAACTGTATCAGTTGCAGGCAAGTAATTACGACTTCTCAAGTTCGCTCTCAAGCCTTAACTACTCAGCGACGACTCCATTACTCATGGGAGTACAAGCTTTTTTTTAACCAGAGTCAGGTTTTTAGACTTTCTGAATGCACTGTATTTAGAATTAAGAACAATCTGAGCCACTTCCGGTTAGGAATTACTTTAAAAGCTCGAGGTTCGTCCGTAGATAGGAATAAGGTTAAAAGGCAAATTCGGGAATCATTCCGAATCCAAGGTGAATCTCTGGGATCATTTGATTATAATGTGGTCATCCCAGGCACTAAGAAAATGGGGTTTCCTTATCCGAATCGCCTGGGAAAGTGTTTGCGAGGGCAGTTGATCCATGCGGTCTCCTCAAGCCGTTAGGTCCTTTGTCCTGAGAAGGATTTTCGGCATTTATCAGCTTGTTATTTCACCTCTTTTTCATCTCATTTCTGGCCCCTCTATGGGCTGCCGTTTTGTTCCCTCTTGCAGTCAATATGGAGAAGAAGCGCTCCGGACTCATGGTTTTTTTAAGGGGATGGGGCTCCTCATAAAAAGAATTTCTCGATGCCAACCGTTTGCTAGGGCTGGCTTTGACCCCGTACCTCATGTTATAGCGAAGTTTCACTTAAACCCCAATCCTGAGTTAGGGAAGGTAAAGCATGGATCGTAAGACCATTTTAGCAGTTGTATTATGTTTTCTTATTTATACGGGTTGGCAAAAGTTTATTCTTGAGCCAAGATTTCCTCATCAGACGCAACTTGCTCCAGTCACAAGTCAAAATGAAAGCGTATCTGATCAGGCGATCACAAGCCATTCTAAGACGGTCGAAGCGACACAGCCTGAACCCATCCGCCACGCACCTCAATCTGTGACCTTGCCTACATCGATTGGACAGGCTGTTCTAGGTGATGCGGGTCAGTTTTTTGTGGGTTGGAATCTAAAGGGCTATAAACTCAATATTTCTAAAAATGCTGCAGCCGTGGACATGCACTCGGTTACAAATGAACAAGGTGAAATGAGCCTGGCTTTTGATGAACCCAGCTTCGCTTACCTCAATGACGTACAAGGCACTCTCACTTCCACTCCACAAGGGGCAAAATGGACTTTTGATGATGCCAATGTAAAACTCTCTCGAGAAATCGTATCCTCGGAACAAAAGCCTTATATAGATATGGTTGTTAAAGCAGAATTTAAAGGCAAACGGCCTAAATTTGCTTTTATTTCCCTTTCAGGCCAAGGGATCGATAAAGATCCAGAAGCTCAAGATCGCCAACTCTCCTACTGGACTAATCAATCTCTTGAACGGGTACCTCTTAAAGACACCCTCAGCCAAAAGGAAGTTGCAACTCCTGTTAAGTATATTGCTGCTACCAACCGTTACTTCATCATGTCTGTCCTTTCACAGACTCAAACTGAACCTAACGGACTCATTCAGCCTTTAGGGTTCAATGCCGGTCGCATCAGTCTAGTTTATTCCGTATCCGAAAATTCAATTACTATTCCTTTGCGTGTCTATTTCGGCCCAAAGGAACTCGATCTTCTTCGACAAGTCGATTCTTCTCTCGATCACACCGTCGACTTTGGGTGGTTTACGATTTTTGCTTATCCCTTACTTAAAATTCTGAAGTGGCTTTATCAGTTTGTCCAAAACTACGGTGTTGCAATTATATTCTTAACGCTCATGCTCAAAATCGTTACCTATCCACTCACTTACAAGAGCATGAAAAGCATGAAGAAAATGGCTAAACTTCAGCCACAGCTACAAAAAATTCGCGAAAAGCATAAAGACGATAAAGAAGCATTGAATCGCGAAATGCTCACCATCATGAAAACCCATGGCTACAACCCAATGGCGGGTTGTCTTCCTATGCTCATTCAGATGCCTATCTTTTTTGCTCTCTATCGAGTTCTTTATAGCTCAATTGAGCTTTATCATGCTCCTTTTGCTTTATGGATTCAGGATTTGTCCAGTCGTGACCCTTTTTATGTCACGCCCATTCTTCTGTCTTTGACCATGTTTGTCCAACAGAAATTGACGCCGAATACAGCAACTGACCCTGCACAAGCCAGAATGATGCAGTTCATGCCCCTCATTTTTGGAGCATTCATGATTGCCCTCCCTTCAGGCCTCACTATTTATATGTTGGTGAATGCTCTCGCAAGTATTGTGCAGCAGATGATTCTGAACAAAAAGCTTGATGTTACGCCAGCGAGATAAGTCGGGATATCTATCAGAAGACACGATTGCGGCTATCGCAACCGAAGTCGGGGGAGCCATTTCAATTGTAAGAGTAAGTGGTCCCCTAGCCTTCTCTTCTCTAGATCGAGTGACTCAATCCACTCTTTCTAGTCTTTCCGAACCTCGCAAACTCATTCGCTCTCATCTCTTTCTTGAGACGGGTGAACCCCTAGACGACGCGTTGTTTACACGTTTTGTGCAACCGCAAAGTTATACAGGCGAAGACCTGGTTGAATACCATCTTCACGGAAGCCCTTTTATTGCTCAACGCTTGATGGAAACCCTGGCTTCATTCCAAGTGCGTCAAGCCCTCCCTGGTGAGTTCAGCTTTCGAGGGGTGCGTAATGGCAAAATGACTTTGCTTCAAGCAGAAGCTGTTGCGGATCTAATTTCTTCTTCAAATGAAGGTGCGGTTTCACTCGCCTTAGAGAAGATGTCGGGCTCACAGAATCAACTCTTAGAGGAATTAGCAGCTACTTTACGAAAGATGGCGGTCCTAAGCGAGGTAGGAATTGACTTCTCAGATCAAGACATTGAAGAAGTTTCACTTCCTCATTTAAAAAAGAAAATTGAACCCATCATTCTGCTCTTAAAAAACTTGCATGGCAGTTATTCGCGTGGTTTCCGACTCCAAGATGGAATTAGAATCGCATTTATAGGTCTCCCCAATGTAGGAAAATCCAGTTTCTTTAACGCGATTTTAGGCGAAGATCGATCCATTGTATCAGACATTGCAGGAACCACTCGAGACGTAGTCCGAGAACGCCTCACCCTTCGTGGAAAGAAAAAAACAGTCACACTCCGGCTTGAAGATACTGCAGGCCTTCGAATGACTGATCATCCAATTGAAAAAATGGGCATTGATCGTACCCATAAAGCCATTCAAGAAGCAGATCTCATTCTCTTTATGGTGGACCCTACTTCTTCTTTCGAAGCGACAAAAGAGCAATGGCTTCTCCTAACACAATCCGCAACTCAAACTCTTGTTCCAAAAACTCTCGGTGTCCTCACTAAATGTGACTGCGTCAGTTCAGAGCAACTGACTCAATTCCTCCAAAAGACCCAGATCTTTGGTATTCAAAAATGGGTTTCAACTTCATCTCTCACAGGCATGGGCATTCAAGAAGCCATAGAGACCGTCATTGAACTCTGTGAGCAATGGACACATCGAGCCCCAGGAGAGATTCTTCTCACTCGACTCGATCATCTCACTGCAGTCAGTGCTGCACTTGAGCATCTACAAAGAGCTCAGCTGACTTCAGAAATAGACTTATTTGCGGCTGATATTCGCCAAGCACTCCACGAGTTGAGCATTCTTATTGGAGACACCCCCCCAGATGATATTTTAGGAAAGATTTTTTCTGATTTTTGTATTGGAAAATAGCTTGGTTTTTGGGCAAATGGATTCGCAGTAACTTAAAGGGGTGCTCTATGACGCTTGATGGTATTCAAATTGGTATTCTAGGAGCTGGACAAATGGGCGCTGGAATCGCTCAAACAGCATCTCAATTTGGTTTTAATGTGCTTTTGGCAGATATGAATTCTGAAATCACAGAAAAGGCTAAAAAAGGGATTGAAGCTCAACTTCAGAAGCAAATTGAAAAGGGAAAGCTTTCAGAAAAAGAAAAGCCGCTCATTTTAGATAGAATACAGACCGTCAAAGGAATGAAGGACCTATCTCAGGCAGGACTCGTGATTGAAGCAGTAACGGAGAAACCTGACTTGAAGTTTCAGCTATTTCGTCAACTGGATGAAATTTGTTCGCCTCAGACCCTCCTGGCGTCAAATACCTCTTCAATTAGCATTACAGCCATCGCCGCTCAAACGAAGCGCCCTGAAATGGTAGCAGGAATTCACTTTATGAATCCGGTACCGATCATGAAGCTAGTAGAAGGAATTCGGGGGCTTCAAACATCTGATGAAACATTTAAAATAGTCAGATCCGTGGCTGAAAAAATGGGAAAAGTATTTATTGAAGCCAAAGATCAACCTGGTTTTGCAGTGAATCGCATTTTAATGCCCATGATCAATGAAGCAATCACGGCTCTGAACGAAGGAATCGCTTCTGCCGAAGATATTGATACCGCCATGAAACTAGGCACCAACCAACCCATGGGGCCCTTGGCTTTAGCAGACTTTATTGGCTTAGATACTTGTTTAGCCATTATGGAAGTCTTACACCAAGGATTAGGCGATTCGAAATACCGTCCCTCTCCCCTTTTGAAACAATATGTCGCAGCTCATTGGCTCGGTCGAAAAACCAAACGAGGATTTTATCGCTATGACACTTAATCATCTCATTCTAGAAGCCGTACAACCAGGAATTCGGATTATTAAAATTTCAAGACCTCACGCTCTGAATGCTTTAAACACAGAAGCTCTAAAGGAATTGAAAGAAGTTTTGATTCAAGAATCCCACGATCCGACTACAAGAGTGATTATTTTAACGGGTGATGGCGAGAAAGCATTTATTGCAGGAGCAGACATTACAGAAATGAGCGGAAAATCCGTCCGTGAGGGAGTTGAATTTGCTCAACTCGGTCATGAAGTGACCAAACTTCTAGAATTGATGCCCAAACCTACGATCGCGGCTGTGAATGGCTTTGCCTTAGGTGGAGGCACGGAAATGGCAATCGCCTGTGATTTTATCCTAGCGAGTGATACTGCTATCTTTGGCCAACCTGAAGTGGGTTTAGGAATTATCCCAGGTTTTGGGGGCACTCTTCGACTTGCTAAATTTATTGGCCTACCCCGCGCAAAAGAACTGATTTTTTCTGCTCGAAGAGTTAAGGCTGAAGAGGCTTTCGCGATTGGCTTAGTCAGTCATGTTTTTCCTCAGCAAGAATTTATGGCTCGAGTCTTAGATTTGGCAAAAACAATCAGTTCTCAATCGATAACAGCGATTGCGAGAGCAAAACAGTTGCTCAATGAATTCTCTGAGTCTGCTGGTCTTAATTTTAAATTAGACGCAGAAGCTCAAGCATTTGGAAGACTGTTCGAAAGTCCTGACCAGAGTGAAGGCATGACTGCATTTATTGAAAAACGTAAACCGCATTTTCAGGGATTATAATTATGATGCTCTATGGATGGCCAGAAACCGACGAATCAAAAAAACTTCTTATTGAACAAGTGCGATCTTTCGCTCAGGAAAAAATACTTCCTCAAGCCAAAGAACTCGATGAGACTGGCACATTCCCGACCGAAATTATAAAGCAACTAGGTGAGATGGGAATGATGGGAATGATGGTACCTGAACAATGGGGTGGTTCCGGTATGGATACCGTCTCTTATGCGATTGCCCTGGAAGAAATCGCGGCTGCTTGTGCATCCACCGCAGTCATTATGTCAGTAAATAACTCGTTGGTTTGCTCCCCCATCCTCAAATTTGGAAATGACTACCAAAAACAGAAATTTCTAACTCCTCTCGCAAAAGGGGAGAAATTAGGCTGTTTTGCTCTTTCTGAGCCAGGTCATGGTTCAGACCCTGCCGGCCTCGAATGCCAAGCAACACCTGTTTCAGGAGGCTACACGCTTCGTGGAACTAAAAATTGGATTACCAGCGGCAAAGAAGCAGACTATTGTATAGTTTTCGCAACCGTAGATAAAAACCTGGGTCATAAAGGAATTTGTGCCTTTATCGTAGATACTCATTCAGAAGGTTTTCAAGTTTCAAAGCTCGAAGACAAATTAGGAATTACGGCTTCCTCTACAGCACAACTGTTTTTCGATGACGTATGGGTTCCTAACGAATGTTTATTAGGAAAAGTAGGCGAAGGATTTAAAATCGCTCTTTCAACTTTGGATGGAGGACGAATCGGTATTGCATCACAAGCCTTAGGTATTGCGAGATCTGCATTTGACGCATCGAAAAAATTTGCATTAGAGCGCGAACAATTTGGAGCACCCATTGCAAAACTTCAAGCCATCCAGTGGTTTATTGCTGATATGGCAACTCGCCTTCAAAGCGCGCGCCTTCTCACTTGGGCAGCAGCCAAAGGACGAGATTCTGGATCTCCGTATACAAAAGAAGCTGCAATGGCTAAATTAGCCGCATCTGAAGCCGCAATGTGGATCACAACCAAAGCGATCCAAGTGCATGGCGGTTATGGTTACACGAAAGAGTATGTTGTAGAGAGAAACTTTCGCGACGCAAAAATTACTGAGATCTACGAAGGAACATCGGAAATTCAAAGAATCGTCATTGCCGCTCAAGAATTTGCTGAAACCGCTCGCTAGGAAAAGGGACGGCGCAGCATCCTCCCTAGGTACTCAACTTCACCAGAAACCGTTTTGATATCCCAATTTGGGATATCAAAAATGGAATCTCACGGTGAACGACAAAACCCCCCTTTCTTCAGACGGGTAAGAACAAGTACTTAAACGAACTACGCAAAGAGAGTAGTTTAGCCTCTAAAGTCTACGACTTCCACCGCCTTAAATGACACTTTAAGTATGTTCAAAAAGTATCTTTGCGACCTTATTAAATTCATACAAATTAGTCAAATATCCAATTTAAAATCAGATAAATTTAGTCAACAATTTATTACAAAAATCGCCTTAACTTCGAAAATACTAAAAATTATTACTCAGGTACCGTTTTTTTGTGGATAAGTCTGTGGATAAGTGTGTGGATAACTTTTCGTCAAAAAACTTATCCACAAGTTATCCACAGGGTTATCCACAAGTTATCCACATCTTACACAAGATGTTTGTCTATAATATCAATACCTTATAAAGTTATCCACATCTTACACAATTTCTATCCCGAATGGAATATTTGATTAGTTAACTTTATTACTAGGTCTTTGTGGATAACTCTAAAAAATGACCTCAAAAAATGGCTGTTTTTAGTCAATACATGACTACCCATATCAGGTAAAAAAGTTATCCACAAAATCGTGTGGATAAGTGTGTGGATAACTTTTTTTTAGGGGTAAAATAAAGTTATCCACAAAATTGAAAAAGTTATCCACAGACTTATCCACAAAGTTATCCACATGGTTTCTATATTAATTTCAATAAGTTAAGTGAGTTATCCACTTATCCACACGCCCTACTACTACTACTGTCTTAATATATATATAATTCTTAAGAGGGGGGCCGGGATAAAACGTTAAAAAATTGATCACAAATAAAACCCAACTCTTTTCTAACGCTATCAAGAGTATGTAGATTACAAACTAGAAATGGGCTAAGATAAGCACCGATAAGAAAGGACTGCCTGAGCCATGAACTTTTCAATTGATCGCTCACCGCTATTAGAAGCACTTCAAAAAGTGCAAACCGTGGTTGAGAAAAAAAATACAATACAAATTCTTGGCAGCATTCTTTGCACAGTGAAAAATCAAGAGTTATCTCTTTGTGCAACAGACTTAGAAGTCGGGATTAAAGTGAATCTCCCAGTAGAGGCTCAGCAGGAGGGAAAGATTACTCTCTCAGCAAAGCACTTTCTAGATATTGTCAAAGAACTTCCAGAGAAGAAGCTGACCATTACGAGAAAGGACAATAGTTGGATTGAAATCAACTGTGGGAAATCCCGCTTTAATATAGTGAGTCTTTCAGCGGATCAGTTTCCGTCCCTTCCTGGGTTTGAAGATAAGATTTATTTTGAGGCACAAACCAAGTCTTTAATTGATATGATTGATCGGACACAGTTCGCTGCTTCTACGGACACAACACGGTATCACATTAACGGGGTATTCTTTGAACACCTTGAAAACAGCGTCATGAGAATGACCGCAACAGACGGTCATCGATTGTCCTTTGTAGATCAAGAAGTCTTTTTGAATAACCCTGATCTTAAACGGGGGATTATTATCCCGAAAAAAGGGTTAGCAGAATTTAGAAAAATTTTAGATGAAGGTAGTCAAACTATCGGTCTTTCTTTTGAGAGAGGCTATATTTTTGCAAAGTTGGAAAGTACTTATTTGTTTATTCGTTTGATCGATGGCGAATATCCTGATTATAGACCTGTGATTCCCAAGGCCGTTGATCGGTTGGTGAAAATTGATCGACAAACTTTTAATTCTGCGCTCAAACGAGTCAGCTTACTCGCAAACGAGAAAAGCAGAGGAATCAAACTGACTCTACAAGCAGGTTCTCTTGTTATTTCTTCCAGTAATCCAGATATGGGAGAAGCACATGAAGAACTTGAAGTTGAGTATACAGGTGAATCCATGGAGATTGGTTTTAACTCTAAATACTTGCTTGAGAGTTTAGCTGTCATGAAGTCAGAAAAACTAGAATTTCATCTTAAAGACCGATTGAGTCCTGGAATTCTGCGAGAAGTGGATCACCAAAACCATACTTACGTTATTATGCCTATGCGAATTTAGTCAATTTAATGAAAGTTAAGAGACTTACGTTAAAGAACTTTAGAAATGTAGAAGAATCTACTTTCTTTCCTGATCCTACTCTTAATTTTCTAGTGGGCTCAAATGGACAAGGAAAGACAAGTTTTATTGAAGCACTTGGATTTTTATCAACGCTTCGATCTTTTCGAGATTCAAAAGTAGCCCACCTGATACGCTGGGGAACGCCTTCTAGCGAGGTTTCCTGTAGTCTTTTTGAAGAGGATTCAAATTTAGGAGATTGGCATACAGAACTTCGAGTAGCCTTTCAAATGACTGACTTAAAAGCTCAGAGAGCAACCAAGGTTGCTTTTATCAACGGGAAACCTTACTCCAGCGCTACACAATACCTGAGTCAAAGATTCAAATCAAATGCGCTAGGATTTCATGCAATTATTTTTAATCCCTCCGACCATGATTTAGTCAGAGGAGATCCTGGGACTCGACGATCTTATCTGGATCGTGTTTTAGCAGCCGAGGATGTCGATTATTTGAAAGCTTTTCAAAAATACCACCGAACCCTTGTCCAAAGAAATGCCCTCCTCAAATCGGGAGAGAAACTCTCCTCGGACGTATGGGGCGGATTTACAGAATCCCTTTGTACTTATGGCGCACTTCTAGTCTTTAAGAGATTGGGATGGATTCAGCGGATGAATACGCTACTCAATCCTATTTTACAGCAAATTGCTCCTCGCCAACCGGCATTGAGATTAACTTATCTTTCAAATTGGGCAAATTGGACAAATTGGGTTCCAAATACAGAAAATTTATCTTTTAATAACAATAAGTTAGGTTCAGATCATTTCACTGGACAAGGGCTTACACCTTCATTAAAACTTTTAGAACAATCGTTTTGGGCTAAAGTTTCAGCTTTTGAAGCGGTCGAGCGAAAAGTAGGATACTCTCTGATTGGGCCGCATCGAGATGACTGGACATTTTTCATTGGTGATCAAGTTTTGAAAGGACATGGCTCTCAAGGCGAAGTAAGATCTGCGCTGTTGGCTCTGAAGCTATCGGAGATCGAACTTTTTCGGGAGGAGACGGGGCACCCACCTCTCTTTCTCTTGGATGATTTTTCTTCTGAGTTAGATCGAGAAAGACGGTTATTTCTTTTGCGATTTCTCATGGAGACGGATCTTCAAACTTTTGTTACGACAACGGAAGATTCAACTTTCGTTGGCAAGCGTTATTGGGTCAGTAATGGGGCAGTAGAAGAAGGTAAAATTGATGACGACCGAACAAAAACAGTCCGATTTGTCTGAGGCCGGTGATTATTCTGCAGATAAAATCAAAATTTTAGAAGGCTTAGAGGCCGTACGTAAAAGGCCTGGGATGTATATCGGAGACACAAGTGTTCGAGGATTGCATCACTGTGTTTATGAAATAGTAGATAACTCGATTGACGAGGCACTTGCTGGATTTGCTCTTAATATCAATGTCACTGTTCATGTAGACAATAGTATTACTGTAGAAGACGACGGTAGAGGGATCCCTACTGGAATGCATTCCGGTGCTGGCATCTCTGCAGTTGAAGTGGTGATGACTAAGCTTCATGCAGGTGGTAAATTTAATGAAGAAGGCGGCGCTTATAAAGTTTCTGGAGGCTTACACGGTGTAGGTGCTGCTGTTGTGAACGCACTTTCAGAGTTGTTACACGTTGAAGTCAAACAGGGTGGCAAAGTTTTCAAAATGAGCTTTAAGCGGGGTACTCCACTCGGGCCTCTCAAAGAAGTGGGCGTCACTTCCAAACGAGGAACATTAACTACCTTTAAGCCTGATCCTGAAATTTTTGAAATAGTTGAATTCAATATAGACACTCTTGCTAATCGACTTCGTGAATTAGCTTTTCTGAATAGTGGAATTAAGATTGTTCTTATTGACGAACGTCAAGAACCCCCCAAACAATTCGATTTCCAATACTCTGGCGGATTGGTTCAATTTGTTGAGCATATTAATAAATCTAAACAAAAACTCCACGATCGGGTGATTTATTTAACTCAACAAAAGGATTTTCTAAGTGTTGAATTAGCACTTCAATGGAATGATTCTTATTCTGAGACAGTTTCGTCGTACGTGAATAATATCAATACCATTGAAGGGGGTACTCACGTTTCTGGATTTCGAACGGCCTTAACTCGTGTCGTGAATAAATATATTCAGGAAAGTGGAATCGCCAAGAATTTTAAAGAATCTCTTACTGGCGACGATATTCGAGAGGGATTGGCCTGTGTTATCAGTGCAAAAATTCCAGAACCTCAATTTGAAGGGCAAACGAAAACGAAGTTGGGGAATAGCGAGGTCGAAGGTTTTGTTAATGGGGTTGTTTACGATAAATTAACCACCTTTTTTGAACAAAATCCGTCTGTAGCAAAGAAAGTATGTCAAAAGGCTTTTGATTCTGCCCTTGCGCGTATTGCTGCAAGAAAAGCGCGAGATTTAACAAGACGAAAAACAGCATTGGATTGGGGAGGTCTGCCAGGGAAAATGGCTGATTGTCAGGAGAAAGACCCCGCACTTTGTGAGATCTATCTGGTTGAAGGAGACAGCGCCGGTGGATCAGCTAAACAAGGTCGAGATAGAAAGAATCAAGCGATTCTTCCCCTGAAAGGTAAAATTCTAAACGTTGAGAAAGCTCGTTTTGATAAGATGCTTTCTTTTGAAGAAATTAAAATATTGATTACTGCATTAGGCGCGGGAATCGGAAAAGATGACTTTGATATCAGTAAAATTCGATATCATAAGATAGTCATCATGACAGATGCAGACGTCGATGGGTCTCACATCAGAACACTTCTACTGACATTTTTTTACAGGCAAATGCCGCTCGTGGTTGAGAAGGGGTATTTATATATTGCTCAACCTCCATTATATAAGATTAAAAAAGGCCAAAAAGATCGGTATCTAAAAAATGAAGCCGATCTTTCTGAACACTTGATCACAAGCGGTCTCGAAGGGATTCAAGTTAAATCTGGAAGTGAAACGATCCCTACAAGTCAGGTCATTGCAGCGTTGAAAGCGGCTTCACGGTTTAGTCGAGGGATTGATCGAGTAGCTAGAAGGCTTCATCCCGAGATCCTTCGAGGATTGGTAGTAGCAGGGGTAAATGCTGCTACTTTAGAATCTAAAGAGAAGCTAGAAGAAGTAATTAAAAATATTTCAAAGAGTCTTGAAGGAAGAAATATATCTTTTTCATTTTCAATAGAAAAGGATCCTGAACATAATGCTTGGTTTGCGGTAGTAGAAAATACCGTAAATGGTTCTAAAAGATCGTCACCTATCAATGTAGCGGTTTTAGATTCTCCTGAATACGAAGAGCTGGGTAAACATTATCAAGCAATGCAAACGATTGGGAAAGGCCCATTCACAGTGGGTTTTGAAGGTAAGGAAGAAACCCTAATCGATCATTGCGAAGCTCTCTCCGATAAGGTTTTGGAATTTGCAAAATCGGGACTTATGATTCAACGTTACAAAGGTCTGGGAGAAATGAATCCAGAACAGCTTTGGGAAACCACGATGGATCCAACTCGAAGAACCTTACTGAAGGTTTCTGTGGATGACGCTGTTGAAGCGGACAGAATTTTCTCGGTTTTAATGGGTGATCAGGTTGAGCCACGAAGACAGTTCATTGAAGAGAATGCTCTTCGTGTCAGGAATCTCGATATATGAGAATTGTAGCTATAAAGGCGGATAAGTAAAGATCATGAGTGAAACACTGCCTCAGGAAAAAAATGTAATTGTTGTTAATATTGAAGATGAAATGCGTGGAGCCTACCTCGATTACGCCATGAGTGTCATCGTAGGTCGAGCGTTACCAGACGTTCGTGACGGTTTGAAGCCAGTTCACCGACGAGCGCTCTATGCAATGTATGATTTAGGTAACGTTCACAATAAACCTTATAAAAAATCAGCCCGTGTCGTGGGTGACGTTATTGGTAAATACCATCCGCACGGAGATGTACCAGTCTATGAAACCATTGTCCGAATGGCACAAGGCTTCTCGCTTCGATATCCGTTGATTGATGGACAAGGAAATTTCGGCTCCATCGACGGTGATTCTCCGGCAGCCATGAGGTATACCGAGATTCGAATGGCAAAGATCACAGATGAACTTCTGGCTGATCTGGATCGCGAAACAGTAGATTTCACACCCAATTACGATGATAGTTTAACGGAACCTTCCGTTCTTCCAGCTAAAATTCCAAATTTACTCATTAACGGTTCAACAGGAATTGCAGTTGGAATGGCAACTAATATTCCTCCACATAATTTGTCAGAAGTGATTCAAGCAACGATTGCTCTGATTGATAATCCCAAGTTAATTGCGGATGAACTCACACAGTATGTAAAGGGACCTGATTTTCCGACAGGTGGTTTTATATTTGCAGGACAAGGACTAAAAGATGCCTATCGAACTGGACGTGGCGCAATCACGCTCCGAGCGAAGGTAGAAATAGAAATTTGGAAAGGCGATCGAGAGAGGATTATTGTTACCGAGCTTCCTTATCAAGTGAATAAAGCAAAGCTGATCGAAAAGATTGCTGATTTAGTGAAGGATAAGAAAATAGAAGGCATTTCAGACTTAAGAGATGAGTCTGATCGTACGGGGATGAGAATTGTAATTGAAATTAAAAAGGGTACGAATTCAAATGTACTTTTGAACCAGCTTTATAAGCTGACTCAGCTTCAAGATAGTTATGGAATTAATTTGCTGGGAATTCATCAAAATCGTCCCAAGCTCTTTAATTTAAGAGATTTGCTTTGGGCGTTCATTGAACACCGCAAAGATGTTGTCGTTCGTCGGACCCTCTATGACTTAAAAAAAGCTGAGGCCAGAGCTCATATTTTAGAAGGATTGAAGAGAGCGGTTGAGTATATTGATGAAGTCATTTCATTAATTAAGCAGGCAGGAAACCCTGAAGAGGCTCGTTCCGGATTAATGGGACGTTTCGAGTTTTCAGAATTACAAGCACAGGCAATTTTAGAAATGCGTTTACAACGGCTCACTGGCCTTGAGCGCGATAAAATTGTGGATGAATATAAGCAGATTTTACTTTCAATTGAAGCCTTGAAGAAGATTTTATCAAGTGAAGCTCTTGTATTTGAGGTGATTAAAAAAGAACTTTTAGAAATACAAAAGAATTATGGTGATAAAGATAAGAGACGTACTGAAATTATCCTGGGGGGATTGAATGATTTTGAAGTGGAAGATCTCATCTCTGACGAGGATACGTTAGTTTCAATTACGCATGCAGGTTATATTAAGAGAGCTGATCCTAATTTATTTCGAAGTCAGCATCGTGGCGGACGTGGAATTCGGGGCGTAAGCACGGGAGATGAAGATTTTGTTACGGCAATCTACCGAACAAACACTCTGAGTTACCTACTCTGTTTTACGGATAAGGGAAGATTGTATTGGCTCAAAGTTTATAAAGTTCCAGAAGCGAGCCGAATTGCTAAAGGTAAAGCGATTGTAAACTTAGTGGCCCTTTCTCCTTCAGAGAAGATAAAAGCCATTCTTCCCGTTCGAGAATTTAGTGACCATGAATTTGTGGTGATGGTCACCCGTGCGGGAGTTATTAAAAGGACCGCATTAAGTGAATTTAAAAATGTCAGAGCGGCTGGACTAACTGCGATCTCAACAGATGAAGGGGATGAACTCGTCAGTGCAAAATTGACTAAAGGTAATAATGATATTTTCCTTTGTTCCAGAGATGGAATGAGTATTCGCTTTAATGAGCAAGACGTAAGGGTGGTTGGACGCACTGCTCGCGGTGTAGCGGGAATGAATCTTTCCGATGATGACCGTGTGGTAGCGATGGAAGTTTTGGATATTTCTGATGGAACTCCACAACAAGAATATGAAATTCTCACTGTGACCGAAAACGGTTATGGAAAGAGAACTCCTGTGAGTGAATATCGTATTCAAAGTCGTGGAGGGGTCGGCGTTATTACGATGAAGACGAATGACAGGAATGGAACCATTATGGGTTCTCGTCAAGTATTGCCTAAAGATGATGTCATGTTGGTATCGAGCAAAGGGCAAATGATTCGTATTCATGTAGGTGAAATCTCTGAGCAAGGACGAAACACCCAAGGGGTTCGACTCATTTCCTTGTCACCTGCAGAAAAGCTAGTTTCATTTGAATACCTGGCAGAAAATGCAATTGAAGCTGTAGTAGAGCTCACAAGTGAACAGCTTGTGCCGGAACCCGTCTTAGAGGGAGAAGTTTTCATTGACGGAGCAGAAGGTGATGGAGGTCTCAGCTGACGAGGACAGCCAGCTTGAGATCTTTAACGCAATGGACCCGGGCGTTAAATCCGCTATTGATAAGTGGTTTGCTAGTGATTTCAAACAGTGCATGTAGTGTGGATAGCGCCCGAAGTCACTACGTTCTAGCTGAGAAGCTTTGGACTGATCAAAAATATACTGAGGCAGTTTCAGAGTTTGAGAAAGTCATGAGTAAAGATTCCCATGGAAAGCTTGGCCTTCAAGCGATCTACCGTGCGGCTATGACTCAGTTTTTATTTCTTTCTCAATATAACGATGCTGTCCGAAAGTTTAGGGCGTATGCTCAAGAAAGTACGGATCAGAAGTCAGCTTGGATAGCGCAGTTGCAAATCGGTGAGATTTTATTTTCAAAAACTGAACAATACGATCAGGCTATTCTTCACTACCAGTCCATGCTTAAACTGGATCCTTTAGCTCCAGAAGCACCTGAGCTTTTATTTAGAGTTGGAAAAAGTTTTTTTTATCTCTTTCAATTTAAGGAGGCCGTGAGTACCTACGAAGACTTAATTAAGAAATATCCTCAGTCGGCTTGGGCTGAAAAGGCGATGTTTGAGATTGGGTCCACTTATTTCACTCAAGGAGAGCAAAACTCTGACGTTGGAATGGAAGCCTATCAGGTAGCGATCCATGCCTATGAAAGGTTTATTAAGCACTATCCTCAGAGTACTCGAGTGGTAGAAGCTCATTTTGGAATGGCCTCTTGCTTGGAGGAGTTAAATCAACTCAGTGAAGCTTGTCGAGCCTATGAAGCTTTAAAAGGGATTTATCCGTCCCCTCACGTGATTGAGGTCAAACTCCTGCGAATTCACAAACGAATCGCTCAACGGAATCGGTAATGGATTGGAAAAAACTAGGCTTATTTACGGCTATCTTGACTGAATTTATTGCATACTCTGGCGCTGGGTTTGGCTTAGGATACCTGGTTTGGGCTAAGTGGGGGGCTCCCTGGTGGGTGCTTGGAATTTTCAGTTTAAGTGGGTTGAGTCTAGGAATTTACAAAATCTATCAGCTTTCCCAGAAAGAACTTTAACGAAATTCTGGAAAAGAGAAGAGGACGACAGGACCCATTCCAGAGAATTTGCCCGAGAAGTTGGTCGAGCCGCAAAGCTCGCGGTTGACGGCAGGGCTAACCAAGTGTACAAACGAAAAACGCCTATGGAACCGATGAGGGTATTATCTAATGCATGAGGAGCATGGTTTTAATTTACTGTCTTATATTCCTCTTTTGAAGGAACTTCCCAATCATGTCGCAATGACCATTGTGGTATGTCTGGTTTTGGTTGCAACTACGTTCATTGCAAAGCTTCAGTTAGTTCGCGCAATGCAAGGACCGGATGGCGGTTTAGTTCCTGATGTAAAACTGACTTATAAAAACTTTTTTGAAATTATTGCGGAAAGTCTCTTTAAGTTGACTGAGTCTGTAATTGGACATCACGATGCCCCTCTTTATTTCCCTATCATCGGATCGCTTTTTGCTTTGATTTTTACCTGCAACATTGTGGGGCTTGTTCCAGGTCTTTTGCCTCCTACAGATAATCTAAATACTACTTTGGCTTTAGGTATCTTTGTTTTTATTTATTACAATTACGTTGGATTCAAAGCCCATGGGTTGGCTTATTTGAAGCAGTTTCTAGGACCAGTTCTTTGGTTAGCGCCCTTGATGATCATCATTGAATTAGCTTCCCACCTTTTTAGACCACTTTCCCTTGCGTTTCGTTTACGCGGGAATATTATGGGCGATCACGTCGTCCTCGGAGTTTTTAGCACATTGGTACCCTACCTCTTACCTGTAATTTTTTATGGGCTGGGAGTGTTCGTGGCCTTTATACAGGCCTTCGTCTTTTGTTTGATGACGATGGTCTATATTTCCCTGTCGACATCACATGATCATTGAGAAGAAAGGATGAATTGAAAATGAATTTTCGTAAGACCCTGTTATTAATTGGGACTTTAGTAATGACTTTTGGCGCTTCGTTCGCTTTTGCTGATGAAGCAGCAGCGGCACATGGAGCAGGTATGGGTTCACTTGGAGCCGCATTAGCTATCGGTATTGCAGCATTCGGTGGAGCTCTCGGACAAGGTAAAACAGCTGCAGCAGCCTTGGAAGGGATTGGACGTAATCCATCTGCTCAAAATAAAATTTTCGTACCTATGATTATCGGTCTTGCCTTGATCGAATCTCTTGTTTTGTACGCATTCGTTATCGCTTTCGTCAAATACTGAGATCTGTATATATGTAAGTTCTCGACGACATCTGCGGGGTTAATCATTTTTTGTGACCCCACAAATGTTGTTGAGAACTTTTTTTTCAAACACTTTCCTCTCCCTTTTTAAATTCCCTTTTTCCTCCTCATATTTTTGTAACTTTTCTAAAACCTGAATCAAGTGTAAGCACTACGCGGAGTCCTGTTGCGCCGGGAATCCAAATCTTTACGGCACAACAGGACTCCGTGTAGTGCTTGTCAACAGCCCTAAAGGAATTACTTACGATCAAGTGAAGTGTGACATGGCTTCCTCGTTTAAGGACGCAATTTGCGACCTTAAAGAAAAGTGAACATGGTAACTATCAGAAATACTTATCTTTTACGGAGATGAGTATGATTCTTTAAGGTCGCTGATGTGCCGTCAGATAGCGAAATGAGAGAGTTGTGAATTGTTCTCCAAACTTGAGGTCGCAAATTGCGACCTCAAGTTGCGATGCGTTATTTATAGTCTTAGATATCAAAACTTGAGATGCCAATTTGGCATCTCAAGTTGTAATTTTCTCGGCGTTCATTGGGTTTTACATTTAAAATCAACTAGTTATATAGGAAATCTTGAGATGCCAATTTGGCATCTCAAGTTAGATTTACCTAAATTTGCCTACCAATTTTTATTTTAAAATTCATATATACATAAACTTGAGGTCGCAAATTGCGACCTCAAGTTGCGATGCGTCATTTGTTATTTCGGGTACAACTTGAGGCGCCAAATTGGTACCTCAAGTTGTAAGATTCTAAAATTTAATAAAAATTCACATTTAAAATCAATTAGTTAGATAATAAAACTTGAGGTGCTAAATTGGTACCTCAAGTTTTATAAGCTTTGGAAGTTCAAGTTTTGGGGTGTTAATTTAAGATTTCAAAAAACTTGAGGTCGCAAATTGCGACCTCAAGTTACAGAAGTAAATTTTACTATGATTTAATATGGTGCGAGATTCTAAAAGGGTGTAGATCGCATGCCATGCAATTAACAATTAGCGAAATTAGGCGACGGATCTACTTTATGCGTGGTCAGCGTGTAATGCTGGATGTCGACTTAGCAAAATTCTACGAAATTTCAACTAAGCGTTTAAATGAGCAGGTAAAGAGAAATATCAGTCGGTTTCCGGAAGATTTTAGATTTCGACTTACAGAAAATGAATGTGATGAATTGAATTCACAATTTCCAATTTCAAGCACTGAGCATGGAGGAAGGCGATATTTACCTTATATTTTTACGGAGCATGGTGCCACAATGTTAGCAAGTGTTTTGAATACTGACCGGGCCATTCAAGTAAATGTAACTATTGTTCGTGCTTTTGTTCAAATCCGTGAGTCCTCAATCCAAAAAGAGCTAGCATTAAAAGTAATGACACTAGAGAAACAGTACACTGAGGTCTCGAAAGTTATCTCCGATGTTCATTTAAAACTTATGGCCCTGACTTCGCTACAAAAGACTAATTCTTTTAAAACTCGTTACAATAAAGCTGACTTAAAAGAGCAAGAACATGTCTCGCTTGATACTAAGTTAGAGACACTGACTCTCGTTACAAAGGAAGCTAAAAGAGATTTCAATAACGCTAACGCTATCAATGAAGTGCCTCACAATCTTATAATCGGCGAAATTCAAAAAGCTGTAGCAAGATATTATAATGTAAAAATTCAGGATTTACGAAGTACAACTCGCATCAAGGTAATCGCATTGGCCAGACAAATCGCGATGTATTTAGTCCGAAAACATACGGGGATGAGTTTTAAAGACATTGGAACTCATTTCGGTGGTAAAGATCACACAACAATTATGCATGCTTGTAGTAAGGTTGAAGTGAGTATAAAAATAGATGCTTCAATTCGGAACGCTATAGAGTCGATTGAAGGGGTTTTGTCAAAAAATATTTAAATTATTAAAGTTTATACTCTAAACGATTTTCAGTTGTCTAAAATATAAACACTATTTTCTTAAAACACCCATAAAAACAGCATAATTCCAATACTTTGTCGTCGGCACCATTGTTGCTTAAGGTAAATCCTACGAAGGATGGAGTTATGATAAGTAAGTCTTCTGCAGGTTTAGATGAAATATTAGAAATACTAGATCTATTCAGATATGATATGAGTGATTCTGAATACGATCACGCTCGAAAAGTGATCTTATCTAAGGGGAATGGTTTATCAGCTGAATTTGATTTAGCTGTCAGGGCTGATCAACAGAAAGTCATTGAATTCTTCAGGGAATTATAATGAATTCATATTTTATCGTATATGAATTCATTATGTATTTTTAAGTAATTATGAATAAATTAACTAAATATAGCTATAAGCTAATGGTAATTAATTTCTGGACTTTATTGATAGCGCTCGGTCTGAGCCCATCATGGGTACTTGCATGTAATTCACTTTTTATTGACGAAGGTACGATTAAAAAAATACCGAGCGTTATTAAGGCAACTGAAAATAGTTCCAATAATTTTCAGGCTTATATTGATGCCTATGAATCAGCATGTAAGGAACAAAATGAACTCATGACGAGGATCTTAGGCCAAATGGCACCTCATGATCCAACAAAAGACGCTCAAGATCATGAGGTTGTCGTGATCGATAATACTCTCTTATCCATTAAAAAAATGATTGAATCCAATTACAGCTTTGAAGAAAGCTGGAACAATAATAGCAGCAGAATAAATACAAACCCGTTTGATTATCTTTATCAGGAAGTGTGTCAAGGTAGAATTACTCATTCTTATATACAGTATTCTATATCTAAACTAAGAGAATCTATTTTTAATGGAGGATCTACTCAATTCAGTACTCAAGAAAATGCTTATCCGCAATTAATAACAGTATTTGAAGGAAAAAAGTTGGTGGGTCTTGCATTTTATGAGTATCACGGTAGAGACGGCTTCACGGAAGATTCTGTGGTTATTGATTTAATCTGTGTTGCAAAGGGAAAGCAGCTTGGAGAAAAAATAATTACTAGTTTAGAAAATAAAAATCTTAAAGCCACAAATGCAAATCCAGGTTCTCTGAAGAGAAGAAAAATTACTTTAAACTCTATCGCTAACCCGAAGACATTTAGTTTTTATGAACGAATGTCATTTAAGGTAGACATGTCTGGAAATTCAGAAGAAGGTATTCCAATGATTAAGGAAATTGAATTCAACCTTACCCAGAGAATTCTCAATTAAAGAGAACATGCGTGCGTAAATAATTAACAAATATAATTTAATTAAATTGTATAATACTTAGACAGTTGTTAACGTAATTCAAGTCGCCTTTCTTTTTTTAATCCCATAACCTACTGTTTGTATTGATGAAAGCGATGGCATCTGAATTGCTTTTACTATCATTAACTATGATAATAAAAAGCACAAATTTAAAAAATAATACATTAAATACTTTAATCGCCGGTATCGTGGTCACCACTTTAGTTGCTCTATTCGCCGTTACAGAAAACTCTTCTTATGCTCACTCTCAAAGAGGCGAAATTGCAAGTGCTAGTGCTCATGTATCAGTTACAGTGGTAACCCCACTCGGTATGGATACAAAGAAGAATTTTACTTTGAATGAAGTGACTCAAGGTTCAAAACCCCAAGTGATACAGCCTACTGATCAGGGTGCTACTCAATTTTATGCAACTGGAGAGAAAGATCATCTGATTACACTCTCATTTGATTCTCAAGTTTCCTTAAATGATGGGGCTGGTAACCAGATTGGTTTTAATCATATCAGATCGAATGTAGGCGATGGAAGTTCTGGAAATAGTACTAAGTTAAATGCTGCAGGAGTCAAAGGTTTTCAGTTGGGAGGAAGCAGAGCTGCTTTTTCCAAGAATCAGGTAGTCGGGATGTATTTAGGCTTTCTAAAAGCAACTGTTGTTTACCAATAAAGTGGAAATATTCCGTTTTAAGGATATTCTATTTTTAAAATGGAGGTCGTCGTGACGAAAGCATTCTTTTATCTGATTCCAATCTTTATATTGTCTGCCTGCGCTTCGCCTCGGGTGGGTAATATGGGTCTTCTCTATACGGATACAGAAACGGGTCTAGCTGTGACTCAAAACCTTGCCGGAACTCGAGTCGGCGAGGCATGTTTACAGTCCTATTTAGGATTGATCTCAACTGGAGATGCGAGTATTGAAACCGCGCGACGTACAGGAGGAATTACCTCTATTACGTCTGTAGACGAGAAATCCACGGGTATTCTAGGTTTTATTTATCGAAAATATTGTACCGTTGTTCGTGGAAGATAAGCCGGGTTTTATTCAAGGTAAGATTTTAAAAATCTTCCGGTATGACTCGCCTTGTTTTTAACTACTTCTTCAGGGGTTCCAATAGCGATAATAGAACCACCCGCTGTTCCTCCGTCCGGCCCTAGGTCAATAATATGATCTGCGACTTTAATGATGTCTAAATTATGTTCAATGATGATGACGGTGTTTCCTTGGTCTACCAGAGCTTGTAAGATGGCAATCAGTTTATTGATGTCATCAAAGTGTAACCCTGTAGAAGGCTCATCTAGTATGTAGACAGTTCGACCTGTACTACGACGAGAAAGTTCTTTAGAGAGCTTAATTCTTTGTGCTTCACCCCCAGAAAGAGTGGTGGAACTTTGCCCGAGATGAAGATAGCCTAGGCCTACTTCATTAAGGATCTTGAGTTTGGCTTTGATGTGAGGGATTGCCTCAAAGAACGGATAGGCTTCGGCGCCAGTCATTTCAAGAACGTCCGCAATATTTTTCCCTTTATAGCGAATCTCCAGGGTCTCTCGATTGTATCTGCGGCCTTTACAGATGTCACATTGAACATAGACGTCAGGGAGAAAGTGCATTTCAATTTTTGTGGTGCCATCGCCTGCACATGCTTCGCAGCGTCCTCCTTTTACATTGAAGGAATATCTTCCTGGACCGTACCCCCGAACTTTGGATTCAGGAAGTTGCGCGAAAAGTTCTCTAATGAAGCTGAAAAGGCCAGTGTAGGTGGCGGGATTGGAACGTGGAGTTTTTCCAATCGGGCTTTGATCAATGTCGATCACTTTATCAATATGGTTCATGCCGTGAATTTTACGGACATGAAGATCGCCATAATTAATCTTATAGAGAGATTGAATTAAGGAGCGATAAAGGGTGTCAATAATGAGAGTGCTTTTACCGCTTCCAGAAACTCCGGTGACGCAAGTCAGGACACCTAGTGGCACATCCACATGGATGTTCTTTAAATTATTTTGAGTAGCCCCTTCCATTCGTAGAGCGCGGTCAGACGTCCATGGGCGTCTGACTTTGGGAATTGCAATTTTTAAGTCACCTCGCAAATAGCGACCGGTTAAACTTTTCTTAGATTTTAAAATATCTTTGACGGTGCCAGCTGCAACAATATGTCCACCTAAGTTGCCTGCTCCTGGTCCTAAATCTAAAACCCAATCTGCTCGTTCAATTGTTTCTCGGTCGTGTTCGACAACGAGTACTGTGTTCCCTAAGTCACGAAGGCGGGAGAGGGTGGAAATGAGCTTTTCATTGTCGCGTTGATGGAGACCAATACTTGGCTCGTCCAGAACATAAATGACACCTACCAGGGAGCTTCCGATCTGAGTCGCTAATCGAATTCTTTGTGCTTCTCCACCGGAAAGGGTTTGAGCAGAGCGACCTAGGCTGAGGTAACCGACACCGACTTCATTGAGGAAATGGAGACGTTCCTTGATTTCCTTTAAGATTCGATCGGCAATCATTTTTTCACGATCTTTCAAATTTAGAGTTTCGAAAAAACGTGCGACTTCTAGGATGGAAAAGCTACAGATTTCGGCAATATTTTTATTTACGAGTTTGAAACTTAAGCTTTCTTTACGGAGTCGTGTTCCGAGACAGGATGGACACGCATCTGTTTCTGCAGTGATTTCACGGGGAGCTATGATTTCATCACGTTCGTTTTCACGTTCAGTTTTAAGAAGAGCTTCTTCATCTTCTTTGTCCTTTGCTTGACTCTTTGCTGGATCAATTCCCAGACCATCACATTGAGGACAAGCTCCCATGGGGCTGTTGAATGAAAACGTTCTGGGTTCAGGCTCTGGATAGCTGATATGACAATTCACACAAGAAAACTTTTCTGACATGAGAGTTTCTTTGCGGACAGAATTTTCTTGAGTTTCGAGCAGGAGAAGACCTTCACCTAGTTTCAAAGCAAGTTCTACGGAATCGCTGACACGAGTGCCAAACATTCCCAGATCGTCTTTATTCGTTGAAGGACTAGCGGCTGGATTAATTATAGGTATAATTAAACGATCAATGTAGACTGAAATATCATGTTTTTTGTTTTTATCTAAAGAAATATCCTGTGAAAGGTCGAGGACCTCTTGATCTACTTTCACCCGAACAAATCCCCTTTGGCGAAGCTGCTGCAGTTCCTTTTGGTATTCTCCCTTTCGTCCACGAACGATAGGAGCGAGAACGGATATGCGTGTTCCCTGAGGAGAGGAGAGGATATGATCCACAATCTGTTGAGGGGATTGCGATTGGATGGGCATTCCACATTTCCAGCAGAAAGGCTTTGCTATTCTAGAGTAAAGCAGTCGTAGGTAGTCATAGATTTCGGTAACAGTTCCTACCGTGGATCGAGGATTGTAGCTCGTGGTTCGTTGCTCGATTGATATCGTAGGGCTTAATCCAGAAATGGATTCAACATCTGGCTTTCCTAACTGTTCTAGAAATTGCCTGGCATATGCAGAGAGGCTTTCCACATAACGACGTTGACCCTCGGCATAAATAGTATCAAATGCGAGTGACGACTTGCCAGAACCCGATGGCCCCGTGATCACGGTGAGTCGATCTCTCGGAATGACAGCATCAATATTTTTAAGATTGTGCACTCGAGCGCCTCGCACGACGATGGCTTCGTCATTATTAAGAGGTGCACGACGTTTTGTTGTCATAAAATCAACTTTCCCTCGGTGGCCTTTAGTGGCTTGCAGATGTGCGAAGATCTAATGGCTTGTGTCCAATTGTTTTTCCAGCACTGATCAAAGCACTTTCTACAATGTGTCTGACTTCTTGTAAACGTTGAGAAGTAGAGGCTTCAAAACGTAAAACGAGTACCGGTTGGGTATTAGAAGCGCGGACTAGTCCCCAGCTATCTCCGAAATCAACGCGGACTCCATCAATGTCTATGATTTTGTACTGGGCAGCCAGGCGGCTTTTTGTTTCATCCACCAATTTAAATTTCTTGTCCTCCTCGCATTCCACTCGAATTTCAGGAGTGGATTCGGTGTGAGGTAAATCAACTAAAAGTGAAGAAAGAGGTTCCGGGGTATCTGATGCAATTTCATAGACACGAAGTGCAGCATAGATGGCATCATCATATCCAAAATACCGGTCTGCAAAAAAGATGTGGCCTGACATTTCTCCGGCGAGGGCTGCCCCAGTTTCTTTCATCTTTGACTTAATGAGCGAGTGACCTGTTTTCCACATGATGGGTTTGCCTCCCCTCGCTGCAATATCATTATAAAGCTTATGACTTGATTTAACTTCAGAGATAATGGTGGCACCAGGATTGGTTTTTAAGATACTGCGAGAGAAAAGAACCATCAATTCGTCACCAAATAGAATTCTTCCAGTCTCGTCTACTAAGCCAATTCGATCCGAGTCACCATCGAACGCGATTCCAAAGTCTGCTTTGTGTCGAATGACGGCCGCTACCAGGTCTTTGAGATTTTCGGGTACGGTAGGATCAGGGTGGTGATTCGGGAAGCTTCCGTCTAGCTCACAAAAAAGAGGAATCACTTCTGCTCCGAGTCGTGTAAACAACTCAGGAGCAACGGTGCTTGCTGTACCGTTTCCCGCATCTAGAACAATTTTTTTTCGTTTTAATGGTTTTGCATTTTTCACAAGGTAGTTGAGATATTGAGGAATGACTTCAAAATCTGAAACTTCACCCGTTTTCTGTTTAAAAACAAAGCCCGAGCTTAGTTTTTCCATTAATACTCGAATTTCCTGTATCTGTTTTCCATAAATTGTATCTTTGCCAATGCAGATTTTAAAGCCATTGTAGGTGCCAGGATTATGGGAGCCGGTAACCATGATTCCACCATCTAGATTTTGATCGAAGGTGCTGAAGTAAGTGAGGGGTGTCGGACAGATGCCTAAGCGAATGACATTTAGCCCTCCTTGGGTTAATCCAGAAATCAGGGCTGTTCTATAGCTTTCGCTGGAGAGTCGACAATCCCATCCTACAGAAACAGTCAAAGTTTTGCGCGAAGCTACAGGTGATCGGTCTGATATATAAAGCGCATAAGCTCTGCCCAGGCATTCAGCAAATTCTGGTGTCAATTCTGTGTCTGCAAGACCTCGAATATCATATTCACGAAAGATGGAAGATGGAATTTTTAATGTCATTTTATTTAACCTGCGTTTCTCTTTTGGATAAACCGAGTTGCTAACTTGATAGCGGCCAGGAGGCTAGATGGGTTCGCTATACCCTTCCCTGCGATATCAAATCCAACGCCATGATCTACCGAAGTTCGAATGATCGGTAGACCCAACGTTACATTGACGGTATTGTGGAAATCAAGCAGCTTCACAGGGATTAATCCCTGATCATGGTACATACATACGACGGCGTCAAATCGATTTTGAACAGGAGTAAGAAGCTGTTTTGCAAAGAATGTATCGGCCGGAAAAGGGCCCGATACTTGGAACTGCCCTTGTGAGGCTTGATTTAAACTTTGAATTTCTGGTTCAATAATGTCGATTTCTTCTTTTCCAAAAAGTCCATTTTCGCCAGCATGCGGATTGAGGGCCGTAACAGCGATTTTGGGTCTATCGAGACCCCAAAAACTTTTAAGGCCCTGAATGGTTTGCATCACCGCTCGTTTAATTTTTCCCCGAGTGATGGAAGCAGAAACCTCGTGTATTCCTAAATGAGTAGTGACTAGAGAAACGCGGAGGAGTTCATTTGCCAGCATCATTGTTACTTCGGGAGTACCACCGGGAATGTTATCTGAGTTGCTAGCTGAATTGGTACCCACATTGCTACCCACATTGCTACAAAGATGAGCCAGAAACTCCGTATGACCTGGATAATGATAGCCACCCTTTTGTAAATGATCTTTGCTGATAGGGCCTGTGACCAGAGCAGAAGCAAACCCATTTAACACAAGTCGCGTTGCATGTTGAATCGACCAACCCGATTGAAAACCTTCTAGAGACAGACCAGGAGGAGCTTTGTGGGGTGCGGGTAAAAGCCAAACCGTGGAATGGGTTCCTGGTGGAGGCTCAAAAGTATCCGCGTCAATAGGAACCTCTTTTATCGGTGCTTGGAGTGCTTCAAAAGGTTCTCGAGCACCGATGCATAACAAAGCTATGTTTTCTTGATCGAGCAGACCTGAACGAATGGCTTTCCATGTAATTTCGGGCCCTATTCCTTTGGGGTCACCTGGTGTAATCACAAGAATTGATTTTTTCGTCATAAGAATATCCAGGGAAATATCCAAGCAAAGGTCAAGGAGCAGCTCGATGAATGGATACGGTTTGTCTCTGTCTGTCTAGCCAAAGTGAAATTTGGTGTTGATATTCGGCAGCATTCAACTGATTTCTAATTTCTTCTTTCATTTTGTTGAGACGCTCACTGTCATCTGATTTCACATCGACTAATTTTAAAATGTAATTTCGCTTGGATAAGCTATCCGTAAAGACGTCACTGACTTCCCCAATCTTGAGTTTTTTTGCGTGCTCTCGAATCACTGGGTGCATCTGATCTTCAGTGAGCACACCTAAATCTCCTCCAGAGGTGGAAGACGCATCATCGCTGACGCGCTTTGCTACTTCTTCAAAAGACTCGCCCCCTTTGATATCTTTTAGAGCTTGAATGGCTACTTTATTTGCGGCGGCAAAGGTTTTATAGCTTTTAGGTGATATTGTAATAATTTCTAAATGAAAGGCGCGAGAAGAGAAGGAAGATTCTCGAGCGTAGTGATTATAAAAATAATTTTTTATATCATCATCTGAAATGCTGACTTTAGTTCTGATATCCCGGTCAATGAGATCTCTTTTACTTCCTGAATCTCGAATAAGATCGAAGTAATCTGAGAATTTAAATCCTTCTCTTGTAAGGGCTTCTTTTAAAGCAGCCCGATCCAGATGATTAGTGGCTTGAATCGAATTGATTTCTTGTTCAACCTCTCCGTCTGTTTTTGGAAATTGTTGAGAAATGATACGCTCATCAATTAGAAAATCGACAATTTCCTGGGTAGGTGCATCACTTCCCTTGGCAGCAACTGGAGTTCCCGCAAATAGAGGATCAAGCTGAGATCTCAATTTTACTATTTCCCGGAATTTGGAAACATCAGACGTTAAAATGAGGGAGGAGTTCACAGATGCCTCAAGTCGATCCAAAATGACTCTCGCTTGAAGTTGTCTTTCTGAAAATGACGCTAATGCAACAAACGACGTGAGTCCAGTTAATATAAATAATGGAAATCTATGCATACTGAGTAAGTTTTTGCATATTCTGTCGAAAATCACTACTAGAAATCAGGAAAACTCCTTAAATAGGCTTTCGAGTCCAAAGAAAAGATCGCGGGGTGAGGTCGTCGCTATTTTTGCGATCAGTTTAGAGTCTGGCTTCAATTGGTACCGATCGGGGTATGCAGAAAGCAAGGCTATGGTTCGAATGGGATTCAGGAGACTATGAGGTCCTGGCAAAAGAGAAACCTTTTCTGGACCTACGGTGAGTGCATCAATTCTACATTTTTTTAAAAGGATTTTAATACGAATTAACCAAAGTAAATTCTGTGCTTCAATGGGAGGATTTCCAAAGCGGTCTCTCATTTCTTCTTCGAGATGATCAATTTCTGTCTCTTGGGATGCTGCTGAAAAGCGGCGGTAGAGCGAAAGTCTTTGGTGAACATCGGGGACATAAGCTTCCGCCAAAAAAGAGGGGAAGGGAATTTTAATTTCGGGTTCTCTACTGGATTCTAGAGTGGCCGAATCCTGACCTTGAAGCTCTTGGATTGCTTCTTCAAGAATTTCCGTATAAAGATCAAACCCAACAGCTGCAATACTCCCAGATTGCTGTGGACCTAAAATATCACCCCCCCCTCGAATTTCGAGGTCATGTGAGGCAATGCTAAAACCACTTCCAAGTTCGACAAATTTTTGAATGACTTCGAGACGACGTTTAGCATCTTCCGTGATTCGTTTTTCATGTGGAATCAAAAGATATGCATAAGCTCTTTGCTGTGATCGCCCGACTCGGCCACGAATTTGGTAAAGCTGTGCTAACCCCAAGGTATCTGCACGGTCTATAATAATGGTATTTGCAGATGGAAGGTCTATTCCTGATTCTATAATTGTTGTGCATATAAGAACATTGCTCTTCTTATGATAAAATGAGTCCATTGCAGTTTCCAGTTCCCGTTCAGGCATTTGTCCATGGGCAACAAGAATTTGTGCGGCAGGTACTAACTCCTGAACTCGAGAAGCCGTTTTATAAATAGAGTGCACTTTATTATGGAGAAAAAATACCTGACCTCCTCTAGAGAGTTCAAACTCAATGGCGCGTTTGATTACGGCGTCATCATATTGTGAAATATAAGTTCGTATAGGCAGACGGTCTATAGGTGGAGTATTGATTAGACTAATGTCTCGAAGGCCGGAGAGCGCCATGTGCAAAGTTCGAGGAATAGGCGTAGCTGTCAAAGTCAAGACATGGGTATTTGTTCTTAGCGTTTTTAAACGCTCTTTATGTTCAACCCCAAAGCGGTGTTCTTCGTCTACTATGATAAGGCCCAGATCATGAAAAATGACATCTTTTGAGAGAAGTCTATGCGTCCCTATAATAATATCCACGCGACCCTTCTTAACGGCTTCAAGCAGACTTTTTTGGTTTTTAGGTGTTTTAAATCGCGAAATGGTTTCAATGATGAGTGGATAATCTTTCAAGCGGGATTTAAAGGATTGTTCATGCTGTTGAGCTAAAATAGTAGTAGGAACCAGAACCGCCACTTGCTTTCCATCGGAGACAGCTCGAAAGGCAGCACGAATTGCGACTTCAGTCTTTCCGTATCCCACGTCTCCACAGATTAAACGATCCATGACTCGTCCCGCTTCCATATCTGCAAGAGCAGCGTCAATGGCTTTGAGTTGATCAGGAGTTTCATCAAAGGGAAATTTTGCTTCGAACTCCCGAAAATCTGCATCACGAGGAGAAAATTGAATGCCCGTACTTATTTTGCGTTTTGCATAGAGTTGGACTAAGTCAAAAGCAAGTCTTTTTACGCTTTCTCGTACTTTCTCCTTTGTTTTTGCGAACTGTTGGCTTCCAAGGCGGTCCAGTGCGATGCTATCTCCCATGCCAATATACTTTTGAATGACGTTGAGTCGATAAACAGGAAGATAAAGTTTATCTTTATTGGCGTATTCTAATGAGAGGAAATCACTGAGCGCACCCGAAAGGTCGAGACGAATAATGCCCTGGTATCGTCCAATCCCATGGTCGACATGAACAATAGCATCACCTATTTCTAAGTCTGATAAAGCTTGTAGTCCAGACCAGTCTTTCGCTGCGGAGCCACTTTCAAGAGTGGATACTTTACGTTGTTTTCTGAGATGTTTGGCCCCTAGAATTTCTCCTTCTGTTAATATAACTAATCCTTCATCTGCCCAACGGAATCCTTCTGATAGAGAGCCAATACTTAATGTTATGTTGGAAGGCTGTAACAGCCCCTCTTGTTTGCATGAAAGTCCTCTCCCCTCTAATAGAAAGCGAATGCGCTCTAGCTGACTTTGAGTAGAGGCAAGGATCAGAACTCTAAAACCTTGTTTGATCCAAACTCGAAATTCAGGTTCTAGCTCCCCCAATGAATGGCGAGAACCATGAGAAAGATGAGTATTGGGATGGATAGAGACGCGATGCGAATTTGGGGAATCATCTGATGTCGCAGATGCTAACTCCATTCGATCCATAAAAATGTGTGAGTGGTCCTGAATGGTCTTTTTTAAGGAAGGGCTCCAATGAAAAAGAGCTTCAATTGTGGGCGCAATGACCTCAGACTGTGCCGCTTCTGCTGAGCGTTTATTTTGTTCCTCTTGAAATCGATCCCATTCCTGTTGGCAACTGAATGCGTCATTCCAAATCGTCCTATAGTCTACTGGAAGGTAATGCCAAAAGTGAGCAGGTTTGTCGTAAACAAAAGGTGCCCAAGAATCGCTATGACTTGGATAAATACCATCTCGGACGGAAGCAAGAAGAGGGTCTCGAATGGCACGAGAGATTCCCATGTCATCTGCTCGGCTTTTGATGCGTTCTCTGAGAATGCAAGACGTTGTTTTGTTAATCAGAACCTCTCGAGCAGGAGGAATAAAGACTTTTAAATAGAGTGCTTGTTCATGAGCGACTGCTCGTTGGGTGCTGGGATCAAAAGAGCGTATTCGTTCGACGGTATCGCCAAAAAGCTCAATTCGGATAGGCCGGACTTGGTCGGGAGGAAAAATATCGATGATTTCACCCCTCACTGCAAAAGTTCCAGGGTCTTCTACAGGGTCTACCCTCAGGTATCCAGATTCCAGGAGTCTGGTAATAAAAGTTTCGCGTGAACCCAAACTTTGTTCTATTTGGATGAGGAGAGACGACTGGAGAAAGTAGTTTTTCGTAAGAGTGGCTTGAGAAGATGCAGCAGGAGTCGTGATAATGATGTGTGGGAACTCATTTTTTGCCAAAGCGCTTAAAACTTTGATTCTTGCAAGCCGAGTTTGAAGCGAAAGAGAGATGGGGCTGTATGGAGATTGTTCCCAAGTAGGAAAATGGTAAACATTCAAACTTTTTCCCTCTACTGTGGTAGCTAGACATTCTAAGTCCGCACAAAATTCACTAGCGATGTCATCATTAGGGCAAAGTACGACAAGGGGCCCCTGTTTTTCAGTCTGTTGTGTACGGACTAAGGAATAGCGTGCGACAATTAAGGCACGAGTGGATGCAGTGGTTCCCAGTATATGAGTAGGTGCAGCCTGTTCAGTGATAGAACGGAGAAGCGAATCAATATTGCAGGAAACCATAGGTTGCAATCTACTTACCTTGACACAAAATTTCAACTTCAGTAACCTTTTCGCAAACTATCGGAGATATGCTAATCATGAGGAGTTGGGATTCCTATTATATCGTATTTTTGGCTGCAATTCTATCGCTGGGGATTCCGGCTAGCCTAGCTGCGATTTCATATGTCTTTTTTAATAAAAATAGAGGCAAAGCCTTCAATCTACCTAAAGTTCAAGGCGCTAAACCTAACCGAACGATTCTAGGCCAAAGAATAAATGTCCGCTTTTTTTTGGCGGCTAATGCCGCATTGATCTTGATTACATTAGCATTAGAGCTGATACCTTGTGCAATTACCCTTAAATCTGAGAATCGAGAGGGATTAATAAAAGGCTTAGTCGCAATAGTGACTCTAGCGGGATTTGCTGTATTAGGGTTACTCTACTCAGTGAGGAAGGGTGATATGGGTTGGTTGAGTTCATTTCAAATGGAAATTCGAAAAGAAAAGAAGAGCGATTAGTTCATGAAAGGATCCTTTTATTTATCAACCGTGGGTAGGCTTTTGAAATGGGCGAGTTCTCGTTCTCTTTGGTATTTGTCAACGGGGGGTGGGTGTTGCGCAGATGAGGTATTGAGCGCTATGGGTTGCAGATATGATTTGGAGAGATTCGGATGTCTACCCCAGGTCGATCCGCGACAAGCAGATTTGCTCATAGTTTGTGGGATGGTTTCCTATAAAGTGGCTCCGCATTTGAAGAGTCTTTATGATGCCATGCTTGCTCCGAAATATGTTTTAGCGGTGGGGGCATGTGCGAATTGTGGTGGAGCATTCTCTCCCGAGTTCAGTTATTCGGTCGTTCCAGGTGTAGATCGGGTTATTCCTGTGGACGTCTATGTGCCCGGCTGTCCGCCTAGACCAGAAGCAATTATGAATGGGTTAATAGCCTTACAGGAAAAAATTTGTGGACAAGAATTCTCTCATCGCGAAGTTAAATAAAACAGTTCCAGGGGCTATCCTTGAAAGTAGACGTTTTGGGCGCTCTGACCTTTCATCGATTTGGATTGAAGGGCAAGTGATCCAGAAGGTTGCTTTTGCCTTAAAGTCCTGGGTTGAAGTCAAGATAGACTGGTTGGAGAATTTATCTGTAGTAGAGTTTGATAAAGTATTGGTTATTACCTATTTCGTTCGTTCAACTTCTACAGGAGATAGTTTAGTGATACGAGCCTCTGCAGTTCCAGAGAGTTCAGAAAGTAGAGTCTTGTTTCCATCCATTCGCTCGATTTGGCCCATGGGAGAGCCAATGGAGCAAGAGGCTGAAGAAATGTTTGGAATTCAATTTCGATTGAATGAAGAAGATGGGGATTTACGAAAGATGAATCGGCTTCCTGAGGATTGGGACGGATTTCCATTACGAAAGAGTTATCTGTTTCCTGAAAGTTTTTTGGGAATAACGCATGCACGTACCTTGGATCGAACAAATCCAAAGAAGTTTTCTTCCTCATGAAACAGAACTCGAGGGACGCCCTAAAAACGGATTTAACTACTTGGGAAATTGGCCCCTACCACGGAGCGTTGCCTGCGCCGATGAGGTTGCAGTTGAGTTTAGATGGTGAGATTATTGCGTCTTGTAAAGTTGAAACAGGATTTTTGCATAGAGGTTTAGAAAAGGCATGTGAGCTACATACTTGGCATTCTACAGTGGCCTATGCAGATCATTTGGATCCGGAGGTTTCATTATTTGGAGAGCTTGCTGTTTGCTTAGCTGTTGAGGAAATCGCGAATATTGAAGTTCCTAAAAGAGCACAAAATATTCGACTTATTTTATCTGAGCTTACACGAATGTCCGCCCATCTTTATTACATGGTGCGAATGGCCAAATCCGTAGGTTCTGAAACTATTATTCACTATGTACTGAGAGACCGTGAGAAAATTTTGGATTTGTTTGAGTTACTCACCGGTGCTCGGTTTTCATTAAACTTCCTCCGTTTCGGAGGCGTGAGTGCCGACGTAACTGATGGTTTTATTGAACGAGTTTTAGAGACGTGCGAAATAATTCGAATTCGCATGAAAGAATATAACGATTTATTTACTTTTAATCATATTTTTTTAAAGAGAACCGCTTATGTCGGGACCTTGCCTGCAAACTTGGTTCGTTCCTGTGGCATTACAGGTCCCAATGCTCGAGCCTCAGGAATTTCAAATGATGTTAGAAAAAGCAATCCTTATATGGGCTATGATCAAATAGAATTTACAATCCCTTTAGGAAGAGGCGAAGAAGGATATCTGGGTGATGTTCATGATCGATTCATCTTACGGCTGAGAGAGTTAACGCAAAGTATAGAAATTCTTAAACAGTTGGTAAATGCAGTTCCAGGCGGAGCATTTCTTAATCGAGAATTAGGAAAAGAATATGTGGTCCCAGCAGGCGAAGCTTACTCAAGGATCGAGAGTTCTAGGGGTTTGTTAGGATGCCATGTAGTGTCAGATGGAAGAGAGTGTCCGAGTAGAATTCAGTTTCGAACACCTACTGTTGCCGTTCTAATGGCTATTCCAAAGTTAATTACAGGAATTAGGATTGAAGATCTTCCCGTTGTTTTGGCAAGTTTGGATTTAGGAATTGCAGAGGCAGATCGATGACAAATCCGACGGTTTCCTGGATGGTTGCTTGGTGTGGTCTTTTTGGAATTCGTACTGATTTGCCTGAAGCAGTTTATACTTTACTTGCTTTAATTTGCACCTATTGTTTTGTGGTAGTGCCCTCTGGTGGGGTGATGCTTTATTTGGAGCGTAAATTAAGTGCTGATCTTCAAGCCCGCGTGGGTCCAAAAAGAAGCGGCCCAGTGGGGATGCTACAACCCCTTGTCGATTTATTAAAATTATTACAAAAGGAAACTCGTGAAGAATGGAGTTGGCAAGAGAATGTCTGGTTGAGTATTTATACCATGGCGCTCTATTCAACGGTTGCAGTCATGCCGTTGGGTTCGTTAGCTCTTTTAGTAAATACTGAAATGAGTTCATTCATTCCTTTTTGGGCTGCTTTAGTTTTAGCCCTGGGCACGATGTTGTTAGGCTTGAGTCAAGGTTCGGTTCCTGGATGGTTTGGGGGAATTCGAGTTGCCGCGCAAACTCTTGCAGGATCATTCCCTGCTCTGATTGCATTTATCTGTACAGGTGTTCGCGCTAGTAGTTTTCGTTGGAGCGTGCTTGCAGAATCGCAAAGATTTGCCCCTTGGCACTGGACTCTTTTTTCTAATCCCTTTCAGACTTTGGCGTTTATTATTTTTGTGTTGAGTGGACTCGTATTGTTAGCGGTACCTCCTTTGGATGGAGGTCTTTCGATGTCTGATATTCATGGAGGAGTTTCATCTCATCTTTATGGGAGGCGACTCAGCTTATTCAGGTTTGGAAGATTTTATGGTTTTTTCTTTTGGTCAGTGATCACCGTTGTTTTATTTCTAGGGGCATGGGCTTTACCTTTTGGCCTTTCAGAATGGCTGAAAAGAAATGAATTATTTGCCCCATTAGGGTTTTTAGAATTGATTTGGTTATTATTGAAGACGTTTGCTCTCATGCTCCTTGTGATTTGGATTGCACGAGTGAACTCTAGAAGTCGAGTCGATCAGATTACAGATTTTTCCTGGAAGGTTTTGAGTCCATTTTCTCTAGTCGCTCTAATAGGTGCAAGTTTATGGGCAGGATGGAGGGCTTTTTAATGAAAACTTCCATTTTTTCAATCATAAGAGCCTATGTCCGAAATGTTTGTTTAGGAGCATGGTCAATTGCAGGGTCTTGTATGACTGCATTTCCTTATATATTTAGATGGGGTGATCTTCGTAAAGAGGTAACAGAAGGTTATCCAGATCCTGTTTCCTCTAAAACGGCGGATGATTTGCCTCAACGAAGTCGTGGCTTATTATTCAATGACATTGATCGGTGCACCGGTTGCAAGGCATGTGAAACCATTTGTCCGGCTCAATGCATTCGGGTGGAAGAAGAACCTGGAGCCGATACCTCTAAAACTTGGGTTTCTACTTTTGATATTGATTTTTCAAGGTGTATTTTTTGTGGACTTTGTGTAGAGACGTGCCAACCTGGATCTTTAATTCATACTCGCCAGTACGAAGGAGCAGCTTATAATCTAACGGATTTAGTGGCAAATTTTGGAAGAGGCCAAGTGACTCCTGAGCAACGAGAGAAGTGGGCTGCTTTAAGGCAACTCAGTGAGAACGATGAGGCAACTTTATGATGGAGTGGATTTTCGCAGGAATGACTATCTTTGCTGTCGTTTTGGCTACGTTTGCGAGACACACTCGCCATGCCATTCTAGCTCTTTGGGTGGCAGGACTCGGTGTGGGCGGGATGTATTTAATTTTAGGAGCAGAATTTCTAGCTATTATTCAGTGGATTGTCTCTACACTAGTGACGATTGCATTTATCTTTTTTTCCGTAATGTTTGGCGAGTATAATTCACCTGCCCCACGGGCTATCGGTAATGGCTTATTGCTCACGCTCTTGTCAGTGGTCATCGGAGTTGGTTTTACGGTGGTCATTTGGTTAGGTGTTAAAGAATTACCCACAAGCTCCTTCATAGTAGAATCGGGTAGTAATGACTTGGAGCTCATGGGTCAAATGTTAACGCAAGAAAATTTACTTTCTTTAGAGGTTTTAGCACTGACTCTCTTCTTAGTTTTAGTAGGAGGAGGCGTAATCGCACGATTAGAAGGGAGTAATGAATGATGATGCTAGTGGCCGGCCTAATCGGTGGATTAGGTTTAGTATGCATGATTTCTCGTAAAAGCTTATTAGGTCTTCTTATCGGAGTTCAGCTTCTTATTTTGGGATCTACAATGATGTTCGTCATAGCTGGAATATTTTCGGGCTTACGAATTCAAGGTCATATTTTTGGTTTATTTATTACGCTTGGGGGAATAGCACAGTTAGTAGTGGGATACTCACTTGCCATCCGGTTATTTTTCTTAAAAAAGGGGATATCCATGAATAAAGTACAGGCGCTCAAACAATGACGATCCTTGAAAGTTCACCTACTCTTCTTACTATTTGTATTCTTTTCCTACTTTTTTTTGGGATCGTGATTATTTGTCTAGGAAAGGATCTCCCTGGCAAAGGAAGTTGGCTGGTTTGGGGTGGGATACTAGCAATTATCGCTTGTGTCGGCTTTGATTCCGGATTTTTTTTAAAACAAGCATTTAAAACTAAAATTTGGTCAGTGGGCTGGATTGGATTTCGGGGCGACACGGGTGCAATCACTGTGGGTATATTCGAAGATCCAGTCGCTCTTGCAATGACTACTTTGGCGGCTCTTGTAACTTCGGGACTACTTTTGAATCATGGGGTGCTGTTACGGGAGTCTCGACCCGAGAGGATTTATGCTGCGCTTGCAATTTCCACTTCAGGAGTTGCGCTCGCATGGAATTCACTCACTCCCTGGCTGATGTTCTCAGGGTTGAGTTTAACTCTTCTGGGTGGATTCGTTGCAATTGGATCAAGATGGGAAGTGAATTCAGAAGCACACTTAGGGATAAAGTTTATATTGGAACGGTCAGCAGGATTCTTGCTAGCTTTTTTTGGTACTTGTATTCTTGCTGCAAATCGTTCAGCGTTAACTTTAAACCAACCTCAAGTGTGGGAGGCTACTGCTGATCATTTGGGGTCAACATGGATTGGTTCTATTCTGCTTGTGGCGGGTTTATTTATACAAATGCAACCCTTTCCCTTCACGAGTGGGACAGCTACAAATTCACAAATCTATCCTCCGATTAAGGTCTTATTAAATCAGATATTCCCTGCTTGGGCGGTTTTTCCTTTATTGCTTCGATTGGAGCCTTTTTTTGTCAATCTAGGACTTTTTCCTCATTTTGGATGGATCGCTCTAGGCTCCTCTATCCTGATTATTTTTTCAGGTCTTTTTCAAAATAAGTGGAGACAAACACTTGGAGCCTGGCTGGCCGCCGGTTTATCACTCTCTTGTGCCTTTCTTGCATTTGCGGGTCCTCTTGCAGCAATGGCATTGTTGTTAGGGGTGAGCTTAGGCGCTCTTTGTTTATCTGCTGCAGGGAGTGGGTTGGAAGATGAATGTCCTCAGAGCCATGGAAATAAAAAGCGTGCAGCTTGGGTTAAGGTAGGCGCATTTTTAGGGGCAGCGGCTGGGACTGGTGTGGTCGGTTTTATATCGGCGACAGGAGCAGTCCGGTGGATTGTCCAATCCATTAATTTTCCTGGTGTGATGACCTTTTTTCTTTTGGTATTTTTTCTATATGTATTGCTGAGTTGGAAATTAACTTGGAGCATTAATAAATTACGTAAATTTTCAAAAGTCTCGTGGTTGTCAATACTTTCTCTTTTTTTATGGGTATTACTCTCTTTAGGAGTAATTTGGACAGGATCTGTTACCGGAAGTGTTTTTCCCGGTGATTCTGATCGATTCCTAGGTTCTTTTTTTGATGAGTTCTTTGTGACAAAGTCAGTTGAACTTACCCCGTCTAGCGATTTTCTACTGGCCTCCAGTTTGTATTGGGGGACGTGGTTATTTGCTTTTGTTGCAGCTTATTGGACTGCGGGTAGAAAGGAAGATGTATGGGCCACTCTCGGTAAAGCGATCCCAAAAACAAGTAAATTTATCTCACAAGGCTATGGAATAACCGGGGCCATGCGCAGAGTACTTATTGGAGTTAAATGGGCTGGAGAGTGCGCAGAAGGTCTAATTGATCGAAGAATTTGGAATAATTGGATTCCTCGGGGATTATTTACGGGGATAAAAATTATTTCTGAACGAGTGAGTCAGATGGATGTTAGGTTATCTTTTGTATTAGGTAATGTCTTAAGAAAATCCGTCGAGATTCCTGCTAAAATTCTTCAATTGGTCCAAACAGGAGATCTGCAGTGGTATTTAGTTTTTGCTTTGGGTTCAGGGTTCGCGTTGTTGTCTCATTTTATAAAACTATAAGGGAATGATGTGAGTAATCATTTAATCAGTTTGATGGTATTTTTCCCAACACTGGGTGCAATTCTACAGGCATTTTTACCTCCTACTCGAAGTCGGTGGGCTGCGCTAGGTGCGAGTATTGTTGCAAGCATATTTGCGATTTTTCTAGTTGCTTCATTGCAGACGCAGACTGCGGATTTGCAAGCTACTGAGTTTTTGGGTTGGGTAGGTTCCTATGCCATTAGTTATGAAATGGGAATTGACGGACTCAATGTTTTGCTCGTTTTACTCATCGCAATTCTTTTTCCCGTTCTCATTGCTTGCGAGTGGAATCAAAAGACAGGTGCACGAGGTATGCATGGTCTTTTTTTAATTTTACAGACGTCGTTATTTGGAGCAGTTTGTGCGCAAGACTTATTCTTACAGTTTTTCTTTTGGGGTTTAAGCGCTTTACCTTTTTACTTTCTTGTCGGGATTTGGGGAGGAGAGGGTCGAGAAAGTGCTTCATTTAGATCGATGGTGACGGCCTCATTGGGCGATGCATTCATTTTTGCAGCCCTGATTCTTGTTTATTATTCAGTTGATCCTCACAGCTTTTCTTTAAGAGAATTAGCGGGAGGAAGACTTGTAGGGAAGACATTTGATTTACTCGGCTATGAGCTTCCTGTTTCGGGGGTGTCTTTTGTCTTAATGAGCATGGGTTTATCTTTGCGAGCACCTGTCTGGCCTTTTCATGGTTGGTTTACAGAGGTTGCGCAAGAAGCACCTTCTTCAGTTTTTGTTGCCCTTTGTGCCGGGACTGTTCCAGTAGCAATGTATATCTTTGTGAAAGACTGTTATCTCTTATTTCCTGAAACTTTAGGTTATACGGGTAAGATTATAGTGATCGTGGGCGCCATTAATCTGATTATGGGTGGTATTTGCGCAGTTTCTCAAAAAGGCCTCCGTAAATTGCTTGCGTTTATTTGCATTGGCGAAGTGGGTTTGGTTTTAATGGGCATGGGTTCACTGAGTCCGCTAGGTGTTGTAGGGGCAATTTACCAACAGTTAATTTTAGGTTTAGGATTAGCTGGGTTTGGACTTTTTTCTGGTATTCTAGCTCATAGGACAGGCCATTCTGATTTTTTAAGTGAAGACAATGAGCGCATTTTTGGTGGTATTGCAACTCAGGCTCCTGCAATGGCCGTCATAGCGGGGATTGTGGTTGCATCGTTACTGGGTTTTCCCGGTTTAGGTGGATTTGTAGGGCATGCATTAGTCATCATTGGAACTTATTCGATTCATCCTATGGCAGTTGTAGTATCCGGCTTTGCACTCCTGCTTGCATCCTATTATTTATTTACAATGTATCGTTGTATATTCTTGGGTAACTCTGGTGTAAATTCACATTCTTTTGAAGACTTAACTTATAGAGAACGTGCCTATATGTTGCCAGTTGTATTTGGACTTTTGTTTTTCGGGCTTTATCCAAAGCCTTTGCTTGAATGGATTAGACCTACTGTGCTGACTTTGCTGTCGACGATCAAATGATCGTTTAAGCTTGAGAAAAGAGGAGGAAGGCCTTTGAAAGAGTTTTTTTTGATTATGCCCGAAATCTTTCTGGCCTTAACTTTAGCTTTTGTAATTATAGGAGAAATCACCTATTTTGGTGAACAAATCCGACTCATCACTGCCACTTCCCTTCTGGGTTTAGCAGGCGCTTTTGTTCAGACTATTATTTCGTATGAATATGGAGCAGCACAAGTATTTGGAGGAACTCTTTCTGTAGATGGGTTTTCTTTATTTTTTAAATTACTTTTTATTACGCTAGCGATGCTTTCTATTTTCTCAGTTTCGCAATCTCAGGAAATTGCTGCAAGTAGAAGAACTGAGTATTGCGCTTTGATTCTAGCCTCGGCTTTGGCGATGTGTTTGGTCGCCTCTGCTGCCGATCTGACACTGATCTTTTTGTCGCTCTTATTTTTGAATGTGATCGGGTATTTTCTTGCCGCATATGGGTGGCGCTCTCTATTGTCCACCGAGGCAGCTGTAAAATATTTGGCTTTTGGGGCGGTCGCCACCGCGTTGTTGCTTTATTCTCTAGCCATTCTTTTTGCATTCACTCATACATTGAATATTTACCAAATGCATAAAGCCCTCGAGCTGGCGCCCTTATCCTACAATGTCATGTTGGTTCTGTTTACTTTGTGTTTTTTGGCTTTTAGTTTTCAAATAGGCGCGTTTCCTATGTATCTCTTAGTTCCTGATATACTAGAAGGTGCACCTACGCCGGTCTCTGCGTTTTTATCTTTTGGGGCTCGAGCCGCGGGGTTTGCAGCTGCAATTCGATTCCTTATTGTGGTTTTTGCCAAGCCTGGGACTGCTCCTGGGCAATGGGAAGTACTCGGGCAATTTGATTGGACTCAAATTGTTTCATTCGTCTCAGGCATGACTATGTTGGTGGGAGCATTGCTCGCCTTTCTTCAAAAGGGGGCAAAGCGTCTGGTAGGCTATCTCGTCGTAGCTGAAACAGGCTTTTTGTTGATGGGCTTGCTTGTTCTAGATCAAGTTGGAATTGCAGCTTTACTTTATAATTTAGTGATAGAGCTTTTTGCTTTAATGGGGAGCTTTTATCTTTTATCTTTTATTTTTGACGAGCTCAAATCAGACCGCCTTGAAGACTTAAAAGGAATGTTGAAACGAGCTGTACCTGAGTGCGTTTGTTTAGTTATATTCCTCCTCTGTCTAGTAGGAAGCCCACCTATGCCGGGATTTATTGGAAAATTTGCATTGATAGGTGTTGCTATTCGGCACCATCGGATTGTTTTGGCAATGATCGGTATAGTTTCAATGGTTATTTCTACCGGAGCAGTGATCCGACTGGCGTTTAACTTAGTTGGAAACTTCCAGGAATCTACGGGCCCAGTCATGACTGCAAGTTTTTCAAGAAAAGCTTACTTAACTATTCTAGTCGTTCCCATGGTTCTTGTCGGAATCTTTGCTGATTTCGTATTTAGATGGGCCGGGCAATCACTTGGCTTTATTTTCTGGTAGCACCTAGCTGCGCGTAGAGTTATAAAAAGTAACATGAGCTATATCCCTGTCTTAATTCTCATGTTGGTGGGACTGACCATTGGTGGAGCTATTCTTGTGCTTTCTACGTTATTGGGAAAGGGAATTCCTAATAAAAGAAAGAATATGGCATTTGAATGTGGTGTTCCTTCGTTTGGTTCCGCACGCCACAGAATCTCTGTCCGGTTTTATTTGGTTGCGATTCTTTTTCTTTTATTTGATGTCGAGGGGATTTTCTTTTACCCTTGGGCAGTCGTTTATAAAAAATATCTCACTATTAATTCCTTTATTTTCATTGAGATGGCGTTTTTTGCTGCGATTTTATTAGTGGGATATCTTTACGTTTTGAAAAAAGGCGCTCTTGAATGGGAGTGACTTTTGCCGATAGTCGTCGGAGCAGTTTCTTGAAAGGTAAGTATTATGGGTAAAGATGGATCAGTAGGATTTTTAACTACACGCTTGGATGCGTTTGTAAATTGGGGTCGTAAGAATGCTCTCTGGCCCCTTCCCTTTGGGACGAGCTGCTGTGGAATTGAGATGATGGCTACACTTTGTTCAGATTACGATATGTCCCGATTTGGAGCTGAAGTAGTCGGTTTTCTCCTAGGCAGAGTGATTTACTCATTGTTGCCGGGATCATTAATCTAAAGATGGCGCCTGTATTGAAGACGCGTCTATGACCAAATGAGCGATCCAAAGTTTGTGATGTCGTTTGGCGCTTGTGCTTCTTCGGGTGGCATTTTCAATGTTTATAGTGTGCTTACAAGGGATTGATACTATGATTCCTGTAGATGTGTATGTACCCGGATGTCCTCCGGCTCCAGAAGGAGTTATTCACGCTCTGATGAGGCTTCAAGATATGGTAGCCAAAGGTGAAACTCATTCGCAGAGGCAGCTTGCTCAGCGTAAAAAACGGTGCAAACGCTTAAGGTTTGAAATCGAAAAAGAGGTAATGAGAATGGATATTAGACACCCATTCCAACGAATGGCGGCGATTGGTTACAAAGTTTGGAGATATTATGGAAAAAACAAACCGCCAAATTAAAGAAAAATTTGGGGCAGCGATCGAAGAAATTCGGATGCCCGACGAATATCCAACAGATGTGCCAATTATTTATGTGAAAAAAGAGTCAATTGTGAGGTATTAAGGGTTTTAAAAGAAGAAGCGGAATTTGAGTATGGGTTCCTTTCTGATATTACAGCGACCGATGAAGAAATTGAGCCGCGCTTTGAGGTTGTTTACAATCTCTTTTCTCATCTTCATCGAGCTAGAATTCGGATAAAAGTGCGAGTACCCGAAGGTGAAGAAGTTCCTACCGTTACTCCTGTTTGGAAAGGTGCGGACTGGGCAGAGCGAGAAGTTTACGACATGTTTGGTGTTAAGTTTACTGGTCACCCCGATCTTCGCAGAATCCTCATGGATTCTCGTTGGGTAGGACATCCGTTGCGTAAGGATTACCCTTTAAGAGGATACCAAATCTTTACAGATGCAGAACCCATTGATCCAACCTTTTGGAGTGAGAAGGAATCCATGATTGAAAGAATTGAAGCTCAGCCAAAGAAATTTGATTTGCCCGATAGCTATCAGGTCGAGCATGATCCAGACGATCTATGGGGCGATTCACGTTTTATAGTGAATATTGGCCCGACTCACCCTGCGATGCACGGCGCATTAAGAATGGTAGCGAAGCTCAATGGAGAAACTATCGAAAAATCTTACTGTGAATTTGGTTTTACCCATCGGGCTAAAGAGAAGTTGGGTGAAAATCGAACTTTTCACAATTTCATCGTTTATACTGATCGACTTAATTATTGCTCAGCTCTTCTGAATAATGTGGTTTACGCCATGTCAGTTGAGCGATTGATGGGCGTAGAAGTTCCTGATCGTTGTATTTGGATTCGGATGATTTGTTGTGAGCTAGCACGAGTCATTGATCATCTGATCTGTATTGGAATTAATGCAGTTGACCTAGGGGCTTTTTCCTTCTTTCTTTATGGATTTCATCAAAGAGAAGAAGCGTATACTTTGATTGAAAAGCTGTGCGGAGCTCGTCTGACAACCTCTTATACTCGTATTGGGGGGTTGATGGCGGATGCTCCTGAGGGCTTTGAAAAAGAGCTGAAAGTCTGGATTACCAAAACCAGAAAAGTAATCGATGAGATGGATGAGCTTCTGACCAATAATAAGATTTGGCGTAAGCGAACGGTAGGTGTGTCGGTATTTAATAAGGAAAATTGTCTTCAGTTATAGCTATTCAGGTCCGAATGCGCGGGCAGCGGGGATTGATTTGGATCTTCGCAGGGACCAACCTTGCATGTTCTATAAGGATGTCGAGTTTGATGTTCCTGTGACTCAAAATGGGGATGTTTATGATCGATATATGATTCGGTTGGCAGAGATTAGACAATCCTTAAATATTTTAAGTCAATGCGCTGATCGCATTAAAAAGGGCCCTATTTGGTCAGAAGATAAAAGAGTTCGAATTCCAGATAAAGACGTTGTTCATAATACAATGGAAGGAATGATTCATCATTTTAAATTCTTTATGACTGGTTTTGAAGTTCCTGAAGGTGAAGCCTATACTCAGTTTGAAGCTGCTAATGGGGAGTTGGGATTTTACATTGTGAGTAAAGGTTCGCCTCGTGCCCATCGGATGAGGATTCGGGGACCGTCGGTTTGGCATTATCAAGGTCTTTCGACGATGGTTCAAGGAGAGAAGATCGCAGATATGGTTGCCGGGCTTGGAAGTATCAATGTAATTGCCGGTGAGCTCGATCGCTAAAAAGAGGCTATGTTAAAGATGGAAACCAAAATTCTTTCGAAAAAATTCTATGACCAGATGGCAAAATTGGAGCCACGCTATCCAACAAAAGTAGCGCTTCTTTTGCCCGCTCTCCATGCGGCTCAAGATGAATTCGGCTGGCTTCCGCCAGAGGTGATGGATGAAGTCGCTCGTTATATTGGAATTCACCCGGCGCAAGTTCGAGAAGTCGCTAGTTTTTATACAATGTATAATTTAAAAAGTGTGGGTAAATATCACTTAAAATTTTGTACAAATGTTGCCTGCTGCCTCAGAGGTTCTGATGAACTTTTGGAGCATTGCGAGAAAAAATTCGGAATTAAATGTGGTGAAACTACCAAAGATAAGAAATTCACACTGATGGAAGAAGAATGTTTGGGCGCTTGTGGTACGGCGCCTGCGATGATGCTCAATAATGACTATCATGAAAAACTAAACATTCAGACCCTTGATCAGCTGCTAAATAGCTTGGAGTAATTTATGGTGGATGATTTTGATACTCTTTATATCCAGCATTTCAATGAGGAAGCACGCCCTCTTAATTATTATTTGAAGAGCATGGCGGGTTATACGGCCTCTAAAAAAGCTCTGGGTATGCCTCAAGACGAAATCATTGCAGAAGTGAAGAAATCCAATTTGCGAGGCCGAGGAGGCGCTGGGTTTCCAACGGGGATGAAGTGGGGATTCATTCCAAAGCAATCGAGTAAGCCAAAGTATTTGGTTTGCAATGCAGATGAATCGGAACCGGGTACTTTTAAAGATCGTGATATTATGAGGTACACCCCTCACCTTTTAATTGAGGGGATGATTATTGGTGCCCATGCTATTGGCGCAAATGTGGGCTATATTTATATTCGTGGTGAATATACTCGCGAAGCAAAACTTTTAGATCAAGCTATTGATGAAGCCTATCTGAATGGGTATTTAGGTAAGAATATTCAAGGCTCAGGGTTTCACTTTGATCTCACCGTGCATCGTGGGGCGGGTGCTTATATTTGTGGTGAAGAAACTGGCATTATTGAACTCACTCGAAGGAAAGCGAGGAGAGCCTCGCGTGAAGCCACCTTTTCCTGCGCAGGCAGGAGCATTTGGTGGACCCACGATCGTGAATAATGTGGAAACTTTAGCAGCAATCCCATTTATTATGAATCGCGGAGGCGAGTGGTTTTCAAAATTAGGTAAGCTCGAAAAATCAGGTGGAACTCGCCTTTTTTGTGTCTCTGGACATGTGAAAAAGCCGGGCGTTTATGAATTGCCTGCAGGAAGTGTCACTCTGAGGCAACTGATTTATGATTACTGTCATGGAATCTTAGATGATAAAAAACTTAAAGCGGTGATTCCTGGAGGATCTTCGGCTCCTGTCCTGACAGCGGATGAGATTGACGTCATAGTAGACATTGAACCGCTGATGAAGATCGGAACCATGTTGGGTTCAGCCGGAATTATGGTTGTAAGTGAAGACTATTGTGTCGTTAAACTCATTAAAAGAATCACCAAGTTTTATGCTCATGAGTCCTGTGGGCAATGCACGCCCTGTCGAGAAGGCTGTAGATGGATGGAAGATATATTAGAGAGAATTGAACACGGCAAAGGGCGCGAGCAAGATTTGGCTCTGCTTTTGGAGATTGCAGATAATATTAATGGCAAAACTCTTTGTGCATTGGGAGATGCGGCAGCAGGTCCAGTAACAAGCTTTGTTAAGAAATTTCGAGCAGATTTTGAAGCTCATATTCGAGGTGGAAAATGCCCAAATGCGTGATTGATGGACGTGAAGTAGAGTTTACGCCAGGACAAAATATCATTGAGGTCGCAAAGAAGGCTGGAGTATCCATTCCTTACTTTTGTTATCACCCAGGGCTTTCTGTAGTTGCTCAGTGTCGGATGTGCGCGGTTGAAGTGGAGAAAATGCCTAAGCTTCAGACAGCATGTTCCACTGTAGCCACCGAAGGAATGGTGATTAAAACGACCTCTCCTCGGTCTCTCCAAAATCAAAAATCAACCATGGAATTCTTACTCATTAATCATCCCTTGGATTGTCCTATCTGCGATAAGTCCGGGGAATGTGATCTCCAAGATTTCTCATTTCAGTATGGTGATTCTTATTCCCGTTATACTGAAGAGCGACGCACTTACATGGACTTAGATATGGGTCCGGTAATTAAAAAGAATATGAATCGCTGTATTCATTGTACACGATGTATTCGGTTTGGTGAAGAAGTTGCTGGTATTCATGAAATGGTGGCTGTGAAGCGAGGTAACAATACTGAGATTACCACCATAGATGGTAGGGCATTGGAAACAGATTACGCAGGTAATTATGCAGATATTTGTCCAACCGGTTCTTTAACTTTAAATGATTTCAGATTTAAAAAGCGAGTTTGGTATCTTAAAAAGACGCCCACAGTGTGTGAGGGCTGCTCCAAGGGCTGTAATATGGATATTCATCAGGATGCCGACCTGATTCACCGCTGTACTCCACGTGAAAATATGGAGATTAATAAATATTGGATGTGTGATGAAGGACGGATGAACTTTCATTACGTGAATAATAAAGAGCGCGTGATCGAACCTTCTGTTGGAAAAGAGTTAAATTTAAGTGCTTCAGATTGGGGAGCTTCAATTGACTTTGTGAAGCATGCCGTTGCAGGAAAAAAAGTCACCGTATTAGTGGGATCCGATCTGACTCAAGAAGAGGGAGCTCTTTTGCTTCAGTTCCTGCCAAAGCATCTGCCTCATTCTTCAATGTATCATTTTGGAACTCCGGGGGTTGTTTTCGCTGAGGATGATGCTGCAGCAGATAAGATATTAAAAAGAAAAAGCAAGACCTCCAATCTTCATGGTTTTGAAAAACTAGGCATTAAAGGTTTTGAAAAAATGCCAACAGATACAGATGTCGTCTTGGTGATTCGGGGCGGGCGTGCTGTAGTCCCTGATCTCAATGGTCTTAAAGCAATTGGATTAGGTGTATTTATGAGGTCAGATGTGGAGCGCTTTTTAGCGATTTTACCTGGAACCTCATTTGCTGAAAAAGACGGAACGGTTTTGAATTACGAAGGACGCGAGCAGAAAATCCGACGGGCTATTCTCCCACCTGGAGCGTGTAAACCGCTATCCGAAATTTTAATGATGTGGGCAAATCGCAAGACTTCGTCTGGAGCAGCTTAACCTATGGATACTTTTAGCTGGATTGCATTAGGAGCGAAAGCTGGGTTTTTGGTATTAGTTCTTCTTCAAGTTGTGCCGATTATGGCTTGGGTAGAGCGTCGAGGTTCTGCGCTTTTGCAAAACCGTCTAGGTCCCAACCGGGTAGGGCCGTTAGGAATCATTCAATCTCTTGCAGATGCAATTAAATTTATTTGGAAGGAAGATCCAGTCCCCGGTCATGTTACGCCCTTTTATTATATTATTGCGCCGCTGGTTTCTCTCATCCCCGCTTTTATGACCTTTGCGGTGATCCCATTCGCAAGTTCTATTACGATAGAGGGTCGTGTTGTAAATTTTCAAGTGGCGGAACTGAATGTTGGATTATTATACGTATTTTCGATCGCCTCCCTGGGTGTTTACGGAATTATCATGGCGGGTTGGGCATCCAATAGTAAGTACACGATGTTGGGAAGTCTTCGCAGTGCCTCGCAAATGATTAGTTATGAATTATCAATGGGACTCTCTGTAGTGGGTCTTATCATGGCGTTCTCGAGTATCAAATTGGGAGATATCGTTCGACAGCAAGGTGAACTTCTGACTTCCTTAGGGCCCATTCCGATTTCATCTGCATTGCAAATTCCTAAATGGGGAATTTTTATTCAGCCGCTTGGGTTTTTAATTTTTCTGGTTTCTGTATTTGCTGAAACCAACCGATTGCCCTTTGACTTGCCTGAAGGTGAATCGGAAATTGTGGCAGGATATCATCTTGAGTACGGCTCAATGAAATTCGCCATGTTCATGATGGCGGAATACATCAATATGATGACCGCTTCAGGTCTTCTCGCTACCTTGTTTTTTGGGGGTTGGCAGCTGCTTCCTGGAATGGGCTTGATGCTTCATGGGGTTCAGGGGTTTTTTCAACAAACAGAGATGGCAGCAGAGTGGACCCGAGTTATTTTTGAAATGATTTCATTCTGGCTTAAAGTCGGCTTTTTCATGTGGTTCTTTGTTTGGGTACGTTGGACCTTGCCTCGCTTCAGGTATGATCAGCTGATGGATTTGGGATGGAAAGTGATGCTTCCACTTGCTTTGGCTAATGTGGTGGGCACAGGTATTTTTGTTTATTATGGGTGGATTTAATTTATGCTATTGAAAAAGAAAAAAGGGGTTTTGCAGGAGCTTTACCTTTTAGAGATTATAAAAGGGCTCTGGATTACAATTAAAAACTTTTTCTTTGCGCCTAAGGTAACGATTCAATTCCCAGAAGAGCGTAGAGTTTATTCGGAGCGGTTTCGGGGTGCTCATTATATCAAAGCGACCAATGGCGTAGAGAATTGTACCGCTTGTATGCTTTGTCCTACGGTTTGCCCTGCCGAATGTATTCATATTGAAGCTGGGGAGCGACCTGATAAGGAAAAATACCCTGTGAAATTTGAAATAGATTTACTCCGGTGTTGCTTTTGCGGGATGTGCGAAGAGGCTTGTCCAAAGGATGCAATTAAATTGAGTACCATTTATGAAATGAGCACCACTACTCGTGAAGTTTATGACAAAGAATTTTTACTCGAACAAAGGGGTGGTAAATAATGGATATATCCCCGGTCTTTTTTTATGGGTTTGCTGGACTTGCTCTAGCTTGTTCTATGCTTGTGATCTTGAAAAAGAATCCTGTTTCGAGTGCATTTAGTTTAGTGATGGTATTCTTCGCATTTGCGGGAATTTATGCAATGCTGGACGCCCATTTGATTGCTGCATTACAGATCTTTGTTTATGCAGGTGCGATCATGGTTCTTTTTATTTTCGTGATTATGTTGCTCAATGCTGATGTTCCTTCTTTCGACCTTGGCAGGTCACATATTTTAGTTCGCCTCTTATCCGGATTCCTGTGTGCGGCATTATTGGGAGTCTTTATTTGGGCTTTTAAAGAGAGTCATATGGGTGCTCCTATCGGAGAGTTCACTCCAGAAAATATTGAAGCGGCAGGTGGCAATTCGCAAGTGATCTCCGAGCTGATGTTCTCCGAATATATCTTGCCGTTTGAGCTGACGTCGGTACTTTTGTTGGCGGCAATAGTTGGGGCAGTTGCTATTGCCAAGAGAAAACTCTCCAGTGTGAGGTCTTAGATGATGCAAGTTGAACCGTGGGTTGTTTTATCCTTTTGTGCTGCTATCTTTTTTATCGGATTTACGGGTGTGCTCATTCGTAGAAATATTCTGGTAATTTTGATGAGTATCGAATTGATGCTGAACGCAGTGAATCTTACCTTTGTTACTTTTTCTAAGCAATTGCACCACATGGGTGGGCAAATGTCAGTTTTTTTCATTATCACTGTAGCTGCTGCTGAGTCAGCTGTGGGTCTGGGGTTGGTCATCGCGATGTTTCGAACATTGCGAAGTGTAGACACGGACGAAATTCAGTTATTAAGGGAGTAACTTATGTTGGCCCTGATCCCCGTATTTCCGCTTTTGGGTTTTTTGGTGAATGGTCTTTGGTATGCATTTGGGCAAGCCCCTGCTGGCAAGAAAAAGGCAAGCGCCCAGGTGACTGGATGGATAGCGACAGTATTTATCTTTCTGTCGTTTATTGTATCTTTGATGTTCTTTCTGAAGCTCTTTGGCTTGGAAGGCGAACATCGAGTTTTTGAAGAAGTGATCTACCCATGGATGACAGTGGGTCCGCTTCATCTGGATATGGCGTTTCGAGTCGATTCTCTTTCAACGCTTTTCACCTTGGTCATTACGGGTGTCGGGACTTTGATTCATATTTATTCTATCGGATATATGTCTCATGATGAGTCACCTGGAAAATTTTTCGCATATTTAAATCTATTTTGTTTTGCAATGCTGATGCTTGTTTTAGGTGCATCCTTGCCTATTTTATTTTTAGGTTGGGAAGGCGTAGGGCTTTGCAGTTACTTGCTGATTGGCTTTTGGTATGCCGATGAAGAGAAGGCTAAAGCAGGAAAGAAAGCATTCATTGTAAATCGTATTGGAGATTTTGGTTTTTTATTAGGAATGTTCATTATCTTTTCCGTATTTGGGACTCTAGATTTTGAGGCACTGCGTATCGCGGTGACGCATTTAGGGGAAAATTCTGCTTTAGTGAGTAATGGAGTGATCACCACTATTTGTCTTATGCTCTTTGTTGGATGTATGGGGAAGTCTGCCCAAATTCCACTCTATGTCTGGTTGCCCGATGCAATGGCGGGGCCCACTCCTGTTTCAGCATTGATCCATGCGGCGACTATGGTGACATCTGGAATTTACATGGTTTCAAGACTGAACTTTCTCTACAGTCTTTCACCTACTGCGCTGAGCGTTGTAGCGAGTGTGGGAGCTTTTACCGCTTTTTTTGCGGCGACAATCGCGTTGGTACAAAAAGATATTAAAAAGGTTTTAGCTTATTCCACAGTTTCGCAACTCGGTTACATGTTTTTGGGATGTGGTGTAGGTGCCTATTCAGCAGGAGTATTCCACGTGATTACCCATGCCTTCTTCAAAGCACTTCTGTTTTTAGGTGCGGGCAGTGTGATTCATGGAATGAGTGGAGAACAAGACATTTGGAAAATGGGCGGGTTGAAATCAAAAATGCCGAAGACCTTTCTAACCTTTGCATTAGGATGGTTGGCTATTTGTGGAATTCCTCCCTTCTCCGGATTTTTTTCCAAAGATGAAATTTTATGGCAAGCCTTTAGTTCACCGCAGGGTTCTACCTTCTTGTGGATTATGGGTATGCTCACGGCTGTTATGACAGCATTTTACATGACTCGATTATTTTATCTGACGTTTTTAGGTGCTCCTCGGTTTAAATCCGAAGAAAGCCATGACTCTCATCACAGTCATCAAAATCATCACCAGGGTACTGCGAGTGATCATACTAAAGAACACGCCATACATGTGCACGAGTCTCCTTCAGTGATTACCATACCTCTCCAGATTTTAGCTGTTTGCAGCGCGATTGCTGGTTTTATAGGTATGCCTCATTTGAATTGGCTTGAACATTGGCTAGAGCCGGTAATTCCAGTTCATGAAGGGATGGGCTCTGTGGTGCCTCCCCATATGGAGTGGGCACTCATGGCCCTGAGTGTGGTGGGTGCGGCTTTTGGTATTGGCGTGGCATTTTTCAGTTATGGTAATTTGAAACAAATTCAGGCCAATGCAAAACGGTTTAGTTTATTACATCGGTTATTAGAAAATAAATGGTATGTCGATGAGATTTACGAAGCTCTCCTAGTTCGTCCGATTCACAGACTCTCACAGGCACTCTGGAAAGGGTTTGATGTCGCCTTTATTGATCGAATAGTCTTAGGAGTCGGTATGATTTCTGAGCGGACTGGACGAACAGTACGCCTCATTCAAACGGGTTCGATTCAAATTTATGCAGTGATGCTTCTTATTGGGCTTGTTGCGACAGCGGGGTATTTAGTTTATGGCTGGACTTGAAAAATATTTGCTCACTTTTACAGTTTTTTTACCTCTTCTATGGGCATTTGTAGGCTTTCTTATTTTTCCGAATGAGAAGAAGGGTAAAGCCGCACTCCCCATTTGGAGTTTATTAGGATCATTGGCTACATTTGTTTTGTCTTTGATGCTTTATTTACAATTTAATTCGGCAGGTCCAGATTTTCAGTTTCTCGAAAAAGTAGATTGGCTGCCGGTGCTCGGAATTAGCTACTCGGTAGGGATTGATGGCATTAGTCTTTGGCTAATCCTCTTAACAACCTTTTTGATGCCAGTTGCGATTCTTTGCTCCTTTCGTGCTGTTGAAAATAGAGTCAAAGAATACTATTTTCTTCTCCTTGCCCTTGAGACCGCAATGTTAGGTGCATTTGTCGCAATTGATATGTTTCTATTTTATGTTTTTTGGGAAGCAATGCTCATCCCTATGTATTTCCTCATCGGAATTTGGGGTGGAAAAGAACGCATTTATGCTGCAACGAAGTTTTTTCTTTATACTTTGGTAGGCTCCCTCTTGATGTTAGTGGCGATTTTCTTTCTTGCTTACCAGCATAAAGTGCAAATGGGGACTTATTCCACGGCTCTCTTAGATCTTTATCAGGTCAAAATAGCAAGCGGTGGATTATGGAGTCCTCAAAATCTCCTGTTTCTCGCATTTGCGTTAGCATTTGCAATCAAAGTCCCTCTCTTTCCATTGCACACTTGGCTACCTGACGCACACGTGCAAGCTCCTACAGCCGGCAGTGTAATATTAGCAGCTGTATTATTGAAAATGGGTGGATACGGATTCATGCGTTTTAGCTTCCCTCTTTTTCCCCAAGCAGTAGCGTACTTTCAATATCCATTTATGATTTTAGGCGCGATTGCTATTATTTATGGCGCATGGGTCGCGATGGTACAGCCGGATATTAAGAAACTCGTGGCCTACTCGTCAGTGAGTCATATGGGGTATGTCATTCTTGGATTATTTTCACTCAATGAAGTCGCTGTTACGGGATCTGTTTACCAAATGCTCAATCATGGGATCTCTACCGGGGCTCTCTTTCTTTTAGTCGGAATGATTTACGAGAGGCGGCACACAAGAGATATCGCTGCGTTTGGGGGTATAACAAAAGTTATGCCTTTGTTTGCTGTGGCGTTTATGATTGTGACCCTTTCCTCTGTGGGACTTCCTGGCACAAATGGATTTGTGGGAGAATTTTTGATTCTTCTAGGTACATGGAAAGTAAATCCGGCTCTGACCGCTCTTGGTGCTTTGGGTGTCATCTTTGGTGCCGTTTATATGTTGTGGATGTATCAGCGAGTGATGTTTGGGCCAATTAAGCATTCGGAAAATGAAAAATTAACGGATCTTTCTTTGAGAGAAATGATTGTACTAGCCCCTCTTTTGTTGGCGATTTTTGTAATGGGGATTTTTCCAAATTTCTTTTTTGAAAAAATGGAACCCTCCATTCAGAGATTTTTGACTCGGAGTTCAATTGGCTTAGTGACGCAATCAGAAAAAAGTGTGATTCCAACTGCGGAGATCGCTCTTATTAGAGGAAATTAAAAATGGAATCTTTAAAAATAATTCGCCCTGAATTACTGAGTTTGAGTCAAAGCCAAATTCATGCTTTAATGCCTTATTTTTGGACTTTTGGCGGTACTTTGGTGGCGGTTTTAGCAAGTGTGTCTCGATTGCTAAAACCAAAGTGGCCTGTATTTATTATTACAGTTTTAACCTGTATTGCAGGCATTTTCTTCTCGTTGGATCTGGTACCTCAAAGCCCTGTTTCACTGTTTAATGGGATGATGATTTCTGATCCTTACTCAAATATCTTCAATATCGTTTTCTTATCCTCGGTTTGTCTCACTTCTTTTTCTTCGTTACGCTATCTCGATAAGGAGAAGTTACAACATCCAGAATATTATATTTTGATGCTGTTTTCTGCATTGGGTATGATGTTGATGGTTTCCTCACTGGATCTCATTGTGATCTTTATTGCGTTAGAGCTCATGTCTCTCGCTGTTTATGTATTAGTAGGATTTCGAAGGGCCGACCGGAAATCTAATGAAGCCTCAATGAAGTACTTTATTTTAGGATCGGCAGCTTCTGCGGTCCTTCTCTATGGGGCAGCCCTTCTTTATGGGTGCAGTGGCTCTACGGGCATCAAGTCTATTTTTTCTGTAATTCAGTCTCATCCTGAAAATGTGAGCCCTGTTTTTATTTTAGGAGCAGCGTTAGTGCTTTTTGGATTTTTATTTAAGATTGCAGCGGTGCCTTTTCACATGTGGATGCCTGATGTTTATGAGGGTGCTCCTACCCCGATTACAGGATTTATGACGACTGGCTCTCAAAGCCGCTGCGATTGCTACGTTAGTTCGAGTCTTTATCGCTTTAGGGTATGGAGCGGGTCTTTCGGAGTCGTTCCAGAGTCATATTCATGACGTATTATGGGTATGCGCTATTGCCACACTTGTAGTAGGCAATTTTGTCGCACTGACTCAAACCAATTTGAAGAGAATGTTGGCTTTTTCATCCATTGCTCATACAGGGTATCTCTTAATCGGAATTATTTCCGGCTCAAAGAGTGAACTTGGATTTGCGCCTGTTGTTTTTTATATTATCGTTTATGCCATAATGAATTTAGGTGCTTTCGTCGTGCTCACTCTTTTGGCAGGGCGAGAAGATACTGGACTCAATCTTCATGATTTTTCAGGAATTTCACGGAGGCATCCTTGGTTAGCATTTGCGATGGCGGTCCTTTTGCTGTCTATGGCGGGAATTCCACCGACTGCTGGGTTTACCGCTAAATATATCCTTTTTTACTCAGCTATTCAGGCAAATGAAATTATACTGGTAGTGATTGGCGTGCTTTGTAGTGCTGTTTCAGTATATTATTATCTCAGGGTCTTGGTTTACATGTACATGCGTGATCCGATTGGTAGTCCAGCAACTCTACGTGTGTCAGTTTGGTCCGGTTTCGCTTTAGCTGCAATGGTTCTATTAACTTTCCAGTTCGGTATTTTGCCAGCTTGGATAGTTGACATAGCAAAAAAAGCTGTGACCAGCTTGTAAAAACAGGGATCCTGCCTCCAGGGAGGGCGGCCAGGATGGAGCTGAACAAAAAGCAGACCTATAAAATTAAGTTATCATCGGGTCGAATATTAGGTCCTTTGGATCTCGAACGGATTCAGCTTCTTATTTTAAAGAATCAAATCGTAGGTACAGAGGTTGCCCGAGAATATCCTCAAGGCGATTGGCAAAATATTAATCAAATACCCAAAATCGCTGAATTATTGATTAGCAAAATTGAAAAAGATTTAGGGCAAAGCATTCTTGATAAGCCAATCGATGCCACTCAAGGATTAAGTTTCCAAACAAAAACTGCAGTGCTACCTGGAGCAACCCAAGTCCTTACTACAAATTCATGGGGTTCTTTACCTTCCCTCGAGACGAATAGTCAATTAGATGAGCAAAAAGTCGAAGGTATTGGACCCAATTCAGAAGAAGATCAGGACAGGACACTCGTGGGGAGTTTAGAGCCTCTGTTGGAAATCATAGCTCAGCCCGAAGATCAGGAGCAAAAAACCCGTATTTCGAGTGAGAGTGCTGAAGTAGTTTTAGATCATGTAGTTTTGGAAAATAATAGTGACAGGGATGTCTTTAAACAGGCTTTGGGGGGGGCTAATCGTCAAATCTCTCAAGAAAAGACCATTGTTTTTCAAGGGAAGCCTCGGGGTGTTGACGGTACTGGGGCTAAGAAATCAAAAGTGAGAGAAATGGTGGTGGGGCTGATTCTCGCTCTTGTTTTAGGTACCTTGGGTTACGATCTTTTATTGCCTGAGCCGGAGAGTTCGCAAATAGTACGGATGGCTCCCATAAGACCCCAGCTTCCTGGTTATATCCAGGGGCGATCTGATCCGGCCAAAAGTGTTCAAATCTACAATGAGGCAATGAAATTTTATGTGGCAGATACTGTGCAAGGATACAAAATCGCGGCCGATAAGCTCAGGTTATCAGCATCCTATGATATTAATAATGTGAAGTCGCTTGCCATGCTCGCATCAAGCTATTTGAATCTAATTGATTCTTCCAATAAGGATGAAAATTATTTCTCAGTTATTTCAAAATTAATTGAAATGTCCAGGGCTAAGGCTATTGATTTGGCGGAAGCTGTAGTTGCAGATGTAGAGTTTTATATCGTTGTAAACAAACCAGAAGCTGCACAAAATCGACTTGTAGAATACACGAAGTCTCACCAAAATTATGGACCAGAGATGTTCTATTATCTTGCGCTCACATTTTTTTCCAGGGGTGATGCAGGAAATGGAGCGAAGTATTTAGCGGATATTCCCGATAATAAAGTATATAGCTCAAAAATATTTTATTTGAGAGGAATGATAGCAGAAAATTTGAATGATTTTGATTCAGCGATGAGAGAATATCAAAAAGCAATTAAGTTCAATCCGAGTCATGTAAAATCTCGGCTTAAATTAGCTAGTTTGATGAGTAAAAATGGCAAATTGAGTGATGCCGCTAGCCATCTTGAATTTATTCTCGGGCATCAAAATTTGATCTCTTCAAAGGAGTTGGGATTGGCTTATTATCTCTATGCTCAATTTGAAGAGATCGGTAAAAAATGGAATTTAGCATTAGGCGATGTAGAACGCGCAGTTAAACTGGATCCTGATAACCATAATTATCTTTTGGAATTGTATACCTTGAGAGCAAAAGCGGGAGAATCCATTCAGGCTGCTCAGAAACAGGCACGAATGTATTACTATTTAGGCGAGGGTGAGAAGCTGATTCAGCTGGGAAAATTCCAAGATGCGCTTGTCCCTCTTCTTCAAGCACGAGAGTCAAATACTGAATCCCCACTTCCTTTAGTGAAGATAGGGGATATGTTTAATTATTTGCACAATATAGAAAATGCGAGAGTGAATTATAAACTTGCCGCAGAGCGCGCTCCGAAGGATATTCAGGTTTGGTCTAAATATATAGAAAGTCTAATTGATACTTTTGAATGGGAAGAAGCCAGTCAGGCAATGGATAAATTTCGAAAACTTCCTGTAAGTCAAAGTTCAATTGATAAGGCAGCCGCCGATATGTATCAAAAGCAGGGTTATTTTATCGAAGCCCAGACTTTTTACAAAAAAGCTATGGCTCGTGATTCCATTGATCCAGACGTTTATATTGCCTATGCCAAGAGTCTCATGTCGATAAAAAACTTTAAAGATGCCCCCTTCTTTTTTGCGCTGGCACTTCGATTCGATCCACTCAATATAGATGCTATCATTAATACAAGCAAATGTGTCGCAGAGACTGAATCCATTGATAAAGCGATCAGTATGTTGCAAGAGGAGCTTCAGAAAGGGGCGGGCGCTCGCGCAGAGTATTTAGCGGCAATTGCGGAATTTCAGATTCAAAGGGGGGATTGGCAACAAGCCCAGCAAAACATAGATCAAGCTATGCAGGTCAATCCTGATTATGCATATACATGGAAACTCCAAGCTCAGATTTTTATGAATCAGGAACAGACTGACAAAGGGGCTTTGGATAAAGCGCAATTAGCATTCAAGTCCTATTCAGATAGAAATCCATCAGATCCGTCGGGCTATTTAGAGCGGTATAAAATTTTTATAAAAAAAGCAGATTTCGAAAAAGCGAAAGAAGAGTTAAATCGAATTTTTGCAATTTATCCAAAATATCCAAATTTGCATTTTTATTTAGGAACCTTATATTCAGTCCAAGGAAATCATAATATTGCAGCGGAAGAGTTTAAAAAAGAATTACAAAATAATTCAAATAACTTACAAACGGTTCTCTCTTATGGCAAAGAGCTTTTAGAAATGAATCATCCACAGGATGCGCTGACGCAATTCAGCAAAGCAATGCAGATTCTTCCGACTTCATCCGATGCGAAACAAAACGCGGCTTGGGCAAATTATCGGTTAAAAAACTATCAGGCTGCAGTCATGCTTATGAAGACGGCGATTACTCTCGATGTAGCCAATCCGACGCTTTATAAACGGTTAGGTATTATCTATCGGGATACGGCTGACCTTGGAAACGCTTGCGGAGCGTTTAAAAAATATCTCGAGATGGAACCTGATGCGCCGGATAAGAATGAATATCAATCTTGTTTTTGATAGTTTTCAGCAGACCCAATTATTTAGGGAGAATGTGTTTTAGAACTTCACATTCTTCAGCAGTTTCATCTGGCGTGTTCACTTTAAGAACAAAAAGATGCACTCCTTTAGACTTTTTGAAAGTTTGAATCATATTTTTAATATTTATGGCAGAATCATCAGCAAAAAAGATACAGTCGTAGTCGAGTAATTCATGAGGATTTGATTTTTTAAGATAGTCTAAAAAAGCTTGGAATACTCTGCCTTTATTCTGTCCTGAAACTGATAATACCCCATTTGAAAAACTGAGCATTCCCTTCATATCCTCACAAGATTTTATTCTTAAAAACGTATCATCTTGGTCTGCAAGCTCAAGTTTGGGAGGGTGACTGGAGTAAAAAAAATATGGATTTTTGTGCGTCAGATTAAAGGTAAATGCCTCGGAAGCTTTAGCGGATTTTAAAGCTGAATTGAGAGCTTTATAAGTTTCTAATTGATCTTTTTTTAGAATAAAATCCTTGGCCCTATGATTTTTCTTATAATTTTCACATATTTTATAATATTTGTTCATGATTGTAGGTTGAGGCCATATAGATTCATCAAAAAGGAGAGCAGCCCTGGCGGTTAAACCTAAGGTGGTAAACCTGTGCTTTTCTAATTTTTCCCAGTAAGTGGGGCTATTTCTTATAGGTATTACGCTTCCCGGTAAAAGAGTAGTGAGGATGGTGTCATCAATATCAAAAATGGCCAGCTTATTTTTACAACTCACTTGATCTATCATTTTGATGACGTCGTCTATTTCAATATGAGGTGAATTGACACCGCATTTCAAATTGGTCGCCTTAGATCCAGAACTCCCGGATAGTGCACTTTGGGAAGTAAATAAAATAAAAATATAAAATAGGATCAAAGAAGATTGAAATAGGCAGTTTCTAGTCATAGTTTATATGATAATGTATAATTTATAAAATCTATATAAATTCAAATGCTAGAATGAATTTTGCTTGCGGTTGTGCCTGGCGTTAAAAGAGAAAAAGGATTTATTTTTTTTCTCAAGGGGTTAGGATTGTACCAATGGGGTTTTCTAGATCCTTGGGTTCAGTCTGGGGGCTAAATCGCTCTACTACATTTCCATGGCGGTCAATTAGGAACTTAGTAAAGTTCCACTTGATTGCTTGGGTACCCAGGATTCCCTTTTTCTCATTTTTTAAATACTCGTAAAGAGGATGGGCATCAGCCCCATTTACTTCAATTTTAGAAAACATTGGAAAAGTCACGTTGTAATTCAGGCTGCAGAAATTTTTAATCTCTTCTTCATTGCCGGGCTCTTGATTTCCGAATTGATCACAAGGGAATCCGAGGACGACTAATCCTTTGTCTTTGTTTTTTTGGTAAAGCGCTTCAAGTCCTGCATATTGATTTGTAAATCCGCATTTACTGGCCACATTTACAATCAATAAAGCCTTATTTTTATATTCAGCAAGAGTGGTTGTTTTTCCCTCAATTGTTTTTACTTGGAATGAATATAGTTTTGAGTCGTTCATTGAGTTCTTCTTTCATTTTTATATACGTCATTTTTTGGTGATGCGAGTACTACAAGCCATTTTGCAAAGGAGGTTCTAATGGACCTAATTTCAAGCGTTCTACCTTCGCAAAAGGTTGCTGGCAATGGTTTATTTTCAGAAACAATCGCCAGAGGCAGTTGACTATAATTTGGATGGTCACAGATTGCCCAAGGATGATCCCGGCCGATCGTGCCACTTCTTCCAATAAAAAGCATCCTTTGGGGATAAGGGCCGTCGTCACTGACCAGGTGATAGGAGTGGGGGATCAGTGCGTTAGCCTTTTCGCCCATTTTCCAAAAGTCTACGTGCCAATAATGAGAATCACGAGCCCAAGTCCATACGTTAAGTCGGATATTATAAATGACTCCCCAAATTAAAAGGATGAATAGAAAGCGATGAAGGGCAAGATGTTTTTGGGTCCTTGCCAATACGCGGGTCATAAGTAAAAGTGAAAATAAGCAAGTGCCTATAAAATAGTAACTGTGAACCGCTATATGTGTTCCATCTAGGCAAATTGCCGCAATCAAAGCCAATAGATAAAGTAGGAGTGGAATCCATTCTCGACTTAAGAGTGCAACTACCACCCAAATCCATCCTACAAACATAGGAAGTCCGCCTTGATTCAGTTGATCTTTCATTAAGCCGAGGACTCCAGTAAGTCCGACCTCTTTCAGTTGAGTCAGGGGGTCAAAATGAGCGAGTGCAAAAATTTGCGGACCTTGAGCAAAGCTTAAAATATTTTTTGCATGAACGGTGTACCAGTAAGCAGGTAGTACAATGCTCATGAGCGTAGCCATTACATACCGAAGAGAATATTTACGGTTTTCTTTAATAATTAAGAGAGCAATGACACCTGCGAGCGTAATAATCAGGGTAGGTTTTACAGCGACCCCTAGATTACAAAAGAGAATCCCTAAAAGGGATTGATTCCACTTTTGAGGAGCGCGTAGAATAAGACAAATTCCAATGATCATTAAAGGAAAAGCCAGGCCTTCAGGCATAATAGTGTTGGTTTGCTGAGCGAGTGTGGGTGCTGCAAACCAAAGCAACATTCCCATTTTTCCATCGATTTCCACTTTCCAAAACCGGAGCAGGCGAGGTAAATAATGGTAAGATGTATATAGATTAAGTAAGAGTATAAAAAGCGAGGAAAGAAACACACCCATCCACGGGGAGCCAAAGAGATAGAAAGGCCCCGTTATTACATTGAGGAGTGGAAATTCAGATGCATTGATTCCATCAGATAGACCTTTTTGAAGAACCTGAGGGTAGATGATAAAATCTAGTGCAGCAATACCACGTGTTTGAAGTTCTTGCGCAAACATCATCGACATTCCAATGGTGTCAGATTGTCTATAGGTGTGAGCGCCACTCGGATGAATTGAAAATCTTTGCAATGATGTTGCAACAAAAATACTGATGAGGATAATAATGATTTGTGCAAGACGCTTTGGAGAAGTCATAATATAAAAATTTTTTATCATTTCTCAGCAGAGTAGCGGATTAATTTTAGTGAGTAAATAGTCCAACTTTGACCTATCATTGAGTCTTCAATTTAATATTTGGGAGGTTTAGATTCAATGCATACACCCAGTTCTTCTGCTCCATCTGTGTCCAATCGAGTTGACAACGAAACCATACTTCTCGTTGAAGATGAAACCCAGCTTCGCGTGCTTGTCGCAAGTGGTTTGCGTCGGCATGGTTATCAGGTGCTCGAGGCCAGTCGTCCATCTGAAGCTATTTTTTTGGCTGAAACGCACCCTCTTCCCATTCATCTTCTCCTGACAGATGTGATGATGCCGGAAATGGGGGGAGCGATATTAGCTGAAAAGCTGATTACACTCCACCCCCAGATTCATGTACTCTTTATGTCGGGATATACGAACGATGCGATCCTTCAGGATGGAGTTCAGAATGCGAGTATTCCATTCATTCAAAAACCTTTTAAAATGGATAAGCTGACTCATGTCGTTCGTGAGGTCATGAACTCACCCTTACCTCATCTGCATCAGCATCTCTAGATAGCCGCCTCGTTTAGTAGTCATTATACCATTTTCGATTATACACCTGATACAAGACCATCCTCGAATCATTTGTTTGGTTTGCGCGACCTCGATGAAAAACCCGCCCATCAAAGAGCAGTACTGATCCCACTTCTATATCGGATTGAAATCGAGGAATGTCTTTAGCTTCTTCATAGGTCAATCGATGAGAACCGGGAATAAATTCGGTAGCGCCATTATTTGCAGTCATTTTTCCCAGAGGAATGAGTAGCGTATAGTAGAAGGGCGGCATGATTTTTACTTCGATTGAGTCATCATAACTACCAGTCAATTCTTCGCCGTTGTCAAAAAGTGGATAAATATCCCGATGCCAGAGGCCATCGTCAGACTGAGGTACTGCAGGTACGGCACCTGCGAAGGTTGTATATTGAGTTCCCAGCTTCGTTTTCATAAGCTTCTTGATGGGTTCTGGATTTAGGAATGAGTCAGAAGCGAAAATTCCATGATTTCCATTCAGTCCAAAATCATAACGTCCTTTTGCTAACTCAATGATGCTAGGATTTCCTTCGTGGTCATCATAATAGTATTTTCTATTATGATACACCTTATCAAAGGCAGTGATGTAGTCTCTTTGTTTTCCGGTGGAATTTTCTACCGTCACTTTCACTTTTTCAAAAGCTTTTTGGCTTTCAGCAATAAATGTTTCAATTTGTTCAGGACTAAATACATTTGGAATGACAACGACGCCTGTCTCATCTAGTGTGTTGGAATATTCGTCAATAACTTCTTCATGGAAGATCATAATTTTTTCTCCTGGGAAATTCCCTTGTGTTATGAATAAGACGAGGCACGAGTAAAGTCGGGTTGCCCTCCTGTTTTAATATATAAAAAATAGGCAAGAGGGAGGAAGAGAAGCATCATAAATCCTATGAGGAAGAGTGCTGTTTGTAAGGAAAAAAAACTTGCGAGTACACCTGCCGTAGTGTCGCTTCCCATCATGCCAATCGAGTAAGCCATATTATATATAGAATACACAGAAGCATAGGCGCTACTTCCTCGGCGATCGACTGCCGCTGCTAACTGAGTGAGCGTGGGATTCATGGCAAATCCGTAAGCCACATTGATGAGAGCAAGGAGTATTCCTGCTCCTACAATGCTCTTGGGCACTGCCAGCAGGGGTAGAATCAACGACATCAGGACAAGCCCCACAATCATGGTACGCCAAGTGCCATAACGATCGGTTACGGCCCCTGCCACAGGGCAACTGATGCCATAAATAATTGTGCCTAGTGTAAAAATGATTCCCACAGAAGTGGGGGATTCGTCAGCCGAATATTTAAGATGATGAGGAAGAAGTGCTTCAAGAACACTCCAGCACCACGCACCGAGAACAACGACGGCACTGGCTGCTAGAACTGTGCGATCACGTAACAGAAGGCCGAGTTCAGATGGGTTTGTATGGTTTTTCGGGAGATCGACTATGAGTCCCCAACGTAATATTCCATCAAATATTAAAAGCAGACCTGCTATCCAAAAAGGAAATCTGTAACCATACCAATCGAAAAGAAACCCACCCATGAGGGGGCCAAGTACCAAACCACAAGTATTTCCCAGCATCACTATGCCCATCATCCGGGCACGATTTTTGTGAAACCTCTCAGCCACCAAGGCTAATCCCGTTGTCCATGTAGCAGCAGCAGCAGCTCCTTGTGCCATTCGAGCCAAAAGGATCTCAGGAAAGTAGGTCGCGGTAGCAAAAGTAAAAACAGCTAAAATTTGAACCCCTACTCCAACAAGCATAGGTTTGCGGCGTCCAATGCGGTCAGAAAGAATCCCAAAAAGGGGTGTCGCAATCATCACGCCAAGCGCATAGCCCCCATACATCATTCCTAGCATCCAGGGTTCATTGATTTTGGCTGGTGAATTGGGCGTCAGAGGGATAACCAGGCCATAAAGAAGCCCATCCGTGAAGAGCGCCATTGTGACCATAATCATGGTCATTTGAGAAAATTGCACTATCCCACACCCCCAAGTCCCCGAGGTGGATCTAGTTCATTTTTTGTTATTCTGTCAATGAGTAATTGGGTCTTTGATGGATTTGTATGGCGGAGAGAGAGGGGTTCGAACCCCCGGTGGGGTTGCCCCCACATCGGTTTTCAAAACCGACGCTTTCGACCACTCAGCCATCTCTCCGTAGTAGTCGGACTTAGATGTTATCTTTACACGGGAAAAGAAGAGTTTGCAGCAGAGAAATCCTAGTTCCCGCTAAATTTTATCCAAAGCTGGTCCCCTTCACGAGTAAAGCCAGGAGCACCTTCTAGATATCTATGGAGGGCTGGAGGTATGAGGACATTTCCTTCGGAATCCTGATAGTTTTCCAAAAGAGCGATCCAGGTTCTACCTACGGCTAATCCGGAGCCATTTAAAGTATGAGCAAAAAGAGGTTTGGCCTGGGGTTCCGGGCGGAAGCGAATTTGAGCACGGCGGGCTTGAAAATCCTCACAATTTGAACAGGATGAGATTTCTCGGTAGGCATTTTGCCCCGGAAGCCAAACCTCGATATCGTAAGTTTTTGAAGCTCCAAAGCCCATATCTCCGGCACAAAGAGCCATGACTCGATAAGGAAGGCCGAGAAGTTGGAGAACTTTTTCAGCATTGTGAGTCATCTTTTCCAGTTCTTCGTAGGATTGATCAGGTTTAACTATTTTAACCATTTCGACTTTTTGGAACTGATGCTGGCGGATCAGGCCTCGAGTATCCTTTCCATAAGATCCCGCTTCACTTCTAAAGCAAGGAGAATAAGCAGTAAAATAGCGGGGTAATATCCCTGGATCTAAAATTTCATCCCGATAGATATTCGTCAAAGGGACTTCAGACGTAGGAATCAGGAAAAGTTCTTTATCTGCTAGATGAGTTTTAAATAAATCCTCTTCAAACTTAGGAAGCTGCCCAGTTCCAGTCATGCTCGCACGATTGACCATAAAAGGAGGGATCACTTCTTGATAGCCATGTTGACGTGTATGTAAATCCAGCATGAACTGAATCAAGGCGCGCTCTAGAGCAGCCCCTGCGCCAAAATAGAGCGCAAAACGAGCGCCCGCTATTTTGCTTGCCCGTTCAAAATCCAAAATGCGCAACTTTTCGCCGATTTCTATATGCTCTTTGGGTTGAAAGCTAAAATGAGGGAGGGTGCCCCATTTTCGAATTTCTACATTTCCACTGCTGTCCGACCCTTCAGGGACACTTGCATGAGGGATATTGGGAACGCGAAGAGCAAAGTCTTGAAATTCTTCTTCGGTTTTTCGCAAATCCTCATCTAATCCTTTAATTTGATCGCCAACGGCACGCATGGCGCTGACTTTCTGATCGGCTTCTGTGGCGGCGGCGGGATCTGATTTGGCCTTTGATTTAAGCTGCGCGATTTCCTGAGATGCGGAGTTTCTCTGAGCTTTTAAGGATTCTACTCCTTGAATCAGTTCTTTCCGGCGCCGAGAGAGTTCTGCGAGGCGGGAAATCAGCTCCGGCCCAACATTGCGTCGTTTCAGAGCCTTTTCTAAGTCAGTCACATTTTCCTGAAAATATCGCGAATCAAGCATAGTGACAGCCTACCACACGATGAGATAGGCGAAAAGTCATCAGGCGAAGCTATTGAAATTAAAGCCCTCCTTTTAGGGGGGCAAGCACTGTCTGGAGCCCTATAGCGCCGTAAAGATTTGGATCTCCGGCGCTATAGGGCTCCAGACAGTGCTTACAGTTGATAGCAGTTGGAGTTCCAGGTATATAAGGTTCCATGGCCTATCATCCGAGCGCAATTGAACCGAAGTGGCAGAAGTTTTGGGACGATCATTCTATTTTCCGAGCTGAAACGAAAAGTAGCAAACCCAAGTATTACATTCTCGACATGTTTCCCTATCCTAGTAGCTCAGGGCTTCATGTGGGACATCCTGAAGGCTATACAGCGACGGATATTTTAGCTCGATATAAACGGGCTAAGGGTTTTAATGTTCTGCATCCGATGGGTTGGGATGCTTTTGGATTACCTGCCGAGCAATATGCACTTCAAACAGGGGTTCATCCCGCGATCACGACTCAAAGTGCCATTGAAAACTTTCGAAGACAGTTGAAGCTTCTCGGGTTTAGTTACGATTGGTCACGCGAATTTGCGACTTGTAATGCCACTTATTATAAGTGGACGCAGTTCATTTTTCTTAAGCTATTTGAAAGAGGATTAGCCTATCAAAAGGAAGTCCCTGTCAATTGGTGCCCCGCGCTGAAAACAGTATTAGCAAATGAAGAAGTGGTGGACGGAGTCTCTGAACGAGGGGGGCATCCTGTTTTTCGCGTACCTATGAAGCAATGGATGTTGAAAATCACTGCCTATGCTGAAAAGCTTTTAAAAGGCTTGGACGATTTAGATTGGCCTGAAGGGACTAAAGAGCTCCAACGGAACTGGATCGGACGGAGCGAAGGTCTTCAGATGAAGTTTCCAGTTTCTGAATCTGACGATCAAATTGAAATTTTTACAACACGAGCAGATACCATTTTTGGAGTGACTTATATGGTATTGGCCCCAGAGCACCCCTTAGTGGAAAGGCTCACCACGGCTGATCGCAAAACAGCAGTGACCACCTATCAGGCGAAAGCAGCTCAAAAATCAGACATGTCCCGTCAAGAGGCGAGTCAAGAAAAGACAGGCGCTTTTACGGGAAGCTACGCGATCAATCCGTTGTCTGGAGAGAAAATTCCAGTTTGGATATCTGATTATGTTTTAATGAGTTATGGCACAGGTGCAGTCATGGCGGTTCCGGCACATGACGAAAGAGATTTAGAATTTGCTAAGACGTTTCATCTCCCGATTAAGAAAGTAATAGAAGGAGGCTCTTCAGAGTTAGAGTGCTTCAGTGGAGAAGGGATTGCGATTCACTCTGATTTTATTACAGGGATGACGAGTCAAAAAGGAAAGATGGCCGTAACTGAATGGGCCGAAAAAAAGGGATTCGGGCAGAGAACGGTGCAGTATAAGCTACGAGATTGGCTTTTCTCTCGGCAAAGATATTGGGGCGAACCCTTCCCTATTCTTCATCTGGATACGGGAGAGAAGACCCCAGTTCCTTTGAATGAGCTCCCCGTATTGTTGCCGGATGTGAAAAGTTATGAACCCTCAGGGACAGGTGAAAGTCCACTTTCAGCGATTCGAGAATGGGTAGATACTCGCGACCCTCGAACAGGAAAACCTGCGCGCCGTGAAACCGATACAATGCCGGGTAGCGCGGGATCCTCTTGGTATTTTTTACGTTATTGTGATCCGAATAATGATGAAGCCCCTTTTAGTTCTGAAGCAGAAAAATATTGGATGCCAGTTGATCTCTACCTAGGAGGGCCTGAGCATGCTGTAGGCCATCTTCTCTATGCACGGTTTTGGACCAAGGTGCTTTACGATGCGGGTTTGGTGTCCCATGATGAGCCTTTTAAGAAGCTGGTCCATCAAGGCATGATTTTAGGCGAAGATGGCGAAAAGATGTCCAAATCTCGGGGCAATGTGATTAATCCAGATTCTGTCGTGGATAAATATGGAGCGGATACACTTCGTATTTATGAAATGTTCATGGGGCCTTTGGAGAGAGATAAGCCTTGGTCTACGACTGCGATTGAAGGAGTGTATCGGTTTCTTCAGCGGACTTGGCGTCTCTTTGTCGAAGATGAAGAAAGTACTTCAGGGACAGTAAAAGAATCTAAGCTCTTAGTGGGGGATATTGAGCCCACCGAAGATGATCTCAAAGTCACGCACAAGATGATTAAAATCGTTACCGAACATATTGAAGGGATGCGATTTAATACGGCCATTAGTCAGATGATGATTTTTGTAAATCATATGACAAAACTTCCGGTGAAACCGAGAGCTTGTTTAAAGCCTTTTATTCAGCTCCTCAATCCTTTTGCCCCTCACTTGGCGGAAGAACTTTGGGAAAAAATAGGTGAGAAATCTGTTCTTACGTTTGAGCCATGGCCTCTCTATCAAGCTGATTTGGCGAGAGATCAGTTCCTCACTGTTGCGGTGCAAGTGATGGGCAAGACTCGGGGCACACTTGAAGTGGAGCCTGGAACAGACCAAGCTATTTTAGAGAAGTTGGCTAAAGAAATCACCTCAGTCTCTAATCAACTTCAAGGGAAGCAGATTCGGAAAGTGATTTTTGTAAAAGATAAAATTTTAAACTTCGTAGTCAGTTAGCGTAAGCTGTCCTGTGTGACGCATTGGATGAAAGCGTTAGGTTGAAATTGCGGGCCTTCTCCTTCGTGGCGCGCGTCCGTCCAGTGCTGAGGTAGCTTGTGCTTTTAATTTAGGAACGATCCATTTTACATAAATGGCAACGAGGACTGCTCCCACTGACATGGAAATGGCTGCGGGTGTGTTGTCTAAGAGAAGTCCAATTCCTAAAGCTGTGAAGAAAATCGCAACGAATACGGGAATGGCGAGTGTTTTGACTCGAAATGGTCGCTCTTGATGGGGATGAGTTTTTCGAAGTCGAATCAAAGAGATCGCCATGGTGACATAAATCAGACATTCGGCAAATGCCCCCATATAGATAAAGGGTTTGACGATTCCAGTATAAGCTACAAAGAGAGAGAGAAGCGTGCAGACCGTAAATAACATCCATATAGCAATATGAGGGGTGAGGTATTTTTCATGAATTTGGGCCAGTGCTTTGGGTGCTGCATGATCTCGAGCCAAGGCATAAAGAAACCGCGATGCGGTGAGTAATCCAGCATTAAAACAGGTGATACTCGCCACCAGACTCATAAGCATCATGATCATCACTCCCGGAGCCCCAAAAGCTTTTACGGCGAAGAGAATATGGGGAATAGGATGTCCCGATGCTACCGCTTGACTCAAAGTTTCCTTACCTCCGATACTGGTCATGGCGGTGACGAGTGAGCCGTAAGCCACGAAGAGAAGAAGAATAGAAATCGCCATTCCTTTCGGAATGGAGCGATATTCTTGGACTTCTTCGGCAAGAGGGGTAACCCACTCAAAACCAAGATAGAGAAAAACCCCTACCCCCACCGCCTGAAAAAAATCAAAAGGGGACTTGTCTAGCATGGGGTGCAAAGTGTGCTCTAATGGGAAATGAAATTGGGTGAGGGCAATCCAGGAGATACTGATGAGGGCAAAAAATTTAAAATAGGCCACAACATCTTGAAATGCACCGGTTAATTTAACACCTCGAATATTGATCAAGCAGATCGATAGCAAAAATACAAAGATCCAAGCGAGGACTGGGATTCCAGGGAATCCATAAGAAAGGACATTTCCCAGGATGTAAGTCTCGGCGCCTACAATGGAAAGAGTGGTCATAATGTAAAGACTTGCGAGAATGAGAGCGGTGGTTTCGCCAAAGGCTTTTTCAATAAAAAGCTTGATTCCAGCAGCAGAGGGAAACATTCCGCCGAGCTCCGCAAAGCAAAGAGAGGAAAGATAACAAATGATTCCGGCCACTAAAAGAGCCAACCAGCCCGAGTGACCTGAAACGTGATCAGACATTTCAATGAGCGATACATAAGAGATGGAAGCAAGTGCCAATCCTGCTCCGGTAGAAATGACTGTTCTGAGGCCAACTTGTCTTTTAAGTGTCTGCATGTGTCCTCTTCCTTTCTTGTAAGCGGTTCTTTGCCGTGCTTACCTTTTTATTGTATCGGAAATCCAGATCGCCGCTAGAAACTCTGTAAATCAGGTGATTGGGAGGCTCCTTGGGCGTTCAAAGTTTGACATATATTCTCAAGATCTCTTGAGAGTTTGATCGGGTTAAGGTATCCCATATTCATGCGAATGAGAGACTGGGTCATCTTATCAGGAAGCGCAAATCGGCCGCTAGCCGAAAAGATTTGTGAAAAGCTAGGCAAACCATTGAGTCATGCTGATGTCCGTCGGTTTAGTGACGGTGAGGTCTTTGTTGAAATTGGAGAAAATGTTCGCGGACGTGATGCCTATATTATTCAAAGTACTTGCCGGCCTGTGAACGACACTTTGATGGAGCTTCTGATTATGATTGACGCGCTTAAGCGCGCGAGTGCAAAGGAGATTACAGCGATAGTCCCCTACTTCGGTTATGCAAGACAAGACCGAAAAGTCGCTCCTCGTACTCCTATTAGCGCAAAATTAGTGGCAGATCTATTTACTGCGGCAGGTGCCACTCGCATCGTTGCAATGGATCTTCATGCTGGACAGATTCAGGGATTTTTTAATATCCCATTTGATAATCTTTTCGCTTCACCGGTGATCTTAGATTACGTTAAGAATCAAAAACTCAGTAGTGATAACTTGGTCATTGTGAGTCCCGATACGGGGGGCGTTGAGCGTGCTCGTGCCTTTGCAAAACGTTTAAATGCAAGTGTCGCGATGATTGATAAAAGGCGCACGGGCCCTAACGTAGCTAAAGCAATGAATGTGATTGGAGAAGTTGAGGGCAAGGTTGCTATGATTTTAGATGACATGATTGACACTGCAGGAACCTTGACCGAAGCAGCTCATGCCGTTTTACAACATGGCGCCAAAACAGTCTATGCGGCTGCAACTCATGGAGTCTTGTCCGGTCCTGCTATCGAGCGAATTAAGAAGTCACAGATTGAGCGCGTCATTGTAACGGATACGATTCCATTATCACCTGAAGCGGCGACGCATCCTAAATTTGTGCAGTTGTCTGTGGCCAATCTATTAGCGGAAGCCATACATCGAATTCACAATTATGATAGCGTCAGTAGCCTTTTTATTTAAATGAAAATTATCGCCGGCCTGGGGAATCCAGGACCTCAGTATGAGACTACCCGACATAATGTGGGGTTTTTAGCGATAGATCGCTTGGTCGATCGATGGCGCGCTACACGTGCAGGGTCAAAGTACCAGGGAGAAATTTATCAGACCTTTTTTGGTGGAGAAAGTATTGCCTTAGTCAAACCCCAGACTTTTATGAATCTTTCTGGTAAGAGTATTGGTTCTCTCTTTAATTTTTACCGGTGCTTGCCAGAAGATCTGATCGTGATTCATGACGACCTTGACTTACCGCCGATGACTTTGAAGCTTAAAACCGGGGGGGGCACCGGAGGACATAATGGACTCAAGTCGATTGATGAGGTTTTAGGAAAAGAGAAGAATCAGTACCATCGAGTGCGAATTGGAATAGGGCATCCCTCTCAGTCTGAGACGAACTCTAGAATGTCTCCAGCCAATTATGTGCTTCAAGCCATGGAGCAGGATGAACTCAATGCGCTCGATCCTTTGTTAGATGGGGTAGCGGCAGCTATTGAAGAAATTTTAAAGAGCGGGATCCAAACTGCGATGAATCGGTTTCATCGTTCAAAATAGGAGTTAGATTTATGGGCTTTCAATGTGGCATCGTGGGACTACCCAATGTTGGAAAATCGACGATTTTTAATGCATTGACATCAGCTAAAGCTGAGGCAGCTAACTATCCTTTTTGTACCATTGATCCCAATACTGGGATTGTGAAAGTTCCCGATCCTCGATTAGCGGAAATTGCTAAATATATTCCTCCACAGAAGCTTGTGCCTGCCAGTATGGTGTTTGTGGACATTGCTGGATTAGTGAAAGGCGCCTCCAAGGGCGAAGGATTAGGTAATCAATTCTTAGGTCACATTCGTGAAACCAATGCGATTGCTCATGTGGTTCGTTGTTTTTCAGATCCTAATGTAATCCATGTTGATGGCTCAGTTGATCCTGTTCGTGATATTTCTGTGATCGATACGGAGCTCATTTTGGCTGATTTAGATACGATTAGTAAGCGGTTTTCATCCATGCAAAAAGCAGCTAAATCCGGCACTGATAAGAAAGCAGCGGCAATCATATCCGTATTGGAGCCCGTGAAAGCCGCACTGGAGTCAGGAAAACCAGTGCGCTCTTTGGAGCTGAGTGAAGACCAGTTGGCATTAATTCATGACTTTCATCTGATTACCGCTAAAAAGGTGATGTATGTCGCAAATGTGGATGACAATGATATTGGGAAGTCTGAGCCCAATGAGCATGTAAAAAAACTTTTGGAATATGCCAAAATCGAGGGTAGTCCTGTGGTGCAAATCTGCGGTAAAATCGAATCAGAAATCGCAGAGCTTTCAGAAGATGAAAAAATTTCATTTTTAAAAGAAATGGGAATGGAAGAGCCAGGACTGAATCGTGTGATTCGTGCAGGATATGAGTTATTAGGGCTGCAAACTTATTTCACCGCTGGAGAAACTGAAGTTCGTGCTTGGACGATTCAGAAGGGGGCAAAAGCTCCTCAGGCCGCGGGTGTGATTCACACCGATTTTGAAAAAGGATTTATTAAAGCAGAAGTTTATCACTTCAATGATTTAATGAAATATAAGACCGAACAAGCGATCCGAGATGCGGGCGCCTTAAAGCTTGAAGGCAAAGAGTACGTGGTTCGCGATGGCGATATCATGCATTTCCGTTTTGCCGTTTGAGATGCTGACTGGTAGGGAGTTTTGCAGACGCTTTTGGTGAGATATGGGTAGTCCAAAAGTAATTAAAATCTTTGTGTAAGGAACCCTTGAGTTGTCGGGAATACCAGATGTAATTTCTGACAATGCCGGCGACATATTCGCGTGTTTCACGATAAGGTATGGTTTCGATAAATTCCTGCATACTGACCTGGGCAGGGGCGCATTTAATCCATCGATCCACGGCTTTGGGACCCGCATTATAACCGGCTAATGCCAAAGAGATATTGCCGTTAAAATATTTTAATAATTTTTTGAGATAAAGAATCCCTACTTTAATATTTCCGTCGGCCTCCAAAAGTCTTACAGAACTGACCGTGGAATCAGTATCGCTGGCTGTTCCTGGCATGAGCTGCATCAATCCGAGCGCGCCTACAGGTGATTTTACTTTTTCGTCAAATCCTGATTCCTGCTTGATTAGACTTAAAACAAGAATGGGATCTAAGTCGTTTTGAACAGCATATTTTTTTATTAAATCTAAAAAATCGACAGGAAAAATAATTTGCAACCCGTAAGAAGAAAGAACTCCGTCGTACCCGCGTTGAATGAGTTCAGTGATGACTTGAAAATTCGAATTATAATTTTTTGCTTTAGAATTTAACATGGCTAGATAAACAAGAAACGGGCTGGAGAGTCCTTCGCGAGGTTTGAGAGCTTTGAGTTCATAAGTGGCGAGCTCATAAGCGCCTTCCGCTACTAAGTGTTGCGCTCTATTGAGATGAAACTGTTCGGGAGGTTGAAGAGCTGAATCATTTTCTGTCGCCATTGGAATGGTCATGCTGATAACTGAGTCAATAGGTTTTCCGCTGAGTTGGGACGCAAGAAGTCCATAGTAGCTCAGGGGAGAATCGTTTTGAAGTTCCGTAAGTACCGTTATCGCTTCAGCGTGCACTCCATCGTGCTCAAGAGATTGAGCTAACCAATATCGAGCTCTCAGGCGATGAGTGGAGCGAGGATAGTCATCTAGGAATTGTCTGAAGTTTTTAATGGCTACACTATATTTCCTATCGAGATAGGATTTCATAGCAGCATCAAATGCCAATTGATCTAAGTCGGGAGCTTTATAGGGAATAGTCAGTTTATTCGCTATTCGATAGGTTTTCGTCTTTTCGGGAGTGAGTGAGGTAAATGCTGAAATCGCTTTAAATTCATTTGATTTTTTAAGGTACACACCGAGGAGTGTTCGAAGCCAACTTGTACAGAGCGGACCTGATTTCTTTTGGCAGCTCTCCGCGTATTTTCCTAAATGATAAGAATCAATTAAAGAAAGTTGATTTTGGGATTGGAGCCGATGAAAGGCATGTTCAAAGCTGTTTTGCGCGAGCAGCCATTTGCGACTTCCCCAATAAGAATCTCCGATCAAGAGTTCTCCTTGGGCAAGGGAACTAGGCACAGTTCGGATAAAAGGAGACTCAGGATTTTCTTTTATAATCTGTAAATTGAGAGCAATGGATTTTTTGGCTGCACCGAATACTTTAGTGTAGCTTTTCTTACTCATGAGTTTCTCTGCCTCTGAGAGATAAGCGGAGGCAGAAATCCAATAACCATAATCTGAATAAGTAGGATCTGTTTGAATTTTTGTGGCAAGCTTAATGGCTTGGGTAAACTGTTCTTTTTTAAATGCTTCAAAAGCCTGTTTTAATATCCGTACTTTTTTAGAAGAATAATTTTTTATTAGAGTTTGTTGAAGACGATCCACCGGTGATAATGCCTCGACACAAGATGGTGACGGAAGTAACGATGGATGTGGAGACGGGTTTGACGGAGACGGATTTAATGGAGAGGGATTTAATAATGGACGAGGTGCTTGAATCGTAGGACCAGCGTAAAGAGAAGCTGGAAAGAACGGTAACGTTAATGTTACCGTTAAGGATAATAAAACTGAGACTAGTATTGGAATAAATTGGTAAGTTCGAGCCATTTGATTGCTAATCTAACAGCTTAATTCATTTGATGTTCTAGTTTTTTTCAATTTCTTGCAAAGCGGCTAATGCTGCGTCGAGTTCATTCTTGGCTTCTTGCAAGCTCTTGGCTTCTGGCAAAGAAGATAAGATTATTGCTTTTTCAATTCTTGGAATAGCCGCCTGAGCCAATTCGCGAGTTTTTAAAACTCTCGTCATTACGCCCTCCATCATGCCGTTGTAGTCTTCGGCCAGCTCTGGGAAATAATCCCCTTTTCGGAACCTGAGTCTTTGCTCAATATTTCCTGTTCGAGCCTCTTGAAAGAACTTTCTCAGTCGATACAGAGGACCTGCGATTTTATGAGACATGAAAATGCTGACTAAAAAAGTCAGAATAATCAAAATCCCTTGCATCAATACGAGCAGCCAAAGGAGATCAGACCTAGTTTTTTCCAGACCCGCTATGGCAGGGCCCATTGGATCCGCCGCTACATATCGAATAAAATAATCAAAAAGAGTCGAAATCACCATGACGTAGGCAAAGCTGAGTGCGATGAGCCATGAGCAGACATAGAATGCGAAACGAAACTGAAATCTCTTATTAATTAAGAAGATTCTTCTTTTGAAGCCGCTCATATCCTGAAGTCGCTCATATTCTAAAATCTTAACGCTTCTTATGACCCTGTGCCAAGATTTCTTCCAAAAAGGGTATTTTCCAAGCAAAGGATGGATGTCCTCTTTGCAGGCGATGGCTATTTTCCAGATGCGATGGATGCTTTGCAGAGGCTTTAGTTACTTTGCATGTAGTGCAGGGAGTGTGGCGGTTACTACTTTCCTGGCATCTTCAGTCTCTCCACGGGATGACCCCCCACAATGTGGGATTGAACGATTTCAGCTACGTCAGATGGAGTTACATTCCCGTACCAGACATTATCTGGGTAGACGACGATAGCAGGGCCAAATTCGCACGCATCCAGGCACCCTGCTTTTTGGGCCCTTACCTCTTTGGCAAGCCCTGCTTTAGCTAGTTCTTGCTTGAATAGTGGAATCAACTGCTCAGAATTTTTGGCTTTACAGCATCCCCTGGGGTGGCCAGGAGGTCTTTCGTTAGTGCAAATAAAAATGTGTGCTTTAAGTTTTGTCATATAATGATAATAATCAAGTATAGTTTTAGAAACATTTTATTAATCAGTCACTTTCTAATTGACGACACTAGACAAAGCAACGAGTTTAGATTAATGAAAGATGCTAAGTTTTATATGTTTGTCTGCTGAGCTCAGTTTTTAATATTCAGGAGTAGCTCAGTGGTAGAGCAGCCGGCTGTTAACCGGCTGGTCGGGGGTTCGAATCCCTCCTCCTGAGCCATTATTCAGCACCAAATCCCTCGTAGATCATTGAATCTACGGGGGATTTTTATTTTGTGGGTGTGGACGTGGTGCAGAATGTTCGGTCGTGATTTCAGGTACCTATACGATTTGGTGCAGAGGCTCGTTTTTTATGAAATGGAATGAATTGGATCTGAAAATCTCGTTGTCTCCATCGCAGGCTGTAGCCATGCAGGCGATGATTGAGAAGTTTCTCGCGAGAAAACAGCACTTTTTTTGTGAGCCGGTCCTTGAGAGCAATACGTTAAAAATAAATTCTAGCGACTTCATCAACTTCTTGGATCAGGCGGAATTTGGGAATGAGTTTGATCAGTTCAGATTAAAAGCGGCGGCAGTAAAGGCGATCTGCGCAGCGAAGGTCCGAAAACGGGACCCTCTTGTAGTCCAACATTATCGACGTTGCGAAGAAATCGTGCGTGAATTAAATCGCTGAACAATATAAGGTTTCAACCAATATGATTAGCGAACAGAGGTACATTGCTCGGCTACTTTTCAAGAATAAAGTTCTGAAGAGTGATGGCCAGGCTTTCGAGGACCTTTTCACTGCTATCATGACCAAGGCCAATCCCAACTTTACTCCGGTGAAACCTCAGGGGTCAATTGGCGATCGAAAAAATGACGGCTGGGATAGAACAAAGGGGATTTATTACCAAGTTTATGCGCCGGAAAACCTAACTGCAAAACAATCTGATGCGATCAATAAACTTGAAGAAGATTTTAAAGGCCTCAAGGCTGCGTGGAACGATATTGTTCCGATTCGAGAATTTCATTACGTTTTGAATGACAAGGGCAAGGGTTCCTATCCGACGCTTGAAGTGGCTTTAGCCAACATTAAGCGTGACCATTCATTGGACGAAGCACTGCCATTCCTCATCAAGGACCTCGAGGAGGCGGTTTTCTCTCTTAGTGACGACGTAATTTTTGAAATTATTGGTCACGTTCCGTCGCCAACTTTAATAGAGAACATCCAATTCTCCGCCTTGAACGAGGTTGTTGATCATCTACATAAGCATGGAAAAGGCCTAACCCGAGACGACGTATTAAATGCTCCTGATTTTGAAGATAAAATCAGGATAACGGCTTAACTCAGCCCATCGCGGCTATGTTGCAAACAGCAAGTTATCAGGTCGGGGAAATAGAGCGATATTTCGGGATGAACAGCCAATACGCAAAGGATGATTTGAAAGCATACTTTGTGGCGTGCTATCTAGCCGCGAAAAATCAATGGAAGGACGAAGGCGAGTCTACAAGAGCTGATCAGGTATTCTTTTCTGTTCTCGATCAAGCGGTTCCGAAAAACTCTCGTCCTTATCAGGATGCGGCTCTTGTTGTGATGGCCTACTTTTTTGAGGCTTGCGATATTTTCGAAGCACCTGGGGGCGGCCATGTTGCTACCCACTAAACACACAAAACTGGGAGAGTCGATTTTGGGTTTGGGTTCTTTCGTTCTTGGAGCGCTGACGAAACCAAAAACAATCGATGAGCTATGGGCCGAGTTTCAAGCTGTGAATAACACCGATGCGTTTCCGGCCCATCATTCATTCGACAATTTAGTTTTAGCCCTAGATTTTTTGTTCATGACAGGTGTGGTCGCTCAAGAGGAGCGAGGAAAGTTCAGACGTGAAGCTCGTTAGGCTTTTTGCAAACAAGCCGAGTTTTCACCCTGTGAAATTCAACCCCACAGGACTGACGCTCATTCTTGGCAAAGAGGCTGGGTCTGGTGAAAAGAAGAAGACCTATAATGGCGTTGGAAAATCGTTAATCATACGGCTGGTTGATTTCTGTTTGGGCTGTAAAGCCATAGAGTCCTTTGAAAAGAATCTGCCTGGCTGGGAATTTTCACTGACCTTCGAGATAAATGGAACCGAGCATACTGCCTCCCGGGCTACACTTGCTCAGTCGGCAATAGTCCTTGATGACAAAGAAATAAAACTTGATGAATATAAGAAGTTCCTCGAAGAAAATGTTTTCGATTTAGAGTCCGACTTATCTCTCTCATTTCGTTCTCTTATTTCGCGATTCCTTCGCCCGAGTAAAGCAGCATATACCAAGCCCGAGATATTTGGTGCTAAGGAACAGCCATATAACTGTCTTCTGAATAACGGATTTTTACTTGGTCTTGACCCGCATCTAATTAAGGCTAAGCGTGACAAAAAGAAAGAATTGGATGACACGTTTACCAAAAAGCAAAACTTCGATAAGGACCCAATTCTTCGAGAATTCTATTCTGGCACAAAAGATGCCGATTTAGAGCTTCAGGCATTGGACGAAAAAATTGCCGCATTAGATCGCAACCTCGCAGTTTTTGATGTAGCTGAAGACTACCATCAAATTCGAGCCGAAGCTGATTTGTGTTCTAAGAAGACTCGCGACCTCGAAAACACAGCGGTCGTTTATCAAAATTCCATTTCTAACATTGAGCAATCACTTAAGACTCGCGCAGATATCCCAAAAGAACGAGTTATTCGGCTTTACGAGGAAGCGCAATTTCATTTTTCTGATAAAAATCTTCGCTCCCTAGACGAAGTTCTCGAATTCCAAGCCACCCTTCTTGCTAATCGCAAGAAAAGACTGCTCGAGCAGAAAAAAGCGCTCTCGGAACGTCTATCTAAGGCCGAGCAAGAGAGAAAGGAATTGGGAAAGAAGCTCGATGAGGCTCTAAAATACCTAAATTCACACAGGGCGCTTGATGATTTTGTAGCAGTGTCGAATCATCGAAACGATTTAAATGCACGAGTAGGAAAAATAAGGGATTACCAACAACTCATCAAACAATATGAATTGAGATTAGAAGAAATCAAGATCGACTTAAAGCGCCAAAACATCAAAGCCCAGAGATATCTTGACGAACACCAAGCGGCAATAGATCAGAACACCAGTCTTTTTCGAGTTCTCGCGAAGCGTTTCTATCAAGAAAAACAAGGTAGAATTTCGATTTCAAACAACGACGGTGAAAATCAGCAACGCTTTAACATTGAAGCCAAGATCCAAGACGACGCTTCTGATGGAATCAACGAAGTAAAAATTTTCTGTTTTGACCTCACCATCCTCCTTGCTCGACAGGGACATAAGGTTGACTTTCTATTTCATGACAGCCGACTTTTTGCCGACATTGATTACCGTCAGCGCGAAACCCTTTTTAGGGTGGTACATGAATATAGCAATGCTAAGGGATTTCAATACATTGCCTCCGTAAATGAAGATCAGATAAATTCCTTCAAACAGAATCTGACCGAGCAGGAATACAAGGAGATCATCACCGACAGCGTGACATTGGAACTTACCGATGAATCTCCAAAGAATAAGCTGCTAGGCATCGAGATTGATATGGATTACGAATAAGCGTCGATTACTCAATCAACGAAATCCCCTCCCGCAACTGTTCTTCACTCTTCAAGTCCTTCTGAATTTGCTCCCATAGGTGGATGTACCTTTTAGTGGTGCTGATATCCGCATGACCGAGCACAAGTGAGCACAGAAAAATATTTCCCATGACCATTCCCGTAAATTCTGTGGCAAACGTATGTCGGCAACAGTGTGGCGTATAAGGCCCGATCTTATGACGACTACAGATCGACCTGAGATAATTACCAAAGACGTTTTTGTTCAAACCGTCAAAGAGCAGGTAGTTCTTTGGATCAGCTCCGTAAGGTTGTTTCTTGAAAAGCTCCTTCTGCTGAAGCCAGAGCTCGGCCAGAATGTTGAACGTTTCTTTATTGAGAATTGGGATCGTCCGTCCATGCTGGGACGAGATAACCCTTTTTCCTTTGAGCGGTTTCCGAGCGACGATTCCATCGGCGCTTCTGAGCGCAAACCTGCATCCGGGTTGGCTTTCCAAAACAAGATAGCCAAAATACTGGATCCCCTCTTTCTTGAGTTGGGCAGCCAGGCTTTTATTGGAGATCTCACCCTTGAACAGGTCATCCAATGAAAGACCAAGCCCTTCATTGATCCTCAGACCGGTATCAACCAGAACTTTGAAGAAGTAGGCCGCTAACTTGGATTGCTCATGTAGGGCGGGATAGATGATTTCCTTCTCCGATGGTGAAATCACGGACTCCGCGTCTTTCTGGTTTTCAAGGTGTCTTGCGAATTGTGGGCATTGATCGAGTCGCTCGATCTTGTTCTTATGCAAAATTTCATTATAGGGATCACCCCGATTTCAAGTTAGGGATCACCTCAATTTCATCGTAGGGATCACCCTGATTTCACTATTGGGATCACCCCTCGGAGCGCCAAAACAGGCGGGTGTATAGTCCTCTTCAATTAAAAAGGAGAGAACTGATGGCCCGGAAAGGATTAACTGTGGCGCGTGTAGAGGATATTAAAAGACTCATTAGAGAGGGACAATCAAACAAGTTTATAGCGCGAGCTCTGAAGTGTCGGAGGACACTAGTTGCAGATCTTAGAACCCAAATGGATCAACCTAATGAAGAATTAGCGAGTCCAGCTAAAAGCCCACTTTGGATTGAACTTGTAGACTGGATAGAGATAGCTAAAGAAATTTCCCTAGGATTTGAACTCCTAAGAATATGGGAGGAGAAGGCAAGCCCAGTCACGAGTTATTCGAATTTCTGGAAGACTCTGCAGCGTAAGTTTCCCCACCTACTCAAAGCAACAGTGACCTTAAGAGACTTCGCTCCCGGAAGTCAATGTGAGGTGGACTATGCCGGAGATAAGATTGAATGGATCAATTCTCAAGGTGAGATTCATTATGCGCATATTTTTATCGGGGCACTGGCTTTCAGTCAGTATTTGTTTGCCTGGGCCTCTGAAGATGAAAAGAGTCGAAACTGGCTATTGGCCCATCAAAAAATGTACACTCACTTCCAGGGTGTCCCAGCCGTTACAGTCTGTGATTGCCTTAAGAACGGTGTAATTAAAGCCCACCGATATGATCCAGATCTGAATCCAGCTTATACTGAATTGGCAACTCATTACGGAACAGCAATTGTTCCAGCAAGGCCCCGACGCCCAAAGGACAAGCCTATCGTCGAAGGAGCTGTGAAATTGATCATGAGACTATTCAGGTGGAACTATAGACGACACACGTTCTTCTCTCTTGATGAAATTAACAGAGCACTTTCTGAAGTGGTGAAGCAGATCAATGAAAGAAGTCATACACGATTTAAAACTTCTCGATTGGAGCGCTGGCAGCTTCTTGAAAAGAAGGCTCTGAAGGCTCTCCCTGATTCTCCATTTGAATCCATTGAATGGACAAAAGCAAGAGTCCACCCTGATTCCACCATTTCTGTGGATCAAGTATTTTACTCAGTGCCATACCTTTATCGGGGAAAAGAGGTACGAGTTAAGTTAACTCAGAATCAGGTTGAGATTTTTTATGAAAATCAAAGACTAGCCATCCACGCCAGACACCGAAGACATGCCTCAAGAGTGATTCAAAATGATCATTTACCTCCTAATTCACAAGCATATCGTGAAGCTACGCCACAGAATCTATTATCACAAGCAAGATTTATTCACTCAGATCTAAGGTCTTTAGTGGATGACTTATTTAATGAAAATGCACTTGGGAATATTAGAAGAGTGCAGGGACTTCTGAGGGTTGCTCAGGAGGAGATCAAAAGCTCCGGAAGGGCATTGGCAGAACCTCGAATTATAAATGCCATTCAGCAGATGAGACGCTTTGAAAAAATCCGAGTGACCTACTTCCGAGAATGTCTCAATGGTCTTAAGAAACACCAATTTTCTCAGGCTCAGGATTTTAATATCCAGAGAATGCCTGGAAACCCCATGCTTCGCCAGGCAAATGCGAAGTCTGAGGTAGCAACCTAATATTGCCGCAATCAATAAAATAAGGAGAATAATGATTATGAGTCCAACTCAAATCAGACAACTATTGTCTGAGCTCAGGTTAAATGGAATTGCAGACACACTCGAGAAAACCCTAACAGATGGCACTCAGGCTGGGTGGAGTTACTTAGAGTTTTTAAATGTCTTACTTCAAGCAGAGTCAGACCATCGGAACAAAAAGAAAATAGAGAGCCGAATCAAGAATTCCAAGTTGAAGCGATCCGCATCCTTCGAAGACTTTGACTTCACAGCCAAAAGAAGTATTACGAAAACGCAGGTAAAAGAACTACATTCTATGAAATGGCTCGAAGATGGCCGACCACTGCTCCTCATCGGGCAAACTGGCGTGGGTAAAACATATCTATCCCAAGCGATTGGACTCAGAGCATGTCAGTTGGGAAAAACGGTGATCTTCCTGTCGGCAAGCACATTCCTAGAGCAACAAATCCTTGCGAGAAGTACCCATAGCTATCTCAAATTCAAAGAAAAGCTCACAAAGCCCGACTTGCTCATTATTGACGATTTTGGACTTAGAAAATTTAATCCATTGGAGGCTGAAGACTTGAGAGAGATCTTAGAAGAGAGATCCTATGGGAAATCCACTCTTGTCACTACTCAGTTACCCCTGGAACACTGGGCTGAGGTTCTTCCAGATCCAGTTCTCTCAGAAGCAATCATTGACCGAATTGAGGGGATGGCTGTTCAGATAAAAATTACTGGCGAGAGTTATAGACGAATAAAAGCAAAAAAACTTGATCAACTTAAAGAGACGCAGTAACAATCGTCGCTTCGCTCCGAGGGGTGATCCCTACGATGAAATTGAGGTGATCCCTAACTTGAAATCGGGGTGCTCCCATCTCTGAAATTGCGCACTTTTCAGTAAGGTAAGTAGAAAGGTCAGCTATAATCTCCTGCTTGTGCCCTGCAAAGATTCCGAGAAAGTAAGTCAGAGTTCTCATGCCCAATGAAGTGCATCGTTTCGTTAGTTCTAGCTTTCCTTCTCTATTTAATGATCCTTGGTATGTGCGCAGAATCTGGCCTGCAACCTGAATTGTTTTAAGCGCCTTGTTTACTTCACTCAGTGTATCGACCTTGGATTGCTGATCTGAACTAAAGATTTCGTCGATCCGATCAGAGCTCTCTGCCACGGTAGCGCGGTTTTCTTTTGGGCTCTCAATTCCTAATTGTAGTTTTGGACCTTTACCTCCTGCCAGATCATTGGCGAACTGAGTATCCTTGTCGAGATCGCAGGGATTTAAGTTTGAAAAAAGACCGTCACAAGTTTTCTTTATTTCGGATATCAGGAAATCGCTTTGGGAAAAGTAGCTCACAAAAATAATAGTATTGGCATAGTCCTCTCTGTAAAGGTTTTCACACATTCCACTTATAGTTACTTTAGTTTCTTCTTTCTCAATGTGGTCTGCGAGATATCTGCCCAAAAAGTATGTATAATAGTATCTGTATTTAAATTTATAGTTGCCGTGCACGCTTTCCAATATGAAACAATTTAATAGATAACCTTTAAGCTCACTGTATGGAACTGAAAGAGCATATATTCGACAATGATTGTTATGAAACTGTTCAAGGTCGTCATCGGACAGTGAAATTACGTTACTATTATGTAAATTAAATGCTAAATTACAAAGAAATCCTCTCAGAATCCCAAGATCTATAGACGTTGTGTTCCCCTTAACTAATGACTCTGTCACCAAGAAGTCAAAAAGGTGACCATAAGAACCTGATGCGGTTGTATGCTGCTTGCTAGTCTCTACCTGTTGAAGAAGAGCCAAGATGTAAATCGGATAAGATGGCACCAAGTCTTTTCCAATTATCATAGTAATTATTCGATTAATTTGATCTGAGTGGCTTGCAAACTCGCTTGGAGCATATGTGTCCTCTCTGCCCAAAAGTAACCATCGTTCAATCAGCTCTAGCCGCTGTTTGTGTCCGAATGGAAGAATTTCAAGTTGGCTAAAGTCCGCAAGGAAGGTTTTTGTTCTTCCTAAGGCAGCCAATTCCTGAATCTTTAGAGAGGTGTCTCCAAGAAGAATAACTTTTCCAAACAGTCCAGAAAGAACCGTTAGTAATTTTTCTATCCCATCCGGATTTAGGAACAACTTATCAAAGTTATCGACAATTATAACTTTATTACTCTGATTGAGTTGAACGTAGGTGTTCCATTCAGTATCGAGATAGAAGTTAGAGAAAGTTTGCTCTGAAAGTCTCAAGAAGGAATCTCTGGTTAGATGAGAATTGGTGAGTTTTTGACCATCTACTATGAGAGGAACAAATTCCTTTTCACGCAGGACAGAAAAGCTTCGTTTGCCAAGACAAGTCTTGCCGGAGTCAAGATCTCCAAAAATAATTATTTTTTCGTGCTCGATTAGGAATTTATGGAAATTTTCAGGACGAAGGCGTTCTTCTTCGGTATTTTTTGATAGATGTTGAGTTAGGATCTTCAGTGTTGGAAGGATGAAAATATCATTTAGATAAATCGTACTTTTTGCGGGGTGACTGAAATTCGCTCCGAGGTCATTGATATAGCGGATAGAGGCGTCAGTTAATTGGAAGGTGTTCTTTAGTAGATGTGAGTTTCGATTGAATGGAAGTTCCGTGGGAGTGTACCCCTCGATGGGAACATATTCAGTTTTTTTCCATTTAAAACGGAATCTCTTCTGCGTTTTATTGCTGAGATCAACGAGAATAGCGGCGAATTCACTGCTATTTGGATTAGAGGTTTCATTGAGAACGCCCCCTTCAAAATAATGGTTTTCAATATCTTCACTTTTTTTGAGATAGATTGAGGGATTGTGTTCGTGGCCTGTCACTATAACGTCTGAGGTTTGTTCCACTATCTGTTTAAAGTGGGGCATAGTTTCCGGACTAAACCATGGATAAGGATGGTGGAAAGCGGTAATCACCAATCGGAAGAGATCGATTTTAGTTCATTTGTCGGAAATGCAAGGGTACCTGGCGATTCGTCTAATTGAGACATCCAGGCCGAATTAATGCAGCGAATCGCTACCTTTTTCTCTTCAAATATTTGTTCTTCAATCCAATGCAATCTATTTTGAAACACATGGCCATTCATTTCTTCGTAAAATGAGAAAAAGTTAGTCTGTGGTTCTAAGCATGAACCAAGGTATTGAGGCTTGATTGAGCTTGGTGACTTGAGGTGGCCTAAGATCAGATCTCTAACGTCATCTTGCTGAAAGTGACAATCATGATTTCCCGGAACAACAAAAAAAGAAATGGATTTTTTTGTGGCTTCTTGGAGTGCATCACGAATCCGAGATAATAAGTCAGCACAGACCTTATACTCTTCAGCTTTTCCAGAAAAAGCTAGAACGCCGCTTACAATTAGAAGAATTCCTGAAATACTTGTGTCGGAGCAAATCGGCAGGATCGCTGAAATGAGTTTATCTACTTTTTGGAAAATCGGTTCACGTTCGTTTTTTATATGAATGTCACTGAGATGTAATATCAATAGTTGCATGAGTGTCCTCTAGATGTCGTCCCCAAGTAGGGCAGAGCCATGCTACCTCGTTTTGGAGAACGTCCAATAGGCCTATAGGCTATAGGTTGATATAGGTTGAGGGTTTTGGCAATCCAGTTCAATTCCCGAAAGTGCTTACATTTCATAGATCTAAATATAAACCCCATATATACTAAGGGGTTTATTGACGTGCTGCAAAGACTATGAGATTATATCCCTTAATGAGTAAGGGCTATAAAGAACAAAAACATCAAAATCCGCGGGATAACGAGCGACGTCTTTTTGAGATTGCTGATTCTCTACAAGGTTTTTTTACCGCCAAACAGGCGGTAGCTGCTGGTTATAGCGAAAAGAATCACGCATTCCACGTTCACGCCGGAAATTGGGTTCGGGAACTCCACGGAGTCTATCGTCTTCGAAGTTATCCACAGAGCACTGAGTCGGATCTAGTGCTTTGGTCCCTTTGGTCAAGAGGTAAGGATGGTATTCCCCATGGGATTTATTCCCATGAAACGGTGCTCAGTCACTACGATCTTTCCGATATCAATCCTGCCCGTTTGCATATGACAGTACCTACTCGTTTTAAAAGAATGGTAAAACCTCCTGAAAATCTCGTTCTTTATAAGAGTGACCTTCCAAAGGAAGACATCCGCCAAATGCATGGCTATCAAATGACTACAGTGAAGCGAGCTCTCGAAGATATGTTTCAAGCAGGAACTTATCCAAAAGATCTCATTGAAAGTGCAGTCGCAGAAGCTCTAAAGTCAGGACACCTTACAGTTTCCGAACTTGAAAACTCTCAAGTTCTAAAGCCCTTTCAAAAATTTCTTCAAACAAGAAAGCAACTGGCATCATGAATTCTGAGGAAAAGAGCTATATGTCGGCACGATCCTTTTCGCAGGCCTTAGCTGAAAAGCTGCGTGCCCAAGTGAAAAATCAACCTGGTTATGACATTGTACGGATTCGTCGCCAAGTAGCATTCGATCGGCTTTTAGCTAGACTCTTTGTTGAAGAGCCCTCTCCCTGGATTCTCAAAGGCGGATATGCGATGGAACTTAGATCTAATCGAGCGAGAGCTACTCGTGATATCGATTTATCGCTCCCCGATGGAAAATTCTTAGGTTTAAAGGACGAAGAGGTTTTAGGAATCGCACTTCAGCGAGAGATACAGAATCAAGCCTCAAAGGAACTTGGGGATTTTTTCCATTTCATTATCAGTGAGCCTATTTTGGATTTAGAAGCAGCTCCTTATGGTGGTGCTCGTTTCCATATTGAAGCACGTCTTGACGAAAGAACATTTGCGAAGTTTCATCTGGATGTCGGAGTCGGCGATGCTATTTTAAAGCCTCTTGATGTATTACAAAGTCATGATTGGCTAGCTTTTGCGGGTATCCCCGCCAGTTCCTATCCAACTCTATCGAAAGAACAGCAATTTGCAGAGAAGGTACATGCTTATACCCTTCCAAGGGATGAGAATCGAAGTAACTCAAGGGTAAAAGATCTGATTGATCTATTGCTTTTAATTCAGAGCAATGAACTTGATCGATCACGTCTTAGAGCTGCGCTTGAGGCAACTTTTATGAGGCGGGAGACTCACTCTCTTCCAGCGGAATTTCCCGATCCCCCTTTACACTGGGAAAAGCCATTTCAACATCTCGCTAAGGAAGTTGGGTTAGATGAGAATTTGGCTGCAGGTGTTAACATTGTAAGACGCTTTTTTCATGAGACGACTTATGAATCAAAATGAGCTTTGGAAATACGATTTTTCACGGAAACTTCAAGTAGGCGGTCGGCCCGGCTGGTTGCATCATTCTGCTCGGGTCAGTCATATTATCTGGCCTAGGGAAGTTTAATTGAGGTCAAGAATGACAGATTTTTTTCGCTATTTAGCGGTGAATCCAGGACAAACATTTGTTTTTCTCGGCACTATGTTAACTGTCTTTGCTGGATTTTATGTGACCTATTCTCAAAATAGAGAACAAATCAAGCAGAAAAATGAGATCTGGCTAGTGCCAATGAATCTTGCCGGTCCAGTGCCAATTAAATTTGCCGGTTAACTGAAATAGTTAACAGTACCTGGAGGTTTTGCCTCCAGTCGTCTCTCGGGTAGAACTCGCTCTATTGGAGTTAACCGGAGTATGATTTTAATGACTGAGTTCAAAAGGATTATTCAGCTAAGGAATGATGGCAAAACCCAAAAAGAAATTGGAATTGAACTAGGGTTGTCCGAAAGGACTGTGAGAAATTATCTTAAAAGTGGGTCAGTTCCGTCTTATACACGGACTGTATCTACCCGCCCTGATCCCCTGTCTGAAGCTCATCTCCAAATTGCACATGAGATGCTTCGCCAATACCCAAAAACCCAAGTAAAGAGCATTTTGTCACGACTGAGAAGGGAAGGTTACAAGGGGAGTTATCGGACCCTTCTGAGACGGTTGGAGAGTATAACCAGGGTATCGGATCCGGCGCCAGTATTCTTTCAACGCGAACATTTCCCAGGTGATGTTATGGAGGGAGACTTTACCGAGCTTTCTGGGATTTCAATCGGTGGCGAAATTTTGAAGATCCAACTCTGGGTAGTTCGGCTTATTTTCAGTGGCAGAATTTCAGCTACGGCATTTTTTAATACTACTTGGGAGTGCTTTCTAGAAGGCAGTGTGCAGGCTTTTAATTCTTTTGGTGGCATAGCCCAGCGCTATCGCCTCGATAATTTATTATGTGGAGCTCCACATAATTAAGGACTCAACATAAAATTTAAGTCCTGTGGTAAAACTCTTGGGTCGTGGGGAGCGAAAAATTACGGCCCGCTTTGCTCAATTTCAAAATCATTATGGGTTTAAAGCCGATTTCTGCAACCCAGCGTCAGGATGGGAGAAGGGATCGATTGAAAGTACAGTTGGGCATCTTAAAATACGAATCCGTGAAGTCATTGGCCTCGGGAATCTTCACTTCCGAGACCTAGCGTCATTCCAGCAATTGGTGAACAAAGTTGTAAATGAACAGAATGCGGAAGCTGCAGTGGAAGAGAAGTTTAACCAGGAACCCTTGATACTCCTTCCTCGAGAGCCATTCCCTGCCTTTGAAGAAGTCGTAGTAAATATTGATAAGTATTCGACTTTCAGTCCTCTGAAGAATGGCCATCGGTATTCTGCTCCTAGCCATTTAAGTGGTCTTTCCCTCGAAGCCCGGATCTATGCTTCGAGGATTGATCTCATTTATGAATCGAAAGTAGTTGCCACCCATTGCAGGCTATGGGGTAAATCTAACCAGACTAAGATCGAAGTTGTCCATATTATCCGCGAACTCTGTAAGAAACCTGGAGTCGTCCTGGAGTGGAAACACCGCCATGTTCTCTTCTCTCATCCCATTTGGAATCGCTTTTACGAAAGATTGAAAGTCCAGCCTGCCAACGGTCCGACAGCCTTAAAGGAATACTTAAACTGTTTAAAATATATGGCTGAATATGGCCGTGAAAACGTCACTGCGGCTATGGAGCTCTGCCTCGAGGGCAGCAACGAATTATCATTACTAAAACTAAAGGAGGTCCTTACCAATGAACCTGTAGCTGACATTCTCAACATAAAACCAGCTCGTAGAGATCTTAATCAATACGACGAATTATTTAGCCTCCAAAGAAAGGAAAATTAATAATGGCCACCAGCCAAAATATGCAAATACACCTTGAGTTGAATTTAAAAACACTAAAACTTCCCAGTATCCTCAGATCCTATCAAAAGGTGAGCGAAGCCGCCGCTGAAGAGGGTCTCACGTGTGAGCAATACCTGTATCGCCTAACCGGCATCGAAGTTGAGAAGCGAAAGGAGAAAAAAATCAATGCACTCATACAACATGCAAAATTCCCCCTTAAGAAGCTACTGAGTGATTTTAAGTTTGAAGAAACACCCACTATCAGCAGGCAAACCTTTATTGAATTGGCTGAAGGGCATTTCTTAGCTGACGCCAAAAATGTCCTACTTTATGGAGCACCAGGAGCAGGCAAAAGCCATTTGGCCATGGGGTTGGCCAGGGAGCTGTGTCTCAGAGAAAAAAAAGTTGTCTTTTTTACTGCCTGCGATCTTACTCAACGGCTAATTAAAGAAAAAAACAATCTAAGACTCTCTGAGTTTTTGAAAAAGCTGAACCGATATGACTTGATCTGCATTGATGAACTTGGCTTTATCCCATTTGAAAGAACAGAAGCTGATCTCCTCTTCCAGTGCTTCAGTGCCTGCTACGAAAGGACTTCAATTCTTATTACGACAAATTTGGTTTTTAGTGAATGGGACCAAATATTCAAAGATACAAAAACCACTACTGCAGCAATTGATCGCCTGATTCATCACGCTTATTTATTTGATATCAGTAGCGAGGAAAGCTTCAGGAAGAAAGAAGCCAGAAAAAACATGGACCAAAAACAACAAAAATGTTAGCCGGAAACCGGCAAATTTAGTTGTCACTCACCGGCAATTTTTATTGGCACTCTCCAATAAATAATAAGTAGAGTTCGTCCTACGCAACTTCACCGAGTTCATGTGAGTAAGTCAGCTTTGGCATCTCAATAACAATCCGACGATAATTAAAAGCAAGCTTCGGCGCTTTAGAACCCTTGGCATCACCGCTCTCCTCCAATGTAATAAATCCCATAGCTTCCAGTGCAGTGCAGTCTCGCTGCACATTACCGAAGTCACGATCTAAGAGTTGAGCAAGCTGATAAATAGAAGTAGGCTTCTGGCTAATGATCGCTGCGAGAATGACTATCTTCTGTTCAGTCATGAATTTTTGATAATCCACCACTGAGTTGAACAAGATCGTATCCTTTTTCCCAATGCTAGGTTTTTGAGCTTTCAATGCAGCTTGTGTCCGAGCTTTGAAATCATCCCATTTCTCAAAACGAATATAGAGTGATTTATCTTTATTTAGCATCTTTCAAAATCCTTTCTACTTCCTGGTAGAATAGAGCCAGTGCCGCATTGTGGTCAGTTACTGGAAGCTCTACACGAACTTCTTTGTCTTCCGGTAACTCAGTGTGCATATGGAAACCAAAAGGTTCATGATTATCCACTAGTAGCCTCGGAAAGTTACCTTCCACGTCTATCAAGACAAACTTAGCTTTAATTCCGTGAGGGAACTTCTCGCTTACCGGAACTTCGAGTGCATACAGGACAACCCTGTAACGGTTGTTGATGGCAAATTTCTCGTCGAGGATAATCCGCGTTGCACTCACCTCTAAATCATAGCTTAAAACATATGTTCAGTCACCATATATCTAACAAGGATCATTTGTCCGCTATATCGGTCGAGATGGGGCGCATTTGGGGCGTGTAACTGTGTACATGTGTAGCGCATCGTATCGGAGTGTATCGTTCGAGCGGTTTCTAAGTATCTAATATTTAAAAATATTCCAAATCTATCAAGAAGTTAGAAACTGGATCAAAATCTCCCTCCTCCTGAGCCAATTAAATCGAAACCCTCGGAAAACTTGAATGTTTTCCGGGGGTTTCGTGTTCTAGGCTTCTCGAAATTTCATTTTTGCGGGCCTTTGCGGGCCATGATCGGGTCGATCATTTGCCTCGAAAAATTTACTGCTTCAAAATGGACGACAACTTCTCGTCCATTTTTTTTTGGGTTTCAGCAATCTGCTGATCCCGGTTGTACATTATCAACATTACCGTCAGCAAAAACCGGCTGCCCCCCAACATCTTTAGCTACATCTCTAGTTAATTTGGTTAATCTAGGTTGAGTAACTTTAGCTTGCTCATACACATGGTTCAATAACTCCTTCCTTAGCTCTCCCCCATGCTCTTTGTCTTGAGATTTTGCTATAATTTCCGGCGAGATTACCTTCCCTTGTGAATCACGAACCTCTTGATTTACAGTTTTTTTATCTACTTGAAATGGGTTTTTATGATTTACACCACCTGTTGTTGCACTGGAATTTAATCCGTCTTTTACTGATTTGCCAGTGGTGTGAAATTCTTGCATTCTTTGAAGATTTCTTTGGGCTTTGCCTGGATCATTGAAGGTTCCATAAATGGGATTGGAATTAATTTCACCATTTGATTTTGTTCTATTATGTATATTTTGAAATTTACTATCATTCCGAAGTTCGCGAACCTCGCTTATAGTGCCATTTGGACTTTTTAATTGAGCAGAGACTGTCGAATTCTCATTTAGGCCCGTTTCAGTGTGGCGATATGAATGCTTATTGTCGATCGAGTTGTTCATCTCATTTTGAAAAAAGTGGAGTTCCTTTTCAGATCCAAACTTATGAGTCACTGACACAGAATTACCATTATGAAGCTGCATATCAATTTTAGTGGAAACACTTCCTGTCGGAGTCGCAGGATCAGGATGTACGATCATTTTTTTTATAGGTTGTTTTTCTAAACTTTCTTTTCTTTTAATGGAGGAAGTCGTTTTCAATAGGGGTAATCTTTTTCTTGTTTCGTTAACCCTTGAAGACCTTGGGCCGGTTTTAGGTTGTCCAGGCTGGTCAGATGAATTTGTTGCAAACACCTGTTTAATTACCAGGTCATTACGAGAAACATAGACAGCGACGAAAAGTAAAAAAAAGCGAATTAATTTTTTGCAGAGTAACATGCCTTATATGAAATTATATCTATCTGGAGTCCTTATTTTTATTGTAACGACTATTTTTAGCTTTTCTTCAGCCATTTCCATGGCTGCGCCTTCATCAGAAGGGCCAGAAATACCCAGCACCTCAATCACAAATAAGCCTACAGAGCTAAAACAAAAAAATAACAAGACTAGCGATGAAATCAGTCTTCTTCCAAAGGAAATGCAAGTTCATATTTTGAAGTATTTTACCACTAAGGAACTAGCAAAGATTAAAGAGGTCAATACAACTTTCAATTGTACTGCTCAAGATCGTCAGGTCAGAAAAGCTGGAGAAGAAAACTCTTTAAAGTTTCTTACTGAAGTAGGTATTCGCATGATTTCCCTTCCTGGTGGCACTTTTATGATGGGAAGTCCTGAAAATGAATCTGATGACAGATATGAAGAGGATTTGCATAAAGTTGAGCTCAGTCCGTTTAAAGTGACCCAATCTAAAATCACTCGCGCGCAATGGAGAAAGATCATGGGATCAGATCCAAATTGCTCAGAATTCACTGCCGAGGATAAACAAACCTGGAATCAGTGCCCTGATTGTCCTGTCACTTACGTCTCTTGGAATGATATTCAAAGATTCATTGCGGTCCTAAAAAAACATGGAATCAAAGCAGATCTCCCTACCGAAGCCCAACAAGAATTTTATATGAGAGGCAAAAATCCAGATGGCACTGTAGTACAATCTGCATTTCCGTGGGGTAATGATCGCAACCTACTTCATCAACATGCTTGGTTTAGCGGAAATAATGAATATCTCCTTCATCCCGTTGGAACGACTCCTATTAAGGAAAATACGTGGGGACTTTTTGACGCCATTGGGAATGCAGACGAATGGTCAAGGAATGAATATGCGCGAGCGAAGACTAGAGATCCTATGAAAACAACTAAGGACCCAATAGGTAGCGATGATAACCATTTAACTAGTATACATGGAGGCTGTCAACCAGAAGAGTGCCGCCCTGCTAGCCATAGATTAGGGGAAAAAAAGGCTCGGAGTAATTGCACTAGCTTTCGTTTTGTAATCGAACAGGAGCCGAGTAAAAAATAATAGTACGATAATTATAGAAATTTTCCATTCTCGAATTCCTTTTAATCATACACTTGAAATTAAACAATACGACACGCCGAGCTATAATATTGCCGGACAGTACGTAAAGAGATATTTTTGGAGCAACTAAAGTCAGGCCACCCAGGAGACCCATATCCCGAATACCAAGGCTACTTCCGTAGGTAAGGCTCAATTTGATTTGTATGAGAATTTCTAAGGCGTCACCTGCCACCAAACTTTCCCATTTTCACCTAGCCAGACCAAGTACTCACAGGGCATCAGGTTCCATCACGTTCTAAGTTGATTGAGGGTTAAGTTGTTGATTTGATTAAATACTACTATCATATTCACAGTTTACAAAAGTAGGGATTTCATTCCCTCCTCCTGAGCCAATTACCATCGGCGTACGAATCGCCGGTAAATTTAATGGGGTATTTAAGTGTAATTGCTTAAATATCCCGCTTTTTTTGTATTTTAAGTTGAGTTATTTAATCGGAATAAGAATTAGCTCAGGAGCTTCATCACTTTTTCTTTGCTAATTTCTGCTCGTAAATCTCGATTAGTTTTAAGACCGACCCTGGGATTGTATGTTCGCCGTTCTCCCATTGAGAGATTGAGCTGAAACCCACCATACATACTTTCGCAAGGTCACGAACGGTCATTCCCATCTGAATTCGAAATTTTTTTAGGCGGGCACCCCCGTCACCCACTCTTAATGGAAGAGGGTCCTTCCAACGGTTCCTCTCAACCCATTTTTGCGGGCTTAGTCGGAGTTGGAGAAATCGAAAAAATGCAAAAAGTAGTCTCTAAGTATTTCGGACTCAAGACTCATGATCTAAACGCCGCAACTCGCGTAAAAGAAGTGGCGATACCCAGGCAAATTGCGATCTACTTAATTCGAAAGTAGACAAGACAATGATCTTGATAACCGGGGTCAGAATCGCTGTGACACAACATTAAGTTCGTTCTTTATTCTATCGCAGCTGTGATTGAAAAAGGAGCTCCATGCCTAAAGCAGGCGCGTATGACTTCTTCGTTACAGTATGCAGAATCAGCTCTAAAATGTGGTTCTATTTTAATTTGATGAAATGAATGTTCATTCACGTCGTGATCAATTGGGGTCTTAAACTCAAAGTGCTTTCTACACTTAGAGATCACTGAAAGTGAAATTCCTATTGCTTCTGAAAATTCTCTTTGGGTCAGTTGACTTACCTCTAAAGCCTGCAAAAGTTCGATTTTAAATTGAGATGAAAATTTTCTTCTAAATTTTTCAGAGTCAGCCAACTCACTTGAATATTTTAATCTAAATTGTGCAATGACATGACTATTTTTATTTTGGTCCATCACCTTTTCTCCTTTTGATAGACCTTCGCACGATAAATTTAATTTAAAAGATGGGGGACAGTAGAGCTTTTAGCGTTTATCACTAGGATGTTATCGCTTAGTTTTGGCTGCCTGGGAGAAGACACCATTAGTTGTCAGACGAAGATTGCAGTCTGGTCTAAATGGAATTAGAAGTAAGGGATGAATGAGCGAAAACGAACCAAAAAAGGAGAAATGGGATTCCCAATTGTGGGAATTGGTGCATCCGCCGGTGGCCTAGAAGCCCTCACCGAACTACTCAAGCAAATGCCAGTCCAAACAGGCATGGCTTTTATCATTGTTCAACACCTTCATCCAAAACACGAAAGCCTGGCTCCAGAGATTCTCTCTAGAGTTACACAGATGCCTGTCCGTGAAGTGAAAGAAGGCACTCGTGTCGAACCCAATCACGTTTACTTAATTCCACCTAACTATCGCATGGAGATCTCAAAAGGAGTGTTACATCTCCTTCCTCGGATAGAATCCAGCAGCCCCGGCTTACTTATTGACGTTTTCTTTCAATCGCTGGCTTTAGATCAAAAAAACAAAGCCATAGGGGTTGTGCTTTCAGGTGTCGCATCCGACGGAACGTTGGGTCTCCGGGCAATCAAGTCTGAAGGAGGCCTCACCTGCGTCCAAGAGCCCCTTTCAGCGAAATATGATGGGATGCCTAAGAGTGCAATTGCATCAGGAAATATTGATCTTATTTTACCCCCTGGAGCACTCGCGCAAGAACTAGCGAGAATTGCTTCGCATCCTTATATAATTGGTTCCGAAGTTGAAGCTCAAGCATTCGCCTCTAAAATTCATGATGGCAAGACATCTCATCAGAATGAAAGCCTACGCAAGATTTTTGTGTTGCTACGAAACAAGACGCGAGTTGACTTCGAAAATTACAAGCATACCACGATTAATCGACGTATTGAGCGTCGAATTGCTGTGAACAAGATGGAAAATCTTGCGGCCTACGTCAAATATCTTCAAGGAAATCCTGATGAAGTGAAGGCGTTATTTGAAGACATTCTCATCAATGTAACTAATTTTTTCCGTGATCCCGAGGCATTTAAGACGCTGAAAGAGAACGTGTTCCGATCGATTGTAAAAAATAGAAATCAAGAGACACCCATCCGGGTCTGGGTGCCAGGATGCGCGACGGGAGAAGAGGTCTATTCAATTGCTATCTCCTTGCTCGAGGTATTGGTTGGAGCTGCATCTAGAATTCCGATTCAGATCTTTGCTACAGATATCAGTGAAATGGCTCTTCAAGCAGCCCGTGCCGGTGTCTATACCGAGGCACAAACGTCCGGTCTTTCCCAAGAGAGGCTAAAACAGTTTTTTATCAGATCAGACGGGGGCTACAAAATCAACAAAACGATTCGTGATATGTGTGTTTTTTCGAGACACGATGTTACAAGCGATCCCCCTTTTGCCAGATTGGATCTCATTTCCTGCCGCAATCTCCTGATTTACTTATCGCCTCTTTTACAAAAACGGGTGATCCCGATTTTTCACTATGCATTAAATCCGAATGGATTTCTTTTTCTTGGCCTCACGGAGAGTGTTGCTGGATATTCAAAGCTATTCACACTCGTGGATCAGAAAAATAGGATTTATTCTAAGATCAACACTCCAACCCCGATGACCGTCCATTTTCCGCTTAGCGCCTACGTACCAGAAGCTCAGGACAGTAATGAAAAACCTCACGATACCTTAAAGAGTGAAATTGATCTTCAAAAGGATGCTGATAGGATTGCTCTAGCTGAATATGCACCTCCCGGTGTAGTCATCAATCACAACATGGAAGTTTTGCAATTTCGCGGTCGTACAGGACCTTTTCTGGAGCCTGCACCTGGACAATCGAGTCACAATCTATTGAAAATGTTTCGGGCTGAATTGTTGCCCGGCCTTCGCATGTCGGTCCAGTCCGCCAGAAAAACAAATACTGTCAGTCGTGAAGAGGGAATACGATTTAAACATGATGGTATAGAAAAGATCTTCAATATAAAAGTAATTCCAATGAATCCCCTTGCACCGCCACTGGCGCGCAACTACTTAGTCCTTTTTGAAGACGTGTCATCGGTAGGACACTCAGAAGTTCTCAAGTCTGAAGGCATAAAGGCACCCTATGGAAAGAGTCGGAAGAAAACTTCGAGTAAAACAATCATCGAAAAACACATTCAACGCAATGCCAAGCTGGAGCGGGAACTTCATGCCAGCCGCGAACATCAGGACTCTCTTACAGCGGAGTATGAAGCTTCTAGAGAAGAACTGACCTCGACAAATGAAGAACTACAAAGCACCAATGAGGAGTTGCAAAGTACAAACGAAGAACTGCAAACGGCTCAAGAAGAGCTTCAAGCGAGTAATGAAGAACTGTCTACAGTCAATGACGAACTGCACAATAGAAATGCCGATTTAGATCGCCTCAATAATGACTTACTCAATTTATTGGGAAGTATTGAGATTCCAATTCTTATGGTTGGGCGAGACAGTCGTATTAGGCGCTTTACTCCACAAGCGGAGCAGGCTTTGAATATCATTCCAACCGATATAGGCAGGCCGTTGAGTGATATTAGATCGGATCTCACTCTTAGCGCACCGGACATGGAGCGCATGATATCGCAAGCGGTAGAGAGCCTACATACTAACGAAACGGAAGTGCAAGATTCTCATGGCCGCTGGTACCGCCTGCAAGTCCGTCCTTACAAAACAACAGACAATAAGATTGATGGTGCCGTGCTTTCCCTTGTAGACATTGATGCTCTCAAGCGCGCACGTGCTGATGCGGAAACTGCAAATCGTACCAAAGACCTTTTCTTGGCAACACTTTCTCACGAATTACGCACCCCGCTTACAGCAATCCTCTCATGGGCGCAGCTGTTGCGTATGGGAAAGACTGACCAAGCTAAGGCTAAGCGTGGAATAGAAGTCATTGAGTTAAGTGCTAAAACACAGGGTCAACTCATCGACGATCTTTTGGACATTTCACGCATTCAGGCCGGTAAACTTACAATAGACATGCGTATTGTCGATCCCGCCGCTGTCATTCATGGAGCTATTGATTCTGTGCAAGTTTTGGCTGAAAGCAAATCAATTCAAATCGAAACGATAATGAGCCAGACAGGAAGAGTGTACGCTGATCCTGCTCGTCTCCAACAAGTAATATGGAATTTACTTACGAATTCGATCAAATTTTCTGCCCAAGGAAGTAAGGTCGAGGTCCAATTAAATCAAGTCGAAAAGACGGGTCAGATCTACGCCCAAATTACAGTACGTGATAGCGGTAAGGGTATCCGCCCAGAATTTTTGCCTCGTATTTTTGACCGATTTAGCCAGGGTGATAGCTCGTCTACTCGGCAGCACGGAGGACTCGGCCTTGGGCTCGCAATCACTCATAAATTAATGGAATTGCAAGGGGGCGCCGTTCACGCGGAGAGTCTAGGGGAGGGTAAGGGAGCTAGTTTTAGAGTAGAGATTCCATTAGCATTAAACGAAAAAGCAATGACTCAGGATTCTGGATTGGAATCTACACGTAAAAGTACCGAAAACATCGAAGAGCAGATCAGCCTGGATGGACTAAGAGTACTTTTGGTGGATGATGAGGCAAATACCCGTGAGGCTCTTATGAATATGCTCCACTCTTTTGGGGCTGAAGTCAAAGTCGCTGCATCGGTAGATGAGGCCCTGAAGATATTTACTCAACTTGAACCACATATTCTCGTGAGTGACATCGCAATGCCAGACGAGGATGGATTCAGCTTGATCCGTAAAATTAGAGCGTTGGGCCAACATGGCCAAATCCCTTTATTGGCACTGACGGCATATGCCTCAGCAGAAGACGTCAAACGTGCATCAGATGCCGGATTCCAAGCTCACCTTGCTAAACCGGTCGATGGTACAGAACTAATTCGGGTGATCGCTCGATTAGCTGGACGAAATGGCAATGGCTGAACATTGACTCATTCAATCGACCCAAGCTTCTGTCCGCTTGAGATAATAACGATAAACACTCCGCCGCATCCATGACTAGGTTTGGGGAAGGAGGCAGTGGGGATGGAATGAAGGCGTTGTAACCAGTTACCTACAAAGGGTTTATCAACTTGAAACTAAATTTCAAAAGTTTTTTTTCCGAAGTAGAGAGGAAATTTGCCGCCTATTTGCTGCCCACCCCAGGTTACAAACAGATCGTTCAGTATCTAGGACTTTCCGTGCTTGCCGAACTATGAACTATTTACCAATAGGCCGGCTGGCATGGTTGTAAACTAAAAAAGCTGTGCCCTTGTCATATTAGCTAGTTGCGTTATAATTTATCCTTATTAGGGGATAAATTGATTTTATCCCTTTTCAGGGATAAAACTAAATTATCCCCTTTCGGGGATAAAAGTATCAATGCGTGCGAGTAAAAAATTATGACAAGATCAAAAAAAGTAAGCCCCTCAAATTTAGAAGTTGTAGTTCGAGGTGTCGATCAACTTGGCATTGCTTTAATCCGCTTTCGACGCCAAGAAGGTTGGACTCAAGATCAAGCAGGAGAAAGATCAGGTGTAAAGCAGACGGTAATCTCTTCTGTAGAATCTGGAACGATCGGAACGCGTGTTGGCACTTTATTTAAGATTCTTGCAGCCCTTGATTTGGAAGTGGTAGTTAGAAAGCGTCGTAAGACAACCCACTGGCCAGAGAGAAATAGCTAATGGCGCGGAAGAAAAAGTACAGCCGTCTAAAAGTTCTGAGTAACGGCAATCTTGTTGGCAATCTAACAAGGACTCAACTGGGCACCTTGGAATTTCAGTATGCTCAAGAATGGCTAGACTCTCCCAACGCTATGCCAATATCATACTCATTACCTCTAAGAGAGTCTCCCTATCGAGAGTTAAAAGTACAAGCCTACTTTGATAATCTACTTCCTGACAACGATGCTATTAGAACAAAGATCGCAGAAAGATTTGGTGCAGAAGGAAAGAATCCCTTTGATCTCTTAGCTTCTATTGGGAGGGATTGTGTTGGAGCTCTCCAGTTCGTACCTGAAAACGAAAGTGGAGGAGTTGGTAACGAAATACAAGGAGAGCCTCTTAAAGACACAGAAATAGCAAACATACTCAAAAACTTAAAAATTTCTCCATTGGGTTTGGATCGCAGTCGTGAGTTCAGAATCTCTCTTGCTGGCGCACAAGAAAAAACCGCTCTGCTTAAATGGAATGAAAAATGGCATCGGCCTCTCGGTGTAACCGCCACCACACATATTTTTAAACCACAAATTGGCGTGTTACCCAACGGGATTGATCTAAGTAGCAGCGTTGAAAACGAATGGCTTTGCTTGAGGATCTGTGAATTTTTTGGATTGCCGGTGGCTCAAACAGAAATTTTAGATTTTGACGGACTCAGGTGCTTAGTAGTGGAAAGGTTTGATCGGGCGTGGTCGACAGATCGACGACACTTGCATAGAATTCCTCAAGAAGATCTATGCCAAGCGCTGGGAGCTTCTTGGACGCAGAAGTATCAACAGGAAGGTGGACCAGGAATTGTGCAAGTTATGGATTTTCTAAATTCATCAGATTTACGAGACCAAGATCGAGCGCAGTTTATGCGTACACAGCTTGTTTTTTTCCTATTGGCAGCGATAGATGGCCACGCAAAGAATTTTAGTATTACTCTACTCCCTACAGGATTCAAGTTGACCCCACTCTATGACGTTGTATCTGCGCTGCCAGCCCTTAGTGCTCGTCAAATAGAGTCAAAAGAGGTCGAGCTTGCAATGGCAATAGGAGATCATCGGCACTATAAGATCAGGGAAGTAATTCGACGACATTGGGAGCAAACAGCAAAGAAAGTGGGTTTTCCTCTGAGCGAGTTACAAAATATTATTGATGATCTTCTGAGAAGAGGAGAGCAAATAGATAGCTTCATATCTGATTTAGGAAAAAAACATTCTATCAAATTTTTCGGCTCTATTATCGAAGGGATTCAAAATGGACTGAAAAAAATTCAGTAAATAGTTTCGATTATTTTCTTTTGGATGGAGGTCTCGTTCTTTGATCGCTTAGGTTTTACGCAGCGCTGTTTTTCTTAATGCTTTGATGATATTCTTTAAGGAGCGCCTCTCCTTTTCTACGTAACTTTTCGGGAGTATCCGGCGCGGATGAAATAGGATCTCTTTTGTCCTGGCTTCCACTTGCAATGACCTGTTGTCGCTTCCTAGACATAATGCACTCCTGTTTCGGTTCAACTGCAACATCTATACAAAGGACCATCAAGGGCGGATTATGGATTGCTGCTTGTCAATATGAAGGGGAGGATGTACTTTTTTCTCGGCTCTCTCTATGTTGCGTTGCTACAACCAAGTGGCCTCCTTGTTTTGGTTTTGAGAAACTCTATGGCTAAATTGAAAAAAAGAAACGTTAATAAATCTACCTCTGCGACGAAAACTCCGAAATCGGAACCACCGTCGAGGAAGCAGTTCCCCATCGTAGGGGTCGGAGCATCCGCAGGTGGGCTCGAAGCCATAGTTCAACTGCTCACTCACCTTCCGTCCAATACGGGCATGGCACTCGTCGTGGTTCAGCATCTGGACCCCACTCACAAGAGCCTTTCCACCGAGATTTTATCAAGAAAGACTCGGATGCCCGTGGCGGAAATCAGTGATGGTATGAAGGTAGAACCAAATCATGTTTACGTCATCCCGCCCAATTGCAATCTTGCGATTATTAATGGCGTCTTGAGCCTGATGCCTCGGACTGAAGCTCGGGGCCAAGCAATGTCCATCGACTTTTTCTTCGAATCGCTTGCCCAGGAGCAAAAGAGTAAGGCCATCGGAATCATTCTTTCAGGTACGGCCTCTGACGGTACCCAAGGCCTAGAGACCATCAAGGCGGAAGGGGGGTTGACGATCGCTCAGGACCCGGCATCGGCGAAGTATGACGGGATGCCTCGCAGCGCCATCGCCTCTGGCGCGGTGGATCTGGTTCTGACGCCTGGGCAAATCGCAGAAGAGCTAGTCCGGTTTGGGCACCATCCACTCCTGGCTCGTCAGGGGAAAGCAAAAACGCCTTCATTCGAAGGACTTGCCAAAGTCGAAGGCGACAGTCTGACCAAGATCTTCGCACTACTACGAAACCAATCTCATGTTGATTTCACCCACTACAAGCACACAACTGTCAAAAGGCGTATTGCTCGCAGAATGGTTCTTCAGAAAAAGAAGAAACTCGAAGATTACGTCAGCTATTTGCAATCGAACCCGCAGGAAGTACGAGATCTCTTTGCTGACATTCTCATCAACGTAACGGAATTTTTTCGCGATGCAGATATTTTTGCCGCCCTTAAGAATCAGCTTTTACCCGAAATCATCAAGAATAGAGCGGCCGGTTCACCCATCCGGATCTGGGTCATCGGTTGCGCCACCGGAGAAGAAGCCTATTCTGTAGCGATCGCTTTACTGGAACTTCTTGGAGACACTGCTCAAAAGAGGGCAATTCAGATTTTTGCTACGGATATCAGTGAAAAAGCCATCCAAAAAGCTCGGGCGGGTGTATACTCAGAGAGCATTCGGAAGAATGTTTCTGAGGAACGGCTGAAGCGATTTTTTGTCAAAACTGAGACTGGGTATAAGATCAATAAGTTCATCCGGGAAATGTGCCTTTTCTCACGGCATGATGTAACGAGCGATCCCCCATTTGCGAAACTTGATCTTATTTGCTGCCGCAATCTTCTCATCTATTTCGACTCTGCTTTGCAAAAACGAGTGCTCCCGCTCCTCAATTATGCTCTTAATCCCGGTGGTTTTCTCTGGCTCGGTGCTTTGGAGTCGGTAGGTGACCTCTCGGTGCTGTTCAAAGTGATCGACAAGGCCAAAAAATTCTACTTGCGCGGCACCGCTCCAGTCCTGCCCCGAGTGCAGTTCGGGGCTAGTTCCTATTTGCTCGAAAACCTAGAATCCACAGCATCGAAGTCGTCGCGAAAAACACCGGGATTGCCAGATTTTCAAAGTAAAACCGAGCAAGTGCTGATCTCTGAGTACGCGCCACCGGGTGTGGTGGTCAACAGTAACATGGAGATCATTTTGGCCAGAGGAGATACCTCACCTTATTTCAAACTGCCGATGGGACAGGTTAGTCTCAACCTCTTCAAGATGGCGAGGCCAGAGCTTGTCCCAGATCTTCGCATGGTAATACAGGCAGCAAAAAAGAAAAATATCCGCGTTAAAAAGGAGGGATTGAGCATTCTCGATGGAGACCGGCAGAGGTTTCTTAATATCAGCGTGATTCCTATTAGAATAGAGTCCAAGGACAGAGAACGCCACTTTTGGATTCTCTTCGAGCAAGCGTCAGAACTGCTACAGTCCAGCGAATCTCCAGAGTCACCAGAGTCAAAAGCCACGTACAGACGAGGGAAACGCCCCGTGAGGAAAACCTCTGATGTGAAAGACCGGCGAATTAAGGAATTCGAACGAGAACTGGCCGAGACCAAGGCCTATCAGCAAGCACTGGCGGAAGATCACGAAGCCACCCAGGAAGAGATCACATCCGCGAACGAAGAGCTGCAAAGTACCAATGAGGAACTCCAGAGCACGAACGAAGAGCTGGAGACAGCCAAAGAAGAGCTTCAGTCCATGAATGAGGAGTTGACCACGGTCAACGACGAATTACAGAATCGCAACATCGATCTCATGCAGGTCAACAACGATCTTATTAATCTTCTAGGAGCCGTCGATTTCCCTATTATCATGGTAGGAGCCGATGGCCGAATCCGACGTTTCACACCCACGGCGGGAAAGTTGCTGAACCTGCGTCCAAGCGATGTGGGACGTCCCATTGGAGATATTAGACCCGATTTTGAAGGACCTGATTTGCAAACCCTCGTCTCCGATGTGATGGAAACAATCACAGTTAAAGAGCAGGAGGTCTGCAGTCGCGAGGGACAATGGTATCGCCTCCAGGCACGTCCCTACAAGACGATAGATAACAGAATCGATGGCGCAGTCATTTCGTTGATCGATATTACTCTTTTAAAGGAGCATCTCACCGAAAGCCAAACCGCGCTGAGATATGCGACAGCTGTCGCAGACACGCTTCCCCATCCTTTGGGGGTTGTCGATGATCAACTGCATCTACTGGCCGTAAATCCAGGATTAGCCCGCTTATTTGAGATCATGCCGAGTGAGGTCGTCGGATCAGATCTGATTCGGATTCTGAGCGGCAAAGGCTTGAACATTCCTCGTCTCCGCAAGCTCTTGATTGAGGTGATCTCAGACAATCGGTCAGTGAAAAACTTCGAAATCGAACACGACTTTGACACTATTGGCCGGCGAATCTTGCTCCTAAACGCCCAGAAAATCAGATGGCAAGACCCCCTCATGCCGAAGGCAATACTTCTTTCGATCGACGACATCACCGAGGGCAGAACTCTTGAGCGTACGATTGAACATGCTATGGGGCAAGAAAAAGTGGCGCGCCTCGAGGCCGAGCGCGCCAACCAGAGCAAGGATGTTTTTCTCGCAACACTATCACACGAGCTACGCACTCCTTTGACTTCAATCCTCTCCTGGTCACAGCTTTTACAGCGCAGTCAAGTGAGTCCTGAAAAGGCCCGACACGGCTTGGAGATTATTGAACAGAACGCGCTTGCTCAAGAACAACTGATCAACGATTTATTGGATATTTCCAGAATCCAGTCTGGAAAACTATCCCTCACGTTAGTTGAAGTGAGTCCAGATGACATCGTACACGCAGCGATCGAGTCGCTTCGTCCTCGGGCTGAAAGTAAGAAAATCGTCATCCAAATGTTCAGCGACGTTAAAATCGGAAAGGTCAACGGGGATTCTGCAAGGTTACAGCAAGTGATTTGGAATCTGCTCACGAATGCGCTCAAATTCTCACCCGAGGGTAGCAAAGTCGAGGTTCATATCGCCAAGGTTCAAGAGCACGGTCACACATATGTGTCAATCCGTGTGGTCGATCATGGCAAAGGCATTGATCTGGCTTTTCTGCCTGATATTTTTACTCGATTCAGTCAACAAGACAGCACGAGCACACGCATTCATGGTGGACTTGGGATTGGACTATCCCTTGTGCATGATCTAGTTAAGGTTCACGGCGGAAGCGTTAAAGCAGAAAGTCAAGGATCGGGGCAAGGTGCGGTCTTTACTGTGCTTCTTCCTATGGTCCGCGAAGGAGAGCTACGAGCAGCCCTTCCGTTGGTGGGAAGCAATCAAACTGCCAAACCAGCACCGCCGGATCTTTCCGGCTTGCAGGTACTTATCGTTGATGACGAACCTGGCTCATTGGAAGTATTTGCTGAAATCGTAAAATCCTTTGGTGGAAAACCGCTTCAATGTAGCTCAGTTCGCGATGCAATGACCCTGTTTGAAAAATTTCGACCTGACGTAGTCGTAAGTGATATCGCGATGCCTTTAGAGGATGGATACGCACTGATTCGGAAGATCCGCGCTCTTCCAAGCGAGAAGGGCGGACGCGTCCCAGCGATAGCACTGACTGCATATGCCGCACATCATGACATCGAGCGTGTCGTTGCAGCAGGATTTCAAGAGCATATGTCCAAACCAGTTGATAGTGAGAAATTTGGTTGTGCGATTGCGCGACTGGCTAAAGTTGGAGATGTACTGATTTAGCGGGCAAACGGCATCGGTGCCTGTTCAAGCAATGTCGATTCGAGCAAATCTTGATCATTTCGGATTACCATCCTCCTTCTTTTTCAATAGATTGGATCAATGGGATAAATAATATACCCAATTCTGGGGTAAGCGCAGAATCAACTGAAAAGGCCGGAATCCGGCTGATGTTCTCTCGCTGGTAAATTCTACTTCGACCCTTCCGCCTCCCTCTTCTATCCATGTACGGACTGCATTCATTCCCACTCCGCGACCTGAAATTTGTGTCACCTTTTCTGAGGTTGATATGCCGGTCTCAAAGATCAGCTCTGCGACTTGGTGATCCAATGCAGTTTCGGTACAGGTTCCCCTCTTTATCCCCTCGGCTTTCAAAGCGACAAGATTCAATCCTCGGCCATTATCCGAGAGAGAGATAGTAATCGGTGTTGGACCATCCCGTGAGTCTTTTATACTCAATCGAATGATGCCACCCTCTTTCTTCCCTTTCTCTTTTCTCTCAATCAGAGTTTCCAGTCCATGATCAACGGTGTTTCTTAAACAATGAGTAAACACTGCTTTCAAGACGCGCTCCCGCTCGAGTGCGAACAAGAATCGACTGCTGTCTTTCATCTGATCTTCAATCATAATTTCCGGCGAAGGCTTGCCCAAAGAGTTTGCCAGCTCAGGAATAGAATTTAGGACTTCGTGAAGGATCTCTTGAATGGGTGCGAAGTCAAGGGCCGCATACATTTGATCCCAAATTCGTACTTTGTCATCTCGAGTGAGAGAGGAGAGTCGCTGGGACTCCAGGATTTTCAATATGCGGGCACTGGCGCGTCCTTTGGCCGTATCGACAGGATTGGACTTGACCCCAGCGGCCGCACCCAGCTGAGTCGTCGCCAACCGATGGTATTTCTCCAAAACCGACTGAACTGAATCTAGGTCTGAACCCAGTCGTTTCAAATCAACGTTGGTCTTTTTGCCTTTTTTTAAATCAACCAGAAGTTCCTCGGCCTCATGAAGAGTGTCCACAGTATATGAAAGACCTAATATTCTGACATTTCCCTTGATTGTATGAATATTTCTAAAAAGATGATTTACTTTGTCTTCTGGTAAGGGTTGATCTGGATCAAGCTCCTGTATGATATTTCTATTCTCGTTAATGTAGCACGTAAACTCGTCATAGTTCCTCAGGAAACTTCCGACTCCGCAATCTAAGATCTGGCCGATCATTTCTAACTCGAGTTTCTGATCTTTAGCTTGAATCTGTAAACGTCTAATTTCAGTCACATCCCTCACGCTCACTAGAATTTTCTCGATCTTCCCGTCTTCATCGATAATGGGCTTCCAGTCCAACTCCAGATTTTGATCATTTAAATGGGCTTTTCGTACAATCTGTTTAGGGAGGAGATGACTATTCAGTTCGAAATTTAATTCTGATTCGCCAAATAATAAAAATAAAACTCCCTCTATCTGACCTCGAGTATTCATGCTGATGGAGGGATGATTCAAAAGAAGTGGAAGCGACTCCTTTCCGGCAAGTTCTTTTTCATCCAAAATAATCTCCAAATAAGAAGAGTATTCTGGATGAATCTTAAAATCTTTTTGTATTGCAAATATCCCTTGTTGCAAGTTGCTTAACATCGCTTGAACGTCCCGAGTTTTCGATGCTAACTGGGAAGTCCTTTCCTTCACTTTTCTTTCGAGAGTTTCATAAATACGGGCGTTTTGTATGGAAACGGCAGCTTGAGAGACAAGAATATCGAGGGCGGTCAATCGCGCTTCTGTAAATGCACCAGCGACCGCGTTGTTTTCTAAGTAAAGAATGGCTAATAAATTCCCTTGATTTAAGCTGGGTAAGCAAACAAGGGAGTGTACTTCGTTCTTTTTAAAATAGGAATCTGTTTTAAATCGTTCTTCCTTTGATGCGTCGACTACAATGAGTGGCGCCTTTTTGATCCGGACTCGATCGATCAATGAAAACGGAGTTTCTTCGATATAAGCGCGAGAATGAAGTGTGAAGTTTCCTTTTGAATCTGGTAGAAGTAACCCGCCTTTTTCGGCGCCACTGACTTCCAAAACGATCTTCAATAGTTTGTCTGTGAGCTGAGTCAACACGACCTCGCTTGAAAGAGATCTTGCTGCCTTTAAGACTCCATAGAAATCGAGATTTTGCTCAGTTGAGATCGTTCCGGTATTCCTCGTGCCGTCTATTGTGTGAGTCTGAGTGCTCATTGTTGTGTTCGATGGCGTGGCAAAGGCCCCTGTTTGACAATTGCTGTTCCCAATTTCTGGAAAAAAATTGCGATAACGTGCTTCTAAATAGCGCACACGTGCCCAGGCTTCCCAAGCGGTGTAAACTTTATGTGCAGTTCGAATATAAAGTGCAGCTACTTCTGGATTATCGTAAGCCAGGAAATAGTCGCCGATCTTCTCGTTAATGAGAGCTTCAAAATAGTAATTTCCATCCCGCTTTGCTGATTCAAGCGCCCGCCGAAAAACGCGTGTCACTTCCTCCATGGGCTTACCTAGATAGAAACTGTATTCAGCTTCCAGAAAATGGGAGTAGTGATCGAAATTAGCAGGAAAAAAACTAGAAAGAGTTCGAAATTTTTCTCTAATTTCTTCTAGTCTATTCTTACATTCATCACTGAGCGGCAGTTTGTTTTTGTGTTGAGTAGCGATGAGAGCCAGAGCATAATAGAATTCTAATTTAAGCTCTGACATGCTCCCCGCTAACATGGACTTTGTCTTAAAGCACTGAAGAAGTTCGACCAAGGCCAAATCTGGAGAAGAAAAAAGGTAGTTGTATATACCGTTTTGAAGCCGCAATAAACTTTCCCCAAACTCATGATTTGCCTTTATCGTTGCTTCTTTTGTTGATTCTAAGCGAGAAATGACCTTCGCCGCATCTTCATCAGAGGCTGTATATAATAATTCGAAGAGTCCAGATCTCGAATCAAACAATGTGATTGCTGCCTGAAAACCGAGGGTCATGATACGGTTTCGATTGTCCAAGGCTTCCATGGCTTTTCCCAACGAACCATGTTGAGCTTTGACTTCCACGTGATAGGATGCCGCCATAAGGGCAATGAATTCTTTTGCTTCGATGGCGAGTTCAAAAACCTTGGAACAATGGTGCTCTAATTCAGCTCCATCCATATTGAGAAAGCAACAAAAGGTAAGATGCAAAAAATAGGCGTAGACTGATTGTGCCTGATTGCGAGACTTCAAACTATCAATGAGAGACAGTCCAACCTCTTCGAGGTCGCGGACGATTCCATATTGTCCGAGGGTATTGAAGGCGATGGCTGTCGTGGCGAAACTTGCACTAGCAAAGTCAGTCAGTCCATACTTCAAAGTGAGTTGAGTGGCAGTCATTGCGCAAATTTTTGTGAGATTTGACTTTGCAGCAAGGTAGCTTGAACTTTGAAGTCTTGCAAGACCTGTGAGAATGAGCATGGCTCTCGGATCTTTATTGTCAGGCAGTTCTAAGATGGGTAGTAATCTTTTTCCCTGTTTTTGAATCTGATTCAGCATTTCTAGAGTAGTGACAGCTGTTTTTTTTACGTCGTCATCCGTTGTATCGACCTCAAAGTGAAGATGGAGAGCTTTAAGGCCTTCTAAAGATAACTCTACGGACTTATGGAAATTATATTCCAGGTTGGCTTGATCCGCCATAAGACCATAAGCTTCCGCTTTTTCTAAGTCGTTACGAGACCGCTCGAGCAGGATTTGACAAGATTCTCTGCTTTCTTTTTTTTCTCCTGCACGCAAAGAGATCTTGCTTAGCTCTAGGAAGAGGTTTCTCATTAAGTCGGGGTGGGACTGCCAGTATTCGTCTTCAAATAGAGAACGCGCTTGTGAAATGTACTGAAAAGCCTTCTTGAACGCAGAAGATTTACTGACATGAATCGCAGCACGAATGAGGCAGTCTCCGATTTTTAGCTTGGTTCGTCCTTTGGTCCTCAAAAAATCAGATCTTAGATAATGTTCTGCAATTGCAACCGAATCTTGATTTTCAATAGGAACTGAAGTGAGCAGTTCACCCAAATCAAAGTGAATTTGTTTTCGAGTTTCTTCGGATTTTAGCTCGTATGAAACCTGTTGAAGGCGGTCATGCAGGAATTGAAATTCAATTCTGTATTTAGAATTGAAATGTCTGCTACTGATCAAATGTTGATAACTACCTCTTACTGGACGAATAATCTCTTGATTTACGGCCTTTTCAACCGCTGGAATGAGCTTGTCAGGATCGATTTTCAAAGCCTGTGCAATTGAATGAAAGTCAAATGTTGTACCAAAGGCTGCTCCAGCGTTGAGAAAGTCCTGAGTTTGAGGATCTAGATCGCGAAATTTGGTTAACAGGAACTCGACTACATTTTGGCTCACTTGAAGTTGATCTAACTTATGCAGATCCACTATCCAGGCTCTCTGTTCTGGGCATCGCGTGAGTAACTGGTCTGCGTAAAGTTTCTTGAGGATTTGATGAACAAAGAACGGATTACCGCTGGATTTCTGAATGAGCTTTTGAGCCACAACATCAAGTGACGAACTTTGCCCAAGCGTATCTGACAAGAGTTCGTGAACTGCTGCTTCCTTCAAAGGCTGTAATTTAAAAACTCTTATAGTTCGGGTTAAGTTTTTGATGGCCAAGTTCAAAGGGTCACCTTTTTCAACGTCGCCGGAGCGATAGGCTCCAACTAACATGAACTTAGGAAAGGGTGCTTTTGCTAAATGCTCGATCAAATCAAGAGTTGTGAGGTCGGCCCATTGTAGATCATCAAGGAAAAGAATGAGAGATTTGTGCGTAGTGATTGTACGCAGAAGAGTGGTAAATGCCGCAAACAGTCTTCTGCTGCTATCACTTGGGTTCAATGTGGCGGGCTTGGGCAATTCTCCCAAGTACACTGTCAACTCAGGCAAAACATCTGTAATTACGCCAACATCATTACCTAGATTTTCCCTGAGTTCATTCTTAATTTTGTCCAAAGTTTGAATGGAATCCCCGGTAAGAAAATCAAAAAAAGAAAGTAGCGCCTTCTTGAATCCAAAGAGCGGAATAGTAGATTGAAACTGGTCTATTTTCCCTTCTACTAAATAACCCCCCCTTTCTGAAACAGGTCGAATCAGCTCCCGAATTAAAGAGGACTTTCCGACACCCGAAGACCCTTCAATTAAGGTAAAGAAGCTATTTTCGGGTGCATCTATTTTCTGACAATTTTCAAAAATTTGAAGAAATTCACTTACCTCTTTTTCCCGTCCATAAACCTTTTCAGGAATGATGAGATACTCTGAAAGATCTTCCTGACCTAATGGAAAAGTCCACGAGTTCTTGTCTTGAGAAACTGCCTTTTGTATTTTTTTCAGGTCGGAAACGAGGCCCCATGTGCTTTGGTACCGGTGGTCCGGATCCTTGGCGACTAACTTTTGAATGACTTCAACCAATGACTGTGGGGCATCGTTCCTCATTTGATGGATGTTGGGCAAAGGCTCTACCAAATGGGAATGCAGAAGCTCCATAATATCTGTTGAATTGAAAGGCCGAGTCCCCGTCAGAAGCTCAAAAAAGGTAATACCCAAAGAATAAAAATCCGCCCGATAGTCCAGACTACGATTGATGCGCCCGCTTTGTTCCGGGGCGAGATAATGCAAAGTACCTTCTAAATATTGGACAGGTTTAAGGTGTTGCACCTCCCTGTGAGTTAGGGAGGCAATAGAAAAATCGATAATCCAGACCTTGGAAAAATCAGGAAGGCTGATGATATTGCTTGGGTTAATGTCTTTGTGAACTACGCCTTTGCTATGAATGCGTCCCAAGGATTCAGCCAAAAAAATGGCACAGTGTAGAAATACTCCAATCTTCATTGGCTCTGTCAGTAACTGCGTCAGAGATACTGCCCCGAGGTCCGGAAATAAAACCGATGGGTAGCCTTGGTAGAGGATTTTTCCTTGAGCTTGTAAGATTCCTTCTGTAGGGCCGAGGTGGGCCAAGATTTCGGTTTCATGATGGAATCGAGCAATTTCGCTAGAGTCCGGATGTTCTTGGGGCAAAGACTTGATAATCCAAGTTTTCTGAGTTTCCGTATCTAAGACTCGGAATACAGTAATTTTATTAGACTGATAGAGGGTAGTCCTTTGGCTCCATGTAGGCATGGATATTCATCGGCTTAAGCGCTTCAAAAAATGAGATTTCCAGTAGGTTGCTGTGGTGAGTGGTATTTTAGCTAACTAAAAGACAATTCCTAAACCTATCGACGGATTCAAGGTCGTAGTTCTTCCTACAATCAAGAATCCTCCTAGACGAAAAAGAAAGTTGGAACGATTCCTACATTCAAATCCACCGCCTAGAACAGCAGCAACACCACTCTGAGTAAAGGTACCATTGCCTAATCCTGATTGACTTGCGTTAATAAAATCGGCGCCTGCAGAAATAAAGCCACGAGCGTGGTCCTGGGTAAAATAGTAATTCATATAGACGGGGATTACTGTAATAGAGGCCTCGTAATTATTATGTGGCCACCACTGATAGGCATCCCAATAAGCAATGCCAGCGCCCAATGTAATATGATCTGAAATAGCTCGATCAAAATCTAAACTATAGATTGAGGCGCGGCCAAAAACCTCCAGGGAAGCAGCATTGGGATGAGCACTTACAGGCTCTGTGGAATCGTCCTCCTTAGGCTCAAGCTGGTTTTGACCCATTACGGCGGGAGGTGCTGCTAAAGGTATTGCAATCCATGGCTCAGGACAACTGGCAACAGTGGGGTAATATGCTTTCGTACTTCCACAGTAATAATAGAAACCCATTGATCTACTTTCTTGTGAGGCTGGCGGTTGGGTGGGTGGTACGGGAGGAGGTAGCGCTTGAGAAGGATTTGTGGACTCCGCAATGGCCTGAGTTCCATAGAGGCAAATGAGTAGGCATAAAACTTTTTGAAATTTAGCCATAAGCAGCAGTCTCCAAGTTTATTCCGTTAAATCTGGGGTTTAAGAAAATGATAAAATGCTATCGGAAAAAATACAAACTTCATAATCGCGAAGCTCATAGGCAAACAATCAGTTTGGTGGTTGTACGGAAATAGTGGTCCAGCCATTAGGACAATCTTTTATATTTGGATAATAGCCTTTTGATGCTTCGCAATAATAGGAGAATGCTTGTGATTTTACCGGGGCTTGCATTCTTCCCTTCTCTGATGGGGGGGCCACTACTTTAGAAGATTCTCCACTCATCGTTGGTTTAGAGGAAGGATCAGGTATTGGAGCAGGCGGAGGAGGGGGTAAGCCGGCAGCTTGAAGGATATAAACAGGCTGTGCATTAGCTGGTGGATAAGGGTACACTGGAGCAGGATAAAAATACCAGGTCGGTCCAACTACCCACCACCAGCCTACTCGCCCAACGTAAGTACCGTGAAACCAATACCCAGTTTTCCAGCTTGGGCCATAGAAACCAGGAGAGTAAAATCGGCCACGCCCGAATCGAGCTTCAGAAATTTTCGGATTAAGGGCTATTAAAAAAATGAATGCCAAAATCATATAATCTGACTCAATTTAATAATAGTCAGTAAATTTAATATGTACAATTCCTTTTTGGAATTTCACAGCCGCGGTACTCTTTGGAAAGTCTTCGCGTCAAAACGGTGCTTGCCTCGACCAATATGGGCAAGCAGTACTTACTATTGTTTTATTGTAATTTGTATTCGACAGGGATTTTCAATATCAACTCATGGAGCTTAAGCTCCATGGGAATGACTGGAAATGCCTTAATTCTCTGAATTGCATCGAGCGATGCTTCATTCAAATCAGAAAATGGAGAAGGTTCACGAATCTTCACGTCGAGGACATCCCCATTCTGGCCCAACTTAAGAGTGAGAATAACACGCCCTTGTTGCCCGCGTCGTTGGGCAGATGTTGGATACCTCTTTTTATGATCAATCAAATCAATGACACTTCCTACATAATTAGAAAGAACACTTGAATAATTCGAAGTGGCCAGCGATGACTCATTCGGAGAAGCAGTATTCTGACCGTGATTGATGGGTTGAGTTACTTGTTTGGGAGTGGGTAAAGTAGACTTTTCTTGGGCTATGTCTTTCCTGGAAATGCTAGGCTTCAGGACAGCTTTGGGCACTACATTCTTCGCGACAGTTGCTGGCGAAGTCAGTTTGATCAATGTCACATCAGTGGGGACCACATGAGCTACTTTTGCCTTATCGGGCCGAAGGGACAAGAGCATGAAAATAGATGCATGAAAAATGAGGCTTGAAATGAAGGCCAATTTGATGAACTTAGTTTTAACTTCCTTCATGACCATCCCCGTATTTAAAGTCATTCCAATCACGGCATCCATTTTAAAGCTCTTTTTTCTCTAATCGGAGCTGATTCGAGTTTGCACGGAGTCAAAGTAAGTATTTTTTCTCGTTGTATAGTTGTATAATGGAATTTCATAACACTCCATTCCTTGACTTCCCATTTGTTAATGCGAACTTATCAAATAGTATGAAATTTTCCCAAGTGATAAAAATGATGGGCGAAACAAAAACATCAAATGGGATGGTGGGTTGTCTTGACGATTTTGCAATGCTTGTGTTTGCTGCGGCCAGTATTAATTTTGTAATTGTATCCTTAATTCCTCATGATGTGATTGCAGATCCTCAGATAGACTCGGAAACAGTTGAAACTGCCCCTGTCGAAGTGATTTCTGCCTCTCCTCTCTTAGGAAGTGGAATTGACGCAGACAAAGTACCTAATTCTACCCGAGTCATTCGGAGTAAAGATCTTACAACAAACGGTGGACCTCCCTCTCTCTCCAATGCTCTCAAAGACCAGATGGGGAGTGTCAATCTCAATACGACTCTTGGAAATCCCTATCAGCCGGATCTTACCTTCCGTGGATTTACGGCATCGCCGGTCGTCGGCGTCCCTCAAGGATTTGCCGTTTATCAAAACGGTGTACGTGTTAACGAGGCATTCGGTGATACCGTGAACTGGGATTTGATCCCTGACTTTGCTATTGATAGTATGAATCTCACCAGCACGAATCCGGTTTTTGGATTCAATGCTCTGGGAGGGGCGGCCGCTATAGAAATGAAAACCGGTTTTACTTTCCGTGGTGCCCAAGCTGAAGTTTCTGGCGGTTCTTTTGGTCGGGTCACCGGCATCGCGCAGTATGGGAAGAACTGGGACAATTGGGCATTCTATTTCGGCGCAAGCCCGTCGTACGAAACTGGCTGGAGAGAAAATATGCCATCCAGAATCGATCGAACTTATACCGATGCAGGTTATGACAATGGTCATAGTAGCTTTCACCTCGGTTTTACTTATGCAGATAATTCTTTAGGGGGCACTGGACCTACCCCAGAAGCACTGCTCGCACAGGATTGGCGTGCCGGGGTCGATTACCCAGGTAGTATTGCCAATAAAGTTGCCATGGTCTCACTTAGAGGGAACACCGAACTGAGCAAAACTCAATCACTGCAGGGCAATCTCTATTATCGGAATTTTCACCAAGATTTGACGAATGGAGCTCCAGCCAGCGTGCAACCTTGCATGGGTAATCCGAGCAATTTCTGTTCATCTTCCGATAACGGTACAACCTATACAGTTCCTCTGCTCGATCAAAATGGAAATTCAGTTCCAGTTTCTGCAGCGAACAGTCCTGCCTTTCCTGGTATTGTCGCTTTGGCTACAACTCAAACAGGTTCCTTTGGTGCAGCACTTCAAACGACTTCGACTGCTCAACTTGCCAGCCATGATAACCAATGGGTCCTCGGAGGCAGTATTGATCAGGGAAATACGACCTTTAATTCCAGTTCGCAATTCGGAAGTTTTGATAGTACTCGGACGGTCATTCCGACGAATCTCTTTGTCACCTCGGCGGGAAGCTTAAGTAATGTTTCCCTCGGTTCATCTAACACTTATACCGGGCTCTACTTGACGGATACGTTTGATGTCACTTCTGCTCTCTCTCTAACCGCAAGCGGGCGCTATAATTTGGGTTTGATCCAACTCACTGACCAGCTGGGTGGGCCGCTCACTGGCTTTCATCGCTACGATCGTTTTAATCCTGCGATTGGAGCCACCTATAAGATTACTCCAAGCATAACGGCGTTTGCCGATTATGCAGAGAGTAACCGCATACCCACAGCAGCGGAGTTATCCTGCGCCGATCCAACCCAAAGTTGTTCATTAGCTAGTTTCTTCATTGCTGATCCTGATTTACAACAAGTTGTTGCAAAAACCTATGAAACAGGCCTTCGAGGCGGCTTTGTGACGGCTAACAAAGCTCGTATTCAATGGAATGCCAATATTTTTCGGACTGACAACACCAACGACATTATTGAAATCGCGAGTCTGACTGTCGGTCGTGGATACTTTCAAAATGGAGGGAATACTCGACGGCAAGGAGTCGAAACAGGGATCAGTTATCAAACAGATCGATGGAGAGCCTATACAGATTATAGCTACGTAGATGCGACTTTTCAGTCGAGCTTAACCCTCAATAGTCCTTTTAATCCTTTTGCTGATTCCAATGGTCATATTCAAATTGTTCCTGGAAATGCCCTTCCCAGTATTCCTAATCAGAGGTTGAAGGTAGGAGCAGACTACTGGCTGACTCAGAAATGGTCATTAGGAGTGAACTGGACCTTAGTGAGCAGTCAATTCCTGCAAGGAGATGAGTCCAACCAGAATGCACCCGTACCCGGTTACGGAGTGGTGGGATTTCACTCTCAATACATGATCAAAAAGTGGCTCCAGGTATTTGCCTGGGTCGATAATGTCTTTGATCGGCATTTTTCCACCTTCGGGACATTTATTAACGACAGCGGGGTACCTCCTGGAAATATTGGTCTAACCCGCACTGTAAGCCCCGCTCCTCCATTAGGAGCATTTCTCGGGCTACGAGCACAAATGGACTCTCTTTAATCAGAGAAGAATTAGGGAAATTCATGTTTAATCATCGACTTGACCAAACACCTAGTAATCGCGTTATTTTGCATTGGTTTTTGCTGAGTTTTAATGGGGGTTGTATCAACGCAGGCGGTTTTCTTGCGACGGGGCGATTCGTGAGTCATGTGACAGGGTTTGCAACGCTATTTGGAGTTGACTTAGCAAATCGTAAAATTGAAGGAGCAATGGGTATCTTATCTGTGCCTGTTTTTTTTCTCCTCGGAGCATTTTTAGCAGGTTTGTTAATCGATCGTCCCATACACAAAAAAAAGAAACCTCACTTCGATTATGTCATGGGGCTGAGTTCGTTGTGTCTTTTTTTTGCCGCCATGGGCGGTGAATGGTCACAGTTTACAACTTTCGGTGGAGTCATTCACCTGAAACAAGTGTATATTCTGTTGTCGTTACTCTGCCTTGCCTGTGGCCTTCAAAACGGGGCGATCACATCATCTTCAGGTAGCTCGATTCGCACCACCCATCTTACAGGATTGATGACGGACTTGGGGTTAGGATTTGCCAGGCTTCTTACATTTCAACCTCACAGCGATAATTATCTCAAAGAGACACGGGTTAACGGTCTTCGTAGTGGTTCCATTATCGCCTTTGTTCTGGGTTCTATTATAGGCTCTTGGATTTTTATTAAAATAGGTCCACGTGGATTTCTTTTTTCATCTTTAATCGCTGCGTATGCGGCTTGGTCCGGAAGACATGTAAAAATTTCCGCCCATAATGGACCTATTCATTAGGTTTTAAGAGGAAAACTTCGGGTCCGTCTTGAGAGAACGGGATGCGAAGTTCAATCCCTACGAAAGACTGCTGAGATGGAGAGAGTGAGCTCGATCCTTGTCCTAGAACATGGCTGTCTAGAAATGTCCCCGCATAAGTTGAATCTCCGGATCCTTCTGAATTTGGAGGGGCAAGATTACTTAACGCCACTATCATTGATTTGTAATTTTGGTCAAAGAAAGTAGCGAGGACGTATTGAGGATTGTCATCAGTGTCTCGTTTCAGTCGAACAGTGACCTTACTGTGATCCACTTGAACTTCGGCAGAGTGACCACCGTTCTCGAAGGTAGTAGAGAGTTGTTGATCAGAAAATACGTTGTTTAAGACCACGAAATTGGCAAATAACCCAATCGTAGTAAAAGTAGTGCATAATTTTAGTTTTATTTCTGCATTCATAAAATATTCCTATGCTTATTTATCATTAAGGAATGATCGCTACTTTCAAGACACCAAACACCCCTCATTATATCAGTGCAGGGTGTGTGCCAGGCCACGCAAGCGCAATTTGCGCTTAAACTTCAACGAATTTCTGAAAGTCATCGTCAAATTAAGACAAAATGTTCCAGATATGGGGGGTATTTTGCCTCTCTAGATATGGGATATTTTGCCTCGAAATCAGCATAGGTAAACTGCGAGTACGATGGTCAACGTACATGCGTATCTGGGGAGTGAGTCTACTCCTTTTGTTGAAGCTTAAGATTGATATTCTCTCCACCATGAATTAATTCCATGGGTCCTACCACTTGATAATAACGAGAGCCAGATACCAAATGATAAGTCATGTTTGGATCAGCGATAAATTCAAAGTCACCTTTGGCGGTAGTCCTGGACTTACTCATTTCATTTCCATCCTTGTCAGTCAGAATCAGAAGCGAAGACACGCAGGGCCCAGAAAATGGATTGGCTGTGCTCTCAATCACCGTGCACAGCCCCCTAATAGTTCCAGGGTTCTTCGTAGCTTTTCCTAAATTGAGTTTCTTGCCGCTCCCTCGACGTCTAACTCCCATTCCGGGGTTGTTGTCAGGTTCTTGACTGGTACTTGAATCACTGTCAGCATAGGCTTTTGTGTTTAGATAGGTAAAGAAAAAGCTCATTATTAAAAAAAGAATAATAAAATTTCTCATTGGAATCTCCCCGTACGTTATTAGAATTTACTTGAGAATAGTTTAAAGAAAAAGGTTTTAAAAAGAGTGGAATCTTAAATGAACATCTTGAAAATGGGAACAGTGTAAAGTGTCAAAACCTTATCAAGTTCTTTTAGTTGAAGACGATCCATTTATAGCTAGGACTCTTAGGATGAGCCTGTCTTATAAAGGATTTGAAGTGACCGCCTGTAATTCTTTTCAACAAGGCCTCAATCAATTTCGATCCCATCCGTTTGATGTAATATTATTGGATATCAATTTGCCTGACGGAAATGGGCGGGATTTATGTCAGGAGATTCGAAAGAACAATGAAACAATTCCGATCCTAATACTCACAGCAAAAATGGAAGAGGAGTCAGCCGTGCAGTGTCTTCAGAGGGGGGCGGATGACTATATTCGCAAACCTTATGGATCTCAGGAGCTTGCTGCACGTATGATACGTCTCCTTGAGCGAAAAAAGAAAGTCGGTACCCAATTGCTATTTAGTAGCCTCAAGATTGATGTTCAAAAGCGGATGGCTTGGGCGGGTGATAAGCCGCTCACTTTAGGAAAAAGAGAATTTAATATTCTCACACTGTTAGTGAAGCGCTCTGGAGAGGCAGTGACAAGAAATGAAATCCTAGACACTCTGGGAGAAGAGGCCGATCTTTACGACCGAACCATTGATTCACATCTCAGTCATCTCAGAAGAAAACTCAAAAAAGCGGGTGCCATTACGATTCAAATTCTACCGATCTACGGCATAGGATATCGATTGGAAGAGAAATGAAGCGAACAACTATTCTTCGTTTCTTTGTCATTAGTTTTATTATTTCTCTCGGATTGGGTTTTGCTTCGTTTCTGGGACTTCGGACTTTAAATGAGTCTTCCATTAGTGAAGTCCGAAAGCACATGATTTTATATATAGTTCAGATTGTTGAAGGTACTCAGTATTCTGAATCAGTTCAAGACTATCATTTCCGGAGAAATGGCCTTTCTTTTGGATCTGATTTGTGGGTTCTATCGGGACAAGGAATTGTCATTGCATCAAATTCCAATGCCGCTATTCCTATTTATTGGAACACGGTTAAGAAGCCAGTGAATGTTCATGATTTTATTTTTCTTTATCGCCCCTTCAGACTGGTTTCCGATTTAACTTTGGTGAAGCTGGACAAAAAAGAGACGACTTATCTTTTAATTGGATCACGTCATCAACCTTCTTTAGGGGGGCCTCTTTGGGTTCAGATCTCATTCTTGTTTTTCGTTGCGGGGTTAGCCGTCTTGATTGCAGTAATATTCCTATTTACCTATTTTAGAAAAAAATCACTGGAAGCAAGAATTGTTTTATCGCGTTTAGAAAAAGGTGATTTGAAGGCTCGATTTGATATTAAACGAGTGGATGAAATTGGCAGTCTGATGGTTGATTTTAACCGGATGGCCTCTGAAATAGAAAGGCTAGTGTATCGGATTGAGGAGACGGAAAAAGCGAGAAAGAATCTGTTGGAGGAGTTGAGTCATGATGTGAGGACCCCCCTGACAAGTCTTAAAATGGCAATAGAAACTCTTTCTGAACATTTGGATGAAATGCCAAAGGAGGAGCAACGTGATTTTTTGAAAATCGGTCAAGCTGAGTTGAATTATTTTCTTAATTTGATTGATGACCTATTTTTTGTAGCAGATTTAGGTGAGCCTCGTTACAAGAAGACAGCGCGTAAAGTTGATTTGGAAATTCTTCTTCAAGAAGAGATAGCGGCTCGACAGTCGCAACAAAAGATACCTTCTAGTGTGGCCTCGTCCTTACCCAAGGGAAAACGGATTTACTGGAAACTCAAAAAGGAGAACACGGAGGGCGATGAAGACGGAGAGATCTTGGGTGATCCACTCCTCCTTCAAAGACTTATCAAAAATGCTTTGGATAATGCGGCTAAGTATACTGTGGCTTCAGTAGTTGTTAAAATGCATACAAAAAAGGAAAGTGTCATTCTCAGAATTGAAGATGACGGCCCAGGCATCACAGATGGAGCCATTTCAAAATTTGGTCAGAGAAAAAAATATCGCTTAAGTAAAATGGATCGTGACTATTCTATTTCATTGGGACTTGGATCGGTGATTATGAAAACGATTGTTGAGCTTCACGGCGGTCAGATTAAGATTGAAAGATTAAATCAACCTCAGGGTACACGTTTAACACTGATTATTCCAAAAACCTAGCGCACAGCTTATGAGTGCATAATAAAAGAAAAATAAAATTTATAGTCTTCCACAGAAATTACAGATTCTTATCTTATTTTGCAATTAACTTGCTCCTGAACTTAAGAAGGTGCGAGGAAATAACCTCATCAATTGAAATGGAGATATGATGAAATACGCAAAAGTAACAGCAACTCTTGGTTTCGTGGCATTCTGTTTAGCCACTCAAGTCGGATCTCTCGGAGTGGCCAAGGCAGATGATAGCATCCTGAATGTAGAAACCTCCTCCCTGAAACAGCATAAAAAACGATGTATAAAAAAAGCATTTCGCTTGGGTGTCTGCGTAGGTGAAGCGCTGGCGAAAGAGGGAATTACTTTGCCGCCTCGCGATTCGACTCATGATCTGACTCGTGAGGCTGGACAAACATCGACTTGGGATGAGTCAACAAGGGCTGCATTCAAAGCAGCGGTGAAGGGATGTCGTCATCATTCTAGGAAGTTTGGGGATGAGAAGCTTGAGAGCAATGATTCTTCTGACGTGGAAAGTGAGAGCCTAGACTAAAAAAAGAAGAAGTAGCTGAACAAACGGTAATGGACAAACAGTAAGGGATAGAGCAGTAAATGGGGCTCTATCCCTCATTTTTTTTAAAATCCTTGTGTTTCTGGTCCAATTATTTATTTTATTTCATTTTGTGTGATGATCATACATGATCCTTCGGAATTGGAGGGTGGGATCTTTCTTTTTCAACGGCTTGTATTCTACATAAATAAACAGACCGGAAGGGGCATTTCTTAGGCGGCCCTTTCTGTTTAAGGGTATTGCTACTGGCACATACTCTGCAAGATTCATCAGGATAATCATGACCAAATTAATTCCAAATCATAGCAAAATTAGTCCGACGGCGAAGATGGTAGCTTATTGGCGTCAGTTTAGTGATATTCCATTTGCTTATGAAGTAGCAAAACTGGTCCATGCAGAAGAAGTCTTTAAATTATTTTTAAAAGATACAAACGTATCTATTGAAAGTATGTCTTGGTTTGCTCCCATGATTGAGGCTCGGTACAAAAGCATGATCCATATGATCCGCCGACAAAATATCAAACAGATTTTGGAACTGGCCAGCGGAGTATCCTTGCGGGGTTTGGCCATGACCTCCGACCCGGAAGTCGTCTATGTTGAAACGGATCTTCCAGAAATGTCCGCGGAAAAAAAAGCTATTGTACAAAAAATCCGCAAACAGAAAAGCATTCCAGAAAGAAAGAATCTTTTCTTCCGAGAAGTGAACATCTTAAACTTGAACGAGCTTGAAGAAGCAACGCTTCCATTTTTTGATAATAACCCCATTGCGATTATTCATGAGGGACTTTTTCAGTATCTTTCTCTTGAGGAAAAGAAATTGGCAGCTACTCATATTCATTCCCTACTCAAAAAATTTGGAGGAGTATGGATTACGCCGGATCTAAATACCAAGGAAGAAATCGATGAACAATGGAATTGCTCCAATTCTATAAAGCAACTCACAGAAAGTGTAAAAAACTTTACTCAAAGAGATTTTAGAGAAAATGCATTTGAAAACAAGGCGCACATTCAAGACTTTTTTGAAAAAATGGGTTTTGAGATTCAAGAGTTTCCACAAATTGACAATAGTTTTGATCTTACGTCAATCAAGGAGCTTCATGTTCCACAAGATACTTTAAGAACCCATACTGCATATCTTAAAATCTGGATTTTACGTGCCTTACCTATTTCATGAGTTTTATTAAAATATGAATCCAACAGCCCATATAGAGGAGCTGGATTAAAATACTCTCCCGCTCCTCCTGGGTAAAAAGATTGACTAATGCTGAGTCAAGATGCAACCCTCGCGGATACTGAGACTACTCGTTCAGTTGCTGCTGGAGGATTAGGGTCAACGGTAAACTCAGGACTCGCTTGAAAGATCTCCAGATTTAGCAAGAAGTAGGCCGTCAGGTTTGAGCTGAAAATGAGTGCTCAAACCTGAAAAACAATGGAAATTAAATTTCAAATTATTATCTAGGTTAAATATTGTAATCTTTATCCAAAAAAAGCTATAAAATGAATTAAGCAATGTTTCAATTAAAGAAGCTAGCCGCTTAACCTGTCTCTTTATCTATTTAGGGAGTCCTGTAAATGGATTTCTTCTAGAATTTTTGACTTCAAGAATGGATATTCATTAAAAATAGATTCTAAATGGGTTTGTGTTACTTCTAGAACTTCGCTAGTGACCTCTGCAATTAAAGTAGCGGGTTGTGGATCACCATGAATCAGAGATTTAGCGCCGAAGTAGTCTCCTGCAAAGAACAGTCGATTTTCGGTGGCTAATCTGAGCACGCCTGCGACAATTACAAACAAGACTGGCTTTTGATCTCCTTCTCTCACGAGAGTTTTTCCTGCATCGATGATTCTCACAGGTGAAGACTCTGCGAGTTTTCGAATGCTGACTCGTGAGAAATATTGAAAAAGAGGAATGCGGCCCAACAAATAAGAGGCCGAGGGACGGAGAAATTGTCTTGATTGATTTTTTGTTGCATAGAGAATGGAGTCAATTTCTTGCTTTAATTTGGCGTAAATTGGCTGACTAATGATTTTGGCATCATATAGATGCCAGAGAGTCCGCAGCGAAATAGCGTAAAGAGCTTGGGATATTACAAGTGACTGAACTGAATTATAGTAATGAGCATAGTTATGATAAAAATGGTTCAAGCTTTTTTGCACTTCTTTATGCCAACGCTCATAAATATTTTTTATTTCCTGTTGGCTTGATTTCTTCTTGGAATATTCTAGCGCTGATTTTAGATTTAATAGAACCTCTAAATGGATGACTAGTCTTTTTAGAAGACGGTCAGCCAATCGGCTTTTAAAGAGAAATAGGAGCTTTTCAGACCAGGTTAATTTTTGATCGAGCTGTAATTCATAAATATTGAGTCCTGATATACCCTTCTGATTAAATATGAACCTTCTGGATCTCACAGACTCAATCAACTCTATGTAGGCACTTTTTGATAATAGTCCTTCTTGAAGTCTCGTTTCATAAGCTTGTCTTTCTGCTGAGAAGAGAGAGACAATTTCAAATTGTAGGTCAGTTTCTTGAGTGACTGTGGAGTCTTTAGGTCGGGAAAAAGCTCGGATAGTGTGTGGATTCGAAAATTGTGCCTGATGTTGTTGGATAAAAGCAATTGAGAGATCGCCTGTCTCTGCCAATCGTTTTAAGGAAGAATAGGCATCATTAAGAATCATCTGGAAAGCTTTCTGAAAAAAGCGTTCATCCACTTCACTTAGCTGATCCAACCGCAACAATCTGAGGATTTTGCGTGTTGTTAATGCATTAATAATTAAAGTAGCGAGAACAACAGAAACTGAGAGTGAAATAAACAAGTCTCTGTATGGGAAAATTTTTGGAAGAGTTAAAACTAACCCGAGTGCAAGTCCTCCTCGAAGACCGCCCCACATGAGCACTGTCTGATAGGATAGGGAAATGGGATGAGAGAATCTAAGCTGATTCGTGGTGGGAATTGTAAGAGTAATGGAAAGCGCTCTTGCAATGTACACAATGAGAAGGGTGAGAGGAATGAATTCAATGTTTTTAAAAATCCAGGAAGGATCAAATGTAAGTCCGACTGCAATAAAAACAAGAGTATTTGCGCTGAGCGCTAGAAATTCCAAAATGTGATGGATTCCATTGAAGGCTTCTGTATTGAGTTCAACACGAATCCGTTGTCCTAGGTAGAGTCCAACTACTAAAGTAGTTATAACTCCACTTAAATGGAGAAATGCATCGGAGATTAAGAAGCTTAGGTAGGCAGAGACGACGATGATTCCTAGCTGTGCTGCACCGGAGAGGGAGACAATACGAAGAAGAAAACTGGTGAATCCAGCAATTCCTAATCCCACAATAATGGAGCCTAAAGTTAACCAAGAGAACTCCCATAAAGATCCCAAACTCCCTACATGAGAAATAGCGGGTGCTCCAGAAGTCGATGCGAGTGCTGCGGTCATGAAAATTCGAAAGAGCACCATTGCAGTTCCATCATTCAGCAGGCTTTCCCCTTCAATGAGGGTGGAAAGTCTTGGGGGGGCGCCGACTTCTCTGAAAAGAGCGACCACAGCAATAGGATCAGTTGCTGATATTAAAGCACCGAAAGTGAGACAGGGAAGTAGTGAAAGATGAAAGGCCAAATGAAGTCCATACCCCACGAATGCTGTAGAAATTCCTAATGCAGCTACTGCAAGAGCGGTTACGGGAACTAGGTCTTTTTTGAGAAGATTAAAATTGAGGTGAAATGCCGATTCAAAAATCAAGGGTGGTAAGAGGACATAGAGAATAATTTGCGGGAAAAACTCACCAAGACTGTCTAACGCGGTAGGGAAATGACTCCGTACGACAAGACCCGAGAAAATACCCAAGAGAACCAAAAAGACACTATGGGGGATTCTCAACCACGTTGCAAACCGAACACTCAAAAAACCAATAGCCAAAAGACCCATGAGGATAAAAACAAAGTTTGCGATCATTTTTGATTTATTTAGCGGCTTTTTGAGTCAACTGCATTCTTTTTCGAAAAAGCTATTTGTTTTTTTAAATGGGGGTTCGTCCTGCTCCTATCGATATTTCATCAGTTTTTTCTCGAGATCTTGGATTTCCGACCACCAAACCCAATCCAACCTTGACACATCCTAAACAGATTAATCCCCCTAGTAATTGAACCATCCAGTAATCCATTACGCCCCCCGGCAACTTGATAAAAACAACCTCTCATACGCGCATCTCTAGTGCACTGACGTTCTATTGCACCATGAGTCAGTTTAAGTCAAGCTGGGGTCTATGACACAGTCTAGCTATAGCATGGGGCTATGCGGTCTTATTTTTACTTAGCATAATTCAGATTTTAAAATATCATCTCCGGAATGAGTGCGAGAGATCTACTTCAGCTTCTGGTTTTTCTAGTTCTATTACTAGTTTTGACAAGGCCATTAGGCATTTACTTGGATCGGGTCTTTGCAGGAAAGACCCATCTTTTGTTTCGCCTTTTGAGCAAGTTTGAGAATGGGATCTATCATGTTTGTAAAATCGATCCAGAAGAGGAAGAGTCCTGGAGTGGATATACAAAGAGTTTACTGATCTTCAGTGCTTTTACTTGTCTATTCACTTATGTCTGTCTTCGGCTGCAGTTCTATTTACCGCTCAATCCGCAGTTATTTGGAGCAATTAAACCAGATTTAGCAATTAATGCTACTTTTGGATATAATACAAATACTAGCTGGCAGTCTTTTGGTGGCGAAACTACAATGAGCTATTTTTCTCAAATTGTGCCTTTGCTCTTTCAGTTTTTTATATCTCCCGCAATTGCCATGGCAGCCGCAGTTGCTATTATTCGTGGAATTTCTAGAAAAGAATCAAAAACAATCGGAAATTTTTGGGCAGACTTATTCAGAGGGATTCTTTATATTTTATTTCCGATCAGTTTTATTTTTGCAATATTTTTGATCTCTCAAGGGGTAATTCAGAATTTTTTACCTTATCAAGAAATCACAACACTAGAAGGTGCTAAGCAAGTAATCGCCCAAGGGCCAGCCGCGGTTCAGGTCGTCATGAAACTTCTCGGTACTAATGGGGGTGGATTTTTTAATGCCAACTCTTCTCATCCGTATGAAAACCCCACTGCTCTCTGTAACTTTGTGCAAATGCTTCTCATGATCCTTCTTCCAAGCGCTTTTGTTTATTATCTTGGAATGCAAGTAAAGAACCTCAAGCATGCTTGGTCCGTGTGGACAGTCATGTTTATTGTTTTTTGTGTGGGTGCGATTATTTGCATTCATTGTGAATATCTTGGAAATCCTATTCTCAAGAAACTTGGGGCGATTTCTTCGATAAATATGGAAGGTAAAGAAGTCAGATTTGGAATATTCAATTCCGCACTTTTTGCGAATATTACTACCGCCACTGGGTGTGGAGCAATAAACGCCGTGCTTGATAGCTTTACTCCTCTGGGAGGGGTAGTCCCCCTTCTTAATATTAAGATGGGTGAGATTATTTTTGGTGGGGTGGGGTCAGGAATTTATGGAATGCTAACATTTATTATATTAACAATATTTATTTCAGGTCTCATGATTGGGCGTACGCCAGAGTATTTTGGAAAAAAAATTAGCATTCGTGAAATGAAGTACGTTATGTTATCTATTATTGTTCCTCCTTTCTTTATCCTTGGATTGAGTGCGATTGCCTCGAGCAATAGGACTGCCCTTTCTGCATTAGGAAATCCAGGATTCCACGGATTCAGTGAAATAATCTACACTTATACTTCCGCCATTGGCAACAATGGGAGCACATTTGCCGGCCTTTCAACCCAATTACCCTACTGGAACTTAACTCTTGCACTAGGCATGTTTTTTGGACGTTATTTCACGATGATTCCAATGCTGGCAGTTGCAGGTTCTCTTGTCGAAAAAAGGAGTCATCCGGTAGGCGAAGGCACGTTTCCGGCAGAGGGTCCTCTATTTATCACTCTGTTGATCGCTGTGATTTTAATCGTAGGTGCATTGACTTATTTTCCAGTTCTTGTTTTGGGCCCAATTGCAGAGCACTTTCAAATGTTGAAATGAAAGGTACTATTCCATATGATAAAAATAGGGTTGTTCATTTTAGTGATTCTTACTTCTCTTCTTGTGGAGGGTGCGGACCTCCAACCGATATCTCAACCGTCGCCGCAACCCTCTCCTGAACCGTCACCTCAAGTTGTGGAATCTCACGCGAATGTACCTATTGAATGTTTTTTATCAGCGAATGCATTGAATTTAAGCTTTCAGCAAAGCATTCAGCTTTGTGCTAATGCTAAGTCACTGGCTCCTATCCGGTGCTTTAATCATGGATCTCTTACCGACGATCAAAGGATCAATCTATGTCAAGGTGCTACTTCTGAAGCCCCCAGCGAGTGCTTTGCAGAGTCTTTTGACTTGCTGTTGACTATTGATGAACGGACCAAGCTTTGTAATGGTGCAATCTTCATCAACAATGCATCTTCTGGTCGTCCGACATTAGCGACAGCCCCTGTTTATTGTTTTAGAAGAGCTAAAGAGCTACCTCTTTCCCAGGACCAAAGAGTGATTCTTTGCGCCAATGCAGATTCAGATGATCCCGTGCGATGTTTTAACCGTGCGGATCATCTAGATTTGAGCTGGGACCAACGTGTCCGGCTTTGTACACAGCTGACTCCATCAAGCTGGTAATTATATTTTAACGTAAGTACTGCAAGGAACTATTTACGATTTAATTCTGCGATGCCGACGTTGTAATTTGTGTACACAACCTTACGCGCTGATCAGCAGTGAATCCAAGCTGCGCAGAGTTGAAAAAACAGCGAAGCGCCTCATCTGTCGTGGAGTCTGCACACAGAAGGACTCTTTGATCTAGAGTTAGAGACAGATTATTTGTAGAGTCGAAGCATTGGTTCGGATTTGTTGAAGGTGCAGTGCTACAAAGCTTAGCACGTTGGTCAATAGTCAATCCTCGACCGTCAGAGTTTTCATAACATCGGAAAGGAGCATCGGAAGTCGCCAATTGGCAGAGACTCAGTTTTTGGGTTGTGGTCATAGTTGTTCTAGAAGTATAGGCAAAACAACGTGCAGGTGCATCGGATGTTGCACCACTGCAGAGGGTCAGTTTTTCTTTAACAGTGATGCCAGAGCCACTCATGCTCAAAACACATTCAACAGGGGGACTCACTATGAAGTCTGCAAAGGTAAATGCGCTCAGCATAAAGACATTCAGCAGCATTAAATATCTTAGCCCCATTTTCATAGAAGATCTCCAAAGGAATCCAAATATAGCTTCTTGCTCTTAAGCAATATTTATACTTGTCTTCATAGAGCTTGATGGAACTAGGATTAAGCTTAGCTGATTATGGTAAACGTATATTACTTTAGAGTCGCATTTCAAGACTCGAGTAAACTGCTCTTCCTGGTCCGCCTGGCATAGTATTCACTCCGGGAGTATAATAAGTTGGAACATAATAGGCAGCATCCAATAGATTGGTTCCATATAAGGCCAGTTTCATATCAGGTGTAGAGCTACTCAAGGAAAGAAGCTGTTTCAAATTCAATGTCACATTTGCCGTTAAGAGATTATAGGCAGTTGATGCAGGATTTGTGACCAAATTGGCTGGAAAAGCAATCGCGTTACTCCCGTAAGCAGTGATATAGGAATCAAACACGCCCAGAGAAACTGACTTCAGCTCATACCCCACTCCCGCCTTTGCGATCCAAGAGGGTGTGAACGAGACCCCGGTATTGCCATTTCCATCATTACTTTCTTGATAGGTAAGAGAACCTAGAAAATAAATATTACTGGTAGGTAAATATTTGGATTCTAATTCCATGCCCATTAAATTTAACTGCTGTGAATTATAATAAGATCTGTTAGTCGCACTTCCTATTTGTGGTTCTTGAACAATTAAGCTGGACTGATGACTATAGAAAAAACCGAGAGAGGATTGAAAACTGGGGTGATTATAAAAGAATTGAAGATCTGCTGTATCGATGAATTCAGGAGATAAACTGGGATTACCTACCACATTGACACCACCTCCCAGCGGGATACTTGCATCTGTTTGAGGAGGTGTAGGAGCATTAAATGCTTGTCCATAGAGTGCCTTGAGTCCGAATTCAGGTGTAAAATGAGCCACAGCACCTAAACGTGGCACAAAGGAACCTGTATAAGGGGTTTGATTGAATTGAGCGCCCGCAATCAATTTAAGACCAGGGGTGAGCTGGTAGTCGAGCTGAGAATAAACAGCATACCAATATTGGACCCAGGCTAGATTCAAGTTGTCTATTTCACCTGACATTCTGTTGATGACCACTCCTGAAACCAAATTTAAGTTGTCTATCAACTTTCCTCGAACGGTGGTTTCCCATCGACTATCGTTCGTTCTATATTGATTGATAGCAGTGGGATACCCGAGAGGTTGATTGACTGATGACTTCAAGAGTAAGTCTGTGTATCCCCCGACATTGGAAATATGTGTTTCTAAGTTCCAATTTTGAGCTAGGTCTAATTTATAACCTAAATCCAAAAAGAATTTAGTATTACTGATCCATCCCGCAGCTCCATCCGTAGGAAGTCTCCAGTCGTATTGATTCGTGTGGCCGTAAAAAGTAGAAAGCTCCAGATTCTTATAAGCAGCGGTGGTGGTGAACCCTACGTTTCCATGTTGGTAGGCATTCCCTGAAACATTGTGTCCGGTTACAGAGTTAGCGCTTAATAGCCAGCCGTCTGTGTCTAAATATTTCAAGGCACTACTCACTCTTAAACCCGTTTCATCTGACTGAAAGTTTGAATAAGCTTCCACTGCTTTCGTATTAAAAGTGCCGTATTTGGGCGCAACCGATAAATGAACCCCTTGATCCTTTTTAGTGATAATATTGATCACACCAGAGTATGCATTGGTGCCGTAGAGGACTGAGCCGGGTCCTTTTACAATTTCGATCTGCTGAATGGCTGAAATTGGAAAAGAAGAATAAATAGCTTGATTATAGGCTCCTATATAACTATCTCGATTGATAGGATTCCCATCCATCAGGACAAGCATATGAGTATCAAATCCTCGGGGGGTATCTCCACGAACCAGAACGGTATTATTATTGGTGAAGGTCTCATAAATAGGTAAAACACTTGCGACACGGGAAAGTAACTCCGTCAAATCATTTGCACCAAATAATTCGATTTCCTTTGTTGAGATTACACTCGTTATGCCTGGTGAGTCATAAAGGCCTTCTGATCTTTTTGAAGAAGTGCTGACGTCAATATTCATTAATTCCTCTAAAGATAAATCCAGAAATTTTGAATTTGATGCAAGAAGGGTCGCCTGCTCGTTTTCGCTGACGGTCGCAGCAGAGACTGAAGTCTCAATTATGGTAAAAATAAGTAATGTAAATAATACAATAGGGCCAGTGAGCAGGGTGATTTTTATCATCATTTGATTCTAGAAGAGGAATCCGCAAAATCAAGAAGGAATGTTATTTTTTACGACTTTCAGTTATCTTTAAATAATCCGTTTTTTTGACATGCAATTTGCATATTGTATGATGAAAGTTATATGCCTTGCATAGTAATTAATTTATGATTAAATATCTTCTACATTGGGTAGTTTCATCATTTATTACATCCTGAAGCTTGCAGCCAAGGTAGCCCTGGTTTCGGAAGTGTTTAAATCAGGAGTAAAACTTGGATCGGGTAGTCCCCAGCCATTATTTGCATTAGTGGTCCCACTAGCTCCCGCATAAAAGGGTACAGTTGCATGACGATCAGTAACTTCCGCTCGCAAAGTAAGTACTTCATTTGGCATATAATCTAACGTTGCAGTGTAATCCCAGGCTCTAAAATCAGTTCCAGGTGATTGATAACTTACGTTCGCCGTTGTGGTGGTATTTGATACTGCACTGACGGGTGGTACTAGATAGCGTCCTGGATTTGTTAAAAAACTTCCTCGTAGAGTGAGTGCAAATAGATTTTTTGCAAACCAAATACGATTAGCAATGGCGGTACCTAATATAAAATTTTTAGAAGAATCAAGTCCCCCCCCGTTCTCAAATCCATAGTGATTATTGATGCTGCATGCAGCTTTAGAGAAGAGCTGAGACTGAGGTGCATTCCAATATCGGAGTAAAAAACTATCATCATGATGAAAACGTCTTGCATCAGGGTTTTGTTGTATATCCGCACCGTAATAGAAATTTGCTACGGTCGAAAAAACTTCAATGGGTCGGTAGACAATCGAAACTCCAAGTGCATTTGATTCATTAAATTTTCCATAAGTTTGAAATCCATTAATAACCCAGGGTTCAATTTTAAGGTCTTTACGAGGAAAAATCTGTAGCCGCAGCCCATGAAAATAAAATGGAGTAAAGTCACTGACCAATGAACGTTGGTAGCTCCAATTTTCCTGAGTTAAATAACTATCAAGACCCAAATAGGAAGGGAAAATGCCCGCTTCAAGATTAATCCCATACATAGAATCCCAATGGTAACCGACTGCAGCTTCTCGAATGTATTTTAGATTATTCACGTTCAGGTTTCGACCACGGTTTACAGTGGGGTCTGTATCTTGAATAATGCTCAGCGTAGAACCAGTTTGTAAAGCCAAGCGTCCAATTGCATTTTTATAGTTGGCTTCAAATTCAATGCTAGCTAAATTAATTTGAAATTCATTATCCCGACCTATCGTGGCCGAGCCTGTAATTGTATGATCGATAGGTCGATTCCATGAATAATTGTAATAAGTATCTAAATAGAGGCTTACAGTTAGATAATCGTTTTTAAATAAACTAGGGGTGTCTTTTTGTCGATTATTACCATTTAACCAAGAGAAATCAGCGAATGCAAAGGGCTCCTCCTTTTTTTGTGTTTCAGCTTTGGGCGTTTCAGCAATAGTTGTAGATGGCTGTTTCTCGTCTCCATATGCGAACGTGTGTTCGAGTTGAAAAATACCTGTTAGGCTAGTTAAATTTAGAATTAAAACAGACCTAAATAATCTTAGGTAATATTTCATGTGTGCCAAAATACTACCTAATGAGATTTAAGAAAACCACTACTTGCATTTAGAGACGCACCATCATTGCTGCATTGATACGATTCTCTGAAGTTTGTAAATCAGGTTGAAACCCAGGGATTACGCTTCCGGGTGAGTTTTGGTTTCCTCCGGGCGGAGTCATGCCACCCGCTCCTGCAAAATAAGGTACATTTGCCTGACGGTGGATATACTCAAGACGGAACGTGATAAACTGACTAGGCATATAATCAAACGTGACTGAGGTATCCCACGCATTAAAAGGGTCACCAGGAGACTCCGTGAAATAAGGTGTGCCGCTGGAAGCAGTGGCTCCATTGATAGGCGGTAAGAGCACCAGATATCGACCTGGATTTGTAATTGCACCAGTACCTAGTGTTAAACCAAAACGATCCTTATCAAACCAAAACCTATTATAAGCCATGAAGCCCAAAAAATACTGAGCAGGGCTAGTTGGATCGTTTCCACCACAACTTACGCCTCCGCCATTTTCACATCCAGCGTCAGCGGTGAGCGAGAATGCTCCCTTACTGAAGAAATTGCTGGGGTTGTCATAATATTTGACCTGAAGGCTATTATCAGTGTGGATTCGCATCCGACTCGCAATGCCCATCGTGTCATGCCCATAGTACTCATTAGAGACAATTGAAACAGATCCGTTTGGCCGCCACAAAAGTTGCCAGCCTACTCCGGGCGCTTCGTTAAATGTACCGTAGGACTGCCAACCGTTTACGAGCCAAAACTCGGCTTTAAATTTGTCGCTCGGGAATAATTGAAGGCGTACTCCATTAAAAAACCACGGGGTATTAGCAGAGACATAAGACATTTGATATACCCAGTTCTCATAATTATAATAACTACAAAGACCTATGTAAGACATAAAGATTCCCACATCGAGATTGATTCCATTCCAGACGTCCCAATGATATCCGCCGTAAGCCTCAGATACATAACGATAGGCATTAGAAAGATCCCATTGGCCACGCGATGGGCTTGAATCATTCCGAGGGGTCATGGTTGAGTACATTCCAAATTGAGTAAAAAGTCTTCCTCGAATATTTTGATAATGGAAGTCTCCGCCAATACCTAATTGCTCAACCTGGAATTCACCTGTACGTCCTGAGTTTGTTGAACCACTCAGGGTGTGATCGTTAGGACTTCTGAAGTCGTATACATAGTTGGTGTCCAAAGAAAACTCACCTGTAAATACCTTGCTGTCGAGAGGAAATTCAGTCTGACGGCTATTTCCGTTTAACCAAGTAAAGTCTCCAAAAGCGAATGGTTCAGTTGCTGCCTTCACTTCTTGTAGAGATGATAGAATGAACGCACAACTTAATGTTCCTAGAAAGAGCGTGCGGTGAAAAAATGAATGCATCAACATAACGAAGGCTCCTTTAATCAAAGATGAAGGTTGTCCAGCTCTATATTTAAAAGTAGGACATTCACTACAGCATTTCCGAAAAGTCCCAATTGTGGCCCTTCTGTATGGTTTTTGACTAGCTTGCGAAGTTCATTAGTCGAAATTCCTCGTGCTTGAGCTACGCGGTCGACCTGAGCTTCTGCAGCTTCCGGAGAAATATGAGGATCTAACCCACTTCCAGAACTTGTGACAAGATCAACAGGAATTTCTCCCTTTTTCAAAGTAGGGTTTTCCATTAATACACGATCAATGTTCGATTTTAGTTCATCTGCCAACTTTTGATTAGTTGGACCAAAATTTGAACCCGAAGAGTTTGAAGCATCATACCCATTTCCAGTTCCTGCTGCGGAAGGTCTGCCGTGAAAATATTCTCGCTTTGTGAAGGCTTGCCCAATGAGTTTGGCTCCAATAATTTTTCCAGCGCTATTGGAAATCATGCCTCCATTCGCTTTCTCATGAAAAAAAATGTTTCCTATAATTGTCACGAGTGCTGGATATACCCCACAAAGTAGAACTGCGAGGGTGAATGTTGCTACAAAAGAGCGATAGATCAATTTAAACATAATACTCTCCTTATGCTAGACCCAGGACAGAAACCAGTACGTCAATAATTTTAATACCTATAAAAGGAATGATAATTCCGCCTAACCCGTAAACTAAAATGTTTCTTTGGAGGATTTTAGAAGCTGATTGAGGTCGATATCCAACACCTCGAAGAGCAAGCGGGATAAGAAAAATAATAATGAGCGCATTAAAGATGACCGCGGAAAGGATTGCACTTTGAGGACTTTTTAAATTCATGATATTGAGGGAGCCCAAAGCTGGCAGAGTGCTTGCAAAAATGGCAGGGATAATGGCGAAATATTTAGCCACATCATTGGCAATACTAAAGGTAGTTAATGAACCTCGTGTGATCAAAAGTTGCTTTCCTATTTCTACGATTTCTATCAGTTTCGTAGGGTCAGAATCCAGGTCAATCATATTCCCTGCTTCACGTGCGGCCTGGGTGCCTGTATTCATAACAAGACCCACATCCGATTGTGCTAATGCTGGGGCATCGTTTGTACCGTCCCCAGACATGGCAACCATTCTTCCCTCTAATTGGTAGCTTTTAATGAGCTTAAGTTTATCTTCTGGTTTGGCTTCTGAGAGATAATCATCAACTCCAGATTCCTGAGCAATAGCTGCAGCAGTGAGTCGATTGTCTCCTGTTATCATAACAGTTTTAATGCCCATGGCTCGAATTCGATCAAAGCGATCCCGAATGCCGGGTTTGACAATGTCTTTGAGATGGATCACTCCCATTATTTTCCCGTTTTTTGCAACGACAAGAGGAGTACCTCCTTGACTTGCAATTCCTTGAACTGCCTTTTCTACAGCTGGGGTAAGCTTTTCTTGAAATCCTTGAGACCAGCTTTGGATAGCATCCATGGCCCCTTTTCGAATGGAGGTGCCAGGATAGTCTACTCCACTCATTCGAGTTTCTGCAGAGAAAGGTATGACTGTAGCATCCTTTGGGATCGTGGATTTAATACCCATTTTATTAGCCAAAGTAACAATGGATCTTCCTTCTGGAGTTAAATCGACTGTGGAAGCAATTAACGCAGTTTCTGCTATTTCGCTGGTACTCACGTTTTCAGCAGGGATAAATGCTGTTGCCATTCGATTTCCAATCGTGATCGTACCCGTCTTATCGAGAAGTAAAACATCAACATCGCCGGCAGCTTCAACGGCCCTTCCTGACATTGCCAAAACATTTCTCTGCACAAGGCGATCCATTCCCGCAATTCCTATTGCAGAAAGGAGTCCGCCAATAGTCGTTGGGATGAGACAAACTAAAAGTGATACTAATATGACTAAGGAAACAGGTGTATTTGCGTAAGTAGCAAAAGGTCTGAGAGTCACAGTGGCCAAAAGAAAAACAAGAGTGAGCCCCGCTAATAAAATATTCAGAGCAATTTCGTTAGGAGTCTTCTGCCGTACTGCCCCTTCGACTAAAGCGATCATTCGATCTAAAAACGATTCACCTGGATTCGTAGTGATTTGAATCACAATTTCATCCGACAGTACGGTAGTCCCTCCAGTGACAGCACTGCGGTCTCCTCCCGCTTCGCGAATTACCGGCGCAGATTCCCCAGTAATGGCGGATTCATCTATAGAGGCCACTCCTTCGATGACGGTGCCATCAGCCGGAATCACTTGGCCTGCCTCAACCACTACGAAATCTTCTTTTCTCAGTGCTGAAGAAGGGACAGATTCTATTACGCCATTTTTCGTACGTCTCTGGGCCATGGTTTCAGTACGAGCTCGTCTAAGATTATCCGCTTGTGCTTTCCCTCGGCCTTCTGCCATTGCTTCTGCAAAATTGGCGAAAAGTACGGTGAACCATAGCCAAAGGGTAATCTGTCCGCTAAAAAGTGCTTCGTGTTTTCGACCGGAAACGCAGTCAGAAATGAATGCGATGGTGGTAAGAACACTCCCGACTTCGACCACAAACATGACCGGATTTTTCATCAATATTTTTGGGTTTAGTTTTTTGAATGAATCTTTGATTGCAGGCTTAACGAGGGCGGGATTCCAAATTGATGAGTTTATCATAAAACATCTCCATATTAAGACTATTTATAAAAATGGCCATGCAGCATGTCAAAATGCTCGGCGATTGGACCTAATGAAAGGGCGGGGAAAAAAGTGAGAGCTCCCACTAAAATGATAACGCCAATGAGAAGACACACAAAGAGTGGGCCATCTACTGGGAAGGTCCCCTCGCCTCCGGGATGAATTCTTTTCTTCACCATGGATCCAGCCACTGCCAGCATAGGAATCATCATGAAAAACCGCCCAAAAAACATTGCGAATGCTAATGTGAGATTCCAAAAGGGAGTGTTTGTAGATAACCCGCCGAATGCACTTCCATTATTTCCCGTTGCTGAAGTGTAAGCATACAAAATTTCAGAAAATCCATGTCCTGCTGGATTACCCAATCCTGTCAAAGCAGATGAATCAAGAGAACCCCAAGCTGTAAAACCTAATATAGAAAGAGCCATCACGATCATGGAAAACATGACATATTTGACTTCTCTTCCTTCAATTTTTTTCCCTAAATATTCTGGCGTTCTCCCAACCATGAGTCCCGCTATGAAAACAGTGAGAATGACATACATCAGCATTCCATAAAGTCCAGAACCCACGCCCCCAAAAATGACTTCGCTTAGCATGATATTTATAAGTGGAACCATTCCACCCAAAGGAGTGAAACTATCATGCATGGCATTAACTGCTCCACAGGAAGCGTCTGTTGTGATTGTGGCAAATAAAGCGGAGTTAAATATTCCAAATCGAGTGTCTTTCCCCTCCATATTAGCGGAATTGGAGCAGCCCATGCTTTTAAAAATTGGATTTCCTTGATATTCAAAATGAGTACATAAAACTGCACCTGTGACAAAAACAATTGCCATGGCTGCCCAGATAGCCCAACCGTGTCGGATATTTTTTACTGTTTTACCCAACAAATAAACAAGCCCGCTCGGTATTAAAAAGATTGAAAGCATTTGAATAAAATTAGAAAGAGGGGTGGGGTTCTCGTAAGGATGAGCTGCATTGGCATTAAAGAAACCACCTCCATTAGTTCCTAACATTTTTATAGCGACCTGGGAGGCTACTGGCCCTTGTGCAATGGTTTGCTTTAAGCCTTCTAAAGTGGTTACCTCTTGATAAGGGAGAAAGTTCTGGATCATGCCTTGTGAGATTAAAAAAACAGCAAAAAGGATACAAATCGGAAGTAAGAGGTAAAGATTCGCACGAATCATATCTGTCCAAAAATTTCCAATCCCTTTTCCCTCTTTTTTAGCAAGTGAGCGAATGAGAGCGACCGCCACTGAGATTCCTACTGAGGCTGAGATAAAGTTCTGAAAGGCAAGCCCGACCATTTGAGAAAAATAGCTCATGGTACTTTCGCCGCTGTAAGATTGCCAGTTCGTGTTTGTAGTAAAACTCATGGCGGTATTGAAAGCGAGATGAGGAGCAATTACCCCTTCAGACGCAGGGTTGAGAGGTAAATAGTGTTGAAGTCGTAAAACTGCATAAGTAAAGGCAAGGGTAATGGCACTAAAAACGATGAGGTGAATTGAATATTGAGTCCAATGTTGATCTTCATTTGGGTCATAACCGATGAGACGGGAGAATAATCGCTCAATAGGACCGAAGACAGGAGATAAAAAGGTAGCCTGTCCATTGAATACCCGTGCCATGTAGATTCCGAGGGGCTTTGCCGTCAGGAAAAGTATAAAAATAAAAAGTAACAGCTGAAAACTGTCTCGCAGAGTCATAACTAACCTCAGTTAAAATCTTTCTGGATTGATCAAAGCATAGAGTAAATAAATAAATACAAGGCCCGATACTACTAATAGTCCGATATCAACAATCGTCATATTTTCCTCTCACTCAATTATTTCAGCTTCTCACAAGCTTTAATAAATCCAATTCCTGCACCGAAACAGATGAGTAAGAAACATAAATTCATTAGATCAGTCATAAGACCCAATCCTTCTCAAATTAAATGCATTATGTTCTAAGTTCCCACACAGCAAAGTCTGGGCCAATTTAACTTAAAATATTTGAAATGGAAGTCTATTCGTGATTTTAACTCCATTAAAAAGAAATAAGTGCGGATGGGCATAAAGAAGTATTACAAAATTTAATGTGGCATTCTATTATTGTAATAATGATGACCCATTTAGATATTTTAATATTATTTATATATTCATCCACTTTTAGGCGAAATTTTGAAAAAACTCAGGTAAAGTCTGGACTTGTTTCAAATACTGTTTTTCATTAATCTCGCAGATTATGGTAAATCAATTTGATGAGATTCTCGAGCGCCGAAAAAAGGGCTCTTTAAAGATATACCTCGGCTATGCCGCAGGTGTGGGTAAAACCTATGCTATGTTACAAGAAGCCCACCGCTTAAAGTCGCGTGGTTTTGACGTGGTGATTGGTTATTTAGAATCCCATGATCGTGCTGATACAATCAACCAGATATTCGACTTGGAGGTGGTTCCGCGCCGCTATTTTACTTTCGGAGAACGATCTTGCGAGGAAATGGATATAGTTGGCGTCATTAAGCGGAAGCCTCAGATTGTGTTAGTCGATGAGCTCGCTCACACAAATGCTCCAGGGTCGAAAAACGAAAAGCGTTACCAAGATATTCTCGAGTTATTAGATCAGGAAATCAATGTTATTTCGACCATGAACGTCCAGCATTTGGAATCGGTAGCAGATAAGGTGAGTACTGGAACGGGGGCTGTTATTAGAGAGCGAGTACCTGACCTTATATTACAAAGAGCAGATCAAATTGTTAATGTCGACGTCTCCATTGAAGACTTGAGAGAAAGACTTAGAACTGGAAAAATTTACAAACAAGATCAAGCAGAGCGCGCACTTTTAAATTTTTTTTCCAATGCAAATCTCTCTATGCTGAGAGAATCGGTACTTAAAGAGGCGGCAGGAGATCAAAATAGAAGAATTGACGAACAGGCTCTTTTATCTCAGCAGGCTGCAAAACTTTCTCATGAGACTGTAATGGTATGTTTGAGTTCTGATCCAACCAATGCAGAAGTTCTCATCAGGCGCGGAACTAAAATGGCCGTTCAACTCTCAAGTCGCTGTTTTGTAGTTTATGTTCAAAGAAAAGCAGAACGCCCAACGACTATTGATGCGGCTCTTCAAAGAAAAATACAGAATAATCTTACTTTGGCAAAACAGCTTGGGGCTGAGGTAGTGACTCTTCAGGGAGATGATATCTCAGACGTATTGGTTAATTTTGCGAGTGAAAATAATGTCCGCCATGCAGTATTTGGAAAATCTCGATTGTCGCCAATTAAAGAACGAATAAGAGGATCCGTAATCTTGAATTTTACTTATGATGGCGTGGGTGTAGATGTACATATTCTAAGTACTATTGAAGGAAAACTTTCATGAAACCTATTGAGCCAATCTTTTCTTATCCTCCCCTGAGAAAAATTGTATTCAAACACTCACTCTTAATTATTGGCCTTTATACATTAGTGGGTGTGGTCATGATGGGAGCAGTCTTCTTGGCTAGCGGAATAACACCTAAGTTGATTCATTTGAATTATGATTCGATTGCAGCGGCAACGCAAATGAATACCGCTTGGGAAGCTCTTAAAAATCCGCAAGATCATAATGAAAAGCCTCAGATTGCATGGATCAAGGAATTTGATGACGCAATCTCATTTGAAGATCGCAATATTTCTGAACCTGGTGAGCAAAAAATTGCAAAAAATATTCGAAATTTATGGATTACAGCTCAAAAGAATATCAATCAAATTGATCCACTCACCTTTAAAGAGATGAGATCCTATTTGAGTGAGTTAATTCACATCAATGAAGTCGGGATGTTTAATTTAGCGATAGACAGCAATATATTAAGTCATCGTGCCTTTATTGTAAGTACATTGCTTTTTGTCTTTTCAATTTTATTATCCCTCTATTTAGCAGATAATCTTGCGATTACTATTACTACTCCAATAAAGGAACTTGCGGAAACACTGAGGCGTAAACCTCTTCCTGGTTCTAAGCTTAAGCTCCCAAAACCCACAAGTCTGGAAATGCGAATATTCACTCATGAAATGTTACAGCTCTGGGAGCGGGTTTCAGAGCTTCAGAAACTCAATTTGGAAAAGATATTTTCCCAGGGGAAAAAACTAGAAGCCGTATTATCATCAGTTGATGATGCTATTTTAGTTTTAGATAATCAAGATCAAGTCATTCATTGCAATCAAGGCATGGTTAAGTTAATTGGCTTGGATTTGAGTGACATCCTGGGTCAATGCTGGCAAGATCTCCCATCATTGAGTGCGAATTACATTCAACTGAGAAATTTGTTAAAACCTGATATTATAAGCGATCAAGTCGCTGAGTTTGAGTTAGATCAAAGAATGAGAGTGTTTTCAGGTAGGTGTCGTCCATTCTTTGATGAGCAAGGACGCCAAATTGGATCCATTTATCTCCTTCATGATATAACGGAAATTCGACAAAAAGATCGACTCAAAGCTGAATTTATTGGGGTCCTTTCTCATGAACTTAAAACTCCACTTCAATCCTTAGGAACCGCATCTGAAATCCTCTTTGAGCGAAGAAATAAATTGGAAGAGGAGGAGAAAATGCTTCTCGAAACGATACATGAAGATGTAGGTCGAATCCGTGCAGTAGCAAATGAATTTGTCCAAGTAGGGTTGGTGGATCTTCACTCTTTGAGGCTTAAACTTGAAAAAGTGCCTATGAGCGATTTTCTTCCTCAATGGATACAGCCTTTTCAAGTTTTGGCAAAAGACAAAAATATAAAAGTACAATTTATCAAGGAAGGCTCTAACGTTATATTAGCTCAGATTGATACGGTAAAATTTCCCTGGTCAATTTCTAATCTGATTTCAAATGCAATTAGGGTATCACCCTTAGACGGGACAGTCATTGTTCGTTTGTCGGATCGAGAAAGTAGGGTAGATATTGACGTTATAGATGAAGGTCCTGGAATTTCTGAAGAAAATCAGAAAAAAATATTTGATCCTTATTTTCAAGGGAGCAAGGAATTGAGTGGTTTCTTAGGGCTGGGGCTAACCATTACTAAGGAGGTTGTTGAGGCACATGAAGGGCGAATTGAATACTATCCGAAACAACCTTACGGCTCTATTTTTAGAATTTCTCTGCCTTTGCCAGTGTGAAGGATTCTAAAAATGGAAGGGATTTAAATATGGCGACCGATAATTTTCTTAAAGTACTCTTAGTGGACGATGATTTAAATATATGCCGGACCCTGAATATTAGTTTGAAATCTTTAGATTGTAGAGTAACCCAGGCCCATTCTGTTACCGAAGCTACAGTCATTCTTAAAAGTCAAACCTTTGATTTAATCCTGACCGATTTTCGAATGGGAGACTCAACTGGAAGTGATTTAATTAAAGAGGCAAAGAAGTTGGATCCTCAATGCCTTATTGCGGTCATGACTGCTTTTGCTTCGATCGATAATGCAATTGAAGTCACTAAAGTCGGTGCATTTGATTACCTTCCAAAGCCGTTTACACAGACTCAGCTCACTCATTTACTCAAAAAAGTAAAATTAGTTGTTTCATTAAAACAAGAGAATGAAAGATTAAAGAGATCCGAAGGTAATCGTCTTCTTTTTTCAGGTTTTACTTCGGTAGCTAATCAAAGACTGGAGGAATTTGTAAACAAAGTAGCTCCTACGGATGCTACAATATTGCTTACAGGTGAGAGTGGAACAGGTAAAACGGAGCTTGCTCGGCTTCTTCATCAAAGATCTCAACGAAGTTCTAAGCCCTTTATAGTAGTTAATTGTACAAGTCTTGCTGAATCTCTTTTAGAGTCAGAAATATTTGGCCATGTTAAAGGAGCTTTTACAGGAGCTATTCAAGATAAAACGGGAAAATTTGAATTAGCCAATCATGGCACGCTTTTTTTGGATGAAATTGGAGATTTATCATTAAATTCTCAATCAAAACTTCTTCGTTTTTTACAAGAGAAGGTCATTGAAAGAGTGGGAAGTAATCACAGTATTTGTATTGATACAAGGGTCGTTGCAGCCACCAATAAAAACCTAATTGAAGCGGTGGAGCGTGGTCAATTTCGAGAGGACCTTTATTATCGGCTTAATATTTTTGAATGCACCTTAGTGCCCATTCGTCATCGCAGGGAAGATCTTCCTGTCTTAATTCAAAAATTTATTATGGAGTTCAGTAGGTTAGCTCACCTGCCTCAACCTCCTTTTATTTCCGAAAATGTTATGGAAACTTTATTAAAGTACAGCTGGCCAGGAAATATACGAGAAATCAGAAATGTTATGGAGCGCGTAATACTCCTTTCCGCAGGTAGAGAAGTTAAAATGAGTGACCTGCCTGATCAGATCGTCATCCCAAGAAAGACGTCATTATTTAAAAGTGAATCTCTCTTACCTCTTGCTGAAATAGAGCGTGCCCATATCAGCAAAATTTTGGAATTAGAGCCAAATCAAGAAAAAGCAGCCGAAATTTTAGGCATCACTAAAGTCACTCTTTGGAGAAAGCGGAAAGAGTATGGGTTGCCTTAATTAGATAAAATAAGTCAATTTTTAAAAAACTTAAGCACTCGATGCTTCTAAGTTAGATAGCTTTTACTATAAAAGTATATAAAATAAAATATCATGCTTCAAAGGAGAAATGTGTGCATAGAGTCTTTCTATTAAATGAAACAAAGGATTTAGCCTACGACACCCTTATCTCTGAGCTTACGCTTTTAAATGAGATCGTTCCTATTGTCTCACATAATGCAGAAGATTTAGAAGCATCGATCAAGGAAAATCCGCTTGATCTTCTTTTAATTATTGTCGATCAAGCACCTTCAGATGTATTAATCGATATCATTTCATTGAATCGTAATTTAATTTATTTACGTGAAACCCATTTTGTTTCTATTCACAGAAATGCCCTGGCTTCAGGTGTTCAAAAATCCTTGATGATGGGCTCAAAAAATATCTACTTGGAACCCATTGAAAGAAAAAGGCTCATTCGTGCAATAAGTGACTTAGTGAACGATAATCCTACTTTTTTAGATATTCCTCCTGAATTTCATAAAGTTTCTCCAACTCCTTTTAGCGTCGAACTCTTTGGTCGAATTGGAAAAATCTATTCAGAACCGCTAGGAGATTTACATATTGAAACTGATGTCAACATCCATAATGGTCGAGCCATTGAAGTTCGTTCTCGTATTGCGCAAGACCTCGGGTTAACAGGGTTTCGATACGTTATTTCCTCTACTTCTACTGTAGATATCTATTATAATTATAAATACAGTTACCATTTATCCTGGAATAGTGATGCTTCATTGAAAAAAAAACTTGCTACATGGATTTCTAGGAATAATCCATTTTTTGCATTGCCAAAAACCAAGGTTTTATGGATTACAGATCAATTCATAAAGAATCTGGAAGTAATTTTTGACAAATCACTTTTCAGTGTACGTATTAGGGCTCCTGGTCGTCTCACGACTTCTTATTTGGATAGTTTAAATCCACAAATTATATGTGTGGGAGACCTGCCCGAGGTTACAGTAAATGTACTTTATTTATGGATTTCCGAGAAAGGTATCGAAAATGTGCTGCTCATAAGCACGACGGGTACTTCTCAGTCCAATTGGCATTATATTCCGATGGATTCTATTGAAAAGTTTAAAAAGGAATTTGTTGCGCTTGTAAAACCTTTGCTCTTAACTCGAATTTCAAGCTCAATCAAAACTGCGAAGTATTTTAACAGAAACTCCCATTTTTCGAGGTGTGCCATTGCTTTTAGGCATGGAAAAGTAATTTCGATTTCAACTTCACACATGATCTTGGAAACAAATATTGATCTTGGAAAAAATATTGTTTTTCAAGGGCATTGCTCTCTTTTGGAAAATCCAAATGGTATTGGACTTTATTTAAAAACCTTAAGTACTGAGCCATTGCCAAATTCTTCACTATTTCATTCAATCTGTGAAATTATTCCGGTCTCTGATCAACCTAATACTGCCATTTCGAAATGGATTCAGTCTTTGTCAAAACCAATGAGTGAGACACAAGCCTCAGAGTCTCCATGGCTTAATCCTCGTACGATAAAAAAATCCGTAGAGCTTTTCTTTCTCGAGGCGCAACCCTTCATAATTGATATTGGAAAGTTAACGATTGGCGTCATTATTTTTGGTGTTCTAGGTATTTTAGCATATACTTTTATATCACCGCCCAACATTCACAGCAATTCTCCCGCAGAAATGAATGACGTTTTCAGTGCCATTAGAGGAGTTTTCAAATAGCGATACGAGCTTTAATGATCTCTCATTGCAACTTCACGAAGATCACAGCTCTCTGTTTCAGAGTCGAAAACGAGTCTGACTTTGCCTTCAACCAAGAGCTGATGTACCTGTTGTATTTTTGTTTCATGTTCGACTTCCTTCTCGCCATAATCAGTACCGTCACGCGAAACAAATTCATCAATAATAGCACGAAGTGTGTCAGATTTTAGATTTTTCCAAGGGACTTCCATAATTAACAATTCCTGTTTTTAGCTGTATCGGACAAGCATATAGCAAGGAATATGTCATGCATGTAAAAGGTAGGAGGAAGCAATTCATTTATGAAACAACTAAAAGAAATTATGACATCTGATGTCCAGGTCATGAGACCAGACGCTCGTTTGACTGAAGTGGCCTCTCAGATGAAGAAACTGGATGTGGGAGCAATACCTATTTGTGATGAGGATCGGTTAGTCGGAATGGTTACCGATCGTGATATTGTCCTTCGTACTTTAGGTGAAAGCCAAGATCCTCGAGTCATGTTTGCCAAGGATGTGATGCATTCTCCTATTGTCTATTGTTATGAAGATCAAACCATAGAAGAGGCAGCACGGCTTATGGAGGTGAAGCAAATACGTCGGCTTGTGGTTTTGAATCGAGATAAAAGATTGGTCGGAATAGTTTCTGTAGGAGATTTAGCAGTAAAAACAGGAAGTGAAGAGCTTTCTGGAGAGGTTTTGGAAAAAATATCTCAACCTGCAAGGAAAATAGCGGCCTAACTCAGAATCTCGTATCCACATAGTGCTTACCGTTAGGGGGTTTCACTGGGCGTGATGAGTTGAGTTAACTTATTGGATTCGATATTTCCGCCACTTAACACACAGACGATGTGTTCGTGAGCGGGGTAGAACTTTTTCGTCATTAAGCCAGCGACGCCCACCGCGCCTCCGGGTTCTACCAGCCGCTTTTGATCATGATACAAAACGCGTATGGAAGAATTTGAAGAGCAAATTATAAACGCTTTTTGTTTTGAGCCTGACTACTCTGGTTTGGTACTTCAAGCATTTCTCAGAGCAAATTAATTCTAAATAACACTGGTATTCATGTCGCACCGTTTATAGTGTGTGTGTATGATCAGTACCTCTGGAGTAAGTTTAAGTTACGGAAGTCATAAGTTATTTGACGATGTGAATATTAAGTTCGTGCCGGGCAACTGTTATGGACTTATCGGTGCGAATGGTGCGGGAAAGTCCACCTTCTTGAAGATTCTTTCAGGAGAAAACTCCTCTTACCAAGGGACGGTTACGGTTACTCCTGGAGAAAGAATTTCATTTCTCCGCCAAGATCATTTTACTTTCGATGACATTCCAGTACTCAAGACAGTCATTCAGGGGCAGCCTCGTCTAAACGAAATTATTGCCGAAAAAGACGCACTTTATGCAAAAGCTAACTTTACGGATGCTGACGGCGTTCGAGCAGGAGAGCTTGAAGGGGCTTTTGCTGAGTTGCGAGGATGGGAAGCAGAAAGTGATGCTGCCGTGCTTCTTGCCGGCTTAGGAATTGGGACTGCACTTCATGATAAATTGATGCGTGAATTGCGCGATACAGAGAAACTCAAAGTTCTCCTCGCTCAGGCGCTTTTTGGTCAACCCGACATTCTTCTTCTAGATGAGCCCACGAATCATTTGGATATACCATCGATTCGCTGGCTTGAGTCGTTTCTACTCGAATATGACAAAACTGTGATCGTTGTTTCCCATGATCGTCACTTCCTGAATCAGGTATGTACTCATATGGCAGACATCGACTTTGGAAGAATTCAACTTTACACAGGTAATTACGAATTTTGGTATGAATCAAGCCAGCTCGCGCTTAAACAGATGCAGGAAAAAAATAAGAAAGTTCAAGATAAAGCAGAGGAATTAAAGGCTTTCATCGCTCGATTTAGTGCGAATGCTTCAAAATCACGCCAAGCTACCTCTAGAAAGAAACAACTCGAGAAGTTGACATTAGAAGATATTAAGCCTTCCTCAAGAAAATATCCGTTTGTTGGATTTAAAGCTGAGCGTGAAGCGGGGGATCAGTTACTCAGAGTTGAAAATATTTCTAAGTCAATTGATGGTGTAAAAATACTAGATCGTATTAGTTTTACATTAAGAAAAGGTGATAAAACAGTATTTATTGGCGATACAGAGCTTGCAGTAACTACTTTTTTTAACATTCTTGAAGGAGAAACCGCTCCAGATAGCGGGACCTTAAATTGGGGGGTGACTACGACCCGTTCTTATTTTCCAAAGGACAATGCAAAGTACTTTGAAGGAGCTGACCTCAATTTAATCGATTGGCTCCGTCAATATTCCTCTGATCAAAATGAAAATTTTGTACGGGGATTTCTGGGACGTATGCTTTTCTCAGGCGATGAGGCGACGAAAAAAACCAAGGTGCTTTCAGGAGGTGAGCGAGTGAGATGCATGCTTGCTCGAATGATGTTAAGTGGTTCAAATGTGCTCATCCTGGATGGCCCCACCAATCACTTAGATCTTGAGTCGATTACCTCTGTCAATAATGGTCTCATTCGATTTACAGGTACAGTCCTTTTTTCTTCCCATGATCAACAATTTATTCAAACTGTCGCAAATCGAGTTATTGAGGTCGGTTCAAGTGGCGTGGTAGATCAAGAAAAGTCATATGAGGAATATCTAGCAGAAAAACTAAGTTCTTCTAAATCCTAAGCAAGGCATTTAAGCTGTTTTTCGGGTGCTATCCTTCATCGTGAGAAGGTGGATCACTTCGTCTTCTGTTAATTGTGAAAATTCTTCGTAGAAATTTCCTACTGCACCAAAATACTCTGGAACATCAAGTACGACTAAATCATCTACGTGTTGACTTAAAAGCTCCACTGCCTCTTGAGATGCGACAGGCACTGCTACGACAATTTTACGAGGATTGACTTCTCGAATGGTTCTCACTGCTGCTAGCATTGTTGAACCTGTAGCAAGACCATCATCCACGATGATGGCAGTACGCCCCTTCAAGTCATTGAAGGCTAGAAGCGGCTTATAAAGCTGCCGTCGACGTTTCAGGATTTCTAACTCATTCTTTGCCGTTTCCCGAATATAGGCTTTCGGAATATTATAAATTTCTGCTGCTTTTGAAACATAAACATCTCCAAACTCAGTAACTGAGCCAATCGCAAATTCAGGAATTCCTGGAGCACCAATCTTATGAACTAATACGACATTGAGATCCCCTTGCAATTGATCAGCTATAATCCTTGCCATAGGAACCGCTCCTCTAGGTATGGCAAGGATCATAGGCTTTTCATCTCCATAGCGTCTAAGGCGCTCACTGAGTTGATATGCGGCGTCTTCTCTGTTCTTAAATATCATAGTGATATATTTGCATTCAATATACCGTCATGGAACAGGCTTAAGCTATCAACGAATACCGAATCTTAGACTCCCCCTCTCGACAGGAGGCTGAAGACGCGAATAGTATTCTTCGAACAGCGCTCTTTGTATTTGTGCTCGAGCGATACGATACGCAGCAATAGTGTCATTTACTTTAAGTTTAAATGGGTAGTAAACATTTAAAAACCACTGCAAATTACCCGCATTTGTATGAACTTCTTGTTGTGTCTTAGCGTTCATAATGGTCTCATATAGGAGAGCTTCACGGGTTTCGATCATTTTGATTCCAGGTTTTGCCACTTGATAGGTCTGAATTGCATAATTATAATTAAATACAGCATTTTCAGCCTTGGTTGCAACTGCGCTTTGAGTCTTTGTTCGTGTTACCATGAGTTCTTGGATAAAAGCGTTTGCTTTTGCAATATACGGAACTAGACTTACGCTGATACTTTGGTAGGGGAGTACATCTGGATCTGTCCAATTAAAGTAAAATTCATTCCGCTGTTGTTGGGCATTATCAATCAGATAATCGAGCTGACGCAATTCAAGTGAGCGTTCAATCGCGAGTTGCACAAGGTCATTTTGTTCCTCTGGAGTTACTTCTTTGGCATTATCAATTGAATCATCATTTTCCTCTAGATCTATATCCAATACAGCCAGAGGATTTTGAAATCCCATGGTCATTGATAGAGCGGTTTTATCAAGAACGAGTGCATTTTCGAGCCGATTTTCTTCTAGTTTCACGAAACTGAGAATAGGGCCTAATCGAAATGTGAGCTCATCAAACTCAGTCCCAATCTTTCCTAAGTCTTCGCCAGCAAGATCGACTAAATGGGTTCGTACGAGTTTGTATCGTTCAAAATTCTGTTTGTAAAATGTATCGCTTATCCGATCTCGAGCATAGGTATAGGAGACACTTGCCACTTGGTATGCCAAGTCTGCTCTGAGAATGTCCATTGTTAATTTCTCAGCTTCGTTAAGATCCTTTGCTTCTGTGACTTTCATCCAACGAGTAGGAATTAAGAATGGAATAAAGTCTGCAAAATATATTGGAATTGAGGCTGGATTTAGACTTGCCAATGTGAACAGATCTTTGAAATAAAAATGGGGAACTAAGTTATAATAAGAGGCTCGAGCGGCTTCTTTTGCTTCAATTACCCGTTGATATTCAATCCGAGAATCAAAACTCCTTGCCATGGCAATCTCAATCGCTTCTGAAAGTTTAAAGCTTTTAGGATCTTCAAAGACCACTGGTTTCTGCTCTGCGGAGAGGTACCCTGTAAGGGCAAAAGTCAAGGATTTGTCAATTGGGTTTGTGGCGTTTATAATAAATTCTGTCTTTGCAAAGCAAGCGGATAAACTATATTTCCCGCTACCTAGATAGCATTTCCAATCGTTATTTTTCTTACTCTGTTGTGCTGCTGGTACTAGCTGATAGATGTCTTGACCCAGAGTTGGAATTTTTACCTTAATTTGATCATGATGCTTATTCCATATTACATCGATGGATTCAATTTTTTGGTGATGAGCATCCTCAATTGCCACGTGAGCGGAATATTTTTTATCAAAAGTAATTTGTATCCGAACATTTTGTTTGAATAGTTGGCCATCATTTTTTTTAAATAACGTGCCTCCATACAGGCCAGTATCCAGATTGGGTTTGCAGGAAATCAGTACCTGTGAAAAAATAAAAATCCAGCCTAATTTGAAAATAGACCGAGATTTCGCCTTGAATTGTAGTTGTTGCGACATACCCACTTCCCTTCACTTTGTAGCCCCTTATCGATGAAAATCCTTTTTAGTGCCGTCGAATCGGTTCAAAGTCAATAAGTCTTTTTTAAGAATTTAATTTAGGCAAAGTTTTTCGAAAAGACTGGAAGTTTCGGGAAAAGTGGAGCTCAGAATCAGCCTTTGGACTTAATCCCTTCTTTTTCAAGTAACGGTCTGATCAAATCTCTTTTATCCCCCTGAATTTCAATCATGCCTTCTTTGCCATCCATCAAATAGGTGCCTCCAGAACCACATTTCTTTTTTAATGATGTAGTCAGATTTTTCAAAAATTTTTCATTTTTAGGAAGTTGGTCAATGACAGTCACAGTTTTTCCTCCACGTCCTGTTTTCTCCATTCTCAGGACAGCGACAAATTTATAAGACTTTGGATTGACCTTTGGAGTGCATATGCACTCGGATCGCAACTCTTTGCATTTTAAGCATTTTTGATTCAATTCCGGGTCGGTAGAATACACAAGACGTGTGTTTTTTGTCATATTTCAAATCTTTCCTTAAATAATTAAAAACTGATATTATTTATTATGTCATCTATTCCGGGGGGACTATCAATGACTTTGAGTCGTATTTTCATTTTATTGTGCCTTTTTATTTCAGCAACCGTGTCCGCAAATAGTCGTACACTTTTGGATAGGTTAGCGCTTTATCCAAGTACTCAGGCGCTGAGGGAGGGATCAACAGAGCGGAAAATATTGCCCTCAGGGTTAGAGGTGTGGATTCATCGACGTGCAGCATTGATTGGTACAAATGATATAAGACACTTCTCTATTATTCATTTTATTGGCAATGCTTCCCGTGCAGAAGTTGAGACTCCAGGTATCAATATTATGCAACTATTTCCAGACGATATTGAACTGGAAGTTTGGTCAGTTAATTATCCAGGTTATGGAGGCAGTCCAGGAGAGGCAACTTTTGCTTCGTTTGCTCCCAGCGCCTTAGAGGTTTATGATCATTTAGCAAAAACGACCGAAGATTCAAATATTCTCATCAGTGGAACAAGCATTGGTAGTTTAGCAGCTCTTTATCTTGCTTCTGAGCGTCCTGTGAACGCTTTGATTCTGCGTAATCCAGTGCCTTTAAAAGAACTTATTTTAGAGAATTACGGCTGGTGGAATCTATGGTTATTTGCAGGACCAGTATCGTTGCAGATACCGCCTCAACTGAATACGATTCGAAACGCTGCCAAAACTCATATTCCAGCACTTTTTCTGACCTCTCAAAATGATTCCCTCATACCTACTCATCTTCAACAAAAAATAATAGATAATTACAAGGGTCCTTATCAGCATATTTTTATAGAGGGGATTGATCATAATGACTATATCCCAATAAAAGCATTCCCTAAAATTCAAGATGCATTAAAAGTTCTTTTAAAATAGTGGGATTTTGAGCAACTTTTAAAGTTTCATCAAATGATGAGATCTGCGGCAAAGAAATTGTCACTTGCATATTGAACTTCGTAATGAGTACCGTTTAGGCAATAAAGCGCACTTCCAGTTGTGGTGGTATTGCTGACGGAATGTAGGCCTAACACCATAGCCTGCCGATCCGACGTGCCCTCTGTTCTTTTGTTTTGGATGGTTTGTGTCATAGTATTGAAGCGCTTTTTTGAAGTAAGATCACAAATACTTCCTCGTATAATTTCTCCGTTCCCATCATTGACTGCATGATTAGTAACCACAAAGAAACCATTTTGGTTCAGGTATCTGGGAAAATAGTATTCCTTTTCATTAGTGTAGAATTGAAAATTTATTGCAGACTTCTGATCTGCTACAATCAAATGATGAGAGGACGCTGGGCGATTCATTCCTTGGAGATTGTCGATGAATATTTTTACCTCTTCTACGGTATTACAGGTCTCGACTATGGTACGAGCCAGCAAATGATAAGGAACACCCTCTCGTGATGTTGCTCCCATTTCATTGATAATCGCAATGAGCCCGGAACTACTATGCGCTGTCAATGCTCCAATAAATCCGGGGAATGTGTGTGATTCAATTTTCTTACCAGACGGCGTAGGATGTCGACGAATCAGGGAGAAAGCCCCCATCATTCCCATGGATAACCAGTCCAAAGTCCGACCTACGGTCATGGCTTGGGTACTCTTAATAACAGCGGTGCTACAGCCTATCGAGAGGTGGAATTTTTTTATACCTAGAACGCTTTGACAGCCAATTGCTTTATAAACATTTGAAAATTTGTGGACTCGATCTAGGTCTTTTTCCCTGATTTTTACTTTTATTCCCGCGCGGGCTGAATACTCCTTAATACCAGCTAATATACCATCAAACTCTGTCTGATAGTTTTTGGGGACAAGTATATTTTTAGATTTTTTATTAAAAATCTGGCCGCTATAGTCACCCTTAAGAATTCTGCATAGAAAAATCATGGGTGCTAAGAACCTTTGAGATAACTCTAAAATGTCTGGAGCAAGTAAAAAGCCATGTGCATACCCCATCTCGAAAGGGTCATGGGTTTTTAAATCCAAAATCAACTGTGAACGACCATTTAAATCATTTTCATATCGTAACTCCCCTAGGACCTTTCCTTGAGAATTGTGGCAAACCTGCTCTTTGACTTGTCTGTAGGAGTTCCAATGATATTTAATTCCTAATAAATAAAGTAAAGGCACAATAAATATGGAGATCGGAATGTGTCTCCAACGATAAAAAATTCCAAACAAAATGAAAATACCTAAATCTCCAATAACTCTTGTCAAAGGCTGTACGTTCAGTTGGAATAGATTACTTGCTACCATAATGAGGATGAGTAAAATTCCAAAAGTAGAAATTAAAATCGAGAACTCATCAATTTGATTTAAAGTGTAATGGATATGTTTTTTCATGGATTCTGAAATTTTTGAAGACATGTTGACTAGCCTCTCTATGCGAAGAATGGAATGTTTCCAACCTTATTTATAATACAACTCTTTGAGCGTTCGCCTTAATAATAATTTTTATTTATTTTTATCTATTTTCACGGTTTCGGTATGACTCTTTCAAGTCATTCAATCGGGAGGCATGTATAAATGAGCCGAATCAGAAAAAATGACGACCCTATTCAAACTCTGCCCATCTTACCTCTAAAAAGTTTCGTCCTCTTTCCTCAGCTTTTTGTCCCCCTTTCAGCTGGACGTTCTGGCTCACGAGCTGCTATTGAAGCCGCTCTGCGCAGTGAAGAAAAAACAATTGCGTTATTCACTCAAAAGGACCTAAAAATTGAACAGCCTCAGGATGGAGATATTTATGTAGTAGGCACCTTAGCAATCATAAAGAAAGTCACTCAGACAACAGAAGAAAATGTAAATCTAATCGTTCAGGGCGTCGAAAGGGTGGTGTTATTAAGACTTGAGCAGATGCAACCTTATTTAGTGGGTCGCATCCGGGGCTATCCAATTGAAAAAGAGGGCGCTCGCACAGAGATTGAAGCGCTTCGGCGTGCAGTTCTTGATCTTGCTACTCGAATTTTTCATTTGAGTCAGCCTCATACCTCATTGAACATTACAGAAATAGCAGATCAGGCAGGAAGTCCTTTGCACTTAGCTTATCTCCTCGCTTCAATGCTCAGTCTTGATACGCAAAATGAACAAAATATATTGGAGGCCATGAGTACGACGGAAGCCCTTAGCTTGCTTTACAAATATATGAACCAAGAGGCCCAAGTTTTAGAATTACGTCAAAAAATAGCAACTCAAGCACAATCCGAAATGAATCGACAACAGCGGGAATACCTACTTCGACAACAACTTCGTGCTATTCAGGAAGAATTGGGCGAAGGTAATCCAGAAAAGGTCGAAATCGAAGAATTACGCAAAAAAATTTCTGAAGTGAATCTACCCGAAGAAGTTAAAAAAGAGGCAGAACGAGAATTACATCGCTTAGAACACTTGTCTCTCGCTGCTCCTGATTATCAAATTATACGAACGTATCTAGACTTTTTGCTCGATTTACCTTGGACTAAAAGTACAAATGATTTTATTGATTTGGCAATTGCTAGACGAGTACTGGATGAGGATCACTTTGATTTACAGGATATTAAAAATCGAATTCTAGAGCATTTAGCTGTACTCAAACTCAATCCTAAAGCAAAAGCTCCTATCATTTGCTTGGTGGGTCCCCCAGGAGTAGGTAAGACTTCGTTAGGACAGTCTATCGCTCGAGCCTTAGGTAGGGAATTTGGTCGAATGAGTTTGGGTGGTTTACATGATGAGTCAGAACTCCGAGGACATCGCCGAACTTACATTGGAGCCATGCCAGGCCGGATACTCCAGGCAATTCGACGCGCTGGAGTGAATAATCCACTCCTGATGTTTGATGAAGTGGATAAAATAGGGCGAGACTTTCGCGGAGACCCAGCCTCAGCGCTCTTAGAGATTTTAGATCCTGCTCAAAATTATGGATTTCGAGACAATTATCTAGATTTACCATTTGATCTATCTCGAATTTTTTTTATTACAACCGCCAATACACTAGATACTGTTCCCGGCCCTCTTTTAGATAGAATGGAAACGTTAAGATTATCGGGGTACACTGAAGAAGAAAAATTCCAAATTGCTCGCCGATATTTGATTCCACGGAGACTTTCCGAGACGGGGTTAAAAGCAAGTGAACTTTTCATTCCTGATGAATCCCTCTTTTCAATCATTCGTAACTATACACGAGAAGCCGGCGTACGAGACCTTGAGAGAACTATTGGCAGAATAGCAAGCAAAGTGGCTCTTCAATTCGCAGAAGGAAAGTCTCAGGCTGTCAATTTGAAACCAGCAGATTTATCGGCCTTATTGGGATCTGAAAGATTTCGAACTGAAAAGGCGAGACAAGAGCTGCCTCCCGGAGTTGCTGTAGGATTGGCATGGACTCCGACTGGAGGAGAGGTTCTTTACGTGGAGTCAAGTCTCATTCCCAGGAGCGACGAACTCCGATTAACGGGTCAACTGGGTGATGTGATGCGGGAGTCAGCAAAAGCCGCACAAACCTATCTTATAGCTCATGCGGAAGAGTTCGGAATTGATCCGTCCATTTTTATAAATACTGGAGTTCATATTCACGTACCGTCAGGTGCAATTCCTAAAGATGGCCCATCTGCAGGTACTGCTATGATTGCATCTATGGCTTCAACTTTTATTAAAGTGCCTTGCCGAAATGATACGGCAATGACAGGAGAGATTACTCTGAGTGGGCTCGTTCTTCCAGTAGGAGGAGTGAAGGAAAAAGTACTCGCAGCGAGACGTGCAGGTATCCGTCGTATTATTTTACCTCGAGATAATGAAAAAGATTTACAGGAACTCACAAAACAAGTTCAAGATGAGATCGAATTTATTTTAGTAGATAGAATTGAAAATGTTCTAACTGCTATCTTACCTGATTTGAAACTGCCTCTTCGTGCGATTGTTGCCTAATTTCTTAGTTTCTAATCTCGCAGATAATGGCAAGTATATCCATCTGGGTTCTTTTGGAGATACTTCTGATGATACTCTTCAGCCGGATAAAACGGTGATGCTGGTATAATCTGAGTGACGATGGGGGCCTTCCATTTTCCTGATTGCTCAATGATTTCTTTGACTCTTAACGCAGTCTGTCTTTGTATTTCTGAATGGTAAAAGATCGCCGAACGATATTGACTGCCAGTGTCGTTTCCCTGTCGATTTTTGGTAGTTGGATCATGAAGCCGAAAAAAATACTTGAGAAGATCCTCGTAACTCAATGTTTGGGGATCAAAAATAATCTGGATTCCTTCTACATGGCCCGTATTCCCTTGCTTGACTCGATTATAGTTTGGATTTTCTAAGGACCCACCCGTATAGCCTACGGTGGTCTCCACGACTCCCTTGAGTTGTCTTAAAATCTCTTCCACTCCCCAAAAGCATCCTCCAGCCAGAGTAGCGGTTTCGTATTGAGGCGTAGACTCTTTAGAATTTTTCATGATTCCCCCTTTCTGAGTTTCAGATTCTCAAAGAACAGATTATATGTTCTTTGCACTGTGAAAAGGAAATACAAATTATGTCCTTAATTCGTCCGTTTCGGGCTCTGCGACCAGTCAAAGAAAAAGTTTCTCTCGTGGCTGCGGTGCCGTACGATGTGGTCAATCAAAAAGAAGCTTTACTGATTGCAAAAGATAATCCCTATAGCTTTTTACATGTTTCACGTCCTGATATTGATCTTCCTGCGACTACTGATCCTTATTCATCAGAAGTTTACGAACGCGGAGCGAAAAACTTCAAGTGGCTCACACATGAGTGCCCGCTTTTGCGAGAAGAAGAGCCGTCTCTTTACGTATATCAATTAACCATGGGGCAACATGAACAAACCGGTATTGCAGGATGCTTTTCGTTGGATGAATATGACTCAAATTTAATTAAAAAACACGAACTCACTCGGCAAGTCAAGGAAGAGGATCGAACCCGTCATATATTAAAGTTGTCGGCACAAACAGGTCCGGCATTTTTAGCTTACCGAAGAGTGGTAGAAATTGATCGCGAAGTAGATAAAATTAAGACCCATTCTCCTATTTATCATTTTACAACGTCTGACGGCATCACTCACACTCTCTGGAAAATTTCTGATCCCACAGTTTTTGTGAAGTTATTTGATGCACGAATCTCTGCTCTCTATATAGCGGACGGGCACCATCGAGCAGCTGCTGCAAGTCGAGTGAGAAAGACTCTTGCCACACAGAACCCAAATCATTCAGGAAGTGAAGACTATAACTTTGTGTTCGCCGTTGCATTTCCGGATAATCAGTTAAACGTTCTTCCGTACCATCGAGTCATTAAAGACCTAAAGGGAATGACCCCCTCTCAGTTCTTAGAAAAAGTTCAGAGTTTATTTGAAATCCAATCTGGAAGCGCATCCTTGCCCCAGTCGGGCGAATTTGGAATGTATTTAGTGGGGAATTGGTATCGGATTCACTCAAATGTTCAAAAAATAAAGGGTCAAACAAAAGGACAATTGGATGTCAGTATCCTCCAAGAAGCACTTCTCAAACCCATATTGGGAATTTTAGATCCAAGAACAGATCCGCGGATTGACTTTGTGGGTGGTATTCGAGGGACGTCGGAACTGGAGAAAATGATTAACTCTGGGGAAGGCGCCGTAGCCTTTTCAGTTCATCCTACGAAAATACAAGATGTCATGGAAGTTTCCGATGCAGGTGGCATCATGCCTCCTAAGTCAACGTGGTTTGAACCCAAGCTTCGCGATGGAATTCTTTCTCATCTTTTAATGCGGTGAAAGGCTGATAGGTGCGTTTATGAAGCTGATTCGATACTTACTTGGAAACACTTTTCTTTTTCTAAATCGTCTATTCTCACCTCGAAGTATTCAAAGGCCCGATGAATACCAAGCTAAAGTGGATAGTCAAACTCAAAAAATGGCCTTGTACGAATTTGAAGCATGTCCTTTCTGTATTAAAGTTCGACGCGCAATAAAACAAATGAATTTAAAAATTGAAATACGAGATATTAAAAAAAGTATTCAATTTGAAGAAGAGCTAATGAAAGGGGGAGGGATCTATCAGGTTCCCTGTCTTCGGATAGAAAATCCTGATGGATCAACCCAGTGGATGTACGAATCATCTGATATTATCCGATATTTACGAGAACGCTTTTCAGAGTAGGATCAGGTTTTCAGAGTATAATAAAATAATAGTTGTTTCGCTTAGGTATCTAGGGAGCTTACAGATGAAGTATATTGTTATTTCTTGTTTTCTAGCATTGAGTGGGTCTCCAAACTTTGTTTTTGCAAGTCATTCTATTTGTAATGAATCTTCCATCAAAGATGACATTTGCGAAGCTGAGATTGTAGATCTCCATCCTACACAAATGTCTGTAGGTATGATTGAGGTTCGAGAGAAAGAGTCTCGGTTAGAGCATGCGGACTTGGGTCATTATAAAAAAACTCATCCCATCCCTACGGTGATTGGCCCTAAGGGAATCCTTTACATTATTGATCATCATCATTTAGCACGCGCGTATTTAGATTTACGAGTGAGTAGCGGCTACTGTCAAATTTATGCAAACTATTCTAATCTGACTGACGGTGATTTTTGGAACCAAATGGAACAAAATCATTGGGTATATCCCTATGATCAAGATGGAAAAGGACCGTTTCCTATCTCTAGCCTCCCAGTGACAGTAAGCGCACTCCAAAATGATCCTTACCGAAGCCTGGCGGGAGCAGTAAGGGATCAGGGAGCATATGATAAAACGAATACCCCCTTTTCTGAATTTAAGTGGGCAGACTTTTTTAGAACTCACATTCAACTTACTTCTTCTGAAACTTCTTTGACTGAAGCAGTGATTGACGAAGCTAAAAAACTAGCACTGAGTCCCTTAGCGAAGGATCTTCCTGGGTATAAGGGAGTTCGATAGGCGTGCCTTTCATGATCCATGTCCTATAGCGTGAGTTGGGGGCTAAATGCAACGGCCACTAACTTACAAGGGGATCCTCATTATTTAACAGGGGTCGCATTTCTTTTTGGATTAAAGAAATATTTATTTTAACACGGCAGTGCTTCACTTCTATTAAATTTTTATTTTCCTAAGAAGGTTAAAGCTGACACAGGGAGCGCAGACAGCTAGCTAACTCTTGAAAAAATCTTAGGTTTAATTTCAAGGGCATTGAAACTGCAAAAGCTGTAATCTAGAAAATGATTCCTTTAAGTAAAAATTATTTAATGGTAAAATAATTAATATTATCATTAGGTAGATTTCATTAAGGAGAAGTCAATGCATCCATGGCACGATGTTGAATTAGGGGGAGATGCACCACAGTTAATTCCAGTAGTAATTGAGGTGCCAAAAGGTTCTAAGACTAAATATGAACTTGATAAAAAAAGTGGTCTCATTCGAGTAGATCGAGTTCTTTTTAGTTCAGTCCATTACCCTGCAAATTACGGTTTTATTCCAAAAACTTACTGTAAAGATCATGATCCTTTAGATGTTCTCGTATTGGGCCAAGAGGCAGTAGTGCCCCTTTCAATTTTGGTTGCAAAGCCTATTGGCGTTATGAAAATGTTAGATCAAGGCGTTGAGGATGATAAAATCATTGCTGTTCATGCAAACGACCCTGAGTATAATCATTACAATTCCATCCAAGATCTTCCGCCTCATCGAATGATCGAAATCAAACGATTTTTTGAAGATTATAAAATTTTAGAGCACAAGTCTGTAGTCATTGAGAAATTTTTAGGTCCAGCGGATGCGATATCTGTAATTCAAACCGCAATCGAATACTATAACCAGGAGCGAGCTCATCTGATTTATCGGTCGAAATAAGAATGCATGCTGAAAAATTGACGATAATCTTGAGAAATGGATCAAATACTCGACATAACCTTTGATTCTTGAACCAAAAAATAGCATATTAGTCTTCTTATGATACAGCTAAAGAAAGCAGTCACCTCGGCGGTGGGACAGAAATTTCTGATGGCACTCTCAGGAATTGGACTTGTCCTATTTATTATAGTTCACCTTCTGGGCAATCTGACTCTTTATAAGAGCGATGGATCGACATTTAATGTTTATGCCAATACTTTAGATAGTTATGGTTTGTTATTAACCGTGGCTGAAGTCGGGCTACTGGCTGTTTTTCTTCTTCATATTGTTACTGCCATTTTAGTGACTCGGAGAAATAGGACCGCCCGCCCTATTGGTTATCGTACCTGGCGATCTAAGAGTAATCAAAGCAGTCAAAGTAATGAAGCCAATCCTAGTAATATCTCATCACGAAATATGATTATAAGTGGATTGATTATACTGGGTTTTTTGATTTTGCATATTTATCAATTTCGGTTTGGTCCAGGAATTGAGCAAGGTTATGTGACTCAGGTTCAAGGCCATCAGATGGTTGATCTCTATCGATTGGTACGAGAAGTCTTTTCAAATCCTCTTTATGTGGGGATTTATATTGTTTCCATGATCCTTTTGGGAACTCATTTGAGGCATGGATTCTGGAGTATGTTCCAGTCCTTAGGTATGATGAAAGCAAGAGCGAGTCGTCAAGTTTATTGTATAAGCTTCTTGATCGCATTTGTTCTCAGTCTTGGATTTTTATTAATTCCTGTTTGGATGTATTTTGGTGTCGCGAGAGGCGGAGTACTACAATGAAGTTAGATTCTAAGATTCCCAGTGGACCGCTGGAGTCAAAGTGGGAAAACCATAAAGATCATATCAAGCTCGTTAATCCTGCAAATAAACGCAAACACACGATCTTAGTCGTCGGGTCTGGTCTTGCAGGCGCATCGGCAGCAGCCTCACTTGCTGAGCTAGGTTACAATGTAAAGTGTTTTTGTATTCAAGACTCTCCCCGAAGAGCGCACAGTATTGCTGCCCAGGGGGGAATTAATGCCGCGAAAAACTATGCTAATGATGGAGATAGTATTTTTCGTCTCTTCTACGATACCGTAAAAGGCGGAGACTTCCGTTCCCGAGAGGCAAACGTATATCGTTTGGCACAACTCAGTGTTAATATTATCGACCAATGTGCAGCCCAAGGTGTTCCTTTTGCTCGAGAATACAGTGGGGAGCTCTCTAATCGCTCTTTTGGCGGCGCTCAAGTTTCTAGAACTTTTTATGCTCGTGGGCAGACCGGCCAGCAACTTCTGTTAGGTGCTTATGGCGCTCTCATGAGGCAAGTCGATGCCGGTAAAGTGGAAATGTTGTCTCGTCGTGAAATGCTTGATTTAGTCCTTGTGGGCGGTAAAGCCCGAGGACTCATTATGCGTAATCTGGTGAACGGTAAACTTGAGCGTTATGCGGGAGATGCTGTTATTTTGGCGACCGGTGGTTATGGTCGAATTTATTACTTATCCACCAATGCTATGAATTCAAATGCAACGGCTGTCTGGCGGGCTCATAAACGAGGTGCTCTTTTTGCGAATCCTTGTTTTACGCAAATTCATCCAACTTGCATTCCAGTTTCAGGTGATCATCAATCCAAGTTGACACTCATGAGTGAAAGCCTCAGAAACGATGGTAGAGTTTGGGTTCCTTTGAAAAAGGAAGACGTTAAGAAATCTCCTGATCAAATACCGGATTCTGATCGTGATTATTATCTCGAACGGAAATATCCGAGCTTTGGCAATTTAGTGCCAAGGGATGTGGCTTCAAGAAATGCAAAAGAAGTCTGTGATGAAGGTCGAGGAGTGGGTGAAAGCGGATTATCCGTATACCTTGATTTTCGAGATGCTATCAAGAGAGATGGAAAAAAACTCATTCAAGATAAGTATGGGAATCTTTTTGATATGTACCAAAGCATTACTGCGGAGAACCCCTACGAAGTGCCGATGAGGATTTATCCTGCAATTCATTACACTATGGGTGGTCTCTGGGTAGATTACAATTTAATGTCTACAATTCCTGGACTTCATGTATTAGGTGAAGCGAATTTTTCTGATCACGGTGCCAATCGTCTTGGAGCTAGTGCGCTGATGCAGGGCTTGGCGGATGGATATTTTGTCATTCCTTATACGATTGGAGATTATATAGCGTCAAATGATCTTCCAAAAGTGACAACGAACGCACCTGAATTCGTTGCGATTGAGTTGGAAGTAAAACAGCAAATTCAAACTCTATTGAAAGCTGGAAATCAAAAGGCTAAAAAAACTGTCAATGAATTCTATCGTGAGTTGGGTCTACTGATGTGGAATGATGTTGGCATGGCTCGTTCAGAACAGGGTTTACGAAGTGTGATTCAAAAAATCACTCGCCTCCGTGAAGAATTCTGGCAAGGTGTAAATATTTCAGGAAGCGCGGATACCCTGAATAAAAATCTTGAAGTTGCGGGAAGAGTCGCTGATTTTCTTGAATTGGGAGAATTGATGGCAAGAGATGCTCTTTATCGAACTGAATCTTGTGGTGGACATTTCCGAGTGGAAAGCCAAACTCCTGAAGGCGAAGCCAATCGAGACGATTCTCAGTTTTCGCATGTTGCGGCTTGGGAGTATAAAGGTGTCGGGAAAGAACCGGTTCTACATAAAGAACCTCTAGAGTTTGAAAATGTACACCTCGCACAGCGGAGCTACAAGTAGAGGAGTTTTTATGGCCAACACACAGAACATGACGTTAAATCTTGAAATTTGGCGACAAAAAGATCGTGATCAAGCAGGATCTTTTGCCTCTTACGCCATCGCGGGAGTATCGCCCGATATGTCGTTTCTTGAGATGCTCGACTATCTCAATGAAGATTTGCTTAAGAAAGGGATTGAGCCCGTTGAGTTCGATAGTGATTGTCGTGAAGGGATCTGTGGTAGCTGCGGCTGTATGATTAATGGCCAAGCACATGGCCCAAAAGTAGGAATGGCAACATGTCAGCTTCATATGCGATCCTTTTCCGACGGACAAACCATTGTGATCGAGCCTTGGAGAGCTAAAGCATTTCCTGTGATCAAGGATTTGGTTGTGGATCGAGGAGCGCTCGATCGAATTATCGCAACGGGGGGATACGTTTCCGTTAAAGCCGGCCCTCATGTTGATGCTAACGCTATTTTAATTCCGAAGCCGATTGCTGATCAGGCCATGGATTCAGCAGCTTGTATTGGCTGTGGCGCCTGTGTAGCAGCTTGCCCGAACGCTTCAGTGTCTCTCTTTACGGCTGCAAAGATTAATCAAATGGCTCTGATGCCACAAGGACATCCAGAAAGAAAACAACGAGTGCAGCGCATGGTTGATCAAATGGATCTTGAAGGGTTTGGAAACTGTACTAATATTGGCGAATGTCGTGCGGCTTGTCCTAAAGAGATTTCTATCGATACTATTGCGAGAATGAAAGAAGAATATCGCCAGGCAGTCATTGGCAAATAGACCGTGAATTGGCCATTATTTCAACGTTTACCTAAAAAAGAACAACTCACGAGCGACGTAGTTCTTGATCATTTTCTCGACTTTGTTAAAGAAAACCGCCTCGAATTGTATTCAGCACAAGAAGAGGCCATTCTTGAATTGTTCGCAGGAAAAAATGTAATTTTAAATACGCCAACAGGGTCAGGTAAATCTCTTGTTGCGACAGCATTACATTTTTACTCGCTTGCCTTTGGAAAACGGTCGATTTACACCTGTCCTATTAAGGCGCTAGTCAATGAAAAGTTCCTGGCACTTTGCCGTGATTTTGGTCCTGAACAAGTCGGAATGATAACAGGTGATGCATCTGTTAATCCTGGTGCTCATATTCTCTGTTGTACCGCTGAAATTCTCTCAAATGATGCGCTTCGTTTAGGGCAACAAGCTGAGATCAGTGACATTATCATGGATGAATTCCACTATTATTCGGATCGTGACCGAGGAGTCGCGTGGCAAATTCCGCTTCTCACACTTCCACAATCCCGCTTTCTATTGATGTCAGCCACCTTAGGAGACACTGGCAACTTTGAAAAGGGTCTGACCCAGCTCAATAATCGTGAAACGGTTGTGGTACGATCATCGGAGAGACCTGTTCCATTAATTTATGAATACGTTGAAACGCCCCTTCATGAAACAGTTGCAAAACTTATTTCACAAGATCGTGCACCTATCTATCTTGTGAATTTCACTCAAAGGGACTGTGCAGAAGAAGCTCAGAATTTCTTAAGTACGGACTTTTGCACTAAAGAAGAAAAGAAAAAAATTGCATTAGCATTAGAAGGTACAAAATTTTCAAGTCCATACGGCAAAGAAATTCAAAAGCTAATTAAACATGGCATAGGAATTCACCACGCAGGATTACTTCCAAAATATCGAATACTCATTGAACGATTGGCTCAAAAAGGGCTCTTAAAAATTATCTCTGGAACAGATACTTTAGGTGTGGGTGTGAATGTTCCGATTCGTACCGTGCTTTTCAGTAAGCTCTGTAAATTTGACGGTGAAAAAACTCAGATTCTTAGTGTTCGAGATTTTCAACAAATTAGTGGAAGAGCGGGTAGGCGGGGGTTCGATCATCAGGGTTCTGTCATTGTCCAAGCTCCTGAACATATTATTGAAAATTTACGAATGGAGCAAAAAGCAGCAGGGGATTCAAAAAAATTACGTAAAATAGTAAAACGAAAACCTCCTGAAAAAGGATATGTGCCCTGGAATAAGGAAACCTTTACGCGGCTTACCACTGGACAGCCAGAGGCTTTGATCTCTCGCTTCAAAGTTTCACATGCGATGCTCCTGAATGTTTTGAGCCGACAAAATGAAAATGGGGGACGTGCGATGCAAAAGATGATTCGTAAATCCCATGAATCACCTTCTGCTAAGCGTCAGCATAGAAAAACCGCATTTCAGCTATTTAGGTCACTCGTTGAACGTAAGATCATCGAACTCTCCCCTCTGAGAATCAATATTGATCTCCAAGAGGATTTTTCGCTTAATCATACCTTGTCTCTTTATTTGTTGGATACAATTAAACTTTTAGATCCTCTTCATCCAAATTATGCATTGGACCTTTTAACGTTGGTTGAATCTATATTAGAAAACCCCGATCTCATTTTAAGAAAGCAATTAGATCGTATTAAAACTGAAAAAATGGATGAGATGAAGATGGATGGTGTCGAATATGACGACCGGATTGCTGAGCTTGAAAAATTAGAATATCCAAAGCCCAATCGTGAGTTTATATACGGTACATTTAATGAATTCGCATCTTCTCACCCGTGGGTGGGCCAAGAAAATATTCGCCCGAAATCCATTGTTCGGGAAATGTACGAAACTTTTCAATCCTTTTCGGAATATATTCGAGATTACAATCTGCAGCGTGCTGAGGGATTGCTTCTCAGATACCTCTCTGACGTTTACAAAACGCTGATTCAAACTGTTCCAGAAAATTCAAAAAATGATGAAATAGATGCAATCATTGTGTATCTCGGATCTATGATTAGACAAATTGACTCAAGCCTACTCGATGAGTGGGAACGATTGAGAGATCCTAAGTGGGTCAGTCGCGAAATCGATGACACAAGCTCAAATGGGGATGAAAAATCAAAGAATTCGTCCAAAGGATTTTCCTGATGTTACGCGGAATCGAAAGGCATTTACAATTCTAGTGCGAAATGAAATCTTTCGTTTTGTTAAATCTTTAGCAGCGAAGGATTATGAAGCCGTACTTGCTATTTTAGAAGGCGTACCAGAATCAGTGCCAGAATCTGGCCCAGATTCTGAATCAAATTCTGAACCAAATTCTGAAATAGAAGAGCCACAGTGGACGCTTGATAGGCTTGCAGACTGCATGCAAGATTATTATGATTCAGAGCACTTAAAGATGCGTACTGATACTGAGGCCCGGAGCGCAAAATTTACCTTGATCGAGTATCGTGAACAAGAGCAGCAATGGGAAATACAGCAAATCCTTGTAGACCCTGATGGTCACAATGATTGGGCAATTGATTTTTCATTAAATATTGAACATTCACGGCATATCTCAAAACCTGCTTTGAAATTAGTAAAAATTGGACCGCTTGGGTAGTCAATTAAACTAGAGTTGGACTTGGAATTGCAAAAAAATATCTTCTATGAATTCGCTAGCCCATGATTCTATCAAAGAAGCTGAACTTGAAGTACAAGAACGAAACGAACATATGGAGGAGGTGTTGGATCAGCTTCAAGAAAAAATAGATAAAAGCATTCTTCGATTTTCAAAACTAAAACAAGCGGCAAAAAATCTTCCTGTCCTGGTAGGAATGGTTATTGTTGTTGGCATTTTTTTTGGTCAACTGATCAAAATGTCTTTTAATAGTAAGTAGTTCCTTTAGGGGTAAAAATTTGGATTCCCCGTGCAACAGGCCTCCTTACAGTCCTTACTATTGACTTAGCGAGAGCTTCTGCATTAATAAATAAAATCTATGATAAATCCAAAAGTCCTCATGATTGGCTATGTTTGGCCTGAGCCACAATCCTCAGCTGCGGGACTCCGGGATTGGAACCTTATTGAAACCCTTCTTCAAGCTCAATGGAATGTAAGCTATATTTCACCCTCAGCGCAAAATGCGTACTCTCAAAGACTGCAAGATTTGGGTATTCATACTTCTAGCTTTCTTCCAAATGATCCTCGATTTGATCAATTTATTCAGGAGTTACAGCCTGATTACGTCATCTTTGATCGATTTGTCATAGAAGAGCAATTTGGATGGCGTGTTAAAGAGCACTGTCCACAAGCTATTCGAGTATTAGATACTCAAGATTTGCATTTTCTTCGAAGAAATCGTGAAAAAGCGCTGAAAGCTGGAAAAGCCGTTTCTGAAATTGCCCAATGCCAATTTGACCTTATTTCTGATGATACTTTACGTGAGCTAGGATCGATCTATCGAAGTGATTGCTCACTCCTTGTATCTAGCTTCGAAAAACAATTACTCATGGAACGGTTTAGTATCCCTCATGAATTGCTGTTTTTGCACCGGTTTCATTACGACAACCCTCCTTCTGTTCCAAGTTTTCATGAACGGGAGGACTTTATGATGATAGGAAATTTCAGGCATCCACCCAATGCAGATGGAATTTTATGGATACGTTCTGAAATTTGGCCCTTGATCCGTCAGCAGTTACCGACTGCGAAGCTTTATATTTATGGCGCTTACCCGCCCAGGGAGATGATGAATCTATCTGATAAAAAAATAGGATTTAACGTGATGGGACCTGTCTCTGATCAATTTGAAACATTAAAACGGCATAGAGTCAACTTAGCTCCCCTTCGGTTTGGTGCTGGAATCAAAGGTAAAATTAGTGATGGTTGGTGGTCTGGTACGCCGGTGATTACTACGTCAATTGGATCTGAAGGAATGGCGGAATCCTTACCTTGGGGAGGTGAAGTTGAAGACCAAGCTATGATCTTTGCTCAAAAAGCAGTGGATCTTTATTCTCATGAAGCATCTTGGGTAAAAGCGCAAGAGAATGGATTTAGAATCATTCAAAAACTTTACAATAAGGCTAACCTTTCCCAGGAGTTCATGAATTTGCTTGCACACCTCAAGGAAAATAGGACTGCCTTAAGAAATGCGAATGTAGTTGGATCTATATTGGGTCACCATTTATATAAAAGTACTAAGTACTTTTCAAAATGGATTGAAGAAAAGAATAAAAGGCCGCAAGGGCCATAATGATACGTAGATGACTAAAAGGCTTTTGCAATAATAGAAGCTTGCAATGACGTGGCAGCCAAAGTGAGATTCGCAGGATAGATGTTAAGAATTGGATTTAAAGTAATGTTTTTTGTAATATCCCAACTGAATCCTGGTTCGACATCTACCGTAAAATTGCTCATTCCTGATATCAATCCAGTCCCACCATTTCTGGATATTTGAAACAAATCGACCCATAGCGTTGCTGCAAATTGAGAGTTGATCCGATAATTTGCATTAGGAGCACCGTAGATTTTGTAAGTAATGACATCAGGTGCTGCGGCCGAGGTGGGAATGAAATTTCTCAAATAGGTTGAATATCCCACACTCAAATGAGTTTGAGGTACATTATAATTCGCATTTAACATCAGGGTAGTTGAAGCTGCCAAGTTACTTGGTTTTAGACTATCTGCTGAAGTGAGAGCAAAAGTTAAATAAAATCTACCATTGAGAGTAAAGCCATCTTTATTGATTATATTTGTTTTTGAAATGAATAAGGCTGGATCAAGTAATTGTAAATTTTGCCCAGCGTCCACGGGTGCTTCCAAGGGATAATAGAAGAAGTGGCCGATTACCCCGATCATCCAATCATTTTTGATTTTATACCCAGTTGTTACTAAGCTTTCAATTTGTTGAGGATTTTTGGTATCTGGAGTTCCATCTATTTTGGGTTGAAGTGAGTTACTGATGTCTCCTAAAGAAGGACCTCGATAGATTCCGAAGTAACTCAGTGTGGCAGTGTCCGAAAGCTTATCCCAAATAGATCTATCAGATGAGATTGAAACATTCTCTACACTCTCAGCATTCGTATCAGCTTGGGCAATACAGCCAATCATTGCCGTCATTCCGCAGAATGCGAATCTACTTAGTGTGCCCCTCGCCATAATTCTTTCCCCTCACTTGAACTCACTCAATTTTTTCAATACTTGATTACTCAATTTCCTATCGAGTAGGGGCGATAAAGCAAGCTTCTTGCCAAAGCTATTAGCAGCAGTCATTTTAGAGCATGCTTATTGTTAGCTTCTAAAATTAAGAATATTTATAAGGGATATCATGTAGAATGGTTAAAATGTTATTCTAAAAAGTATAAAGTAATCTAAATTTAAATTACTCAGATGTGCGTTAATTTTGATGTCAATACCAAGGACATGGTGTCATTTGTTCACCTCATTAGGGACATTTTGTACTTAAGACTAATTTGGAGCTTGGACTTGAAATACATTCAAGCTGCATAGCAATATAAATACTTTTATGTTATTAAAGTGTAAATTAAATTAGGTAATGACCAATATGCAAACTGCCACTTATTCTTTTGTAATTCCCATATATAATGAATCAGAAACTTTATTTGAACTTTTTGAAAGAATGTTACCTATTCTAGAAAAGTTAGATGGTCCTTCTGAAGTTATTTTAGTGGATGACGGCAGTAAAGATAATAGTTACGACTTGATGAAGCAATTAAATCAAAAGGATAATCGATTTAAAACGATCTCGTTGTCTAGGAACTTTGGTCATCAAGTTGCTATTACCGCTGGGATGGACCACTCAGTGGGTCAGGCAACCATTATTCTTGATTCAGATCTTCAAGATCCACCTGAAGTCATCTTAGAGATGGTATCCAAATGGAAGGAAGGCTATTCCATTGTTTATGGTTTAAGAAAAGAAAGAGAACAGGAGACGCTTTTTAAAAAGGTGACAGCATCACTATTTTATCGATTGCTAAAAAAAATCTCTGAAGTGGATATACCATTAGATACCGGAGACTTTCGATTGGTGGATAGAAAGGCATTAAATGCCTTTCTACAGCTTCGAGAAAGGAATCGTTATGTACGAGGGATGTTTAGTTGGATCGGTTTTAAACAAATTGGAGTTACCTATAAGCGGCAAGGGCGTTTTGCAGGAACTACTAAATATCCATTTAAGAAAATGCTTAGGCTAGCTTCCGATGGTGTCATTGGTTTTTCTACCTTGCCTCTCAGATTGTCTTTAAAACTTGGTTTTATTATATCTAGTCTCTCTTTTTTAATTGGATTGTGGGCGATATTTCTAAAATTGACGGGCCTTTATACCGTTACTGGATGGACTTCTCTTGCAGTTATGGTCTCATTTTTGGGCGGCACTCAATTGGTCATGATTGGAGTTTTAGGAGAATATTTTGCTAGAATGCAGGATGAAATTAAAGGTAGACCCCTTTATTTAATTCAAGAAGCAAGAGGAATTGATATTCAGGAATTAATTCATCGCACCCAAGGCCTTGGGAGAAGGTCTTAGCTTCCGTATCTATTTATGATGAAATTCCAAGGAACGCTCTATTGTATACATGGATTCTTAGGACTTCCTTCTGATTGGGATGCGGTCATACCTAAAAGTATAAAATCTGTTAAATCGGATTTATTTTCTCCTCAGATGAAGGAAGGTTCAATAAAACTAAATTTTAATGAACTTTCAAGGTGGATTAATATTCAAGTGGAATCTCTTTCTCAGCCTCGGGTACTCATTGGATATTCGCTAGGAGGAAGAATTGCATTGCATGCATTGCTCAACTCCCCTCAGTATTGGTCAGGTGCAGTGATTATTTCAGCACATCCTGGTTTATCCAATCAGAGCGAGCGAGATCAACGAATTCAAAGAGATTTTGCATGGGCCAAAAGGTTTGAAGAAAATGATTGGAATACGGTTATTTCAGATTGGAATTCGCAACCGGTATTTAAAGGAAGTATTCGTGAGCCAGAACGAAAACCATCTTCTTATTCCCGTCAACTGATTGCTGATTCTCTTCGTGGTTGCTCGCTGGGAGTTCAAAGTGATCTTAGCAATAGACTGAAAGAATTCACAAAGCCAATTCTTTGGGTAGTGGGAGAACGAGATACAAAATTTCTTACTCTCGCTGAGGATTTGAAGTCGAATCATTCTTCAATTCAAGTTGTCGTGGTACCACAATCAGGTCATCGGGTTCTTTTCGATCAACCCGAGCTACTGAGTCAAATTTTGATTCAGTATTTAGAACTGCTTTGATGCCAGGGAAAAATTTACCTATTTTCAAGATAATAAAAAATATTTAGAATCTTAGAAAAGGGATTCACGTGAAAAAGTATATATTCGAGTATCAAGTTATTTTCACTTTAATCATGGTTACTGTTTTTGCTATTATTGGTTGCTCCAATAGACAAACAGTCAATAATGAGGCTTCCCCTAATACAGTTGTAGAGGTAGAACCGTCAGTTGTTCCAGTATCTGAAGCCGATATGGTGCCGCATGTGGACAATGAAAAGAAGAACTCGGCATTAGGTGATCAGTCAGTAAGAAATATAGCGAATGATAACGTAGTGGGTCATGACGTAGCTACCGTAAGTGTAGCTAACGGAAGTCATGATCAGGAGGTTCAGCCAAAATCAGATACTCCCACGATTGTAGATTCGCAGCCTACTGTGAATGTCCCAGTCAAACATCACAAGAAAAAACAACTGGCACACGTAGTAACATCTGAAACTACTCCTTCTCATTTAGAGCAACCCAGCGTTTTAGAACAGTCTAGAGTAAAACTTGACCAGCCTATGGCAAAACAACAGCCTGAAGTGATGAACGCACCCGTTTCTTTATCTCCTCCTCTAGTAACGTCATTACATGAGGTGCCATCGCCTCCAAAAGCTTCTGCAATTCAGACGGCAGGTTCAGAGTCGGATTTAAGTAAAGAGGTTGCTGAAACTCTCGAGGAACCTTTTTATAAAAAGAAGGTAGTTATAGCGAGTACATTGCTTTTAGGTCTCATTGGGTTACGGACTGTTCTTTTAAATCGCGGAAAAAAAGTTTAAAAAAATAGATGAGTCCAACTTAATTCGGATACGGTTGAATGGTTCTACGAAGTTTGGTGATGTCATATTGCATAAGTCTAAGCTTATTGATCACACTCTGAAAATTCGTGTGAGACATATTTGGGTTTCTGCTTAGGATACATAAATAATCTCTAGAGGGTTTTCCCACTACGGCATAACTGTAGCTTTCATCTAGGTCGATAATCCAATAGTCCTCTGAAAATGGCCAAAAGAAGCGAACTTTGAGTTTTGCATTTGTTTGAGGATCAGTTACCCATGCTTTTCCATATGAAGAACGAAGGGGACCATCAAATTTTCTTTCGTGGCACTCATTGAGCACATCAATATCTCCATCAGATGATAAGCTGTAGGCAGCCGTAGTTGCCACACAGTTTTTCTGCAGCCTCTGAGGATAACTTGCGATCTCATACCATTTCCCTAAATAGCGATGTAAATCTACATGATGGACTACATTGAGTGGGGGACCCTTGGGCACATGAGCGCAAGACGTTGCTAGTGTAATCAGGTAACAAAATCCAATCCCAGAGTAAAAATTCTTTAAAATGTAGAAATTAGAAAAATTTCTTTTTAATTTTTTAAAAATAAGACCCCCTTATATAAGACATACTACAAAATTTTTGCTCGCAGGACAGGAGCAAACTATTCATTCATTTGGCGATACCTGGTCCCTTAACTTAATGAATACTACAGAAATTGAAGGAGGCGAGCCTTGCCTTGTCCACTTTCTTTAGCATTTGAGAAGAAATGGGCGCTCCCCAAAACACAAAACCCCCTGAAATCATTCGACTTCAGAGGGTTTAAAAGTTTTAATGGCGGACCCGACAGGGTTCGAACCTGTGACCTCCACATCCGTAGTGTGGCGCTCTAATCCAACTGAGCTACGGGTCCCAAGCGCGTCAAATTACCAGAAGTGGAGTGAATTTTCGAGTTCTTTTTTCGAATCCTTTATATTTGACTCTCTTTGTTAGGTATGTATTTGATATTTAAAGAGTTTCAGGGCTAATTTCATGAGGAAATTTTCAGAAAAGATTTTATGGAAGGGTTTACGGCTGGAGGCTGAAAATGTATTTTAAGTGGAGTTTTCGGGGATTCCTGTTTAAGTAAGTCTTATTGATGGCTATTTTATCTTTTAATACGAGTATAACTCGATCTTTTCAGTTTGTTATTGTATTTTTTTTGATGCTCGCTTCCTCTTTGGGATGTGGTAGTTCTTCGGTTGTTCCGAGTGCGATCGATCCTGCTCTTACAGCATGTGGACCCGGAGAGGCTCGAATTTTAGTGGGTGATGGTTTTTTTCAAACTCTTTGTGGGTGTGTCCAAGCGGATGAAGCCCCTGGTAAAACATTCCCGTCTCCGGGGAATCTTACCTGTCATTTAGCTAAGAATCCTTCTTTAGTCTTGTTTTACTATTTAGGCACTGTCCTCTCGCATCAGATTGTGTCTTCCGGAAGCAATAGGTTTGCTCCGAGTCCTATTCGTAACCCTAATGATTCAAATCCAATTCAAGTTCATGAGGTTTCGCTATCTCAGTCTGCAACGACTTATGAGTTTGTGGATATTTATAGCGGTATGACAGGTCAAATCTTCGTACCTTGATTTGCTTCTGATTTCTCCGACTCTTGCAACACCTCTGTTTTTCGTTTTCCACTAGGTAAATGATTCCCTGTTAAGAATCAAACTAGACTGCCGATAGTTTAATTATAACAGGAACCAAGGAGAGGTTACGATGACTACTGCGAAAGATACTCAAGGAAGAAACGTAAAAGAAGATCAAACGGTTGAAGTCCTTTATCAAAAACTAGGAGATCGTTGGTATGCTTTTTCACTGATAAAAGATGAAGTATTTATGGGGTCAATTACTCAAGGCGAGCTTGAAGCAGCAGGCCGTAAAGATGAATCTTCTCCTATAGACTCTTGAATGTCATGAACGCAAAAGTTAAAAAAGGGGAGCATCATTCCAGAGCGCACGCAGAAATTGAAGCGTTGCGCGAAAAGATAATTAAATTAGTGTTAGAGAATCCTAAAAAGGCAGCAACTATTTTAAAAAACTGGATAAATCCAGCTACGAATTATAACAAAATCAGCAAAAAAGGTCGGTAGTTGAAGGTAAGAACTGCAAGGAGTCCTGTTGCGTCGAGATTCCAAATCTTTACGGCGCAATAGGACTCCTTGCAGTTCTTATTTCCAAAGGTTCTCTGCATAACCCAAGAATTAAAGAACTCCTTCCGTACTCGTCGTGCTGGGACTTGTAATTATTGATGAAAATACTCAAAATTTATAAATAGAATACGGATACGTCTCCTAGGTCTTTATGAGCATGTTCGGCGTAAAGTTTTAGGAATTTAACGAAGAGCTGATAAGCAGGATAAGATTTTAACTCCCGATCCACTGCACATCCAAAACGGACATAACGGCAATGGTTTTCAATAGAGGGCCTGGAGTTTTGTATTTTTACCTGGATTTCAAGATAAGTATTTTGACTGAAGTAGAATCGAATGGGGATTTCATCTGTATCTTTAGGCCAAATATGATCAGGGTTATAAGGAATTTGAAAAGATAATCCGTCTTCACTCACCTCGATGAGATCGATCGGGAGCATCTTACTTTCGCTGACCATAGAGAAGACACTTAATAAATTATGAAAAAATATCCGTTCAGTTGTTCGGCGCTTTTCTTCGAGGCGTTGCTCACGCGCTTGTTTAAAGTCGACGATGTGTTCTTCTTGGGTGGGGGTGCCACCATTCACGTTTCCAATCCTTGGGCTCATATTTAACTTCCTCCAAAGAGTTTATCGGAAGCAAGATAGAGACCCTAAATAAGCATCTTTTACCTAACTGCGTGATTAATCGATTTGAACGATATGAGTGATGCTATCTAGTAGATGCAGCAGGTCAAGAAAGGCGTTGTAATTTGGAGATGATTTATTTTTAAACTCGGCGCCGACACGACGGGTGGAGCTTGTATTGTCGATACGAGCGACTTGAATAGATAACGGAATATAAAGCGATTGATTGAGGTAAAACTTTATATCAATAGAATCAGTCACTTGAATAGGGAAGTCTGATGAAGACTCACCGTCTATGTCAACGTCAAAGGAAATTCCGTCTTCGCTAATATTTTGGACTTCGAGCTTATAAAGTCCTTTTTTGGGTATAACAACAAAAATTGAAAATGTGGTTATGATGGGTCTTCGAGTCGACCGCCGTCGTTCATTTTCATTGGATAAGCTTGAGTCAGTCTTTTTTATTATTTTAGTCATAATCCATCTCTGCGTGGCAAGCCATTCAGTGTTAGAGGAAGCTTTTCAACTTGATCTGTTTTAGTCCTGAGTATCGAAATAGCCGTTTGCGCTAAAGCCGAAGCTTCACCGATTTGAATTTCTAAAGTTTTGGAATCAAGTGTCCCATTGAAATAAGCACGATGGAATCCATGAACTTTATCAATAGCCTGTCCGGTTTGTTGAATAAGAAGGTACAAAGCTCCGTAAAAGTATTCTTTTTGAATCATATTAGGAGTCCATTTTTCTATGATCTGATTTAATTCAGCTTGAAGCATATTCCAATGGTGATGAAAAGCTTCCCATTCTCTTCTCTGTTTCGCGTTAACTTTTCCTTTCTTAATAGAAGCAAATTTATTCAGAGTTGAAACGAGCTGACTTTCCATTGTCATAGTAAATTGTTTAACTTCTGAGATTTCATTGAATGTTTTATCACGCATCTTGTCATGAAACTCTTTCAATCCAGAGATGTAAGATGCGTCTTTGTCTCCCCCTAAAAAATAAGTTTTGTGAATAAGAACTTTCGTGTCTCTAGGCAGTTCTGGTGGAAGGGTTTGGATTTCAGTAACGACGGAAGCAAGGAACTCTTTGACTTGAGGAGGTTCGGGGTCTAGGGGAATTAAATAGACGACGTATTCACCTCGTGGAATGGGTTTATCGTCAAGAGCACGAATTGCAATTGTTTTGCCAAGTTTCTTTGTCAGCGTAATGTCAGTTTGTGTTTCAAAGGAGAGTTGATTGAGTAGGGTATCTGGATTCCCTATAATTTTAAGGCGAAACCTGGCGCCGTCCTGCAAATTTGAAGAGACATAGAAGAAGGGTGTCAAAAGATCATTTTTAGAGAGCACGAGGCCAAATCGAGGGCCTGTGACTTCAATTTTGTCTCTCGCTGCGCTTTTAAGCTCTTCAAAATCAGTTTGGTTGACGTCCTCTAGGTTTGGAATCGGTGAGATCCATTTGCTTAAATAAGGAATCTTTTCTGTAAGCAGTAAAAGATAAGGCTGACTCAAGTGAGAGATGGAAACCATTCCTGCTCGAATTCGAGTGGATTTAAACCAGGAATTAAAAATTTCTGAATTGTAGCAAAGGATTATTCCTAAAGATATTCCAACTAGAGAAAAAATTTTGAGTAGTTTTGATGCTTTTCTGGTCTGAGTTTTTATCAAGTCTGTATGAGCGTCGATCTCTGATTTTGCCCTTGGTTTTGATTGATGAGTTGAGAGATCTAGAAACTCCGGAGGTTTGCTTTTAAGGTCTAATATAACATCATTTTGTAGTGCGTCATAAGATGTAATAAAAGAAGGAGATTCATGTGTCTCTTGAAAAATAGGGTTAAATTCGGCGATTTCATTGACGCATTGCCAATCCCTCATTCCTTCTTTCCATGCGTAATTTTTAGTTGAAATTTGGCCTTGGGTTGCCATTCCTTGAAGGTCTTCAAGAGAAAATGGACCTTCATGGTGATCAACTATATAAATGAACCATTTTTTTTCAGTAATTCCATTCATTTTTTTGAATTTCCAGGTAAAAGTAAGTTTAAGTCAAATGTATACCCAAAGTAAATGTTGCATCATAGGAATTCCAGATCATCAAGCAGTAATTAATGTAGGGGGTCGTGTAGGAGCGGCTCGGGGCCCAGAGGTATTTCGGCGGAATTTTTCTCGTTTTCGAGGGCGAGTTGATCTTCTGGAGCTTGTTCATGATTATGGAGATGTAATTGGCTTCACGCCAGATGTAGTAGTGAACCATCGGCTTGCCGCAGATCTCATCTGCAAAGGACATCAAAAAGAAGGATTTTCAGTAGTTATAGGAGGGGGACATGATCATGGGTTTTCCCATCTTCTAGGAATTGCGGAAGCTCTTAAGTCGCGATCTAAAAAGTTCAACTTAGGATGTATTAATATTGACGCACATTTAGATGTTCGAAAGCCCTCTCCAGTTATTACGAGTGGTTCACCTTTTTATTTAGCAGTGGAATCAGGAGTACTTCATCCTAGTCGATTTGTGGAGTTTGGAATTCAATCACATTGTAATGCAAAGGCTCTTTGGCAGTATGTCGATGCAAAGAAAATTAGAATAGTGCCTTTTTCAAAATTACGTCAGGGAAAAGCAGTTGAAATCTTTAAAAGAGAGTTGAAGAAGCTTTGCTCTATTTGCGATGTCGTCGTAGTGAGTCTAGATTTAGATGCGCTTGCAGATGCATTTTGTCCGGGAGTCTCTGCTCCTCAGGCTGAGGGATTTACTTCGATGGAAGTAGTAGAAATGATGGAAATTGCCGGTAAAGAGAAGAAAGTTAAATCTTTGGGAATCTTTGAATTGAATCCCGAGCATGATCGAGATGACTGTACTGCTCGTCTTGCAGCAACGGCAGCTTACCATTTTATCGAGTCAGCTTTTTTTTGAGCTTTATCGAGCTGAGTGGCTTTATTTTTTAAATTTTGTAGTAATCGCGCTTCGCTGAGGAGTGCTTCTGTGGTTTTTGTAATAAATATATCCATATCATGCGTTGCATTAAAGACTTCATTGCAAGAATTAAATGCAGCATCCGCATCTGTTTTGATCAAATCTCTTGATTTTGCTGATGCGGTAGCTAAGATTTGGGCCGTTCGTATTAAGTCTCTAATATGTAAGCCCAGTTGTGTGAGAGTGGATTTTGCATCAGTGGACCAATTCATTAAAAATTCTGAAATTTCCCTTTCATGGGAACGTTCAGCAATGTTCTCCGTCTGTTTTTCCAATAGTTCGGGTGGGGATAATGAGGCTTTGGGTCTTATTATCAGACGCATGAGATTAAAAAGCAGTAGAAAAAGTCCGCCCAATGCCAAGTCGTTCTTTAAAGGACCATGGGATCCTAAAAATCCAGTATATCCAAGGTCAATTTGAACCCGTACTCCTTTTCCATGTTCAGGAATAAAAATTTTTGAATAGTTAAATTCCCCATTTTTCGAGTTGAACTCATAGTTTTCTGAGTTATTGATGATGAACTCGCTTTTGATGGGAGTGATCTCAATGGGGCGTTGATCCATGCCTACTTTGAAAAAACGCACGGCCCACGAGACGGGATCTTGTTCTTGTTTTTCTTGAGCGTATAGGCTCAGGGTTTCGACCTGCGTGACAATTTGTCTTGCTATTCGAAGACCTAGATTGATTTGATCTTGGGTTGAGTCTTTGACTTCAATCCAATAAGTCAATCCACTGATGGCTCCAGCAGCAAGGAGAGATAAAATAATAGATAGAATACGGGTTATTCCCATCCGAAGAGCTTATCGGAATAAAAAGAGATAAATATGAGTCAAAAATAGGAAGACCGAATGGAATATATATTAGCCATAGATCAAGGAACAACAGGGACAACGTCGTTGCTGATGGATAGCAATTTGAATCGTATCGCAGAAGCAAGTGTGGATTTTGATCACTATTTTCCAAAGCCTGGTTGGGTTGAGCATGATTTGAATGATATTTGGACTACCGTTGTACAAACGGTAAGAGAAGTGACAAAACATATTGATCCTCGGAAGATTCTTGCTATCGGAATTACCAATCAGCGAGAAACTTTATGTTTTTGGGATAAAAAAACTTCAGAACCGATTGCGCGAGCCATTGTTTGGCAGGACCGTCGAACTGCGGATATTTGCGAACAGCTCCGTAGCCGTGGAATGGAGCCGTATTATCAAGATAATACAGGTCTTTTGATTGATCCTTATTTTTCAGGGACTAAAGCCGCCTGGGCACTTCAAAATTGGGAAGAGGTAAAGAAAGCCTATAAATCGGGTCGCTTGGCTGCTGGTACGATGGATAGTTATTTGATCGCGCGGTTTTCTGATGGAGCCGTACATGCAACTGAACCGAGCAATGCTTCGCGGACTTTATGTTTTCATCTTCTAAAACATCGATTTGATGCTGATCTTTGTGGACCACTCAATGTGCCACAAGATATCTGGCCAGAAGTTTATCCCTCAGTTGGGATTTTCGCAGTGACTAAAGGGTTCAATGGATTACCCGATGGCATTCCAATTACTGGAGTCTTAGGTGACCAGCAGTCTGCTTTATTAGGACAAGCTTGTGTTAAGGAAGGAAGCGCCAAGTGTTCCTACGGAACAGGGGCATTTCTTTTATTAAATACTGGTCGTAAACCCGTTAAAAGTAAACATCGTTTGTTATCCACGGTAGCATGGGCTATGACAGCCGATGATTATACCTATGCTTTGGAAGGAAGTGCTTTCATTGCAGGAGCAGCAGTTCAATGGGTGCGTGATGGTTTAAAATTTATACGCGATTCAGCAGAAATTGAGGCCTTAGCTTCTTCAGTTCCTTCCAGCGATGGAGTTGTATTCGTGCCAGCTCTCACAGGTCTAGGTGCTCCTTATTGGGATCCTGGTGCGACCGGAATGTTTACAGGTATTACTCGAGGCACAACTCAAGCTCATATGGCAAGAGCGGTATTGGAAGGAATTGCATATCAAAATACAGATATTCTCGAAGCGATGAAAAAAGATTTAGGTAAGCCACTCACTTACTTGAATGTAGACGGGGGGGCATCAGCAAATAATCTTTTAATGCAATTCCAAGCAGATATGCTGAATACCATTCTCAGAAGACCTAAATATCTTGAAACAACCAGTTTGGGTGCAGTATTTGCTGCAGGCTTAGGAGCAGGTTTGTGGACAGATCTTGCTGATATTGAAAGGACTTGGAAGGAAGATCGGGCTTTTACTCCACAAATGAATGAAGAAGAGCGAAAATTATCGATGGCCCGTTGGCATCAAGCTGTTGGGCGTGTGATTTATCGTGGCTAAAGTTAAAGTCCAATATTCTTGTCAGAATTGTGGTCATCTTTCCGCAAAATGGTTGGGAAAATGTTCATCTTGTGAAGCATGGAACTCTTATGTGGAAGAAACAGCATTTGCCCCATCAGCCGGAAATGCACTTTCAGAGATGAGAGATGAATTCCGTGCCGCTCGAGAAGCTGCGCTTGAGTCCACCGGCTTACATGGGGCTCTTATAACAGGGCAAACAGTGGATTGGGTCGATCTAGATCCAGAAGTTCTCCCAGGAGGGAGCACTTTAGAGCAAGTGCCAAGGCTCTCTACCGGTATTTCGGAGTTAAACCGTGTCTTGGGTGGTGGATTACTGCGAGATAGTTTTACTTTATTGGGGGGAGATCCAGGTATTGGTAAAAGTACCCTTTTACTTCAAATGGCAAAAGGTCTTCGAGAAGCAGAGGCTGACATTAAAATTTTTTATGTCAGTGGTGAAGAGTCAGTAGATCAAATTCGAGGAAGAGCACAACGCTTGGGTGTACGAGGGAAAGGTCATATTTTCTTTTCTGCTGAAACTCGGCTGGAAAGAGTATTTGCCTCGGTCAAAGAATTGCATCCAGATGTCTTAATTATGGATTCCCTTCAGACTTTTTCCAGTGGTTTTGTTCAATCAGCACCTGGAAGTGTGAGCCAAGTTCGTGAAGTAGCCGCAAGACTCATGGCATTAGCTAAATCAGCGGGAATTGCGGTCTGGCTAGTGGGCCATGTGACTAAAGAGGGAAATATTGCAGGCCCAAAAACAATTGAGCATATGGTCGATACGGTTCTCTATTTTGAGGGCGAAGGTGGGCAGAGTTATCGCCTGCTAAGAACAGTGAAAAATCGTTTTGGAAGTACACGAGAGCTGGGTGTATTTGAAATGAATGGAGAGGGTTTGAGAGAAGTAACTAATCCATCTTCTCTCTTTTTAAGTGAAAGAGAAACACCCGTTTCAGGAACCGCAGTTGCAGTACCTTTAGAAGGTTCGCGGCCGTTACTGGTAGAGCTTCAGGCATTGGTGACTCCATCGGGTCTTGCACTTCCCCGTAGAACCTCTGTCGGAATTGATGGGACTCGGGTTTCTCTTTTAGCTGCGATTTTAGAAAAACACATGAAGCTAAACCTAGCGGAGCAAGACCTTTTCTTTAATGTTGCAGGAGGATTACGCTTGAACGAACCTGCTTGTGATTTAGCGGCGGCTGCGGCGATCTGGTCCAGTGCAGAGGAACGAACACTACCGAGTGATGCTGTTTTTATAGGTGAACTCGGTTTAACAGGAGAAGTTCGTCGAGTAGCTCAAACTGACCTCAGAATTCAGGAAGCAAAAAGGCTTGGATTTAAGAAAATACTTTTACCTCAAAGCACACCTAAAAGTTCTTTGGAGGTCTTAATGGGAGATGCAAGCATTAAGGTTACATTTTTGTCTAGGATTGATGAATTACCAAAAATATTTCGTTGATAATTCAATAACTTAATAGAAAACTCGATTTTTCTTCCGAATCCCTGATAAAATTTAGGTATGTCAGAAAAAGATGAAGAGTCACGTAAAAGACGTCGAGCAAGGGAAGATGAGAAAGAGGAAGAGGAAAAGAAAAAAGCTCTTTCTAGCTCAGGGCCACTCAATAAGGAGTCAATTCAATCCATTGCAGACGAATTGGAGCAATATATTCAAAAGGCGGGATTTCTCATTGAGCAATTGAATAATCTATATCAGATGTTTATGTTAGGGGTTGAAAAGTTTCCTCCTGTTGAAAGGAGAAAACAATTGGAGCAAATGATGCTTGCTCTACAGTCTGCTTCAAAGACGAGTCCTAGTTTGATATTTAAGTTCAATGGTGTTCAATCTCGCTATGTTACTTACCGTGATCGTTGGGATCGATTACTGAAGGATCTGGACAGTGGAAAAATAAAGCGAGTTACCGGTCCCAATAAAAACTCCTAATTTAATATTTTTAAAAGCTGCGCTTCATCAAGAACACTGACTCCTAACTGGTGCGCTTTATCGAGTTTGCTTCCAGCCTCTTCCCCTGCAATGACAAAATCTGTTTTTTTTGAGACACTGGATGAAACTTTCCCTCCTTGTTCTTCGATCATACGAGTGGCATCACTCCGAGAGAGGGTGGGAAGTGTGCCCGTCAATACAAATGTTTTACCCGCAAACTTTCCTGCACCAGTTAAGGAGTTATGTCGGACCGGAGGTTTCGGTTGGAGAAATCTGAGTAGGGCTTTGAGTTCCTGTTGATTTTGTTTGTCTTCAAAATAGGTCTTGAGACTTTTTGCCATTTCGGGTCCGATTTCGTGGATCATTTCAAAATCTGCTTCACTCGCAGTGATCATCTTTTCAAGATCTCCAAAGGAGTGTGCAAGGGTTTTTGCGGTCCTTTCTCCTATGTGTCGAATTCCCAATCCGAAAATCAGCCGATAAAGTTCTGGATGGCAAGCCTTGTTAATAGAATGGATTAAATTTGAACTCGACTTTTCAGCAAATCCCTCTAAAGAAAGAAGCTGCTCTTGAGTAAGCGTGAAAATATCAGAATATGTTTTTACCAAGCCTTGATCCACTAGCTGGTCAACCGTTTTTTCTCCTAATTCTTCAATGTTCAAAGCATCCTTGATCACTAGATGACGAATCCGCTCTTTCACCTGTGCAATACAATTTCGATTGGCGCAACGAGCTATCGCTTCCGTAGGTTTTTGCTCGATGGGTGAATGACATACTGGGCATAAATGTGGGATATGGAATTTTTTCTCTTTCCCCGTGCGAACGTCTGTAATTACTTTTACCACTTCTGGAATGACATCTCCCGCCCGTTGGATGATCACGCGATCTCCAATTCGGATGTCTTTTCTGTCAATTTCACCCTGATTGTGTAAGGTTGCACGTCGAACAATGGCGCCGCCTAACTGGATTGGAGAAACTAAAGCTACCGGAGTAAGAGCACCTGTTCTTCCGACTTGAACGATAATATCTTCAATCACGGTTGTTTCTTGGCGAGGAGGATATTTAAATGCGATCATACCCCGCGGGCTTCTGGATATATATCCCGCATGGTCGATATCATTCAATCTATTCATTTTTACAACAATCCCATCAATTTCAAATGGTAGCTTTTCTCGCTCTGCTTTAATTTCTTTATAAAATTTTAAAACTTGATCAGGTTTGCTTACGACCTTTCGCCATTTTCCAACTAAAAGACCCCACTCCGATAAGAGGTCCTCGTACTGGGACATCGTTTTGAATTCAAGGCCACTGACATAACCCATCCCATAGCAAAAAACGGTTAAAGGACGTAATGCAGTAATGGCGGGGTCAAGTTGCCTGATAGAGCCGGCAGCAGCGTTCCTGGGATTTGCAAATGGCTTTTGTCCCTTTTTTTCTTGTTCGTGATTGAGTCTTTCGAAATCTTGAATGGGCAAGATCGCTTCTCCACGGATTTCAATGAGTTTAGGTGGAGTTTTTGTTCGAAGACGTAATGGAACTGAGCGTATCGTTTTCACATTTTGAGTCACGTCTTCACCGGTTTCTCCATCGCCTCGAGTACCGGCATGCACTAAATTCCCATCCTCATATGTTAGATTGAGAGAAAGTCCATCAAATTTGAGTTCGACAAAATATTCTATGGGTTCCCCTTGAGGTTTCTCAAGTAATCGATGGGCCCGTTCGTCAAATGCCATAAACTCTTCTTCGGAAAGAGCATTTGTTAGGGAAAGCATGGGGACGCGATGTTTAATTTTATTAAATGTACTCAGGGCCTTTCCCCCTACTCTCATCGTAGGTGAGGTCGCCTCTTTCAGATCAGGGTGAAGCTTTTCCATCTCTTGCAACTCTCGAAAGAGAAGATCGTATGCTTGATCTGAGATCTCAGGATCATCTAATACATAATAACGAAAATCATGGTGATGAATCAAAGCGGTAAGTTCATGAATTCGTTTAGCGGCTTCATCTCGAGCGATCATGGCTAAAAGTAATACAAGAGAGAAGGTGTAAATGTAACCATTTTTTGGCTTAAATTTTCTGCATTCGAAAAGCTTGCACTATTTGTAATAATGTTGACTCCAGCTCGGAAATTCATTCGGGGAGATATTTTATACGAGGCCCCTAATGTGAATTCTGTATCGGATGTGCCACTCATACTGTCTGCCAGTAAAGACTGATTCATTGAAGACAAAAGCTTAAAGCTTAAATCAGTAAAGGCACCCCATTTCTCCCGAATTGGCAATTCACCACCCACCCCTAAGAAAACTGTACTCAATGATACCGGGCCGGTGTTTTCTGTGATGCTAGAAGGCAGATTGAAGGAGTTCGACTTATATCCTAATTTGGCCCAACATTTTGGGCCAGAGAAAATTCCTGTGATTAAATAGGAATACCCAACATCAATTTTGAATGCACTCAAAGATCCAGAAACTCCTCCATTTTGAGAGACTGGAGATTGAGTACCGGTAGCATCATCTTGTTGAGTAAAATTCCAAAATGAACCTCTGAACTCAAGGTTAGCAAACCATTCTTTAGTCAGCCAGATTTCTGCAGTGGCAATGCCGCCCAAACTCGTTCCTCTACCCGTGTTTTCGATGGCTGGATTTGCAGCAGGAACACTAAACTGCCAATTATAGTTACCTACAGCAGCGGAGACGCCTACCCAGCCCAGATGAGGGCCTTTTTCTATATTTTTACTTTCCTCTAAGAGGGTTCCTGGGGGGAGGGGTTGGGTGTCTTTACTATTAACAGGTAGAATTTTCATAACCTGTTGGTATTGTGAAATTTCTAAGCCGGGTTCTTCTTCGATCACTTTACCGAATATAATCCCTTCGTCCATTTGTTCAACACGCACTTTTCCTGTAGGAATTATTTTCCAATCTACAATCGATTTTAAAATTGGATGTTTTTTAACTTCATCCAAAGTCCCAATGATCAAGATGTCATTTTTTCTAATATTTATTGTTGAATTCAAATTGAGAGTGATTGAGTCGTGGTCTCTGCCGGTAACATGACCTATGAAGGGGACACGGGAGAAAAGTACATTAAGGTATTTATGCAGCGTCTCAGTGAGGCGGTCTTCCGCAAGTGGAGTGCCATATGAATGTTCTTCTAAATTAAAGGTGACCGTGGACATCGATTCCATATGAGGAGAGTGAAGCCACTCTAAGGTAAAATAATATCTAGTACCTTGTTTTAAAATTTTGGTTTTGATAATGCTTTCTGTTCGAGTGATCTTGGCTAGTTGTCCTAATATTTCAGGGTCATCAATGATTTTATTATAAGGAATTTTTGAGTGGGTGAATATCGGATTCGCTTTTGAGAGGTCGTTGAGGATAAAATGGCTTTGATGTGAAAAATAGTCTTTGTAAGCAGAGGTAATATATTCATCGAAAATATCATCAACATTATCCCAAGACTTAATAAATCCGATAGTTTCTAATTCAAACTGACGGTCTAAAAGGGTAGAGGCCCAAGTTTCAGAAACTTGGAAAATCCAGAGAATCCACAAAATAAGTGAGTTAATTAGAACAGTTTTGAAGGGGTACATTTTCTTCATAAAATGCAATCAATGTTTTCAGCTCAGCAATTTCTTCTTGAGCTTTTTGCAGATCTTTCGCTAACTTGTGAAGTTCTGCCTGTAATGAGTTGGACTGATTTAAAGGACTGGAATTGCTTGATCGTCCCACCTCTGATGTGTTTATTCTCGTTTTGGTCATAAGTATGTAATCAATTGTATTTCCATGAGCTTTAAATTCAAGTAATCTTATTGTCTATGGTGGTTCATTCAAAGACCCCCGAAGATCGGATACAGATTGGCTCAAAACGAAAAATTGCTTTCGTTTGTAGTGGTGGCGCGACTAAAGCTGGAGCTTTTCACTTAGGTGTAGCGTTAGCCCTGCAGGAACAAGGTTTTAAGTTTTACGGCGGTACTGCTCCAGTTTCGGGATTGCGTCCAGTTCCTGGGCCAATGGAAATATCGACTTATGTAGGCTCAAGTGCAGGATCTATTATTTCATCGTACTTGGCTGCAGGGTATTCATTGGATAATATCTTTAACTCGTTTCTAGGTCGGCGGCCGCAAGACAGTGATGTGGCAGATTTAACTCCAAAAATTCTGCCCAGACTCACCTATCAAAAGATGTTCAAACTCAAGCCAAGTTTGAAAAAATATCAAATCAGTCAATTAATTAAATTACGCAGATCTTTTTTTGATATTATTGAAGGCAATTGGGAATCTCTTGTTCAATTTAAGTGGCTTAAAGCGACTGGAATTTTTTCTACTTCAGGAATTGAGCAATATATGAGGGAAGAGGTACTCCCTTCGAATCGTTTTCACGACTATTTAGCCGATCTTTTTATTGTGGCTACTCAATTGAATCATTCCCGCAAGGTTGTATTTGGAAAATATAGTTATCAGCCGCCTCCTAATGACTTAACGTGTCAATATAACAATGATGTAGGAATTGCAGATGCATGTGCAGCAAGCACAGCTTTACCTGTAATTTTTTCACCTCATGCCATTAAAAATTCGAATAACCAATTGACTCATTATATTGATGGAGAAATTAGAGATACCTTATCAACCCATGTGGCAGTTGACGGGGGAGCAGATTTAATCATAGCGAGTCACACTCATCAGCCCTATCATGTTATACGTGAGCTTGATTCATTGATGAATCACGGATTGGCGGCTATTGCCATTCAGTCTATCTATTTATTGATCGAGCAGAAAATCAACAACCACATCTATAATAAACAAGCTAATCGAAATGCAATAGATGCTGTTTCTGAATATTGCAAAAATCAAGGAATTTCTGAACAACATCGGCTCCGCATCTGTCACATTCTTGAAGCACAATTACATCATCGAATGGATGTAGATACGATTTATATTCATCCCAAAGCGACCGATAAACAGCTTTTTTTTGGTGAACACTTCACTCTTTCTCCAAAGAAAATGACGGAGACAGTAAGAAGTGGCTTTCGAGCTGCAATTGAAACATTGAGAAGGTATGACTTTTTGGATCGAGAAAAGACACATGCTATTGGAATGACTGAAACGCTTTAATGAGTAACGCGATGTTGTTCGTCAAATAAATCTGGATTGTGTTCTTGGAAGGAGTGAAAAAGTGACACGAGTGCCAAGTTTCCTAAGCTGCCGGCAATTTTAGTTGCTCCTCGGCTTAACCATTCCCAGCGTCCTGATCCAATCATAAATCCCAGGATTAATGCACCTGCACCAATGACGAGCGGATCAGAAAAGCCACGATTTTTTAAAGAGTAAGGCTGATTCACCTTTTGATTTTCCACTTCCATAATCTCATTTCTCCTTGCCGATCAATTTGGATCTTACAATGCTTGTGCCATAGTTTTAGGTGGCATAGGCGTTGCTTTCAGTTGTTTTTCTGAATGATAGGAGACTTATTTATGGCTGAACGAATGAATACATTTCAAAATGACTCAAAAAGTAGCAGAGCGGACATGCTTTCAGATGCCACTGCTCAAATGCAAGAGGACATTGAGCAGCTGGTTGAAGGGTTTGATTTAAAGGCTATTGCAAAAAGAGTTGAGGAGTTTGGGCGTGAAAACCCAGTAGGTCTTGCATTGACGGCACTTACTCTGGGTGTTGCTGTTGGAATCCTGATGCATAACCCAAGACGTCTATTGAATCGGTGATACGGTTTTTATAAATTCATAAAAATTTCATTGATGTCTGGGACTTTGTTAATAACTTCGACGCTCTTTAGTTGATCTGCAAGAGACTTCCAGCGATCTTTCAGCATAATTCCTAACCCTAGCTTCCTAGACTCTTCTGTTAAAATGAATTTTTTTTGTAACTTAGCACTCTCATTAAAAATATGGATATCCATTGAAGGGTTTAATTTATTCATGAATTCATTCGTATTTTCTGGATTATTTACGTACAGATTCCAACCTTCGCGGACTGCTTGTACCATGGACTTCGTGGTTTCTAAGTTCTTTTCAATAAATACTTTTCTGGCAATCAGGACAGACATATAGGGGTTGAAGCCTTCACTTGAAACTAGAAAATTTGAACTCTCTTTACCTTGTTTTACTACTAAAAGTGGCTCAGAAGTGATGAGCCCCTGTTGAGAAAGTGTAGGGTTATGTAAAAAATTTGCAATCCCACCGAGATGAGGGACAATCGTTGCTTTGATGGGCCCCAGCTTTTTTTTAAGAAAAAGAAAAAATGGAAGTCCGCTTTGAAGCTCCAGTGTATCTTTAGACTTCAGAATGTCTTGAATCGATTTAAAATTTTGTGAGGGGTGGGACATAATGACTAGGGGACTATTTTGATAAATAGCAAAAAGGGCGACAAGGTCGGTTCCATGAGAGCGGGAAACTAAAAGCTCTTCCGCACTAGCAATACCAAATTCAGCTTGCCCGGCTGCCACCATTTGTACGGTCGGTGTGCCAGATCCTCCCGGAATAATTTTGACATCTAGAGATTTTTTATTAAATAAACTATTAATTTGGGCAGTATAAAATCCACCAAATTGTGGTTCAGGTTTCCAATTGAGTACTAAATGTATTGGCTTTGCATAGGCTTGACTCAAGTAAAATAAACCTACCAAAAGAGATAAAATGATTTTTTTCATTTAAAAATGATCCAATCTTTATTTCATAATTAATTTGTTCAGACCCATGCCGTCGTCTACAATAATAGCCAATTCAAGTAATAAATTCTAATTGAATCGTGTCTATTTGTAAGTAGTTCCATTTATTTTTAGTGCGCAGATCACGTATAAGGTAAGCTAGTTCTTATGGAAACCTGTTCATTTTCAAATCTATCCCTTCCTTTTTCCTCGTCTTTGAGGGAAGCGAATCGCGAACTTTGGTTATCTATAAGTTTTGAATTGGCTGAAGAAAAGATGAAACAAATCAAAAAAAACCCAAAACCCACTTTTAATCTCAGCACCGTGATCGAAGAGGTTTATTTTTGTTGGTTGGAGCTTCTTTCTCAAGATCTGGATGAAAAGGTACCCGTGATTTCCCAATGTAAAAACTTAAGCACTTACATTTTCAAATTTATCCTTTTTCTACAAAAAAAGTCGTCTAAATATCGAAAAATCTCAAAAATTTCATTTTTATTCACTCATACAAACTCGGATTGCAATGAGTATTTAAAAGACCCAAAAATACTTTCAAAAAAGGACGTCGTCTTTTTTCAAAGCAAACCCATCTTTATGAGTCAAGAAAAAGAAGTGATCTCAAATCCGCTCTATGGAGATGCTTCTCAGATTCAAAATTTCTGGAGTTCTTACGTTCTGAAAGATGAAGATCAATCGCTCAAGCTGCCTTTAGTGATTGATTTTCCAGGCACCTATTCTGGACAAACAGTCCGTTTGACGCTTGGACAAAGGAGTTATTATTCACTTCCCAACTCTGTATTGATATTTGCCTTCAATAAGGACCAGCAACTCTTGCTTGTTCATCATAAGCAGCGTGGCTGGGAGTTGCCCGGAGGTAAAATTGAGCCTGGAGAATCCGCTGAAAATGCAATCATTCGAGAAGTTCGCGAAGAAAGTGGTGTAATTATTGAAAAAGTTGAGCCTCTTGCGCAATACGAAATAATAAAAAGCGATTTATCTGATTTGAACCCGCAAACTACAAAGCGTATTTATTTCGCTCAAACTCATCAAGAAGCACTCATTACGGGAGAGGATACTGATGGTCGCCGTTTTTGTACCCCTCCCCTGCCGGAAGATGTCTACTTTGGAATAGAAAGTGAATGCTATAGCCTACTACTTAAAGACAATGTCTATAACATTGGCTTAAAACTCGCTTTAACTCAAATGTAACTTCACTGCTCCTTGCTCTTCATTTTCCATATTTAAAATAGCAATCATTACTGAAACAAGCTGAATTGTAGGGTTTTTCTGGCAGAATTGCTTTTGCAGTAAGGCGTTGAGTTTTTGATAAAAAAACTCACTTAAAGTCTCACAAGTGGGAAACTCTCGCACGTTAGCGCTCACTTTTGAGTTGTCATTCAAGTAAGTCGTGCTCAACTCGTCAACCAAAAGCTGAATCTGATTTCTTAAAATGGGTATATCGGCGATTCGGCCCTCTATAGGCTGTCCCGTTAAACTGACCTCTAAACGCCAAAGATGGGGGTGTGGTATTTCATAGTCCGTTAAAGAATGAGAGGCTTCAAATCCAAATTTAAGAATGAGTTCTGTTTTCATAAATAAAAATCAACTAGTTTTTAATGGTTCTCGGGCGCCAAACGAAAGTCACACTATATCCAGGGATTTCTTCAATAGTCACTTCGACATCAAATACTCTTCTTTTTACTAAGTCCTGATCCAAATGACTGACAAAGCGATGACAAAATGTGGAAGCCAAAGCTTCTACACTGATGTTGCCTGTCTCTAAAAATACCACTTCATCAGTAGGAAGGACATAATGTTTCTTGCAAAGATAGAGTTCTATTTCATCCTCAGTTTTGGATATGATTTTCAAAAAAGAGCTTTTAGCAGGTAAAAGGAGCTTTTCATTCCACTCCTTACAAACTTTCACAATAGAGTTTTTAAAATATTCAAAAGGGATTACTTCATCGGGTGATGAGTCATCAAGTCCTATAGAGACTTTTACCACAAAAGTATGTCCATGAATAGTTTCCTTGGCCCCATCTCCGTAGATGGTCATGTGCCCTGAAGAGAAATGGAGAGATTGATCTGTGATATTAATCCTATACATGAGTTGGCTCATAACGGAGTATCTACCAAAGCCTTAGGGAAAAATCCACCCCTCAAGTAATTCTCATTTTTACCGACAAGAAGAATATGAGTCAGGTTTACGTGATTTTATTGGCAATAGCAGCGTTATTAATTTCTTCTATTGGGGCTATTTTTTCTATTGCCGGTTTGGCAAAGCTTTTTTCTGGAGCTTCGGTTTCTGTTACATTTATGGCGAGCTCTTTGGAGTTTGGCAAGATTATAGTCGCTGGATTTCTCTATCGATATTGGATTCATACTAATAGGGTAATGAAATACTATTTAACCATTGCTCTCATGGTTTTGATGTGTATCACCAGTATAGGAATTTTCGGCTTTCTTTCAAATGCTTATCAAAAGTCTTCTCATGATTTGAAATTATCTCAACTCAAGATAAGAATGATGGATACTGAAAATTTGAAAGTTTTAGAAGAAATTAAAGGCATTGAAAAATTTATCTCAGAAGTTCCTCAAAATCGGATTTCAAAAAAGTTTGAACTTCAAAAAGAATCCGAACCCCGCATTCAACAACTTCGTCAACGTTCACATGATTTATTGACTGAGATGGGCAAAGTAAATCTTGAAATTTTAAATACTCAGACCAAAGTTGGACCTTTGATTTATGTGGCTGACTCATTACGTATAGATGTGGATACAGTAGCAAAATATTTGATTCTTACGATTGTAATGGTTTTCGATCCCTTTGCTATTTGTCTAGTTTTCGCGTGGAGTCTCGCATCCCATTTAAATGAGAAGGAGCGTGCGAATGAGAGACTCATTGCTAGTCAAATCGTCGATAAGCCTATCGATTATGTTTAGCTTTTATGAAGAAATTCGAGCATAGGTTTTCCTGGGGCACTCAGTGGATTCAAAATAATGGTTACTATCTTGGGCTAATTTTCGTGAGTTTCCTGGTTTACCAGGCTCGTCGGACTTCACAGGTGTCTGAGCGTATTGTATTTATTTTTTATCTAGGATTCATGGTGTGGAGTTCTATTAAGAAAGCAAGAACAGAAGCACTTTTAAAGCAGAGCGAACGAATGAATCAGGCCGCAGAGAAAGCGAGTCAAGCAAAATCCATTTTTCTTGCTCATATGTCTCATGAAATTCGAACTCCCATGCACGGGATTATGAGTTTTGCCAAGTTTGGCCAGAAAAAGATTGGAGTTGTCTCAAATGAAAAAATTAAATCTTACTTCAATGAAATTTACGACAGTGGAGCACGATTGATGTCCCTTCTTAATGACCTTCTCGATTTGTCGAAGCTTGAGGCAGGAAAATTTATATATGTAATGAAAGACAACGATTTAATGGAGATTGTTGTAACGGTGAGTTCCGAGATACAGGCTTTTGTCGAAGAAAAAGGACTTAAGCTTGAGACCGTGAGTCAAACTTCAAAAATTGTAGGATTTTTCGATTCTGAACGTATTATGCAAGTGATGAGAAATCTTCTTTCCAATGCGATTAAATTCTCAGAAAAAGGGACTACTATTCAAATTAGGTTAACGCAGTCAGTGACAAGCATCAGTTGTCAAGTGCTCAATCAAGGGGTATTTATCCCACAATCAGAATTGGAATCTATTTTTAATAAATTTGTACAGAGTAGCCAAACAAGACTTGGGGCAGGGGGTACTGGCCTAGGTCTTGCCATTTGTAAGGACATTATTCAGCAACAGCATGGAAAAATTTGGGCAGAAAGCAAGTTGAGTGGAGAAACGAAATTCATATTTGAGCTGCCGAGAGCAGCGATTAAGGCGGATTCATCAGAAGAAGTGAAAGTATAAAACAAGCCTTACCTTTAATTTAATGTGCACTGACTTGAGTATTCACTCGCTTTTGCATCTTCATCATAAAAACGGGAACGGTCATACCCACTACAATGAATAGGATGATCCAGCAAAGCTGGTTAAAGCTCATAATGAAGGTTTGTTGCATCACGCGCCCCCACATGGACTTGATGGCAAGCGTTTGGGGGTCACCCATTCCGATACTTCCTTTCAAGCTTGCGCTGGAAACTCCTGCAGCGATACTTGTGAAATCATGGTATCCACTTCGAGTGAGAACTGACAGTTTCGGCATTAGATCGACATAGTTTTGCTTCCCTAGGCGGGTCAAAAGTGTTGAAAGCGCGGCAATTCCGATGCTGCCTCCAGTCTGACGAAAAAAGCTCATGATTCCTGCTACCTGTTCCAGTTGTTCCCCTCTAAACTGTCCCATGACAACGCCTGAGATCGGAATGAAAAGTAACCCTGTGGCGACTCCCCGAATGATAAGTGGAACTATAAGATCTTGGGCACCTGTTTGGGTTGTGAATTGGCTCATCATGAACAGGGCGGTCGTTGCGAGAATAATGCCAGTGATAATGATAGAGCGAGGATGAAGGTATTTGGATAAAACACCGACTGCCATCATGGAGAATGCTGTGGCGATGGAGCCGGGAATGAAAAGTTTCCCCGTCTGAGTTGCCGTCATATGAATTATATTATTAACAAAAATCGGGACGACAAAAGTGAGCGCATAAAGCATCAATCCAAGTGCAAGCATGAGGATTGCGCCGGCTCTGACTACATTCGATTTAAAAAGTCGAAGATTCATGATGGGATGGCTGACGTGAAGTTCCCAGAAGATAAAGCCCACCACGCCAATCATAGCCAGGAAGGCCGTCACTCGGATGGCGTTGGAATCCATCCAGCCTTCGGTTTGTCCACGTTCCAAGATGAATTGAAAACAACCGACTCCTAAAGAAAGAAGTGCAAAGCCCCCCCAATCAATTTTGCTTCTGGCGGATAGTGTCTCGGTTTGTAGGTCTGTATTGGATTTCACTTGATCTACATACAAATAAGAAAGAAGTGAAGCGATCAATCCAATGGGCACGTTGACGTTGAAAATAGATCTCCATCCCAAGTTATCCGTAAGGTAGCCGCCAATGACTGGACCTAGTGCGGGTCCAACCATGACACCCATGCCGAAGATGGCCATTGCAAGTGTCGCTTTTTCTTTTGGAAATTGCTCTTGAATGAGTGTTTGCGAAGTAGGAAGAAGGGCTCCTCCGGCAAGTCCCTGGATGACACGAAATAGAATCAGAATAGGGAGATTGGGGGCTAACCCACAGGCCAATGACGAGAGTGTAAAGAGGAGAATCGCGCCTGTGAAGTACTGTTTACGCCCCATTCGCGCTCCAAACCAAGCGGCAACCGGAAGAATGATGGAATTTGCAATCATGTAGGCAGTAGAAACCCAACTGATCTCATCTAAAGTTACCCCTAAATTTCCCATCATCGTAGGAATTGCTACATTGACGATGGATGTGTCGATGATTTCTAGTAGAGAAGCAAGGACTGCTATGATGATGATGAGTATGGATTGAGTACTCATGGTTTGTCCCTTCCTCGTTTAGGCCTTCTTTAATTCAGCTTTACTGAGACTTCAGCCGAAAGTCCGGTTTGAAGAAGTAAAACGTCTTCTGGTGTGAGATGAATCAGCTTGATACGAGCTGGGACGCGCTGAACGACCTTAGTGAAGTTCCCTGTAGCGTTATCGGGTGGAAGTAAGCTAAAAGTTGCTCCCGTGGATGGGCTCAGGCTTTCAACAACACCCTCAAATTTTCGACCCGAGATTGCATCTACTTTAATCGTGGCAGGCTTGCCAGGCTCGATCCCCTTCATTTCTGTTTCTTTGAAATTTGCTGTTACCCAGCGTTCGTCTCCGGCCACAAAACCTAAAAGTGGCTGGCCGGCAATTGCCATCATCCCTATTTCAAAGGATTTTTTAGCAATTCTTCCGTCTGCAGGTGCTTTGAGTTCTGTATCAGCGAGATTCAATCTTGCCTGTTCGACTTGAGATTCAGCCGATTTCAGTTTTCCAGCAAGGGATTGATATTGAGCTTCAGTAGAATCAAGTTTCTCTTGAGTCGCTGCTCCTTGCTTAAAAAGTCCCATAGCCCGATAGTAACTCAACTTAGCTCCTTTGACTTGGGCTGCTAGGGAATTACGATCAGATTCTGCCTGATCTAAAGCATTTTGATATTCATTGGGACGGATTTTCGCAAGAATTTGTCCGGCTTTGACATTTTGGTTTTCATCTATATTTGCCTGAATGATGATCCCACCCACACGAGGGGAAAGGAAGGTTGCTTTGGCTTCGACCATCGCATTGTCAGTCGACACATACATAAAGGATTGGTAGCTAAAGTAGCTCACCATAGTGACAGCAAGAACCCCAATGGCACTGATAATGAGTTTTTTTTTGTCTTTTATACTGAGAACATGAGAAGTGTCCTCTATTGCTTCTATATTAAGGGTTGAATTCATAGGATTAAATTCTCCTTCCTAAAGTGAGTTCCAAATTAATTAAAGCTTCTGCTGAATGGATTTGAGAGTTAACAACCCCCGCCTTGGCTTGAAATAAATCGAGTTCTGCATCCAAAACTTCAGTGCTGGTTCGACTCCCTGCCTTTTCTTCTTCGCGAGCGAGTCGGACACTCTCTTGAGAGCGTTTTACATCAAGCGACTTTGCTTCATAACGGAAAACATTGCTGAGATATCGGCGTTTCCAAGTATCAAAGTCGTAAGGGGCTTGAAGTTTGATTTCCTCTTCGGTTTTATCAGCTTGAATCTTTTGATAACTGGCTTGTCTTGAGCGAGCGTAGGAAGCGCCACCATCAAAAAGATTCCATTTTAAGAAGACGCCAAAGTTATAGGCCCCTTGAAATGAATTTGTATCAGAAATTGAAGTATTAAGATTATTATAGAAATCATATTCTCCACCGATCGATATTGAGGGGACTAGCCAGGTGGATTGAGCATTTGCAATCTTGTCGGAAGCTTCAGCTCTGAGTGCGAGCGCTTTTAAGTCGGTGCGGCTCGAAAGGTTAGGGTCAAACTGAAGATCTTGGACGAGTGTTGTTTGGGGAACCGGAAGCGAGCCATCCAAGACACGATCATCTGTTTTCTCTAAACCTAATAGCAACGTGAGTTTGCGGCGAGTAATCTCCACATTATCTTTAGCGTCAAGCAGGTCGGAACGAGCTGCGTTGAGTTGAACCTGAACGCGAAGAACATCATAGTTGGTTGCTGCTCCTCCATGCTTTAAGATCTCCGCTTGCGTCAAATGATCTTCGAGAGTTTTTACGTTTTGCTGATAAACTTCTTCAATGAGTTTAGCGCCCAAAGCTTGGTAGAAGGCTGATTTAATATTTTGTTCGAGTTGAAATTCCGATCGAGAGAGTTCGTTCTTTGAAGCTTCCTCTGTAAGGGAAGCCGATTGCAGACGATATACATTCGCAAGGCCGTCAAAGATAGGAATCATGACATTGAATGAAAGTAGAGTGGTTGGGTAGATCGAAGGAAAACTAACGGTTTGGCCTTCGAGAGGGACGGTAATCACTTGATACTTTGTATCGAAAAAATAATTCGCGTTGGCTGATAACTTGGGGAGAAAGCCTGTACCTAATGTTTCCGTCTTTTTCCAATAGCTTTCATCGAAGGCGGCTCTAACCCTTTGGATAGTGGGTGATTTTTCCTGACCTTCAGCGATTGCTTGCTCTAAATGCAATAAGCCAGAATCTCCTGCAAAAACGGGAGGGGAAAGTAAGAGAGCCACGCTACCCGTGGAGATCATGAATAGGATTAGAAGCTTCATAGAGGACCTCTGCTAAATATTTAATTAATCGAGCAATTAACTAATATCAGTATCGGGCGATTTTAGGAAAGAATCAAGGAAATAATTAATTAACTGATTAATTAACAAAAAACAAAGAATTTGCTAGATTAGAATTTAGAAGTCATAAGTAGGATTCTTTAGGAGGTTTTTTATAATGACTATTCCGACAAAATTGAAGGTAAAAACTAGAAATCGTGAAAGATCGATTAAAAAATTACTTCAAGCTGGAACCGAGATTTTTTCGAAGTACGGTTATGATGGCGCGACAACTAAAATGATTGCCAAACGCGCTGGAATGAATGAAGGGCTCATCAATCATTACTTCAAAGGCAAACCCGGTCTGCTCCTGGCGATTATTCTTGAGTTCATTAAAAGAAAAATTGAGCAAGCCGATACATCCCCTGTCTGTGAAACGGTAGAGGAAGAGATTCGTACCTATCTTCAAATGCGCATCAAAACTCATTTAGAGGAGCTGGATTTTTTTAGAATCGCAGTCGCTAGAGCGGCGATTGATCCAAAGATCAGTGTTGAGATCCAAAAACACATCCCTCTTTTTAGTAACCCTGTATTGCTTAAAAGGCTTCAGGCTCTTCAGGAAAGAGGGAAAATTAGAGAAGGTTTGGATTTGGAAGTCCTCGCCATCAATATCCAAACACAATCCATGGGATTTCTTTTTATGATACAAACTTTCCGCAATATCGATTGCACACCCTTGAATGAAGCCATCCAGCAATTTGCGAAACTCATCGCACAAGCTGTTGTGGAATAAATTTCCGTTATTTAAGTTTTTGCGTGAATGAAATGATGAATTCTACGAGCTTTTTACCATTCAGTGCGAAATTCTCCTGGGTTTCCGTCAGGAAGACCTCCAAAAATCATATTGGGACTGATATGAGGTGAAACCCTCAGAGAGGGATAGACATAGTTATCGTAGGTCAAATGGGATTGAAAATATCCAGCTTGTTCCTACCAATCCTCTGGAAGTCCGAGAGTGTCCACGGCAGAATTTCGTCGAGCTTTTCTATCAGGCGAAAGCACATCCTGCAGAAAAAATTCATGATCTCACATTCCGCCATTACCAGCGCCTCGAATCCGGTGAGGAGAACCCCACTTTAAGCACAGTTGAAAGACTAATGGCAGCCTTCCCTGATACGGACTTTTCCCTGATTCTAAAGCAGCCGTATAAAGTACGAGTGGCGTAAAAAATGAAGGACGTGTTCTGCTAACGCTTTCTTGAAGGCTTTCCCAAAGTTACGGTCCATTTAGAATGTATTGTTAAATAGTACGATTGTACTCTATAAAAGTACATATTTATACTGGAGTACCGGAAGCACGTGACAAACCTGATTGGAATTAATTTTAAAACTTCAACAATCATCATTATATATGGTGGAGAGAGAGGGATTTGAACCCTCGTTAGGGTTTCCCCTAAACACACTTTCGAAGCGTAATTATCAATTTAAAATAGATCATAAATTTATATCTTTATAAATAATAACAAGAGGTTAAATTATGGCTCATTGCGTCTTATTTTGATGGATTGAGATGATTTTTGACCTGTCTGGGACACTTTTAGGGACACTTGCAGTGCTGGTGGACTTCCGACAAGATGGCGGCTGACTTGAGGTTGACTTATCGGATATGATAGGTTATCTTTATTGATAAGATGACTCATCAGAAGACCTGGATTATAGACATGGCGCCTGAAGCTATAGCTGAATGGAATGGTAATGCTTTATCAGAAGATGACCGAATTATTATCAATACATGGGCTAAGACAGTGAGAGAATACGGTCCAGACGAGCTTCAAAGGCATTCAGGTTTATGGAATGATCATCCGCTCACTGGATTTTGGGATGGATGCCGAGCTTCGAATTTTTCGAATAGTGGTCGGATCATTTACTACCGTTTTGATCAGTTGGGTCGAGTTCAGATTTTGAGGATTACGATTGATCATGATTATACGAAGGAGGGTAAAAAATGACTGATTTTTTTAGTTTACCGCAGCCAAAACTAACACCTGGCAAAGTTGTGAGGGCATTCCGAAAAAACTTTGGTTTTACCCTTGAGGAAATCGACAGGCTGACTCATGCAGGTACAACAAACCTGAGTGCTATTGAAAACGATAACCGACCCCTTGGCTTAGATCTAGCGGTTCGGTTAGCAGCCGTATTTGGGATCAATCCTGGGTTGATCTTGTTCCCTGAAGGAATTGAAATCTTAGACCGCCCCGAACTTCAACAGATTCATGACAATGCAATAACACTTCGAAAGCAGAAGTGCGGGTAGTCTATTTTCAATATTTTTAGTTTAGGAAAATTTTAGATGATTACCATCTCTACGACGGTTCACTTTGTTTAGCTTAAAATCTTTGAAAATGAACTTTGTCTTTAATATAAGTATAATTAAATGTAAAAGTTATAGCTTAGATTTTTTAAATAATTATTTCAATTATATATAATATAGTATAGTTTCATCGTCCTCCCTAATCATTAAAAATGAGGATGAGTCATGAAATTATGGGTTAGATTAGTTACGATAATATTATTTAATACATTTTCCTTAAACGCTTTCGCAGTTTGTGAGAGCGAGCGAAATGAGTATAACCATTTTAACGATCTTTGTAACAAGCTCACCGCGGCTTCTCAAGTTGCGATGGTAAGCGGTGGAATCTTTGGAACTATCTTTGCGATTCCTACATTAGGACTAAGCCTTGCAGCGGGTGGACTTGCTGGAGCTGGACCTGGTTTTGCTGCAACAAATGCATGCAGGATTCGGGATGAGAAAAAATCGAACTTAGACCGTTGTGAGGCGAATGCAACTGAAGCACACCAGAGGACTGAAGAAGTCCAGCGGGCTGAAGTTGAAAGACAAAGACAACGAGGAATTAGAATTATCCAAGTCAATCAAATTTACAACACACAACGTACTCAAGCTGAAGTTGATTTCCAAACCGCTGTCGATCGAATGATCCAAGAAATGGTGGATGAGGGCTTTGATGTTAATCTGCCTGAAACACAAGAAGTCATCAGACGATCACGCGAAGACTTACGATCAGCGCTCAATCAACGCCTAGAGCAAATTGAGCAGCAACGCAGGCAAGAATTAAGTCAAATCTAAATTAAATAATGGTAACCTAGATGAAAACCTTAAAATTTTCAGTGTTGAGTCTTACTCTAATCACTTTATTTACAGGATCGGTGCTTGCTGGGAATGATCCACCACCAATGCCCACAGGGCAAGTGACAACGACAGTCGGGGGCAATCCTCCTAATTGTCCTCCACTTTCCAATGGTCATGTTTTTAACTCGGTAACTTCGGATATTGGAAAACTTTTTGGTAGTGGTCCTGATGCTGTCATTCAATCCTCGAATCAGAGGCAAGAACACATTTTCACCATGGCAAACCATAATGGTCAGGTGCAAGAATGGATTACTCAGGAGAGCCAGCGCGTTGATGCTCTAAGAAGTTGCAACCTTACTCCTGAACTCTCACAACAAACTCGAGATCTTGAAAATAAACCAGTAGACCAATTGGTACAAGGAAAAGCTAAACCCAAAGGAACGATAGATGTAAGCCAAATTCCAAATCCGGATGAGTCCTCTCTTCCTTATCAATTCCAATCTCCTGTAGGAGCATTTAGGGATGAAATGGTCCAACTTTATAAAGATCTTTATAAAGTCCAACCGCAGTTTGGAAAACAACAAAAAACTAGAGAATTAGGGCTCATTGCTACGGAAGAAGCTGATAGGTCTTATTCACTAGGTAATGCTAATGACGCCAATTTCTACAAAGAACTTGGAAAAGAGTTTTTGGATATTACAGTGGGGCTCGATCCAGTTACTGGGTTTGGAAGATCTGCTTATGAGCTTTTTTATGGAAGAAACTTAATTACAGGAATGAAGCTCAATTCAGTTGAACGAAGCTTTGCATTCTTGGGTGTGGCAACAGCAGGTGGAAGTAGATTTCTACATCAAGCGGGCCGTGGTATGTGGCGTATTTATCAGCGTGCTTCACATTTGCTTCAAGAAAGGCAAGCGATTGAATCTGCGATTCGCGAAGGTGAAGTTCTTATTGGACGCGCAGGTCATTTGCTTAATAGTTGGAAGAAAAATCATCAGATTATAAGTATTACTTCAGCAATAGAAGCAAATGCACCACATATTTCGAGAGGCCATAATCCCCCTTATCAACATGAGTCTTTTGTAGTTCATTTCAAAACCATTCGTGAGAGTCATTGGGTAAGAGTACATACAGACGGAAATCAACCTGGTAACTGGGTTCTAAGAGCAAGTGAAATTAGAGGATTAACACCTGCTCAAATTGCAGAGAAATTCGCCTTACCTCAGATTCCAATGTACGTTTCAGATGTTTATCTCCCATCAAATACTCTCATGTCTCGTGGAAATGTACAGGCGCACCCGTTTGGTCGTGCGATAGAAGGCAGATCAGGCTCAATTCAATATAGAATTGAACAAACTATGAATCCAGAAGAGTTTGTGGGACTATTTTCAAATCCAAGACCTTTACCGGAGGTATTTTAAATGCAATTTTATAAAACGCTTGCTTTATCTGATGGAACCTTAGTACTTGAAAAACCATATGCGCAATTCATTTATAAAATTAATCCTACTGGTAAAAAACAGTGGGAGTTAAAGGCAAATCAAGAGGACCAGGGATTTACTAACATCTATTCAAATGAAAAAGGGCTCTTTGCATTTACGTGGGGATGTACTGAATACATGCTAGATCCTACCACAGGAAAAGTCCTAAAGGAAACTTTCACCAAATAAACTCGACCTTACGGCAGTATAAATTCGAGACGAATTAAATTCACTAGAAACACCTGCCCATTTTTCCGACATATAGTTCGACCTAGTACCAAAATGAGTCGTGGAATGTCATTTTATAATGAATGGGATTGGCATGGAATGGGTAAAAGAATAGAGGGACAAGTTCAATATAGAGTGGAAGGAGTGGTAGATGCATCTTGGTTTAAAAATATGAGGGAAATTGGAGAGAGATTTTTATGAGTCAAGATTTTTTCCAGCCATCCAAGAGAAATATTTTTGGTCCTGTTGATGACATTATTTTTTGGTTTGCCCAAAAACATGGTTGCAATGTTAATATGGACTATAAAGGTGAAGACATTCGGCTTATCGTGTTTCCTAATGGGAATAAGCTACTCATAAAAAGTCCGGATAATGACGAGGCTGTAACTACTATTGTAAAAATCTACTCTGCACGTGATGGTATGTGGTTAAGCTTTAGCTCGGGTCGACAAAAACTTTATCAGCTTCTAGAGGACCTTTATCAGAAGCATGCATTATAAAAATACACTAAGTTACTAGATAAGTTTTATGGAAATGTGAAGGTTGTGCATCAGAATAAATAGTGGTGCGTTCAATACTTCATTGACATAGATCGTATTCCAGGGGAATGGTTTTCGAATTTAAGAACATTGTCGGAGGTATTTAAATGAGCCCAACAGAAATAAAGCTTTCAAATGGAAATAAAATTCTTTTAGATTCGTCTTTTATATATGTCTATATGCTGGATGAAGCCGGTAATAAAGTATGGGAAACTAAATGTAACGACATTGAATTTGAACGTAGTTTTACGAATCCCTATCTAGAAAAAGGTCATTTATGGGTAGGAACAACTATCGGTGTTGAGTATCAATTAGATATAAGCACGGGGGCAATCCTTAAAAAAATATATAGAAAATAACCTGGTCTAAGTGGGGGAGTAAAACGTCACTCAACGTTATATGCACAGGACCGATGGCCGTTTGAATTTAATCGCGGAAAGGCTCGGCGGCAAATACCAAACACTTGCTGAAGTCTCAAAACCTCAACTGGTAAATAGTTAGGGACACTTTTCAAAATTAAGTGCAGAAATCTGAATTTGAATGAAGAATTTATGAATTGTTATCTATTTGAAATTACAGTGAAAGTGGCGGAGAGAGAGGGATTTGAACCCTCGTTAGGGTTTCCCCTAAACACGCTTTCGAAGCGTGCGCCTTCAGCCACTCGGCCATCTCTCCGTTTCAAGGTCCAAAGTAATTTTAGGTAAATAGCACTCAATCGTACTGCGATCCAGTCCGAAATTCTCTAGATCTTTGGTCGTATATAGCAGCGTAAATCTCCTGAATAATGACTTTGAGTGAAGCCGCTATAGGTACTGAAATCAGCATGCCCAAAAGCCCATAATACCGTTGCCCTATGATGACCGTGATAATGAGGACCAAAGGGTGCAGGTTAATAAGTTTGGCTACAACTAAGGGAAAAATGACAAAAGTATCAATGAGGTTTGCGATAAAGTAGACGAATACCACCCAGAAGATGAGGGTTTGATGCTGTGAATCAAAGGCGGCAAGGAGAATTCCGGGCGCTGCGCCCATCATCGGACCCAGGTAGGGAATGATATTTGTTGCTCCAGCGATCAATCCCAGGACTAATGTATTTGATGCTCCTACGATGAGCAAGCCGAGGGTGACTAATAGACCTACGAGTAGAGCTTCGATGAGCTTGGCTCGGATATAGTTAGAAATAGCGGTGGCGATCTCAGAGGTAATCAGAAAAAAAGACTCAAAAAAACGATTAGGGACAAGATACAAGAATAAGCTTTGAATCCTTCTGCCATCTTTGAGGAAAACAAAACTAATGATCGGGACTAGGAATACCCAACTCAAAAACTGGCCGGCTAAAGAGGGGCCCGAATCTATAAACCATTTACCTGTGTCATGTCCCAGTTTTAATAATGAATCAGTAGGGTGAATTCCTTTCAAAAATGAATAATGACCTTTTAAATACAGTTCTAATATTCTGACCTGATTTAGGAAGATGTGAAAATTTTGAGGAGCTTTTTCTTTAAAAGATTTCCACTCCAAAATGCCAGCGTGAATACCCCAATAGGCAAGAAGAATGAGGGAGTTTCCAAGACCGACAACAATCAGTACGATAGCAAATACTCGGGAATAGCCTTTGCGTTGCAAGGCGGCTACTAGGGGTGACAAAAGAGTGGTGACGATCATGGCAATCAAAGTGGGGTAGAAGAGGACTGGAGTCAGAATAAAAACCGAGGCAGTACCTGCAAGTGTCGCAAGAAGACAAAATGATTTTAAAATATCCCTTTTTCGCAGCAGTTCAGACGATTTTGACATAGGGAGTGGATTTGCTATCGGTATTCAAAAGATGAATCATCTTTTCAGTCGTTTCAAGTAACCGACGACCTAAGACGGTGGAAAGTTGAAAAAGAATTTTTACACCCATGCCGGGGTTTCTATCCATAATCTCAAGGAGGTCCGGCTTGAAAAAACCAAGTATAATAGATCGTTCTGCTGCTATTGCAGAAGCAGATCGAATATTATCTGGTTCGATTAATGCAATTTCTCCAAAAAAATTACCTTGATTGAGTACCGTTACAAGAATTTCACCATTGGGGTTGTGTGATTTTATAGCAACTTTTCCTTTTGCGATCACGTACATCCCTAATCCACGATCGTTTTGTTGAAAAATCGGCTCATCTGCCTGATACACGCGTTCGTAAACTAAGTTGGCCAAATAATTTAGCTCTCGGGGTGTGAGGGTCTTAAATAGGATATTATGGTTCAAATAATGAGCTACTGGCTTTTTTTGATCAGATTTTCCACTTTGAAATAGGTCTGTCCAAAGGAAGTGTGGATGAGAAGACATATGAATAATTCGGCTAATCTGACGGGATACTTGAATAATTAAAGTATTTTTAGGCCACCCAGCGGCCACGCAAAAACCGAAAGATAAACCAGCCATAGATAGCGATAGATAAGACACAGCTAAAAATGAGTGCCAAATTCTTATGAGGGGTTTGAAATCTTTGATACTCGGTTTCAGATTTTTGTTCGATTTGATTTTGAAGGCGAGCTACTAAAAGTAGCGCATACACGGGTAATGTATAGCGAATCATGCTGTCCATGTCAGTGTCTGCCTTTGCAGAAAGTGCGACATAAAACATCATCAGGGCTGTAAAGTAGATCCCAATTCGTGAGTAAGATCGATGAGCCGTGTCGGCACGTATCGTTTTCCAAAGAAGCCAAGCAATAAAAGGTACTGCGGCCCGATTAATAGACGAGAGCGTATGTTCAAAGAAAAATCGTGGAATGTAGGATCGGGGATCTAAGATGGCTAAATAATTTGGATCTTTTCCCCAGCCAATCTTTTGAAGTTTGAAATACCAACGCCAATCTAAAAATTTTATCTGACAGAAAAGAAAAAATAGGAAAGGGCCAAGTAATGCGATGATTGAAATAGCTAGGGCTGCGGGGTCGAGCTGATTCAGGTGAAATTGCTTTTTGTCTTTACCTAATTTTGTGCTCCATTGGGTAGCTAAACTTTGGATGACTGGATAAAAGACGACGGGGATTCCTACGATTCGAGTGCTTGCCATCGCAAATCCATGTAGAGCCGCAATTCCCCAACTGAGTTTACTTTTATTTTTTAGCCATTGATTGGACCAGTAGATAAATCCTACTAAGGAGGCCATGAAAATGGATTCAGAATAGCCAATCACTAAATAAAAGGAAGAGGGATAAATCGCTACCAGAAAGAGAACCGCCATGATCTTTTGGGTGGACACCTTACTTTTTTTCATCAGTAAAAATAAATAAACCCAAAAGATCACACTGAAGAACTGGGCGGAGAGTAACAGCGCCATTTCGGTAGATATACCCAACGCATCTTTGAAAGCCTTAGCCGTGAGATGATATGCTGGGAAATAACCGAGATTAGCTCGGAATTGATGAACATCATCTGGAACAATGGGTAGATTCAAAGGGGGCATGTGATACCCTTTGTTTACTAGGTCGCTATAGTGCCAGCTGTCCCAATTATTGAGACTTAGAAATCGAGCATGGAAACTGGCGGTTTGCGGAGAAAAAAGAAGAAGGGTGAAAATCTGGATGAGAGTTATTCCCAGTCCAACCCAAAGACACTGAAGTGCTTGTATTTTTGATTTGATGATATCAAGCATACATTCAGTTACGGATGCATTTGGATCTTAATTTCCCAAAGTAGTGACTATTTGGTAGGTGACATAGAATCCAATCGCAATGCTTGGAACTCCAATCAGGGCTCCAATGATAGCGCCAATCACTTTTTTCATATACTCAGCATTTGCCATACTTCTTATCCTCTCTAAAGAACAATGTTAGTAGTTAAAAATCGGGAGTGATCACCATCAAAAATACCACGGATCACCTCTTTCCCGATTTTATCTTGTTTAGTTGCGACCATAGCACGAATGCTAAACGATCTGAGTGCGTCAGTGACGCTCAGCGTACCTTCGGCAGAACTTTTTCTGCCAGTGAAGGGGAATACATCGGGTCCACGTTGACATTGAGTGTTTAAATTAATACGGCTAACCTGATTACTTAGAATATCCACAAGATGTCCCATGGTTTCCGGATTTTTTCCGAAAATACTGGCTTGCATTCCAAAGTTAGAATTCACAATATAATTTTCAACTTCACTCATGGAATCATACTCAACAATCGGCACAATCGGGCCGAATTGCTCTTCTTTAGCAACGTTCGAATCTAGAGAGACATTGCTAAGGACCGTAGGAAAAAATAAGGAACCCAAAGCTTGTCCTCCGCGTCTTGGATTACAAAGTTTTGCTCCTCGTTGAATTGCGTCCGTCATGTATGCAGACATCTGTTGATGTTTATTTCGGTCAGGCAGTGGCGTTATCATTACATTTTTTTCCCACGGCAAACCGCAATAAAGGCTTTCCACTTTTTCACAAAAAAGGTCAATAAAATTCGAGGCAATAGAGCGATGCACAAATAAAATTTTTAGCGCCGTGCAGCGTTGCCCATTAAATGAAAGCGCACCTTTGACGCATTCTGCAACTGATAATTCTAAATCAGCGTCAGATAAAATGATGGCTGGATTTTTTGCGTCTAATCCAAGAATACTTCGAAAGCGATGGGGCTGTGGATGGGCTTGTTTAATCTGATTTGCAACTTGGCTGGACCCAATAAATGCAAGAACATCTATTTTACCTGTTTGAACAGAAGGGGCGATGACTTCTTTTCCTGAACCGTTGACAATATTAATGACGCCTTCAGGTAAGCTTTCCTGAAAGGGCTCAAGGAGTACATCCCAAAGCAGTTGTCCAAAACGAGGTAGTTTAACGACCACCACATTTCCTAGAATGAGAGCTGGGATCAGTGTCGTAAATGTTTCATTCAAAGGATAATTGTATGGGCCCATGCAAAGTGTAACGCCGAGTGGAGTTCGACGGATTTGGGCCATAATATGATCAGCAAACTGAATTCGACTACAATCACGGTCCAACTGTTTAGCGGCTTCAATCGTATCATTAATGTAGGTAATGGTTCTATCGAACTCGGCTTGTGAATCCTGCCATGTTTTGCCGATTTCCCACATTAAGAGATTACAGATAGGCTCACGGCATCGAGCTATTTTATCCCGAAGAGTCACAATAGCACTGACTCTTTCCTCCATTCGGGCGCTCGGCCACTCTCCTCTTCCTTTTGCCCAAGCGTTGACTGCGGCATCCACTGCCTTCATAAAAAGCTCAGGGCCGACTTGAGGCGTGCTCCCGATTTCTGGATAAATCAATGAATCATTGGATGCGCTTCGAAAAGAGCATGGACTTGCAATGAGTTTAGTTGCAAAGCCTGAATCTATTATTTTTCCATCAATGAGAATCCGGCCTTGGATTTTAGGAATCTGAATAGAAGGAGGGAGTTGTGACTGGAGTGGAAAAATATCAAAATTCATTTGGATAGAACTTAGACCATTGAGTTATCTTATGGTAGGGTATTATTCGATTGGAAAAACTAAATTGGCAATCATTGGGGCTGTCAGCTGCAGCTATTGAGCTAGTTGAAAAGGCTGGCTTTACTCTTCCTTCACCCGTTCAGTCTATGACAATTCCATTGGCATTGAAAGGGATTGACGTTATTGCATCCGCTCAAACGGGGACAGGGAAAACTGCGAGCTTTGTATTACCCATGGTAGATCGCTTTGTTGGCCGAGAAGGTACTTTCGGTCTGATTTTGGCTCCAACAAGAGAAATTGCCCAACAGATTCAAGCCACATTAGAAATTTTTGGTGTTCCTCGTGGTATCCGCTCCATTGTGCTGATTGGCGGAGTGGATATGAAATCGGATATCCAAGCACTCCAAAGTTATCCTCAAGTGATCGTGGCCACTCCTGGAAGGCTTTGTGACCATTTAGATCGAGGAACCCTTTGGCTTGATTTTATCGAGATGGTAGTGCTGGATGAAGCAGATCGAATGTTAGATATGGGGTTTACTGCACAATTATCTCGAATCATGCAGGAAGTGCCCAATAAAAGGCAAACATTGCTTTTTTCTGCAACGATTTCTCCCGAAGTGAATCGATTGGCTCAAAAAATCCTTCATCACCCCAAAATAGTTACGATTGATAAAGCTCTTGGGTCATCTGCTATCATTGATCAAATCGTTCTTTGGATGGATGAGGCATCCAAAAGTCGAGAACTCAGAAAACTTTTAAAAGAAGAGATGGGTAGTATTATTGTTTTTACTCGATCCAAAGAAGGAGCAACTCGGGTTTGGAGATCTCTCCATAGTGCTGGGATCTATGATGCTACTTATATTCACTCCGATCGATTGCAATCTCATCGTGAGCAAGCTTTAGCTGAGTTTAAAGAGGGCAAGTACCGGATTCTCATTGCAACCGATGTCGCGGGGCGAGGGATTCACGTAGATGATGTGGCGCATGTGGTGAACTATGATTTGCCTCTTGAGCCAGAAAATTACGTTCACCGAATTGGTCGGACTGGGCGTGCAGGTGCTACAGGTAAGGCCACTACGTTTGCGACTCGCCGGGATCAAGTGGTGTTGAAAAATATCGAGCGACTTTTGGGAAAGCCAATTCCTTCAAAAATAACAGATTCTTTTGAAAAATCTAATTCTGTAGATCATCGAAAGATGGGACCTCGCCCTAAGCCATCTCATAAATCTTCTCATCGACCGTCTCAGGGGCCTTCTCCCAGACGAGGTCGACGACCTCCTAAGTCCACGTCTTGATCAAAGATTCTTACTGTTCTATACAGAGTTTTTGTTGCATCATGATTCAGAGACACTATTTTTAAATCCAAAACAACAAAAGGATATCATATGGGAATCCAGCTCATTCAATCGAACTATGCGGCCGGTGACCTAACTCGTCTTTGTGACGCGGCAATTCAAAGAGCTGATGAGCAATTGAATCAGATTGCTCATATTCCCTTATTAGAGAGAAATGTCAGAAATACTCTTCTGGCTTTTGAAAAGGTCAATGCGGATTTTAGTGATGCAGTCGCTCCTCTTACTTTCATGGGATATGTGTCCACTCAGCCAGAGGTGAGTCAAGAGGGTTCAGAATGTGAGCAAAAAGTAAGTCAATACATGGTTTCAATTTTTACTCGAAAGGATCTTTACCTAATCCTTAAAGATCAAAAGGATTTAAACAGGTTAGAAGCAAAACTTTTACGAGAAACTCTCAATGATTTTGAGGATAATGGATTGAAGCTTTCGGATGAACGCCTGAAGCAAATGAGAGAACTCAAACAAATTCTTGCTCAAGTAGAATCCAAATTTAGTACTCATCTGAACCATGATCAATCGACTGTGGAATTTAAAGCAACTGAACTTGAAGGGGTGCCTCAAAGTTTTATAGATGGCCTCAAAAAAACGCACGATAATCAGTATACGGTCACTACGAAAGAGCCTGATTATATTCGGGTGATGGAAAATGCGAGCTGCTCTGAAACTCGGAGAAGAATGCTTGAGGCTTTTGAGAATAAATCAGCTCGTGAAAATACGCAGCTTTTAGAAGAGGCCATTATCATTCGGCAAAAGATTGCTGCCGTAATGGGCTATAAAAACTGGGCTGATTATCAGATGCACACGCGGATGGCAAAGGATTCAGACACAGTACTCAAGTTTCTCCATGGCTTAAAGGAGAAGCTTTCTCTTAGAAGCAAGAGTGATTTAGCCAATCTTTTAAAAATAAAACAGGCAACTGAGCCTACTGCAACGGAAATCAATCCATGGGATATTCGATATTTTTCCAATCAATTAAAAAAAAGAGACTTGAACCTAGATGATGAGCAAATTCGTGAATATTTTCCGGCCGACACGGTTGTTTCAGGTCTTTTTGAAATTTACTCAAAGCTTTTAAGTGTAAAGTTCATTGAAGAGAAGAATGCCGAGGTTTGGGCTCCAGGCGTTCAACTTTTTCAAATACGGAATAGTCAAGGTGATGACCTAATTGGCTATTTTTATATGGATTTTATTCCAAGGCCGGGAAAATATGGCCATGCAGCGGCTTTTTCTCTGATTTCCGGCCGTATGCTTTCGGATGGAACCTATAGCCATCCGATATCTGCGATAGTGGCAAACTTTAGTTCTCCAGAAAAGGGCAAGCCTTCTTTATTGAAGCATGAGGAAGTGACTACTCTTTTTCACGAGTTTGGTCATATTATGCATCAAACCTTAACGAAGTCTCCATTCGCAAGCTTGTCTGGATCCAATGTAGATCAGGATTTTGTTGAGGCGCCGTCGCAAATGTTGGAGAATTGGGCTTTTTCATCTGAAGTTCTTGGGGCTCTGTCTGGACATTATCAAGATCACAGTTGCAAACTTCCTGAGCCTCTTCTTAAGAAAATTATCGAAGCGAGAGATTTTAATCAGGGGTATTTTTACACGAGGCAACTCCTCTTGGCTCTTTTGGATATGACGTATCATACTCAGAGTGGTCCGGTAGATACGATTCAAATTTATCAAAAGCTTTATAAAGAATTGCTCGGCATTGATTCTTTAGAAACTGGGCATTTTCCTGCTAGTTTCGGACATCTTATGGGGGGGTATGACGCAGGTTATTATGGCTACTTGTGGTCAGAGGTTTACGCAGAGGACATGTTTACCCGCTTTCAAAAGGAAGGGTTATTAAATTCAGACGTAGGACAGCACTACCGGAAGTTCGTTTTAGAACAGGGAAAAATGATGGATGCATTTGATATTCTAAGACAGTTTTTAGGGCGGGAACCCAATACAGACGCGTTCTATAAACGATTACATATTGAAGCTAGCGAATGCCGATGACATAGGCGATCCAGGCAAACGAATTATCTCCATGCTCTTGTTCAGTATATTCACCCGTTCCTTTGCCATCATGTTCAGTTTCCCAGTAGACGCAAGCTTTCGAGAACCCTGCTTCTAAGAGGAGATCTTTGATTTCTGGAATAGTCCAGAGTCGCCAATCATAGAAAAATGCATTTTTAATCATTTCACCATTTGAAAGTTTAAAGTGAATGGCATACTGCGCATCGTGCGTGATAGGATCAAAATATTTTTGATCCCAAATATAAGTAAATTTTGACTTTCCTCGATCAATCACAGTTTTCTGTTCTTTTAGGGTGGCAATCATGCCAGGCCCACCTGCCATTTCGAGGAGTAAAGATCCATTTTGACCGAGAGATTTGAGGCAGCTTTTAAAATATTCTAAAAGAATTTTTCGTTCTTTAAAAATATAAAAAGAAAAATTACAACCAATAATTAAGTCCGCTTTACGTGCGGTGGGAGTGAGTACGTTGGCATTTCGAATAGTAAGACGCTTTTGTTGATCTTTGGAAAGCTTGGCAAAATGATTCTTCTTTCCATATTGAAGAGGTTCTGGATCCAAGTCGATGCCTACGGCTGTGTTATTCAGGTTTTTTTTCACCCAGGCGCATGAGATTTGAAAAGTACCACAAAAATCTTCACGTAGATGACGTGCGGGTTTTCCATGAATCTCTTTATAAATAGCAGCAAACGATTCCACATGAGGAATTGGGCTTTGGACTGATTTTTCGTAAAGTCGATACTTATTAATAGCCATTTTGAATTTCAAGAGCGTGGCTTCAAGTTGCTGCGCAAAGAGGCTAGTCCTGCAAAAGCGTTATTAAAAGCTTCTTTCGGCTTTTTGGGCGGAAGAGGCTTTTTCATCGGCGAAACAGGAGGCTTGTTTGATGAGGGTGTAGGAGCGGTCGCTCGATGGATCGGAGGCTTCCGGTCCAAACGATCAAACTGAGGGCGTCTTGGAGCAATGTCTACCTTTGGTTTTTCTACGATGTTTTTCATCGAAAGCGAAATCTGACTTTTCTCAACGTTCACTTCTAAGACTCTCACTTTAACCCGATCGCCAGGGTTGACAATTTCCCGAGGATCTTTAATGAATTTTTCACTCAATTGAGAGATATGAACAAGTCCGTCTTGATGAACGCCAATATCTACGAATGCACCGAAATTGGTTACATTCGTCACGATACCAGGACAAATCATGGTAGGTTTTAAGTCTTTTACTTCATGAATATCATCGCGGAAATTAAAAAGAATGAACTCTTCTCGAGGATCTCTTCCGGGTTTTTCCAATTCTTTGACTATGTCGTCAAAAGTGAAAGGACCGATTTGGTCACGGAAAGAGGAGTCTTGTTTGAGTAATTTAACTCCTGGTCCAGTCAGGTCTTTTACGCTTTTTCCATGTTTTGTAGCAAACTCTTCAAGTTGAGCGTAATTTTCTGGATGAACACCGGTATTATCTAAGGGGTGAGAGCTTTCCGGAATTCTCAAAAATCCCGCAGCCTGTTCGAAAGCTTTCTTGGTAAAGCGAGGAACGGACAAGAGATCTGTTCTGGATTGAAAAAGTCCCTTTTGGCCTCGATACTCTACTAATGCTTTGGCAAGAGACGGACCTATTCCGGATACATGTGCTAATAAATGATAGGAAGCTGTATTTAAATTCACACCCACTTGATTGACGCAGGAATCGACTACAAGATCTAATCCTCTTTTTAGGGAGTGGGGAGAGACATCATGTTGGTATTGTCCTACTCCGATACTTTTCGGGTCTACTTTGACCAACTCGGCAAGAGGATCTTGAAATCGTCGAGCAATTGAAATAGCTCCGCGCACAGTAACATCTAAATCCGGAAACTCTTCGCGTGCCGCTTCGCTTGCGCTATAAACACTTGCCCCTGCTTCACTGACCATGACGATAGGGATGTTTGTTTCATTTTCCTTCATGACCGATCTGACAAAAGCTTCCGTTTCTCTTCCTGCAGTTCCATTTCCTACAGCAATAGCAGCAATATTAACGGTTTTTACCACTTCAGATAAAAGGCTCTTTGCAGTCGTTTTCCCTGATTCTGAATTTAAATAAATGACGGTGCTGGCGATATATTTTCCAGCATCATCAATAACAGCCATTTTACATCCCGTTTTGATGCCTGGGTCGATACCCAAAACAGCCTTTGAGCCGAAAGGTGACGCTAAAAGTAGCATTCTGACGTTTTCAGAAAAAACTTTAATAGAGGCTTCATCGGCGACTTCGCGCAGGGCTTTATGAAGTTCACCTTCAATGCTCGGAAAAACATGAGCTTTATAGGCCAACTTCGCTGCCTTGAGTAATATTGCACTGCCTGGGGAGTCAAATACGCTGCAGCTTGCTGCTTCAAATGCTTGAATCAAGTGCTTTTCAAAGTCAGGATCATCTCCAGGACCCTCAAAGCTTAATATCAGCTCTTCTTCCATCCAGCCTCGCTTTGTTGCGAGATATCGATGAGAGTTTTGGGGGAGTAATAAAGCCTGAATCGATTCTTTGAAGTCAAAATAGGTTTCAAATTTACTATTGGGCTTAGCTTTTTTCCCTTTTTCGGTTCGAATGATGCCCTTTTCGAAAAACTGGGTTCGAACGAGTTGACGTAGATCCTGCATTTCAGCTAAGCGCTCAATTAATATATCTTGAGCACCGGCAATGGCGGCAGCTGCATCTTTGATTTCTTTAGCTTCATTCCTAAATGTAAAGGCCCAAAGTTCTAAAGTTTGTCCAGGATGAGGGGTTTCGGTGCCATGCCCACAAGCCCAAATCCAGTCAGCGAGAGGCTCAAGACCCGCCTCTTTGGCAAGGGCCGCTTTAGTTTTCCTCTTGATCTTATAAGGTAAATAGAGATCTTCTAGAAGTTCAAGTTTAAAAGTTGAGGAAATTTTTTCTTTGAGTTCAGGTGTTAGTTTCTTTTGATGTTCAATTTCCCCTAAGATAAATTCCTGACGTTTTAAAATATGATCCCAGCGTTCTTTTCCGTCAATGATCGCTTGAATGGATACCTCATTTAGACTTCCCGTTTGTTCCTTTCGGTAACGAGCAATAAATGGAATAGTGCCTCCATCAGCGGCTAAACCTAAGACCGCACCTACAGAGGGGGTCGGGATTTCAGGATGTAATGACTGGAACCAACTTTCAAAATTCACTTATTCTTACCTCCAGCAAATAAACTGCAAACAACCCTTCTGGATCGGTCCAAAACTTTAATTTAGAGAAGCCTACTGTTTCAATGAAATTCTCAAATTCTTTAGGTTCAAATTTGTAAGAATTTTCAGTATGAATCGTCTCACCCAGTTTGAAAAAGAGAGTAGTATCAGCTATCCGAACAAATTGATCTCTAAGACTCAGTAGGTGCATTTCGATTCTTTTTTCAGGTGAATTATAATAGGCCTTATGACGAAAAGCACTTAAATTAAAATTTGCACCTAATTCTTTATTCATTCTTCTTAGAATGTTCAAATTAAAGGAAGCCGTAATGCCTTGGACATCATTGTAGGCCCGCTCCAGTATACTTTGATCTTTTATCAGATCAACCCCGATTAATAAAAGCCCTCCTTTGCCAATCAAGCGGGCTGCATTTAAAAGAAAGGATCTCGCTTCGGGAGGATCGAAATTACCCAAAGTAGACCCTGGAAAAAATGCCAACTTTCTTTTTGTACCTTTAAGAAACTCAGGTAATGCAAGAAGCGGATGGGTGTAATCTCCAGCGATAGGTATTATTTTAATTCTAGGAAACTCTACTTTTAATTTATGTACGGACTCCAATAAGGCAGCTTTTGAGATGTCTATAGGGACATAGACGAATGGATTGTGAAGCGATTTGAGCAAAATCTGCGTTTTTATGCCTGCGCCGATACCAAATTCAATTAAAAAGCATTCTTGACCCACTATTTCTGCAATTTCTTGACTCTGTTTTGTTAAAATCGATATTTCAGTACGGGTTGGATAGTATTCGTCTAATTCGCAGATTTGGTCAAAAAGTGTCGATCCTTCGGAGTTGTAAAGAAACTTTGGATGGATCTCTTTTTGTGTTTTGAGTAAACCTTTTAGGATGATGTTTTTCGTGTCTTCTGTCAGAGGACTGAGATCTAAAAAGTCAATACCAAGTTGATTTTGAAGGTTAGTCATTCAAGCTATCGCCCCTTTGCAAGACGAAAGCCAGTAAATTGCCAGCGGGTTTCAGGGGCAAAAAAATTACGATAGGTGTGACGAATATGATTTGTTGGGGTGACGCATGATCCGCCTCGCAGAGTGATTTGGTTACACATAAATTTACTATTATATTCGCCTATACAGCCTGAGTAGGGGTTAAAGCCAGGATAGGGTTGAAAAGAGCTTGCTGTCCATTCCCAAACGTCGCCAAAAAATTGAAATAGCTTGAGTTCATCACGATTTAAACCTGAATATAAACCAGTATCTATGGGGATGGGATGAAAGTGGTTTTTTTCTAATAGATTTCCTTCTATCTTTTTCAAAGAGGCGGCGATTTCCCATTCAGCTTCAAAAGGGAGGCGTGCATTTCTCCATTTTGCAAAGGCAGCGGCTTCATAGTAGCTGACATGGCACACAGGCTCATTTGTGGAAATGCGCTTCATTCCCAAAAGGGTGAAGGACCACCAAGCATCGTCTTGCTGCTCCCAGTAGAGTGGGCAGTTCCAACCATACTTTTTCACACAATTCCATCCATCAGAGAGCCATAATGAAGGAGTTTGATAACCACCCGCCTTCATAAATTCGAGAAATTCTCCATTTGTGACCAGTCTAGACTCAATCGTGAATTCCTCTAGGTAGACTTTATGGCGAGGTTTTTCATGATCAAATGCAAACCCGGCACCTTCGTGACCGATAGTGTACAGCCCCTGTGTAAAGTAAATAAATTGATCTGTAAGTTTTTCATTAGATTGGGGGAAATCTGAATTTTTAAAAAAATGGTAGGTGGGTCTTAAAGAATTCGTCCAAAAAATGTGTTTGATATCAGTGAGAAGTAATTCTTGATGTTGCTGTTCATGATTCAACCCAAGAATCAGGAGGGGTTCAATGGCGCGGAGTTCAGATGAAGAAGCGCATTGTAACAGCTCCGCTATTTTCTCATCAATTAAGCGACGATATTGGTAAACTTCTTCGACAGTGGGGCGAGAAAGAATTCCGCGCTTGCAGCGTTGTACCCGAGAGCCGATAGATTCGTAGTATGAGTTAAAAATGTAATTAAATTCAAGACAATAGACCTGATACGATTTTAAGAAGGGGACTAAGATAAAGGTCTCCAAAAACCAGGTTGTATGCCCTAAATGCCATTTGGGGGGGCTGACGTCCGGCATACTCTGAATGACGTAGTCTTCAGTATGCAGAGGTAGACAGAGGGCTTCTGTGAGATTTCGAATTTGAGTAAAACGTTGAATCATATTCTGCCTTGAAAGCAACTCCTGTGCGCGCTCTATAAAGCAGATCCTTGCAGTACTTACGTACCCTATTCAATTACTTGGAATCCTGCTAAGCTGCGCGGATGGCTATATTAGTGAGTGCATCTAAAATATCAAAATCCTTTGGAGCTCGTCCGCTCTTTGACGAGATTACTTTCGCGATTGAAACGGGGGATCGTATTGGACTCATCGGACCCAATGGAGCGGGTAAGTCCACTCTTCTTAGGATTTTGGCTTCCCAAGCTACGGCTGATGAAGGAATCTTATCCTTGCAACGAGGTTTGCGAGTGGGATTTTTGGAGCAAATGCCGACTTTTTCGGAAGATGCAACAGTGTATTCTACAATTTTAGAGGGTACTCACGATCCACATGATTGGGAATGCATGGCGCAAGCCGAAGAGATCATGTCTAAACTTTCATTGAATGAACCCTCGTTGTTGGTCAAGGATCTATCAGGAGGATGGAAAAAGCGTGTTGCACTGGCCAGAGAATTAGTACGGTTACCCGATTTGCTTCTTTTGGATGAGCCTACGAATCATTTAGATTTAGAAAGCATTATGGAGTTGGAAGACATCTTGGCGAGTGCTCCTTATGCGACGTTGACGATTACGCACGATCGTTTATTTTTGCAACGAATTGCAAATCGAATTCTTGAACTGGATAAAAGAAATCAGGGTGGTCTTTTAAGTGTAAAAGGGGATTACACTACTTATTTAGATATTAAAGATCAAATGATGGCAGCGCAAGAACGTAGGGAAATCATCCTTAAAAATACTTTACGCAGAGAAACCGAATGGCTTCGGCAAGGTGCAAAAGCGCGTACCACAAAGCAGCAAGCTAGGATTCAGCGTGCAGGAGACCTTAAGGATGAAGTAGGTGAATTAGAATATCGAAATCAAGTTCGAACGGCACGTATAGATTTTCAGTCTTCAGAGAAAAGTCCGAAAAAATTGATTGATGCGAAAAAGATTTCTAAATCTTATGATTCTCGATCCATTTTTTCAGGAATCGATTTGATGATAACACCCGGCAAGCGCATTGGTATTCTGGGTAAAAATGGGTGCGGCAAGTCTACTTTAATTCGAGTTTTGTTAGGATTGGAAGAGCCGGACTTTGGCACTGTGATTAGATCGGACAATTTAACTGTTTCTTACTTTCAACAAAATCGTGATGCTTTGAATCCTACCACTACTGTCGCTAAAACGTTATGCCCTCAGGGGGAGTATGTGGATTACCGTGGGAGCCGAGTCCATATTCGGAGTTATTTAGATCGATTTTTATTCACCCAAGGTCAGATGGATATGGCAGTCGGGAAGCTTTCAGGAGGTGAGCAAAGTAGACTTTTAATTGCTCAGCTCATGCTAAAAGAATGCAATTTGCTTGTTTTGGACGAACCCACGAATGATTTGGATATGGCCACCTTAAATGTACTCGAAGAGTGTCTGAGTGATTTTCCAGGTGCCGTGATACTTGTTACCCATGATCGTTATTTCTTGGATCAAGTTGCAACTCAAATTCTTGCGTTTGGAACAGTGGGAGCGGCAATTGGGAAAGTGGTCTCGTTTGCAAGTTTAGAGCAGTGGGAGACTTGGCACGTACAGCAAGCAAAGAATTTGCCGTTTTCTCCAGATGTTAAAGAACAATTGCTTTCTAAAAGTGGAGAGGCTAAAAGCGGGGCTGCTGTGAAATTACCTGCAGGGAAGCGAAAAAAGCTGGGTTTTAAAGAGCAGCGGGAATTCGATTCTATGGAAGAGAATATTCAGAAAGCCGAAGCAGCATTGTCCAAATTAACCACCGAAAGTCTATTGCCCGTGAATACTTCAAACTCTACTCAGCTCGTCGAAATAACAAAAGAAATGACACGGCTTCAAAATGAAATTGATCGACTTTATGCGCGTTGGCATGAATTGGAAAGTGAATCAGGAGAGTGAGCCGGTTTATGGTCACCCCTTCTTCACTTCAGCAGAGGATAGATGCAGCACAAGGTCGTATTGAATGTGATTTGATTTTCCAAAATGCAACTTATCTGGATGTATTTACATGTGAGTGGAAGCAGGGAGATCTCTCCATTTCGAATGGAGTGATTGTAGGTGTAGATTCGGGATTGAAGTCTAAGCGGACTTATAATGCACGAGGAAGATGGCTCGTGCCGGGATTTGTGGATGCTCATGTTCATGTAGAAAGCTCCATGATGGCGCCTCTGAATTTTCAAGAGGCTGTTTTACAGCGTGGGACAACCACGGCTATTTGTGATCCCCATGAGTTAGCTAACGTCATGGGAGTTCCCGGAATTCAATATTTTTTAGATACATCAAATAGTCTGGATATGGATTTGTGGGTCATGATGAGTTCTTGTGTGCCCGCAACACATATGGAGACCAATGGTGGCGGAGAAATTACAGCTGAAGAGTTAGTTCTTTTAGCAAAGCACCCAAAAGCCTTGGGACTTGCTGAAATGATGAATATGCCAGGAGTGTTGAACGCGGATCCTCATGTCATGAAAAAGCTTGAGTCTTTCGTGGGAATGCCAATGGATGGACATTGTCCTTTACTGAGGGGCCAAAATCTTTCTGCTTATGCGGCGGCAGGAATTTCAAGTTGCCATGAGTCAACAGAGCTCCAAGAGGCTCGTGAAAAATTATCTAAAGGAATTGCTATTTGGATTCGAGAAGGGAGCGTTGCAAAGGATTTAAAATCTCTTTCACCTCTCCTTACTCTAGCAACTTCTACTAGCTTAGGTTTTTGTACAGATGATCGGAATCCATGGGATATTGAAGTAGAAGGTCACATCGACCATTTAATCCGGGGCGCTATAGGTTATGGAGTTCCTCCTGAGGTTGCCTTTCGATGTGCCTCATGGAGTGTGGCTCGGCACTATGGATTAAATACAGGAATGAAAAGAGTGGGTGCTATTGCTCCCGGTTATCAAGCGGACCTTGTGCTCCTGGATGATCTTCAGTCTTGTGCTGTTGGTAAAGTTCTCAAGAATGGGATTTGGGTTTCGGATTTAGACCCCAATCAAAAAGCGAATCTCAGTGCTACAAACTCTATCCAGGCACATATACCGGAGACAGTGGATTTAGAAGGGCCACAGGGCCTCGTTCATGTCATTGGGATTATCGAAGGAAAAATTATTACGGATCATCGAGTGCTCATGAGTGATGCGCCCGGCGTGGCGAAGCTTTCAGTACTAGAACGTTATGGAAAGGGCTCAAAGCCTGCAAACGGATATGTGGAAGGATTTGGTACACACTTTAAAGGTGCTATCGGTTCTAGTGTAGGCCACGACAGTCATAATTTAATTGTAGTAGGAAGTAACGCTTCCGATATGCGAGTAGCATTGGCGAATTTAGCTCAAATGGGTGGGGGCTTTTGTGTAGTTCAAGACGGGCACGTTCTTGCTCAGATCCCTCTGCCTTTTGGAGGGCTCATGTCCAATCAGAGTCCTCAGCAACTGAAAAAGTCTCTTGAAATACTGAAAGAGGCCAGTCAAGCGGTAGGCTGTGAGCTAGGTGAGCCTTTTTTACAGCTGGCTTTTCTCAGCTTGCCTGTTATTCCTTCATTAAAATTAACGGACCGAGGACTTGTGGACGTGAATGAATTCAAAATCATTGACGTTCGGGCAAGCTAATTCTGACGTAGCCTCGATTTTGATTGGACCCTTTGTCACGAGTTACCATTCCTTTAAGTAAGGTGTCTTCGGAGACCCAATAGGGCTCATACCACTTGCGATCAGGATCGAGTACAAGTACTTTTTTATGTTCTGAGTCGTATGCAGCCAACGGGGCAATATGTCCTACGTCAGCATCACCCGTATAGATGCCCTGAATAAAATTAATCACAAGGTATTCATTTTTAGAGGTTTCAGCTTTTACCAATGATTCATGAAGTTTCTTTCGGGTGCTCTCAGACAGATCTGGAGTGTGTACCACTTCGACTTGAATGGGATGAATGCCATAAGCTTTTAAGCTCTCTTGAATCAGAGGCCCAAGTTCACTCAAAGAGACTCCACGGCCCAATAAACCCGTTTTTCTGCTCCAAGTGGATTCATGCAGTTTTTTTAGAAGCCCTGCTTCAGTCACAAGCTCGTCCTCAGCGGTAAATTTCATTCCTACTCGAGCTGCATTGACGAGCATGGCAACACTTGCAACTGAACAAGAGCTCTCAGTTTGTTGAGGGAGATAATAAGGGATGTACTTCCAAAAGGGCGATGTAGAGTGCTGACGAAAGTATTCGTGAGAAATCGAAAGAGGAATTGCCTCTGGACCGTATTTTGGCTTGATCTCCGCTCCCCAGGCCAATGAGCTGAATAAGATCATTACAGCAATAGGGTTGAGGCATGTAGTCATGAAACTTCTCCTTCTTTGTTTTTCACTGACGTAGTTTGTAATATTGCCCTTTCCAAAGGCATTTGCTATAGGCTAGGTTATATTTTAGAGTAGTCCACTTACGGAGAGATGGCCGAGTGGTCGAAGGCACTCCCTTGCTAAGGGAGCAGCGGGTAAAACCGCTCGAGAGTTCGAATCTCTCTCTCTCCGCCATTTTGGAATACTTTGGAATATCAGGGGTTTCATCAAGATTTTCCTTCCTTCGAATGACTTAATTTTAGCAATAGCAAATCAAAAATGGCGGAAATACGAAAGGTAAAACGCGGTAGCGTTTTGCACTTTAGAGAGAGATTCGAATAAAAAGGACTCCTTTTATAATTAAGCTCAACTATGGATCAACCGGCTCATATCAAGGGAATCACATAGCGAAAGTTGCCGGAGCCATCGCGATATCGGACAAAAGCAAGCCATTTCCGATCTTTGCTAAACTACCACAATTCCCATTGATGGGAGCAGGCAAGGTGACTTTTAAACTCTCTCTAAAGCGCGATGCAAAAGTTATCGGCGAGTTGGTTCCAGAGTACGTGTTTGAAGTGAATATAGAATCAGCAACCGTAGGTCGATGATTGATCAATGACCAAGAAGAAAGGCATGCCTCCTCTCTTGACCGCGCAACCGATGCCCTCGCCTGCTGCACAAACAGCAATCGCCTGTATTGGCTTCGAGTACCTACAGTTTTTGTTCGTACTACCGTTTCACGGTTACTCGACTGAATCCAAGGTCCTGTTGGAACTCGTTTCGGGCCTAGCAAGTTCTGTAATCGACTATAAGCAGAAGAACTCAGTGTCTTTGCCGGCATGGCTAGATGACCTCAGATTTCAAGAAGAGGACGCACTTCAACGAGAGATGAGTGTGCTGTTTAAAAAATAGAACGAGTTTCAGCAACGAGTGGAACAGTTAAGGGAGTATAAGGGTATTCTGACAAATTCTGGAACGCCCCTTACTGAACTGCTTGCTAGAGTGCTCAGGCAGTTCTTCGGCCTTTCAATTACCGATGACGATCAGGGCAAGGACGATCTCGCAATTATTAATGCAAATTCGGTAGAGTATTTTTTAGAGTAGTTTTATTTCATTTTTACGGCCAAAATAGGGTGGTGTGCTTTAGAGATTAACGTAGAGCAAGCTCGGGCGTTGAGTTGAGTCGGGGGAAGTATTGATCAAGATTTTTGGAAATAATTTCCATCGTCGGAGTGGCACAGATCAGCAAGTCAAACTTGCATTCTTTGGCCTCGTTATCCTTGGGTTTGTGGTCTTGTACTTTCGTCTTAGCGTTATGGACCCAATTTTGAGTGGCTACGATGACAAAATTCTCGTAAGCCCAATGGAACAAATAAATTCGATTTCTGAGTATCTCAACGCAATCAAAGTAGGACGGATTTATGATGTTCAGCCCGTCCGGGACCTGAGTTATTGGGTTGATATTCAAGCTAAACAGTTCGTTCCCTTTGCTTCGTTTCATTTGACTAACGCCATCATTTGGCTTGCGACTATATTTCTTATTTACCTGATCCTTTTGAGGCTAGGGGTTTCAAAGTGGTCTATTTACGGTACAACGGCGCTCTATGCATTTCATCCTGTTTTTATAAATTCAGTGGCTTGGATAGCCGCACGAAAGCATCTTCTTTCGACTTTTTTTATTATTGCAGCCACCTTTCTAGTGGTTGACGCGTGCCAAAGTCACCGAGCGAAGGAACTCAAGCGATCCACCCTAGTGGGGATTTTAGTTTTTTACTTTCTAGCCTGCTTTTCGCAGCCGATTAACGTTCTTTGGCCAGTGTTTGCCTTGGTGTATCTCGCGGGACATGGCTTTCGTCTTTTGCGTTCAGCTACCGGAAAAATGCTGTTGTTTTTTTGTGCAGGGATTGGATTTTTTTGCCTCTATTTAAATCTAAAATATTACACTGGTATTTTTGTCGCTCAAAATGGTGGCATTGGGAAATACGTAAGTCCAGAACACAATGATCTTGGAGTGAGGTTGTTGGCATTAGGCCGATATTTTTTCCAAGTTATTTGCCCGGTTTGGCCGTGCATTTCAAGTCCGTATCCAGGTAGCATTAAGAACATGATCGGATTGGCGCTACTTCCGATCTTTGTATTTATTTTAAAAAAATACGGTAACCGAGAGTGTTGGTTTTGGCTTCTCTATTTTACTTTGCCACTCGTCCCGGTTCTCGCAAAAATGACAAATATTTTTATGTCCGGTACTTATTTAATGAATGCGGGACTGGGTGTATTTTTTGCGCTGGTTTTTGTTATCGAGAAAAACAAGAGTTTCTTTGCTGAACGTATTCGGGTTGTAATCGTCGCATTCGTATGCTCACTGGTACTGTCGTTTTTCTTCTATAAATCGGTTGAGCAATCAAGAGCATGGGAATCGAATCTTCAACTTTGGGAAAATGCATATTTAACAGAAGCAACACCGACCAATGCAACAAAATACGGTCTGTTTCTTTTAGATGCGGGGCAGATCGAACCTGCTTTAAACATTGCGCTTCAAGTTAAGGAGTGGGACCCCGACCAACATGACTTGCCTCTTTTACTTGCAAAGTCAACCTTCGACTATCCAGGATGGGGCACCGAAAAAAAGATTGCACTATTGGAGCACAATCGGATGAACTCGCCTTGGTTTTTCTATTATTTAGCGGGTCTCTATGCATCACATTCTCGATACGATCAAGCCTTCTCAGAAATGCGATCTGCAATGAACGACCCAGATAAAATGGTTTATTACTTTGCGAAACAACTTGAGGTTATCGCTGCCGAAATCTTCTATTTTTGTACTAGGTCTGGCGTAACTAAGAGTTGCGGTGCTTTAGTCGCTACGATAAAAGAACAATCGCAACAACGCCCTTATGTACGGTTTGGCGCTTGGGATGATTCAAAATATATTGCTCGTCTTACCCAACTAGGAGTGAAATGGGAACCTTGACAAGTCCGACGTTGTCAATTCGAATGAGTCCCGTCGCGGGAGTATCGAACTTTAAATGTCGTGCCGCAGTCTAATGAAAGGCAAGTGGGTTTTTGTCAAGCACCCACGACCTTGCTCTTATGAGGAACGAAATTGAGGTTGACTCGACCTTAAAACTCCTTAAAAATATAAATTAAATATAAATATTTAATTTATTTCAAAAAAAGGAGCTTAACGCATGTCAAAAAAATACCGACTCTGCTTAGTACTCTTTGCCTTGGTGGCTGGACTGGCAGTCGTAGTGCAAGGCTGTGGAAATTCAACCACTGCGACAACCCATACGATCTATGGCTCGACTTCCTGATCTTGCAGATTAACTCCTAGAGGACATAAAAATGATAAAAATGAAAAAATCCTTATTGATTGCTATTTCGGCACTTCTTGTTTCAAGTTCTGCTTTTGCTTATCTTCCAGTCAGTGCAGTTACGACAATGGCTTTGCCTGTTTACGGAATTTATACATCGTCGGATCCAACTTGTATGACGGGGATGATCGCCACAGTGGCCCTCACGAAAACTTCCCAAACTATCAATTTTGCTTCGAACCCAACCATCGGTTCGGGTGCACTTCCTGCTACTATTGGGTGCGTTGTGATCGTGGTTGGTGACTCACTCTCTAATGCATGGGCGGCAGGAACTTATACCACTACATCTACGGGTGGTGGTGGTAGTCCTGTTTCCGACAGTTCTTGTAATGCAGGAGGAAGCAACACCGGCCAAAAGATCTGTAACAACGGCACCCCCACCTGGCCAGCTCAGATTACCGCAGATGCTGCTGCAATTGGTCTCACTCTTAAAACCACGTCATGCTCGAGTGGCACAACCAGTGACGTTGTTCCTCTCGTATTGAGCACGAATTCCATCTGCACGGGCCAACCTGTCACAGATGCCGCAGTTACGGCATGCAACGGAGGGAATATAAATAATTTTGCGATGCCCACTTCGGCGGCTGATGCCAGCAATGGTACAAAATTGACCGCACCTTCTGCGGCTGGGAATTTGAAGTTTGTCGTAAATCCTACGAACACACTGGGCGGTAGCATACAGAACAGTGTGAACACCTGTGGAAATATTGCAGCTCCGCTTTTCTCTTTCGCGGTGGCAAACTGACCTTTCATTCTAATATAGCTCTATAGCCGATTCATATTTTATAAAATATTTAGAATAAGAGAGAGAGGGGGAGGGGGAAGAGAGAGGGAGGAGAGGGCTTGGCAGGTTAAGAATTAAGAAACGATAATCATTTATTGATAAGCGATAGTAGCGTTTATGGAGCCTGTGTACATTCCAATCATTTGATTCTTTGAGATAGCGCTTCTGGTTCCACCGAGTTGGAAGATCGTGTGTCCATTTTTATCTAATTTAATACTGCTTCCAGAGTCCCCATTACCTGCATCTGATTTTACGTTAATAAAATTAATGTGGTTTCCAGCATTATCATTTAATGAGATTTGGGAGTCAAAAGAGACAGTAATCAGGTGATCTTTTTCTCCAATAGCATACACTTGAGCAGCGCCAGTATCCATAGGACGTATAATTTCGGCATTTGCACCTTGCGTGATTTGATTTAAAGTAAAGTCTTTTTTAGTGCTCAAAGTAAGTGGTTGAACTACTGTTACTGATGCTCGAGCACTGGCGGTAGCAGTATATCTTCCAGCGTGTAACGTCGTAGCGTAACTTGTACTTGTTAAAAGCATTGAGAGAGCTATTGAAGTGATCATCCCTATTTTGCTTATTAGATTGGATTTCATAGTCAGTCTCCTTATCTATAAGGCTAATGGATGAAGATGGTTGGGGTTGTGGGGAGAGTTTGGCGATTTCGCCACAAATCTTAAAAAAAACTATAATAAAAACAATATGTTATGCTGATCGTTTTTCCTGTGTGGAGTGGGTGACTGCAAGTTGATACCCTATTCCTCGAACTGATTTGATAGTATGGGTCGCAGATAAGAGTTTTCTTCTGAGATCGCTCACATGAGAGTCAACTGTTCGATCGAGAACAGTGATCTGATTCCCCCAGACCAAGGAAATCAATTCGTCGCGGGAATAGATACGGCCCTCATTTTTGGCTAGAAGAAAAAGTAATCTAAACTCAAGGGGTGTCATCTCAATGATTCGAGAGCTACCATTATCTAAGATAATAACTTGCTGAACAGGAACCATGAATTTGAGATTCCCTTTGCAAAAAAACTGTTCTACTTCAGCCCTTCTTCGTGATTTTTTTAATCGAGAAAGAACCCTGGCCCTAAATTCCCTTGGATCAACGGGCTTTACCAAATAGTCATCCGCCCCCAAGGAAAAGGCCATCACCTTATCTTCAATTTCAGCTCGCCCGGTGAGTAACATTATAGGGATCTCTCGAAATCGCTCCTCCGAGCGAATCCAAGATGAAAGTTTGAGACCATCTTCGTCAGGAAGAGTGAGATCAAGTAAGATCAGGTCAAAAGTTTGCTTCCCCAAATAGTGTCGCGCTTCTTTGCCATTTGCAGCAGAGACAAGGAGAATTTCTTCAGGCAAGGTAGATGAAATTGCGAGTCGAAAGTCTGAGTCGTCCTCAATCAATAATATTTGATAAATAGAATTTAAAATATTGGACCCAGCCATTTGAATCATGTTCTCTAGAAGATTTATCGGATCTACAATGTGAAGACTTTAGGATATGATAATTATTTTCCGTGCTTCGGCCATGATAAAGTCTACTTCTGTAACAGTTGAGATTTTAAAGTCGAGCGAATTAAGGGAGATTTATAAGGCGATCGAGTTATTTCAATAGGAAACATTTGTTTTTTGAGTTGAATCATTCCCATGGCTTCTAAAAACTTTAAATCTTGTGAGAGAAAGTCGGTCTGTTCGAGATCAAAAGGTAAGTTTTTTATTATAATCAAATTCTGATCTGGGTAATCTTTATCTTCGCCTACATAGGCAATACTTAAACCAAAGGACCCCTGTGCGTTGGAAATTGCTGCAATATTCAATAAAAAAGTACCTGGAACTTTACCCTTCAGTTGAGCTTGAACTTCCTGAGAGGTGATTTTAAAAACATGATAATTTTTAAACTTTCTTAAAAGGTTCACTGATCCATCGTCTTTTTCGTTTAAATTGTGAAATTGTCGATCATGAATATAATTAAATCCTTTTTTAATTTGCGCGGATGATAAAGCAAGAGATTCCATGCGGGTCGCGGCATTAAATAAAAAATTGAGGGGTGTAAAATTTGAATCATTTGATTCATATGGATAGAAAGTAGATAGAGCACCACTTTTTTGAAGCGACCTGATTCTAAAAATTAAATCTTCAAGTTCATCTACAGTCATCTCGTGTGATTTAATTGGATGCCGTAATTTATCAATTTTCTTTAAATTGCTACTTTTATCTCTATAGGTAGGTGTTCTATAAATCAAATTTATCACTACTTTTCCATCTTTTGATGTGGAAGGAATCAGTGTAAATGTTCCCGGCGATTTATCCTGAAAGAGTTTCAAATTGAGGTTATTTGAAACTTCAGAAAGTAAGATATTAATTCCAGGAGCAGGGGGGTAATCGTCGTTATTAGATTTGAAAATAGCTTCTATTTCTCGTTTAAATTGAGTCAAGCTGGGTCTTTGAAGAACATCTGGATCAAATGATTGAGAAATCAAAGTATTCAATCGGGGATCGTGTTGGGTGTCATTTTTGAGTGTTTCTAATAACACTGGAATTTCCTTCAACAGACATCGACGGTAATTCTCCATGGATCCAAGGTCATCATAATTAAGACCTTGCCCTCGACATTCTTTAAACCAAGGTGGATAAGTATATTGTTTATCAGGATCGAGATAAAAGAGTAAATAAGCAACTACCCCTAAAGAGAATACGTCCCCTTTAAAGGCATTTTCAATTTTCTCAATTCGATTCGAACCTATCCAGGTTCTTTGAATGGATTCTGGAGGTGCATACTGGGCATTGGTTGGGATTCGAATTGCATCATTATTGACTCCAAAAGTGTCTTGGAGAATCATTGAATTATTGAAATCGTTGACTACCGGGTTCACCTGGACGATTTGATCCATGCTTTCATCTGAAGCTGGCTTTAGCTCTAAAAGCACATTGTCTGGGGTCAAGTCATTATGAATGATTCCATTCCTATGGAGAATAAGAATTGGAGAAATAATTTTTAAAAGCACCTCTAATTTTGTATTGAGATCAGAGAATTGAGCTCCTACTGTGGGCTCATTTCCATTGATGGCGTCCCACAATTTAAAAGGATAGAGTTTTTGAATCGTAATTTCATTTCCAGTATGGAAGTTATTGCCAACATGATAAATTTCCGGAAAGCCTACTTTTTCTTGATCTGGAAGACTAGAGACCAAATCTAAAATAACGCGGTCTTTGTCAAATATTCCAAGGTTACCATATTTTTGCATCCAATCAGAAAGAAGTCTACCTCTTGCAACTGTCGCCCAGTCACTGTATCTCGCAATTCCCTCAAAGACCTTCGTTGCGCCTTCACCTAGTTTATACGAGCCAAAATTCAAATAGATGCCCTTTTTACTATCAACTTCGATTTTAATTTGAACAGTGTTGCCTTCGTGATTTTTAATTGTAAAAGGAACAGGTTTGTTTTCAGGGTGTTTTATCCACTTTGATTTATTTATCTCGATGTATTCAATTAGACGATAAAATTCAAAAACTGGAAATTCGCTTTCATTTTTTTTGTCAAGATTCTTTAATGCATTTTCTAAATTCTTTCTAATGGCGCGAAAATTTTTAGTGTTCCATAAAGAATAGTCTGGGATATATTTTCTACCCGTACGCTCTGACTTCAAGTTGAGGTCGAAGGATTTTAACATTTCTAAACATTTAATATATTCATGCTTTAATTTTGGACTTTTTTCAGTTTTTAATTTTTCTTTCAGTAGAGCGCACTCCTTGCTTATATTGGTAGCAAAGCCTTGTTGGCAAAAGATCCCCTGAGCAAGAATCAGTAAGGCCATGAAAACAAAGAAGAGATAATTAGGTAGCCGCTTCATACACTACGTAACTATCGGCTATAAAATTAAAAACCTTAAGACAATTGTTATTTTCCAACGATTCTGTCGCCTTTCGCAAGTCAGGTTAAGCTGCTTGTGAGATCTTATCTAAGGCCAAAGCATTTTTTACGATTGTACAAAATTCACTTCGCATGAATGGCTTGAGGAGAAAAGGAGGAGGAGATTTCTTTCCTTTAGTCATCTTCAAAAACTCTTCTACGGACAAACCAGACATCAATATAAATGCGCTTGAGGGGTATTCACTCTTGCATCTTTCCCAGATTAATAAACCATCCATAAATCCTGGTAAAAGATAATCAGCAATGACGAGGTGATAAGAAGTTTTTTCCATTTTATCGAAGCCGGATTCTCCGTTGAGGGCCCAATCCACTTCTGCATGCGGTGAAATCATTCGAATTGAGTTGCAAAGGATGGTTTGAAGGCAACGGTCATCTTCAACTATGAGCACTTTTCTGGGGGGCTCGATTGCAGGCATGATTGTTGATCCAATATGAGATGTTACCGAACGCATATATCTAGTCCTTTCATAATGCTTAGTTACAAGGTGTGGAAGCAATAGCTACATTTTGTCATGATTTGACGTGGTGCGAAAGTGTGTCAAAACTGAACTCATGAGTGCCTAGTGTCTTATGAGTCGATAAAATATCTAAAGGAGTCAATTACATGGATAGAGTCCAGAGTGTAGGCAAGTTTAACCTCTTTACGGCTTTTCTTAATCAATAGAGAATAAAGAAATACTATTGATAATTTTAGGGGGGATTTTTAATGAGCGCCTATGTAAAAGGCCAAGGTAACCCGGTTATTTCGTTAAGAGAAGCCACTAGTCTCCCTCATTCTGACACTCGGTTAAATTTGCCAGAATTACCTAGAATTGATCATGAATTAGATCAATATTTTTCAATTTCTAGACAACTTGAAAAAGCACTCATCCAGGAAAAATTAAATTTAAAAAAATCGCGAGAAGAGTTTCGTCAGCTTCAGTTGATACAAGCAGAGGCTGCAGACGAGGCTGAGAATAAACTTCGTAATTCATTAACTCGTGAAGAAAAATTAAAATGCCAAGTTACCGCTGTTCAGCAATCTGAAAAAAATATTCAAAATCAGATACGGACGCTCTCTCAACAAATAAATGCGATACAATCCTATAATCAGCAGCTGAAGGCTAATATAGAAATCTATAAACAAAGGGAAGAGTCTTTTAAATTAACTCTGCGAACCTTTCAATCGAAAGAAAAAGACCGACTGAATCATATTGAGCAACTCACACAAAAGCTGAGTACCTCTCGTTCAGAGGTTCAGCACTATAAAACGAAATTTCAACATTATAAAACGGAATGGAAGCAATTTGTTGAAACTGTTCAAAAGGAAAAGAAAGAGTTAGTCATTCATGTAGAACTACTTAGGGCAAAACTTGAGCAGTATCAACAGCGCGAGGAGTCTCTCAAGGATCAGGAAAAGCTTCTCAAGCAGCTCCTTCAATCTTCTCAGGCGAACGAAAAGTCACAAGTAAGTCAGGTGGAGAAATTGACTCAAGATTTAAATCGAGCATCATCCGAATTGCAACGTTATAAAAGTTCGTGGGGAAAGGCGGTTGCTGCTGAGCAGAGAACGAAAGAAATTTTTCAAGAGTCTTCAGAACTCAAGAGGAGACTTGAAGAAATGAAAGAAATCCTGTCCAATGAAAAGAATCGTAATGACATTTTGGATGAAAGAGTAAAGAAGGAAGGTCGTGAGAAACATATTGCGTTGACTTGCCTCCATACGGCCGAAGCAAGGTTATCCCAGGTCACGCGCGAACTTGATGAATTAAGGGAGAGATTAAATCGAAGCTTCGAAGAAAATAGTGTTCGACTTGGACTTTAAAGTAGCACTTGGATTTTAAAACAGCATGAAATCATTTGATCTCAAATTTGGTAATGATTTTTTAGGAACAGTTCCGATTACTCCTGGTATATATAAAATTTATGATGAAAAGGGTAAGTTGATCTATGTAGGGAAAGCAAAAAATCTGAGGCGTCGATTAGGACAATATAAAAATGCTAAGCGACGCAAAAAGCATAGAAAAATGCGAAAGATTATCGAATTTGCCGAGAAAATTCAATTTCAAGAATGCGAAACAGAACTGGATGCAGAGCTTCTAGAGGCGGAGATCATCCAGACTTTTCGTCCGAAGTGGAATGTCGCGGGTGCTTTCTATTTTCTGTATCCTATGATTGGGATGAAGTTTGCAAAAGAGGGATTATTTTTTTGTTATACAACTCAGCCGGAGCTTTTCCAGGACTTCTCATTCCATGGGGCTTTTCGATCTCGAGAAATTGTGGGGGAAGCATTTTTCTCTCTTATGAAATTGTTGAAGTATGTAGGGCACCCGATTGCTCCAAAGAAAAGCGATTTTAAAAAAATTCCCAGCTATTCTTATGTCTATGGATTTCGTCAGCTTCCAACTGAGTGGATGAACCTTGGGGAAGAGTTTTGGAAGGGAAGTTCGAAGGCACTCTTAGAGCTTTTAGTCTTTTCATTGATTGAAAATGCCGGAGCGAGAAAAAACAGCCATGAAATTCAAGAGCATTTGAATCATATTAAGAGGTTCTGGGATCACGAAGCGAAACCCCTTCTTCGAGCGCGCAAACAAGTTAATTACACTGTATATCCTGTGAGTCAAAAAGAGAGAGATCTGGTATTTCTCAAATTTAGACATGCCAGGAAGTTTCTCCAACAGGCGCCATAAAAAGGTAATTCATGTCAACTACCCCGTCCTAAAGGACGGAGCTTGAAGGAAACTAAAAGCTTAGGGTGACCAGAAGACCAACAGAAAGGAGATCAATTGTTGGTAAACGATACCAGAGAATCTATAGACACCGCCGAATATCACCTCAGTTCTGCGCTCTGTGGGCACCGGTTAAACAAATCTAAAGGGTTAGGGTCAGTGCTTGTGCCAGTTAAACCTCTGGATATCCCTTCGAGAGGAAGTCGGACTCCAAATAACACCTTGAAATATTTGGATACGCATCACTCCTGCTTAGGGAGGAATACTCAATGCGTGTAGAGAATGCTCGAAATGCAGATTTAGTATTTGTTCTAAGCGCACAAGGCAAGCCGTTGATGCCTTGCTCTCCTGGAAAATCAAGACGGCTTCTTCAATGTGGAAAAGCCAAAGTAATAAAAAGGACTCCTTTTATAATTAAGCTCAACTATGGATCAACCGGATATATCCAACCGATCCAAGCAGGGCAGGACTCGGGTTCTAAGAAAATGGGAGTCGCTGCGATAGCGAATGGTCAAGTCGTCTATCAATCAGAAGTGACATTGAGATCCGATATCAAATCCAAGCTGACTCAGAGAGGAATGTATCGAGGCAGCCGTCGAGGAAGAAAAACCAGATACAGGCCAGCAAGATTCGACAATCGTGGAAAAGCTGGAAAACTCACCCCTACTCTGCGGAGCAAAGTGGATGCTCATCTGAGAGAGAGAAACTTCTTAGAGTCCATTCTTCCTATTCAGACCTGGAGGGTAGAATTGGCGAATTTTGATATTCACAAGATCAGCAATCCTTCAGTTTCAAAAAAGAAAGGTTGGACATACCAACAAGGACAAAAGAAAGATTTTTATAATACGAAAGCTTATGTCTTATTTAGAGACGCCTACACTTGCCAACAGTGCAGAAAAAATGGCGACAGTAAATTGCATGTTCACCACATTCAATTTAGATCAGAAGGAGGCACAGACGCTCCTTCAAATCTAATCACACTCTGCGAGTTCTGCCATGACAAGCTTCATCAGGGAATGCTCGGAGAAAAAATTCACACGAAGTTATTATCGAAGACGGCCTCCAAGACAAAGCATGCTACTGAAATCAACATAGTGAAGTCGCAATTGAAAAAAAGCGGCTGGGCTTTTGAAGAAACGTTTGGATACGAGACTAAATTTAAAAGAGAATCTTTGAATCTTCCCAAAACACACTATTACGATGCGGTGGCCATCTGCTTGTCGGATGGTGAAGCAGTTGATCAATCGAACACCGTAATCTTCAAAAGGAATGTAAGCCATGGAGATTATCAACAAACCTCGGGCATAAGATCAGAACAAAAAATCCCTACTGGAAAGTTATTTGGGATTAGAAAGTTTGACCTGATCGAAACTCCTCAAGGGATAGGATTTGTAAAAGGAAAAAGAAGCTCGGGATTTTTTGCACTTTCAGAACTGGATGGATCAAAAATTCACGATTCAGTCAACGTTAAGAAAAACTGCGTTCGTCTCAATGCGCGACGAACTACATTAATCAGAAAAGGAGCAGCGCGGCTCCTCCCTGTCTTAAAAGACAAGGTTTCCGCCGCGAAAAACATAGGATGAAGGCAATTATTCAGCGTGTTAAGTGCGCTGAGGTTAAAGTGGATGGTCAATTGATTTCAAGAATAGACCGAGGGATTCTCACCCTCCTTGGAATCGCCAAAGGTGATGATGAAAGTAAGCTAAGAAAGCTTCTTCAAAAAATTACGGATCTTCGTATATTTGAAGATCAGCAAGGTAAGATGAATTTCTCGTTAAAAGATATTCAAGGATCCCACCTGATTGTTTCACAGTTCACCCTTTTGGGAGATTGTGACAGCGGGAGAAGGCCATCATTTATTGCTGCTGAGCGTCCTGAGATTGCTAAGCCGCTTTATGAGCTTTCTTTAAAAATCGGTAATTCCATGGGGATTGAAACTTTGGGGGGAGTGTTTCAATCCGATATGGAAATATTATTGATCAATGACGGACCCGTAACTTTCGCTCTTGAGGTCTAATGACTACCACTCCTTTGAAGTTAAGGTCTATTTATAATAAATTTCTTGATGCACAGAGTCTTTGGCAACGCCTTTTTCCAAGAGGAACGCTTTTACTTCTTGAATCATTCCTCCATGGCCGCAGAGATAATATTCAGTTTCAAGCCATGGGAAATCAGTAGTCATGTTACGGATGTAATCTGTAACTCGACCTCGGAAGCCCATCCATTGGTTTGAGGCTTGGGAAACGGCTTCTACAAATTCGATGTGGGGAGAGTTACCAAAAGTATCTCGATACAGAAGTTCATTTTCAGTTCGAACTCCCAGGAGACAATAAGATTTTTGGGGAGGGGCTTCTTGAAACTGTTTAGACATGAAAATAGAACGAAAAGGGGCAATTCCTGTACCTGTAGCGATAAAGCAAGCGCCACGTTTTACCTTAGGTTTATAGACGAAGTCACCATATGGCGCCAAGATCCGGATAGGATCACCTGGGCGTAAACGATAGAGGTATTGGGTGCCTGGTCCCTCTTCCACTATCTTCACACAAAACTCAATGAGTGTAGATTCAGGAGCAGAAGCAATCGAGTAAGCCCTTCGAAGGTCTCGCCCTTTGGGACCAGCTCCTGGAATGATAACGCTCGCAAACTGGCCAGCTCTGAATTCCAATGGCTGGTTGGTCTCCAAAACCGTTTCAAATACGGTCGGGGTGAGCATTCGAAACGAGCTAATTGTGCAATGATATTCAGTAGCTTTCATGCTTTTCTAACTTTTCCTTATTAAAAGTATTTTGTTGTATATTGCTTACCTCAGAATCGTATTTGACGCCATCCTTCAATTAGGGTACCAAAACAGTATGTTTGGATTAAGTCTAGGTCATTTAATTATCCTTTCTTTTGTTGTGTTGCTTTTTGGGCACAAGCGGTTGCCAGAATTGGGTCATGCTTTAGGTAAAGGGATGGGTGCTTTTAAGCGCGGTTTAGAAGGCAAAGGACCAGAGGATGATGACGACTCTACCCCTAAAAAACTTAAGTGATTTGTATCATTTAGAGTACTACTGAAAAAGAATAAGGCGAACTCATCGGGCTAGAAATATCCTTCGAAATACTTCGAACTCTCCACCAATAAACTCCATGAGGCGGATGAGTGAGGATGAAATAATTATCCTTTAAAGTTCTCTTGATTGCAATCTGAGTAAACCCGGCATCACGGCTCACTTCCACTTCATACGTTGGGGTGAAATTTGTTTTTTGCCAAGTGAGCAAAATGCGATTGCTGTTCTTTTGAATTGATTTCATTTTAATCAAAGAATTATTTGTAGGTAAGACTAAAGTCGGAGGCAAGTAATTGAATGTCAAAGGCTCAATAGGAGAGGAAACGATAAATCCATTGTCTAAGATAGAAGTCACTTTATAGTAGATCTGCTCCGTTAGAATCTTATCTTTATTAAAGATAAATTCAGGATCTTCTACGGTCTTTTCAAAAAGACTTTTTTTAGAAGTTGGGGAACGTCCGAACCAAAGATAATATTTTCTTGCACCCTCATAACTCTTCCAATGGACTTTCATGCTGAAGTCAGCGAGTAAATTTTCAGTCAGCTTGTTGGAATTTATACTTTCACCGGACACCAAGGGGTTCAAAAGTTTAATCCCTTTAAATTGAGGGTTTAATGTGAAAGTGCCATGGGTATTTTCAGGAATGGATAATACTTCACCTTCAGTGCCTGTAATTTCCCATTCATAGCTTCCCGGCATGTCGAGAGTGAATGAAGTTTGGGCTTTTCCTTCGTTGGGTTCTACAGTGCGATGAAAAAGTTCAGTACGATGGGAGTTATTTTCTGAAAGAGCACCTGCAATTTTCCAAACAGTGACACGAGCTTTTCTATCAGACGGGGATATTTGCCACTGAAATTTTACGGTCTTCATGGGTTTTGGTGAGAAGGGTGCCACTTCCAATAGATCTCCATTTTTGGGATAGAGAATCTTAGTTTTTTCCGCTTCTTCTGACGTAAACGTTGGGGTGGCTGAAATAGTAGGCAAAGGTTCAGGAGATGGACTGGGTGATGGTTCTGCTTCTTGAGGAGGTGCTTCTGTTGGGTTTTCTTCTTGGAAACTCAAGGTGGGAGCCGGTCGAGGAGAGGGTCGAGTCGGGATAATTTTAACAATCGTAGTTTGAACGGTATTTGGCTTTATAGTGAGAATTTTCCCTTGTGATTTAATGACAAGTTTATGCTTTCCGGCTTTTCCTGTGACCTTCCCTGTGACTACCTCCAGTCGTGGACTCTCTCTTGAAATGCTCCCTAGTGAAAAATCAGTCTGAAATGCAAGTCGAACCATTGTGTTAGGCCCTAAATCAGCAGATCCGTTATTCCCAAAACGTAATCGCCCTTCCGATAAGGGGCCAGTGACAATGACGTCCATATTATAAACGGGGTCATGGGATTCAATATTTTTAAATTCGGATTGGCCTGAAATTTGGCGGCGAAGCGAACCAGTTTTTGTAATAATTTCACCGATAACAACCTGGTTACTGTCCTCCGTTAAATTAAAAATATACTTTCTGAGCGGAAAATCTGTGACATAGATAAGACAGGCCAAGGAAAAGAATAGAATCGAGAGTAAAATAAGGATTTTTTCCCATAATTTAAATTTAAAATCACGCATGATCTTGGCCTGCTCCCGCTAAAGCCAAAATAGTGGCTGCAACAATTGTAACGTCATCGTCTAGGGGTTTTCCTCCATTATGTGTAAGAAATTCTTCCATCAAGTGAGAGATAATGGTCTGAGGGCCATGAGCCAGATGTTTTTCAACGGACTTTCGGACGCGCTTCTTTCCGAACATTTGATCAGAAGCATTCTTTCCTTCGGTTAGGCCATCGGTATAGAGAAAAATAATATCCTTCGGGTGGAGAGGGATCGTTTTTTCTTCAAATGGAGGTGCTGTGCGAACTTCACCTAATCGTTGTCCAATTGCAACGAGGCTGGTCAAATTGTAAGTTTCCCCTTCTTTTCTAAATAGCCAAGGGGGATTATGCCCTGCGCTAGCATAGCTGAGAGTCTTTGTTTCAAAATCAGCTACTGCGATGAAAAATGTCATCATGATCTTGCCAAGAGAAGCGTCAAAAATCACACGGTTTGCAAATGAGAGCATGGCACTGGGTGAAAAGCTAAACTCTGGGTCCTCTTGGGCTAATTTGTGCATCACGCTAAAACAACTCCGAGCAGATGCGGTAATGAGGGCACTAGGAAAGCCATGACCGGTCGCATCGGCGATCATAATTGCAACCCTATTTCCTACACCAAAAAACCCCCACCAGTCTCCGCCACACTGGGATGCTGCTTGATAGTGACTGAAAATATGGAGCCACTCATTACGAAATTCTGAGGGAGGAATCAGGGTTTGTTGCACGGTTGAGGCGATGGCGATTTCATTTTCAAGCTGAACTTTCAATATGCTTTCTTGAATGAGTTCCCCAATTTTTTTGGACATAATATTGAAGGAACTGGATAACGCCCCGATTTCATCTTTTCCATTTTCGTCGAGCTTGAGTAAGAAGTTTCCCCTAGTTACTTCCTTGGTGGCTTCATAGAGTTTTTCTAAAGGAGCGGTAAGTGTTTTTGCAAATAAAATCGCAAAGATAATAGCTGCTCCTACTGCCATTGAACCTAGAAGAATAAATTTTTCTATCAATAAGTAGGTGGCTTTCATGGCTATTTGCCATTCTGTGTTTGTTAAAATTATGAGGTTCAGCCCGGGAAGTACGTAGGAGCCTAAATAGTGGGTACCATTAAATTCATACTCTTTTGCTCCATTAATTAAATGACTGGCGATTGCGGTTTCAAATAAGGGATTATTTGAAATATTTTCTTTTGAGTAGAAAACTGTGGGATCGGTATCATAGAGAATCCAACCGGTTCGTGTTGCAATAGTCAGCTTGAGTTTGTTCAAACCGCTTCCAAAGCCTTTGAGTGAAATCAGACCGACTGAAATCGGCATTCCTTCTGGATTATCTTTTAATGCTGTATCGGCAAGGATGACAGCTAAAATAGGAGATCCTCCCAGTTGAGAGAGATTTAAAAAAGCATAGGAGTTTTGGAGAAGTTCCGGTAATAATAATGTCATCCAATCAGGTGAAATTTTATAGTCTTGAAGATTTATATTTTGTTCTTTGAGATCTTTATCCTTGAAAGTTTCAGAGTAAAGGCTGGTGGTACCTGTTTTTAAATTTGTCAAATAGATAGAGCTAGCAAAGACTTCATTTTGATTATTAATGATCGAATGCAACGATGACGTTTGAGCTGGCGTAATTGACTTTTTCGGGTCTACAGAGGCCAATGAAATTCTGAGGGTTTCTAGAGCATGCTTGGTTGTTAAAAGAAACTCCCTACCCGTTAGGAGGGCTTCAGTAGATTGGGCCTGATAGATGTATGCTCTTTTATCCCCTCGAAAGAGTAAAATAGTAGAGATATTTAGAAAAAGGATGACAATAAAGGTAAGTAAAACAATGCTTACAAGCAATTTTGTCCCAACGGAAAGAGAGACTTTAATTTGCTGTTGCTCCATTCTTATATTTTCACTAACATTTTTAATTAATTCAACTAATCGGATGAGGTATTTGTGGTTAATGTAACAAAAGAGCAAAAAGGTCCTGTACTTTTAGTTCGATTTTCGGGTTCTGTAGAGGAATCAGCCAATTTTGATCAATTGATTGGTCCTCCTCAACCTCAAATGGTCATTCATTGTAAAGAGGTCCCTAGGATAAATTCGGTTGGAGTGAAAGCGTGGATCAAATATTTTCAATCTTGTCAGACAAAAAACACACAGTTGAAATTTATTGAGTGTTCGACTGCAATTGTAGAACAGATAAATTTAATTTCCAATTTTACTTGCGGAGGTAGTGTAGAGTCTATCTATGTTCCTTTTGCGTGCACATCTTGTAAATGCGAATTAGTAGGATTATTTAAAACGGAAGATCTTAAAAAGCTTCAATTTAAAATTCCTGATTTTAAATGCGCAAAATGTGGCGGTAAAGCAATGTTTGATGATATCAAAGAAGAGTATTTTGGGTTCTTAATGAGATAAGGAGAATTTTTGTCAAAAATACTACTGCTCATTTCAAATAATCCGGAAGATCAAATTTTTGCTGCCGAAGTAGCAATTACTGCTGGTTTATCGCTTAAGCAAGTCTCAAGCGCTAGAGCGGGAGTCACTTTACTTCAGGAGGAAAATATTACAGTGACCTTTATTGATGGGTCATCTGTTGAGCTTTATCAAGCTTTTGAGACAGCGCTTCAAGAGCTGGTGGGATTGTACTCTGATAAAGTAAATGCCAATACTTTTCATTTTATAAGCTCAGAGGATGTAGAAAAGGGTTCCTACCTACTGCAGAGTCCGATATTTGGTCATTTTATCTTAAGAAACTTTCAAAATCCGAAAGACGCTGGGGAATATTATGGTCGTATCGTTAAGGCTACATTGACTAAGCGAGCGTTTGGATTGGGTCAATTGCTAAAACCGGGTACAAGGATACAAGTCATTAAACTAGATAACTCAGCAAAAAAGCAAACTGCAGTAGAGGTAGTGAAGACTTATCTCATTTCGGCACAGTTTCAAAGTCGGACAGCCAGTGTTATTGCCAATGCAGTGGATGAACTTCTAATGAATGCAATTTTTGACGCCCCGATTGATTCTATTGGAAAGCCTGTCTTGGCTGGGGTTGCGCGCTCTACAGTTTTCGAACTTCAGGGCAAAAGCGTAGTTGAATTGCACATCGGATTTGATGGTCAAAACATAGGGATTACTGCTGTTGATTTATTTGGTAGCTTGGATAAAGCCAAGCTTTTATCGTTTTTTTCTAAAATATATACTAAAGATGAATATAGAGTTAAAACTGCAATTGCCAGTGCCGGGCTAGGTTTGGCATCAGTTTTTCATAGCGGAGGTAGTTTTTTATTTGCAAGTGAAGCAAATGTAAAAACTGAAGCGACAGTATTTTTTAGAAAAACAGATAATTTTCGTGCATTCAAAGATCAATTCCGGTTTATATCTACTCAATTCTATTTTGAGTAAGAGGGTTTTAGCATGAGTACCGGATCAGAAATTCCAATTATCTTGGCTTCCACTTCGCCGAGGCGGGTGGATCTCATGAATCAAGTTCATCTTAAAGTTGAAATTCAAGCTCCAAATGTTGATGAAGCTCCTCAGCCAGGCGAGAAGCCAATTCAGCTTGTAGGCAGGCTTGCTCAGGAGAAGGCTGAATCCATTAAAAAATTTGCAAAGCGTAAGTATTCAACTTGTCTTGTTATTGCCGCTGATACGATTGTAGTGTCCCCTGATGGGGCCAAAATTTTGGGAAAACCAGAAAACTCGAGTGAAGCTCGCAAAATGTTACTATTGTTAGCAGGTAAGACGCACACTGTATTTACTGGGTACTGCATTTTGTTGGTAAGTCGTCGACAAGGATTGGAAAAAAAGATGACTCGTGTTGTAAAGTCTAAAGTCACTATGCGAAGTCTTACTCAGAAAATGATTGAGGCTTATATTTCAACGGGCGAACCCATGGATAAGGCGGGTGCCTATGGTGCACAAGGACTGGGCACTGCATTGATTGAGAAAATTGAAGGAAGCTATACGAATGTCGTAGGTCTTCCTCTATCTCAAATGCTGACGGATCTTCAAAAAATTTCAAAAAAAAGTCTTTTTAGCTGGCTAAAATGACACAAACTCGCTTGCCTTCTCTGAAGGAAAGGTATCAAGAAATATTAGGAAGAGTTTCCAAATCAATGAGTTTGGACGTAACACAGCAAGCGCCATTATTGATCGTCGTGAGTAAGAAACAGCCCGTGGAAGCAATAGAAGAGCTTTATAGAATGGGCCAGCGGGATTTTGGAGAAAACTATGTACAGGAGCTTATTGATAAAGCAAGAGACCTGTATAAGCGCGGATGTACTGAAATCAGATGGCATTTTATAGGGCATTTGCAATCTAATAAAGTGAAAAGCCTCATTCCTTATGTTGCCGCTGTCCATACGGTGGATTCAGAAAAAATAGCTCATGAGCTGAGTAAAAGATGGTCAGAACTGGGACGTCTGGGTAACCTTCCTATTTTTATTGAAGTCAATTTAGGTCAAGAAGATTCAAAACAAGGTTTGTCTCCTCATGAGACTCTGAGTTTTGTAGAAACAATAGCGAGTATTCCAAATTTAGACCTTCAAGGGCTCATGTGTATTCCACCCTCCCAAGAGGATTCAAGAAAGTATTTTGTGTCATTACGAGAGCTTGAGTATAAGTGTAGGCCTCATACAAAGGGGATGTTGTCTATGGGAATGTCTAGTGATTTTGAAATCGCTATTGAGGAGGGTTCGACCCATATTCGTTTAGGCACGGTGATATTTGGTTCAAGAGAAAAGAAGCAATAAATTGTCAACAACACTAAAGGAACTGCTTACTGTTGACACTCATAAATTTGCTCAATTGCTGCCCGAGTAAATGCCTTTCGGTCTTCTCTAGAAAGAGTACTCACTAGACTGACGGTGAGACCGACATGGTCTGAAATCATAATCCCCAGATCAGTTCCAATCCTGGTATCCATTTGTGCAGTGGTTAAAAGTAAACCATCGTTATCTTCTTGGGTATCAAGATGGTTTCGGCATGCACTGAGCACTATTTTTGTGCCAAGGCCAATTTGGCTAGGATTTGCGTCAGGATCAATCTTGCTTCTCACATAGAAAATCTTACTTGACACTTCTTCTTTTGCTTTTTGAGCAGCTTCATATCCTTGTGTTTGAGCCATTTTTTGAAAAAACCGTTGATAGGTTTCAAATGCCTCATCAAAATTTCTTGCAGCTTCCTGTGTACTGAGAGTAGTTAAATTAGGGCGATGTAAGGTGGGTAAGATATCAAGAACATATGAAACACAGCGCAAGCACCAACTGGGCTCCTGATTTGCTAAAGGTGAGCCTCCAATGGCAGGTTGAATCAGTAATACTCGATCTATGACCCCATCTAGAATGAGCTCCGGGTGCGTGAGAATTGTATATAAAGTTTCAGCACCGCCTTTACTATGCCCAATCAGAATCAAAGGTTTTATCGGGCGCTCATTATTTTCTGAATTGAAGCCATAATAAATTTTAAGAATTTCACGGTATTCAGTTTCTGCATTTTCTGGGATGGATTTCTTGGAGTTTGGCTTTAAGCTAGTATAGCTCCCCCCCAGTTCTTCGATCGCTTTTCGGTTATCGTCGTAATAATTATTTATTAAATTTGCGACCTCATTCAAAATGCCACCAACAAAAACTACATGCCGATCCTGAAGTATTCTTAATGATGGATTGAACTCCTGATAGGGCTGATGTTGTTTTTCTTGCTCCCACTTTTGTTGAAGAGTCGTATTTCCAAAAGCGTTAGCCGAATGGGTAATTAATAAAAAAATCCAAAAAATAAATAATCCCCGCACACTCATGAACGCAGCAGGTATACTGAAATCTCAAATAAAGCAATGAAAAATATTGCATCGCATTCTAGCTTAAATGTTTGGGCTTAAGTATTTTGGCCTAAATAGAGACATAGTATAGATCACCTCTAACTATGTCTCTTTGATACTTATCTGCTTAGCCAGAGTCAAATCAGTTTAAAGGGAGAATGATCACCATATCTTCGAGGACCGCTAGACTGCCTCCAACAAGATCCTGCGTTTGCCACAGGTTTTTGAATTCACCTGGAGGCACTAAGTTCGTTTGATTCGGAACTCTTTCCAGAGTGATCTTTGAAAATCGGATATCTCCAAAGTGAGGTAAATTATAATTCACCAAAGGATTCGAGACATAAAACACATTGGGGTTTCTGTTATCATATCCTGCTAGAGTGACATAGTGACCACCTACTCGCTGATAAATATTTTTCCGAGTTGAGGGGTCTAAGGTCACTGTGTACCATCCAAAAAGAAGAACTACGCCACGATCACTCGCAATGGAGGAGGCGCCTGGTTGATAGCTACTTTGACTCATCAATCGAAGATCTCCAGGATTTGGCGCATATTTTTGTATAGGGTGATCTGAATGAATTCCTCGAATATAAGTATTTGATGTATTGTATTGACCTTCAGTTAAGCTATCTATGGCGCAATTTCGAAGGTCATAAATTCCAGTACCCGTATTTTTATCAGTTTTGCAAAGGTGAAAGAGAGTCTCAACATAACTTCCATTGGTCGCGTTTGCGGCTGCCGAATGCTCAAGAATTTTTGGAAAGATCGGCATATGATTAAACTTTAAATAGATAAGAGCATTCGCCATCGCAGCTGGGCCACAGATTTCGCTGGAGCCATTTTCAGCGAAGATATTCGCAAACTTTTGGTCGTCTTCATACATATTCAAAAGAGGATGTACAATAGGGTGGTCTATTATAAAGTCAGGATGAACGTGAACGGGAGGAAGAATGTTATGCCTGAATCCTATATCTACAGGTGAAACCTTAGCTGGGTTATGAAATGGCGGTGTAGTTGATGCTAAAGCATTTGAAGAGATCACCAGAGCGGCAATCATTGCGGTTTTAGTTTTCATTTAATTAACCCCTTTTTTGAATCCCAATAATTGATTCCAAGAATGCGGGAGCACTCATATCAGGAGAAATGGGGCTGTGCAATTCATAAAAGAATTAAATTCCGTGGGAAACCTAGTCATTTTTTAAAATGTAAAATTTATAATAGGAGTGATCAACTAGCTTATATGCTCCTCGCCAATATCTAAAATCTTAGCAAGGCGTGAGCGTACTTGTCCTAATACTTCATCCTCGATTCTGCCAAGGCCTTTTATTACTCGCGCACAGGAAATAGCTCTAATCTGGAAACAGTCTATCACCGAGGGCTTTGTCAGGCCTGCTAGTTTTAGATCAGCTATGAGGACGTGAAGGCTACTTGAATGCTTTTTCTCACTATCAGTAATAGGTAGGACAATAATAAGATCAAAGTGTATTCCGGCGCTTTGGATGACTAGGCAAGGACGCGTTTTTCTTATTTCTCCTCCCACCGTAAGTTCCAGATTTACGAGTACCGTTTCCCCAGATTCATAAGAGTGCTGGTCTTGACCAGCGCTCGGACCAGATTTACTTGTGGAACGGCTCTGCATCTAAAATCTCGAAGTAGTTCTGAACGCCTTCTGCTGCATATTCTTTAAATGCTTCTTCGCGCCATTTTGCGCGTTTCAGCTGAGCTAGCTTTCTGCGTTGTTCATCTAGGGCAATATTAATTAGCTCGGTTTTAGTGGCAAATCCAAACTTCTTATATTCAGATAGGAATTTTTCATTTTCTGGTTTGATCTTGCCAATATTCATAAATATTAGGATACCTAATCTAAACAATTAAATCGACATAAATATGATCAAATTTATGCGCATAAAATTGATCATAAAAACTCTGTATTTATGATTACATAGGCTAGCAAGTTGCCGAAATTGATCTAATTAACTAGGCTTTCTGCTCCACTTGCATTTGTCCGCATTTCGCAAGTTGTCCGAGGCGTCAAACGACGAGAATTCCCCCTCGAAAAACCATCTGACTTCTGCTAGCTTAGGCTCTTCTGTGCCCGTAGCTCAGTTGGATAGAGCGTCAGCCTCCGAAGCTGAAGGTCGTACGTTCGATTCGTATCGGGCACACCAT